>NZ_CP118247.1:2100000-3474928 GCF_028816475.1 Devosia rhodophyticola | reverse complement strand
GAATTGAAGGGGTCGATCTCGGACCGATACCAATCGGCGCTATTCGATAACCGATCTGCAAAAGACCATTGAGGACATGTCCTACGAAGCCACGGCGCAGGGTTATTCCTTCGCCGACGTTCGAGCGCGTCTGGACCGTGATATTTCAAATCGCAAGTTCAACATCACCTATCTGGTCGATGAAGGTCCGCGCGTTTATGTCGAGCGCGTCAACATCACCGGCAATACGAAAACCCGTGACTTTGTGATCCGCCGTGAGTTGGAGTTTGGTGAAGGCGACCCGTTCAACCGTTCCATGGTAGTGCGTGGCCGTACCGCGATCCAAGATCTTGGGTTCTTCAAAACCGTCGATATCACGACTGAGCCGGGTTCGTCGCCAGACAAGGTTGTTATCAATATCGCGGTGATCGAGCAGTCGACCGGTGAGTATGGTGCAACAGCGGGTTATTCGACCGTCGATGGTATTCTGGGCGAAATTTCGCTGACGGAACGCAATTTTCTGGGTCGTGGACAATATCTGCGCGCAGCAATTGGTGCGTCTCAGTCTGGCAAGACCTTTGATTTCTCCTTTACTGAACCCCGTTTCATGGGTCTTAAGGTGTCGGCCGGAGTTGATGCCTATCATCGTATTGATGATGAAACTGCGACGAGCTTTTATGGTTCGACAGCGACCGGCGGCCAGCTGCGCTTTGGTGTTCCAATCACACGTGACCTGTCGACGACCGTATTCGCCGGTGGTGAACACAAGGTCATAGTTGACAATGTTGTGGGTGAACCTAATTCCAGCCTGGTCGCTGATGGGCAGGAGTTCAACAAGGCCTTTGTTGGATATACCCTGACCTGGAACAGTGTCGATGACGTCAAAAAGCCGACCGAAGGCATCTATGCCACTTTCACCCAGCAGTATGTCGGGTGGGACTTCAACTACATGCGTACCGAAGCCAAGGCCCGCTATTTCGTGCCGCTGCTTGAAGACAGTGGTATCGTGGCGAGCGTCAAGGGTCAGGCTGGGGTCATTAATGACTTTAGTGGAGCCGGCGTTCCGGTTGTTGAGGCCTACAAGCCCGGTTCAAGCCTGATCCGTGGCTTTGAAAGCCGTGGTCTTGGACCGCGTTTGGCATCGGGCGAATATCTTGGCGCGACAATGTATGCGGGCGTATCGGCTGAAATCATGTTCCCGATCCCTGTATTGCCAGAAAGCTACGGCGTCAGTGGTGCAGTTTGGGCAGATGCGGCCTGGGTTGACGGAACAGCTGCCAATAGTGGTGGCGTTCCTCTTGATGCAGGCAGCGTCGACAACAAGTGGCGTTCTTCGATCGGCGCATCGCTCATCTGGGATTCACCATTCGGACCTCTGCGCGGCGATTTCGCCCATGTTCTCAACAAGGCTACGTCCGACCGGACACAGGTCTTCCAGCTGACGCTGTCGACGCTACTTTAGGTCACAACGCGTGTAGAATTTCATGGAGCCGCGGGGCGGTAGCGCCGCGGCTCCTTTAATTGTTAAGTGATGTCATGGTCGATATACGCTTCCACCGATTTTCCGGTCCGACCCCGCTGGGCAAAATTCTGTCCGATATTGGGTTTGTTGCGCCCGGTCTTGCGGCCGACGCGTCTGCGTTCGTCGTCCAAGGCGCCAACGAAGTCGCGCTCGCAGACTCTGGAGAGCTCGTTCTTGCGGCCAATGCGCGTTATACTGCGGAGCTTAGCCGCACGCACGCTGGCGTCGCAATCATATTGCCTGCATTGCGGGATGCTGTTCCTCCCCATACCTTTGCAATCGAAGCCGAGCGTCCTCACGAAATTTTTGCAGATATCCTGGACCACCTATATCCGAAGGGCCGCATTCCTGATCTCACTTTAGCGAGCGATGAGCCGCAGTCCCCACTGATTGAGGCCGACGTTGCCATTGGTCCGGGGGCCGTCATTGGCGAAAATGTAGAAATTGGTCGCGGTAGCGTTATTGGTGCTAACACCGTAATCGGCAGCGGCGTTACAATTGGCCGCAATTGCGTAATTGGGCCCAACGCCACCATTGACTGTGCACATATCGGCAATGATGTGGTTGTTCATTCAGGCGTTCGCATCGGAACTGAAGGGTTCGGATGGCTGGATTTTGGCCGCACCAATCGCAAAGTACCGCAGCTGGGCCGCGTGATCGTGCAGGACCGCGTAGAAATTGGCGCGAATTCCACAATTGATCGCGGTGCGCTGGGCGATACGGTTATTGGCGAGGGAACCAAGATCGATAATCTGGTGCAGATCGGGCATAATTGCCGCATTGGGCGCAATTGCCTGATCGCGGCGATGTCGGGCCTTTCCGGGTCAACGATTGTCGGAGACGGTGTGCTCATGGGGGGTGGTGTCGGCACTTCGGGCCATCTCAACATTGGTAGCGGGTCGGTTGTTCATGGACGGGCCGCCGTCACCAAGGATTGGCCGGCCGGTTCCAAGCTTGCTGGTGCGCCCGCGCAGGATATAAGAGACTTTTGGCGAGAGTTGGCGACGATGCGTAAAATGTCCAAGGGAGAACCACGGAAATGAATGAAATCTCGACCGAAAACGCAGAACTCACTGCGATGAGTATTGCCGAGATTCTCATGGCACTCCCGCATCGCTATCCCATGCTGATGATCGATCGGATTATCAAGATTGACGCCGACGAAACGGCTATCGGGATCAAGAACGTTACATTCAACGAGCCGATTTTTCAGGGGCACTTCCCTGACAATCCGATTTTCCCCGGCGTTCTGATAATCGAAGGCATGGCACAAACTGCCGGTGCTATCGTGATCCGTCACGACTCAAATTCAGGAAACAAGAACATCGTTTTGATGCTGGGCGTCGACAAGGCAAAATTCCGCAAGCCAGCGGTGCCGGGCGACAGAATTGAGTACCACATCGCCAAGATCCAGCGGCGCCGCAACGTAGGTCGGTATTCGGCCAAGGCGATGGTAGACGGGACCGTCATTGCCGAGGCAGAAATTACCGCGATGATCGTCGGGGCACCTCAGTGAGCCAACCTGTAATTCATCCAACCGCCATTGTTGGTGAGGGTGCCCGCATAGGTGCGGATGTCCGCATCGGACCTTACTGCATTGTCGGCGACGCTGTTGAGCTGCATGACGGCGTCGAACTCGTGTCCCACGTTTCCATTGATGGGCGAACCGAAGTTGGCGAAGGCACAAAGATCTATCCGTTCGCATCTATCGGTCACCAACCGCAGGATCTTAAATATGCGGGTGAGGAATCGCGCCTTGTCATAGGTAAACGCTGTACCATTCGTGAGGCGGCGACACTTAATCCAGGCACGAAGGGCGGAGGTATGCTCACCCAGGTCGGTGATGACTGCCTTCTCATGGCCAACTCGCATGTTGCCCACGACTGCATCGTTGGCAACAACGTCATCATGGCCAATTGTGTGGGCGTCGCTGGTCACTGTATCATCGGCGATAACGTGATTTTTGGCGGAATTGTTGTGGTGCACCAGTTTACCCGCATTGGATCGCATGCCTTTATTGGTGCCCAAAGCATGATTGATGCCGATGTAATTCCCTATGGGATGGCGTTGGGAAATCGCGCAAGCCTTGCAGGTTTGAATCTCGTTGGCCTGCGGCGTCGAAAATTTGATCGGGACGCCATCCATAGTTTGCGTGCGGCTTATCGGCTGATTTTTGCCAGCGAAGGCACATTGCAGGAACGCGTGGAAGACGCGGCCGAGCTGTTCAAGAATGATGCTTTGGTTCAGGACGTGGTCAGTTTTATCGGTGCGGCATCAGATCGACCGATCATGACGCCGCGCAATGGCGCCAACACCTAACCTTTCGAGGCCGACAGCGTGGCGGGAAGATTGTCCATATTCGCCGGTTCTGGCGATCTGGTGCCACACGCCGTCGCAGCGGCCAAGGCTGCCGGATACAAGGTTCAAGTGCTGACCTTGACCTCGCGCACCGATCTCGCGGGGGTCAAGGTCGTCGCCGCTGATATTGCTAATCCACTTGGAATTATCTGGTCGCTCAAGATTTTCCGCACAAGTCACATCATTTTGGCTGGAGGCATTCACCTTCCTGACAAGGCGCGGCAGGATTTAATTCGCTTTGCTCAAGGTTTGGATACCGCCGATGCTGCAGCAGTGCCTGTTGGTGACGCCGCATTGGCTGGACTGGGCAGTGTGCTCAAGAAGATGACCGGTGCGCAATTGGTCGGCATCGAAGAGATTGCCCCCGAACTTCTTGCCAATCGCGGACTGATGTGCGGACCGGAGTTCAATGCCAACATTGAACCGTCGTTGGCCCAAGCGCTCGAAACGGCCAAAGCGATTGGTGCACTGGACATTGGGCAGGCTGTTGTCCTGTCGGGCATGCGTGTTATTGCCGTTGAGGACATCGGTGGAACGGATGCCCTGATCGCCCGCGTCGGAGAGCTGGTGCGCGACGGCCTGGCTGGCGACGGTTCGACCCCGCTTGTATTGGCCAAAGCCATGAAACCGCAGCAGCCAGCATTCGCTGATTTGCCGGCCATTGGTCCAACGACCATCGAAAACTGTGCCAGAAACGGCATCAGCATTGTTGCAGTAGAAGCAGGACACAGCCTGGTAATCAATCGGACCGGCGTCGCCGAGTATGCCGATAGGCATGGGGTAACGGTAGTCGGGATGCCCCTGAACCATGGTTGATTCACTTAAATTTTTTATTGTGGCGGGCGAACCCTCAGGGGACAGAATAGCTGGTGATTTGGTGCGGAGGTTGCAATCGCGCTTACCGTTGAACCTTGCAGGCGTCGGCGGCGACGAAATGACGGCACTCGGCCTTAGCCCGATTTTTCCTATGGATGACCTGTCGGTCATGGGACTAACCGACGTTATCAAGCGATTGCCCTTGCTGTTGTGGCGGGTCGAACAGACAGCACGAGAAATTGTGCGGCGGGTGCCAGACGTTGTCGTGTTGGTCGATGCTCAGGACTTTTCCAAACGAGTTGCAAAACGGGCGCGGGCACTTGGATTCAAAGGGCCAATGATCCTTTTTGGCGCCCCCACCGTTTGGGCGCGCGGACCCGAACGTGCCGCAAAATTGCAGCCGTTGTTCGACGAAGTCCTAGCCGTATTGCCATTCGAGCCGGAGGTGATGGCACGGCTTGGTGGGCCGCCAACAAGCTATGTTGGTCACCCAGCGCTTAAGGATGTGGCTGTTTCAAGTAGACGTGCGACCGGCAAGATCGCGCTACTGCCCGGTAGCAGATCCGGCGAATTGCGGCGCCATATGCCGCTGCTGCGTATTCTGGCTGAACGCTTCATGGATCATCCTGGGGTTGAAGGATTTTTTATCCCAACGTTGCCCCATCTCGCCGAAAAGATGCGTACTGAGGTAGCCGGGTGGCCAATGCCCGTCGAAATTGGGGCGGTCCGTGCTGAGCGGGCCTATCACTACGGGCAAACACTGATGGCGCTAAGTGTGGCAGGCACTGCCACCCTGGAACTGGCGCTGGCAAAACTACCTATGATCCTGATCTACTCCATGGATGCGGCTCAGGCGGCGGCGTACCGGCGGATTGGAAAGCCATTGGTCGGGCTACCCAACATCATTGCCGGTTCAGCCATCGTTCCTGAATTTGTGGCCCGGAGCCCAAACCTGGAAGAAATTGCGACTGCGGCCGTGCATTTGGTCGAAAATGAAGAAGCCCGCCAACGCCAGGTTGCGGCGTTTGACGAGCTCGCTAAATTGATGCAGTCGGGTGCACCGGACGCTCCACGCCAGAACCCGGAAGATCGGATACTGGCGCACTTGCCAAAATTCAGCGCTTGCTGATTTCTTCGTAGTCGCGCGATGGCGAGCCGTTGTAGAGCTGCCGCGGACGGCCGATTTTCTTTTGCGGATCGCCGATCATTTCCTTCCACTGGGCAATCCAGCCCACGGTGCGCGCCATGGCGAACAGTACGGTGAACATCGAGGTCGGGAAGCCGACGGCGTCCAAAATAATGCCGGAATAGAAATCCACATTTGGATAGAGCTTGCGGTCGATGAAGTACTGATCCTGAAGCGCGATTTTTTCCAGTTCCTGGGCAACCTGCAGCGTTGGATTATTTTCGACGCCAAGAAGATCCAGGACTTCCTTTGCGGTAGCCTGCATGACCGTGGCACGTGGATCAAAGTTTTTGTAGACCCGGTGGCCAAAGCCCATCAGCTTAAACGGATCGTTCTTGTCCTTCGCCCGAGCGATGAATTCGGGGATGCGATCGACGGTGCCGATCTCGCGCAACATGTTCAATGCCGCCTCGTTGGCGCCACCGTGCGCAGGACCCCACAGACAAGCAACGCCGGCAGCGATGCAGGCAAATGGGTTGGCGTCGGACGATCCTGCCAAACGGACAGTTGATGTTGACGCGTTCTGCTCATGATCGGCATGTAGCGTAAAGATCAGATCCATGGCGCGGGCGATCACCGGATTGACCTCGTAGGGTTCTGCCGGGACCGAGAAACACATGCTCAGAAAATTGGATGCAAAATCAAGATCGTTACGCGGATAGACGAAGGGCTGCCCCACCGAATACTTATACGCCATCGCAGCAATGGTCGGCATCTTGGCGATCATGCGGATCGAGGCGATCTCACGCTGTTCGGGATCGTTGATATCGGTGCTGTCATGGTAAAACGCAGCCATGGCACCGACCACGCCAGTCATGATAGCCATCGGATGGGCATCGCGACGGAATCCGCGGAAGAAATAGTGCATTTGCTCATGCACCATGGTGTGGCGGGTCACCAACGCTTCAAACTCGCGCAACTGCTGCTTGTTCGGCAATTCGCCATAAAGCAGCAAATAGCAGACTTCAATAAAGCTGCCTTTGGCCGCCAGTTGATCAATGGGGTAACCGCGATAGAGCAACTCACCCTTGTCGCCATCAATGAAGGTTATGGCGCTGTCGCATGCGGCAGTCGAGGTAAATCCCGGATCATAGGTAAACATGCCAGTCTTGGCATAAAGCGAGCGGATATCAATGACATCCGGCCCGACGGAACCTTCAAGAACGGGGAACTCGTAGCTTTCGTCCCCGATGACGAGTTTGGCGACTTTATCGGTCATTTAGCTCTCCTGGATGGCCCACACCAAAATTGATAGGAAGTACGCGGCAGGCGGGGCCAGCAAAGTGGTTCAGGCGTATTCTACCTCTGACGTAGCGTTCTGTGTCTATCGCAGGCAATCGAAGGGTAAGCAAGGCTTACCCTCATTTGCTCGCCCGGCTATTGCCCGGTCTGGTCTGACAAGCGGTCAAGACTGGCGTCTTTTCCTATCAGCACCATGACTTCAAAGATGCCTGGCGAAACCGTTCTCCCAGTCAAAGCTGCGCGCAATGGTTGCGCCAGTTTGCCCAGTTTCAGGCCCTTCTGTTCGGCTAGAGCGCGCATTTCGGCATCAATTGCCGGAACAGCCCAATCATTGAGTTCGCGCAAGACGGGCACGATATCTGCCAGCAGTGCGCGTGAGTCGTCGCTCAATATAGCAGCCGCTGCCGCGTCGATCGTCAGCGGACGTACAGCGTAAATGAACTGGGCCAGATCAATCAAGTCCAGAACCGTTTTGGCGCGCGGCTGCAACTCAGGCAGGGCGGCCAGCACGGTTGCCTTGTTGGCAACCAAACCGTTGTGATCAACGCTTCGACCGACCTCGGCCGCCGTATCCACCATTACCTGAAACAGGTATGCCGGGTCGGTTTCACGTATGTAGATCCCGTTTATATTCTCGAGTTTGACGAAGTCGAACCGCGCGGCGCCCTTGTTAAGCGCCTCAAGGCTGAACCATTCGACCATCTGCTCGGTGCTAAAAATCTCGTCGTCATCATGGGACCATCCAAGCCGCGCCAGATAGTTGCGCAATGCCTCGGGCAAGTAGCCCATATGTCGATAGGCCTCGACACCCAACGCGCCGTGTCGCTTGGAAAGCTTGGCGCCGTCAGGCCCGTGGATCAGGGGAATGTGAGCCATTTCTGGAACTGCCCAACCCATGGCGTTGTAAATGATTATCTGACGCGCCGCATTGGTCAGATGGTCGTCGCCTCGGATGATGTGGGTGACGCCCATGTCGTGGTCATCGACCACCACGGCATGCATATAGGTCGGCGTACCGTCGGAACGCAGGATGATAAAATCGTCCAGATTTTCGGTCTTGAATACCACTTTGCCCTGGACATGATCGTTGACGGCGATCTCGCCAGATTGCGGTGCTTTGATGCGCACGACCGGCGCGATCTCACTAGGGGCATCGGCAGGATCCCGGTCGCGCCAGTACCCGTTGTAGCGCGGTGCCTTGCCGGCCGCGCGAGCTTCCTCCCGCATCTGGGTCAATTCCTCAGGCGAGCAATAGCATTTGTAAGCCAGCCCTTTGGCCACCAGCTGGTGGGCAACTTCGGCGTGGCGGTCGGCGCGGCCAAACTGCGAGATGGCGTCCCCATCCCAGTTCAGACCGAGCCAGGACAAGCCGTCCTTGATGGCGTCGACCGCAGCTTCAGTAGAGCGTTCACGGTCGGTATCCTCGATGCGCAACAGCATTTTGCCGCCCAGCTTGCGCGCGTAGGCCCAACTGAACAAGGCAGTGCGCGCACCGCCGATATGAAGATAACCGGTGGGAGACGGCGCGAAACGGGTGACAACTTGAGACATGATAACCAGAACGGTTGGACAGATTGTGCGCCGTGTGTACCATAGGCAAGCATGAGCGCAAGGGTAGGGGTGCGCCAGTTGCCGAGGCAAGCAGTGATTGATGCAGAATTAGCCAGCCGCAAAACCCCGGTTTCACCCTTCAAACACCAGCTACCAGGAACCCGATTTGAGCGGGCGTCCGAAAAGCGCTTTGCTGTATTCAGCGACATCGAAAAAGCGCTGCATCGTCGCCGCCTGATTGTTCTTTTGCCCTTTGCCATGATCGTCGGATTGGTGATTTACGCCGGCATGGATTCCGAACCGTTTCACTGGGCTTTAACCGCCATAGGTGTGGCTTTGGCCATCGCCATGGCATTCTCGGGCGCGACAATTCAACGCTTGCGTGTCCTCGTATTATTGGCTGCCGTATGGCTGGGATTTGCAATATTGCCGCTTCACGGTGCGTTGTTTGGCACGCCAATGCTGGCTTATCCGGTCTATGGAAAATTCACGGCCCACGTTGACAAAATAATTTCCGCCAGCCCTGAGGCAAGGCGAATAATCGTATCAAACCTGCAACCAGACGATCCTCGCGACGCCGTATCCATTCGCCGCGCCCGGCTGTTCCTGGCGCCACAACCGCCGCTGTCACCAGGCGATATCATTCGCGCCAAGCTGCGGTTGGCGCCCGTCCCCGGGCCGGTGCTTCCGGGGGCGTTTGATGCGCAGTTTCATGCCTACTTTGACGGCATCGGCGCCTACGGCAACGTAACGAGTGAATTGGAGCTGGTCAGCGCCGGGCCTGAATTTGATCTGATCCGCTGGGTGGATACCATCCGTCGCCAGATCGGGGGGCGTATCGATCGCGTATTGACGGGGCAGGCGGCAGCCATTGGCTGGGCAATGGTTGTTGGTGATCAAAGCCTGATCAGCGATGAAACACGCGAGGTCATGTCAGGGGCAGGGTTGGCCCATATTTATTCAATCTCAGGATTGCACATGTCGCTGGTCGCGGGCGGCATGTTTGCTTTGCTGCGCCTATTGCTTGCCTGCATGCATGGCGCCGCCCAGACGCTGCCGATAAAGAAAATCGCGGCCGTTGGCGGTATCATTACCGCTTGCGGCTATCTGTTGCTCGCCGGTGGCATGTCGAACGTGCCAGCCTTTCGCTCGACGCTCATGTTGGCGCTGGTGTTCGGCGCGGTTTTGGCGGGCAGGCGCGCGTTGACCATGCGCAACGTGGCGTTGGCGGCCATTGTTATCATTCTAATCGATCCACCGAGTATCTTTCGAGCAAGCTTTCAGCTCTCATTTGCCGCCGTTGTTGGTCTGATTGGTGTCTATGAAATGCCGCGGCAGGGAATGCGCGGCAACCTGGGTTGGTTTGGCCGAATTGGCAAAACCGTCGCGGCGACCGCCATGACCAGTTTTATTGCAGGCTCGGCAACATTGCTGTTTTCGGCCTATCACTTCCAGCAAACCGCGCCGCTCGGCGTTCTAGGTAACGTCATGGCATTGCCCATTGTCAGCCTCGTCATCATGCCCGCCGCCATGCTCGGTCTTCTATTCATGCCGCTCGGCGTCGAAGGATATTTCTTCCAGGCGATGGGCTGGGGAATCGACGTGATGCTGGAAATTGCGCGTCTGGTGGCGAGTTGGAGCGCCGGGCTTGAAGCCCATCCGTTACTGTCCGCCACCGCGCTATTGATCGGATTGGCCGCTCTGGCCTGGTTCGCGTTTCTCGAAGGCTATTGGCGCTATGCCGGGCCAATCCTCGCCATTCCGGCTATTGTGCTGTTTGGATTTGCGGCCTTGCCAGATGTGTTGGTTGCCGACACAACACAGGCGGTTGCCGTCCGAAGCGACAATGGCTTTGGGTTGCTCGGTGGGCGAAACCGGAGTTTCGCCGTCAAGGTCTGGAGCGAACAGTTTTCTGAACCAATTGCCGCCAAGGCGTTCGGCATCCGGTGCGACGATCAGGCCTGCGTTGCCCCCGGACAAGGATTTTCCGTATCATTGGTCAAAGATTATTCGGCTTTCCCCGAGGATTGTAGTCGAAACCAACTGGTGGTTACGCGCTTGCGCGCACCGAAATTGTGCCGAGATCAAACCACGGTCATCGATATCGATGATCTCAAACGCGGCGGCGTGCAGTGGCTTCGCTGGCAATCAGGCACAAGTCAATTTGAAATCAGACCCGCGATCACCAGCCTCAATCGACCGTGGCGAATTCTGCAACGCTGACGCCCGCCGCATTTGGGCACTATAGTTGGAGCAATGTTTCGGGAAGCCCGGGCACGTCGATCGTAACGCTGAAAATCCCGCCAGCGACTTTTTCTGCCGCCAGTTTTTCCGCCGACATACCCGTGTTTGCACTGGTCAGGAACAACGTCTTGTAATCGGGACCGCCAAATGCCGGGCAAGTCACCTGGCTGACCGGTACTTCAATTACGCGATCAATCGACCCGTCCGGCGCGTGCCGCACAACACAATTTCCACCCCAACGGGCGTTCCACAAATAGCCTTCGCTGTCCGTAACAGCACCATCCGGCGCGCCACGACCATCGACAACTTCGTGGAACAACCTCCATTCACCCACTGGTAGACCAGTTTGTGGGTTGGTTTGACACTGCATGATCCGCTTTGTCGGCGTGTCGGCAAAATATGCAACCGTGCCGTCTGGCGAAAAACAGGTTGCATTTGGAATGGCGACCCTGGGCAGAACAGTTGTCAGTTTTCCGGCGCGATAGTGATAAACTGCGCCTTCGGGTTCGCCTTCATCTTTGCGCATGGTCCCGATCCAGAAGCCGCCAGCGCGATCGACCCGGCTGTCGTTGGTACGGGTAGCAATGTTGTCAGCTTCGATGGCAACTATCAGCGACTGAGCGCCTGTCTCAAGATCAAATCGTTTAAGACCGGTTTCGGTTGCGATGCCAAGCGTGTTCCTGTCAATCACGCCCGCAGCGGCAACCACCTCATCAAACTGCCACTGCCCGACGACCTCACCTTCCGTGCTGGCCGCAAAAAGAGCCTGCGCGACAATGTCGAAATAGAACAATTGCTGGCGAAGGGGATGCCAGATCGGGCCTTCCCCCAACGCACACTGACTGTCGATCAACAGATTGGCGGTCTTGTTCATGCCGCTGATCCCAAGTCATACGCTGCAACAGCAGTCCGGGCGCGTTCGGCGACGTCATCGGCGCTCATGCCCGGCTTGTACAGATAGGTCCCCAATCCAAAGCCGATGCAGCCAGCTGCAAAGTACTCATTGAAATTATCGGGGTTGGCACCACCAACGGCATAAAGCGGAATTTCAGGCGGCAACACGGCCTTCATTGCTTTGATGCCTTTGGGACCAAGGACTTCGGCGGGGAAAAACTTGAGCCCGGTTGCGCCGGACCTGATGGCCCGGAACGCTTCGGTGGGTGTCATGACACCGGGGTATGATTCAAGCTGAATACGCACCGTCTCTTCGATGACCGACTTGTTGGCGTCGGGAGAAACAATGAATGTGCCGCCTGCGTCAGCTACCGCCCAAACCTGCTTTTTGGTCAATACGGTACCGGCACCGATTTCGGCTTTGTCGGCCAATGTGTTTGATGCCAGCGAAATGCTGGTAAGCGCATCAGGTGAATTCAGAGGCACTTCGATACGGTTGATGCCTGCCGCAATAAGCGCCTCGCAAACTGCGATAGACTCCTTGGGGGTGATGCCGCGCAGGATGGCGATGATGTGGCGGTGGGTCATGAACTCGATTCCTTATGCTGCAAACTGGCGAGCGGCCTTGAGGCCAGTGAGGACGGCTTCGGTCGCATCAACCAGGCGCGATTTTGCGCCGGCCCTGGACAAGGCACGTTTATAAAGCTCGCAAAGAGCTGTGGCCCCAATCAGAGGCACTTCGGACTCGCCCAGCCAATCGCGATGGCCGCCGATTTCCGAACCGATCAACAGCCCCGATAGATATCCCGCGCACCAATCCGGCTGACGGTTCGAAAGAAGCGACCCGGCGCGAACACCAAACAATAGGCCTAGCAAATCGTCCGGTCGTCCAAGGCCGACATCGACGCCCGCGTCAAATCCCGCATCGCGGTCAGGCCCATCCAGATCGCCGTTCAGCGAATGACGCAGCACGGAATGGGTGCGCAACACTTCGTATAGCTCGCCGGTCATAGCGGTGGCAAAGCGCGAAATACGGGCACCGCTCAACGCCACCCATTTGGAATGGGTACCGGGCATGCAAACGACTCCGTCGAAATTTGGGATCAGCGCGCTCAGGCCCAGTAGCTGGGTTTCCTCGCCACGCATGACGTTCTCGTTGCCTGGTGTTTTCTGGCAGACGCCGGGCAGAATGGCTGGACGCAACCTATCGTTTGGCATTTTCGGCTGAACGGCACCATTGGCCAACGCCTGCAGATTGGCGGGGGCATCAAGATAAGGCGCTTCAATCCAGCCCTGCCGCGCCCCAGCCATGCCACAAATCAACACATCAACCGAACTGGTGGCAAAATCTTCGCCGGCGACCACTTCACTCAACGCAGCGGGGTAGTCGTCGCGGTCCAGCTTTCCCATACCTTTGGGCGAGGTGCGGCTGAATACAATCTCGCCAGAGGCATCGATGCCCCATGCGCGCAGGTTAGAAGTGCCCCAGTCGACCGCGATCCATTCAGCTTTTGAAGTCAATATTGCCTCTTGTGTAATGTCGCCCGGCCCCATTGCCGCGATGTCGGCGACCCTAGTTGCATCAATTCATTTCAGCCAGACCAAAACGCCCAACATTTTTCTGATGGCGAGGGCGCGCGTACCGGCGGTGTACCAACGCGCCGCCCTTCTGTCGCCTCATCTGATAAGATATTTCAAGCGTCGTCCCCGCAAAAACATGAATTTAGTGGCAGATACCAGTTCATTCTTTTGTCCGACATGTTAAAAGCCAATCTATACAGATATGGCGCGGCCAGTCCCAGGCCGTGTGTGTTGAGGAATTCAGACAATGACGGAAAACAAGGACAACGCATCACAGAAATTGCGTTCACGCGCCTGGTTCGATAACCCGGAAAATCCGGACATGACCGCACTCTATCTCGAGCGTTACATGAATTTCGGCGTTTCGCGCGAGGAGTTGCAGTCCAACAAACCGATCATTGGCATTGCTCAAACTGGCTCAGATCTGTCGCCATGCAACCGTCACCACATGGTTTTGGCCGAACGCGTGCGCGAAGGCATCCGCGAAGCTGGCGGCATTGCCATAGAATTTCCAGTGCATCCCATTCAGGAAACCGGCAAGCGCCCCACGGCCGGCCTTGATCGAAACCTCTCCTATCTCGGGTTGGTTGAAGTCCTTTATGGCTATCCGCTCGATGGCGTCGTTCTGACCATCGGGTGCGACAAGACAACACCTGCGATGCTGATGGGCGCTGCAACGGTCAATATTCCTTCGGTCGCACTTTCCGTCGGCCCGATGCTGAATGGTTGGCATAAGGGCGAGCGCACTGGGTCGGGTACAATCGTATGGAAGGCACGCCAGATGATGGCTGCCGGTGAGATTGACTATGCCGAATTTATCGAGCTCGTCGCTTCATCCGCACCTTCGACCGGTTTTTGCAATACGATGGGTACGGCAACCACGATGAACTCGCTGGCCGAAGCCTTGGGTATGCAACTTCCCGGTTCGGCAGCCATTCCCGCGCCCTATCGCGACCGGCAGGAAATGGCCTATCGTACTGGCAAGCGCATCGTCGACATGGTGCGAGAAGACCTCAAACCTTCAGACATCATGACCAAGGATGCGTTCCGCAACGCTATCGTCGTCAATTCTGCCATTGGCGGTTCAACCAACGCGCCCATTCATATCAAGGCAATTGCACGCCACATTGGTGTTGATCTCGACCTGCAGGATTTCCAGACTCACGGCCATAAGGTTCCGTTGCTGGTCAATTTGCAGCCGGCTGGCGAATATCTCGGCGAGGATTTCTACCATGCCGGCGGTGTTCCTGCTGTCGTCAACGAATTGATGGGGCAGGGCCTGATCCGCGAAGACGCGTTGACGGCCAATGGAAAGACTATGGGCGAAAACTGTCGTTCCACGACCGTGCAGGACGACCGTGTCATCCGCCATTTCGACAATCCGCTGATGAAAGATGCTGGTTTCCTGGTGCTGCGTGGCAACCTGTTCGACAATGCCATCATGAAGACCAGCGTTATCTCGACCGAATTCCGTGACCGCTATTTGAATAACCCGGCAAGCCCCGGTGCCTTTGAAGGCAAAGCCGTGGTCTTTGACGGCCCTGAAGACTACCACCGCCGCATTGATGATCCTGCGCTTGAAATCGACGAAAATACGTTGCTCTTCATGCGCGGCGCTGGTCCTGTCGGTTATCCGGGCGCTGCCGAAGTGGTCAATATGCGGCCGCCGTCCTACCTGATCAAGAAGGGTATTACGGCGCTTGCCTGTATCGGTGATGGTCGCCAGTCTGGCACGTCCGGCTCGCCCTCAATCCTGAACGCATCACCCGAGGCCGCAGCCGGCGGTAATATCGCCATTCTCAAGACGGGCGACCGCGTCCGTATCGACCTCAATCAAGGTCAGGCTAACATTCTGATTTCAGATGAAGAGATCGTCTCGCGCCGCGCCGCACTCGCTGCAGATGGCGGCTACAAGTATCCAGCACATCAAACGCCCTGGCAGGAAATCCAGCGCGGTCTTATCGATCAGCTGGGCGACGGCGCCGTGCTTAAGCCTGCGGTCAATTACCAACGCATTGCCCAGTCCAAGGGCGTGCCGCGCGACAATCACTGAGCCGCATCAAAAAAGGCCCGCCAACCGGCGGGCCCCATATATTCAGCTGAGGAATGCCTCAGTATTTGCGCAACAAACCGACCAGACGTCCCTGAACCTTGACGCGATCAGAGCCAAAAATTCGCGTTTCGTACGCCGGATTAGCCGCTTCCAGCGCAATAGTATTGCCCTTGCGTCGCAACCGCTTGAGCGTGGCTTCCTGATCATCGACCAATGCCACAATAATTTCCCCGGTCCCGGCAGAATCCTGCTTTTTTATCAAGACCGTATCGCCGTCAAAGATTCCGGCCTCGATCATCGAATCGCCGCGAACTTCCAAGGCGTAATGTTCACCCGCGCCAAGCATCTCTGGCGGCACCATGATGGTGTGGGAGTGACTTTGGATCGCCTCGATAGGTGTACCTGCCGCAATTCGGCCCATAACCGGTATCGAGGCTGGCCGGGCATAGTCCTCTGTCGCAGTGCTCACCCGCGATGGTGGCGAAGCAACTTTGCCCAAATTACCTTCAATTACGCTGGGCTCGAAACGCGCGCGGCGGCCACCAAGCGACGGATTCATCGAGATCGGGCAACTTGACCACTTCAAGCGCCCGCGCCCGATTGGGCAGTCGGCGAATAAAGCCGCGCTCTTCCAGCGCCGTAATCAGGCGATGAATTCCGGACTTGGAAGCCAGATCCAGCGCATCCTTCATTTCATCAAAAGAAGGTGGAATACCGCTTTCCTTCATCCGTTCGTGGATGAACATTAGCAGTTCGTGTTGCTTGCGCGTCAGCATGGCGCCCCTCAGGCTGGAATCGGAACAAAGACTGAACGACAATAACCGTTCTAGTTATGTTCTGCAATATCTATCTCAAAGTGTCGCGCGCTATTGAGCCAACGAGAATAATTGGAGCCATTATTGGTGAACTCAGCAATGAACTTAGCGATTACGGTCGATCCCAGGATGAGGCTGCAGCAGCTTTACGTCTCACGCCCAAACTATTGCTTTTCAGCCAGAATGGCGACAGGACCCTTGGTCGATCCATAGACCAAATTCATCGATTGGCTTCCCACTTCATGGAGCGGCAGGTGCCGGGTGTTGCAATGCCCAGTTGACAGGTCAACGTAAATTCGAACCCGGTTTTGTCCATGTCTGCGCTCGAACGCCAAAACGTCCTCACCACCGTCAATCGCTTCGTATGAGCCGAGCGCGAACAGGCCTGCTGCTTCCTTGCGCAGACCTAGCAACGTGTGAGTCAGGATCAGTTTTTCGTCGATTTCGGGATCGGGAAATTGCAGCCTCTGACTGAGATCTGCAAAATTCACCGGTCGCCGATTGTCTGGATCCATAAAGCTCTGATCCCAGCTTTCCGTGCCCTGATATATGTCGGGAATACCTGGAATCGTGAGTTTCAGCGCCGTTTGGATCAATATTTTACGGCGTGCGATGGTCGCGAAGGTGCCCCGGACCTCTAGAAAACGATCCATAAAAGAAGCATGCGTCATAGCGCGCCCAATGAAAACACAAACAGTGGTTTCATATGCCGTGTTGTTGACACCCCAGTCGCTGCGCTGCCGTGCTTCACGCATTGATTTGATCATGGCGTTCTTTAGCCGATCACCCAAATCGGTGGGAGCGCCAAATAGTGGCCAACCGCCCAGCAACAATTGTAAAAACAAATAGAGGTCGTTCGGCGCGATTGATCCACCACCGACCTCGCTCAGCGCCGCGCGCCAGCCCAATACAGAGGTGCGCCACAGATCCGGCGCGTCGGCAATCGATGCAATAATGGCTCTCGTATCCTCGCTGCGTTTTGTGTCGTGCGTGGAAGTTGCAATCATGCTGCACGGATACGTGCGCAAACGCCGCTGATTTGCATCGTGAAATGCTGCGATACTGAGCGAAAACCGGTCCGGATGCGCACCGACTTCATTTAAGGCAATCAACCGGTTGAACCGATAGAGCGCGGTGTCTTCCAGACCCTTGGCCATGACCGGCCCACTGTACTGCTGGAAGCGACCGATAGCTCGCTCAACAAAATCAAGATCATAGGGTGATTTTAGCCGCCCCCCAAACACATCGGCGATAAAATCAAAAACATCGGGCTGAATTTGAGGTTGAGCGTTTCGCGCCTTGGCGATGGCAATGGCAGTCTCTCGCCGGTCGCGTGGACTGAAAATGGCGCCGTCTTGATAGGTCCGGTACACGGCCAAATGGGCAATAGTTTCACGCAGCGCGCGGCGCAGTCCTGCTTTGGTCAAATCACTGGTGGCTGGCGCAGACCATGCGCAGCGAGCAAACAGGCGTGCCAAAGCAGCGAGTTCGGCGGTCAGTTCATTGTCCATAATCCGCAATTTGCATCGGTATGCCTCATCCTCGGGACTTGGAACGGCACCCACAAAGTCTTCGTACGCCGCGTCGACAGTGAGTTTGGCGTCCCTTTGCATTAATACGCGGGTCAATTGCGCGCCAACTTCATAGCCAGTTGTGCCCTCGATGGGCCAATTGCAGCGCAATCCCTCATGTGGCGCGAGGATCTTTTCGACCACCAGATAGATTGGGCGCGGCGATTTTGCGCGCAACGTCTCCAGATAGTTCTTGGGGTCGAGCAAGCCATCTATATGGTCGATCCGCAGTCCATTAATCAGCCCTTCTGCAATCAGGCTGAAC
This sequence comes from Devosia rhodophyticola, assembly GCF_028816475.1. Classification (GTDB taxonomy): domain Bacteria; phylum Pseudomonadota; class Alphaproteobacteria; order Rhizobiales; family Devosiaceae; genus Devosia; species Devosia rhodophyticola. The sequence continues at coordinate 3,456,851 of NZ_CP118247.1, read as the reverse complement.
ACAAGAGAATGGGCATGTTCAAACACGTCTGGACGTTCGATTTTTATTCCAGCCAGTTCGTTATTGACGAAAAATCGTCGGTAATTGATATCATCGGCGGCGACGGAAAAGTGCGCGAGCCGCCAATGCTGCCTGTTGATTAGTGCAGCCAGCCCGGACCAGCTGTCGGCATTGCCCGGCGATCCATTGAGCGCTGCTATGGCAGCGTCCGCGGTGCCTAATTCCCTGCAGAGACATTCCTCGTCCTCTGGGCGAATTGGCAGTTTATCCTTATCGTTGGCCCAAACCGCAAAGCCGGTGCCATCCCGGCGGACTTCCAACCCCCCAGTTTTCAGGCACTCCGCATACGTTTGACCAAGGAACGGCACAAGAATCTTGCCAACAAGGTCGGGTCGGGGTGGGTTCCAGTCGATATCGAACCAATCGGCGAATTGGCTTGCGGCACCATGCTTGAGCACATCGAGCCACTGCGCATTGTCTGCGCCACCCACGCCCATGTGGTTAGGCACAAAATCCAAAATTGCCCCCATATCATGGCGATGGAGGCTTTTGGTCAACGCTCGAAACTGATCGAGCGAGCCAAGTTCCGGGTTAAGTTGCTGATAGTCAACGGTATCGTAGCCATGCGTGCTTCCTGGCTGGGCTTTAAGAATTGGTGACAGGTAGACATGACTGATACCCAGTTGTGAAAGATAGGGCACGAGCGCTTCGGCGTCAGCGAATGTAAAATTCCTGTTCAGTTGAAGCCGGTAGGTTGCGCGCGGAATAGTCATGAAGGCGCATCGCCACAAAACACCAAAGCGCAATCGCCCGGCAGTACCCAGAACTTTGCCGGATCAATCTGCCGACGCCCCGCGCCATCATAATCCGGGTGCTCGCTGGACCAATTTACCCGCCATTGCAGCCCGTCGGGCGGTGCCAACAATGGTTCGGCCAACACGCCGATATTGAGATCGCGGCCCAGATTGAGCAATAGCAGTCGCTCTTGGCTTGGATCGGGCATTATATAGCGTACGACCAGCGCAGCGTCGCCAATGACCGCGCTGTCGATGCGACGTCCCGAATGCTGAAAAAATGCAGCCTCCCGCTTGCGAAGAGCGATCAGGTCGCGATGCAGTCCAAACATGCCGATATTGCGCTCGGCTTCAGTCCAGTCGAGCTTGCTCCGCTCAAACGTTGCTCTGGCTGCCGGATTGGGAAGCTTTTCCTGCATGATGGGATCAGAAACGCTGGGAAAATTGGTGAGAGATTGCCTGTGCCCTTTGGCCGCCACCGCCGCTTCGTCGCCTTCTAGATGATGAAAATACAAGAACGGATTGGAGGCGGCAAATTCCTGCCCCTGAAACAGGCACGGCGTCTGCGGACCCAACAGGAGCAGCGCCGTTATGGCACGTACTCGGGCAGGTGAGGCCAGGGCGGCAAGGCGGAAACCACGCGCCGAATTGGCGACCTGATCGTGGTTCTCGAGGAAATGGACAAAATGTTCGGCCGGCGTTGCCAAATTATAAGTTCCATAGACCGCCTCCCGCATATCGGATCGTTGCCCCTGATAGAGAAACCCGTACTTGGCCGACGATGCCAATTCCTGCGGCGTGCCCAAATAGTCGCGATAATAAAAATCATTGTGGCCGGTGATGGCGACGTGGGCTGCGTGGTGAAAGTCATCATTCATCATCGCATCAACCCCGCATCCACCCGTCCGCTGGGACTCGATCATCAACCGTTGCTGAGGTTGATTTTCAACCATGACGTACGCCGACCGTGGCGCGGCGGCAGCGCGTACTGCGCGCGTTAGTTCAGCGACAATGTGTTCCGCGCTGTCATCAAACATGGCCTGAACCGCGTCAATCCGCAGCCCGTCGAAATGAAATTTTTCGATCCAGTAGACGGTACAGCCGACGATAAAGTCGCGCACGGCGTGCGAACCCTCGTCATCATAATTGAACGCAGTTCCCCATTCGTTGTCATGGCTATGGGTGAAATAGTGGTCGCTGTAGTGCCCAAAATAATCGCCGACCCCAACGTGATTATAAACAACGTCAAGGATGACGCCGAGACCAAGTCCATGTGCCGCATCAACAAAAGCCCGAACATCGTTTGGCGACCCGTAGGGCGCATAGGGCGCGTAGGGCAGGGTCGTATCGTAACCCCAGCCAAAATTTCCCTTGAAAGCTGCGATCGGCATGATCTGCAGTGCAGTCACGCCCAATGCTTTCAATGCAGCAAGCCGTTCGATGGCAGTGCGCCACGTTCCTTCTTGCGTAAATGTGCCGATGTGGACTTCATAAAATATCTGATCGCGCCGGGTCAGCCCGCGCCAGTCTGCATCCGTCCAATCGAATGCATCATCAACGACAACAGACGCACCGTCACTGCCATCAGGCTGCCACCGCGACGCGATATCTGGTAGCCACGGCCCGCGGTCAATGCTGAACTGATAACGTGTCCCCACGGCAACGTCTGGCATAAGGAGCGAAAAATAGCCCGCTCCGTCGTCATTCATGGCGTGAACATCTCGACCATCCAAAATGACATCAACCGAATTCTTTCCGAGTGTCCACACTCTGAAGGTCGTTCCGTCCAAATTGAACTGGGCGCCAAAAATCGGTCGGTCTGACATGAAAAGAGCCGGGATGGTATCGGTCAGGGATAAACGGGGTAAATCACCGATAGTTCCTCAGGGCAGGTATCGCGTCGTAGTCGATGCCGATCTAGCTGGCCGTCAACAAATCACGGGTATAGTCATGCCGAATATCGCGGGCGCGCAATTGTTCGCGCGTCAATATTTCGACCGCTTCGGCGTTGCGCATCACCATCAACCTCTCACACATGTAGGAGATAACGGCCAGGTCGTGACTGACGATCACATAGGTCAGTCCCAATTCCTGGCGCAATTTATTGAGAAGGTTGAGGATTTCGGCTTGAATGGACACATCGAGCGCCGAGGTTGGTTCGTCGAGCAGCAGTATCTTTGGCTCCAGCGCCAAGGCGCGAGCGATAGCGACACGCTGGCGTTGGCCGCCCGACAATTCATGCGGAAAGCGAAATCTGAACTTCTCGCCCAGACCGATCAACTCCAGCAGTTCGATGGTCCGCTTTTCGGGATTGGGCATGCGATTGATGTGCAACGGCTCAGCGATTGCCTGTCCGATGGCATAGCGCGGATGAAGCGATGCGTAGGGGTCCTGAAAGACCATCTGCACCCGCCGCGCCAACTCTTTTCGATGCGTGGTGCTGGTATCCAGCCCATCCACCGTGATCGAGCCCGACCAGTCGGTGCTCAAGCCCATCATGGTGCGCAGGATCGTGGATTTTCCCGAGCCGGATTCACCAACCAGGCCAAAGCTTTCGCCCGCGGCAACATCAAAACTGACGTTGTCGACGGCGGTTGAAGGGCCGAACCGGACGCTGAGGTTACCCACCGATATCATGGTCGTTCCTCAAGCCAGCTTGCCTCGCGCTGTAGGACTGGCAACGGCGCGAGCGGACCATCAATGGACGGAAGGCAAGACAGCAGCCCTCGCGTATAGGGATGCTCGGCCTCTTCCAAGCGGTCAGCGCGAATGGTTTCAACAACTTGTCCAGCATACATCACCAGAACGCGGTCGCAGAAGCGAGACACCAGCCGCAGATCGTGGCTGATGAATATCAGCCCCATACCGCGCCGCGTCACCAGTTCTTCAAGGATGGACAGCACCTGTTTTTGGACAGTGACATCGAGCGCCGACGTCGGTTCATCTGCAATCAACAAGTCCGGTTCGCGCACAACCATCATCGCGATCATCACCCGTTGTCCCATGCCGCCGGACAATTCGTGCGGGTAAAGCGAGAATACCCGCTCGGGTTCGCGGATGTGAACCGCTTCCAAAGTCGCCAGAGCCATTTCGCGCGCTACGCGTTTCGACATTTTGCGATCGCCAATCCGGATGGCTTCAACGATCTGCATGCCAACTCTCATCACCGGATTGAGTGAAAATTTTGGATCCTGCAGGATCATCCCCATGCGCCCACCACGCAACGCACGACGTTCGCCGGGCGAGGTGCGCGTTAAATCAATGTCGTCAAAACTCATCTTGTCGACATTGACCCGTGCGTAAGGAGGCAGGACGCCTAGCAGCGCGCGTCCCGTAAGGCTTTTTCCAGATCCACTCTCGCCAACAATCCCAAGTTTTTCTCGCCCGAGCTTGAAAGACATGCCCCGAACGGCTTCGGTCAAACTGCCGTCTTCGCCAGGAAAGCCGATACGCAGGTTTTCGATTTCAACCAGATTGTCGCTCAATTGCGTTGCCTCAGATGCGGATCGAGTAGGTCGCGCATCGCATCGCCCAGCAAATTAAATCCCAGACTGACGACGAAAATGGCGATTCCGGGAACCGTGGCGACCCACCATTGATCGAAAATGAACTTGCGGCCCGTCGATATCATTGCCCCCCACTCGGGCAGCGGTGGTTGCGCACCGAGTCCAATGAACCCCAAACCGGCGGCCGTCAGAATGATTCCGGCCATGTCGAACGTCATGCGCACGATCACCGAGGACATGCACATCGGCATGATATGAAACACCACGATGCGGAACTGGCTGGCGCCAGCCAGGCGGATCGCGTTGACATAGTCGGAATTGCGGACCACTAGCGCCTCTGCGCGCGCCAGACGCGCATAGGGCGGCCAAGCTGTCAGCGTAATGGCCAGCGCAGCATTGACGATGCCCGGCCCGAGCGCAGCAACGAATGCCAGCGCCAGTAGCAATTTCGGAATTGCGAGAAAAACGTCGGTTATGCGCATGAAGATGCGGTCGATCCAGCCGCCATAATTGCCGGCGACAGCGCCAATTACCAGGCCCACGGGCGCAGAGGTCACGATCACCAGCCCAACGATCAACAGTGTCAGGCGCGAACCATAAATAATACGCGAGTAAATATCGCGACCCAACTCATCGGCACCAAACCAGTATTCGGCGCTGGGCGCGCTCAAACGATCCGAAAGAATGGGCAAATAAGGATCGTGGGTCGCCAACAGTGGTGCCGCAGCTGCACAAACCAATAGCGCAATAACGATCACCAGCCCGACAATCCCAAGTGGATTGCGCATGAATCTACGGGCAAAGCTCTTGAACTCGGCCAGGCGCGCGGCGCGAAGGTCGCTGCGGATGTCTTCTGATTGCGTCGGCAATGTCATCGGCGGCCCCTAGCGCGAACGTGGGTCCAGCGTGCGATACAGCACGTCAGACAACATGTTGAGGAAAACAAAGGCACAACCAACGAGCAAGGTACCGCCCAGCACAGCGTTCATATCGGCGGCAAAAAGCGAGGAATATATGTAATTGCCGATCCCGGGCCACGAGAAGATTGTTTCGATCAGTACCGACCCTTCAAGCAGGCCGCCGTACGACAGCGCCACAACCGTTACTAGCGGAATGGCTGCGTTGCGCAGCGCGTGGCCGACTACGACCTGCAGTTCACTTGCCCCCTTGAGCCGCGCCGTCAGCACATATTCGCGGCTCAACTGGTCGAGCATGACGGAGCGCGTCATCCGCGAAATATAGGCAAGGCTGTAATAGCCAAGCAGCAGTGCCGGTAACGTCATGTGACTGACGGCGTTCCAGAAGATTTCCCATTCCCCAGCGAGCGAACTGTCGATCAGGATTGAGCCGGTGACGTGGGGGACGACACCCTGGAAGAACACATCCACCTGTCCAGGCCCGGAGACCCAGCCCAGTTTGAAATAAAACACAAAAAGCCCGACCAGCCCGAGCCAAAAAATCGGCACGGAATAGCCGATAAGTCCAATGACACGGATCAGATGATCAGGCCACTTTTCATGCCAATAGGCAGAGGCCACACCCATGGGCACGCCAAAAACAATTCCCAAGACCAGACCCAGGGATGAGAGTTCGAGCGTGGCGGGAAAAAAATCAAGGAGATCAGTCAGCACCGGTCGAGTGGTGGAAAATGATGTGCCAAAATCGCCGCGGAGTAAGGCCGCCAGATATTCCCAGAATTGCTGGTACAGCGGCTTGTTCAGTCCCAGTTCGAGAAACACCCGGTCATAAACGGACTGCGGCGCTTTTTCCCCAACAATCCTGAGCACGGGATCAATCGGCACCACCCGTCCGATGAGGAATGTCAGCGCAGCCAGACCTACAAGGGTTATGGCCACGGTCAACAGCCAAGAACCGATGCCGAAAACGAAACGCAACGCGGGTGGAACAGGACGGGTCAAGAATTTGCCAATCGACAAGAGAAACCGGGGGCGAGTTGCCCCCGGCCGAGTGTGGTGATTATTGTTTCGTCACGCCGCCGTAGCGATCATCGGAATAGGTGATGCCCAGCACCAGCCCCTTGACGTCCGAACGAACGGCAACCTTGCGCGCATCCTGGAACATATAGATGAATGGCGAGCTATTGGTGTGTTCCTTCTGGATCGCTTCATACATGGCACGACGCTTGTCAGTATCTTGCTCGCGCACCGCAGCCATGGCCTCGGCGGAAAGCTTGCCGGCGTCCCAACCAAAGCGATCGGCAAGACCTTCAGAACCGTCTGGCGTGTCCTTGGTGTTGACGGTGAACGCTTTCACGTTGGAATGCGGATCGGGGTAATCAGGACCCCAAAGTCCAACCCAGATATCCAGATCATGCGAGCGATACCGGTCAAGCCACTGCTGGCCGTCAACAACCTGCAGGTCGAGATTGATGCCCGCCTGGGACATGGTTGCCTGAACTGCCTGAGCAAACTCGGTATAGGGCGGTGTATTCCACACCACGGTTTCAAGCTTAATCGGCAACGTCACACCCGATTCAGCCAGCAATTCCTTGGCCTTGTCGATATCGAGCGTGTAGGGGTTGTAGTCGATGGCCCCAAGGAAACCGGCAGGGATCATCGTCTGGTGCACATTAAGTGTGCCGCGACCGATGGTATCCGCAATTCCCTTGTAATCGACGAGATATTTCATCGCCTCAACCACTTTGGGGTTGCTCAGTGCTTCATTGCGCACGTTCAATCCAAAATAGTAGAGCGTGCTCGAATTGCCTTCCAGCACCTTGATGTCGGGATTGTTCTCGATGGCGTCAAAATCATCCGGCTGCAGTTTGTTGGCGATATCGATATCGCCTTTCTCAAGCGCAAGACGCTGGGTTGCACTCTCGGGCATTTGCTGGATGAAAATGCGATCAACGCCAGGCGCCGCGCCCCAGTAATTCTCATTGCGGTTCAATAGGATTGACTGCTTTGGATCCCACTTGCCCAACACATAGGGTCCCGAACCGGCCGAGTTGTTCTGCTTGAGCCAAGCATTGCCGTAGTCATTATCGACCACATGTTCCATGACAGTTTTGGAGTCGACGATGCCGCCCGTATAGGAGGACAGGCAATAGAGGAAAAAGCTTGGCGCATAGACGTCGCCAACCTGAATGACCAACGTTGAGTCATCGGTTGCCTTGATCCAATCCTTCACATTATCGGCGTTGAAACCGAACTGGGTGAGGATGAACGAAATGCGCGAATCCATCAGCACAACGCGCTGCAGGGAAAATTCTGCGTCATAAGCTGTGACAGGATTGCCCGACGCGAACTTGGCATCTGGGTTCATCTTGAAGGTAAAGGTCTTGCCGTCGGGTGAGACCTCCCAGCTTTTGGCCAGAACGCCCGTAATTTTGGTCGGGTCGCTGACGTCGAATGTCACCAGCGGTTGATAAATCTGCTGGCTTGTCAGCACTCCGGCAACTTCGCTGACTTCACCGGGGTCAAGCGTAATGATGTCGTCAATGGCGTCGGCGATGACCAACGTATTTTTCGGCGTTTCGGCAATCGCCCCTGAAGCGGACATAACCGCTCCAAGCGCGACCGCCACAATGGTCTTGTACAGGCGCATGGCAGTCTCCCTAGTTGTTATTGAAAGTCCGGTCTTTGCCGGTTGAAAAGGGATCATGGCAGTTCGATCCCCTCGAAAGTAAAGATGAGCGCCGCAAACGGCAACATCGCTTCGATTTCGGCGAGGGCAGGGGGAGCAAATGCCCCGGCCTCGCCCAAAACGTTCAGCGTGCCGCGCATATCAGTGGCGATAACAATTGGCATGCAAACAATGGCTTCGTAACCCATCGCGACCAGATCATCCGTTTCAGGGACAAAGGCTCGCATTTGCAATGGATCATTGGCAACGATTGGTTGCTTGTCGCCAAATATCCGCCGGCACCAGGTGCCGTCATCAATGGGATCAAACCCACCAATCGGAAATCGTCCCGGATCGCTGGAGCCAACCCGATGAATGACGGAGCGGTCTGGCGCTGTTGCCAGCAGCGTGACGCACTCGATAGCTGGGATGTCCAGCATTGTCCGGTTGAAGACATCGATGAACGGGTCTCGGCCGCGTGCCAACGCAGCCAACAATTCGATCGTGGGTGGGCGGCGTGAGGTACTCATTGGGGAAACAACTGCATGGTACCAACCCAGAGTTCAATCGCCGTTTCACTGCCAATATTGGCGCTGCTATGCGGCGTTCTGGAGTCAATGTGCAGCGTGTCACCCGCATTGAGTAGATACTCCACACCATTGACGGCATAGCGCATTTTGCCACTCACCAGATAAACAAACTCCTCGCCTTCGTGGCTCATCGTTTCCGATACGTGGCCGGGCGGTACGTGAGACAGGCAGGCGTTGAGCTTGGCGCCGGGAAAGCCGGTTTCCAAAAACTCGTAAAATCGTGTCGTGTCGCCAACATGATAGATCTGGCGCTGCCCGGAATGGCTGACAACGCTATGATGGCGCGCGGGCGCCTTGGACAGGAAATGATCGACACTTGAATCCAGTGCGTGAGCAACATTGTAGAGTGAGGCGAGGGACGGCGTGGAAATGCCACGCTCGATCTGGGAAATAAAGCCCACCGTCAGCGAAGCGTCGTCCGCCACTTGTTTCAGCGTCTTGCCAATGGCTTTTCGGCGCGCACGCAAACGTTCTCCCAGCGTTGCGCTGATGGACGATTCACTCGCTTTCAGGGCAGTCGTGACTTCGATCCCAGGCACCGACAATAAGTTCTCCAGTCTGTCAATTTTAGCCAGACTAAATTATGGCCAATCAAAGTCAATGCCTGATTGTGGCCTTAGGGTTTGGGCCTCGCCCACGCGATAGTCCTGCGCAATGCCTCTGACTCAGGGAGCGTTTCGACAAATCCTAATTCGTCCCTGATGCGTCGACTGTCCAGCGTTAGCGGATAGCGCAAATCGGAACTTTGCGCTCTATCCGCCATGATCCCGTTCGCCTCAGGCTCGACAGTGATCACTTCGCATTCAAGCCCCATAATATCAATGATGGTCTCGGCCCACTGTTTTACGGTTCTGTCCTTAGGCTGCGCCACATTATATGTGCGCCCCGCAGCGGCAGGATGGACCGCGGCTAACGCCAGAGACTCTGCGACGTCGGCCACATAGCTATAGGAGTTCAGCCAGCCGGCGGCGCGGCGGTCAATGGTGAGTGGTTTGCCACGTTCGGTATTGTCGATAACCCAACCGAACCGGTTTTGTTTGTCATTTTCGCCAAAAATCATCGGCGGGCGAACGATAGTTGTCTCAAATCGATTGTCAGCTCGCACTGCTTCTTCAATCGGCAGCTTGTCGTAATCTTCAAACAGATCGTCTTTGACCCCTTTGGGACGCCTTGGATTACCACGGTAGGGATATCGCAATGACCGTAACGGCAGATCCTCCGTCGCGGGTTCGCTTCGAACAGGAGGTGCCTCCATCTTCAGCAAACCGCCATAGTTGGCATAAACATCAGTAGAACTCACCATCACATAGCGCCCACCGATACGACCAACGGCATCGAGCACCGATTGTGTGTTCCGCAGGCTGATCGTGAAAATATCTATGACCGCACTTGGCCTGATATCATCAAGGACTGCGGCCATGCGTGCAGCGTCCATCCGATCCGCCTCGACGAAGGCCACGTCTTTGGGCAGGCGAACCGCCTCACGACCCCGAGCAATCGCCGCGACATCCTGATCGTGGGCGTGCAGGCGCTTGGCCAGTTCAACCCCGATAAATCCGGTGCCTCCGACAACGGCAATAGTCATGGTTCAATCCCGATTTTTGTTGCGTGGCCGCAGTGCCTAACATGGATGATCAAGATCGCCACTTGGGCGGCCTGGGCCCTGAGGTTCGTGCATTTGGCTTGGCACCGGTCTTTTGCGCAAACTGAGGGCGAGACATTGGTCACCATGGTTATTCTAGCTGCCCGTTGCACCATCAACGTTATCTTTTTGAATGAATTCAAAAAGAATGCGGCGAACTTCCGGTTCACTCTCGTCGGTAAATGCTTGTCTGAGTTCCTCCAACGCACTTTCGACATCGTTGTGGGCGTGGGCACCATTCACCGCCCGTAAAATTTTTGGATGAATGGTCCGGTCAACGTTATTGGTATCGTAAAACAACTCTTCATAAAGTTTCTCGCCAGGACGCAGTCCAATGGTCGAAATCTCAATGTCACCGGCGGGACTATTGTCATCGCGAACGGTCAAACCGGCCAGCCGGATCATGTTTTCAGCCAGATCGCGAACGCGTACGGGTTCGCCCATTTCCAGAAGGAAAATATCGTCACCCTCAGATAGAGCGCCAGCCTGAACGATCAGTTCGGCCGCTTCGTGGATCGACATGAAGTATCGCGTCATTCGATCATCCGTCAAAGTGACCGGCCCGCCATCGGCTATCTGTTCCTTGAACAGCGGGACCACTGAGCCGTTGGAGCCCAAGACATTGCCAAATCGAACGGCGCAGAAGCGCTGATTTCTGTCTTCCGACTTGGCAATTGCACCGCAGTGCCCAACGATCAGTTCGGCCCAACGCTTGGTTGCACCCATTACATTGGTTGGACGGACTGCCTTGTCCGACGAGATCAAGACGAACGACTCGACACCACCATCGAGCGCTGCCCGCGCTAACGTCTGGGTTCCGAAAACATTGTTTCGGACCCCTTCCAACACGTTCGCTTCAACCAACGGTACGTGCTTGTGGGCCGCCGCGTGAAACACAACCTGAACGCCATGGCGCCGAAGGGTGCGAGCGACCAATGTTGCATCGGTGATTGATCCCAGCACGGGGATCACATCCAGGTCGCCCAGCCCTTTGAGCACGCGCTCAATCTGGTACAGAACGAATTCATTTGCTTCTAGAATAACCAGTTTCCGGGGCGCCCACTTTACCACCAGCTTTGCCAGTTCAGATCCAATTGAACCGCCACCACCGGAGATCAGAATGACCTTGTGAGCAACCATTTCGCGCAGCAAATTTGGATCGGGCGGCACCGAAGAGCGACCCAGGAGATCGTCAATGTCGATTTCGCGCAGTTCGCCGACCAGATATTTTCCTGACGCCAGATCGCTGATGGCTGGAAGCGTACGGATCTTCACCTCATGCTTGCTCAGATCGTTGAAAATCTGACGGCGACGCTCGGTACTGATCGAAGGAATGGAAAGCAGTACTTCGGTTTCGCCGAAATCCCCAATTCGCTTATCCAGATGTTGGGGCGCGTGAACGGGAATGCCTAAAACGTCACGCCCTTGCAGCGCTTTGTCGTCATCAAGGAAACCCGCGACATACTGGGAACCCTGTGCGCGGAGCGCCATGGCAAGTTCACGTCCCGCCGATCCAGCGCCATAAATAAAGACCTCACCGCCCTGAAAGGCTTTGCGAATCGGTGACCACAGGAGCGCTTTGGCGGCAAAGCGACTTCCCGAAATCACGATCAGGCCGAACATCCAGTAAAAGACCGGAATAGATCTGGGCAGCACCACAACGCGCGTGATTTCGGCAAAAAACAGGATGGCAAGCCAGATCAGCGTCGCCTGCGTCATGGCCCAAAAAATGGTCCAGATCGCCCGCTCGGGCAGGTAGCGGATAACCGCGCGATAAAGTCCCATTCGGACAAAGATCGGCAAAGCGACAATCGGCGCCAGGGCCATCAGGGCTAGCTGGCTATCATCGGGAACAAATCGCGTTCCCAGTCGGAGCGAATAACTAAGCCAAAGCACCAAAAGCAGCGCAACGACGTCGAAGCCCATTAATACGGCGCGCTTCCATGGCCTTGAAAGGCCAGTTAGTTTTTTGCGGAGAAGTGTCAACATAGAACGCGACGATACCCAAGCTGAAAGAGTGTCCCTTATTCAGCAAACACGTTTGCATTCAAAGCAAAATCGCTTCGCTGGGGAAAATGACGCGACTTCTTGGTCAAGTGTTGCAAAGTAGTTGAAGAGCGTTTGCGACGGTCGCACCGCAATATGAGGCGGTCCACGACACCCATATCGAGATCGTGGATGCGTTTGCGACGTCAGGTCCGCCCGTGACCAAAATGCGACGTGCGCGTTTTGCGCTGCTGCAAAAATTGGCCGGGTCGTCGCGAAAATCGCAGCGACCCGGCAGCTTTGCTAACGGCTCAATACCCCAGACGGCAGCGGTGATTTCGGCGCAGAAACATTGTCCAATATTTGGGCCTGGCGACTGCCATCGGATAACTCTTGCTCAGCTTCATACCAAAACTGCTTTTCCTGATCAGATGGTGATCCAGCTTGTTGCCAAAGCTGATAAGCGCGTTCGCGGATTTCGGTCTCGGTGAGTGCGGCCATGAAAGCTCTCCTTGCGTTGCGACTATGGGCAGAACGCACATTGCCTGGGAGAGTTGCCCCTGAATCTGGAAAATCGGGCCGGTCTGGCATCACAGGAAAATTATTTGTCCCCGCGCGCCGGCGGCCACACCTGGCCGATGGTGTCGGCCATGTAGGCGCCCCTTTCGCCCAGGGGTTCGTCAGGTCCGGTCGTGGTATCCTGCGCGGTTTGATGTTCCAGTTCCGAATTGAATTCTGCGCCAAGAATGACAATCGTCACCGATATCCAGATCCACGTCAAAAAGCCGATCAAGGCGCCAAGCGACCCATAGGCAGCATTGTAGTCTCCCACATTGGAGACATACCAGGAATAACCAATTGAAGTTGCGCTCAGCGCTATCAACGCAAACCCGGCACCCGGTGTGAGCCAGCGCCATTTGGCATCCTCGCGGCTCGGACCCCATCGGTAAAGCGAGGCTATGCCAACGACCAACACCATCAGCATCGCCAGATAACCGGTAATCCGAACCAGCCACTCCAGCCCGCTCCTTCCCGGCAGAAAATTGAGCACCGTTGGCATTACCAATACCACAGCAACAATCAGTAGCCCCGCGATGGCACCCAGCACCGTGAAACTGAGTGCTATCAGGTTCAGCACGATAAATGAGCGTTTTTCGGTTTCCAGATAGGCGACGTTCATTGCTTGAAAAAGCGCTTTGATCCCTGCGCTGCTGCTCCAGAAGGCGACACTGAGCGATATGACTAGAGCAAATCCCAACGCGCCGTCGCTCTCCCCAGCCAGTCGGGTCAATTGATCGGTTATGATATTGATGCCGCTGGTCGGCACGATCCCAACCAATAGTGACACCTGATCGATAACAGTGGAGCGTTCATTGAACAGCCCATAGACCGACACGAACGCCGTCAGTGTCGGCACGAGGGCGAAGAGCAGATAGAATGTTACCCCGGCCGAGGTCAGCAAAATTCTGTCTTGACCGATAGAGCGGAATATCCTCCAACCGATGTCTTTCCAACCCTTAAGGGGGATGGCACCCGGCCTATTTGCCTGTCGCCCACGATCCTCTTGTGCTGCCAACTCCGCATCGCTGGGCATCAATCCCTCCTCGCGATCGTGGTGATTGTAGACCCTGAATAAAATCGTTTCGTTATATTTCGAGGACAAGTGCCGGACATAAAAAGACAACAGCGAACAACTCAGGAGGTTCCCTGTTGCTAACGTTGCTCAACGTAGACGCGTAAATCAGGCGCGCAAATGCTTTGTCAGCGAACTGGTGGAAACTGCGAGAATGATGATCCCCCCCACAAGAATCTGGCGCACATAGCTGTCAACGCTCAGTTGGGTAAGCCCATTATCCAGAATGCCCAGAATGAGCACACCGAGAATGGTCCCGAGAATTCGGGGTTCACCGTGTTCACTGAAGGTAGAGCCAAGGAAAACCCCGGCAATCGCGTTGAGCATCAGGCTGCTGCCCTGCGTCGGATTGGCAGAGGCAACGCGGCTGGCGTACATGATGCCGGCAAGTGCTGCAGTACTACCCGTAAGGGCAAAGGCAATCAGCTTGAGCTTGCGCACCGCCACCCCGCTCAAATGAGCCGCTTCAATATTACCGCCAATGGCATAAAGCCGTCGTCCAAATGTCGTTTGCTCCAACAGAACCCAAACCAACGCCACGATGACGATTGCAACCAGCGTCAGATTGGGAAGGGCAATCGCAACCCCGTTCCATTCGCCCAATGACAACCCGCCACGCGCGAACCCGGAAAATCCTTCGGGAATAACCCTCCCTGAAATCGTCTTGCCGCCACTCACCACAAACGCCAGACCCGACAGCATGGTCAAGGTCGCCAAAGTGGCAACAAACGGCAATATGCCGATAACGCTAATCAAAACGCCATTGATGGCGCCGCCAGCCAGCCCCACCATCAGAGCCAGCGATACCGCCGCCCAGATGGGTAGGTCGAAGGTGAACATTACCGCCACGACAATACCGGCAAGGCTGGCCATTGAGCCAACGCTCAAATCGAAATCACCCATGACCATAACAATTGTCATGCCCGCCGCAACTACGATCAACATCGACATTTGCTGTGAAATATTCAGCCAGTTGCGCGCCGTCATGAATGTGTCGGGCAGGCTGATCCAGAAAAACAGGAGAATAGCAGCAAAGCCGATAAGGGTGCCGTAGCGCCGCAGTAATGTGAGCATGATGTTAACCTGTGGTGCGACCGTAGCAAAGATTGAGAAGCTGTTCTTCGTCGGTGTCGGCGGCGTTGATAATGTCAGTGATGGCGCCCTCGCGCATCACGGCAATGCGGTCGGCCATGCCCAACAGCTCGGGCAGATCCGAGGAGACCAGAACCACCCCCATACCGCGTGCCGCCATTTCGCGAATGATCGTATAAATATCAAACTTGGCCCCAACATCGACCCCTCGGGTCGGTTCATCAAGCAGAAGCAATTGCACTTCCCCCGCAAGCGCTTTAGCAAACACAACCTTTTGCTGATTGCCGCCGCTAAGTTCGCGCACCCGCTGCTTGGGTCCGGCAGCCTTGAGCCGCACCAGCTCTCCCTGCGACACGGCGCTACGCTGTTCCCGTCGAGGGGTCAGAAAACTGCGCCAAAGACTTTGCTGCGCCAGATGGGGTAGGGAGGCATTCTCAAATATTGGTCGGGACAGGATCAATCCCTCAGACCGCCGTTCACGCGGCACATAACCGATACCCGTCCGCCAGGCGTCCGCAGGACTTTTCGGCCGATAGGGCGCGTCACCAAGCAGCATTGCCCCACCAGCAGCGGAAATATCCCCGAACAGTGTCCTCAAGACGTTGCGCTGTCCGACATTCGCCAGCCCCGCAATGCCGAGGATTTCTCCCGCCTTGACGTCAAATGTCAGCGATCTACCGCCTCGAATTGCAAGACTCTGGGCGCTGAACATGACCGTAGTTGAAGGTACGCCAACCCGTGGTGGATAGGCTTCTTCTACCCTCCGGCCGATCATCAGCGTCACCAGATCGTCGTGGGTAATGTCGGCGATCAAGCCTGTATCGACACTTCGACCGTCTCGAATAACCGTCGCCTTGTCGCAGATCGACATGATCTCATCGAGCCGATGAGAAACATAAAGCACAGAAGCGCCACTGTTGCGTAACTCGTCAAGGACGGTAAAGAGGCGCTGGGACTCGTCGCGACTTAACGATGCTGTAGGCTCGTCCAAAACATATAGGCGCGCTGGTGTGCCTGCTTCCCCCACAAAAGCACTGGAAATTCGCACCAGCATCTGATCCCCGAGAGTCAGGCTGCCCAAAGCCCGGCGAGGGTCAATATGGCTGATGCCGAGGCGGTGTAACGTCGTTCTGGCGGCTTGGTTCAGCGCCCGCCAATCGACAAGGAAGCCGCCACGGCGCGGATAGGCGCGGCCCAAAAAGATGTTCTCTGCGACCGACAGCGCCGGAACAACGTTGAACTCCTGATGTATGAAACGTAGTCCAAGTCGATGGGCACTTTGTGGATTGCCGATACTGACCGGCTCATTATCAAAACGGATGTCGGCTCGGTCAGGCGCCACAACACCGGCAAGAATTTTGATCAGCGTGGATTTACCTGCGCCATTCTCGCCCATCAGCGCATGAATTTCGCCCGGCGCAATGTCCATATCCACGCCCTTGAGGGCAGGAACCCCGCCGTAGGCCTTGGTCACATCTTTAAGGGTAAGCAGGGGCATGCAGATTTCCCTGCCAGCGGGCAATCCCGCTGGCAGCAATGTGGGATCGTCAGTCAGCCATCGCGTTGGCAATGGTCACAAGCTTGGTTGGTACGTATACAACGCCCTGCTTGATCTCCTCACCTGCCAAAATGCGGCTGACAACGTCAGCGGCGGTCGAGCCAATTCCCTTAAAATCCTGAGCGACCGTTGCTTCGAAATTGCCACCCGATTCAATGGCTTCGCGCGCCTGCGGATTGGCATCAATGCCAGTGATGACAATGCCTTCGTTGTCGCGGCCAGCGGCCTCGATTGCCTGCAGCGCACCCAGTGCTGGCTGATCCCAGGCAGCCCAGACTGCCTTGATGCTGCCCGGCTCCGGATTTGCGGCCAGAATGGCTTCCATCTTGGCGCGAGAATCGGCAATGCCGCCATCTGAGACGTCCGGGGTCACCCGGTCGAGAATATTGATGTCGGGAAAATTGCCAAACACCGCATCGGCAACAACACTGCGCACTTGCACAGGTGGGAACGCTTCAAAAACGAACATCACCACATTGCCTTCGCCGTCAATTCGGTCTGCAACATATGTCGAGGTTTCAGCCGCCATGGCATAGCCGTTGCTGGTAACATTGGTGACCAGCAACGGATCGCTGCCCGCATCCATACCAACAACCGGAATGCCAGCTTCTGCCGCAGCCTGCAATCCGGCACTGACCTGACTGGGATCGACATTGAGAACAATGGCGTCAACGTTCTGGGTGACCATATCTTCAATGCGGCTGATGACAGCAGCGACGTCGCCCGCTGTATCAATGACATTGACGTCCCAATCCTTGTCCTTCGCAGCGGCCTCAAACGCCTCGACATAGAACTGCGTCCCCGGTTGGGCCAGATAGGGTGTAATTACGGCTACCTTGGACTGCGCAAGGGCACCTGTGGCGGCGAGGCCGGTTGCGACCAGTGCGGTTGTTGCAAGAAAGGTGCGAAGTGTCCGGTTACGTTGCGTCATGTTGATTGTTCCCCCTGCTGTGCGATCGGTAACGGCTTGCACATGGTTTCTTTTTTCCGTTGGGCACCATATGGGATAGGTTGAATTAGGGCTAGAGATATTGGGAACCGGACGTGGCAAAATACACTATGATCGGTATCGACGTCGGCACGACCGCAACAAAAGCCGTGCTGATTGATGAGAAAGGTTTCCGACTGGCAGGCTATTCGCTTCCTCACCCAACCCGTCGTCCGAAGCCCGGTTATGCCGAACAAGACCCCACTGACTGGATGAAGGGAGTGTCGGGGGCGTTGGAAAGCTTTGCCAAAGCCCACGATTTAGCAGGATTGCAGGCCATCGGCATTTGCAGTCAGGTCAACACCCATATCTTTGTCGATCAAAGCGGCATACCGCTTTTGCCAGCTATGACATGGCAGGATGGCCGGTCAGCCGAGGATGCCGCCGGGATCGAGGCGCGAACCAGCAATGAGCAAAAAACGGCTTGGCTTGGCGCGCCCATGCCCATTGATGCAAGCCATGCCCTTTCTCGCATGGCGCACGTGGCGCGCACCGATCCAGATATTTACGCCCGCACAGCCCACGTGTTGCTGCCAAAGGACTACTGTGTGCTGCAATTGACCGGTACAGTCCAGAGCGATCCGATTTCGGCCGTTGGCCTGGTCAACAAGAATGGCTATGTGGCGGATTTGCTCAACCTGGTCGAAGGCGCCGCCGACAAGTTGCCGCCGCTGGCGGGGTTCACTGACGTCGTCGGAACCGTAAGGCACGGCCTTCCTTGTGCAGGAACCCCGGTGGTGGTCGGTGCCATGGACGCATGGGGCGGTATGTTCGGTGTGGGGGTCGTCAATGACGGCGACGCGATGTATCAGAGCGGCACCAGCGAAATCCCCGGCATTGTCTCCTCGACCCTAGTCCCAACACCGGGTGTTATTACATTTCCGCCCTATGAGGGTATCCTGATGCATGCAGCGCCCACCCAATCGGGCGGTGCCGCGCTTGGCTGGTTCGCGAATGTGTTGGGCCGAACCGCAGCTGAAACGGCGGCTTTGGGTGGAGCAGCCGAACCTGGCGCCTCCATACCAATTTTTCTTCCACATCTGCAAGGCGAACGCGCGCCACTTTGGGACAGTGCCTCCCGTGGCGTATTCGCTCGGCTTGATCCATCATCGGGTAGTGCCGAAATGGCACGCGGCGTGTTGGAAGGTGTCGCCTACTCGGTGCGCCTCGCCTTTGATGCATTGAAACAATCTGCTGCATGCGATCCGGTCGAAATCAACATCGGCGGCGGCGGCGCGATGTCGGACGACTGGTGCCAAATTCGCGCTGACGTTCTGGGCAAACCGCTCAAGCGTTGCGCCTCACCCGAAACTGCAGCACTAGGTGCCGCAATTCTTGCTGGCCTTTCGCAAGGGATTGGCAAATCGCTTCCCGATGCCGTCGGCAGGCTGGTGCAGTTCGACAAAACCTTTGAGCCGGATCCTTCAATGGCGACCTACCACAATGATCGCTTCGATAAATATCAAATGCTCTATCGGGATCTCGTCGGGTTCAATGCGCTTTTTCGCGGCGACGGAGCACTCAATGGCCAATAACAACCCAAGTCCCCGGCCGATGCCCACCGTTAAGGGGATCATCGCCGATCTCGATGGCGTGGTTTATAGGGGCAGCGAGGCCATCGAAGGGGCCGTCGAGAGCTTCGAGGCTTGGCACGAACGCTGCATTCCCTATTGTTTTGTCACCAACAATTCCACCCGGACGCCCGCAGAAGTCTGCGACAAACTGCACAAACTCGGCGTTGCTACAGTGCCCGAGCACATTGTAACCAGCGCAAATGGCACCGCCGCGCTTATGGCTTCGCGCTGGCCCTCCGGCAGTCGGGCCTATGTCATTGGCAGCACCGCGCTTGCAGATGCCATTCAGGCTGTTGGATTCGAACTGTGTGAAGAGCAAGCCGATTGCGTCGTTGTCGGTCTGGATCCAGCGTTCGACTATGTCAAAATGAGCAAGGCCGTGCGGCTCATCCTTGGTGGCGCGGTGTTCATGGGAACCAATCCCGACCTGCTGCTGCCCTCCGAAGGCGGGTTCTTGCCCGGCAACGGGGCCGTACTGGCCTCAATTGCCGCCGCTTGTCGCACAGAACCCGAAATCATTGGTAAACCTGAGCCCTTCCTGATCGAAAGGGCGATCACCGCTTTGGGCGTGCCACGCGAGCAAACGATCATGATCGGCGATCAAATCGCAACCGACATTGCCGCCGGGCAAAGGGCAGGGGTCTACTCCGTTCTGGTCCAGACCGGTGTACCGGAAGAGCATCACTCGCCCATCAAGCCCGACCTGACCGTCAGCAATCTGGCTGACCTAATTATATAGCCCAGAATGTTTTTTCCGCCTCCAAGACCAGAGCGCAACATGTCCTTGCAATAAGGTCACTAGCGCCACGCCGACGAACGACAGACAGACCAATGTGCATGGGAAAATGGGCAGTTCTGCCTGAACCAAAATGGCTCCGCGGGTAGGATTCGAACCTACGACCAATCGGTTAACAGCCGATTGCTCTACCACTGAGCTACCGCGGAATGCTCATTTGTGTGCTTCGTATGAAAGCGAGGTCCGTTTAGCGAAGTTGATTTGCTTTGCCAAGCCCTGAATTCATATTGAAGTGAATATCTTGTGCCATCGACTTCAATTGCGGTCGATACGCCGGGTAAGTTCGAGTAGGTCCGCCAGCGTGTTGACGTTGGAAAACGGATCGAACGCATCGTCCCAGGTAACAGGGACTGCTCCGATTTCCTGCAACAGGCGCTTAAGGTTTTTTGGCGCTGCGCCGCGCTGAACCCTGTCGGGCAGGTCGGCAAGGGTTCTGAGCCGCCAAAGCGCGTTGGTCGGGTAAAAATTGTCACCCCATTGAACGAAGGCGGCAGCGTTGCTGCCAATGCCATTCCGCATTCGACAGCCGAAGTTGGCGGGCAAAAAAGGAACGTCAACTGCCGTGCTCAGAATAAATTCAGGTGTTTGCGCCCGTTTGCTCAAATGCTTGACCGCAGCTGCAAGCCCCGCCAACGGCCCGCCCGTCTCGGTTGTAAGGTCGGGCACAACCACTGATTCAAATTTGGAGAATGTTGACGGTGGATGGTGGCCAATTGAAACGATGACGTCGGCAAGCCCCGTGCTCGCAGAAACCCGATCAAGCAGCCTCGTGCCGCCCAGCTTGAGATCAGCTTTGCGCACACCGCCAAGGCGTTGTCCCGATCCTCCAGCAAGAATCAAACCGACAGTTTCATTCACTGCGCGGTTCCTTGTTTTCCCACCCGGATGATGACCAATAGGCTGATGCCGGCGACAAGCCCCCAGAACGGACCACCAATGCCAAAAATGGTAATGCCCGATGCCGTCGCCACAAAGGTGACGATTGCTGGCAGGCGGGTGTCTTCCGCATCGAGGGCACCGTTCAACGCTGCAGCCAGGCTGGTCATCAGCGCCAGTCCTGCCACAGCTTGAATCAACAGCGGCGGCGAGGCGGCAACAAAGGCGGCGGCGAGGCTGGCGGCGGGGGCAAGCAACAAATAGACCACGCCGGTGGACATCGGCGCAGGCCAGCGTTTGGTCTGGTCTGGATGCGCCTCGGGTCCAGCGCAAATCGCCGCCGTTATAGCGGCCAGATTGACCGTTAGCCCTCCAAACAGCGCAGTAACGGCGCTGGCGATGCCAGTGACGATAAATAGGGGGCGGGCTTGGGCTGAAATCCATTGGCCTGCATTACGGCCAGCCCCGGCAGGTTTTGCGAGGCCATCGTGACAATAAAGAGCGGCAGCGCGATGCGTGCAATGGCGTCCATGGTGAACACCGGCGTGACAAAGTTGAGGCTTGGCCAACCGCTATCAAACGTGCCAGGCGGCAAATGAGTCGTAGTGATCAAAATGATACCGGTAACCGCCACCGCGAGCGGCACTGCATAGCGCCGGGCGATTTTCAGCCCCAACGCCCAGGCCAGCACAATCGGCAGGGCAAACCAGGGTAATTCGGCAATGGCCGTAAAGGGCGCCAGACACAGGGACAGCAACATTCCCGCCAACATGGCATTGGCAAGCGGGGCGGGAATCAGTGCTATGAGACGCGCAAAGGGTTTAATCATCCCCGCCAGCACAATCAGTGCAGCAGCAACAAGAAAGGCACCCGTTACGGCTGGGTACCCGCCGACAGGTTCACCGACACTGAGCAGAAATGCGGCCCCCGGCGTCGTCCAGGCAAAGCTGATGGGGATGCGACTGCGCCAACTAGCTGCAATATTGAGCACACCCATTGCAAGGCAGAGCGATAGCAGCCCAGACCCCGCCTGTATCGGCGACGCACCAGCCGCCGCCAATGCCGCCAGCACCAGCGCAAAGGTGCTGGCATAGCCAACTATGGCTGCCAGCGCCCCGGCAATGACTGGCTGAACATACTGCCCCGGCTGAACATTTTGCTGAACGGCGCTGGATGGCTGGCTCACCGGGCACTCCTAAGTCATCGGCGCCCGCAAGCTAGGCAAAACGGCAGGCAAAGCAAAGCGCTTTCCTCAATTGCTCAACTGTTAGTACGCGCCGACGATCGCACGTGCGGGCTCCACTCAAACTCCTTGTCAAAAGGATAGACTGAACCGAGTTTATGGGCGCGGGGCAGCCGCTCAACAAACTGGTCAACGACCCCCGGCGACAGCGCCATCAGCGAAGGATTGGCGATCGGCGCCAGATCCGGCGACAGATAACCCGATTTCACCACCACAATTTTGGCATCGCGCGGGTTCAGCCCCAAACGCTCGAAATCCCCAAAATTGTGAAACGGCCGCCGCCTGGCTGTTGCAACCAGATCAATCCCACCGATGCGCAACACGGCCTCGCGCAATAGCTCCTTGTCGGTTGCCTGCAATAAAATGACCTCTGCCGCAACCTCAACCGGAGCGCTTGATGGATCAAGGCTTCCCCCGATTTTGACACGGATTACCTCGCCGACACCCGCCTCATATGCAGCTTTGGTTGCTGCAGCATCGGCAATGCCCGCAAAAATAACGCCCAGCGCATTTCGTTCCATTAGGGCTGCCAACAATTCGGCCCGATCACCAACGCCACCCCCGGTGGGATTGTCACCCGATTCTGCAATAATCGCCGGGGCGGTTGTCGCAGCCATCGCCCATTTGACGCACTCGTCAATGCTTCCCGTCTTTGTGCCAAATTTAAAAGCGCCGCGCAGATCCCAATATTGCTGGGTAAGTTCGGTCGCAACTTGCTGCATAGCCGACTGATCGGTGCCGGTAACAACAGCGCAGGCGGTCGCACGCGGCTCATCCGCCCAGACATAGCCAACCTGAAAAGACGCATCCCAAACACCAGTTCGGTTTTCAAGAGCTGACAATTGGACATAAAAACTACGCGCTGGCTCGTCCTGCGTGCTGGTGCGTTCGCCCGGCAGTAAAACCGGCACTGGTGCCCAGATTATCGAAGGCCGAACGCCCGTCCGCAGCGCGCGAACCAGCATGGAAACGGCGCGACGCATCGTATCCGGCACGTCGATGTGCGGCGCGGTGCGGTATGTGGAAAACATATCGAGATTGTCGACGATTTTCTGGCTCAGATTGCCGTGCAAATCATAGCTCGCGGCAATCAGTACTTTGTCACCAACTGTCTCGCGCACCGCGGAAATCAGATCTCCTTCAGCGTCAAACATACCATCAACGAACATCGCCCCGTGCAATGCCAGATAGACACCGTCCAGCGGCATGGCCGATCTCAGGCCCTCAATGATCTCGGCTTTCCACTGCTCATAAATTGTCCGCTCAACCGGACCACCTGCGATGGCACGAGCGTGAAGGATGGTGACGAACTCGGCAGGAAAGTGGGTCAGGAAATTGAAATAGTCGCTCTTGAGCATCGCCGCCCCACGCACCACGGTGAAATCTTCCTCACGGGCCAGCACCGGATTGTAGGTGCTGCATTCGGTGTGTAAACCGGCCACGGCAATACGCATCATAAAACTCCTGGCACCCGGCTCTCGGGATTTTCTTCAAGGGGATGTTGCGGCTTGGGCGAAAGCCTGCCTGTCAACAGCAAGCTGATAACAAGAAACGGCACCAATGCCGCAAGGCCCAGCCGCATTTCAACGTGCTCAGCGATAAATCCGATCACCGGTGGCCCGACCAGAAAACCAAGCAGCGCGATAAACGAAAGCACGGCAAGATTGGTTGACGATGCTCGGCCCGTGAGCGCCGCGGCGGCGGTAACGGCCAACGGGAAGCCAACGGATACCCCGAGCCCCACCACAGCAAAGCCGACGAGCGCAACGACCGAAGTCGGTGCCGCCAGCAACGTCGCCACACCCACAATCGCCAGAACGCCACAGACCCGCGCCAACGCGACGGCGCCGAACCGCTTGCGCAGATAATCGCCACCGAAGCGTCCACTCGCAACCATCAGCGCAAAGACAGAGTAGCCGAGCCCCGCTTCGGCCGGTGAGGCCGAAAATATGGTGCGAAGGAATACAGCAGACCAATCTGCAATCGCGCCTTCTGTCATGGTGATGCCGAACACAAATAGCGAAATGCCAATCAGTGCCCAATCGGGCATTCTCCATCGCGAGGTGCGCGTCACCGACGGGCTGGCGGGCCGCCGCCCATAGTCGGGCAATTTACCGGCAGTCAGCAGGGCGAAGGGCAGGGTGAGGATGGACACGCCCATGATCGCCCATTGCGGCGGCACGCCAACGCCGGCAAGAACCGACCCAATGATGCTGCCTGCCATTATGCCCAGTGACCAGAAGCCGTGAGAGCGGCTCATGATGCCGTCGCCAGTCGCCTTCTCAACGCGATCCGCTTTGACGTTCAAACCAAGCTCGAGAAATGACATTGACGACCCGGTCAACAACAGGGCGCCAAAAAGAAACGGTACACTCGTCGAAAATCCAGGCAAGCTGATGGCGACGCAATAAAAGATAAAGCCCAGCCATATCGCGCGGCGCGCGCCCAGTTTCTCGACCAGTGGTCCAGCAAATGGTAAGGTCAATAGAGTGCCGCAGGGCAGGCCCAGTAGCGCAAAGGCCAATGCGGCGGGGCCAAGGCCCAGAAAGCCCTGAATATCCGGGATCCGAGGCAGCCAGCTACCAAACGCGATGGGTTGCAGGAAGAAAATCAGCATGGTCAACCGTTGGACGTACCGTGGCCCGGTCATGCGTAGCCCCCGAATGTCTGGGCACCATAAGCGCGGCTGTCGTGTTCTAAATTTTCATAATCGGCCATGCAAACTTTCACCAATTGGACGCCAGACCAACACACTAGTCGCAATATCTTCCTGTTTTTTGTTCGCCTGTCCACAGGGGAATACAAAAATATGACAGCCATTCTGCCCGGATTTTAAGCGGTACCGACCAATTATTAAGCAAAATCAAGGTGGTCTGGATTGGTATTGAATTGGTTGGGAAATAGTGTTGACATGTTCGGGATTATGAACCTAATCTTGAAAATAGTTTACAGAAAAAGCGATGCGGCATCGCCTGACTGAAAATCGGGCGAAAGTTACGGACAGGGGCGCATGAAGGTAGGGATTGTCGGTCTCGGTTTCAGGATGGGATATCTTGCCCACGTCTTTTCCGAGACGGTTTCAGACTTTGACGTCGTCGGCTATGTCGACGATGCCCCCGCTGGTTTGAGCTACGCCGAGGAGCGTGGCGTCTCGATGGGACGATCAATCCCCAGCCTCGAAACCATGCTTGATTCCGAGGACCTTGATCTGCTCATGGTTGGTTCGCCCAATCACATGCATCTCGGCCACATTCGTACGGGCCTGGAACGCGGCAAGAAGATTTTCACTGAAAAGCCGGTGGTTACGACCATCGAAGAGACCATGGAGTTGGCAGAGCTGATTGCCCGGTATGGTTCGGACAATCTGATGGTCGGCCTGGTGTTGCGCTATGCGCCCTTGTATGTCGATCTTCGCATGGCTCAGGCAAAGGGGATGCTCGGCGATATCGTTTCTATCGAGGCTTCCGAGCATATCCCGCCCTATCACGGGGCATTTTTCATGCGGGATTGGCGGCGTTACGAGCGTTTTTCAGGCAGTTTCATGCTCGAAAAATGTTGTCACGACCTCGACCTGTACAATGGGGTAATGGGATGTCGGCCTGCCTATGTTTCGAGTTTTGGCGGGCGCAAGACGTTCATTCCCAAAAATGCGCCAGAAGCCAATGGCATCAATGACATGGAAGTCTATCATCGCAAGCCGAGTGGCTGGATGGGCACCGACAAGGTTTTTGACAGCGACGGCGACATCATCGATTTTCAAACCGCCATCGTCCAATATGAGAATGGCTCATCGCTGGCATTTCACACCAACCTCAATGTTCCCGACGACTTCCGACGCTTTGCCGTCATGGGCGCCAAGGGAATGGCTGAGGGCGACTTTATCCGCAACTATTTCCGCGTTCACGACAGTCGAACGGCCGACAAGTTGATTGACAAAACCTATGTGACGACCGAGCTTTCCCAGCACTATGGGGCAGATGAGCAAATGACCGCTGATCTTGCCAAACATATTGTGGGTGGCGAGCCACTGCCGGTTTCCGTGGTCGATGCGCTTGAGGCCGGCATTTTGGCTCTCACCATGGATGAGGCGCGCAAGACGCGGACAGTCATTGACATGGCCCCGATCTGGCAGCGATTTGACGCTGCTCTCGGCAAAAACCAGTAGGAGGTGGCCATGACAGGGTCCCGAAATGCTTCATTGTTTGCCTTCGCCCTGTTAGCCCCCGCGCTGCTCTATATTATCGGGATCGTCGCCTATCCCTTGGTTGATACCGTCAACCTCAGCTTTACCAACGCTGCTCTCCGTCCAACTTATGATTGGGTTGGGGGCGCAAATTACGAGAAGATTTTCCGGGCCAATTTCGAGCAGGTTATCATCCGGACCTTTGTTTGGACGTTCTTTTCAGTCTTGTTCAAAATGGTCATCGGCACACTGGGGGCCGTGATGCTCAATGCGGCAGTACCGGGTAGGGCGTTGTTCCGTATTTTGACCATGCCGCCCTGGATTGTACCGATGGCTATCGGCATTTTCATGTGGGGCTGGATGTACAATGGCCAGTTCGGCATGATCTCGGGCCTGCTGCAAAATTTCGGCCTCGTCGATGGCCCGGTTGCATGGCTCGCCTATGGTGACACAGCGTTCTGGGCAACAATTGTCACCGACGTGTGGATCGGCGTGCCGTTGGTCACCATCTATCTATTGGCCGCCATGCAGTCCATTCCGCGCGATCTTTATGAAGCTGCCTGGACAGACGGCGCCGGGCGCCTCTACCGCTTCCGCCGCATAACGCTGCCAATGATCATCCCGGCACTCGTGACCATGTCGATGCTGTCCCTGATTGCCACGTTCAATTCCTTCGACATCATCTGGATTTTGACGCGCGGCGGGCCGTCGGGCTCCACCACGACCATGATCATAGATACCTATCGCGTGGCAATCGGCTCCTACAAATATGGTGAGGGTGCCGCCCGTGCCGTGATGATCTGTATCTTCCTGTCTCTATTCTGCCTCGCCTATTTCCGCGTGGTCGGCAAAATCAATACGGGAGAAAAGGCATGAGCAACAAGCCCATGATCGACCGCTACAAATGGTATGAAGTGGTCGGGATCTATGCCGGTATCGCGCTGTTCCTGTTCTTCGTGCTGGCGCCTTTCATCGAAGGCTTCATGGTCTCGCTCAAGCCATTGTCAGCGCTGTTCTCCTCGCCCTACAGCTTCTGGCCGAAGAACGGCTCGCTGACCGCCTATTTCACCATGTGGGAAAGCGTGCCGGGTTTTTGGCGCTACATCGCCAATTCAATGTTTATCTCATCGGTGGCAACCATTGTCGTGCTGATCCTGGTCGTGCCCGCCGCCTACGCTTTTGCGCGGTTTCCATTCCCCGGACGTGGCGCGCTCCTCGGGGCGTTCCTCGCGGTCAACATGTTCTCGGGCGCTGTACTGCTGATCCCATTGTTTCGCCTGATGCGCTCTCTTGGCTTGCTCAACACCTATTTTGCCATGATCGTGCCCGGCGTAGCATTTTTGATCCCGACGGCGATCTGGCTGTTGCGCACCTATATGATGCGCATCCCACGCGAATTGGATGAAGCCGCCTGGGTGGATGGCGCCAGCCGCCTCTATACATTGCGCCGCGTCATCCTGCCGATTGCCATGCCCGGCATCATTGTCGTCGCCATCACAACATTTATTGGAGCCTACGCGCAGCAGTTCATCTTTGCGCTGACATTCAACTCCAAGACCGAGTTCATGCCCTTACCGATTGGTCTGTTTGCCTATTTCGGCCGTCAGGAAGTGGTGTGGAACGAGCTAATGGCTGCCAGCTTTGTTGGCATAACGCCAGTGCTCATTCTGATAGTATTTCTACAACGCTATCTCGTTGCTGGCCTGACGGCCGGTGCCGTGAAGCAATAGAACTCGCCCCGATTTGGGGCAGTAGCAGGAAGGGAAGGGAATAATATGAACAAACACGGAAAAATCCTCAGCGGTGCGCTGGTAGCGCTGCTGGCGTCGACCGCACTGGCCGTTGCCCAGGACCAGTCGATCTCGTTCGTCGAATGCGGTGATACACCAAGCCCGGTGCACCTTGATACGATCAAGAAATGGGAAGCTGCCAATCCCGGCTTTAAGGTCGAAGTCGAGGTCGTTGGTTGGGGGCAATGCCAGAACAAGGTAACAACCCTTGCTGTCGCCGGCACCCCTGTTGGCTTGGCATATATCGGCTCGCGCGCCCTCAAGCAGCTCGCCGCCAACGATTTGATCGTTGCAATGCCGATGTCCGATGCCGAAAAAGCAGCCTATTACAATTACATCCCCGACACGGTCACCTTTGATGGCACTCAGTGGGGCTCCCCGGTCGCATTCTCGACCAAGGCTCTTTACTGGAACAAGGACCTGTTCAAGGAAGCTGGTCTTGATCCCGAAAAGCCACCGGTCACTTGGGCAGAAGAGATCGCCGACGCCAAGGCAATCGCTGAAAACACCGATGCCGCGGGCTTTGGCGTCGTTGCCAAGACCTTCGACAACACCATGCACCAGTTCTTGCACTGGGTTTATACCAACGGCGGTTCGGTAATTGATGCTGATGGCAACATCACGCTCGACAGCAAGAACAATCTTGAGGCGCTGACGGCCCTCAAGGACATCACTGCCTACGCTGAAGAAGGCCCAACGGCCTATGAGCAGAACGAAGTGCGCGCCATTTTCCTTGATGGCAAGCTGGGCATGATCCATGCCGCTTCGGGTACCCGCAACCTGATGGCTGATGTGCCATTCGACTGGGGTGTATCCCTGTTGCCGCTTGGCCCTGAAGCCAAGGGACCTGGTACACTGTTGATCACAGACTCCATGGCAGTGTTCAAGGGAACAGGGTACGAGGACAAGGCCGTCGATCTGGCCAAATTCCTGACCAATCCTGAAAACCAGACTGCTTATGAAGAAGAGCAGGGACTGACGCCACTGCGCCCCGGCCCGGTTGTCGATGCGATGGTGGCCAAGGACGCAACATGGAAGCCATTCCTCGACTCGATCGAATATGGCGGGCCTGAACCTCTGTTGACCGACTATGTAGGCTTGCAGAACACCATGATTGAAATGGTGCAGTCGGTCGTGACCGGCGCAGCCGAACCTCAAGACGCACTCACCAAGGCCGCTGCTGCCCTGGAAGAGTTCAAGTAGGCTTGAAAACCTGCCGCCGTCGCCAATCTTTTTGGTGACGGTGGTATCCCCACTGTGTGCAACGCCGGAGATATCAGTGCCATGTCCGAACTAAGCCTCACCCAGCTCCGGAAGTCATTTGGCGAGACCGAAATCATTAAGGGCATCAACCTCGACGTCAGCGAGGGTGAATTTGTCGTGTTTGTCGGACCATCCGGCTGCGGCAAGTCAACTTTGCTGCGCATGATAGCCGGTCTTGAGGATGTCAGCGACGGCGAAATTCAAATTGGCGGCAAAGTTGTAAATGATCTGGCTCCCGTAAAGCGCGGGATCGCCATGGTATTTCAGTCATATGCCCTTTACCCGCATATGACGGTTTTTGAGAATATCGCCTTTCCGTTGCGGGTTGAACGCCTCCCCAACGATGAGGTCAATGAGAGGGTAGACCGCGCCGCAAAAGTGTTGCAACTGGACGCGCGCCTCGAGCAACGGCCGGGCACACTTTCAGGCGGCCAACGCCAGCGTGTCGCCATCGGCCGCGCCATCGTCCGGCAACCCCGCATTTTCCTGTTTGACGAACCGCTTTCCAATCTCGACGCCGCTTTGCGGTCCGAGATGCGCATCGAGCTGATGGAGCTGCATAAAAAGCTTGGTTCAACGATGATCTACGTCACCCACGACCAGGTCGAAGCCATGACTATGGCCGACAAGATTGTAGTGATGAACACTGGCGTCATTGAGCAGATTGGCTCCCCACTCGAATTGTACCACAAGCCCGACAATCGGTTTGTCGCGGGTTTTATCGGTAGCCCCAAGATGAATTTCATCAACGGCACCTGCACAGCCGCCGACGGCAAGAAAATTACCATTGATCTCGGCGAACTTGGCAACGTTGTACTTGAGCGCAATTCGACCGCGCAGGTAGGCCAGCGGGTAACAATCGGTATTCGGCCTGAACACCTGGCCCTTAATGAGGGCGATTTCATCCTCAATCTTGTGCCGCGCATCGTCGAGCACCTTGGTATTCACGCCATCGTCTATGCCGACCAACCTGATGGCGAGGTATTTACGGGCATGTTTGAGGGCGATCCTGCGGTCAAGGAAGGAACGCCGGTCAAGATTGGGTTCAATGCCATCGATACGCACCTGTTTGATGCAGATGGCATGGCGGTATATTAAGTGCCGCATTAGACAATTGGACGAACAGTGTGAATATGCTCGATATTGTTGGAGTACTGCAATCCGAAAAAAATGCGTTCACGCGTTCCGAACGAGTGTTGGCGGACCTCATCCTGCACGATGTCGAGGCAGCGCTAAAGCTCCCGATTGTTGACCTGGCGGCCCGGGCCGACGTTTCCCCGCCAACGGTGACGCGCTTCTGCCGAAGGCTCGGTTGCGACAATTACGCAGACTTCAAAGTGCGGTTGGCCAAAAGCCGCTTTGTCGGACAGCGCTATGTCGTGCCCGAAAGCGGCCCACAAACCGTGCGCGAAATCGCCCACGGCGTGATCACCGGTATTCAGTCGACAATATTTGATACCTTTGATCGCCTGGCGATTGACGCGCTGGAACGCGCCGCTGAAACCATCATAAATTCCAGCTATGTTTTGAGCTACGGCTCTGGCGGCTCGTCGTCGATGGCGGCAACGGAAATGGAAACCCGGCTTTATCGCCTCGGACTCAAAGCCAGTTCATCGATCGATCATCAGGCCCAAATTATGCGCGCCGCTGGCGCACCAGCGGACACTGTGCTGATCGCGTTTTCCCTGAGCGGCAATAATGTCCCCCTCGTTGAAGCGCTCAAGGTCGCAGGCGAGTATGGCATTTCGCGCATTGTCATCACCCGGTCTGGATCTTCGGTCTCATCCGAAGCTGATATTTTGATCCCGATAGACCGGGAAGAAAACGTCGACATCTTCCGGCCGACACCGGGGCGTTACGCGCTATTGGCAGTGACCGACATTTTAGCGCAAACCGTTGCCACCCGGCTCGGACCTAGCGCCGTTGCCAGCATGCGTCGCATCAAGCACCAACTGGTGGTCACGCGGGACGGCGATGATTCCCAACCTTTGGGCGACTGAACAGTCCCCGGCTGCCAACTCAATTTTTTTCAAGGATACTGCCCATGACCAGCGGCCACGTGCTCAATCTGGAGACAATCTGGAAACCCGCCACCGGGGAAGACGCCCTCGCATACGTGATCAAGCTAACCAACAATGGCGCGAATGCCTTGCGCGGATTCAAGCTCGCCATCAATGGCCCCGCCCGGATCGACCCATTGGCCAAAATTGAAGGCGCGTCCCTCGAGGCCAGACTTTCCAACCATACGGTATTTGCCCACGATGCGACCTTTGAACTCGGGGTAGGGCAAACTTGGGAAATTGTCGTTCACGGGCTGTCCTACGGCCTGCGCCATTGGAGCGATGGAGCCAATTCGGCCTACGTAATCCTTGACGACGGAACAACGCAGACAGTTTCGACCACCCCGACACTGGCCGTGGGTGTCAACGCGCCGCTGCTCAAAGGCGCCATGCGGTTTCCGATGCCATCAAAAGTCCCAGCAACGATTTCGGTCATCCCATGGCCAAACAGCGTTACCATTACGGGCGCCCGGACAGTTCCGGCTGGTCTGGACCTGCAGCCCCAAAGCGCCGACGCGCGAAAAGCAACCGCTGCCTTTGGCCATCTGGTGGCTGACCTGTTCCCGGTTGAAGGCCTGGTGCGGCCTGCGGCTGAGGGTGGCATCACAGTGCGACTTGCCGACAAGCCTGGCATGGATGCCGAAGCCTATGAAATCCAGTTCTTCGAGGCTTCTGCGACCATTTTTGCTACCACCCACTCTGGTTTCTTGTATGGCCTGATTACACTTGGCCAGATACTGCGCGGCGCAAAACAACACCCGCAGCAGTTGGTATTTCCCAATGGCGGAAAGATCATTGATGCGCCCGGGCTGGCTTGGCGCGGCTGCCATTTGGACGTCGCCCGCCAGTTCTATTCCAGCGCAGAGGTCAGTCGCCTGCTCAAGGTAATGGCCTGGAATAAAATGAACC
The DNA here is from genome assembly GCF_028816475.1 of Devosia rhodophyticola. GTDB lineage: Bacteria > Pseudomonadota > Alphaproteobacteria > Rhizobiales > Devosiaceae > Devosia > Devosia rhodophyticola. Next base: position 3,424,783 of record NZ_CP118247.1, on the reverse strand, counting down.
GGTTCCACTGGCATCTTTCCGAGGACGAGGCTTGGCGCGTTGAGATTGACGCCTTTCCCGAACTGACCGAAATCGGCGCGTGGCGCGGTCACGGCAAGGCGCTGCCACCTCTTTTGGGCAGTGGACCGCAACCAACCGGCGGTTATTACTCCAAAGCCGCCATTCGCGACATTGTGGCGCTCGGCGAAAGCATTGGCGTTGCCATTGTCCCCGAAATCGACATTCCCGGCCATTGCTACGCCCTCTTGCAATCCCTGCCGCAATTGCGCGACCCTAACGAAGTTGGCGAGTACCAGTCAGTGCAGGGGTTCCCCAACAACTGCCTGAACCCCGGAAACCCAGCCGTTTACAGGTTCATGGAGATCATCATAGATGAAATGCTCGAATTGTTCCCTGCCGGCATCTTCCACCTGGGCGCCGACGAAGTGCCTCTCGCTGCATGGTCTGGATCGCCTATGGCGCTCGAACTCTTGACTGAATTGGCGGGCAAGGAAACGGCCGATAAACACGCCCAGCTGGTCAACACCATCGGCAACTTGCACGGTGCCGACGAGATCGAAGGGTCTGGCACTGCCATCCTGCAAGCCGAATTCATCCGTCGCGTCCACGAATATATCGCCTCCAAAGGCGCGACCACCGGCGGCTGGGAGGAGGCTGCGCACGGCAATGTGGTCGATAAATCCAAGACCTATCTGGTGGGCTGGCGTAACGTCGCCATCAATGCTGCCCTGGCTGCGGACGGTTACGACATCGTCGTCTCTCCGGGCCAGCATTATTATCTCGATATGGCCAATTCACTCTCATGGTCAGAACCAGGTGCCGGCTGGGCCGGCTGGTCGGGCCCCGAGGAAACTTATCAGTTCGAGCCGCGCCAAGGCTGGACAGAGGAACAACTCCAGCACCTGATGGGCGTGCAATCCTGCATCTGGTCGGAACCGATGACCGATCGGGCAATTTTTGACCGACTGGTGTTTCCACGCCTTTCGGCGGTTGCAGAGGCGGGTTGGACCGAACCGGAGAACAAATCGTGGCCCCGGTTCAGCGCATTCGCCGGACTGATGCCCATCATGTACGGACATTGGGCCGAGTGACCGACGCTTAGAGTGCGAACGGATCTTCCATAATCGGCCAAATTGTGCACGGCGCCTTCACATAAGGCGTCGTGCTCGGATCGTTTGGATAGGGCCTGCCAGCCGCGCAATAAATGATTTGGCTCGCGATTTTCGAAAACGAGTCATAAAAATGGTTGGTCGATTTGATCAGAAGAATTTTGCGCGACAGTGGATCAATCCCCATCGCCGAAAACAGGCTGGGATCGAAACTCTGCGCCCGGGTTGAATTGAGAATAACGTCGATGCCATCAAAGGTAATCCAAACCGCATCGCCAAACGGCGCCCAACTGGCACCGAACCGCATCTGCGCATCGCTCACCACCTTGACGATGCGCACTTTCTTGTCGATGGGGTGGCCAGTTTCCGGCGCTGATTTTGCGCCAAACCGCAACATGATCTCCGCGCCTTCACCCGCCGCAAAACAGATTTGAACCGCTATCGGGTCCCATATCGTCCCGACCGCCACATCGGTCACCCCACGGGCGATCAGTTCGGCCAGCAACACGGTCGCATCGCCCGCCGTGCCGCCACCCGGATTGTCCCACATGTCGGCAATGACAACAGGGCCCTGTTCCGCCGACAGCGCCAGGCTAACCGCCGTGGCGGGGTCAACCTGCTCCACCATGAAGGTGCCGCGCATGGCAAACAGTTCGCGGCCCAGTTCTTCAGCCAGCGCATCACCTTTGGATTGATCGCCATCGGTGACCACGATGATCTTGGTCCCCATTTCGGGGACGTCGGCGGCCATAAACCCGTGAATAACCGAGATCGACAGGACTTTTGGATCAGCCTGTTCGATTTGTTTGATCTTCTCGACAAAACTGCTCATCGGCTCTTTGGAAGTCGGAAAAATGTCGATCATTCGACAATCGAACGTTGACATGACCGGTGCAGTTTCTCCCTTGATCGCATCGACAGTCATGGCCCAGAGGTCGCGCGCGCGATCAACAAAATCCACGTGCGGAAAATGTTTGAAGGCCACAAAGAAATCGGCGGCGGCGACGCGTTTGGCTGTGAGATGGCTATGGGGATCCAGTTCAGCGCAGATCAGAATGTCGTTGCCGACAATATCCCTGACCCGCGACAGCAGATCGCCCTCCGGGTCGTCATAGCCGCTGGCGACCATTGCGCCGTGTAAACCGAGAACCACGCCATTCACCGGCATGGCGGCACTCAGTTCAGCAAGAATTTCGTCGCGCAATTCCTCGTAGGTGGCGCGGTTGATCAGTCCCCCTGGATCCGCCCAGCTTGCCGAACCCTCAATCAGGGTCCAGCCCAGTTGCGCTGTGACCTCCCGCCCAACCGTAATGGGCGCCGTGCAAAGGGTCGGCGTGGCGGGATGCTGCCCCGGCCCCACATGCAGCGATGCCTCAAACGACCGCTTATCCACGCTAATGGGGGAAAAAGTGTTGGTTTCGGTGGCAAGGGCTGCTGTAAAAATACGCAAGATGGGCTCATTAGGAATGGTCGGGTCGGGGTGGTGAGGTGACATTGCCTATTATGCTAGCATGATCCATAGGGTCATTTGAGAAATTAATTTACATTGGCGGTCCATTTTGCACTGAATGTGGCCTATCAATTACCCCGTGGTGCTTGTTTTAAGTAACTCACTTTCATCAACCGATTGGAGTCGGAGCATGTCGATCAAACGTTTTGGAGCGGAAAAATCCGGTGCAGGAGGGCAAAACCTTCCTTTCGCACGTGCTGTTGAAGCGGGCGGCTTTCTGTTCGTCTCGGGGCAGGTGGCCATGGAGGATGGCGAAATCGTCAACGGTGGCATTGTCGAGCAGACTCACCGCACCATTGCCAACCTCGTCGCCATCCTTGAAGAGGCGGGATATGGCTTGGAAGACGTTGTGCGTTGCGGCGTCTGGTTGGATGATCCGCGCGATTTCTGGTCGTTCAACGCGGTCTACAAGAGCTATTTCGGCGAAAATCCACCCGCGCGCGCCTGCGTGCAGTCCCACATGATGGTCGACTGCAAGGTCGAAATTGATTGCGTAGCCTACAAGGTGCCATAGGGAGAACGTCCATGACCGCGTCGCCGTTTCAGCTCGAGGGCAAGACAGTTCTAATCAGCGGCGCGGGAGGGGGCATCGGCGGTGCGCTAGTCCAGACCTTTGCCGAGGCGGGCGCACGGGTAACTGGCACAGATCAAGGCCTCCCCATGCTTGAGCATCTTGATCTTGAACATCGCCTGACTTTTGATCTGTCCGATATCGAGGCGACGAGTGCTGCGCTCAAAGCCCATATTGACCAGCAAGGCGCGCCCGACATCGTCATTTCCAACGCCGGCTTCACCCGAGCCGAACGTTTTGAGGATGTCACAACCGATAATTGGCAATCGGAGATGGCGATCAATCTCAATGGTGTCTACGCAATGACCGCCCCCATTGTCGAAGCCATGGCGCAACGCGGCTCCGGCAGTCTGGTGTTTATTTCCTCGGTCAATGGCCTGGCACATTACGGCAATCCGGCCTATGCGGCGGCAAAGGCGGGTATGCTCGCCTATGCCAAGGCAATCGCAGTCGAGCGTGGTGGCCGCGGTGTGAGGGCGAATGTCATCTGTCCTGGATCCGTCCGTACCACTGCTTGGGATCACCGTTTGGCCGACAACCCGCGATTGCTGGACAACGTCTTGCCCCACTATCCGCTGGGACGCTTGGTCATCCCGCAAGAAGTGGCCAATACTGCGCTATTTCTGGCCTCGCCCATGGCCTCGGGTATCACTGGCGCGGTTCTTCCGGTCGATGGTGGCCTGACAGCCGGCAATCTGCGGTTTGTCACCGACGTGCTCGGAGCGGCGCAGACCATTTAGTTGTCTGCCGACCCCGCCACGCTAATGCCAAACTCATACCACTTGCCAAGAGTCGGGTTTGCCGCCTGAACGCCAGAAATTTGGGATCACCACCCAACACGCCGCCGGCTGAAGCTGTCAGATCACAATATTTGTCGCTTTGGTCTTGGATAATGGTATTTTATTGGTATTGTGTTGACGGACGACGACGTCACGGGGTTCGCAGTGTGACTTTGCCGGTTAGCGGATAGCGCAGAGGAGTGATCGTGGCTGAATTATCGGAATTGTTTCTGCCCGACCAGGCCGTTGTCCTGCCCAGCGGCGGCCCCTTGTATCTACAGCTGAAACGTTGGATCGAAGATGCGATAGCCTCAGGCACGATCAATCCCGGCGATGCCCTGCCGTCTGAACGCGATCTGGCGCAAAAGGTCGACGTCTCACGCGTCACAGTGCGCAAGGCCGTTTTGCAACTGGTCAAGGAAGGCGTGCTGTTGCAGCGCCACGGGTCTGGCACCTTTGTGGCCCCACGCACCCAGCGCGTTGAACAGTCGCTGTCCCAATTGACCTCCTTCACCGATGATATGGCGCGACGCGGAATGCAGGTACGGGCTGAATGGCTGGACCGGGGGCTGTATCAGCCGTCTCCCGAAGAAACGGTTGTGTTGGGGCTTTCATCCGGCGAGCGTGTGGCCCGAATTGCCCGACTTCGTCTGACCGGCGATGCACCCCTGGCCATCGAACGAGCATCTTTGTCGGCCCAGATTTTGGCCGATCCAATGGAGATTGGCGACAGCCTCTATAAACACCTGGACAAGAGCGGCAATCGCCCCACGCGCGCCATCCAGCGTATTCGCGCCGAAAACCTCAATGCAGACGACGCAAAATTGCTCGACGTGCCGGTGGGGTCAGCCAGCCTCAACATTGAGCGCACATCATACCTGCCGTCCGGTCGCGTCATCGAATTTACCCGCTCGATCTATCGTGGCGATACCTATGATTTTGTTGCCGAACTGCGACTTGGCGACAATCCAACCCCTGGAGGCCCAAAGCTTTGAGTCCACAACCCCTATCCTCCTCCCAAACAGATATGCGTCGGGAAATCGAGCAAATTCCTGATGTTGTCGCTAATTTCTTAAACGAAAGCGCGAACAGTGTCGCCGACGCTGCGGCGCGTTTACGTGAACAGAACCCGGTGATGGTCGCAACCATCGCGCGTGGATCTTCCGATCACGCGTGCAGCTATCTCAAATATGCCATCGAGTTGACCTTGGGGCTGCCCGTCGCTTCGATTGGCCCCTCTGTCGCCTCGATCTATGGGCGCAGCCTCAAGCTTGACCGTTGTGCCTCAATCGCCATATCTCAGTCAGGCAAAAGCCCCGACATTGTCGGCATGGCCCAATCGGCCAGCAAGAGCGGCGCGACCTCGATTGCCATCACCAACACGGCTGGATCACCGCTATCCCAGGTTTCCGATTTCACCATTGATCTGCACGCTGGCGCTGAAAAAAGCGTTGCCGCCACCAAGACATTCGCAACTTCGATTGTTGCCGGTCTGGCGCTACTGGCAAAGTGGAGTGGCGACCAGTCTTTGGACAATGCCGTTGCCCATTTGCCTGAGAGCCTTTCCCGTGCCGTTGCTTGCGACTGGTCCGAAATGATCGAGGCCTTGGACGGCCAAAATGCACTTTACGTCCTGGGACGTGGACCTGGCTGGGCAATAGCCAATGAGGCTGCGTTAAAATTCAAGGAAACCTGCGGCATTCAGGGCGAAGCCTTTAGCGCCGCCGAGGTCATGCACGGGCCGGTGTCTATCGTCGGCCAAGGCTATCCCGTTCTCGCATTGGCCGCGCGCGACGCCGCCGAAGCATCGGTCGCCGACATGGCGCATAAACTGGCCGGGCAGGGCGCCTTGGCCTTTGTCACCTCGGATAGGCAGGGCAGCGCCCACAAGCTCCCATTCGCGGCGACCGGACACCCATTGACCGACCCGTTGGCGCTGATCGTGTCATTTTATGGATTTGTCGAAGCACTGGCGCGACATCGCGGCCTCAATCCCGACGCACCGCCGTTGCTCAAGAAAGTGACTGAAACTCTATGAGCACGACGACCGCCATCACCGGTACCCGGATTTTCGATGGCCACGACTGGCACGACCAGTCGGCGCTAGTGATTGAAAACGGTGTCGTTTCCGCCATTCTGCCAGTTGATCAACTCGCCGGAACCGAACAGCAGGACCTATTGGACGGCGGCCTGCTGGTGCCAGGTTTCATTGATCTTCAGGTCAATGGCGGTGGCGGTGCTTTGCTCAATGATGTCCCAACACTCGATGGCATCCGCACCATCTGCAATGCTCATGCCCAGTTCGGTACCTGCGCCTTGCTACCAACCCTGATAACCGACACCCCGGCAATTACCGACAAGGCAATCAACGCAGGCATCGCCGCCTATGCCGCCAACGTTCCCGGATTTCTCGGCCTGCATCTTGAAGGGCCGCATCTGTCAGTTGCGCGCAAGGGCGCACATGACCCGGATTTAATCAGGCCGGTGGAACAAGCCGATATTGACCGCTTTGCGAGGGCAAGCGCAGCGCTCCCCAACCTTTTGCTGACTTTTGCCGCCGAAACCGTGCCGTCCGATCAGATCAAGACCATCGTTGGGAACGGTGCCATCGTCAGCATCGGCCACTCCGAGGCGCGGCGCGATCAGGTCAATGCGGCGGTTGACGCCGGTGCCAGAATGGCAACCCACCTGTTCAACGCCATGAGCCAGATGGGCAATCGTGAACCCGGCCTCGTCGGGGCGGTACTGAGTAACGGCGCCTTGTACGCAGGGTTGATCGCCGACGGTATTCACGTCGATGCCGACAGCATTGGTATCGCCCTGCGAGCCAAGCGCGGACCCGGCCGCATCTTTCTGGTGACCGATGCCATGTCGTTGACGGGCGTGGCAGACAAAAGCTTCACCCTCAACGGTCGATTGATCACCCGCACCGATGGCGCACTGCGGCTGGCCGACGGCACATTGGCGGGCGCCGACCTGACCATGATTGACGCCATAACGTTCATGCATCGCACCATCGGTCTGTCATTCGAGGAGGCGCTGCGCATGGCAACGCTTTACCCCGCCCAGGCCATCAGGATCGAGCAAAGATTCGGCCATCTCCAACCCGGCGCGATCGCCAATTTCGTCCACCTCAGCGAGGATCATGCGGTTCGCTCGACATGGATTGATGGGAAAACTGTTTTCACCGCCCCCAGCTAGACCAGATAGGGCATCGCCAGAGCTGCCAGGCTGAGCACCAGAAAGAACCCGGCCATATCGGTGATCGTGGTCAGCAATGGCCCGCTGGCCACGGCGGGGTCTTGTCCTGTCCGCTTGAGCAACAGCGGAACAACGCCGCCAATCGACACCGCGATGACCGTATTGAGCGCCAGCGCCGTCCCGATAACCGCCCCCAGCATGAAATTGCCTTTCCACACCCAGGCAACCAGCGCAATCAGCGTGCCGAGCACAAGGCCATTAATCAGCCCGACCAAAACTTCCTTCCGCCAGACCCGAAACAGGTCTTGCGGACGTACCAGTCCCAATGACAATTCGCGCATCGACACGGCGACGGCCTGATTGCCCGAGCAACCGCTCATGTCCGAAACCATCGGCAGGAACACCGCAATGGCGATAACCGCCGCCAATGTACCCTCATAAGCCGAGATCACACTCGCCGCGATAATATTGAGCACAATATTGGCCGACAGCCACGCCAACCGCCGCCGCGAGCGCAACCAGAGTGGCATGGAGCGAACCTCGTCGCCCACCAGACCCTGCATCTTTAGGTTGGCCGATTCCGACCGCTCCAACACCGCCGTATCAACTGCCGAACGCGACAGAACCCCCGCCAGCGTCCCATCAGCCTCAACGACCGGCAATCCCAGAAATGGGTGGAGGTCAAAAACATCACGCAGCGCGTCCAGTGGGGTATCAACGCTGACTGTGAGCGGCTGAACCATGATGTCAGTCAGGCTTGCGCTGCGCTTGGCCGTCAATAGCCCCCGCAGCGACACAACGCCGACGGGGCGGCCACCCTCGTCCAGAATATAAGGATGCTGACCCCGGTAACGCTCAAAATCATCATCATCACTGGCGAAACGGCGCAAAACCAGACCAACGGTGTCGGTCTTGGCGAAGGTGAACGCTTCGGCAAACATCAGCCCGCCAGCCGTGTCTTCGTCATAGGCCGCCAGCCGTCGAACATCGGCGGCATCGTCCTCGTCCATTTCGGCCAGAATGGCTTCTGCGTCCTCATCATCCATCTCGCCGATAACGTCGGCCTGCGTGTCCGAATCGAGTTCATCGAAAATGGCCGCAGCACTTGGTGCGGCCAGCGCCTCGACCAGCTCCGCAGCCAATTCATGCGGCGCTTCCTCAATGATCTCGGCCGACAGATCGGCGGGCAACAGCGACAACAGCGCCGAACGTTCTTCGGGCGCCAGCAGCAGAATTTCGCGCAACGTGTCACTCAGCGTTAGCGGATCCAGCAGCACTTCCAGCGCTTTTGCGTCAGCTTCGGCCAGACAGATTCGAATGCGCTCTGTGACGGTCAATTCGTCTTGTTCATTGATCATGGCGAATTCCTCTTTCTCAACTCGGATAACAGAGGAATCGCCAAAAGACAAAAATAATTTATCTATAGACAAAAATATATTGCCTGATATGAACGAGCCATGATGATCGAAGCATTGATTGAAGAAGCCGCCGACCGGCTCTGTGAACTTTATGGCGAAACCTTCGGCGGCAAACCATCGGGGCGCTACCGAATTGCCGCTAAGCTGGTGCGTGCCATGACAGGCAAAAAACGCCTCTACGAGGCGGACATCGTCACGTTGACAAGGGCCATGCTGGAACGGGGATATGTCTTGATCGATATGGATAGTTTTTTCGTGGTGCTCAGCGCCAACACATTTACCAACTATCGTCGTGCCAACGACGATGTGGCGGATTAGATGAGCAAAGCGCCGCGCGCGACGATCACGATCGGCTGGCGGGAGTGGGTGTCCCTGCCGCAATTGGGGCTGGATCGGATCACCGCCAAAATTGATACCGGCGCCCGCACCTCGGCATTGCACGCCAGCAATGTGAAGGTGATCCGGCACCTTGGCGATGAGTTCGTTGAATTTATCGTGCCGGGTGCGGGTCATGAACAACTCTGCACTGCGCCATTGCTCGACACACGGTCGATCAAAAACACCGGCGGCAAAACCGAGATGCGCTTCATCATCCAGACCTCGATGATGCTGGCAGGCCGAAGCTGGCCAATCGAATTGTCACTGGCCGACAGGGGGGCCATGTCGTTCGATCTCATCCTGGGAAGAACGGCAATCCGCCGCCGCAATCTGTTGATCAATCCGGGACGTTCGTTCCTCGCGAGCGACGCGATTGCGTCCGGGGATCAAGCAAAGGCGTCCTAACGACGCGCGCCAGATATCTGGCAAATCTGCCGAAACCCGGCCACTCCGAAGAGAGGAGACCACGATGAAAATAGCAATGCTGGCGAGAAACGCTGAACTATATTCGCACAAGCGCCTGAAAGAGGCCGCTGAAGAGCGTGGGCACGAACTTGATATCATTAATACGCTGCGCTGTTACATGAACATCGCCTCGCGCCGACCCGAGGTCTATTACAACGGCGAAAAATTGCCATTTTACGACGCGGTTATTCCACGTATCGGTGCCTCCGTGACCTTTTATGGTCTGGCCGTACTGCGCCAGTTCGAGATGATGGGCGTGTTCCCACTCAACGAATCGGTAGCGATTGGCCGGTCGCGCGACAAATTGCGTTCGATGCAATTGTTGGCCCGCGACGGCATTGGCCTGCCGGTCACCACTTTTGCCCACGATCCAAAGCAAACCGAAGAAGTGCTGAAACTTGCCGGCGGCGCGCCATTGGTGATCAAGCTGCTTGAAGGTACGCAGGGCATCGGTGTGGTGCTGGCCGATACCGAACGCTCGGCAAAGTCAGTGGTTGAGGCGTTTCGTGGTGCCGGCGTCAACATTCTGGTGCAGGAATTTATCAAGGAAGCCGGCGGCACCGACATTCGGGCGCTTGTGGTTGGCGGCAAGGTCATCGCTGCCATGCAGCGAAAAGGCGCCGAGGGCGAGTTCCGCTCCAATCTGCATCGTGGCGGCAGCGCGCAACCGATCAAGATTTCGCCTGAAGAACGCTCCACCGCCATTCGCGCGGCCAAGGCCATGGGGCTGAACGTCTGCGGCGTCGACATGCTGCGCGCCAACCACGGACCCGTGGTGATGGAGGTTAATTCCTCGCCCGGTCTGGAAGGCGTTGAAAAGGCAACTGGCATCGATATTGCCAGCAAGATCATTGATTTTCTGGTCCACAGCGCCCGTCCCAATCAAACCAAGACGCGTGGTAAGGGCTAGTGGTCGCCCGCAAAGCCTTCGAGCTGGGATCCAGCCGGATTGCGCCGGGTTCACGATCAACCGTGAACCTGCCAGTCAGTGTATTGTCCGATCATACCCCGGTGACCATGTCCGTGCACGTTGTGCACGGCAGGTTGCCGGGGCCAACCGTCTTTGTCAGCGCTGCGATCCACGGTGACGAGGTCATTGGCGTGGAAATCGTGCGGCGGTTGCTGCGCGTGCCCAATCTCGATCGGCTCAAGGGCACTTTGTTGGCCGTGCCGATCGTCAATGCTTTCGGTTTCATGAACCATTCGCGCTATCTGCCCGACCGTCGCGATCTTAATCGCTCTTTCCCAGGCAGTGCGCAGGGATCGTTGGCGGGGCGCTTGGCCGATCTGTTTCTTAATCAGATCGTCAAACGCAGCGACGTCGGCATCGACCTGCATTCGGCGGCGATCCACCGCACCAACCTGCCGCAAATTCGGATTTCACCGGGCAGTCCCAGAGCAATTTCATTGGCTCAGTCATTTGGCGCTCCGTTGATTTTGACGTCCAAACTGCGCGAAGGCTCGCTGCGCGCCTCGGCCGCCGAAGAAGGCGTGGATATTCTGCTCTACGAAGCAGGCGAGGGGCTTCGGTTCGATGAGTTGGGTGTCCGCGTTGGCCTATCGGGCATTCTGCGGGTGTTGCACCAGCTGGACATGATTTCGGCCAAAAGCATTCCAAAGCTGCGCCACCCACCGATCCTGTCCCGTTCAAGCACCTGGGTGAGGGCACCAGCGGGCGGCCTGTTGCGAACCTTCAAGACAATTGGCGAAGAAGTGGCAGAAGGCGATTTGCTGGGCATGATCGCTGATCCTTTCGGCGAAGTCGAAAGCGAACTTCTGGCCCCCACCAGCGGGCTGATCATCGGGCGAACCAATCTGCCCATCGCCAATGAAGGCGACGGCATGTTCCACATCGCCGCCGTCGAACGAGACCTCGACCCGCAGGCAACAATCGAAAGCGTAGCGGCCCAGCTTGATGCTGATCCCCTATTTGACGAGGATGAAATAATCTAGCCCCTCGGCTGATCACCCCGGCCTAAAGGTCAGTCCAATCAAGAACAATCTTGCCAGCCTGTCCATTGGCGGCAATTTCGAATGCTTGTGCGTAATCAGCGGCGTTCATACGGTGCGTAATGATATTGCGCACATCGAGCCCGCTTTCCAGCATCGCCAGCATCTTGTGCCAGGTCTCAAACATTTCTCGGCCATAGATGCCCTTGAGATTGACCATGCGGAAGACGACTTTGGATAGATCAAAAACAAAAGGGCGGGCCGGTACACCCAACAGGGCGATACGACCGCCCATGACCAGATGGTCGATCATTTGATCAAGCGCTGCAGGCGCACCGCTCATTTCCAGCCCGACATCAAACCCTTCCTTCATGCCCATTTCGGCCATCACTTCGCGCAGGTTCTCCGTCGCGACATTGACGGTGCGAACCTTGGCAACCTGTGTTGCCAGCTTGAGGCGTTCGGTGTTGACATCGGTAATCACCACGCGTCGAGCACCCGCCCGATCGGCGACCGCTGCGGCCATGATGCCAATGGGACCCGCGCCGGTAATGATGACATCCTCACCAACCAGATCAAATGCCAACGCCGTGTGCACGGCGTTGCCGAGCGGATCAAGGATGGCGCCGATTTCATCGTCAATGCCATCGGGAAGAGGGATGACGTTGAACGCCGGTATTTTGACATATTCGGCAAAGGCGCCGGGCAAATTAACGCCAATCCCCTTGGTTTCGGGGTCCAGGTGATATTTTCCGGCGCGCGAAGCACGGTTGTTCATGCCCACGACATGACCCTCGCCGGAAACGCGTTGGCCCGTTTTCAGCTTGGTGACATCGGCCCCGACTTCGACAATCTCGCCGGCATATTCGTGCCCGGTAATCATCGGCACAGGCACTGTCTTTTGCGCCCATTCATCCCAATTGTAGATATGAACATCCGTGCCGCAAATACCGGTCTTGTGAACCTTGATAAGAACGTCTTCAGTGCCAATTTCAGGAATCGGTGCGTCCACCATCCAGATGCCGGGTTCGGCTTTGAGCTTGCTCAACGCTTTCATTCAATAAATTCCTTAGATAAGGCCGGTGGCCCTGCCTGCATCAATGAACGCAGCGATGGCGTCGTCCACATCCTGTTCCGACAGGGCCGCCGACATTTGCGTTCTAATGCGCGCCTTGCCTTTCGGCACCACGGGGAAAAAGAACCCGGCCACATAGACTCCCCGTTCGTCCAGCGCTGCCGCCAACCTCTGTGCCAGCGGCGCTTCATGCGTCATCACCGGAATGATAGGAGTTTCGCCGGGCAACAGCTCAAATCCAGCCTCGCCAAGACTGTCCCTGAAACGGCGCGTATGGTTTTGCAGTCTTTCGCGCAAATCGTCGGCCTGCTCGGCAATGGCAATGGCCTTCAACGACCCGGCTGCGACTGTCGGGGCCAGACTGTTGGAGAACAAATAGGGACGAGCACGCTGCCTCAACAGGTCGATGACTGGTTGGGCGGCCGCAATGAACCCACCCATACCGCCGCCCAAAGTTTTGCCAAACGTCCCCGTCACGATGTCAACTGCCTGGCCGACGCCTGTCAGGGCAGGCGTGCCGCGACCTTCGGGGCCGAGATGACCGGTCGCATGACAATCATCGACCAGCACCATCGCCCCATATTTGTCCGCCAAAGCGCAGATATCGGGCAGGTTGGCGACATAACCATCCATGGAAAACACCCCGTCGGTCACCACCAGCTTAAAGCGCGCGCCGTCGGCTTGCGCCTGCTTGAGCTGATCCTCCAAACCATCCATGTCTGAATTGGCAAAGCGGTAACGCTTCGCCTTGCATAGCCGCACCCCATCAATGATCGAGGCGTGGTTGAGACTGTCGGAAATGACGGCATCTTCAGGACCAAGCAGCGTTTCGAATACACCGCCATTGGCATCAAAACAGGCAGCGAACAGAATGGCATCATCTTTGCCAAGATAGCGGGCAATGGTGTGCTCCAGTTCACGATGCAGCGTCTGGGCACCGCAAATGAACCGCACCGAGGCCATCCCGAACCCGAATTCATCAATCGCATCCCGTGCGGAACGCTTGATATCCGGATGGTCGGCAAGGCCGAGATAGTTATTGGCGCACAGGTTGATCATGGAGCGCTCATGCCCATTCTGCCGCACGTTGACGCGCGCACCCTGCGCTCCAGCTATCAGCCTTTCGCGCTTATACAGCCCATCCACTTCGATCTGCTCGAGCGTGTCACGAATGTGCTCCAAAAATGCCTGCGTCATGTCTGCCTCTCCGTTCGGGCGCACGATGGATGATCTGCCCCCCCAATAGCAAGGGTCTGATTTGCGCATGCCCGCTTCGTTCACCAGCCATTGGAACATAGCCAAGCCAAGGACGTTGTTTTCCCACACTCAATCAAGGGAGAAGGTCATGGACTGGAATCGTGTTGAAGGCAGCTGGAAGCAGATAACAGGTAAGGTCAAGGAGCAGTGGGGCAAACTCACTGACGACGACATCGACCAGATCAACGGCAACCGCGAGCAGCTTGAGGGTAAACTTCAGGAGCGATACGGCAAGGCCAAGGACGATGTCCGCAAGGAGGTCGATGATTGGTACGACCGCCAGAAATGGTAGTCGGCGCGCATTTGCAGATAAGCCGCAATATGGGATCAAGACCGGTCACGTCACGGCCCATGAGAAATCAATGATCGTCACTGACTAACGCTGCCACCCGCTCGCGCAACGCAGGTAACACCTTGCTTTCAAACCAACCGTTGCGCCGCATCCAGCCAACCACCCGCCAGCTTGGATGCGGCAAGGGCAGGGTGGTTGGCATAAATTTCTCAAATGCCGCCACTGTGTCGGTCAGCGATCCCGATGGTTGTTCCAGATAGTATTTCTGCGCATAACCGCCCACCAACAGCGTCAACTCGACGTTGGGCAACTCTTCACGAATGCGTTGATGCCAGGCAGGGGCGCAGCGTTTGTCCGGCGGTCGATCGCCGCCACCGGCAACCGCGCCCGGATAGCAAAACCCCATCGGCAGAATGGCAATACAGTCGGGGTCATAAAACCGCGCCTTGTCGATCCCCATCCACTCGCGCAGCCGGTCCCCGCTCTGATCGTCCCACGGAACGCCGCTCAAATGGACTTTTCGACCCGGTGCCTGCCCGACAATCAATATCCGCGCGCCTGTCCCCGCCTGAATGATCGGTCGCGGGCCCATCGGCAACTCGTGGGCACAAATCTGGCAGCGCCGCGCTTCCCCCAAAATTTTTTCCAACTGCCCGCTCACAGCTATCCCCGCCGCTAAAACGCATCCAATCTAACGCAATCAACCACCGTACCCACCGGCTGCCCCGGATCATTCTCCGGCTGGAAAATCAAGACATCGGCCTGCGCCAGCGATGAGGTGTGCCCGCTGTCCGTCTGGCTGATCGGCTCAACCGCCATGCCAACGCTGCCAGACACAAGCCTTGCCCGCATGAAATGACGGCGCGACGAATTGGGCGGTGTCGGCCCGGCGAGCGGCAGGCGCATCGGGGTCGGGACCGCCATTTTCATTCCCAGCCACTGCCGCAGTGCCGGTTTGATGAACAGTGCCGCCGTCACCATGGCCGAAACCGGATTGCCCGGCAGTCCGAAAACCAATGTGCTGCCCCGGGTACCGAACATCAATGGTTTGCCCGGCCGCATGTTTATGCGCCAGAAATCCAGCTCAACGCCAATATCCTTCAGTACTTCCTGAACGATATCGTGATCCCCCACGCTCGCCCCGCCCGTCGTCACCAGCATGTCGATGCCACGATCAAAAGCCTCAACCAGCTTGGCGCGCAGAGTAACCCGATCATCTCGCGCAATACCCAGATCCAGAACCTCCTGGGCATAGGGGGCAAACATTGGCACCAGCCCGAAATTGTTCGACGCCACGATTTCATCCGGGCCCAGTGGTTGGCCCGGCAACTGCAACTCATCGCCCGTCGCCAAAACGGCGATCCGAGGGCGTCGGCTCGCCACAATTTCTGCCTTGTTCGCCGCCGCTGCTAGTGCCAGCGAATAGGGCCCCAACACATCCCCCGCCGCCATCAACTGCCGCCCAGTGGCAAAGTCGTTGCCAATCGGCCGAATGCTGCGCCCAACAGGAGGTCGGCTGGAAAACGTCGCTGCGCCGTCGCGCGCCTCCGCCTCCTCCTGCATGATCACCGCGTCGGCACCTTCCGGCACCGGTGCACCGGTAAAAATCCTCACGCACTGTCCGGCGCCAACAGATCCTGAAAACCCAGCACCCGCCTGCGACACACCAATGACTGAGAACGACTTGCCCGGCGCCATATCGCCCGCACGAACGGCATAGCCGTCCATGGCGCTGGCGTTGAACGGCGGCTGGTTGTGGCTGGCAATCAGGGGCTCAAACAGCACGCGCCCGTTGGCCTCTGCCAATCCAACCCGCTCACCGGTTGGCGCCGGCACACGTCCCAGGATGGCGGCGATGGCATCTTCAACCGGCAACAGGCTCATGGGTGCTTCCGATAATCGCCCGACTTGCCGCCCGATTTTTCGAGGACACAGACATCGGTAACGACCATATCTCGATCAATCGCCTTGGCCATGTCGTATAGCGTCAGCGCCGCGGTCGACGCCGCGACAAGTGCTTCCATTTCAACCCCGGTTTGCCCCGTGGTTTCGGCGCGCGCCAAAATTCGCAGGCTCAATCCACCAGCTTCAACGTCTATATCGACGCTGATTTTGGTCAATGCGATCGGATGGCAGAGTGGGATGAGATCAGCCGTCTTCTTTGCAGCCATGATCCCGGCAACACGCGCCACAGCCAATGCGTCGCCTTTTTTGAGCGAACCACCCGCTATGGCAGCAATGGTTTCGGCTTTGGCGACCAGCCGCGCTGCGGCCACGGCCTGTCGGCGCGTTATCGCCTTGTCGCCAACATCGACAATGTGGGCTTCGCCCCGGTCATTGAGATGGGTGAGGGGGGCCGCCATTACGAACTGACGGTTTCACCAAACAGTAGGGCGCGGGTCGCCGCAGCAACGTCCGCCTGCCGCATCAGACTTTCACCGATCAAAAACGTACCGATTCCAGCCTTTTCATCGAGCTGTTTGACGTCGGCATGATCGCCAATACCGCTTTCGCTGACCAGCAGAATGCCGGGCGGAACACCTACCGAAAGATCAACCGAGGTTTCCAAACGCGTTTCAAAAGTGCGCAGATTGCGGTTGTTGATGCCAATAAATTTTGCATCGAGCGCCAATGCCCGATCCAGTTCGAGCTGGTCATGCACCTCAACCAGCGCATCCATGCCCCATTCTTCGGCGGCGTCGAGCAAATAGCGCGCAACATCATCGCCCACGGCGGCGAGAATGATCAAAATGCAATCAGCTCCCCAGGCGCGCGCCTCGACGACCTGATAGGTCTCGAACAAAAATCCTTGCGTAGAACCGGCAATCGCGTGGCCGCGCGCGCCTCGATCAGATAGCTCGGCGACCCCTGAAACGATGGCCGATCGGTCAGCACCGAAAGACAGGCAGCGCCGCCCATTTCATAGGCCCGCGCGATGGCGGACGGATCGAAATTTTCCCGGATCAGACCCTTGGACGGGCTGGCCTTCTTGACCTCGGCGATCAGCGCATATTTGCCTTCGCTCCGCTTGGTCTTGATCGCATTGACAAATCCGCGCGGGGCAGGCTGATCATGCGCCTGTGCCACAACTTCCGCCCAGGGCCGCATGGTCTTTGCGGCTGCGATTTCCTCACGCTTGTAAGATTCAATCTGCTGAAGAATGTCGTTCATTGCCCGGTCTCGTTGGATATGGCGACCAATCGCTCCAATGTCTGTCTGGCCTTGCCACTATCAATCATTTCGGCAGCAAGCGCCGCGCCCGATTTGAGGTCGTCAGCCCGCTCGGCTACGATAAATGACGCCGCACTGTTGAGCAGCACTATATCGCGATAGGCGCCCGGCGCGCCAGCCAGCAGTTCTGTAATTGCTCCGGCATTGTATTCGGGGTCGCCGCCGGCAATGTCTTCGATGCTGGCGCGCTTGAGGCCCGCATCTTCTGGCGTGACTTCAAAGCTGCGCAAATCACCATTGGCGATCTGGGCGACAAAGCTCGGCCCGGTGGTGGTCAATTCGTCCAGGCCGTCGCTGCCATGCACAACCCAGGCCTTGACGGCCCGGTTGGCCAACAGCGCCGCCGCAACTGGTTCAACCCATTCCTGATCATAAACGCCGAGCATATAACGGCGCACGCCCGCCGGATTCGATTGTGGCCCCAGCAGATTGAACATGGTGCGCACGCCCAGTTCAACGCGGGCAGGGCCGACGTGGCGCATCGCCGGGTGATGCTGGGGGGCAAACATGAAGCCGATTCCGGCCTGCTTGATACAGCGCCCGATCTGGTCTGGTGACAGATCAAGCTTGACGCCCAGCGCTTCGAGCGCCTGCGAAGAGCCGGATTTGGACGACAGCGCCTTGTTGCCATGCTTGGCGACCGGCACTCCCGCCGCCGCGACGACAATGGCGCTGGCAGTGGAAATATTCAGCGTTCCAGATCCGTCCCCACCGGTGCCCACAATATCAATCGCGTCTTCGGGGGCGTCAACCTTCACCATTTTCTGGCGCATGATCGACACAGCCGCCGCAATCTCACCAACCGTTTCGCCCTTGACCCGCATGCCCATCAAGAAAGCGCCAATCTGGGAGGGCGTGGCGTCGCCCGACATGATGATATCAATGACGCCGCGCATTTCTTCGCCGGTCAAATCGCGGCTGTCCGCGATCTTGTTGAGCGCTGATTTGATATCCATCAGGCAGCCTTCCCCAAATTGAAATCGCGGGCCAGATTGAGAAAATTCTGTAGCAAGGCATGCCCGTTTTCCGAGGCAATGCTTTCGGGATGAAACTGCACGCCGTGCACTGGCCATTCGGCGTGCTGCATGCCCATGATCAGGCCGTCATCGCTTGACGCGGTAATTTCCAGAACGTCCGGCAGGCTATCGCGCTCAACGATCAGCGAATGATAACGCGTTGCCTCAAAACCGGCATTCAGCCCACGGAACAGGCCTTTGCCCGTGTGATTGATCGGGCTTGTCTTGCCGTGCATCAAATGCGGTGCGCGGATAACTTTGCCGCCCATGGCCTGACCAATGGCCTGATGGCCCAGACACACGCCGAGCAATGGCGTTGTCGGAGCAAACCGCTCGATCAACGCCAGACAAATGCCCGCTTCGTTCGGCGTGCAGGGGCCAGGAGACAGAACGATGGCATCGGGCACAATCGCTGCAATTTCGTCCAGGGTAATCTTGTCGTTGCGGTGCACGCTGATATCGGCGCCGAGCTCTCCGAGGAAATGCACCAGATTGTAGGTGAAACTGTCATAATTATCGATGACAAGCGTTTTGGTCATTGCCCGATCCTGGCTTCACCCGCGTAGCGCAGCGCTTCTTCAGCAGCGCTGAACAGGGCCCTTGCCTTGTTTTCACATTCTAATTGTTCAAGCTCGGGCTTGCTGTCGGCAACAATGCCTGCGCCCGCCTGCGCATAGAGCTTACCATCTTTGACGATTGCGGTGCGCAGCACAATGCAGGTGTCCATCGCCCCGTCAGCGCCAAAATAGCCAACGCATCCGCCATAGATACCGCGGCGAGACATTTCGAGTTCGTCAATGATTTCCATCGCACGAACCTTGGGCGCCCCAGAAAGCGTGCCCGCTGGAAAGCCCGCGCTCAAGGCGTCGACAAAATCATATTTCGGGTCAAGCACGCCCACCACGTTGGAAACGATGTGCATGACGTGTGAGTAAAATTCAAGAAAGAACTTGTCGGTGACTTTGACCGTGCCTGTCTTGGCCACGCGCCCCACGTCGTTGCGCCCCAGATCAAGCAGCATCAAATGTTCAGCAAGCTCCTTGGGGTCGGACAATAGTTCGGCCGCCAACTCCTGATCTCGTGTCGGCGTTGACCCGCGCTTGCGCGTTCCAGCGATTGGCCGGATGGTAATCTCCCCATCCTGCACTCGCACCAGGACTTCCGGGCTGGACCCGGCAATCGAAAAACCGCCAAAATCCAGAAAATACATATAAGGCGAGGGATTGGTCCGACGCAAAGCGCGATATAGCGCCGTCGGGGGAGGGTGAATTCAGCCTCAAACCGCTGGCTCAACACCACCTGGAAGACATCACCGGCGGTGATATAGTCCTTAGCGGCGGCAACCATCTCAAAATAGCGTTCGCGACTGGTATTGCTAGTCACTTCAAGATTTTCCAGATCCGGCAGAACCGGCGCTGTCGGCAGGGCCCGGCTTAGCCGTTCCATGGCCTCATCCATGCGCGACTGTGCGCTTTCCCATGCCTGCCTGGCGCTGACACCATCGCGCACATAGATCGGTGCGGTCAGATAAAGCTCATCCTTGAGTGTATCAAAAATGGCCAACAGCGAGGGCCGCATCAACACAGCTTCTGGCAGGCCAAGATGGTCAACATTGCTATTGGGCAACACTTCCATATAGCGGACCATTTCATAGCCCAGATAGCCATAAATCCCGGCTGACTGCGGCGGCAGGCCGGGCGGCACCTCTATTTTCGAGCTGGCTACAAGCGCGCGCAACGCATCCAGCGGAGCGTCAGAAATCGGATCAAACCGATCGGGGTGGGTATGGACGGCGCGATTGATCAGCGCGGTGCCAGCTTCCACCTTCAGGATGACATCCGGCTCCATCCCGATTATTGAATATCGGCCGCGAATGGCGCCGTCTTGCACTGACTCCAGCAAGAACGTGTTCTGCCGGTCCTGAGCAAGCTTCAGATAGGTGCCAACCGGCGTTTCGAGGTCGGCAACAATGCGACGCCAGACGATCTGAGACTTTCCCGCATCGTATAGATCCGCGAACTGCCGAAAGTGATCGTCGCCCATAAAACTCGCCTGCTAGTTAAAACTGCTATTGGCCGACCAGCGACAGCGTCTGCTGCAATGCCTGCTCATTGATCCGCAAGCCTGCTTCGTCCCTCACGCCGGTGACAAATTCGGCATAAAGCCCGTTGCGCTGATCGGTGTTGATCGAATCGAGCGCCTGGGCTTCTAGCGGTCCGTCAGCGGGAACGACGCTGGCCACCGAAAATACAATCTGCTCGCCATCATTGTTGAGCGCCGTACCATGATTGTCTGGTCCACCCGCAAAGACCTTTGAGGCAACTGCAGAATCAATCGATGTATCTGCTTCGCCTGACCGACCAAACTGCAGCGACAACTGCGGAAACGTATTCATCGACGCGGCAATGTCGCCCAGCGCTTCACCAGCGTCGAGACGCGCGACGATCTTGTCGGCAGTGTCGGAAATGGCAGCGTCGACTTTTTCGGCAGTCCAGGCGGTCGATACTTCTTCGCGCACTTCATCGAGTGTCTCATCGCGCGCCGGCTCGATAGTGCCTAGATCAAACCAGACATTATTATTGGCACCGAGCGTCACCGTCGGCGACAGCTTGCCATCTTCAGCTGAAAAAATCGCCTGCGAAACCTTACCGCGATCCGCGTCCTTTAACCCGTCAACCGCAGCCAGTGCACTACCATCAGCGCTGACGACGAGGTCGTATGTCTTGAGGTCATAGCGCTGTGCAATTTCATCAATTGGTCGGAACGCCGCGCGCAACTCCTCGATCTGATCGAGGATCGTTGCATAATCATTTTTGGCTTCAGCCAACGCCAGCTTGGCGGCGATATCGGACTTGGCGTCATCCAGAGACGTCTGTCCACCAACATCAATCGCGCTGACATGGATCGCCCGCTTGCCCGCAACCCCGTCGATCACCGCAAAACCATCTGCTGGCAATGAAAACGCCGCATCGCCCAAATCACCATCATTGATCTGCGCCTGCGACAGCGTGCCCAATTCGGTAGGCGACAGATTATTCGCGGCAACCAGGTCGTCAAAGCTCTCGCCCGCCAACTTGCCGTCTTCAAACGTCTTCACCAGATCATCACCCAGCACAACCTGCTCAATCGTGCGCGTTTCCGGCTTGATCAGACTTGCCTTGGTCTTCTCGTATTCCGCAGCAATCGCCGCATCGTCGATGGACTTGCTCTGCGCCATGATCTCGGGCGACAGCGCCATAACCTTGACCGAGCGCGTTTCCACAGTGCGATATTCGCTTTGATGGTCCTTGAGATAGGCCGCCAACTCGTCCTCGGTCGGCGCGGGCGGTGTCTCGATATCGGTCTCGTTCAGCACGATATAATCAATGGTGCGTTTGTCGCCGATAAACCGGTTGATCAGCTTTGATGCCGCCTCGGGCAATTGCGTATCGCCAAACAGCGACAAGACCAGCTGCTGCCGTTGTGCTGACTTGGCCTCATTTTCCAGATATTCGGATTCGGTTATTCCGCTGCGCCGCAACACGTCCGAAAAAGTGGTCGGATCAAAGTTGCCGAGCGTTCCCGCAAAATTGGGGTCCTTTCGCAGCAAGTTACTGAGGCGGTCATCTGAAACCCCCAGCCCATAATTGCTTGCCATCTGATCCAGCGCCGCGTTCTGCGCCAGATCGCCAATGACCATGGAAGGAACGCCCAGGCTCACGGCCTCTTCGCTGGTTGGCATCCGTCCAATTTGACTAGCAACGCGATTGAGCTGATTCTGATAGTCCCGCAGAAAATCACGTGACGTAATCTCGACATCGCCAACGCGCGCCACCGTATTGGAGCCGAGGCTCGTGATAACATTATTGATGCCAAATCCGGCCAATCCGACCAGCAAAAAGCCACCCATGATCTTGCCGGGCCAGGATTTTGCAAAAATACGCAAACTATCGAGCATGTCAGACGTTCCAATACGCGAGGTCTAGGCTTTACCGCTGCTAGGCGGAGATACTAGTAAAGCGCCCAGAGAAAAAGTCCATTCCACTTTTCCTTGAGGCACATGTGGTTTCGCCACGCCGGACGACCAACGTAACAAGACAACCACGCCGGGTTAGGGCAATACTGGCCCCGGTGCAAGAGGCAGGAGCTTTTACAGTGACATCGAAAATAACCCCCATGATTGCGGGTAACTGGAAAATGAACGGCACGTCCGCGTCGCTCGATGAACTGCAGGCATTGGCAAAACTGCTGACAACGGGCGAAGCCCCACGCGCAATTGTCGTCCTCTGCCCCCCGCAACGCTGATCGCTCCCGCCTGCGCCAAAACCGCTTCGGCCGGTATTGCGCTCGGCGGACAGGATTGCCACGCCGAAAATTCAGGCGCCCACACCGGCGACATCAGTGCAACCATGCTTGCCGACGCCGGCGCACAATACGTCATTGTCGGCCACTCGGAACGTCGCGCCGATCACGGTGAAACCAGCGAAATGGTGCGCGCCAAAGCCGAAGCCGCTCTCGGCGCCAGTCTGCAGCCGATCATTTGCGTGGGCGAAACGGAAGCCGAGCGCGATGCAGGCACAGCCGAAGCCGTCGTTGAAAGTCAATTGCTGGCCTCAATTCCCGCCGCTGCCGATCAGCACGATGTTGTCGTTGCCTATGAGCCCGTCTGGGCCATCGGCACCGGGCGCACGCCCACCATTGCGGAAATCAGCCAGATGCATTCCCGCATCCGCGCAATCCTGATCGAGCGTTTCCCCGCCCGCGGTGCCAGCATCAAAATCCTTTATGGCGGCTCGCTCAAGCCCACTAACGCCCGCGAAATACTGGCGGTCGATCACGTCAATGGGGGGCTTGTTGGCGGTGCCAGCCTCTTGGCAAAAGACTTTTACACCATTATCTCCGCTATATAGAGCAGTGCGTCATATCTCGGTTGCGCTAAAAAACGGAGCAATCGACTGGCATTTATTTTGCTGGGCGTGTATGACGCGCCAACATTTGACACTTCCAAGACTGAGACAAGAATGGCTAACGTCCTCATTGTTGCCTATCTGCTGATCGTGCTGGCGCTGATAGCGGTTATATTGCTGCAGCGCTCCGAGGGCGGTGCACTGGGCATCGGCGGCGGTGGCGGCGGCCTGATGACCGCACGCGGATCCGCCAATCTGTTGACCCGGACGACCGCGATTCTGGCCGCGCTGTTCTTCGCAACCGCCATTGGCCTGACAGTTCTCAGCCAGTTTGATCGCGGCTCGACCGCCATTCTGGACCGTGCCGCTCAATCCACCGACGGTAACGGCGCAACCAACGTCCTTGATGCGCTGAACGCCCTCCAGGGCGATTCGGATCTGCCGGTTCCTGCAACTGACGCTGCGCCTGCCGAAGCGGCAACGCCTGCGGCACCCGCCAGCGATCTGCCGGTTCCAACCGCCCCCGCCGATACATCAGCACCCGCTGATGCGGCAGCCCCTGCCGCGACCGACGCTTCTCCCGGCGACACGCCGGTGGCGCCAACAACGAACTAGCTGCCGCAAGGCACACGAAAAAAGGGGATGGCAACATCCCCTTCTTCTTTACGTGTAGAGCTCAATTTGGGCTCTTCGAATCGAATCTGAGATGTGTAAGGTGAACGCCCATGGCGCGGTATGTTTTCATCACCGGAGGCGTGGTCTCCTCATTGGGCAAGGGTCTTGCATCGGCAGCATTGGGCGCTGTCCTGCAGGCGCGCGGCTACAAGGTGCGCTTGCGCAAGCTGGACCCGTATCTCAACGTTGATCCCGGCACCATGTCGCCAACCCAGCATGGCGAGGTTTTTGTTACCGACGATGGCGCCGAAACTGATCTTGATCTTGGCCATTATGAGCGCTTCACCGGCCGCTCTGCCAACAAGCAGGACAATGTCACCACCGGTCGGATTTATTCCGACATCATCGCCAGGGAGCGGCGCGGCGACTATCTCGGCGCCACAGTGCAGGTCATTCCCCACGTCACTGACGCCATCAAGAATTTCGTCATCGACGGCAATGAGGACTTTGATTTCGTTCTCGTCGAAATCGGCGGCACAGTCGGCGATATCGAAGGCCTGCCATTCTTTGAAGCCATCCGCCAGCTTGGCAATGATTTGCCGCGCGGTGACGCTGTCTACATGCATCTGACCCTGATGCCCTATATTCCAAGCGCTGGTGAGCTAAAAACCAAGCCAACCCAGCACTCGGTCAAGGAATTGCGCTCAATCGGTATCGCGCCCGACATCTTGCTGGTGCGCTGTGATCGGCCAATTCCCGAGGGCGAAAAGCGCAAGCTTTCCCTGTTCTGTAACGTAAGGGAATCGGCGGTTATTCAGGGTCTGGACGTTGCCTCGATCTATGATGTGCCGCTGTCCTATCACAAGGAGGGTCTGGATCGCGAAGTCCTCGCCGCCTTCGGTATCACCGATGCGCCCGACCCCGATCTTTCTGCCTGGGCCGAGGTTTCCGAGCGTCTTCATAGCCCCGAGGGCGAAGTCAATATCGCCATCGTCGGCAAATATACCGGCCTCAAGGATGCCTATAAGTCGCTGTCCGAGGCCTTGGCCCATGGCGGCATCGCCAACAAGGTCAAGGTCAATATCCAGTGGATCGACAGCGAAGTGTTCGAGCGCGAGGATCCGGCCCCCTACCTTGAACATGTCCACGGCATTCTGGTGCCGGGCGGCTTTGGCGAACGCGGCTCCGCAGGCAAAATTCAGGCTGCCCGGTTCGCCCGCGTCAAGGACGTGCCTTATTTCGGCATCTGCTTTGGCATGCAGATGGCCTGCATCGAGGCCGCGCGCAACACCGCCGGCATCAAGACCGCCAGTTCCACCGAGTTCGGTACGACCAAGGAACCGATTGTCGGCATGATGACCGAGTGGGTAAAAGGCAACGACACCGAAAAGCGCGGAGATGACGCCGATCTGGGCGGCACGATGCGCCTTGGCGCCTATCCCGCCCAGCTGACGCGCGGCAGCCGCGTCGCCGACATTTACGGCACCACCCACATTTCCGAGCGCCACCGCCACCGCTACGAAGTCAACATGGCCTATCGCAAGGTGCTCGAAAAAAACGGCCTGCTTTTTTCCGGCGTTTCCCCGGATGGCAAACTGCCCGAAATCGTTGAGCGCACCGATCATCCATGGTTTATCGGCGTGCAATTTCATCCCGAACTGAAATCAAAACCCTTCGAACCCCACCCCTTGTTCGCGTCTTTCATCAACGCGGCAATGGATCAAAGCCGTCTGGTTTAGGAGAGGGCAGGGCGATGGCTGAAATCGTCAACCTCCGCACCGCCCGCAAACGCAAGGCCAAGGCTGCCGAAAGCGATCAAGCCGCCCAAAACCGCCAAAAATTCGGCCGCACCAAGGCCGAAAAATCCCTCTCCAAGTCCGAAGCCGATCAAGCCACCAAAAAACTCGACGGCCACAAACGAGATGAATAGTGGCGTGGGATTAGCTGACGAAATAGCCGAACTGCAGCTTTCGACCCCATTTCGGTCGTTCGGGACTGGGTCATAAAGTCCTGAAAGCGGTCAATCATGGCACTATGGCGGCGACCGCGGAACTCCAGATGAGCAGCGTTCAACCATCAAGCCAAGCGGCGAGGCCGTCCAGCGTCTGCAGCCCATACTCCACCGCACCGAAGCCGACGACGGCTTGGCGGCGTTCGCGGCTTGAGTGAAGTTGACGCATGGTCAACACGGTCTTGCCGTCGGTCTGCTCATCGAAGGTGATCGTCATATAGAAGCGCTCGGGGTCGTCGGGGTCCGGCGTGCCGTAGTCCACTACGATCAGCTCGTTCGGCACAAACTTCAGGAAGCGCATGAGATTGGGGATGCGCTGCTCTTGGCCCTCGAACACGCCCACCATATCGAAGCGCCAGACTCCGCCCTCGCTAATATCGGCCTCGTGGGTCTCGATGTTGAGGCCAGCCGGGCCATACCATTGCGCCAGCGCCGCCGGGTCTATCCAAGCGGCGAAGACTTTATGGATGGGGTGCTTCAGTACCTTGACCACTACGATTTCACGATCGAGCGACCAGGTTTCAAAAAGTTTTTCCATCGTCACTCTCCTCCCTCTTGTCCAAATATACTTCCAGCCGGTCGAGCTGCTCGGCGGCGCGCCGGCGCTCTGCTTCCATCCAGTTTACAGCCTCGTCAAAGCGCCCGCGCTCCAGCCGACACCAGCGGCTACGTCCACGTTTTTCGCTTATGATCAACCCGCAATCTTCCAGCACTCTGAGATGTTGAACGAACGAGGGAAGCGCCATGTCGAATGGCGCGGCCAAAACGCTGACCGGCACCTCCCCCTCAGCAAGCCGAGAGACCACCGCGCGGCGGGTCGGATCGCTGAGCGCATGAAAGGCAAGATCGAGTGGGGTCGAATGGTAAGGCATCAAACTCACTTAGAACGGATTGCGTGGCGGATCAATGATAATTAGGCACTTGTCTTATTATCTGGCGTAAAATACAAAGGCACTCACCTTAGTATCAGGTCTGCCGGATCTCCGGTAGTTTGCAAAACCTTCAGAAGGAGCCTGCTCATGGCCGTTCGTGTTGATCTTATCGTTTCACTTGATGGCTTCGCGACCACCACCGACCAAACCCCCGAAAAGCCCTTTGGCGAAGACTGGCCGCGCCTTGTCGGCGCCTATGTCGCGACGAGGACATTCCAGGACCGCGTGCTCAAAGACACCAGCGGCAAGGGGACAACTGGCATGGACGATGAGTATGCGAAGGACTACTTCGACAACATCGGTGCCGAGATCATGGGGGCCGGCAAGTTCGGGTTGCACAATTTTCCCGATGACCCGAACTGGAAAGGGTGGTGGGGCGATGAACCACCGTTCCGCTGCCCGGTCTTCGTCCTGACGCACACGCCGCGACCTTCAATCGAGATGGCTGGCGGCACTTCGTTCCACTTCCTCGCTGCAGATCCCGCCGAGGCGCTGCAGCAGGCTCTAGCGGCTGCAAATGGCAAGGACGTGAGAATTGGCGGCGGACCGAGCATGGTGCACGACTACCTGAAGGCCGGACTTGTCGACCGCCTGCATGTTGCCATTACTCCAATTCTGCTGGGGCGGGGCATACGCCTCTGGGACGATCTGCGCGGCCTGGAGGCCGGGTACACGGTGAAGTCGGAGACGGCCGAGAGCGGCACTGTGCACGTCACCTTTCAACGCTAGAGAACATCGAAAAAATGGAGAAGCAGATGAAATGGGTTTCCGGCCTCGTTGGCCTCGTGGGATTATTGGCTTTTCTGCTAGGCAGCCTATGGTTCCTTCAGGGGACCGGTTTAGTTGTAATGGAACCTATTGCTTGTGTCGGTGAATGCGAATCCGTCGAGGGGCCATCAATGCAGTGGGCAATTTCTGGCTTGGTGCTTTTGTTGGCCGGATGCGCTGCGGTTTGGTTTGCTTGGAACCGTCGCTAGGCGAATTTTAGCATCGGCTTTTTTTGACACAGTTTCGACTATTGCGCAGTAGGCAGCCGAAGACGTTCGTAGGACTCCTGAAACAGAACTGACAATTCTGTTTCAGGGGAGGGTCCTGCCCTTAGGACCACGGACCTTCGATAGCTCAGCCGTCCGCACCTCGGGTTACAAGCACAAAACCTGTCAGTCCCCTTCCCACCCCATCTCGGCCATCAACTGGGAGATGTTTGAACGGCGGCTTTGGGGCAAAAGCCGCAAAGCCACAATGATACAATCATTGGCGTAGCGAATATTCTACACCGCCATTCACCTTCCCACTCTCGGTGTCACCCCGGGCTTGACCCGGGGCCCATCGTGATATTTTTCCGCCCGCACGGCTGGTTGCGGCATGTCATGATGGATTCCGGCCTCCGCCGGAATGACCTTGTGAGGGTGAAAGGTCAGCGCGACGCCTTCCCACTCACATTTGCCCCCCTTCACACCGCGATCTCCCACTCTCGGTGTCACCCCGGCGAAGGCCGGGGTCCATCATGAGATTTGTCCGCCCTCACGACCAGTACGACCGTCACGATGGATTCCGGCCTCCACTGGAATGACCCTATGGCGATGGAACGTCAGCACCCCCCACGCAAAACTTATCCCCACCCCCAAAACCTCTGCCACAATGGTTGCACTCCCCACGCGATTGCGGGGTCGCGACGAACGGTCCGTGGGAGAGCAGATGGGTGGGAGGCGGTCGCGCGCTCCTGGGTCCGTGTGACGGGTTTGTCCGGCAAGGCTGGAACAAAGCGCTCCATAGTCCTGAAAGCCCATCGCATGCGGCGAGACCAGTCTCGTAACTTAAAAATCACATGAGGCCGGTTCTCGCCGCATGTCGCAATCTTTTAAACCGCAGGCCTCGTGCCCGGCGGCAAATCGGCTTGCCCGCCGCAAATATTTTGCCCCAGCCTATTTGCATTGTCATAAAGCGCGTCTAGACAGACACCACACTCAGTACATTCTCTTGGGAAGGGCTTTCCATGTCATCAATCATCCACGTATCTGGCCGCCAAATCTATGATAGCCGCGGCAACCCAACTGTAGAAGTTGATGTGGTACTCGATGATGGAAGCTTTGGCCGTGCAGCCGTGCCCTCGGGCGCATCCACCGGCGCCCACGAAGCCGTGGAACTGCGCGACGGCGGCAAGAAATATAACGGCAAGGGCGTGACCCAGGCCGTTGATAACGTCAACAATGCAATTTCTGACGAAATTCAGGGCATGGACGCGCTAGACCAGATCGGCGTTGATCAGGCCATGATCGATCTTGACGGCACGCCCAATAAGTCAAAACTGGGCGCCAACGCCATTCTCGGTGTCTCGCTGGCAGTTGCAAAGGCCGCCGCTGAATCAAGCGAATTGCCCTTTTATCGCTACATCGGCGGCCCCAACGCCCATGTCCTGCCTGTACCGATGATGAACATCATCAATGGCGGCGAGCATGCCGATAATCCAATCGACATGCAGGAATTCATGATCCTGCCCGTAGGTGCTGAAAACCTCGCCGACGCTGTCCGGATCGGTTCCGAAATTTTCCACACTCTCAAAAAGGCCCTATCGGCCGATGGTCACAACACCTCGGTTGGCGATGAAGGCGGCTTTGCCCCAAATCTGAAATCGGCAGACGAGGCGCTTGGCTTCATCATGAAGTCGATCGAGAAGGCTGGTTACAAGCCCGGCGAAAATGTCTTTCTTGGTCTTGATTGCGCCGCAACCGAATATTTCAAGAACGGCAAATACGCCATGGCCGGCGAGGGCAAAACCCTGTCCGCCGACGAAAATGTGCGTTTCCTCGAAGATCTGGCCAACCGCTATCCGATCATCACCATCGAAGACGGCATGGCCGAGGACGATTGGGACGGTTGGAAGGCTCTGACCGAGGCCATCGGGAGCAAGGTTCAGCTCGTGGGCGATGATTTGTTTGTCACCAATACCGAGCGTCTGGTATCGGGCATCAATATGGGCGTGGCCAATTCCATCCTGGTCAAGGTCAACCAGATCGGCTCCCTCTCGGAAACCCTCAACGCAGTCGATACCGCGCACCGCGCCGGTTACACCTCGGTAATGTCGCATCGCTCCGGGGAAACCGAGGATTCAACCATAGCCGATCTCGCCGTTGCCCTTAATTGCGGCCAGATCAAAACCGGCTCGCTTTCCCGTTCGGACCGTCTGGCAAAATACAACCAGCTGATCCGCATCGAAGAGCAACTCGGCTCCTCTGCCAGATATGCCGGTTATTCAGTAGTCAAAGGCCGCTAATTTAGCCATTCAGCGCCCGGCGACACCGCCGGGCGTGCCACTTATTCAGCCGCCGCAGGCGATGTATCATTGACGGCGTCCAACTCGGTCCGCAGTCGATTTTCCTCTTCAATGCGCGCCTTGGAAAAACGGGCCAACAGCATATAGGCGACCGGGGTCAGATAAAGCGTCGAGATCGCGGCGATGCTCAAGCCGCCAACCATCACCCAACCAAGAGCCTGCCGCGCTTCCGCACCAGCCCCTTCGCCAGCACCAGCGGCACGCCACCCAGAATTGTCGCAATCATCGTCATCATCACCGGCCGCAATCGAATATTGGCCGCTTCCTCAACCGCCTGCCGAACCGGCAAACCCCGATCCCGCAACTGGTTGGCAAACTCGACGATCAAAATGCCATTCTTGGCCATGATCCCCACGACCAGTACCAGCCCGATCTGACTGTAAATGTTGAGCGATCCCCCCGTCAAAAACAACGCATAAATGGCAGCAGCGACCCCAAACGGCACCGTCACCATGACAATCACCGCACTCCATATGCTCTCAAACTGAGCCGCCAGCACCAGTAAAATAATGACAATCGCAAACCCGAAGGTAATCAGCAGCCCATTATTCGCCTCACCAATCGTCTTGGCTTCCGCAAGCGGAATAATAGCCATCCCCTCAGGCAGCAAAGGACGAGCGATGGTAAGCGCCTGCTGATAAGCATCCCCCAGTGCCAGCCCATCCAGACTGGCAGTAACCGTCACCGCCCGCCTTTGTTCTTCTCGTCCAAGGGTAGGGGCAATCGGGGATTCAACAACATTGGCGATGGTAGACATCGGGACATATCGCCCATCACCCGTCTTGATAAACAGATTCTCCAGATCATGAGGATCATTGACCGGATTTTTGGTCGAGAGCATGCGAACGGTGTAGCTGGTGTCATTGATGAAGACATCACCAATATCCGCCCCATCAATCATCGCCTGCATTGTCGTTGCCAGACCATTGATATCAATGCCCAGCGCCGCCGCCCGCGCCCGATCAATCGTCAGCGTCAACTGCGGCTGGGTCGTATCGTAATTGACGTCGACATTGCCGAACGCAGGGTTCTCCTCCAGTTTGGTGGCAATAGTCTGGGCAGTATCTGCCAGACTGCCATAATTGTCCCCCACCACGGCGAATTGCAAACCACTCCCGCCGCCGCGAATGCCAAGGCTGTTGGATTGAAAAATCGACGCCCGAACCCCCGGCACCTGCGGCAGCAACCTATTGATGTCGGCGACAATTTCAGCCTGGCTACGGCTGCGCTCATCCCAGGGCGCGAGACGCAGTCCCAGGAAACCACCATTGCCGAACCCCGAGATAACGAAAATACTTGTGACCTCGCCACTTTTGACAAACGGCTGCAGTAAATCTTCGACCCGTTGCATTTGCGATCGCACAAAATCAAGGCTGACTGTGCTCGGGGCAGAAACGCGCAGATTGATCTGTGCTCGATCTTCTCGTGGCGTAATTTCCTGGCGCAACTGAGTAAAGACCAGATAGGACGCGCCAGCAAAAAGCGCCGCAACGAGCAGCACGACCAAAGGATTGTTCAGTGCCTGATGCAGGGTTGCACGATAAAGTCCACCCAACCACCGGCCAATCGAGCCCAGCGGACCACCTCCGTGGTGCTTGGCGTCATCTCCCGATTTCAGCAACCGCGACGCCAACATCGGCCCCAAGGTCAGTGCCACAATGGATGAAACGAGGACAGCCATCGCCAGCGTAAATCCAAACTCGCGGAACAAACGACCGGTTTGCCCAGACAAAAACGACAGCGGCACAAAGACTGCCACCAGCGTCAACGTGGTCGCGATGACGGCAAAAAACACTTCTTGTGTGCCCAACACGGCGGCTGCACGGTTCCCCGCGCCCATACTGCGTCGTCGCACAATATTTTCCAGCACGACAATGGCGTCATCCACCACAAGGCCCGTCGCCAGAACCAGCGCCAGAAGCGTCAGGATATTGAGCGAAAACCCCATCACATAGATACCGGCAACGGCACCGAGTAGCGCAATCGGCATCGACAGCGCCGGGATCAATGTAGCGCGCCAATCCAGCAGGAACAGGTAGATAATCCCGGACACGACCAGCAAGGCAACGCCGAGCGCAATCTCAACCTCATGCAAGGCGCCGTCGATGAAAACGGATTCATCGCTCGATATCTTGACATGAACCCCCTCGGGCAAAATTTCATTGAGCGTTTCAACAGCGGCTTCCACGCCGCGTGAAATTTCGATCATATTTGATTGGGCTTGCCGAACGATTCCCAGGCCGATGCCGGGGCTCCCATCCGAGCGCAATCCGGTGCTGCTGGCTGCCGCGTCAAACACGACACTGGCAACGTCTCCCAACCGGGTATTGCCTTTGATCGTCAGGTCCTCAAATTCGGCAGGCGTATTAACATCGGCTACCGCGCGAACCGAAATATTTTGATTGGCACCATTGATCGAGCCAGCGGGCGCGTCAAAGGCCATCGTTGACAAGGCATTGCGAACATCGACCACCGATAGACCAAGACTGGCGAGCTTGGCCTGATCAATGTCTACTTCAAAAGCGGTCTGCCTGGTGCCATAAATCTGAACATCTGCAACCCCTTCAACAGCCGCCAAACGCTCGGCAACCACATTGTCGACCAGATCGGACATTTCGGCGATACTCAGCGTATCCGAGGTAACTGCCAGCCGGATCGCCGCTTGCGCATCCGCGTCGGCCTTGAATATGACCGGGTCATCAGCCCCATCTGGCAGATTGCGCCCGGTTCGACTGAGCGCATCGCGGACGTCAGAAGTCGCCGTGTCCAGATCGGTGCCATCATTAAAGGCCAGTGTCACGCGGCTATTGCCGTTCGACGATCGCGAGGAAATCGATGCGACGCCCTGCACACGCGCTACAGCGCCCTCTATTTTGGCAGTGATCTCCCGGTCAACAGTTTCCGCTGCCGCCCCGGTAAAACTAGTGCTGATCGAGAGAACGGGTTGCTCGACGCTGGGCAATTCTCGGACTTCGACACCCAAAAATGCCGCGAGACCAGCAACCAGGATCAGGGCATTGATCACCATGGCCAAAACCGGACGTCGAACGAACAGCGCCGCCAACATACCACCGCGTTCGTTTTGCTGTTGAATTGACACGCAGGTTCCTAACGCTTGGAAATAGCAGGGCGCACACTGTCGGCGGTCTTCTCGTCGCCGGGACCATCGAGCAGCGTAACAGTCGCTCCCTCGCTCAATTGCAATATTCCTTCCGAGATGACGGCGTCGCCCGGGGTCAGGTCACCTTTGACCAAAACGCCATCACTGTTGCGCTGCACAATTTCGGCCATGACCTTGTGCGCTTTTCCATCAACGAACGTCCAGACATAGGAGCCCTCAGCCGACCACTGGATCGCCAAAGGATTAACCGCTGGAAACTCTTCGCCCGAAAATTTCATGTTGACAGAGAAAGACATGCCGGGGCGCAATATATTGTCATCGTTGGCAATGCGCGCTTCCACCTGAAGGGTGCGACTTTGCTGGTCAACCTTATTGTCGACGGCACTTACAACGCCGCTGAGGTTCTGACCGGGCAGGGCGATTGCATGAACCTCCACGGGCATGTTCATCGATATCGAGTTGGCAAACCGTTCTGGCACCCAGAAGTCGATGAGGATGCTTGATGCGTCCTCAATAGTGGTGACCGCCGTCTGTGCCGATAGATAATTGCCGGGACGAACCTGTATCAAACCGACAGCTCCATTGATGGGACTGACAATGTTGCGGCGCTGGAGCGCGTCCTCGGCCGTGCGCAACTGTAGGGTCGCCTTGTCGGCCGCCAACTGCACAGTGGCCAGGGCCGATCCCGCAACCAGATCCGACAGCGCGAGCCCTTGATTGCGCGCAAGGGTGGCTTCGGCATCGCTTGCCGCCAGTTGTGCCAAGTCAAAATCGATCTTTTCCTTGGTCGAGTCCAGTCGCCCCATAATTTGGCCAGCCTTGACCACATCGCCTGGGGCTACCAATAGTTCCTCGAGAGTCCCTCCTGACGGCGACCCGACTGTGACCGAGTGGATGGCATTGCCCTGACCAATGGCCGAAAGCGTATCGTTGATACTGGCCATGACCACTGGACTTGTGACCACCGACAATGTACGGCCAGCTCGCCCGGACGGGCGACCGGCGCCGGTCCCAGCTCGCCCCGCTCCGCCGGATCCTGTTGCGGCTACCGCAGTCGAATCTGAATTTGGCAGGACAATCCCGAAATTCGCCAGCGTCTGGTTTGCGCTAGGGACGTAGAGCACCCAGCCAGCGCCTGCGACAATAAGAATTACAAGGCAGATCAGCAACTGTCTAAGCAAGAGCGGGGGTATCCTCGAAAATTTGGTGCAGATGCCCGGCTCGACACCATGGGCATCTAAATAATGCACGATTTCCGGCCTTTGAGACATTAAATTGCGGTAACCTAAACAATCATCGCTCAAGGGATTTCAATACGCAGACGGGCTGCGTTCGTAAGCTTGCAATGCAGTTGGCAATGGCAATTCAACGCCCGCACGCATTCCTCGCCCGCGTACGACAAACGATTGAAGCAATTTATTGTGAATTCGATCCAAAAAATTCCAACGCAAGCTGCGCGTGGTCGAATTGTTCAAATGGCGGGTAGGGAGGGATTCGAACCCCCGGAACGCTTGCACGCTCGCCGGTTTTCAAGACCGGAGCAATCGACCACTCTGCCACCTACCCGTCGCCCGCCCCTTTAGCCATTCCAGACAACCGTGTCCATGCTATAATAAGATTTTGAAACATATGTTGATGAAAGCAAGGAGGTTATTTGTTCCGTAACAAGAATCGACGCACACTCGAATTCTAGGCACTTTGGAGGCGCATCGTGTTCACTCTGATAAACGCCGACGCCGACGACGAAGCAGAAATCACTGATCCCCAGGAAATCGCGGAATTGTTCGCTGCAATTGCTGCTGTCGCTATTGAAGCGATAGGGGCAGGGCAGGCAAAACAACTCTTCGAAGCTGTGGTGGAGCAGGACGGCAAAGACCCGAACTAGCGCTCCGCTAGTTTGTGTTGGGACTGAAACATCCGGGCTGGGCAGGCCCCGTGTAGATATTTGGCCGAACCGGTGTTTGGCTGGGAACTGCGGGGGCGGCAAGGCAGCTTGTAGCGCTCAAGCGCACCGGAGATACTTGTTCGAGTGGCCGACAAAATTCAAGAGTTGCGGCCAAAGATTGTGCCCCTGGGCGACCGGGCTCTGTTGGTCCGTTTTGCAACAAGCCTGTCGGCCGAAGCCAACGCCGCCGCAATTGGTTTCGCCCAAAATCTGGCAGACGCGCCACCCCAAGGCGCACTCGAAATTGTCCCAAGCCTGGTTTCGGTTCAGATCAACTATGATCCGACACAAATATCAGGAAGTCAGCTCTCCGCCGAATTGTCCCTGAGGTATTGGGGCATGAAAGCGGAGCCGTCCGGCCCAGCCCGAACCTGGAAAATGCCGACGCGTTTCGGTGGCGCAGCGGGTCCGGATCTTGAGGCCGTAGCGAATTCGCTGGAGTTGACGGTCAACCAATTCATTCTCGCCCACAACGCGGCTGAACTACGGATACTCGCCACCGGATTTGCCCCGGGATTTGTTTATGCCGGCTTCCATGAGGCCAATCTTCAAGTACCGCGCCGCGCAAAAGTTCGAGACCACGTGTCGCCAGGAAGTATTCTTTTTGCCGTAGGCCAAACGGCAATCGCTGCCACCCCTATCCCGACCGGTTGGCATGTTATTGGACAGACTGACTTCCGAAATTTTGACCCATCCATGCAGCCGCCAACGAAGCTACGCGCGGGCGATCGACTGATATTTGAAGCGGTGTCATGAGCGCAGTTATCCAAATTGAACGGGCCGGGCCGATGACAACCGTCCAGGACACCGGGCGGCGCAACGCGCTTAATCATGGCGTCTCAGCGTCCGGCCCCATGGATCAGTCTGGCTTCGCCTGTGCTGCTGCCGAAATAACGACCAGTGGGCGTTCGGGCATTGAATTTACCACAAGCGGCGTCGCCCTCCGCCTTCTCTCTGGAAATCTGAAAATCGGTGGCGCAGGCGGTAAATTTTTCGCACAACTCAATGGTGCGTTTTTGCAATGGCCATTGAACCGCGAATTAGTCGATGGTGACGTGCTCGATATAACGCCTGGGCCAACTGGAAATTTTGGCTATCTGAGGTTTGACCGCGAGATGGATATTCCGCTCATTATGGGAAGTTCCGCCACCAACACGCGGGCTGGTTTGGGTGGCTTCGAGGGCAGATCATTGAAAGCCGACGATCAGCTATCTTTCACGGGAAAGGGCGAAAGTGCCCCTGCACCGTACCATATCAATCCGGAACGCAGCGATCCAATTCGCTTCATCTGGGGTATTCACGCCGATCTGTTCGACCACGATGTGCGCCAGAATTTCGTCACCACCCCTTTCCAGGTTTCGGGGCAAATGGACCGCATGGGCATCAAATTGAATGATGCGCGGCCCGTTTTTGCAGCCGGAGACAATCTCGTGCTGGTCTCGGATCCTGTTGCGCCGGGCGACATTCAAATATTGGGCGATGGCACGCCTATCGTCTTGATGCGCGACCATCAGCCAACGGGGGGTACCCACGCATTGCCACCATTTTGACATCAGATTTAGATCGTTTTGCACAATTGCGACCTGGAACGCAGGTCTGTTTCAAACCAGTAACCGTTGAACATAGCGTAGCGCAGGACCGTCACGGGAGGCGGCTCTGACAACTATTGATCTCAATGCCGATCTCGGGGAGGGGATGGACACAGATGATGAACTCCTCGCCATCGTTTCCAGCGCCTCGATTGCCTGCGGGGGACATGCCGGGGACGCGTCAACAATCCGCCGAGTGCTGGCGCAGTGCGGGGAAATGGGTGTTCGGGCCGGAGCCCATCCAGGATACGTCGATCGCAAACGGTTCGGCCGTTTCAGGCTTGTGATGCCGCTCAAACAATTGCTTGACCAGCTACGGTCCCAAATCATGCTTGTCCGAACCATAGCTGACGAGGTCGGCGTATCGCTGGCGTATGTCAAATTGCATGGGGCGCTCGCCAACCAGACGGCGGAAGAGCTCGCCTTTGCAGTGGGTGTTTTTGGCACAATCCACGCGATGTCACCGTCAATGGCGGTTTTGGCACTTGATAACAGTCAGCAGGTCCGCGCCGCCATGGCCGTTGGTTTGCCGCTTATCCGAGAAGCCTACGCAGACCGCGCCTATACGTCTGCAGGCCAACTCGTATCCCGCAGCGACCCGGGCGCGGTTATCGAGGATACCGACGCGGTCGTGGAGCGCTGTCTGCGATTGGCTCGAAGGGGCGAAATCGTTGCTATCGACGGCACTGTTTTGACTTCGAAAGCACAATCCATCTGCCTGCATGGCGACACGCCCGGGGCTGTCCAATTGGCACGTAACGTCCGAAGTGCCCTTGAGGATGCTGGCGTCGATGTGGCGCCAACCAGCCCCGAAGTTTGAGGCGAATTGACCGACCCTATGGAGAATTGGGCGACCGCTGTCTCACCACAGTCCCCTTGTCACCACCAACTTCGCCGCTGCTATCGCTTAGACTGCTGGGCGTGGTGTTGGTTTCGTTCTTGGTGCATTTTTGCGCGCCTGCGACGCGGAAGTCCCGCAACAATGGTGATTGTACCTGAGCGTAGCGAAACGACATGGCGATCGGCGGACGGTCCGGGTTATCCTGCTCATATAGCAGCGCACCCGATCCTGATGCCTCAGCAACCTCGCACCGATTGTTCAGACCAACGCAATTGTTGCCCGCTGTACAAACGCTCAAGGCGCCTTCATACAGCATTACAAATGTCTGGCCCCGCGTCACAATGAAATCAAACTTGGTGCCGCGCACAGCAATGGCGGCCGTCGGGGTTTTGATCTGATAGGCCGATTTGGGACTGCGACCACTGATAAACCGAAAGGTCCCGGCTAGCGCATTGACCGTCAGTCGGTCGACTGTATTGCTGTTGCGCAGCAGGTAGGTCTCAATGAGCAGCGAACTCTGCGGACCCACAACCAACCGCGTCTGATCGGCAAACAGCAATTGCACCTCGCCCGATCTGTCGGTCACAAGGCGATCCCCAACAGATATGTCATCGCCCACCACCAGAGTGCGGCTGGCAGATTGGACCTCCGCACGCGCGTCGGGTTTTACCCCGACAGCGGTACCTTCGCCCGCAGCGTGCGCTGCAGTCAGGGATGATGCGGTAAGAATAAGCGCCAAAAGTAATTTCTGCATTTTCATGCCCCAATTCCTAGAAGCGTACCAATGAACCGTAGCTGAATAACGTCTGGAAAGCCGCCCTGTAATTTGGCGACGATTACTCGGCTTGCCGGTTCAGCATTGTCGCACGCTAACCTTATCAATCGTCCGGACCGATGTTGCTCCCACGAGCTGGGCAGGCTATTGCAGGAGACAAATCCGCCAGCGATCCAGGCTTGAAATGAAACTTGCTTTCGTAATCCCAGCTTACAACGAAGAAGCCCTGATCGGCAAATGCCTCGAATCGGTGGCGCGCGAGATTGCACGTACTGGCGCCGACGCGGAAATCGTTGTGGTCAACAACGCCTCAACTGACCGGACTGGCGAAGTCGCCCGCAGCTTTGCGACGGTACGCGTAGTCGACGAGCCAAAGAAGGGCCTGGTGAATGCCCGGGACGCAGGCTTCAATGCAACCCAGGCCGAGTTGATCGCCAATATTGATAGCGACACGATTGTTCCGACTGGCTGGATCGACACCGTTCTATCCGAATTCGAAAAAGATCCCAAACTTGTCGCGCTCAGCGGCCCCTATGTTTACTACGACATGTCGTGGAACAATCGCCTTCTGGTCAATGCCTTTTACGGTCTGACATATCTGATTTACATTCTCAATCGGTTCGTTTTGCGGGTCGGTTCGGTCGTGCAGGGCGGCAATTTTGTCTTCAAAAGAAAATCATGGGCCGACGTGGGGGGATATGACCGCTCGATCCAGTTTTTTGGCGAGGACACCGACGTCGCGGTTCGCCTTTCCAAAGTCGGCAATGTCAAATGGACGTTCGCCCTTAAAATGATGACGTCCGGACGGCGCCTCGAAAAAGAAGGCGTATTCCGCACTGCCGGCACTTATACGCTCAACTTTTTCTGGGTCACCTTTCGCGGCAAGCCCGCGACCAAGGACTATACTGATATTCGTCCCGACTGATCGGGACTTCCTTTCGCCAAATTGTCGTTTAAACTGGTGTCCTATTCACGGAATGGGCAGGCGGACAATCAATGATTCCCGGCCAGAATCCGGTGCAAATGGCCATCAGGCCCGGCCTTCTTCAGACCCTCGCCCTAAAGCCGGGGCAGGGCTTTGAAGCGGTTGTCGTTGGGCAAACTCCAACGGGCGCAACCGATGTTTTGGTGGGCAAGCAGCATCTAACCCTGACACTGCAGCCAAGCCCGCCGACGGGAACAACGCTGCAAATGCGAATTGATGTGACCTCAGTCGGGCCACGCTTTGTCATTCTCTCCCAAACGCCACCGGATCTCGCCACAAAATCCGCCATCACGGCCACATCTGTAGTTATCCCCGCGCCAACGGGAAAATCGGGCACTGTTCCCCTTCAGGCTGCCCCCACCAGCCAACAAACGGCTGCAACCATAATCGAACGGGTTACGCCGGATCGTGCCGCAATGGCGCTGGCCAGTACTTTCAAATCCGGTCAGATTGTCGAAGCCCGAATTGGCACAACATCCGGCAGCACCACGCAACTAACCATCGGCCAGCAAACCATCAGTTTGACTCTCCCGGGGTCGCCCATGTCTGGCGCGGTAGTGCAATTGCGCGTCCAAGCAACACCTTTGGGACAGCGATTCGTCATCGTTCCACAAAGTCAGACTTCAACGACGGGCGCTACAACCGCTCAACCGATGTCCGTCGCGCCCGCATCTGGTCCCCTCCAACCGATTGTCGCCACAGCATTGCCGCCACAGACCGAACTTGCCGCCGTCACACAAATGTTGCAAGCGGCTGCAGGGCGTCAGGACGTGTCCATTGGTTTGATGAGCACGCTCGCCAGCCTGATCAGGGACAAGTCCCAACTGCCACCAGAAGTTGCCAATGCAATTACGCGAGTTCTCGGCGCGCGTACCGATATATCTGCAGGAAAAATTTCCGGCGACGTTCTACAGAAAGCAGTTCAAAATTCTGGAATTTTCCAGGAATCGTCCTTGGCACGCGGCGTGACAACTACTCAAGCCGACGTTAAATCCAGCCTGCTTGGCCTTCGCGCGGCACTATCGGCATGGTTGGGCGGAGGCGTTGCGGCAGTGCCCCGCGTCCAGCGTCAGCCACCAATGCGGGGCGGCATACCGCGCGCCCCTGACGCAGCCAATGAACCATCGCCCGTCGGTGGGACCCCGCAGTTGGGGCGGTCAGCGCTCGACCGGACGGATCATGCACTGTCGCGGCTCCGGCTCCATCAAAATGCCTCGCTTCCCGATCCGATCCATCGGACTGACCGCGAGTGGAATCTGGAACTGCCTGTCATCATCGCCAACCAGCAAAATGTTTTGCAAATGCAGATTTCCCGCGACGGCGGCGGCGATGCTGCCGAGGGTGACGGTCATTGGCAAATGCGCTTCGCCATAAATTTGAACGAGGCAGGCGAGGTAGGCGCGCAAGTTGGTCTGCGGGGCAGGCGAACCAGCGTCATGCTCTGGGCCAGTGAGGCAGAAACCGCTCAGACCTTGCGCGAGATGCTGCCCCAACTACGGGAGGAATTGGAAGGCGCGTCGCTGGATGTAAGCGCCATTGCCGTGCGCGTCGGCGCCCCCAGTGCGCCAACGCGTCCGTCCGGCGGCCTCCTGGACGCGACCCTATGAGCAATCCAGAAAAACCCACCACAGTCGCGGTTGCGCTTCAGTACGAAAAAGGTAGCAAAATTGCGCCGCGCGTAACCGCCAAAGGACGCGGGCTGATCGCCGAAAAAATCATCGCGATGGCACGCGAAAATGACATACAGATCGAGGCGAACCCCGTGCTGGCCCAAGCGTTGGCTGGCGTCGAAGTGGATGACACTATCCCGATCGAGCTTTACGAAGCCATTGCCATCGTGATCGGCTTTGTCCTTCAATCAAGCGCGAAATCTTCAAGTGAACCTGACATGAACCAGTCCCCCAGCAGAGGTTAAATCGCCCCGTGATGTAATGCCGTTTTACACACGGGAGGACATCACATGCTGTACCGCACGCGCCAAACCATTCGGGGAATTAAGCTGACACTGTGGCTTATGGTAGCCATGGCGGTGGCACTCGTTATCGCGCTGCCTGCCGGCCCTAGCCTATAAATAGGCTAGTATTTTTCGTAAAACTCGTTGCCACCAGCCATCAACACATAGTGCATATTATTGTAGGGAAACCTTAGACCCGCAGTGTGAAAATGCTGGGCATTACGAACGCCCGGGTGTCGCGATCCGGCCATGACCTGATCGGCAACCTGCGCCGCCAAAACACCGCCATTTCGGCTCATTTTGCGCGTTGTGACACCGGCCGCAAATTGATTTTTCTGGCTTACGACCCCGCAAACGGTTTGCGGGTAACGGCGATCATTGACCCGGTTCATGACGACGGTACCGACAGCCAGCATGCCTTCTGCGCTGGAGCGATTGGACTCAAAGTACATCGCCCGCATCATGCATTCACGCTCACTCAGCCGCGGACCACCGAATCCTGAAAACAAAGTTGAACATCCAGCCAGACTGGTTGCCGCGACTATCACAGCCACCATTGATAGGAGATTCTTGGCGTTGGCTTGCATTTTCAGCACATCCTTAGCGCCTTTGGGAAAAATTCTCCCCGGAATTATGCGTATTTAGAATTAATGAAGGACTGCAAGGCAAGGTAAGCGAACCCTTAAGACTTAATTTCCTTGAAAAACACGCTGAAAATTCCCACTTTTAGGGTACTGAAAAGCGGAAGGCATGTCGCATGAACAGCAAGAGCGATCATCGGCTTCAGCGCCAGTTTGATAAATTGCAGCGCCGCATACCGCCGTTTGCGTCGTCAATGTTGGTGTGGCTTCGACGTCCTCAGGCGCGCCTGGTCCGAATTCCTCTCGGCATATTGCTGGTGCTTGGCGGCATTTTCAGTTTTCTCCCAGTACTCGGCATCTGGATGCTGCCTCTGGGACTTCTGCTGCTGGCGCTCGATCTGGTTTTTCTCCAGGGACCAGTCAATCTCGCTATCGTTCGGGGCACACGAAAATGGTCGACTTGGCGCCGAAGTCGGCGCGACAGCAAGAAAAAGCCCTGACCAGAATTCATATCTCCGATTCAACGCAAAAATACCGCGTCAAACGGCCTTCAATCATCGACGCGAGCGCATGAATCCAGCATACTCAAGCGCGCTGCGAGGTGTGCTAAAAAGCGATGCAATCTACGATCCAGCTAATTGACCTGCTTGGCGCTGGCGCCCTGCTGCTCTGGGGGCTTCGTCTCATAAAGACGGGTGTGCTCAGGGCTTTTGGTGCCTCATTGCGTCAGTGGATCGCCAAAGGTACAGGCAACCGGGTAACCGCCGCTCTTTCGGGCATCGCCGCAACGCTCGCCCTGCAGTCCAGCACCGCTACCGCAGTCATCACCGCATCCTTTGCGAGCCGGGAACTGATCAACCCCAAAATGGCTCAGGCCGTGATGTTGGGAGCAAATGTTGGCACGGCGATCGCCGCGGTAGTGCTATCGTTAGACGTTCATTGGTTTGCCTCCCTGATGATCTTGATCGGGGTCGTT
Source organism: Devosia rhodophyticola (assembly GCF_028816475.1). GTDB lineage: Bacteria > Pseudomonadota > Alphaproteobacteria > Rhizobiales > Devosiaceae > Devosia > Devosia rhodophyticola. The sequence goes on along the minus strand of NZ_CP118247.1, from coordinate 3,381,986 downwards.
GGCTTCAACGTGAGCACCTATACGATGGGAAAGGGGATGGGCCGCGCAGTCCTGGGCTTGGGGTTGATGTTGCTGGCCCTACAGCTTGTCGGGGATGCGACCGAACCCCTGCGCCAGTCTCAGGTTGTGATAACGGTCTTGGGTGCACTTGGCGATGCGCCGGTTTTTGCACTCACGCTGGCGGCCGGCCTCGCATTCATCGCTTCGTCCAGCCTCGCCGTCGTGCTTTTTGTTGCCCTGCTGACCCAGGCGGGCATTGTCGCCCCGGCCTTGGCGGTAATTCTCGTTGCCGGAGCCAATCTGGGCGGCGCCGTTCCCCCCGTCCTCGCCAGCCTTGCTGAAGGAACACAGGCAAGAAGACTGACCTTTTCCAATTTGCTGGTGCGGGGGATCGGTGCCCTCACAATGACAGTTTTGGCAGCACCAATTGCCAGTCTCGTGGCAAATCTGATCCCAGGATCGCCCAATTTGGCAATCGCGACGCACGTTGGCTTCAATCTTGCCTTGCTGCTGGTCTTTCTGCCGTTGCTCACACCAATTGCAAAACTCTCGGCGATGGCGCTACCGATGCCGCAACAACCGGAAAAAGGCGCCAACTACTTGGACGAATCGGTTCTCGACACGCCCCAAATGGCATTGGCTGGCGCGGCCCGCGAAGCACTCCGCGTTAGCGATCTCGTTCTGCAGATGTTGCAGGCAAGTCTCGATGGTCTGCGCCGCCCAACGCCGGACGCCAAGTCCAACATGGCAACGCTTGATGATGATGTGGACGCCCTGCAGCAGGCCATAAAGCTCTATCTGACCAAGTTGGATACGACCGGACTGGATAGCGACGATGCCCGCCGCTCGAGCGAGATCATGAGTTTTGCCATCAATCTCGAACATGTAGGCGACATCATCGAAGGTGGCCTTGCCGAAGTCGCGGCCAAGCGCGCCAAGCGACAGATCCGATTTTCGGAAGCGGGCCTTCTGGAAATCATCGGGCTTTACGAAAAAACCATCGACAACATGCAGCTTTCCCAATCGATTTTTCTGACCCGCGACGCTCAGCTGGCCCGGCAACTCGTTGCCGCCAAAGTCGAAATCCGCCGCTTGGAGGCACAGTCATCAAACGCCCATCTGCAGCGTGTACGAGATGGCCTGTCTGACGCAATTCAAACCAGCACGCTGCACCTCGATACACTGCGTGATCTCAAGCGCATCAACGCCCATCTAGCCTCTGTTGCCTATCCAATTCTGGAAAAAACGGGACAGCTCGACGAAAGCCGCCTGCGCGCCCAACCCGATGCAAAGCCCGTTCCACAAGCAAAATCTGGAGAAACCTGATGCAAAATTCCTACGAAGAAATATTGGCCAATATGGTGGGCGTGGCACGCGAAGCCGGTGCATTGACCCAAGGCTATTTTGCCCGATTTCGGGACCTGGAAATCGGCATAAAGGGACCCGCTGATTTCGTCTCTGACGCCGACAAGGAATCTGAGCAGCTGATCCGCAAACGCCTGTTTGCCATGTATCCCGACTGGAGCTTTACCGGCGAGGAATTTGCACCCGTCACCGGCACAGACCCTGAATATCGCTGGTTGGTTGATCCCATTGATGGCACCACCAATTTCATCAACGGTATGCATTACACAATTTCCATTGCCTTGCGGCGCGGCAACGAGACCGTGTGCGGCGCACTGTATAATCCAGCATCAGATGAAATGTTCACCGCCATCAAGGGGCAGGGCGCCTTTCTCAATGGCGACAAGCTCCAGGTCAGCCAGCAGGTTGATGTTGGGTTGATGTCGGTCGGCACCGGTTTGCCAACTTCGAATATCTTCACGTTCGAAGGCTTCTATGACCGCCTCGAAAAACTGCGCAATCCGATTGGTGCGGTTCGAATCGTTGGCAGTTCAGCCAATTCCTGCGCTTACGTCGCGTGCGGCCGCCTGACGGGATATTATGAGGAGTCGGGTCTCGTTGATTGGGCCGTCGGCGTGCTTCTCGCAGAGGAAGCCGGCGGTATTGTCACCGATTGGTGGGGCCGGGGGCCGGAGTATTACGAGAAAACCGGCTGCGTGATCGTCGCCAACCCGGCAACCCACGCGTATCTTCTCGAAAAACTCAAGGACGCGTCGGTAAAGAACCCCGCTTAGCGGTCACCGACCAACGCTGCCATGCGCTCAGGGTCGTCCGTTGTAATCTGGTCGACCTTGAGGTCCAGCAATCCCATAATGTCGGGCAGCATTTCTGAGCTGGGCACCTGAATTGTGTAGGCGTCAACACGACGACCGCCGGCATGCAACGCGGCGACAACGTCAAATCCCGTCTTCGCCGCTTCCAGTACCATCCCAAAATAAAGGTAGATGATCTCGGCGCGCGGTGATGCTGCGATTGCGTTGGCGATAAACACTGCAAAGTCATGGCTTTGTTGCAGCCGCTCCAGCGCACCATCGTGGCAGGGGTCATACCCGATGCGCAATTCGGGCAGTCCCTCACTCAAGAGCCTGACTGCTTCGGCATCGCCCGAGGAGAGCAACATATGCCGCGCCACCGGTCCAACGCTGGCCTTGAACGAGGCTATTGATCTGGAATCCAGCGCCGCCGCATCTTGCTTGTAATCGAGCTGCAAAACCGCATCGGGATGCATTTTGCTGTTAGCGAGCAGGGCACAAAGATCCTCAAGCAGCATGACTTTTTCATCGAACGGCACGCCGTCATTGTCCCGCAGACGCAATTCGCGAATATAGGCCGCCGATCGCTCCGCCGTAACGCCGCTCCCCATGGTTTCGCGGTCCAGCGTTAGATCATGCAAGACCGCATAACCACGATCTCCATGCACCACCAAGTCCACTTCGACGCTGGCGCCCACTCGCATACCTTCGAGAATTCTGGCGCCGGTAAAGTTGGCGTCGCTGGCCGTCTTGCGTCCACGATGCCACTTCAGCCACGTAACGTGGCCGTTTCGCACAATCGATATCGGGTTGGTCATTGGCTTCTGTGCACCAGCTTGTTGTCACGGTAGGCCGCAATTGCGGTCGGCTTGAGATTGACCGACTGTCCTGCCGAAAACATATCGGGGTGCCCGACCATGGATTTCAACCTTTCCCCGTCAGGCAAATCCATATCCACCAGCCCATGGGTTCCATAGTCAGTGACGCGGTGCACTTTGGCTTGCCCAGCGCCATTCGCCACCGTCAGATCCAGCGATTCAGGCCGGACGGCCAACATTATGGGACCATCAGCGACATCAAGCGGCACCGTAAAGCCCGCTCGATTGAACGCTTTGTTGCTGACATCTCCCTTGATGAGGTTCATCGTACCGATAAAGCCTGCCACAAATGGTGTGGCTGGTTCGCGATAGACAATGTCGGGACGTCCAACCTGCTCGGTCTTTCCGTCCCGCATCACAACGATACGGTCGGCCAGCGCCAGCGCCTCGTCCTGTCCATGCGTGACGAACAATGTGGTGATCTTGAGTCGCTGCTGAATGTCGCGAACCTCTTCGCGAAGCCGTTCGCGCAAATGTTGGTCCAGGCTGGCGAATGGTTCGTCCAGCAACAGGATTTTTGGTTCCAGCACTAATGATCTGGCCAAGGCTACGCGCTGTTGCTGTCCACCCGAAAGCTGGTGCGTAAGCCGCCCACCATAGCCGCTCAGCCCCACCAGTTCCAAAACTTCCTCAACCTTGCGGTCGATCTCATCCTTCGGCAATTTGCGTAGCTTCAACCCGAACGCGAGGTTCTTGAACACATTCATATGCGTCCACAGGGCGTGGCTTTGAAACACCATGCCTGTTGGCCGCTTTTCGGGCGGCAAATGGATGATTTCCTCGCCATCAATCGAAATCGAGCCGGCTGTCGGCTGCGCAAAGCCACCGACCATACGCAGAAGTGTTGATTTGCCAGACCCCGAAGGTCCAAGCAGACAAACCAGTTCGCCATCCTCTACAGTCAGCGAAAAGCTGTCGACAGCGCGCGTCGCACCGAACAATTTAGAAACTTCAGTGATCTTCAATACCGACATATTTATTCCTAACCGCCGAAACCGCGCGCGAACGCGCCGCCACCGATAACCCGGCGGGCAAACATCAACGCCACAAACGATGGCACCCACAGGATCACTGACAGAACAGCGCCATACTGAACCACCATCTGGTTGTTGATGAACGAAATCATCAGCACCGGCGTGGTCTCGAATACCCGGCGCACCAATTAACCAGGCCCCCTCGGTTTCATAAAACGTGCCAACAAAGCTCAGTAGCAATGCTGCGGCAATCGTTGGCCCGGCCTGGGGCAGCGTAACCGACCAGAACACGCGGAGCGGTGATGCACCCACATCACGCGCCGCTTCCTCCATTCGTCGATCAACTGATTGGAAGGCCGACACTGGAATCCAGATCATGAACAATAGAGTCCCTACCAGCTGAATGAGTACCACCCCCCAAAAGGTGCCGATCAGATTGAACTGCAGAAAAATGGCCGCAATAGCGATCAACAGGCCAAACTTTGGAAAGGCGTGCCCCGCCAAGAACGAGAAAAACAGAATGTTCCTTCCAGGAAACGACATGCGGGCAAACGCATAGGCCGCTGGCAGGCAAATCGCCGCTGATATTAGCGTCACGACAGTGGACAGTTGAAGGCTCAACATCAGTGCCGACCAGACGTCAGCCCTGCTAATAGTTGCTCCCCAGAACCTAAGGCCAAACTGCTGCGGCACGACATTGGGATAGCGCCAAACCTCGGTAAACGCCCATGTACCCACGACCAGAAGCGGAAAAATGATGGCAATTGAGAGCAGGACAGCAAAGGCAATCCCGACGCCATCGATGCGCGGACGGTTGGCAAATAGCGACTGTGCCACGCTCATTTCCCTGATTGCGCGCAACGGAGCGCACGTAAAACAAACCAAACACAATGCAGAAGCTGAACGTCACAACCGCTTGAGTGATCGCGTTAAGCGGATCATTGAGATCGCGGAAGGTGCGCTGCATGAACGGTCCCATCATTTCAGGCGCCGCAGGCCCAAGCACATAGGGCAGGGTGAATGCCGAAAAAATTCCCAGCACCGAAAACGAAAGCGCCACCAAAATGGAGTTGGATATCCGAGGCAGGATGATGTGCCACAGGACCTGGAGCCTTTTGGCTCCAACGTCGCGAGCCGCTTCAATCGACTGGTTGGCAACATTACCCAACCCGGAAAGCAATATCAGAACAGTCAGGGGAATGTTGTCCCAGACAAGCCCGATTACCGGCCCCCAGGGTGTCAGATACGGCGTGCGAATTTTGGGCAGCCCGACCGCATTCAACAATAAATCAACCATGCCGTTCGGCCCCAGCACGCGGATGAAAGCATAGCTGAGAATGATCGAGGGAACGAACATGGGAAAGATCGCCAGCCCCTGAACATAGGCGGGCAAGCGTCCCTCCGAGAACCGCAAATAAAGCGCAATCGGCAGGCACACCACGAGCAAGAAAAAGCACAAACGCCGGTCGTCCAAAGCGTTATCGACAGATTGTCGAGGCTATACTTGTCCGAGAAAAAGAACACGTAGGTGCTGAGGTCAAATCCGTAATTGCCCGCCGCATCCTTGTGCCAAACGGTTCGGATAACCGCAGATATGATCGGCCAGATGACGAGCCATCCGACCAGAAGTACCGGCATCGCCACGAGCAGAAGGCCAAATGGCCTCCTGCTCTCGGCTTTTTCGAGAAGCGGCCGAACGTTGGCCGCGCCGGAGGCATCACTCACGAGTTGCGGTCCACATTCGGTGCAACATTTCGATACCAGCCATCATTGATCGCTGCTTCCCATTTACCGCTCGGGAAGATCGGAATGGACTTTGGCACGATATCAGCAAAGCGCTCGCGCAGTTCAGCCGAGATATAGTCCCAGGATACGCCGGGGAAACCGCCCAATTCGGTCAGGACCGCCGACTGGATTTCCTCGGTAAGCAGGAAATCAGCCAGTTTCAACGACGCTTCCTTGTTGGTGCCATTGGCAAGAACAATGCCGCGGCTGAACCCGCCAACCAGTGCCAGATCCTGCAGCTGCACCAGACCGGTGGTATCCGGCAATACGCCCTGATCAATAGCCTGAAGCACCTGATCGGACCAAACCGGAACCATTGTGACCACGCCCTGCGCCAATAGCTGGATCGATTGGGTGTTGCCGGAGGTGTAGGCGCCGCCGTCATAGAGCGAAGGGGCGATATCAGCCAGAATGTCCCAAGCCTTGCCGAGCGCTTCGTTGCCGAATTCCTCGGTATAATTGTCGACCGTGAATGCTGACGGGTCGAGACCGTTGGCCTGATGGACAGCGCGGCGCACGAAATTGCCGCCTGAACCACCCTTGTCAGGGCGATTATAGATAAACTGGCCAGGGTTAGCCTTGATCCATGTCACCAGATCATCCCAATTCTTGGGAACATCGGCAGCAGCCAATTTGGTGGTGTCGTAGGCCAAAAGAACCTGAGATCCACGGTAGGGCAGGCTATAGTCGCTGTTGATCGCGAGCGGATTGACCTTGTCGTAATTGGAAAGACCAGCTTCCTTGATATTCACATATAGACCAGCTTCGATCGCATCGAGCGGCAACAGTGGGTCGGCAGACTCGAAATAGTCAGCCTGTGGATCGGTGTTGGTCTGCATGGCAGCCATCGCCCGCTGCGCGATGGCCTGAACCCCCGCACTATCACCGGCATCTACGAGGTTGATTGTGACGCCGGGATTTGCGGCCTCAAATTTCGGTTTGACCGTGTTGGCCCAAAAATCGAAAATGTTGGAGTCAGAACTTGTGTACCAGTCGATGCGACCTTCTTCAGCAAAGCTCATCTTCGGCAACATAAGTGCGCCGGCTGCTACGCCGGTCGCCAATATGAAATCGCGCCTTTTCATCACTACGTCTCCCTGGTCCATTTTTAGAGTGAATGTTCCAAACGGTCCTGCCGTTTGCATTCCAGTTTCGCCGATCTAAGCCGACCTGACCCAAGACTATGGTCCGTCTGAAAAATTTTGCAAGCAGAAAGCTGTCTTGGAAATCAGGTCGCCAACAGGGCCGCAAAGACCATGTTTGGACGACAGTTCATTGACAGCCCTGCGAAGGTTTTATGACAAGAATTTCGTTCTAAATACGTGCGCAATAAAGGCCTTTAGTGTTTCTGGTATCGCTGTTATGAGGTCGCACGCACAAGGCAGCAAATGCCCGCATCGACACCATGCAACAATCGAACAACAGACCTCGGCGTCACTTATCGAAGCCACTAACAAGACGACGTGGCCTCGTCCGAACCAGTTACGTTCCCCTTGAACAAGGGGTCCCCAAGCCAACCATAAATGAAATGTTTATTCCAAATGCTGGCCGCGCTTAACCAACCAACCAGTCATTGAACAGAACAACCGCATCCCGTTTCCCTTGTGCTCTCCTGATTCTGTTTGGCCTCCCTTCACTGCGTAGGCGTGACATTTTGGAAACATCGGGAAAACAAGGCAGTAGGTAACGTTTTGGGCGGCATGTTCGTCTTGAAAAATTGGTGCTGAAACGTGCTAGACAATAAACCAGATATTACTACGCATAGAGGCGTGATGGATTCTGCAGATAACGCTTGGCCGCAGCGAGGGGGCAGAACAACGCATTAGCTGTTCTGGCGACTGGACGTCAGACAGTGCCCAATCCCTCGAAGCCGAGATCGCTCATCTGAGCCTGCCAAAAAACGGCCCCGGTCCCGTCCAGTTGGATATTGGTGGCATCGACAAACTCGATACCATTGGAGCTTGGCTGTTGACCAGACTTCAACGCGGTTTGGGGCAGGGGGATGCCCGCCTCATTGGTGGCAATGCGCAACACGTTGCGCTGCTATCTGCGATCAGCGATGCCGCGCACGAGACGCTTCCATCCCCCCATCGGACCAACATACTGCTTGTTCCATTCGCCAAATTCGGGCGGATAGTCATTGGCGCGTTTAATGATATATTTGCCGCCAATGCTGTTCAGGGACATCTGATGGTGGCTTTGGGGCGCACGCTTACTTTTCAGGCACCGTTGCGCTTTGCCAGTTTTGTGCATCAATTTGAGCAAATTGTTTTGCGCGCCATTCCAATTGTTGCGCTGATTTCGCTGGTCGTTGGGGCCATTATAACGCAGCAAACTATCCTGCAACTGCGCACGTTCGGCGTCACAATTTTTGTTGTCGATCTTGCCGCAATTCTCATGTTTCGCGAAATAGGGGTCCTGTTGGCCGCCATAATGGTTGCCGGGCGTTCCGGCTCCGCCATTACCGCTGAAATTGGCGCCATGCGCATCCGGGAGGAATTCGACGCTCTGCAAGTCATGGGCGTTGATCCCCATCAGGCATTGATGCTGCCTCGTGTTATAGCTTTGGTCGTCGGGATGCCCCTGCTGGCCTTTGTTGGATCAATGTCGGGGCTGGCGGGTGCCGCCATCGTCGCCAAATTCTATGGCGATATTCCGCTCGATATTTTCGCCGACAGACTGCGTGGGGCGATGACCGTGACCAGCGTTGCTGTTGGCCTTATCAAAGCGCCGTTCATGGGTTTTTTGGTCGGACTGCTGGCCTCAATTGAAGGTATGAAGGTCGCTGGATCATCTGAATCACTTGGTCAACGCACAACTTCATCGGTCGTCAAATCGATTTTCGTTGTTATCGTCGCCGATGGCCTCTTCGCTATTTTCTTTGCGGCCATTGGCCTATGATAAACGCCCTGATCCCCGAAGCAGACCCGGCAATCACCGTTGATGGTCTTGTCGTCAAAATCGGCAGCAGAACCATCATCAATGGTTTGAATTTTGATCTGCACAGACGCGAAATTCTTGGCCTCATCGGCCCGTCCGGCTCGGGGAAATCCGTCACACTTCGCGCCTTGATTGGCCTCTTGCCCCACGCCGGCGGGAACGTGACGGTTATGGGCCGCAACTACGCCCAACTCAACCGTCGCCAACGCGTTGAAACTCAACGCAATTGGGGCGTGCTTTTTCAACAGGGCGCTCTATTTTCCTCACTGACCGTCAAGGAAAATATCGAGTTTCAAATGCGCGAGCATCTGCATTTGTCGCCCAAACTGCGCAGCGATATCGCCATGATCAAACTTGATCTGGTGGGATTGCCCGCCGCCGCTGCCCATAGCTATCCGGCGGAATTGTCCGGCGGCATGATCAAGCGTGCCGCATTGGCGCGCGCTCTGGCGCTTGATCCGCAAATCTTGTTTCTGGATGAACCAACGGCCGGACTTGATCCAATTGGCGCGGGCAAATTTGATGAACTGATAGTGACCCTGCGCGACACGCTCGGTTTGACAGTTTTGATGGTCACTCACGATCTGGATAGTCTGGCGATGGCCTGCGACCGAATCGTCGCTCTGGCCGACGGCAAATTGCTCAAGGCTGGTACCATGGCTGAAATGCTTCAGTCGGATCAGCCTTGGCTGCAAGAATACTTTCACGGCCCCCGGGCCCGCAATATCGGAAGCTGACCCATGGAAAACAATGCAAATTATGCACTTGTCGGGGCATTGGCCACGGCGATCATTGCGGCGCTTTTCGCCTTTGTCTATTGGTTCGCGGGTCCTTCCAGCAGCATACCGATGAAGGCATACGACGTTGTTTTTACGGGGACAGTGTCTGGCATCGGCCGGGGAACCGACGTTCAGTTCAACGGCATCAAGGTGGGGCAGGTCCGCAATGTGGCCCTCGATCCGACAGACACCGCCAACGTAGTCGCCCGAATTGAAGTCAACGCCGGCACACCAGTCAAGGCCGACACCCGTGTGCTCATGGGCTTTCAGGGGCTCACCGGGGTCGGATCTGTTCAATTGTCAGGCGGCACTGACGCCGCCGGTGCGCCGGCGGTACCCGAAGGGCACACGGTACCGACGCTCTTCGCCGAGGTATCAGATTTCCAATCAATTCTGGATGGCCTGTCAGCCACTATCAACGGAACATCAACTGCTGTAAGCCGATTGAACGGTTTTCTCGATACCAACGATACCAAGCTGAACGCCACAATTGCCAATGTGGAAACCTTCAGTGCGGCACTGGCGTCAAACTCCGACGGCATTGAGGCCTTTATGGCCAGCGTTTCCGATGCTGGCAAGGAAATCGGCCCCCTAGCCGACGAAATCACCAAACTGTCGAGTGACACACGCAAACTGGTCAACGCCGTCTCGCCGGATCAGGTCGCCAAGGCCGTCAACGATGTCACCGAATTCACCGACAGCCTGTCGCGCAACTCGAGCAAAATCGATGATTTTTTACATCGACCACGGCCTTCTCCGATGATCTGACCGATATTACGGACGGCCTGAAGAATAGTGTGGCAGTTATCGACAAGGTGACGGCCCAGATTGATCCGGACGCAGTTGGTCGCGTGATCGACAATGTGGATAGTTTTTCCGCCAATATGACGTCGCTTACATCCAATCTCGATGGCATTCTCAAAACCATTCCTGCTGGGCAGGTTGAAGAAGTGATCGCCGACGTCGGTACGTTCACCGAATCGCTGGCACGCAATTCGGGCGAGATCGATAGTTTCTTCGCTTCCGCGTCAGATCTTTCGAAAACGCTGGGCACACTCGTTGATGGCCTTACCTCCAGCGTCGATGTGATTAACGCCGTCGCCGCGGAAATCGACCCCAAGGCGATTGGCCGTATTATCGACAACGCCGATACAGTGTCCCAGGAACTGACCACCCTAACCACGGACATTCGTGACATAGTGGCTGCGGTGCCCACCAATGATATTCAAAAAGTCATCACCGATGTCGGTGTATTCACCGACAGTCTCGCGCGCAATTCCGGAGAAATCGACAGATTATTTGAGACCACAACCACACTGGCCAACAGCATAACCGGTTTCGTGGACGGCCTGAATTCCAGTGCGGGCGTCATAAATGAGGTCGCTGCAGCCATTGACCCGCAGGCCATTGGTCGCGTCATCGACAATGTCGATGCCTTCTCCCGCAAACTGGGCGACAACGCCGACAATGTCGATACCATCGTTGGCAACGCGACCACGGTATCCGACAGTTTGATCGGATCGGTAGATCGCCTCAACGAAATTTTGGCCAAGGTCAACGACACCGTTTCCAGCACCAAAGGGCAGGGGCTGTTCGAAGAACTTTCCGCCGCAGCAAAGTCGGTACGCCAACTGGCCGATCAGCTGAATACTAGCACCAGCAATATCGCGGTCGGGTTGAACAATTTTACATCACGCGGTCTGGCAAATTACAGCACGCTGGCCGAAGAGGCACGCATAACGCTACAACGCCTTGATCGTGTGGTAAGAAACCTCGAGAATAATCCTCAGGGGTTGATCTTCGGCGGCGAAACCGTCCGGGAATACAATAAGCGGTAAGGCAGAAGTCATGAACAACACTCGCCGTACATTTATGGTTGCTGGCGCTTCTGCCCTGACGCTGGCATTGGCCGGATGTCTGGGTGCCACGCCGCCACTAACGTTCGATCTGGGCAGTTCCGGTGGCGCCCGCATTCGCCGACGGACTTCCCGCGTTGTAGTGATCACCCTGCCTAAGACAGTGCAAACCTATGATCTCGCAGCGCGTAGTTGTCCGTGAACCGGGCAATATCTTGAGTTATTTGCCGGATGCACAGCTTTCCGACACATTGCCGCGCCTGGTCCAGACGCGTCTCCTCCAAACCTTTGAAGCGAGCAACTTCCCCAATATCGGCCGTCCTGACGACCAGTTGAGCGTTGACGTTACGCTCGCGACCGAACTTCGCGCCTTCGAGATCGACGCCGGAAACGGCAATGTTGCCACTGTCACCGTCAACGCAAAATTGGTTGATGAGCGACGCGGCGCCATATTTGCCAGCCAGATATTTACCGCATCAACGCCTGCCACGCTGGATCCAACGGCAACAGCCATCGCCGCGCTCGACAAATCACTGCAAAACGTCATGAACCAGATATTGCAGTGGACCGCAAAAACTGCGTAAGCGGCCCGGCATTGTAGCCGGGACGCTGATGGATAGAGATTACTGGAACGCAGTCTCGGCAAAACTGCGTAACTTGCGTGAATGCAGCCTTTCCGCCGGCTGATCCCTCAAAATTTCCATGGCCCGCAGCCCGATCAGCAAATGCTGGTTGACCTGCGTCCGATAGAAATCGGACGCCATTCCCGGCAATTTCAGCTCGCCATGGAGCGGTTTGTCCGAGACGCATAGTAGCGTCCCGTAGGGTACGCGGAACCGGAAACCATTGGCTGCAATTGTCGCGCTCTCCATATCGAGCGCAACCGCCCGCGACTGGCTCAAGCGCTGGGTGATTTCGGACTGATCGCGCAATTCCCAATTGCGATTGTCAAACGAAGCAACCGTCCCCGTCCGCATGATGCGCTTGGTCTCAAGCCCTTCAAGCTGGGTGACTTCCTCAACCGCCTTTTCCAACGCCACCTGCACCTCGGCCAGGGCCGGAATCGGCACCGAAAGCGGTAGGTCAGCGTCCAGCACATGGTCCTCGCGAACATAGGCGTGGGCCAACACATAATCACCCAGCTCCTGCGAATTGCGCAAGCCAGCGCAATGGCCAAGCATGATCCAGGCATGCGGTCGCAAGACCGCGATATGGTCAGTAATGGTCTTGGCGTTGGATGGCCCAACCCCAATATTGACCATCGTAATCCCGCGCCCACGGCCCGCCGTCAAGTGGTAGGCCGGCATCTGCGGTATCCGCGGCGGATGGGTTCCCGTCGTGCCCCCGCCATGGCGCGAATTTTTGGTCACGACATTGCCGGGTTCAATGAAACTGTCATAGTGCTGATGCCCGCTGACCATGTGCTCTTGGGCTACCCGACAGAATTCATCGATGTAAAACTGATAATTTGTGAAAATCACAAAGTTCTGAAAATGCTCAGCGCCCGTGCCAGTGTAATGGCTCAACCGATAGAGTGAATAATCAACCCGCGGCGCAGTAAACGCTGCCAGCGGATACGGCCCACCCTTTGGCGGCACATAAGTACCATTGGCAATTTCATCGTCAGTGTTGGTCAGGTCCGGCGCGTCAAAAACATCCCGCAAAGGAATATCGAGCGCATTCAACGCATCGCCGTCCAACCGGTCATTTGCCGCCACTGCAAAATGCAGCGGAATCGGTGTGTCCGATTCGCCCACATCGATCGTCCCGCCGTGGTTCTTGAGTAAAACCGTAAATTGCTCTTCAATATAGGTTCGAAACAGATCAGGCGCCGTGACGGTGGTCCGGTAAAGTCCTGGCGTATGCAAATAACCGTACGGCAGGGTCGAGGCGCTGCGTCCAAAACTCGTCGAGCGAACCTCAATCTGTGGGTAGCAGGCCCGCACACGCCCGTCGGGCACAATTCCCTTCGCCAGGTTCGCCAGATGTTCACGAATGAAGCTGGTATTGCGGTGGTAGATCTCGGCCAGATAGGCCCACGCCTCATTCGGTTCGGTGAAAGATTTTTTGGCAAGGGCAGGCGGGCTAATTGTTGTCATCTATTCTTCTCATTCACGGACCCCGGATTGAGTCCGTATTCCAATTGTTGATCGCGTCTTGAAGCACTTATTCTGCCAATTAGCCATGACAATCAGTTGTCTTTAGTCCATTCGGCATTTTGGCAATTTGAAGTCTTTTTCACCTTTCGGTGATTGCACTTTTCCCGCCGCAATCAATCACCATCTTGATGGTAGTTCACTGGAGACGCAAGCGACCCATGCACCGGTGAATAGGGATGGCCACAAGCCGCTTGTCCCCCAAGCCCTCAACAGTGCGGCAAGTGATCGTCCGGGCTGCAACGACAGAGATGTTGTTGCAGCCTCTATTTTTCGTCGGGATAGGCACTATTGATCGAAGCGATCGACATCTCGACCATCTCTTCGAGAACCTCCAGATCAATATCCGTCAATTTCTTTACGTAAAGGCAGGCCTTGGTCATCGTGTGCTTGCCAAGCCGCGCCAGTAGTCGTTCCCGCTCCGCTTGCGTCTTCGGCAAATATAGTCCCATCAAATAAATGCTGAAAGCTGCTTTGCGCGGTGCAAAGCCAACCGGAAAATAATCACCCTCCCGGCCCGATCCATAGCGATAGTGATAATTGCCGAACCCAATTATCGATCCCCAGACAACGGGTGGTTCTCCGCTTATCCGTTGCATCAACGCCGACAAGGTTTCTGCGTCCGCCCGCCGCTCGGGCGCTACCGCGGCAAGAATATCTTTAACGCTACGCTCGCTCGGCCGGGTCTTGTTTCCTGCCATCGCCTTCCGCACCTTTCCACTCGACCGCCAGAACTGCGACACAATCTAACACGGCACGTAAAATCGTGGACGGATCGTCCCGTTTTGCCTATTTCATCACTAAGACCAAACAAGCCAACTGAATGGAGTGCACCATGTCCGCCACGGTAATCGATGGAAAGCGCTTCGCTGAGGGCCTGCGCGGCCGAATTGCCGACCATGTGAGCCGCCTGAAGTCAGACCACGGCATTACACCTGGTCTGGCCGTGGTCATTGTCGGGCATGATCCGGCCAGCCAGGTTTATGTCACCAACAAGGCCAAGCAAACGGCGGAGGTCGGCATGGCCTCCTTCAAGCATGAACTGTCAGCCGAAGTGCCCGAGGGTGACCTTCTTGAACTGATCGCGCGCCTGAATGGCGATGACACGGTGCACGGTATTCTGGTTCAAATGCCCGTGCCCGACCACATTGACGCCAACAAGGTCATTAACGCCATTGCTCCCTCAAAGGATGTGGACTGTTTCACCCCCGCCAATGTCGGAAAACTGGTCATCGGTCTGCCAGGGCCCGTATCCTGTACGCCGCTGGGATGCCTGATGTTGCTGCGCGACCAATTGGGGTCGCTTTCCGGGTTGAACGCGGTCATTGTCGGTCGCTCAAATCTGGTCGGCAAACCAATGGCCCAATTGCTGTTGCGCGACAATTGCACTGTGACCATGGCGCACTCGCGGACCAGGGACCTGTCAGAGGTGGTTCACGCCGCCGATATCGTCATCGCAGCGGTTGGGCGTCCGCAAATGATCAAGGGCGACTGGATCAGACCGGGAGCCACCGTCATTGATGTCGGCATAAACCGCATCCCCGCGCCCGAGCGGGGAGAGGGTAAGACCCGGCTGGTCGGCGATGTTGAATTCGCGTCTGCCAGTCAAGCCGCCGGCGCCATCACGCCCGTGCCCGGTGGGGTCGGCCCCATGACCATTGCCTGCCTGCTGGCCAACACGATTACCACTGCCTCGCTCATCAACGGCCTGGTGCCGCCACGCGACTTGACCGCGTGAGTGCTGTACGATGAGCGCGGCCAGTCACGACCCCGGCGGCAAGGTGCGCCTCGCGCTGATGTCGGGCGTCAATGGCGATGCCCGATTCAGCGCCGATGGCCGCTATCGTCAGCTTATGCGCCGCTGGACCGGCGATGCGTTCCCCAGCCGCTACGTCTTGTTCATCGGCATGAATCCCAGCACTGCCGACGCCGAGGTCAATGACCCAACCTGCGCCCGCGAATGGAGTTTTACCCAGCGCGAAGGCTATGCGGCCATGATCAAGGCCAATGTCGGCGACTATCGCGCCACCGATCCCAAAATGCTGCTGGCGCCCGGTGTCGAAGCCGTTTCGCCCGAAAACCTTCCCCTCATCAATCAGGCCGCCGCCGACGCGGCTCTGATAGTGTTGTGCCATGGCAAACTCAACAAGGCGTTGGCTCCGGCGGGCAGGGCGCTGGTCGATGCGTTGCGGGCCGAAAGTCGGCCCCTTTGGTGTTTTGGCATCAATGCTGATGGTTCGCCCAAACACCCTCTCTATCTGCGCGGTGATACCCCGTTACAGCCATTTCTGCCCGCAGACGCGCAGCGCTAGAGTCGACTTCGCCCCCTCAACTTGGCTTCGATGACCGGTAGCATATGTTCAGCCGCGGAACGCCCTTCCGCGATGGATTCGGCGGCCCGGTGAAAATCCAGCAATCCAATATCAGCCACGCGCGGCATGACCGTGGCGTGCGGGGGTTCGCCAGCCAAACGCGAACGCGTAATGTGATCCTGCATGATGTCGATCGCGTTGGTCAGCACGTCGAAATAGCCCGGCGTGGCGCTGCCTGCGCCGAAGAAATTAAGTGACGACATTTGCGCCTGTACCGAGGCGGGAATCGACGCGATCAGCGCCATCAGGCTCTCGGGCTTGGCGGCTTTGGACTGCTCTGGAACATCACTCGATTTTGCATCGGGCTCCATCACCAGTCTGCGACCCAACAAGTCCTCGTTGAGGTTGACCGCAATGATGAAGTCGGCCCCCATGGCTCGGCATACCGAAACCGGTATCGGATTGACCAGGCCCCCATCAGAAAGCCAGCGTCCGTCCACCTTGGTGGGGCTGAACAGTCCCGGCATTCCAATCGAAGCGCGCACCGCCCGCGCCAACGGCCCCGACTGCAGCCAAATCTCGCGCCCGGTACCGATATCGGTCGCCACAGCGGCAAATGGCATTTTTAGGTTTTCTATGTCGTCAGGCAGGCCTAGCTTCGTCAGCCATTTGACGATGTGCACCCCGTCGACTAGCCCACCGGCCAGCAAACCCACATCGATCATGGCAGCGACAGCGCGCCAGTCTGCGCCCATGGCCCAATCACGCAGGGCGTCCAGCTTGCCGCTGGCATAAACCGATCCCACCAAAGCGCCCAAGGACGTGCCGCACACAATGTCGGGCTTGATTCCCGCTTCAACCAGAGCGTCGATAACCCCGATATGAGCCCAGCCACGCGCTGCGCCGCTCCCCAGTGCCAGTGCGATGGCGGGCTTGGCCATGATCGCGATCTCCCAACAAAATTTTGTGCACGATAAGTGAGGGAACTTGCAGAGGATAGACCCTTAGATGGCATCCACCAGATAGAATACCCGCGCCACAGTGTGATCGCGCATGGCGGTAGCGGGCAGGCGCCCCGCAATGGCATCCAATATCGGTTGAATTTCAACAAGAGCCGACGCATCCACGACCACATCGGCAACCGGAGCCCGCAGTCCCTGCCGTACTTCTTCAAGAACTTCAAACAGCCGGGCGCGAATATCAAGTCGCCCCGCGCATGCAATACAGCTTTCGCCTGCCGCATGACTATGGCCTGCTTCCGCAGTCACCCTGATGAATGCAGTCTCTGCCCCAATGTTGGCCAGTTGCCCCTTGCCCAAAACCCTGACCGGTATGGATCGGCCAACGCTACCATAGGGCTTGATCATTCAGCCGCCGCCACGCTGGCCCCCGGTATGTAGTTGAGCACCGGTCCAAGCCAGCGTTCAACGTCAGCAATTTCCATGCCCTTGCGCCGCGCATAATCTTCGACTTGATCATATTCGACCTTGGCGACACCAAAATAGAAGGAATCCGGGTGCGAAAGGTAAATCCCCGACACCGAAGATCCCGGCCACATGGCAAAACTTTCAGTCAGTTTGACGCCTGCCTGTTTCTCAGCATCCAGAAGTTTAAACAGGGTTGTCTTTTCAGTGTGGTCAGGTTGAGCCGGATAGCCCGGCGCCGGACGAATACCCTGGTAGCTCTCACCAACCAATTCCAGCGGGGTAAGTTTTTCATCCGCAGCATAACCCCAATATTCACGCCGCACGCGTTCATGCATCAACTCAGCAAATGCCTCCGCAAATCGGTCAGCTAGTGCCTTGGCCAGAATGGCAGAATAGTCGTCATTTGCCTGCTCAAATTTTTGCGCAATGGCCACTTCTTCGATCCCGGCAGTAACGGCAAAACCACCAACATAGTCGGCCTTGCCACTCTCCAGCGGCGCCACAAAATCGGCCAACGCCATATTGGGCTTGCCGCCGCGTTTGGACAATTGCTGGCGAAGCGTAAACATTGTGGCGCGCTCGTTTGAGCGCGTTTCGTCGGTAAACAGTCGGATGTCATCACCGACAGCATTGGCCGGCCAAAAGCCAATGACGCCGCGTGGCCTGTACCATTTTTCGTCTACGATCCGCTTGAGCATAGCCTGCGCATCGTCATAAAGCTGTCGCGCCGCCTTGCCCTGCTTTTCGTCATCAAGAATTGCCGGAAAACGCCCTTTGAGCTCCCAAGTCTGGAAAAAAGGCGTCCAGTCAAAATACTTAACCAACGTTTCCAAACTGAAGTCATTGTCATCGAAGGCACGCGTGCCGAAAAAACTGGGTTTTGGCGGCGTATAATTGACCCAATCCGCCTTGAATGCAGCTTCCCGCGCCTGGCTCAAGGGCAAACGTGTCTTGGCGGCCTCAGCCCGTGCATGCGCAGCGGCGGATTTTGCATATTCCGCCTGAATGTCAGCAATATAGCTGGCCCTTGTATCTGGCTGCAGCAAA
This sequence comes from Devosia rhodophyticola, assembly GCF_028816475.1. Classification (GTDB taxonomy): domain Bacteria; phylum Pseudomonadota; class Alphaproteobacteria; order Rhizobiales; family Devosiaceae; genus Devosia; species Devosia rhodophyticola. The sequence goes on along the minus strand of NZ_CP118247.1, from coordinate 3,363,676 downwards.
CTCGAAACAACATTCACGGCGCGGCTGGCATCGTTTACGTGAACAGCTTGCCCGCGTTGATACTTCGGATGAATTTTGACTGCCGTATGCACGCGGCTGGTCGTCGCGCCACCAATCAGCAGGGGAATATCAAATCCCTCGCGTTCCATTTCCGCCGCAACGTGCGCCATCTCATCCAGCGACGGTGTAATCAGGCCAGACAGCCCGATCGCGTCGACATTCTCGTCGCGCGCAGTCTGAAGAATTTTTGCAACCGGCACCATGACGCCGAGGTCGATGATCTCATAATTGTTGCAGGCCAAAACGACGCCAACGATATTCTTGCCAATATCGTGCACATCGCCCTTGACTGTCGCCATCAGGATCTTGCCCGCGCTCTGCCGCCCGGTGGCATTTCCATCAGCGTTCTTTTCGGCTTCCATATAGGGCAGCAACAGCGCTACGGCCTGTTTCATCACGCGCGCGGATTTGACCACCTGGGGCAGGAACATCTTGCCCGAACCGAACAGGTCACCCACCACACTCATGCCCGCCATCAGCGGGCCTTCGATCACATGCAGCGGTCGAGTGGCCTTCTGCCGCGCTTCCTCGGTATCGGCATCGATAAATTCGGTTATGCCGTTGACCAGCGAGTAGCTGATGCGTTCTTCAACCGTGCCTTCGCGCCAGCGCAAATCTTTGGCAGCCGCTTCCTTGCCTGCCGTGCCCCGATAGCGCTCGGCCAGTTCGAGCAGTCGATCAGTACCATCATCGCGTCGGTTGAGAATTACGTCTTCACAGGCATCCCGAAGTTCGGGATCGATCGTGTCATAGACCGCCAACTGCCCGGCATTGACGATGCCCATGTCCATGCCATTCTGAATGGCATAATAGAGGAACACAGCGTGCATCGCTTCGCGTACCGGCTCGTTGCCCCGGAACGAGAATGACAGGTTGGAAATGCCTCCCGAGATATGGACGTGAGGCAGATTCTCGGTGATTTGCTTGATCGCCTCGATAAAGGCCACACCATAACCATTGTGCTCTTCAATGCCGGTTGCAATGGCAAACACATTGGGGTCAAAGATAATGTCTTCAGGCGGAAAACCGACCTCCTCGGTCAATAGCTTGTAGGCCCGCGAGCAGATCTGGACCTTGCGCTCCAGCGTATCGGCTTGCCCATCTTCATCAAACGCCATGACGACGACGGCGGCACCGTAAGCCCGCACAAGGCGCGCTTGCTCAAGGAACTGCGCTTCGCCTTCCTTCATGGAAATCGAATTGACCAGCGCCTTTCCCTGCACGCATTTCAGCCCGGCCTCGATCACCTCCCACTTGGAGCTGTCGATCATCAGCGGCACGCGCGCAATATCGGGTTCGGCGGCGAGCAGATTGAGATAGTCAATCATCACCTGCTTGCTGTCGATCAGGCCTTCATCCATGTTGATATCGATGATCTGGGCGCCATTGGCCACCTGATCACGCGCCACGTCGAGCGCCGCGTTCAAATCGCCATTCTTGATCAGTTTGCGGAACCGTGCCGACCCGGTAACGTTGGTGCGCTCGCCCACATTGACGAACGGAATGTCCTTGGTCAGCGTGAATGGCTCGAGCCCCGCCAGACGCATTAGTCGCGGCACTTCCGGGATATCACGCGGCTTGTGTTTGCTCACCGCCGCCGCAATGGCCGCTATGTGATCCGGTGTCGAACCGCAACAGCCACCAACAATGTTGACATAGCCATCGCGTGCGAAGCCCTCGATTTGCTCGGCCATGAACTCAGGGCTCTCGTCATAGCCGCCAAATTCATTGGGTAGCCCGGCATTGGGATAGGCACAGATTAGCGTATCGGCAACTTCGCTCAATTCCGCCAGATGGGCCCGCATCGCGTTGGCTCCCAGGGCACAATTTAACCCGAAAGTTACCGGATTGGCGTGGCGCAGCGAATGCCAGAATGCTGTCGGCGTCTGTCCCGACAGGGTGCGTCCCGACAAATCGGTAATCGTTCCCGAAATCATGATCGGCAGACGCGATCCGCGTTCGGTAAAAATTCGTTCGGCTGCAAATATCCCCGCTTTGGTATTGAGCGTATCGGTGATCGTTTCAAACAGCAGCATGTCGGAGCCGCCATCGATCAATCCATTGATCGCCTCTGCATAGGCCTCAACAAGTTGGTCAAACGTGATGGATCGGTGACCCGGACTGTTAACATCTGTTGACATCGACGATGTCTTGGTCGTTGGTCCCAAGGCCCCCGCAATGAAACGCCTTTTGCCGTCTTCCAGTGTCGCACGCTCTGCCGCACGGCGTGCCACGCGTGCACCCTCAAAATTCAGCTCATAGATCAATTCTTCCATGCCGTAATCGGCTTGGGCAACCGAGGTACACGAGAACGTATTGGTCTCCAGAATGTCAGCCCCGGCCTTGGCATACTCATACTGAATATCCTCAATCGCCTGCGCCTGAGTGAGGATCAATAGGTCATTATTGCCGCGAACTGGTTGTTTCCAATCAGCAAATCGCTCACCTCGAAAATCCTCTTCTTCATAACCCAGCCGCTGGATCATGGTGCCCATGGCGCCGTCCAACACCAGAATACGTTCCCGCGCCGCCGCAATAAGGGCCGCACGCACCTCATCGCCATCTGGAAGAGAAAGGCTGGTAGCTTCGTTCGTCCGGGGAGAGCTCATGGCCGTCCAATCTGATTATTCGCCGTCGATGTTCTAGGCGCAGCAAGTCACATAAAGATATCTTTATGTCAATGAATCTTCAACCCCGGGCCATTCCAATCGTACGAGTGCTCGGCCAACTAAATGCGTCCGATTCCGTTAACACCTTGCTGCCCTTAACTTAACTTAAACCCAAATGACCGACCAAGGGAGCGGGGGCAGGGCGCATCGGCTATAGTGGGCCAATGCAAAGCAAATTGGGCGCAGGACTTTGACCATTTCGACATCCCCATGGACCAGTTCAATTCGTCTTTTTGCGCTGGCTGCCCTACTGGCACCAATGATAGCCGCTTGCGGCGGCAGCTTCGGCGCCACGGTAGAGCGCAGCGCGTTCACTTCCAAGGAATATGGTGTCACCTCCTCGCCACGCGTAACCCGAGACCCCAATCCGCCTAAGGGTGGCGGGCGCTATCAGGTCGGCAAACCCTATACAGTCCGCGGCAAGGTTTATGTGCCCAAGGAAGATCCCTACTACCGCGCCAATGGCACTGCCTCCTGGTACGGTGCCGACTTCCATGGCCGCCGCACGGCAAATGGCGAGATATTTTCGGCCAATGCCATAACCGGCGCCCACCCCACGCTGCCTTTGCCATCTTATGTCCGTGTCACCAATAGGGACAATGGCCGATCAGTAATCGTCCGCATCAATGATCGAGGCCCATATGTGGCCGGTCGCGTGGTGGATCTGTCCTATCGTGCCGCGTCCATGCTGGGTTACATCAACGCTGGTCACGCCGATGTTTCCGTCCAGTATGTCGGTCGCGCGCCCCTGGAAGGGGACGACACTCGCGTGCTGATGGCGAGTTATGAAGGTCCCGCAGATTACGATAAGGGCCCGACGCGCATGGCGTCGACAGGCAAGAGCCGCAGCCTGGTTGGCATGACGGGAGAGTTTTTCTCCGGACTGTTCTCTTACGCAGACACAACGCCTCAAGAAGCCAATTTAGCCATCGACAACGCCCATGCAGCGGCAACTGCCATGGCGATACGCTCGGATGCACTTAAGGATTGGGTTGCCAGCGTTGACGATGATGCCCGTGACATTAACTGGCAGATGGGGGTTTTTGTGAACCAGCAGAACGCCATTGCACTGTCAGAAAAATTTGCGGTGCTGGCAGCTGTGCGAGAAGATCAGGTCTCTGTAAATGGTCGGGCGGCAACCAGCTTGACGCTTACGCATCTAAAACCCGGCGTTGCGCGCGAAGATGTGCTGGCGTTAGCGCGGGAACTTGGCCTAAACGATATCATTCTATATTAGTATAAATGTCGGCCAGTTTGCGATACTTCGACGTGACGGTGTCGACCAATATTGAATGATGGGACGCTGAACAATTGTGAAGAGTTTTCTGCATTTCGCCATCGCCTTGTTTCTTCTCGTCGCAACAGCTCCGGCTTTTGCGCAGGTTGATTTCGATACCAAGGCAAAATTTGCAATCCTGATTGACGCCGAGTCGGGGACTGCGATCTACCAGAAGAACGCTGACGAGCCCATGGAACCGGCCAGCATGGCCAAATTGATGACTGTTGCAGTGGTTTTTAATGAACTTCACGCAGGTCGCATCAAACCTGACGACGAGTTCTTCATTTCCGAACACGCATGGCGGGCGGGCGGTGCTGCCTCAGGTGGGTCGACCATGTTTGCCAAGGTCAACTCCAAGGTCTCTGTGATGGACCTGCTGCGCTCGGTTATTATTCAGTCAGGCAACGATGCCGCCATTGCGCTCGCCGAAGGCATTGCCGGATCTGAAACAACCTTTGCCAATATGATGAATGAGCTCGCCGATGATATTGGCCTGACGGGCTCGCATTTCGTCAACCCGACTGGGCTGCCCGACCCAAAGCAATATGTAACTGCCCGCGATCTGGCCATGCTGGCGCGCTATCTCATTCGCCAATTCCCCGACGAATACTATCTGTTTGCCGAGGACTCATTTGAGTGGAACGGTATCAAACAATCCAACCGCAATACGCTGGTGGACATGGGAATAGGGGTCGACGGCCTCAAGACCGGTCATACCGAAGCAGCGGGTTACGGTTCTGTTGTATCCACTACCGAAGGCGGACGGCGCATTATCGGTGTTGTCCACGGCCTCACGTCGATGTCGGAACGTGCCGAGGAGGCCCGCAAGCTGATTACCTGGGGATCGCGGGCATTTGAGCGGGTGTCGGCTTTTCCCGCAGGAGCAGTCATTGCCTACGCTGATGTGTACGGAGGCGAGGAAGCAAGCGTTGGTCTGATAGGCAACGGAGAGTTGTCATTGTACCTACCGCGCGGCTCGCGCAAATGCTTGCAGGCCAACGTCGTTTATCGCGCCCCGCTACTACCGCCAGTTTCCCAGGGCGATCAGATTGCTGAGTTGCGCGTTTTCTGCGATGACCAGCTGGTGCAAACCGCACCACTTTACGCAGAAAGAGATGTGGCGGCCGGCGGCATAGTCCGAAAAGCCACTGATGCATTGCGCCAGCTGGCGTTGGGCTGGCTCTAGACACTGGACGGAAGTCAGAAATGTTTGAGGCGTCCCAGCAGCGGCGGGCCCGGTTTATTACCTTTGAGGGCGGCGAAGGCGTTGGCAAGTCCACGCAGGTAAAGCGGCTACTCGCAAGGCTCGAATCCCGCTCCATCACCGCTGTTCGTACACGCGAGCCGGGCGGCACGCCGCGTGCCGAGGCGATCCGCTCATTCATCCTGCAGGGCCGTTCCGAAAGCTGGGGAGCGGGAGCAGAAGCAATACTGTTTGCGGCCGCCCGGCTTGATCATGTCAAGGAGCTTGTTGAGCCCAGCCTGGCAGCTGGAAAGTGGGTAATTTCTGATCGATTTCACGATTCAACCCGCGCCTATCAAGGGTTGACCGGCGGCGTGGACGACACCCTGATTAGTGCGCTGGAAACCTTGGCGCTCGACGATCACACACCTGACATGACCGTCGTGCTGGACATGGACCCCGAAATCGCTTTCCAGCGCGTCGAACAACGTGCATTGGAGGATGGATTGGTATTAACAGGTGACCGTTTCGAAAAGGAAGACATCGCCTGGCATAAACGTCTTCGCGATGGCTTTCTCGAAATTGCCCGTGCCAATCCCGAACGCTGCGTGCTCATTTCTGCCGATCAAGAGGTCGATTCTCTGGAAGTTGCCATATGGAACGCGGTGCAGGCGCGGTTCCCCGAGCTGCATATCGAGCATGAAGCGTGAGTGATCCCGACGCACTTGAGGGGCTCCTGGTTCCAGAGCAACAAAGTTCGATATTCGGCCACCGCGCTGCCATCTCGGCCGTCGATCAGCAACTGGCTGATGGGCGTCTGCCGGGTGCCTTATTACTCCATGGGCCTCGGGGCGTAGGTAAAGCAACCCTGGCATTCCAGCTGTCACGCAGGATCCTTGCCGCCACTGGCGATGAGGATGCGCATAGGGTCGACGAACAGATCACCGCAGGCGGACACCCTAACATTCGGGTGCTGCGCCGGGCCCCAAAGGACAGCAAGAGCTTTTACACGGTTATTCGCGTCGATGAAATTCGTAATTTACGTTCGAAACTGCAGCAAACGCGGGGCCGAGCGGGTGCCCGGATCGCCATCATCGATCCGATTGACGACTGCAATCCAAGTGCCGCCAACGCCTTGCTGAAAACACTCGAGGAACCGCCACCGGACACGGTATTTTTCCTGATTTCTCATCGCCCGGGTCAACTTTTGCCTACCATAAAGTCGCGCTGTCAGAGTGTGGCCTTGCGCCCACTTAATGATGCCGACATGTCTGGCGCGCTGCTCGCACAACGCACCGATCTCGCAAAAGACGATCTAGCTTTGGCCATTGAACTAGGAGGCGGAAGGCCGCGTCGCGGATTTGAAACGTTAACTCTTTCGTCCGATTCAATGCTTGGCGCGCTGAGGTCATGGCTGACCGCACCTAGCGAAGCGCAAACACTCGCACATCTCAAACTGAGCGAGGCGTTGGCAGGAACAAACCAACGGACAGAATTGTCGTTTGCCCGTGAAATGATAATCGACTGGATTGCCTCTGAAGCCCGAACGGCAGCGACAATGTCCACGGGTCGGATGCGGCTTGCCTCGGCAAACGAGCTATGGGACAAGGCACATGCCCATTTCGCCGAAGCTGACAGCATAAATCTGGATATGAAACAGACGCTGATCACCATTTTCGACGCGATCCGCAAGCACGCCCGATCCACCGCTCCAGCGCCCTTTGAGTAAATATGACCACCAAGCCATTCTATGTGACCACTGCAATCGCCTATCCCAATGGTGCACCCCACATTGGCCACGCCTATGAGATGTTGACGACGGACGCAATTGCTCGATTCAAGCGGCTGGAAGGGCGCGATGTCTATTTCTTGACCGGGACCGATGAGCACGGCATCAAGATGGCGCAAACCGCAGACACATTGAACATCCCTGTGCAAGAATTGGCAAAACGCAATTCAGACCAGTTCCGGCAACTGGCGACAGCACTAAACCTGTCTAACGATGATTTTGTACGCACGACTGAGCCGCGCCACCATGCCGCCGCCCAGGAGATCTGGCGGCGAATGCTGGCAAAAGGCGACATCTATCAGGATTCCTACGAGGGATGGTACTCGGTCCGCGATGAAGCCTATTTCGATGAGGCTGAGCTTACATCGGGTCCAAATGGCAAGAAGTTTGCACCTTCCGGAGCGGAGGTGGAATGGGTAGTCGAGCCAAGCTATTTCTTCCGCCTCTCGGCCTATCAGCAGAAACTGATCGATCTTTTTGAGCAACATCCCGATTTCATCGCTCCGAAGGAACGTCGCAATGAAATCATGGCGTTTGTCAAAGGGGGACTGAAGGACCTTTCGATTTCTCGCACGACCTTCGATTGGGGCATTCCGGTCCCAGACGCGCCCGGTCACGTCATGTATGTCTGGGTCGACGCTCTGACCAACTACTTGACCGGTCTAGGATTTCCTGACGATCAGGACAATAGGTTCCGCAAATACTGGCCGGCCAATCTTCACGTGATTGGCAAGGATATCATTCGGTTCCATACCGTTTATTGGCCTGCATTCCTCCTGAGCGCCGGCATTGATGTCGCCCATCGCGTTTTCGCCCATGGCTTCCTGACGGTCGACGGACAGAAAATGAGCAAGTCACTCGGCAACGTTATTGATCCCTTTGCGCTGATTGAAGAATTTGGCGTCGATCCGGTTCGATATTTTTTCTGCCGTGAAGTATCATTCGGGCAGGATGGCGATTATGCGCGCGACAAACTAGTGACGCGCTCGAACGCCGATCTGGCCAACAATTTGGGCAATCTTGCCCAACGCTCGCTGTCGATGATCAATAAGAATTGCGAGGGCAGGGTGCCTGCCCGCGGAGAATTTTCAGCAGAAGACAAGGCCATATTTACCGCAGCAGATGCCGCCATTATTGGCTGCGCCAAAGCGATGGACGAACAGGCTCTCCACCAGGCAACCGCCGAGATCGTTTCGGCCCTGACAGCCGCCAACAATTATTTTGCCGGGCAGGAGCCGTGGGCACTCAAAAAAACTGACACCGACCGCATGGGAACAGTGCTCTACGTGACGGCCGAGGTAATTCGTCGTCTGGCCATTCCAATGCAGGCATTTACGCCGAATTCCGCTGGAAAAATTCTTGATACGCTGGCGGTTTCCAGCACCGAACGGCTGATTGCCCACGCTGGCGACGCAAACATGTTGCAGTCCGGCGCGTCGCTGCCAACGCCGCAGCCAATCTTTGCCCGCCTGGAACGAACCAAGGCCGAATAACATGTTGATCGACAGCCATTGCCACCTCGATTTCGATGCCCTCTCAGGCGACATCGGTGGTGTCATGCGTCGAGCCAGAGACGCCGGCGTCGATGGTATGGTGACCATATCCACACTTGTGGATAAGTTTTCCACATACGCCGGATTGGCAGAGACACACGACAACGTCTGGTTTTCTGTCGGCACGCATCCCCACAATGCCGACCAGGAACTTCATATCCATACTGAAGATTTGATCAAGCTTTCCAGCCATCCCAAGTGCGTTGCCATCGGCGAAGCGGGGCTGGACTACTTCTATGACAACGCGCCCCGCGAGGCCCAGGAGACCGGGCTCCGCCGACACATCGCCGCCGCACGTTCCACAGGTCTTCCACTGGTTATCCACAGTCGCAAGGCCGATGATGATATGGCGCGCATCCTGACCGAAGAAGCAGGGCAGGGCGAATTTCCGTTCGTTTTGCACTGTTTCACGGCCAGCCCGGCGCTGGCCCGAACCGGGCTCGCACTCGGGGGTTACATTTCATTTTCGGGCATCATAACCTTCAAAAATGCCGAAGAAATCCGCGAGGCGGCCGCGTTCGTGCCTGCGGATCGCTATCTCGTTGAAACAGACGCACCCTATCTTGCGCCAGTCCCGCATCGTGGTCAGTCCAACGAACCTGCATTCGTGCGTCATACTGCCGAAAAACTGGCCGACGTTCGCGGTGTCAGCCTTGAGCGGTTGGGACAGGAAACCACTGCAAATTTTGCCCGACTGTTCGCAAAGACCGGGCTGGCCTAACCGTGCCGGCGGCCCAAAAAATTTTCGCAACGATTCTGGGCTGTGGTTCGTCTGGCGGTGTTCCACGCGTCGGAAATGTCTGGGGCGACTGCGATCCCAAGGAGCCACGCAATCGCCGTCGTCGTTGTTCCCTTCTCATCGAAGGTTATAGCAAGGTCAGCCCTATACCGACCCGCGTTTTGATCGACACAGGTTGCGATTTGCGCGAACAGATGCTCGCCGCAGGCGCAGACAGGATCGACGCAGTACTCTATACGCATGAGCACGCCGACCATACCCATGGCATTGATGATCTCCGCGTGTTGGCTCTCCATATGCGTCGACGCGTTGATGTCTATTTCAATAAGATCACAGGCGAACGGCTACACGAGGCTTTTGGATATTGCTTCACAACGCCGCGCGGCAGTGATTATCCCGCCATACTCAATGGTCATGAAATTTCGGCCGGCGACACGACCACAATTGACGGCCCTGGCGGGGCCATAAGCATTCAATCTTTCGACCAAGTCCATGGCAGCACCCGGTCATTGGGATATCGCGTGGGTGGTCTTGCCTATTCCTGCGATTTGTCGGCTCTGCCACATCAGTCGTCGAGCGCCGTCAAAGACCTCGACATTTGGATTGTCGACGCGCTGCGCCACACACCACACCCAAGTCACTTAAGCCTGCCCGAAACGCTGGCGTTGGTTGAGCGCATTGCACCACGGCAAGCGATACTGACCAACATGCATGTCGATATGGACTACGCGAGCCTACAAAAATCCCTGCCGTCCGGCGTGGTGCCGGGATTTGACGGATTACGCGTCGATGTGAATTCAGGCCAGGTAGTCGCGGCCTAATCCGATTCATTGGGCGGATATTCATGATCCAGCCCCCGAAAATCGGTGACGACATGGCGTCCATCTGCGCTTGGACGGACGACAGGTCGCCCGACGGGCGCTTTCCCGTGCCCGCCTGGAATATCCAGAATGTAAGTTGGTTGGCAAAGTCCCGAAATCCGGCCCCGCAGGCCCGCAACTAGCGCTTGCCCCTCGGCAAGGCTTAATCTGAAATGAGCGGTACCCGGAGCTAGATCGGGGTGGTGCAGGTAATATGGACGAACGCGGTTGACGACGAAGGCCTGCATGAGTTCCGCCAGCGTCTCAACACTGTCGTTGATCCCCTTGAGAAGCACCGTTTGGCTCAGCAGCGTGACGCCCGCATTTACTAACAGTTTCAGTCCCGCGATGGCCTCCGACGTCAATTCTCGGGGATGATTGGCGTGGAGCGCCAAATAGGTAGTTTTGCCGCTAGCGAGTAGTGCTGCAACAAGTTCTGGGACAACCCGATCCGGTTCGGCAACTGGTACACGCGTGTGAACCCTGACAATTTTGACATGCGGCATCTGAGCGAGACGCTGCATCATCTCGCGTAAGCGACGGGGCGACAACACCAGAGGATCGCCACCAGTAAGAATGACCTCCCAAATTTCCTCATGCGCAGCGATATAGTTCAAGGCAGCGTCAAGCGCCTCGGGCGACAGCGTGCCGAGGCCTTGTGGGCCAACCATTTCCCGCCTGAAGCAAAAGCGACAATAGATAGGGCAAATATGCACCGCCTTGAGCAAAACGCGATCTGGATATCGATGCACAATACCTTCGACCGGGCTATGGCTTAGGTCGCCAATAGGATCTTCGCGCTCGAGTGGCGTTGTTGTCAGCTCATCAATGTGCGGAACAAACTGGCGGGCAATAGGATCATCGGGATCGGAATGATCAATGAGAGCTGCCATTGCGGGCGTAATCGCTACAGTATATCGCTGGGCAACTTGCTCTAGTGCAGATTGATCGCGCGATTGGGCTAGCCCTGCGTCTATCAGACCATCAATGGAGCGGATGGTTGGTTCAGTCATTGCCGCGCCTCCGCCACTGGCACCCAAATGACCTGTTCAATCCTTGGGGCGCCGGTCACTAACATGACAAGCCGGTCAAACCCCAGGGCAACCCCACTGGCCTCCGGCATTTCGGCCAGGGCCGACAAGAAATCCTCATCCAACGGGTAACGTTCGCCATAGAGATGCTGCTTATCATCCATTTCAGCAGAAAAGCGATGGCGCTGTTCCGTTGGGTCGGTCAACTCGCCAAATCCATTGGCCAATTCAACGCCGCACGCATAAACCTCAAACCGCTCAGCGACCCGACAATCGCCGGGCACTTTGCGCGCCAATGCAGCCTCAGCGGATGGATAACGATCCAAGATCGTAATCCGGCCATTTCCAAGTTGCGGTTCGACTTTCTCGGTCAGAATACGGCTGAAAAGGTAGGACCACGTGTAACCTTGCGGAACATCGATGCCGACCTGACGCATTTGTCCCGCCAGCGCAGATGCGTCCGTTTTACCCTCGCGATCCATGGTTTCAAGCAAATCAATATTAGCGTGTATCCGAAACGCATCCGTCACGCTTATATATTCCGGTTCAGCCAGCACATCGGCGCTGCGCCCGCGCCATTTAAGTTGGCGCTCGCCAACGGTATGTGCTGCCAGTCGGATCATGTTGACGCAGTCCGCAATCACCGCATCGTAAGGCTGTTCAGCCCGATACCACTCAAGCATTGTGAACTCGGGATGGTGGAGTGGCCCACGTTCGCGATTCCGCCAAACATGACAAAGGCTTGCAATTCGGCGCTCACCTGCCGCCAGCAACTTTTTCATACTGAATTCGGGCGAAGTATGCAGATAATAGGGCGAACTTTGCCCGTCGTTGCCAATCGCACTTGTCGCAAAGGCATGCAGATGAGCCTCGTTTCCGGGCGAAATTTGCAGCCCCGGCGGATCAATCATCAAAAAACAGTCGTTCATCAGATAGTCGCGAAGTGCCAGCTCAATCCTGTTGCGCGCCAAAAGAATCGGCCGCCGGTCGGCGTGCATCGACGGCGACCACCACGGTGAAACGTACAAATCTGGCGGAGTAGGGGGCAATAGTGGCGTCTTTCGTGCTCAGGACTCGCAGTTTCCGTCAAATTGCGGTATCGGGCGACACCGAACAAAATTCAGTGCGGCCGGGTCGGACGAGACTCCTGTCTGTTTAGGCTGCCGCACACGCCCTAACAAGGAAGAAATAATGGTCAAAGTCATCGCGTCTTCACTCCGCAAAGGCAGCATCGTTGAACAAGACGACAAACTTTACGTCGTACTCACAGCCGAAAATGTTCATCCGGGCAAGGGAAATTCGATCACTAACGTAAACATGCGCCGCATCAGTGACGGCGTGAAGGTTGTAGCGCGCTGGCGCACTACCGAAATGGTCGAACGCGCCAACGTCGATGATCGCACATACAATTTCCTGTATTCAGACGGCGAAGGGTATCATTTCATGAACCCTGAAAACTATGAGCAGGTTACGGCCTCCGTGGACGTCGTCGGCGATGATGCGATTTTCCTGCAGGACGGCATGCAGGTGACGTTGAGTCTTTACAACGACATTGCGATCTCGATGGAGTTGCCGCAGCGCATCACCCTCGAAATTGCCGACACCGAACCCGTTGTAAAAGGTCAGACTGCTTCTTCGTCGTTCAAACCTGCCGTGCTGGCCAACGGCGTCAAGACGACAGTTCCACCACATATCTCCATCGGCACGCGCGTCGTCATCCTCACGGAAGACCGCTCATACGTCGAACGCGCCAAGGACTGATCGACCCAAGATTACGCCGCATGCGAGGTCAGAAACAGCCTCGCATGCGGCAACTGAAACGGAAAAGTTCCAGACAACCGGACACCGAAAAGTTCCATAATATATATTATGCGAAAACAATATGGACACGAACGCAGCTATCTGTTGCCCCTGATTGCCCTAACCTGACTACTATGGCGCTCTGATTCTTGCTATGTGAGCCAAACCCATGCAGCCATCCCGCGACTTAACCCGTCTAGTTGAGATCATGAAGGCGCTGCGTGATCCCGAGAATGGCTGTCCGTGGGATCTGGTCCAGGACTTCTCCACCATCCGCCACTACACGATCGAAGAAGCCTATGAGGTCGCGGATGCTATTGAGCGGTCTAACTTTGACGACCTGCGGGAGGAATTGGGCGACCTGCTCTTGCAACCGATCTATCACGCCCAGATGGCTTCCGAACGCGGCCTGTTCGACATTGGCGATGTCATACTATCAATCACCGAAAAGCTGATTCGGCGTCACCCCCACGTGTTTGGCGATATCGACGCGCACGACGCCGATGGCGCCCAGCAACGTTGGGAAGCGATCAAGGCTGACGAGCGCGCGCGTAAAGCTGCCCGCACAGGCAACAGAACCCCTTCTGTACTTGACGATGTTCCTGCGACATTGCCGGCATTGGCGCGCGCGTCAAAATTGACAAAGCGAGCCGCTACGGTTGGTTTCGATTGGCCCGATGCCGAGTTGGTTGCCGAAAAGGTTCGAGAGGAACTCGAAGAAGTTGATGCCGCGCGTTCGCCCGTTGAACGCCACGAAGAAATTGGCGATCTACTTTTTGCAGTCACCAATCTGGCACGGAAGCATGGTGTTGACGCGGAAGCCGCCTTGCGAGACGCCAACACCAAGTTCAGCCGCCGATTCAATTACGTCGAACAGAGATGCCGCGACGACGCAATCCCTGTATCTGATGCGGGGTTGGCCCGGTTGGATACGTATTGGAACGAAATCAGGCACGCTGACAAGTGGACCGACACGCCGAAAACCTAACTTGAAACGGCTGCCAATCGACCGTTAAAACGTTCCAGAAATGCAGTGAGATGTCGCGGTTCAATGCGCACCACAAAGCTTGATCCATGTTCGTCTGGCTGATTTCGCGAAATGATCTCGGCGTGCGAGTGTAGCCAACCGATATCGGCTCCTGCCGCGTGCGGCACAACCACATGGTAGGTTCGGCTAAGGTGAGACAACGCTGTCTCAATCGCCAGCCGAAGTGTATCCAGACCCTCGCCCGTTTTGGCTGAAACCGGCACGGCCGCTGATACTTTGCTGACCGGCGATAAGACCTCGACGGCGTCGTCGGTTTCGCGATCGCCCCGCTGCACGAGGTCCAGCTTGTTCCAGACTTCCACAAAGGGCACGGTTTCCGGCGAAACGCCGAGGTCTGCTAAAACCTTGAGTACGTCGCGGGCCTGCGCAGCATGATCCGGGTTTGCTACGTCCCGCACGTGCAGGACCACGTCGGCCTCGGTTACTTCTTCAAGGGTTGCCCTAAATGCAGCTACCAGATCCGTCGGCAAGTCCGCGACAAACCCAACCGTATCGCTCAACATGACCTCGCGGCCATGCGGCAGTTCAATTTTTCGGACAGTTGTATCGAGTGTTGCAAAAAGCAGGTCCTCGGCAAACACCCCTGCCCCAGTCAACCGATTGAATAAGCTTGATTTACCCGCATTTGTGTATCCAACCAAAGCGACAATCAAAAATGGTGTGTCGTCGCGCTGCCGACGCTGCTGCGCGCGGGTTTTCTTGACCTTTTCCAGCCTGTCTTCAAGTAGCACAATTCTGTCGGTGATCTGACGACGATCACTTTCGATTTGCGTTTCACCCGGCCCCCCCATGAAGCCATAGCCGCCGCTGCCACGCTGCCGTTCAAGGTGGGTCCAGGAGCGGACCAGACGGCTTTTTTGATAATTCAGATGCGCTAGTTCAACCTGCAACACACCTTCTCGCGTTGCGGCGCGTTCGCCAAAAATTTCGAGGATGAGGCCGGTGCGATCCAAGACCTTGGCACCAGTCTCCCGCTCCAGGTTGCGCTGTTGAATCGGCGTTAACGCGGCATCAACGAGCAACAAATCGACCTCTTCGGCCTTGATGCGCTCACGCAATGTGTCCACGTGCCCACCACCAAGAAACGTTGCTGGTTTGACTTCGCGGACCTTTATGGCTTCCGAAAAGGCTATGTCCAGATTGATGGCCTCGGCCAATCCTTCGAACTCGGCCTTGCGCGCTTCTAGCCCATGCTGTGAAATTGCCCCCCGAACATCGGGACAAACCAGACCGGCACGCGTTGGCATCTCGCGCCGATCAACGAATGGCTTTGGGCCGCCGCGTCGGCCTTTGCCGTCTTCGCTATCTTCCATTTATGATCAGTCGCTGTCTTGGTTCTGTTCTGGATCAAACAGTTGGATGGGAGCCCCCGGCATGATGGTCGAAATGGCGTGCTTGTAAACAAGCTGCGACTGAGCGTCCCGACGCAATAGCAGACAAAAATTGTCAAACCAGGTAATAACGCCTTGGAGTTTCACCCCGTTTACCAGAAAAATCGTCAGTGGCACTTTCTGCTTGCGGACATGATTTAAAAAGAATCCTGCAAATTCTGTTGTTTGTCGCTGGGCATTTTTGGCCTCTTTTTGCCTTTGCGTTTCTTTGTTCCCGCATGCCGCGCCACCGAGGGGGCGAGCATGAGGTATCGTTTTGTTGCTCCGTACTATCGCATACAAGCCATTTTCTGCATACCGCCCAAATTCATGAGAGGTATGCCGTTAGAGCCCCAGCGACTTAATCTTTCGGTGCAACGCACTGCGCTCCATTCCGACAAACTCGGCCGTCTTGGAGATATTGCCACCAAATCGCTCGATCTGAGCCAGCAAATACTGCCGTTCAAAAACCTCGCGTGCATCCCGCAATGGCAAGCTCATCAAATGGGCTGATGCGTCCGTATCCCCAACAGTCGGCAAGACTTCGCCAATGTCGGATGGCAACATTGCTGCGGTGATGATGCCATCGCCGGGCGCCTGATCCTTCATCAGAATGAGGAGCCGTTCAATTGAGTTGCGCAACTGCCGGGCGTTTCCAGGCCAATCCTGAGCCTGCAACACCGCAATCGCATCTTCACCAACAACGAGACGCTGCAAATTATGCATGCGGCAAACCTGTTCGATGAAAACGCTGACCAAAGGCGGCACGTCTTCACGGCGTTCTCTTAGCGGGACAAGTTGCATTGGCACGATAGAAAGCCGGTGGAACAAGTCCGATCGGAACTCCCCCGCCTCAATCTGTGCGGCAATATTTTGCGAACTTGACGAAATAATGCGGACATCAATTGGCACGGCGACCTGACCGCCGACGCGATTGAACCTGTTCTCAACCAACGTGCGCAAGAGTGCCGCTTGGGTTGCCTGAGGAAGCGTTGATACCTCCGAAAGATACAATGTTCCGCCATGGGCGCGTTCCAGCGCTCCGACCTCAGCACGTAATATTCCGGATTTCTCCCTGACCTCGCGTCCAAACAACACGACCGGAACTTCGTCAGGGGCATATAGAGAGGCATTGATTTCCACGAATGGGGAATCAGCACGCGGACTGCGCTGATGAATCATCCGCGCGACCATGCCCTTACCCGTACCCGATGCACCCGATATGAATATTCGCGAATTTGTGGGGGCTGACTTTTCGATTACCCCTCGGATTTGCTGGAGCGCGGGGGAAGTGCCGACCATGTCCGCCCCCTTCCCCGCCGTCCGCTCTTTCAACTCGGCAACCTCGGTGCGCAAACGTGTGGCTTCCATGGCCCGTTGCGTGATGTGCAGCAAACGGTCAATCTTGAAAGGTTTTTCAATGTAGTCGTAAGCGCCGCGCCGTATCGCAGAAACGGCAGTTTCCACATTGCCGTGTCCCGAAATCATGACAACGGGCATATCTGGGTGTTGGGCCTGAAATACGTCTAGCAACTGCAAACCGTCTAATCTTGATCCCTGCATCCAGATGTCGAGAAATATCAAACTAGGCCGACGCCGCGCAATTTCGTTCAGTCCGCTGTCTGCATCATGGGCCTGGCGAGTTTCATAGCCCTCATCCTCCAGAATGCCGGCGATCAAGTCCCGGATGTCGTCTTCGTCGTCGATGATCAGAATATCGAGCGCCATTATTTTTCTACAACCGCAGAAAGCTGCGGCCCCTCTGATTGGTTGGGATGCGTATCCGGCGCCGCGCCGGATTTCTCATCCCCGTCTAATATTTTGATTGGACGCAACGGCAGGGTGAATGTCACGCATGCCCCAATGCGACCGTTGGCGTCGGGTTCAGCGTCTATCAGTTCCACGATGCCCCCATGCTGTTCGATAATCTTGGCAACGATAGCCAAGCCAAGCCCCGTGCCCTTTTCGCGAGTGGTCATATAGGGTTCCAGCAATCGTTGTGGGTTGTCGTGCGGCCAGCCCTTGCCGTTGTCGGAGACCGAGATCACTGCCTGACTATGTTCGATTTGGGCGGCAACCCGGATGGTGCGATCAAAATCGATCGATGTATCAACGGTCTCAAATGCTTCTACCGCATTTTTTATCAGGTTCGTCATGCACTGAGAAATGAGTCGATTGTCGAAATAGGCGTAGATCGCCGTTTCGGGCAAACTGGTCTCAATATTGATTTCGGGTAGCCGTACACTCTCCAGGAACACTGCCTGACGTATGGTATCAGAAAGATCGGCAATCTCCGGACTGGCTTCAGGCATGCGGGCGAAGGCGGAGAACTCGTCCACCATGCGCCCGATGTCGCCCACTTGGCGGACAATCGTATTGATACATTTGTCAAAAACATCCCTGTCGCCATCCAGTCTTTCGCCGTATCGCCGACGCAAACGCTCGGCCGACAATTGGATGGGGGTTAGAGGGTTCTTGATTTCGTGGGCAATACGCCGCGCCACATCCGCCCAAGCACTGGTGCGCTGAGCTGATTCCAGGTCGGTGATATCATCAAATGTAAGAACATACCCTTTGGACTCGGTCATGGAGCCTTCGCGCGTTAACTGAACCTGGTAGGTTCGGCGATCCGTTTCATTGCCCAAATAGATCTGGTCACGAACCTGCCCACGCCGTGCAGAACGGGCGCGCTCAAGCGTGGAGGTAAGTTGGGGAACGACTGTCTCGATCTTGTCCCCCATCAGATCGATTTCAGGCGTATCGAGCATTTCGCAGGCACGTGCGTTGACGAGCGTGACAGCGCCATAGGGATCCAGCCCGATAATGCCCGCCGAAACCCCTTCCACCACGGCCTCGGTAAACTGGCGGCGTTTTTCGTTCATTTCATTGGCGCTGAGAAGGGCTTCACGCTGCGACTTCAGCTGCTGCGTCATGATATTGAAACGACCACTAAGGTCACGAAGATCGCCCCTCCCCTCCTGCACAGGAACCTGCACATCAAGATCGCCCTTGCTGACGCGATTGGAGGCAATCATCAAATTTCGGATCGGATCAACAAACCTGTTCGCCAGCGCAATGCCAATCCACAGGGCACCCAGCAACAATACGACCGCCAGGCCGACATACATGATCGTAAAGGTAATCTGGAACACCAGCCTGTTCGACGCGTACTGGCGATATTCTGTTATATTTTGGTCAGTTAGACGCATATATTCAAGTACTTCTGCATCCACCGGTCGCGCTACAAACAGGTAGGTATTGTCGTACCCACGCAACTTGACAACCGAGCCAACCAAATTGGTTCGCCCCGGCGCAATGGCCGTCGGCGTTCCCTCGACCACGCCTTGCGTAATGCCGTCAGGGAGCTTCGGATAAGGTCCTTGTGCATTGATTTGAGCGCGCAACAGCGTATCGCCATTGGCAGAAATCAACGACGTAAAGGGCAGAGAACGAGTCACGGCTAGAGCAGTCAGAATGCGTTGGTACCGATCTTTGTCGGTCTCAAAGGTCCCGCGGGCCTGCTCCAGCTCAGTCGCTACCCAGATAATATCGTCTCGCAGGACCTGAGCATGCTCGAGCATATATGAACGCGCCACGAGGCGGGAGCTTTCCACCATGGTGCGCGTTCGCTCTGAAAACCATTGATCGAGTCCCTGATTGAGCGCGATTGTCGCTACAACTGCCACAATTATGGCTGGAACAGCCGCGACGAACGCGAACATGGTGACCATGCGTATTTGCAGTCCGGACCCTGCTTCACCATGCACGCGCGCTTGAATTAGCAACGCGGCTTCAGTGACCACCAACGCAATGACCAATAAAACCAGAATGCCGGTTACGACCCAAATGACTGTCCAGACTTCCGGTGACGGTTCGATATTGGTGGTTCCCGACAAAATCAGGAACGACAGCGACGACATCAACACCGAGGCGAACACCACTAGAAACCCAAGGACGCGCAAACCTCGGTTATTGTGTCCACCAAAAAACCGGCGGTTTGACTTCGATCCGCCTTTTGGTGCCAAGACACCATCCGTATCGGTAGTGGGTGGATTCGTCTCGATCATGCACTAAGCCGTAAGGCTTCCCTCATTCACAGTCGGGCAATCGCGAGTCTGACCCAATCGAGGCGAACCTTCAACATAATTGTTGCCAAAATACGACGTCGTAAAAATGTTACACCACTCTGCAACACGCTGGCGCATGCTGCGTTCACCCGTTGCGCCGACTATGTTTCACAATTTCAATGCTGTGGACGCGGATTTTTTTGCGCAGCGTATTGCGATTAAGCCCCAACAGATCAGCAGCCTTGATCTGGTTTCCGCCGCACGCATTCAGTGCCATGGCAATCAACGGCGCCTCGACGCGGTCAATAACCCGCTGGTACAAACCAGCTGGCGGCAAATTGGGTTCATACTCTCCCAACACTTGCCCAATATGTGCTTCCACCGCGACTGAGACGTCGACTGGCCCCCCGCCGGAATTTACCTGCGGACGCTCGGCAATGTTCAACTCATTCTGGACAATTTCAACCGAAATGCTTTCGTCAGCATATAGAGCGGACAACCGCCGAACCAAGTTCTCCAATTCACGAACATTGCCCGGCCATGAATAATTCTGCATCAGCTTGATGGCGTCCGACGTTATGGTTTTGACCGGCTCGCCTTCGCGTTGGGCAACGCGGAGGAAATGTAGGGTAAGATCGCCAATATCATCGACCCTTTCGCGCAATGGCGGCAGTCGGATCGGTACCACATTCAGCCGATAATATAGATCTTCGCGGAAAAGGCCCTGCCGAATCATTTGCCCGAGATCGCGGTGCGTAGCAGCGACAATCCGCACGTTAGTCTTTATGGCGCTCCGCCCGCCGACCATGGTGTACTCGCCTTCCTGCAACACCCGCAGCAGGCGCGTTTGGGCATCCATCGGCATATCGCCAATCTCGTCCAGAAAAAGCGTCCCACCCTCGGCCTGCTCAAACCGCCCCGAAGAACGCGCATTGGCACCGGTAAAGGCACCTTTTTCATACCCAAACAGTTCAGCCTCGATCAGATCGCGCGGGATAGCCGCCATATTGATGGCGACGAACGGGCCGTTGCGGCGTTTGCCGAAGTCGTGCAGGGCCCTCGCAACAAGTTCCTTGCCGGTGCCGCTCTCGCCGGTAATCATGACCGTCAAGTCAGTCTGCATTAGCCGCGCCAGCGCCCTATAGATTTCCTGCATGGCTGCCGAACGCCCAACGAGCGGCATCGTCTCGCCGACCTCATCGGCGTTGCGTTGGCCCGTGGTGGGTTTCTTGGCGTCTGCGAGCGCACGCGCCACCACCGACAGGACCTCGGTAATATCGAACGGCTTCGGCAAATATTCGTAAGCACCGACTTCATTGGCGCGAATGGCCGTCATGAAGGTATTTTGCGCGCTCATTACGATCATGGGCAGGTCTGGGCGCAATTTCTTGATCTTGGGCATGACTTCAAACGCATTGCCATCCGGCATTGCTACGTCGGTAATCAGAACATCGCCCTCACCCCGACTGACCCAATTCCACATCGTGGAAATATTGCCGGTCGGCCGCACCTCGTAACCGGCGCGCGTCAGTGCCTGATTGAGCACCATGCGAATGGCGGCGTCATCATCTGCCAGCAGAACAACATGGCTCATCAGGACGCTCCTTTTGTCGTCGAACTGTCCGAATACCGATTGACTACCGGCAACAAAATCCTGAATCGGGTGCGTCCAGGTCGACTATCGCAATCGATGACCCCCCCGTGGTCACCCACGATTTTCGCAACGAGCGCCAACCCCAATCCCGAGCCATTGATTTTTGTTGTTACAAATGGATCAAACAGAAATGGCAGAACATCGGGCGGCACGCCTGGTCCGTTGTCCTCGACGACAATTTCAAGCGGCAGCGAAATTCGTTCGGAAACCCCCGTCACCGCAATGCGGATACCCGGACGGAAGGCTGTAGATAGCTTGATTTCAGGATTTTGTGTTTTTTCAAGAGCTTCCGACGCATTTTTAATCAGATTTAGCACAACCTGAATGAGCTGATCGCGATGCCCGAGTACCGGCGGCAGCGACGGATCGTACTCTTCAAATATGCCGACGCCGCGCGCAACGCCATTACTGGCAAGCAACTTCACACGATCCAGAATGGCGTGAATATTGATAGGTTCACTTTCGAGCGGCCGGTCGTCCCCAAAAACTTCGACCCGGTCGAGCAGGCCGACGATGCGATCCGTTTCCTCACGGATCAGGCGCGCCAAAACAATTTCGTCACTGGTAACCGTCTGTTCCAGGAGTTGAGCTGCCCCACGAATGCCCGACAGCGGGTTCTTGATTTCATGGGCAAGCATCGCGGCCAGCCCCGTCACCGACCGGGCAGCCCCGCGTGAGACCATCTGCCGATCAATCTTGTCCGCCATGGTGCGTTCCTGGATAAGCAGCACCACGCGTCCATCATTGTCGGCAATAGGCGTAGCGAAGACGTCCGCGATCCGCTCCTCGCCAAATCGCGATGACCCGATGCGCACGCGGTATTCGGTCATCGGCGCCCGACGCGCCGCGACCGTTTCTACCAATCCGATCACCGGAGAACCAAACGCGACAAGATCATCAAGCTTCTGGCGGCCGAGTACGCTCTGTGACGCCCCGAAAAAGGTTTCTGCGGCATAATTGGCGAAACTGATCTGCCGGTCTTCGGTACAAACAATTATTGGCTGCGGCAGTGACTGCAGCACGGCAAAGGCGGGAATGTTCTCCGTGACAATTTTCATGCAGCCGCCCTGCACTCACCTGAGTAGAACTGTTCGATCATGGCGAGGACTTCCGCAGGCTGATCGCAATTTAACAACCGAGATCGGTCCGCTTTCTCAAGCACAATTTCACTAGCTTCCAGATACCAATCCAGATGCTTGCGGGCCGCGCGGAATCCGATTGCGGTACCATATTCAATCAAAACTTCTTCGTAGTGCTCCTGCACCAGCGCAACAAGATCCGGACCTTTGGGGCTTTCAGGCGGTGTCGCACCCGCCAACAGCGCCCCCACCTGCCCTACCAGCCACGGTTGTCCCTGCGCCCCGCGTCCGATCATCACAGCCGCCGCACCTGACAGATCAAGCGCCTCACGCGCGCTTTCGATTGATGTGATATCGCCATTGACGACCACGGGCACATTGACGGCGTTAACCACTTCACGCACCGGCGCCCAGCGCGCTTCACCCTTGTAAAACTGCTTCCGGGTCCTGCCATGCACAGTTATCATCTGCACGCCTGCATCAACGGCACGGCGCGCCATGTCGGCGGCGTTCAAATTATCGTCGTCCCAGCCCAATCGCATTTTGACTGTCACCGGTAGCGGAGTCGCTTTGACAACCGACTCGACCAGCGTCATCGCTTGATCGGGAACACGCATCAGCGCCGATCCAGCGTAGCCGTTGGTAACGCGTTTGGATGGGCAGCCAAAGTTGATATCAATGACGTCCGCACCAGCATCGTGCGCAATCTCGGCGCCGAGTTGCATCCACTGCCCCTCGCAGCCAGCCAATTGAACCACATGAGGCAATGATCCCGCCTTGCCCAGCTTTCGCACCATTTCCGCGTGCCCCGTCCCCAGGGCGGCACTGGCAATCATTTCCGAGACGACCAATCCCGCACCAAACCGTTCAGCAATCTGCCGAAATGGACGATCAGTGATTCCAGCCATGGGCGCTAAAAACGCACTATTTCGAGCGTTCTGTTTGCCGATATTCAACTGATAGGTAGCTTCCGACACATTTGCCCCTAAAATAGCCATCTTCTAACATTGCCTGCATAGTAGTCAAAACATGTGCAGGTGCAACTTCTTTACGCAGATGACGCCCATCCCCTACGCAAAGCTTGCCGATGCCAAGAGCTGCCGCTAGACCATTTGAGTGTGACATTTTCGTGTGTGAGCTCCAGACTTTATGCGTTCCAGATCAATAGCCGTAATTGTGGTGGCAGCCGGTCGAGGCGAACGCGCCAGCATTTCTGGCAACGAGCCGCCGAAGCAATATCGGCCTATTAACGGCGTCCCCATGTTGTCACGCACGATTCAGGCCTTCCTGGCATTGCCAAACATTAGCCTCGTTCTGCCCGTTATTCACGCTGACCATGCCAAACGCTACGACGAATTGCACAGTGATGACCCACGCTTGAGCGGACCGGTCGTTGGCGGAACCACCCGACAAGCATCTGTTCTCGCTGGCCTGCAGTTTCTTGTGAATACGCCGCCCGATCTGGTCCTAATTCACGATGCAGCGCGCCCATTTGTTGAGCCTGCCGTTATTGAGGCAGTCATCGCAGCGCTTGATGTGAGCGACGCCAGCTTGCCCGCCATTGCCGTTACCGACACGATAAAGCGCTCCGATGGCCAACGAGTTTTGGCAACCGAGGACCGACGCACGTTGTTCGCAGCCCAAACTCCTCAGGGCTTCCGCTTTCCCGCCATTTTGTCAGCCCACTTGCGCGCCTCGGCCGCCCCCCAACAGTTTACTGACGATGCCGAGATCGCCGAATGGGCTGGCATGCACGTCTCTCTAACGCCGGGCAGCCACAGAAATATCAAAATTACCCACGCCGAAGACTTCAACCGCGCCACCAACCTTGTCGAGAATACAATGCAGATGGAAACACGTGTCGGCACCGGATTCGATGTACACGCGTTCGAAAACGGCGAGTCCGTGTGGTTAGGGGGCATTGAGATTCCTCACGACCGCAAGCTAAAGGGTCATTCAGACGCTGACGTCGCGCTTCATGCCCTCACAGACGCGATTTACGGCGCGCTCGGCGAAGGCGATATCGGATCGCATTTTCCTCCAAGCGATGAACAGTGGCGAGGGGCGGCGTCGAGCATTTTTCTGCAACATGCAGTTGCAATGATTGCCGCAAGGTCTGGTCGCATAGTCAATCTTGACGTGACAATCGTTTGTGAGAAGCCCAAGATTGGTCCCCACGTTGCCGATATGCGTGCCAGAATTGCTGAAATTTGCCAAATTTCAGCGTCTCGTGTGGCGATCAAGGCGACAACCAGTGAACAACTGGGCTTTACTGGACGCGAAGAAGGAATTGTCGCAATGGCCAGCGCAAGTATCGAAATACCGAGGCAGGATTGATGGCAAAAAAAACGCCTGCTGATCCGGCCCGTCAAGTCGTCCAACTGCTTACCGAAGCAGGGCAAACCGTCGTCACGGTCGAAAGTTGTACGGGTGGCCTCGTTGCTGCTGCAATAACTGACGTTCCCGGCGCCTCTGCTGTACTCTACGGCGGCTACATTACCTATGCCAACACCGCCAAAACGCGCATGATCAGGGTTCCCGCACGCCTGGTGCGCGATTATGGCGCCGTTTCCAATCAAGTGGCGCGGGCGATGGCGGATGGAGCGCGCAATACCGCCCGCACTGATTTTGCAATCGCGGTAACTGGTATAGCTGGACCCGATGGTGGCTCGGACAAGAAGCCCGTCGGCTTGGTCTATGTGGCTGTGTCCTCGGAGAATGCCACGTTGGTCATAGAAAACCGCTTTGGTGACATTGGCCGCGACAATATCCGGGCTGAAAGCGTCCATGCCGCACTGAAGTTGATGCTGCAGGTATTAGTCGAACCGCCAATTCAGTAACGCAGCGTGCCGGTTCAGACACCGAAACGTCTGTCGGCTTCCGACGCAAATGCGCGCATGATTTCGTCCTGTTTGGCAGCAAACGCCGGCTCGGCGACAGCTGCCACAAGGGGGTTGGAAATCTTAAAGTCGATCTCGAACTGCACACGCGTACCCATGCCTTCCGGCGTAAATCGCCACTCGCTATCGAGATAAGAAAATGGCCCATCCACCGCCTTTGCCCTGATTGTTCTTTCATCGGGATCGGCTACCACACGGCTCGTATAAGCTTGGGTGATAGGGCCAAACGATAATGTCATTTTGGCAAGTTTGGTATTGTCGCCCGCCGTCGGATCAGACCGGACATCCATAGCTTTGCAATTGGGTATGAAGCGGGGATAATCGGCCAAATCGGACACAATTTCAAACATCCGGTCCGGCAGATGAGGCACGTGTAGTTCAAAATATCGCTTCATCAGTGCCCGTGCTTTGCCAATCGAGCAGCTTTCAGGCGAGCAAAATCCTCGCCAGCGTGATGGGACGAGCGCGTCAGCGGACTGGAAGATACCAACGAAAATCCCTTGGCATTGGCCACCGTCGCGTATGACTTGAACTCTTCTGGTGTGACGAACCCAATTACCGGATGGTGCTTTTTGGTCGGCTGCAAATATTGCCCGATAGTCAGGAAATCAACATCGGCGCTGCGCAGATCGTCCATGAGCTGCAGCACCTCATTACGCTCTTCTCCCAGCCCAACCATGATTCCAGACTTGGTGAACATGGTGGGATCAAGTTCCTTGACCCGCTGCAGTAGCCGGATCGAGTGGAAGTAGCGCGCACCCGGACGAACCTTCAGATATTTCGACGGTACCGTTTCAAGATTGTGATTGAACACATCAGGCTTGGCGGCCACCACAATTTCCAGGGCCCCTTCCTTGCGCAGGAAGTCAGGCGTCAAAATCTCTATGGTGGTGTTGGGATTGCGCGCGCGAATAGCCCGGATAACGGATGCGAAATGGTTGGCGCCTCCATCCTCAAGGTCGTCTCTATCGACTGAGGTAATCACAACATGCTGCAATCCGAGCTTTTGCACCGCCACGGCAACTTTTTCCGGCTCACTGGCATCCAGTGGACCCGGTAGACCCGTGCGCACGTTGCAAAAGGCACAGGCGCGCGTACAAATTTCGCCCATGATCATGAAGGTCGCGTGCTTCTTGGACCAGCACTCGCCGATATTGGGACAGCCCGCCTCTTCGCAAACTGTCACCAGACCATTTTCGCGAACGATCTGCTGGGTTTCCTTGTAAATCGGCGAACCTGGGGCTTTGACCCGAATCCAATCCGGCTTGCGTAACACCACACTATCGGGGCGATGCTGTTTTTCCGGATGGCGCGGACGCGCTACGCTACTGTCGATGAGTGTGACCACACCATGTCCTAACTTAGACGCTTAAGCAGCCTGCCATGCGGGCCTGCTTTTGCACTGATATCGCCCCCCGAGAGCAATGGTTCAACCCCAGTTGGCGACT
This sequence comes from Devosia rhodophyticola, assembly GCF_028816475.1. GTDB lineage: Bacteria > Pseudomonadota > Alphaproteobacteria > Rhizobiales > Devosiaceae > Devosia > Devosia rhodophyticola. The sequence goes on along the minus strand of NZ_CP118247.1, from coordinate 3,337,147 downwards.
TGCCGCTATGCACTAAATGTTCAAGGCTCGCCCGTACGCATCGAGCACGCTTTCTTTCATGGTTTCCGAAAGCGTTGGATGCGGGAAGATCGTATGCATGAGATCTTCCTCGGTGGTTTCCAGATTCATCGAAATGACAAACCCTTGAATCAACTCGGTAACTTCAGCGCCAACCATGTGCGCGCCCAACAGTTCGCCGGTCTTGGCGTCAAAGATGGTCTTGACCAACCCGTCAGGCTCGCCAAGCGCAATCGCCTTGCCGTTGCCAATAAAGGGGAACCGGCCAACTTTGATCTCACGTCCGCTTTCCTTGGCCTTTGCCTCGGTCAAACCAACGCTGGCGACCTGGGGCTCACAATAAGTGCAGCCGGGAATCTTGGTTTTGTCGAGCCCATGAACTTTTTGGCCGGCGATGGTTTCCACCGTTATGACAGCCTCGTGCTCTGCCTTATGTGCTAACATCGGGGGCCCCGCGACGTCACCAATTGCCCACACCCCGTTAACATTGGTGCGACCGTGACCGTCAACAACAATGGCGCCGCGATCAATTTTGACGCCAATGCTCTCAAGTCCGAGACCTTCGGTATTGCATTGCACACCGACCGCTGAAATCAGTTTCTCGCCAGAAATTTTCTGCTTCTCGCCAGACTTGGTTTCGACATGGGCAACGACGCCATCTTTGGTCTTCTCGACCTTGGTGACTTTGGTGTCCGTCAAAATCTTGATGCCACGCTTTTCCAAGCGCTTGCGCGCCATGGCTGAAATCTCGGCGTCTTCAACCGGCATGATTTGCGGCAGAAGTTCGATGATCGTCACCTCGGCGCCAAGTGAGCGATAAAACGATGCAAATTCAACTCCGATGGCGCCGGACCCCATGACCACCAGCGACTTTGGCATGGCGTCGGGTTTCAGTGCTTCGAAATAGGTCCAAATCTTGTCGCCATCGGGCTCAATGCCGGGCAGAACGCGGGGACGAGCGCCCGTTGCCACAATGATGTTCTTGGCTTTGTAGGTGCCTTCCCCAAGTGGCTTTTTGGGCACTGGCCCCTGCGGCTCGACAATCTTCTTCTTGGTCGGCGCAACCTTGATCTCACCGGGCTTGGTAATGACCGCTTCGCCCCAGATGATGTCCACCTTGTTCTTCTTCATCAGGAATTGAACGCCATTGTTCATCTGCGCGGCAATGTCGCGTGAACGTTTGACGATCCCATCCATGTCGAAGCCAAACTTCTCGGCGGTCAATCCGTAGTCCTTGGCATGCCCCATGTGGCCGTATATTTCGGCAGTCCGCAACAACGCCTTGGTAGGAATACAACCCCAGTTGGAGCAGATCCCGGCCATATGCTCGCGCTCGACAATGCCCACTTTCATACCAAGCTGGGCAGCACGAATGGCAGCTACATATCCGCCAGGACCGGCGCCGATAACGAGAAGATCATATGGGTCAGCCATCAGGGCCTCCAGAAGTCGAATTGTGTGGGATCAGAGATCCAACAAGGAAGTAACCAGCGGAACGATTGCTGCGCCGATGGCTTTGGTATTTGCCGCATCCAGATGCACACCATCCGCTGGATCAGCGACGGCAACGCTGGCAGCATCGAAATAGGCAACGCCTTCTTCGTCGGCACGACGACGATAGTGTTCGCCAAATTGCAAGGATTGCCCGCGGGCATACTCATACCCGCCAAAATGCCCCATCATATCGGCGTTGTCGCTTGCGCATACCAAGGGAGGCGACACGATCAGTATTTTCGGAATTGGCTCGCCGACACTGGCAAAATGTCCCCGCACGATCTGAATCAGACGCCGCATCCCAAATGAAGCCTCTCGGGCACTGCCACAAACCGAGGGTTTGATGTCATTTGTGCCCAGCATGATGACGATGAGGTCCAATGGCGCGTGGCTGGCCAAAAGGGTTGGTAAAATCCGGGCCCCATTACGGTCGGCGTTGGCGCCCCAATCGTCATAGACAGTTGTGCGTCCACCTAGACCTTCAGCAATCACCCGGGCCTTGCCAACCATGGCCGCCTCAAGAGCGCCGGGCCAGCGGTCTTCGTGTGCGTGCCGCGCACCATCTGGTTGAGGATTGGCACCAAAGGTCAGGCTGTCACCAAAGCAAAGTATGGATTTCATGCCCTGCCCCTAGGCCAGCATCATCACGGGGGTTTCGATCAACCCCTTGAACACGCCCAGCACTTCAGCGCCCAGAGCGCCATCAACAGCCCGGTGATCGCAGGAAAGCGTCACTGTCATGAAATTGCCGACCTTGACCTGCCCTTTGTCTGCATAAACGCGCTCGTCACCGACGCCTACCGCCAAAATGGTGCCATGGGGTGGATTGATGACCGCCGAGAAATGCTTGATCCCGAACATGCCCAGATTGGAGACCGAACTTGCCCCGCCCTGATATTCGTGCGGCGCCAGCTTTTTGGACTTGGCACGACCAGCCAGATCTTTGACCTCTTCGGAGATTTCACGCAGCGATTTGGTATCGCACGATTTAACGACAGGCGTGAAAAGCCCGCCGGGCACGGCGACGGCAACCGCAACATCTGAGCGCTTGTGATAGAGGATCGAATCTTCGGCCCATGTCGCGTTGGCGAGCGGCACCCGCTGCAAGGCAACAGCCCAGGCCTTCATCACAAAATCATTGACCGAAAGCTTGAAAGCAGGTTTGCCTTCCTTGGATTTCGGGGCAGTCGCATTGATTTGCGCCCGGGCCGCCAACAGGTCGTCAATCTGGCAATCAAGCGATAGATAGAAATGGGGAATAGTCTGTTTGGCTTCGGTCAAACGGGCGGCAACAACCTTGCGCATCCCGTCGTTAGCGACAATCTCGTAGCTATCCTCAGGATAGAGCGCAATCACCTGTGCCTTACTCATGCCCCCAGCGATTGCTGCACCCGCTGGGGCCGAAGCACCAACCTTGGCGACGGTTCCCTTGCCCGACTTGGCGGCTTCCACGTCAGCTTTGATAACACGGCCACGCGGACCAGATCCCGCAATAGCGGCGACATCCAGTCCAGCTTCTTTTGCCAGCCGCCGCGCCAAAGGCGATGCGAAGACTTTTTCGCCGTCTGCCTTTGCCGGTGCTGGCGAAGGAGCCGGTGCCGCAGCGGCCTGCGTAGTTGAATTTACGCGCGAGGGTGCACCCGATTCAGATTTGGCTTCTGCCTTTGGTTCAGGCGCCGCCTCGGGCTTGGGCGCTGTTGAAGACGCCTTTATGGCATCAGCGTTTTCGCCCTCTTCCAGCAGAACCGCAATGACTGCGTTTACCTTCACATTGTCGGTGCCTTCGGCCACAACAATCTTGCCGATCTTGCCTTCATCAACCGCTTCCACTTCCATGGTGGCCTTATCGGTTTCAATCTCTGCAATAACATCGCCCGAGGAAACGCTATCGCCCTCCTTGACGTGCCACTTGGCGAGCTTGCCCTCTTCCATTGTGGGGGAAAGCGCCGGCATTGTAATTTCTATCGGCATCAGAACTCTCCCTTACGAACGGTAGGTCACAGCGTTGACCGCTGCAATGACGTCATCGACGTGGGGCAACGCCAGCTTCTCAAGATTGGCGGCATAGGGCATGGGAACATCTTTGCCGGTGACCCGGATGACGGGGGCGTCCAGATAATCAAATGCCTGTTCGTTGACCTGAGCAGAAATCTCGGCCCCGATGCCGCCCTGCGGCCAACCCTCTTCCACCGTAACAAGCCGCCCGGTCTTTTTGACCGAAGCAATAACTGTATCCATATCGAGTGGCCGCAAAGTGCGCAGATCAATCAGTTCGACATCGACACCAGCCGCGACAAGTTTCTCGGTGGCCTGGGTCGCATAACGCATGCCCATAGAGAACGAGACGATAGTCACGTCCGCACCAGCCCGGGCGATGCGCGCCTTGCCGATTGGTAGGACAAAGTCATCAACCTTGGGCACTTCGCCCGTCGAGCCGTAAAGCACTTCATTCTCAAGGAAAATCACGGGATTGGGCGACCGAATGGCCGCCTTGAGCAACCCCTTTGCGTCGGCCGCACTATAGGGCGCGATAACGGTCAATCCGGGGACATGGGAATACCATGCCGAATAATCCTGACTATGCTGCGCTCCAACGCGCGAGGCAACCCCATTGGGGCCGCGGAACACAATCGGCGCGGTAACCTGCCCACCAGACATATAAAGCTGTTTGGCAGCCGAATTGATGATCTGATCAATTGCCTGCATGGCAAAGTTCCAGGTCATGAACTCGACAATCGGCTTCAGCCCGGCAAAGGCCGCGCCAACCGCCAATCCAGCAAACCCATGCTCGGTAATTGGAGTGTCGACGACGCGCTCGGGACCGAATTCTTGCAGAAGGTTCTGCGTAATCTTGTAGGCGCCCTGATATTCGGCAACTTCCTCACCGATAATGAAGACATCCTTGTCGCGACGCAGTTCTTCAGCCATTGCCTCGTTCAGAGCCTGCCGAACCGTCATTTCGACCATTTCGACATCCGCAGGAAGATCCGGATCGCTGGCGGGTTCGAATTTTGGCGCTGCGGCAGTTTTTTCGGCAGCCGGGTCTACACCATTTTCAGCAGCAACCACCGGAGCTTCTGCAGGTTCGGGAACAGTCTTTGCGACCTCGATATCTTCCGCCTTTTCGCCCTCGCCCAATACTATGGCGATTGGCGTGTTGACCTTGACGTTGTCAGTCCCCTCGGCGACCAGCAACTGGTTGACCACGCCGCTATCCACCGACTCGACCTCCATCGTGGCCTTGTCGGTTTCAATTTCGGCCAAGACATCGCCCGGCGAAACCGTGTCGCCCTCTTTGACGAGCCATTTGGACAGTTTGCCCTCTTCCATCGTGGGAGACAGCGCAGGCATCAAGATATTTGGCATTCAACTCTCCTGCCGAAACGTCCAGGCATCAAAAATACGGACGAGCGGAAACCGCAGTTAATAGGCAAAGCCGAAACGGGTAGGCCCGAAACGACACTTTCATTCAAACTCAATTGCTAGCGGCACTACCGAACATGCTGCTAAGCACCGATCCCAGAACGATCAACACCAGAAAAGTGGTGATGGCCCGGGTATAAGTCGCATACCGCGCTGCGGCATCCGGGCTGATCCGGGCCTTGATCGCCCCAAATTTCCACCAGCCCAGCCAGAAAAAACCTGCCAAACCGTCGCTTTGTGGCGACAAGCGCACCATTGCCTGCGCCTCCCGGACGGCAAGTGCCAGTGCAAGGAGAGCCAGTACAATGATGACACCAACCAGAATGGCCAAGACCGAACTCGCTACGCGCTGATTGTAATATCGGTCCACAGCTCCGAGGCATCGGGCTCTGGATCGTTGGTGGCGAAATCAGCTGCCTCTGTAACAATGGCGCGAATTTTGGTCTCGATTTCCTTGAGCTCGTCCTCAGTCGCGTGCTTTTCCGACAGAATTCGTGCCTTGACCTGTTCGATCGGATCGCGCTCCTGCCGGTATTTGGTCACTTCGTCCTTGCTTCGGTATTTCGCCGGATCGGACATTGAATGGCCGCGATATCGATAGGTGAGCATTTCCAGAATGTACGGCCCTTTACCCGAGCGCGCATGCTCAATAGCCCGTTCGGCTGCATCATGAACCAGGCGGACATCCATACCGTCCACCTGCTCACCGGGAATGTCAAAGGACTGGCCACGCTGCGAGAAATCTGTTGTCGCCGACGAACGTTCAACCGATGTGCCCATGGCGTATTTATTGTTTTCGATCACGTAAACGACCGGAAGATTCCAGAGCTTGGCCATATTGAAGCTCTCGTAAACCTGTCCTTGATTGGCCGCGCCATCACCAAAATAGGCAATGCTGACCGAACCGTCGCCCTTATATTTGCTGGCGAAAGCCAAACCGGTACCCAGCGACACCTGAGCGCCTACAATCCCGTTGCCGCCGTAGAAGCGGTGTTCCAGAGAGAACATGTGCATTGAGCCGCCCTTGCCACCCGACAATCCGCCCGCGCGACCGGTCAATTCAGCCATAACCCCACGGGGCTCAAGTCCCATGACGAGCATGTGTCCATGGTCGCGATAACCGGTGATCTGTGCGTCTTCGCCCTTTTTCGAAGCCATGGTGACGCCGGTGACGACCGCTTCCTGACCGATATAGAGATGGCAGAACCCGCCGATCAGGCCCATTCCGTACATCTGGCCGGCTTTTTCCTCAAACCGCCGAACAAGAAGCATGTCGTGATAAGCCGACAACTCCTGCTCCTTGTTGAATTGGGGAGAATTCGTTTGCGTCTTGGCCTTGGTGGCCACAGCCCTACGCGCCATCTGTTACGCTCCGGATCGTTTGAGTTTGCCGCAAGGCCATTTTGCCCTGTTGCCGCACCCTAGCACAACCCCGGCCACCGCAATAGCAATCTGAATATGGTGCTATCTTACGTGCAACTAGCTGAATTGTATAAATTAAATTAGTTGAACTTGTTTTCAGTTAAATTTTGAGATGAACTCATTATTGGTTTACCCGTGTTTGGATCAACCATGACGATAACGTCGTCCGCGTTGGCCATATTGAGCAGCGCCCTCGCCTTCTCGGTGATGATATCGGGATCGAGGCGGTCGGCATTGAGCAGCGTCGCGCGATGCTTGTAAGCATCGATCTCGGCTTGCAGAGCCGCAGATTGCCCACTCAAACGGGCGATGTCGACAAGGATATCCTTGCGACTTTCAATACCAAATTGCCCGCCAATCGCGGAAAATCCGAGATAGCCGAGAAAACCAACGAGCGCCGCCGTCAATGCGAGCGGGCGCCAAAATGGGGGACGTTTCAGTCGGGTGGACATGGACACATATACCGGCGTTGAATTGTCCGATTATGGACTGCAATGCCTTAACGCCCCGTTGCTCCTCGCTGGACGGCCTCGAAATCTAGTTCCATGAACGTTTCAACTTCCGGCACCCATCGGGTTTTGACAAAGCCAACGTGATCGGGATGGGTGTTATAAGCCGCGTAATCTGCCGGTGTTGAAAATTCCATGACGAAGCCGAAGCCATAGCTGGCTTTTGGACTGACCTGCTTTAGCTGCTCAAAGTTCAGTACGCCCGGAATGTTCGCAAGAATTTTGGCATCGCGGAGGAACGCCTTCTCTTCCTCGGAACCCGGGGCATGCTTGAGCGTAAACACCACGGAATGGCGGATTGTCGTTTCTTGCAGTACAGACACGGCTCAACCCTCCAGACTCAGGGACTCAGTGGCAGCAATGGCCGCCACGTTGACGATCCCCCGGCTGGTTGTGGATGGCGTCAGAATGTGAGCAGGCGAGCGCGGCCCCATCAGGATCGGACCAACCGACAAGCCATTGTTCATTTCCTTGAGCAAAGTCATTGAAAGGTTGGCGGCATCGAGATTGGGAAAAATCAGAAGATTGGCTTCACCGTTCAATATGCTGTCGGGAATGTAGCGTTCACGTAAATCCTGATTGAGCGCCAGATCGCCCTGCATTTCACCTTCGACAATCAGATCGGGGGCAATTGCCTTGAGCTTGTTATAGGCCTCCCGCATCTTGTAGGCGCTGTCGCCATCGCGAGAGCCGAAGTTGGAATAGCTGAGCAAGGCAATTTTGGCTTCGATACTAAAGCGCTTGAGATGGTCGCGAGCTTGCAAGGCAATGCCGACGATTTCATCAGCGGTCGGATCAAGATTGACATAGGTATCAGCAAGGAAAAACGCCCCATTGGGCATGATCAGCATCGACATGGCCGACACATCAGCAACGCCATCCTGCAGGCCGATGATGGAGCGAATATCGCGCACATGCTTGATGTAGCGACCCTGCAGCCCGCAAATCAGGCCGTCCGCCTCACCCCTCTTGACCGCAAGAGCTCCAATCACGGTAGTGTTGGTGCGCACGACCTGCCGCGCCGTATCGGGCGTTACGCCGCTGCGGCCCACCAGTGAATGGAACAATGACACATAGTCGCGATAGCGGGGATCATCCTCAGGGTTGATGATCTCAAAATCAGTGCCCGGCCGCAGGTTAAGTCCAAACCGCTCCAATCTGGCTTCGATCACAGCGGGGCGTCCAATCAGGATCGGCTTGGCGATGCGATCCTCAAGCAGCACCTGAGCCGCCCGCAAGACGCGTTCATCCTCGCCATCGGAAAAGACAATGCGTTTGCTCTGCCCCTGCGCACGCTCGACGATTGGCTTCATAACCAACCCGGAGCGGAAGACGAAGCGATTGAGCGTGTCGCCGTAGGCTTTGAAATCCTCAATCGGGCGGCGCGCCACACCAGATTCCATTGCAGCGCGCGCAACCGCAGGTGCAATGCGCAATATCAGCCGCTGATCAAACGGATTGGGAATAATGTGATCGGCGCCGAACACGGCAGGCGAACCTGACGGTGATACTTCCAGCCCCGGCTGGTGGGCCAGTTTGGCAATTGCCCTAACCGCGGCCAGCTTCATTTCCTCATTGATTGTTGTCGCGCCAACGTCAAGAGCGCCTCGAAAAATGAAGGGAAAGCAGAGGACATTGTTGACCTGATTGGGATAGTCGGACCGCCCGGTACAGACCATGGCGTCGGGCCGGGTCTCTTTCGCCAATTCGGGCATGATTTCCGGATTGGGATTGGCAAGCGCCAGAATCAGCGGTCGCGGCGCCATTTTCTTGAGCATTTCCGGCTTTAGAACGCCCGCCGCAGACAGCCCCAGGAAAACGTCTGCGCCCTCGATCACCTCTGCAAGCGTAGTCGCGTCGCTCTGCCGGCGGAACTGCCCGCGCCATTTGTCATTGACGTCATTACGCTTGTGCGTGACCAATCCGTCCTTGTCGGCAACCCAGATATTTTCGTGCCGAGCACCCAATGCCACCAGCAAGTTGAGACAGGCGATGGCCGCGGCGCCCGCGCCCGAGGCACATATCTTGACGTCCTTGATCTTTTTGCCAGCAAGCTCGAGACCATTTGTAACCGCGGCACCCACAATAATAGCGGTACCATGCTGATCATCATGAAAAACCGGTATGCTCATGCGCTCGCGCAGGGTCTCCTCGATCTCAAAGCAATCCGGCGCCTTGATATCTTCTAAATTGATGCCGCCAAAGGTAGGCCAGAGGGGCGCAACGACCTCGATAAATTTCTTTGGATCAGTTTCGTCGATTTCGATGTCAAATACGTCGATGCCTGCAAATTTCTTGAAAAGGACGGCCTTGCCCTCCATCACCGGCTTGGACGCAAGGGCACCGATATTGCCAAGTCCAAGCACAGCCGTGCCGTTAGAAATCACAGCAACGAGATTACCCCGCGAGGTATATTTGAATGCCGCGTCCGGCGCTTCGGCTATCTCCTCACAAGGCGCTGCAACACCGGGTGAATAAGCTAGTGCAAGGTCGCGCTGATTGCCCAGCGGTTTTGTCGCCTGAATTTCAAGCTTACCGGGCTTTGGAAACTCGTGAAAATGCAGAGCTGCTTCACGCAATGCCTTGCGCTGTTCATTCATATCCGATGACACAGATTTATCCTCCACCCATTGCCGTCGCGCCACGACTTATTCTCGCAGCGTCATTTAGCCCGTTCGTGCCACCAAATCATTCAGAAATAAAGAGTAGGTCGCACATAGGTGCGCATTTGAGCTAGGCAGCCTGCTCAATCACCGCGCCAATGCGCTGTCTTGGAACCTGTGTGGCGTGAAGCGCCAAAGCCAACTCTTTGAACGCCCCAACCTTTAGGGCTGGCGCAAAAATGAAGCCCTGCGCCTGGGTTACCCCGTGTGCGCGCAAATAGATCGCCTGCGCTTCGGTTTCGACGCCTTCAGCGACGACTTCGGTGCCCAATTTTTGCGCCATGGTAATCAGACCGTCCAGCACCGGCACTTGCGTGATGCCATCCTGAATCATGTTTACGAAAACTCGGTCGATCTTAATGATATCAACGCCAAGTGTCTGAATATATTCAAGATTCGAATGTCCAGTGCCAACGTCATCCATCGCAAGTCGCGCGCCGAGCGCATGCAACCCCGAAATAACACTGAGCGCCTGTGTCGAGTTCGCTAGCGGGCGGCGTTCGGTGATTTCAAAAACCAACTGCCGGAAATTAATATTTGTTCCGCCAAATATGGCCTCCACATCCTCGACGATTGCACCATCTCTAAAATGACCCTCGAACAAATTGATAGCAATCTTCATTGTAGGCATGCGCAGACAGACATCCTGGAGATCAACCTTGACCTGCTCCATCAGAGACAGCGTCATGGGTATGGCCAGGCCAGTCACCTCAGCGTAGTCAATGAACGCCCCCGGCGGCACAACTTCCCCGTTGCGTTTTTCCCAGCGGCAGAGAACTTCGCAGCCTTCCAGTGCGCCGGTCTTGAGATTGATCACGGGTTGATAATAGGGCTTCAATTCCCCGCGCGCGATGGCGCGCTCAAGATCAAATGCAGGCACCTTCGATCGGCGCACATATTTCAACGCAAGGATCAAAAAACTCCCGCTCATGATACAGGCGATGATCGTGAACCCGACATCAAGATCGGCATAGCCGGCGCGGACAATCGCAAATGGCACGGCGGCCTCGGCTCTGAGCGGCAACACGCCAGCAAAAGACACTCCAGATACGAACTCGGTGCTCGTGCTTCTCCGGTCAAACGGCTGAGGATCGCCCACAGTCAAGATCGGTGTGCCGTTGGTCAACACAACCCGCACCATGGCGGCAGGCTTCAAATCGTTACTCAACGTCTCAGCACCCTGCCCTAACAGCGGCATGAAAACCGAAATGCGCCTACTCTGACTGAAAGTCTGTGTGATTTTGAGTGCGGGCATTGAAAGGTCGCCAAGCTTGACGACAGTAATGGTTTCGGTGTGCCCCGGAATGGGAAGATTTTCTGAAATTGGTGAGTAGGCGACCTGGCGCCCAAAAGCGTCACAATATTGAACGCCATCTGAATTCTCGACCAGCACCTGCTTCAAATTGAGACTACCCTCAATCTCACGTTGGGCATTGGCAACGAAGGTCGGCGTACACAGCGACGGGCTCTCGGCGATTATCGTGCGTAGCGAGGCTATGGAGCTATCCGCAACATGTTCGATCTGGCTGGTAATCGAACTAACCGCCTGCTGAACATTATTTTTTTCACGTTCGCGGACGTAATTATCGAGCAGATAATCGACCCCGAATATAGGAAGGAACGCCAAAATGGCGCCCACCAACATCAGGATATGTGAGTATCTCCACTGCAAGCTACGAATCCACAAAATCTTAAACTGCACTCATTGAGTAGCAGTCAGCCTTTAATGGACTGTTAATGCTAGTTAAGCATCTCCGAACGTGGGAAACGCCCAAAACAACAAAGGGCAGGAGACCAATGCCCTGCCCTTTGCAAACTATCGCTTTTGAAGGAGCGCTACTTGTCTTGCACGTTTGGCCGGATGTGCAATTCGCGAAGCTGACGCGCCGAAGCTGGCGTCGGCGCTCCCATCAACAGGTCTTCTGCCTGCTGGTTCATGGGGAACGCCGTAACTTCGCGCAGGTTCTGCTCATGGGTCAACAGCATCACAATGCGATCAACACCGGGGGCAATGCCACCATGCGGCGGTGCCCCGTACTGAAGAGCCCGCAACATGCCGCCGAACTGCTCTTCGAGTTGCGATTCTTCATAGCCAGCGATTTCGAACGCCTTCCGCATGATATCGGGACGATGATTACGGATCGCGCCTGAACTCAACTCATATCCATTGCAAACCGAGTCGTACTGATAAGCCTTAATTGTGAGTGGATCCTGACTTTCCAATGCTTCCAAACCACCTTGAGGCATCGAGAATGGATTGTGAGAGAAGTCCACCTTCTTCTCTTCCTCAAGCCACTCAAACATTGGGAAATCAACAATCCAGCAGAACGCGAACTGTTCCAGATCCAGAAGGTTCAAGTCCTGGCCCGCTTTGGTGCGCGCGTCACCGGCAAACTTGTAGAACTTGTCTGGTCGGCCACAGACAAAGAATACGGCGTCGCCATCAGAAAGATTAAGCTGTGCCTTGATTGCTGCAGTCCGTTCCTCGCCAATGTTTTTGGCGATTGGTCCAGACCCGGCCCCCTCCTTAAAGAAGATATAGCCGAGCCCAGGCTGACCCTCGCCCTGCGCCCAGGCATTCATGCGATCACAAAATGCCCGGCTTCCGCCAGTTGGCGCGGGGATCGCCCATACCTCGACCTTTGGATCATTGGCAATCTGCCCGGCAAAAATCTTGAAACCCGAACCCGCGAAATGCTCAGTAACGGCCTGCATCTCGATGGGATTGCGGAGATCGGGCTTGTCCGTGCCGTATTTCCGGATCGCATCGAGATAGGGAATGCGCGGGAAATCCTGCGTCACACGCCACCCGTTGCCAAACTCCTCGAAAATTCCGCGCAACACGGGTTCGATGGCCTGAAAGACATCTTCCTGCTCAACAAAACTCATCTCAATATCGAGCTGGGTGAATTCTGCGGCGCGGTCCGCCCGACCGTCTTCGTCACGGAAACAGGTGGCAATCTGAAAGTAACGGTCAAAACCTGCAATCATCAGCAGTTGTTTGAACAACTGAGGTGACTGCGGCAGCGCATAAAACTTGCCAGGATGAACACGCGACGGCACCAGAAAATCGCGCGCGCCTTCCGGGCTCGACGCCGTCAGCATCGGGGTCTGATATTCCATGAACCCACGCTCAGTCATTCGATTGCGCAGCGAAGAAATTACCTTCGATCGGGTAACGATATTGCGGTGAAGCCGTTCACGACGAAGGTCGAGAAAGCGAAACTTTAAGCGCACATCCTCTGGATAATCCTGCTCGCCGAACACTGGCAGCGGCAATTCGATGGCCGATCCCAAAACTTCCAGCGAACGAACGTAAACTTCAATCGCCCCCGTCGGCAGATTGGGATTGACCGCATCATCGGCCCGCGCCTTGACCTCGCCGTCGATCTTGATGACCCATTCTGCGCGAACCTTCTCGGCCTCCTTGAATGCCGGAGAATCTGGATCGATGACACACTGGGTCATGCCGTAGTGGTCGCGCAGATCCATAAACAGCAGGCCGCCGTGGTCGCGAATGCGATGCACCCAGCCACTAAGCCGCACAGTTTCCCCAGCATTTTCAGCGCTCAGGGCCGCGCAGGTGTGGGAACGATATGGATGATTTGTCATTGCGGAACCGTTCAATATTGGCCGATAGTTTGGGCGGGAAAAACGCATGAGCGGCCCAGCTTGTCAAGCATTGCCGCCCGTTTGGCTACCCTTTTCATGGAAAAGACTCTAACCAACTCACATTCCTTAACAAATCCCTTCTGGAGTGATTGAGCTTCACCTGATAGTAACAGTTGAGAAAGAATTGGGACGGACGCCCGCATGGAATTGATGACAACGACCGATGCGCTTGAAGCATTTTGCGACCGCGCCGCCAAATTTGATTTCGTAACAGTTGATACAGAATTTTTGCGAGAAACCACCTATTGGCCCAAGCTATGCCTGATCCAGGCCGCCACTGACGACGAAGTGGTCTTGATTGATCCGCTGGCAGTTTCCCTCGATCTTAGCTCATTCTTTGCGCTGCTGGCCAATCCAGACGTCACCAAGGTATTCCACGCCGCCCGTCAGGACATCGAAATCTTCGTAAAGCTGACCGGCAAGGTTCCGCTCAATATCTTCGACACCCAGGTTGCGGCCAGCGTTTGCGGCTTCGGTGATAGCGTCTCCTATGACAATCTGGTACGCGCCATAACCGCAGTTGAGCTTGATAAGTCGTCCCGGTTTACCGATTGGTCCGCTCGCCCGCTTTCTGAAAAGCAGCGGCTCTATGCTGCGGCCGACGTCACCCATCTTCGCGACGTCTATCGTGAACTTACCAAGCAGGTCGCAGCCACGCGCCGCGCCGGTTGGGTCGACGATGAACTAACGGTATTGCGAAGTATTGATACCTACGTCGTACAGCCCGATCGCGCCTGGGAACGGCTGAAACTCAAGATTAATCGTCCCCGCGATCTGGCGGCGCTCAAAGTGCTTGCCGCCTGGCGCGAAAAGCGCGCCCAGGATAGCGATCAGCCCCGCAGTCGCATTCTCAAGGACGACGTACTGTTCGAACTGGCGATGCAGCGTCCGCTGAAGCCAGAGGCTTTTGAGCGACTGCGGGCTGTCCCGCGCGGTTTTGGCAGAAGCGCGGCAGCAGGCGAAATTATTGCCCTGCTCAAGCCCGTCGAGGAAATAAGCAAAGCCGACTTGCCAAAACTTCCCGAGCGTTATCGCGGTCCCTCGCCGAAGGGTGCCATTGGCGATCTGGTTCGCGTCTTGCTCAAATCGGTAGCTGAACAGAATGGCGTTGCCGCGCGTATCATCGCGACTTCTGATGACATTGATGCACTGGTTCTCGACGATGAGGCGGACGTTGCGCCGCTTCGGGGATGGCGTCGAAAGTTATTCGGTGAAAAGGCCTTGGATATCAAACATGGTCGTATTGGCCTTGTGGCGACGCGCAAGGGAATTGTGGAATTTCAGGTCGAGTCAGACGCGGCCGCCGAGTAGCGGCCGCAAATTTTTAGACAGCGACCTGAATGGACGTCTGCTTGAAACCGGCTACGCCACCAAACTGATCCAGGCGGCTGCGCAGGTGTTCGCCATCAAGAAACAACAGGTCCGCTGGCAGCAACAGGACCAAAGCGCCGTCATGCACCTCAAAATTGATGCGTGGCAAAATGCCGGGCATGGCCGCTGACATTGGATAGGCAACGCGGAATAGCGCACCAATCAACCGGGCTCTTGCGTTGCCCTCGGCGCCCGCCAAATCCTGCAATGGTCCGGCGGTAACCTTGTTCTTTATCCCGCCATAGCGCACCGCGATGGCCTGCGCGAGAAAAGCCCGTCCCGGATGGTCAATGCCAATAAGCGATCCGTAGGCAATGGCGTCCACGCTCTGGGGGCCGCGATAGTCAGGATGTGCCCGCCATCCCAAATCCGCTAGTAGGCAAGCCACCTCGCGGAGCCGTCGCATCGCATCGTTTTCCTTCAATCCCGTCGCCAGGAAAAACTGACTGGTGAACGTCATCAGATCATCGGCGTGGGCTGGTGAACGCGAACGCAGCACCGACAGTTCTTCAGAGGCCTGGATTAGCGGGTCGACCGCCTGTTCGCGCTTGTCCAGCATGCCGAACAAATACCCCTCACGAACACCAAGGGCCGAGAAAACCACATTGTCGAATTTGCCAGCCTTGAGCAGTTCGCCCATCACGGCGGCTCCATACGGAACCAGATCACGGCGCGAGGAGCTGACATTTTCCGAGCCGGTATAAGACTTTCCACCATCTATGATTTCGGCACAAAGCGATTTCATATCGCTCGCGGAGACCGAATAATGCTGAACCATATGCAAGGGATAATCGCGCAAAACCTGATGCAGCTTGGCCAGCGACCGCCATGTGCCACCAATTGCGCAGAACGTGCGGCCGACATTTTCCAAATCAAGTTTGGAGTTTTTCAGTCGGTCCCGAACAATATTGGCTGCCTTGCTCGGCGACCCGTCGCTATCGTCCTGCAAGCGAATGACGCCGAGTTCATGGGTTTCTCCATTGGTATCTGTTCGATCTGCAATGGTTGAAAGTTCAAGGCTTCCGCCGCCCAGATCGCCGATGAGGCCGAAGAAATCCGGGATGCCTGCAACGACGCCAAGCGCTGCGAAATGTGCCTCCTGTTCGCCGCTGAGCACGTTGACCGGGCTGCCCATGACTTCTTCGACGGCTGAAACAAACTCCGTGCGGTTCGTTGCCTCCCTGACCGCTGATGTTGCCAGAATGTGGACCTTGCCGACGCGCATCAATCGCACCACCAGCGCGAAGCGTTTTATGGCGACAAGCGCCCGCTCCATATTGTCGTCAGCCAGCCGACCGCTGGAGGCCATGCCACGCCCCAGGGCACAGGCAGCCTTCTCATTGTATAAAGGAGTAAGGGATCGGGCATGCCGCTCATAAACCACAAGTCGAACGGAGTTGGAGCCGATATCGAGCACGGCAACAGGTTTTGCGCCCTTGATCCGTCCCTGTGCAGTGGGATCAGCGTCTACGCCCCAGAACTGGTTCAATCGATGCCCTCGTCGCCCTCCCCGGCACCAGCGCGTCCGCGCCCCGACAGAGAGGGGTTGGTCATGAAGTAATCATGTGCGTTGAAAGGCTCCTCACCATCCAGCGTGCGCACACGATGCGAACTGCCATCCGGCAACACTTCCCAGCTCTGCTGGTTGTCACGCAAATAGGCACCGAGAATGCGATCAAGAATCTGCTTGTGCACCGTCGAATTCAGGATTGGTACCATCACTTCGACCCGTCCGTCCAGATTTCGTCCCATAAGGTCAGCTGAGGAAATATAGACCTTAGCGCGCGGCGAGAGCATATCCTCACCATTGCCAAAGCAATAGATCCGGCTGTGCTCAAGAAACCGCCCAACCACCGACTTAACCCGAATATTGTCCGAAAATCCGGGTATTCCAGGCCGAAGGCAGCATATCCCCCGAACGATCAGATCGACTTTGACGCCCGCTTGGCTCGCGTCATAAAGCGCATCAATCAAAAGCGGATCGACGAGTGAGTTCATTTTCAACAGGATCCAGGCAGGCCGTCCGTCCTTGGCGGAGGCGGCTTCCCGCTCGATATTCGCGATCAGCGTATCGCGTAGATTAACCGGTGAGACCGCGATGGTCTCGAGTTCGGTAGGACGGGCATAGCCAGTAATGAAATTGAAAACGCGGGCGACATCCCTGGTTATCGCCGGATCAATTGTGAAATAGCTTAGATCAGTGTAAATCTTAGCCGTTATCGGGTGATAGTTTCCCGTCCCAATGTGACAATAACTTACCAGCTTGCCCTTTTCGCGCCGTACGATCTGGCTGAGCTTGGCATGGGTCTTGAGCTCAATAAATCCGAAAACAACTTGCGCCCCGGCTCGTTCCAGATCGCGCGCCCAGCGAATGTTGGCTTCTTCGTCAAACCGGGCCTTGAGTTCAACCAGACACGTCACTGACTTGCCAGCTTCAGCCGCCATCACCAGCGCTTTGATGATTGGGCTGTCGGCTGACGTTCGATAAAGTGTCTGCTTGATGGCCACAACATCGGGGTCGCGCGCTGCCTGCATCAGGAACTGGGCCACGACGTCAAACGTTTCAAATGGGTGGTGCACCAAAATGTCCTTGGCGCGGATTGCCGCGAAGCAATCGCCATTATGATCCCGAATACGTTCAGGAAAGCGCGCGTGGTACGGCGGAAATTTCAGGTCGGGGCGGTCGATGTCGCAGATTTTGCGGGCATCGGATAAACCCAGAAATCCCTGTACTTCAAAAATATCGCCATCCTTGACGCTCAACTTCTCGCTGATCTGGCGCTTGAGCGCTCGTGGCATCGAGCTTTCCACCTCGAGGCGGATAACCTGTCCGCGTCGCCGCTGGCGCAGAGCGCTTTCAAATTCGACAACGAGATCGGCGGCCTCATCATCGATTTCAATTTCACTGTCTCGAATAACCCGAAACGCGCCTGAGCCGACCACTTCATGGCCGGGAAACATTTTATGAAAGAATATTTTCACCAGCGTATCAATGGTGACGACTTCAGAGCGCCCCTCTGACGCCAGACTGGTCGGCAAATTAATGAAGCGATCAAGATTGCTTGGCAGGCGAACCAACGCGGTCAACGGCGTGTCGCCATCGGGGCGGCTCAATTCAAATGCCAACGCCAAACCCAGATTGGGAATAAACGGAAATGGATGCGCCGGATCGACCGCAATCGGCGTCAGTACGGGGAATATTTCTTCGCGAAACAGTTTTTGCAGGTACTCAACTTGCTCGGCACCCAGATCATCGGCTTCGTGAATGACAACATTCTGTTCGAACAGTGCTTCCCTGACCGTCTGCCACTGGTCCTGCTGCTCAAGCTGCAAATGTTGGGCAAGGGTCGCAATTTCATCGATTTGTTCGGTTGGCGTCAGACCGTCAGCACTCAGTTTTGTTAGGCCCGCCCGCATCTGTCCCTTAAGACCTGCAACGCGCACCATGTAAAATTCGTCGAGGTTATTTGCCGAGATGGAAACAAACCGCAGCCGTTCAAGCAATGGGTGGGCCTCGTTGCTGGCCTCTTCCAGCACGCGCATGTTGAACTGGAGCCAACTGACTTCCCGATTGACAAAGCGGGCCGGACTGGAGCGCAGCGCCTGGACATCAGGTCCGGCGACTTCAGACTCGCTCAGCTCGCTCATTTCATTCATCACTTTCACCTTCAATATCGCGAAACGACTCGCCGCGCTCGCTCTGCCGACGCTCAAGCGCTGCGGCGGCAATGCCGCGCGTTATCGCACTTTTTTCTGCAAGGGCCAGCCGATCCATCAAGTCTACGAGCTTGGCTACTTCTTCGGTCGAACGCTCCATCCGCGCCACGACATAGCCCACGATTCGGGGATCAACCTTCACTTGACGGTCAGCGAACAGTTTCACCAACATCTGTGACAATTGAATGTCATCGGTGATAGAAACATTGAACACCACAGCCCGCCGCGCGCGTGACAACACATCGTTGGTTTGAAATGGCCATTTGGTGACCTCTGAACGGGCAGTCATCAGCAGAGGCCGTTGATCACGCAGCGATTGGTTTAACAAGTGAAACAGCGACGTTTCCTCGTACTTTCCACTATCAATGTCCTCGATTACCAAGGGATGATCTCCACCCGACCGAGCCAATCCTTCCAGTTCATCGGGGCTGGCGGGCACCGCACCGCTGCGGTCAGCGAATATCCGCGCTAAATGGGACTTGCCTGACTTCGGCGGACCGACAACAACTGTGAACGGGTCGCCCCAACCGGGAAAGTCCAGGATCCGACGATAGGCGAGCCTGTTGCCATCACCCACCAGAAAGTCAGACATTGCCAGCGCAGGGGTATGGCCCAATTCCAGCGCCATTTGCCCACGTGAACCAACCAGCGGTCTTTCGCTCGATATCATGACACGATCTTATACCGGATCGCCGCCAGAGCCACCATTATGACCGAGATAAAGTGTGCTCGCCTTGTATTTTGCAACGCCAAATCTGATTAGCACAGCACCGATGGCCGCCAGCGGAACTGCGAGCAGCAGACCGACAAATCCAAACAGTGCCCCAAAAGCCAACAAGGCAAACATCAGCCAGACCGGATTGATATTGATGCTCGACCCGACCAGTTTGGGATAAAGTACATTGCCCTCGATGAACTGGCCAATCATGTAGATCGCAAAAACTACAGCAATCAGCACCCAATTATCACCGAATTGCACAAATGCGATGCCCATGGACAAACCGAACCCGAGCGTAAACCCGAGGAACGGCACAAAACTGAGAAATCCGGCGATCAATCCGATTGCCAGACCGAAGTTCAACCCGACAAGGCTTAAAGCGGTGGCATAATAGGCCATGTCGATCAATACGACGCCGCCCTGCCCTCTGATCACCCCGGCCATCGAGCTGTTGATGTCGCCCAGAATGTCGTTGATCTCGCTACGATGATCGCGTGGCAAAAGCCCCTGCAACCCCCGGACCATGCCTTCCCAGTCCAGCAGCAGATAAAACGCCACGACCGGCGTGAAGATTGCAAAGCCGATGGCGCTAAGCACAGTCATTCCACTGGAGACAATTTCGCCAGAAACCACAGCAACAATGCCGACCATGCGGCCCAACAGATCGGTAACGGTCGCTTCGACCTGGGCGGCTCTTTCAGGGCCCAGCCATTGATTAAGTTCGGGCGCCCAACGTCGCGCCAATGCCTGGAGATCTGCCGCATATCCTGGCAATCGCTGCACCAGTCCCACCACCTGCTGCCCGACCAGCGGCACCAGCATGAAAAACAGGCCAAGCACTACGGTGATGACAGTGAGCAACACGACGGCCGTCGCCCAACCGCGGCTAAAATGCCAGCGCTGCATCTGGTTGACCAGCGGATTAAGCAGGTAGGCGAGCGCAGCGCCAACCACGAACGGCAACAGGATGCCTCTGAACAGCCAAACCAACAGGCTCAATGCAACGAGGAACGCTATCCAGATCAACACTTGATTTCGCAATGTCATACGGTGGGCGACCCTTGCGTCACAATGGTGGAAAAGCTATCAGCCTGTTATCGGTCGGCACTGTAAAGTTCAACTGCTTAGGTGCTCCCGATGCCCACAAACCCGAATTTTCCAAAAATTGGCACTGAGGCCCATGTCCGACAAGCAAAACCTGCCACCAAACGGACTGTCATACAAGCAGGCTGGTGTTGACATTGATGCTGGCAATGCGCTGGTTGAAGCAATCAAACCAGCCGTTCGCTCGACACGGCGGTCCGGTGCCGATGGGGAAATCGGCGGCTTCGGCGGCCTGTTCGACCTGAAAGCCGCGGGTTTTACTGATCCTGTGCTGGTTGCCGCCAATGACGGCGTCGGCACCAAACTCAAGATCGCCATCGAAACCGGTCGGCATCACACGATCGGCATCGACCTCGTTGCCATGTGTGTAAACGATATCATCGTTCAGGGTGCCGAACCCCTGTTTTTCCTCGATTATCTGGCAACCGGTCACCTCGATGTGGAACAGGCGACATCGATTGTTGAGGGCATAGCCGAAGGCTGCCGACAGGCCGGATGCGCTCTTATTGGCGGCGAAACGGCAGAAATGCCGGGTATGTATCATGGCAAGGATTACGATCTTGCGGGTTTTTCTGTTGGCGCTGCCGAACGCGGAACACTTTTGCCGCGCAAGGACATTGCTGCTGGCGACGTGCTCGTGGCGCTGACGTCGTCGGGCGTCCACTCCAACGGATATTCGCTAGTCCGCAAAATTGTCGAAGTTTCCGGCGTCGACTGGTTCATGGACGCACCATTCTCTGCTGGCCAGTCACTGTCCGAAGCCTTGCTGACGCCAACGCGGATATACGTCAAACCGCTCCTGGCGGCGCTAAAATCGGGGCTGTCCATCAAAGCATTGGCCCATATTACCGGCGGCGGTTTCATTGACAACATTCCGCGCGTCCTGCCCGACCACCTTGCGGCTCATGTTGATCTCGGTGCGATTGTCGTGCCCAAGGTATTTGGTTGGCTGTCGCGCAGCGGCGGCATGAGCCAACGCGAGATGTTGCGCACCTTTAATTGCGGTGTCGGCATGTTGATTGCTGTTGCGCCCGAAGATGCACCCGAATTGGCCAATCAACTGACGGCTGCGGGTGAAACCGCTACGATCGTTGGCAAACTGACCGAACGGACCGGCGAAGCGGTATCATTCGATGGTGCGTTGGCATTGTGAGCAAGAAGCGCGTCGCCATTCTGATATCAGGACGCGGCTCAAATATGTCTGCGCTTATCGACGCTTGCAAATCAGCCGACTACCCCGCCGAAATAGTCGGCGTCGGGTCGAACCGCGCGGCAGCGCCGGGTTTGAAAATCGCATCATCCCACGGCCTCAAAACTTTCTCGTTGGCCCAAAGCCAATTTGAAAGCCGTGAGGCCTTCGACTTGGCGCTCACGCAAAAACTCGAAGAATGGCATGTCGACATCGTCTGCCTCGCAGGCTTCATGCGCATGCTGACGCCCGAATTTACGCTGCATTGGGCCGGTCGGCTTATCAATATCCACCCCTCGCTCTTGCCGCTCTATCGAGGACTCGACACCCACGCGCGCGCGCTGGCCGATGGCGCTTCAGTGCACGGTTGCACTGTGCACTTTGTGACGCCCGGCCTTGATGAAGGGCCCACGATACTTCAGGCACAAGTGCCGGTCCTTCCCGGTGACACACCGGAAACGCTAGCGGCCCGCATTCTGGTCGAGGAACATCGAATTTACCCGGAGGCGTTGCGCCTGCTGGCATCGGGCGCGTTGAGCTAGGCAAAAAAACGGGCTCCAAAAAGGAGCCCGATCTCAAATTCACTCTGCGGTGGGCTCGTCCGGCGTTTCCGGATCACCTTTGGCCTCTGGATTTTCGGCCTCTGAATTTTCGTCTTCAACCTCATCCTCGTCCGGCTCGCTGATCCGTTCCACCGAGACGACTTTCTCGCGTTCGGCCGTATCGAATACGATAACGCCCTGCGAGCCGCGCGATACGATACGGATCGGCTTTTTGCCTTCGACCGGCATACGGGTCATCTGTCCCGCATCGGTCACCAGCATAATTTGGTCTTCCGGCGAAACCGGGAAGGAGGCAATCAACGAACCGTTCCGCTTGTTGACCGCCATCGCCACGATGCCTTTGCCGCCGCGTCCGGTAATGCGATATTCATGGCTGGACGTACGCTTGCCGTAGCCATTCTCTGATACCGTTAGGATGAACTGTTCGGCCGCACTCATTGCCACGTACCGTTCCTGGCTCAACTCACCCGAAACGGTTGTCTCGTCGCTATCGTCTGCGGCGGTCTCTTCGTTTTCCGCCTCGCCGCGAACCGCCCTGCTCATCTTGAGGTAGGCAGATCGTTCGTCCGATACCGCCTCAAAATGGTGCAGGATGGCCATGGAAATGACCTTGTCGCCGCTTGCCAGCTGGATGCCACGGACGCCCATGGAGTCGCGCCCCTTAAAGACGCGAACATCGCCAACCTGGAAGCGGATCGCCTGTCCCAGCGCAGTGGTCAGCAACACATCATCGCTGGCAGAGCACGTGTCGACACCAACAATGCCATCGCCTTCATCCAGTTTCATGGCGATTTTGCCGTTTTGGCGTACTTCGACAAAATCGGCCAAGGAATTCCGGCGGACCGTACCGCGCGTTGTGGCAAACATGATGTCCAGATCGGACCAACTGCTTTCATCCTCAGGCAAAGGCATGATCGAGGTGATCCGCTCCCCCTGCTCCAGCGGAAGGATGTTGATCAATGCCTTGCCACGGGCTTGCGGTGCCGCGATCGGCAAACGCCAAACCTTGAGCTTGTAAACGATACCGCGCGACGTGAAGAACAGAACCGGCGTGTGAGTGTTTGCAACAAACAACCGCGACACGAAATCCTCGTCGCGCGTCGACATACCCGAACGCCCTTTGCCCCCACGATTTTGTGCACGGTAGGTCGACAGCGGCACCCGCTTGATGTAGCCGCCATGAGTGACCGTAACCACCATGTCTTCGCGCGCGATTAGATCTTCATCATCAAAATCAGCAGCGCTGTCGGTGATTTCGGTTCTACGAGGATAAGCGAACTGCTCTTTGATCGCCGTCAGATCGTCGCGGATAATGGCAATTACCCGTTCGCGGGATCGCAAAATTTCCAGATAATCGGCGATTTCAACGCCCAATCCGTTGAGTTCCTCGCCAATTTCATCGCGCCCCAGAGCGGTCAACCGCGCCAGACGTAATTCCAGAATGGCTCGCGCCTGCTCCTCTGAGAGGTTGAACGTGCCATCTTCATTGATCCGGTGGCGCGGGTCGTCGATCAGCGCAATCAGCGGCGCCACATCATGAGCCGGCCAGTTCCGCGTCATCAACTGCTGCCGCGCCGTCGCCGGATCGGGCGCGGTACGAATCAAAGCAATAACCTCGTCGATATTGGCAACAGCAACGCCCAGACCAACCAGGATGTGGGCGCGGTCACGCGCCTTGTTCAAGAGGAACCGCGCACGCCGCGTCACCACTTCCTCACGGAAGGCTACAAACGCTGTCAAAATTTCCCGCAGGTTCATCAACTGCGGCTTGCCGCCGTTGAGCGCAACAAAATTGCACCCGAATGAAGACTGCAGCGGAGTAAAGCGATAAAGCTGGTTCAACACGACGTCGGGCAAGGCATCACGCTTGATCTCGACCACGACGCGCATGCCGTTGCGATCACTCTCGTCGCGCATGTCGGCAATGCCTTCGATACGCTTGTCACGCACCAGTTCAGCGATCTTTTCAACCATCGAGGCCTTGTTCACCTGATAAGGTATCTCGGTGATGATCAAGGCTTCGCGCTCTTTGCGCACCTCTTCGATGACTACGCGACCGCGCATCATCACCGACCCGCGCCCCGTCTCGTAGGCGGAGCGAATTCCGTGACGCCCCAAAATCAGTCCCGCCGTTGGGAAATCGGGACCGGGTAACACATCCATCAATTCATCGACAGTTGCATCCGGATTACCGATGAGCATCAGCGCTGCATCAATCACTTCACCCAGATTGTGCGTCGGAATATTGGTCGCCATGCCAACAGCAATGCCGCCGCCGCCATTGACCAGCATATTGGGGAACCGCGCCGGCAACACCACTGGCTCTTTTTCCGAGCCGTCATAGTTTTCACGGAAATTAACCGTGTCCTTGTCTAGATCGTCCAGCAGGGTATTAGTGACCCGCTCCATGCGCACTTCAGTATAGCGCATCGCAGCAGGCATATCGCCGTCGACCGATCCAAAATTTCCCTGCCCATCAATGAGCATCAGTCCCATTGAAAAATCCTGCGCCATGCGTACCAGGGCCATGTAGACCGATTGATCGCCATGGGGGTGATATTTACCAATCACATCACCCACGACACGCGCAGATTTGCGATAGGCTTTGTTCCATTCGTAGCCATTCTCACTCATCGAGAAGAGAATTCGCCGATGCACCGGCTTCAAACCATCCCGGACATCCGGCAGCGCGCGACTCACAATCACGCTCATGGCGTAATCGAGATATGATTTGCGCATTTCGTCGGTAATGGAGATGTTCTCGATATCGGAAGGAGACGAACCGCTTCCGGCTTCTGGCTGATCTGTCACTGGGCTGATTCTTGGTTGGCCAACATGCATATCCTATAGGCGATTCCGCACCACAATGCCAAGGATTGCCATGGCTGCTGTCCGCGCCCGCTGGACGGCGCCGACTTTACCACCTACCAATTCTGTTCTGAGGGCCACAAAAGGAGATTCGAGCCGTTGCGCCAAAAATCCTTGATCGCGCGCCTGCAGCGCATTTTGACGCTTGAACGCTCGATTGGATTTGGCCTTGAGTATCTCGGTCTCGCCACTTTGCGTTTTCCGCGCATCATGGCGCTTTGCGTACTCGCATTTACCCTCCTCTGCGCTTTCCAGCTCCCAAAAGCCAATGTTGATGGCAACCTTCTGCGCGTCTATGCCAATTCGGGTCACTATTTCGATGCGTATCAACGACTGGCCGATACGTTTGGCACCTTTGAAAACGACATCTACGTTCTGGTCCATTCCGACCAACTGACGGACCCCACGGTTTTGGAGCAGGTGCGCAACCTGGCCTTCGATCTCGAACTGAACGATTTCGCTGACGGCACCATGTCGCCATTCACGCTGCGCAAACCCGACGGCACTGGCGGGTCAATGCCCGCGGTGCCCGAAGGAATGACTGACAAAGCCCATGTGGCAAACGCTCTTGCCGATCTGCAGCAGAACGATCCAATGATGCGCAATCTGATCACGCCGGACCTGACTGGCGTTGTGCTCATCATGTTTCCCAATTCCGAACTGAGCAAGGATGGTGGCACAAAAGAGATGTTGGCCAGCCTGCGTGCGTTGGCGGCGCAATATCAGAGCGCGAACCTGCAGATAGAGTTGACCGGTCCGCCAATCTGGACTTCAGAAATGCTCGACGCCGCCGTCAACGATCAAATCAAGTTCACTATCTACGGGTTCACCATCGGTTCGCTCATTGCGTTTTTCGCCCTCCGGTCCTTCTTTGGCGCAATTCTGGTCGCTACAACCCCGTTGATTGCCGTCATCTGGTCCATTGGCTCCGTGATCATGATGTTTGGTTCGTTTTCATTCCTGACCATCATCGTCACGACACTGGTGGTTGTGATGGCTTTCGCTGAGAGCATGTTCTTTATCTTCAATTGGCTGGCCAATTGGCGTGATGGCATGGATCCCTACGACGCCGTTGATGCCACCCTCAGGTTGGTTGGGCCAGCCACGGCGCTCACCACTCTAACGACGCTTGTGGCCTTTACCTCGCTGTATTTTTCGCCCGGTCGCGGCGTCGAGGAATTTTCGATTGCCGGCGCCGTTGGCAGCGCAATCATGTTTATCTGCATGATGACGGTGCTGCCGGTTTTGCTTAGAACCGCGTTGAGGCTTGGTTTCAAATTGCCAAGATCGCCCAATTTCGCACTGAATGCGCCGATCCCGGTCGCCTGGAAGCTGGCCAGGAAATACGGCCGCCCACTGACAGTGCTGTCGGCAATAACTGTAATTCTGCTGTTTATTCCCTTCTTTCTGATCGAGCCCAGGTTCGCCCTTGAAGATTTCATGGCCAAGAACTCCACGGCCATGCAAACCGCCGAAGAAATAGACACCGGCGTTGGTGGCGTTGCCCCGATCTATGTGCGCGTACCGCTGCAGGAAAACGACCCCGATATCGGTCCCGGTGATTTTGAGATGATCCGAACCGTGCATCAAATTCTTGAGCATGAGTTGGGGGTGAACAAAGTCATCTCCGCCGCCAGCATGAGCAACTACACACAAAGCGGATTTAGCCGGGCACAGGTTCTTGATGCTGTGGGCCCTTTCATGCGTCGGCGCTTCGTTACCGACGACGGCTCACAGGCGCTGGTTACCGGCTTCATGCCGACAATTCTCAAAAGTGGAAAGCTTGCCGATCTGGTAGATCGGCTCGAAACAAAAATCCGCGCTGCAGGGATCCCCAATGCCGAGGTGGGTGGTTTCCGCGTCATGACCACCTTTGCGACGGACGATATCGTGCGATCTCTACAGATTTCGCTGGCCATAAGCGTGCTGATCAACATTCTTCTGATCGGCTTGGCTTTTCAGTCGCTCCGCATTGCTCTGGTTTCCATCCTGCCCAATCTCTTTCCCATCCTCGGAACCGAGGCCTATTTGTGGTTCAGCGGGTCCGGGTTGCAACTAACCACAGTGATCGCCCTGACAATCGCTTTCGGAATCGCCGTCAACGACACCATCCATTTCCTCGCCCATTACGTGCATAGTCGTCGCGATCATCAACACAATCACGAAGAAGCGGTCAAAAACACATTGTTCCGAATTGGCGGTGCCATCGTGGCGACTACCGTTATCCTGTGCACAGGAACCGTCATTGTTGCCTTCTCGGAACTGCCCCAAGTGGCGCTGTTCGGTACATTGTTTGTGCTGTCGCTGGCACTCGCCCTGATTGGTGATTTGTTCATGCTCCCGGCAATTTTGATGTCGGGTAGAAAATTTTTTAATCCATTGGGGCGACTTCGCGTTCGATTGGGTGATCGGGCTCACAGGCAAGCCATACCATCCGAAAAAACATGATCATCGAGAATAAGTTGCGGCGTTCAATTTGGCCGGATCCACTGGGCAAGAGATTCAAAAATTTGCTAGAACGGCCAACGAAACTGCCATGCGGGATATTGACCCAGGGAGAATGGTCGACATGAAATTTCTTGGTGCCTTGGCACGATCAATCGCCATGGTGGGAATGTTGGTCGCTGGCGCTGCCTACGCAACACCGGTGACTGCAGCGCCGGGCGATGTTGCCCTGCTCAAATCATACATTGGTGACTGGCGTGGGCGCGGCACATTGACAGGGAAAAACACCGAACTGGTCGTTTGCCGCCTTTCACTGACGCAAGGAAATGGCGACAAGGTCAATTATTCGGGACGCTGCGTCGTCGCCGGTAACAACCTGGCCCTGAAAGGCACCCTCGCCTATATCGCCGACAAGAGCCGTTTCGAGGCAGCCATGACGTCCAACGCGCGTTTTAGTGGCATTGCCGTCGGCCAGGAGCGCAATGGCAGCATCGTATTCGACCTGCACGAGCGGGACCGCGAAGACGGCCCCAATGGCAAAGATGTGACTGTCACTGCACAAATCGCGCTCGATAGCGGCAAGATCAACGTCCGGTTTCAGGTTGAGTATGTGGAAAGCGGCGAAAAAATCCGCGCCAACATTCCGTTCACACAGTGATCGGTCCAACCGACAAATGAAAAGAGCGGCCGTTTGGCCGCCCATATAATTGGGCTGACGCCGCTGTACTAGAACGGAATATCGTCGTCCATACCGCCAGACTCGAATGCTGGCGCATTTGCAGCTGGTCGGCGTCCCCCGCCCCCAGCATTCTCGGTCGGACGAGCACCGCGGAATCCGCCATCGCCCCCACCAGCGCTGTCCCCATCGCCGCGACTGTCAAGCAGCGTAAGGTTAGAATTGAAGCCCTGCAGGACAACTTCAGTGGAATATTTGTCCTGTCCGCTCTGATCCTGCCACTTGCGCGTCTGCAATTGGCCTTCGATGTATACCTTGGACCCCTTCTTCAAATAGCTTTCCGCTACCCGGGCCAGCCCTTCCGAAAAAATTACAACGCGATGCCATTCGGTCCGTTCACGCTGTTCTCCTGAATTGCGATCTTTCCAACGTTCCGATGTGGCAATCGACAGATTTACCACCTTGCCGCCGTTCGTCATGCTGCGCACATCGGGATCTGCGCCGAGATTGCCGACCAGAATGACTTTATTGACGCTTCCCGCCATGGTGATGTCCTTTCGCGATAACCCCGTGTCCCTTGGCCGGGGGTCTGAATTTTGCTTTCGCCCCGACTGAATCGCGTCTCGAACACGCGCCGCGGTAGCTTTGAGCCTTGTCCCCACCTTACCTTGGCTCTGCCCCAAAAGTGCCAGAAAATGCAGGTTGTGAACAAGCCATTCACGGCGTCGGCTTCAGACAGAACCGAATTTTGTTCATTTTATGTTCCATTGCGCGTGCGAGTCAATGTACATTTGAATCTAGGCTACAGATATCAGCACTTGACCGACTCCTAATTGTTCTGCTTATGTTCCATGAATGCAGCGACGCCGTCTGGCCAATTTTGACGGACACTATATGGTGAGAGTGATCTGAACATTGTTCGGCACACTACGCTTGTCTGTGCTGTATGCCGCGCCTATTTGAACGATTGCCTTGCAGCGAAGCTGGCTGGGTACCGCCGCGCCGGTGCGGCCCGCACCCCAAAAATCTAAGCCACGGAAAAAAGATGACCACAAAGCCCAGCCAAAATCGTGAACTCATCATTCGCGGCGCGCGTGAGCACAATCTCAAGGGCATCGACGTCAAGCTGCCCCGCGATAGCCTGATCGTCATGACTGGCCTGTCCGGGTCGGGAAAGTCTTCCCTGGCATTTGATACCATCTATGCCGAAGGCCAGCGGCGCTATGTGGAGAGCCTTTCTGCCTACGCGCGTCAATTCCTTGAAATGATGCAAAAGCCAGATGTCGAGCATATCGAGGGGCTGTCCCCGGCCATTTCAATTGAGCAAAAAACCACCTCGCGCAATCCCCGCTCGACGGTAGGCACCGTTACCGAGATTTATGACTATCTGCGCCTGCTTTTTGCCCGCGTCGGCGTGCCCTATTCTCCCGCCACAGGCTTGCCCATTGAAAGCCAGACCGTGTCGCAAATGGTCGACAAGGTACTGGAGCTTCCCGGGGGTACCCGCATCTATCTGCTTGCCCCAATGATCCGCGGCCGAAAGGGCGAGTATAAAAAAGAACTTGCCGACCTGATGCGTAAAGGCTTTCAACGCGTCAAGATCGATGGCCAGTTCCACGAAATCGAGGATGCTCCACATCTCGACAAGAAGATAAAGCATGATGTTGAGGTGGTCGTTGACCGTCTTGTTGTTTCCGAGGATATCGGTGGGCGGCTGGCCGAAAGTTTTGAAACAGCACTAAAGCTTGCCGATGGCATTGCGCTGATCGAATTTGCCGACGAAACCGAGGCCGACGGTACCGCCAGACAGATCACCCTCTCGGAAAAATTTGCCTGCCCTGTTTCCGGCTTTACCATTACGGAAATCGAACCGCGCCTGTTTTCGTTCAACAACCCGTTCGGCGCCTGTCCCGTATGTGACGGTCTGGGGACTGAGAAGAAAATCGACCGCGACATGATCGTGCCCGACAACACGCTGTCGCTGCGCGATGGGGCGATTTTGCCCTGGTCCAAGACATCTGCTCCTTATTATCAGCAGACGCTGCAAGCAGTGACCCGACATTTCGGCGCATCGACAGGGACCGCCTGGAACGAGCTCGACGCAGACGTTCAGGAAGCAGTACTTTACGGTACCGGCAAGACGCCGATTAATTTTGTCTATGACGATGGCTTGCGCCAGTACAAGACAACCAAGCCCTTTGAAGGCGTTATTGGCAACCTTGAGCGGCGCTACAAGGAAACCGAAAGCGCAGGCATGCGCGAAGAAATCGAAAAATACATGTCTTCGGCCCCCTGCGTTGCCTGCGATGGTTACCGGCTCAAGCCCGAGGCGCAGGCCGTCAAGATCGATGGTCTGCATATTGGTCAGGTTACTGAAAAGTCCATTCGCAAGAGCGCGGAGTGGTTCGACACACTGCTGGCCAAACTGACGCCAACTCAGGCAACCATTGGGGAACGCATCCTCAAGGAAATTCGTGAACGCCTCAATTTTCTCAACGACGTCGGACTGGACTACCTCACCCTGGCGCGAAATTCTGGTTCATTGTCGGGCGGCGAAAGTCAGCGCATCCGTTTGGCCAGCCAGATTGGTTCCGGCCTTACCGGCGTGCTTTACGTGCTGGACGAGCCCTCAATCGGCCTGCATCAACGCGACAATGCCCAATTGCTGGTTACGCTGCGGCGCCTGCGCGACATCGGTAACACAGTGATCGTGGTCGAGCACGACGAAGACGCTATTTTGACCGCAGATTACGTTCTGGACATTGGTCCCGGCGCTGGCGTGCATGGCGGCCATATCGTTGCTGAGGGCTCTCCCGAAGATATCATCAACCATCCAGACAGTATTACCGGCAAGTATTTATCGGGTCGCATGGGCATCCCCATGCCCGCCGTACGCCGGGAACCATCGCCATCGCGAAAATTGAGCCTTAAAGGTGCGACGGGCAACAATCTCAAGAACGTTTCCGTGGATGTGCCGTTGGGAATGTTCGTCGCTATCACCGGCGTTTCAGGCGGCGGCAAATCGACCTTGATGATCGACACTATGTATCAGACGATTGCACGACGGTTAAACGGCGCCCGCGTTATTCCCGCGCCACACGATAGCCTGACCGGCTTGGAATTTCTGGATAAGGTCATCGACATTGACCAGTCGCCGATCGGCCGCACCCCGCGCTCCAACCCCGCGACCTACACCGGCGCCTTCACGCCGCTCCGCGAATGGTTCGCTGGCCTGCCGGAATCGAAAACCCGCGGCTACGGTCCCGGACGGTTCTCCTTCAATGTGAAGGGCGGGCGCTGCGCCAAATGCGAAGGCGATGGCGTGCTCAAGATTGAAATGCACTTCTTGCCAGACGTTTATGTCACCTGCGATGTCTGTAAGGGCAAACGCTATAATCGCGAAACGCTGGAGGTTCAGTTCAAGGGCAAGTCCATCTCCGACATTTTGGACATGACCATTGACGAAGGCGCCGAATTTTTCGCCGCCGTGCCCTCTATTCGCGATAAATTCGCGACGCTCCAGCGTGTGGGTTTGGGCTACGTCAAGGTCGGCCAGCCTGCAACAACCCTATCTGGTGGTGAGGCGCAGCGCGTCAAACTCAGCAAGGAACTGAGCAAACGCGCCACGGGACGAACTCTCTATATGCTGGACGAGCCCACCACGGGCCTGCACTTTCACGACGTGGCCAAACTCTTGGATGTTCTTCATGAGCTGGTGGCGGGCGGCAATACCGTCATCGTCATCGAGCACAATCTTGAAGTCATCAAGACGGCAGACTGGGTAATTGATCTGGGGCCGGAAGGCGGCGACGGTGGTGGCGAAATTGTGGGCGTTGGCACGCCCGAAGACATCGCCGCAAATCCGCGTTCCCATACCGGCCGCTTCCTCAAGGAGGTGATAGGTCGTCGGCACCAGTTTGAGCGCGACGCGGCCGAATAGATCGGCTGCCAGGATCATCGTCGCGATGACGAATTGGGCATGCATACGCAACATGGCTCACTTGCCTGCTTGGGTATGGTGATCCTGAACAAATCACCCAACTATGGGGTGTTGAAATTTTCGAGGATTTTCCAATGTTTGTCCGTGCTGTCTGGCGCGTCAAGCGCCTAGTCGACATCAAGCAAACGCTGCGGGAAATGGACGTACCATCCACACGTGATGCCGACCTTTTGGGACTTTCGGGTCCAGATTTCTCAAAAATGGCACGCGGTCTGTTCGACCGCTGACCTTTGCCACCAATTGCAAATTGGGCCGCTGGATCAAGTCCGGCGGCCTTGCATTTGGGACATTGTTAACGCGGAATGAACGGCATTGGTTAAAGGCTTGCAGGCCGCGCATGGCTCTATTGAACAATATACCCCTGCTCAAATCGGGTGCGCACCACTAGATATAGTCTTGTAACCAAAGGAGACTATCAAATGAACATCCGTAAGACTTTCCGCAAGTGGGCCGCTTATCAGCAGACCGTTCGTGAACTGACTGCACTCGACAACCGTCAGCTCAATGATCTGGGCATTTCACGCACTGACATCAGCCGCGTTGCTCGTGATCATGCCGGCAGCATCTAAGCCCGCAAAGAATACCCAAAACGCTCAAAAAGCTCGAACGCCCGCCTTCCAAAAGAAAGCGGGCGTTTTCGTGTCTGGAATTTACCCGCTCTAGCGGACGTAAAGATCGTCGTAGGAGACCATGATCGACGATTTGAATGTGGGTCTGGACTGCAACCGATCATACCAAGCATCAACATTTGGCAGTATCGGGCGATTAAATTCCATTGTGTACCAGCGATATAACGCCACGCCGATGGCAATATCAGCATAGCTGAAATCTCCCGCGACAAACTCCCGCCCCGCCAGTTGTGCATCCAGCAATGCCATCGCATCGTTCGACTTCTTCACTACTGCCGCAATGGCGTCTGGATTTTGCTTGCTCTTCGGCGTGCGAACCACATTGATGAAAATTCCCAGCCAGGCAGGCTGAAATGTTATCGCTCCCCAATCGGCCCATTGATCCACAATAGCGCGCTCCCGCGGCGTCGCCCGCCAAAGTTTCTCCGCGCCATATTCAGCAGCGATATAGCGCAAGATCGCCTGACTTTCCCAAACGATCAGATCCCCATCCTGAAGCGTCGGAACCAGCCCATTGGGATTGAGCGCCCTGTATTCGGGTGTGTCCAGTCCTTTGAAGGCACCGCCCACGGCAATGTGTTCATATTCTTTCCCAACTTCGGCGAGCGCCCAGACTGCCTTTTGGACGTTGGCAGAATTTTTGCGGCCCCAAAGTGTCAAATCGGTTGTCATTTTCTTCTCCTTTGACCACACGGTTTACCGAGTTTTATCTACAGGTCAATCGCCGTACAACGATGGAGATTGCTTTGCGCCAAGCCGCTTGCTATGGCCCCTCGCATGGCAAATTCAGAACCAATTCACATCATCGGCGGCGGCCTTGCTGGCTCGGAAGCTGCATGGCAGGCCGCCCAATCCGGCGCAAACGTGATCATCCACGAAATGCGCCCACAGCGTATGACTGACGCCCATTTGACCGAAGGGTTGGCCGAACTCGTCTGCTCCAACAGCTTCCGGTCCGACGACCATGAGCACAATGCGGTGGGCCTGCTTCACGAAGAAATGCGCCGCTGCAACTCGCTGATCATGGCAGCCGCTGACAAGAATGCTTTGCCCGCAGGTGGTGCCCTGGCTGTGGATCGCGACGGTTTTTCCGCTGCGGTAACCCAAGCCATTGAACAGCATCCCAATATCGAAGTTGAGCGCAGCGAAGTTGCGGGACTACCGCCCGCAGAGTGGTCAAATGTGGTTATCGCTACGGGCCCCCTCACCTCCCCAGCGTTGGCAGAGGGAATCTCCACGCTGACGGGCGAAGATTCGTTGGCATTCTTTGATGCCATCGCACCCATCGTCCATGAAGAGAGCATTGACCGATCAGTCGTCTGGGCCCAATCGCGCTACGATAAGGTTGGACCAACTGGAAACGGCGCAGATTATCTCAACTGCCCGATGAATGAGGACGAGTACAATAATTTCGTCGATGCACTTCTTGGCGCCGAACTACATCAATTCAAGGATTGGGAAAAGGTCCCCTACTTCGATGGATGCCTGCCGATCGAGGTAATGGCCGAGCGCGGTCGACAAACTTTGCGCTTTGGTCCAATGAAACCCGTTGGCCTGACCAATCCACGCGACCCACTCGTCAAGTCTTACGCGATTGTGCAGTTACGACAGGACAATGCGCTTGGAACGCTGTGGAACATGGTCGGTTTCCAGACCAAAATGCGCTACGGCATACAAGCCGAGATATTTCGCATGATACCGGGTCTGGAAAATGCCCAGTTTGCAAGACTGGGCGGGCTGCACCGCAACACTTTCCTCAATTCCCCCAAAGTGCTTGGCCGCAACTTGAGGCTCAAGGCCGATCCGCGTATCAGATTTGCAGGCCAGGTGACAGGCGTAGAAGGATATGTCGAAAGTGCCGCAATCGGCCTGATGGCCGGTCGAATGGCGGCAGGTGATTTCCACGGTAAACCGCTCGACGCTCCTGGCCCGACAACGGCAATGGGTGCTCTGATCAACCATATCACGGGTGGGCATATCGAAGCTGAAGGCTATAGCGGCGCACGAAGCTTTCAGCCGATGAATGTCAATTTCGGCCTGTTTCCGGCCGTTACCATCACCAAGCCTGAAGGCGTAACCCGCTGGAAAAGCGTCGAAAGAACCAAAGCCAAGCGCAAGGCAATCACGTCCCGCGCGCTAACGGACATCATGGAATGGGCTTAATTAACGGCTGCGCCAAGTCCAGATAGTCATCGCCAAAATCTTGCGCCAGTCAGCCATATCGACTGGCGCAGCATACGGCTCCAGCATTTGATCCAATTGCCGATGCTGCGCGCGCAACATCGCGATGGCTGCAAAGGCTGGACGAAGTTGCTTTGGCAACTGCGCAATGGCTGCCGACGCCTTGTCGAGATGGGACGCGGCCAACTCTGTAATCTGGCCGAGTGACTCAACGACGCCGTCGCTGGTGGTTCCCGAAAACATCTCTGCTTCCTTTACGCCATTGGCAGCAAAAATCGACCACGGCAAAAATATGCGACCCACCGAGGCATTCAAACCGAATGCTCGGAGGTGACCAATCATGGCGTGGGCAACGCCAAGATGACCCGCCGCATCGCCGGCCTCCACCACATTTCCCTGATTCAAGATCATCGCACTGATCTGGTAAAGACTGGAAGCGGTCTCTCCTGCGTAACCCTCAAAGCTTTCCAGATCGGGCATCGGGTCATCGTAAAGATCAAACCGCCGCGCGCCCAGCAACCGCTGCAACGTGCCAACGGGTATCGAAAATTCATCGAGGGTGGCGAGAAGGCAGTCCGCAACAGGATTGCTATGCACCGCACCATGCCCGCTCCCAGCCAGGGCGTCGTTCCACCACTGCAACCGG
The DNA here is from genome assembly GCF_028816475.1 of Devosia rhodophyticola. GTDB lineage: Bacteria > Pseudomonadota > Alphaproteobacteria > Rhizobiales > Devosiaceae > Devosia > Devosia rhodophyticola. The sequence continues at coordinate 3,301,839 of NZ_CP118247.1, read as the reverse complement.
ATTTCACCGGGCGCAGGTTCGGAAACGCGAGAACGAATTGCCGCAACATCTGCGTTGAATGCCAGCAGAGCCGTTACCGCATCACGTGCGTTTCCACTCAACACCAATGACGACAGATATCTATCCCGATCATGCTCGCGCAAAAATTCTACGGTCAGTTTGCGGTTGGTCTCACGCATCAACGAACCGTATCGACCGCAATCAGCGCTGCCGCAACCGCCCGCTTTTCGCCAAGCAGAATATTATAGGTGCGCACGGCGCCGCCGGTCGCCACTGCTTCAACAATGATTTTCTTATCCCGCAAAGCGGCACGAATATCAGGCCCCAGGGCGGTTATGTCGCCGCCAAGCCCGATGAGCAACACATCCACCTGCTCGGACAATGCCAGTACCGGATCGAGCGACGATAGGGACAGTTGAGCCGTATTCTCGACAGGCCACTCGTGCATACCGGTCGGTAGACAAAGCAATGATCCCCGATGCGACATGTCCGCAAACCGGAAGCCACCCTTCCCGTAGGCATCTATGCCAACCTGATAGGGGTAATGTCCGATATCGTTCATCTACCCCTCCAGCTGGGACAACGCGAAAGCGGTTTGGCGGAGAATTGCTCCGTCAAACCGTAAATTTGTTGGTATTGGGCAGTCGATCAGACCGACGCGCCATCCGCACGCTTGTCCTCGACCTTAACCTCAGGCTGATCCGCGCGGGTGGTGATACCCAGATAGATCAGGATTGGCGCAGCGATGAAAATCGACGAATAGGTTCCGACAAACACGCCCCAGGCCATGGAAATGGTGAAGCTTCGAATGACTTCGCCGCCGAAAACCACAAGTGCCATCAAGGCAATGAATGTCGTTGTCGCCGTCAGGATCGTGCGAGGCAAGGTTGAATTGATCGCAATATCGATGATTTCTGCGAGATCGATCTTTTTGTATTTCGTTCGGTACTCGCGAATACGGTCGTAAATCACCACCGTGTCGTTGAGCGAATAACCCAAAATCGTCAGGATCGCCGCAATACTGGACGAATTGAATTCCAATCCGGAAAACGCGAACAGGCCAATGGTCAGGACGACATCGTGCCCCGTAGCGATAATGGCACCAACCGCAAATTGCCACTCGAACCTGAACCACAGATAGATCAGCACCCCGAACATGGCGACCGCCAAACCAATTGCGCCCGATATCGCCAGTTCGCTGGAAACAGTCGGCCCGACCGTTTCCGTACCGCGCAAGGAGTATCCCTTTTCAACAACGGTGGACTCGATCCGCTTGACCGCTTCCTGTTGAGCCGAGTTGTCGCCGTCCTGCGTTTGAACGCGTACCAGCAAACGGTCTTCCTCGCCAAAACCCTGAACCTGAACGTCACCCAGATTGAGTTGCGACAGCGCCTCGCGGATCACGCCCGGATCGGCAGGCCCCTCGTTCGACTGAATCTCGATTGACGAGCCACCCCGGAAGTCAATACCAAGGTTGAGGCCATGATAGCCGAACCAACCTAGCGACAGAATCGATGTGACGATCGAAAAGGCGATCGCATACCTGCGGATTGCCATGAACGGAATCTTGGTGCCATCCGGAATCAGGCGAACAAACTGAATTGTCAACGTCTTGGGACGGCGCCAATTGTACCAGCGTCCAACGATGAACAGGGTGACCATATAGGCCGTGAACAAGGTCGTAACGATACCGAGCGCCAGCGTGACAGCAAAGCCCTGAACCGGACCGGAGCCCAGATAGAACAGCACAACCGCTGCGATAAGAGTTGTAATGTTCGCATCCAAAATCGTGCCCATGGCGCGCTGAAAGCCGGATTCAATCGCCGAAATCTTGCTGCGGCCCGCCGCCAGTTCTTCACGTATTCGTTCGTAGATCAGCACGTTGGCGTCAACGGCCATACCGATGGTCAGAACAATACCGGCAATGCCCGGCAGCGTCAGCGTTGCCCCAAGCATCGAAAGCGCGCCAAGGATCAGCCCGACGTTCACGATAACGGCAAGATCGGCAAATACGCCGAACAGCCCATAAGCAATCACCATGAAGGTGACGACGGCAATTGCCCCGATAATGCCGGCCAGAACACCTGCGCGGATCGAATCCGCACCCAGTCCTGCGCTAACCGTGCGCTCTTCCACAATGTCCAGCGATGCAGGCAACGCGCCCGCGCGCAGTAGAACCGCCAGATCGTTGGCGCTTGCCGTTGTGAAATTACCGCTAATCTGGCCCGTGCCACCGGTGATTGCCTGCTGGATGACCGGCGCCGTGATAACCTGATTATCCAAAACAATGGCAAACCGCTTGCCGACGTTGGCAGAGGTAATTTCACCAAAGGCTATGGCACCGCGCGTGTCGAAACGGAAACTGACAACCGGAATACCACGCTGGGAATCAAAGCTGGGCTGCGCGTCGACCAAAGATTCGCCACCAAGTGCGACGTCTTCATAAACCAGTTCCTTGCCACCGTCATTGCTATCAAGGATCTCGGCTCCGCTAGGAACGCCCTGTGTCTCGGCCTGCGCCGCAGTCATTCCGGGATAGACCATGTGGAAAGTCAGCCGCGCCGTACGCGAGATAATGTCCTTGAGTCGTACGGAATCACCAAATCCTGGCACCTGAACCAGGACCCGGTTGGTGCCCTGACGCTGGATAAGCGGTTCTGTTGTACCCAATTCGTCGATACGCTTGCGGATAACCTCAATCGACTGCGCCACCAGCGACGACATCCGCTCAGAAATACCAGCTTCCGTAAGCGAAATAGTCAGCTTGCCGTCCGACGTTTCGCCAAACGCAAGCTCGTCCACACCTGAAGAAGCGAACAGCGAATTTGAAATCGTGTTTTGCAGGCCCTCGATGGCCGTTTTCGCCGTATCTTTCTGGGTCGGATCGGTCAACTCGATGTCGAGTGAATTGGTCGCCGCATCGGTTGTGATGATATTGCCGATACCATTATCGTTCGCCAGAATCGAGCGCGCGTCGCGCCGCAAATCACCCAAACGCTCGGTAACAATGCTATCCCGGTTAACTTCCAGCAGCAGGTGCGAACCGCCCTGCAGGTCCAATCCGAGGACAATAGTCTGTTGCGGTAGCCAGCTTGGCCACGCATCAAGTACGGCCTTGGGCAAAAAGCTGGGTACGGCAAAAAGCACCCCGAGAAGGGTAACGAGCACGATAATGGCTGTGCGGATCGGCGAGAATTTCATCGATATGTCCTGGGGCAAAAACAGACCGGAGCCCAATCGGGCTCCGGCATTCACGTCAGATCAGGCTGGCTTGTTGTCGTTGACCGGTTCCGCCTTGGAGCGGACATCGGCGATCATGGACCGAACCAGTTTGACCTTCACGCCTTGGGCGATTTCCACTTCCAGGTCTTCCCCATCCACGGCCTTGGTCACCTTGCCGACGATACCGCCGGTTGAAACCACCGTATCACCGCGACGCACAGCGCCGAGCATTGCCTGCTGTGCTTTCACCCGCTTCTGCTGTGGCCGGAAGATCAGGAACCAAAAAATGACGACCAGCAGCAGGATGGGCACCAACTGTACAAGAATATCGGTGAAGCCACCGGAGGCGGGAGCACCTGCCGCTTGCGCAAACGCTGGAGTTACAAACATATGTCGAGTTCCTTACGGGTTCTTTTTCTTGAGAGAAGTCGCGGCTCGGTTTGAGCCAACAAACGTCGACTGGACGTTTTTGGAGCTATCTGCACTTGCGCCCCGGACAAAATCGCGCGGACTATACATTCGCGCACCTTCCATTGCAAAGGCATTCAATACGCCGCAAATTGACGCGGCTTCGACAAGGACTTGCAGGTGAAAACCAAAGACTATCTCGACCAGATCGCATCATCGCTGAGCACGATTGCGACATCCCTGAAATCACTTACGTCCGGATCAGACGCTGATGCCGCAACGTTAAGCGATGCCGACGCCTACCACTGGGATGCGGCCCATTCTCGCCTGATGCCGGTCCCCAATGTCAGCCGGGTACCGTTGGCAATGCTCAAAGGCATTGATTCCGTGCAGGACATATTGCTGCGCAATACCGAGCAGTTCGCTCGCGGTCATGGCGCCAACAATGCGCTGCTGTGGGGCGCGCGCGGCATGGGCAAGAGCTCTTTGGTCAAGGCACTTCACGCCGACATTGCCAGTCGCGAGGGTTTTGCCCGCCTGATTCTGATTGAAATCGCACGCGAAGATATCGAGAGCCTGCCAGCCCTCATGCGCGCCATTGCGTCCCAATCTGCCCAGTTCATTGTCTTTTGCGATGACCTAAGTTTTGACAATGGCGAGGCGAGCTACAAATCCCTCAAAACCATTCTTGATGGTGGTTTGGAGGGGCGACCCGAAAATGTCCTGTTCTATGCAACATCGAACCGACGTCATTTGATGCCCCGCGATATGATCGAGAATGAACGCTCCACTGCCATCAATCCCGGCGAAGCGGTTGAGGAAAAAGTTTCTCTATCGGATCGATTCGGTCTGTGGCTAGGCTTCCACAATTGCGATCAGGAGACATTCTTGAGCATGGTCAGAGCCTATGCCAGCCACTATGCCCTGCCGATTGATGAGGAAATGTTGCGCGCCCGCGCCATCGAATGGGCAGCCACACGCGGCGCGCGCTCTGGTCGGGTTGCAATTCAATTGGTCCGCACTCTCGCCGGTGAACTAGGCAAGAAGCTCTGAACACAAAAAGGCCCCTGTTTTCACAGGGACCCGCACGAGTGGCCCCGTGTTCAATTTAGCCGGCCAAAAGCGGCACTGGATCAACAGGTGTCGCGCCCTTGCGCAGTTCAAAGTGCAACTGCGGCTTGCTAACTGATCCAGTCATGCCCGCTGCGCCAATGGCATCGCCGCGATTGACGACTGCACCCTTGGCAACGCTCATCGACTTGAGGTGGGCGTAAGCCGATACGTAACCGTTGGGATGGCGAATAAGAACGAGATTGCCATACCCCTCGACACCGGACCCCACATAGATGACGGTTCCGTTTTCGGCGGACTTCACCGACGCGCCTTCTGGCACTTCGATATTGATGCCCGTAGCTTTGGAGGCGGCAAAGTCCGTAATAACGCGACCGCTGACAGGCCAACGGAACTTGTCCGAACCCGACATTTGGGGCTCACGAGGCGCAATTGATGCCTGCTGCACCGGTGCAGCCTGAGGCGCGGCAACTGGCGCGGTGACCACCGGCTGCGCGGCGGCAGGTTTAGGGGCAAGAACGGCACTTTGCGCCAGACTTGGGCGCTGACCTGCCGGTGTCGGAGCAATGAGGTGAGGCGCAGCGCTTGCGACGAGGGCCGGCGCAGGCGTTGGCGCAGGCGTTGGCGCCGCCATCTGGCTGCCAATAAGATCGGCGCGACCGGGAATAATGATTTGTTGCCCGACCACAATGCGATCCGGCGATCCGAGATTATTCGCCTGCACGATTGACTGCGTTGTCACATCGTAACGTCGGGCGATTGTATAAAGAGACTCGCCGCCCGCAATTGTATGGCGGAAGACCGCGCCACTGGCCGCAGCCGACGCGACAGGCGCCATGGTTGGGGTTGCGCTATTGATTGGTAGGCTACCCATGGCGGCGGTCGGTGGAGTGACTGCAGCGGGGGCAAAGCTTTGCTGTGCAGACATGGTTTGCTGGTTTCCCGTTGATGAGTTCAGAACTGGTAAATCGTGCGATGTCACCGTCGGCGCGCCACCCTGACTGGATGGAAATTGTGCCATGGGTGCGGCGTACCCGGCCGGCGACGGCGCTATCGCCTGGCCGCCCCCATATCCGACATTCTGCGGCGGCAAAAAGCGCGCGTCGGCAACCTGGGCAGCTGGCGCCCCCAACGATGCAGGCATGGGCTGGTTGATATTGCCGGGGGTATATTGGTTTGTCGAACCTGTGACGGTGGGGTCGCTAAAAGCGCGACCACCAATCGCCGTACACCCGGAAAGCGCAACGGCACTAGCCATAACGCCCGCAATTGCAATGGCGCTTTTATGCGCCCGAAGGGATACGCGGATACTCATCAGTTCACTCGTACGCAGGTACTCAACACAAGCCTGAATCTAGGCCGGTAAGGTAAAGACGAGTTTAAAGTCGATGCGATTTGCGCAAAGTTTAGTGATCGGGATTCTGAATTGGGTAAGGTTAAGACCAAACCGGGTGCACGCGTTGGCAAAATCGCGGCGCTGTTGCGCTAAAGCACCAGCTTTCCCTGCAGGCGACCAACGGTTCCCATATCGGTCTGCATAAGGCTAAGCGGGGTCACAGTGATGGCGCTGTCCTTGTGCAGCACCTCAAAATCATGGGTGCGCTCCAGCGGCATCGGCGTTTCAGGAATCGCGATGAAAAATTTTCCGACATTGTCGCTGGCATAATATTGGAAGGCCGAGCGCGAGAAGCGCTGGTGCGGCACGACCTCTATGCCGCTGACTTCGGTCGGCGCGCAAAGCGGGAAATTGACATTATAGTAGGTATCAAGCCCCTGGGCCTGAGCAACAATTGCCCGCACGACAGCCGCGCCATGTTGAATGGCGTTGTCCCAGACAACGTCGCTCCCCGCCTGATAGTCGACGGCTTGGCTCATCGCAATGCTCAGCGAGCCCTGCATAGTACCTTCGCGCGCGCCAGCAGCGGTGCCCGAGCAATTGATGATATCCCCCAGGTTTTGGCCCTGGTTGACCCCAGACAGCACCAAGTCAGGCGCGCGATCCTTGAGCAAATGGGTATATCCCGCGACCACACAGTCAGCCGGCGACCCGCCAACCACTGCAAACACTTGCGGCTCGCGTTGGTCGAACGAGAGTTCTCGTCCAAGCGTAAACCGATGCCCTGCTCCACTTTGATTGCCATCCGGCGCCACGATCCAGACATCGTCGGAAATCGACTGCGCAATCTTGCGCATTATGGCAATGCCGGGCGCGTCAACGCCATCATCATTGGTGATCAAAATGCGCATGGACCGGCTCAACTACGCCCACCAATGGAGGTCAGCCCACCCATATACGACTTCAGCACATCGGGGATCAAAACCGATCCGTCTTCCTGCTGATAGTTTTCCAGCACCGCAATCAGACACCGCCCAACAGCAGTTCCCGACCCGTTAAGCGTATGCACGAACGGCAGACCGCCTTTGAGTTTTTCACCGCCGCCAGGACGATATTGCGTGTTCATCCGCCGCGCCTGAAAATCGCCGCAAATTGATACGGACGAAATTTCGCGATAGGTATCCTGCCCTGGCAACCACACTTCCAGATCATAGGTGCGTTTTGCGCCAAACCCGATATCGCCGGTACACAAATCCATCACCCGATAGTGCAGCCCCAGTTTTTTCAACACTGCCTCGGCACATCCCAGCATCCGTTCATGCTCATCGAAGGACGCATTGGGCAGCGTGATCGAAACCATCTCGACTTTGTTGAACTGGTGCTGCCGCAACATTCCCCGTGTGTCGCGCCCCGCCGATCCCGCCTCTGAGCGAAAGCACGGCGTCAAAGCCGAAAACCGCAACGGCAACTCTTCCTCGGACAGAATTGATTCTCGAACCAGATTGGTCAGCGGCACTTCTGCAGTCGGGATCAGCGCCAGCCGGCCGTCTCCATGCCCTGCGAAAAACAGGTCTTCCTCAAATTTGGGCAGCTGATTGGTGCCGAACAGCGCTTCGTCCCGAACCAGCAGCGGCGGCTGAACTTCGGTATAGCCATGTTCGGTTGTGTGCAGATCCAGCATGAATTGGCCAAGAGCGCGCTCCAGTCGCGCTATCTGGCCCTTGAGCACGACAAAGCGACTGCCGGAAATTTTTGTCGCAACTTCAAAATCCATCCCGTCATTGGCCTCACCAATTTCAAAATGCTCCTTGGGCGCAAAACTAAATTCAGGCTTGGACGCACGAACGTTGGCAACCGTTTCCTCCGTACCGTTTCTGCCGAAATATTCAACATTGTCGCTTTCGTCATTGCCCTGCGGCACATCATCGAAAACCAAATTTGGCAGGACAGACAAGGCGACGTGCAGTTCCTGCTCAACCAGGCGTTCATCAGCTTCCGCTACTGGGATAATATCTTTTAGGCGGGCGACCTCAGCCATCAACTCAGAAGCCTTCGCCTCATCCTTTTGCGCCTTGGCTTGACCGATTTGCTTGGACATCGCGTTGCGCTTTTCCTGCGCATCGTTGAGCCGCACGATGATGTCACGGCGCCGATCATCGATGTTCAACAGATCCGCTGCCGTCGCAAAATCGCCCTTGCGACGCAACATAGCGGCATCAAAGGCTTCGGCGTTGTTACGAATCCACTTGATATCGAACATGTTCAGTCAGGCCCCGACGGACCTGCCTCTGAATTGCGGGTAAAATAAAAACCCTGATTACGACAGATCGGCATCCCGAGCAGCTTCAGCAGCCGCGCGTTTGCGCTCAACCCAGCGCACCGACATGATGGAAAGCTCGTAAAGCAGGTACATTGGCAGGGCAAGGCCAAGCTGAGAAATTGGGTCTGGCGGCGTGATGAACGCAGCAAACAGCAAGATACCGACCACAGCGTAACGCCGCCCCACCTTGAGTTGGGCCACGTTTACCAGATCAATCTGAGCCAGCAGCGTGAGGACGACCGGCAACTGAAAACAGACGCCAAACGCGAGGATCAGCGTCATAGCCAACCCCAGATATTCCGAAACGCTGGTCAGCATCTTGATTTCGTCAGTCTGCATGCCAGCAAAGAAATGCAATGCCATCGGCAGAACCGCAAAATAGACCATACAGACGCCCAAAAGGAAAAATATCGGCGTTGCGATCAGATACGGTAGGAAGGCCTTGCGTTCATGCTTGTATAGGCCTGGCGCCACAAACATATAAATTTGCGAAGCAAGGAACGGAAACCCCAGGAACATCGCGCCAAAGAACGCCAGATTGAGCTGGGTGAAGAAAAATTCCTGAGGGGCGGTATAAATAAGTTCCAGATCACCGGGATTGGAATAGATCGACCGGTATGGCCCCAACAAAATGTTGAATATCTGCCCGGCAAAAATAAAACAAATGATCATCAGTGCGACTAGAGCTATCGCCGAATAGATCAGCCGCTTTCGCAATTCGATCAGATGCTCGAGCAGCGGGGCTTCGCTTCCTACCAGCTCGTCGTCCGTGGATTTATTTTCAATCTGCGGCGCGTCGACCATGTCTTAAACTTCCCCGGCTTTCGCGCTGTCCGTGACGGTGCCTACGTCAAGCTTGTTTGCCGATGCCTCCGAATTCGTGCTCCTGGCAACAGGTTTTTCAACCGCAGCTTTGCGAGGCGTGGCCTTTTTCGCTGCCGGCTTTCTGACAGCGGCCTTCTTGGTCACGGTTTTCTTGGCTGCAGGCTTCGAACCCGGCGCTGTGCCTGCCTCAACTTGGGCGAAAGAGGAATTTGCCGTCGCCTTCCTGGCTGCCGCAGGTTTCGCGGTTGTCGTGGCTTTCGCCCGCGATGGCCTGGCTCGGGCAGTACTGGTCCCGGCAGCATTTTTTGATGTGGCAGCTTCAGGTCTTGCGGTCCCGACAGCCGCCAGATCATTTGACGCGACACGGCTCGAATTGACGGCCTTGGCCTTGGCAGGCTTCTTTTTGGGTGCAGGATTAGCCTTGAGTGGCTCGGTTTTAGCGCTCGCAGTAGTCATGCCAGCGGCGGCATGAATTTCATCGACGACACTTTCGACTTTGGGATCCTTGGGCTTCAATGCACCCGACGGCTCAACGCCTGTAGGCGTCAACGCATTGAACTCTTTGCGGATTTCGTCCGTAGTTTTCTTGAGCGGCTCGGTAATCGAACTGCGCAGATTGCGAATTTCGTTCAGACCGGTGGTCTTGTTGATCTCGCGCTGGAACTCATTGCCCATGCGTTTGATCTGACCAATTACCTTGCCGACGCGCCCCATGACCATGGGCAAATCTTTCGGCCCGATAACGATCAGCGCCACGACGCCGATGATCATCATTTCAGACCAGCCGAAACCGAGCATATGTGTATTCCCTTGGTGCACCCATACGGCAGCCTGTTTGGTCGCCGGAAATTAAAGTGATGCTGTTAGGCGTCTTTGCTCTTGTCAACTTCGCGTGCGTCAACCGTTGTCGCGGTATCAATACGCTCAGATGGCTTGTCATCGTCCTTCATGCCTTTTTGGAAAGCCTTGATGCCGGTGGCAACTTCGCCCATCACGCCCGAGATCTTGCCCCGACCGAATAGAAGAATAACAACAACGGCGACGACGAGAATGCCCCAAATACCTGGTGCGTGCATGATAAACTCCTAAACTCTAAATTCGCTGTTAGACGCTTTTGATACCTTGAGAAATAGGTTTAATCGCGCCCAAACACAAGAACGTGTTCCCCATTTAGCGCAAGGAACACTTCCTGCCCGACTGCCAGCGCCGCATTTGACGGTTGTCGAACACCGACCGGTTCGTCAATACCATTGACCTTGACCTCGCATATGTCCACGCCAATTGCATCACGTTTTGACACAATACGCCCAATAACGCCCGGCCCCTGCTGCGCTATTTCGACGCCCCCGGCAGGCCTGATCGCAATGGTCACGGCACTACCCTCGGCAAGGCCAGGTGTTGCCAGCGGTCCAAGAGGTGTTTCCGCGTGACCGTCTTTCACAATCGCCTCAAGTTCACTCAATGGTGAAAAAAACCGCGCAGCACTCAGGTCGATGGGCTGGCGATAAACCTCCGCCGCAGTGCCGATCTGCACAATCCGGCCTTGCCGCAACAGCGCAACGCGGTCGCCCAGCACCATCGCCTCCTCGGGATCATGGGTGACGATGAGGCTAGTTGCATGGGTTTCGCGCAGAACCGCCAGTGTTTCCGTGCGCACGGTTTCGCGTAGGCGGGCATCCAGGCTCGAGAAAGGCTCATCGAGCAAAAGCAGCCCCGGGCGTGGCGCAACACTTCGTGCAAGGGCCAAACGCTGCTGCTGTCCGCCTGAAAGCACGTGCGGAAAGTCCCCTTCCCGCCCCCAAGCCCGACTCGCCGCAACGCCGCACGCCCTTGCACCAGCGCGTTTGCCTTGCCCAGCCCCTTAAGCCCGAAACACACATTTTGCAGAACACTTAAATGTGGGAACAGAGCAAAATCCTGGAACATCAAGCCAATGCCGCGCTGATCTGGTGGCAACGTTCGATGGGGCGCCGACACAACCTCATCATTGATCCAGACGCGTCCACCGTGAACCGCCTGAATACCGGCGGCGACCCGCAGTGCCGTTGACTTTCCCGACCCGGACTCACCAAGCAGACACACGATTTCGCCCGGGTTCAACTGAAGCTCAAATTTATCGAGAACAGTGCGCCCACCAAGCGCTACATCGACATTGTCAAATTTGAGCGCCGACGCAAAGCTAACGCCAGAGGTGCCGCGCGCGCCCCAACCCGTCAGTTCGTCGCGCGTATCTGTTGTATTCATGGCTGTGAATTGTCTTCCATAACTTCATCACCCGATGGGTCCCCCTCATCAAGCGGGTCTTCGTCATCCCGAAGCGCGCCGTCAAATGGCAGTGGAATTTGCATCGAAGGTGGCAATCGCCCCGACAGCAGTCCCGCCCCCTTCAGTTCTTCCAGGCCGGGAAGATCACCCAATGTTTCCAGACCAAAATGGTCCAGAAAAGCCTCGGTCGTTCCATAGGTTACCGGTCGACCTGGGGTTCGCCGACGACCGCGCATCCGGACCCACCCCGCTTCCATTAAAATGTCGATCGTCCCTTTGCCTGTCGCCACGCCGCGAACTTCTTCAATTTCGGCCCTCGTGGTTGGCTGGTGATAGGCAATGATCGACAAAGTTTCTAGTGCCGGACGCGACAGGGGGCGATTTTCCTCCTCTTCGCGGCGCAGCAGCAGTCCCAAATCTTCGGCAGTTCGAAAGGCCCAACCGCCACCGCGCTGAACCAAATTGACCCCACGCTGGGAATATCGCTGAGCCAGAACTTCGAGCAGGCTCACCACGTCCGCCCCCTCGCCAAGATAGGTCGCCAACTGCGTTTCCGTAAGAGGTTCACGCGATGCGAATAGCAAAGCTTCAAGAATACGCAAATTGCGCTCCCCAACCTCCCGGTACTCGGACTGCATATTATCCGCGCTCACACATCACCGTCTTCATTCCTGCGCCTGCGCATCAAAATTGGTCCAAATGTCTCGGTTTGCCGCAGATCAATCATGCCCTGCCGCACTAATTCGAGGCTTGCCGAAAAACTGGATGCCCGAACGGTTGCGCGCTCCATTGGTGTGCCCAGATATTCCGCCAGATATTGATCCATCGGCACCCAGTCAAAACTCTCGCCGATGAGCCGCACCAGAATGTCGCTCGCCTCCTGCAACGACCATACGCTACGCAGGGTCGGCGCGTAGTCGGTCACCGCTGAGCGGTCTCGCAACGACGAATACGCCCGGATCAAATCAAAAAGAGACGCCTCCCAAACGCTGCGTCGGCTAACCGCAATTGGCTCCGGCCTACCGCGCGGATAAACTTGATACCCAAGTCTGGGTCGGTTCATCAACAGGCTGGCCGAGCGCCGCATCGCTTCCAGACGCTTGAGTCGGAATTGCAGCATTGCCGCCAGCATCTCGCCGGACGGTTCATCGTCGCTACTCGCCTGCGGCACCATCAACCGGCTCTTGAGATAGGCCAGCCATGCCGCCATCACCAGATAATCGGCAGCAATTTCAATGCGCTTTTCGCGAATGGTTTCGATAAAACCAAGATATTGCTCGGCCAGAGCCAATACGGAAATCGCCCCGAGATCGACTTTTTGCCGCCGCGCCAGCTCCAGCAAAAGATCAAGCGGTCCTTCATAGCCGTTGACGTCAACATACATGACATCATCGGCGTTGGCTGCCGGTGGCGCTTCAAACCAGTCTGTCGGCACGCTCGTCATCAATATAAGGCCGCATCAGAGTAAATTGATGGCAAACCTTGGCGTTTTCGGCGCGACGGCGTCAAGCGCCAAAGCGCAATGACGCCGTCCGTTGGGACAATTTGCGCTAAAATGCGAAGCAATCGCCACCGTTGGCTTTAACGCTACTACAGGTCTGGGTGGCCACCTGCAACGAGCTCGATGGCAACAGTACGCGAAAGTAGATGCCCTTAGCCCCCAGATCGACCCTTTGGATCTGCAATGAGCTACCACCGAATAGACTTCCGAAACGGCTCTGCAAATTGGCAACCGTTGTCTGCGCATCTTCTTCAGAGCGTTGGGACGACAGTTGGACATAGGCAGGCGCCGTGCTGACTGCTGATGTTTGCGTTGTCTGCGTCGGCTCGGAAACCACGGCATTGATTGGCGAGGTTGGCACAGTTGGCGCAACTTCAACCGGTGGGGCAGCCACGTTGGTGTTGGTAAAGGTGCTGGGGCGCAGCATTGCCACCGGAGCCGTCTTTCCGGGAATGGGCACGCCATTGCCATCCACAGCCGGAACCATCGAACCGGGCGTAGCCGGCGCAATGGTTACGGGTTCGGGTTCAGTTGCAGCAACAGCGGTAGCGACATCGCCCGATGCCGCGGCCAACAACTCAGGTGAAGCAGTACCAGCCCCCGGAACATCGGGCACGTCAGGGCGGTCAACCGGTAATATCGCCGTCCCCGCAACCGCCTCGTCACTACTGACGATCGTTCCATCCGGGCGCACGGTAACCGTCCGCACCTTGCGGTTGGCCAGCCCTTCCTCCGTAGTGACCGCTGACGCTGTCAGTTGCGTCACTTCGTCTGCCTGGCTTTGATCTCGGGAAACCAGCGTTTCATTTTCGGTCGGCGTTACCCCGTCAATCTCGTTGAAAACCACAGACTGTTGTGGTGTTTCAGCGGCGGGTGGCGTTTCAGGAGCACCTTTTGTTGGGGTGGTATCCGCCAACAATGTAGGCACCGGACCATTGTCGGGCCCGTCCATGCCAAGCACCCAATAGAGCCCGATTCCGGCGACAAGCAGCAGCGCTACAGCAACAACTGGGCCCGCAAATGCGCGCGTCAAACCACCTGTTCGGCGCTTGCGGTTGGACCGCGGTGGCGGGTCCAATTCGTCCGCTTCATCAATTTCGCCCGTGTCGGCCCAACTGACCTCCGCGCCGCGGCTTTGCGCCGCAGCCAATATTGCTGCATCGCTGTCCGACCCGCCTTCATGAGAAGCTAATTCCGGTGCGACCCGAGCCGATTGAGACTCTTGCCCCGCCAGATCGCGCAAGGCATTGCTGGCCACCGGTTTTGGCTGCGGATCAAGGTGCACACGAACGGCCTGCCCAATCAGATTTTCGATCTCGGCAATTGGATCGGTTTCCGCCGCACTTACATCCTCCGACTTCTCAGCCACCCGAGGTTTGTCAGCGGTCACTGACGGCTCGACCGGCGTATTGTCCACAATCGACTCTGCCTGCACCGCAGCATTGGACTGCGTTTCAGGCGCATTGCCCTCGGATGGACCATCGATTTTGGGACCGCCCAATCCGAATATCGGCGCAACCTTGAAATTGTCATCGCGTGACGATCCGGCAGGTGTGCCCATCTCGGGTTCAACCCGTCCGCCTGCATGAGACTGCTCGCTTGCATCGGGCGTTGACGGCGCGACGGGAACATTGGCACGTCGAATCGGTGACGACGGCCCGGACGGCTGGGTGAGATGTTCTGATGCGGCCCACCCCTTTCCCGAAAGCGCCAGAGGCTCTGGCGCGTCCGTCTGCTCGTCCACTGCTTTTTCCGCGGCCGGAGTTGGGGATTCAGCTTCGGCCGCAATCAGGTCAGCGATTGCGTCATGGTCATCAGATGCCACCTCAGGCGTCGTTACATTTTCGTCAGGTGCCGGACGATGCGGCGCGCTCCGAGTTTGCGGCGATGCCGGCACAAACTGTTTCTCAACAGGCCCGTCGGCTTGCGCTGGAGGAACTTCGCCTTGCGAGGGCTCAAGTTGAACCTGTTCAGAGCGCGGTACAACCGTGTCCTTGGGCGCATTGGTATCGTGCGTCACACCGGGAATTCGAACTGGCGTCGGGGCGGGTTCAGGCGTCGACTTTGCTTCGGGTCGTTCGGCCTGCGCATCCTGCGCCATCAACTTTGCCAGTTCAGCGATCAGATCATCGGCGGCTTCGCCATTGCCAGATGTCTGTTGTGGTTTCGCTGTTGTCATTAAATCAGCGCCCTCTATGTTACTGAAACGGTACGCCTACTCAGGGCATTTCCCGCCAGTCTTCACATTATTGCGCCCGAATTATGAAAGTTCCTCGGGCGCAGTAACCCCCAATATTCGCAGACCATTAACAATAACCTGACGAACGGCATCGACGAGGGCGAGTTCTAGCCAACGTCAATGTTGGGTCGTCATGGTTAACAAACCGTAATTGAGCATTATCCTTGCCCTTTGCCCAGAAGGAATGGAAAGCACCCGCAAGTTCATGCACATAAAAGGCAATTCGGTGCGGTTCATGGGCAATTGCTGCAGCAGTCGCGGCCCGCGGCCACGCCGCCAACACGCGAACAAGCTCCAATTCCTCTGGCGATTCCAGCCTTTCGATTTCAGCCGTCTTTAGTGCCGCAGAACTGATGTCAAGGGTCGGCAATTCTTTTGCCGCGTTGCGAAATATTGAATAGGCCCGCGCATGTGCATACTGCACATAAAACACCGGATTGTCCTTTGTTTGCTCCTTGACCAGCGCGAAATCAAAATCCATGGCCGCGTCATTGCGACGGAACAGCAGCATGAACCGGGTTGCGTCCGCGCCAACTTCCTCGACAACATCGGCAAGCGTCACCAGATCGCCAGAGCGCTTTGACATTTTAAATGGCTCGCCATTTCGCATAAGCCGAACCAGCTGGCAAATACGCACATCCATGTCCGCCGCCTGCAGCGACACAGCCTTGACCGCCGCCTCGAGCCGTTTGACGTACCCCGAATGATCAGCACCAAGCACATTGATCATGTGGGTAAAGCCGCGCAGGAACTTGTTGCGGTGATAGGCGATGTCAGCCGCAAAATAGGTGTAGGAACCATCGGATTTGACCAGCGGCCGGTCGACGTCGTCGCCATAATCGGTAGCGCGGAACAAGGTCTGCTCGCGATCTTCCCATTCCTCGGGTGTCTTGCCCTTTGGTGGCTCCAACCGCCCCTCATAAATCATGCCCTGATCACGCAGCCAGGCAAGCGTCTTGGCAATGTCGCCTTCCGGCCCATGCAGCGAGCGCTCCGAAAAGAAGACGTCGTGATGCACGCCCAGCAGGGCGAGGTCAGCCTTGATCAGTTTGAGCATCGCTGCGAGCACTCGTTCCTTGACCAATACAATGGCCTCGGCCTTGGGCACGGTGAGCAAGCTATCGCCGAACTCGGTCTTGAGCGCCTCACCCACCGGAACCAGATAGTCTCCTGGATAGAACCCCGATGGAATTTCGATCTTTTCGCCAAGGGCCTCGCGGTAGCGCAAAAGCGTCGAGGCCGCCAACGTGTTGATCTGGCTGCCGGCGTCATTGATGTAATATTCCCGCGTCACCGCATAGCCAGAATAGGCCATTAGCGCCGCCAACGTGTCGCCAAAAACCGCGCCCCGCGTGTGCCCGACATGCATAGGGCCGGTGGGATTGGCCGAAACATACTCAATATTGACCGCTTCTCCCTGCCCCAGGTTCGACCGGCCATAGTCATCGCCCTGCGCTGCGATTGAGCGCAGTACCTTGTGCCAGACCAGAAGGGTCAGGCGGAAATTAATAAAGCCCGGCCCTGCAATCTCGACCGATTCCACATCAGCATTGTCCGAAAAATGTGCTGCAATGACGCTGGCAACATCGCGCGGCTTCATGCCCAAAGGTTTGCACACCACCATCGCCGCATTGGTCGACAAATCGCCATGCGCCGGATCGCGCGGCGGTTCCACCACAAGGCGCGCAATTACCTCATCATCCAACTGAGGATAGAGCACTTTGAGCGCGTCAGTAATACGCGCGGCGAACAGGGCGAAAACGTCCATGACAAACCTGACTGAAAAACTATGCCCCGGTTAACGGAATTACTGCCGAGCGTCAAACAACCGCACATATTCATCAATCGCATAGGGGTCGGTCATCCCCGCGACAAAATCGGCAACAACGCGTGCCTGTGCCGCATCGTTTGGCGCTGCTTTGGCCGCAATGCCCCAGCGCCCCGGCATTTCGAGAGAACTCAAATATTGATCGAAGAGTCGCGCGACCATTCCTTCAGCCTCGCCGACCAACTGCATCACCGATTTGTGGCGGTAAACGCGTTCAAACAGAAAACCCTTCAGCCCTTTTTCAGCCGCCGCCATCTCATCCGAGAATCGCACCAGCATCTGACCGGAATTTCGAACATCCTCGATATTTTCAATGCCGGCTCCCGCAATTGCGCTGCGGGTCGTCGCAATAACGTCCTCAATGGAGCGCGTGATCAGCCGCCGCTGCACTTCGTGAGCCTGTCGATCCCCCGCAATATCGGGATAAAGCGAAAGCACTTCGTTCACGATCGGCCCGACCAATGGAACATCCTCAAGATCGCGCAACAATATCAGATTGGCGCGCAACGCATCATCGATATCGTGCGAATTATAGGCCACATCGTCCGCAATCGCCGCTGTTTGCGCTTCAAGACTCGCATAGTTCCAAAGTTGCAGGTCCTCGCTGACTGGAATGTCATCGAGCCCCACCGGTAGCCCATCTTTTCTGTATTTTCCCACTGGCTTGCCGCTTTTGTCAGTGAGCGGCCCATTATGTTTGAGAATGCCTTCAAGCGTTTCCCAAGTCAGGTTGAGCCCATCGTGTTCCGCGTAGCGATTTTCCAGCCGGGTGACCACACGTATCGCCTGCACATTGTGATCAAATCCGCCGAACCGCGCCAGTTTTTCATCCAATACACGCTCCCCTGCGTGCCCGAACGGGGTGTGCCCCAAGTCATGAGACAGCGCCACAGCCTCCGCCAGATCTTCGTCCAGCGACAACGCCCGCGCCATGGAACGCGCCATCTGACTGACTTCCAGTGTGTGCGTCAGACGATTGCGAAAATGCCGCCCTTCATGGTGCAAAAAAACCTGGGTCTTGTTTTGAAGCCGTCGAAAGGCGGTTGAATGAATTATGCGATCGCGGTCGCGTTGAAACGCCGAGCGCGTTGGGCTTGACCCGGTGCTGAACAGGCGCCCGCGCGATTGCTCTGGATTTGCGGCGTATGAAGCGTGATCGCTCATCTTTGACAACAAGGCCCTTTTCATTGGCATTGAGAGTTACTATTTTACCCTGACCGTTATGGAATTACACCAACGGCATGGATGCACCAATGACCGACACGACAATTGCCCCCGAAGTAACCATGAGCGACCGTGCTGCCAAGCGGGTTGCCCGGATTATTTCCAAAGAGCCCGAAGGTACGGTGTTGCGTATTGCGGTCGCCGGTGGCGGCTGCTCTGGGTTCCAGTACGAGTACAATCTGGTTCAGGAAAAGCCAACCGGCGACGATCTGGTCTTAAGCCGCAACGGCGCGACTATTTTGATCGATTCCATGAGCGTTGAGTTCATGGGCGGCGCCGAGATCGATTATGTCGACGATCTGATCGGCCAGTCGTTCCAAATCAAGAACCCCAATGCCGTCGCATCCTGTGGCTGCGGTACCAGCTTCGCTGTCTCAGCATCGGCTTGCGCCAGAAAAACAACACCATGCTGGCGGTATCCGCGCACACAACTGATGACGCGCCCCGATCTCGCCGTTTAGCCTGGTGGCACGGCTAAGGGATTGAAAAATGCGCATTGTTACCTGGAACATCAACGGCATCAAAGCTCGGTTGGAGTTGCTACTGGCTTGGCTTGAGCAGGAACAGCCCGATATCGTATGCCTTCAGGAAATCAAGTCGGTTGACGAAGGCTTCCCGCGCGAAGCTATTGAGGCGCTGGGTTACAATGTCGAAACGCATGGCCAGAAAAGCTGGAACGGCGTCGCCATACTGTCAAAAGTGCCATTCGATGATGTGCAGCGCGGATTGCCCGGCGACGACACCGATGAGCAGGCCCGCTTGATTGAAGGCGTGTTTTCTGTCCCCAGCGGCGCCGTCCGCGTTTGCAATATTTACCTGCCGAATGGCAATCCGGTCGATACCGAAAAATTTCCCTACAAACTGGCATGGATGGACAGGCTGATCGCTTTTGCGCAACAGCGCCTGACTTTTGAAGAGCCATTCATCTTGTTGGGCGATTTCAATCTCATACCCACACCGGTTGATGTTCATGATCCGGATGCTTGGTGGGGCGACGCACTCTATCGGCCCGAAAGCCTTGATAGATTCCGCCAACTGGCCAACCTTGGATTAACCGACGCCATCCGCGCCATGACCGATGAACCGTCCTATACTTTTTGGGATTTTCAGGCCGGTGCGTGGCGTCGCAATGCCGGCATTCGCATCGATCACCTGATGCTGTCGCCCCAAGCGGCAGATCGCCTTGAAGGTTCACTCGTGCACAAGGATTTGCGCGCCCGCGATAAGCCGAGTGACCATGTGCCGGTCGAGGGGCAGTTCAGCTTCTAAGCGTCACTGCCCACCCGAAAACTGTGGCCCCAGCCGGGCCGCAAGTTCGGTTGCCTGTGCGCGCTGGTCCGAAGTTGCAACCGACGCAGCCCGGTTGAACAATTCGTTAACCCAATCGCCATCGGGTGTGCCGTTTGAACGCTGGTGCGAAATCGTCAGCCACATCAATCCCTCAACTGGCTGCGGTTCGATTCCCTTGATGCCGTTGAACAACAGGTCACCCAATTGCGCCTGCGCCCGAACGTGCCCCTTGTGGGCGGCCAGCGAAAGCCACCGAGCACTTTGCAAAGGGTTGATCCCAAGCTCATTTTCTTCGAGATATAGCTCCCCGACACGATACTGAGCGTCCGCATCGCCAAAATAGGAGGCGGCGTGCAGCAATAAGGCGTGAGATCGGGCAGGATTCACCTTTATGCCTGCGCTCGGCAATCCATCGCGGTAATAGTCGCCAACCTTCACAAAAGACTGCGCGACGATATCGGCTTCAAGCCCTCTAGGCGCCGTGTCGGCATTGTCGTTAGCAATCTGGGAAAAATAGCCAAAAGCCTTGGCAGGATCTTTGGCGACACCTTCACCATTCTCATACATGGTGCCGAGTTGCCACATGGCCATAGCCTGTCCGGCCGCAGCTGCCTCTTGCAAGGCGACAACCAATTCGTCGCCGGATATGCCACTTGAGGCACCGTCCAGCATTTTTGCCATCTCCAGCGTCGCGTCGAGCGCGGTCTGTGCGTACGTCGGCATTGTTGCAACCGAAAAGATGATCGATGCTGCCGTCGTAACGGAGATCAGGGATTTAACCCCAAAATTCCGCATAGTTCTCCTTCTGCCTCCCCAATGGGGAGTATCTGTCATCTCGTCGCCCTGTTCCGCATTGCCCAAAGGACAAATTGGCGGGGTTTTCGCACCCCTTGCACTGAGATTAACGCCATCTAAGGCCAAAAACGTGGCAAAGCTCTCACATGCTTGCGAGCACGACCTTGCCTCTCTCGTTCATTCGCTCTTTATGGGGTTACATTGTGGCAAGATGTATCGCCAAATCGTTGACAAGCACCAACGACGATTGAATCGCCAATCGCTGTTGCGGAATCGTCACAAATTTGGAGTTGACGACAGAACCTGCCGCCGATCCATCCCACCGCACGGTGCCGACCAAAAGCAGTCGACATGTCGGGCACAGAAATGGCCTAGCTCAGTCGCGCCAGCGCAGCCTTGATGCGGTCACGTCGATCAATCGCAACTTCGCGTCGGCTCTTTTGCTCTTCAATGACCTCTTCGGGCGCTTTGGCGACGAATTGCTCGTTCGCCAGCTTCTTGTCGACACCCGCAATTTCGCCCTCGAGCTTGCCAATATCTTTGGTCAACCGCGCCTTTTCTACGTCCAGGTCGATAAACCCCGCCAGCGGCAGTGCCCATGTGGCTTCCCCAACGACAAATTGGGCCGATCCGCTTGGAATTTCACTCTGAGGCGAAATTTCTTCCAGCCGGGCGAGCCGGGTAATCAGTGTCGTGCTGGCCACAAGTCGACGCAGCGTCGTCTCATCCGCCCCCACCAATATCAGCGGCAATTTGGCCGACGCCGGTACATTCATTTCAGTCCGCACCGAACGAACGCTCGAAATGACATTCAACAGCCAATTGAGGTCATCATCCGCCTCAGCATCCTCAAGGCCATCCATCTGCGGCCATTCCTGCAACATCAGCAAACCATCGCGCGCCGGTCCGTGCTTGCCGGTCTCAGCCCACAATTCTTCCGTAACGAACGGCATGAATGGGTGCAGCAACTTCAAAATCTGATCGAGTGCAAATGCCGCTGTTGCGCGGGTCTCTGCCTTTGCAGCAGCATCGTCACCCATGAAAATCGGCTTGGCGAACTCGACATACCAGTCGCAGAAAGTCCCCCACACAAAGTCATAGGCAGCATTGGCCGCTTCATTGAATTTATAGTCGGTGATGCCTTTGGTGATTGCGGTCGCAGCACGAGCCGTGGCCCCAACAATCCAACGGTTCAACGGTAGACGGTTCGCCTTGGGATCATATCCCTCAACCCGACGACACTCATTCATTTCAAGGAAGCGCGCCGCATTCCAAAGCTTGGTGACAAAGTTGCGATAGCCTTCAACACGATTGATCGCCAGCCGAATATCGCGCCCCTGCGCCGCCATTGCCGCCAGCGTAAACCGGGTCGCATCGGCTCCATACTGGTCAATCAAAGCCAGAGGATCGATCACGTTCCCCTTGGTCTTGCTCATTTTCTGGCCCTTCTCGTCGCGGACCAGGGCATGCATGTAAACGGTGTGAAATGGCTCGGTCTTTTCAAACTCAAGGCTCATCATCATCATCCGGGCAACCCAGAAAAAGATGATATCAAATCCCGTCACCAACACGCTGGTTGGGAAATAACGCTTGAGTTCCGGTGTCTCGTCAGGCCACCCCATCGTCGAAAACGGCCAAAGCGCCGAGGAGAACCAGGTGTCCAGCACATCCTCGTCGCGGCGCAGCACGACTGGCTTGCCATAGTGCAAATTGGCCGCAGCCTGAGCTTCGGCTTCATTCTGCGCCACAAACGCATGATTGTCCGGCCCGTACCACGCCGGTATCTGATGCCCCCACCACAGCTGGCGCGAAATGCACCATGGCTTGATGTTCTCAAGCCAGGCAAAATAGGTATTTTCATACTGCTGGGGCACGAACCGGGTTCGGCCCTCGCGCACCGCGGCAAGCGCTGGTTCGGCCAAAACGTCGGCTTTGACCCACCATTGGTCGGTCAGAAACGGCTCGATGACTACAAGTTTGGACTTTTCGTCATGGGGAACCATGATTTTCTTGTCTTCAATATGGTCCAGACCACGCGTCGGATCCCCTTCCGCTAAAGCGCTAAGATCGGCAACAATGCGCTTGCGCGCCACAAACCGATCCAGCCCCCGGTAGACTTCCGGTGCCGTGTCAACGATTTCGCCTCTGGTCGTCAGAATGTTGATCTGCTCGAGATCGTTGCGAACGCCAACTTCAAAGTCGTTGAAGTCGTGGGCCGGCGTGATCTTGACCGCACCCGAGCCCAGACTTGGATCAGCATATTCGTCAGCAACAATCGGGATGCGCCGCCCCACGAGAGGCAGTTCGACAAATTTGCCGACCAACGAGGCATAACGCTCGTCATCGGGATGCACCGCGACACCGCTGTCGCCCAACATCGTCTCGGGCCGGGTCGTTGCAACAATGATATAGTCGCGCGTTTCAAATTCAATCGGCGTGCCATCATCATCGTGGCCGATAGGAAACTGGTAAGTGACCCCATCTGCCAACGGATAGCGCAGGTGCCACATATGGCCCTTCACTTCGATATTCTCGACCTCAAGATCTGAAATCGCCGTTTCCAGTCCCGGATGCCAATTGACCAACCGCTTGGCGCGATAAATCAAACCACGCTCGTGCAACTCGACAAAAACCTTGGTCACAGCGCGAACCATCTGGTCGTCCGGCGCGCCGTTCTCGCCCATGGTGAAACGTTCGCGCGAAAAATCGGCCGAAGCGCCCAAGCGCTTCAATTGATTCATGATTGTGCCGCCACTCTCGCCTTTCCATTGCCAGACGCGGCGCAAAAATTCTTCGCGCCCCAGGTCGCGGCGAGATGGCTCCTGCGCTTCCATCAAGCGACGTTCGACTATCATCTGGGTGGCAATGCCCGCGTGGTCCATCCCCGGCTGCCACAGCACATCCTTTTTCAGCATCCGGTTGAACCGCACCAGAATGTCCTGGATCGTGTTGTTGAGCGCGTGCCCCACATGCAGCGATCCAGTGACATTGGGTGGCGGGATGACAATTGAAAAGGGTTCCGCGCCCGGTGCCGCGCCGGCACCAGCAGCAAAGGCGTTGGCTTCCAGCCACTGCTCGAAAATGCGCCCTTCGACGCTGCCGGGCTGATAGGTCTTTTCAATCATATTGTCACTCACAACAGCAACAGCCCGCCAAAATCCACATTCGGATTCGGACGGGCCGATAGGGAATTGCATGTCTTCAAGCAAATGCTGACCGCAGGGTCAACTGCGTTGCAGCGGCCCGACGACTTATCTCGCCAACGAAACGGCCAATCAGCTACTCGCCGCGCGAAACGCGCGCTATTTCTTTTTCAACCATACGCTCGACCACCGAAGGCAGATTTTCATCCAACCATTCCTTGAGCATCGGACGCAGCATATCGCGCATTATCGATTCAATGGTCACGCCCTGAGCGCCGAGGCCAAGGTTGTTGAGCCGCGCAAACGTGCTCCGAACGGCAGCATTTGTTGCGGGTTCCACCAGTTGTTCGGCCATGTCCCGGCTTAAAGTCGCATCTGGCATCGGAGGCGCCTTTTCCGTTGCACGTGCTTGTTGTGGTGCCGGCTGGACCAGCTCCACTGTTGGTATTGGCGCAGGCTCAGCCGACCGTTCCATGATTGGTTCGGGTTCGGGCTCGGGCACCGCAACAACAGGTTCAGGTTCGGATACCGGTGCCCGCGCAATTTCTGGTTCGGCTTCTGGCTCAGGATCGGCTTCAAAGCCAATATCATCGGGTTCTACCAAACCCGCCACATCCACGGTTTCCTCGTCCTCGTCCTCGGCATCAGCAAGAATGTCGTCAAAACTCAAGCCACCACCACCACTTGGCACCTCGGGCTCCTGCTCGGGCAACATCTGGGCCGAAGACAGCGCCAATGGCTCCATCTCGTCAAAGCCGTCATCCGCATCGTCAGTGATTTGTGTGCGTGCCGGTGTTGCCTGCATGGGTGGCGGCGCGGCCTGCAGCACAGGTTTGCGTGGCGCTCCTGCCGCATCGTCGTCCGCAATAATCTGTCGGATCGACGATAGGATCTCGTCCATCGACGGTTCTTTGGTCGCAGGCTTGTTCATATCCGCCTCTTACTCATGCACTGACACCAGAGAACTCCACCATCCGCACTGGCCGTTACTCTGATTCGCGCAGGTACCTTAGACCGAGCGCATGAATTAAGGAATCGCTGCAAGGCGACAGAATTAGGTCTTCCCCTAAAACTTGTGGCCGGGACTTGCCCGACCACCATAACTTGCGTCTAAATTTGGCGTGATCGCCTAATTGTCGCTAACGGAGCGCAATTCTTGCCAAACATCCTCGACAGTCGCCGTGTAAGGCTCTGCGGTCTTGATCTTGACACCCAAACCGAGATCGGTCGCCGTCAGATGACCCATGGCGGACAGAAGAGAAAATGTCGCGACTACCTTGTTTGTCGATGCATTGATCAGACTTTGCCTGGCGGTCGTCAAATCGCTTTGTGCATTAAGGACGTCCAATGTCGTGCGTGCACCCAGATCACGTTCCTGAATAACCCCGCTCAAAACTTCCTGACCAGCGGACACGGCCGACTGCGCCGCCTGGATTTGGGAGTCGGCGCTTTGCACACCTGACCACGCCGAAATAACAGATTCACGAACCCGATCGTAGGCCGACATGGCGTCAACCTCTGACTTGATCTGTTGCAGGTTCGCCTTGCGAACCCCCGAACCGATAGCCCCACCCGCGTAGATCGGCACAGAAATCTTGAACCCGACGGCGCCCGAAACCACGGGCGTTGGCGCCGTATCGGTCAGTCCCATCCCAACCGACCCGGTCAAAGCAACCGTAGGTCCGAACGCGGCCTTGGCCGCTTCGCCGCCCGCTTGTGCCGCCCGAATTGCGGCCTTGGCCATCAAAATGGCGGGATGCCCACCCTCTGCTTCCGCAATCGCCGCATCCAGCGAACGTGGTACCAGACGGGTGAAATTGTGCGATGGGCTCAGGTTGCCAGGCTTCTGGCCGACATAACGCTGGAAGGTCGCCTGGCTAATTTCGAGCTGGTTGACCGCTGCCCGATAGGTGGCAACGCCCTGCGCCAACCGCGCCTCGGCCTGCGCCACATCAATGCGGGTGCCCTCACCAACGTCCAGTCTGTCGCGCGCCGATTTCAGCTGCGCCTGATAAAAGGTCTGGTTTTCGGACTGCAACTGCACCAACTGACGCCCGCCAAGCACAGCCATATAAGCCTGCACAACCGCCAGCAGCACATTCTGCTCCGTATTACGGATGTTATATTCGGCCGCCTGGGCGCCCGCCCGCGCCGCTTCAACATTGGAGTCAGTCTTGTTGCTGTCAAATAACGTCTGATTGTAGCCGAGCCCCGCTGACAGGGACTGCGTATCTGTGAATGAACCACCAACGCCGCGCACGGTATAATCACCACTGACTGTGGCTCCCAACTGCGGCAGTTTCGCAGATTTGGCAGCAACGATACCTTCACTCGAAACCTTGGCCGCTAATTCCGCCGACGCCAGATCAGGTGCGTACTGATAAGCCCGCGTGAGTGCTTCCGCAATGGACTGCGCCTGTACACCGGTAACGCCAAAGGCTGCCGTCATCGCCAGAACACTAGCGAATATTTGACCACTAAATTTCATTATCAGCCTCTCCAATCCCGCAAACACTATGCCGGGTACTCACGCCACACAACTAATCGAACGATGGTGACGCAATTTGTTGAATATTTAATGTTGAAGCGTGTTCGCCGAGCAACACACATCGGAAAATATGCCTAAAATTCGAATTCCCGCTCCGGAACTTCTATTGGAAGCTGGGGCATATTCGCGTTGAACTCGGCCCGTCCGGCAACTTCGCTGCCCGATCGCACGAAAATATGAGCAACTGCCGGTCCGCCATTTGAAATCAGGGCAACCAACCGCCCACCATCTGCCAGTTGATCCAAAAGTGCCTGCGGCACCGCCGCAACCACGCCTTCAAGAACGATAACGCTGTATTGTCCTTGTCCTGCAACGCCTTCGGCCAGCGGTCCGGCAATGACCTTGGCATTGCTGATCCCGAGGGTTGAAAGGTGGGCGTTTGCCGCGGTGACCATGGCTGGATCAATTTCAAGCCCGGTTACGGTGGCGGCCAATCCCGCGATAACTGCCGTTGAATAGCCGGTAACGGCGCCAACATCGAGAACCGTGTCAGTGGGTCCGATTTCGGCTAACTGAATGAGTTTGGCGAACGGCGCTGCCGCAGCGAGATAGCGCTTGGCGCCAGTGCCGACTGCAACCGGCATATGATTATCAGAATAGGCAACCACACTTGCTGAATCAGAAACGAAGTCTTCTCTTGGAATATCGCTCATGACGAGCAGTATCCGCCAATCAGTTATTCCACTGGTGCGCAACTGGTTATCCACCATGTATTTGCGCGCCTTCAAATATTCATCCATTCGTGGCCGCCCTGACTCTGCTCATATGCTCGACGTGAATATCCCCTTCCCCCGGCATGCGCAAGCGCCCATCCTGCAATGCGGCAAAAAGCTACCGATCATTTTGGGCGAGTGCTTTAGATTTTCTGGAATTTGGAGGCCACGCCCAGAATTGAACTGGGGTACGCGGATTTGCAATCCGCTGCGTCACCACTCCGCCACGTGGCCTCTGCGTGCCTTTTCAGGGGTTTGACTTTGTCTGTCAAGGCACTCTCGTTCACCGTACAACTGCAGGTGTGAAAAACTCACGGCGATGGTTCACAATCTCACTATGGCGTAAGCACTACCGACCCTGTGGTCTTCCGCCCCTCCAGTGCCTCGTGCGCCTCGGCCGCATTTGCCAGCGGATAGGTCGCACCAATTTCGACTTTGACCTTGCCTGAAGCGACCACGTCAAATACGGCGTTGGCCGCTTCCAGCATTGATTGGCGATCAGCAAAATAGTGCGCCGAAGTCGGTCGGGTTACATAAAGCGACCCCTTGCGCGCCAGAATGCCGAGATCGGGCACCGAAACCGGTCCTGATGCATTGCCAAAACTGACCATCAGTCCGCGCGGCCGCAGACAATCCAGCGACTTTTCAAACGTGTCCTTGCCAACCCCGTCGTAAACAACATCAACACCACGACCATTGGTCAATTCCTTGACGCGGGCCGCAAAGTCCTCCTCGCGATAGTTGATCACCTCATCACAGCCGTGCGCCTTGGCCAGCGCCAGCTTTTCGGCGCTGCCCGCCGTGCCAATAACGCGCGCACCGATTGCCTTGGCCCACTGGCAGGCGATCAGCCCTACCCCGCCCGCTGCCGCGTGAAACAGTACCGCTTCGCCCTTGGCAAGCGGCCATGTCTTGAACATCAAATAATAGGCAGTCATGCCCTTGAGCATGATCGCTGCAGCGGTTTGATCCTCAATGCCATCCGGCACGGGTATGGCCCGTTCGGCATCCAGCAGCCGCTCGGCGCTATACGCGCCAACCTGCCCTTGGTAGGTCACCTTATCACCGACCGAAAAACCCGAAACGTTCGGGCCGATCTCGGTGATTACGCCAACCCCTTCATTGCCCGCCACAAATGGCATTTCAATCTTGTAGAGGCCCGAGCGCTGGTAGGTATCGATAAAATTCACACCAATTGCAGTCTGGCGAATGCGCAACTGCCCGGTCTTTGGCGCGCCCACGGAAATATTTTGGACCGAGAGTTGTTCGGGCCCACCGTTCTTTTCAACAACAATAGCTTGGGTCATGCCTATACCTTGGGTTTACGCGGCGCCGATTTAGGGCGCGATTGCGCCCGCGCCGCCGAAGTCGATTTGGATTTCCGTTTGGCCTGCGTTGCGTCAGGCAAAACCGCTTCGACCTGTGATTTGGCCTTGTGCGCCCCTACTTTGGCAAGCTTTCGCTGCCGCATGGCCATATTGACGGCTTCCACTAACACCGAAAAACCCATTGCCGAATAGATGTAGCCCTTGGGGATATGGAATCCAAGACCGTCAGCCACCAGCGACACCCCGATTAGGAGAAGGAACGCCAGCGCCAGCATCTTGACCGTCGGATGGTCGGAAACGAACTTGGCAACGGGCCCCGAGGCAACAAACATGACGCCGACAGCAATGATCACTGCAGCAATCATTACCTCGACATGCTCAGCCATCCCCACGGCCGTCACAATCGAATCGATGGAAAACACCATGTCGATGATGATGATCTGAACGATGATTGCCGAAAATGAGGCTTTGGCGGCCTGTATCAGGTCAACCTCATGCGGCTCTTCAATTGCCGCGTGCATTTCGTGGGTCGCCTTATAGACAAGGAACACACCACCCGCGATCAGGATAATGTCTTTCCAGGACAGGTCCAACCCAAAGGCGCTGATGGCAGGCTGGGTCAGCCCGATGATCCAGCTGATGACCAAAAGCAGCAGGATGCGGAACACCAGCGCCAGCGCCAATCCCAACTTGCGCGCCCGATCCGCCTGTTCGGTGGGCAACCGCGAAACCAGAACGGATATGAAAACAATGTTGTCGATGCCCAGCACGATTTCCATAACGGTAAGCGTTCCAAGGGCGATCCAGACATTGGGATCACTCAACAACTCAAGCATCTAACGCTCCATGACGATTCAATTCGGTCCCTATATCTAGAGGTACCGGCTCGCACATAAAAGCCAAAACCGGGCTGATTTGCGCACTAGTTTTTCACTTCCACCCCAAGCTAGAGCAAGACAGACGCTAGTTCACCATATTCGCAAATGCTAATATTCAACGAACCCGACCCAATTGGATTGATGAATTATGGAAGCATTTTCCCCGCTAACCGCAACAATCGGGGGCGTTTTGATCGGTCTCGCCAGTGCCGTGCTCTGGCTGGGCAATGGTCGCCTCGCGGGCATTTCCGGCATTTTCGGTCAGCTCCTTCCGCCGGCCCAGACGGTAATCTGGCGTCTGGTATTTCTTGCCGCCCTTATCGCTGCGACATTTCTGGCATCGCGTCTGTTTCCTGACCTCGGGGTCGGCGGCACCGAACCAGCCCAACTCGTCGCCCCGCCAGCAGGTTGGTCAATTCCAACCCCGGTCTGGGTTGCCATCGCCGGTCTCTTGACCGGTATCGGCACCAAAATCGGCAATGGCTGCACCTCGGGGCACGGGGTCTGCGGGCTTGCCAGATTATCGAGGCGCTCGCTTGTTGCAGTACTGGTCTTTTTCGGCGTCGCCATCATTACCGTCACCATTACAGGAATAGTCTGATGCACAGATTGCACCTCCCATATCTGGCAACGGCTGCCTTAAGTGGTGGTTTGTTTGGTGCTGGGCTTTACGTCTCCCAAATGGTTGACCCGCTAAAAGTACTGCGCTTTCTGGATTTCACCGCCATACCAACCGGGGGTTGGGACCCAAGCCTGGCATTTGTTATTGTTCCCGCCATTCTTGTCATGTTTTTTGCGGTTCGTTTCAGTCGCGCCCGCGCAGAACCCCTTTTTGACACGACCTTTCATGAACCCGAATATCAAAAGATCGATCGCCGCCTGATCATTGGCGCCGCCCTGTTCGGTGTCGGCTGGGGAATGTCCGGCATCTGCCCCGGCCCTGCAATTTCACTGATTGCCTTTTTGCCCAATGATTTGTGGATCTATCTGGTCGCCTTGTTCATCGGGTCGTATGCTGGCAGCGCCCTTGTGCCCAGCGGGCACGCCAAACGACTTGCCAATGCTCAATGAACCAGTTCGAACCACAATATGATGCCGTTGTCGTCGGCGGCGGTCTGACCGGGCTGGCCGCCGCCATTACTCTGGCAAAGGCAGGACTTGAAACGCTGCACCTGTCGCCAGAGGTGCCGCCCGATCGGCGTACCTCTGCCCTGATGATGCCAAGCGTTCAGTTTCTCACCGACTCTGGATTGATCGATACGCCCGAGGCGCTCGGCCATGCCTTGACGCAAATTCGCATTATCGACGCCACAAATCGCCTGTTGCGCGCACCCGAAACGCTCTTCGACGCTCAACAAGCAGATATTCCTGCCTTCGGTTGGAATTTTGCCAACATCAAGCTCACCGAAAGCTTCAAAAATATCGCCGCAACGCTTGAAAATATCACGACATCCCCCTGCACTCTCGCTGCGCTTACCTTGAGCGATGCGTTTCACACCCTAACGCTATCCGATGGCACCACACTTTGCGCCAATCTGATCATCGGTGCCGACGGGAAAAAGTCGTTTGTCCGCGGCGCGGCGGGCTTTTCGACGCGCGAGCACGCCTTTTCTCAATCCGCTCTTGTGTGCGACCTCGCCCTTGGGCGTCCGCTGAACGGAGCCTCGGTCGAATTCCACTATTCCAACGGACCTTTCACCTTGGTCCCCGCCGGGGCCAACCGCGCCAATCTGGTCTGGATCGATCAGGACTCAACTCTCCGGCAAGCCCTATCGGGCGGCACCGAGGCACTAACGGCCCGCCTGATGGAAAAATCGCAACGGTTGTTCGGGTCTCTGGAAATCTTGTCGTCCAGTTTCATATTCCCGCTGAGCACGTTGACCGTAAACAAAGCTGGCGGCAACGGTATCGCACTTATCGGCGAAGCAGCGCACGCCTTTCCTCCTATTGGTGCGCAAGGCCTGAATCTCGGTTTGCGCGACGTCGCCGATCTGGCCCAGATCGCCGGTTCAATCAACAAATCCGATCCCAATTGGGCAAGCCGCGCCAGCACTGACTATGCACAGCTGCGCCATGCCGATCTGGTCCAGACCGGCTCGGTCGTCGACGCGCTGTTTCGGTCACTACTGTTGGAAATGCTGCCCGCCCAGGCGCTGCGTTCCGGCGGCCTATGGGCGCTCAAACTTTTGCCCGCTCTGCGCAAACAAGCCTTCGCAATTGGCATGGGCCGGCGATAGCCAACAAAAAAGGGTGCCACCGGCACCCTTTCCATATTCGATAATTGGCCAATCCTAGTTGGCGGGCGCAGCACCATCGGGCTTGACGCTCTCGGTAAGCTTCTTGCGCAATTCTTCGGCCTGATCGGCAACACCCTTTTCGAGTGCCGCACCGCCACTGTTCTGATCCAGTGCACTCTGACCGCTGGCGATTTTCTGGAACTCGTCCCAGGAATAGTCCTGCTCACCGTCATACTTGGCGGTAAAGCCCGAAAGATTGACACTGATGACAAGGTCTTTGTTGAAACGGTTCTTGGCGATCAGCTTAAGCGTGTTGCCGTGCTTGAGCGAGTTGATATAGGCCTCGTTGATAACGAGCTGCGAGCTACACCCGCCGGGATCGCACAACATGAAGGGTACGCGAACAGGCTTTGCGCTGTCGATTTGCCATGTCAGGCTAAACGGCAACAGCACGCCAAGCGGCAACTGCGCCACAGCCAGAAGCCGGCTTTCCTGACCCGGATCGTCACGCAGTGTGAACGAGGCGAGTGGTTGCCCGTTGACCACGACCTGTTGGCTCATGATGCAGGCTTTCTTGCCATCTTCCATCGGGTCGCCGCAAACCTTGAGCCACGGGCTCGCGACGGCTGGCGGTGTGGGCGCATCGCTCTGTGCCGGCACGGGCGTTGCCGTGGCCGGAACTGGCGCTGAATTATCCTGGGCATATGCCGACATCGCGGACAGCAGCATCGCAGCCACCGAAATCCCGGCGACTAGAGGTTTCCTGAGGTTCATAGAATTTCCTTGGCTTCCTTGGCAGTCCCGGTGGCCATCTTTGCCACCTTCAATGAATTGCCCTTCAAGTGCTGAATTCGGGCAATAACATGACCATACGTTCTTGCCAAAGCTTTAAAGACAAAGTGTGGCGGATCGTCGTCCGAGAGGTAAATATTTGCCGCGAAAGTGCTCATCCGTCAGCGTTTTCGGCCAGTTTGGCCATTCGCGACAATATGCCCGCGGCCCCTTTGAGGCGCGCTTCGGCGGTTGGCCAGTTGCGCGCGAACACTAGTTTTTGATCAGGTTTGATCCGAACTTGATTGGCGACATCAGAAACCAGCCTGACCAGAGCCACCGGATTCGGAAATTCATTATTGCGCAAAGTTATCACTGCTCCCTTCGGACCGGCGTCCACTTTCTCAACATTTGCAACCCTGCACAAGGCTTTGACAAGGATGACTTTGAGCAGACCTTCAACTTCCTCGGGTAAAGGCCCGAACCGGTCGATCAACTCTGCGCCCGCCGCATCAATTTCGCGCACATCCGAAAGGTCGCCCAACTGTCGGTAAAGCTGCATCCGTACTTGCAGATCCGGCACATAGGTCTCTGGAATCATCACCGGCATGCCAAGCGATATCTGGGGGCTCCATTCATTATCGTCCTGATATTCCCCCTCCCCGCTGCGCAGGTTCGCCACGGCTTCTTCCAGCATCGACTGATAAAGTTCGAACCCGACCTCGCGAATATGGCCTGATTGCTCGTCGCCCAGCAAATTGCCGGCCCCGCGTATATCCAGATCGTGGCTTGCCAGTTGAAAGCCTGCACCAAGACTTTCTAGTGATTGCAACACGCCGAGACGCCGCTCTGCTGTATCGGTCATTTTCCGATCAGGTGGCACGGTAAACAGCGCGTAAGCCCGTGCCTTGGACCGACCGATACGGCCACGTATCTGATAAAGCTGGGCCAACCCGAAATTGTCGGCTCGGTGAACGATCAGCGTATTGGCGTTTGGAATATCCAACCCGGATTCAACAATTGTTGTCGCTACCAGCACGTCAAACTTGCCATCATAGAAGGCATTCATGATGTCATCGAGCTGCCCCGGCGCCATTTGCCCATTGGCAATCACGAAGGAAACCTCTGGCACTTGAGCGATCAGGAACTCGGCAATCTCGGTCTGATCCTTGATCCGTGGTACCACATAAAATGACTGCCCACCGCGATATTTCTCCCGCAACAGCGCCTCACGCACACTCAACGGGTCAAACGGCGAAATGAATGTGCGGATCGCCAGTCGGTCGACCGGCGGCGTGGCCAGCAGCGACAAATCCCGCACGCCGGTCAGTGCCAGCTGCAAGGTTCGCGGAATCGGCGTCGCCGTCAGGGTCAGAACATGCACATTGTCCTTGAGTTCTTTGAGGCGCTCCTTGTGGCCAACGCCAAAGTGCTGCTCTTCATCAATGATCAGCATGCCAAGATTTTTGAAGCTTATTGATTTGGCCAGCAGGGCGTGCGTACCGATGACAATATCGACCTGACCATCTGCCAGCCCTTCCTTGGTCGCTTTCATCTCGGCCGATGTCACCAGCCGGGATGCATGCTGCACATTGACCGGCAACCCGGCGAAACGCTCCTTGAAGGTCTTGAAATGCTGCCGGGCCAATAGAGTGGTTGGCACGACGACCGCAACTTGTTGACCGCCAAGGGCCACTGCAAATGCTGCCCGCAACGCAACTTCGGTCTTGCCGAACCCGACATCGCCGCACACCAGCCGGTCCATCACTTTGCCAGCGGTCAAATCTTCAAACACCGCGTCGACCGCCGCCAACTGATCCTCGGTTTCCTCATAGGGAAACCGCGCTACGAATTCGTCATAGGCACCCGGGTGGATTTCAACTGGGTCGGAACGACTGAGCAGTCGTGCCGCTGCAATCCTGATCAATTGTTCCGCCATCTCGCGGATACGTTTTTTGAGGCGTCCCTTCTTGGCCTGCCAGGCAACGCCGCCCAGCTTGTCCAGCTGCGCCCCGGCGTCCTCCGCACCATAGCGCGACAGCAGTTCGATATTTTCTACCGGTAGATAGAGCTTTGTATCGCCCGCATATTCGATCTCGACACATTCATGCGGCGCCCCGCCCGCGTAAATGACCTTGAGGCCTAAAAACCGGCCGATACCATGATCGACATGCACCACCAGATCGCCCGCAGCCAAACTGGTAGCTTCCGTCAGCGCATCGCTGGCCTTCTTCTTGCGTTGCGCCCGCAAAATGCGCTCGCCAAGAATGTCCTGCTCGGAAAAAACCAGCAAGTCCTTGGTTTCAAACCCGGATTCAAGTCCCAACACCACTAGAGACGTGGTCGCAGCGCTAGTGCTTGCGGCATCGCGCCAATTTTCGGCCAACCGCGGATTGGTCAGTCCATGGTCCTTGAGCACCTGCACCATGCGGTCGCGGGTGCCCTCGCTCCAACATGCAATGATGGTGCGACGCCCGGCGCGGCGTTCCGCCATTAGCCGCTCAACAACTGCTTCAAACAGATTGGTATCGGTTGCTGCACGTTCGGCGGCAAAACTGGGCGCTATATGCCCACCCTCATCGTCGTTCGCATTGGGCGCCAGAAACGGCGACAATTGTACGACGCTGGCTCCCGCCAACGCGTAAGGATGGTCGTCCACCGCATACAGCAAGGCAGGCGGAACAGGCTTGTACGGTGCCCCGCTACCGGCCACCTGCGGCGTCACCCGTGCAGTTTCGCGCGCCTCGTAATAGTCGTCAATCTGCCCCCGCCGATCCGAGTAGGCCTCAATCGCCTGATCATCGAAAACAAACGGCGCATCACCGCAATATTGAGCCAGCGTGTCCAGGTGATCATAAAAAAACGGCAACCAGTGCTCGCTACCTGAATAGCGCGCACCGCCGCTGACAGCCGCATAAAGCTGATCGTCAGCGGTATTACCACCAAAGCTGCGGGTATAATTTTGCCGGAAGCGCTTGATCGTCTCTTGGGTCAAGACGAGTTCGCTCATCGGCGTCAAATCGATGTGCTTAAGCGTTCCATTGGTGCGCTGTGTGTCGGAATCAAATGTACGAATAGATTCAAGCGTCTGCCCGAAAAAGTCAGAATCGAAGTGGGAACTCGGCATTGGCTGGAAACAGATCAACCAACCCGCCACGCACCGCATATTCGCCCGACTCCCGAACCGTCGGCACCCGCAGATAGCCATTATTGGCCGCCCAGCCAATCAGCTTTTCGCTGTCCACCATGCGGCCTGAAACCGCTGAAAACGACATGCCAGCCACAACATCGCGCGGCGGTAGTCGCTGGATCAACGCGTTGACTGCCGTCAGCACCACCACACCCTTAACCCCACCCGAGGTCAACGCCGCAAGTGTATTCATCCGCGCCGCGATCGTCACCCCGTTCGGCGAGACCCTGTCGTAGGGCAGACAATCCCAGGCAGGTAGTGTAAGTACCGGATGGCCGGGCAACATCTGGCTCAAAATCTCCGCCATACGCTGCAAACGCCGTCCATCGCGCGCTACAAAAACGACGCTGGCCGCGTCATCCGGCGCCACCTTCAATCGCTCCTCAACCAGCCGCGCCAAAACCATGGGCTGCATGCCGTCGGGCACATTCGATAGCGTGCGCGTTGGCTTGATCGGAACCATCTCGTTCATGAACGCGCCCGCACGCTATGGTCGGCAATGACTATGTCGAGAAAGGCCCGGTCAACATTTTCCGGCGGCACCGCCTGCCCCATGACCCAGGTTAGAAGCGCTGGATCCTCCTCGCTCATCAGCTTCTCCAGCCGATCCAACCCCTCGGAATTCATCGATTCGACATGGGCATCCGCAAACGGCCCCAGTACCAGATCCATCTCCCGCGTTCCGCGATGCCACGCGCGATAGCGTATCATCTTGCGGCGAATAGCAATGTCGTCACCGGCAGTCATTGAGCGCCATGATCCTGAGTGATGGTTGATTGGACCGCTTTCATATCGTCATTGCACCCGCTTGTCAGTATTTTGCGCGCAATTCGATCAATGCCTGACCAACAGCACCTTAGGGCTTGGGCAACAACGCACCTGCGGCTAGCTTGAAGGCGCAACAGGAAACCCCGAATCGTGTCTCGCCCGACCAGTCTCGACCCGCTCTTTCGCTCGCTTCACACCATTAAAGGGGTGGGCGACAAATTGGCTGCGCTGCTCAGCCGCTTTTTCGGCGCGCCCGACGGTCAGGAGGCCATCGCCCTCGATATCCTGATGCATATGCCAGCAAGCGTCGTTGATCGCAGTCGGCAGGTTGGCATTGCCGACGCCTACCTCAATCAGATCGTTACCTTGAAACTGCTCATCGACCGTCACCAGCCTGCGCCGCGCAATCGCCAGTATGTGCCCCATCGCGTCTTCGCCCACGACGAATCCGGCGAAATCCAGCTGGTCTTTTTCCGCGCCCACGGCGGTTGGGTCGAAAAATCCCTGCCGGTCGGCGAAGAGCGCTACGTTTCCGGCCAGATCGGTTTTTTCAATGGCGAGAAGCAGATCACCCATCCAGACTATATCGTTGAACCCGACAAGTTCTCGACGCTACCTCTCGTCGAACCAATATACCCGCTCACCAATGGTCTCAGCTCCAAGGCGCTCTCTAAACTGGTGCGGCAGGTTGTAGAAACCATTCCCTCTATCCCCGAGTGGATCCCACCCGCCACTGTCGCCAATTTCAATTGGCCCGATTTCTCGACCGCCATGCATGCTGTTCACGTCCCGGATGCGCCTGCCGACGCCGAACTCTGGGGTCCAGCTCGGATGCGTCTGGCCTATGATGAATATTTCGCCGGCCAATTGACGCTGCAGCTGATCCGCTCATCCATGGTCGCCGCGCGCGGCGTTGCCCGCACCTTTACTGGCGAGATCACCACCCGCGTCACCGACACCCTGCCCTTTTCCCTCACCGCCGGCCAACTCGCGGCGATAGACGAAATCCGTACCGATCTCGGCTCCTCCGACCGTATGTCGCGCTTGCTCCAGGGCGATGTCGGCTCGGGCAAAACCGTTGTTGCCCTTATGGCGATGGCCGCCATGGCCGAAAGCGATGCCCAGTCTGCCTTGATGTCACCCACCGAAATTTTGGCCACCCAGCACTACAAGACACTCAAGCCACTGTGCGATGCAGCCGGTATCGGCATAGCCCTGCTCACGGGCAAAATGGGCGCAGCCGAACGTCGCTCGATCCTTGCTGGCCTCGCCAATGGCCAAACGACCATAGCTGTTGGCACACACGCGCTATTCCAGTCCGGCGTTGATTTTGACAATCTGGGCCTCAATGTCGTTGACGAACAACATAGATTTGGCGTCCATCAGCGTCTCGCTTTGTCCGAAAAAGGTCGTCACACCGATTTGCTGGTTATGACCGCAACCCCGATCCCGCGAACCCTCGTCCTCACCCATTTTGGCGATATGGCTGTCAGTACCCTGCGCGAAAAACCCAAGGGCCGCCAACCCATCGACACCGCCGTCGTTTCCGCCGCCGACTATTCCCGGGTCGTCGAGCGCCTCCGCGCCCGTCTGGAGGAAGGTGCTCAGGCCTTTTGGGTCTGCCCTCTGGTTGAAGAAAGCGAACATCTGGACGTCGTATCTGCCGAAGACCGATTTGCTGAACTGCAAAAAGCGTTTGGCGATCAGGTAGCGCTTGTCCATGGGCGAATGAGCGCTTCTGCCAAGCAGGCAGCCATGCAGCGATTTGTTGCCAACGAAGTCAAATTATTGGTCGCCACCACCGTCATCGAGGTGGGCGTCGATATCCCCAACGCGTCGATCATGATCATCGAGCATGCCGAACGTTTCGGCCTGGCCCAACTCCACCAACTTCGCGGCCGCGTCGGGCGCGGTGCCATTCGCTCCGCCTGTCTGCTGCTCTACAAGGATCCCTTGAGCGAAACCGCCAAGGCCCGCCTTGAAACCATCAAATCAACCGAAGACGGCTTTATCATCGCCGAGCGCGATCTCGAACTGCGCGGTCAGGGCGATGTCCTGGGCACCCGCCAGTCCGGCATGCCCGGCTATCGCCTTGCCGTGCCAGATGTTCATCGCCACCTGATCGACTATGCGCACGACGACGCAAAGGCCGCTCTTGCCAAAAATCCGGGCCTGACCGGTCCCGAAGGCGACGCCCTGCGCACCCTGCTCTATGTCTTCCGCAAAGACCTCGCCATCCCGCTCATTCGCGCGGGATAAGATCTATTCCACCGTCACTGACTTGGCCAGATTGCGCGGCTGATCAACGTCGGTCCCCATTGCCACAGCTGTATGATAGGCCAGCAACTGCACGGGTATCAGTGCCAGAATCGGCGCCACAAAATTCGATACCTGCGGTATCAGGATGGTTTCCGCGACACCTTGCCCAACGGTAGCCGCGCCCGCTTCGTCGGTAATCAGAATAATCTTGCCGCCACGCGCCGCCACTTCCTGCATGTTGGACAGCGTCTTGTCGACCAGCTCGTCAGACGGTGCGACCACAATCACCGGCATCGCTTCATCAACCAGCGCAATCGGCCCGTGCTTGAGTTCCCCGGCTGCATAGCCTTCGGCATGAATATAGGAAATTTCCTTGAGCTTGAGCGCCCCCTCCATGGCAATCGGGAACATCACCCCGCGACCAAGATAAAGCACGTCCTTGGCCTTGGAGAGTTTTTTGGCAATCTCGACGATCCGGTCTTCTTGCCCCAAAGCGCGCGAAACGGCGTTTGGCACCGAAATAAGCGCCCGCACAAGGTCCGCTTCCTGCTCAGCGTTCAGCACCCCGCGCGCCCGGCCCGCAGCAATGGCAAGACTGGCCAGGGCCGTCAATTGAGCCGACAGCGCTTTGGTCGAAGCCACGCCGATCTCGGGCCCACACAAGATCGGAAACACCACATCGGATTCCCGCGCGATGGTCGATTCCTGCGTGTTGACCAGTGATGCAACGTGCTGCCCCTGCGCGGCGCAATAGCGCAAGGCGGCTAAAGTGTCCGCCGTTTCGCCCGATTGCGAAATGAAGAGCGAAAGCCCGCCCATTTCCATCGGTGGCTCGCGATAGCGAAATTCCGATGCCACATCGATATCGACCGGCAGGCGCGCATAGCGCTCAAACCAGTATTTTGCCACGGCACCAGCAAAATAGGCGGTCCCGCAGGCACTGATCGTCAATCGGGTCAATTTGGCAAAGTCGAACGGCATCGTTTCGCGGATGGAAACCTTCTCCGCGCCCATATCCACATAATGGCTCAGCGTGTGCGAAATGGTTTCTGGCTGTTCGTAAATTTCCTTGGCCATGAAATGGCGGTGGTTGCCGCGATCCACCAGCAGCGCCGAAACCTGCGACAATTGCCGCGCGCGCTCAACGACCGCCCCATCCATATCGCGAATAACAACGCTGGTCGGCGTAATCACCGCCCAGTCGCCATCCTCGAGATAAGCAAGCTTGGCTGTAAACGGCGCCAGCGCCATCGCATCGGACCCGAGATACATCTCGCCCTCGCCAAACCCGATGGCCAAAGGCGCGCCGCTACGGGCCGCAATCAAAAGATTTTCGTCGCCCTTGAACATGAAAGCGAGCGCAAATGCCCCGCGCAATTGCTTGAGCGTATTGGCAACCGCCTGCTCGGGCGCCACGCCACGATCCAGTTCCCGCGTAACCCACAGCGCCACGGACTCGGTGTCCGTCTGCGTCTTGGGGGAATAACCATCCCTGGCCAGGTCCTCCAGCAGCTGACGGAAATTTTCAATAATGCCATTATGGACAATTGCAACCCGCTCAGTCGCATGCGGGTGCGCATTCTGCTCGGTCGGCGCGCCGTGGGTTGCCCAACGGGTGTGGCCGATGCCAATCC
This sequence comes from Devosia rhodophyticola, assembly GCF_028816475.1. GTDB lineage: Bacteria > Pseudomonadota > Alphaproteobacteria > Rhizobiales > Devosiaceae > Devosia > Devosia rhodophyticola. The sequence continues at coordinate 3,262,046 of NZ_CP118247.1, read as the reverse complement.
GCCCCACCAGCGGATCGCCCACCAGTTTCTGCGCCAGATTGCCCAGTTTGCCTTCGGCCCGCCGTCGACCGATAAGGCCACCATCCAGCGTTGCAATCCCGGCACTGTCATAGCCGCGATATTCCAGCCGCCGGAGCGCATCGACTAGCCTGTCGGCAACCGGCCCGCTGCCCACAATTCCAACAATACCGCACATCGGCTATTTCTCCTTGGTCTTGCTGGCCTTCAACGCCGCTGCTCGTTCAAACACCGCCTTGCCGCGACCTGCCTTGTTGGTCTGGCGCGCTCGCCCCAAAGCCAATGCATCAGCTTCCACATCTTCGGTAATTACGCTGCCGCTGGCGACCAAAGCACCTTCACCAATATTGACCGGGGCCACCAGGGAGGTGTTGGAGCCAATAAAGGCGTTGGCACCAATCACCGTTTGGGCCTTGTTGTACCCGTCATAGTTCACGGTGATGACCCCGGCGCCAATATTAACATCAGCGCCGACAATGGCGTCGCCGACATAACTCAGGTGACTGATCTTGGCACCCGCCCCGACGTCAGCCTTCTTGATCTCGACAAAATTGCCCACCTTGGCACCGGCACCAATATTGGCCGCCGGGCGCAATCGCGCGAATGGCCCCACCGATGCCTTCGGCCCAATATGAGCGCCTTCGATATGCGAGAACGCATGGATCGTTGCGCCCTCATCAATCACGACGCCAGGCCCAAACACCACATTGGGTTCAATCACCACATCACGTGCAATCTCGGTGTCGTAAGAAAAATAGACGCTGCGCGGGTCACGCAAAGTCACGCCCGCCGCCATGAAGTCGTCGCGGCGCACGTCCTGAAACAGCCCTTCCGCCCGCGCCAACTGGGCCCGATCATTGACGCCCATCACATCGTTTTCTGGCGCAACGCCATAGCCAACCTTGTGTCCCGCATCATTGGCCAACCCAACCATGTCGGTCAGATAGTATTCGCCCTGCACATTGTCATTGCCCAGCTTGCCGATCAGATCGCGGAAAACTTCAGCCCGAAACGCCAGGATACAGGCGTTGCACAAGCCTATTTGCCGCTCATTGTCGCTCGCGTCCTTATGCTCTCGTATCGCCAATAACCGCTCACCTTCGGTGATAAAGCGCCCGTAGCCCGTGGGGTCGTTCGGTTCAAACCCCAGAATTGCCACATCCAGCCCCGCGTCGAGCCGATCAAGCACCACCCGGAAATTTTCGCCTCGCAGCAATGGATGGTCACCATAAACCACCGCGACGTAACCCGAAGCGTCGGCAAATGCGTCGCGCGCCATGGCCGCCGCGTGCCCGGTGCCTTTGGCTTCACTCTGCTCGAAAAACTGGATATCGGGGTCCATGGCCCCGACAACATCGCGGATCGACTGGTGTTCAGGACCGGTGACCATGGCAATACGGTTTGAACCAGCTCTGCGGGCCGCCCGAGCCACATGCCCCACGATGGGCATGCCACCCACAGGATGCAGAACCTTGGTGGTTGTCGATCGCATCCGCGTGCCCTCGCCCGCAGCCAGAATAATCGACAGCAAATCAGTCATGGTCCACTTCTCCAGGCACAGCAAAATTCAGTTGCGCAAATATATCGCACGCTTCCGTTGGCGAACCGCTAACGTGTCAGCAATGGTATCATCATCCGACGCATTGATTCGACTGTCTGCCACGGAGTCCGGCATTGGCTAAAGCATCCGCCCAATTTCAGCAATCCGACATCGCCATTTGGGGAATTGTGGCGCTGGCTTGTTGCGGCATTGCCGTGATGAGCGCCAACATCTCAGCCATTTTGCCAGCAGAAATTCTCTCGGGCCTGCACGCTACCCGCTTGCAGGGTGCCAACCTCGAACAATTGCGGGGCCAGGTCGGCGACCTGCGCAATGAAGCCACCCGCCTCCGTCGCGAAAACAATACCTTGGTGACGCGTTTTTCACTACAGGAACAGGCCAACAATGAAGTCACGCGTCGCGTTGGCTCCCTTGAGGTCAGCCTGCCAAAACTTCTCGAAGCGCTGCCCCCTTCGGCCCAGATTGATCGCTCTGCACTGACCGGCGGCATCAAGGAAGGCGAATCATTGTCCTATGACGCCGACGGCGGCTCGGTGAAAATTCGCCAGCAACCGCTGGAAACCCTCAACTCGTCCGCTCAGCAACCCATTCCCGCACCGCTCGACGCACCCACGGTAACGCCCGACGAAAATGCCTTTGGCATCGCCATTGGCCACAGCGTGCCCTTCTCCGAGGCGCAGTCCGAATGGGAAGATCTTTCAATCAAATTGGGACCATTGCTGTTCGGCCTGGGCCCCTTGCTGGTTGATCAGGTCAATACGGAAAACAAGCGTATCGTGGTCGGGCCCATTACCCAGATGAGCGAAGCGACAGCGCTTTGTTCCCGGCTCGAGCGCATATCGATTGCCTGCATGCCGGTTCCGTTTTCCGGAACCCCGCTTTAGGGCAATGATCGTCCAAACCGTCATGGGGAAAGATGGTATGCCGGGAGGGGGTCGAACCCTCGACCATTCGATTAAAAGTCGAATGCTCTACCACTGAGCTACCGGCACACGCAGACGCCTTTGGCGTCGCGGCGGAACATAGCTACTGGCCCTGTTCTGTCAACCGCAATAACGCAGCAAATACGCGCCGCCCACATTCTATCGCCACTTTGTGCCCCAAGTAACTGACCAAACTTGGTTAATCCAAGCCTAATCCATTCATTCAATGTTTACGTACAATTAGCCCTTCCAACCGTTCGTCTTGGACACTGCTGCGCTCGTTTGCGATGATCGCGACACCAAAAATGAGACAATCCCATGCAAAAATCTTTTTCGGCGGCGCTCGTTCTGAGCGCCTGCATCGCCATTTTCTCGACGGCAGCCCAGGCGCAGGATGGAGGTTGGGTTGATCCATCTTCCAGCGTCGCCTACGGCGGCTCCGCATTCACTTGGGATGGCTTTTACGCAGGCGGCAGTCTTGGCTATGGCTTTGGCAGCGTAACCTCGACCGCGACCGGCACCAGCCAGCAAAACGACATGCGCGGCTTCGGCGGCGGCGCACAGGCCGGTTTCAATTTCAGCCTCGGTGGCTTCATACTTGGCGGCGAAATCGACGGCCAATTCACCAACATAAACCACACCCAGACGGTGGCCGGCATCACCAACAGCTCATTTGGCCTCGACTATTATGGCACAGCCCGCGCCCGCGCCGGTCTCGCCTACAATCAGTTCATGCCCTTCATTACCGCTGGATATGCCATTGGTCGCGGTACCGGCAGCTATTCCCAACTCGGTGGCACATTCTCCCAGTCGCAAAACCATTCCGGATGGACCGCTGGCGTCGGCGTGGAGTACGCCGCGAGCGAACAAGTCAGCATCAAGCTCGAATACGACTACACCGATCTCGGCACCCAAACCTACTTCAGCGGTGCTGGCGCGCCGACCGACACAAGCTTCCGTTTCGGTGCCATTCGGCTCGGCGCAAACTTTCATTTTTAGCGCGCCATCGGGGAACCAAACCGGCTCTACGGATATTGTTCAAGCGATGCGGCGCGCGTCAATCGGACAAGGCGGCAGAGGGAACAGGACGGTTTTTCCGATTTCCCGACCTGACCAACGCATGGGTAGCCGAGCCCTTACCCCGCCCGCGCCGCATCACCCTTGCGGCACAGTCACAATCACCGGTCCACGCTTGGTCGCCACAATCGTGTGCTCATATTGCACGCACGGCGCTTTGGGATCACTCACCAGCGTCCATCCATCATCCAGATCACTGTCACGCGCATATTTGCCGCCCAACGACAGGAATGGCTCGATGGTGAAAACCAGCCCTTCGTCGATATTGCGCCGCTCGGATTTGTCCGGCCACGTCGGAATTTCACCCGGCTCATCGTGCAGGCTTTCGCCAACCCCGTGGCTGGCCAGATTGGTGATAAGCGTGTAGCCGCCCTTCTTGGCGAATTTGCCTATCGCCTTGCCAATATTGGCCAGCGGTGCCTTGGGCGCAACCTCACGGATGCCCGCCCACATCGCTTTGCGCCCATCCCGACACAGACGCATCAACACCTCGTTTTGCGGCGGGACTACGTAGGAAGCCCCCATATCTGCAAAATAACCATCTTTCTCCGCCGAAACATCAATATTGACCAGATCGCCTGGCCCGATCACCCGGTCCCCTGGAATGCCGTGCGCCACTTCCTCATTGATCGAAATGCAGGTGGCGCCAGGAAAATCATACGTCAGCTGGGGCGCTGAACGTGCACCGGCCTGCTCGAGCAATATCCGCCCCAGATCATCCAGTTCCGCCGTCGTCATACCGGGGCGAAGCGCTTCAGCCATCTTGTTGAGAACCACAGCACAAATACTACCGATGGTCTTGAGCTTATCAAGTTGCTCGTCACTGGTAACAATCAATCCTGTTGATCCTTGTTGGCCAAATAATAGCCCAGCAATCCCTGCGTCGAACTATCATGCCCCTCGCCCGAAACCTTACCCTCGACCTTAGGCAACAGTGCCTTTGCCAACTGTTTGCCCAGCTCAACCCCCCATTGATCGAACGAATTGACGTTCCAGATCACGCCTTGCACAAAAACCTTGTGCTCATAAAGTGCAATCAGACTACCCAGCGTTTCGGGCGTCAGCTTTTGATAAAACAGCGTGTTGGAGGGGCGATTGCCCGGAAACACCTTATGCGGGGCCATCGCCTTGATTTCTGCCTTCGATAGCCCCTGCGCCCTGAGTTCCTCTGTCACTTCCTCGATCGTCTTGCCCAGCATCAGCGCTTCAGACTGCGCCAACACGTTGGCCACCAACTTGTCGTGATGCGGCGGCAAGGATTCTTGCGGTCGAGCGGCAATAAGGAAATCCAGCGGAATAACATCGGTACCCTGATGGATCAGTTGATAAAACGCATGCTGCCCGTTGGTGCCCGGCTCGCCCCAGACGATGGGACCCGTAGACCAGTTGACGGCCTTGCCCGACAGCGTCACCGACTTGCCGTTCGATTCCATATCCTGCTGCTGCAAATAGGCCGCAAAACGCGACAGGCGTTGATCATAGGGCAGCACCGCATGGGTCGAAAAACCCCAGACATTGCGATACCAGACCCCCAACACCGCCATGATCACTGGCAAATTCTTTTCCAGCGGTTCGCTCAAAAAATGCCGGTCCATCGCGTCGGCGCCCCTGAGCAGCTTTTCGAAATTTTCAAACCCAACCGCCAGCGCAATCGGCAGGCCAATCGCTGACCAGACCGAATAGCGCCCGCCAACCCAGTCCCAGAACCCAAACGTGCGGTCGCTGCGAATGCCAAATTTACCTGTGGCCTCAAGGTTGGTCGAAACGGCGGCAAAATGATCATTGACCGCCGCGTCGCCCAGAGAACCCGAGAGCCACGCCCGCGCCGAGGCGGCGTTGGTCATCGTTTCGTCGGTAGAAAATGTCTTGGAGGCAATAACAAACATAGTGCGGGCCGGATCAAGGCCCTTGAGCGTGTCATGAATATGCGCCCCATCAACATTGGACACATAGTGCGCCCGCAATTCGGCGCGCCCATAGGGCGACAACGCCAGCGTGACCATAGCGGGTCCAAGATCGGAGCCGCCAATGCCAATATTGACGATATCGGTGAACTGCTCGCCCGTATGCCCACGGATATCCCCACCACGCACCGCGTCGGTAAACTGCTTCATATGCGCCAGCACGTCGCGCACGCCCGGCATGACGTCCTCACCATCCACCGGGATCGGATGATCGCCCTGATAGCGCAGCGCCATGTGCATGACGGCGCGATCTTCCGTCACATTGATATGCTCGCCCTCGCACATTGCGGTGCGATGCCCTTCGACATCAGCAGCCCGCGCAAGGTCGAACAAGGCGGCCATGGCGTCTTCATCGATGCGATTTTTTGAATAATCGAGAAGGATATCCCCCGCCTGCGCCGAATAGCGCTTGAACCGGTTCGGATCGAGCGCAAACTGCACGCGCATTGGTTGATCTTCCAGCCGCTTCTTGTGCTTGGTCAGCGCCGCAAAGGCAGCCTTGCGTCCGAATTTGGCCATATCGCGATGAACCCTTCATGTTGCGAAGTACTATTAGCTAAAGTAGTGGCAGGTCGCCCGCGGACCAGCTTGCCCGGGTTTGCGCAGCAAAATCGGTAAATCCACCGCGTTCGATTGCCGCCCGCGCGCCTTGCACAAGTTCCTGATAATAGGCCAGATTGATCTGTGACAGGATCATGGCCCCCAGGATCTCTTCGGTCCGCACCAGATGGTGCAGATAGGCGCGCGAAAACCGTCGACAGTTTGAATTCGGCGAGGCTTCGTCGATCGGCCGATGATCGTCCTTATGCCGTGCATTTTTCAAATTGATGACGCCGAACCGCGAATAGACATGCCCATGTCGGCCCGCCCGCGTCGGATGCACACAGTCAAACATGTCGATACCACGCCCAATGGCGCCCAAAATATCGTCTGGCTTGCCAACACCCATCAGATAATGCGGACGGTCCTCGGGCAATTCCGGCACGATTTCATCCAGAACCCGAAACATCACTTCCTGTGGTTCACCCACCGCAAGACCGCCAACCGCATAACCATCAAACCCGATAGAGGTCAGCCCTTGGGCAGATCGAGCCCGCAGCGAGGCATCGTCGCCCCCTTGCACAATGCCGAACAATGCCCGGTTGGCTTGATTGTTGAACGCGGACTTGGATCTGTCTGCCCACCGCAACGACAATTCCATCGCCCGCTCGATTTCTTTACGCTCAGCTGGCAGCGAAATGCACTCATCGAGTTGCATGATGATATCGCTGTCAAGAAGCGTCTGGATCTTGATCGAACGCTCGGGCGTCAACTCATGCGAGGACCCATCAATATGGGATTTGAAGGTCACGCCATGTTCGGTCAGCTTGCGCAACTGGCTCAACGACATGACCTGAAATCCGCCGCTGTCAGTCAGGATCGGCCGTTCCCAATCCATGAATGTGTGCAGGCCACCCAGCCCCGCCACCCGTTCCGCGCCCGGCCGCAGCATCAAATGATATGTATTGCCCAAAACAATGTCGGCGCCCGTCTCGCGCACTTGTTCGGGATACATCGCTTTGACGGTGCCGGCGGTGCCGACAGGCATGAACGCCGGGGTCTGGATATCGCCTCGGGGCGTGTCAATGCGGCCACGCCGGGCTGCACCATCGGTGGCGACTAGGGTAAAGCTGACTTGTTTCATTCGTCTTCTGGTTCTGGCTGTTCAGCCCGCAATAGCAGGGATGAGTCGCCATAGGAATAGAAGCGGTAGCCATCGTTAATAGCGTACTCATACGCTTCACGCATCAAGCCCATGCCGGAAAACGCTGAAACCAGCATGAACAAGGTCGATTTGGGCAGGTGAAAATTCGTCATCAACGCATCAACTGTACGAAATCTATAGCCCGGCGTGATGAAAATATCGGTGTCGCCACTAAACGCGCGCAGCGTCCCTGTAGCCTGGGAAGCCGCTTCCAAAAGGCGCAGGCTTGTGGTGCCAACCGCCACGACGCGATGCCCCGCCTCTCGCGCCGCAACAATGCGCGCCACGGTATCGGCGTCAATCACGCCCCATTCCGAATGCATCACATGGTCGCGCGTGTCATCCACCTTCATCGGCAAAAATGTGCCCGCACCAACGTGCAGCGTAATCCGCTCGATCACCACGCCCTTGTCTTGCAGGCGTTCCAGCAGCGCATCGGTAAAATGCAAACCCGCCGTCGGCGCAGCAACCGCGCCGTCCTTGCGTGCATAAACGGTCTGATAATCAGTCTTGTCGCGCTCTTCAGCGTCGCGCTTGGCACCAATATAGGGTGGCAGCGGCATCGCGCCGTGCGCCTTGATCGCCTCGTCGAGAACCGCCCCACCCAATTCGAATTCAAGGGTAACTTCGCCGGTATCGCCCTTGCCCGAAACCTTGGCGACAAGCGCGTCGGCCTCCCCATTGCCCAGCGCCAGCCGATCCAGCAGTGCCAGACGCTTGGCGGGGCGCGCGAAGGCCCGCCAGGTGTACGCATCAACCCGCTTGTGCAGGTTGAACGATACGTTGGCGCGATTCTCGCCCCGAATGCGTTGCCCCTTTAGTTCAGCAGGCAGCACGCGCGTGTCATTAATAACCAGAACGTCGCCCGCCCTGAGCAGCCGTTCGAGGTCTGGCACATGCCGGTCTGATAACCCGTGGACGGGATCAACCACCAACAGGCGCGCGCTGTCGCGCGGTTCAGCCGGATGCAATGCAATCAGACGCTCGGGCAACTCGAAATCAAAATCGGAAACGCGCATGGGCTCATCGCAATTTTCGGCTGGCATGAACAAGATCGGCGGCGCAGGCAAAACCCACGCCGCCGAACGAAAATCAGGTGTTGGTATTAAGCAGCGATGTCGGCTGCAACTTTAACCGAAACCATATTGTCAGGGTTCTGCACAGGCTCGCCGCGCTTGATCTTGTCGACATTCTCCATGCCTTCAACGACCTTGCCCCAGACAGTGTACTGCTTGTTCAAGAATGGCGCGTCGTCGAAGCAGATGAAGAATTGCGAGTTGGCACTGTCGGGATTGGACGAGCGGGCCATCGACGTCGTGCCGCGCACATGTGGCTCAGCATTGAATTCCTGCTTCAGGTCTGGATACTTCGAACCACCTGTACCGCGACCCTGCGGACAACCGGTCTGCGCCATGAAGCCTTCGATTACGCGATGGAACACGATGCCATCGTAAAAGCCTTCGCGCGCCAGCTTCTTGATATGCGCAACATGGTTTGGCGCGAGGTCGGGGCGCATGGCAATAACCACATTGCCCTGCGAGGTTTCAATGACGAGGGTGTTTTCGGGATCGGCGTAATCGGCCATGAGGCTCACTTCCTGTTGTTTGTGAAAATGCAGGTAGCGCTGCTACTCGCGGTATTCAATGGTTGCTTTCACGATCTTGTCGGGATTTGCAACCGTGCCGTTCTGTTCTTGGGAACCTTTTTTCAGCCGGTCGACAAATTCCATGCCCGAAACCACCTTGCCGAACACGGTATATTGCCCGTTCAGAAAGCTGCCATCAGCGAACATGATGAAGAACTGAGAATTGGCGCTATTGGGGTCTTGCGAACGCGCCATGCCCACAGTGCCGCGCACAAATGGCTCACTGGTGAACTCGGCATTAATGTCCGGCAAATCAGATCCGCCCATACCCGTACCAGTCGGGTCGCCGGTTTGGGCCATGAAACCTTCAATCACGCGATGGAATACGATTCCATCATAAAAACCCTGCTCGGCCAGCGTGACGATTTGAGCCACGTGGTTCGGCGCTAGGCTGGGTTCCAGCTCAATATCAACCGTACCGGATTCAAGCTGCAGCATCATGTGCGGCGTGCCTGCCGGCGTCTGCGCCAACGCAGCACCCGGAAACAGACTGGCAACTACTGCGGCACCAGCAAATGCCACGGTGGCAATAAACGAGCGGCGCGACGATGAAAAAATATTCATGGGTTCAAAGCCTTGAGAACGATCTGTGGAACAAAGGCGGAAATATCGCCGCCCATCTGCGCTATCTGGCGCACCAATGTGGCCGAGATGTGCCGCACGTGCGGACTGGAGGGCAGGAAAACCGTCTGCAGGTCCGGCGCCATTTGCGCGTTCATGCCCACCATCTGCATTTCATAATTATAGTCGGTGGTATCGCGAAGGCCGCGAATGATCAGCTTGGCGCCATGGTCGCGCGCCGCATGCACCATCAGCCCGGAAAAATCCACGATCCTGAATTCGGTATCGGTGCGTTTGCCCACCGGCGCCAACACCTGCTCCAGCAGAACCAACCGCGCTTCATGCGCCAACAGGGGCTGTTTGGTCGCGTTGGAACCAACGGCCACCACCAGCGTATCCACCAGCTTGCAGGCCCGCTCAACAACATCAAGATGACCGTTGGTCACCGGATCAAATGAACCGGGGTAAAACCCCACCAGCTTGGCCACTTCTACTCTCCCCAGACTATTGCGCGTTTTTGTCATGGGTTGCCCCATTAGGCAAGCCAGCCCATCTGCCTCCATTTTGGCGTCCATAACGCATTTTGATCACACCCATTGTCAAAATCGGTTCGACCTGGCCATCTCACAGGAATAGCCTGCCACGTCTAACTGGAGTGGAATCAATGTCCGTGCGTGACTGGTTACTAATTATTTTCATCGGCAGCATCTGGGGTTGCTCGTTTTTGTTCAACGCCGTGCTCATTCGCGAAATCGGCCCCATCTGGGTATCCGCCGGACGCGTCTCCATTGCGGCAATTGCCAGTTGGCTTGCTCTGATGGCCATGAAAAAGCCCGTCCCCCGCGATCCGGCGCTGATCGGCAAACTCATGCTTCTAGGCGTTTTCAGTTATGCCATCCCCTTCACGCTCTTTCCCTTGGGCCAACAGGTCATCCCCAGTGGCCTGACCGCCATCATCAATGCCCTCACCCCGATCATGACTGTGATTGTTTCAAATTTCTGGCCCGGCGGCGAAAAAGCCAGCACCAACAAGAGCTTTGGCGTCCTGGCAGGCTTTGCCGGTGCCGCGCTGATCGCCTGGCCCGCGCTTTCGGCGGGCGGTTCCACCCGCCTCTGGGGCATTGCCGCCTGCCTGATGGCCACCATTCTTTATGCGATAACCCTAAACGTCGCCCGCAGCTTCAAGGCCGTCGAACCGACCGTTTTGGCAACAATCGCCCTGACCGGTGCCTCTATCGCTGCCGTGCCGGTCGCCCTGGTCGGCGAAGGCATTCCCCACGTAACCCACATCGAAACCTGGGCCGCATGGCTGGCGCTCGGCTTGATCTCAACCGCCTTGGCGTTCCAGATCATGTATCGGCTCCTGCCACGCATTGGGGCCACCAACTTCGCGTCCAACACCTTCATCGCGCCGGTGGTAGCCATCATGCTGGGTGTAACGCTCTTGGGCGAAACCCTGCAACCCTCGCACTATCTGGGCATGGCCGCGATCTTTGTTGGTCTGCTTCTAATAGATGGTCGCATCGTCCGACGCTGGCAACGCGCCAGCGTTTGAACGCTGGGGAACTGACGCAATCGCTTAAGCGTCAAAACCCTCGGCGATCACGAAATCCGCAACACTCGCCTTCAATCGCTTCTGCATGCCCTCTTGATAGGCATCGGAGTGGTAAGCGGCACGCGCGTGTTCAAGGCTTGGAAATTCGACGATCACCAGCCGCGACCGCGAACTGCCCTCAACCACCTCGCTTTGGCCACCCCGCACAATGAAATGCCCTTCATTGGCCACAAGGAACGGCCGAACGAACGCCTGATAAGCGCCATAGGCTTCAGTGTCCGTGATATCGAGACTGACGATCCAATAGCCCTTTGCCATGCCTATTCCAGCCCCAGTTTCTTCTTCATCAACTCATTAAGCGCCTTCGGATTGGCCTTGCCGCCTGACGCTTTCATCGCCTGACCGACAAACCAACCCACCATTGTCGGCTTGGCCAATACCTTGGCGACCTGATCCGGGTTGGCTGCAATGATCTCATCAATAATCGCCTCGATTGCGCCAGTATCGGTTACCTGCTTGAGGCCCTTGCGCTCCACCAATTCAGCGGGGTCCGCGTCCTTTTCATCGCTGAGAATCATCGCCAGCACATCCTTGGCGATCTTGGTCGAAATCGTGTCATTGGCGATCAGATCAACAATTCCCGCAATCTGACTCGGGGTCACATGGGTTTCCGCGAAACTGACCTGCTGCGTATTCGCATAGGCCGACAGATCTCCCATGATCAGATTGACCACCGCTTTGCCGTCTCGCGCCTTGTCACCAAACTTGACTGTGGTTTCGTAAAAATCAGCGGCCTCGCGGTCCAGCGTCAACACCATCGCATCATAGGGCGTCACACCATATTCGCCGACAAACCGCGCCCGCTTCTCATCAGGCAATTCAGGGATATGCGCCGCAAGGTCTGCAACGAACGCATCATCAAATTCGAGCGGCAGCAAATCGGGGTCCGGAAAATAGCGATAATCGTGCGCTTCTTCCTTGGAGCGCATCGAGCGCGTCTCGCCCAGCTTGGGATCAAACAGGCGCGTTTCCTGATCAATCGAGCCGCCGTCCTCCAAAATATCAATCTGGCGTCGCGCTTCATATTCAATCGCCTGCCCGGCAAACCGCACCGAGTTCACATTCTTGATTTCGCAGCGCGTGCCGAACTCGCCGCCCGGCCGCCGAACGGAAACATTGACGTCGGCGCGCATCGAACCCTGCTCCATATTGCCGTCGCAGGTGCCCAGATAGCGCAGGATCGTGCGCAATTTTGCCAGATATGTCTTGGCTTCTTCAGACGATCGCAGATCGGGCTTGCTGACAATTTCCATCAGCGCCACGCCCGAGCGGTTCAAATCCACAAAGCTCATATTGGGATGCTGATCGTGGATGGACTTGCCCGCATCCTGCTCCAGATGCAGCCGCTCAATACCAATCTCGATCTCGCCGTCCTCGCCCATATCGAGCAAGACCATGCCCTCGCCCACAATCGGGTCCTTGAACTGGGAAATCTGATAACCCTGCGGCAGGTCCGGATAGAAATAGTTCTTGCGATCAAAAACCGACCGCTTGTTGATCGCGGCCTTTAGGCCCAACCCGGTCCGAACCGCCTGGCGCACACATTCCTCGTTGATGGTTGGCAACATGCCTGGCATGGCGGAATCAACGAACGAAACATTAGAATTGGGCGCCTTGCCAAATTCGGTCGATGAACCCGAAAACAGCTTGCTCTCCGAGGTCACCTGCGCGTGCACTTCCATGCCGACAACAATTTCCCAATCCCCTGTTGCCCCGGCGATGAAATATTTGGGGTTGGGCGTGCGCGTATCGATGAGGCTCATGGTGCCGGAAACCTTGTGTCATTCGGCGGCTCGCGTTCAAAAGACTTCACGAGTCGCACTTTTTCCAATGCGTAGTTCAAACTGTCCGAATGCTTAAGGCCTTGCCAGACAATCTCATACCCCTGTCGGCGATAAAATCGGATCGCGCCAGAATTGCCAGCATAGGTCTCAAGCTCTGCGAACCTGTGTCCGGCTTTGCGGATATCGTTTTCCAGCTTCACAAGCAAGGCCGCACCAACACCCTGCCCCTGTGCCGATGGCGTCACCCACAAGTCCGAAATTCGAAAATCATCATGTTCGCGCGCGCCCCAACCCAAGGCTCGGTCATCGCGCCACGCCACCGTAATCAAATGAGCATACTCGCGACAGAACCGGCAAAATTCGGTTTCCAGTTCAAACCTGTCAGTGCGTCCCCTGTCAAAATCGGCAAAGGCGCTGGCTGACCATGCTCCGATGCCGACTGCGGCCAGAATTGGCGCCTCTCCGACACCCGCCCTTCGGAGCAAGAATTTTGCCGCCGTCATTCGTCGTCTGCAATCGCCCCCAAAAATGGCGACAGCGGCTTTTCCAGCCAGATGCTCAAATAGGCTCGATGTGCTGGTTGATCCGCCGGGCGCGACATAATGTGATAGCCTTGCTTTTCATAAAACCGCACAGCCCGGACATTGTCAGCCGGCGTTTCAAGTCGAACCCGGTCAGCGCCCGACAGTTCAATCATCGATTCCATGCGCCGCAACAGCATAGATCCGATACCGTGCCCCTGCATGTCGGGCGTCACAAACAGATATGGGATATAGGCGCGACCCGCCAATCGTGAGCACCACCCCACGACCTCGCGCTCCATTTCGGCAACGATGACGCGGTCCAGCGAAGCGCTGACGGCCTGTCTTAACCGCTGCATCTCGATCTCGCGCAAATTGGGCGCCGGGTCCAGGATCGGCAAAATACTGGTTTCCCAGGCCTGAAACCCGATCTCGATCAGGATCGAAGCATCTGTTGTCTCTGCTTTGCGGATGCTGACGGCCTGCATGCATTCCTCCGCTATCTCGCGCGTCGCGCGGCGATAATCCCCTTCTCGTAGTTGATGTTCCAGTCGATCAGGGTCCGCCACACAAGTTCAGCCTGATCTTCATCAAGATCAAGTGCCAAACTGCGTTCTCGTACGCGTTCAATGACAGACTCGATCCGTGCCGGATCGCGCGCCTCGTGCGGGTCGGTCTTGATCTCTGCCATCCGGGTCACATAGTGGTGCCGTTCAGCAAACAAATTTATCAATGCATGATCGATTCGGTCGATTTCAACCCGAACATCATCCTTGGTTACGCATTCAGTAGGCATTTTGGCACTTTTCACGACGTCATCCAATGCTCGTCCGGTCGTTGGTGTGGCCAGTTTGCACTGACCCCGCTTTAAATTCAAAATTTTCTCACGCCGTCGTTGGCGGCGCGATGTTTTGGGCATAACCTATGCTGGCAAAGAAGGCCAAGTTTATGTCTAACCAGTCTGAGACCCGCTAACGCCCCGTCCACGAGTTGACGGGGCCTAAACGAACTGGACGTCACCATGCGACTGCTGGTGGCGTGAGCGTTTGTTTGCGCGGATTGGTCGTAATTTGGCACGACTACCGCCCATTGCCGGGCATATTATTCATGGATATTTCCAGAGACGAACAGCGGGTGCTTCATGCACTTGCCCAGGGCGGTCGCATTGCGCTGCTCAAAGACCATAGGGGCAAGCCCATCGGGCTCGAGTTTTTCAATCGGGAGGGGTGGTTGATGTACAATTGCGACTTGCGCCTATTCAGAAAACTGAAAGCAAAAAAGGCGATCGCCTCGGCAAACGGCAAGCCTTATCGGATCACACGGCGCGGTCTCGAACTGGTGCGCAGCCAGGTCGATAATCGTTAGTTTGCCGCAGCTGACTGGTGGAAAGTGCTAACCAAAAGAGGATCGCGCCGATGCATATATCACTCCGTACCGGCGCGATCATCTGGCTCCTCACGGTCGAATTTTTCCTCGCCCAGTTTCTGGCGCAGGCATTTTGGTCCGACTATTCCATGATTCCCAATGACATCAGCCTTTTGGGCGCAACATTGTGCGGGGTTGAAAATCCGGCCCCCGATGGAATCGAATATGTTTGTTCCCCGCTCAACCTCGTCTTTAACGCCGGTTTGGCCATCAACGGCATTCTGGTTGTGCTGGGCACATGGGCGACGCGCAGCATCTGGCCGCGTCGGCGCATTGTTCTGGCTGGCTTGTGGTTGCTCGCGCTAGGCGGCGACGGCGCCTTCATCGCCGGCATCTTCCCCTTCAATGTCAGCATGACGCTGCATTCATTGGGCGCGACGTTTGCTCTTCTCGTCGGGGCGCTGGGCTTTATGGCGATTGGTCTGGCAACGCTACGCACAAACGCGGGCTACGCTATTTATTCGATCCTGACCGGCGTTGTGTGCGTCCTCGCATCCGTGCTCTACGGCAGCGAAATCTATCTCGGACTGGGTCGCGGCGTCATGGAACGCTTCGCCGCCTGGCCCAATACGCTTTGGTACATGACGACAGGGGCGATGATCCTTCTCGGCTACCTGAAACCCGTCACCGCCGGAAAACCAAACCCGCTTAGTGCTTGGTCATCTCGCTGAGCGCCACAGCGATATGTTCCCACTCAGCCGAAACGCTGGCTGTCGCGCGCTTCTTGCCCGAGCGGCGGTACCAATAATCTGCATTGCCCATGTCGGCCTCGATCCAGTGCATCAACGCATGCACCCAATCGAACGCCTGCACGCCTTCCATGGCCTGCACGATATTATGCGCCTGTTCCCACTCGGGTCCAACGCGCAAACTACCCTTCTTTAGCCACCACAGGGCTTGCAATGGTTTGGACAAGTCTTTTGGCGGTTCGGACCAATCCAGCGTTGTAAAAATATCTGTCGCCATTCAATGCACCTGAACTCTTGGCAATACCATCGCCTAAATATCTATTGCGCCGCACATAGCCTTCATGGCCGCGGCAATCAAGTTTGCGCCAAAAATTCAGCCGGGGAACACGCGAACCCCGAGCGGCCCGACCACGGCACCCAATTGAGAATCGTTGAGTTTTATCCCGGCAAAACCCTCAAGGCCGGTGATGTCAAAGCCCGTGAGGACCGCACCGCGCAAGTCCCCATTGTCCAATCGCGCCTGATCAAAAACCGCGCCAATCAAATCCGCTCTCTGCAGACTTGCACCCACCATGCTGCACCGTTTGAAATCCGCCTGACGCAGGCTGCTGCCATCGAAAACACAATCATCAAGACAAACGCGGGTGAAATTGACGTAATCTAGCGCGCAATCGACAAACCTGCCGGCAACCGAAACCGTCCGACCGCTCTTGCGGGAGAAACTGGCATCCTCAAAATCGGCGCCCGCCCCCTTGCATCCCTGCCAATGCACAGCATGCAGGTTGGCACCGGCAAATCGGCTCATCGACAGGTTGCAGTCGATAAAGCTTGCTCCACGCATTTGCGCGTCGGCAAAATCACAACCAAGCCGTCGCTCAGCATCGAAAAAACTACATTGGGAAAAGCGGGCATTGGTCAATTCCGCTCCACCGAACCGGCAGTCAACAAATGTGACCGCCTCAAAATCGGCTTCGTTCAATTCACCCTGCAACAGGTCGCCGGCCACAAGCGAGCAATTGCGCACCCGCACATCGCCCGATGGTAAATCGCGCCAGTCTATCGCCGAAAGATCATGCCCCTCGACAAAATCACCGGCGCGAACCGCCGCGTCAAATGCCGCCTGGGTAATTACCACCAGGCTTTGGGCGAAAAATCCATCGCTGCGCTGCGCTCGATAACCCGGCCTGCGGCAAACAATGTCTCTTCGTCAAACGGCTTGCCGATCAGTTGCAGCCCCAGCGGCAACCCTTTGCCATCCTTACCAGCGGGCACCGCAATGCCCGGCAACCCAGCCATATTGACCGTTACTGTGAAAACGTCATTGAGATACATTTTTACCGGGTCTGCAGCCATGGCTTCGTCGCCAATCCCAAATGCCGCAGAAGGCGTCGCCGGGGTCAGGATTGTATCCACGCCCGAATTGAACGCCTCCTCAAAATCACGCTTGATCAACGTGCGGACCTTCTGTGCCTGTAAATAATAGGCATCATAATAACCCGCCGACAGCACATAGGTGCCAATCATGATACGGCGCTTGACCTCACGGCCAAATCCGGCGGCCCGCGTCAATTCATACATGTCGGTGATGTCCTTGCCCGACACCCTGAGCCCGTATTTCACCCCGTCATAGCGCGCCAGATTGGACGAGGCCTCAGCCGGTGCGACGATATAATAGGCCGGCAATGCATATTTTGTGTGCGGCAGCGAAATGTCCTGGAACGTCGCACCCTCAGCCTTCAGCCACTCTATCCCCTGCTGCCAGAGTGTTTCTATCTCCTGTGGCATTCCATCCATGCGATATTCACGCGGTACGCCAATCGTCAGCCCCTTGACCCCGCGCTCGATCGCGGCCGCAAAATCGGGCACCGCAATATCAACGCTGGTCGAATCCTTGGGATCAAACCCCGACATGGATGTCATCAGCATCGCAGCGTCTTCAACCGTGCGCGTAATCGGCCCGGCCTGATCCAGCGAGGATGCAAACGCCACCGTCCCCCAGCGCGAACACCGCCCATAGGTCGGCTTCATTCCCACGGTGCCGGTAAATGCCGCTGGCTGGCGGATTGAACCGCCCGTATCCGTTGCCGTGGCCCCGGCGCAAAGCCACGCCGAAACCGCCGCCGCCGAACCACCTGAGGATCCCCCGGGCACCAGATTGGCGTTGGAGCCTTCCGCCCGGAACGGGCTCACCACCGGTCCATAATACGACGTCTCGTTGGACGAGCCCATCGCGAACTCATCCATGTTCAACTTGCCCAGCATCAGCGCGCCGTCGCGCCAAAGATTGGCCGTGACGCTCGATTCATATTCAGGTTTGAACCCATCCAGAATATGGCTCGCCGCCTGGGTGTGCACGCCCTTGGTCGCAAACAGATCCTTGACCCCTAGCGGAATGCCCTCAAGCGTGCCCGCCTCACCAACCGCCAGCTTGGCATCACTGGCCTTGGCCTTATCCAACGCCTGCTCGCCCGTCACCGCCACATAGGCGTTAAGCGCCGGATTGGCCGCACCAATCGCGTCCAGATAGCTGCTGGTCAGCTCGGTTGCGGAAAATTTCTTGTCCAACAGACCCTTCCGGGCGGCGGCAAGGCTTAGTTTGTTCAATTCGGTCAACGCGGTAACTCGCTTAGATTTTCGCAGCGGTGATATAATGTCACGCCCAGCGGCAGTGGATTTTCTTCGGCCTCCCCAGCGCCCTCCCCATCGCTCAACAGAGAAAACATGGAATCGGACATCGAGGTAACCTGAATGGTGTCGTCGTTATAGCGGCCAATCGAAAACATGTCGGGATAGTTCTCGCCCGGCGTTTCGCAAACAGCGGAAACCAGCGTGAAGGCATTGCCCGGCTTGGTTTTAACATCAAAGAAATTGCAGTGAAATTCCAGCGATTGAATGCCTTGTTCAAAACTGAGCGTGGTAAAATCCAGATCTTCAAACGCGCTAACGCCCTTGGTTTCCAACAATTGGCAAGCCGCCGGATCGCTGACATAAAGCCTGTCCTGCTCGACCGGATCAGTCTGCGCCAACGCAACGCCCGGCAACATTGCCAGCGCCAGTGCGCCCAATATGCGCTTCATGCCGAAACCTCCGGACTGAGCGCCATTTCATAAAACCGCGACCACTCGCTCGCCGGATAGTCCAAAAAAGCACCGCGCACAGTAAAGCCCGCTCGCTCATAGAGCCGAAACGCACCGGCAAAACCCGGCCCTTCGCCCGTTTCGAGCATCATTCTGGTCAATCCCTTGTGCCGCGCCAGCGCCACTATGGCCTCGAGTAAAGCCGAACCGGCCCGCTGCCCGCGCACTGTCGGATCGGTATACATCCGTTTGACTTCACCCAACCCATCGGCATGCACCTTGAGCGCACCAATACCAACCGCCGAGCCGTCTTCACGCCGCGCAACAAACACCGATGTATCCTCACCGGCCATCTGCTCGACGGTCATCTTGAACTGAAACTCGGGCGGCGACAACGGCACCAAATGCGCATTGAGTGCCGCAACCAGCCGACGTACATCGTCCTGCAATGGTGTTTCTATGGCGACGGAAACGGCCATGGATTACTCCACGACCTTCGGCACCATGAAGAAATTGTCTTCGCTCAACGGCGAATTGGCCACAATCTTTTCGGGATAACCGCCATCGCTGACCACATCATCGCGCCGACGCAAACTCATCGGCATCACCGATGTCATCGGCTCGACGCCGCTCACATCAACTTCGGACAATTGCTCGACGAACCCAAGGATCACATTGAGCTCGTCCTGATAGGTACCAACTTCGCTGTCTTCAATTCTTATACGGGCAAGACTTCCGATACGCTTGACCGTTGCGGCATCGACCGACATGTTCATCCTCCAGAGAGTGGGAGAGTTGCGGCAAAATTCCGCTTTGCAGCGCTTTTAACAATGCTCCACCCCAAGTTGCAATGCCCCTTTGCCACGGCGCATCACCGGCGTTAGACCTCGACACC
Organism: Devosia rhodophyticola; assembly: GCF_028816475.1. Taxonomy (GTDB): domain Bacteria; phylum Pseudomonadota; class Alphaproteobacteria; order Rhizobiales; family Devosiaceae; genus Devosia; species Devosia rhodophyticola. Next base: position 3,242,547 of record NZ_CP118247.1, on the reverse strand, counting down.
CATCCCCGCTTCAAGTGCCAACAATCCGGCGCCGTCCAAATGCGCGCTCAATGCGGGCACAGCCATGTCCACAGCCACCTCGGCTCCCGCCAGCGCCAACAGCCGGGGTCCATTCTCGCTCAACACCGCCCGACCGAACGTGATCAACTCTGCCCCATCGCCAAAAATCACCACCACCGCATCGCGTCCCCAGCGTCCGAATCCCGGTGCCTCCCCACGCGCCAACACCAATGGCGCCTCCCCCGTCGCGTCGACCAGCAACACGCCCGCCGACAATCGCCAGATTTGCACCGGCGCGACAACGCCATCATCATCTAGAACCTTTGGCGCCAGCCGCCGCACCCAATCTGCAGCGCTGGCCACAGGCAATTCGCCTCCAAATTCCAAAGTCTGGTCGGCGCCCGAAACCAACTCCGTTTGATCAATCCCGCCGGGTGCACCATTGGCATCCAGCACCAATATCTGCCCGCCAATATGAATACGCGTCGTCGTGCCGCCAAACCACGTCAGTTTCATTGCTTTGCCCCGTCGCCAAATCGGCCGCAAAACTATAGGAGAGACACAAGAACTCAAGGCGAACCGCACCATGTCCGACGAACCGTTCGAAAATCCGCTCAGCGCCCTGCCCGCCACCGGTAAGCTGCTGGGCCTTGATTTGGGTACAAAAACCATTGGCGTCGCCGTATCCGACGGCATGCGCTATTCGGCCACCCCACTCGAAACCATAAAGCGCACCAAATTCACCGCCGACGCCATTCGTCTTGATGAACTGATCGCTCAGAACATGGCGGTTGGCATCGTCCTGGGCTTGCCGCTCAATATGGATGGCAGCGAGGGCCCGCGCGTCCAGTCGACCCGCGCCTTTGCACGCAGCCTCGGCCAGCGCATCGATTTACCCATCGTTTTCTGGGACGAACGCCTGTCAACCAGCGCCGTCACCCGCATGATGATCGAAGCCGACATGCGCCGCAACAAACGCGCCGAAGTCGTCGACAAGCTCGCCGCCAGCTACATTCTTCAGGGCGCACTGGATCGTCTGCGCCGGGGATAATTTATCGCGCTGGTTGAAAATACCCTTGCCCTCGGTTAGACCGCAACAAATCAGAGGGATAGAGGCGCATGGCTCAATCACGCTCAAGCAAAGCTTCCAGCGTCAAAACCAGTTCTACTGGTGATTATCCTCCATTCAGTCAGCGCCATCTGCTTTCCATCGCCGATCTCCAGCCATACGAGATCATAGACCTGCTTGATCGTGCCGAAAAAATGGTGCCGATCTCTCGCCAGGAGCGCAAATCCCACCCGACATTGGCGGGCAAAACGCAGATCAACCTGTTCTTTGAATCCTCCACCCGCACGCAAGGCTCATTCGAAATCGCCGGCAAACGTCTTGGCGCGCTCGTTATGAACATGGCGGTCAAATCCTCTTCAGTGACCAAGGGCGAAACACTGATCGATACCGCCGCAACCCTTAATGCCATGCGCCCCGATGTCATCGTGGTGCGCCACTCAGCGGCAGGCGCCGTCGAACTGCTCAGTCAAAAAGTGGGCTGCGCGGTCATCAATGCCGGGGATGGCGCCCATGAACACCCGACGCAGGCGCTGCTGGATGCCCTGACAATTCGCCGCCAAAAGGGCCGCATATCGGGTCTTACCGTCGCCATCTGCGGCGATATCGCCAATTCTCGCGTTGTGCGATCCAACCTGTTGTTGCTCGGTGCCCTAAATGTGCGCACCCGCGTCATCGCCCCCCGCAACCTTTTGCCTGCCGGCATTGAAAATATCGCCACCGAGGTTTTCACCGACATGCGAGAAGGCCTTGAAGGCGCCGATGTCGTCATGATGCTGCGCCTGCAGCACGAACGCGCCACCGGCAAAATGATTCCCTCAGTGCGTGAATATTACCGCTTCTATGGGCTCGATGCCGAAAAGCTGGCCTTCGCCAAACCCGACGCCATCGTTATGCACCCCGGCCCCATGAACCGGGGCGTCGAGATTGACCCAGCGATTGCCGATGGCCCGGCCGCCGTGATTATCGAGCAGGTGGAGATGGGCGTCGCCGTGCGCATGGCCGTGCTGGATGCCTTGCTCCCGGCAGGAGACAACACCCCATGACCCAACCCCTGCTCATTGAAAACGCCCGCATCATTGATCCCGCCAGTGGCATGGATCATCGTGGCGCTGTTCTCATCGAAAACGGCCTCATCGCCGACCTCTCGACCGGCGGCCCGGTTGGCGTGCCGGAGGGCGCCGAAGTCGTCAACGCCAAAGGCCTCGTGCTCGCGCCCGGCCTGATTGACATGCGTGTCTTTACTGGCGAACCGGGCAAGGAATATCGCGAAACCCTGGCCTCAGCCGGTCAGGCCGCCGCCGCTGGCGGTGTCACCAGCTTTGTTATGATGCCCGATACCGCCCCGCCGGTTGACGACGGGGCGCTGGTCGATTTTCTGGTGCGCCGCGCCAAGGCAACTTCGGTCGTCAATATTCTGCCCGCCGCCGCCATCACAAAGGGCCTCAAGGGCGAGGACATGACCGAGTTTGGTCTCCTCAGGGAAGCCGGCGCTGTTTGTCTGTCGGACGGGCGAAAATCGATCCAGTCCACTGCATTGCTGCGCACTGCCTTCAGCTACGCCGCCAACTATGACATGACCATTGTCCATCACCTTTGCGACACCGATCTTGCTGCAAATGGCGTCATGAACGAGGGGTTGTTTGCGACCATTCTGGGCCTCATGGGCATCCCCAGGGAAGCCGAAACCATTCCCCTGGCCCGCGACCTGCAATTGGCGCTTCTGACCGGTGTGCGCTATCACGCCGCCCAGATTTCAACCGCCTATTCGGTCGAGCTGGTGGCCGCTGCGAAAAAACGCTCCAAACGCATCACCTGCGGTGTTTCGATCAATAATCTCGCCCTCAATGAAAACGACATTGGCCGCTACCGCACCTTTTTCAAACTCTCAACGCCCCTACGCTGCGAGGACGAGCGCCAGGCTGTCATTGATGGGCTGCGCAATGGCACCATTGACACCATTCATTCGGACCACGACCCACAGGACGTTGAAGTCAAGCGCCAGCCATTCGCGGAGGCTTCTGATGGTGCCATCGGCCTTGAAACCCTGCTGGCAGCCGCCCTGCGCCTCGTCCACTCCGACGATGTGGACATCAAGACCGTGCTCAAGGCGATGACCACCCGCCCCGCTGAAATCCTTGGGCTAGACAGCGGTCGCATTGCCAAAGGCGCGCCAGCTGACGTAATTTTGTTCGATCTCGACTACCCTTGGCAGGTAACCGAAACGCAAATTCGTTCGCGTTCACACAATACCAGCTTTGAAGGCGCCAGACTTGCTGGCAAAGTCATGCGTACCATTGTGGGCGGTCAAACCGTCTTCACTCATGAGATGGAGACAGCGCCGTGATCATGAATTTACTCATCGCCGCCGTAATCGGATACTTAAGCGGCAGCGTTCCCTACGGCCTGCTTTTGACCAAAGCTGCCGGGCTCGGCGATATCCGCTCAATCGGCTCCGGCAACATCGGGGCCACAAACGTGTTGCGCACTGGCAATCGCTGGGTGGCACTTCTTACACTGTTGTTCGATGCCGCCAAAGCCGCTTTGCCGGTTCTGTTTGCGCAATATTATTGGGGCGATCAAGCTGGCATGGTTGCGGGCATCGCGGCATTTCTCGGCCATTGCTTTCCTGTCTGGCTCAATTTCAAGGGCGGCAAGGGCGTTTCCTGTTTTATTGGCATTCTCCTGGCACTCTCCTGGCCCGTTGCCCTCATCTTCTGCGCCGTCTGGCTCGTGATCGCCTTTGCGCAAAAGATGTCCTCGCTCGCGGCCCTGACCGCCGCGGCCACCGCGCCCATCTTTGCCTATGTTGTCGACGGCGAATGGCTGGCCGCCACCGCTGGAGTTCTGGCCGTCATCCTTTTTATCCAGCATCGCACCAATCTTGTGCGGTTGTTGCGCGGCACCGAACCCAAGATCGGTTCTGACAAAAAGGCACAGTGAATTGGCTAATGCGCCAAACGGCATGGTACTGACGCCCGCTCAAAAAATCGCGTGGCTGCGCCTTATCCGTACCGAAAATGTCGGCCCGGTCACCTTTCGACAATTGCTCAATCGCTTTGGCTCAGCCGAGGCCGCGCTCGAAGCCCTGCCCAACCTCGTCAAGAATGTCGGCAAGACACCCCGCATAACATCCCGCACCGCCGCCGAAGATGAAATCGCCGGTCTCGCAAAATACGGCGCACGTCTGGTTACCACGGCCGATCCCGACTATCCCCCGCTGCTCCGCCACATCGCAGGCGCGCCACCACTTCTGGCCATGATCGGCGGCGAAAACCTTGACTGGCAGCGAACCGTCGGCATCGTCGGCGCACGCAACGCCTCAGCCGCCGGCCTGAAAATGACCCGGTTGCTGGCCCAGGATCTGGGCGAACGCGGTTACACAATTGTATCGGGTCTGGCCCGGGGCATCGACACAGGCGCACACAAGGCCTCGCTTCAAACCGGGACCGTTGCCGCACTCGCCGGGGGCCTCGACAAGATCTATCCCGACGAAAATATCCCGCTCGCCCACGATATTATCGACAATGGCGGCGCTCTCCTGACCGAAATGCCCCTAGGCTGGGAGCCGCGCGCCCGCGATTTCCCCCGTCGCAACCGCCTCGTTTCTGGCATTTCTTTGGGCATTGTGGTTGTCGAAGCGGCCAAGCGATCCGGCTCGCTGATCACGGCCCGTTTGGCCCTTGAGCAAAACCGCGACGTCTTTGCTGTCCCCGGCTCCCCGCTCGATCCACGCGCCGAAGGGGGCAACGCCTTGATCCAGCAGGGCGCGCGGCTGATCACCGGTGCCAATGACATTGTTGAAACGCTCAGCGTAGCCGATCCAGCCAGCGCCGGACTGTTTGACCGCGAGTGGGAGCCAGACAACGGCATTGGCGAGCCTCTGGATCAATCTCTGCCCTCGCCCGATGATCTGACCCGCCTTCGCTCCGCCCTCAGCACCACGCCGGTTGAGGTTGACGAACTGGTGCAGCAGTCAAATCTGGCCGCAGGCACAGTCCAGATGCTGTTACTCGAACTTGACCTGTCCGGCCAGCTTGAATGGTCCAGCGGCCAATTGGTAGCGCTGCGCCCGTAGCCGCAGCGCCAGTTTCTTTACCGGCCGCCCTCATACTTGCGATGGCGCTGTGCGATCCCGGCGTTGCCATAGGGATATTCGCGCATTTGCGGCGTACTGACCTCAGTGAGCCGCGATATATCCGCCGCACTCAAGGTCAGCTTGTCAGCCGCCAGATTGTCCGCCAGTTGCTCTTGCGTCCGCGCACCCAAAATAACCGAGGTCACGGCCGGTTGCACCGCCACCCATTTGAGCGCCACCTGGGCCGCACTCACGCCATGCGCCTTGGCAATCTCGGCAACTGTATCAATCACCTGCCATGTGCGTTCTTCGGCATTGCGCTGCTCATAGGCTTCCATCCCCCGCTTGGGGTTTTCGCCCAATCGAGTCGCCCCGGTCGGCGCCTGATCACGCTTGTATTTGCCCGACAACCACCCGCCACCCAGCGGCGACCACGGCAACAGCCCGATTTGAGCATCCAGCGCTGCGGGCACAATCTCGTGCTCGATATCGCGCACCAGCAGATTATACTGCGGCTGCAAGGTCACCGGCGCGGCAAACCCCTGTGCCTTGGCCAAATGAACAGCCTTGGTCAGCTGCCATCCGAGATAGTTGGAAAACCCATAATAGGCGATCTTGCCATTGCGCACCGCATCATCAAGAAACCGCAGCGTCTCTTCGAGTGGCGTCAACGCATCGAATGCATGCATCTGATAGAGGTCGATCCGTTCAACCCCCAGCCGCTTGAGCGATGCATCCAGCGCCACGCCCAGATGGCGTCGTGACAGCCCCAGATCGTTTGGCCCATCGCCCATCGGGAAACGCCCTTTGGTCGCCACAACCATCTGCTCGGCCACCGATTTGCGATCCTTGAGCCAGCGCCCGACAATCGTCTCTGACGCGCCCTTGCTGTAGACATCGGCGGTATCGATGAAATTGCCGCCCGCGGCCGCATAGTCGTCAAGCTGGGCAAATGAGGTGGCTTCATCCGCCTCCGCCCCAAAAGTCATCGTCCCGATTGCATAGGCGGAAACCACCGCCCCGCTATTGCCGAGTTTGCGATATTCCATGACATATCCTCCAAAAATATTCGCCCGCAGTCGCCACAGCAGCAAAGGCAAAAGCGCAACAACGGCGCTAACCGAAAGCTGGGGGAATGGCATGAACACTGGGAGCGGCGCAGATATCGCGCTACCACAGTTCAGCACAATTCTTGCCAGTTTGACAAGTCACCTCCCCGAAGGGGAGCGGCCCGACGTCGCACGGGCTCTGCTTCTGTCCCCGTTGACACTGCCCCGGTCCTTCACCATGTTGCGGCCAAATGTGAACTGCGTTGCGGATTGGGATCGGTATGAAGGTCGTCATCGTTGAAAGTCCGGCTAAGGCCAAGACAATCAACAAATATTTGGGCTCGGACTATGAAGTTCTAGCCTCGTTCGGCCATGTCCGCGACCTGCCGGCCAAGGATGGTTCCGTCCGTCCCGACGAAGATTTCGCCATGTCGTGGGAAGTCGACACCGCCTCCCGCAAGCGATTGACCGACATTTCCAGGGCCCTCAAAGACGCCGACGAACTGATCCTGGCGACTGACCCTGACCGCGAAGGTGAAGCCATTTCCTGGCACGTTCTTGATGTGCTCAATCAGAAAAAAGCCATCAAAAAGGGCGTCCCGGTCCGCCGCGTTCTGTTCAACGCCATCACCAGGGACGCCATCACCGAGGCAATGAAGCATCCGCGCGACATCGACCAGCCGCTCGTCGATGCTTACCTCGCTCGCCGCGCCCTCGATTATCTGGTTGGCTTTACGCTTTCCCCCATTCTCTGGCGCAAATTACCCGGCTCGCGCTCGGCTGGCCGCGTGCAATCTGTTGCCCTGCGTCTCGTCTGCGACCGCGAAGCCGAGATCGAAAAATTCAAGCCGGAAGAATATTGGTCGATCGCCGCAAAACTCAGCCAGTCTGGCAAGAACTTTGAAGCTCGCCTTTATTCGGCAGACGGCAAGAAAACCGACAAGCTCGCCGTCAAGAATGCTGCAGACGCCGAAGCGCTCAAGGCCGCCATCGCCAGCGGCAATTTCGTCGTCTCCAACGTCGAGAAAAAGCCCACAAAGCGCAATCCGTACGCCCCCTTCACCACCTCGAGCCTCCAGCAAGATGCCTCCTCGCGGCTGGGCCTATCGCCCTCGCGCACAATGCAGATCGCCCAGCGGCTCTATGAAGACGGCTTGATCACTTATATGCGTACTGACGCCGTGCAAATGGCGCCTGAAGGCATTGCCATGGCCCGCAGCGCCATCGCCAAGGAATTTGGCAATGACTATTTGCCTGAAAAAGCCCGCATCTATCAGACCAAGGCAAAGAACGCCCAGGAAGCGCACGAGGCCATCCGACCCACTGATATGTTCAAAAATCCAGACTCATTGCGTCTGGATGCCGACCAGAAAAAGCTCTACGGCCTGATCTGGCGTCGCACCCTGGCCAGCCAGATGAAATCAGCTGAAATCGCCCGCACCACCGCTGACATCGACGTCAACGCGCCCAGCCGCGCTATCGAACTGCGCGCCATCGGGTCGGTCGTTACATTCCCAGGCTTTTTGGCCCTTTATGGCGTCGAAGCCAAGGAAGACAATGACGATAGCGACGATGAAGACAGCCGCGAGCTGCCAGCCCTTGCCGTTGGCGATCAGCCGAATCTGAAGTCGGTCGAAATCGACCAGCATTTCACCCAGCCCCCGGCCCGGTTTTCCGAAGCCAGCCTGATCAAGAAGATGGAAGAACTCGGCATCGGTCGCCCCTCGACCTATGCCGCAACGCTGACGACACTCAAGGACCGCGACTATGTGCGCCTTGAGGGCAAGGCCCTGCACCCCGAAGATCGGGGCCGCATCGTAACCGCCTTCCTTTCGAGCTTTTTCGCCCTTTATGTCGAATATGGGTTCACGGCTGGTCTTGAAGAACAGTTGGACAAAATCTCGGCGGGTGATCTCGACTACAAAACCGTCCTCCGCGATTTCTGGAAAGAATTTTCCCGTCATACCACCGAGATCAAGGACCTGCGCGTTACCGAGGTACTCGACGCGCTCAATGATTTGCTCGAAGACCGCATTTTCCCGGTCAAGGAAGATGGCTCGGATCGTCGTCTCTGCCCCACCTGCGGCGAAGGTCAGCTATCGCTCAAGCTCGGAAAATACGGCGCCTTCATCGGTTGCTCCAACTACCCCGAGTGCAAGCACACCATGCAGCTTTCCGATGCGGCTTCGGGCCAATCGCCAGAAGCCGCTGTCGGCGACGGTATCTTGGGCGCTGACCCGGAAAGCGGCGAAGAGGTCCTCCTCAAGACCGGCCGCTTTGGCCCTTATGTTCAACTGGGTAACGACAAGGCGCCCAAGCGCTCCTCGATTCCCAAAGGCTGGGATGCCGCCAGCCTGACGCTCGACAAAGCGCTTCAACTGCTTCGCCTTCCACGCGAAGTTGGCATGCACCCCGAAAGCGGCTTGCCCATCAGTGCCGGGCTGGGCCGTTATGGCCCCTTCATCCTGCACGATGGCAAATATGCCAACCTGCCTGATGTCGAAGAAGTCTTTTCCGTCGGGCTCAATCGCGCCGTCGACCTGCTGGCTCAAAAGGCTGCCAACGGTTTCAAGCGCGGCGGCGGCGCGGTCGCTGCCATTCAGACTTTTGCCGATGCGCCCGGCGGCCCGATTGCCGTGCGCGAAGGCCGCTATGGCCCCTATGTCAATCAAGGCAAGATCAACGCCACCATTCCCAAGGACATTGCCCCCGCCGATGTGACCCAGGAACAGGCCGTCGAGTGGATCGCCGCCCGCGCCGCTGCAACGGGCGGCAAATCGCGAAAGGCCCCGGCCAAAAAAGCTACAGCCAAAAAACCGGTGGCTAAAAAGACTGCGGCCAAATCGACGACAATCAAAAAACCGGCAGCGCGAAAAGCACCCGCCAAAAAGCCAGCCGCCGCTGCCAGCGAATAGCACGGCAGCATTGCGTCGTGACCAATTGGCGAATCTGGAACGGATGCCCTATCTTTGGGCTCCGTTCAATTGAAAGCCAACCATGCCCAAGCCACCCACCAAATCGAAATCGTCCAGCGGCCCCAAGCGCGCCCGACTGATTGCAGCGGGTGACTTGCCGACACGTGAGCAGGTTCTCGAAGCCATGGCCCGCGATCCCGATATCAAGGGCAAGCGCGATCTGGCAAAAGTCTTCGGCATTCGCGGCGACATGCGCACCGCATTCAAAGCCATGCTGAAGGATCTTGAAGGCGAAGGTATCATCACCCGCACCCGCAAGACTTTGCGCCGCACCGCCGCCCTGCCCCCAGTGACCGTCCTTGATATTCCAGGTGACGCCGACCCCGACGATCTGCATGCCTTTCCCGCGCAATGGAACGATGAAGGAGGCGAAAAGCCCCGCGTCAGTATTTTGCAATTAAAGGGCGCAAGGGTCGTACCCGGCCCCGGTGACCGCATCTTGGCGCGCATCGACGCGGGCGAAGGCGCTGTTCCGGTCTATACCGCCAAACCTATGAAAATTCTCGACAAACCGCGTCGGGGAACCATTGGTATTGTGCGTATGGACGACGACGGCGCGCGGCTTATTCCCGTTGATCGAAAATCCAGGGAAATGCGCATCCAGCTCGGCGATCTGGCCGATGCCAAGGATGGCGATCTGGTCGAAGTTGAGGTCAAGCTGGCCGGGCGCTTGATGATCCCGCGCGCCAGGGTAACCGCTGTTATCGGCAATCCGATGTCCGAAGGCGCCGTCAGCCTCATCGCCATTCACAATCTGGAAATCCCTTATCACTTTCCAGCGACTGTCTTGCGCGAAGCCGAGGCCGCAACAGAAGCAACGCTCAAGGGCCGCCAAGACTGGCGCGACATCCCTTTCGTTACCATCGATCCAGCCGACGCCAAGGATCACGACGACGCGGTTTTTGCCGAACCCGACACCGACCCTGCCAACCCCGGCGGCTTTATTGTCCTCGTCGCCATTGCCGATGTTGCCGCCTATGTGCTGCCGGGTAGCCTTTTGGACCGCGAAGCCTATTTGCGCGGCAACTCGGTTTACTTCCCGGATCGGGTTGTCCCCATGCTGCCCGAACGCATTTCCAATGACTTGTGCTCGCTAAAACAGGGTGTGCCGCGTCCGGCCCTTGCTGTCCGCCTTGTTCTCGGCGCCGATGGTCGCAAGAAAACCCATAGCTTCCACCGCGTCCTAATCCGTTCCGCCGCCAAATTGAGTTATCAGCAGGCGCAGGCCGCCATCGACGGCCAGCCAGACGATCAGACCGGCCCTTTGCTTAGCCCCATCCTCAAGCCCCTATGGGCCGCCTACGCTGCCATGGCCAAGGCGCGCGACCAGCGCGGCCCACTCGATCTGGACCTGCCCGAACGCAAGATTATTCTCGATGAAAATGGCCTGGTTGCCCGCGTCCATGTCCCCGACCGGCTCGATGCCCACCGGTTGATCGAAGAAATGATGATCGCGGCTAACGTTGCCGCCGCCGAAACGCTTGAAAAGAAGCAGACTCCCTTGTTCTTCCGTGTCCATGATGCCCCCAGCAGCGAAAAGCTTATGGCCCTGCGTGAATTTCTTGGCACACTCGACATAGCTGTCAAAAAGTCCGACGCCGTGCGGCCCAGTGATTTCAACGGCATCCTGCATCAGGCCCGTAAGGCCGGTAACGTCCAGCAAGTGTCCGAAATGGTCCTGCGCAGTCAGGCCCAAGCCGAATATTCCCCCGAAAACTATGGCCATTTCGGCCTGAACCTTGATCACTACGCTCACTTTACCTCCCCGATCCGTCGCTATGCCGATCTCATTGTGCATCGCGGTCTGATCACAGCGCTCGACTTTGGCGATGATGGCCTGAGTGACGCCGAGACGACAAAACTGGCGGGAATCGCCCAACATATTTCGGCCACCGAGCGCCGCGCCATGATCGCTGAACGCGAAACCAATGATCGGCTGCTGGCGCAGTTTTTGGCCAGCCAGATCGGGGCACGCTTCGAGGGGCGGATTTCCGGCGTCACCCGCTCCGGTCTGTTCGTCCGCTTGCGAGAAACAGGCGCCGACGGCTTTATTCCGGCCTCCAGTCTCGGACAGGACTATTACAGATATGTCGAGGAACAGCAGGCCATGATCGGCGATCGTTCCGGGGAAAAATTTGCGCTGGGCGATGACGTAACCGTTCGCTTGCTCGAAGCCGCGCCGCTTGCAGGTGCCCTGCGGTTCGAGCTATTGTCAGAGGGAAGCCGCGTCAATCCGTCGTCTTCCCGTCGCAGCTCAAAACGACCATCTAAGTCGTACGGTCCCCGGGGCCGCAAGAAGAGGTAGTATGATGGGTGTGAAGGTCAAAACGCCAGATGATCGCAACATTGGTCAGTCCATATGGCGCGGCACTGAGACTCAAGTGCCCACACTGCGGCAACGGCCGTATGTTCTCCTCGTACCTCAAGGTTGCCCAGACCTGCGATAGCTGCGGTGAGGAACTCCATCACCACCGCGCCGACGATTTCCCGCCATACATCACCATTGTCATCGTCGGCCACCTGCTGATCGGCATCATGCTGCACATGGATATGACTTGGCACGTCACCCCGTCCGTCTACCTCTTTACTCTAGGGCCGTTGGCTATAATTCTGCCGTTGCTCATGCTCCCATCGGTCAAGGGCGCGGTCGTTGGCATGCAGTGGGCCAACCGCATGCATGGTTTTGATCCTGCCTACCGAGGCGCGTAATTCCGTTAGACCGCGATTTCTTTGATCGCGACGCCGTTTGCGTGGCCGCCGATCTGATCGGCACTACCCTCCTCGTTAACGGCGTCGGCGGTCGCATCGTTGAGACCGAAGCGTACACCCCCGACGATCCAGCCTCGCACAGCTTCAAAGGCCCCACGCCGCGCAATCGCGTCATGTTCGGCCCCCACGGGCACGCCTATGTTTACCGCTGCTACGGCATCCATTGGTGTCTGAATTTCGTTTGCCGCCCCGCTCATGCCGTCCTGATCCGCGCCATCCAGCCAATGGCAGGGTTGGATGCTATGGCGCACCGACGCGGCCTGTCCCAGCCCCGTCTGCTTTGTGCCGGCCCCGGTCGCCTAGCCCAGGCCCTCGGCATCGACGGCTCGTTCGATAGTCTGTCCCTCGACCAGCCACCGTTTCGGCTGGAACGCGCTGAAGACACTCTGCCAATTACTGCCTCAACACGCATCGGCATCTCAAAGGCCCGCGAACGCGAATGGCGTTTCTGCCACACCGGATCGCGCTTCCTCAGTAAACCGCTGCCCCGTGCAACAAGCAGTTGACAATTTCCGCCAAATCCGTAGTTTGCGGCCAAATTCCAGCGCCATGGATTTCGTGGCGCTTCTTGCTGTTTAGAGGATACCCAAATGGCCAAAGCCGCTTCCGTCAAGATCAAGCTCGTGTCGTCGGCTGATACAGGCTTCTTTTATGTCGCAAAAAGAACGCCCGTACCCAGACCGAGAAGCTCTCGTTCCGCAAGTACGACCCGGTCGTTCGCAAGCACGTCGAATTCAAGGAAACCAAGATCAAGTAATCTGGTTTTTGATACTGAAATGAAAAAAGCCCCGCATCGGCCGATGCGGGGCTTTTTTGTACTCTGTGACGTGAGCAGGAATGCGTGTGACGTGTGCGTCGTTCTCAGTGCTAACACTATGCTAGCAAATTGTGGCCGAAAAATAGTGAGTGGCTGATCCGGGGTGGCATGTCGAAGAGGCCACTCTGTCCACGTCCGGACCAGCCGCCCTACGGACCCGGGCGTTGCGGCGGACCTGGGTAAAACCGTAGGGAACTCGTGAACCCCGCCGCTTTTCTTTGCGACGACGCTCGTTGAACTCAACCTACTAGCGGCCGCGTCAAACACAAGGAAAACCGGCATAACTGTCCGGCTAATCCTTTGTTAAGTATAAGAAATAACCCTAACAAACAGGGTTAAGCTGCGTCGAATACCACGCGGTTCCGCCCCTCGCGCTTGGCGCGATACAGGGCGACGTCAGCTCGCTTCATCAGCGATTCAGGAGAATCCGCCGCGCCCTCATTCAACGCCACACCCAGCGAGACCGTCACCGTCAGTTTTTTGCCAGACCCAATATCAAAGGGTGTTTCGGCCACAGCCACCCGCACCCGCTCTGCCACGCTCTCAGCCTGGCGCACATCGGTATCAGGCATTAGAACCACGAATTCCTCGCCGCCGAACCGGCAGGCAAGGTCGACCCCGCGAATATTTCGCTGCATTCGTTGGGAAAATTCACGCAGCACAATGTCGCCCGCATCGTGCCCATGGCTATCGTTGACCTGCTTGAAATGGTCGATATCAAGCATCATCACAGCCATGTCCCGGTCCTGCTGCTGCGCCTTGCCCAGCATCAGGGAAATATGACGATCAAAGTACCGACGGTTGTACAGTCCAGTCAAATCGTCCGTCACCGCCATCGCCATCGTGTTGTTGACACTTTCGCGCAACTCCACAGCGTAGCGATGCCGCCTGATTTGCGTGCTCACCCGCGCCGCCAGTTCGTTGCGCTCGATAGGCCGGGAAATGAAATCATTGATCCCCAGATCAAGCGCCCGCACCACTTGGGGTCGATCGGCCTCGTCAGCCATCAATATGATCGGCAATGTGCGCGTATGCTCCAGCGTCCGAATTTGCGAACACACCCTGAGCGGGTCAAAATCCTCAAGCGCCATCGACACCAACACCAACTCATATTGCGCGCCGGTCACCTGAAAAACGGCATCCGCCGGATGCACCAGTATGTCGACCTTGTGCTGGCCACTCAGATGATTCTTGATCCGGTCCGCATGGCGCTGATCCGTGTCGATGATCAGCATTGAACCACCTTTGGTGTCAATCTCATCCATGGCGCGAATGGCGTCTTCAATAGCGATTTGCTGTCCGGTGGTTGCCCGGGCCCGCAGTTCGTCGGTTAATGCCTTCAATCGGACAAGGCTTTTCACGCGCGCCATGAGTTGAACATCATCAACTGGCTTTGTCAGAAAATCATCAGCCCCTACCTCGAGCCCCAACACGCGATCAGATGGCTGATCAAGAGCGGTGATCATCAAGACCGGAATGTGGTGGGTTTTCGGGCTCGCCTTCAATCGACGACAGACCTCAAACCCGTCCATGTCGGGCATCATGACATCAAGCAACACAATATCGACATCAGAAGTGGCGCAGATATCCAGCGCCGCGGGGCCGCTGGTTGCGGTTACGACGTCGAAATATTCCGCGCTGAGTCGGGCTTCCAGCAGGCGTACGTTGGTTGCAATATCATCAACGATCAATACGCGCGCTGTCACTACCGGCCTCACTCAAATTCGTCAAAACGGTCAAACTCCGCCAACACGCAAATGGCGTGACAGCGGGTCAGATCAGCCCAATTCCCAAATCCTCAGGCCGGACCAATATAGCGTGCAATGGTTTCCAAAAAGTGATGCACAGATATTGGTTTGGAGATGTAACCCTCACAACCGCCTTGCAAAATTCTCTCTTCATCGCCCTTCATCGCAAAGGCTGTGACGGCAATTACGGGAATATGCGCAACCTCATCATCATCTTTGAGCCACTTGGTCACAACCAGTCCCGAAACCTCGGGCAACTGAATGTCCATCAGGATCAAGTCGGGATGATGCGCCTTGGCAAGATCAAGTGCTTCCAGACCGCTTCGTGTCTGAATGACGGAATATCCGCGTGATTCGAGCAGGTCGTTGAACAGCTTCATGTTAAGCTCGTTGTCTTCAACGATCATTACCGTCTTGGCCATACTTCCTCACCTGCGCCGTTCTGGCGTCGCTGGCACTTCGCAGTGCCGCTTGATTGGGCTACCATGTAATCCGTTACAAAACCTGAAATGAGACCACCCGTGAAGGCGTCAGACCATACCGAGTTGCAAACCAACGCAATGGCAGACCTCTGCATTGGCTATTTGGCCGAAAACCCAGAGGATCTTGCCAGATTCATGGGGCACGCCGGTTATGATCCTTCAGCATTTCGTCAAGCCATCGGAACCTCCGAAATGACCAATGGCCTCATCGACTACTTTGCCTCAAATGAAACGATTCTGCTCGCCCTGTGCGCAAATGCGCAAATCCAGCCGGAAAATTTCATGCGCGTATGGCAAATACTAAACCCGGCTGGCTGAGGCGATGACCACGCAGGCATTTCTTTGCCGCGACTGTCTCGCCATCGGGAAAATTGCAAACTCCATTGATCGCTGTCCAACGTGCGGATCGCCCCGCGTTCTACGTCATCCCGAGCTTCTGAAACTCTCGGTGGCCCATATCGATTGCGACGCTTTTTATGCGTCGGTGGAAAAACGCGACAATCCCGAGCTGGCCGGCAAGCCGGTTATTATCGGTGGTGGCACCCGCGGCGTTGTGGCGACATGCTGCTACATCGCCCGTCAAAGCGGCATTCGATCCGCGATGCCAATGTTTCAGGCAAGAAAGCTATGCCCGAACGCTACCATCATCAAGCCGAACATGGCCAAGTATGTTGGCATCAGCCGACAAATCCGCGCCATGATGGATACATTGACGCCGCTGGTCGAACCACTATCGATTGATGAGGCCTTTCTAGACCTGTCTGGGACCGAGGCCGTCCATCGCGCCCCGCCTGTGCTGGTGCTCGCCCGCTTGGCGCGCGATATTCAAAACGTATTGGGCATTACCGTCTCGGTGGGATTGAGCCACAATAAGTTTCTGGCCAAAATCGCATCGGACCTGGACAAGCCGCGCGGCTTTGCGGTTATCGGTCAGGCCGAAACGCTGGATTTTCTGGCGCCCAAGCCAATTAGCCTGATTTACGGCGTTGGAAAAGTTCTCACTGAAACCCTTCGGCGCGATGGCTTTGTAACCATCGGCCAATTGCAACAGCACCCCGACGAGGACTTGATGCGGCGCTACGGAGAAACCGGCGCGCGTCTGGCCCGACTCGCGCGAGGTCAGGACGTCCGCCGCATTTCGTCGACGCGCGAAGAAAAATCCGTATCGAGCGAAACCACGTTCAACCACGACCTGAGCACGTTCGAGCCACTGTCGACAGAACTCCTCCGGTTGTGCGAACGCCTGTCCGAACGATTGAAGGCGAAAAAACTGACCGCAGACACGGTCACGCTCAAGCTAAAATCAACAGGGTTTCGCTTGCGCACCCGCGCACGCCATTTGATGATTCCAACCCAATTGGCCAATATACTATATGAAACTGGGCAACAGCTGTTGGCGCGTGAAATCGATGGTACGGCATACCGGCTCATCGGGATCGGCGTTTCGGGCGTTCACAATGCCCTTCAAGGTGATCCGAGCGATCTTCTGGAACCAGCAATTGCCCGCAAGGCCGCCGCTGAACGTGCTATGGATCACGTACGCGGGCGATTTGGCCGTGACGCCGTTGTGCGCGGAAAATTATACCGACCCAAGACTGAACCAACGGGCCCCGGCCCTACTGACGAAACTGAAGGTAAAGCAAGATGACGAGCCCGACCGAAAAACTCCGCGAATATGGCTATGAGTTGCCGGCGCCCAAACCGCCCGTTGCCAGCTATGTCCCGGTGGTCACCACCGGCAATCTGGTCTATGTATCTGGCCAGATATCAAGCAATGAACAGGGTGTTGTCACCGGACTGTTGGGCGAGACGTTGAACGTTGTTCAGGGCGGCAATGCCGCCGAACTCGCCATTCTCAACGTACTTTCCCAAATAGTACATGGTGCCGGCGTTCCTCTCGCCGACATCAAACGCATTGTCAAACTGACTGTCCTTGTGGCCTCAACGTCCGATTTTTTCGAGCAGCACCTGGTCGCCAACGGCGCTTCAAACTTGCTTGTCGGCGTATTGGGGGACAAGGGAAAACACGCGCGCGCAGCGTTCGGGGTCGCCTCGCTGCCATTTGGCGCGGCCGTCGAGATCGACGCGGTCGTTGAAATCTAGCCAAATTCAACCGGGCCGCGCGCCGTTACCACCTTGTCACACCTAAATGGTCGGTGGTTGAATATACCGATCCCACGAGGCGGTCATGACCGGACTACTTTTCCCGCAACCTGTTGCCCATCGCGGTCTTCATGATCGCACCAATGGCATCATTGAAAACAGTGCAACCGCCTTTGAGGCGGCCATTGTCGGCAATTTTGCCATCGAATGCGATCTGCAATTGACCAGCGACGGTGAGGTCGTTGTCTTTCACGATGACGCGCCCAAACGGCTTTTGGGGCTGGAAGGACTGGTTCGCGAAATAGATGCGGCAACTTTGTGCGCCACCCCATTGCTCCAAAGCAGCAATCACGATTGTCCCCTGCCATTTGCTGAATTTCTGACGCTGGTCAAGGGTCGCACTTTGCTGCAGATAGAATTGAAGCGTCAGCGCAACGCAGAGGCAACCCATGCTCTGGCGAGCGCTGCGGCGCTACGCTTGGAGTCGTACGCTGGCCCGGCCACTGTTGAGTCGTTCGATCCGGAACTGATCACGCTCGTTCGTGAGTGCGGTTTTGATGGTCCACGCGGAATCATAACCTATGATTATGCAAACACCGATTCCCACCTGTCCCTGAGTGACCAGGAGCGTTACAATCTACGTCACTTGCTGCATTGGCATCAGACACAATTTGATTTCATTTCCTGCGAGAAGTCAGCCCTGACCTTGCCAGCTCTCAATTTTTGGCGGGAGTTGGGCAAGCCGATTACCAGCTGGACCATACGAAACAAAGCCGAGGCAGAAGCCGTCAAATCGCTATGCGATCAGATCGTGTTCGAGGGCTTTCCGCCCTGATCCCGTGATGCAATTGAGTATCAGAGCTACCGATCTCGGGCTGGCAAAGTCGGGACAAGAGCACTATCTTGTCCCTGTAGCCAATCTGCTGGATATTGCGTGACCGCTTCCCCCGTTTTCACTGCCAACATTTACCCTTCGACCGCCGAAATTCCGGCGGGCAGTTGGAACCAGCTCGTGCCCTCGACAAATGGAAAGGTCGATAACCCATTTCTCGACCACGCATTTTTTCTGGCATTAGAGCAATCGGGCTGCGCCACTGGCCATACCGGCTGGCAACCTCAACATATCGTTCTGCATGATCAGGTCGGTCGGATCGTCGGCCTGATGCCGCTGTTCCTCAAGTCCCATTCGATGGGCGAATATGTGTTTGACCATGGCTGGGCCAACGCCTTTGAACAGGCAGGCGG
Source organism: Devosia rhodophyticola (assembly GCF_028816475.1). Lineage (GTDB taxonomy): Bacteria > Pseudomonadota > Alphaproteobacteria > Rhizobiales > Devosiaceae > Devosia > Devosia rhodophyticola. Next base: position 3,224,215 of record NZ_CP118247.1, on the reverse strand, counting down.
CGACTATTACCCAAAGCTGCAGTGTTCGGTTCCCTTCACGCCAGCCACCGCCCCCAAGTTGTTGGTTCAATCAGGCGATCCGGAGATATCCCGCGCCCTGTTGGACACCGCCCAGCAGCTGGCGGCGCAGCGCGGCGCCTCCTCGGTCCACCTCACATTTTTGCCATCGACCGAAGTAGAACTAGTAGAACACGATCATTGGTTGAAGCGCGTCGACACCCAATTTCATTGGCATAACAATGATTACGCCAGTTTCGATGATTTCCTCGGCACGCTGACATCACGCAAACGCAAGGCCATCAAGCGTGAACGTCGCGATGCCTTGGCTGATGGCTTGACCGTGAAGTGCCTGACCGGGTCCGATCTGATGGAGCACCATTGGGATGCATTTTACGACTTTTACGAAGACACCGGCGCGCGCAAATGGGGCCGCCCCTATCTAAATCGGGAATTCTTCTCCCTGCTCAACCAGTCAATGGCCGACAGGACCCTGCTAATATTGGCCTATGACGGCGAAACGCCCATTGCTGGCGCAATCAATTTTATCGGCAAGGACAGACTTTATGGCCGAAACTGGGGCGCCATCCGTGATGTGCCGTTCCTGCATTTTGAAGTCTGCTACTATCAGGCCATGGATTTTGCCATCGCCAACGGCTTAAAAGTCGTAGAAGCGGGCGCTCAGGGAGAACACAAGCTGGCCCGCGGATATGCTCCAGCCACCACCTACTCGGCACACTGGATAGCCCATCCCGGCCTGCGCCGCGCTGTGGCCGATTTTCTGGAGCAGGAACGTCGAGCAGTCTCGCGACAGCAGGATCTGCTTGGACAATTCACCCCTTTCCGAAAAGGCGAAAGGACAGATCAATAGGTCTGGCCCCTTTCTCCCGGGCGTCGATGGGGATATGTATCCCACCAAGCCACAAACCGGACATTTTGCATGAGCCTCTGGGATATTCCGATATTTGCCGTACAGGCTTTTGTTGTGTTCGTCGTTTCAACCCTGCTGTTTGATGCGCTTCATTACATTCTGCATCGCTGGGAAGGCTCGCGGTTCAAACTACTCAGAACATTTTCGTCATGGCATTGGGTGCACCATAAGTTCCTCGGCCTCGATATGCAGATCAACCCCGCCTATGCGCGGCAAAATATCTGGCTTCATATCCTGCCCGAGTATTTGACCTCGATGTCCGGAACGCTGATCTTCCTGCTGGTTTTTCCCTGGCCACCTGTCGCACTTGTTGCGGCCATCCGCACCTTCATGCTGTTTGGCACACTCAAGGAAGAAGGGCTGGATTTCAATCACATGTCGATGGATCGGGTCGGCGGACAGCAGGGGTTGCTGTGGGTCAATCAAAACTATCACGCCATGCACCATGTCTACCCGCACAATTTTTTCTCGTCCTTCGTCAATATCTTCGATCTGATGTTTGGCACGACATGTCAGATAATGGGCCGACATTTTCTGGTTACCGGCTCGAACGGCGCCTATGGCGCTGCCATGGTCGAAAAATTGAAATCGCTCGGCGGTATTGTGGAAACCGCCAAGTCCGGTGCCGATTTTGCGCCCGGCGATTATTCGGCCATGCAAGAAAAACTGGAACGTGCCGATGTCCTTGTCCTGGCGCACGGCGCCAAGACTGATCACTGCTGGGATGCCAATTATACGACATTCGTCGATATGATCGACCGGTTCATCGAGATCGGAAAATCGCGCCTCGCCCCGCCTGAAGTCTGGGCACTGGGTTCCGAAATCGAGTTGCACGGCGATCTTGGTATGGATGAACTCAAGGACTATGCCGCTTCAAAACGTGCGTTCGCGGCGCGCGCACGTGAATACTATGCAAGCCCTGCCCTCATTTACCGCCATATTGTCCCCTCGTCCTTTACCTCTTCCATGGGCAAAGGTGCCATGAGCGCCAAGACAGCGGTCGCCATGACGCTATTCTTCGTTCGGCGAGGTTTCAGCTATGTGCCGGTTACACTGACCACTATGGCTCTCTGGAACTATTTCCGGTTTCGTTACTTTCAAAAAACCGAACCAGAAACGACAAAACCGGCGCAGTAGCCGCCGCCCCTTGGCAGTATCAACCGAGCACGCTAGCGTGCCCTCGCAATTCAACGAGGCGCGCTATGCAATATGATTCCAGCAACATCTTTGCCAAGATGATCAGGGGCGAGTTTTCAGCCCACAAGGTTGCCGAGACCGATACCGCCCTAGTCATCATGGACGCATTTCCGCAAACCAGGGGCCATGTGCTCGTCATCCCCAAAGCTCCGGCTCGCAATCTTCTGGACGCTGACCCCGCCGTCCTTTCCGCGATGATGCCGTTGATCCAGCGCGTTGCCAACGCGGTAAAACAGGTAACCAACGCCGACGGCATCCGGCTGGCCCAGTTCAGCGAGGCTGCCGCAGGTCAGAGCGTATTCCACCTGCACTTTCATATTATGCCGGTCTACGACGACGTTCCGCTGGGCGCCCACAGCAACCAGAAGGCCGACGACGCTGAGCTTGCCGATCTTGCAAAAAAAATCGCTGCAATTCTGACGTGACGCCCATTTCGAAACTGTCCGTGGGTCTGCTTTTGACGCTGGCAGCCGGCTATACAGATGCAATCGGTTTTGTTGAGCTGGGTGGCTTTTTCACCTCGTTCATGAGCGGCAACACGACCCAATTAGGCATCGAACTGACCACCGGAACACTCGGCAACATTGCGACGCTGGCCGCATTGATATTGTTCTTTTTTGCTGGCGGACTGACCGGCAGTCTGCTTGCCCATTGGAACAGCCGATGGACCAATGTGGCCGTAACTGCTCTAACTGCGGGCTATCTGGCCGTAACGCTCGTCCTGATTGGCCTCGGTGTCCCAGCGGCGCAGGCGTTACTATTTCTGGCTGCGTCAGCTGGAGCACAGAACGCCATTTTGCGACCGGTCGGCAGTGCCAGACTGGGCACGACTTTTGTGACCGGCACCCTGTTTATGGCCAGCCAGGAACTGGCTCGAACACTAATTGAAAAGACAGCAAGTCGGGTCTGGATTCAACACCTTGCTATCTGGGGTGCGCTTCTTATAGGGGCGGTCTGGGGCGCAATTATTCATGCCCGGTTTGGCATATACGCCCTCCTCGTGCCGCTCATCATCTATCTCGGGCTAGGCGTCCGATCTTTCTGGGTGGCGGTCCAAGCACGAAGCTAGAGCAACGTAAAGGCCGGGGCGAACCCCGACCTTTCAAACCTCATTGACCAAATCAGCTCTTTTGGGCTGCCTTGGAAGACTTCTTGCGCGGTCCGGGAATGGCCTTTGGTTTGGCCGGGCGTGGCGGAACCGCGATCAGCTCCAGCTTGGCCTCATCACCAACACCAACCACGGCAACAGTCACCGTGCCGCCATTGACCAATTCACCGAACAGGACCTGCTCAGCCAGCGGCTTCTTGACATACTCCTGGATCACCCGGCCAAGCGGACGCGCGCCCATTCGTTCGTCATAGCCCTTCTCGGCCAACCAATCTGCGGCTTCCGGTGTCAGATTGATTGTGACCCCGCGTTCGGCCAACTGGCCTTCAAGCTGCAAAACGAACTTTTCGACAACCCGGCGAACCACATCGCCTGGCAACGGAGCAAAGGAAATGATGGCGTCCAGACGGTTGCGGAACTCGGGCGAGAACAGCCGGTTGATCGCCTCTTCATCGTCGCCTTGTTCACGCTTGCGCCCAAACCCGATTGGCGACTTCTGCAACTCCATGGCCCCAACGTTTGAGGTCATGATCAAAATGACGTTGCGGAAATCCACGGACTTGCCGTTGTGATCGGTCAGCTTGCCGTGATCCATCACCTGCAACAAGATGTTGTAGAGGTCCGGATGCGCCTTCTCGATCTCGTCCAGCAGCACGACGCAGTGCGGATGCTGGTCAACGCCATCGGTCAACAGACCGCCCTGATCAAACCCGACATATCCCGGAGGCGCACCAATCAATCTAGAAACCGTGTGCCTTTCCATATACTCGCTCATATCGAAGCGCAGCAATTCAACGCCCAACGTATCAGCCAGTTGCTTGGCGGCTTCGGTCTTGCCCACGCCAGTCGGGCCGGTGAACAGGTACGAGCCGATTGGCTTTTCGGGTTCACGCAATCCGGCACGCGCCAACTTGATCGCTGACGAGAGCGCAGTAATGGCGGCGTCCTGTCCGAACACAACAGTCTTGAGATTACTTTCAAGGCTCGACAGCATCTCCGCATCGGTCTTGGAAACCGATTTTGGTGGAATGCGTGCAATCGTGGCGATTGTAGCTTCGATGTCAGCGACATCAATTATCGCCTTACGCTTGTCTTCGGCCAACAGCATCTGACTGGCGCCCGTTTCATCAATGACGTCAATCGCCTTGTCGGGCAATTTCCGATCATTGATATAGCGTGCCGACAACTCGACCGCCGCAGTCAGCGCCTCATCGGTAAACTTGAGCTTGTGAAACTCTTCGTAGTACGGCCGCAAGCCCTTGATGATCTCGATTGTATCGGTGATTGAGGGCTCATTGACATCGATCTTCTGGAACCTACGCACCAGCGCCCGATCCTTTTCGAAGAACTGTCGATATTCCTTGTAGGTCGTGGACCCGATACACCGAATAGTGCCCGAAGCCAGAGCAGGTTTGAGCAGGTTGGATGCGTCCAGCGCGCCCCCTGACGTCGCTCCCGCACCAATCATGGTGTGAATTTCATCAATGAACAGCACCGCATTTGGATGCTTTTCCAGCTCTTTCATTACCGCCTTCAGACGCTCTTCAAAGTCGCCGCGATAGCGTGTCCCGGCCAGCAATGAGCCAATATCAAGCGCGTAGATCACAGTTTCCTTGAGCACTTCGGGCACGTCGCCTTCGGTGATCTTGCGGGCAAGCCCTTCGGCAATGGCCGTCTTGCCGACGCCGGCGTCGCCGACATAGATCGGGTTGTTCTTTGAACGGCGGCACAAGATCTGGATGGTGCGGCGCAGCTCACTATCCCGCCCGATAAGCGGATCAATCTTGCCCAAGCGTGCCTTGGCATTCAGATCAACGCAGAAATCGGCCAGTGCCGAGCTTTTGGCATTTTCAGCGCGCCCACCTTCGGACGCACCTTCCTCGCCTTCTTCGGTGCCGTGGATCTTCCGATCAACATTAGGACCCGATTTGGTGATGCCGTGTGAGATGAAATTGATGGCGTCGAGCCGGCTCATATCCTGTTGCTCCAGGAAATAGGCAGCATGACTTTCGCGTTCGGCAAAGATCGCAACCAGCACATTGGCGCCGGTCACCTCTTCACGCCCCGACGACTGAACGTGGATGACGGCGCGCTGAATCACCCGCTGGAATGCCGCGGTCGGACGTGCATCCTGACCATTGGCGACAATCAGGCTGTCGAGCTCTTCATTGATAAAATCTTCCAGATCGCCCTTGAGGGCGTCAACATCCACATCACACCCGGCCAGCACCGCGATGGTTTCACGGTCATCGGTCAGGGCAAGCAGCAAATGCTCGAGCGTTGCAAATTCGTGCGAACGCTCGCGAGCCAGATTCATTGCCTGATGCAGGGCTTTCTCAAGTCCGCGAGAGAATGAGGGCATTGTCAGGCTCCTATTGTTTTTCCATCACGCATTGCAGCGGATGTTGGTTCTTTCGTGCAATATCCATCACGCGAGTCACCTTGGTTTCGGCCACCTCGTATGGATAGACACCACACTCACCCACGCCTTTTTGATGCACATGCATCATGATCTGGAAGGCATCTTCCCTGGACTTGTTAAACACGTCTTGAAGCACCAGAACGACGAATTCCTGCGGGGTGTAGTCATCGTTGAGTAGCAGCACCCGATATAGGCTCGGGCGCTTGGTCTTGGGCCGGGTTTTCGTAACCGTCCCGGTTTCGATCCCGGTCTTGCCGTCATCGGCATCTTCCCCATCAGGTCCCAAACGCGATGCGGCAGCCGCAACGGGTGGCCCTCCACGTGTCTGTGGCACAATGTGAATGGTCGGTCGTGTGTTCATGGCAAATTGCCGATCGAGGTAAAAGCGAAGCAGCATAGTGAGCCCATTATGTAGGCAAAAACGAGCCGGTGTTAAGGGCCAATCCTTCCCATATTTGTGACCACGAAAATGGAGTCACAATCCTCCGGTTTCCGCGCCCTTTTGACCCGCGTACGGAAATTCCCGCGAAAAACCGGCAAAACTCCATTGCATTTTACTGATTCGTAACGGCCCGGCGATAACGTGCAACCAGTTTAGAGGCGTCGATTTCGATTGGGGGCAGTCGATTTCGCGTCGTTAGTAATCAGTTGTGTACGGACACAGAAGTGTCCGAGAGTATGAGTTGGAGTACCGGGTGGCTTCTCAGGCGCAATCCCATTGGCGTGCAACATTAGCACGTGCCCTCGCGACCGCAGTAATATGCTTGGCCGCATTAGCGCCAACAGTACTACCTGCACAAGCCATTGAAAATCTGCGCAAATACGCAGGTATCGTGGTGGACGCCAAGTCCGGCAAGGTGATGTATGAGAGCGCCGCCGATAGCCCCCGCTATCCCGCCTCCGTCACCAAGGTCATGACCCTTTATATCCTGTTCCAGGAACTGTCGGCTGGTAATCTGAAGCTTTCAACCAAGCTGAAGGTTTCAGCCCACGCAGCAGCAGCGGTCCCTACCAAACTGGGATTGCGGGCCGGCTCGACCATTTCGGTTGAAGATGCAATCAAATCGATTGTGACCATCTCGGCCAACGATATGGCGCGGGTTATCGCCGAAAATATCTCCGGAACCGAAGAAAAATTCGCACAGCGAATGACAGCGACGGCGCGGGCGTTGGGTATGCGCAACACAACCTATCGCAACGCATCTGGCCTGCCCGACGGCGCGCAACGCACGACAGTGCGCGATCAGGCCATCCTTGGCATTGCCGTTTATCAGCACTTTCCCACTTACTATAGCTATTTCCAGACCCGCAGTTTTTCCTATGGCCGGAAAACTTACGGCAATCACAATCGCGTTTTGGGGTACATGGGCGCCGTCGATGGCATCAAGACCGGTTACATTAATGCCGCTGGCTCAAACCTGCTGACCGCCGCCCGCAAGGACAACCGCCACATCGTTGTGGTCGCCTTTGGCTTCAACTCATCCGCCTCGCGCGACCAGAAGGTCCGTGAGCTGGTAGCAAAATATCTGCCCAGAAGCCGCCGCGGCGACTATTTCCGGAGCGCAATGATCCCGCAGCCCGGCCGCGAAGGCAGCACCCGCGTTGCAGTGGCGCAAACCGCGCCGGAAAATACCTTCGTTGAACCAATGCCGGTTCCCGGCTTCCGCTTGGCCCAGCTGGTTGCCCAAAATGGCGCACGTCCGGCGCCGGTTGCAGCGCCCGCCCCGGCTGATGTTCAAGTCGCCAGCGTCGCCCCAACACCTGCCCCCATGCCGGCAGACCTTGGTCTTCAGCCTGCCGTGCAAGCCGCAAACATTCTTGCTGCGCCCTCGCAGGCGCCTCAACCGGCCTATCCGTCAGAAGATGTCATTGGCGCGTGGCTCAGTGATACCTACAAGCTAGGCGCCCCCCAACAGCTTTGGGGCAAACAGCGCCTTCCGCCCCCTTGTTGCCCCCGGTCAGCGTTGGCGATCATCAACAGCCAGTTGATTTGATGACCAGTGGCAGCATCACCGAAAACGACGCTCCAACCCCCGGTGGCTGGGTCGTGCAAATTGGTGCAGCGCCTTCTGAATCCAGCGCCCGCACCATGTTGAGCGACGCCTCGGGCAAGTTGGGAAGTCTCAAGAACGCCCGTTCCTACGTCGAGCGCTTCGAAAAGAACGGCAAAATCTTCTTCCGCGCCCGCTTCATCGGCTTCGGAGGCCGAGACGACGCGATCAATGTTTGCAATCAGCTCAAGCAGCAAAAGCTGAGCTGCCTGGCTATGCAAAGCTGAGTTTACGAACGACCCGAGTACGACTTTTTGGCGCCTGTGTATGGAGTAGCCCAATGAGTGAAGTGACAGCGCTTACCGAACTGGCCAATTTTGTTGGTAAATCGACCTTGACATCCGAGGACGCCACCCAGCGCCGTCGGACGATGAATGAAATCATCTCCCGACTGCAGCCTCGTCCGGTGCGCCGAACGGTTGGCGATTTGCTGGGAGCTGTGCTGGCCCTGTCCGCCCGCACCCGTCGTCACGGACGCCCGCGCACCCAGGTCGATATTGATGTTTTTGCACCAAACGGCAAACGCGCCGTCCGGATGAAACTTGGCTACCACGAGTAAATCAGGGTCGGATCGTCCTCAAATCAGGCCGAGCCGCACCAAATCGGCGGCCAACTCTTCGGACCCCTCATTCCCGTCCACGCCCAAGTCGGGCGGCGCATCCTTGGGATTGAGATAGCGCCATCCCTGAAACGGCCTTTTGGGATAAGGCAATGTCCGGTGCAGATCGCGACTCATAATGATGTCGCAATAACTCTTCCCCTCAACGTCGGTATAGGGTGCAAGGCGCAAAATGGGCTGCCGACAGCTGATCAGACCACTGATTACCCAATAGATAGATGACACCCCCTCTATTTCACTGAAGCGCTTCGGCATCATGCGCGTGCGATGAACATGGACATCTTCGCCATAATCTGCGCCCCACCAATGCGAGCGCTCATTGCGGTAGCTTTCCAGTTCCTCGACATTGGAAATGCCAACACACAATTTGACCAGATGAATCACGTCAGGGTGCCTCGCGCCACCCTGCCCTGAATCACATCAATCTCATCTTCGTCAACGATCCACGGCTCCTTGAGTGCCTCGGCCAACCAGCTCTGAAACGCTGGCAAACCGTAAATCGCCTCGACATACTCATTTAACACATCCGACATCGGCAGATCGTATGTCCGCAAACGCGTCGCCAGCGGTGCATACATCGCATCGGCTGCGCAGAAATGCCCAAACAGGAACGGACCACCCGAGCGCGCCAGCAGATCTCCCAGCAACGTTTCCACCCGGTGCAAATCCTTTGCAACCGCATCGAGCGCAACCTTGCCGGAGTGGCTGGCCCTCAAATTCATCGGTGCATTGCTACGCAGGTCAGGAAATCCAGCGTGCATTTCCGCACTGGCCGCACGCGCCAACGCCCGCTGCGACACGTCTTCAGGCCAAATTTGTTTGCTCGGAAAGCGGTCGGCCAGATATTCGATGATGGCAATAGTCTCTGGCAGAACCAGATCGCCGTCGATCAATACTGGAACCTTGCCGGTGGGCGAACGCTCCCGCAGCGTTTCACGCCAATGTGGGCCACTCAATTGCAAAAGTTCGTGCTCAAACTCGATGTCAAAGTGAGCCAGAACCAACCACGGCCGCAACGACCAGGTCGAATAATTGCGATTGCCGATCAGAAGTTTCATCGATTTAGCCTTGCCCAAAAAAGTAAGGGCGCCGGTGGCCGGGCGCCCTTACCATAATTTCTTAGTGAAGAACTCTGCGTATTAAACGCCAGCAACCACGGTAAGCACCAATCCCATCGACAATAGGCAAACCAGTGTCCAGGTTGCCGCTCGCCACATATTGGCCTTCGGTTGACTTCGCATGTGTGCTCCTTGTCAGCCGTTCACTCCGGATCACCGCGATATGTCCCGCAAATCGCATCCGGTAGCAAAACGTTAACCGCGTCATAAGAGCTTTGCAAGCGGCGAAACTGCCACAGCGCACCGTTTTGAAAACCTTTCGTTAACAGTTGACCAAGCGAGATCAATCCAATTGAAACAGGGTCTTCCCAGCGCACTATCGCCACTCAGAACAGACCGAACCATAGGCCCGCAAGTGCCAAAAACACAAAGAAACCAACAACATCGGTCACTGTTGTAACGAATACAGACGATGCAATTGCCGGGTCCGCCTTAAGCTTATCCAGCGTGACCGGGATCAAAATCCCCGCGGTACCGGCAACAATCAAATTTATGACCATCGCGAGCCCGATAACAATTCCGAGCTGGATATTGCCAAACCGCAGCGCCGTGACCACGCCGATCAACATCGCGAAAATCAGGCCATTGACCAGACCGACCGCCATTTCGCGCGTAATGAGCCTTCGCAGCTTCCGCCCATCCAGTTGCCGCATGGCAAGGGCCCGTACCGTAACCGTCATGGTTTGCGTGCCAGCATTCCCCCCCATTGAGGCAACGATTGGCATCAGCACGGCCAGCGCCACCATCTGTTCAATAGTGGCGTTGAATAATCCGATGATCATCGAAACCACAATTGCGGTAAACAGATTGACGACCAGCCAGGGTGTTCGGCTACGCACCGTATCGAGCATATTGTCGGAAATGTCTTCGTCGCCCACGCCGCCAAGACGCTTGATGTCTTCGTCGGCCTCTTCGTGAATGACGTCCACCATGTCATCGACCGTCAAAACGCCTACCAGCCGGCGACTTTCGTCGACCACCCCAACTTCAACCAGATCGTAGCGCTCAAAATCGCGAGCCGCCTCTTCCTGATCCTCATTGGCATCCACCAGGATCACATTGGTGTTCATGATCTCCTGAATGCGGCGCTGCCGGTAGGAGCGCAGGAATTTGTCCAGTGGAATAATCCCCAGGACATTGTAGGAAACGTCGACCACATAGATCTGGTAAAACTCGTCCGGCAGATCTTCTTCATTGCGCAGATAATCAATGGTCTGGCCGACCGTCCAGAATGGCGGAATGGCGATAAAATCGGTCTGCATCCGCCGGCCAGCGGATTCTTCGGGAAAATCGAGGCTTCGCTTGAGGCTCAGTCGCTCGAACGTGGGCAGCGCCGAAAGCACTTCCTCACGGTCGTGATGTTCAAGATCTTCAAGAATGAAGACCGCATCGTCGTTGTCCAGGCCGCTGACACCGCGCGCAATGTCCGCATTGGGCAGCAGGTCCATCAACTCGATACGAACCGACTCATCGACCTCCGTGAGGGCAGAGAAATCGAACTGGTCGCCCAATAGTTTGACCAACTCGAAACGTTCAGCTGACTCCAGCGCTTCGAGCACGTCGCCCGTGTCCGCAGAATGCAACGGACCCATCATATCCATTAATTCAGCAGAATCGTGGGCACCCAAGTGCACGCGCAATCGCTCTATCCAGATCGGATTGATGTAGTCCGAGCTATCGCGCAGACCATTTGGATCTACCCCATCCTCGTGATCGGGTGGTGTGCCGGTATCAGTGCTCATTGAAGGCCCTTTGCTGGAAGGGTTTCGGGCTGGTCAAGGTGTAGCCAATGAATACATTTTTGACTAGCCGCAAGGCGTCAAACATCTGCGTTTTGTCAAACAAAATCAGGATTGAACATGACCGATGACAGTGGAATGACAGGCAACCGGCCCGAACGGCTGGCGGCCACCCGGTCGCTGCCTGACGTCAACGCGAGAACGATGTTATCGACGGGTATAAAAAAGCCGGAGCAATTGCCCCGGCTCCTGGTCTCAAAATCCAGAAGACCTTATGCCTCCGCTGGCACGTCTTCTTTCTTGTCAGCGTAAATGTAGAGCGGCCGCACATCCTTGCCGTTGACCACCTCTTCCGAGATGACCACCTCCTGCACGCCCTCCAATGAAGGAAGATCGTACATGGTATCCAGCAGGATCGCTTCCATGATGGAACGAAGCCCACGAGCGCCGGTCTTGCGTTCGATTGCGCGCTTCGCAATCGCCTTGAGAGCGTCTTCGTGGAAAGTCAGTTCGACCTCTTCCATGTTGAACAGACGCTGATATTGACGAACCAGCGCATTCTTGGGCGCCGTCAAAATCTCGATCAAGGCCGATTCATCAAGATCCTCGAGCGTGGCAAGCACAGGCAGTCGCCCGATAAACTCGGGGATCAGACCGAAGCGAACCAGATCTTCGGGTGCGACTTCCGCCAGAATCTGACCGACGCGTCGATCCTGAGGATCCTTGACCGTTGCACTGAAGCCGATTGAGGAGCTTTCGCCACGTGCCTGAATGATCTTTTCAAGCCCGGCAAACGCACCACCGCAAATGAACAGGATATTGGTGGTATCGACCTGCAAAAATTCCTGCTGGGGATGCTTGCGCCCACCCTGGGGCGGCACCGAGGCAACCGTCCCTTCCATGATCTTGAGTAGCGCCTGTTGAACGCCTTCGCCCGAAACGTCCCGGGTAATCGAAGGATTGTCGGACTTGCGCGAAATCTTGTCCACTTCGTCGATATAGACAATGCCGCGTTGCGCTTTTTCGACATTATAATCAGCCGATTGCAGCAGTTTCAGGATGATATTTTCCACGTCTTCACCGACATAGCCAGCCTCGGTCAACGTTGTCGCGTCGGCCATGGTGAACGGCACGTCGAGGATACGCGCCAATGTCTGTGCCAACAGGGTCTTGCCCGAACCTGTCGGCCCGATCAGCAGAATGTTGGATTTGGATAGTTCGATATCCTGATTTTTGGACGAGTGGTGCAACCGTTTGTAGTGGTTGTGCACGGCCACCGACAGCACCCGCTTGGCACGGAACTGGCCAATGACATAATCATCAAGGACCTTGCAGATATCGGCTGGTGTTGGCACGCCATCAGAGGACTTGACCATCGAGGTCTTGTTCTCTTCTCGAATGATGTCCATGCACAATTCAACGCATTCATCGCAGATGAACACGGTTGGACCGGCGATAAGCTTGCGAACCTCGTGTTGTGATTTACCGCAGAACGAGCAGTAAAGCGTATTCTTGGAGGTTTCGCCGTTTGTTGTCTCTTTGGACATCCTGGTACTCCCGGGAGCAAAAGCGTTCCCAAAATCTGCGTTGACTCAGAGGCTAACGCATGAGGCCTAAAGAATATCTAAGCCGAACCAACCTTAACGGTCGATCCGGCTCGGTGCAATTCCGTGTATGTCACAGTCCACGGAGCATTTGATTTGGCGTTAATGCCGATCAGGGGGTGGCCTCAGGCGCCGCGCGCTTCTCAAACACATTGTCGATCAGCCCAAATGTCTTGGCTTCTTCGGCAGAAAGGAAGCGGTCACGCTCAAGGGCGTTCTCGATTTCCTCATAGGTCCGGCCCGTATGCTTTTCGTAGATTTGATTGAGGCGCCGCTTCAATCCTTCAACTTCCTTGGCATGGATAAGAATATCCGTCACCTGCCCCTGATACCCGCCAGATGGCTGATGCACCATGATGCGCGAATTCGGTAGCGAACCGCGCATACCAGCCTCGCCAGCGGTCAGCAGCAGCGAGCCCATCGAAGCGGCCTGCCCCATGCAAAGGGTGGCCACAGGCGGGCGAATGAACTGCATCGTGTCGTAAATGCTCAGGCCGGCCGTAACCACGCCACCGGGCGAATTGATGTACATAGCGATTTCTTTTTTCGGATTTTCCGATTCCAGAAACAGCAACTGCGCAACGATAACCGACGCCATGTTGTCCTCGACGACACCGGTCACGAAAATGATGCGCTCGCGCAAAAGACGCGAGTAGATATCGAACGAACGTTCGCCGCGATTTGACTGCTCAACCACCATTGGGATGAGCGTGTTCATATAAAGATCGTGTGGATCTCTCATTCTTCGGATGCCCCTTGAGCCGAGGGTCTGCGCGAAACCGCTTCGGCCACTTCTCGTGTTGCGCATGGTCTAATCCCGAAACCGGACATCCCAATTTCCGGGACCATGCCTTGAATTCGAATCAGCGCGATGTGCTGATTGCATAGATTCCGCCTTAACACGCGGTAAAAGACAGATAGGCGGCATTGGCCTGCGGTTCAATACCCAGCTTGCCGCGAGCGCCACCACGGTTAATCGATCAGGCGCTAAAACTGACGGCGATCCCGCGCTTTTTGAAATACGACTGCATGGTTTTGCGGCCCTGTCGGTTGTTCTGTGCGAGCTTGGACGGCTCAAATATGGCTTCTTTGGCACCCTCGCGGGCCATCGCGGCCTTGAGCGACGCAATATGGATATCAAGGTCCTCGTTGTTGTTGGCCAGTGAGGCATAGATGGTTTCAACCGCCTCGGTCATGGTTGGTTCGGTCACGGGTCTTGTCTCCGGTAGAATTCGTTCGCGCTATGAACTAGCCATTTTTGGCGCTATCGCAAGACCAAGATGGCGCGCGTTGCACCTTTCCGTGCAATCAGGCACCCTTTGGCCGAATTTACGACCACAGGTGAGGCAAGTTGGCACCCGATTCAGACCGTGACAAAAATTCCACGCCCATCGCGGTCGATCCGCGCGATCCAGAATTTTATCAAAATCCCTATCCATTGTATGACCTCATTCACCGAGGCGATCAGACATTCTTCTGGAAAAATTACGATCATTGGTGTTTTACGGGCTTCAAGGACGTCAGTTCCCTGCTCCGCGACCGGCGCTTTGGCCGCCAGATTTTGCACGTCGCAACCCGCGACGAGCTTGGCCTGCCACCGCCCAAACCGCATGTTGCCGACTTCGACCAAACCGAGAAACACTCACTCCTGGCACTGGAGCCACCCGAGCACACGCGGCTTCGTGGATTGGTCAACCGGGCCTTCGTCTCTCGACACGTTGAGCAGCTACGCCCGCGCATTGCCCAACTTGCCAACGAAATGATCGACACGTTCATCGCCAGCGGCGACACGGACCTCATCCAGAATTTTGCCGCACCAATCCCGGCCATTGTCATCGCCGAAATGATTGGTCTGCCTGCAGAAATGGCGCCCCAACTGCTCAAATGGTCCAATCGCATGGTTGCCATGTACATGTTTGGGGTCACGGAGGCGACCGAACGCGATGCCAATCAGGCGTCGATCGAGTTCATGGACTATTTGCGCTCGCAGATTACTCAGCACCGCCGCGCGCCCCGCGAAGACCTGCTAACCCACATGCTGACCGCGGAGATAGACGGCACCAGACTCAATGACGACGAAGTAATATCGACCGCTATTTTGCTACTCAACGCCGGCCACGAAGCCACGGTGCACACAACAGGCAATGGCGTGAAATCAATACTGGAAAGCGGTATCGCCCCCGCAACGCTGTTCGCCAGCGAAGCGCAGGTTGCGGCAACCATTGAAGAATGCCTGCGCTTTGACGCGCCATTGCACATGTTCACCCGCTACGCTCTAGCAGATATCGAATTCGGGGGTCGCCAATTCACAAAGGGCGAAACCATCGGCCTGATGCTGGGCGCGGCGAACCGCGATCCCAAGCGGTTCAACCAACCCAACAAATTTGATCCATTTCGCAATGATGGCGGCAATGTCAGTTTTGGGGCAGGCATCCACTTTTGCATTGGCGCACCCTTGGCGCGGATTGAACTACAAATCGCCTTCAGCGAGCTATTTCGCCGCCTGCCCCACTTGCGACTGGCCGAACCGCCCAGTTATGCCAATGTCTATCATTTTCATGGCTTGCAGCGATTAGACGTGGCCTGGTGACCGCAGTTTATCCTGCTCGGTCATCAATCGCGCTAACACCTCAGGCAACAACCGCGGCAAATCCTCGCTGATCATGCCTGGCTTGCCAAAGGCATTGGCCGCTTCCGCGTGCATCCAGACCGCCGCCGCCGCCGCTTCGAAACCGGACATGCCTTGCGCCAAAAGGCCACCCACGATCCCCGCCAGCACATCGCCAGAGCCGGCCGTGCCCAGGATCGACGGCGCATTCGAATTAATTGCGGCGCGCCCGTCAGGGCAGGCAATGACCGTGTCGCTTCCTTTGAGGATCACAACAGCGCCGGAACGCGCCGCCGCCCTGCTTACCCTCTCCAACTTTGATCCGTGTGTATCGCCAAACAAACGTTCAAATTCCCCCTCGTGTGGGGTCATCACCACCGAGCGGTGTTCATTTGATCTGATGGCCGCAAAAAGGTCATCGCACCGGTCTTTGAAACTGGTCAGCGCATCGGCGTCAAGAACCACGTTGGCGCCGCAGGCAAGCACCGCCTCGACGCAGTTTGCCGTTTCTTGGCCAACACCCGCAGCCGGTCCGATCACCACCGAATTGATGCGATCATCCTTGAGCAGATCGCGAAGATCGTCCGCTTCATCGGCAAGCTTCAGCATGATTGAACTGACGTGATTGGCGTGCACCATCAGTGCCGCGTTCGACCCGGCAAGCGTGACCAGACCTGCGCCGCAACGAAACGCCCCCCAGGCCGCCAGCCGGGCAGCGCCGGTTTGCAGCGGCCCGCCGGAAACCACGACGCAATGGCCTCGATTGAACTTGTTTCCGCTGGCTGCTGCAGTCGGAATTTCCCATAAGTCAGGCGTATTGCCCCATACCTGCGCGCCAATCTGCGCCAAAACTGTTTCTGGAATTCCGATATCGACAAGAAGAACGTCGCCACACAGATTGCGCCCCGGCATCAACAAATGCCCAGGCTTCCGGCGGAAGAATGTGACGGTCAGCGTCGCCGAGATGGCAGCGCCCCGAATGGCACCTGATGCCCCGTCCATGCCACTCGGCACGTCTATGCTAACGACTGGCCGGTCCTTGCCGTTGATTGCCCCAATAACAGTTTTGAGGTCCCCCTCGACGTCCCGATCAATTCCCGCCCCCAAAAGGGCGTCAACAATCAGATCAGTGCCGCCAACATTTTCAACAGTTGGATAGTCGCAACGCCCACTCCATAGCGATGCCATGGCTGCGGCATCCCCCTTTAGCCCTGCCCGATCACCGAACAACCGCACCTGGACAGGCCACCCACGCTCCTTGAGAAGACGGGCAACAACAAAGCCATCGCCGCCATTGTTGCCAGGGCCACACAATACAATGACCGAGCGCTGATAGAACCGGTCAACAATGGCGTCAGCGACGGCCCGGCCCGCCGCCTCCATGAGTTTGATCGAACGCACCCCGGCATCAACGGCGAGACGATCCGCCTCTGCCATTTGTGCAGGTGTCAAAAGAGTTTGGCTGGACATGATCATCAGCAACCTGCCTACAGCAAATCAGACGTGGACGACAACATTGCAATAAAAAAAGCCGCCCATTTCGGGGCGGCTTTCAAACTGGTCTCAGTGCACCTTAGTGGTGGTGCTCTTGAGGAACCTCATCTTCGTCTGCCTGAATAAGCTTGGCCAGTTCTTCACGCGACATTTTCTTGTCGGTCTGCTTGGCGAGCTCGGCAACAAAATCCACGACCTTGTTTTCAAACACAGGCGCGCGCAACCCAGCCAGAGCCTGCTGATTCTTGCGGTAATAATCGTAGACCTGCTGTTCCTGACCGGGGAAACGACGCACTTCAGCGATCAACGCCTGCTGGTGTTCCTCGTCTGTTACATTGACGTCGTTCTTGTTGCCGATTTCAGCAACTACCAAGCCAAGGCGAACGCGGCGCTCGGCAATGGTACGATACTGCTCACGTGCAGCATCTTCCGTGGTGCCTTCGTCTTCAAAACTACGACCGTGGGCCTCGATCTCGTGCTTGACGCGGGTCCAGATCGACTCGAATTCAGCATCTACCAGTGATTGGGGAACGGTGAATTTGTGGCCTTCGTCCAGCGCATCGAGAATCTGACGCTTGGCGTGCTGGCGGCTCATCGAAGCCAAAGCCGCTGCCATCTGATCCTTTACCGCGGCCCGGAAGGCGGCCACATCGTCCAGCCCGAGCTTCTTGGCGAATTCATCGTCCAGATCGCCCTTGTTCGGCCCGTCAATATGCAAAACGGAGACGTCGAAAGTGGCTTCCTTGCCTGCCAGCTCAGCACTGTTGTAATCGGCGGGGAAAGTGACTTTGACCTCTTTGGCACCGCCTTTTTTGACACCGACCAGCTGCTCTTCAAAGCCGGGAATGAACTCGCCCGATCCAATGGTCAGATGTGCATGATCGGATGTACCACCATCGAACGGCACACCGTCAACCTTACCGACAAATGACAGGCCCAGACGATCACCATCCTCAACCACCGCATCATCACCCTTGTCAGTGAAGCCGCGATTCTGGTTGAAGACACGGGTTACCTCGGCTTCAACCTCTTCGTCGGCAATGTCGACAACGGGCTTTTCAATGGCAATGCCCTTGAAATCCATCAATTCAACAGGCGGCAACACCTCATAGCTGACATCAAATGCCAGATCTGCCTTGCCTTCGAGAACCTCGTTGATCACCGCCTGATCATCAGGCAAATCAACCTGAGGCTGGGCTGCAGCGCGTTCTTCGCGCTTTTCCAGCGTCTCTGAAACAGTGGTGTTGATTGCGTCCTGCATCACTTCGGACATGGCCGAACGGCCATATACCTTTTTGAGGTGGGCAGTTGGCACTTTGCCGGGGCGGAAGCCCTTGATGTTGGCAGTGCCCTTCAATTCTTCCAATTTCGCATCGAGCCGCGACACAAGGTCATTGGCCGGAATGACGACGCTCAATTTGCGCTTCAGGCCTTCGCTCTGGGTTTCAGTAACCTGCATTCGGTTCAATCCCGTCTTCATTGATCTTCATCAGGCCAGCGCACCATGTTGTGCCAAGGAAATTTGGTGCGGGTGAAAGGAATCGAACCTTCACGCCTTGCGGCGCTGGAACCTAAATCCAGTGCGTCTACCAGTTCCGCCACACCCGCAAAAAAACCCGCTGGCCGGGTTGGGCGTGGGTCTAACCTAACTTGAAGTGCCAGTCAAAGCCTCATTCTGCGGTATTTTTTAGACAGCGGCGAAATGCGATGCTTATAATGTCGCCATCCTCGATATATTGAACTGCCCAATTTATGTGCAACCTGATCATTCATTAAGCGACAACCCTTTGGCACCTGACTGGCGTGAGAGAAATGATTTCGCGTAACTGTTTGAATTTAAATTATTTAATGACCCGCAGGCACGCTGGCATGCAGTGTGCATAGATGGGGCCACAACCGACCAAGCGACATAGAGGCACGCAATGAAAAAGATCGAGGCCATCGTTAAGCCGTTCAAGCTCGATGAAGTCAAAGAGGCGCTCCAGGAGGTCGGGCTGCAAGGTATTACCGTTACCGAAGCAAAGGGCTTTGGCCGCCAGAAGGGCCATACTGAGCTATATCGCGGCGCCGAATATGTCGTCGATTTTCTGCCCAAGGTCAAAGTCGAGGTTGTCTGCCCAGATGATCTGACCGAAAAAGCAATTGAAGCTATTCGTAACGCTGCTCAAACAGGCCGTATTGGCGACGGCAAGATCTTCGTCTACTCAATCGAGCAGGCCATCCGAATCCGTACCGGTGAGTTTGGCGACGACGCCCTATAGGGGAACAGCGCCCAACGAGCCTTACGACCGCACGAACCAACCCACATTCCTAATATACAGGGGAAGAACCCAATGACGACCGGTAGCGATATCCTTAAGCGTATGAAAGACGAGAACATCAAGTATCTCGACCTGCGCTTTACCGACCCGCGCGGCAAGCTCCAGCACGTAACCCTCGACGCAACCATCGTCGATGAGGATCTTTTCGAAGAAGGCACAATGTTTGACGGCTCTTCGATTGGCGGCTGGAAGGCCATCAACGAATCCGACATGGTGCTGATGCCCGATCCGACGGCAACCTATATGGACCCGTTCTTTGGCGCTTCGACCCTGTGTATCGTCTGCGATATTCTCGAGCCCCTCACCTATCAGCCCTACAACCGCGATCCGCGCACGACGGCCAAGAAGGCCGAGGCGTTTGTCACGTCTTCAGGCGTTGGTGATAGCGTCGTCTTCGGTCCCGAGCCCGAATTTTTCATCTTCGATGATGTGAAATATTCCAACACACCCTATAAAGTTGGCTTCTCGGTCGATCACTCCGAACTGCCCAGCAACAATGACGCTGACTATGAAACCGGCAACAACGGTCACCATATCGGCCTCAAGAAGGGTTATTTCCCGGTTCCCCCACTCGATAGCGCACAGGACATGCGTGGCGAAATGCTGGCCGCAATGGCCGACATGGGCGTTGTAGTTGAAAAGCACCACCACGAAGTGGCCTCGGCACAGCACGAACTTGGCATCAAGTTCCAGCCGATGATCAAATCGGCCGACGACGTTCAGGTTTTCAAATACGTTGTCCATCAGGTCGCCAACGCCTACGGTAAAACCGCTACCTTCATGCCAAAGCCGGTATATGGCGACAATGGCTCCGGCATGCACTGCCACCAGTCGATCTGGCGCGATGGCAAGCCTCTGTTTGCCGGCGACCAGTACGCAGGCCTGTCGATGGATGCGCTCTACTATATCGGCGGCATCATCAAGCACGCCAAGGCCATCAACGCCTTCACCAACCCAACCACCAATTCGTACAAGCGTCTGGTTCCGGGATTTGAAGCACCAGTTCTGCTGGCCTATTCAGCCCGCAACCGCTCCGCTTCGTGCCGTATTCCTTTTGGTCAGTCGCCAAAAGCCAAGCGCGTTGAAGTGCGCTTCCCCGATCCCCTGGCAAATCCATATCTGGCCTTTGCAGCTCTGCTGATGGCTGGCTTGGACGGTATCAAGAACAAGATCCATCCTGGCGACCCAATGGACAAGGATCTTTACGAACTGCCCCGCCAGGAACTGATGGCAATCCCGACCGTTTCTGCCTCGCTGCGTGAAGCGCTGGAAAGCCTCGACAAGGACCGTGACTTCCTCAAGGCCGGCGGCGTGTTTGACGACGATCAGATCGATAGCTACATCGAACTGAAGATGGCCGAAGTGATCAAGTTCGAGCACACACCACACCCAGCCGAATACGAAATGTACTATTCGGCCTGATTGGTTGGATATCGAAGAAAGGGGCTTCGCGGCCCCTTTTTTTGTTCTTACTTGGTTTTCATCGGCGTTGCCATCAAGGTCTCAAGCTGCTCTGGCTCATAAGTTCGCGTAAACTGTACCGCAAACCCGACTTCTAGCTGGCGCACCACCCGGCCGATCAACTGGCCAAGCGCCACCGGGGTGCCGCGTGGCAAACGGGTTTCCGCCGATATCGCCGCACCCGAACTCGATATGTCGACCACAAAACAATCCATTTTGGTGCCGTCTTTCAAAACCATGACGGCGCGCGGGTTGCGGGGTAAAATTCTCTTGAACTCACGCAGATCCGGGACGGTGCTCTGAACCCGGCGCTTCTGCCACTCAATTCTGGCGGCTAGTTTTTCCTGCTCGGCTGCGCCCAGCAGCAACTCGAGCGAAAAGCCGGTAGGGACCCGACGGCCCACCGTTGCCCGCAACACACCAAATGGTTCGAAATGGGCCGCCACATTTTCACCGGGCGCCCCCGCCACAGAAGCAATGATGACTGCATTCTTCGGCGTTATCGAGCACAGACGACAAGCATAGACCGGTCGTGGCTCGCCCTCGATCAATTCACGATCCGAGAACGAAAAACATCCAGCAATTGCACCAATATATCGAACATCCAGCGACTGGGACGATGGATTGGAGGGCGTTTCATTTTTTGCCAGTGCAGACATGGGCCCCAAATACTTTTTCAGATCAATGTTACTTCCATTATACGGGCAATCATTTAAGGACCATTACTAATGGCCAAACAGAAAAATTCGTAGTTTAGTTAACACTGTAGCGTGCGCAACGATCAGCAGTTGCGTCCTGTCAAACCGATGATTGTAATGGGTGGGTTTGTTTGAAAAAATGGCGAACAAACCGCTGACCGACGCGCGTCGTCAACCTGCAATTGCAGTTCAAGCCAAATAGAAGAATGCCGCTACAGCGATGGTGACAGCGGGGCGCGAAACATGGAAATGGGCAAGCCGGTACGCAATACTGATAAACCCGGCCTGCTGCCACCCATGAGACGGCGACGCGCTTTCGCGAACGTCTTGATACGCAATACTATTGTTCGCGGCGGCACGCATACGGCAACTCCAAACAAAAACCGTATGCCCATGTATTTAGCAGTCGCCCTTTAAAAAAGTGTCGCCAAGAAACAAACGCTTGGTAAACAGAATGCCCAAGTTGGGACTCTATTGATTTCGGCTGGCCGATCGAAGCCGCGTTCGACCTTCGATCTGGTTGGTGCAGAAGTTGAAATTTAACAGATAAATCCAACCGTCTTTGACCGCACGCACTTGAATTCGCTTGTCGTTGGGCACATTCAGCGCAACGGCGGAATAACCACGCGCTGCAATCTCATCGCGTATTTGCCGATCAGTCAGGCACATCGGTAGCTGCGGCGCGCGATAATCAAAATCGCGCGGATCGCCCAAAAAATCACCATCCAGCATTGGCGGCTGAAACTGAAAGCCAAATGCCGGGCTGCGGGATTGCGCAGCTGTCGGCTGTATCAACAGGGCAATTCCACAAAGTCCGGCGGCAACCGCAGTCAACCGCAGTTTGGATGGCAAGAACCAACGATTGTGCGACATCAGCATATCCCTTCCGTACATACCGCACCAATCAGGTGCATCGGCAATCGCTAGTTACCAAGATTGACTTGAAGACCACAACCGCCATTCCCCTCCGCAAATGCCCGACGCTGGCCATGTTCCCACATTAGCTTTCGCGCCTGAGCGATTTAGGAACGCTAGCACCGCCATCTTGAACAAAACCGCACCAACATGTTCATTTTCGGTTCATGTCGGGGGTGAACGATTTCGTTGGAGAGGCGTTCCGGGAACGTCCAATCCCGCCTTGCGCTACTATATGATAAAAAGCAGGCACCCCGATTCGGTGGCCGCAACACGGATGTTCAATGTCGGAAGTCGAAGACCTTTTTGCAGATAATCCCCAGCGACGCACAACCGCGCCGCAACCAGCGGCGACCAAGCCGGCAGCGCCGTCCGGCGCGCCATCGTCCTATACCGCCGCCGACATCGAAGTTCTCGAAGGTCTCGAACCCGTTCGCCGGCGTCCCGGCATGTATATCGGCGGCACTGACGCCAATGCGCTGCATCATCTTTTTGCCGAAGTCATCGACAATTGCATGGACGAGGCCATTGCCGGTCACGCCAGCCGGATTGAAGTCAATTTTGGCGCCGACGGCTATCTGACCGTAACGGACAATGGTCGCGGTATCCCCGTTGAAAAACATCCAAAATTTCCAACACAGTCAACGCTCGAGATCATAATGACGACGCTCCACGCGGGCGGCAAGTTTGACTCCAAGGCTTATGAAACCTCAGGCGGCTTGCACGGCGTTGGCATCTCTGTGGTCAATGCCCTGTCGGACGACCTCATTATTGAAGTGGCCCGCGACCAGCAATTGTTCCGCCAAATCTATTCGCGTGGCAAGCCAATGTCGGATGTTGAATCTGTCGGACGGGTGAACAATCGGCGCGGCACGACCGTTCGCTTTCATCCCGATGCACAAATATTTGGGGACAGCGCAAAATTCTCGGCCCAGCGTCTTTTCCGCATGACCCGGGCCAAGGCCTATCTGTTTGGCGGCGTGGAACTGCGTTGGTCCTGCGACGAAGAATTGGCGACCGACGAGGTCCCTGCCCGCGCGACTTTCCACTATCCCGATGGTCTGCGCGATTTCATGACGACGCGCATTGAAGGGGAAACCCGGATCGTCGACGAAATTTTCTCGGGGCGAGCAGGCAAACCCGGCACCCAGGGCGCGGTTGAATGGGCAATCGCCTGGTCATTGGGTGATGGCTTTGTTTCTTCATACTGCAATACCGTGCCCACCCCCGATGGCGGAACCCACGAGACAGGTCTACGCGGCGCCCTGCTGCGCGGTTTGAAAAGCTATGCAGAACTGACCAAAAACAAGGCGGCAACAATACTGACCGCCGACGATGTTTTTGCCCATTGCAACGCCATGCTGTCGGTCTTTATCCGCGAGCCTGAATTTGTTGGCCAGACCAAGGACAAGCTGGCGTCCGGCGAAGCAGCGCGCATTGTCGAAAACGCCATGCGCGACGCCTTTGACCATTGGCTCGCCGCCTCACCCAATCAGGCCGGAAAATTGCTCGACTGGGCCGTTGAGCGCGCCGAAGAAAGACTACGCCGCCGTAAGGAAAAAGAAATCGACCGCGCCAGCGCCACCCGCAAGTTACGGCTTCCGGGCAAATTGGCCGACTGCACCCAGGGGGCAGCCCAGGGCGCCGAACTCTTCATCGTCGAAGGC
Organism: Devosia rhodophyticola; assembly: GCF_028816475.1. Taxonomy (GTDB): domain Bacteria; phylum Pseudomonadota; class Alphaproteobacteria; order Rhizobiales; family Devosiaceae; genus Devosia; species Devosia rhodophyticola. The sequence continues at coordinate 3,200,265 of NZ_CP118247.1, read as the reverse complement.
GACAGTGCTGGGGGAAGCGCCAAGCAAGCGCGCGACCGCAAAAGCCAGGCCGTATTGCCGCTACGCGGTAAAATCCTGAACGTCGCAGGCGCATCCCGCGAAAAAATGGCTGCCAACCAACTCATTTCCGACCTCATCCAGGCGCTCGGATGTGGCACGCGTGATCGCTATCGCGAAGATGATCTGCGCTACGACAAGATCATCATCATGACCGATGCCGACGTCGACGGCGCCCACATCGCATCGCTCCTGATCACCTTCTTTTTTCAGGAAATGCCCCAACTCATTGATGGCGGGCATCTGTTCCTCGCAATGCCGCCACTGTATCGATTGAGCCAGGGCGGTAAAACGCTCTATGCCCGCGACGATGCGCACAAGAGCGAGTTGATGGCCACCGAGTTTACCGGCAAGTCCAAGGTTGACATGACTCGGTTCAAGGGCCTCGGCGAAATGCCGTTTGCACACTTGCGCGAAACAACAATGTCAACGCGCTCGCGCACGCTGTTGCAGGTCAAGATCAAAGAGGACCTGGAAGGCACTCGCTCAACTGTTGATCGACTGATGGGCACCAAGCCCGAAGCCCGCTTTGACTTCATTCAGGAAAATGCGGCGTTCGTTACCGACCTTGATATTTGATTTCAACGTGCCATATTAAGGAAGAGGCCCGAATACCGTTGACTCAAAAGGCCTTTGCGTTATGGTCCCGTCGCTGGAGCATTTTCCGGCTTGGCGATCGCGACCATGTATATTTACGCCAGCCCATGCTGACTACGCCCCAGGGCCACTCCAACGATATGCAGTTCCTGCACAAGCGTCCGAATGGCCAATTCCGTGTCACGGATGCGTTTGAGTTGAGCTGCTTGCGCGCCAATCCTTCACCATGAGTGGACTACTAGATTTGACCGATGATTTTACCGGGCTTGGACTTTCACAGAAAGTAACCGATGCGGTTGCCGCTGCGGGATACACCAAACCCACCGATATTCAAGCCCAGGCTATTCCGCACGTTCTGCAAAAACAGGACATTATCGGAATTGCACAAACGGGAACCGGCAAGACCGCTTCGTTTGTCCTACCGATGCTGACCTTGCTTGAAAGCGGCCGCGCCAGGGCGCGGATGCCGCGCACCCTTATTCTTGAGCCAACGCGCGAACTTGCGGCGCAGGTTCATGAGAACTTCGAAAAATACGGCATTAACCACCGCCTTTCCGTGGCGCTGCTGATTGGCGGCGTTTCCTTTGAAGAACAAAACAAAAAACTTGATCGCGGTGCTGATGTGCTCATCGCCACGCCCGGTCGTATGCTCGACCAATTCGAGCGCGGCCGCATTCTGTTGAATGGCGTCGACCTACTGGTAATCGATGAAGCCGACCGCATGCTGGATATGGGCTTTGTGCCCGATATTGAGCGGATCTGCTCACTTCTGCCAGCGCGGCGTCAAACCCTGTTCTTTTCCGCGACCATGCCGCCCGAGATCGAAAAGCTCACCAAGAAATTCCTTCGTGATCCAGTTCGCATTCAGGTTGCCCGGCAAAATTCAACGGCCGAGAACATCGACCAAAAACTGGTACGCGTTGGGTCAAAGCCCGATCAGAAGCGCGAGGCACTACGTCAGCAAATTCGCGCCGCGGATGGCCTGACCAACGCCATCGTTTTTTGCAATCGCAAACGCGATGTAGCCATGGTCGCCAAATCTCTGTCGCGGCACGGTTTTGATGCTGGCGAATTGCACGGGGATATGGACCAGAAGCGCCGCACCGAAACGCTTGATGCCTTCCGCGGTGACCGTCTGACCATCCTGGTGGCGAGTGATGTTGCCGCCCGTGGCCTCGATATTCCAGCCGTCAGCCACGTATACAATTTTGACGTCCCCGTTCATGCCGAAGACTATGTCCATCGCATCGGCCGCACGGGTCGTGCCGGTCGTTCCGGCGTTGCTACCACGCTGGTAGCGCCTGCCGATGGCAAGCACCTTGATTCGATCATCAAGCTCATTCAGCGAGATATTCCCTACGCCGAAAATGATGAGCCCACGGCGCCTGCGGAACGATCAGCTGAGGCCCCCCTACCGAAGAGACCAAGCCCACGCGTCGGCGGCGCGGCGCAACCCGTGGCCGCGGCCAGTCAAATTCCGGTGCGGATGCTAGCCAACAGACCGAGGCCAAGCCGGCCGAGCAGCCAGGGGATACCGAAACCAGCGTTGCAGCGAACACCGAAGCCAAGCCCCCTGCCCGGTCACGTTCACCCCGACGCGAGCAGTCAAAGCGGCCCGAAAAGGAAAGCAACGACAACGGCAACCCATTTGGCAATGACGGCCCAATTCCGGCCTTTTTGCTCCGCACCAGCGCCTGGAGCAATTGACCTGCTTGTTAATTCGGTTGGCGACAGCAACCGTCGTTCATTCGCATCCAATCTAATTGTAAGAGTATTTCATGTTGATGACAGTATAACTATTGCTGGTTGCTGCTTGACACACTTTTGCTAATGCCGCCATTTAGGTAAAATTAAGAACATTCGATTCAAAATGTAGGCTGAACCCAGGATGACGTGATGGGTGTGAGGAAACATTGTCCGAGCAGGAATTCAAACTCGCATTGAGCTACGCAAACGCAGCCATGAAGCTGTTGAAGCGTTGCGAGATTCCGGCCTATCCTCATTTTTACGAGTTACTTTATACCTATGCCACTGGCGTAAACGTGCCCCTGAATGCGCGGATGAATGAATTATTTCGTTCCGGCCAGCCACTGACTACTGACGTCGTGGAGGCGTTGTGCGTCGAATTCTTGAAGTCTTATGACGTCAACGAGCGGATTACCAATGTCTCCGAGCGCATGCACGCACGCATTGAATCAGTAAATGACGCTATCGACACGGCGATGTTGACCGCCGAATCCTATTCGGGCTCCCTGAAGGTGGCCAGCGGTGATCTGGATCGAGGCGTAAGCGCCGATGATCTCAAATCAATGACGCGGCAATTGCTCAGCGAAACGCAGCACATGCAAAAGACCAACAGCAATCTTGAAGATCAGTTGGAAGCGTCGCGCGAAGATATTTCCGCCCTTCAACGCGATCTGGAAGAGGTGCGGCGGGAGTCAATGATCGACTCGCTGACAAAGATCGCCAATCGCAAGAGCTTTGATGAAAGTATCGACAACGCTGTCGAAGATGCTGTCCGCACGGGTGAGCCCCTATGCCTGATTATCGTTGACATTGATCACTTCAAAACTTTCAACGATACCTTTGGACACCAAACAGGCGATCAGGTCTTGCGACTGGTCGCGACCACACTTAAAGCCAATATCAAAGGCCGAGACCTTGCCGCACGCTACGGCGGCGAAGAGTTCATGACCATATTGCCAACGACCGATATTGCTGGGGCAGTGATCGTGGCCGAAAACATCCGCAAAGCTATTCACGCCAAAGAACTGCTGAAACGCTCGACCAACGAGAAGTTGGGACGCATTACAGCATCATTCGGCGTGGCGCAGTTTATGCCTTCAGACACGTCGGCATCGCTGATCGAGCGCGCCGATCGATGCCTTTATGCAGCAAAAAATTCCGGTCGCAATCGCGTTGTAAGCGAACAGGAACTGGCAAAAATCATCGCTGCCTGATCAATTCCCCGGCTTCATTTCGACACCTAGGCCCGCCAGAGTATCCCAATATCCTGGGTAGGTCTTTCCGCTGCATGCGGGGTCAAGGATCGTAATGCCCTCAATCTTCAGCCCTGCCAGCGCAAAGCTCATTGCAATTCGGTGATCGGCATAGGTTTCAATTCGCGTCGGCAACTTCTGGCCTACCAATCCCGGATCGGCTGCTACAATAAGATCATCACCATCTTCTCGGCCAAGACCGGGACGAATTCTGTCCAACTCGCTGGCAACCGCAGCGACCCGATCACATTCCTTGACGCGCAAATTAGCAATATTGACGAAGCGAACAGGGTTGTTGTTGAACGCCGCCAAAACCGCCAGTGTCGGCACGGCATCCTGTATTTGCGAGCCGTCAATGACAGCAGGCATATTGGGGAACAAAGCGATGAACGCCTCGGCCCGCGCGTCTGGCTGGGTAAATTTGTCCGCAGCGATGCCCAGATCAATTTCGCCACCTGTCAGTGCCTGCGCGCCCCACAAATACGTTGCGGCCGAAGCATCGGGCTCGATTGCAAGGTCAGTTGCTCGATAGCCGGTCGGCGCAACGCGCCACGTGCCATCATCAATTTGCTCGATTTCAGCGCCAAAACTGCGCATCGCGGACAATGTGAGATCAATATAGCCACGCGCACCAATATTGCCGCCCGTCAGCGCCACCTCAATGGGCCCGCGTCCCAGAGGCGCAACCATCAATAGAGCCGAAACATATTGACTGGACAACCCGCCATCAATTTCGACGCGTCCTTGGCCAAAATTGCCGCCGCCACGCACCAACACTGGCGGACAGCCTGTTTCTGAACTGATATCAACCCCCAGCGAAGCGATTGCAGAAACCATCGGCGCTATCGGACGCTTGCGCATGTGCTCGTCGCCGTCGATGACCACCTGCCCGTCAATTGTTGCTGCCGCCGCCGTCAAAAACCGCACCGCTGTCCCGGCATTGCCCAAAAACAACGGACCGCTCGGCGCTTGCAATTTCCCAGTCCCAGAGACAACAAAGCTGGTATCGTCAGGCTCGCCGACACGAACGCCCATCTGCCCCAAAGCGGCAGCCATCAGCGCTGTGTCCTTGCTTTTGAGCGCACCCGTCAATCGACTGGTCCCGTCGGCAAGGCTGGCCAATAACAAGGCACGGTTGGTAATGGATTTGGAACCCGGAGGCGCTACGCGCCCCACCAAAGGACGGTTCGGTGGGACGATGGTGAGTGCTGGGGGCAACATATTCATGAACTTAACTCGCAGCACGGCAAAATATGGCCGACTGTTATGACAAGTTTCTGCCTAACGCAACGCCTAGGCGCTGGCGCGAGCCTCTGCAATGGCCTTGAGGTCAGCCGGTTCAAGCTGAACGCTTTCCCCACATCCGCAGGCGCCTGTCTGATTGGGGTTCTTGAAGGTGAACCCCGAGCTCATTTTGGACTCTTCGAAGTCCATGACGGTGCCAAGCAAAAACATCGTCGCCTTGGGCTCCACATAAACGTCTAGCCCCTGGTCTTCGACGTGATCGTCCCCCGCAAGGGCCTCTGTCACATAGTCCAGCGTATAGGCCATGCCAGCACAACCGGCATTGCGCACGCCAACGCGCACGCCGATTACCGGCTTGTCGGAGTCTTCAATAATTTCCCTGATCCGCTCGGCAGCGGCATCACTCAGCGTCATGATCTTGAATGCCATCGCACAACCTCATTCATCGGCCTTTTGCGATATATAGCGACTCTAGCGGCAAATTACCACCAGTTCAGCGCAACTTGAGCCTCTTCGCTCATCCGGCTGGCATCCCACGGCGGATCAAACACCATGCTTACCGTAACGCCCTGAATACCTTCGACCGAAAGGGCCGCATTCTCGACCCAGCCGGGCATTTCGCCGGCAACCGGGCATCCCGGTGCCGTCAACGTCATGTCGATGGCCAGATTGCGATCATCATCCAGATCGACCTTGTAGATCAGCCCAAGCTCGTAAATATCGACAGGAATTTCCGGATCATAGACGGTTTTCAACGCTCCGATCAGATCGTTGGTAATCCGTTCGACCTCATCGGCGGGCAGATTGCCATCATGAGTCGGCAAAACACGATTATCAACGGGCAAAGCCGGAGCGGGTGCGATTTCAGATTCTTCAGTCATGGTAACCCCGCAATCTAGGCGAAAAATTTCTGGGCACGTTCAATGCCCTCAACGAGAGCATCAACATCGTCCTTGCCATTATATAGGGCCAGCGAGGCCCGGCAGGTAGAGGTGACGCCAAATCGCTGCAGTAGTGGCTGCGCGCAATGTGTCCCGGCCCGCACAGCAATGCCGTAGCGATCCAGAATGGTGGATATGTCGTGGGCATGAGCGCCCTTGATTTCAAACGAAAAAATCCCGCCCCTGCCCTCAGCAGTGCCAATAAGGCGCAGGGAGTTTATTTTTTGGAGCTTTTCCATCGCGTAAGAAGCAACATCGGCTTCGTGTGCCGCAATTGCGGTGCGCCCGAGCATTTCCATATAGCCAAGCGCAGCACCCAGTCCAATAGCCTGCACAATGGGTGGCGTTCCCGCCTCAAACCGGTGTGGCGGTTCATTGTAGGTCACATCATCGAGCGTAACCGACTCGATCATTTCGCCGCCACCCTGATAGGGCTGCATTTCCGCCAGAAGATCATATTTGCCATAGAGCACACCGATCCCGGTTGGCCCATAAAGCTTGTGCCCTGTCATCACATAGAAATCCGCGTCGAGCGCCTGAACGTCGACCTCCGTATGAACGGCACCCTGGCTACCGTCCACCAGAACAGGAATGCCGCGCGCATGTGCGATTTCGATGACCTGCCGGATCGGCGTGATCGTACCGGTCACATTCGACATATGCGTGATCGCGACCATTTTGGTCCGTGGCGACAGCGCCGCTTCGAATGCGTCTAGATCAAACCCGCCGTCATCGTGGACGTCTACCCAACGGATCACCGCGCCTTTGCGTTCCCGATGAAAATGCCACGGCACAATGTTGGAATGATGCTCCATGACGGTGGTGACGATCTCATCTCCTTCACCAATGCGCGGCCCGGCAAAGGAAGCCGCAACCAGATTGATCGCTTCGGTGGCAGAACGGGTAAATATGATCTCCTCGAGCCGTGCCGCGTTCAAAAATTTGCGAACAACCTCACGACCGCCCTCATAGGCCTCGGTTGCCCGACTTGCCAACGTGTGCAAACCACGGTGAACATTGGCATATTCGTGGCGGAACGCGTAATCCATGCGATCCAGCACCTGAGCCGGCTTTTGCGCCGAAGCCCCAGAATCGAGATAAACCAGTCGATGTCCGTGAATCTGCTCGGCCAGGATAGGAAAGTCGGCGCGAACTGCTGCGAGATCAAAGCTCATATTGTGTCCTTGCGGCTAAAGCGTCTGCCGCTACTTGCCGCCAACCAGCCAGTCGTCAACGACAGCGGTCAAAGCCTCGTTGAGTTCGGCGTCCTCAATCGGATCCAGCACTTCCTTAAGGAAACCGCGAACCAGCATGGTCTCTGCTTCAGCGCGGGAAATGCCGCGGCTCATCAGATAGAACATGGAATCTGCATCCAACTCGCCGCACGTCGAGCCATGCCCGCACACCACGTCATCGGCATAAATTTCAAGTTCAGGCTTGGAGAGGATTTCCGCCTGATCCGACAACATCAAACCCTGCATCATCATTTTTGCATCGGTCTTCTGAGCGTCCCGCGCAACCACGATTTTGCCCTGGAACACAGCCTTTGATCGCCCTCGCCCTACCTGCTTGAACACTTCCTGGCTGGTCGTATTTGGCACGGCGTGATTGACGTCGAGTGTGAAATCAAGATGTTGACCGTCATCAACCAGGTTCAATCCGGCAATGTCAGCATGCGCGCCCTCACCCGCAAATTTTGCGAATATCTGGGTGCGTGCCAGCGCTGAACCGGCATGGATCGCCAAAGTGCGCAACTTGGCTCCCTCGGCCAGCACATACTCGTTGGTGGCAAAGTGCGTTACTCCATCACTGGATAGGTCCACCGTAATATGGGTAACCTGCGCATTGCGGCCAACGGCAATATAGCTGGCGTTATTGGTCAGGTGCGCTTCGTCGGATCCAGAATAGGTCTCCAAAATTGTCGCTGAACTATCGTCCGCCACAAAGATGCGTGCCGAACTGGCGGAATGCGCTGCGGTCCCTTCGGTACGCCGATCAATCTGGATGATCGGATCGACCGTGCCTTCGAGCGTCAGGCTCAGGCTCTTTTTTGCAAATGCGGTATTGAGCCGAACCAGCACATCATCGTGGACGCTCAGCGCCGCACCGTCAGATGAACCGACGATCACGCCCGCTGGCGCGGTGGCACTGGCCTGCGGCTCGCCATTGGCAATCAGCAACCGATAAGCGCCAGCCAGACGCAAAGCGGGGGCACTGGCCGTATTGGCCGCCCCAACCAGAGGTGGGACCGATTTCAGCAACATTTTGAGGTCGGTGTAGTGATAGCTTTCGACCCGCCGTGTCGGCAGACCCGTCACGCTGAGGCGCTCGGCTTGCGCGCTGTCACCAGCTCCCGTCAATTGTGCAATCAATGTTTCTTCGGCTGCGTTCAGCCGCACTGGCATTTTTGGCTTCAACATTATGCGGGCTCGCTGTCAAAATCGGCATAACCCTTGGCCTCAAGCTGCAGCGCCAGCGACTTGTCGCCGCTTTCCACAATTCGACCGTCCGAGAAAACATGCACAACATCGGGAACAATGTGATTGAGCAGGCGCTGATAGTGGGTGATCACCAGCATGGAGCGCTGCTCTGAGCGCAAGGCATTGACGCCCTTTGAAACAACCTGCAGCGCGTCTATGTCCAGACCGCTGTCGGTTTCGTCAAGGATGCACATTTTTGGCGCCAGCAGCGCCATCTGCAGAACTTCGGCGCGCTTCTTCTCGCCGCCCGAAAATCCAACGTTGAGCGGGCGCTTCAGCATGCTTGCGTCGATATTGAGCGAGGCCCCGGCCTCTTTGACCGCGCGCATGAAGTCGGGCGTTGATATTTCCCCTTCGCCGCGAGACTTGCGCTGCGCATTCATCGCAGCTTTCAAAAACGTCATCGTGGCAACGCCAGGAATTTCGATTGGATACTGGAAGGCCAGAAACAAGCCGGCAGCGGCGCGCTCATTGGGCTCCATGCCAAGCAAGTCCACGCCATCGAGCAGCACTTCGCCTTCGGTTATTTCATAATCTTCCTTGCCCGCCAGCACGTAGCTCAGCGTCGACTTGCCCGAACCATTACGGCCCATGACCGCGTGCAATTCACCGGCTGGGATCGCCAAATTGACGCCCTTGAGAATTTCACGGTCTTCGATCCGCGCATGCAGGTTGCGGATTTCGAGAATTGGATTGGTCATTGATTGTCTCCAAAAAGGGAGCGGGGTCGCCAACGGCGCCACCCGCAATTAAAAAGTAGTCAGCCGACGCTGCCTTCGAGCGAAATGGCAATCAGCTTCTGCGATTCGACCATGAATTCCATGGGGAGGTGCTGAAGCACATCCCGCACAAAACCATTGACGATAAGCGCAACCGCCTCTTCCTCGTTCAGACCGCGCTGCTGACAGTAGAACATCTGATCGTCGGAAATTTTCGACGTCGTGGCCTCGTGTTCAAACACCGCAGTAGCGTTCCGGCTTTCGATATAAGGCACCGTGTGAGCCCCACACTTGTCGCCGATCAGCAGCGAGTCGCACTGCGTGAAATTGCGTGCCCCTTTTGCCTTGGCATGTGCCGAAACCTGCCCACGATAGGTATTGTCCGAAAAGCCTGCGGCAATGCCCTTGGCGATGATCTTGCTGGAGGTGTTCTTGCCCAGATGGATCATTTTGGTGCCGCTATCGACCTGCTGATAGCCGTTGGAAATCGCGATTGAATAAAATTCACCGCGCGAATTGTCGCCCCGCAGGATGCAGCTTGGATATTTCCAGGTGATAGCCGATCCGGTTTCCACCTGGGTCCAGCTGATCTTGGAACCGTTGCCACGGCAATCGCCGCGCTTGGTGACGAAATTATAGATGCCACCCTTGCCGTCTTTGTCGCCCGGATACCAGTTCTGAACTGTGGAATATTTGATCTCGGCATTCTCAAGCGCCACGAGCTCAACGACAGCCGCGTGCAACTGGCTTTCATCGCGCATTGGTGCCGTGCAGCCCTCAAGATAACTCACATAGCTATCGTCTTCGGCGATGATCAGCGTGCGTTCAAACTGGCCGGTCTTTTTTTCATTGATCCGGAAATAGGTCGACAGCTCCATCGGGCAGCGCACGCCCTTTGGGATGTAAACAAATGAGCCGTCCGTAAAAACGGCACTATTGAGTGTCGCATAATAATTGTCGGTGACCGGCACAACCGAACCCAGATACTTCTGGACCAGTTCGGCATGCTCGCGAATGGCTTCCGAGATCGAGCAGAAAATGATGCCGACCTTGGCCAGTTCTTCTCTGAACGTCGTGACGACGGAAACCGAATCCATCACCGCATCTACCGCTACGTTGGGCCGCTCGACCCCGGCAAGGATTTCGCGTTCTTTCAGCGGAATGCCCAGTTTGTCGTACATAGCCAGCAATTCTGGATCGACTTCATCCAGGCTCGTCGGTGCCGGCGTCGACTTGGGCGCGGCATAAAAGTACATGTCCTGAAAGTCGAGCTGCGGATAATGCACTTTTGCCCAGGCGGGTTCGTCCATCGTCAGCCAGCGCCGGTAAGCGTCCAGACGCCAATCCAGCATCCACTGCGGCTCGTTCTTCTTGGCGGAAATGAACCGGACGATATCTTCGGACAGCCCTTGGGGTGCCATATCGGATTCGATATCGGTCGAAAATCCATACTTGTACTTGTCGACGTCAAGCGAAAGCACCTGATCAACGGTTTCCCGATCAATATTTTCCTTGAGCGTCGGAATATCGAGCGCAGACATCATCACTTCTCCTATGACCACCGGCGTTTCAAGGACGCCTTAGGTTGTAAATCACTTGCTTGGCGGCCTATGCCGCCCGACTGCGCTGACGCGTCAGCACTGTTTCAAATCCCGCCAGAAAGGCAGCAACGTCATCGGACGTCGAATTCCAGCCCAGACTGACCCGGAGGGCACAGTCTGCAATTTCAGGTTCAATGCCCATCGCCGACAGCACATGGCTGCGGCCTACCTTGCCTGAAGAACAGGCCGAGCCTGATGACACCGAAAGGCCCAACAAATCCAGTCCCATCATCGCCACCGCGCTACTCATTCCCGGCACCGAAAAATTGACGACATTGCCAATCCGTTCGGCATTGGCCCCAAATATAATCAGGTCCGAAGCCAATCGCTTTAGACCGTTTTCAAGTTCCTGAACCAGCGTCTTCGGCTCAGCAGCTTGATAATACTCACCAAAAGCGGCGGCCGCCGCGCCAAACCCGGCGATGACAGCGGCAGATTGGGTGCCGCCTCGGCGTCCCTGCTCCTGTCCGCCGCCCGGAATGAGGCGCACCTGATCGGCGTGACTTTTCATCAACAGGGCACCAACACCAGCCGTCGCGCCGATCTTGTGACCGCTGATAGCCATCATATCGGATGCGTTGGCAGAAAATTCCAGATCCAGCTTGCCAAGTGCTTGAACCGCATCGACAAAAAGATAATGAGGCGACGCGCCAACCAAGGCATTGATGGCTGCCATCGGCTGGACAACACCGGTCTCATTGTTGACCCAGTGGACCGCGACGAGAACCGTTTCGCCAGCCGCTTCGGCGCGGCGCAAGGCGTCAGCAAGCTCACCGACACGGATCACACCGTCCCCATCAAGACCAATCTTGTGAATTGGCAATCGGCTAGCATCCGCAGCACTCATGCTGGCAGAATGTTCACCGTGAGACATAATGATGCGCTGAACGGGCAATGCCGTCGCGCCACCAACAATCGCCTGCGTGATCGCCTCGCTGGCCGAGCCGGTAAAGACCAATTGCGTCCGCTCGGCTCCGACTAAACCTGCAACCTGATCGCGGGAATTTTCTATCAAATTATACAATTTGCGCCCATGGGCATGAACCGAAGATGGATTGCCCGTCAACTCCAGCGCAGCAATCAACGCGGCCCGCACTTCTGGCAAAAGCGGCGCGGCAGCGTTGTGATCAAGATAGATCGCCAATTTGGCCATTTTTTGGCACCCATGACGCCCATGCGCCGTTCAAAATAGCCCCTACAACGCCATCGCGCCGACCTCGGGACAAACACTTCTTGAATTCCGAGGCCCACTTTCATTACAAGGGGCGCACTTAATCAGCCGCCTGGCGGCCTGAAAACCTGTTTCGAATAATTCTAAACTGGTTTTTCGACCCATGTTTTAGGCAGCGGAGTTCGCTTAGTCAAGCCGCTTCGCCTGTCTTTTGGGCCGTCATAACCACACCAACAGAGCCACATCGGCCCCGGAAGAAACACATGCCAGAAGTCATTTTCAACGGCCCCGAGGGGCGTCTTGAAGGTCGCTACCAGCCCGGAAAGGAGCCAAACGCTCCCGTCGCCATCGTGCTGCATCCCCATCCTGAATTTGGCGGCACGATGAACAATCAGATTGTCTATAATCTGTTCTATATGTTCGTCGAACGCGGTTTCTCGGTTCTGCGCTTCAATTCGCGCGGTGTTGGGCGCTCGCAGGGCTTGTTCGACCATGGCGTTGGTGAACTGTCCGACGCGGCGGCGGCGCTTGATTGGCTGCAGGCGATCAATCGCGAAAGCCGCGGCTGCTGGATCGCCGGTTTTTCGTTCGGCGCCTGGATCGGCATGCAGTTGCTGATGCGCCGTCCTGAGGTGGAAGGCTTCATTTCTGTGGCGCCACCGGAAAACCTCTACGACTTCTCGTTCCTCGCCCCCTGCCCGTCTTCCGGCCTGATTATCCATGGCGACAAGGATCGCGTTGCCCCGCCAACGTCAGTACAAAAGCTTGTGGACAAGCTGATGACGCAAAAGGGCATCACCATCGAGCAGCAGATTGTTGACGGCGCCAACCATTTCTTTGAAGGCAAGATCGACGAATTGACTGAACGCAGCGCCGAATATCTGGACCGCCGCCGTCAGGAAATCGCCGAGGGCAAGGGCCGCTAGGCCGCGCCCACTTCAGAATACCAAATTTCGAGGGCTTCCATGTCCGAATTCAAATCCGAATTCATGCGCACCATGTTTGAGCGCGGCTTTATCCATCAGACATCGGATAATACCGGGCTCGATGAGCTTTTCAGCACAGAAATGGTGACGGCCTATATCGGCTTTGATCCGACCGCTTCCAGCCTGCACGTTGGCAGCTTGATCCAGATCATGATGCTACATTGGCTACAAAAAGCCGGTCACCGCCCCGTGGCCCTTATGGGCGGCGGCACCGGTATGGTGGGCGACCCTTCGTTCAAGGACGAAGCGCGCAAACTCATGACCACCGACACCATTCAATCCAATATCGACGGCATCAAGCAGGTGTTCGCCAACTATCTGGATTTTGGCGAGGGCTCCAAAGATGCCCTGATGCTTAACAATGCTGAATGGCTACTGCCGCTCAATTACCTCGAATTTCTGCGCGATTACGGCCAGCATTTTTCGGTGAATCGCATGCTGGCCTTTGACTCGGTCAAACAACGCCTTGATCGCGAGCAATCGCTGTCCTTCCTCGAATTCAACTACATGATCCTGCAGGCCTACGATTTCGTGGAGCTGAACAGGCGCTACGGCGTTCGCCTGCAAATGGGGGGGTCGGACCAATGGGGCAACATCATCAATGGCATTGATCTCGGACACCGCACGGGTACCCCGCAGCTTTACGCGTTGACCACACCCCTGCTGACGACGGCGTCTGGCGCAAAGATGGGCAAATCGCTCAACGGCGCCATCTGGCTGAACAAGGATTTGCTTTCCGCGTATGATTTCTGGCAGTTCTGGCGCAATGTCGATGACGCCGACGTCAATCGCTTCCTCAAGCTCTATACGACCTTACCGCTTGACGAGATTGATCGCGTCGCAAACGGCGACATCAACGAAGCCAAGAAGCGACTGGCAACCGAAGTCACGGCCATGCTGCATGGCCGCTCGGCCGCAGAAGAAGCGGCTGATACAGCGCGCTCGACTTTTGAAACCGGTGCACTGGACCTGTCGCTGCACACCGTCACCCTCAATCATGCCGAACTGGCCAACGGCATCGGCATTCAGGCCGCTCTGGTGCTTGCCGGCCTCGCCAACTCAAACGGTGAGGCGCGGCGACACGTCAAATCCGGCGCTGTGCGGGTCAATGACGCCCTGATCGAAGACGAACGCCTCAACCTTGGCGACAACGCCTTGTTGCCCGAAGGCGTCTTAAAACTATCTGTCGGCAAAAAACGTCACGCGCTTCTAAAACCCGTGTGATCGCCGCCCATTCGGCAGCCACGCGCTATTCCTCAGCGCGCGGCTGTTCTTTTGCCCGGAACTCAAACAGTTCCCGGAACGCGCCCGGTACTAGCGCTGACAGCGGATTGATCCTGAATTTCGGATTGTCCAGCGGTCCCGTGACCGCGAACGTAACCCCCACCAGCCCCTCACCCTCACGGCCGCCCAGCAAGGGGCCGATCAATGGAATTTTCTGAAAGGCGCTATTGAGGCCGAACAGGGGTACATAAGTGCCGGTCAGGTCGTACTGGCGCTGATCGGTATAGATAAAACCCCGCGCCGTCCCACCCACAGTTGCGCCACTCAGGATGGCTTCGCTCACCTCCACCCGGTCTGAACGGCGAACGAATTTGACCTCGCCACTATTGAAATCCAACCGGTTCTGCTTGCTGATCGCCGTCCGAGAATCCTGATGGTTGCCCAAAATCTGGGCGACGTTGGCCTCGTCAACGATAGCAAAATTGCGCATCTGCAATTCGCCCGCCTGCACCTTCTGGTCGGTTATGGTGTTGAGCACCAGGCTTCCCTCCCCACCGGCAAGCTGAGAATATACACCCAGCAGGCGCAGGATCGTCCCGGCATCATTGAAGGCCACCAGCATGGTGCGACCCTCGGGCGTCGGGTTTGTCGTAATCGAAACAGCGTTGTTCTCGCCAAATTGCGCCGTCAGACTGGCACGCCGCAGGTCCGAACCGCGCAACAGCATATTGGCACTGAGATTAAAGGCGGTGGTCGCATATGAACCCAAGGCCCGGTCGAGCTTGATATCCAGCGCCAGCGTTTGCGTAAACTGAGTAGCCTCAACGCCCCCCGTGCCTTCCCCCAGACCGAAAAAGCGCTGCAACATCGGCTTCAGATCCAGCTGTGCACCCCGAATGCGCACCTCATATCCGCCGGTGGTGGGCGAGAGCGAAACTTGCGCACTATCGCCCGCACTCAGTGCAAACTGAGTGAAATCGGCCGATTCCAGCCCTTTCTTGGCGTCATACCTCAAGCTGCCCGCAAGGTGGGTCTGATCGAAAGCCAAATCGACGTCACTCAACTCTGTCACGTCCCCGTCCATCTTAACGACGGCACGAAGCATGCCTGCCACACCAACGGCCTTGTTGATCGCCAGATCCTTGATCGTCAGGGCCGAATTCGTCAGATCGACCGCGACCTGAATAGTGCCGTCGGGCATGGGTTGGGCCACCCAGCGCGCCTGACCCGAAATATATTCAGATCCGTCAAACCCGAACGCGGCCAGATCCTTTGTGTCGATCACCGAGGACAATTTGAACCGAGGATCTGAATCGGGCGTGCCATCGACCGATATTTCAGCGTTCATCCCATCGACATCGGCAGTACCCGCCATCTGGTAGCCATTCTGGGAGGCGCTGAACCTGATCTGGCCGTTGCCGATCTTGCGTCCCTGAATGGGCTCGGAACTGGCGAAATTATCGACCGAACCATTGAGCACATAATCAATTTTCATCGGTGCGCCGGTGGTTTCATTCGCCAGCTTTATGGTCGTCACCATGCCCACATCCACCGATCCGGCCAATGACTTGAGATCGAGTGGCAGCGCTAGAGCATCGAGCGTTTCGGGTTGTTGCTCGCGCGCCAGCGCCACCAGCGCCGGAATGGTAGCGTCGATATCGCCTGAAACTTCGACAACGCTTTCGTTGGGGTTGGAATTGTCCATGATCAGGGCGGCATTGCCCACCTTGATTGGTCCGTTCTCCGTCTGCAGCGACCCACCATCTGCCGATATGGTGACGTCGGAATCACGCACCTGCAATCGGGTCTTTCCCTCGATGGCAATCGCATCCATCGCGGGCGTTGGTTTGACGGAAACCCCGGTCCCAACCATGTCGATGGTCATAGAATCCTTGGGGATCGGCTTTTCTTCGCCATCAAGACCCAGTGTGCCGACGGGAAAATTGAATTTTAGCGTCGCACTGTCGACCATCCCCTGCGGCACATTGGCGACGAACCAGTTGCGGCTGTCGCTGCCGGTCAGCGATGGCCAGATCCTTTTCAAATCGTCAGCGCCAACATTTTCGCCCGCAATTGTAAGTTGAAGGCCTAGCCCTGCCCGCAACATATCGACGCGCCCCGTGGTTTCAATCCGCGCATCATCCTTGACCGCCAGCAACCGGTCGATGCCGATCGCGCCATAAAGCGGCGCAGACCAGCCAGAAAAATCAACGGATGTGAAGGGCTCTTCAGGCGCAGGCAGGTCGGGCGGCTGGATGGCCACGTTGCTGGCGTGCAGTGCGATGCCCAACGTCGGTCCAAATGACTTGTCCAGCCCCATGACGAACACGCCCGAAAGTCGGGCGCGGCTTTCACCAACCTGTAGCGTTGATTCGCCCAACGTGAAGCGCGCATCCTTTGGCGACCAGTCAATGTCAAGGATCGAGCTGGCAATGGGAAAACTATCGTCCTTGATCCACAAATCCAGGCCCGTCAAATCGACCTTGAACTGCCCGCTTTCCGGCTTTCCCGATCCTGGTGCAAAACGGACATCCACCGACAATGCGCCAGCGCCGCGCACCGCCAGCAGGCTCTCAGGATCGTCTAGAAAGGGAAGCACCGAGGAAAAATCAATATTTGTAACATCAGCTTCAAGCCGCGCACCACCGTCGGGATCCAGACTGCGCTCAAGCGAGCCAAACATGGTCCGTCCGCCCAGCGTTGCGGCAAAACTGCCGGTCGCGCTTCCAGTTGCGGTTCCCGGGGCAATGTTCAGCGAGACTTTTTCCATGCGCCTGAACAGGCCATAGACCGAATCCGTTGTATCAACGATCCCATCGCGAACCACCAGTTTCGAAAAACGTCCGTGGGTCGCCTGTTCAACAATCTGGGCAACGCCCTGCTCCATCGCCTCCAGATTATAGATCAGCCAGTCATTGTCCGAGCGCAGTTTGGAGCCGGGCGACACCGGCGTCTGCCCGCTGACATCAATGCCATCAGTGGATATGTCAAACGAAGGAAATGTATCCGCACCTTCGAGCACCCGCACGGTCGGCGGCCCGCCATCTGGATCATCAACCACATCGAAGCTGGAAACGCGCGGGCCCAGGAGATCCTGTACGATTTGAACATGGGGCGCCACGACGGTGATAGTCGCGCCGGGCTGGCCAAATAGTGCCCGAACCGGTGAAAAGCCGACTTCCAGCGCACCGATATTTACCCGCGCACCGGATTTGGCATCGGTCAGCAACACCGGGCTAAACCGGACGACTGGCCAAACGCCGGATTCCAGCGCCAACGCCATGTCACCCAACTCAAGCGTGCTGCTCGGCGGCAGTGCCGAAGCAACAATCGCTTGCACCGCATTGCTGCCGAATGGCAATTTGATCGGCGTGATCAACATGACAGCATAAAGCAGGAGCGATAAAAGCGCAGGCAGACCCAGCACCCACGCGACAATTCGGGCGGCGCGCGGCAGCGGCGGCATGCGTCGCTTTATCAGGCGTGGCGATGGCGATTCCATGGCCTTTGGCTGGCTATTCACTGGCGGCCAGATAGGGGAATTGCAGCGATAGTTGTCCCCTCCTGTCTGGTCCTGCCAACCTTGGGCTCAGCCAGATCAGCCAAATTGAGTTATGCCAAATTGCTGCCAAATGCGGCACTGTCTACTGACAAGATTGTGGAATCACTGCCACTTCGCTCGTCTTGGCCAATCATACCGGCTGGAATATGGCGATACACGGTGAAAACACTGTTACCACAGCTAAGGAAGCAACGATGCAAACACTGACAGTTGGCACGGCAGCGCCAGACTTTTCATTGCCAACGGATCAAGGCACCCAATTCCAGCTATCCGGACATCGTGGGCAAGCCGTCGTTCTGTTCTTCTACCCGCAGGACGACACCGAAGGCTGTACAATTGAGAACCTCGACTTTTCTGCGCTGGCCCCGGAATTTGAACAGCTTGGGGCAATACTCCTCGGCATATCGCCGGACGATATTGCCAGCCATTGCGCCTTTCGTGACAAGTACAAACTGAGCGTTGCCCTTGCCGCTGATCCAGAGCACCAGGCCATCGGCCCTTACGATATTTGGCGGCTGAAAAAGAACTATGGTCGCGAATATATGGGCGTGGTGCGCACGAGCGTGATCGTTGCGCCGGATGGCACCATCGCCGACATCATCGCGGCACCCCGGATCAAGGGCCATGCGGGAAAGGTTCTTGCCCGACTGGCGGAGTTAAATCGCCAATGGCCGGCAGGCTGAATTGGCTGGTTTACCTGCTTGTTAACCATACACAGTTACCCTTACCAAAATATAGCGAGCGTTCGGGGTCAGTTGTATGCGTCAGCAGAGTGGGTTTGCCCGCGGTGGAGATAAAAGCGCCGCAAAGTCGGCGTCGACACGAAAATCTGGCATTCACCCGGCCCTGTTTTATTCCATGTTTACCGTGCTTCTGGCCGGCAACGCCTTGCTGGGTACCGCCTTTCTGTTTGCGCCAGATATTGCGGCGATTGCCAATGGTCAGAACGATCAGATCGTCAATGCCTACGAAGAGCGGATCGACCAGCTTCGCATCGAAGTAGATCGGCTCAATTCGCGCAGCTACGCGCAGGCTGGCGATCTGAACCTGCAGCTTCAGGAAGTATCCCAGCAGCAGGAAGTCTTGCTCGAGCAGCAGCAATTGGTGAAGGTTCTTGTCGGCAAAGCCGAGGCCTTGGGAATCGACGCCGTTCCGCCGCCGGAAAATCAGAAGGCGGCCATCGATGACAGCGACGAAGTCGCCCCGGTGGTTACCGGCAACGCGAAAATTGACGAGACGGCCCGCTCAGTCTCGCAAATGATGCACGAAACCCGCTATGCCATGAGCGCGATTTCTCAGTCCGCGACGGAAAAAACCACAGGTATCGTAAGCGAACTCAACAAGATCGGCATCAAGATCAACATGCCGGACGATGACGAACTGGGCGTCGGTGGTCCGTTCTTGCCAGCGGTACCGGGCGCGCAAAGCGGTTCCATTGTTGATGACGCAAATTCGACGATGGCGGCGCTGGTACGCTACAAGACAGCGCGCAATGCCATTGGCGACGCCCCCGTGCACATGCCGCTAAACGGTGCATTTCGGCGCAGTTCCGGCTTTGGCAACCGAACCGACCCGTTTTCCGGCAAGGGCGCCTTCCATTCGGGATTGGATTTTGCCGCGGCAACCGGCACCATTGTCTATAGTGCAGGCGCTGGCACCGTCACCTATGTCGGTCGAAAATCAGGCTACGGCAATGTCGTTGAGGTGACCCATCCTAGCGGCCTCATAACTCGATATGGCCACCTGTCTGCCTTCCTTTCGAAAAAGGTCAGGCGGTGAGCGCCGACACCCCCATTGCGAAGGTCGGCTCAACTGGACGCTCGACCGGGCCACACCTGCATTTTGAAGTGCGGCGCAACGGTCAGGCCGTCAATCCCCTCAACTATCTCAACGCCGGCAAGCGCCTGCAACAGCTGCTCGGCTAGTCGCCGTCAGTATCGGTTGCGACGCCAACACGCTCGGCAAGCGCTGCTTCCATGAACTGGTCGATGTCACCATCAAGCACCAGCGCCGGTTGGCCGCTTTCCACGCTTGTGCGCAGGTCCTTGACCATCTGATAGGGCTGCAGGACATAGGAGCGGATCTGGTGGCCCCAACCGATGTCGGTCTTGCTGGCCGCCTGGGCATTGGCGGCCTCTTCGCGCTTTTGCATTTCCGCCTCATACATCCGCGCCTTCAGCATCGCCATGGCGGTCGCCCGGTTCTTGTGCTGGCTGCGCTCGGCTTGACAGGCCACGATAATTCCCGTCGGCACGTGGGTAATTCGGATGGCGGAATCGGTCGTATTGACGTGCTGCCCACCCGCACCCGAAGCCCGATAGGTGTCCACCTTGAGATCGGATTCATTGATCTCGATGTTGATGCTATCGTCGACAACCGGATAGACCCAGACGCTGGAAAAGCTGGTGTGGCGCCGCGCTGCCGAATCATAGGGGCTGATCCGCACAAGCCGATGCACACCGCTTTCGGTCTTGAGCCAGCCATAGGCGTTGTGCCCTTTGATCTGGATCGTGGCTGACTTGATGCCTGCCTCTTCGCCATCGTGCATTTCGATGGTCTCGACCTTCATCTTGCGGCGTTCAGCCCAGCGGGTGTACATGCGCAAAAGCATGTTGGCCCAGTCCTGACTTTCGGTGCCGCCTGCGCCAGAATGGATTTCCAGATAGCAATCATTGCTGTCGACTTCACCCGAAAGCAGCGTTTCGATCTGACGCCGGCGGGCCATCGATTGCAGGTCGAACAGCGCAGTTTCAGCTTCGACAACAATTTCATCGTCGCCCTCGGCCTCGCCAAGTTCGATCAATTCGACATTGTCAGAAATGCCGCTTTCAAGCTCGTGGACCGATTTAACTGCTACATCGAGATCATCGCGCTCACGCATCGCAGCGCGCGCCTTTTCCGGGTCGTTCCAGAAATCGGGAGATTCAGTTTGCGCGTTCAGCGCGTCGAGGCGAAGTTGTGCTGTATCCCAGTCAAAGATGCCTCCTCAGCAGGGTCAACACCTGCTCAATTCCGGCCACGGCCTTTTCAACTTCCGTACGCATCACAGGTTCCTTTGTTCGTGGCGTTCGTGTAGCCGAGCCCGCAGCGGCGATCAAGACTTGTGGGCAATCAACCTGCCGACTGACTTTTCCGAAACCGCTTGATTGCCGCTTCCCGCTTGAGACGCGACAGTCGCTTGAGAAAAAACACGCCATTGACCTGATCGGTTTCATGCAGCGCGCAACGGGCAGCAAAGCCTTCCAGACGCTTTTGCTGGTCCCGTCCGTCCGCGTCCTGATAGTCAAGGATCACCCAGACGGGTCGCGCAATCCGCACCTCAATGCCGGGCATCGAGACTGAGCCTTCGTTACCCAGCCCGGTCGTTTCCGAAACCGCTGCAATGGAAGGATTAAACAACAACACATCGTTGCGCGCCGCGGCCTCGGAGGCCAGATTTATGATGATCACGGGCGCGCAAATCCCGATATGCGCGGCCGCTAGCCCATATGAGCGCGCATCCATCTGTGCCGCCAGCAGGTCACGACCAATTGCCAATAGATTGGCATCTACCGGACAAAAGCCCGCGATCTGCTCCAGAACCGGGTCTGGATAGCGCACGAATTCCGGCACTTAGAACAGGCCACCGCGCCCAAGGTTGGGGTCCATGAATGTGCCCTGCCCCGGATTATCGACCATGCGCTGTTGCTCCTGGACCGAAACGAACGACCCGGAGTCGACGCCAATGACTGAAGACGCCAGGTTGGGGCCGGTACCCGGCTTGAAGGCCTCCCGAATTGAGCCGCTGCCACCGGCGGTGCGGACGCCCGACGATGGACTGATCCATTCGTCGTCCATGCCGGGCGGTTCGGCAAAATCCGTCGCCGGTTTGCCTTTGAGGGCCTTCTGCATGAATTCAGTAAAAATCGGCGCCGCCAACGTGCCGCCAGTTGCTGACCGGCCCATCGATTTGGGCCGGTCATAGCCAACATAAACGCCAACCGCCAGTTCAGGTGTGAACCCGATAAACCATGCATCCTTATAGTCATTGGTCGTGCCAGTTTTGCCAGCAACGGGCCGATTGAGCACTTTGGCAGCAGTGCCGGTACCGCGCTGGACCACGCCTTCCATCATCGAGGTAATCTGGTAGGCGGTCATTGGATCGAGAACCTGCTCGCGATTATCCAGAATTCGCGGTTCGCCCTGTTCGTGCCAATCCTTGGCATTGCAGTTTTCGCACTGGCGCTGGTCATGTTTGTAAACCGTATGACCATAGCGGTCCTGAATACGATCGATCAGCGTCGGCACAATCTTGCGGCCGCCATTGGCAATCGTGGCATAGGCAGCCGTCATACGCATATCCGTGGTCTCGCCTGCCCCCAGCGCCATGGCGAGAACCGGCTGCATCGTGTCATAAACACCAAACAGGCGCGCATATTCAGCCACCAGCGGCATGCCAATGTCGCGGGCCAGCCGAACCGTCATGACGTTGCGGCTCCGTTCAATGCCGCGCCGCAAGGTCTGCGGGCCATAAAACTGCTGCGCATAATTTTCGGGACGCCACATACTGCCGTCGTCCTGGCGGATTTCAACGGGCGCATCCAGAACCACGGATGCCGGGGTATAGCCATTGTCGAGCGCCGCCGAATAAACGATGGGTTTGAACGATGACCCCGGCTGCCGCATGGCCTGCGTGGCGCGATTGAACTCGGATTCTGCGTAGGAAAATCCCCCGACCATCGCCAGAACCCGACCGGTACGCGGATCCATGGCCACAAGCGCGCCCTCAATCTCGGGCACCTGCTCAAGCGTATAATTGCCAACCTTCCCTGAAACCGGAGAAACATAGACCACATCCCCCACCTTGAGCAGGCTGGATATGGACTTGCTGACCCATTTGACATCCGGCCCTGCCAGCGTCCCTTCGGTGCGATCCCCCAACAGGCCACCATCAACGTCCGAGCCCGGACGCAAACCAATTTTGGCCTGATTGCCGGAAACTTCGAGCACAACAGCCAATGTCCACTCGGGCACATCACTCAAGGGGCGGATCTTGGCAATGTCCAGTCCCCAGTCGTCACTTATTTCAATGCTGGCAACCGGTCCACGGAATCCGCGTCCATGGTCATAGGCGATCAACCCATCCATCAGCGCACGGCGCGCATAACCCTGCAATTGCGGATCGAGCGTCGTGCGGACTGAAAGTCCCCCACCATAGAGTTGATCCTCGCCATAGAGCTTGGCCAGCTCTCGCCGCACTTCCTCGGTGAAATATTCAGCCGAATAGATCTGACTGCCCGACACACGTGGAATCACATTGAGCGGCTCCGCTTTTGCCGCTTCAGCCTCATCGGTCGTGACATATCCATTCTCGACCATCCGGTCGATGACCCAGTTGCGCCGCTCGACCGCGGCCTCAGGACGGCGGAACGGATGATAATTGTTCGGCGCCTTCGGCAAGGCGGCAATATAGGCCACCTCGGCCAGATCAAGTTGATAGAGGGCCTTGTCGAAATAATTCAGCGCGGCTGCGGCAACGCCATATGAGTTGAGGCCAAGAAATATCTCGTTCAAATAGAGTTCAAAAATCTTGTCCTTGGAAAAGGTGGCATCGATCCGGATAGCCAGAATGGCCTCGCGAATTTTACGATCCCACGTCTGCTCACTGGACAAAAGGAAGTTCTTGGCCACCTGCTGCGTGATCGTTGACGCCCCCGCCAGCGGACCAGTCCCGCCATCCAACTGCTGCAGGACATTGTCACGCATGGCGCGCACCACACCATCAATCGCAATGCCGCCGTGATTATAAAAATCCTTGTCTTCCGCCGACAGGAACGCATTGAGCAGCAACGGTGGCATGGTTTCGATGGGCTGAAACAAGCGGCGCTCGCGCGCATATTCAGCCAGCAGCGTCCCGTTGGCAGCATGCAGGCGCGTTGTGACCGGCGGCTGGTAATCCTTGAGAACGGTATAGTCGGGCAATTGCGACGCCACGCTGGCCAGATAGACCACCGCGACAACCACAACTCCCAGAGCCACAAATACGCCAAATCCGAAAATCGCGCCGAGCAACCGCAGCATCTAGTCAATATCCCTAGGGTCGAGGCACCCCTCGACAGCATCACAATCAACGGCGCAAATCAGTTGCGCACCATTTTTCGATGGGGAATCAATAGCAGAGCGGCGGGCAAATGTGGATCACAAGCATGCAAGTATGGCACCCCGCAGCCGCTTAGATGCGCAGGTTGCAAAAAGGCCACATCTATTCATCGGCCTTGAGGGAATCAAAATAACTCGAAATGCCGCGCGCAACGGCCTCCGCCGTGCGATCACGCCAATCGACCTTGAGTAGATTGGCCATGTCTGTCGGGTTGGAGATAAAACCAAGCTCCAGCAGGATCGACGGCACGTCAGGCGACTGCAGCACGAAAAAATCCGCCTGCCGCTCGGGGTATCGACGAAGCTGCACACTCGGCTCCATCTGATGCACAATGTCACGCGCCGCCTTGAACGATTGTACGCGCGTCTCGCGCCGCATCAGATCAACCAGAATATCCACCACCTGCGGTGGCATTCGCGGCATCGAATAGCCAGCAATCACATCGGATTTGTTTTCATTGTCGGCCAAAATCTTGTCCAGAACATCGGTCGCATTCTCGTCGCGTGTATAAATGCTGGCGCCGCGAATATCGGACTTCTGAAACGTATCGGCGTGAATGGAAATGAACAGATCCGCCTTGTTCTGACGGGCGAGCGCTACGCGATCCTCAAGTTTGAGATAATTATCGCCCTCACGCGTCAACGCCACATCAAAACGCCCCGAATCGACCAGAAGCTCCTGAAGTTTAAGGGCAAAGGCCAGCACAATGTCCTTTTCCTTGACCCCATCGGGAGACTCGGCACCGCCGTCGATGCCGCCATGCCCTGGATCAATGACGACCAGGGGGTTGGTGGCCATAGGCAGATTGGAGCCACCCGCAGGCGTTGACCCTTCTTTGTCGCCAAGCTGGGCGATGTCATCGGTCGCTGCCAGATCCTTGGCAACGTTGGTTGCAAAAATCTCGGGCGTGGCAGTAATGACATCGACCACCAGACGCGCTGGCTGGTCTTCAAACGGGTCCAGCACATAGGCTTGCTGAACCTGCGCGGGCGCTGCAAGTGTCAGGATTGTGCGAACCCGGTCGGACGCCACCTGTTCAACCGTAAAATCCGATACAATACCCTGGCCCGCAACCTTGCCTGGCTCCGTGACAGCCAGACTGGAGGCGCGAACATCAATCGCCAAACGGTCCGGCCCGTCGAGCGAGACCATGGCGAACTCGGTCATCGCACCAAGGTCGATGACCAGCCGCGCCCGTTCTGGCGTCGCTGAAACGCGCACATCCTCCACCACAGGCAGCGCTGTGGACTGTTGCGAAACTTCCTGCCCCATGCCTGCCGTTGACACAAATGTCAGGCAGACCGCGACAACGGCGAAAACGAGCAATTTGAACAATGAAGAGGCGCTCCCATATCAGTTGCTGGCCGGTCTCTATCACTCAAACGGCGATTCTGCGGCATAAACACCAAGGTCAAGCAATCATGAATCAGTTTGGTAAACTCGTTGCTAAATTGTGTGAGAAGCCCGCGCCAATGACTTTCCTGTTGCCAATTTGGTGCAGGCCCCCTACACGCTATAGATAGAGGCGTCAGCTTTTCGTCGGACCCGTTTGAGCAGCCACAGGCTCTCACATCGGCGCGAAAAGTGGTCGGGACGAAGAGGTCGGCATCGTGTCGGCTCCCGGCACAGAAGCGGCAATCCTGCGCCTCCCCAAGGAATTTCGGCACTTTTTGCCGGACGGTTACAGCTGACCAGTCGTGGCAGCGGTGCCCATTAGGAAGAGGTCATATGGCCCACGGACTGACAAAATGCGACGCGATCGAACTATCCGATTGCCGTTTTGTCACGATCAATTGTGGGCTGGTGACCAACACACCCGGCGCTCTCGGCATCAATGTCGCCGACGTCACCCAACTCAAACCATTCGCCTCGCATGGCGCCTTGCACAGGACGTCGGTTTACCGGCTGCCCCTTGTCGGCGCGCGACGGCGCGGAGCAATTTACTATGGCTACCAAGAGAATGCTGGTGGATGCCATCCACCCCGAAGAAACCCGGATTGTCGTCACATCCGGTAACCGGCTGGAGGAATTCGATTTTGAATCGGCGCAACGTCGCCAGTTACGAGGCAATATTTACCTCGCCAAGGTCACCCGCGTAGAACCTTCACTACAGGCTGCTTTCGTTGAATATGGCGGCAATCGCCATGGGTTTCTCGCTTTTTCCGAAATCCACCCCGACTATTACCAAATTCCGGTTGCTGACCGCGAAGCGCTTTTGCGCGACGAGGAAGATGACCATAAGCAAGATGATGCCGATGATCACGTCTCGCTGCCCGAGGGCGTAACCGAGCCGGACGCCGAAACCGACACCCAGGACATGGAAGGCACTGGCCACATTGAGGAAGCACCCGCTGACTCAGAACCAGTGGAATCCATCGGTGGTGCTGACGCGCTCGAAGAAGTCCCCGAGCGCCGCCGTTCGGTTACCAAGCGTCACTACAAAATCCAGGAAGTCATCAAGCGCCGCCAGGTCATGCTGGTGCAGGTGGTCAAGGAAGAGCGCGGCAACAAGGGCGCAGCACTAACCTCTTATCTGTCGCTTGCCGGTCGCTACTCAGTGCTGATGCCAAATACCGCGCGGGGCGGCGGTATCTCGCGCAAGATCACCAACGCGGCTGACCGCAAGCGCCTCAAGGAAATCACCTCAGATCTGGAAGTACCACAGGGCATGGGCGTCATTCTGCGCACGGCAGGGGCCAGTCGCACCAAGGCCGAGGTCAAACGCGACTTCGAATATCTGATGCGTCTTTGGGAGAATGTGCGCTCGCTGACCCTCAAGAGCCAGGCACCCTGCCTTGTTTACGAGGAAGGCTCGCTGATCAAGCGCACCATTCGCGACCTCTACAACAAGGACATCGACGAAGTTTTCGTGGCAGGCGACGACGCCTACCGCGAAGCCAAGGACTTCATGCGGATGATCATGCCGAGCCACGCCAAGAACGTGCAGCTCTACAAGGATGATCAGCCGCTATTCTCCAAATACACCATCGAACAGCAGCTGGACTCGATGTTCTCGCCTCAGGTCACCCTGCCCTCTGGCGGCTATCTGGTGATTAACCCCACCGAGGCACTGGTCTCAATCGACGTCAACTCGGGACGCTCCACCAAGGAGCACAATATCGAGGACACCGCGCTCCAGACCAATCTGGAAGCTGCCGACGAAGTTGCCCGCCAGTTGCGCCTGCGCGATCTGGCCGGTCTCGTTGTAATCGACTTTATCGACATGGTTGAAAACCGCTCGAATCGCGCGGTGGAACGACGCCTCAAGGAAGCGCTCAAGGATGATCGCGCCCGCATTCAGGTTGGCCGCATCAGCCATTTCGGCCTGATGGAAATGAGCCGGCAGCGCATTCGTTTCGGCGTTGTCGAAAGCTCGACCCACAAGTGCCCGATCTGCGACGGCACCGGCCTGGTCCGTTCGGTCGAGAGCCTCGCCTTGATGGTTATGCGCAATGTGGAAGATCACGTGCTGCGCCGCCCCGGCCAGTCGATCAATGTGCGCGTCCCGGTCGACGTGGCGCTCTATATTCTCAACTTCAAGCGCGACAGCCTGACAGCGCTCGAGGACAAATATCAATTGTCGATCACCGTAACAGCCGACGGGAAACTGACCGGCAGTCAGTTCGGTATTGAAAAAGGCGAGGCTCGCGCCAACGCGCACCTTGAGCAGCGCGCAGCCCAGCACGTCCGGGTCGACAGCGCCGTCATTGACGACGATGCTGCTGACCAAGCAGCCGCCGATGAGGCTGAAGCAGAAGAAGAAACACCTGCCGCCGAGGCTGGCGATGGTGAAACAGGCCGTAGTGGTCGTCGCCGTCGTCGTCGCCGTCGTGGCGGTGAGCGCAATGACGAAAATGGACGTCAGGGCGCAACCCAACCGGCAGTCACCCAAGCAGAAGCATCGACCGACGATGAGGCCGCTCCGGCAGACTCCGCCGAGAATGGCGAAGAACCCGCCGCTGATGGCGACGACGACGGCCCCCGGAAGCGCCGCCGCCGCGGCCGTCGTGGTGGTCGCCGCAATCGTCGTGATGAGGAAGGCGCAGAAATTTCCGCAACTGCAGGCGAGCAGGCAGATGCCGCCCCGGCCGAAACGCCCGCACCTGAGGTTGCTCAGGTTGAGCAACCCGCCGACGTGGCAGAAACGCCAGCCGTCGTCAGCGAGGCCGCGCCAGCTGACGTTCCCGCCGCCGAAGCGCCAGGCGATGCTGAAGTAGCGGCTGCAGCGGAAAAACCCAAAAAGGTTCGTCGTCCACGCAAGACCGCGGCTCAAAAAGCCGCTGAAGCTGCCGATGCCGCCGCCGCAACAGCGGTTGAGGGAGCAGCACCGGAAGCCGAACCCGCGCCTGAAAAGCCAAAACGCAAACCCCGCGTGCGCAAGCCAAAAGTTACGGCCGAAACCGAGGTTGCAGCAGCAGAGGCAACACCGATGCCCACAGTAGAGGCACCGGCTGAAAAGCCTGCCCCTGAGCCGGTGGACGCGGTAGCAGCAGAAGCCGAAGCGGCGCCTGTTGATGATAAGCCGCGTCGCGCCAGGAAAGAACTCCCGGCCGATGGCATCGTGGTCTCATCCAGCTCTGCCGCTGCTGAAGCTGAAGGCGCGTCGGAACCCGAGAAAAAGAAAAAGGGCGGATGGTGGCAACGCCGCCTCGGCCTCGGCTAGAAACAAAAAAGGCGGCCTCCGGGTCGCCTTTTTTGTACATGCTCGAACGCTAGCGCAGAAAAGCTGCCATTCGCGCTAAAGCCATCGTCATCGTTTCGCGACTACCCGCATAGGAAAAGCGCACAAAATTGTGCCCATCCCTCCGGTCGAAATCGACGCCCGGCGTCGCCGCCACGCCTGCCTGTTCCAAAAGAGTGCTGCAAAATGCCAATGAGTCATTGGAAAATTTCCTGATGCCGGCATAGGCGTAAAACGCGCCATCCGAGGCGTGTTCCAGATCAAACCCGAGGTCTTGCAGGCCAGCACTGAGCAGTCGACGGTTTTCTGCATAATTCCGCTTCTGCTCTTCGGAATAGTCTCGCTCTCCCAACGCGGCCGTCGCAGCAATCTGGCTGAGGGTCGGTGCCGAGATGAACAGATTTTGTTGCAGCATTTCAGTCCTGCGGATCAATTCATCCGGCACCACCATCCAGCCAATGCGCCATCCGGTCATGCAGTAGTATTTTGAAAAACTATTGATAACGATGGCATCGCGCCCCAGTTCGAGCGCCGAAACCGAAGGGCCGCGATAATCAAGGCCATGATAGATCTCGTCCGAGATCAAGCGAACGCCAAGCTTTTTGCAGCAGGCAACGATCTCGCCTAACCCATCCCGGTCAACCGCCGCACCGGTTGGATTGGCCGGACTGGCAAACAATAGCCCCGCAAAGGCCTGCCGCGCGTAGGCGGCCTCGATGTCGGCCGCCGTCAGCACCCAACCATTTTGCGCCGACAGTTCTATCTCGACCGGGTCAAAACCAAGGCCAACCAATGTGTTGAGATAGGCGGGATAGCCCGGCCGCGTAATGGCGATCCGAGCCCCCGGCGTAAAAGCGGCATGAAACGCCAGAATAAAACCCGCCGACGATCCGGTGGTTGCCGCGATATTGTCGGAGTGAACGCAAACGCCGTGCTGGGACTGGTAGTATCCAGCGATACGTTCACGCAGCTCAATCATGCCCATGGCATTTGTATAGCTTTGAACCTTTGGCAAGACCTTTCGAACCGCCTCAATGACCTTTGGCGCAGGCGGCGCTCCCGGTTCGCCCAGTTCCAGATGACAGATATTGCGGCCCGCCGCCTCCAGTGCCTTGGCGCGTTTCAATATTTCCATCGCCCTGAAAGGCATTAGATCGGCAGCTGCTGTCGGCATGAATGTCTCCGTTCAACCCCTCACCTACCCAGAACCTCACGCAGGCTCAACCAGAATTGATGTCACAACAAACCGATCCTTTAACACCCCATGCTCTATTGGGGCTAATTGTGTTACCAGCAAACAAATCGATTCATCCCCTGGAGCTACCATGCCACGTCTGACTGCTGCCCTGATTGCGATAGCCGGCATATTGGCTGGTGGACTTGGCGTATCGTTGCTGAACCAGCCTGCGCCCGATACAGGCGCCATTACCGCCATTGTTTCCGACGTACTGGCCAAACAGGAGGCACCACCTGCCCCGATCGACAAGGCCGGCGTCGAAGCAATCGTTGCCGATATGCTCACCGAGCACGATTTAGCCCTCGCGACCACACAGCCCGCTGAGCCCACAGTCGCCCAAATTGATCCAGCCAAGCTCAATCCGATGATTGAAAACTATCTGATGAGCGACCCCGAAATTCTCCAACGCCTGTCAAATGCCCTCGAAACCAAGACCCGCACCGCAGAAGCCGATGCTTCCCGGACGGCCATCGCATCGATGAAAGATGTCATTTTCAACGATCCCAATCAGGTCGTTCTGGGCAATCCCGATGGGGATGTGACACTGGTCGAAATGTTTGACTACAACTGCAGCTACTGCCGCAGCGCCCTGCCCGATCTGGTCAACTTGTTGGCCGACGATCCAGAATTAAGAGTCGTTCTCAAGGAGTTCCCGATTTTATCTCAAGGATCACT
This sequence comes from Devosia rhodophyticola, assembly GCF_028816475.1. GTDB lineage: Bacteria > Pseudomonadota > Alphaproteobacteria > Rhizobiales > Devosiaceae > Devosia > Devosia rhodophyticola. Next base: position 3,169,951 of record NZ_CP118247.1, on the reverse strand, counting down.
TGATGCAGCACGCGTGGCTGTCCTGGTCGGCAAGAGCGACGCAGATTATTGGACGTTCCATCAGGCACTGTTCACCGGACGGGGTCAGAACGATCTCGACACCGCCCTTGCCGCAGCCAAGGATGTGGGGTTGAGCCCGGTCAATCTGCAGCTTGAACTCGATTCAGAGTTGGTCGGTAAAACCATCCAGAACTCCTACGATATCGCCAAGGCACTCAATATTACCGGCACGCCGACCTATATCATCGGCAACGAGGTCATTCCCGGCGCCATCGGGATTGACGATCTGCGCAGCCGGATCGCCAATATGCGTGCCTGTGGCCAGACACAATGTGAGGGATAAAGTGGGTATACGCCCGATCCCTTTGTGTTTTTAGTGCAATTCGTATAGTCAGCCTTGCGCTGGCGCAGGGGCCGGTGCAAAAGGCTCTATCATGGCGAAACGCATACTCATCATCAACGGGCCGAATCTCAATCTTCTCGGCACTCGGGAGCCCGGCATCTATGGCGCGCAAACGCTCGCTGATATCGGGCAGTTATGCGCGGATACCGGCACCGAACTAGGTCTGTCCATCGACTTTCGCCAATCCAATCACGAAGGCGAACTGGTCAGCTGGATTCAGGATGCTGGCAAGGACGCCGACGCCATAATCATCAACCCGGCAGCCTATTCCCATACATCGGTTGCCATTCACGATGCACTCAAGGCCGTCGGCCTGCCGACAGTCGAAGTGCATCTTTCCAACATCCATCAACGCGAAGCGTTCCGGCATCACTCGTATGTTTCAGCCGTGGCGACGGGCGTCATTTGCGGCCTGGGCGCGGCGGGGTATACTCTGGCCCTTCGCGCGTTGGCCGAAAAACTCTAAAACAAGGATCATCGCGTTGGCGCGGGAGACCCAGAAAATGACCAAGGCATCTCAAGTAGATCAGGATTTGATCCGGGCAATTGCGGAATTGCTCAACAAGGAAAATCTTGCCGAAATCGAAATCGAGCAGGAAGATTTCAGGGTCCGCGTGACGCGTTCCTACGCCAATGAGACTGTGACCTATGCTGCCCCGCCTGTCGCTCACGCACCAGCGGCCCCGGCAGCAGCGCCCGTGGCCAGTGTGCCTGCGGCCGTACCGGCAGAGGCTGAAGACCTCTCAGGCAACCCCGGCACCCTCGTTTCGCCAATGGTCGGCACCGCCTATCGCTCGCCTGAGCCTGGCAAGGCTGCATTTATCGAGGTGGGCAGCAAGGTCATCGAAGGTCAGACCATGCTGATCATTGAAGCCATGAAGACCATGAACCAGATTCCCGCACACCGCTCCGGCACGGTCACGCGCATCCTGGTCGAGGATTCCCAGCCAGTCGAATACGGCGAACCGCTGGTTGTCATCGAATAGGAGGGCTACCTCGTGTTCCAGAAGGTTTTGATCGCCAATCGCGGCGAAATTGCCCTGCGCATCCTGCGTGCCTGCAAAGAGCTTGGCATCCAGACGGTCGCGGTTCACTCCACCGCCGACGCCAACGCCATGCATGTGCGGCTGGCCGACGAAAGCGTCTGCATTGGCCCGCCATCGGCCAAGGACAGCTATCTCAACATTCCCTCGATCATGGCCGCCTGCGAAATCACCGGCGCCGATGCCGTGCATCCCGGCTACGGCTTTTTGTCCGAAAATGCCCGGTTCGCCCAGATCCTGACCGAACACAATGTCACCTTCATTGGCCCGTCTGCCCACCATATTGACATCATGGGCGACAAGATCACGGCCAAAAAGACCGCCGTAGAACTTGGCATTCCTGTTGTCCCCGGTTCCGCCGGCGCTGTGGAATCCGACGAGGAAGCGCTTAAGACCGCCAAGGAAATCGGTTATCCAGTTCTGATCAAGGCGACCGCTGGTGGCGGTGGTCGTGGCATGAAGGTCGCCCTCAGCGAAGCCGATGTTCTGGTTGCCTGGTCAACCGCGAGGACCGAAGCCAAAGCCGCATTCGGCAATGATTCGGTCTATATGGAAAAGTACCTCGGCAAGCCCCGGCACATCGAAGTGCAGGTACTTGGCGACGGACATGGCAACGCGGTGCACCTCGGTGTGCGCGACTGTTCATTGCAGCGTCGGCATCAAAAGGTTTGGGAAGAGGCCGGTGGCCCGACGATCAAGCCCGATGAACGCGACAAGATCGGCGAAATCTGCGCCGCCGCCATGCGCAAGCTCAAATATTCCGGCGCTGGCACGGTCGAATTCCTCTACGAGGACGGCGAGTTCTATTTCATCGAAATGAACACTCGGTTGCAGGTCGAACACCCCGTCACCGAGCGCATTACCGGCGTCGATATCGTTTATGAACAGATCCGCGTGGCCTCGGGCGAAAAACTGTCGATGAGCCAGAAGCAAGTGAGCTTTTATGGCCATGCCATTGAAGTGCGCATCAATGCTGAGGATCCCCAGACGTTCGCCCCCTCACCGGGCACGATCACATTCTATCATCCTGCTGGCGGTGTCGGCATTCGCGTCGATCTCGGCGGTCTATCAGGGCTACAAGATCCCGCCCTACTATGACTCGCTCATTGGTAAATTGATTGTCTATGGCCGCACCCGCGAAGAGTGCCTGCACCGCCTGCGACGCGCGGTGGATGAATTCGTGATCGACGGCATCAAGACTACGTTGCCGCTGTTTCAGCGGTTGATCCGCGAACCAGATATCATTGCGGGCAATTATGATATCCATTGGCTGGAAAAATATTTGTCCGAAAACAAGGCGTAACGCTGTCGCAAAAGCGCCCACGAATATTCCGCCGCATCGGTTCAACGCAGTGATCCGGTGCGGCATACCAGGCAGGTCCGGTTTTCGAATTGTGAACTGGAGGCAGTGATGGCCTCGCGCGCCGATCCCTTCGACATCGAAATCACACCCGAACTCATTATCCGCGCCTATCGCGCTGGCATCTTTCCCATGGCAGAAGATGCTTCGTCCCAAGATCTCTTTTGGGTCAGCCCGGATCTGCGCGGTATAATCCCGCTAGACGGATTCAAGATCTCAGCAAGCCTGCGCAAGTCCATACGCCGCAATAATTTTCGGATCTGCGTGGACACAGATTTTTCCGCCATTATCGAGGGTTGCGCAACCGTTGGTTCAGACCGCGGCACCACCTGGATCAATGCTTCAATTCGTGCTGTCTATGCCGAACTGTTCCGCCGTGGCGTCGCGCACACAGTCGAAGTCTGGGATGGTTTGGAATTGGTTGGCGGGCTTTACGGCCTCGCCATCGGCGGTGTCTTTTGTGGCGAATCGATGTTTCACCGCCGCACAGACGCCAGCAAGATAGCACTGGCCCATCTGGTCGATCGCTTGAACGTCGGCGGCTTCACCCTGCTCGATACCCAATTCCTGACTGATCACCTCGCGTCCCTTGGCGGCGTTGAAATTTCGCGCGCCGACTATGAAGAGCGTTTGGCCGACGCATTGGAACGCGATGCCAACTGGTCCGCCCTGGACCATCCGCACGCCCCATAACCCCGCCGCATAAAGCCGCTCTACCCAGGCGCCATCCCACTCCCCACCGGGTCATTCCGGCGCAGGCCGGAATCCATCCTGAGATGTCTTAGCCCGCCATGGCCATGGAAATACACGCGACACCCGGCCGCGAAAGCCACCCCCGAGGGATCGCGCTCACTACTCTGTGGACGTACCGCGCTCATCAGGCGGGGGCACATCGGTCACGTTCTTGCAGTCGACCAGCCAAACATCATAAACGGCATGGTCTATGGCATTAAGGGCCGGGCTATCGGCAAAAATCCAGCCGGTAAAGATACGCTGGCTCGATCCGGTGAGGCTGCGCTGATCAACCTCGATGAAGGAGGACGTGCGCTGTGCCTCGTTGGGCGGATGGCTGTAACACGCCCTCGGCGTTATCTCGAGAGCGCCGAACAACACCGTCTCGCCGATATAGACGTCAAAATGTGTGATCTCGCGCCGTGATCTTGTCGAGCCCCGCAAATGTGGCGACTCGATTGGCAATAGGCGCGGCACTGACATGGGGAAGCGCTACGCTTCCCGCCAGCATTACCAGCCCCGCCAATTGGGTAACGCGCTTTATCACTGCAATAGATGCCAAGGACTATTCTGGCGACCAGGCGTCATAATCGCCCGAAACACGGGGGCGTTCGCCCTTTGCCAACATGCTGCCATCAGGAACATAAGCGGCCGACGTCCCGGTCATATTGGGAAGGTGCGGTTTTTCCCAAGTGTGAGGCTTATAATTGGACTCGCTGGGAATAACGTTGGTGCGGTGGTGCATCCAGCCGTTCCATCCCATTGGAATCGCGGATGCATCTGCTGGGCCATTGTAGGTAACAAAACGCCGGTCGGACTTGGCATCGAGGTAGTACTTGTTGCCAAGTTCATCGGTGCCGACATGCTTGGCAAAACGCCACAACCACAAACGCGTGCCCCAAGTCTGTCCGTGCCACCAAACAAAGATCTCCGCGAGGAACTGTTTCATTCTAGCTATCCGTCGTATTGCAGCCCACGCGCTGCCGTTGCCACGATGTATCACGCCACCGCCCGCAAGCCTAGACCCAGCGAGCCCGTGTCGATCAACTTGCCACTCTCATTGCGAGCATCCCCAACAATAATCGACTTGACAATGACAACGCTCGATCTCGCGACTTCACCCATCTTAGCAGGTTGAAATCACCCATGGTGCCGCCACCCCACGATCTGCGAGATTTTGCATTGGTTTATACCAAATATCTGCTCTGATTTGGCATCATTGCGCGGCGCACCGAACCATCAATTTTCGGTGTGGATCGTGTTCGCAGCGCTTGCAGATTATCCCCATAATTCACATATATAGCCTACTAGTTGTAGTTTTTTACCCCGCACGCACCACTAGGGCTTGATTATTCAACGTTGACGCCGCGTTTGAATCGGCAGAAAGTTTACGACGGTCAGCAAGGCTTTGGCGACGCTGGCAGGACCTCGCGATAAACCACTGGCATCAAGACCGGGCGGTGAGTGAGGCACAGGGCAAAACCAGGGTCGCTTCGGTGAAGCTGGTACAGCGTCAAACAGATTTAAGCAGTGAAGCCTTTTGCAGGCAGCGGTTCATTTTGGCCGCGTAATTTGGGGATTACGAGAAGAATGCGCATCGAACGCCGATTTACCAAAGCCAAAAAGGGGGCCTATGCCGGCCTCGAATTTCGTTCGGCCACCAGCGAGATCCGCAACCCCGATGGCTCGGTCGTCTTCAAGCTGGAAGATATCGCCATCCCGGCCAGTTGGAGCCAGGTTGCTGCTGACATTATTGCGCAAAAATACTTCCGCAAGGCCGGTGTCGCCAAAGTCCTGAAAAAGGTCGAGGAAAACACGGTTCCCTCATGGTTGTGGCGCTCGGTGCCCGACGAGGAAGCGCTCGCCAAACTACCCGAAGACGAGCGTTATGGTTCGGAAATGGATAGCCGTCAGGTTTTCAATCGCTTGGCTGGCACCTGGACCTATTGGGGCTGGAAGGGCGGCTATTTCGATAGTGAAGACGACGCCCGCGCCTTTTTTGATGAACTGGCCCATATGCTGGCCACTCAGCGTGTCGCGCCGAACTCGCCACAATGGTTCAACACCGGCCTGCACTGGGCCTACGGCATTGACGGCCCCGGCCAGGGCCATTTCTATGTTGACCCGTTCACCCACAAGCTGGTGCAGTCGCAGTCTTCGTACGAACATCCCCAGCCGCACGCCTGCTTCATCCAGTCGGTCAACGACGATCTGGTCAATGAAAACGGCATCATGGACCTTTGGGTCCGCGAAGCGCGCCTGTTTAAATATGGCTCCGGCACCGGCACCAATTTCTCCAAATTGCGTGGCGGCGGCGAAAAGCTCTCCGGCGGCGGCAAATCGTCGGGCCTGATGAGTTTCCTCAAGATCGGTGACCGCGCAGCGGGCGCCATCAAGTCGGGCGGCACCACCCGTCGCGCCGCCAAAATGGTCGTGATCGACATCGACCATCCCGACGTCGAGGAATATATCAACTGGAAGGTCAAGGAAGAGCAGAAAGTTGCCGCTCTTGTCACTGGCTCCAAGACGGTTTCCAAGCACCTCAAGCTGATCATGAAAGCCGCCGTCAACTGCGAAGGTCAGGGCGATGATTGCTTCGACGTGCAAAAGAACCCGGCCCTCAAGCGCGAAGTGCGCGCCGCCAAAAAGTCGCTGGTACCGGAAAATTACATCTACCGCGTCATCCAGTTCGCCAAGCAGGGCTATACCGATCTCGATTTCCCCATCTACGACACCGATTGGGACAGCGAAGCCTATCTGACCGTTTCCGGCCAGAACTCCAACAATTCGGTCCGCGTGTCCGATGCGTTCCTTAACGCCGTCGAGGCCGATAGTGATTGGGATTTGCTGGGTCGCAAGGATGGCAAGGTCACCAAAACCCTCAAGGCCCGCGATCTGTGGGAAACCATTGGCTATGCCGCCTGGGCCTCCGCTGATCCCGGCATTCAATATCACACCACCATCAATGAGTGGCACACCTCCCCTGAAGCGGGTCCGATCAATGCATCGAACCCCTGCTCGGAATATATGTTCCTTGATGACACCGCCTGCAATCTGGCGTCGGTAAACCTGCTGCCTTATCGCAACAAGGATGGCTCGTTCGACACCGCCGCCTATGAGCACACGGTGCGCCTGTGGACCATTGTGCTCGAAATCTCGGTGATGATGGCGCAATTCCCCTCAAAGGCCATTGCCGAGCGCTCTTATGAATATCGCACCCTGGGCATCGGCTACGCCAATATTGGCGGCTTCCTGATGACGTCGGGCATTCCCTATGACTCGGCGGAAGGCCGTGCCATTGCTGGTGCTGTGACTGCCATCATGACCGGCGTTTCCTATGCAACCTCGGCCGAAATGGCCAAGGAACTGGGCGCCTTCAAGGACTATCCGCGCAACGCCCAGCACATGCTGCGCGTCATCCGCAATCATCGCAACGCCGCCCATGGCAATGCTGAAGGCTATGAAGGCCTCTCCATCCTGCCCGTGCCGCTTGATCATGCTTCGCTCACCGATCGGGCCCTGTCCAAGCGCGCCAAGCTGGCGTGGGACAATGCCCTTGCCCTTGGCGAGCAGCATGGCTATCGCAATGCCCAGGTCTCCGTCATTGCCCCGACCGGCACCATCGGTCTGGTGATGGACTGCGACACCACCGGCATCGAGCCCGATTTTGCCCTGGTAAAATTCAAAAGCTGGCCGGTGGCGGTTATTTCAAGATCATCAACCGCGCCGTGCCCGAAGCCCTGCGCACCCTTGGCTATGATGAAAGCCAGATCGCCGAGATCGAAGCCTATGCCGTTGGTCACGGCAATCTCAATCAGGCACCGGGCGTCAATCCGGCAACCCTGCGCACCAAGGGTTTTGCCGACGACAGGATCGAGGCGCTCAACGCCGCGCTGAAATCGGCCTTCGATATCAAGTTCGTCTTCAATCAGTGGACGCTTGGCGTTGATTTCCTGAAGTCGCTCGGCGTCACCGACGCCCAGATGAACGATTTCTCGTTCGAGCTCTTGCCCTTCCTTGGCTTTGCCAAAAAGGACATTGAAGCCGCCAACGTTCACATTTGTGGCGCCATGACGCTTGAAGGCGCGCCGCACCTCAAGGCAGACCATCTGCCGGTGTTCGATTGCGCCACCCCCTGCGGCAAGATCGGCAAGCGCTATTTGAGTGTTGAAAGCCACATCCTGATGATGGCCGCCGCCCAGCCGTTTATTTCTGGCGCCATTTCCAAAACCATCAACATGCCAAACGACGCAACAGTCGAAGACTGCAAGGAAAGCTACATGCTGTCCTGGCGTCTGGCGCTAAAAGCCAATGCGCTTTATCGCGATGGCTCCAAACTCAGCCAGCCGCTTAATTCTTCGCTTCTGGCCGTCGAGGAAGACGACGAAGACGATACGGTCGAAACGCTGGTGGCTCAAACTGCCGCCGCGCGTGTCCCCCAGATCGCCGAGAAAATCGTCGAGCGCATCGTTGAAACGGTCACCCGCGACCGCGAAAAAATGCCGGATCGCCGCAAGGGTTATACCCAAAAAGCCATCGTTGGCGGCCATAAGGTCTATCTGCACACCGGCGAATATGCCGATGGTCGCATCGGTGAAATCTTTATCGACATGCATAAGGAAGGCGCCGCCTTCCGCGCCATGATGAACAATTTCGCCATCGCCATCTCCATTGGTTTGCAATATGGCGTGCCGCTCGATGAATATGTCGAGGCTTTCACCTTCACCCGGTTCGAGCCTGCCGGCATGGTCATGGGCAATGACCGGATCAAGAACGCCACCAGCATTCTGGATTATGTGTTCCGCGAACTGGCGGTTTCCTATCTCGACCGCGATGATCTGGCGCACGTCAATCCCGAAAGCCCAACCTCTCTGGGCAAGGGTGCCGCCGAAGATCAGGCACCCAAGTCAAGCCAACAGGCCCCCATTCCCGCCGAACGCTTTGTGTCGCGCGGCATGACCCGGGGCAAGACGGCCAACAAGTCCCTGATGATCGTTTCGGGCGAACAGCATCTGAACCCGGTTCAGGCGATGCAAACCTCAACCGTAACGGCGCTGAATGCGGCAACCGCGCTAAAACCCGACTCCCAGATTGCCCCGGCCGCCTTCTCCGCCGCCGAACTGGACCCGATCCCCAGCCCACCGCCCAGCAAGGACACGGTCGTTCTCCGCGCCGAAGCCCAAATGAAAGGCTACACCGGCGACCAATGCACCGAGTGCCACAACTTCACCATGGTCCGCAACGGCACCTGTTTGAAGTGCGACACGTGCGGGACAACGACGGGGTGTAGTTGAGCGGGCGTTGTAAACAACAACATTGGCGATGGTAACGCGCTGCGTGACAAGTTATACCAATAGATGGTTTCTCAAGCGATCGGCGGCGCTGTTTTGCGCCGCCATTCTCTTATTCGGCCTTTCGGCAAGCGCGTTCATCGATTTGCTATTGAACGGGAAGCTTTGGTTCCCCAAGCAGATTGATCAAGGCTGGGCAACTTTAATAGGCGCAGTTGTTGGTCTCTCAATCGTTGCTCTTCAGGCCAGAATTGGCCTTCGCAATTTGCGACAATCTCAAGTTCACCAGGCAAGTTTGGCTCGCCTTGCACAACACGAACAAGCACAGCTTGACCGAGAGGCTAGGCGCGATCAGTTCGAACTCCAAACCGAGCACGACAACCATACAATGCAGTTGCAGAAAAAGGCGCTCGCTGCCGCCCTCAACGGAGAACTCCTAGCTGTCTACACACATTTGAACAATCGGGCGCGCGTCTTGAAAATGCAGCAGTTGATCTACGAATCAATACCCAAGGAATCACTGATTGCTGGCGCCAGAATTGAAATTTTAGGGGCACCAACCCCGATATTCGACGCTAGCATCCCCAAAATGGGTCTTCTTGAGCCATCATTGATCTCGGATATTGTTGAGTTATTCCAAAATGCTAAATCAAACGTATCTGCACCAGCGGATAAAATAACGGCTGAAATGATAGCTACCACTCTTGGAGCAGTAGCTGTCAGTTGGGAAGCCACCCGCTTGGATTTTCTTCATCTCCAAAAACGCCTTATCGCAGTGCAGTATGGATCCGCGGATCCGGGCGCTCGCGTCCTCGCACGGCAGGAAGAGCAGGGTCAAAAGTAAATTTGTTTTGCAGACTAGAGTCCGTCCAAGGACAATTACTCATCTCTGATCTACAAACACTTTGTGTTGCCCCTCCCATCAGGGCGGAAGTATCGGACCCCACCGGGTCATTCCGGCGAAGGCCGGAATCCATCCTGAGATCCCTCAACCCTCCGTGCACGCAGAAAAACCTCAAGCTGGACCCCGGCCTCCGCCGGGGTGACACCGTGACTGGGAAAGGCTCCGCGCCCAGCACCACAACACCTCACCACCATCCCTCAACCCCCACCGGGTCATTCCGGCGAAGGCCGGAATCCATCATGAGATGCCTCAGCCCTCCGTGCGCGCGGAAAGACATCAAGCTGGACCCCGGCCTTCGCCGGCGTGACATGGCGTATTGGGGATATTTCGGAACAGTACTCGGTCCAGCGTCAGTCACAAATCAATATCGGGGGACAAATCCCGCCAATCGGGGTTCATCTCCTCGATCAACCGCTCCTTCCAGGCACGCTTCCACTCCTTGATCCGCTTCTCGCGAACGATGGCAGCCTCGGCGTCCTCGTGAACCTCGTACCAGACCAGCAAGGTGCAGTCGTAACGGGCGGTGAAACTCTTCTCAAACATATGTTCGCGGTGCTGCCACATGCGCGCTACAGGATCGCCGGTGACACCGACATAGATCGCGCCGTGCTTACGATTGGCCATGATGTAAACGAGATAAATCTTGTCCATGCGAAAACCAAAGCACGACACCTCGGCGCTTTCAACTCCCACCAGTTCATTCCGCGCCCGCTCGATCATTCCACCCTCACCATGTCACCCCGGGCCTGACCCGGGGCCCATCCTCAGATCCCCCAACCCGCCGTGATCGTGGAAAAACCTCAAGATGGACCCCGGCCTCCGCCGGGGTGACACCGCGACTGGGAAAGGCTCCGCGCCCAGCACCACAGCGCCCAACACCTCACCACCATCCCAAAACCCTACCATGTCACCCCGGGCCGGACCCGGGGCCCATCGTGAGATGCCCCAGCCCTCCGTGCGCGGAAAAACATCACAATGGACCCCGGCCGCTGCCGGGATTTCGATGAACCCGATTGGCCGACCGGCGCCGATCCCAGATTGCGAGACCGCGCCAGTTACGTTTCATCTCACGGGCAAAACCAGATCAACCGTGACAAAAATCTAGTTCATGAAGTCCAGCTTGTAGTTGCTCTGGGTATGGCCAACCGAACCATTGTTGGCCTCATGAGTGAACTTGACCGTCATGACGTTGAGCTTGGTTTGCATGTCGATTTTCGTCGTCACGTCATTGTCGACATATTCGGCATCAAATCTGCCGACGCCGATATTGTGCATGGCAAGCCAGCCAGTATCGACAATACCATTCAATCTGACTGCCATGTTGTTTCCACACAGCCGACCCCTGATGGTGTTCGCCAGTCCGTCGCCCGAAATTTTGGTCCATTGTGAGTTAACGCAAGCTGCCTGCGCCGGGGTAATCATTGCCGCCGCAGTAATTGCGGCAGTCATAAACAGTGTAGTCATTGCAAAATGTCGCATTTATACTCTCCTGACAGTGCGATCCGTTTCAACATTTGCCAAAGTATTTTAGTGCCCCTGAATGACGAATGAACAATACCGCGAGCCGGCGCAACGCCCGAATGCAAAAAATATCCCCGCCCTCAAAACCCCACGTAAACTTCATTCATCGCCCAGGCCAGAGCCGATCATGACGCGTGATGAGCTTGGGGACAGTCGGGGAGGTTGGGGCGCCAGTCTCTCGCATGGATGCTGCCCACCAGCCCGGTGGCGGGGCAAAGGGGATGGGAGCCGGACGACCGGGCTCAGTTGCCAATGTCTTGTCACCAGCCCCGAAAGGGGTGGCTGCTTAAGGCGTGTGCGCAAAATCCCGACGCGATGGCGAGACCCCGGTTTCACCTGACTTTATTTCCAACGAGACCGCGGTCTCGCCATCGTTGCTCACCCAATACCCGTCGGCCGCCGGTCGCACGGCGTATCCGCGTGGCCGAAAAGACCAAAACCGCGAGCTTATCGCGATAATAGCGACAACCCAACCGGCGCCGAAACCAAATTACCCAAAGGCCGCGCGCAGCATTTTCTTGAAGGGACGGCGTCTGAGAAAAGGTGAATGGTGGAGGGGACTGGATTCGAACCAGTGTACGCTAAGCGGTCAGATTTACAGTCTGATGGATTTAACCACTCTCCCACCCCTCCACGGACAAAGTCGCCAGAGCGAGAAACGAAGCACCGAAGTGTTTCGTTGGCGGTTTATGCTGGCCTTGTCCGATTGTGTCAACACCCGATCAGGATTGCTCGCAAGAAATCCGCACACTATGATGAATTGTCCTGATTTTGTTCGCTTGCTGGGACGGGCTAAAGGCGGTATCGCTGCGCCATGAGTTACAACAAATTTCCGCCCAAGCCACGATACAACCCTGATGATGGACCGGTCTACCTTTACGGTATCCACACGGTGCGCGCGGCGCTGGACAATGCCAGCCGCGTCAAAAAAATCTTCTGGCAACCCCAAATGCTCTCAACCGCCTGCGCGAGAACGGTGAAATCGGCAAGGTTCCGGTCCGCGAGGTCACGCCCAAAGAGCTGGACAAGCTGCTCGGTGATGACGCGGTTCATCAAGGAGCGGCGCTCGAGGTCGATCCGGTCAACCGTTTTGGCCTCAACGATATCGAGCCGCTCAGACTGGTAGTCGTGCTGGATCAGATTACCGACCCACATAATGTGGGCGCCATTTTGCGCACCGCCTGCGCTTTTGGCGCGGACGCGGTGATAACCACAGCCCGGCACTCCCCCAGAGAAACCGGCGTCATGGCCAAGTCTGCCTCCGGCGCGCTGGATCTGGTGCCGATGATTGAAGTGCGCAACCTTGGCGATGCGCTCGAAACGCTCAAAAAACGCGGCATGCTGGTGCTCGGATTTGATTCGGAAAGTGAACAGCAACTGCGCCCACGCGACGCAGATGTTCCGCTGGCTATTGTCATGGGTGCCGAAGGCAAAGGCCTGCGCCAGCGCACCCGCGAGCTTTGCGACGAAATGGTCAAGTTGGACATGCCCGGCCCGATCAAATCGCTCAACGTTTCAAACGCTGCGGCAATTGCCCTTTTCGCCGCAACCGCCGGTCGAGCATAGTGAGCAGTTTCGAGCCCTTCGCCATGGCTCTGCGTCTCAGCGGGGTGACCATGACTCAGCCTGAACTGACCATGGCCCTGGGACAGGACGTTGTGCGGTTCGAACCCGAAGACGCAGCCAATAGCCATTATGCCCAGATAGATCTGGATAACGACAAACCGGTCCGGGCATTGCTGGAACTGGCGTCAGGTCCGGGACAAGTAATCAAAGAGCTGCTGGCAACCCGTCAAATCGGACTGGCCGTGCTCGATCTCGCGTTTGACTTCCCCACCGAAGGTGAAGCCATGTCGGCTCGCCTGCCCGCGCATGTAGCGGCGGCGATCGCGCTTTGCGACATTGATATAGAGCTATCCGTCTATCTGGTGGATGAAACCGATGATGATGACGACTGATCGAATCTAAAGACTGTCGCTCGCCTCGACAGCAGTCGGCATGGACACAGCGCGCGCTTCGGCCTTGATGATGTCGGAGCCGAACGGCCCATTGACCTTGGGCACCAATCGCACAACCGTGTAACCCCGATCCTCAAGCTGCTGCAGAAAGTCAGGCAGCATGGCAACCGTGCGCGCATGGATGTCGTGGAACAGGATAATGCCTTTGCCGCGCTCATCCAGTCGTTTCAATGTCCGCGCCGCCACTGCCCCAGGAGTGTCGTTGTAGTAATCCTTGCTATCAATATCGACACCAAGAATGACCGCACTGCCACGGTTCAAGCTGGTGCGCAAAAACCCGTTCTGCGCCAGATATGGGAAGCGGAAGAATGGCGCAGGTTCGTCGCCAATCCTAGACAATGTCCGCACAATCGTATCCTCGGCGCGTGCGATATCGTTGACCGCCTCATGCCGCGACAAACTCGTAAGGTCGGCGTGGTCATAAGAGTGGCTGCCGATGGTGTGGCCGCGCAAAGCAACCTGTTGGGCGGTCAGCGGATGAGCGGCCACCGCCTGCCCCACCATCAAAAATGTCGCCTTGACCGCGAAATTATCGAGCGTATCAAGAATGGCATCGGTCTTTCCTGGACGCGGTCCATCATCAAAAGTCAGGATGACTTCACCGGGATCAAGTTTAATGTCGTTTGCTGACGCAACTGCCAGCGTTCGCCCGGTAAGTGGGCTGGTCGAAAATAAAGATTGTGGCATCGCTTGATAATCGGGGGCAAACGCGGTGCGCATAATGCTTCCCGTAACGGCGCTTGTATCTATGGCCTCTACGCCATCAGTCGCCATTTTACCCGTGGTCGAAAGATCGCCAGCGTGTTTTTGTGGGGGCTTTGCACACCCACCCAGCAACATGCCAGCTACAACGAAAGACACAACAAGACGCGAGACTGACACGGCATGAACTCTGCTAAATCACAACAGAGTCCAGTTTTTATGATTATGGTTAATATTCCCTTGGGCAACGCGGGGTTTTTACTTAATGGAAATTAACGCCCTGCGGCCCAAGGTATCGAGGGCGCTGAGGAAAGCAGAACGATCAGCTGGCCGAAACGTTGGGTTTAGACCCCGGCTCTCGCCGGTTTCGCGCAGGTGCTGGTTCAATTCGCGCATGGCCAGCGCCATGCCAATCGATGCTTCGGTAAAGAGCTTGCCGGTAAACCCAAGCACGTGGCATTTCTTTTCCAGCGCGCGGCCGACCAGCGGGATATCGGCCGTCAAAACGATGTCATTGGGATTTGCCTGTTCGACAATCCAGTCGTCCGCAGCATCGGCACCATGTGGCACGACGACCACGCGAACCATGGGATCGCGCGATGGCCTCACGCCCCCATTCGAAACAAGCGAAATCACCAACCCCAGTCGCTCGGCAACCTTGATTGCCTCATTTTTGACTGGGCAGGCATCGGCATCGACATAAATTTGCGGCTGGTCTGACATCGGCTTTGCCTTCAGAACAGCACAACGCTGCGAATGCTTTGCCCCGCGTGCATCAGATCGAACCCCTTGTTGATATCTTCGAGACGAAGGGTGTGCGTGATCATCGGGTCAATCTCAATCTTGCCATCCATATACCAGTCGACGATTTTTGGCACATCGGTACGGCCGCGCGCGCCGCCGAAGGCAGTCCCCATCCACGTGCGCCCGGTAACGAGCTGGAATGGCCGCGTCGAAATCTCCTGCCCGGCACCCGCAACACCAATCACCACCGACTTGCCCCAGCCGCGATGGCTGGCTTCCAGTGCCTGGCGCATAACGTTGGTATTGCCGGTACAGTCAAAGGTGTAATCGGCTCCTCCGATCTCATCCCCACGTCGTTTGGTCAAATTGACAAGATGAGGAACGATGTCGCCATCGATTTTCTTTGGATTGACAAAGTGCGTCATTCCAAAGCGTTCACCCCATTCCTTCTTGTCATTGTTGAGGTCTACGCCAATGATCATGTCGGCACCGGCTAACCTCAGCCCTTGAATGACATTCAGGCCAATGCCGCCCAGGCCGAACACCACAGCCGTAGCGCCCGGCTCCACCTTGGCCGTGTTGAGCACCGCGCCAACGCCGGTAGTAACACCGCAACCGATGTAGCAGACCTTGTCAAAAGGCGCTGCCGCGTCGATCTTTGCGACCGCAATTTCCGGCAGAACCGTATAGTTGGAAAAAGTCGAGCAGCCCATATAATGAAAGATCGGCGTGCCCTTGTAGGAAAAGCGCGTCGTACCGTCGGGCATAAGTCCTAGTCCCTGGGTGGCGCGAATGGCCGTGCAAAGATTGGTCTTGCCACTCAGGCAGGATGGGCACTCGCGGCACTCGGGTGTGTACAAAGGAATGACATGATCACCAGGTTTGACGCTGGTGACCCCTGCCCCCACCTCCACAACAACGCCCGCGCCTTCATGGCCCAGAACTGCCGGAAACAGACCTTCGGGATCGGCACCTGAAAGCGTGAATTCATCGGTGTGACAAATGCCGGTGGCTTTGATTTCGATCAGAACTTCTCCAGCGCGCGGGCCTTCGAGATCCAGTTCGACAATTTCGAGTGGTTTTCCAGCCTCAAAGGCAACGGCGGCGCGCGTCTTCATTTGGCAACTCCCAGGCAAATCAATCGCCTAGGTGTCGCACATGGGCAAGCCTATCGCAATGCGACCGTGGGGCAGCGTACTGCGATCACCACCCCTGCGAGATCAGTCAATTTTCAGCCAACCATAGAGTTCGTCGGACAATATTGACGGATCATGTTCGGCGCCATGCAAAACCAGATCGGCGCCGACAGGCGGCTCGAACGGGCTATCCAAACCGGTGAAGTTCTTGATTTCACCTGCCCGAGCGCGCTTGTAAAGACCCTTGGGATCGCGGGCCTCACAAACCTCAAGCGGCGTATCGACGTAAATTTCCGCGAACTGAATGTCGCCAGCAATTTCGCGGGCCAGTCGGCGTTCGTTGGCAAAGGGTGAGATAAACGACACCAGAACGATCAAGCCGGAATCGGCCATCAATCGCGCCACCTCGGCAACGCGACGAATGTTTTCAACACGAGCCGCCTCGGTAAAGCCCAGATCCTTGTTGAGGCCGTGGCGCACATTGTCGCCATCAAGAATGTAAGCGTGCTTGCCTTGTGCCGTAAGGCGCCGTTCCAAAAGGTTCGCAATGCTGGATTTGCCCGACCCAGAAAGGCCGGTAAACCAGACGATCTGCGGCGTCTGCTTTTTCATGGCGCCGCGAACTTCGCGGTTCACATCAAAAGACTGGTAGGTCAGGTTTTGTGCACGCCGCAGCCCAAAGTCGATAGTACCAGCGCCCAGTGTAGCATTGGTCAACCGATCCACCAGAATAAACCCGCCGGTCAACGCATTGGTGGAATAGGCGTCAAACGCAATCGGTTTGTCGGTCGCAATGGTTACGGTCCCGACTTCATTGAGATCAAGCTTGTTGGCCGCTGCCTGTTCAAGCGTGTTCACATTCGTGCGAAACTTGATATCAGTGATAGTCGCCGGCACCATTTGCGTCCCGATCTTGAGCAGATAGGAGCGACCTTGAAAGGCTGAGTCCTGGCTCATCCAAACTAGCCGTGCCTGAAATTGATTAGAATATTCGGGCATCTCGCCAGGGTGGGAAAACACATCGCCGCGCGAAACATCAATCTCGCGATCCAGCACAAGCGTGACGGCCTCGCCGACGCTCGCCCGCTGCAATTGACCATCCATGGTGACAATTTGCGCAACCTTTGCCGGCTGGCGAGAGGCGGAAAGCAAAACCTCGTCGTCGACCGCAATTTGTCCCGAAGCAACCGTTCCAGAAAAACCGCGGAAATCAAGATTTGGTCGATTTACCCACTGAACAGGAAACCGCATCGGGCGTTCAGATTTGTCCTCGCTGATGTCGACTGTCTCGAGATAAGGGACCAACGACTTCCCTTTGTACCAAGGCGTTCGGGCACTGGTTGCCAGCATGTTGTCACCCTTGAGAGCCGACACGGGAATGGCAGCCAAAGTCTTGAACCCGAGAGTTTGCGCAAATGAGCGATATTCACGTTCAATGCCCTCTATCGCTTGCTGGTCATAGTTGATCAGATCGATCTTGTTGATGACAACCACGACGTGTTTCACGCCCAACAGGGACAAAATGAAGCTGTGGCGACGGGTCTGAGTCAGCACCCCTTTGCGTGCGTCTATCAACACCAGGGCCAGATCGGCATTGGACGCACCGGTCGCCATATTGCGCGTGTACTGCTCGTGACCCGGCGTGTCGGCGACAATGAATTTACGCTGGTCGGTCGAAAAGAACCGATAAGCTACATCAATAGTGATGCCCTGCTCCCGTTCAGCAGTGAGCCCGTCTACCAAAAGCGAAAAATCAATGCCTTCCTCGCCAGTTGTTCGATTGTGGCTCTCATTGCGCAGACTGGCTAATTGATCATCCAGGATCAGCTGACTGTCATAGAGCAGCCGACCGATCAGGGTCGATTTGCCGTCGTCGACACTGCCGCAGGTCAAAAACCGGAGAAGCGATTTATTGGTCTGCTGGCTAAGCCAGAGGGCGATATCGGTGTCGGGCGAAGGATTGGCAGCAGTTTGCATGTCAGAAATAGCCTTCCTGCTTCTTTTTCCATTGAACCGACACTGTCGCTATCGATCAGTCGTCCTTCTCGCTCAGAGGTCCGACTGGCCTGCATTTCCATGATGATTTCTGGCAAAGTCGCAGCCTCGGAGCGAATGGCACCCGTCAGAGGATAATCGCCCAGCGTGCGGAATCTTACGACTTCGTCGCAAGGCTTTTCGCCCGGTTCAAAGCGGAAGCGATCATCGTCAATCATGATCAATGTCCCGGAGCGATCAACGACCGGACGGCTTTTGGCGAAATAGAGCGCTGGAAGTTCAATCTGCTCGGCATAAATATACGTCCACACGTCCAACTCGGTCCAGTTCGAGATAGGAAATACGCGCATGCTTTCGCCCGGATTCAACCGAGTATTGAAAACGCGCCATAACTCAGGACGCTGATGTTTAGGATCCCAGGCGTGCTGAGCGTTGCGATGAGAAAAAATTCGTTCCTTGGCCCGCGACTTTTCCTCGTCACGACGGGCGCCCCCTATTGCTGCATCGTAGCGCCCCGCGTCCAGCGCCTGCCGAAGCGCTTGCGTCTTCATGATGTCGGTAAAGCGCGATGAGCCATGATCGAAAGGATTGATGCCATCGCGCAAACCATCCGAATTGGTATGGCTGATCAGATCAAACCCATATTGCTCGGCCATGCGATCACGAAAAGTGATCATTTCGCGGAACTTCCAGGTGGTATTCACATGCAGCAACGGGAATGGAATTTTGGACGGGAAGAACGCCTTGCGCGCCAAATGCAGCAGCACGCTTGAATCCTTGCCAATGGAATACATCATCACGGGTCGCTCAAAACTTGCCGCAACTTCGCGCAGAATTTCAATGCTTTCCGCTTCAAGCGCGCGCAAGTGACTCATATCTAGTGTCGGCATTTGCCTGGCCCCCGTCAAAAAGTGCACTAAAAACCATGCCACTATTTCGGATGATTGGTAAGGCCGTCATCGCCTCGACGGCAAGCGCAAATTCGGATGGAAAATCGGCGGCAGCAAATTCGTCTGCCTGTTGCCCCGCACACAAAAGTGCTGGCGCTCCAGTCCTTCGATCGACGTGATTTCGTCCCGTTGTACGCGAGTTGTGCAGAAAAATCATTTTCAGCCCAAATTGACACTCAATCATACTGGTCAGCACCAAATCCCTTGCAAACGCCCGCGCTGCCTGCTATTTCCCCGCCCAGCGCCGGTATAGCTCAGTTGGTAGAGCACCTGATTTGTAATCAGGGGGTCACGGGTTCGAATCCTGTTGCCGGCACCAAGCAAACATCCCAGTATTACTAAGTTGAATTCATCTCCAAACCATGCGGATGCAGCGATGATCAATGTGTCCGAACAATCTCCGCATATATCAACCGTGATGGAGGCGGCCTTCACATCGCCCAGATTTCTTATATTCACGACCGGCATGAATATGATCATTCGGCATGCTTTGGGTCGGAAGAATAGCGGATGCACAACATGCCTGCTGCGGCGCGCGACTAATTGTGCAACGTCAGAAAATCCCTGCCTGCATCAAGTTGGATTCACGTCGTTTTATAATTTTATAGCGCCTTGTGTTTGCCGAAGCTGGAACTCGATGTTGCCAACTTCCGGTGCATAGAAGGTGACTTTGGGCGTCATTTTTGCTGATGACGAACGAATTTCGGATTTTTCGTCGAACTGAATTTCTAGCGGCTCAGACACACGCGGCGGAGATATTCGCAGGGTTTGGCAAAGGATTGGCAGGGCGAAATCAATTTTATCCATTTCAGGGTAGCAAGGGTATTCTAAAGCGCCTCTGCACGCGGCAGTCTATAAGAGCAACTGATGCCCAGCCAAAACTAGCGCTTTGCCAATTGCACGACGCTGCGCTAAGTCATGCCACTGTCGCATACAACCGTTCTCAGGCATTTCAAAATGGTCACGCTCAAGGAAATTGCCAAAAAAGTTGGCGTCTCGCCTGCGACGGTTTCTCGCGTGCTCAATTTCGACACCACCTTGTCGGTCGCGCCTCAAAAACGGCAGGCGATCATCGAAACTGCTGAAGCGCTGAGCTATGCGACCCCGCGTGCACGCAAGCGCACGCGCCAACGTAATTTGCATCGTGTGGCTCTCGTGCATTTTCTTCGGCCCGAACAGGAACTGATCGACCCCTATTATGTCGGATTGCGGCTTGGCATCGAAAGCCGCTGCCATGAGCTTAAGATTGAAACGATAAAAGTCTATCATACCGTCAGTATGCCCGATCCGACTTTGCTGCACTCCGCCGACGGTGTCATTGCCATCGGGATACATTCCTCAGCGGAGATCGACTGGCTTCGCGAACATAGCCGACATTTGGTCTTTGCTGACTTTTCGCCGCCCGGTGATGAATTCAACAGCGTGGACAGCGACCTGCGGGCGGCAACACGCAAGATGTTGAATGCCTTGAAATCCATGGGATACAACAGGATCGGGTTTGCCGGATGGGCGGACTCGCCCGATGAACCGTACGCGGAAACACGTTGCCGGGCCTACGTTGAGTGGTCTCGGGAATTTGCGACCTTTGAGCCCAACCGTTGCGTTACCGAACACAGCTTGGATCGAACCACCGAAGAGTTCGGGCATCGCCTCGCACCTCGGCTGCTGTCCTCACCCGAGCTACCTGATGCCATTTTGACATCCAACGACAATATCGCGGTGGGCATATATCGCGCCTTGCACGAACGCGGCCTGCGTATTCCCGACGATATTGCCGTGGCCAGCTTTAACGATATTTCCGTGGCCCAGTTTCTCAATCCGCCCTTGACAACCATCCGCCTGCCCGCCGAAGATATCGGAAAAACCGCCGTCGATCTACTGATCGAGCGCCTCGACGGCAGTGACCTCACGCGACACGTCAGCATCGCAAACCGCATCATCTGGCGGCGCAGTACGCGCACCCCGGAAGAGATAAAAATTGCCTGAGATAAATATTTACTAAAATATTGCACAAGCCCTCCACACCCGTTAAGGATTGATATCTGGCAGGGAGAGAGCCTGCCATGAATTGGGAGGAATTCATGAATCTGTTTGCTTCGCGATGGAGCCGCTTGCTCGGCACCACCATGGCTGGCGTTGGCATGCTCACGGCGACCGCTGTGTCTGCCAGTGAACTGACGGTCTGGTGCTGGGATCCAAACTTCAACATTCCGGCGATGACCGATGCCGGTGCCCGGTATACCAAGGATCACCCGGACACAACGTTCAACGTCAACAACATCTCTCAGGACGATATCAACCAGAAGCTCCAAACCCAGCTTCTTGCCGGAGTTACTGACGGGTTGCCCGACATGGTGCTGATCCAGGACGACAACGCACAGCGCTTTCTTCAGTCATTTCCGGGCGCTTTCGTCCCGCTGTCTGATTCCATCGACATGACGAAATTCGCGTCCTACAAGGTTGCCGCAGCAACCTATGAGGGCAAATCCTATTCACTCCCGTTCGATTCCGGCGTTGGTGGATTGTTCTACCGTTCCGACTATCTTGAACAGGCTGGCTACGGCGCTGACGATCTCAACGACATCACCTGGGATCAGCTGATCAAGATCGGTACGGACGTCAAGGAAAAGACCGGCCATCAGCTGCTGAGCATGGATTATAATGATGACGGCATGATCATCATGATGATGCAGTCCACCGGGCAGTGGTATCTCAAGGATGGCAGCGAGCCCAATATCGTCGACAATGCGGCACTAAAGGCATCGCTTGAAGCTTTCCAGAAGATGGCGCAGGCCGGTCTGGTCAAGTCGATCACCGGCTGGACAGACTATACCGGTTCCTTCACCTCCGGCGAGGTTGCCGCTGTGCCACAGGGCGTCTGGATCACCGGCACAATCAAATCGCAGCCTGATCAGAGCGGTGACTGGCGTGTTGCACCCTTGCCCAAGCTCGATGGTGTCGATGGCGCAACGCATTACTCCAACAATGGTGGCTCAAGCTGGTACGTTCTGGCCTCGTCCGAGCACACGGACGAAGCCGTCGACTTCCTGAAGACCGTCTGGGCTGGTGATGTCGACTTCTATCAGGGCATCCTCGTCAATCAGGGTGCCGTTGGCTCGCTGTTGGCAGCGCGCGACGGCGACGCTTACAAAGCCAGCGA
Source organism: Devosia rhodophyticola (assembly GCF_028816475.1). Classification (GTDB taxonomy): domain Bacteria; phylum Pseudomonadota; class Alphaproteobacteria; order Rhizobiales; family Devosiaceae; genus Devosia; species Devosia rhodophyticola. The sequence continues at coordinate 3,147,992 of NZ_CP118247.1, read as the reverse complement.
CGACTTCTTTGGTGGCGAGCCAGTCTGGCAGAACTTCTCGGACTGGCTCAGCAAAGTGCCCTCGGTCAACTATGGCACATTCACACCCGAAGCCCGTGCTGCGGTCCAGGCTCAGCTTCCTACCATCGCCAACGGTGGCAACATCGACGAAGCGCTCCAGGCGATCGACGGCCAACTCCGTCAGCAGATTCAATAACCACGAATTTTCGAGGAGCGGGCTAGGCCCGCTCCTCTCCGTCCATCAAACGGCATTGGCATGGCCATGGTGGTACGATTGAGCGTGATTTGGAGGGCGGCATGGCTCAAACTCGTTTCGACCGAAACGCGCAGCTAAATGGATGGGCATTCATCATGCCCGCCATGATGCTCATCGGTATCTTCATGGTCTATCCGATATTGTGGTCGCTCTGGATGAGTTTTCAGGTTGGGCGCGGCACTAATTTCAAATTCGGTGGCCTCGCCAACGTCGAGCGGCTGCTGAATGATCCGGTTTTTCTGCGCGCGCTGACCAATACCTGCATATTTTTCATCGTGCAGGTGCCCATCATGATCATCCTCGCCCTGCTGTTCGCCGTGGCACTCAACGACTCCACGCTGCGCTTCAGGGGCCTGTTCCGCACCGCAATCTTTCTGCCCTGCGTGACCTCACTCGTCGCCTATTCTGTCTTGTTCAAATCAATGTTTTCCGGTGACGGCGTTGTCAATAATGTGCTGCTGGCCACCCATCTGGTCAACGACCCCATACCATGGCTTACCGATCCGTTCTGGGCCAAGATCGTCATCATTCTTGCCATCACCTGGCGCTGGACCGGCTACAACATGATCTTCTACCTGGCGGCGCTGCAAAATGTCGATAAATCGATATATGAGGCGGCGCGTATTGATGGTGTTCCGGCATGGGCCCGTTTTACCCAGATCACCATTCCAATGTTGAAGCCGGTGATCCTGTTCACCACCATCATTTCTACCATTGGCACGCTGCAATTGTTCGATGAAGTGAACAACATCACCCAAGGCGGTCCCGGGGACGCGACGCTGACCCTGTCGCTTTACATCTACAACCTGACATTCCGCTTCATGCCCAGCTTCGGCTATTCGGCAACGGTGTCCTATGTCATCGTCATCATGGTGGCGATCCTGAGCATTGCCCAGTTCATGATCGCCCGCGACCGCCGGAGGACGGCATGAACTTCATGATCGTTCGCCGGGCGGCGGTATATCTGTCACTTTCCATTGCCACGTTCATTTCGATATTTCCGTTCTACTGGATGGTGGTAGGGGCCACCAACGAGTCCCGTGACATCGTGACCGGCAAGAGCACTATAGGCACCAACCTTGTGGCGAATTTTCAGAATTTGCTGGCCCAGGTCGACCTGGCGCAAGTGTTCTGGAATTCGGCCGTGGTGGCGATTGCCGCAACAGTGCTGACACTCGCCGTATCGTCGCTAGCCGGCTACGGATTTGAGATCTTCAGATCGCGCGTGCGCGAACGCATTTTCCAGATACTGCTGCTGCTATTGTCGATTCCGTTCGCCGCCCTCATGGTGCCGCTTTTTGTCATGATTTCCCGGGCGCACCTGTCAAACACCTTTACCGCGGTCATTCTGCCCACGGTCGCCTCGATCTTCATCATCTTCTACTTCCGGCAGGCCACCAAGGCTTTTCCCGGTGAATTACGCGATGCCGCGCGCGTTGATGGCCTGAAGGAATGGCAAATTTTCCTTTATGTTTATCTGCCGTCGATGCGCTCGACCTATGCGGCCGCAACCATCATCGTCTTCATGACGAGCTGGAACAATTATCTGTGGCCGCTCATCGTACTTCAGACTGAGGACAAAAAGACTATCACCCTCGTGATATCGTCTCTGACGTCGGCCTATACACCCGATTTCGGTGTGATCCTGCTATCCACCGTGCTCGCCACTCTTCCCACGCTCATCATTTTCTTCGTCCTGCAACGACAATTTGTGCAGGGAATGTTGGGCTCCGTCAAATAGGCACACTTTTCACGATGCGTTCGATCCAATCATTCAATACCGACTGGCAGTTCCACGCCGATCCCACCGATGCAGTGAAATCGGCTTTCGTGGAGGGCGAACCAATTGTGCTGCCGCATAACGCGCTCGAACTGCCGTTCAACTATTTCGATGAAAAGACCTACCAAAAACCATATGCCTATCAAAAACTGATTCACCCTGACCCCGCCTGGGCAGACAAGGAAGTCACGCTGCGTTTCGATGCGGCCATGGCCGATGCCAAGGTCTATCTCAACGGCCATGAAATCGCCGCGCACAAGGATGGGTATACGCCCTTCGAGGCCAGACTGACCGGTCTTCTCAAGGATGGCGGCAACCTTTTGACCGTGACAATCGACGGCAGCGAAAACCCTCAGATTCCACCGTTCGGCGCCATGATCGACTATCTCACCTATGCCGGCATCTACCGTGATGCCTGGCTAAGGGTGACGCCACCCCTCTTTATCGCCAACCAGAAGATCGAGACACCGAATGTGCTTGAAGGGCGCAGATCGGTCAGGATTGCCGTTGCGCTGGCCAATCCGCAGGGCAAAGCCCTTTCCGGCACCATCCGGGCCACACTTCGGGACGGCGACACGGTGCTGGCAACGACGTCGTCGCCGGTGACCGGGCCTGATATCGCCCTCGCATTTGATGGCCTCGAAAACATTGAACTGTGGGACATCGACGCCCCCAAACTCTATGCGATGGAGCTTGTGCTCGAAACCCCGCATGGCACCGATGCCACCGAGACCAAATTTGGCTTTCGTAGTGCCCAATTCACGCCGGACGGCTTCCTGCTCAATGGCCAGCCGCTCAAAATCCGCGGCCTTAACCGGCATCAATCCTTTCCCCACGCGGGTTATGGGCTGGGACGCGCCGCACAGGAGCGGGATGCGGATATCCTCAAGCATGAGCTAAAACTCAATACGGTACGCACCTCGCACTATCCGCAATCGAGCTGGTTCCTTGACCGCTGCGACGAGATCGGCTTGCTGGTTTTCGAGGAAATTCCGGGCTGGCAACATATTGGCGGTACCGAATGGAAGGCGGAATCGGTCAAGAATGTCCGCCGCATGATCGAACGAGACTGGAACCACCCCTCGATCATCATCTGGGGCGTGCGCATCAACGAAAGTCAGGACGATCACGACTTTTATGCCGAGACTAACCGCGTGGCCCATGAACTCGACACCACCCGGCAGACCGGCGGCGTTCGCTACATCACCGAAAGCGAAATGCTCGAAGACGTCTATACGATGAACGACTTCATCCTGGGCAATGAGGAACTGGGGGGCAATCGGCCACGGACGCCCCTGCGCCCCGTTGCCGAAACCACTGGACTAGACCGACCCGTTCCCTATCTGGTGACCGAATATAACGGGCACATGTATCCAACCAAAAGCTACGATCAGGAGCAGCGGCAGGCCGAGCATGTGATCCGTCATCTTGAGGTACTCAACGCAACCTATGGCGATCCGGCCGTTTCGGGGTGCATCGGCTGGTGTGCATTCGACTATAACACGCATGCCGATTTCGGCTCGGGCGATCGCATTTGCCATCATGGCGTGATGGATATGTATCGCGAGCCCAAATTTGCCGCCTACGCTTATGCCAGCCAGGCCGAGCCCGACAATGATCCCGTTTTGGCGCCAGTGACCTTCTGGGCGCGGGGCGAACGCAATATTGGCGGCGTGCTGCCATTGATCGTTCTGACCAATTGCGACGAAGTTGAGTTTACCTACGGCGACAATCCACCAAAACGGATTAAACCCGACGTCGAGCGCTTCCCGCACCTGCCCCATCCGCCAGTTATCATCGACCGTCGGCATTTTTCCGCCGACGAGCTGGGACGCTGGGGGATGGTATGGGAAGATGCCAAGATTGTCGGTTATGTCGACGGCAAACCGATGAAGACGACCAGATTTGTTGCCAATCCCGCGCTCACAACGCTGCAAGTCGCACCGGATCGCGAGATGTTGGCCGCCCAAGGCAAGGATAGCGTCCGCGTCATGGTGCGGGCACTGGATCAGGCGGGCAACAAGATGCCGTTCCTGTTCGAGCCGGTTAGTATCTCTGTTGAGGGCCCGGCGGTTGTGCATGGCCCGAAACTTGTATCACTGCGTGGCGGCGCGACGGGATTCTGGCTGGAATCGACGGGCACGACCGGACCTGTCTCGGTTACTGTGACAAGCGAACGCTTGGGCACAACAACTGTTCAACTCAAAGCGGAATGAGGAAAATCGCATGAGTGGATTGAAACTGCGCGGCGTTCGCAAATCCTTCGGCAGCGTCGAAGTTATCAGGGGCATTGATCTCGATATCGAGCCGAACGAGTTCGTGGTTTTCGTTGGTCCGTCCGGTTGCGGCAAATCCACATTATTGCGGATGATTGCCGGGCTTGAGGGAATTACCGAGGGTGAGCTGGATATCGGCGGGACGCGCATGAACGATGTCGATCCGTCCAAACGCGGTATTGCCATGGTTTTCCAGACTTATGCGCTTTATCCGCATATGAGTGTGCGTCAGAACATGGGGTTTGCGCTCAAGTTCGCCGGCGTCGCCAAAGACGAGATCGACCGGCAGGTCGATGAAGCAGCGCGCATTCTGGAGTTGGCGCCGCTCATGCACCGTAGGCCCGGAGAGCTGTCGGGCGGGCAGCGCCAGCGTGTCGCCATCGGACGCGCCATCGTGCGCCATCCCGAAGTATTTCTTTTCGACGAACCGCTCTCCAACCTCGATGCCGAGTTGCGTGTTCACATGCGCATCGAGATTGCGCGGCTGCACAAGGAACTGGCGACAACAATCATTTACGTCACCCACGATCAGGTCGAAGCGATGACCCTGGCCGACAAGATTGTGGTGATGCGCGATGGATCGGTCGCACAAGTGGGGAGCCCCCTGACGCTCTATGATGACCCCGATAATTTGTTTGTGGCCGGTTTTATCGGGTCGCCGAAGATGAATTTCCTCAAGGGCGTTGTCGCTGAATCCGGCGCGGATGTGCGGCTGCCCGAATATGGTGACCAGATCATCCCGCTGCACGACAGCGTGGCCCGGCCTGCAGCGGGCACTGACGTCACCGTTGGCATTCGTCCCGAACAATTCGAGCCGGACGGCAGAACAAAACTCGATCTCAAAATCGAAATGATCGAGCACCTCGGCGGCGAAACCTATGTTTATGCCAGTCACAATGATGGCGAGGTGATCACTGTTGCCGCGCGGGATGCCCGTGCCGTCAAGCCCGGCCAAAATTTCGTCGCGCGTTTTAATCCGACAAGTGTCTTGCTGTTCGGCACCGACGGTAATCGCATACGCTAACAACAATGTGTGGACTGTTGCATCAATCGACCAAGTCATGCGAGCCCTCGCTCCACTTAACAGTGTAGAGACCCGGCGGTGCTCGTGCAGGTTTATGCATATGAAGCCCAAGGCAAACAAACGGCCCAAAGGTGAATTCATCATTGGCAATCCGCCGTTTTACGCCAAAGTTACCAACTAAAAAAATGCGGCCCAATATGCCAAAAAATGATGGATTCTCGGCAAGACACATCCGGACTTGAGACGAGCAATCGGTGGCCAAACTAGATTTATCGCGACAACAAGGACCGCAAAATTTCGACTTTTTTCAACTCATTGACAGTGAGGTTGTAGCGGAAAGCAAATGTTTGCGATTGCCCTGTCCGGTGCTGGCGAACTGACCATCCTAAGTCTCACATACATGAAACCTTTTCTTTAACTGCAGGCGGATGGCTCGGCGTTCGAAACGAACCTGGGTAGAACCATTCAAACTGCTTCAATAAATTCCCCTCCCCAAATCGTACCGACCCACAAAAAAACCACCTCCGCCACCATCGGCGAAAACCTCGACGCCCACCGCAAACGCCAACAGGCCGCCATCCCAAGCTGACACTGACAAACATATTTAACGTACTCGAAAAGCTGCGCGTCGGCGACGTGATCTAGGCTCAGGCCCTATTAAATTGCTTGCAGAGCGGGCGATGAGTTGATTCATTGGCAGCGCGAGGAGGCGTTGCCATGAGCGACCTGATCTGGCTGTCGGAGGCGCAGATGCGCCGGATCGAGCCATATTTTCCGTTGTCGCACGGAGTGCCGCGGGTTGATGACCGACGGATCATCAGCGGCATCATCTTTGTGATCCGCAACGGTCTGCGGTGGCGTGATGCGCCTGCGGCTTACGGTCCGCCGAAGACGATCTACAACCGGTTCATTCGCTGGAGCCGGATGGGCGTGTTCAACAAGATATTCGCGGCATTGGCGGCGAAGGGCGGCAAGCCGGAGCAACTGATGATCGACGCTACCCATCTCAAAGCGCACCGCACGGCGGCCAGCCTGCTTAAAAAGGGGCCGTTCCCAGACGTATCGGACGCACCAAAGGTGGCCTGAATTCCAAGCTGCACGCGGTCTGCGATGGCAAGGGCCGACCACTGGTCATGCTGCTCAGCGAAGGGCAGATGAGCGACTACAAGGGCGCAGCGCTGATGATCGACGCCTTACCCAAGGCCAAGACGCTGCTGGCAGACAGGGGCTACGATGCCGACTGGTTCCGAGCCGCCTTGGCCGAGCGCGGCATTGCCGCCTGCATCCCCTCAAAGATCAACCGCAAGGTCCCGATCGCTCACGACGCAGGGCTCTACCGCCAGCGCCACAAGGGAGAGAACATGTTCGGCAAACTCAAGGACTGGCGACGCATCCACACCCGCTACGACCGATGCGCACACACCTTCATGTCCGCCATCTGCATCGCTGCAACCGTCATCTTCTGGCTCAATCAATGAGTCCTGAGCCTAGGGCAAAGACAAAGAAATCCACCACCAAGGCCTCGTCGGCATTTTGCGCGATCTGCACGATTATCGATGCCGCCGTGGCCGAGGCCGTCTCGATTATCAAAATCCAGAAGGGCATGTGGCCGAAGCCAAAGACGAGCAGGCAGAGCTGGATATGGGAGTCGCCGACAAAATCGAAAAATAGCCTTGGCCCAAAACGCTGCCCAGCCAGATCGCCGCCGTGCGCGAAACCCTGTTAGATATGGGCGAAGCCAGCCCCGAACAAATCGCCCCGCCGCTTCGCCCGCACCCGCACCACCAGCGTCGCCCCCTTACTGGAAGGCTTAGCCGCCTTGGGCAGGCTGAACGGACCAGCGGCGGTACATGAGCAGCGTGAGCCCGGGCCAGATACGCGCCGACCGAGGTATTAGGCTCTCGGGATTTCCCGCGAGACAACGCCGTTTAGAGATGTGCTATTGGCAGCCCAACCGAAGGTTTGCAGCCAACCCATCTTTTCGGGGAGGCTGCACGTTAGATGTTGGGCGCACAGAGTGCGCACCCAAGTACATACAGCTACAAGGTTTAGAAATTACCCTAAAAAATACATCGGCTTATCGATGTTTTATGGCGGAGGGGATGGGCCTGATAGCCAACCTTCTCTACCTCCGTCCACGGTAGGTCTACGGTCGGTAGGTTACCCGAGCACCCTCATCGATGATAGCAAAACGATCCTGATGCGCTGGATCATAGGGGTTTGGCAGCAGCGTGAACTTGGGCTCGGGCGTCAGTACGCGATCCACCTTAAGAACGAAGAACTCCTCGCGCTGCCGCCTCCGACTCTTTCGGGCGATCTCTCTCGCGAGGCCGATCTCGGAGGTGCCGAGCGTGAAGCCGGTGCCATCCTCTTCGCTGGATTTAACCTCGATGTTGTAGGTGCACCCATCCAGTATGAACGAGATATCGCAGCCTTTCCCCTCATGTACGAATGACGCGTTATCTGGAAAGGCTTTCTCACTGTAGGCCGATACCCAGCTTGTTGGAGTGATGATCTCGGGCCCGTATTTGAACTGCAACCAACGGAAGGCATGGATTTCGCCCGCTGCCCCGATCAGATCCTCCATGTGCCGGCGCGTCTTCGGAGGCACTCGTGTGCGCTTGGTCCTGTCTTTCGTATCGCTCGGCTTCGGCTTTTTTACCTTTTGCGGAAGCGTGACCGCCGTCAAATCGAATCCTGCAAGTGCGCTGACGCCGGCGTCGGGAACATGCGCCGAAATATGTGCGAAGAGCCCTGCGAGACCGCTCTCCGAATTATCGATATCGCCGCCGCAGACCTGGACCACGCGTTTCTTACGTTCGTCTTCCGCCTGCTTGGCCGCCAGCCGGTCCTGTGCATGGTCCATCTCCTCAGGGTTCACTTGCAGTGCTGTCATCACCGCGTTGAGCGACCCTGCGTCTGATATAGCGTCACGGATTGCCTGTGGCGTGGCCTGGGGCAATTCCGCGCGGAGGTAGTCCAGGGCGCGCGCCTCGTTCCAACGCAAGGTGAAGACGTCGCGATCCTCGGGGCGTGGTGATGAAGCCGGGTCACCGAGCTTCATCGCGCGCCAAGCAGAGCTTTCGTTCATCTCGGCTGCGGCATGCCACGCTGTCGCGATCAACATGAGCTGGCTGTGCAACTCCTCTAAAAACCGACGGTTCACTGCTGCCGTTTCCACGGGGTCAATCAGTGAAACTTCGAACGGAAGGCAGGCGATGGCGTGCCCAGGCTCAGGTGAGGCCAGCAGGTCGCGCAAGACGGCTTCATCAAACGCGAAACCTGCCTGTCCCAGCTCCCCAGCGATCGCCCCTGCCACTACTAAGGCCGGAAGCTCCCAATAAGCTTCGGCGGCAGCCGAGGGGGGCACCATGTCATCGAGGCGCTTCACCATCGTGGTAAAAGGCGGCGCGCTAGGCGTCCGAGCGGCAAGTGCTGCAACCATACGCCTCACGACTGGAAGCATCCGATCGCGATGTTGGCTGAATTGGTTTTCGTACAAGGGGTTGGAAATTGCGATCTCACCGCGCCGAGCTCCCTCGCGGTTCCATTGTGCAAGCTCGACCTGTGGACCCAAGAGATCGCGCGCAACAATGCCGAATTGCAGGCTTTCTCGTGATATAACAGCTGCATTCAACACTTCCCGCGCGAGCTCTTGGGACGGGAAAGCCTCATCAAGAAGGGAGTTCAGTTGGTCGCGCTGCTCGGATGCCTCAACACGACCAGCCAGCTCTTCTTGCGCAAGAACACGCAGAAGCTTTGACAACCGAGAAACCAACGGGCCAAGGTCGCCGCGCCAGAGTTCGAGAACCTCGTGGAAATGATCCGGCGACAGATCAAGGAGTCTCAAGGTCCGTTCAGGGATCACATCCTCATTGTTAAGCCAAATTTCATCGAGACCGGTACGGATCTGCACTCGTAAGTCGGACCGACCAATCAGTTGCGACATCGAGTCAGCGACTGATTGGATGTCGGATTTCCAGTTTGCATCAAGAACGAGCGTTCTTTTGCGTGCAAGCCAGGAGGCCATCTGGGGCATGGGATCTGCAATGGGCTGGTCGGTTACCATGGGCACAACCGAAAGTTCCGGCACGACGGCCACTCTCGCCTCGCGGAACGCAGCGACAAGGTCGTTGAACCCCACGGACATCGTCCCTTGGGCGTTCTGCCCGTGAAAGGCGGCGATCGTCAGTACCATGGGAATAACCCCATCGAGATCCCGAAATGACGGTAGCTCGATGGACTCGATATCTGCGAGAGGTCGACCACCTGACAGCGCAACCAATTCGAAGCGTTCCGAATTCCTCACCGCGACCCCAAAACGTCCTGAAAAGCCATCGGCAAGGCGCTGCGCTGCCTTGGATTCGATCGCAATGACCGAAAGGCCGAGCTCGCGGAGATCGGAAGTAGATGAGCGGTTGCTGGGCAGATAAACCGGGCTAGCCGCGGTAGGTTCTACCAAGGCCAGATTGCCCTCGGGCTGCTGCACAACAATCTGCGCAGGGAAAGCGGCCGGTGATGCCGGATCAAAGGCGTCCCAAGCCGCGCGGAGTTGCCCGATCAAGATGCTCGCGTTGCGGAATGAGCGGCTCTCGACGGCTTTGCCTAGACTGTCTAGCAGACGCACATCGTCTGTTTGCGTCTCTGGGTCGTAATGGGCGACCCCGAGACGGGTAAACAATGACTTGAGGGTGTCGTCCTGCTCGATCCGCACCGCGACTTGGGCGGGCAGCGGGTCAAGATGCTCAAAGGTCCAGGTTCTGCCGTTTGCGGTGTAACGGCTCGGGACAAACCAGCGTCCGGCGGGCTTACTCCAGCTTCGGGTGCTTTCCAGATCCCCATCGGGAATCCAGTCAAACATGGCCAAGGCCAAGGATAGCGGTGAGTCTAGCGTGATGCGCTCATAGGTCCCCGTGTTCCTCATGAGATCCACGCTTTGCCAACCGCTGCCCCAATGCAGAGCACTGCCCATGACGACATCAAGGAATGCCTGTTTGGTGCCGTTGTCGAACGACGAGCGGCTTTCTAGCCCCGGCAGCCACCGGAAAGTGTCGATCTTAGACCGTCCCGATTTGTAATAGCTCTGCAAACCGCGCAGATTGTCGCTAAAAGCTCCCCACGTCTCATCGTCTATGGGCGGTGGGACGGATGAGAGCTGCTGAAAACGGTGGTAGCTGACCTCGCACGTCAATGCAGGCTTGTCACCGCCGATCATCATGAGCGGCAAACCGTCGGAAACACCGGCGCTTTCAAGCACCGGACGTGCGTATCCACCAAACTCACCCCAGTTAGGGTCATCGGGGTCGCTGAGCAACCGGGCACGCACGACCTTGGTGCTTTCGGTGCCAGCAAGTCGTAGGTACCGCTCCACCGTGGCTCCTTGGGTTCCCGGCCAGCCCCCCCAAAAATCGCCTGCGAAAGAGGATACCATCCGCCCCGGCAGGGAACGGGGATCTTGGCCATGGCTTTTGTGACACTCTCCCCGTCGCCGCGCGCCTCCAAAGAAGCAGCGAGACGGAGCGCGTAGGAAAGGGCATCGCGACACAATTCGGCTTCGCTGGTCCTGCGAGCAACGGGCATCTGGGGAAGATTAGGGACCAGAATGTCCGCAAGTACGTCTTCGCGCCTGAAGGTGTTGACCAGTTTGGCATCGGTCAGGCGCTTGTGAAGTTCGGTGTTCTGCCTGCGGCCATCGCGAACTTCGCTGACGGGTATCTGCGGATCCAGGATAGCGATGAACGACTGTAGCGCTGCAGGAATCTGGTCGATGCCGGGCTCGTCCGGGCTATCACATCGTCTTGACCGAATTGGCGCGGACGAAAATAGATGGCCTGCCCGGCAACACCGCCGGAATGCAGTCTGCCATCTGTGCATAGAAGTACGTCCTTACCCTTGAGGTGGGACAGGTCGTCTGAGAAAATTTCGCAGACATCCCGCCAAAAGTGATCCCAATTCAGCTCCGCTTCTCCCGCTAGCGCTTTGCGGCGGCTTCGATCATTGTCGCTTGATCTGCTTCTGCAGGCATGACGTCGATGTCAAAGTGCTCGGAGAGGCGCTCGATTGAACCCATGCGGGAATCCAGTGCCGCGGTATAGGCAGGGAAGGTTGCATGCTGGCGAAGCACGCTCGCATCCAGCAACTTGGGGTCGTTTGGCAGCGGCAGCAGGGATGTCTCTGACAGCGAGCGCCAGCCGTAATCGCTGAGCATCCAGGGGGCGGTCTCAATGCTGATCCCCATATCCGCCGCAGCTTGGCGCAAGTGGTTTTGCCAGCGCTCCTTTGGTGTGCTCTCAGTGGCAAGTGGCGCTAGGATGTCTAGGATTCCGGCTGCCTGTGCCGCAGAGCATCCGGCCAAGTCGCCGGCAACCGCCTCCAGAGCGAGAACGGCAGTCTGATGCAGCAGGAAGTCGTTGTAGCTTCCACCGGCCTGTGCGCCCTCTGCCTCGGTATCAAAGCTGATCGTCGTGCGGCTCATGTCGCCGAAAAACGGCCCGTTGATGTGCAGGGCGGCACCGGTCTCCAGCGAGGTCGGAAGGAAAATGCTGAGTTTTCCCGGTGTTGGCTCATGGTCATCGCTGACCGAAATGGAAATCTCTGCCCGTTCCAGTTTTGGCCAATGGCCGGGCAAGCCGAGAATAGATTCCTGGACTGCCTTTGGCATGTCCAATACCGCAAGTTCACGCCGCCAGATGGAATAGTGCCTCGTAGTGTCGCCCGAGCAGATTGAGATCTTGCCAAAACCTCTCGGTCCGGTCGCTTCCTGTAGGACGCGACGATGGAACGCTCTGGAACCATTCGGAGTGGTGATGGTCAGCGCCTTCAGGTGGTCGAGAAACAGCATGGAATCGGCTGTGATCTCGGCGAGCTTGCGTTCCACCAGCGTGGTGGCTGCGGGAGAAAGCAACGGCAAGGCCAGGACGGATGCAAATCCGCGGGCTTCGAGGTCGTCGATCACGGGGCTGCGCGCTGACTGCGGCCAGGGCAAGAGATACGGCGAAAGGTAGCCGATCTCTTCGCGCAACCAGCTCGGGGTCGAATTAGCGCCTTGTGCTTGACGGCGTAGCGCGCCGGCGCGCAAACGCCCGGAAAGGCTTGGATCTTCATCGACAATCTCTGCAAACCATCTCTGTTCGAATGGAAGCGGCCTATCTTCGAGGATGGCGACCAAAGGGTCTAGGAGCGACCAAGCAAATTCAGGATCGAAGCCGAAGCAATAGCCGTCGAATGTTGGGCTGGCCTCCTGTCGCCGGGACCAGATGCGGGGCTTTTGACTGATCTCGAGTACGCTGCGAAAGCCGATCCCTTTGTTGCCTACAGAGGTGGCCGGATCCTTGTCGCTTTGACCAAGCCGGGAAACGCTTTCAAAGTTGCTATGCGAAAAAGGAGCACCATCATTGGCAACGTAAAGCGTTCCCAACTCACCATCCATTTCCAGTCGCATCTCGATGCGGCATTGTGAGGCTTTGCGATCCGCGGCCCGGCTGACAGCATCGTAAGCGTTCTGGATCAGCTCGATGGCAAAGCGGCCGTGGTATTGGTGCCGTACCTGCTCGGTTAGGCTATGGATGGACCGGTAATCGGTCACCCCTTCTGCAAGCTGATAGAGAAAACTGCGAATCTTGCCGCCGGTCTCTGCGCAAATAACGGCCTCGAGCGTGCTGGGGCGCGTTGGCTTGCGGCTATCAACTAAGGAAGCTTCATTAAGCATTTGGGATCTCTGCAGTCATGCTGTCTGTGTTTTCATGGCCGCAACTAGCAGAGGATATTGCGCTACTCGGCAACGTGCGTGGCGAGCAAGGTTTGTTCAATGCACAAAGCGTGTTCACCAGCCGCATCTGCTCGACCGTCTCACATTTCGCTTCGCGCAATCGCGGTGCACCGAAAGCCAGCGCCAGTCCCTTGGCCCGCGAGACCGCCACGTCGAGACGCGTACCACGCGTAATCTCGACGATACCTCGGCCCGCCGCGTTGAGCCGCGCCAAGTGCGCAGCCTCATGAGCGTTGCCTTGCTTCTGCAAAAGGGCGGCATCTTCGCTGTCTTCCCGCGGCTTCGGGCCGGTGCCACGCATTTGTGCCAGATCGAGCGTGGTCGCGTGCGTGCACCCCATGAAGCGCATGAGATCGGAGGCGGACAGAAATGCGCGACCGTCGATGTCCCTCACTGTTTTCCCAAAATTTTATACAATATATCCTCGCGGAATTTCAGTAGCAAAATGTTCACTTAAACAATAGATTATGACGATGTAAATTTCTGGAGAATAGCCCCTGATAAAAGTGTAATAGGCCGGCCTGCTTGTTGTAGCTGAATCTAAGCCAGCTCCGGCTAGGGATGGAAATTTGGGTCACACCAAATCTTTACTCACGTATTCCTCGGAGACCTCCCTGCGTACGGCCATCGGGACATTTGTACTTTGAGACGGGGGAACCACCTTGCCGATCTGGTCTTCCGGGTAACTCAAACCCCAAGCGACTGCCAACCTACCGAAATCGATGACGGGGGTGGAGGTGTCTAATGTTTTGGGTACTGGAAGTTGAACCAGCCTCACACCGTTACCCTTCGTGTTCGTGCGAAGCCATGGGGTAAGGTCGTCAATAACCTTACGGTGAATCAAGCTTTTCGCCCCGCCCCCTACAAGAAATACTGACAAGTCTTGACCGTCCTGCCAACATTGCGCGTTGGGGTCTTTGTCTGTTCGCGTCGCCCAGACAACTTCCCACAGACCGCGCTCACACTGTTGAATAAAAGCCGCGACAGTCCGTCCCTGCCCGAGGAACCAGTGCATCGCCTCGACACCTAACGGCCTAACCATGCCGCTCTGTAGTGCATACTGATACGTTCCTGGCTCCCAACGGTGGAGCCTGAAGGTGCAGATATCCAGCGTCGATGCTCCTACATCTACCATGAGGTAGAGATCGAGTGAGGCTAGATTTGACTTCACAAAACCTACTGCTTCAGCGACCGTCTCGGGAAAGACGCCTATACCGAGTTCAAGAGCCTTGTCTTCCGACATGCCTGCCGTGACGACTGCATCATCGGTCAAAAAGAGCTTTATGATCTCAATGTCTGGCCGGTCAGTGTAATTCGCGCAAAGAAGCGCGGCTGCTGCGATCTGGCGATATGTGGCCGTCAGCTGGCCGTTGTCTGCCTTCTCTGCTGGTAGGCCAAGGTTAAGCAGCCACCTGGTATGTCTTCCTCTAAACAGGTTTGGTCGATGAGTCCTAAGCCACCCGCGTGTATACCTGATCACATAAGCCAAATAGGCGGTGGCGGCGTCGGCTTTTGACACGGATAGACCGCGATATTTGCCCGGCGTAACATTGCCATCAGCACCGGACGCCATAACGCCCTGCTTAAGGGCATGAAGCAGCACCGCCCCCTCCTCCGGCCAAGCGAGGAACTGTCCATCCGGACGGAGCCACAGAACAGTCTGCCATAGGTGTGGCTGATTGTTGCTTACGCAATACTCTGGTGCGGGTATCGCCACCGTCAGTTCGCCGGTTTCGTATGGGAACCGCACGACGACTTTGGTACAGCTGGTGCCAAAGTCGAGACCGATCACCGCAAAAAGTTCTTGGAGATCGTCTCGAACTTCTTCACCCCCTCCGGGGGTCAATAGGGAGTCCAAGATAGCGTGACTGCTTTCAGAGATGCGGTTCGGTGGCACCTCTCGAACCGACGCTCCCTCTGGCAACTCCCACCATTGAAACGGAGGCGCCTTTTCCTCAGGCAACATTTCGACGGGTTTCGCAGGTCGCAGCTTCAACCCTCGCCTGGGTTTCCTTGCCAATACCTTCGGCGGTTTTGGCAGCTTAGCCGCTGCAGATGGTCGATTCGGAACACGCTTAGCAATCGCAAGCTCCGCTTTTCGAGTTGAATGAGCCGACCCTGCCTGTTTCTGAATGGCAATCGTCGCCATGGCCTTGTCGCCGAGCTTAGCACGTAGGTCGGAAAGCTTACGCAAATTATCGTCTGAAAGTGTATTCCGCACCACAGAGCCGCGTTCATCGCGTCTTAGTCCTCCCATAATCCCCCCCACAAGCCCCTAAATTATCTGAACCATTACCACCGCGACGTCGCTCATTTCTGGGGTGATGTTATCCAATACTTCCAATTCTGTTAGTCTCTGTCTACAGCTCTCGTGCAATCTTCGTAGCTTTCCTTCTGTAGCTTCCACCAAGGATCGACGTTGCCTCGCCTCTTTGGTCTGCCCCCTCTTCTCAAAATCTGTTGCTCGTTCAGAGTGTTTGTCACGAGTTTGTACCAGGGTCAGTGTTTTCGCGTCTTGATGGCGTTGAAGTGCACGCCGCCGGATGCGAACCCGGTCAGAGACCTGCGCCTGCGCCTGTGCGACGAAGTTAACGAACCTATCATCAAGCTCGGTGAGTACACTCATTCTCAACAGTGCGGCCCCAGCCGGCAGTCGGGGGTCAGAAGCAATGTTCGGCAGTACCCTGCCATTGTTTGCGATTGCAGATGCAAGCACTTCCGCCTCTTCTGGAGAAAGTGCAGCCCCTGTTTCGAGATGAGCGCCAGCATATGCGATACGGTTGTTTGCGACGACACTGGCCTCCGGGGTGCTGGCATTCCAGCGCCTGATTCCCAGCACGAAGGTGCCGGTGGAGCACTCAAAATCTAGGTCAGACTGGCGTAGAGTGGCAGCTACGGGCTGTGGCTGTTGGAGCTCGTCTGTCGAGTCTAGGTAGGCTGCAAACCGAACCAGACTATGAATCTGAGAAATCACCTCGGCGTCCCCGTCTCGCTTTCGCGCCACCGATGCTTCAAAGCGATACCTCTGTTGATCGCTTCCGCCAAGGATTCGGGTGGTGCCCTTCAGCCCTCTGCGAGCGAGATAGCTTGAAAAGTTTTCCACGGCTTCGGTCGAGAGCTTGATACGGTAGCGATCTGACCCCGCAGGGCTCATCTCGATCATGCTTCCCGGAAACGAGCGATGTAGGCGGTCGCGCACGTAAACCAGAACGTCATTTCCACTAAGCCAACGGTTCATTCGGCGGCTGTCTGCGATCGACTGAAGTATGTAGTCGCCGTGCCGAATTAGGGCACCCGCCTGCTCCTCCAGGGCGTCCTCCTGCTGGCGGAGCACCTCAAGCGCCTGGGCTGCCTGTTCGATCGCCTCGATCCTCTGAGCATCTGTCAGTTGGGGATTGACCAGCTTCCTTGTCATGTCACGAATGGGCTCTCCCAAGACTGCCTCAAACTCTCCCAGTGCTTTCTGACCGAGTCCCAACCTGACATAAAGCCGGTTATATATGCGCTGATCGATAGTGCCGTCGAACACGAGGTTCAGAATGACAACCACGTCCTGCTTCTGTCCCAAGCGATCAACGCGGCCAATCCTTTGCTCGAGCCGCATTGGATTCCAGGGAAGGTCGTAGTTCACAACCAGCCAGCAGAACTGAAGGTCTATGCCCTCGCTGCCTACCTCGGATGACAGGAGGACCTTTCGATTGACATCAGCCTTAAACCGCTGAAGCACTACTTCTCGTGGCTCCCGAATGCTACCGTGCAGCAACTCAAGGCTGTCCCTCCCAAAGTCCTCCGTAAGCCTCTCTTGCAGATAGCCCAGTGTGTGCTTGAACGTGGAAAATACTATAACCTTTGCTAGGGCGTCGTCGGCCCACACTTTCCGAAGCTGATCCAGCAGCAACGTGTACTTACTGTCACAGGCGCGAAGCTGTTGGGTGTAACCTAACCGGCTCGAAAGAAAGGCTAAGCGCGACACTAGCGGCCCGATGTGTGGCGAGGGCATGTCTTGTTCGTCCAGCTCATCCGACCCGTCGTCCTCATCCACCAATGAAGAAATTTGCCCGGCAGCTAGGCTCGACCAGTAGGCCGAAGCTGCAGCGGGGCTCGACGATAACAAGCGCTGTGGCATAGATAGCAAGAAGCCATCGCTCACGTCGTTCTCAATAGCGTACTGACGGACCTCTTCGGTCACTGCATGATAGAAGACAGATTCGACCGGCAGCATAGTCAGAGTAGGAGCTTTCACATCTCTTCTGACTCGGAATTCTTCGACGTCCCGGCGGCGAGTCCTGGTAACATAATTTGCGAGTTGGTTGGCTTGCTCCAGTCTTGAAGCAATTTCCGCCCGCTTGCTCATTGTCAGTTCCGCGCTCTCGATTTCTTTTCGAACTAATCGCAAAGCTGCGCTGTCGGCGAGAAGCTGGTACCGCATTGCTTCGTCTAGCCGCCTCAAAATATCGGCCGCGGTTGTATCAGGCTTAAGCACCAGATCCCGGGCCTGTACAATTGGAGCGTTGACTTCAATAAGCTCGGAAAGGGTATCCTCGTACTCAAAGGTGTCCGGATCAATCAGCCGGAGTAGGGATTGAAGATCACGGTTGCGCAGGTGAATTGGCGTCGCTGACAAGAAAACCCTGTGCGAACTTACTGAGTTGAGCAGTGAGCCAAGGGCATGAAGTGCTGTTTCTGGATTGCGCATATGATGCGCTTCGTCGATCACCAGCAAATCGAGAAGCGGTGTTTCTTCTGCGGCTGCATCTAGAAATCGTGCCAGCAATGCGCGAGGATTTAACCTTCTACCTTGCCCAACTGTCTCATCATCAGACCACCCTCTTGGTGGCCGCAGCGACTGCATGCTCGCGATAGCCGCAAAGCCGCTGTTAGCGCCGGCCGAACCGCTAACAAGTTCCAAAAGTTCATCAGCGTTGACAATGCGCGCATCAACGCCAAACCGTTGGTGAAGTTCGCTGCGCCACTTCTGGCAAAGCGTCTTCGGGCAGATCACCAAAAGGCGATTGCTCTGCAGCCTTGCACGCAGCTCTGTCCAAATAAGTCCGGCCTCAATTGTCTTTCCAAGACCGACTTCATCAGCGACGAGCAACCCATCTCTTGGCGAGTTCAGCAGCTTAAGGACGGGTTTGAACTGGAAAGCGTAGAAGTCAGTGTCCGTAGCCTCCATGCTGTAAATGACGTTGGTGAGTCGACCGGTGACTCGGAGGCGAGCAAGGGTGCGACGCAACCATTCGGGATCAGCAAAGCTGCCGTCTTCGAACCTTTGATCTAGTGGAGGGAGCGCCAAAGGCACCACTTCAAGGGCTGACTCAGGTAGCCAAGCCTGGCTTCCATCTGGAAATAGAACTGGGAGCATCTTGCTACCCGCACGAGAACGCGGCTCGCCTGGCTGAAGTACACCAGCGCGGGTTGGGTCGGACTTAAGGCGTACAAATGATCCAACGATAGGCTGCAAAGGTTCCCCGTCAGCAAAAAATAGTCTGCCGTTTTATTAGCCGGTAATAGTCCGTACACGCAATGTCGTGACAAGACGAAAGAACAAGGCGCCCGCTCCCCTCGTTATTCAGCCATCGCCGATCCACGCAACATCACCCCTTCATGCCGGCCGATCTCCGTGGCCTCGGCTATGTTGTACGTGCGTTCATTGTAGACCAAGCGATCCATTGGCGTGACTGTTGCCGTCGTGGTGCTCCATCGCACGACAAAGATGTCGGTGACCGTCGCCTGAATTTCTGCGGCTGCCAGTTGCTCGCGCGCCGATGCTCGCCGCCATGACGCCCAGACCGTGGCTATCGCGGTATAGCCTTCGATAGGCTCGTTGTCGCTATTATAGCTGATGCCATGCCGCTCCAGGGTGATGCGGCGGTCGAGTTTCCCGGCGTTTAGCATTAGAAAGATACCCGGCGAAAAGGCGCGACCAGAGCGTCAATCGCGTCTGTTGGAATCGGTCCAGCATCCGCACCAAGTCGATAGGCGTCGTACATCAGCCGAACGTGGATTAGGATTGCCGCTTTGATGGCGGCGGGGATGGAGGATTGTGCCGGGATAGCAGGATCCCCCGGCACTTCCGGGACCGTCGCATATCCAGCTTTATAGGTCACTGCCACTGGCTTGATGGCGTACAAATCCGAAGGCAGCACCGCGCCGCTCTTAAAACGAACGAATGCGCCAGCGGCGTCATCCATCAGCAGATAATCGCTGTCAGCGATGGTTGTCTGTGCTCCCGCGCGATCGCTCGCAACAACGCTGGTGACGGACAACACTGGATAGAGCGGCAGGCGCATACAACCGCTGAAGCTGTCAAAGTCCTGCCGCCATGTCTGCTCGACAAGGCAACGGCCAAGGATGCCCACCCATCCATCCAGATGGCCTACCGCAGCCGCGATGAAACTCAAGATCATGTCGTCATGTTCATTATGGTCGACGGCCAGCTGCACCTTGGCTTCAGCCAGAGACACGGGCGTCATGGTCGGGGCGGTCAAAAGGACGGGTTTGTGCATCATGAGTGCCCCTAGAAAAGAGAACGGGGCGACCGAAGCCGCCCCAATTCGTTAAGCCTGGTTGGCCTGTGGGTTGTCGGCGCCGTGGCCCTTGAGCACGATCGCGGCAATCGGGGTGCCGGTGCCGTGGGTGCCCGTGAAGTCGGCCAGCAGCTTCAGGTAACGCTTGCCGCCCTTGTAGCCGTAGCGATAGGTCGCAGCGGCAGCCTGGAGAGTGATAAGCGCCTTGATGATGCCGCCAGTGCCAACAGTGCAGCCAAGCATGTCGTCGGTAGTGACCGCCGAATAGTTGACGTCATCATTGGAGTGGGTCAGCACAAACTCGATCTTGTTCGAGCCGGAGAACGTGATGCCGCCGATGCCGATGGCAAGCAGGATTACCGCTGGCGGAGACACCATGCACGCCATCGAGTGTCAGTCCGACGAGGTGAAAGACTTCGTCCTGCGACAGCTTGATGCGGCGGCCATCCGCGCGCGTATAAAGATAATCGAGCGTCAGATCATCGGCCTGGCTTACGGCGACCCGGTCGGGATGCAGTGGGATCAACTCCTGAACCAGGCCACGCGAGCGGACGATCATGGCATAGGCATTGCCGCGCAGTAGCAGATGCGCCTGCAGCATGCGGCGGAATTGAGAAGGCGTCTGCCATCGGTTCGGCTTGCGTCGCAGCACCGACCAGATCAGCGTGTCGGAGGCATCCTCACGGATGCGCTCATCCACCCAGCGTTTGATGTGCAACGGCAAGGTAGCGACGGCGCCGGAGATGATGCGTACACACGCATAGACAGCGGCCACCCGCATGGCCCTATTTGGGGTGACCGTCGCCCCCGATCCCGTCACATTGCCGGCGCGCAATGCCTCTTCCAGCTGCTGACTGGTCGCAATGACAATCCCACCCCCAGCATCCTGGAACGACGCGTGCAGAGAGGCGCTCGGCGGTTTTGCACCACCGAACCAGTTTGACCAGAATGCCATTTGGTTTCTCTTCCGCGCTGCTAAAGCATCAGCATGCCGCGGCTCTCATAGACCGAGCGGCCGGCATTGACGTCACGGGCCAGTGCCCGACCGAGTGCGTTGCAAATAGCCACGATGCCGTCGATCCGCTCGGTTGAGCGCTCCTTGTCCGGCTTGATATTGCCGGCGGGATCGTGGCGAACCGCAACATTGGAGGCGTTCCAGCGCAATACCGGATGACCGCCATGCCAGAGGGACCGCGAGACCGACAGTCGCTCCAGTTCCGCGGTGGGCGCGGCCATGCTCAAAAAGCCCTGACCGAACTGCACCAGGCTCAGGCCCTCGTCCTGCAAGTTTTGAACGATTTCGCCTGCAAAGGTCCGGTCATAAGAAAGCTCGCGCATGTCGTATCGCGACGCCAGCTCGAGGATTTCTGTCTCCACAAAGGCAAAGTCCGTCGCGTTACCCGGCGTGGCGGTCAAATATCCTTGGTCGCGCCAGACGTCATACGGCACGCGGTCGCGCCGCACGCGACGCAGGATGTCTTCCTCTGGGATCCAGAACCGGCAAAGCACGATCCATTTGTCCGCCAGATTGCCGAGGTCACCCTCCAGCGTCGGTGGAAAGGCGAGCACGAACGCCGACAAATCGTTGACGCGGGCAAGATCAAGTCCGCCGTAGCATTCGCGGCCCAGCAGCTTCAGCTCTAGCGCCTCAAGCTCGTGTTTGACGACGCACCAGTCGGTGGCGACGGGGAGGCCTCCCTCCTCCCAAACGCTTATGTCGAGCCAGCGCGTCACCTGCTCAGTCCATTCGTTGAGGCGCAGCCGCCGGATCGCGTTCTGCTGGGCCGGCATTTCTTTTGCCTCATCGATCTGGCGCTTCAGATCATCCGTCTTCACCGTGACGCCGAGACTGGGATTGGCCTTCACCCACACTTTAGGATCGGTCCAGTCATCGCCCGCATCAATGGTGGCGATATAGCCAAACCAACTATCTGCGGACTCTGTCGGCACAGTGCCTTCCAGCGCCTTGACCGAGAACTCGTGATGCTGGCGGCAGACCGAATGGCGATCATAGCCCGCTGTGGTGATTTCAAAGATCAGCGATTGCCGGCGCGCGCCGGTTGCGGTGTTCAACTTCTGGATAATTTCAGGCCCCGGGTGCTCGTGCACCTCATCAACCGCAGCAAAGTGAACGTTCAGACCATCCATTTTCGTCGCGTCCGCCGACAGAGGCCGAAACCAGGACGAGGTCGGCAAAACGGCAAGATTGTTGACTGTACGGGTAACCCTCGCCTGTAGCGCGCTACTTGCTCCTACCATGCGCTTTGCCTCGCTAAAGACGATGCGCGCCTGGTCACGGGTTGTCGCCGCGGAATAGACATGCGCGCCCAGCTCGCCATCGGCAACAAGGGCATAAAGCGCAGTACCGGCAAGCAGCACCGATTTGCCATTCTTGCGCGCCACCTCAACATAGGCCGTGCGGCTGGCAGCACCACCCATGCTTTTCTCAAGATTGTTTGCCGCCTCTTTGCTACGGGTCTCCATTTTATGAAAGCTGTCAGAGCTAGTCCGCGTGGCGCGGGCAAAGTTCTTTTCAAACTGGGTAATGCGCGCCTCAAGCGCGACAACAAGGCGTTCTTCATCTGCCATGGTTAGGCCACTCCATATAGTGATTGTGCTAAATCTGGGTCGTCCCAATAGCTGGGTGCATTGTCGTTGGCTGCGGCACGGCTAACGACCATCCAGGTGGCAACCGCGCCATCTATGCGCCCGGTGCTTTTGCCCTTGTGCATCGTGCGGTTTCCGGCGCTGTCGGTGTGGATGGCAATATTGGCAAAGCACCAACGCAACAGCGGGTGCCCGCCATGCCGGAATTTTCCACCGACGATGACGCGCTCAAGTTCATTAAGTGCTGGTGATTGGGTTACCCAGCCTTGGCGCATGGTGAGCACTGGCAGGCCATCATCAATGAGCGGTGCCATAACTGGCTGGGCGAAGTGTGGGTCAAAGTTCAATTCGCGCACATCAAAGCGCGCGCATAGTTCGCGAAGGTGCTCAGTCACGGCACCATAATCGATCACATTGCCGGGCGTTGCGGTCAAATAGCCCTGCGCTGCCCACTCGGGATAGGGCACGCCGTCGCGGTCACCTCGGTCGCGCAACAGATCGGCGGGCAAGAAAAAATGCGACAACACCGAAACAATGCCGTCCTCGTCTTTGAATGCAGCAACAACGGCGGTCAAATCGGTGGTGGTGCTCATATCCACGCCGATCCAACAAGGCTCATTGTCCATTGGCTCAACTTCACCTGCACCGGTGTCATAGACTTCCATATCCACAAAAGGCTCGGTGCTTTGATCCAGCCAGATATTCAACTTTAGCTGCTTGAAACTCTGACGTTCGCGCATGCTGCGTTCGGCGGCGGCGGCGCGACGGAAACCCTCAAGGCTGGGATAGCCATGGGCCAAGCCGGGATTGGTCGCGCACCAAATGGCTTCATCGCGCCAATCGGCACCCCGGTCTGCTTCAAAAAGTATTGGCAGAATTGAAGGGTCGGCAATATCGCCACGCGCAACCTTGCGGGCGTCTTCGATCTGCTCCCAGGCAACGTTTTCTTGCCCGCGTCCGGCGGTGGTTGCCACCACCATCAGCGTGTTGTCAGACTTGTCCAAACCCGATTGCAAAGCTTCCCAGAGATAAAAGTTAGGCCAAACGTGCAGCTCATCAGCCAGGACGAAATTGGGCGTCCGGCCATGCTGGGTTCCTGCATCACCAGAAATGACTTCTAGGGTCACGTGTTCCTTGGAATAGACGATTTTCTTGGCGCTGTTGTGTGCATCATAGACCTTCACAGCACCCGCTATTTGTTGGCGCGCCTGCACAATACCCAGCGCCTCCTTGAAGGCAATGCTGGCCTGTTTGCGGTCGGCGGCAGCAAAGATTGCCTCGCCATGCGGCACCCGCTCCGGCCCAATGGTGTGCAACAGGGCCAAGGCGGCGGCGGTGCTGGTCTTGCGATTGCCACGCGGCAACAACAACACCACCGTTTTGATAATGCGTGAGCCATCAGGGTGCCGTGGCCCATAGATGCGGCGCACGATACGTTCAAGCCATGGATCAAGCTGGAATGCCTTGCCTGGTAGCCCGCTCTTGGGATGCTTCAACCAGCGTAAGAATTCGACGGCCTTTTCGCCATGGCCAAAGGTATCGTCGATTGGTGTGCCGTCATAAATCCAGGCGGGATAGGTGCTAGATTCCGAAAGGGTTGTCATGGTCTCTATCGTCATTGCGCACGGCGGGCCGTGACCGGCTCACCGGCGTAAGGCCAAGTTCGGCGGCACAAAGCCTTTGGGTGGTCTGGGCCGCGTTCATGATCCCAAACGCTGGGTGCCGCTTGCCGGTGCTCGTTATCAAGCCTTCAGCGTTTAACACCCGCCGGGCCTCGCGCATGATCGCAACGGCATTGCAGTAGTTTTCCAGCGTGGCTAAATCGGCGTGCGTCAACGTCTTGCGTTCAGTAATCAGGATCGGCGCGACTTTGCGCCATTCGGCCTTGCCGTCTTTTGAAAGATAAGACGGTGCTGGTGGCACCTTGGTGACCGGTGAAGTGCCAGCGACAATGCTGGCTGGATTGCGCCCGCGCATCAGTTGGCTCTTTCCGCTTTGAGCTGCATTTCGCGCCGCCCAATCAATCGAATGGCACGAATATGGAAGGCCTCATCTTGATAGATCAGCCGATCATCGGTGGTAACGCCGGGCCGGTAGCGCATTGAGAAAATAACTAGTGCGTCGGCGGCTTCCCCAAACGGTTCGTCGATTTCTGTTTTATCAAAGGTATCGATGGCGGCTTTGAGCGTAAAAAGTGGCATCCAGGTCGCAGCAACCGCACCGGATTGCTCAACCGTTCGGGCCGCGCGTTCAATATTGACGGTGTGGGTGAGACTGCCACTACGCATAATGCAATTCCTCAAGCATGGCCTGAACGTTAATCACCGCGTGGCCGTGCCCTTTGGGGTCTCGCATGGTGCGAAGGCTTCCAATTCGAATGCCATCCGGCATAGAAAACCCAGGAATTTCGCCAAGGCTTTCCAGCGCATTCCAAACCACGCCGCCGATTTCCTTGACCACGGCAAGCCCGCCCTCTTGGGCCGACCAAATGTGCACGTCCGAGAAAATCTCAATGGATCGCGTGCGGTAAGAGCGCCCGACCATCAATGTCTGGCTTTCGCCGACAATGATGCAGGGAAAATGTTCCGGGCGCGTCGGTCCGTCGATGATCCAATCAGGCGCAACCAGATCGGTCACGCTAGATGCGGTAACTAGGTGGTTCCGGATTGCAATCTGAAAAGCGAGTGATGGTTCTGTCATTGGTCCCACTTCGTGCGCACGGCTTTGCTGATCGCGCGCTTCATGCGGTTGTTGAGCCGCTTTTTGAGCAAGCGAACCGATGGCCAAAAGAACGGCTGGGCGTCGGTGTCGCTAGTGCCGTATTCAACCAGGTGCGCATAGCGCACCTCACTGTTGCCAGCTGTTACCAGGGCTTCGAGCTCACTTGCGGTCTGGTTGCCTCCTGGCTGGGAATAAGGCGGGGTTCGTTCGCCGGGCAAAGTGGCGTGAATACTGTCGATTAGTGCCCCGGTATCACGCGACGGTTCGGCAAGGTGTTTCATGGCACTCGCCAATTCGTCGGCGTTTTTCGCCAGTGCCGGTTGCACAGCCTCACGAACGGCCTTCGGAATAGCGTTCATTCGCGCCTCAAACCGGGCCAATTGGTTAGATTTTGCCATGTCAAAACACCCATTTTCGATGGGTAGCGACAAGATCGGCGTAGCCCATAGGCACGATTGCAGCGCTAGTGCCGATGGTGCTGGCTTCCCGATTTTCAAACCAATGGGCCGCAAGCATCAGGATCGCTTGGCGCAGGTCGGCGGACGCCTCATCATAGGCGACGGGCGTTTCCGCACCGATCATTGCGGTGGTGTAGGTTTCAGCGGCGGCGATCTTGGCAGCGATGAAATCATCATCAACGTCATCGTCGGCGGTCATTGAAAGCTGGTTTTTCAGGTCGGCAAGCGCGGTCATTGTGAAAACTCTATTTCGGAAAAATCTTGCGCGACGCTCCCCGCGCCGGTCCCCTTAAAGGCTGGGAAATTGCTAACCACCCGGGGGTCTAGTTGTTGCTTTTTACTGTTGGATTTGATTGCGTATTGAAATGAGCCAGAAAACACCCAAATCATCGCCATTCTCCGAGGCCGAAGTTGCTGCTGAACTTAAAAGACTGCGCAGGGCGAATGCACAAACTACTTGGAGCAACGGTCATATGCTGACCTGCATTCACTGCGGCAATGAGTTTGACGCTGCCAAAGGCGGCAACGCAAATATCCCAATGTGCGACTTCTGCTTTCATAACGACTGACAAGTGCCTCACCGTCATGACTGCACCGGCCTGTGCTCTTCACGCTGTTTGGCACTGTTATGATGGTGGGCACAAAGCGCCTGCCAGTTGGCCTTGTCCCAGAACAACCGGTCTTCGCCCTTATGCGGAATGATATGGTCAACGGTGTTGGCTAGCTGGCCACACATTGCGCAGCGCGGGTTGTGCTTTAGGAACTCTTGGCGCGCTTTGCGCCATTCATGATTGTAACCACGTTGGCGGGCCGATGGGCGGCGGCGATCATGCCGGGCCTTGCGGGCACGGTCATTGATGATCTGACACTGGCAGCGTTCACCAGAAGCGACGATCTTGCCGCAGGCACATAGCCTAGGTGGTGCGACTGGCTTTATACTAGCCCCTCGCAATCTTGGCTTTGAGCGCGTTAAAGGCGGCGCGGTCAAATTCGTCATTGGCGGTTGGCGACTGCACTTGATCTGAATCGCTTTCCCCGCCGAATACTGCTTTTAGAATGTCGGAAACCAGATCAGTGCGGCCTTCCTTTGCGGCAATGATTTCCGCCGGGGTTGCTTCCCAGGCCTGGTCTGGCGTCCAGCCCAACCAGCCGGTGGCGATCTTGAACAAGTGCTCAAAATAATCGGTCATCGGCATGGCATTGCCAGTGGTGGGCGCTTGCCTACTGCCCGGCTCAATTCCGGCAAGGCAGGTAATAAATTCGAGCAAGGGCATTTGAAATTCACTCAAGGCGCGCGCACCCAGGTGGTGAATATCGAAACCGAACGTTTCGGCGTCTTTGGGCGAACCGGTTCCCTCGCCTATCAATTCGGCCATGGTTTCCAAGCGGCCTTGGATAACCGCCGACGCCAGTTTGCCAAAATCGCCGTGCTTACGGGCAAGGCGTAGGGCGGCCCCGGTGCAAGGTCACTTGCTGACCGGCAATGACCACATTGATTGTCTCCGCGAGCCGCATCGTTCTAGACCGCCGGACGGGCGCGCAAGGCGGAAAGCTCGACCAAGGCGCTTGCTGCAATTGAGGTGCCGCTATTCTTGGTCAGCACGGCGCGCACGTAGCGCTTGTAACCGACGTAGCCCACCTTGATGGTGGCGCTGGCTTCAAGGCTGTCGGGGAAACTGCCGATCAGGTGTTCAACGTCGGTAAAATCCTCGTCGGCGGTTGTGGCGCTTTCCTGAAGTTTGGCGGTGAAGTCACCAGAACCAGCAATTGCACCGGTATGGACGATAACAGTTACGCCGTTGGCCTCTTGCACGTCGATTGCCGCACCGGTGACGGTTGCCGTTTGCACGGCGGGCGCAATGGCCGAAGCCAAAGCGATATTGGAAGCGTGATCACGCATGGTTCTAGTCTCCTTTTAGGCCGTGGCCATTTTGAGTTTGCGGACGGCTTTGGGTTGCACAACATCACCACCAGTGCGGCGACGGGCATGGATGCGAACAAGGCCTTCAGTAGCGAGCAAATAGGGGTTGGCGAAAACCGACATTTCGAGCCGGTCATAGATGCGGTATGCCGTGCCAAAGTCGCCAAAGATGATTGGGAAGGCATTAGCTTCAACGTCGGGCATGTCGACCATTTCAACCACCGGGCGGCCCAAAATCGTTTCCGGCTGGCCAGCCTGGTAAGACGGCTGCCAAAGGTAATTGCCCTGCCCGTCTTTGAGCTTGCGGATTGTTGCCAGCGTGGTGCCGTTCAATAGCCAGGTGCCACGATTGCGATAGGTAGCAGGCAAGGCATACATGAGCGTAATCAACTGATCAGCGGCAAGGTTGGTGGCGTGGCCGTTGGCTGTGTGGGTGATTGCGTCGTCGGTCATTAAGCCGCGTGGTGCGAGTACACCATCGCCATTAAGAAAGGCGACGCCTTCCTTTTGGCCAAAGTCTTCAGCCAACGCCAAACGCACTTCAGCTTCAGCAACCGGCGCGTCGTCCAATAGCTGGGCAGAAATATCGACGTGGGTGCCCAATTCTTTGGTCGGGATTTCAAGTTGACCAAAACCGATTTCGCTTTCGGTAGTCGCCTGAAGTTCGCCCTTCCACTTGGCATTGGTCTGGCCGGTGCGCTTTGGCAGGATGACCGATGGCGCGCCGGTATTGCGCACGGTTGCGACGGT
This sequence comes from Devosia rhodophyticola, assembly GCF_028816475.1. Classification (GTDB taxonomy): domain Bacteria; phylum Pseudomonadota; class Alphaproteobacteria; order Rhizobiales; family Devosiaceae; genus Devosia; species Devosia rhodophyticola. Next base: position 3,119,901 of record NZ_CP118247.1, on the reverse strand, counting down.
GCGCAACGGCGAAAACTCAACCAGCTCACGAATGAACTCACTCGAAACCTCAGCCGGTGCCAGATAGCCACCCTGGGCATCATTGCTCACATTGAGCGCCTTTAGCACGGTGTCGCCAGCGGTGTTGCCCAGACGAAGATATTGGGCGAACGCCTTGCGTTCTTCAGTCGCTGTCGGTTCGTTGTCGTTTGCTGCCACCGGACGCTGTGCCTTGGCTTCAAGTTTTTCCAGCCGGGCAGTCAACTTGGTCAAATTGTCATTTGCCGCTTTAAGTTCGAGCGCGGCTTTAGTTTCGGTTTCGTCGATAGTTTCGGGGTCCATTAGATTTTCCTTGGGAGGGGTTGCCTTAACGGCGGTTATCCGCGCACCGGGATGAACCGGATTGCGGCATAGCGAAATTTCGGTAACGTCAATGTCGGTGAATGTGCGCCCGCCGCCGGTGCGGTCGGTGAACGCATTGCCTTTGAAACCTAACGACAGGCCTGCCATGCGCCCTTTGCGAAGTTCGGCATGGGCCTTTTTGGACGGCGCAACGCCCTCAACAAATAGACGGCCCTTAACTTCAAGCCCGGCGTCGGTTTCAGAATAGGATTCCCAAACACCAATCACCGCACCCTGGTCGTGCTCAAGCACAATGGGCAAGGCAGCGGGGAAAGAGAACGCGCCCTTTTCAATCACGTCACCGACGCTGTCCGGTTCACCGAATGGCCACGCCACGCCCGTAATGGTGCCAGCATCATCAACCGCAATATCGGCCTTAAGTTCGAGCTTAGAAGTCATCGACGGGTTCCTTGGGTTTCATGGTTTGTTCGGTGGCATCTAACGATCCAACCCAAACAACGCCAAGAATGTCGGCGGCAAGAATATGGGCCTCGGCAAGCGGACGGGCCGCGATGTAAGTGCCAACCAGTGCGGCGGCCTCCTCAGGCGCGGTGCCGCCGCCGATCATGGCAAGCCGGATTGTTTCGGTGATTTCCGCAAGGTGGAAATTTCCAGCGATCAGATCACGGCAAAGCGAGCCAATACCGCGATTGGTTTTTCGCTCGAGCTCTGGGATCAGATTGGGCGATAGCGAGAAATCCCGCTCGCTGTCGCCAAAGAAATGCTTTGGTCATCATGCCGCTTCCTGATCTGGTTTGGGTGCATCGGAATTGGCAGCGCCGGGCGTAATGTTTGGGTTTTCCAACCTGTCGCCACCGGGCAGCGCTGGTAGGTTCAAGCCCGCGCGCACTTCATTGGCAGTGACCGCGCCCATGGCCCGATATTTGGCGTAGCTTTCGGCGCGGGCGGCATGGCTCACGGTCAAAAGATCATCGGTCACAAATTCTATGTAGTGGTCGGCACGCTCTTCAGGGGTAAGCAGCACGCGCGCATATGCCCACTGCCAGGCATCAAGCCAGGGCCGCAACGTCATCGTCAAAAATTGCTGCCACATTTCCTCGGAGTTTGACCAGGTGGCGCGCGACAAGTCGAAAAGCATCGTCGGCGGCACTCGAAAGGCGCGGGCTATTTCTTCAGTCTGAAACCGGCGCATCTGCTCGAACTGTGCATCTGTAGCTGTATTGGAAAGGGTCACAATTTGTGATCCAGCTGGCACGATTGCGGGCTTGCCGCTATTGGCCGAACCGCCATGGGTTGCGGTCCAACTTGCCATCATGTTTTGCAGCGCCGTCGAATTATCACCGCCGGGCATACGTTCAGGCAGGACCAAAACAGTCGATGGGCGGGCATCGTTCCGGAACAACCGGGCCGCGTATTCTTCAAGGGCTAACGAAAGTCCAATCGCGTCCCGTGCTCGTTTGATCGGCGCAACACCATCAAAGGCCTGGATATGCAAAATATCCCGAAAACCGTATGTCTTTTGCTTGCTCCCCTTCCCGACCAAATAGGTTGGTTCGCCCGCATCATCGGCTTTGATGGCAACGTTGGCGGGGTCAAGACGGATGAACTCTACAACACCGCCATTGACGCGATTTGCCAGAGCAAAGCCGCCCTGGTCATATTTCAGCGCGTCGGCGGTGAGCTGGGTGCGAAGCTGGGCCGCATTGGTCCAATCATTGGCCTCATCGTGCACCAGGCGATAGGCACCATGTTTGGCGTCCGCCTCCTTGCCACCGCTCGTGCGCTTAAAAACTTTGGTGGGCAGTGTGCCAACCGTTTCAGAAATTAGTTGAATGGCTGAAGCAACGGCGGGCGCACGCATTGCATTCTGTGGCGTGACCGATGGGCCTGCGATGGTCGGCGCAAATCCCAGCAACAGCCCAGCCAATGGATCCGCCTGACTGACAGGGGACATTGGCTCTGACTTCGTGTTGCGGGCAAACAAGCCGCCGATGATTTTGGAAATAGGCAAGTCGGTTGCTCCTAATTAATTGAACAACCCATTCTAACCTAAATAGGAATTTTTTCAAACATATAAGTTTATTTTCCTAGGAAGTTTCAAATTGAAGTTTGCCCGATTCAACCCTTCATTCATTGCAGCTATCATTGTGACACTCGCATCGTGGATATAGGTGCCACTTTCGGCCTGGTCTTTATGACCGGTGATCAGATCAGATACATCACGGTTCACACCACGCTTCGCCAACTCAGTTTTGAGTGAATGGCGAAATGAATGAAACACTTTGCGGCTGTCAGAAATACCAACTTGCGGTTTGAAAGTGCGAAGAAACCAGCGGTTAATTTTGTCCTCCGGCTCCCAATCCCAAAATAGTCGCCTCTTACCTTGTTTGCGCAACGCCTCTACATGATCCAAAAATCCTAAGTCAATTAGGTCACGGTGAACAGGCACCAACCTCTTCGAGCGGACATTCTTGCTGGCATCCTCCAAATGAATGACGTTCACCGATTGCTCTTGAAAAATATCCGAAAGCTTGATGCGTGCAATTTCACTCGAAGATCGGGCGCCCGTGTAAAGTGCCAGGAGCAATGACCACTGCTTTGTCTCGAAGGATTTGGGATCAGAGAATAGCTCATTGCCGAAAATTCTCTGTAAATCATCTTGGTTGAATGGGACGCGCGTCGGCTCACTCTTTCCTTTTTTTGTCGCCACTTTCACGCCGCGCGCCGGGTTTGCCTCAATCAAATCATTCGCCACGCACCATCCCATAATCGTGCCAATATGAGTGAGCCATTTGATATTGATCGTTTGGGGGCTAAGCACTTTGTGCGGGTTTTCGAGCTTTGCATTGGCGGTAATAGCTTCGGGTAGCGTCTTGCCAGGGAAGCGAAGTCGATAATTTGTCGGCGTATCCATCAGAGCGCGCTTGTAATTGAGCATATCAGCTTTGGTGATGGCACAGGCGGGCGTCGGGCCTCCCAGAAATTCCTCCAACATCCGAACCGCTACGACCTGCTCGTTTATCGTTCCTTCAGATAGATTGCCGTTTCCGGCGCGACGCTCCTTGTGCATTTCAGTCACAAGTTCCGATAGTGGCGGACCATCGGCCCGCACGGCGGGTCGGTGAGTCTATACAACTCCGGCAGGCTGTTCAGCAGCTAACCATTCACTTTTCGGATCACTTAGGGCAATTCGCCCGGCGTCGCGCTCTTCAAAGCGTGCCATAGCCTCAAGATGAATTTCGGCAAGAACGCGGAGCAATTCGCCACGCTCAAGCGCCGGATTGACGGCACCGTCAGCGATGGCATCATCCGCCGCATATCCAATTAGTGCCTCGGCCTCGTCCCTGGGGAGTTGATGAGCTACAAGCAGGCGCAACTTGGCCGCTTTAATGGGTGCGGTAAAACTGCGGAACTCGGCAGTTCCGCCAAGGGCGCTTCTCTCCCTGTCATCGGCGGCAAGCTCGCGGGCGTAGTGATGCTGTGCTGCGGCCCTTAGGGTTTGGGAGGAACCCTCAAGCAGAGCTTTTGCCTCGTCGATCTGTTGATAGAATCGAGCGATTACTGCGGGTGCGCTACGCTGCGCAACATTCTTATCGGTGCCAAGCCACTCGCGTAACTCGCGCTTCCCGATGATATTGCGAAGAGTGTCGGGCACACCGATCCGAACCGCCCACCGCCCCCTAATCTGATGTAGATGTTTCATGCCAGCCGCTCGATTTTGTCACCAGTTTTGTGACTCGTTTTGCGACCAAACCCCATATAACACAAGGGTTTTCTGCAACATCAAAGGCTTAGGGGTGTGGTGGCGGAGAAGAAGGGATTCGAACCCTCGAGACGGTTCAACACCATCTGCGCCCTTAGCAGGGGCGTGCCTTCGACCACTCGGCCACCTCTCCGCCGGTCGGTCTAACGATGAGAGCCGGAGTTGGCAAGCGATAATCCGGCGACCACCCAAATTTCCTCAACGAATTGAAGGGCAGCCCTGCGCCGCGTCACCTCCAAGGTGGCGCGGCAGTTCATTAGCGCGCGCGCTGACCAAATAGCACGGCTTTGGCATTGACATCCTTGGTCAAATCAACGCGTTCGCCACTCTCCAGCGTCAAAGCAAGACCAGCCTTGGTGCCCGGCCGCTCGCTGACACGCTCGATCCAAGCAGCGACATTCGGAAAATCCTTGATATCCATCCCCTGACGCTCCCAACCGCGCGCCCATCCAATCGAGGCAAGATCAGCGATGGAAAAGTCGCCCACAATATAGTCCCGGCCATCAAGTTGCTTGTTCAAAACGCCGTACAGCCGGTGCGTCTCGTCGCGATACCGATTGATGGCATATTCAATCTTTTCGGGCGCATAGAGAGCAAAATGGTGGTTCTGACCCAGCATGGGGCCGAACCCACCAACCTGCCAGAACAACCACTCGTCCACGGCAACTTGTGATCGTTGATCAGTTGGATAGAATTTGCCAAACTTGGTCGCCAGATATTTTAAAATGGCACCTGACTCAAAGACCGAGATGGACACGCCGTCCGGCCCTTCTGGATCGACAATTGCGGGAATTTTGTTGTTCGGCGAAACCGACAGGAACTCTGGCGTAAACTGGTCGCCCTTCCCGATATGGATGATCCGCAGATCATAAGGAACGCCCAATTCTTCAAGCATCGCCGAAATCTTGTAGCCGTTGGGCGTTGGGAAAAAGTAGAGTTCGATCGGTTTGTTCTGCGCGGTCATGCCGTCATCCATGTGTCGCCTGCTGATGCAGGGGAATATTCAATCAGCGCCTTATATCGTCATTTAACGATGAATGGCAAGCAACGAGCGCCGTTTACGCTCGTTGCCGCCGGGTCAAATGCGGCGCACCCGCATTTGCGGCACGCCGTTGCTAGTGTGGGCGGGGGAAACGCCGTGCACATCAATCGTGGCCGTAACTCTATGACGAAACGCGGAAAACAGCTTCGAGGTTGCAACGTCCACCGGGTTGTCAAATTTTACAGTCACCTGATAATGCTGCATGTCGCTTAGTATTTGCACGCCAATCACCAGCCCTTTGAACGGCTGCCCAAGATAATGGCCACTCGCCCGATCACCGACCTGCACAGGTACAGCAACCCTCTCGGGCAACATCGCGACAGCGGTATTCCAGTCACGATATCCATGGGTTTTGGCGACTTCTTCCAGCGCCATGGCGTGGGTAATTGCGCCCCCAGCCTTGACGCGCTCGTCGCGCAGTGATCTGGCTTCGGCTTTAAGAGTTTGAATGCTGGGCGTATCGAGAGAATATGACATGAATAAAGTCCTTCATAGCAAGAGGCCAAAGTCCCATGGGGCTCGCTTTGCCATGAATGCCTCACTATCAAGACTGTTCATGCGATTGGCACGCGGTGCGTGATTGACTTCACCATCGGGAACATCCCGGCGAGCGGCAGGCGTCAACAACCTTTCCGCTAAATGATATTGAATAGAGATAATGTCAAGACCGACTGTGCGAACGGGATCCAAGAATGACTGAATTGCTTTTGCTGCTGGCCGGCCTATTGGGTGGCGCTGTAAATTCCCTTGCGGGCGGCGGCTCCTTTATTGTGTTCCCTGCCCTGTTGCTGGCTGGCGTCCCGCCGGTCATTGCCAATGCCTCAAACACCTATGCTGCCCTGCCCGGCTATGCCAGCGGCGCGATCGGTTATTGGAAAGCCATTCTGCAATACCGTCATCGCCTTGTGCTGTACTCGATAGTCGCAGCCATTTTTGGCTATATAGGCGCCCAATTGCTGCTCGTGGTGTCGGACCGGCAGTTTTCCCTTGTTGTTCCCTGGCTCATGCTATTCGCCGTAGTCCTGTTCGCCTTTGGCAAGCAGATCAACAATTTTGTGGCAGCCAGAGCTGGTGCCAGCCGCCGGATGGCGCTCGCCGGAGCAGCACTGCTGTTGGCATTTCTGGCGTTGGTCTGCATCTACGGTGGTTTTTTTAACGCCGGACTCGGCATTTTGCTTTTGGCGTTCCTGGCCACCGCCGGCATGACCGATATTCATGCCATGAACGGGCTAAAACTCTGGATTTCAGCCGTCGTAGCAAGCGTCGCCGTCATCCGCTTTGCCATAAGCGGGTCAATCGACTGGTACCACGGTTCATTGGCTTTGGTTGGCGTGACCATCGGCGGATACCTGGCAGCGCGCTACGCACATCTCGTCCCCGCCAAGGCCATAAGGCTTGCCGTCATAGTCTACGGATTGGTGACCACCGTCTATTTCTTCTGGCGCATCATCGTCTGACTGGCCAGCGAATTCAAACCGCGAGCGGCGTCTCGTCGGATGCTTGCGCGCTTGCCGTCGAAAGTGGCTGCAACGCACTGACAAGGCGTGCCGTGGCCTTGCGCAAACGCAACAGGCGAGCTCGATCCTGCATTTTGCATCGTAACATGTCGCGATGTTGCGACAGTGCGGTCTTCTCCGACCCGATCAGGTCGTCGAGCTGCGACAGTTGGGTGTCAATCACCACAAGTTCGTGCCGATGTGACGTCAACTGCCAAACCAGTTCGTCCATTTGCGCCTCGGCCTCAGGGCTGACGTGATCGGCGCCCTCGGCGGACTTCGGCTGCGACTTTTTGGAGCCGGTCTTTGACCGGGTCTTCGCTGTCTTCGCCACCCTGGCCTGGCTCTTGGCTGGTTTTTTGGTGCGCGTTTCCTCGGCTTGGCCCGAACCGGCGGTGGCACCATTTCTGCTTCGGTGTCGGCCGAAAACAGCGTTTCTTCCATCATCGCCAGCAGCATGTTGTCGACGCGGTGGGCCTCAAGTCTCTCCACCAGTTCAGCAGTGGGGTCTTGATTCGAACCCGCAGGCACGTTGGGGGAAATGGGGTCAATCGTACGCATAAGTGATTGAAGATCATCTTGTGTTAGCATCTGGCTTGCTCCGCAATCTGAATACAGAGGGACGGGCCGATAGTGGTCTATCGGCCATCCTTGGCTTGCAGACCCTGGATAAAGCGGGCCATTGCAGTACGGACTGCGACCAGACGGGTGCGAGCCTGCGACTTATCGGCCAATGCCAGTTTGAATTCCTGAATCCGCTTCTGGTCGGCGTCGATGGCTTCTTCCAACTTGGCAATATTGCCATCGATATTGTGAAGGTCCGCCCGGTGGCGACGCAACTGATGGTCGAGTTCGTCGTGTACCTTGGGGTCAAAGTAGCGGTTCGAGTTGATCGAAACCGGATCGCTGCTTGCCGCGACGGCAAGGCCATTGTTGTTGCGATTTGCGGCCGCAGCTGCCTGTACACTTTCAGTCGGCATCTGAGTTTCGCTATCTGCACTCATGGTTCTATCTCCTGTCAAAATGGCAAGGATTGAATTGAGAAGAACAACCATGCATCAAATAAAGCGATTCGCTTAAAGATGACGATTAGACCATTGACAATCCGCACCTACACTTCGGTAAGTACGTAATTGCCACTATCTACATGCTTTGAAAACAAGGTCTTTAGGATATTGTTAATATTAACCAATGACTAAGCGCCGCCCACTCATCCGGATTCGGTCTGAAATGTTCCTCCTGTACTAACAATTTAATCCTAAAAGATTCAGTTTTACTTTCAACTACACCTGATGAACCACGGATTGTCTTAATCAAAATTCATTCGCAAGAGTAGGCATAAAATTATTTAGACAATTTTGTCACAAGTTAAATCCAATACAATGAAGCTCCCTGAATAGTACGGTTTACAACTGCCTGGTTAAGCCGAATTGGCCTGGACGTCAGGCCGTATGCTTTGCCTCGGATGGTCGCAGCCAGACGGCAGCGTCATGAAAGCTGGCACCGCCAAATGGCAATGCTGGAGCGGCATTGGTCAGTGTATTGATACCCCTGCCCTGTCTGTGCGCCTTGTTGCGGTGTAGCCCTTCGGCCACCAGCACACCAACTCGCGTGCTCGTCGATAAACGAGCCGTGAGTTCAACCGTACCGCGACGATTGCCCAGCGTTACAGCATCCCCATCAGCGATTTTGAGACCGTTTGCATCGTCTGGATGAATAAACACCGACGGTTCGCCCTGTTTTTTCAGACTGCCACGTGTCTGGTTGAAAGTAGAATTGAGAAACGCGCGGGCCGGACTGGTTGCCAGCCGAAACGGGTGTTCGGCATCGGCGCGCTCGTTCACATCGTGATAATCGGCATATCTTGGCATATCTGCAGGGTCACATACCCAGTGATAACCCTTAATATCCGCGGTTCCCTGCCAGTTGGGCGCAAACCGAAACTTACCATCCGGCCAAGCAAATCCGTTGGCAAACCGTGCCTCAGCGTCGGGCCGTTCGCGATCAACGAACCCGGTTTTTTCGATCTCCGCGAGGTCGCCATATCCCGAGCGAGAAAACGTATCGGCCACGACCGCCTTGTCGTCCATCCCAAAACTTGGATCGTCCAGACCAAGACGAACTGCCAGGGCGTTGATGACCTCGTGATTTGAACGCGCCTCGCCCGGCCGCTCAACGACCTGCGGCCCATAGAGAACCCGCGTGTGCCCGCCTCGCGTGTAGTAATCATTGTGTTCCAGAAACATTGTGGCGGGCAACACAATGTCTGCCACTTCCGCCGTCTCGGTCATGAATTGCTCGTGCACAACGAGGAACAAGTCTTTGCGCGCAAATCCCTTGCGAACCAGCGTTTGATCCGGCGCAACGGCCGCAGGATTGGTATTCTGCACAATCATGGCTTTTACCGGCCCACCCCCGTGAAGAGCGCGTTCGTCGCCGGTCAGGATTGGGCCAATTTCGGACATGTCCAGCCAACGCGGTTGTCCTTTGGCGCGATCCGCACCGGTCAAACGCGTCTTATCGAGCCGAAACGTGCCTGAATTTGAATGGAATGCCCCACCGCCGCGATGCCGCCAGGCGCCAGTCATTGCCGGAATGCAGAGCGCGGCATGCATGTTGCTGGCCCCATTCCTTTGGCGGGTAAATCCAAATCCCAGCCGGAAAAAGCTAGCAGGCGTCATACCCACCAAGTGCGCAAAGGCAGTAATTTCTTCCACACTCAACCCAGTAATCCCGGAAGCCCATTCCGGTGTCCTGCTGGCCAAATGGCTCTCAAATCCCGCATCGAAGTCAGTAAAACGGCTCATATAGGCCCTGTCGGCCAAGCCATCGCGCAGCAACACATGCATCACTGCAACAGCAAGCGCTCCGTCCGAACCAGGTCGCAGCACCAGCCCCATATCGGCCTGAGCCATTGTGGCAGTATCATAGACGTCGATCACCACAATTTGGGCGCCACGTTCCCTGCGGGCCCGCATCGCATGCGTCATCACATTGACTTGGGTATGAACCGCATTAGTGCCCCAGATAACCACACAGTCGGATTCAGCCATCTGTTCAGGATTGACGCCGCCCAAAAGACCAGTCCCTGCAATGTAGCCAGGCCATGCCGTGCCCGTGCAGATCGTATCATATTGCAGCGAATAACCTTTGCCGTGCCGCAGTCGGTCAATGCCATCGCGCTGCACATGTCCCATGGTCCCGGCATAATAGTAGGGCCAGATGCTTTCCGCTCCGAACGCATCTTCAATTGCGGAAAAGCGCGCCGCGATCTCGTCCAGCGCTTCGTCCCACTCGATTTTCTGCCACTGCCCAGCACCCTTTGGGCCAACACGGCGCATGGGATGCAGCAAACGGTCCGGATGATGGATCCGCTCGGCATATCGCGCGACCTTTTCGCAGATAACCCCCGCCGTATACGGGTCATCCTTGGCACCACGCACCCGCCCGATGGTGTGGGCGTCGATCAGATCTACATCAAGCGCGCACACCGACGGGCAATCATGCGGGCACACCGAACGAACGGTACGGGCGGCAACGGGCTTGTTCATCTAAAGGCTCTTACTGGTGATCAGTGCACGCTACTGCCTTCTGACGTTCATTGCCAGTGCCGTCGCGCTGATCTAGCGGCCTGCAAATGCCTTGGACGCAGTTTCGGTATTGCGCCGCGCGCGGTTGGTCGCGTGCTTGGCGAGATGGGCCGCACCCGAGTGGAACTGGGAAAACGTGATGCTTTTCGCATTGGTCGAAATGTTCACACCGCGCCAGCTTGGATGCACGCTGCGTACCTCCGCCCATTTCACAATGGTTTTGCGGCCGAACGCATCGCAATATTCAAGTTGCGCATGGTTCCAGCGAATTTTGACGAAGAGCCCCATCAGTCCCAATGCAACCGCGCCACCAGCCAACGCCATCGAGGCAATGAACGCGGCAACCATTTCGGCCGGATTGACCGCCTTGAACCCCCCAATGATTATGGCAAGCATCAAAGCTGCGGCCAGCGCTGCCGCACCATAAACCGCAAAATATTCAACCATCGACGGCCGCAATTCAGACCAGCCATCGGCCTGAACCGGCTCTTCGCTCTGCACTAGGCGCAGAGCCAGAAAGGCCGCAGAGCCAAAGGCAACAACCCCCGCCGTCCGCGCGAGCGGCCACTCCTCGGCGATGGGGATATGTTTCAGGGCAATAAGAACAACGATCATCAACAGTGGCATAGCCACTTCCTGCCAGCGCAAAGGCAATATGCTCTCCAATGGTTTACGCCGGCGACGCGGATCGGCAAATCACTAAGGCCGGGAATATCCCGACCCCCAAAGGCTAGCAAACATCTCTCAAAACGCTATTAACAATGTAGCGAGCGCCCAATTTTCGACCGAATTCCGCCATTTTTGCAACAGCATTGATCACGCATCAATGCGCGAAAACTTAAAGCTGCGGCTTACGTTTTGGCTTGTGATCTTTCTTCTTGAACACTTTTTCCTTCTTGGGACGCGGTTCGCCCGGCGCGGCAGGCTGCACCTTGTCTTTCCACTTGGGCTTGCCTTTATCCTTGGGATTGACCTTCGCTGGACGCGCCCTGTCTGTGTCTGGGCGCTTCGTCTCTATGCGTGCAGCACGTTCTGGGCGCGCGTCGTCACTGTCAGGACGACGATTGTCGGGCGCATATCGCGCCGCCCGGTCCGCACGTTCTGGACGCGCAGCCATCGGGTCATACCGCTCGATTGGCCCCTCGGGACGACGAGGTGACTTGGGGAATGTCCGCTTGTTAGACGGCGGGCTATCGCCCTCGATCACAGAAATGGTCACACCGCGCTCACCAGACCCATTTTGCGCAATCGCCGCCGCAAAGACATCCGCCTTTGGCGTTGCCACCTCAAAGTGCGATTCCGCATCAAAAATACGGATCGAGCCAATGGCCGTCTTGGTAACCCCGCCAGCCTTACAAATCATCGGCAACAGCCAGCGCGGCTCGGCGCGGTGTTTGCGTCCCACCGAAACCCTGAACCAGACCCCAGTTTCAAATCGCGCCTTTTCGCGCGGATTGCTTGGCCCCGGCTTGTCTGGTGCCATATTTTCCGACAGCTCTTCGGGCGATGGGCGGGCCGCAATCTGCTGGCGCAAATAGGCCGCAGCTATCGCCTCTGGCGTGTGAAGCGCCATCAGTTCAGCAACAAACGCAGCCTCTTCCTCACTTGGTGCCTGGCTGAGCGAAGCATCGTTGAGAATACTCTCACGATAACGCGCCTCAATATCGGTGCTTGTCGGCGCGGCCATATAAGACACATCGAGCTTGGCCATTTTGAGTACGCGCTGCACCGCATTGCGACGATGCATCGGCACGATCAGCACGCACGTACCCTTTCGCCCCGCACGGCCCGTCCGGCCCGATCGATGCAACAGCGTGTCAGGATTGGTCGGCATATCGGCATGGATAACCAGATCCAGATTGGGCAAGTCGATGCCGCGTGCCGCAACGTCGGTCGCCACACAAATTCGGGCCCGACCGTCGCGCATCGATTGCAGCGCATTGGTGCGTTCGGCCTGGCTCAGCTCGCCCGACAGCGTCACCACATCAAACCCGCGATTGTGCAGCCGCGCCGACAAATGCTTCACGCCTTCCCGGGTCGAAGCGAAAACGATGGTATTGGCGCTGTCAAAAAACAGCAGTGTATTGATGATCGCATTTTCCCGCTCAGCAGCGGGGATCAGCACCAGCTTATAATCAATGTCAGCATGCTGGCTGCTTGCATTGGTCGCCGCGATCCGCAGCGCGTCTTTCTGGAAAGTCTTGGCCAGATTAGCGATCTGGCGCGGCACTGTCGCCGAAAACAATAGCGTCCGGCGTTCTGCGGGCGCCGCATCCAGAATGAATTCGAGATCCTCGCGAAACCCGAGGTCCAGCATTTCATCGGCTTCATCGAGCACCACCGCCCGCAACGCCGAAGTATCGAGCACGCCCTTGGTAATATGGTCCCGCAACCGGCCCGGCGTCCCAACAACAATCTGAGCGCCCCGCTCCAGCGCCCGGCGTTCGGTGCGCATGTCCATGCCACCAACGCATGATGCTGTCTTGGCCCCGGTTTCCGCATAGAGCCAGTCAAGTTCACGTTGAACCTGCAGCGCCAGTTCGCGCGTCGGTGCGATGATCAGCGCCAGGGGCGCCCCTTGTGAGCTGAACAGCTCCTCGCCTTCAAGCAATGTTGGCGCAATGGCCATCCCGAAGGCGACGGTTTTGCCCGAACCGGTTTGCGCCGAAACGAGAAGATCCTGCCCCTGCGCATCATCGGTCAACACGGCGCTCTGCACTTCTGTCAGATTTTCATAACCCTTGGCAGCCAGGGCGCGGGCAAGTGGGGCAACGATGGTTTCAGGCAAGGACACTGTGTTTCTTTCAATGGGGCAGCGGAGTGATATAGCACAAACAAGCAAAAAGGCCGCCCGGCGGGCGGCCTAAATCAGTTGAGCATTGCCGAACCGGCGGCAACGCCCATCGCGTCCAAGAGATTAGCCGACGATTTCGTCGTCGTTAAAGAAAAACTTGATCTCTTCAGCAGCAGTTTCAGGCGCATCGGAACCGTGGACAGAATTTTCACCGATCGACAGGGCAAATTCTTTGCGAATGGTGCCAGCGTCAGCATTTGCTGGGTTGGTAGCGCCCATGATCTCGCGGTTCTTGAGGATGGCGTTTTCGCCTTCCAGAACCTGCACAACCACTGGCTCGGCAATCATCTGTTCGACAAGTTCGCCAAAAAATGGGCGCTCTTTATGGACAGCGTAGAAGCCTTCGGCCTGTGCCCGTGTCATGTGGATGCGCTTGGAAGCAACAACCCGAAGGCCGGCTTCTTCAAACTTGGCAATGATTTTGCCAGTGAGGTTGCGGCGGGTCGCATCAGGCTTGATGATAGAAAAAGTACGCTCGAGAGCCATGGTGAGGTCCTTGATGAATTAGGATCGGTCTGTCCGAATGGTGGCGCCTTGTAACGGCAGACGATGACATAGACAAGACCACCTCATGTCGCGGCCTCAGAAATCTTACCGATCGTTTCCGACGCACTCGTCCCATAGCCGCAACGGTTGCCAATCGAGCCACAAAACTCTATCCAGCACCCATGCATAAGGGTTGCCCGCGCCTTTCTGGCCCTGCCAGCGCCCGCAGCCAATATCCCTGCCCTCTGTTTCGAACTGTACCGCCATGCTTACGATCAACAATCTCATTTATCGCATCCAGGGACGTGAATTGTTCGAAGGTGCCTCCGTGGTGCTGCCGACCGGCGCAAAAACTGGCTTTGTTGGCAAGAATGGTACCGGTAAAACGACGCTGTTTCACTTGATTCAACAACACCTTGCCCCCGACGCAGGCAGCATTGAACTCAACAAGAAGGCACGGATTGGCGCGGTAGCACAAGAAGCGCCAGCCAGCGAAGTCAGCGTACTCGATGTTGTGCTGGCGGCAGATCTTGAGCGCACCAGCCTGATGAAGGAGGCCGAAACCGCCATCGATCCGGATCGCATTTCGGAAATTTACGTCCGGCTGGCCGATATCGACGCCCATACCGCCGAAGCGCGCGCCTCTGCCATTCTAAAGGGCTTGGGATTTGAGCAGGATCGCCAAAATTCACCCACCCATGAGCTTTCGGGCGGATGGCGCATGCGCGTTGCGCTGGCGGGCGTTTTGTTTGCCCAGCCCGACCTGTTGCTCCTCGATGAGCCCACCAACTATCTCGATCTTGAAGGCACCCTGTGGCTGGAAAAATACCTCGCCACCTACCCCTATACCGTTTTCATGATCAGCCATGATCGCGACCTGCTTAACAAGTCGGTGTCCTCGATCATTCATCTCGAACATAAACAGCTGACTTTTTACAAGGGCAACTACGACACATTTGAAGCCACGCGCCGCATGCAGATGGAGCTCAACAACAAGAGCCGCGAAAAGACCATGGATCAGATCGCGCACATGCAAAAGTTCGTTGACCGCTTCAAGGCCAAGGCGTCCAAGGCCAAGCAGGCCCAGGCCCGCGTCAAGATGATTGAAAAGCTCAAGCCACCCGCCGCCATGTTTGACGAATATTCGTCCCCTTTCACCTTCCAGCAGCCCAAGGCCGAAGTCGCAACACCAATGATCACGCTGGATAGCGTATCGGCCGGCTACGGTGACAAGAAAATCCTGCGCAACATCAACATGCGCATAGATCCCGAGGACCGCATTGCCCTGATCGGCGTAAACGGCAACGGCAAGTCCACCTTTGCAAAACTTCTGGCTGGCGACATTCAGCCAATGGGCGGCTACTTCAACAAGGGCAAGAAGCTCGAAATCGCCCATTTCGCTCAACATCAGATGGACAAGCTCAAACCGGAATGGACCCCATTTGAGCACGTCATTGATTTGATGCCGACCGATAGTGAATCAAGGCGCCGCTCGCGCCTGTCACAAATGGGCCTGACCAAGTCGCGCATGGATACGCTGGCAAAAAATCTTTCCGGCGGCGAGCGCGCGCGCCTGCTGATGGGGCTGATTACCTTCAATGGCCCCGGCATGATGATCCTAGACGAGCCTACCAACCATCTCGATATCGACAGTCGCGATGCGCTGGTGCATGCACTCAATGACTATGAAGGCGCGGTGCTAATCATCTCCCATGATCGTCACTTGATCGAAGCCACCTGCGATACCTTGTGGATCGCCGCCGACGGCACAATCAAGGAACTGGACGAGGATCTGGACAGCTACCAGCGTTCGATTACCGGCAACAAGGACCGCGGCGGCAACGCGTCGATGAGCAAGGAAGAGCGCAAGGCCGCCAAGGCCGAAGCCGCTGCCAAAAGAGCCCAGGTCGCTCCGATCAAGCAATCCATTAAGGAAACAGAAACCAAGATTTCTCGTTTGAAAGTGGAAATCGCAAAAATTGACAACCGACTCGACGACCCCGAGTTCTATAATGGCTCTGCGGATCGCCTTATCGCTGCGGGCAAGGAAAAGGCCCGTTTCGCCGCCGATCTTGAATCGCTTGAGGAAAGTTGGCTGACATTGAGTGCCGAACTGGAAAGTCTCGAGAGCGCATGAGTGAACTGACCGCCAAGGATGTGATTTTCACCCTCGGGCTCAAGCGTCATCCCGCAGGGGGCTGGTACGCCCGCACCCTGGGCGATGGCACTGAGCAGGACGGCCCGAATCCAACCAAGGCAATCTATTTGTTGCTCGAACAAAATGATGAAAGCAACTGGCATCAGATCGATGCGGCTGAAATCTGGAACTATTTCACCGGCGCGCCACTGGAACTGACGATCACTGATGGGCTGACGCGCGAACCCATTACTCTTGGGCCAGACACAAAAGCCGGCCAACGCGCCCAGACGATTTTACCGCGCAAAAGCTGGCAAAGTGCCCGCACATCTGGCGAATGGACCTTGGTCGGATGTAGGGTGCCGCCCGGATTTCAATTTTCGAGCTTCGACACAACCCAACCCGACTGGTCACACAACGCAGGTTAACCGCGCCCGCCGGGGTTTGTTGACACCTCGCCCCTATTGCCATCTGCTGGTGCTTGGCATTCTTGTCGGAAGCAGTACATGCGTTTTGGTCAGATAATTCTCGTTGCTTTGCTGATCCTGGGTGCAATCACAAGTGCCGCATCAGCCGGCGCCATGCCATTGACGCCACAACGGCAGGCACTGCGATTTGCAGCCAATAACAGCCTTTTTGTCCTTTATCATGAGGTCGCCCACCTGCTGTTCGATCAGCTCAACATTCCAATCCTGGGGCGTGAAGAGGATGCGGCAGACAATCTCGCCACCTGGACCCTGCTCAATCAGCCCGATGGAAAATCCGAGCAGGCGTTGGACGATGCTGCCTACGGCTGGATACTGACCGGCCTCGCCTACAACAGTGGCTCGACCGAGAGCGATTTTTATGCCGCTCACAGTCTTGATCGCCAGCGCGCCTATCAAATCGTCTGCCTGATGGTTGGCAACAACGAAAAGCGATTTCATAAAATCGCCGACGGCTATGGCATGGATATCGTGCGACAAATCTCCTGCGCCGACGATTACCGCCGGATCAGCCGGAGCCTGAAAGGTGTATTCGCCAGTCGCACAATGAAAAACCCCGACGCTACAAAGGTCACTGTGAACTATCAAGCCGTATCGGGTAGCCTCAGACAGGCAGCAGATGCCTTCCGGAATAGCGGCGTTTTCGACCGGGTGGCCGATGAGTTGCGCCGAAACTACCATTTGCGCCACAAGGTACTGTTCACCGCCAAGAGATGCGATGGAGATGCCAATTCATACTATGACGCCGACACCGTTGAGATCATCTACTGCTATGAATTGATGGACGATTTCATTTCACTCTTCGTCAACGATGTACCGGACGGCATGACTGCACCCGGCCAAAGCCGACGCAACGGAAGAGCCAATTGAGGCGCTAGGCGCGCTTGACCCAGCGGCCCGAACCTTCCTGTTGCCAATAGGTAACCTGATTGTCCTCGCGTAGCGTCTTCCAGGCCGATCGCGCTTCGCTCACCGCTTCAGGATCAAGTCCCGAAAACAGATAAACAATGCGCTCATATCCGTCTGCCGATTGAGGCACTGCCCGATCCGCGAAAAATCGCACATTGGCCCCGTTGGGGTTGTCCGCACCCGTTGTGATCAACACTGGCTGCAACGGATCCATATCGTCGCCCGCCTGTCCGTGCGGCAAAAAACTGTCATCACGATAAGTCCAGAGATGAGCATCAAGGGAATTGGCCCGCTCAGTGCTCCCCACCTCGATCACCGCGCGCCAGCCACGCTCAAGCGTCTTCTCCAGAAGCTGGGGTAGAACCGCTTCGAGCGGGCGCTGTTCAAGGTGATAAAATAAAACGTCAGCCATGGTTCACTTCAGGGTGGATCGCAAAACTAGAGTTCGTAACTGTCTCTGACGAGGCGATCGAGCAAGGCAACGCCAAATCCCGATCCCCATGACTCGTTGATCTTGGTGCTACCACCGCCAAACGCCATGCCCGCAATGTCCAGATGCGCCCATGGGACACCATTGACGAACCGTTCCAGAAAATGTGCCGCCGTTATAGAACTGGCAAGCCGACCCGCTGAATTCTTGATATCGGCAACCCGGCTTTCAATCATCTTGTTGTAGCTGGGCGCGAGTGGCAAACGCCAGAGCTTTTCATTGCTCGCCATTCCCGCCGCCAGCAATTTGCCCGCTAACGCGTCGTCATTGGCGAACAATCCCGCATGTTCATGCCCCAGCGCCACCAGAATGGCACCAGTCAGCGTTGCCAGATCGATCATGAACCTGGGCTTGAACCGATCCTGCGTGTACCAAAGTGCATCGGCCAGAACCAACCGTCCCTCGGCATCGGTATTGATCACCTCAATCGTTGTCCCGGACATTGCCTTGATAACGTCGCCCGGCCGCACCGATTTGCCATCCGGCATATTTTCAACCAGCCCGATTACACCGACAACGTTGGCCTTGGATTTGCGCGTCGCCAGCGCATGCATTAACCCCACAACGGCCGCAGCGCCGCCCATATCGCCCTTCATGTCTTCCATGGAACTGGCAGGCTTGATCGAAATGCCGCCCGTATCAAAAACCACGCCCTTCCCGACAAACGCCAGCGGCGCATCCCCGGTCTCTCCGCCATGCCACTGCATCACAACCAACCGCGCCGGCCGTTCCGAGCCCTGCGCCACGCAAAGCAGCGATTCCATGCCCAGCGCCCGCATTTCTTCAGGCGACAATATTTCAACCTCAACCCCCAGCGCTGCAAGACCCGATGCTTTCTCGGCAAATTCCAGCGGGCCCAGCACATTGGCCGGCTCATTGACCAGATCCCGCGCCAACATCGTGCCGGCGACAACCGCACCTCGATCAGCAATCGCAGCGTCAACCTTGGCGACATCGGCAACATGGATCGTAATGGTCAAATCGCCCGCCCGATCCTCATCAGCCTTCGATTTGTATTTATCAAACCGATAATGCCGCAGACGCACCCCCGCCACCAATTCCGCGATCGCTTCAGGCGTTGCGTCGGCCTCATCGACAATCACCGCAATATTGCGCGCCCGCGTATTTGCGATCTTGTTCATCAACGAGCCACCGCGGTCTGTCCAAGCCGTCAATGACGAAGCCTCCGCGTTGCCCGAACCAAGAACCAGCAACCTCTGGCAATCCGTTCCAGCCGGCCCCATGATATCGAGCACCTGCCCCTGCTTGCCAGCAAACGAACCGGACTTGGCGGTCTGCTCCCAATCATGGCCGGTACCCGCCCATACCGCTTGCCCCATCCCGGAAGGCGCCTTCCCTTCTGCCGCATAGATCACGAGTAGATCGGCTGACGCACCCGACAATGGGGCGGTCCGGACGAGAAGATATTGGGGCATAAAGAATGGCCTTGCTGGCAGGAGAACACTTTTTTCGCCGCAGGACGCGGCAGCGGAAAGAATTATTGGCTTTGACGTCCGCGTCAATCCCGCAACACTGACATTCAAACCGTTATGGATTCAAGCTAATGTGGCACATGCCCTTGAGTCTGGCTAAATATTGCAACAATGTTTAGTTGAATTCAGCGCCGCACCCCATTCAGTCGACGCCATTACCCCCGGATGCGCCCAGACCTATGAAAAGACTGACGGTTTACCTGGCGCGCCTGTTTGCAACCGACGCAGTAATCCTGTTCGCTGTCGTTTGCTTTTTGTTGTGGCTGGTTGGTTGTCTTCGCGCCTTCGATCTTATTTCGGTCAAAGGTCAGGGCATTGCGACACTTGGTTGGCAGGCTCTGCTCAACCTGCCCCCTTTGGCCATGACATTCCTGTTCATTTGCGTAGGCATCGGACTGGCGCGCGCGCTGCAGGCACTGCAATCAAGCCATGAATTGCACATCGTGCACACCGTGAACGGCATGGGTGCCATGTTCCGCGCCGTGGCACTGGTCGCGATAATCGGTGCCATTTGCGCATTGGCGCTGTCCAATTTCATAGCCCCTTTGGCCGCGCGACAGTCCAATGACCTCACCAACGCCATAGCAGCCGATCTGGTCAGTTCAACCCTAAAACCCGGTCGGTTCACGCAGGTAACGCCCGGCGTACTGCTTTTGATCGGTGGGCGCTCGGGAACCGGACAGATCAACGAGTTCTTTGCCGACGACCGGCGCAAGCCCGACATTCGCCGAACTTACATCGCCCGGTCTGCCACCATCGCCCGCACCACCGAAGGCTACACGCTGGAATTGCGCAAGGGATCATTGCAAACCATTGACGCAGGCCGCTTTTCCGAAATCACCTTTGACCGCTATGACTTGGCCATCGATCAGCTGACACGCGCCACTCCAGTTGACGGGGGCCTGCAGGATCAGGACAGCCTGACCATCATTCAGGATGCCATGAACAGCCCCAGCTGGTCTCCCAAGGTCATTGACACACTGACATCCCGGTTTGCTGAGGGGCTTCGTGTCCTTGGCATATGCGTGCTGGTTGTCGGCATCAGCGGCTTTCCGAGCGGCCGACGCGCCGGCTTCGTTATTCCGATGGAAGCCGCAGTGTTGGCCATGGGCTTTGCCGAACGCGGGGTCAGCACCTACAGTCCCACCGGCCCCACCAGTGGCGCGATGATCATGATTGTCCTCGGCATGACGCTGATTTTCGTGCGCACCCGTCCCCGATCAATCCCGGGTATGGCCTCATGAACACGATTGACTGGCTGGTACTGCGACGACTTGCTGGCCGGATTGGCGTAACGCTGCTCGTCATCTATTGCATAATTGCGCTGGTCGAATCGTTGGACACATGGCGCTTTCAACATGTGTCGGGAAAATTTGGCACCCCAGTCGCAATTCTGATGGTAATGGCCAGCGCGGTACGCTGGACCATTAAGACCCTGCCCGTAACAGTGCTGATGGGCGCCATATTGGGGATAATGGATCTCAAGTCACATCGCGAGCTGACAGTCATCAACGCCAGCGGCATCTCAATCTGGCGCGTAGTGCGCGCTCCGCTCATCGGTCTGTTTCTGGCAACACTGGTGGTATCTGTGGGGCTTGAAACAATAAGCACCCGGATCAATCGTGAATTGAGCCCCACCCCGCCCGGCGCCGCCGCATCGCTCACCCCGCCCGGTGAAATTTGGCTCGAACAGCGCAGCGGCGATACGCGCTATGTCTTGATGGCTCTCGGCATGGAACCCGGCGGCGCCGTTCTCAACGGCGTCACCATTTTCAACGTTGGCGCAATCACCCAAAAACGCATTACGGCAGATAAGGCCAGCCTCATCAATGGACATTGGCTGCTAACTGGTGCTGTCGGCGATAGTCCCGACCGCCCTCCCGAACCCCTCCCCAATTACACTTTGCCCACAACATCGACCCCGGCTGAAATCAGCTTGAAGCTTTCCTCCACCGAAGACATGACCATTTTTGAGTTGATGGACCTGCTTAACCGGGGGGTCGCCGATCCGAGCATTCATGCGGCCGCACAAATGCGGGTCATCAAACTATTGGCGTTGCCGCTTGTGCTTTGCGGCTCGCTGCTAATTGCATTTGCATTTACCGCAGGTTATCGAAGGTCCGATAAATATGGTGCAGCGATCCTCTACGGGATCGTTTTGGGTTTTGTGGTTTTTATGATTACCGAGATGGCTGACCGAGCAGGGTCCAGCGGCGTACTCGATCCGGGGTTTGCAGCAATTGGGCCGGCCGTTGTGGCGATCGTCATCGGAGTAACTGTACTCCTCTACAAGGAGGACGGGCGAACGTGACGAGCGTAAATCGACAGATGCTAACACCAGGCTTGGTGCGACTCGCCATTGCGAGCGCAGCGATCAGCTTGTGCATCGGCGGTACGACACTCGGGCAAAGCCTGATGCCCCAAGATCTGTTTAACGCGCCAATCAGCGACGACGCGCCCGCTGCGGTCGATGCACAATCGCTGACGTTTGATGCAAAAACAGGCATCATCACTGCCATTGGCGATGTTGTATTCGACTATGATCGTTACCGGATCAAGGGCCAAAGACTGGTCTTCAATCGACAGACGAACGATGTTAAATTTATTGGCACCGTTACGATTATTGATCCCTCCGGCAACGTACTTGAAACCGAAAACTTCAGTATGACCGGGGGCATGAAGAGGGCCCTGATCTCCAGCTTCACCATCACGGCCTATGATGGTTCGCGCCTGACCGCCGACAGCGCCGACTACGACGCAGCGCTCCAGACCTTGTTGACCAACGCGAAATACACGCCCTGCGGCAGTTGCGTTGACGACAAGGGTCGCCGCATTGGTTGGTCCGTTTCGGCAAGAACCATCACCACCAACGAGCTGGATGGTTCGCTCTATATGGAGCAACCGCATCTCGAGGTGTTGGGCATACCAATCGCCTGGCTGCCATTTCTGTGGTTGCCCGATACCAGCGACACCATTCTCGACGACATCGAAACCATTTCTGTCGACTATAGCGAGGATTACGGAACCAAGGTCACCGTCCCCTATCGCGCTTACAGCAGCCGCTATACCGACGTAATTCTGACGCCAACACTGTTGAGCCAGCAGGGTTTGCTGGTCGGCGCAGAATGGCGACAACGATTTGACAATGGTGCCATCCGCATCAAGGCATCGGGCCTCTATCAGTTCGGGCGCTCCAAATTTGCCGGTCGTATCGGTGATCGTGATTGGCGCGGTGCCATTCAGACATCAGGCGAATTTCGCCCGGTTCAGGACTGGACAGTAGGTTGGTCGTATACTGCCTTTACCGACGCCGCCTATTTTAGCGACTATGCGTTGTCGACCGACAAATCGAGCATCAATGAAGTTTATGCGCAAAACCTGACGCAGGACACATTCATCGACGCCCGATTGCAACAATTCAATCAGCTGGGCGAAGTCACTGCTGCAGCCCAAAACCGCCAGGGCAGCAATTTGCCGGTCGTCCGGTTTGACAATGTCACACGGCTAGCCCAAGGCATGGGCCAGTTTGAGTTATCCGGCCGCCTCCTAGGGATCCAGCGCAGCGACGAACCGCCGACCCGCACCATAAATGGCGTGCCCTATAAATTCGGCTACGCGGGTAACAAGCTTCATGTTGCCCTGCAGGCCGGCTGGCAAAATCAGTATATTGGAGCAGGTGGCTTCGTTGCTACGCCTTATCTCGGCACCCGCCTTGATCTTGCCCAATACGATGGCACCGGCACTTTCCCCGGCGGCGCGACATCATTGTTCAGCGCCACCCCGATAGCAGCGATGGATGTCCGCTTCCCCATGGCTGCCAGTGACGGGTCCACCGTTCAATTGATTGAACCAATTGCACAGCTGGTTTATCGCGGCAGCGATACCACGGCCGTCGGCATCACCAATGACAATGCCCAAAGCTTTGTTTTCGATGACACAAATTTGTTCAGCTATAATCGTTTCTCGGGCTCAGATCGTCAGGAAACGGGCCTCAGGGCCAATATTGGCGGCCGCTATCAGGCCAACTTCACAGACGGCAGCTACCTTGAGTTGATTGCCGGTCAATCCTTCCAATTGGCGGGGCCCAATGCGTTTGCCATGCCCGACCAGGCACAAACCGGCCTTGGTTCAGGCATGGACATATCCTCCTCCTATGCAGTCATCGGCGCCTATGGTGCAATGACTGCCGGTATCATGGGCGGCGGAAAAGTCCAGATTGACACCACAACCGGCGGGGTTTCACGCGCGGGACTTGGCGTCAGCTATGCCAATGCGAACTTTTCGGCGCTGCTGGACTACGACTTCATCGCCGCCAACGCGGCTACTGGTGTGCTGGATGACCAACACGAAATCGGCACCAGCCTCCGCCTGAAAATTGCCGATTACTGGTCTGTCGCTGGCAGTACATATTGGGATTTGCGCGCCAACAGCTGGTTGCAGGTAGGGGGCGAATTGCAGTATGACGATGGCTACCTCTTGCTGCAGGCTACGGCGAGCCGAACGGGGCCCACACATACCAGCCCTGATGAAACGCGGATTACTGGTTCGGTCAAGTTGAAAGCCCCGGCGGGTTTCAATGTTGGCTACACAGGCAATCTGCCCGGATTTTAGCCGCAATTTTTGCCTAGCACGTTGCGCAGCAACCATTGGCTCTAGTGCCAACAACTGACGGATGAAGATGATGGCGATTGCTCAAATGAAACGGGCCGCTGGAGCTGTTCTACTCGGGGCAGTTCTGTGTCTTGCAGCGGCAGCGCCGAGCCAAGCCGCCGCGGTCAAGGTGACGGTGAACGGCCAGCCAATTACTGACGTGCAGATTGCCCAGCGCGTCAAGCTTTTCTCGCTCGAAGGCAACAAGACCGGACGGACTGGCGCGACCAAGCAGTTAATCGACGAAGCACTGCAAATGCAGGAAGCCAAGCGGCTGGGGATCAATGTCTCCAACGCGCAAGTAGACAGCGCCTACCAGCAGGTCGCCCGCAATATCAAGATCAGCAAGGACAAGTTGACCCAAATGCTTCAGGGACAGGGTGTCAGCATTGAATCACTGCAAGATCGTCTTCGGGCCGCCATCGCGTGGAACGGCATCACCGAATCCGCCATCATGCCCCAAGTTCAGGTTTCAGAATTGGAGTTAGACCAGCAGGCTGCCGCAAAGATGAATGCCTACAATGGCTTCGACTATATTTTGAAGGAAGTGATTTTCGTGGCGCCTGGCGGACGCGGTGCTAGTGGACGCACCTCGCAGGCAAATCGTTATCGCCAGCAGTTCAAGGGCTGTGACACTGCAGTCGACTTGTCGCTCAACTATACCGACGCCGCGGTCATCGACTTGGGTCGACGTAATGCGACACAGTTGCCTGAAGCTGTTGCCAAGGAATTGGCCGGGCTCAACGTGGGCGGCATCACGCGTCCCCGTGTCATGAACAGTGGTGTGTCCATGCTCGCTGTTTGCGAGAAGGCCGAGGCCGAGGACTTGACCTTTATCAAAAGCGATCTCCGCGCCAATGCTGGCAACGCTGCCCTTGAAACCAAGGCCAACAATTATCTTGAAGACCTGCGCAGCCGCGCAAAAATCATCTACAATTGATAGTAGCGCCCGGAAAACCGGGCGCACACTGTTGTTCTGCGTATTGGGGGCAGAATGGAAAAGCCGCTTGCCATCAGCATGGGGGAGCCGGCCGGTATAGGTCCGGACCTCATCCTTCAACTTTATGAAAACCGCACCAAGCACGATCTTCCGCCCTTTTGCCTGTTCGGCAATGCGGATTTTTGCAGACGCGGGCCAAAAGGCTTGGCCTGAAACTTGACATTGCGGCCGTCAATGCCGGTGAGGCCCAAAAGATCTTTGCCGATGCCTTACCAGTCGTTTCGATTGCCGGGCTCATTTCCGATAGTCCCGGCAAAGCGAGTGCCCTTACTGGCAAAGTAGTCATTGGCGCTATCGAGCAGGCCGTGGCCTCCGTCCAGACCGGTACGTGTCGCGCGCTGGTCACCGCTCCTATCCACAAGGCGGCGCTCTATCACGCTGGCTTCAAGCATCCCGGCCATACCGAGTTTCTGGCTTACCTTTGCGCCAACGGTGGCAAGGAGCGTCGGCCTGTCATGATGCTCGCCCACGGCGATCTGCGCGTCATTCCGGTTACCATCCACACGCCCCTCAAGGATGTCCCGGCAAAATTGACGCGGAACAGCATCGTAGAAACCATCAACGCCGCCCATTATGATTTGCGACTTCGCTTTGGCATCAGCCAGCCGCGCATTGCCGTCGCAGGTCTAAATCCGCATGCCGGGGAAAGCGGTAACATCGGGACCGAAGAACTCGACGTCATCGGCCCGGCCATCGATCAGCTGCGCTATAATGGCATCAACGTCGAAGGCCCCTTCCCCGCCGATACACTTTTTTATCCCCGCCATTGGCGCAGGTACGACGTGGTCATCGCCATGTACCATGATCAGGCATTGATCCCGATCAAAACAATAGCATTTGAAGAGGCCGTCAACGTTACCCTGGGGTTACCAATTGTGCGCACTTCGCCCGATCATGGTACCGCATTTGAACTCGCCGGAACCGGTCGTGGTTCAACGCGAAGCCTCCTCGCGGCAGTCCGGGTGGCGGACGAGTTGACGCGTGGACGCGATTGAATGAGCCAGATCGACGCGCTGCCGCCCCTTCGCGAAGTCATTGCCAAACATGGCCTGCGCGCCAAAAAGGAACTGGGCCAGAACTTCCTGCTCGATCTCAATCTGACGGCCCGAATAGCCCGCGTAGGAGGGGCACTCACGGGTGTCCGCGTTATCGAAGTGGGCCCTGGCCCAGGCGGGCTAACACGCGCTCTGCTCGCTGAAGGGGCAGCCGAAGTGATCGCCATTGAGCGGGACCCGCGCACCATGCCCGCCCTCGCCCAGATCGCTGACGCCTACCCCGGCAAACTTACCGTCGTCTCAGGCGATGCTCTGGAGGTCGACTACCACTCTTTGGCCGCCGGGCCGACCCGCATTATCGCCAACTTGCCCTACAATATAGCTACGCCCCTGTTGACGGGCTGGCTGACCACCGCGCCGTGGCCGCCGTTCTTTGAAAGCCTTACGCTGATGTTCCAGCGCGAAGTGGCCGAGCGCATCTGCGCCCACCCCGGCGATGAAGCCTATGGACGCCTGGCGGTTCTGGCGGGATGGCGCAGCGAAGCGAGAATTGCCTTCAATGTCAGCCGCGAGGCCTTTACCCCACAGCCCAACGTGACTTCGGCTGTCGTTCACCTCAAGCCACGTGCGGTCGATCCCACGGTGGCTGTCCGCGACCTCGAGAACGTCACCAAGGCCGCCTTCGGCCAGCGCCGAAAAATGGTGCGTCAGAGCCTTAAATCGCTAGGTGTTGCAGTCCCGGCCCTGCTCAAAACCGCGGGGCTCCAAGGCAACGAACGGGCCGAAGAGCTACCAATCCAGGCCTTCCTGGCCATGGCCCGCGCGCTCCCGGCACTCCGAAACGCCTAGAAAAACGGGCCTATAGCTGGTCGATCTGCAATTGCAGATCTTTCACGAAATCGTCCAGTTGTATCAGCCGTGGACGGGTCAGCCGGGCAGCGGCCAAAATCGAACGCACCTTTTGTGACGACGCCTCCAGATCATCGTTGATAATGATGTAGTCGTACTCGTTGTAGTGCTGCATCTCAAGCTTGGCATTGCGCAAGCGCTTTTCAATTGTGCCAACACTGTCCTGCGCCCGTCGCTCGAGCCGCGCCCGCAATTCCTTGATCGTGGGTGGCAAAATGAACACCGTCACCATGTCGGCGCGGCTTTTCTCGTAAAGCTGCAACGTGCCCTGATAATCTATGTCGAACAGAATATCGTTGCCAACCGAGAGCTGTTCTTCGACTTTGGCCCGTGGCGTGCCATAAAAATTGTCGTGAACCTGCGCCCACTCGAGCAATTCATCATTTGCCCTCATACGCTCAAAGGTCGGTACATCAATGAAGTAATAGTGCGTGCCGTCCACCTCATCGGTCCGCCGCGCGCGCGTGGTCACGGATACGGACAAACGGATATTGGGATCCTGCCCAAACAGCGAACGCGATATCGAGGATTTACCCGCACCCGATGGCGATGCAATGACCAGCATGACGCCGCGACGTGCATATTCCATTCCGATACCCTGCCCTGCTTGTCCGAAAAGTCTTGGACGCCTAGTTGATCGATCATCGTTGGGAGGTCAAGACCAGCATCCGATCAGCGCCCGATTATTGAGGTGCCGCTTCACCCGCTTGGTCGGCTTCTATCGCATCCTTGGCAGCTTCAACATCAGCCTCAGCATTTTTCGCCGCCTCACGTTCAATGGCACGCAATTTTGCGACATTGGCGCGATGATCCTTGTAGTTAGTTGCAAAGATATGACCATCCGATGGGTTGGCCGTCGCTGCCACGAAATAGAGGTAGTCGTGGCTATCAGGATGGGCTACCGCCTTGATGGCATCAATGCCCGGATTGGCAATTGGCGTCGGCGGCAAACCATCAATCTGATAAGTATTGAAAGGCGTTTGCTGCTCGATTTCCGAGCGCTTCAACCCACGTCCCAGCTTGGATTCCCCCTTGGTAATTCCATAGATGATCGTAGGATCTGACTGCAGCCGCATACTCTGTTTCAGCCGATTTACGAATACGGCCGCCACTTCGGGGCGCTCGGTTGAAATGCCCGTCTCTTTTTCGACAATTGAGGCCAGAACGACCATTTCTTCGGGCGTATCTATAGGCAAATCAGGTGCGCGGGACGCCCAGACCTCAGCCACCGCATCTGTCATTGCCTTCTGCATCACCCCAAGCACGTCCTTGCGGTCGTCCCCTGGCACATAATCGTATGACCCGGGCAAAACGGATCCCTCAGCGGGTAATGTGGAAATTTCACCCTTGAGGTTGGCATCAGCATTGAGCCGTTGCACGACCTCCCAAGAGGTCCAGCCCTCGGGGATGGTTACAGCATAGCGGATCGGATCACCCTCGGTCAGTTCGCGCAGGATGTCGGCCATACTGGCGCCAGCGGGAATCTTGAAATCCCCTTTCTTGATCGGCTTTTTGATATCCAGAACCCGTCCGCCGATCTGAAAAATCATGCCGTTGCTGATTAGTCCTTCTGCCTCAAGCCGCTGGCCGGTTAGGCCGAGGCCATTGCCCGATTCAACCCGAAATACTGTTTCCTTTGAAATGGGACCGTCGCCATAAAACTGGGAAGCGCCGTAAAGTACGATTCCACAGACAACCAGCATGCCCAATACGAACAGCGTCAGAATACCATTGAGGATGTCGATGAAGCCGTTGCGGCGACGGGGTTTGGCGCGGCGTGACTTGCGATCATTCATCTTGCTCAAAACCCCAGCACGACCATCATGACGCCCAGCGCCGATGGTTCAATAAAACTTGGCTATTTGTCTCACTCAAGCGTGGCATAATCTCGGCCTTGGCAGAGCCTGATAAAGGATCACCCAAGAAAGCCGCCGTTATGTACCGATCTCAATCAACCAGCCGAGCTATTCAACCTGACGCATTACCAGCGTTGCATTTGTGCCGCCGAACCCAAAGGAATTGGATAGCGCAACGTTGATTTCCTTCTCGATCGCCATTTTGGGCACCAGATTGATTTCAGTTTCGACCGAAGGATTGTCAAGATTAAGCGTTGGCGGCGCCATATTGTCGCGAATGGCCAACAGAGAGAAAATCGCCTCGACCGATCCCGCAGCGCCCAGCAAATGGCCAACTGCCGATTTTGTCGAAGACATGACTGCAGTTGAAGCGGCGTCACCAAGCATCCGGGTTACCGATCCAAGTTCAATTTCATCACCCAGCGGGGTCGATGTGCCATGGGCGTTTACATAGTCGATCTCGGACGGTGTGATGCCTGCACGCTTGATCGCGGCCATCATACAGCGATAGCCGCCATCGCCGTCTTCAGACGGCGCAGTGATATGGTGCGCATCCCCCGAAAGTCCATAGCCTATGATCTCGCCGTAAATTTTGGCGCCTCGCGCCTTGGCACGCTCGTAGTCTTCGAGAACAACAATTCCGGCGCCTTCCCCCATGACAAAACCGTCCCGGTCCTTGTCATAAGGCCGCGAAGCTATTTCGGGAGTGTCATTGAAATGGGTTGATAGGGCGCGGCAAGCAGCAAATCCCGCCATTGCCAACCGATTGACGCAGCTTTCGGTACCGCCCGCAACCATCACATCAGCATCACCCAAAGCGATCAAACGTGCAGCATCACCAATGGCATGTGCACCGGTGGAACAAGCCGTGACCACCGAGTGATTAGGGCCTTTGAGCCCGAAGCGAATGGAAACATATCCCGACGCCAGATTGATCAGACGACCCGGAATAAAAAATGGGCTTATCCGACGGGGACCCTTTTCGTGCAGGGCGACGGAAGCTTCGTAAATGCCGCCGACCCCACCAATACCCGAACCAATCAAAACACCGGTGCGCTCTTGATCTTCCTGGGTCTTGGGTTCAACCCCGGCGTCGGCGATCGCCTGGGTGGCGGCTGCCATGGCGTAGACAATGAAGGGATCAACCTTGCGCTGATCCTTTACGTCCATCCACTCGTCAGGATTGTATTTGCCATCGGCATAGTCCCCAAGAGGGATACGAGCCGCAATCTGGCAGGCAATATCATCTACCCGGAAATCGTCGATGCGTTTGACACCGTTCTTTCCAGCCAGAATGTTGGACCACGTGGTCTCAATACCGCAGCCCAAAGGACTGACGATACCCATCCCGGTCACGACAACGCGGCGCAATTCCATGATCTACCTACCAGACTAACAAAAAACGGCAGGAATCAGCCAACTGCCTTGGTCAAAAAGGACACTGCGTCCCCAAAAGTCTGGATAGATTCGGCTGCGTCGTCTGGAATTTCGACGGAAAATTCTTCTTCGAAAGCCATCACCAACTCGACCTGATCAAGCGAGTCTGCGCCCAGATCATCAATAAAGCTGGCCTTTTCGACCACTTTCTCGGCATCCACATTGAGGTGTTCCACAACGATTTTGCGGACCCGATCAGCGACATCGCTCATGTTTGACTTCCCTTTTTGAAATCGACGTTTCGTTCGCTTCTTATTGGCGCATTGCCAAGTATTCAAGCACGGTGTTGGCTTGCACACACCAACTGTAAGCGGGCGGCGCGACACTCGCAAGATAGCTTGCCATGTTCAACAGCGGCGCCGATTAGCATACTTCTTTTGGCAATGCCATAAGGCACACGCCAGCTTTATTTCCCTTTTGATGAACTATCACACCATAGCCATGCCACCATTAACGTTCAGCGTGTGCCCCGTGATGTAGCCAGCAGCGTCGCTCGAAAGGAAAACAGCGCATCCCGCAATTTCTTGTGCTGTGCCCAAACGTCCGGATGGAATCGTCGAAAGAATAGCTTCGCGCTGTTTGTCGTTGAGGTCATCGGTCATGGCCGAAGCAATAAAACCCGGCGCAATCGAATTGACGGTAATGCCGCGTGAGGCGACCTCATGGGCCAACGCCTTGTTCATGCCGATCAAGCCAGCCTTTGAAGCGGCATAGTTGCCCTGCCCCGGATTTCCGGTAACTCCCACAACCGAAGAAATGCCGATGATCCGGCCAAAACGCTGCTTCATCATACCACGCAGGACCGCGCGGGTGAGATGAAACGCGGCTGTCAGATTGACCGCCAAGACCTCGTCCCACTCTTCGTTTTTCATACGCATGAACAAATTGTCGCGCGTCATCCCGGCATTGTTGACCAGAATATCAAGCCCACCCAACGCCGCCTCAGCGCTTGGCACAAGCTTGTCCACATCGTCCAGCTTCGAGAGATTGCACGGCAGGACCGCAACATTGCCGCCGATTTCGCCTGCGACGTCCTCGAGTGCCCCGAGGCGCGTACCGCTGAGCGCAACGCTGGCGCCTGCGGCAGCCAATGCCTTGGCGATCTCGCGGCCGATACCACCACTCGCGCCGGTTACCAACGCACGTTTTCCAGACAAATCAAACATCTATGCTCTTCCCGTCAGAATCAAATCGAAGTCAAATTTAGATCTCAAACGCCCAGTTCCGCGACAAGCGCCTCAATATCTGCAGGAGTACCGATCGCAGCTGCCACCAGATTTGAATCGATCCGCTTGGCAAGGCCCGTCAAAACCTTTCCAGTCCCCAATTCCAGCAAATTGGTGACTTCGCCCGCCCCTGCCAACCACGCCACACTCTCAGTCCAACGTACCACCCCGGTCACCTGCTCGATTAGTCGCTGCCGAATGTCAGTCGGCGTTTCGATCGGTGTTGCCAGCACATTGGCCACGAGAGGCACAGTGGGCGCTTTCATGTCGATATCAGCCAGCGCCGCCGCCATGGCTTCCGCTGCTGGCTGCATCAGGGAGCAATGGAATGGCGCACTCACCGGCAACAGCAATGCGCGCTTTGCCCCTTTGGACTTGGCAATTTCCAGTACTCTTTCGACGGCCCCGATGGCCCCGGAAATGACGACCTGCCCCGGCGCATTGTCATTGGCAACATCACAAACCTCACCTTGACTGGCCTCAGCAGCCACAGAACGCGCCGTCGGCACATCCAGTCCCAATAGTGCCGCCATCGCTCCCTGACCCACCGGAACCGCTCTTTGCATGGCAAGCCCACGCGTCCGCAGCAACCGCGCCGTGTCGGCCAGGCTGAACGTGCCAGCCGCGCATAACGCTGAATATTCGCCCAGCGAGTGCCCAGCGACATACGCCGCATGGTCCGCGAGTTTGATACCCTTGGCCTCGAGAACACGCACCACAGCCATACTGACCGCCATTAACGCCGGTTGCGCATTTTCCGTGAGGCGCAACTTGTCTTCAGGGCCATCAAACATTGTCGCCGACAGTGACTCGCCCAATGCAGCATCAACTTCCTCGAAAACGGCCTTGGCATCTGAAAATGCAGCCGCCAGTTCCTTGCCCATGCCAACGACCTGGCTTCCTTGCCCCGGAAAAGTGAATGCGCGCTTGGTCATGTTGCCTCCGTTTGACATAAGATTGGCCCGACGCCTCAACAATGTCCAGTTGCCCGGCGTTTGACCAAACTGGAGCACGGTGTCAAGACAGACACCATCAGGATGGCGCCAATGTCGGCTATTTCCCTTGCCTTTTCCCTTTTGCTCGCTTAATTGAACGCCAACATTCGTTTGGCCGGGGGCTGAACGGAGGGTTTGCGCATGCAGATAGGGTGAAATATCCCGGCCTCCCGTGTTCCCGCTCTTTGCAAGACTGCTTTGTCGCCTTTCCGGCTTCAAAGAGGCTCCGCGCCCGACAGATGTTGAGTGAAACCCACTTAGAAAGGCGCTGTTAATGGCCCTCTATGAGCATATCTTTTTGGCCCGCCAGGACGTTTCCGCCCAGCAGGTTGAAGAACTGACGACGGCATTGACCGAAATTCTGACCGCCAATGGCGGCAAGGTCACCAAGAATGAATACTGGGGCCTGAAAGGCCTGTCCTACCGCATTCGCAAGAATCGCAAGGCGCATTACTCGCTGATGAATATTGACGCTCCAGCGACCGCGGTTGCTGAAATGGAACGCCAGATGCGCATCAACGAAGACATCCTGCGCTTCTTAACCGTTCGTATGGACGAACTTGAAGAAGGCCCTTCAGCAATGATGCAGAAGCGCGATCGCGACGACCGCCCCGACCGTGGCGGCGACCGTCGTCCACGCCGCTTCTAAGAGACAAGGAACAAAGCTATGGCAATTCGTGACCTAACCACCGCCCAGGCCCGCCGTCCTTTCCAGCGTCGGCGCAAGACCTGCCCATTCTCGGGCGAAGGCGCTCCCAAGATCGACTACAAGGACGTGCGCCTGCTTTCGCGTTACGTATCCGAGCGCGGCAAGATCGTTCCCAGCCGCATCACGGCCGTTTCGGCCAAGAAACAGCGCGAACTGGCCCGTGCCATCAAGCGCGCCCGCTTCATCGGCATCATGCCCTACGCGGTCAAATAATACCCAGCGTCCAAACGGGACGCTATCGCTGGGGTCGCGAATGGTTTGCGGCTCCTAACCGTCCTGTAAGGGCGGGACAGCTCAAAGGATATATCCAATGAAAGTGATCATGCTCGAGCGCATCGCGCGCACCGGCAACATCGGCGACGAAGTGGACGTCAAGGACGGATTCGCCCGCAACTTCCTGCTCCCTCAGGGCAAGGCGCTCCGCGCCACAGCCGCCAACCGCGAAAAGTTCAAGGTTGAGCGCGTCAATATTGAAAAGCGCAACGACGAGCGCCGCGAAGCGGCCGCAGGTATTGCCGAAGGTCTCAATGGAACCACCGTTGTCATGATCCGTCAGGCTGGTGAAACCGGTCAGCTTTACGGTTCAGTGGCCTCCCGCGATATCGTGGAATCGCTGGCCGCCGAGGGATTCACCGTCCAGCGTTCGCAGGTTGATCTGGTTGATCCGATCAAGACAGTTGGCATGCACACGGTATCACTCAGCCTGCACGCCGAGGTTGCTGTTTCGATCAATGTGAACGTTGCGCGTTCCACTGACGAGGCAGCCCGTCAGGATCTGGGCGAAGATTTGACCGTCACCGTTTATGAAGACGACGTTGACGGCGACTTTGCAGCTGGCCAGAAAGACGCCAAGCAGGACGACCGCTTCGACGACGAAGCCTAGTATTCCAAAACTGAACGCCGAGGGGTCGGGCATTTTGCCCGACCTTTTTTTGCGCTGTGCATCCCTTACCGTTGCCATCGACAATCCGACTCGGGCACAATTCGCGCTTGTGCAAATGCAATGGCCAGGCGCGTTTTTCCCCGCTCATCACAGTGTTAACCTTCGGTTATCAACTATGGGAAACAAAGCAGAGTTGTGCGCGCTTCGTGAATCGACACGCCTCGCTCGCGTGGTTAAGAAGCGATAACTTTTTGAGGCAGCAATGGCAGAAATCGCGCGGCTACCCATGGCCGAAGAAAAAGCTTTTCGTCTGGCGCCCCACAACGTGGAAGCTGAACAGGCGCTGCTGGGTGCCATTCTCGTCAACAACGAAGCCTTTTATCGTGTCTCGGACTTCCTTGAGTCGGATCATTTCTACGAACCTATTCACCGCGAAATCTACGATGTAATCGGCAAATTTGTCCGGGCGGGGAAGTCCGCCGACCCCATTACCATCAAGACGCATCTGCCCGAAGCGCTGTTGGCCGACATGACCATGGCCCAATATCTGGCACGCCTGGCCGCCGAGGCCACCACAGTGCTCAACGCGGCCGATTATGGCCGCAGTGTTCATGATCTGGCGATTCGCCGTAGCCTCATCGCCATCGGCGAGGAGATGGTTTCGACCGCCTACGAATCCGAAGTTGAAACCACCCCCGACAAGCAGATCGAAGAGGTCGAGGGCGCGCTATTCCAACTTGCCGAGAAAGGCCGCTATGATGGCGGCTTCCAAGGATTTAACGCAGCGCTCAAAGATGCCATCCGGATGGCGGGTGACGCCTATAGTCGCGACGGAAGCCTTTCGGGTACAGCAACGGGCCTAAGCGATCTCGACCGGTTAATGGGTGGCCTGCAGCGATCGGACTTGATTATCCTTGCCGCCCGCCCCGCTATGGGAAAAACTTCGCTTGCGACCAATATTGCGTTCCACGTCGCAAAGGAATGGCAGGCCGACGTCACCCCCGATGGGCGCAGCAAGACTGTCAATGGCGGTGTAGTTGGCTTTTTCAGCCTCGAAATGAGCGCTGAACAACTCGCAACGCGTATTCTTGCAGAGCAGTCCGAAATTTCCTCGTCCGACATTCGGCGCGGCAACATCCACGAGAGTCAGTTCTCCAAACTGGTCGACGTATCGGCGCAAATGGCCCAGGTACCTCTCTACATCGACGATACCGGCGGCATCAGCGTTGCCCAGCTTGCCGCGCGCGCACGTCGGTTGAAACGTCAAAAGGGCCTCGATCTATTGATCGTTGACTATCTGCAACTCCTCTCCGGCTCGAGCAAGGCTTCCAGCCAGAATCGCGTGCAGGAGCTGACTGAAATCACAACCACCCTCAAGGCGCTCGCCAAGGAACTTGAAGTCCCCATTATTGCGCTGTCCCAGCTCTCCCGTCAGGTCGAAAACCGCGACGACAAACATCCACAATTGGCGGATTTGCGCGAATCAGGCTCTATCGAGCAGGACGCCGACGTCGTGCTTTTCGTTTATCGCGAAGAGTACTATCTAAAGAACAAGGAACCCAAAGAGGGCTCACCGGACCATCTGGCGTGGCAAGGGGAAATGGAAAAAGTTTACGGCAAGGCCGAGGTCATCATCGGCAAGCAGCGACACGGCCCCACCGGCACAGTCCAATTATCGTTCGAGGCGCAGTTTACACGCTTCGGCAATCTTGCTCGCGCCGACTATCTGCCCGAGCGCATGGAATAGGCATGGCATTGCAATCCGGCCTCGGCGGTCACCTCACCATTGATCTTGGCGCTTTGGTGCGCAATTGGCGTGCCCTGGACAAAGTCAGCGCCGGCGCGCTGACCGGCGCGGTCATCAAGGCGGATGCATACGGCACGGGCATTGTTCCTGCCGCCAAGACCTTATACGCGGCGGGTGCGCGTTTCTTCTTCACAGCAACCGTCGATGAAGCAATTGCCGTGCGTGCGGTTCTGCAGGACGCTCACATTTTTGTATTGAACGGCCTTTATCCCGGCGCGGCCAATCTGTACGTCCGACAAAATCTGATGCCCGTCCTTTCCTCAACATCCATGCTAGAGGAATGGCTGGCAAAATGCGTCGAGCGCAATGAAGCCTATCCCGCCGCCCTCCATTTCGACACCGGCATGAACAGGCTCGGATTTAGGCTCAATGAAGCTGCGGTTGTGGCCGAACAGATCGAACGACTAGGCTTTGCGCCGCAGATGATCATGAGCCATCTTGCCTGCGCTGATCTGCCGAACCACGAAAAAAATAGAACCCAATTGGCCCTGTTCCAGTCAATAATTTCACGGTTCCCCGGCATTCCAGCCTCACTTGCCAATTCAGCCGGCGTCATGGGAGGTCGGGACTATCACTTCCAGATGGTCCGGCCGGGCGTGGCTCTCTACGGTGGACGGGCCGTGATCGGCCGCACAAATCCAATGGCACACGTCGTCACGCTCCACGCACCTATCCTGCAGGTCAAGGAAGCACGAACCGGAGAATCAGTTGGATACGGTGCAGGCATTACATTGTCTCGGGAGACAAGGCTTGCAATTGTGGGTATCGGTTATGCGGACGGTTTCTTTCGCTCGCTTTCGAGTTCAACAGGCCGCAAAGGCGGCGCCGTTGCCATCCGCGGACATATCTGTCCAGTCGTTGGACGCGTGTCGATGGACCAAATCGCCGTGGATATTACCGAACTCGGTGGCGATCTGCCGGTACCCGGCGAGGGTGTCGAAATTTTGGGTCCAACCATTGGCGTGGACGATGTCGCCGACGCTGCCGGAACCATCGGTTACGAAGTGCTCACATCACTGAAGGGCCGCTATACCCGCAGCTATTTGGGCGAAATCGAGAGCTAAAGTTCACTATTTGTTCTTGCCCTGATGCAATTTTGGCGGTATTGGACGACTGAGCCTTTTTTGGGGATCAACGCATTGGCCAGAACCAAGTCCAGTTTCGTCTGTCAGGCCTGCGGCGCCGTATATAGCCGCTGGCAAGGTCGCTGTGAGGCGTGCGGCGACTGGAACACCGTAGTCGAAGAATTGGCCGATAGCGGGGTCGGCGCCGGTCCCAAATCGGCAAAAGCCGGAAGTCGTCCGGCTCAATTGGTACCGCTCTCGGGCGAGACCGAAAGCGCTGCACGTGTCGTATCCGGCATTGCCGAATTGGACCGTGTTACTGGCGGCGGCTTCGTTATGGGATCCGCCCTTTTGGTAGGCGGCGATCCGGGAATCGGTAAATCAACCCTGTTGCTTCAGGCTGCAGCGGCATTGGCCAATCAGGGCAAGCGGGTAATTTACGTATCTGGAGAAGAAGCTGTTGCCCAGGTTCGACTCCGCGCCCAGCGTCTTGGCTTGGGGGAAGCGGGCGTCATGCTGGCGGCCGAGACAAACGTTGAGATCATCCTCGCCACACTCGAAAGTGGTCCCGCGCCCGATCTGGTCATCATCGATTCAATTCAGACACTGTGGACGGATCGCGTCGACAGCGCACCCGGCACTGTCACCCAGGTTCGCACATCAGCACAGGCGCTGACCCGCTTTGCCAAGAAAAGCGGTGCGGCGGTGGTTTTGGTCGGGCACGTCACCAAGGATGGCCAGATCGCCGGACCGCGCGTCGTCGAACATATGGTTGATGCCGTTCTCTATTTCGAAGGCGACACCAGTCACACTTTCCGCATCCTGCGCGGTGTCAAGAACCGCTACGGTGCAACCGATGAAATCGGTGTTTTCGAAATGACCATGCTCGGGCTGGCCGAAGTTGCCAATCCTTCGGCATTATTTCTCGATCAACGCGACGAAGGCGCCGCAGGATCCGCCGTTTTTGCCGGAATGGAAGGAACCAGGCCATTGTTGGTCGAGATCCAGGCGTTGGTTGCCCCCTCCCCACTCGGGACACCACGTCGGGCCGTCGTCGGCTGGGATTCGTCTCGCTTGTCGATGGTTGTGGCCGTCCTCGAGACTCGCTGCGGCGTGCGCATCGGTGCCAACGATATTTACCTCAATGTTGCTGGCGGCTTAAAGATCAACGAACCGGCCGCCGATCTGGCGGTGGCTGCCGCATTGATTTCCTCACTTACCGGCTCACCCTTACCGTCCGACGCGGTATACTTTGGTGAAATCTCTCTCGCTGGCGGCATTAGGCCCGTCGTCCATGGCTCGCTTCGTCTGCGAGAAGCGGAAAAACTCGGCTTCGGATCAGTCTCGACTGGACGGATGAACGCATCAGATCGAAACAGTGGTCTGCAAATTGCTGAATTCACTGCCCTTGCCGACCTGGTCGCCGGTATCGCGGCTAAAGGCCGGCCAGCGGAAGCCGCAGAATAAAATAAATGTTGCAGCAATGTCATGCTTTCTGGGAACATCGACCACGAGTGGCGTTCCCTCCCTTGGCAGAGGCGGACAAAGCGGCTAAACGATGCCCGAGATAGGCTCAGGGCAAACGCTGGGACGGGCGAATTCGATATGTTGACTGCATTTGACGTTGGAGTCGGGGTGCTCCTCCTGATCTCGGCCATTCTGGCGACCGCACGCGGCTTGACTCGCGAAGTGCTGTCGCTGGCTACATGGGCGGGATCGGCAGCAATCGCTGTATATATGCTGCTTTATCATCCTGAAATTGCTCAGAATTATATTGCCGATGAGACGGTGGCTAAAATCGCAACGGTCATTGTCACCTTCATTGTTTCTTTGATCGTGCTACACTTACTGACCATGCGGATTGCCGATTTTGTGGTCGACAGCAAGATCGGCCCAATCGATCGAACGCTCGGTTTCATCTTCGGACTGCTGCGAGGCCTGCTTATTGCCATCGTGGTGGTGATATTTGGCAACTGGCTACTTGCCGGCAAATTGCCGCCCGGCATTGCAGATTCCCAGACTCTGCCCCATTTGACCCAGATGGGCGATACGCTGCGCACCCTGTTGCCCACACAATTACAAACCCAGTTGGACAATTTGCTAAAGGGCAATATTTCGCGCGATGACGGTTCGGCTCCTCCCGACGCGACCAATGCGCCGCTGTCCGAAGAAGGAACTGACCAGACAGAAGACAGCAGCCCCTTCACCGATGCAGCGGTGCAGGGATAGTAGATTTGATGGGCCAGCGCCCACCGTCCGACGCTTTGGCGCCGGTACCATTGGTCCGAAAACCAGTTCTGCAGTGATTGCGGTATGGAATGGAGAGCCCGTTGAACCATCCGAGCGACGACTCGTTCGATCTTAATGGCGACACCCTGCGCGAAGAGTGTGGGGTGTTTGGCATTTTAGGCCATCCAGACGCCCCCACACTGACTGCGCTGGGTTTGCACGCGCTGCAGCACCGCGGTCAGGAAGCCGCAGGCATCGTGACCTTTGATGGACGCCAATTCCATTCCGAACGGCAATTGGGGCTCGTTGGCGATCACTTTACTGACCCAACTACACTCAAGCGCATTCCTGGCACCATGGCCATGGGCCACGTTCGCTATTCAACGACAGGCGAAACCATCCTGCGCAATGTGCAACCTCTTTTCGCAGAACTCGAAGTTGGCGGCATCGCTATCGCTCACAACGGCAATCTTACCAACGGTTTAACGCTCAGACGCAAATTGATTGCTCAGGGCGCCATTTGCCAATCAACTTCTGACACCGAAGTTATCCTCCACCTGATCGCCCGCTCGCAGCGTTCCTCATCGAGTGATCGGTTTGTTGATGCAATCGGGGCTGTCGAGGGGGCATATGCTATGGTGGCAATGACCCGCACCAAGCTGATCGGTGCACGTGACCCCAACGGAATTCGTCCGCTCGTTCTCGGTGATCTCGACGGCAAGCCAATTTTCGCCTCAGAATCCTGTGCACTCGACATTATCGGCGCCAAGTTCGTGCGTGATGTAGAAAATGGCGAAGTTGTCGTTTGCGAAATCCAGCCCGACGGCCAAATCACGATTGAATCCCTGCGCCCATTCAAGCCGCGCCGCGAGCGCTATGTGCCTTTTTGAATATGTCTATTTCGCCCGCCCCGATTCGGTTGTGGCCGGACGTAGCGTCTACAAGGTGCGCAAGCATATGGGCATCAATCTAGCCAGAGAAGCGCCGGTGGAAGCCGACGTCGTCGTCCCTGTGCCCGACGGGGGAACACCTGCCGCAATTGGTTATGCGCAGGCGAGCGGTATTCCGTTCGAATTGGGCATCATCCGCAATCACTACGTCGGGCGCACATTTATTGAGCCGACCCAGTCAATTCGCGCCTTCGGCGTGAAACTCAAGCACTCTGCCAATCGCGCTGAGATTGCAGGAAAACGCGTCGTTTTGGTGGATGACTCGATCGTGCGGGGCACGACCTCGCTCAAGATCGTCCAGATGATCCGCGAGGCTGGCGCCACCGAGGTTCATATCCGCGTTGCCAGCCCCATGATTTTCCATTCGGACTATTATGGAATTGATACGCCAGATCCCGAAAAGTTGTTGGCCAACCAGCACGCCGACCTGGCTTCGATGTGCAGATACATCGGCGCCGATTCTTTGCAGTTTTTGTCAATCGACGGACTTTATGAGGCTGTCGGTGGCGAAAAACGCAATCCCAAGGCGCCACAATTTACCGACCACTATTTTACGGGCGACTATCCGACGCAGTTGACTGACCTCAATGGGCGCACCAAGAACGACCCCAAACAGTTTTCCATGCTGCAAGAGGCTGGCTGATGCCAAAGACAAAGGGGCCGCAGGCCAAGGAATTAGCCGGAAAAGTCGTTCTGGTGACGGGCGCTTCGCGCGGAATCGGCTATGCAGCCGCCCGCGAGGCAGCCGCACGCGGAGCCCATGTGGTGGCTATCGCACGCACAGTCGGTGGGCTCGAAGAATTGGATGACGAAATCCAGGATATGGGGTCTTCCGCGACACTGGTGCCGCTTGACCTCAAGGACGGTGAAGCAATAGACCGACTGGGTGCTGCCATTTTCGAGCGCTGGGGCGCATTGGATGGGCTCATTGCCAATGCAGCTTTGTTGGGAACGCTCTCGCCCCTGCCCCACATCGCGCCTGAAGAGTTCGACAAGGTCATGGCCATAAACGTGACCGCCAACTTCCGGCTGCTGCGGTCGATGGACCTGTTGCTGCGCCAGGCTGACGCCGGTCGAGCAGTTTTTGTCTCGTCCTCGTCTGCCCGTTCCGCCAAACCATACTGGGGGCTTTACGCTGCCAGCAAGGCTGCCGTCGACGCGATGGTGAAGTCGTATGCGGGGGAAATGATCCAAACTCCGGTGCGCACCAATGTATTCTATCCCGGCGCCGTCCGCACCGCCATGCGGGCCAAGGCCATGCCCGGCGAAGATCCAGAGACGCTTCCCCGTCCCAGCGACATCGCACCCAGGCTCGTGGATCTGATTGCACCAAGCCTTAGCGAAAACGGCCGAGTGTTCAACGTGAGCACTGACAGTTTCGAAGACCTCTAAGGTGAATTGGATCGTGCCCTATAAGAACGCTCTCCCCTGAATTTCGGGTCTTGATGGGCTATTCAACTTTGCTCATCAGGACCTTGTCGATCCGCCGACCATCAAGGTCGACCACTTCAAAGCGCCACCCGTCAATGGTAAAGTTCTCCCCCTCATTGGGAAGCCGATTGATCGCCGACAATACATAGCCGGCAACCGTCTCATATTTTGCGTCGCGCGATATCGGAATTCCCAGCTTGTCGCCGAACTCATCCACCGGCATCCAGCCTGCCACGAGATACGAACCATCCTCGCGACGCACCAGCGCGGGATCATCGCCCGTTTCCTCCTGGAAGACCCCGGTGATGACTTCAAGAATGTCACCCGACGTCACAATGCCTTCGAAATGGCCATATTCGTCTACTACCAGCGCCATATGGACCGTTGAATTGCGGATGGCGCGGACAACATCCAACGCATCCGCATGATCCATCACCACAGGGACCGGACGCACATATTTGCGGGTATCGAGGGGCTGCCCGTTGGCAAAAACGCTAAGCAGATCAGTGATTGCGACCACACCGATGATCGAGATCGGCATCGCCATCCTGAACGAGCAAACGCGACCTGTGCGTCGCCAGTATGGTCTTGCGGATTTCGTCGGCCTCATCTGAAAGATCAATCAGTTCCACATCAAGTCGCGGCGTCATTAATCCACGCGCAGAGCGATCTGCCAGCCGCATCACGCCCGATATCATTGAATGTTCATCGCTTTCAATGACACCTGCGGTTGTTGCTTCAGCGATGATGGTTTTAACCTCCTCCTCGGTAACCGTATCTTCCCCTTCGCCATGCTGGCGCAAAATCCGCAACACGGCCGTTCCGGATATGTCGAGAATGAAAACAATCGGGGCACCAATTTTGGCCAACATTTCCATGGCGGGCGCAACGCGTGCGGCCACGCGTTCAGGATCACGAAGGGCGATCTGTTTGGGAACCAACTCGCCCAGTATTAGGGAAATATAGGTGATGCTGACGACGACCAGACCAACGCCAAGCACACTCGAAATACTGGGAGACACTCCCACGGTAAGCAACCAATGACTAAGCCTTAGCCCCAGCGTTGCTCCAGAGAATGCCCCGGAAAGAACACCAACGAGCGTAATGCCAATCTGAACTGACGACAAAAACCGTCCCGGATTATCTGCCAACCGCAGCGCAACACCAGCCCCCAGATTTCCCTGATCGGCAAGAACCCTCAGGCGCGCCGTCCGAGCGGAAACAACCGCCAACTCGGACATGGACAACAAACCATTGGTGATGGTTAGGACGACAACGATCAGGATTTCGGCGAACAAGGGCTTTACTTGGTTGGCGGCCCCGCACTCAGCATCGGGTCACTCTGGGCGCGCTAGTTATATCGAAAAATTGCACAGATGCACTATGGGCGGCGCGAATTCGGCGCCGGGTCACCCATCAAATATTCTACCCTATCCGCCGCTTACTCGGATCGAAATATGGATTTTCACTTCCCGCACGAACCCAGAGCCGGATTGGCGTCCCTTGAATATCAAACGCCTCGCGCAATCCGTTGGTGAGATAGCGCAAGTATGAAGTTGGCAGCGCGTCCGGGCGTGAGGCAAAAAGGATAAAACTGGGCGGACGGGTTTTCGCCTGTGTCATGTAGCGAATTTTGAGACGACGCCCCGAAACAGCCGGCGGCGGATGCCCCTCGATCATTCCCTGCAACCAGCGATTAAGACGCGCTGTGGAAACGTGCGAGTTCCAGCTTCGCTCGATCTTGAAAATCGCCGCCATAAGCTTGTCGATATTACGCCCTTGCAATCCCGACAATGTCACCATCGGTATGCCGCGCAATTGTGGCAGCAAGCGCTCGCAGGATTCACGCAATGCCGCCAGCGTTGCATTCTTGTCTTCAATCAGATCCCACTTGTTGATTGCAATGACCATTGCCCGGCCCTCGCGCTCAACCAGATCGGCCAATTGCAGATCCTGCTTTTCAAATGGCATTGTCGCGTCAATCATCAGCACCACGACTTCTGCGTACTGAATGGAACGCAAACTGTCGCCAACAGCCAGTTTTTCTAGTTTCTGGGTAACACGGGACCGCCGGCGAATGCCTGCTGTATCCACCAGATTGATGACGCGCCCCTCCCATTCCCACGGCACCAGAATGCTGTCGCGGGTAATGCCAGCCTCGGGCCCGACCAGCACACGGTCCTCGCCGACCAGCCGGTTGACCAATGTGGATTTTCCCGCGTTTGGGCGACCGACAATGGCCACATTCAAGAAACGCTTGGGATTCCAGCGAAGCGTTGCCTCTTCGCCCTCCCCCTCAAGCATGTCCTCGGTGATATCGACATCAACTTCGGGCATTTCTTCGAGGTTGCGACTTTGAACGGCGCTGATGGACGCTGCGGCCTCGTCGATAGCCTTTGAAACAATCGAATAGAGTTCCGATAAGCCCAATCCGTGTTCAGCTGAAAGTGGGATGGGTTCACCAAATCCCAACTTGAAGCCTTCAACCAGCCCCGCTTCGGCGGCAGTA
Source organism: Devosia rhodophyticola (assembly GCF_028816475.1). Classification (GTDB taxonomy): domain Bacteria; phylum Pseudomonadota; class Alphaproteobacteria; order Rhizobiales; family Devosiaceae; genus Devosia; species Devosia rhodophyticola. The sequence goes on along the minus strand of NZ_CP118247.1, from coordinate 3,076,164 downwards.
CTTTCGGCCTTATTCCCGACCAGATGAACAACCTTTCCAGCCTTGCGCAAGACTTGGGCAAACCGCTGATCGAGAGGAACAACGCCCGCACGCGCATCAATCATAAACAATATGACGTCCGCTTCACGAATTGCCAGTTCGGTTTGCTGGCGCATCCGGTCTTCGAGGCTGCCGTCCTTGATATCTTCATACCCAGCGGTGTCGAGCACCCGAAAGGTGAGATCGGCGATACGGCCCTCCGCCTCGCGGCGATCTCGCGTCACCCCGGGGGTATCGTCAACCAGAGCGATCTTTCGTCCCACGAGCCGATTGAAAAGCGTGGACTTGCCAACATTTGGCCGTCCGACGATAGCAACAGTAACGGTCATGACTTTGATGTCCAATCAGTCAGCAGTGTTACCGAAATCATTCGGTTGGTACTGACTCAGGCGCTGCGGGTGAATCGGCAGCGTCAGAATTACCGTTGAGCACGCTCTCAATTTCATCGGCTTTGCTGGTTGGCGCCTCTGGAGGAATCGCCCCTTCAGAAAGCAGTTGAGCCAGATAATAGCTCATGCGGTTTCGCACGCTGCTCTGGCTGCGCGGATCATCAACGACGGCCTGAAAATTGGCGCGAGCCGCATCAAAATCACCAGCCTTGTATTGAGCCAGGCCCAAGGCCTCCCGCGCGGCATTGCGCATCGGCCCACCTTCGGCAGCAAGTGTGGATACGCGCGCTTCAACGTCAGACAGAGAGCCGCCGTCAACTAGCAAATTTCCCGCCAACACCAATGCCAATTCGCGCAGCCGCGGATTGGTTTCGTTGTTTGCCAAAGTGTCATAGGCTGCAATTGCTGCTTCACTCTTGCCATCTTTGGCGAGCAAGCCGGCATCGCGGAAACGCGCCAATGTTGGATACCCCCCGAACCATTGGCCATCAAATCATCCAGAATGGTTTCTGCCTTGGCAGAATCGCCTCCGTCTACGGCGTCGAACGCCGCGTAAAGCTTGTCCGAAGATTGTGCGGCATTGGAGGACTGATACCAGCTCCATCCTTCATTGACTGCAACCAGCACGACGACACCGACAGCGGCCCCAATGACCAGTGGCGCGAAGCGTTTCCACAGCGCACGCATGCGATCGGAACGCAGTTCTTCGTCAACTTCGCGGAAAATATTGTCCTGGGACATGGAACGCCTTGAATATGGAGCATGCAATTGGCGCGCACCATAATGTCGCAATGTCATGAAAGCAATTGGAGCCTACGGCAAACTTGATCAATCGGGCAGCCGACTCTTGTTTCGGCCTTCAGTTGAACCTTTCAGAACCCAATTGGCCAACGTTCCAAGACGGACACCATCAATATGAGCTGATTTCACGTCCGTCGTTGACCGGCTGTATGGAATGGGCTTGCCGGTTTCGCGTGTCAGCGACACGCCAGTTTCGTATATTGTCGCCCGGAGAAAAACCCATTCCACGGCAACGGTTTCGACTTGTTCCTCCTAGCGCCTGCACCTACCATTTGTGCATTAAACCAAATTATGGCCGATGATGAAAAACCACCCCGACATGATATCCGCAATCGGCAATACGCCATTGATCCGACTAAATCAGGCCTCCAAGGAAACGGGATGCGAGATTTGGGGCAAGGCGGAATTTCTGAATCCCGGTCAGTCGGTCAAGGATCGCGCAGCGCTTTATATTATTCGCGACGCTATCGCCTCGGGCGCCTTGAAACCCGGCGGTACCATTGTCGAGGGCACGGCAGGCAATACCGGCATCGGGTTGACGCTTGTTGCCAATGCGCTGGGGTATAAATCGGTCATCGTCATCCCCAATACGCAGAGCCAGGAAAAGAAAGATGCCCTGCGGCTCTATGGCGCTGAATTGATTGAAGTCCCCGCCAAGCCTTACCGTAATCCCAACAATTACATCAAGGTTTCCGCGCGGCTGGCCGAAAAGCTGAACCGCGAACTGCCCAACGGCGCAGTTTGGGCAAACCAGTTTGACAACACAGCCAACCGCCGCGCCCACGCAGAAACAACGGGTCCCGAAATTTGGCAGCAGACTGACGGCAGGATCGATGGCTTTATCTGCGCAGTTGGATCGGGAGGCACACTCGCAGGTGTCGCCGAGGCGCTTCGTGCCAGAAATCCTGAAATAATAATCGGCCTGGCCGATCCCGAGGGGGCGGCGCTTTTTAGCTACTACACGACGGGTGAGCTGAAATCGTCCGGTGGCAGCATCAGCGAGGGTATCGGTCAGGGCCGCATTACGGCAAATCTTGAAGGGCTGGAGATAGACAATCCCTATCAAATTTCCGATGCCGAAGCCCTACCATATATCTTCGATTTGCTTACGGACGAGGGTCTTTGCGTCGGCGGCTCCAGCGCCATTAATATTGCAGGCGCGGTCAAAATGGCCAAGGACCTAGGCCCCGGCAAGACCATCGTCACGATGCTTTGCGACTACGGCAACCGCTATCAATCCAAATTGTTCAACCCCGATTTTTTACGATCCAAAAATTTACCCGTTCCTGATTGGCTCGAGCGCGCCTCCGATATTGATATCGCCCAGCTCTATGAAACCGAACCCGCCTGAGCGCCGGTTGTAAGCCAGTCCATTCCTGATAAGCTGACGTTGAATGTAACGAATTGATGGAAAAGCAGTGTTCGGCATCGACGACGTTCTGCGCGCCTTCGCCGCAGACTACTATTTGATCGCCGTCGTGCTAACCGCCGTCTATTTTCTCGCGGTTGTGTGCGCTTTTCGCGAAATCATGAACTCACGCACTTCCCAAGGGTCAATCGCATGGCTCTTGTCACTAGCCCTATTGCCATTTCCAACCGTCATTTTTTATCTGATTTTTGGCTGGAAATTTTTTGACGACTATGCCACCGACCGGCTGAAAAACGGACGCTCCCAACGACCACTCCGGGCCAAGGATCTTGCGTTGATCGATCGAGAAACTGGCGCACAATGGCCAGTGCTCCAGAATGTTTCCGAGGTGCCTTTTTTGGCCGGCAATGCCGTTGAATTACTCGTCGATGGCAAGGCAACCTTTGATTCAATTTTCGAGGGCATTTCATCCGCCCAATCCTATCTGCTCGTGCAATTCTACATTGTACGCGACGATCGATTGGGCCGGGAGCTCGCCGAACGATTGATAGAACGCGCCAACGCCGGCGTCCGCGTATTCCTGCTTTATGACGATGTGGGCAGCAATGGCATGCCCAAGGCCTATCGGCATCGTCTTCGCGAAGCCGGCATTAGGGTCTCAGGCTTCAACCACCGGCACAAATTTTTGCGGTTTTATGGCCCCACCCGCATCAACTATCGCAATCATCGCAAAATTGTTGTCGCCGACGGGAAAAGTGCCTGGGTCGGCGGTCATAATGTCGGGGTTGAATATCTGGGCGAAGATGAAAAACTTGGGCGCTGGCGCGACACGCATGCACGCGTCGAAGGTCCCGCTGCGCTGGCGTGTGCTTTGCTATTTCGCGAGGACTGGCAATGGGCAACCGGCGAACTCCTTCCAGCAAATCCCCCACACGAAGTACCCACGCCCGGAGACAATTCGGTACTCGTCATGGGAACCGGCCCAGCCGACAAACTCGAAGAATGCGCCATTGCCTTTACCGACGTCATCGCCCAGGCGCGCGAACGTTTGTGGATTGTCAGCCCCTATTTTGTTCCCGATACCGATGTCAGAACGGCGCTTTACGCGGCCCAGTTAAGAGGCGTTGACGTGCGCATCATGCTGCCCGAAAAGCCCGACCATCTACTTGTTTATCTGGCCAGCATCGCCCACGCTGACGCCATGGTCAGTCACGGCATCTCGATGTACCGCTACACCACAGGATTTCTTCACCAGAAAGTTCTGTTGATGGACGACCGGATCGCCAGCATCGGCAGCGTCAATTTCGACAACCGATCATTTGCGATCAATTTCGAAATTACCCTCTGGTTTGCCAACTCCGATACGATCTCGAGAATTGAAACCATGCTTCTGGGCGATTTTGCCAATTGCCGCAAAGTCGAGTTGGATGAAGTAAAAAACCGCCCATGGGCTGCCCATTTTGCTGCTCAAGCTGCAAAATTGCTCTCGCCCGTGCTTTAATACGTGGGGTTAGCGGATAGGTGGCGCATACATTTGCCCACCATTGCTCCAAAGCGCGTTCTGGCCACGCAGTAGAGCTGCCCCGGTCTGCGGACCAAAATTGCGGTCGTATAGTTCGCCATAATTGCCGACAGCCCGGATCGCGTCTTTCATGAACGTCGCGGACAATCCAAGCGGTTTGCCATAATCCCCTTCCGTGCCCAATATCCGGCGTACACCTTGCGTCCGCGCTGCCGAAAGCGAGTCTATATTGAGCGAGGTTATGCCCACCTCTTCTGCATTGATGAGCGCAAAAACAGTCCATTGAACAATCTTGAACCACTGATCGTCGTCGACACGGACCACCGGTCCCAGCAGCTCCTTAGAAATGCGTTCAGGCAAGATGCGATGATTGGCCGGATCTGGCAAACTACGACGAACAACCTGCAACTGGCGCGCGGGCGCCGAAACTCCCTTACAAAGCCCCGCCCGATAGGCGACGCCCAGATCGGCAACGTCCTCGTATAGAATTTCGGTGTAACTGGCTTGGTTGGAAAAGAAAAAATCCTGCAACTGCGACTGCTCGTCGCCCCCGTCGAGCACGCAGATCGAAATATTGTCCAGCTCATACGCCGAAACCGCACCCAATGACTGGGGCACCATGAAGGCCTGTCCATCAAAGAATGACGTCGTCACATAGCGCACGCCGAAAACGCTATCGCGCTTCTGCGTCCACGGTCCATCACGCGTCATAACGTCAATATCGCCGGTCTGCAGTGGCGCAAACCGTGACTCACCTGGCAAGGGACGAAACTCGATCATGTCGGGATTCCCAAAAATGGCTGCGGCAATCCCGCGGCAGAGATCGACGTCGAATCCAGACCAACGCCCATTGGCGTCTTGCTCGGAAAACCCCGGCAACGCTGCATTTGCACCACAAATCAGAAAGCCGCGCTCGCGGACCGTCTCAAGCGTAGTGGCCCAAGCGCTGGCCTGGACAATCATCAAATATCCAATGCAGATGAGAATGATGCGCGCAGCGCCAACCACTCTTGCTTTCATGATCTACGCCAACGCCATACTAGAAATGTGCCTTCCCATACCGCCATATTGGCAAGCGCATGGCCGGGGTCAAGCACCAACCCCCCAATTGCCTCGCAACACACAGAACAAAGCCATCCCGACCGGAATCAGGATGGCTACTTGTTTCTCCAACCTGGCGGCTAATGCAAAATCTGACTCAGGAACAACTTCGTACGTTCGTGTTGGGGGTTCGAGAAGAACTCTTCCGGTTCGTTTTGCTCGATGACCTGGCCCTGGTCCATAAAGATCACGCGGTTGGCAACCTGACGTGCAAACCCCATCTCGTGGGTAACGCAAATCATCGTCATGCCTTCTTCAGCCAGCCCCACCATGACATCCAGCACTTCCTTGATCATTTCGGGATCAAGCGCCGAGGTCGGCTCGTCAAACAGCATGATCTTGGGATTCATGCACAGCGAGCGGGCGATTGCCACGCGCTGCTGTTGACCACCCGACAATTGGCCTGGGAATTTAAGCGCCTGCTCCGGAATTTTGACCCGCTCCAGAAAATGCATGGCAGTTGCCTCAGCTTCCGCCTTGGGAGTCCCACGTACCCAGATCGGCGCCAAAGTACAATTTTCCAAAATGGAAAGATGCGGAAACAGGTTAAAGTGCTGGAACACCATCCCCACTTCGCGCCGCACTTCATCGACACGCTTCAAATCGCTGGTCAGTTCGACATCATTAACAATGATTTGACCCTTTTGATGCTCCTCGAGTCGGTTGACGCACCGGATCAGTGTCGACTTACCCGACCCTGAAGGGCCGGCAATGACGATACGCTCGCCGCGCATGACCCGCAGATTAATGTCCCGCAGCACATGAAAATCGCCATACCACTTGTGCATGCCAACAATATCTATTGCGACATCGGTGTCGGAAACCGTCATCTTTGAGCGGTCTACTCCAGTCAGCACTTCGCCTGTTTCTTGAACGCTCATCTGCGCTACCTCTTATGTCCGGTGTCAAGTCGACGCTCTGTAAAGATCGAGTAGCGCGACATCGAAAAGCAAAATATCCAGAATACCATTGCTGCGAAAATATAGCCGGTAATCGCCTGATGCGGTCCCGCCCATTTTAGGTCAGAGCTGGACGATTGAACCGTCTGCAACAGGTCAAAAATGCCCACGATAGACACAAGTGACGTATCCTTGAACAACGCAATGAAGCTATTCACGATGCCCGGAATGACGTGTTTCAGGGCCTGCGGTAAAATAATGAGCAACATGGATTTCCAGTAGTTCAGACCCATAGCGCTCGCCGCTTCATATTGGCCACGTGGCAAAGCCTGCAAACCGCCGCGCACAACCTCGGCAAGGTAAGCAGCCGAGAATAGTGAAACCCCAACAAGGGCACGCAGCAACTTGTCGACGGTCATCCCGGTTGGAACGAACAAGGGCAACATTACCGAGGCCATAAATAGAACCGTAATCAGCGGCACCGCGCGCCAGAGCTCGATGAACATGATGCTGAGCGTCTTGATGACCGGCAGATTTGATTGCCGACCCAACGCCAGAACTATTCCGATCGGCAAACTAACCACAATCCCCGTGATCCCGATAATAAGGGTAACGGTCAATCCACCCCAATTCTCGGTGGGCACGGACTGAAGTCCAAATATGCCGCCGTTGAGCAAAATGAACGCCACGATCGGATAGATCACGAAGAACAGGATTGCATTGAGCACTTTGCCTGGAAGATCCAGCCAAAGCAGGGGCACGATTAGAATGATGCCGAGCACAAAGCAGATGTTTACCCGCCACTGTTCCTCCATCGGATAAAATCCGTATATGAAGAAATTGATGCGCGCCCAGATGAACGCCCAGCATGCCCCCGCTCCTTCGACACGGCAGGTCTCGCCGTTCTCAGCAATGAAAACAGCCTTGCCGATCAGAAAATTGTAGAGCGGTGGGACAGCCCATACCAGCAGCAGCACCCCAAGGACCGTGAGCAACGAATTTCCCGGCGTGGAGAACAGGTTTTTCCGCATCCAGCCGACAAAGCCGACGCTGGTGCCCGGCGCGGGCGCCTCGGCTTCCATTTCCGTGCGAACGTAGTTGAATGATTGAACAACCATCTTGTTGCCCCTACCGCTCAACCAGCGCGACGCGCGCGTTGTACCAGTTCATGAATGCCGACGTGAGCAACGACAGCGTCAAGTAAACCATCATGGTCACAAACACGACCTCGATGGCGCGACCCGTCTGATTTAGCGTCGTTCCCATGAATACCGATACGAGTTCGGGATAACCGATAGCTGCGGCCAAAGACGAGTTCTTCGTCAGATTGAGATACTGGCTCGTCAACGGTGGAATGATGACACGCATTGCCTGTGGAATGACCACAAGACGCAGCCTGTCCCCTTCTTTCAGTCCAAGTGCCGCTGCTGCCTCCGTTTGACCGTGGCTGACGGCTTGGATACCCGAACGTACAATTTCAGCAATGAAGGTGGACGTATAAAGGATCAGCCCCACGAGAAGCGCCACGAACTCAGGTGGCAACGAAATACCTCCCTTGAAGTTAAAGCCAGCAAGCTTGGGAACATCCAACCCGACATTTGTGCCTGATATCAGCCAGACAATGGCCGGCAGCACAATAAGGACAGCCAAACTGGTAATAAGGGTAGGAAATCTCTGCCCTGTAGCCTCTAGACGTTTGCGCGCCCACTTCGCGAGCACAATGCCCCCGGCTATTGCCACAACGATTGCAATCACGACCAGAAAGAATTTGTCGTCAAAGACCGGCCGCGGAATATTGAGGCCGCGATTGTTGAGTGCAAACTCGCCGAAGAAAATGAAGCTCTGCTTGACCGATGGCATGGCTTTGAGAACAGCAAAATACCAAAAGAACAACTGCAGCAGCAATGGAATATTCCGCAGCGTCTCGATATAAACGACCGCCAAGCGCGAAATGATCCAGTTGCTCGACAATCTGGCAATGCCGAGGATGAAACCCCAGATCGTAGCGAAAATGATACCGAGTAGGGACACAAGCAATGTGTTCAGCAGCCCGACCACAAATGCCTGCCAATATTCGGACGCTCGGCTATAGGGAATAAGTGTAAAAAAGATATCAAAGCCCGAAGTCGCAAAGAAGAAATCGAACCCGGTGGTCTTGTTCTGGCGCGCCAGGTTTTCAGCAGTGTTCTGGGCGATAAACCAGAAGAAAACGAGTACGACCAAAGCCACGATTAGCTGGTAAATTCGGCCACGAATGACTGGATCATTAAAGAATGAAGTTTGTGGCGCCGGAGCGCGCTCTGAGTCCTGTGCGGCCATACAACCCCCGTTAGGTGCAACCGTGACTTGATGAATTCCGAGCCAATTTGCCCAATGGCGTCGAAACGAAAGACCCGGCTCTCATTGAAAGCCGGGTCAAAGTCTTAAGTCTTAACGGATGGGCGGAGCATACTGGATGCCACCCTGCGTCCAGAGCGCGTTGATACCGCGATCCAGACCAATTGGGGTATTTGGACCAACATGGCGTTCATAGATTTCGCCATAGTTGCCGACATGTTTGATGATGTTGTACGCCCAGCTTTTGTCCAGACCAAGCGGCGTGCCGAAGTCGCCTTCGACACCCAGGATACGCTTGATCGAAGGATTGTCGGAACCGAGCATCTCATCAACGTTTGCCTGGGTGATACCAAGCTCTTCAGCGTTGAGCAGTGCGAAATATACCCAACGGGCGATGTTGAACCACGTGTCGTCGCCTTGACGAACTGATGGGCCAAGCGGCTCCTTGGAAATGATTTCGGGCAGGATCTTGTAGTCATCGGGAACGGCAAACTTGGTGCGTTCCGATGCCAGTGCCGAAGAGTCAGTGGTGTAAACGTCGCAACGGCCGTCTTCGAAAGCCTTCACAACTTCATCCTGATCCACAAACACGATTGGATCATATTCCAAACCGTTGGCTGCGAAAAAGTCGGCTGCGTTGAGTTCGGTTGTTGTTCCCGATTCAATACAAACGGCTGCGCCGGACAAGTCGAGCGCCGAATCAATGCCATCTGCCTTACGAACCATAAAGCCCTGCCCATCGTAGAACATGGTGCCAGCAAAGTTGATACCCAGCGTGGTATCGCGGCTCATCGTCCATGTCGTCGTGCGCGACAAAATGTCGATTTCGCCTGAAGACAGAGCGGCAAAACGTTCGGTCGAGGTCAATGGTGTGTAGCGGACTGCATCAGCATCATTGAAGATGGCGGCGGCAACGGCGCGACAATAATCGACTTCAAGACCGGACCAGTTATTGTCGGCATCCGGCGCAGAAAAACCAGCGACGCCGCCGGTAACACCACACTGAACGTATCCCTTGGCTTTGACATCGGCCAGCGTATCAGCGTAGGCCGCCGTCGCCGTAAGGCTGAGTGTCGCAGCCAACGCAATAGTAACGAGCTTTTTTTGCATGTTTATGCCTTTTGTTTCCTGTCCCTCTCACCAAATGCAAATGCCGACATTGTTTGCCGGTCAATTGCATGGTGGCTCCCACCGTCTTTATCGACATGCGGGATGCTGATATGCATCGAAACCTCTATTGACGGTTACGTCAAGGCCAGAAGCTGACATGCGACAGTACTACTGACTTTTATTTAGCCGTTTTCCGGGAATGATTTGATTTTGTGCAGGACTTTTTCATGAGCCATGACAATTCTGACGAGTGTTTCCAAGAATCGCTCGAGACCATCCTCACGCATACTGGACGCAATCCCGTGGAACAGTTCGGGTTCGTCAACACGCCAGTGTATCGCGGCTCGACAGTATTGTTCAAAACGCTGGCAGATTTGCAGGCACAGTCCCAGCCATTTCTCTACGGTCGTGCCGGCAATCCAACCACTCAGGGCGTCGAAGAAATCATTACCCGCCTCGAAGGCGCGTATCGCACGAGATTGGTACCATCGGGCCTTTCTGCTATAACAGTAGCGCTTTTGAGTTGCGTATCAGCCGGTGATGAAATCCTCATGACTGACAGCGCCTACGATCCATCCCGCAAGTTTGCTGACGGCTTTCTGACCCGCATGGGCGTTAGTGTTCGCTATTTTAATCCTCGCATCGGCGAAGGAATCGGCGAATTGATTTCGCCCAAGACCAAGGTCATTTTGGCCGAAAGCCCTGGGTCGCTGACCTTTGAAATCCAGGATATCCCCGCCTTGTCGCGCGTTGCTAAACCCGCCGGAATAAAAATGATCGTCGACAACAGCTGGGCCAGCCCGCTTTATTGCCAGCCGCTCAAGCTTGGTGCCGATATCGTCGTGCACGCCGGCACCAAAATGTTCGTGGGCCATTCCGATGCCTTTGCGGGAACAATTTCTGCAAACGAACAATGCTGGGAACACATAGAAAAAACCCGTGCGGCGCTCGGCTTCTTCACCTCCGGGGATGACGCTTTTCTGGTCGCTAGAGGCCTGCGCACTTTAGCCATCCGCATGAAGGAGCATCAGGAGCGGGCTTTGGAGATCGCCCGCTGGCTTGAAACACAGCCCGAAGTAGAATCGGTATTCCATCCCGCGCTCCCAAGCCATTCAGATCACGCCCTTTGGCAACGTGATTTTACCGGTTCGGGTAGCCTGTTTTCTGTTCTTCTCAAACCAGCGCCGCGCGCATCGGTCGCAGCCTTCGTGGATCATATGAAACTATTCAGCATGGGCTATTCATGGGGAGGCTACGAGAGCCTCTGCCTGCCTATAAAGCCAAGCCGTACAGTAGTGCCGTGGGATCGACCCGGCAATCTGTTCCGTTTGCATGTCGGATTTGAAGGCGTCGAAGACCTCAAGGCCGATCTTGAAGCAGCGATTATCCGCTATGGCCGAGCGCGCTGAAACAGGCGCGGCAAAGCTTCCATCGGCTGGCGCTGAATAGTGCCATCCGGCGCCCGTTTAAATATCCACTCTTTTGAAGCGAAAAAATTGCGCACCGCATAGGCGCCCAATGTGCCCACAACCATGCCACCCAGAACATCGGTTGGATAATGCGCGCCAACCGGCACGCGAGAAATACCAACAGCGATTGCAATGACCAGAAACGGCACAAATAACCGCGGCGCCAGAAACCCGACCACAAATGCCAGCGCCATTGCCGTCGTCGCATGGCCAGAGGGAAAACTCTGATGTGTCCAGTCATTCAAGACATTTTGAAAATTGAACGCCCCCATCTCATCAAACAATACCGGGCGTCCCCGCCCAATGATTCGCTTGATCAGATTGGACGCCAACCCCGGCAATCCGACCCCAAGCAGGATAAACGCAGAATAAAGCCTGACCTCCAGCGCCACCAGGCGCCCCTGCCCGCGCAGAGCCGTTCCGGCCGCAAGGGATAGGAGAAGGACAATCAAACTGGGAATCAGCACCCAATCTGACAGGCCATAGTCTGTTATGACAAAAAACGGCTGTCGCCAGGCGTCAGGCCAGTGAATGGCCCCTTGCGACAGAGAAACGTCAAAGCCGACGACAATCGCGAGAAGAACAACAAACCCCACCGCAAAAAGCGGCCAGTTGCGCGAATTCAGCCCCAGCGGCCAACGTGAAGTAAGATTTGTCATAGCGGTCTTTTCGGATTCCCACCGGGTTTCGTCAATAGCGTGCATAAAGGTGTTGAACGGCACTTGCCCTTTGCAATCGAACCCTGTATCCGGTGGCTGCGATGACGGAGTGTAGCTCAGCCTGGTAGAGCACTGGTTTTGGGAACCAGGGGTCCAAAGTTCGAATCTTTGTACTCCGACCATCGCCGATTTTGACGACAGGAGTGAGCCGCGAATGCGGAATGCTTCTTAGCCCAAGCTGTCAGGGAACGCGCATGTCTGCACGCATCTATCGCCCGGCAAGAAATGCCATGCAGTCCGGCACCGGCAATTCCAAACAGTGGGTGCTGGTTTACGATCCGGCCCTTGCCCGCGAAATCGAACCATTGATGGGATACACTGCGTCCGCTGACATGAAACAGCAGATTCGTCTTTCCTTCGACACCCAGGAAGGCGCAGAAGCTTACGCCCAGAAGAACGGCATCCCATACACGGTCCAGCCTGCCCACGAGACAACGCGCAAACGCGTTAGCTATACCGACAATTTTCGGGCCGACCGAAAGATACCCTGGACGCACTGATCTCCCGATTGGAAGAATGAATTAAGCCTCCGCAATTGCTCGCGGAGGCTTTGTCATTTCTTGGGTCGGCTGTCACCGATACCAACGGCACCGGTGCCCTATCAGGTCAAACGTCACTCAACTTTGTCCAGCGGCCATCATTCTTGCTCGATTCAACCGAGGCAATGATGAACTCCATTCCTTCCACGCCGTCTGCAAGCGTCGGCAGCAGCTTGGCATAGGCCTGACCGTTGCCACGAATGATCTCGGCAAACTGGCTGTAGAGCGTTGCAAAGGCTTCCAGATAACCTTCAGGGTGGCCAGCGGGGACACGCACATTCATGCTTGAAGCGGCATCGCCGGAAATGGCACCGCCACGCGTCAACAATTGTTTTGGCTTACCGAACTCGGAAAACCACATCTGATTGGGATTATCCTGCCGCCATTCAAGGCCACCCTTGTCGCCATAGACGCGCAACTGCAGTCCATTTTCGTTGCCCACGGCAACCTGACTGGCCCACAGCATCCCGCGCGCACCGCCATCGAACCGCAACATGATGTGCACATTGTCGTCCAACTGACGACCCGGCACAAAGCTGGATAAATCTGCAGCCACGGCTTCCGTCTTAAGACCCGTCACAAATCGCAACAAATTGTAGGCATGAGTGCCAATATCGCCAATCGCTCCACCAGCACCAGAGCGCGATGGGTCGGTTCGCCATGAGGCTTGCTTGTTGTCGGCGTCAGCAGCTTCGGTCAGCCAATCCTGGGGATATTCAGCCTGTACGACCCGAATTTTGCCTAAGGCACCAGATGCCACCAATTCCCGTGCCTGCCGCACCAACGGGTAACCCGTGTAATTATGGGTCAGCAGGAATTTTGCCCCGTTGGCAGGCTCGATGGCCGCCAGTTTGCGGGCGTCTTCCAATGTCGCCGTCAGCGGCTTGTCGCAAATGACATGAATGCCAGCTTCAAGGAACGCTTTGGCAGGGCCAAAATGCATGTGATTGGGCGTTACTATGGAAACCGCCTCAATTCCGTCAGGACGGGCCGCTTCAGCATTGGCCATTTCTTCGAAGGAAGTGTAGATGCGATCGTCCGCCAACCCAAGATTCCGGCCGGATTCCTTGGCGACCTCAGGGCGCGACGACAGCGCGCCCGCGACAAGTTCGTAATCGCCATCGATACGCGACGCTACACGGTGCACATAGCCAATAAAGGCTCCAGTGCCGCCGCCGACCATGCCCAGACGAATACGTCGTGATCCATTTTCAGCCATCTTCGATGCTCCTAGTCCAGACCAAGGATTTTGCGATTGGCAGCCGTATCGGTTCCTGACGATGCAAAATCGTCAAACGCCTTCTCTGTCACGTGAATGATATGGTTCTTGATGAATTCCGCACCTTCGCGCGCCCCGTCTTCTGGGTGCTTGATCGCACATTCCCATTCAAGCACTGCCCAACCAGCAAAGTCATACTGCGCCATCTTGGAGAAAATAGAGGCGAAATCCACCTGCCCGTCACCCAGCGAACGGAAGCGCCCTGCCCGATCGATCCAATTTTGGTAGCCGCCATAAACACCCTGCCGACCAGTCGGATTGAACTCGGCGTCCTTGACGTGGAACATCTTGATCCGCTCGTGGTAAATATCGATGTAGTCGAGATAATCGAGTTGCTGCAGCACAAAGTGGCTGGGATCATAGAGCAGATTGGCGCGCGGATGGTTTTTGACCCGCTCAAGGAACATCTCATATGTCACGCCATCATGTAGATCTTCGCCGGGATGAATTTCGTAGCAGAGATCAACGCCGTTCTCATCCATGGCATCAAGAATTGGCAACCAACGACGCGCCAACTCGTCAAAAGCCTCTTCCACCAATCCAGCAGGACGCTGCGGAAATGGGTAAAGGAAAGGCCATGCCAATGCGCCCGAAAAGGTCGCATGTTCAGTCAGGCCCAGATTTTTAGAGGCTTTGGCCGCCCAATGCAGCTGCTGTACTGCCCATTCCTGTCGAGCCTTTGGGTTGCCATGCACGCTCGCTGGGGCGAACCCGTCAAACATGGTGTCATAAACGGGATGCGCTGCAACCAACTGTCCCTGCAAATGCGTCGACAGCTCGGTAATTTCCACACCATGCTTTGCAGCTGTGCCTGCCAGCTCGTCTGTATAAGTCTTGGAGGTCGCCGCTTTTTCCAGATCGATCAGCCCACCGACCCAGGTCGGCACCTGCACACCCTTGTAGCCCAGCCCTGCGGCCCACTTGCAGATATTGTCAAAAGTATCAAATGGCGCGGTGTCCCCGGCAAACTGTGCCAAAAAAATTGCGGGCCCTTTTATGGTTTGCATGACGTGCTCCTCCTTGTCTGGCGCTGTCCCAAAGGGACGGCATGGCATTGGTTCTAACCGCTTGATCATTCACCGGCAACATTGTGACGGACGTACCTCAAAAATTTTCTGTTTGTAGCGCACCAGCTGACTTTGAATCTGCCATCGAGCCAAAGTCAGCCTATTGCAATCAATTAGTCCTTGAGAAGCGCCTTAGCCGCCTCGGGTCCGAGCGCCAACGGACGCTCGCAAGTCGTGGTCAGGGTTTGCACTTGCCCCGTCTCCCCCGCAACCAGCAAGGACGTCATGACATCGACCGCATGCAAAGCCACATCAAGCCCGCACCTTGCCTTGTATCCGCCATCGATGGAGGCAATCATGTCGGCAAGCCCGGCCGTGCGGTAGTTGGCGCGCGGGTTGGGTTTGTCGAGATCCTGATTGGCGATGCCGAACGGATGCGACCAAGGTGTCACGTTTGCCTTGGTGCCAGCAATGTCGCTCGTCACCAGATCACCGCCGAAGAAGTTTGGATCTGGAACGTAGATCGACCCATCAGTCCCGTAGAGCTCGATATTGTGGTGCCCATGGCTTGCCACATCCCAACTCGCGCCAAGCGTAATGACTGCGCCATTGTGAAATTCGAGCACGCCGTGGATGGTCGTTGGCGTCCCGACCTTAACGAAAGTTCCCTTGTTTGGCCCTTCCGCCGTAACCTCGCGTTCCGCCCGCGCCATGTTGGTAAAAGCGGTTACCCGCCTTACCGGACCCAGTAGATGGATGAGATCGGTCACATAATAGGGTCCGACATCCAGCACCGGCCCTGCGCCAACCTGAAAGAAGAAATCGGGATTGGGATGCCAATGCTCCATGCCGCGGCTCATGACGTGTGTGGTCCCACTCATGATCTTACCAAGCTTGCCGCTGTCGATAATATCGCGCGCCTGCTGGTGGGCCCCGCCCAGGAAAGTATCGGGCGCGCTGCCGACCCGCAGATTGCGAGACTCCGCCGCACCCTTGAGCTTTTCGCCTTCTTCCAGCGTCAAAACAAATGGCTTTTCTGAATAGGCGTGCTTGCCCGCAGATACGATATCCATCGAAACCGAGTAATGCGTCGCCGGAATCGTTAGATTAACGATCACATCCAACTCACTGTTTTTAAGCAGTTCGTCGGGCGTCTGTGCTGCCACGCCAAACTCATCTGCCCGCTTCTTGGCGGCTTCCGGAATGATGTCGGCAACAGCGCGCACATCCAACCCCTTGAACAAGGGGGCCAGACGCAAATACGCGCTCGAAATATTGCCAGCACCCATGATGCCGACGCCGTAGGTCTTGGTCATTCTCAAACTCCAAATGAATTGACGGCCGCAATTGACCGCTTGGCAAAGCGGCTGACATCAGTCGGATTGTCATGCTCGGCCACGAAATAGCGTGTCTTGGTGTTGGCTTTGACGTGGCTTAAAAGGTCCCGCCAAGGCAGTCGGCCATGTCCTACATCGGCCCAACCGTCCTCGTCCGCATTTTCCCCACTAGGCGCCAGGTCCTTGACATGCACGGCAACGATACGATCCCCATTGGCCTCAAGCCACGGAAATGGATCCGCGTTGCCGCGATAGATCCAGGCAATATCCACCTCAGCGCATACATCGGGCGCAGCGGCCAGCAGGACATCCATCGGATAGCGACCATCCTGCAGCCTCGCGAACTCAAAATCATGGTTGTGATAGCCAAAGGTAATGCCAGCACTGCTGAAAGGTTTTGAAAGTTGGCCAAGTTTTTCGCCAAATGCCTGCCAACCTTCAATTGTCGTCGGCCGCTGCTCGGGCGCTAACCACGGACACAAAAACACTTTTGTTCCCAGCACCTCGGCGATCCGCAGCGCCTTGTCCGGTTGCTCCAGCAAGTCCAGCCCCACATGTGCAGTGGGCATCGAAAGCCCGTTGGCATCGAGTTTGGCCTTTAGGCCAGACAGATCTTCATAAAGTCCGCCCAACCCCTCCCCACCCGCGGCCAGACCACCGAACCCTTCAACATATTTGTAGCCCAGCCCACCAACAGTCTTGAGCACGTCATCGAGCGGAAAATTGCGCGCGCTGAACAGTTGAAATGAAAGATCCATCTTTTGCCTCCAGTTAAATGAGTTACCAACCCTTGGCCGCATCAAACGACCGACGCGCAAAGCGTTCCGCATCCGATGGATTGTCGTGCTCAGCCACAAAATATTCGGCCTTGGTCTTGCCGATCACATCCTGGATCAGGCTGTCCCAGTTCAAAACGCCCTGCCCCACATCGGCCCAACCATCTTCGTCCAACGCCTCGCCCTCAGGAGCAATATCCTTGACGTGAACCGCCGTTATCCGGTCGCCATACTTATCGAACCATTCGTTGGGATTAGCGTTTCCGCGCGCGATCCAGGCAACGTCGGCCTCCCACTCGATCTTGGGCGCTGTCGTAAGGATGATCTCCATCGGGGTCCGTCCGGAGTTTGTTTTGACGAACTCAAAATCGTGATTGTGCCAGCCAAATCCGTATCCGGCCGCTGAATAGACTTCTCCCAATTCGGCCAGAGTTTCTCCCAGCGCAATCCACTTGGCGTCGTCGCCGGTCCGCTCCTCTTTTGGTATAGCGGGGCAAAATAGCTTCTTCATTCCCAGCGTTTCGGCGGCTTTCAACGCCGAAGCCGTATCTTGAAGCTGAGGCAGACCAAAATGACCGGTTGGCATTGAAAGGCCGTGCTTTTTCAGGCTGGCAGCGAGTGCCGCGGGGTCAGAATAAAGCCCGCCAAAGCCTTCAACCTGCGAATAACCAAGCGCGCTCAGCTTGCCCAGGAATTCATCGAGTGAAGCCACATTACGTGCACTATAGAGCTGAAATGACAATTGGGTCATCGAGATGCCTCTTTGGTTTGGATTTGCGCTAGCCGCCGGTGTTGGCCAAGCGATAGCTGGATCTACCGACCCTGTCCCGCCGCGCAGAAAGCCAGATCGCGCAGAAAGTAACATTGCTGAAATGGTGTGTCGCTTTGAGAGTGCCGATCCGCCGGACCGGCACCCAGAATTTGTGATTTATAGTCTGTTGGTAGTCTCGGCGTTGAACAGTGATCCACGTTCAACATCAAAGCCTGCCAGCATTTTCTGTCCTGTTGCCAATGGCACGTCGCTGTCGCAGCGGAAGGTGACCGACTGACCGGCAATGCTAGTCCAAGCCAGCGTGTCAGATCCCATCGGTTCAACAATTTCGATCTCGATTTCGGTTTGGAACGTCATCGATTTAGCGCCTTCCCCGATCACGACGTGCTCGGGTCGCACACCCAATACCGCTGGTGTGACTGCCGTGTTCGGAGCTACATCAAACTTATAGCCACGCGCCGAAATCTTGGTACCATCATTTGCGGTAAACACCGGTTCCGCCCCGCCTGCCAACGACCCTTCGAAAAAATTCATTGATGGCGAACCGATAAACCCGGCGACGTACAGATTGACCGGACGATTGTAAATGACGTGGGGCGTATCCAACTGCTGGATGACGCCGCCCTTCATGACCGCAATGCGATCCGCCAATGTCAGAGCTTCGATTTGGTCATGGGTCACATAAATCATCGTATTCTTTAGGCGCTGATGAAGTCGCTTGATCTCGACACGTAGGTCGGAGCGCAATTTAGCATCGAGGTTAGAAAGCGGCTCATCGAACAGGAATACGTCGACGTCGCGCACCAACGCCCGGCCAATAGCGACGCGCTGACGCTGACCACCCGACAGATTGGCCGGTTTGCGCTGCAACAAGGGTCCGATCTGCAAAATTTCGGCGGCGCGGCTAACCCGCTTTTCAATTTCATCTTTCTTCATACCCGATACGCGCAATCCAAACGACAAATTCCGCTCCACGCTCATTTGCGGATAAAGAGCATACGACTGGAACACCATGCCGATGCCACGGTCCTTGGGTTCTTCCCATGTGACGTTCTTGCCGCCGATAAATATCTGCCCCTCGCTGACGTCTAGCAGCCCGGCAATACAGTTGAGCAGCGTCGACTTCCCGCACCCCGAAGGGCCGAGCAACACGATGAATTCGCCCTGCCCGATATCCAGATCAAGATGTTGCAACACCTTCACATTACCGAAATTGAGCGAAAGATCCTTGATTGAAACACTGTGTTGCATCTGCTTAACCCTTCACGGCGCCAGCGGCGATGCCGCGTACAAACCATTTTCCCGAGATGAAATAGACGATGAGCGGCACGGCGCCAGTCAGGATGGTCGCCGCCATGTTGACATTGTATTCCTGCACGCCTTGCACTGAATTGACGATATTGTTGAGCTGCACCGTCATTGGATAGTTGGTGGTTCCGGCGAACACGACACCGAATAGGAAGTCATTCCAGATACCGGTGACCTGCAGGATGATCGCAACCACAAAGATCGGCAACGACATTGGCACCATGATTTCAAAGAATATGCGCCAGAATCCTGCCCCATCAACACGCGCCGCCTTGAACAATTCCTGCGGCAAAGACGCGAAGTAATTGCGGAACAGAAGTGTCAGAATGGGCATGCCGAAGATCGTGTGGATCAACACCACCCCCTGCAATGTTCCAAACACCTTGAGCTGCGCGGTGATGATCACCAGCGGATAGAGCATGACCTGATAGGGAATGAACGAACCGAAAAGCAGAACGGTGAAGAATATTTCCGAGCCCTTGAAGCGCCAATTTACCAGCGCATATCCATTCACCGCCGCGATCAGAACCGAAATGATGGTGCTGGGCACGGTAATCTTGACCGAATTCCAGAAGCCCGGCTTCAACCCTTCGCAGTAAAGACCGGTACAGGCACTGTCCCAGGCTTTGACCCAGGGGGCAAACGTCACCTCCATCGGCGGCGCAAATATATTGCCCAGCCGCACTTCAGGCATGCCCTTCAGCGACGTCGTGATCATCACATACAAGGGAAACAGATAGTACATCGCTGCGATCAACAGCACCGAATAGGTGACGATGCGTGAGGTCGTGAAAAAACTTCTCGGTTTGGGCCCGCTGGCCTCAATATTTGACATTGGTGGCTCCCGACCTGACCTTAACTGTGATGCTTTGGGCGAAACTCGATCAGCATCCACGGTATCAGGATGATGAACACGGTCAGCAGCATCACCGAGGATGCGGCCAGTCCCTGGCCCAGGTTGCCGGCGCCAAACATGTAATTGTAGACGTACTTCGCAGGCACTTCCGAGGATATACCCGGCCCGCCCTGCGTCATGGCGACCACAAGGTCATACAGTCTCACAATCCCCGACCCGACGATGACAAGCGTCGTAACGATTACGCCGCGCATCATCGGCAACACTATGAAGAGGTAGGTCCGCCACGTCGAAATGCCATCGACCCGTGCCGCCTTCCATATTTCCTCGTCAATGCCACGCAACCCCGCCAAAAGCAGCACCATGACAAAGCCCGTCCCTTGCCATAACCCGGCAATAACCAGCGCATAAATGACCATGTTGCGGTTCTTGAGCCAATCAAAGGTAAAACTGGTAAAGCCCCAGTTTTGAACAGTCTCCTGCAAGCCGAAGGCCGGGTTCATGATCCACTGCCATACAAGCCCCGTCACGATGAACGAGAGCGCAAATGGGTACAGGAATATCGTTCGAAACGCGCTCTCAAAGCGGATTTTTTGATCCATGAAGACAGCCAGCAGAAAACCAACCACCATGGTAAAGCACAGGGAAGTCACCCCATAGGTCATGATGTTTATAACCGACGCATTCCAGCGACGATTTGAAAACAACCTCGTATATTGATCAAATCCGACCAGTTCGCCTGACGGCAAAGAGCGCGAATTGGTGAACGAGTAGAATATGGTCCACGCCGTGCAGCCGACAAAGACGATCAATACCGTCATAATCATGGGCGTTGCTGCGAGTTTGGCGCTGAAATTGCGTACAAACAGATTGTGGAATAGTCGCCTTGGTCCGCTCCCTGCAGCAATCGCTGCCGAACGTGAATGGCTCAGGTCAGCCATGCAACCAACCTCCTCATGCTTGGATTTCAAGAATGGCCGGCCAGGATATCTCCCAACCGGCCACGATCTAATTCAGCTAGACGAACCGCTTAATCTGCCGAACCCATGATGTCAGCAAACTGACCCACGAAATCGTCGATCGACATGGACTTGTCCGAGAAGAATTCGATCTCAAGATCCTGTAGCTGCTGCTGGGTATCGCTCGAAAGCAACTGTTCGCCGGAGGGCAAAACGCCATTGGGATCTTCAAGAATTTTCAGACCCTTCTGCATGCAGGCGTTGGCAGCGCTCATGTCGACGTCGCCGCGAACTGGCAGCGAGCCTTTCTTGAGGTTGAACGCGACTTGAGTTTCAGGCGACAGCATGGTCTTGGCCAACACTAGCTGAGCTTCGGTGATGGCCGGATCATCATTCTTGGGGAAGTAGAATGCGTCACCGCCCGTATCCAGAACCGCGTTCAATCCAAGACCTGGCAGGCAGTCATAGTCCTTGCCGGCAACCTTGCCAGCGACGGCAAACTCACCCTGGGCCCAATCGCCCATGATATTGCCTGCTGCTGTGTTGTTGATTAACTGCGCCGTGGCTTCGTTCCACTGCCCAACTGTTTCGTTGACATCAACAGCGTCACGAAGATCGGCATAAGCCTGTGCAACCTTGCGGAAATCAGGCCCTTCGACTGCCGAAACGTCCTTGTCGCGGTTTACGGCGAGGAACAGATCCGTTCCGCCGACACCGGCCAGAAGAACGCCGAAGATACCGTTGGTTGGCCAACCCTGTGCCAGCGAGAATGGAATGACGCCCGCTTCACGCAGTTTTGGGAAATCAGCAACATACTGATTCCAATCAGTCGGCACTTCCATGCCATTATCTTCAAAAGCCGGACGGCTCAGCCATAGCCACTGCCATGAGTGAATATTGACAGGTACGCAGTAGAGCTTGCCTTCGAACTCGCAGGATTCAAGCAACTTCTTGGGACGGATAACGTCGTACCAGCCTTCGGACTTTGCCAAATCTGTTAGATCGGTCATCAGACCGGCCTTGATCAGATCCTCGGCGTCACGGCCGGTATTGAGCTGGGTCGCACCCATTGGGTTGCCCCCAAGAATACGGCTGATAATCAACGGACGGGCAACGTCGCTGGAACCAGCGATGGCACCGTCAACCCAGTGATTACCGGTTGCGTCGAACGCCTTGGCAAACTCGGCTACGGCGGCGGCCTCACCGCCCGAAGTCCACCAATGTGTGACTTCCAGATCGGTAGCAAAAGCCGATGTACCGCACATCAATGCGGCCGCCATGGCGGCAGCCACTGTAAATTTTTTCATATGTAAACCTCCCAACGAACTCCTGGAGCACGAGGCTCCGGCGAAGCAGTCAGCGGCTGGACAATCCTCTTTGGGAGTTTCCCGCCAACCGGCTGCAATCGATTTCAGGCTGCTTTGCAAGACCTATGCAATCGATTTCATTAGTGTCAGATACTTAAGCCTCACCTGTCAAGATCCATTCGCACGCTTATGCGCGCGCAACGCCATCGGGGGCGGATGATCAATAAAAACTGTTATTTTATCATTAGTTAGCGAAATTTCCAGGCATTAAGCCTCTCGGATTCCCAACAGAGGTTTCCCCAGCACTTCAAAATTCTTGATCGGTACAATCTCGCAGCAGCAGAATTTCTACGTTCCGACCCCCGCCTTTCCCCAATGCCTCGAAATCGAGGAAAACGAAACCCAACTAAAATTCGAAACTGACCTTCATTTTCCATCCAAATAGGCTAAACAGTCCCAAACGGTCCCGTAGCTCAGCTGGATAGAGCAGCAGCCTTCTAAGCTGTTGGTCACAGGTTCGAATCCTGTCGGGATCACCATTTATTTTCAATGACTTAGGTAGATTTGTATCTAGCGCAATTTTTAAAAACTATCGGCTAGGGTAACGCTGGGGTAACATTTTTTCACCTCAATCCCCCGGCCCGAATAAGTCGAGGACGACGATTTCGTGAGCGGAACTGAGCCGGACTACGAAGAAATAGATACCGATCTCCCTGAATATGAGTACGTGCTTTATGTTGATGAGGCAGGCGATATTGGGACACGCACCGCGACGGAGGGAGACCAGGGTTCTACCGAATGGCTTGTACTCGGCGGCATCGTAATTGCGAAAAAGTACGAACCTGAGGTGCCCCAATGGATTTCAGAAATTCGCCGAACCTTAGGCGCAACTCAAGGGCCTGAGTTGCACTATAAAAAGCTCAACCGTCGAAAGCGAATTGAGGTGGCGACACAAATCGCGGGCCTGAAAACGAGGGCCTTTGTGGTCGCCTCCCATAAATCAAATATGCGGGGCCACAAAAACCCAAGGGCCCAGCGGATCCCGGGTGAGAATACATTTTACAATTTTTGCTTACGTATATTGTTGGAACGCGCCTCGGTTACGGTACTGCGCTCAAGCCTCAAAGAATTTGGATCGCCAAAACGCATGAAAGTCATTTTGGCGAGAACTGGCGGGATACGGTACAGTCAGACGCGAGCTTATATCGAGGTTCTGCGACTTCAGGCATTTAACAACGCTACATTCCTGAGCAAGCGCGTAATCGAACCCACGGTGGTCAGTTGGAAACTGATCGGCCCAGTCAGCGCAAAAACTTCTTCGGGATGCCAAATAGCAGACTGCGTTGCGAGCTCATTCTACAATGGCCTCAACGAGCTGGGGGGCTACCCTAGAATGACAGACGCGGCAATTGCGCTTGACCCCATAATGGCACGCGAAAACGGATTGACCAGGGGATTTGGCTTACAACTGCTTCCATGGGATAAGAATATCCCTGAGACCTACCGATCGCTATTCGAACACTATGGATATAGATGGTCACGCAAACTCTGAACGGCGGCAACCAGTAGCGAACCAACGTGTCCGGCGGCTTTCATCAACTAGAATTGCAATCGGCAGTCCGGCAGAACCCGCTCAGGTTCACTGAGAGCTTTTCGCCAGGGCCAACGTTACATCGAGGCAATCACCAATAATTTCCGGGGGGAAGCTGGCGACCCTGAGCTGCGCGATGACGGCCGCCCGGTCGCCCAAATCGACGTCACCTATCATCAAGAAGGGGGCCATTTGGAGGGCGTAATACGCCGTCAATGCGACTTTCAACTCTGGCGTGGGTGTCATTTGAATGATCATATCTTCCTCGTTTCTATTTGATTGAAATCAATCCACTAGCAAACGATAAGCATGTCTGTATAAGATGGGCAAATGGAAATATACAAAACCAATATGTATTTGCATTATTTGGTTTTATTCCAACAAATCTATTGGAATTCATCAATATTCGTAGAACAAATCCAACAGCCAGGCGAAAGGGAAAGGTCAACTAGGCCCTCGCGGTCAATCCAGCGCGCGCACTCGTTAAGCGCTGATCGAGTATATGCAGGCGAGGCTGCAAGAAGCTTGCGGCCCAAAAATCAGCCGGGACGTAAACGCGAAAAAAAGAGAGGCGTAGAGATCGGTCTACGCCTCTCGCAAATGAAACGGGCAAATGAGGAAGACCTCAATCTTCTCAGATATCGGATCACAAAACAAGATGAATTATCGTACCAAATCAAGGGTTTATATCCAATACGTTTTTGACCGATCCCAATTCATTTGCTTGGATATTTCCTGCTATCTTGATCCTACTTTAGACCGGCGTACCGAAGTGCGGCCTCTTGAGCAACTGCTGTCAATGTTGCCACGCTGATTCTCCACGCTCACTCTGCGGCCTTTCCAACGCCTTTTCTGTAGCCAAGCCATTGCTTGGGTGCCAAATGGACGGTCGACGCAATTGGCCTTGAAGCGATGCGCTTGGGCTCAATCGTCGATGAAAAACTCGACGCCGAGCTCGCGCTCTAAATCGCCCAACCGATATGTGCACACAAGCACGTTTGCCGATGTGCACCGATCTTTGAGCACGCGAATAGATCCACAAACCCAAGTTGAAGGCCATAGTCGGTGAAGCGGTTCGACCTCTAGACGCGCGGACCGAAGGCTGCATCTAGCGCTTCGTCGACGCGATCCAACATGCGGGTGTTCGATGGCTCACCCTTAAGTGGTCCATAGATCGAGTCCTTGAGGATACGGAAGTCGTGCAATTCGATCTTTTCTTCCATCAGGAGGTCCTGCCCGCGGATGAGCAGCCACTGGCAGCGTGTCAGCAGCATGTCTTGGTTCAGTGTTCCACCCGTCAACTGCCGGCTGATTTCCCGCTGCTCGGCCGGCCCTAGTACTGACCATTGCGCCAATAGCTGCTCGACGATCTGCTTCCGCACGGTGTCATCGTCCTGCTCAATCGCGTAGGACATCAGCGCGGCGGCGACGTGCGTTGCAGCAACTGCGGGCGGTGTGCCCTCGTCAAAGTTCTTGCGGATCGCGTCGCGTATACCAATGTGCTTTTCGAGGATCTTGCCCTCAGGTCCAACCATCAGCGTCATCATCATGATCTGCGCCATGACGTCGCCGTAATAGACCCTGTGCTTCCACCATTTGATCATCGTACCCGGTCCCCATTCCAACGCTCGAATGGGTCAATTCCGCCTTCCTTCCAATGATCGGTGGTGAGCTTTAGGAGATCGTAGGGCCCGTCAACCCGGTGCTCAAAATCCGGGGCATACTGGTCGTCGGCGCGCTGCACCTCCCAGAGATAGCCGGTAAGCGCCGCTGCGGCGTTGGCGCGAGCGCGTGGCCGGGCGATATCGTTATTCTCGAACGGCCCAACTAAAAGCTCGATCGTCGACACCAGCGAGAGCACGTCCTCGTACGGGACATAGCGCAGTTGGTTCAGCTCGAGGAGAGCGTGCGCCGCGCGATTCTCGCGGTGCCATTCGATTTTCTCGCGAAAGCCGCCTGCAGTGTTCGCGCCCTCAGTTACCTGGAGGCGGCCAAGCGTCACGCCATTGTAAAAGACCTGGTAGGTGCGACCGAGCTCAGGACTGTCGCTGCTCCAGTCCTTCACCAGCGTGTCGCCCGTCTCCTCAATCGTCCATGGCTTGGCGATGTGCTGGTTCATGAGCGCGCCGAAGAAGTCGAAACCCTCAAATACTGCCTGGATGCCGGGGGTGGCGAAGCTGTTGAACCCCTTGTCCGTGACCGAGCGCGGCCGCTCGTGCTGCGCCGGTCGACGCTCGCCTTCTTCCAGCTGCTTAATCAACCGGCTATTCATAGTAATGCTTGGTTTTCCGAACATGCCTCACCCCAGCCAACACCGTAGCGTGTCTTTCGAGGGGAGGTCCACAGGAATTTCAGGGTTCAAATCTCCTCTTCCATGCACACAAATGGGCAGGCCCTGAGGGCACTACGCGCTAAACGAAGTTCTGCGTATTGGCGCCAAACTAGCGGTATTAAACGGAAACAAAACGGAAATATGAAAACCAAATAATCGGGCAAAAACCGGGGGCAAAATTACCCGTGGTCTGCCGTGCATCTATACGGTCCCTAAATGTACCCCCCTCTCCCTAAATCAGTTTTAAAGGGGGCTAAGCGGGCGAAACGCTTTCGGCGCGTTGCCCTCCAAACTACACTCCCCGCCCGTGTTGGGCGGGTTTTCGCTAAAATGCGCCGCCCTCGTGCCGCCGGGTTGCCCGGCGAATGTCCTTCATCACCCGCTCGGCAGCTTTTGGTGTTCGAGGATTTGGTCGTCATCTTGGTTCCTTCGTCATAGCGACGAGACCAAAACACTCCTTAGAGCTCAACCCTCAATCTGTGCCGTGGGTGCTGACGGTCGACAAAGAACACCTAATCTGATTGATGGTCGAGAGGAGAGGATCCCATGGTCAGGGTAAGCCGCCGCCGCTGCCTCCAAGGTCTTGAGGTCGCGCTCCACAGTCAGGGCCTGACGCGCCCGCGCCTTGGCGTCGCGAATTTTGCCTCCAGTACCGATGGTTGAGCGGCCCTCATTCAATCTCCCGCAAGCAGCCGGTTCGCGCTTCTGCATCCACCGGACGCTGCGAGCAAACCCTCGCCGAGCTTGCCGTAACGGGTATCGCGTGGTGTTGTGCCGCCTGGAGGACCTGGATGACCAGATTTGCATTTGCCGTGGCGGCGCTGATTTCCGGCAGTCTGCTGGTCATGGGCACCGTCTCAACCTCGTCAGCCGAGAATGACGCCTGCAACATCAAGGGCAATGTCAGCACCAGAGGCGAGCGAATCTATCACGTGCCCGGTCAGCGCTATTACAACCAGACCCGCATCAGCGCCTCCCACGGAGAACGCTGGTTCTGCTCGGAAGCCGAGGCCCGCGCCGCCGGTTGGCGCAGGTCTAGGGTGTAGGATGGCGGGTAGGGTTGGGCCCTGCCCTGCTCGGCAATGTTGTGCCAACCTTGCATGATGGCAGACTAGGCAAAGCTTCAAGCTCAGCGCTCAGACGGCAACGTCTTTTCTTTTCGACGCCTGAAGTGGGGCAATCCACCTGCGCGGTTCCGCTTAAATAGCATTTTGCGCCCACGCGTTGGCGCGCCATTGAGCCATTACATGCATTGCCCGATGGCAACATAATGCAGGATGGGATGGCGTAGCGATTGCGGCTAGTCCACAAAAGGGAATGTCCCAAGCCTCGCCCATTATTGATTTGAGCAGCCGGCCTGAGAAAGATTACGCTTGGCGACCTGCGTCAAACACAGGGACAGCTTGAGCGTCTTAGATCTGTGCTGCGGGGAATTGATGTGCTCCATGTCCGCCGAGCCCCGACGTGATTAATTAGACGGCTCAGCGCCCCATTCCCGTCGTCCCAAGGCGCTGGGAAAAATCCCAATAGCTGCCATTGCGGGTCCTTGCGTTCGGTAGCGGGTCTGGGGTGGGAAGGAGACCGGCAGCCATCAGTTCATCCGTGGTCGGAAGCAGTCGTTACCACCTAGCCAAACTTTTTCGGACCGTCTAGGGGCAGATACGCACCCGTCTTTTGCACCGTGCAAACCATTGAGATTGCAGCGTGGTTTTTCTGGTGCCCAAATCTTGATTTATGCGCCGTTTGATCGGCTTCCTGTTTTAAGCTATAATTTGTGGACTGTGTAACTGGCGATGAAGGTGGTTGACCACCGGGGAGCACAGTAGATTTTGCCGCTCGCCTGGGCATCCCAAAACAGAGGATGTCTCCATGCCAGCCAAAATAATCAACGGAAAGACCTATGCTGACGGACTTCGCGCACGCATTGCCGGTCACGTCGAGCGCCTAAAGCACGAGCACGGCGTGACACCTGGTCTTGCTGTGGTGATCGTCGGGCACGATCCAGGCAGCGAGATTTATGTAAGCCAGAAGGCGAAGCAGACCGTCGAGCTCGGCATGCATTCGGAAAAGTACGAGCTGCCTGAAAATACTTCGGAGGCTGAAGTGTTGACATTGGTACAAAAGCTCAACGCCGATCCGGCCATACATGGCATTCTGGTGCAGTCACCACTTCCCAAGCAGATCGACCCCATGAAAGTGATCGCCACCATTTCGCCTGACAAGGACGTGGACTGCTTCACTCCGTCGAGCGTAGGCAAACTGCAGATCGGCCTGCCAGGGCCAGTGTCCTGTACGCCGTTGGGCTGCCTGATGCTGCTGCGCGATACGCTGGGTCAGCTAGAGGGACTAAACGCTGTGATCGTCGGACGCTCAAACCTCGTCGGCAGGCCGTTGGCACAACTGCTGCTGCGCGATAATTGCACGGTGACAATGGCACATTCCAAGACCAGGAATCTCGCTTCGGTGGTTCGAGGCGCTGATATCGTAGTGGCGGCTGTCGGGCGGCCACAGATGATCAAGGGCGACTGGATCAAGCCGGGCGCGACGGTGATAGACGTCGGCATCAATCGCATTCCAGCGCCGGAACGCGGGGAAGGCAGAACCCGGCTGCTAGGCGATGTCGATTTCAAATCTGCATCTGAAGTGGCGGGGGCGATAACGCCGGTACCGGGTGGGGTGGGGCCGATGACCATCGTTTGCCTGTTGGCCAATACCGTAACGACCGCCTCGCTGATTAACGGTATTGAGCCGCCGAAGGACCTGACGCCCTAAGTCTTTACCGCTGCCAGGGAACGTGGAGGCATGTGACCTGGCAGCGGTAAACGTCCCATTCCATAATCGATTTTACGCGCTCTGCGGCGGTCGTTCCATAATGGAGGTTATCCGCCGAGATACGGCAGCTTCCGGGAACTTGCAGAAGATCGGTGAACGTCTGAAGTGGGGTCGCGAGCCGCCAGTCAGAAACGCGCCCCATTGCGGCCGTTGCCGTTAGGATGACCGCTGCCGATAAGAGGGCATAGGGGACGCGCAGCGCCGGGCCACCTTTGCGTCTAAGAGCGGACCTCGAAAGCTTTGCCTACTGTGAACGACGTATAACCAATCGCCAATTGGCCGGTTGGTATCTGGATGCGCCGCATCGGGGACAAGCTACACTTCGACAGTTGATTGCAGAACGCATCGACGCCAATGGGGCGTGTTGTTCGGACCTGTACCGTTCTTTCGCAAGTCTTTGTGGGGAAGTCGTGGTAGCAGTTGCATTGAGACGACGAAACCGGTGCAATGGCCTCTATTCGATCTGTTTACCACCTAACCTTCGACGGGTGTCGCGAATCGTAGCGGAGATACACCCGTTCTATTTTGGGGGCGCGTTCTGGTTAGCCTGATACGTCCAAAGGCAATGCCTGCGAGCCTGACCGCGCACGTCATCTTCGTGCACGGTCTCGATGGCGCGCCGTACGGAACTTGGCTATCAGGTTCGAGTGCGAAGGACTTCTGGCCGGAGTGGCTGGAGCAGGACATCCCCAACGTTGTTGTCTGGAGCCTCGGGTATGAGGCAACCTCCACATGGTGGAGGAAGGGTGCCGCGCTTGCGCTACCGGACCGCGCGACGAGCATACTGCCCAGGTTGGTGAATGAACCGGGCCTGCGTACCGGAGACATCTACTTCGTTGTGCACAGTCTTGGTGGACTGGTCGTGAAGCAGGTCCTTCGCTTCGCCGAAGCCCAAGCTCCACATTCCGCCGATGTTGCGCAGTTTCTGCGGAGAGTTCGTAAGATTGCGTTCATCGGGACGCCCCACGGCGGATCAGATCAGGCGTCGTTCGTGAACCGACTTGGATTGCTTTTGTTGCCTCGCGCAACGACCGCCGGATTGTCTCGCAATGATCCCCATCTCCGCGATCTGAACGTTTGGTTTAGGAGCTTTGCTGACAGGAACAGCGTCGACGCTCTCGTGATGCACGAAACTCAGCGGGTGTCTTTTGCGGGAATCCCCGGACTAGGTGGGATCGTTGTGAAAGCCGACAGCGCCGATCCTGGGCTCTCTCCGGCAACGAACGTGATCCCGATCGTGGCGGACCACTTCAGCATCGTGGCCCCGCGAAATCGCGAGGCGGATGTGTATCAGAACCTGCTCGCTTTTCTCGCAAGGCCCACCACCGGAAAGCACGTGGACACGCTCATCGCTGATACAATCGCTGATGTCGGCGAGGTCGTTGAGCGGCGCACCGACAAGCTATCGTCCCAAATAGGTGCGTCCCGAATCGATATCATGGCGGCAATCGAAGGCGCTCAACGCCCGCGATCTGTCGGTGAGAACGCGGTTGTCACGGCCGAGTTGGAACGACGCCTGTCTACACTGCGAAAATCGAGATACGTCGTCGGCTATGACGCTCCCGGCGAAGCCCGGCGCCTCGCGAAGCAGTTGGCAAGCGGCGGAGATCTGGAGGCTGCGTCAGGTGCTTCGAGGCGTATTGCCTACGCGTGGTGCGCCCGTATCTTGGCTGCAGTCGACTTGGACGTAGCGGAGCAATGTCTGGATGAAGCAAAAGCGCTGGGCGCTGGCGAAGAGAACGTGATTGCAGGCGCTTTCATCGCAGCGTTTCGCAGTCAAAACGCATCTGCTGGACTTGCGATGCTGGCTGGTATTGCCACACAGCAGGTCAACACGGCTCGCTTCTTAATCGCAGCCAACAAGAAGGAACCGGCGGAGGCGATAAGGTGGCTGCAGGAGGCTGGCCTTTCTGCTGCTGACCTGGATAGCGACGGCCGTTTCGGTGTCATCCAGCGACGGATCGCTTCGGGTGACATCGACCAAGCTCTGACTGATGTCGCAGCTTTGACTGAGACAGACTTCGAAGCGACGCCTTTGCTTCTTCACTCTGCCGCAATCACGCACCTGGCGGCCGCGATCCATCCCGAGCTACGTGGAGGTGTGCTTGAGCACCTTCCGATTGGTCTCGATGAGTTTCCGCTGAACTCGACGACGGACGCGCTTGAGCACCGGACCCAAGCCAAATCATTCTACGAGAGGTCTCAAGAAGCATTTCTGCTCTTGGGACAGTTCCGAGCGGCCAATATGAGCTCGGACTACGCGCTGTGGCTGTCACTTAGAGACGCGGAGAGCCGTGCGGCGGCTTGGCGTGTTCTTGAAACGAGCATGTCGGACCCACAGCATCGCCTGAGGCGCTTGCCGATAGCTCTCCTATTCGGCGTTAAGCTGGATAAGAATGCCGTCGAGCTTGAGCTGGAGCGGGAATCGACACGAACCGGTGGCAAGTCGGCCGAACTCGCAGTTGCGAGATTTGCGATGGCGAGATCGCAATCTGATGAGGCAGAGGTTGCGGTCTATATCGAGAAGTATCGCGACCAACTGACTGAATATTTCAATCCTACGTGGATACAGGCGATCGAAGTCGAGACGCTCGCAAGGTCAAAACAGCTCGACAAGGCTCGTGCCGTCCTTTCGGAAGTTGAGAAGCAGGACGTTCCGGTTGCGACCATAGAAAGCCTTCGGCGGATAGTCGCGGACGAAGCGGGAAGCGATCCGATCGAGAGCGCCGAAGCTGCTTATCAGAAGGGCAAACGCTTTCCGGGCCTTCTAACCCTGTTCGACACTCTGCGGACACACATGGCCTGGGCGAAGCTTGCGGTGTACGGAGAGGAGCTGTTCGAACAAACCGAAACAGCGTCGCATGGGTTTGTCTACGTCGAGGCGCTTTATCGGTCTGGTAGGTACGCCGACGTGCTCGACGTGGCCTCTCGGTATCCGGCGCTTGCTGCTCTGGCTACCATCAAACACATTCAGGCATGGACCCATTTCCGTCTGGGCGACCTCGTTGCGGCGAAGAGATTGCTGGAGGAGAGCCGGGCGGACTCTGACAACGAAAGCACTCGAACGCTTGAGAGCAACATCGCGATCGCGTCAGGCGACTGGAGCGCCCTAAACGTATTCGTTGAGACACAATGGGATCGTCGCGACGAACTATCTTCCGCTGAGTTGCTTCGTGCGGGCAGTCTGGCCCAGCATATTGGCTCTACTCGGGACCGCGATCTGATCACCGAGGCTGCCCGCAAGGCCGATGGTGATCCTGGCATACTCATTAGTTGCTACACGGCTGCCATCGCCGCCGGATGGGAAAGCACTGAGGAAATCCACGCTTGGTTCGTCACTGCCGAGGCGAACTCGGGTGCCGATGGGCCGGTGCAGCGGTTCGACTTCCGCCAGATATTGGACATGGCGCCGGATTGGGATCGTCGAGAGAACGACGCCTGGGATCAGCTCCTCAGAGGCGATCTGCCGATGTACGCGGGAGCGTTCTTGGTCAACCGGTCGCCGCTGGAAATGTTCACGATGACCGCTCTAGCGAACGTCGACCAACCGGATCCTCGAAAGCGTGGTGTGGTGTTCGCCTACAGCGGTACGCGACCTATTGTTGAGGTGACAGGGAAGTGCGTGGCGTTCGACGTTACCGCGCTTCTCGATCTCGCGTTCGTCGGTCAGTTGTCGAACGCGTTTGCGCATTTCGAACGCGTCAGGCTCTCGCACCGAACGATGGGTTGGCTGCTAGAGCAACGTCGCGCGGCTCGCTTCCATCAACCCAGTCGCATTCGCGACGCGGAGGAAATTCGGCGCTTGGTCGACTCCGAAGGGTTGGTGCCCTTTGAGCCGACCGATAGGCCGAACGTGGCGCTCGAGACCGAAGTGGGTGAGGACCTTGCGTCTATGCTGGTCGCAGCATCGACTTCTACCGCAGCGGGTACGCCAAGCTTCGTGGTTCGTCCCTTCCCGGTTCACAAGCCGGGCAGTCTCATGGAAGAGCAATCCGACGTCAGCGGCTACGAGCCAGCAATCCTTTCGTGCGGTAGCGTGGTTGCCGCCCTCAGGCGCCTTGGTCATCTGACTGAAGCGGAGGAGGCTCGCGCAATCAAGCATCTCTCGGCGCACGAGGGCGTGTGGCCTCATCAGATTGGGTTAATTCCTCAAGGGGCTGAGCTGTATCTTGATGATGTAGCGGTTAGCTATTTCCAGTTTCTTGGTCTTCTTTCCAAACTCAAGACGGCGGGGTTCAAAGCTCGCATTTCAAAGAGAGAAGTCTCATTGGTGGATGCGCTCTTGGATCGGCGTGCCTACACGGTTGCTCTCGACGACGTCATTGAGGACATTCGCGCAGCCGTTCTCAATGGTGTCCGGTCGGGCCACATCCGGCTGGGACTCCAGGCCGCAACTGATTCTGACGACGATACGAGCGATCCAACTGAGCAGCCCACCATCGGGCTGTTTGCAGTGTCTGACGCTGATGCGTTTGTCATCGATGACCGGTTCTTCAATCAACATGGATCGATCGATGTTCCGTCAGGTCGCCGACCAGTGTTCACATCTTTGGACATCCTAGACGCGTTAAGAGTAAAGGGGACAATCTCGGACAGAACGTTTGGGGAGGTGCTAACGCGCCTGCGGCGAGGTGGCTTCCTGTTGATGCCGATCCTACCAACGGAACTTGAGGCCGCTCTGACGAGTGCCAATGTGGCGGATGCGGCTTTGGTCGAGAACGCGGAACTGAAGGCCATTCGAGAAGGGCAACTAAAAAGCCGGATGCTTGATGTGCTCCAGCTTCCCAAAGAGTCTCAGTGGAACGACGGAAATCTTCAAGTCGTCATCAATTCGCTTCGCAGGCAGTGGCGAGCAGACGTGGCTGAAGACGTGTCGAGGGCTCGCTCTGAATGGCTATTGCCGTTCTTGGATCAACGGGGGTGGGCTCATAGATCCCCCCCGATCGCCCACCAGCGGACGAACTTCGGGCCGCTCAGGTCCTTCTGGTTGCGCAGCTGCCTGGATCGGAGAAGAGTGTGCGCCAGCGATATGAGGACTGGTTCGAACACGTCGTCCTCGAACCCGTAAAAGAGCACGAACCAAGGGTCTATGAGCGGGTCCTGCAAATCGCCCGTAGAGTTGTGGAAGCAACGGCAAACCGGGAAATGCCAGAGCTCGATGACGACGGGGACGACGCGTGACCGAATCGAAACAAAAACGTCTCAAGGCGGTTGCGGCGCTACTCAACTTTCACGAGGCGCTACGTGAAGATATCGTTGACCTGCCGGGCTTCAAGCAAACCTTAGACATCCCATCGGAGGCGGAACTTACCTTCGGCGCTTTAGGCCTCGCCTTCCTGCGGTCGACGTTTTTCAACGCACTTCGCGAGCTATACGCGGATCGGTCCCAAGTCAGGACTGTCGTCGCCGAAGACGGACGTTCTTGTGGACTTGCGCTGAGAGTTGACGACGACCGGACGATCGTCGCTTGCAAAGTTGGGTCAGAGACCTTTGAGCTTCCAGGGTTCACTATGGTTTCACCGAAGGCATCGGACCGGCTAGCTGAGTTCGATCGGATCGCTGAGCGCGACTTCGTACATGACGCTTCCGCGAACATGTGGCGGCAACGTCTCGAGGGCGGGCCGTTGTCCGACGCAGAGGTGAGTCAACTGATGGGCGAACTAGAACAGAGTCCGGTTCGCATTCGGGAAAAGATACGCGCCGATGCGAAACTCGGGAAGGCGTCGATCCCCACAATCATCCCGCATAGCCGAGTGTACTTTCAGCGCTTAGTCGGCTCGTCGCTCGGTAAGACCGAACTTGGCGACTTCGTTTCCGGGCCTTGCAAAGCTCACATTGAAGCGTTGCAGCGATGGGATCCAGCAGTCGGGTTTGCCTTGGCGCTTCTCGTCGCAGGGGGCCACTCCACCATTTCCGAATTAGTGGAACTTGGCGAAAAGCCAAAGGCGGATGTCGTGACCGCCTATGAGTGGCTTGCGGATCGAGGGGATCGGTTCTCGCAGATCGCTGCGGTGGAGATCGGCATACGATCGATCGCCACCCACCCAGGCATAGAGGGTAGTCTCATCAGAATGATCGAAGAGATTAGGGACGAGGATGTCACCGCCGATGATAGTCGGTTTGCCCTCACTGCCAGCTTGTTCGTGCTTGTCGATGGCGAGCTGTCACGACGTAACCTGATGCTCGACGAACCACCGTACTGGCGGAGGCTCGCCGCGTTGGCCCAGGCCGCGATGTTTGAACGCGAACTCGTCTTGAGCCACGTCCAGATTGAATCGTTCTCGCAGTGGGCGACAATGGGTAGGGGTGGCGACTTCTTTGTGCAGGCGCTGGCCGATTTGCGCGTCGAACCGAGATGGCTCCCGGATTTCATGTCTCCAGAGCGGCTTAAAGACGAGGCGATTTCGCGAATAGTCACCGCAGGAAATCGGCTTGAGGACAACGAAGGATCGGAAAAGCTTCGCGCTCTATTGAAGGGAGACGGCGAAGAGGGGCTGCGAGCTCGGGTGAAATTTCCTATGTCGTACTTGCCCGGGCCATTGGAGGGAAAGACCGTCCCAGCCATGGAGCTGCCGGCCGAGCTAGTTGACGACCTGCGAGGCGAGAAGGATAGGGAGACGCTCAATTCTCAATCGCTCGCGGGACTTGTGAACTCAGCTCTCGTGTTCCGGATTACCGAGGAGCACTCGCGGCTCGCGGGAGAGGCACTGAAGAAGGTGCGGCACCAAGTTGCTATGGGCAACAGCGACGGAGAGTCATTCGCTTTACTGATAGGCTTGGCCACCGTTGCTGCGGTTACCCGTGCACCAGAACTTAGCGAAGATGTTCGCATCCTCGCCCGCGTTCTGCGGCGGCGACCCGGAACTCATTTCGACGTTGACGCCCTAATACGCGTTGGCCTGATAGCTTCGGCAGCGAACCCTGAACTCAAAGCGTGGTGCGAGTCGGTCGGGGCATGGTTTGTGGAGATCGCCCAGGAGGAGATGACCGCGGAAGATGCCTTTGGCATTCGCCAGCACCTTCGAAAACTTTGCGCTGTTGTCCCATACCTTTGGCCCTATGTTGGCAAGGCGGATGCGGCCTTGGCTGCGGTTGCGCAAGCCGCGTAGCGATGGCCGAAGGCGCGGAAGGTGGCAACGGGAGTCCACATCGCCAAGCGAAGTCAGGAAACCTCTTCGTATAAGTAACTGGGTTCCGCTTTGGGCCACAAGCGGATCCAAGGCTATTCCGTCGGGGTGTCTGCTTGTCGCCGAGCACCGCCAATAGCGGACAGTCTGCTATCGGCCCCCATCCTGCCCTTCAGCTTCCGTCCCGACAGAGGCACCGCTCCCATTGCAAGGCAACTCCTCAGATTGTTTCCTCTCGAAGAAACCCGACGGTGTAGGTCGCCCTACCCTTCTCGCAAAAAACGCTGATTTCACCGAGTTTTGCGCCGTGAGGCCGGTGCGTTGAAGGAATGCGTTGCCGACCTGATGCTGCAAAAACCAATTTTACCTACTTCAGGATCATCGGCTGGCGCTGGAAGTACCTGTCCACCGTGCTCGGCGATTACTCGCGCTATATCATCGCATGGATTCCCAAACCCAAACTGCGCCAATTAATCTGACGACGGACAGGACAAAACAAAATGGAAATTTGAAAACGAAAAAAGCGGGCAAAAACCGGGGGCAAAATTACCCGTGTCGGCCAGCCCATCTGTACGGTCCCTATAGGTACCCCCTCTACCGCAAATAGCTTTTAAGGGGGCGTGGGTGGGCGGAGCGTCAAAATGAATCTCCCTTACTCGCCTTCGCGTTTCCGCCCGTGTGGGGTGGCCCCGCGCCGCGCCCGCAGCCATCCTGTGACCCACCCTCACCTAAAATGGGATATCGTCGTCATTGCCACTATCAACCCACGCCGGGTCAGGTAAACAATCGCTTGTCACTTCATGGAGACGAATTAAGCTATTCAGCTTGGCTTCACCCCAAATAAAAAACTGACGACCATCCTTGCACAAATTAATTATCGTCGCCGCTGGCGCGAAGTATTTTTCGGTCTCAATGGCCTTCCTAAGGGCAATCTGTATGACGGGAATGGCGAACCCCCCGAATTCATTCCCGTCATGATCCTTATCCTCAAAATATGTAAGAGCTTCGGTGGTGGCCGAAATTCGTTCCTCAGTTAGATTTATGGAAACCGATGCTTTTGCATAGAAGCCGATGAGGTTGGCCACCGCGCTGTAAGGCGCGGAAAACCGAGCCGCTGCTATGGCGAAATCTCTGTTGGCTTCTAGGACTGCTATTTCAGGCAGACGCGCAATTACGTTGGGGGCTATCCGCTCAGCGTCTGCAATTTTCAAATTGGAATACGGGCCAGGATGTAGAAAATCCTCGAACGTTCTATCGCCTAAATCACTTTTGATTTCTTCAAAGATGCTTGCGGCGTTCTTGCACGCTTGATAGACGCCTTTGGTGTAGTGGCCGACGCGCTTTTGATCGTTGAACAGCTCCACCTTTTGACGATGATCCATCGCAAGCAATTCATAGGGGATGAAACTTGGGTCAATTGAGACCGGGTTGATAAAATTCATATTACGCTCCCTCCCTGCTCGCAGATGTTTTCCACCATGCGATCTATTTCCTCAGATCGATTTGGCCGACCTCGATTTTGGAAGTTCGCGGAAATTACATTCCCTTCGGCGTCTAGGGTCTGGCCTTGATCAGACCTCGGGTTGTCATCGAGCCAGCCCTCCGCGTTCAACCAATTTGCCGGATGCTTGATATACCTGGGCTCAATGTTGGCGGTGGCGCCGCCATAAGCCATGGCGGCGCGTAAGAGCGTATCGGGCGCGATCTTGGTTATTGCAGTCGCATAGGCTTTACGCGCGGCGGCCTTAGCCGCCTTGCGCGGATAAGCTTGCCAAAATGTCTCGAATTGGCTGTCTGTGTCCTCACCCAAAAGCTCATCAACAACCTCGACAGACACACTGTCTTTTTCGGTAGGTTCATTCGATAGGTTCTTTAGATAGGTTCCTTCTATAGGTTCTGTGCGAACGTGCGTACGCACCCCTGCGTACGTGCGTACGCACCCCCGCGTACGTAGGTACGCACCCCCGCGAACAGGCGTACGCATTTTATCCGCCGTTTGGTGCGAACGTGCGTTCGCCTTTTTCTCATCTATTTTGTGCGTACGGGCGTTCGCATTTTCTCGGACCTGCAGCTTACGGTCGCTCGTGCTTTTCAGAACAGGGCGATAGCGGTTTGTTGCCCCTCGTCCTTTGCATATTTCCACCGCAAGGTGTCCCGCATCGACAAGTGCGCCGATTGCCACTTGTAAACCCTTGCGGGACATTGGCCCTCGGCGGGTCGTCAGGCGCTCGCATAGCAGCGCCTGAGAGGGCCACGCATCGCCCGTTTTATTGTTCACATAGTTCTGCAGAACAATTGCCACCCGTACCGAAGACGGCGGTAGATCGCCGTCCTCAGCTACCTGCTCAAGCCATTTCAACCTCGAAACTGGTTCCATTTGCCCGCCCCCCTCACTGCCTGGAGTTTCGGCTTGGCTTTTTGCCCCAGGCCTTTGCCCAGCCGTGATTACCGGACGCCGGCGTCCAAGTGGGGCGCGCATTCAAATCGCCCCTCTCCCTATCGGCAAAAGCCTTTTTCCAACCGTGGGTATCGCTGTCAGGCCGCTGGCCGCTATCCGTCTTCTTGGCGCCGAAAGCCTTTTGCCAGCCCTCATTGGGCGTCGCGGGCGCTTCCAGTGGCCTCGCATTGAGGTTGAGCTTGTCCGCACCGGCAAAGACCTTTTTCCAGCCGTTGTTGGAGCCATTAGCTGATTTGCCGTCGCTTTGAGTTTGGGCGCGGGCGCTAAACGCCTTGGCCCAACCCTTTTGTGCATCTGCCTTGCTGCTCTGAGCCGCATTCGTCGCCGTGGGCGCCGGATGCCCCGCTATGGAACCTGCAACAGGGGTTGCCGACTTTGATGCTGGTCGCGCCAGCCGCGCAATGACCTCATCAATTGACCCAAAATCGTCGGCGAGACCGGCTGCTATCGCGGCTACCCCAATGTACGTTCGCGCCTCTGTGTGCATGGCCGCCTTTGCTGATAGGCGGCCTTTTCGACCGCCCTCAACGAATGCAAGGAACTGGTGATAAAAGGTATCGCAATCACTTTGGAGCGTTTCGCGAACATCGTCGTCCAAAGCCGCAAATGGGTTACCGTCTACCTTGTGCTCTCCCGCATGGATCAGCGTCGGGCGAATGCCTTTCGTGGCCATTTCAACGGATCGATCGAGGTGCATCATTACAACGCCGATGGACCCCACTATTGACGTGGGTGACACGTAAATGCGGTCAGCGGCGCTCGCGATGCCATAGGCAGCGCTACAAGCCACATCGTTTACGACTGCCATGACGCGCTTAGTCTTTCGCGCGGCCCATATCGTCTCGATCACGCTGAACATGCCGGTGGCCTCGCCGCCGGAGCTGTTGATATCGAGCACGATATTCTTGATATCTTTGTCTTCGGCAGCATCCTTCACTTGGGCCGCAATGCCCTCATAGGACACCAGACCAGAGTTGCTGTTCAGCCAAGCGCCGCGGTTCACCAGTGATCCGTCAATGGTGATGATCGCTGTTGAGCCCAATGCGCGAACAAAACTGCCACCTCCGTCGGGTCGCTTTCCTGAGCCGATAAATCGGCTGGCGTCGGGAGGAACTGTTTCCTCCATCAAGCCAGGTGCAATCCGACCTTCCAGCACGCTTAAGATCGTGTGGGCCTTTGCAGGTTCGATAAGGAGCGGCCTGTTGAGAAGGCGCTCAGCCAATAGTGGCAAATAGGTACTCATGGTCTTGTCCTTAATTGTTTGAGCGCTTGCATCAGGTGTCCCAAGCCTCGCTATCTGTGTGGGCGCCGCGCATCAGCCGGTTCATTGCGCTTTCGACCTCGCGGGCGACTGCCCGGGCAGTCTCCATAGGATCTCCCCCGCCTGAGATTGTGAACGGCCCAATCGTGATGTTGCCGCCGCCAACCTTGCTGGCCGGTGTGATCGTGCCCGACGACTTAGGCGTGAACACTTCTTCCTCGCCGCCGTCGCCGACAATGAACGATCCGCCAGCCCATACCGGCCCGCCCGTTGCCCGGTGGCCCGAAGGAGCATCGGGCGCGCTCATGGGCGATGTGGGCACAATGCGGTTGGCCTTCGGCGTAACTGGGCCGCCAAAGCTGGAAAGCCACCCCCTACATCGGGGAACTGGATAATCCCGCTCAGATCAATTGTGCCAATGGCCTCAACAATGCGCTGCGGTATGCCCTTCATCCACTCAATGAAGTTGTTGAAGGCGTCCTTGATCGAATTGATCATGGCGTCGGCCACGTCATACCCGGCCTTAGAGAACTCGGCCTTTTGCTCATCGCTCAGCGTTTCGCGCTGGAAGAACGACGCGATCCAGCCACTAAAGGCCTTGATCTTGTCGCTGGCAAACTGGAAGCCATCGCCAATTGAGCGAGCCGCAGCACCAATAGGTGTGGTTACTGGCTCGATCAGCTTAAGCGCTGGCTGCAATTCTTCGCCAATGCGCGAGGCCACGCCACC
Source organism: Devosia rhodophyticola (assembly GCF_028816475.1). Classification (GTDB taxonomy): domain Bacteria; phylum Pseudomonadota; class Alphaproteobacteria; order Rhizobiales; family Devosiaceae; genus Devosia; species Devosia rhodophyticola. The sequence goes on along the minus strand of NZ_CP118247.1, from coordinate 3,035,939 downwards.
GAAGACCGACGATACGCGGTCCCAATATTTCCAGAGCGTGAACCCGGCGGCGCCTACCGCCGCGACCGCGATTGCAATAGTGCCCCATACCGGCGCCGAGACTGCCGCCAGGGCGGCGCCTACCGCCGTGAGTGCCGTACCGATGGCCGACACGCCGGGAACCGCCATGGCCATGCCCCTAAGGGCTACGCCCATGGTTTCCAGCCCACCCATTTTGACGCCGCTCATACCAGCCAGCGCCGCTTGCAAGCCGACGGCGGCCTTTGCCGCCCGGCTGGCGCCAATGGCAGACTTGCCGATGGTATTGAAGCCGATGGAAAGCAGGGACAATGCCCCGCCCTTGCCCAATAGACCGACAAAGGTCAGCCCGGCCATGGCGATCTTGAAGGCTACCAGCGAACCGGCGGCCACCAGAACATTCCGAGTAAGCTCAGGGTGCGCCGCCGCAAAGTTTCCAACCGCCTCAATGACCGGCGTGATCGCGGCCATCAAATCGGTAAGCGCCGGAATGAGCGCGTTGCCGATGGTGATCTTCATTTCCGATAGGCGGTTATTGAACAGCGACACCCTATTCGCGAAGGTGTTCGACCTGATCTGGAATTCCTTGAATGACGATCCGGCATAGTCAGCCTCGTCACTCACCAGCCCGATACTCTTTTTGACCAGATCAAGATTGGTCAGCAATGGACCAAGCGCCCGCGCCTCATTGCCGAATAGGTTGCTGGCGACGGCGCCCTGGCTTTCCTTGGGAAGTTTTGACAGGGCTTCGAGAACCTTTGTCGTGGTGCCCACCGCGTCGCGCTGCATATCGGCCGCCACAGTCTTGGCGTCCATGCCGAGATCTTTGAAGGCTTCACGCTGGCGCTTGGTGGCGCTGGCGCCGCGCGTGAGGGCCATGCCCATGTTGCGGAATGACGTTGCAGCCACTTGGCTTTCAGCACCGGCTGCAATCATTGCCGACGCGAACGCCGCCGTTTGCTCTGCCGTGAACCCGTACAATTTGGCCTGAGCGCCGACGCGGCGCACCACGTCAAGAATTTCTGCCGCACTCGATGCTTGCGAGTTGGACAGATTGTTCATGCTGTCAGAAAGCAAAACCGCCTGATCGACGGTAAGCCCTAGACCGGTCATGAGCTTGGCCAAGGCATCGCCCGACTGGTCGGCGCTGATATCAAAGGCAACGCCTATCTTGGCCGCCGCATCAGTGAACTTGATCAGATCTTCGCGGGCAATACCGGCCTGCCCGGCAGCGGCGGCAATCTCTGCCAAGCCGTTGACCGTTTGGGGAACCGACCGGGATAGCTCTAGCAGTTGCGTCTTGAAGTCGGTGAAGCCCTGAGGCGTATCAAAGTTGACCACCTTGCGCACATCGGCCATGGCGCTTTCGAAATTCATGGCTTCGGTGACCGGAGCCGCGATAGCCCCCTTTAGGGCGTAAAACCCGGCGGCGGCGTCAAACAGCCGCCCACGCGCCCTGCTTAGCGCTGCGTTATTGCTATTGATCGCCCCCGTCAACCGCGTTCCGAAACTCCCCGATGAGGCCTTATTCAGCCCCAGCAGGGATTTCGACATTCTCGCGGCTGGCGCGGTAACGCCGTCAATGAGCTTGACGATGAGACTGGACGTGAGTTGAGCCATTATCCTGCTCTCCCATGCTCAGCTTTCAGATCGCATATATGGTGCGCCAGCGCCTTGGCGTCGGGAACCGAAAGCATCCGAACTGCCGAAATCGGTAGGTCGGTCATGTGAGCAATGGCATGAAGCCACTTGGTAGTTTCGGTCAGTGGGCGTTCTGCATCGGCCTCAAGTTTTCGCAATGTGGCGTTCCAGCCATCAATGACCTGTTTGGTTGGCCTTTGCAGACCAACCGCTGTTATCTTGACGCCGTCGCGGTCGATCGGGCGCGTTAGCGCCACCTTCTTCACAAACTCAGTCATGGTGCTCACCATGAACTTTCCCCAGCCGGCGCTTGCGCTTGGCTACCGCCCGACCGGTGCGAAAGCGCCGGCAGGCATTCTGGAATTCCGTTTCTAATTGGTGCCTGAGGTTGAAGCGATCGTCGTTTGACAAATACGCTATCGTCGCTTCAGAGAACCCGGAAAGCCATGCCGCAAAACGGATGAAATGTGGATCGGTGAACCCATTGCCCAGTCGAGTGGACGCCTTCAATTTGAACACAGACCTATTTGGGGGGCGAATGATGATGTCCGTTAAGGCGCCCCCCACAATGGAAACGGGGTGGTAAAGCCGTGTCATTGCCTTACACCCCCCTGTTAATCGTACGCATAGCGCGAGATGCGGTGTCGACGACACGAAGGATTTCAGGATCGACTTGAAAATTGCGTCCGGCACTTGATAGGGGCAAAGTTAGTGCTCCCGCATATCCAGTGAAATCAACCGACTGCAATGCTCTGGCTGCGATGCTCAGGTTATCGGCCGCTTCTTGGGCTACGGCCCTCGCGGCCTCATCGATCCGCGCTTCGGCAACTTGGAACTTACGCATCATTGCGACGTTTGCGGTGTCGAGCGAAGAAAGCCGTTCCTGCTTGATTTCAAGAAGAGCTTTCAGACGTTCCTTCCAGTCAATGGTATTTGCTTCGGCTTCGGAGACTGCCTTTTTCGCCAGATCAATATCGACAACCTCACCAAGCACGGCGCGCGCCTGCAACTTGATCAGTTCCCGCTTAGCTCTAGCAACGGCCTCTCCGTCGTCGTTGACCCGAGGCATATTTGAGATTTCCGTGGAGACGGCTAACACCAACTCTAGTTTTTCTTTGACCGTCGCAATATCCTGGGGAGATACGCAGGCTGCGAATTCCGCTATCGCGATATCTAGTCGTTCGCGGGGAGTCGGTTTAGTTTGATCTACGGTGAGGCGCATTATGAAGCCTCCCTCATCGTACGGACGTCGAATGCGTCTAGGTCGCTCTCGAGCCAAAAGCGACGGCGCGCAATAACCATTGGCTTGGGAAACCCCAGTGCCTCATCATTCAGCCAGCGCCAAAGCGTCATGTCTGAAATTTTGCCATAGCGCTGGCGGACTTGATTGGCGCTTAGGAAGGTTTTTGCACTCGAAATCTTCGAAACTTTGTCCATCATGATACCTCTGCTTAAAAAATAGAGGCTCATGAATTAGCGGGCAGCTTTTCGTTCGGCAAAATGGTAAAATGAAAAAAAGAAATTTTCCATTTTACCACCCTTAGACTATCGGAATATTTGGGACGGGTCGGTGAGGATATCTAGATAAAACCGTTCGGGATCCCGTTCGCCCCATTCGCCTCGGCTGATCTCTTTTTTCGCCTTTCGTACAACGTTCCTAGCACGGATTTTGTCGCAAGCTTCGCCCGCAGCTCGGCAGGCAGTCATGATAAATCTGACCAATGGCCCACTACCCCCATCGGCACTTCCTGCGCCTACTTCATTTCCCGCAATCCACCACCAGCGGCAAAGTATTGGTTCTAAATCACCACGCGCGTTTGCGTCGCTTAGGCCATATGGTTTCCATAAGGTTTCCCATTCATTTATTCGCTGCACGTCAACTTGCGGAACAGGAATATCAAAAGTCTTTTCCTTGTTAACCGTGGCGGCGATTTCGGCAATTTTCTTCAACTTCGCAATTTCTGCGTCATAAGCATCGCGCCGTTCTCTTAGTTCTGTTCTGCTTTGACCTGAAATCCAGTACTCAATTTCTTCCTCTAAGAGAACGCGCGCAGCCTTTTCATCGGTGAACGCGGTCTGATGATGATACAAAAGCGCCTCAGCAATCACACTCCAATCGTCGTCCGCAAAATGAAACTCTGGCCCTTCGATAGGGATAGCCATCATGCTCCCCTCTGAATTGGGATCACGTTGGCGGATTGACCCTCACATAGCGTGAGCAAATAGCGCTCCCAGGCTTGGAGAGCCTGCAGCTTCTCGTCCTGATACTCATACCGGTTATAAACCGCTGCCACCCCCGACACCTGACCGCTCTTGTGATTGAGCAATGCTTCAATGACGTGGGGCGACTGGCGTAATCGCGCCAGTCCACTCGCGCAGGTACGACGTAGGTCATGCAAGGTCCAAGTAGGAATGGCGTCTGGGGGCGCCCTACCCTCGTCTAGTGCCTCGTTCTGCGCCACAGCTAGCATTGCAACATCAAGCCTTGACTTCGATTTTGACCACCCTGAGCTGACGGTGACACCATCAAGAGTAAATACAAGATCAGATCCCGCAAATTGCGGAACGCGCTCAAGTTCCGCGACCGCAGTAGGCACGAGCGGCACCATGTGCTCGCGACCGTTTTTCGTGCGGGCGGCCGGTATGGTCCAAAATGGCTGGGGCGAAGCAAGGTCCAACTCGGACCGACGCATTCCACCAACCTCCATTCGACGTTGGCCAGTGAGCAATAGCAACCGTACGCATTGGCCAAAGTTGCCACAGTCGGCAGTGGCCGCCCAAAGCCAGCGAATTTCGTCCTCCGACAAGACCCGCATTCGCGTGACTTCATCCGTCGGCCTTCTCATGCCCTGAGCGGGCGACCTTTCAATGGCACCACGATCCACACACCAATTCAGAAACTTTCGCACCAAGGCAAATACCCGGTTGGCGTGCACGGTAGCGCCACGATCAACAATCCTGTCGAGCAAATCATTTATGTCCGCCCTAGATATGGTCTCGACCTTACGCCCCTCCCAATAGGGGCGGACGTCTGCCTCGATTTGCTGTTTTTGCAATTTCGCCGTCGAAGCCTTTTTGGTTTCGACATGCCGCGCAATGAAAGTGTCCAATAGTGCGCCAACGTCACGCGAAGTGTCCTGAGCCTTCGACCGTTCGGCGCGGCGCTCGCTCGATGGGTCAATTCCTCCCCGCAACTTTAGACGAAGCGCGTCGGCCTCATCCCGTGCAGCTTGAAGACCGATTGTGTCCAAGGAGCCAATTGTGAATTTTCGCGGCCTAGCGTCGATGGGCGATCTATACCGAAAGCTCCATGAGCGAACACCCGTGGGCTGAACCACCAAATATAATCCGCGGCATGCCGCATCAGCGATTTCTTGTCGTTTTTCGGTCGGCTTGATCGCGTCAATTGCCTTAACTGAAAGTCCCTTTGCCACGGTTGCTCCCTCCCTCCGGGGTAACGCTGGGGTAACAAAAACCCGCGTTAGGGAGCTATACTACCGTTGCCAAACTTTGCAAAACAAAACCGCTAAGCCACTAACCAATATAGGATTAATCCACTTTCAGATGGTAGAAAAAGTGCGACCTCGTGGGGTAGAAAATATAGACTTCTAAGCTGTTGGTCACAGGTTCGAATCCTGTCGGGATCGCCAATAACGAATTTCCACCTTGAGCGTGTTGAACGATAACCGACTTTCCCGTTTTTATGGGCTATTTCGATTTCATTGTTCTGGCATCGCATGCCAATGCTCTGCTGACAGCTGGGTCCGCCCGACTTCGACTTGTTATCAAACTGGGATGACATCACAGAAACAAGATGGGATCTGTCTTACCGAGGCGATGCGCGAAATTGGCGCAACGTAGACGGATCAGGGTTTTGAGCCTCTATAGGATGATGCGATGAACCTGCTCAAGGCCTCTGGAATTCTCCACCGACTGGCATTTCGAACGATGCGCGCTGCATCGAGCTTCATTCCTGGTGGTAGAATAGCTGCGTTCGGCTCTGGCAATGACCAAATCGGGGCTATCATTGTTGTGAACCTGGATCGCCAACCTAAGAAATTGCGCAGGGTGAAGCGCGAACTCGGTCGGTTTCGAATGGCAGATGGATTTCGGCTCACTTCCATGGTCAACCGCTTTTCCGCCATCGATGCCAGAGCAGTGGCGGCATCAGCCGATATTGACCCCAATTATCGCATTGCCGATCAGCTGCACGTCCACCTGACGACAGATTGGCAGCGTGCTTCGACGTCAACGAACCGGTGAGGATGACCCGGCAGGAAACAGCAGTTGCAAGGTCTCACATTGAGGTCTGGAAAACTATCGCAACAGGAGACCATAAGCACATTCTGGTGCTGGAGGACGGGTTCAAACGAGGTGCCGCGGCCGCTATTGACCGCAGTGGCGTGCTGCTCTAGCGACCGAAACATAAGTTCCGCGCCGTTTTTTGTCCGCTCGCGCGCCGCTGCTCGTCAATGTATTTATGGCGGTTCCAGACCGCAGCGACGCCGCTGAGATTGTTATAGGATTGGAACTCTATATGATTGGGCGCGTTTTTTTGGAACACACCCAATCAGGAGACAGTCATGCCAAATACCCATGCAACGACGGCGGATATTGTCGCGCTCGAAAAGTCTTACTGGGACGCAGTGAAGCAAAAGGACGGCAGCAAAACGGCGAAGCTTTCGGCTGAAACAAGCCTGGTTACGGGTGCGCGAGGAATAATGAAGATTTCAAAAGACAAGATGGGTGCCATGACCGAGGATGGCGATTGGACACTGAATTCCTACGAATTCGAGGACATTGAAGTCTCCACCCCCGCCCCCGACATCGCAATAATCGTCTACACGGTGCGCCAGAAGGTCAATATCGGCGGAAAGGCCCAAGAATTGCGGGCAGCAGATAGTTCAACATGGATCCGTAGTTCGAACGGATGGGAATGCCATGCTCATAGCGAGACTTTTCTGACTTAATGTTTTGACGCCATTGCTTCGCGATTTGAGGCAAAAAAGCCCTCGCCCGCAATCGGAGGCCATACTGACCAATATTGCCCTATTCCATTCGGTCCTTGGTGTAAGAGGGAGCCCGCGACGCAGCGGAACGACTGCGCGAAGCTGGCCACGATGTGCAAATTATTGGTCAATATGACGGGCGCGTATTTGACGATTACGGTAGCGCCAGTGCGTTTGCCGAGGGCATCGGCTATCCGGTTCTGATCATTGGTTTGCCGCCTAGTATTTACGGCCACCATTTTGCGACACTCAAGGTCAATGAATGTTGTTGGCTTGGCCACGTTCGACGAGCGATCGATAGACCGAGGGCGGCATGCCGAAATGACGACGGAAGCGCGTGGAAAAATAGTAGGCGTTGGGAAAACCAACCTCTTCGGCGATCTGCGCCACCGGCCACGATGAGGAGTGCAGCATTTGGGCGGCCCGAGCCAGGCGCGCAGCCTCGATATAGGATTGTGGCGACATGCTGAGTTGTTCAGAGAACAACACCGAAAACCGCGAGCGCGACAGACCGACCGCCTTGCTCAAATCCTCGACGGCTAGCGGCTTCGCCAAACGTTCGCCAACGATCTCGAGCGCTTTTTTTATGCGTCGATCAAGCGTGGATCGATCATGGATAGGATTAATGTCGTCGCAAATTATGAGCACCCGCTCCAGCGCATTCATCGCTGCATCCAATCGGAGCCGGAGCGGCCCAACGGCAATATCAGTCATCCGACGCAGTTCGGGTTCGATTTCTCTCAAGCGACTACCACCACGCAGGAGCATGACGCCGCGTGCCAGCTGTGGCCAGTTGAGCCAGTTCAGCCAGTGCGAACGCGGGCGAAAATGGGCCCAGATATTAATCCAGCTGCTGTTTTCGTCGAAATGACCATATTCCTGCGCGGTATCGGGGGCGATGAGCAGCAAATCGCCGACACCGATGATCCATTCGCCCTGCCCGGCCCGAACATAACCGGTGCCCCCGAGCGTCGTAATCAACAGCCAATCCTTGGTACCGGTGGGGCGAAAACCGCGACTGAGATCCTCACCCTGTCGCAACAGGCCGCAAATGATCGGGGAGGAGTGCGGCGCGGGTGTGATTTCGGTCTGCGGTTGAACCATTGCGCCCTCCCTGATCCTATTCGGCGGCGTGACGATCCAGACCGCGCGCATTGCCGGGCACACGCGGGGTGATGGGCTGCAGTATCTTGCGCTGGGCCGGCGTCAAACGCGCCAGCAATTCTGGCGAATATTGATAGCCATAGCGCGTATTGCCCCACATCGGTCCATAACGATAAATTACCACGCGACGATCGCCGGCATTTGTGCGTTTGGTGGCACCATGGCTGAGCGCGTCGACAAACATCAAGGCGTCTCCGGCCTTCATATTAACCTCGATCGAGCCTTCAACGACCTCATCGTCGGCCTTGGCCCTTTCCTCGAAGGGTTTGGAGAACACAGGATGGGCAATGTTGCTTTTGTGACTGCCCGGCAAGATACGAGTGCCACCATCACCGGGACCAATGTCGGTCAATGCTAGCAATATATTGACCTGCGCACAGCGAAAACGGCCGTTGTGAAAGCCATATTGATTGCGTATGACACCATCCTGCCCGCCAGAGTGCATGGGAAAATAGCCTCCATTGCGGCGGATCGAGGCGAAACATTCATCGATATAAAGACCTTCCACCCAGGTGCCTTCTTCGCCGCAATATCGGTGCAGTCGATCTATCCAGGAGGGGTGATCAATCAATGTCTCAAATGGCTTGCCGACCTCGACGATATTTTGCAACTCGAGTCCCGCATGACCATTATTGTCCAAGCGCTGGGCATTGCCGTGCCATTCGCCAAACTGCAAATCGGGAAATTTATCGAATTCGGCATTGAGACCGGCCAGCAAGGACGCATCGATGGCATTTTCGAGGATCAAATAGCCACGCAGGTCAAAAAGAAAGTCATTCAGATCATACTCGCTCATCGCGTCCTCCCTTGGATATAGTTTGACACTATGCCCCTTCGCTGATGGTTCGCCATCCATCGGTGTTTCAAATAGATTTCATATTGTTCTGGACGTCAAATGACGTTACTGACGCAAGAATTTTTTTATTCGTTAAATATCAGCATATTGTCGCGAATTTCTCAATTCATGCAAGCGCTATAGAACCTTGGTGCATTTTGCGGTATTTCCATATTCATTGCGTCAGAGACAGGCAAATTTACCTGGACCTGTCGGCCGAGCGGGTGGACGGTCGACGCAAACTAGTGGCGCTGCGTCGAGAAATATGTCGGTGGCCAGCAATCCAATATCAAAGGCGATTCAATGCGGGTAAACCCAATCCCTGAACAATAGTCCCGCTCGGCGTGCGCAAATCACTGAAATCGGACCACAGGGGCGCGCGGGCGATAAATTCACCCGGCAAAGCGGGCGCCGAGACCGCCATCAACACGCCAGTTTGCACCTGTCACAAAGCTCGCTTCGTCCGACAGCAGGAAAGCGGCGCAATTTGCAACTTCTGCAGGTTTCCCGATCCTGCCCATGGGATGACTGTCCATCACTGTTTTTTGCATGCCAGCATCGTTTTGCTTGAAATACTCGGCGACGAGGTGAGTTTCGGTCCAGCCGGGAGAAAGCGCGTTGACCCTGATCTGGTGCAGGCCAACCTCGAGGGCTAGTGAACGGGTCAAGCCAACGAGGCCGGACTTTGCGGCGGCATAGGGAAAATACCCGCGAAACGTGTGATCGGCGTGGACGGATGCAATATTTACGATGGCGCCGCGCCGCGCTGCGATCATACCCGGGAGAACTACACGAGCGCAGAGCCAAGCGGACTTGAGGTCCACACTCATGAATTCGTCCCATTGGGCCTCCGTCATTGTTACCGGGTCCGCATTGGCGTTGCGTCCGGCATTGTTGACTAGACCGGTAACGGGACCCAGTTTTGCGACCGCGCTTGTATGAAAAGCGGCAATCTCTTCCGCGTTGCGGATATCGCCACGGGCGAAAAAGGTTCGATCTGGCGCATTGAGGGAGGCTTGATGCTCAATACCAAGTTTTTCCTCAATATCGATGAACGAAACGCGCGCGCCCTCAGCCAAAACCTTCTCCACGATTGAAGCACCAATGCCACGGCTACCGCCGGTTACCAGAACATGATGATTTTCGAGGCGTAGGGGCAAGGCATCCTCCTCAGGCTTAGTATGGATAGGGTCACCGCGTGCAAGTTGGTGGCAAAGCTAGGAATCTCCAACCAAGTTTGGCTGGGTTCGACTTTTGCGGCCATGTCTAGCCGCGAAACGGATGTTGCCCGAAAGGTTTTCCCCAGGCGCAAGGCGTACCATCCCGTGACGAGCACTACCGCCGGGTAGATGAAACGCATCCACAGCGTGGCTCACCGGTTCAAAACAGAAGAAGTCCGCGCTGGCCGAGGGGGAGTACACAATGTAGGTCGACATTGGCTCGGTAGTCGCGATGGCGAGCGACAGATCACGCATAGGCCAGTCGATATGGGCCTTACAGTCCCAGCCAATGAACGCGTTGTTGATGAAGCCCGACGGCAGGATATGAGAGGACGAAAAGTTCCAATCGGGCGGGATCTGGACAGGCTGATCGCCAACAGGCAGATGCCGAATGTCTTCCAGCCACACTGACGAGGCCGGCGCCTGAAGTTGTGTGTCGGGCTCGCGCACCAGCCAGGGATGGAAACCAAGCCCGAACGGCAATGCAATATCGCCCCGGTTTTCAACAACCATGGACACGGTCAGGACGCCGCGATCGACCCCATAGCCCAGCGTTGCCGCATAGCGATAGGGCCCCGGCCCGGAAGACTGCGTAACCAGACTTACAGTAGTGGGCGTCACCTCGGCGACGTGCCAGTCGAGTTCGAAGGCGTTGCCGTGGCTTGGATATGGTTCGCCGTCAATATTGGGGTATAGGCGATGATGTTTTCCCTCAAAATCAAATCCTCCGTCCGACACGCGGTTTGACCAAGGCAGCAGTACGAACGCAGCAAGATCGAGTGCCGATTTTGTTCCATTTGCAGGCGAAGGGCGGAATAGCGGCTCGCATACCCCGTTCGCGATCCAATCGAAACGGGTCAAACTCCCCCCATCGAAGGTCGCACTATGGCTCGCACCTGTGTATCGGCAATTTCGAGGTCGCTGTTCATTGCATCCTGTCCGTTAAACCGTGTCGCTCGCTGCTGAGCATTTCGACCGTCAGCCCTCTGAAGCCGAAGCCAGTGCCTGCTCGCCCGGACTATCAGTCCCAACCATCGCAAGATGATGCAGCAAATCAACCATGGCGACATCGACAAGCGCGCGCATGCGCTCGCTGGCAATATCGGGTTGCCGCAGCCGAATTGCTTCCAACACGTCGCCGTGCGCGCGCAATGCCCGTGAATAGCTTTCAGTTGTGCGGGTTGTTAGTCGAAAGGAGTCCTCAAGTGCGTGCTTGATCAACTTACCCAAGCCGGCAAAGACCGGATTGTGACTGGCTTCGAGGATACCGATATGAAAAGCAACATCAGCAGCGATACGACCCGCGAGATCATCGGTCGGTGTCGTCCGCATGGCATGATAAGCCGCTTCAATCGTTGCGAGATCCATAGAGGTAGAACGCATCGCGGCAAGCCTGGCCGAGGCTGGTTCAATGGCAAGTCTTGCCTCGAGCAGGCCCCGGACAAAAACGGGGTCGGGGTCAAGCGAACCCATCCAGGACAGGACATCGGCGTCCAAGCGGTTCCAATTCGATGCGGATCGTACCAAGGTACCAGCGCGCTTTCGGGAGACCAGCAGTCCCTTCGCGGTCAGCATTTTTACCGCTTCGCGCAAAACCGTCCGACTGACGTCAAATTCTGTACAAAGGTCAGCCTCGATCGGCAGCGCGGCACCCTCGGGGTAATGTCCACAAAGAATGCGCTTGCCCAGCGTTGACAATATCCACTCACGGACCGAAGTGGCGGACTCACGTCCGTCAGGTGGCAGAATTGGTCCATCAGTATTCGTCATATGGGTTCCTCGTCGTACATTCTAACCGCATTTCAGGCTGAGAAGCGGTATATGCGTTGTACCGTCTACCAGTCGACCACCGTTCCGTCTCCCATAACTGCCTCTCGCGTATGCAATAGGTCTGGTTTCATCGGGTGGGCGGCAATGACTGCCTCGTCAACTTCGATTCCGAGACCCGGAAGCTCTGGCACATCCCACCTGCCCGGCCGCCGCTCAATCGGCCATTTGACCACGTCACCGTACCAAGGCACGGCCCCCGACATTTCTTCCTGAATTATGACGTTTGGCGTCGAGACACCGAAGTGCAACGCCGCTACGCCGGCAATCGGGCCGATAGGATTGTGTGGCGCAATCCCAATACCGGCGATTTCGGCCATGGCGGCGATCTTCTTGGTCTCGGCCAGCCCACCGGTGTGGCAGATGTCTGGCTGGGCGATGTGTACCAGGCGATCCCGCAGGATTGGTTCAAATTCCCGCCGGCCAATGAGCCGCTCGCCGGACGCGATTGGTGTAGTGGAACGCCGTTTTACCTCGGCAAGCCCGCCGATGTCCTCGGGAGCCACCGGTTCTTCAACGAACAATAGACGGGCGTCCGACAGCGCATCTATGAATGCCATCGCGGCGCTTGCAGACGCGGGGCGTCCGTGAAAATCGACCATGATATCGACGTCGTCCCCAACGGCGTCGCGCAGTTCGCCCACAACGCGTCGAACCCGGTCTACCTCGGCGTTGGGCGCGGTATAGTGCGAATAGGGAACGCACACGACCTTGAGGGCGTCATATCCCATTTCAACGACTTTCCGGGCGTGCCCCACGATTGCATCTGCGGTATCCGATTCATAGACGGCGCGCATGTCACCGAGACCGAGATGGGTATAGGTGCGCAGATGGTTTCGCACCTTACCGCCCAGCAAACGCCAGACGGGCACGCCAAGCTCCATGCCCAAAATGTCCCATAACGCCATTTCAATACCACTGATAGCGGAGGTACCGATTACGCCCAAGCGCCAAAAGCTGTGCCTTGTCATCGTCTGGACGCAGTGTTCAATGTCGCGCGGATCCTGCCCCGCAAGCATGGGCGCGAAGTCAGCGATAGCGCCGATCACGGCGTTTGTCTTGAACTCAAGTGTTGCCTCACCCCAGCCGATCAAACCGGGTTGATCGGTCTCGACGCGGACGAAAATCCAGTTCCGCATTTCCGCATTGCATACCTGCGCTGTAATCGAAACGATCTTCACGAGAACGATCCTTTGATAACTCTCAATTCAGAAGGGTGTACCGCACTGGTCATTCTTGCACGCTCTCGACAAGGACCACCGACGACGAAAATTGGTCGCCGAGGACGATTTCCAGCCCGTCGGCCAAATCCTTGCCAGATACATTCTGCGACGGACCGTCAAGAAAACTCACACTATAGAGCCGTGCGGGGCTGAGCCCAGCGAGACGAAACCGCTGCGTGGGCGAGCCAATAAGTCGGAAGAAAAACCGACGCCGCCACTCGCGTCCTTGTCCGCGTACCAGATGGCAGCCCAATCACCGTTGCCGTCGAGGGGCGGTGCAGCGGTCAGTTGATATTGATCGGCATTGTTGACGCGCGGCCGAACGTGTTGCTTGTAAAAGTCAACATGGCGTGCAGCCGTCTCAATTTCGGCCTCGGACCATTGCGAAACCGGCGCGCTGATACCTAGTGAGCCGAGCATGGCGACGCGTAGGCGGAATGCGATATCGCCGCGCTCGTCCGGCTGGGCACCCCGGCTCATGTGCCCGGCGATGCTGTTGGGTGGCCACTCGATCAGCCAGTCGTTACATTCTACCGGCGCATGGGCGAGCTGACTGCCGAAATGAATGGCGAGATTGCGCAGAGGCTGTTTCTGATCGGACATCCAGTTGGTGTGCGCGTGCTTCATGATTGCTGCATCGAAACGACCGCCACCGCCGGCGCACATTTCGAGCGTCAGCTCGGGCATGGCAGCGCGAATTTCGTCCTGCAGGCGATAGAGCCCTTGGTAGTGAGCCACAACCGGATCTGCATCTTTGACGCCGGTATAGAGGTCGGCCCAACCACCCTGGCGCATATCGGTATTGAAATCCCACTTCATCCACTTGGCATTTGTGACACGCAAGATTTTCAGGATACGCTCAAGGGCAAACTGGCGCGCGTCCTCAATACCCAAATTCACGATAGCGCGTTCGTTGGGCGACGGCGCGCGCCCATCGACATGATGCAGCCACTCCGGATGATTGCGACGTATGTAAGCGGACGGGCTAATAGCTTCTGGCTCGAACCAGATTCCGAACTGAAGTCCGGCCTGTTCACATGCTTGGCTCAACTCCTCCAGACCGTTTGGAAACAGGCGATTATTAACCGTCCAGTCGCCCGTTCGTGTCCACCAGCTCTCATCGGGATCTTCCTGGTCGGTCGTGTACCACCCAGCGTCGAGAACAAATACCTCGCATTGCATTTTCTTGGCGATCGGCACAAAATCCATCATGTCCGCAACGTTGGGCTCGCCTGGATAAGGGTACCAACTGTTGAACTGAACGGGCACATTTCTTTGCCCGTTCGGGCGCTCGGCGCGACGATAATCATGCAGGCACTGGGTAGCGCGGTTCAGATCGCCGACAACACGCAGGATCGTTGCGCGCGGCAGCACCAATTCCTGGTTGGCATGCAGGGCGTGCGAGAAGCTGATCTCGTGTACACCGCCCCCGAGATGGGTTACTCCGGGACCGCGCCGGGCCGACATGTTCCAGTTACCCGACCACGACAATTGCGCCACAATCGTGGTCTGATCTGCTTCCAAGGCGATCCAGGGATTGTACTCGAACCCCGTTTTGCCGGCCCGACTTTCGAGATTGATGGGGACATGCTGCAAACTAACCCGATTGACCTGAGTTTCTTCGCCCCACTCCCCTGACAATAACACAGCGCGTTCAACCGGATCGGTCAGTGTAAATGCAAAGCTGGGTGCAGATGTAAGCAAAAGGGGCGCGGTCGTACCGGTGTGGATCAGTTTCGTGTCTTTTACGAGCACGCCACTCGGGTGGATCGCGAACAACAATTCGGCGCGCAGATCAAACCGGGTGCTGCTAAGAGTGACAGCGAGCCCGCGCGGCAACTCGTTCACGTCCATTTTGTCCCATGACACGGGTAGCCGGTCGAATCCTATCCGATAATCGGCGTCGTTGCGGCGCAGCGCATCGGGAAAGGCGAACACCGCGTCCCGGTCCTTTGCCGGATCGTCCTTGCTTGTACCCAGTCTCGTATAGAGCGCATTGACGCCGTTGACGTGATTGTCACTCTGGTCTCGCAGCACGATATCGAGCGCGTTTTCCGCCCACACTATGCGCCAGTGCCAGTCTGAGATCCGTGAGGTCGATACGGCTATCACGTCGCGCTCAACTTGCTCGTTCATCAGTACACCTTCAGATTGCAGACTGGCCGGGTGCCGCCACGAGGGGCAGTTCTCCAGCAAAATGACAGCGCGCCTGGCGTCCAGCGGATATGGTGCGCAAGGGTGGCACCTCGGTTGAACATATCGGCTGCGCATAGGGACAACGTGGATGGAAATGACAGCCAGCGGGCGGATTGACGGCGCTTGGCACCTCGCCCTTGGGCGCGCGCTTTTCCGTGGCTTTGCCGTGACCAAGGCGCGGCACACTGTTGAGCAGCGCTGCGGTATAGGGATGCAGCGGTGCCTTGAACATTGTGCGGGTGTTGCCGGTTTCAACGACCCTACCGAGATACATCACAACTGTTTCGTCGGTAAAATAATTCACGACGCTTAGATCGTGAGCGATGAACAGATAGGTCAAATTGTGTTCGACCTGCAGGTCTTTCAGCAAATTGAGCGTCTGTGCCTGAATTGATACGTCGAGGGCCGATACCGGCTCATCGGCCACCACAAGTTTCGGGTTCATGGCCAGCGCTCGCGCGATCACCACGCGTTGGCGTTGACCGCCACTCAATGCATGGGGGTAGCGGTCCATATAACGGGGCGACAAGCCGACCTGCTCTAACAGTTGAGCCACCCGTGGCGGGATTTCGGCTTTTGGCAGCAGCTTGTTGATGATCAGTGGCTCGGCCACGAGATCCGCCAGCGTCATACGCGGATTGAGGGACGCGTTTGGGTCCTGAAACACCATCTGGATATTGAGCCGAACATGTCGGCGCAGCTCGCTGTCTGCGTAGGCAATATCGACGCGACCACGCTCGGGATCATCAAACTGGATTTCCCCGCTATTCGCCGACAAACCACCCATTATGGTATGACCCATAGTGGATTTTCCGCACCCAGATTCACCTACAAGGCCAACACTTGCTCCGTGCGGCACGTCGAACGAGACATCGTCAAGCGCCCGCACCGTGCTCTTGGCACGGCCAAAAACGCCGCCATTGAGTACAAAATGCTTACTCACCCCGCGCACTGATAATAGCGGGGACGACGACTCCGCCAGAGGCGTTGGTTCGTTCATAGTGCTGCTCATCCTCTCAGCACCTCCAACTGGGGATCAACCAGAAAGCAGCGGGCCTGGTGGCCTTGGCCGCAAGCGTAAAGCTCGGGTAGTCGCTGATCGCATAATCCCGGCATGGCTTCGCGGCATCGCGTGTGAAATGGACAGCCACGCGGCATTTCGTCCGGCGTTGGCACCATGCCCTTGATCGCATTGAGCCGACTTGCCGGATCTGTGTCGATTTTCGGCAGGGAATCGAGAAGTGCCCGCGTGTAAGGGTGCGACGGGCTGGACAACACATCTGCTGCCGCGCCCCGTTCGACCACATATCCAAGATACATTACCGCAATATCGTCGGCGACTTCACTTGCGACAGCCAGGTCATGAGTGATGAAAAGCATGGCCATTCCCAACTCGCTCTGCAATTGCCGCAGAAGGTCGAGAATCTGGCTCTCGGTTGTGACATCGAGGGCGGTTGTAGGCTCATCGGCTATCAGCAGGTTGGGCCCGCAGCATAGCGCCATGGCAATCATCACCCGCTGCCGCATGCCGCCAGACAGTTGGTGCGGATAGCGATCGATAAGAACCTCGGGCTGGGGCAGTCGCACTAGACCCAGCATATCAATTGCGATGTCGCGGGCAGCTGAGCGACTGGTCTTTGGCCGGTGCGCCAGAACCATTTCGACGATCTGCTCGCCAATGGTAAAGAGTGGATCGAACGAAGTCATGGGCTCCTGAAAGATCATCGCGACCTCGGCCCCGCGGAACTGACGCATCTGTTCGGAACTGGACTTCCAATCGGTGATCAAGCGCGCTTCAGCGTCGTCACCGGTATAGGTAATGGTGCCGCTGGCGATCTTGCCCGGCGGGCGCACCAGGTTGAGTAGCGCGAGGCTCGTCACTGACTTGCCGCACCCGCTCTCGCCGATCAATGCCAGGGTTGCACCCTTTTCAATCGCGAAACTAACCCCATTGACGGCGCGCACAACGCCGCCTTCGGTGTGGAATTCGACTACCAGATCGTCAACGGACAGCAGCGGTGAAACGTTGGGCTCAGTCATCACACCGCCTATCGGGAGAACGGGTCGGCAGCATCACGCAAACCGTCGCCGACAAAATTAAAGGAAATGATGGTGAGAACCACGAAGGCGGCCGGAGACAACAGCCATGGCAGTTGCAGGATCACCTGCACGCTCTGCGCCTCGTTGAGCAACACACCCCAACTGGTCATCGGCGCCTTGATACCAAGCCCCAGAAAACTAAGTGCGGTCTCGCCCAAAATCATCGAGGGGATGGTCAGGGTTGCGATCACAAGAATATGGCTCATGGTCGAGGGCAGCAGGTGCCGGAACATGATGCGAGGCGGCGTGGCGTTGGCATAGCTGGCAGCGCGCACGAAATCACTTGTCCGCAGTGACAGCACCATGGCGCGCACCTGTCGCGCCAGTGCTCCCCAACTGAGAATGGACAAGACAATTGAAATGGCGAAATAGACCTGCACGGAACTCCATGTCGGAGGCACCAGCGTCGCCAACGCCAGCCACAAGGGGATCTGCGGGAACGCCAACGTCATCTCGATAATGCGCTGTACGATCTCGTCGAACCAGCCGCCATAGTAGCCGCTGATAATGCCGACACTCGCACCAATCACCAGTGCCAGAATGACACCGAACAGCCCCACCGTCAGCGACACTTGCGATCCATAAAGAATGCGGCTGAACAGATCGCGGCCCGTAGTATCGGTACCGAGCAGGAACAGTTTGCCTGGCGCTTCGACACCGAACAGATGCACATCTGATTTCAAAATGCCTAAAATGTTGTATGGGGTGCCGCGAATAAACAGTTCGACCGGATATCGCACGCTGGTATCTTCAACGCTGACCATGGAAAAGGTTTCGGGGTCCATCGCCCGAGTGATGGCATAGACAAAGGGTTGAAGGTGGAATTGCCCGTCCGCGTCGATGAAACGAATTACCGTCGGAGACGTGCGTGGGAACTGCTGATGTGTTTCACGCACGCCATAGGGTGCGACGAACCCTGCCAGCACAGCCAGCATATACATCACTGTCAGTACCACGAGGCCAAATACTGCGAGCCGATTGCGTCGGAACTTGCGCCACATAAGTTGGCGTACCGACAGGATCGCGGTGGGGCGCGCCGACATGGTTTCGATTTCTGGTTCCAGGTCGGCGGCCAGAGCGCGGGTGTCACTCATAGCGAATTCTCGGATCAATCCAGGCCAGCAATACGTCCGAGATCAGATTACCGACGACGACGGTAATGGCGATCATGACCAGTATGGTGCTGGCGAGAAACACGTCCTGTCGAAGCGTCGCCTGCAGATAGATTGTCTGAATGGTCGGCAGGTTGAGCACGATACTGGTAATAGCGAAGCCGTTAATCAGAAACGCCAGTACCTGACCGAATATGGAAACCAAAGGGTGCAGCGCGTTCCGGAATACGTGCTTCCAGATGATAACGCGCTCCGGCAAACCCTTGGCGCGTAGCGTGACAACATAGTTCTTGCCCAGTTCTTCGAGCATATTGTTGCGCGTAACCCGCATAATCAGTGCCGTACCGGTGAAAGCGACGGCCAAGACACTGAGCCAAGCGTAGGAGAGGAAGTCGAGTATTTTGGCCAGTGTCCATGGCTGGTTGACAAATTCGGGGAGCTCAAGCCCAAAAATACATTCCCGGTGGCAGAGAAGGCGAGGACCAGCAGCACGATGGCCAGTAGGAAGTCAGGAATGCCGACACCCACAAAAGCGAAGATCGTCAGACCAACGTCGCCGACCGAGTATTGGTGTGTGGCAGAATAGACGCCGAGCGGTATGCCCACGCCCCACGAGACGATGAACGCCAGGAATGATACAGCGAGCGTCATCGGTAGGCGCTCCATGATCACGGCGCCGACCGGTCTCAAATCGCTGAACGATATGCCGAAATCGCCTTTTACGAAATTACCGACCCACAGTACAAATCGTTCTGGTGCCGGTCGGTCCAGTCCGAACTGGACCTTGAGGTTTTCGGCTTGGTCCATCATGCCGGTATTGCCGATAGCGGCCTGTTTCAGGACATACTGGTCGACAAAATCGGTCGCTGGCAACTGCATAATACCGAATCCGACCGCCATTATCAGGAGCAGCGTTGGCACCATTAGCGCCAGCCTTTTGCTAATATAGCGAAGCATGGACAGACCTCGATTATGCACAAACCAGGGTATCTGGCGTCACCAGCCGCCGAGTCACTGTGACTGACAGGGCGATGATTGAGGCGCGCCAGCTCGTGCGCGCCTCGAAGTTATTCAGGCCAATCGTCAGGAGCTGAAGTAGAACTGCTCAGGGTCAGCCGTGCCTGGATATCCAAGGTCCCATCCGCCCAGAAGGCCGGTATCCTGGACATTGTGGAGCCGGTTTGAGACGACCACTGGCGAAGGATGCTCGCCGATCGTCCCCAACGAAACCGGGCCTTCATCAAGATGAATTTCGTAGGCGGCGAGTAATGCCTTGTCGCGCTCGGCCGGATCGACGATTGCCACTGCATCACCGTAGGCTTTTTGTAGTTTTTCGAGCATTGATCCTGGGCGCGGCGCCGTGCCTTCTGTGCCACCGCTCTGGTAGTACCGACCCAGATTGATGCCACCGACGCACCACTCGACACCTTCAATTGGCGCCCAGACAGTTGCGGCCGACAGCAATCCCCAGCCAGAGGCGCTTGGCCACGATCGGATCATCATCTCCCTGTTCTGGGCTCTGACAGTCATTTCACTGCCCGCGATCGGATTGAGAATGGTCTCGATGCCGATACCGTCCCAGTCCTCTTTCATCAAATCCATTATGGAATTGGTTTCCGGATCGTCGGTGGGCATATCAATGATCAGCTGAAGCCTGGTGCCATCTGGCCGCTCACGGAAGCCGTCGCCATCTTTATCGACGACCCCAATTGCATCGAGCAACTTTTTGGCGCCCTCGGCGTCGTGGTCGATATAGGAGGTTGACCATTTCTCGTAGAAGGTCTGGCCCTCCGGCGACTGAAATTCAGGACTTTCGGGACTAAGTGCAAACTGCCGGGGCTTGGCCAGTCCATAGGCACCGATCTGATTGTACTTGTTGCGATCCATGGCGAACGAGAGCGCCTTGCGGAACTCCTGCTTGTAGAACAGGTCGACAATGCCCTCGTCGTTAAAGTCGTACATCAATATGATCCATGGCCACGCATAATCACCGCGCTGCCACATCTTGACTTTATATTCGCCCTTCTCCTGATTCTGAAGCAATAGAGAAATATCGCCTAGGTTAAAATCGCGCGCCTGGAAATCTATCTTGCCCGCGACCGTATTGAGAAGCACTGCCTGCTTGAAGCTGTCGGCGGTCGCAAGAGTTGTGTCGAAGCCGTCCACGTAGGGCAATTGCTGCCCCTTGGTGTCGACCTTCCAATAGTATGGGTTGCGCTTGGTCACCAGTCGCTGACCGGCGGTGTATGAGGTGGCCAACCATGCATTCAGCGTTGGCATGTCAAGTTGTTGCGTACGGCTTGCAGTATTGTAGCGGGCCATCAGGTCCTGCGTATCGGCCGCGTCAGAATATTTCGGATGGAATTGCTTCATGTAGTGAGCTGGCACCAGCCATTGCGCGCTCTGGTAGTGGCCACGCGAGGCAAAATCGATGAACAGCGGATTTGGTCCGTCGAAGGTCAATTTGATCGTCAGGTCATCGAGTTTTTCGACGGTCATCGGCTTGTTGTTGACCACTGTGCCCGATGGGAAACTGAGACCGACATCCTCCTCAAGAACCATGTCGTTCCAGAAGAACATGAAATCGTCGGGCCCAAACGGCTGCCCGTCGGACCATTTCATGCCTTTGCGGAAGCGCATGGTAACTTCGGTGTAGGCGTCGTTCCAGTTCCAGGCCTTTAGCACATTTGGCCGGAACCCATTGGCATCGCGGTTAAACTTGGCAAACGGCTCGACCGCTTGCACCATACGCTCCATGCCCAGGTCTTCATTGCTAATGTCGCGGATAGTGCCGCCATATTGGCCGACGCTTTCCACCGGTTCGAGCACCAGTGGCTCCTCGCCTACGCGTTCTGCGGCGGCCGGCAAATTGCCCGCCGTAACATCTGCATCAAGGCTTGGCGCACCGGTTGTGTCGGCGCCGCGAGCCAGTGTGGGTACAGCGGCCAATATGGCAAGCGCTGCCGATGTCTTTAACAAATCCCTACGCTTCATTTGATTTCCTCCCGTCTGAAACATTGCGACCGCCAGTATCACGATCATATGCATCCGAAGCTCGACGGTGCCTTTCGGCGCTGACAGCTCCCAACTGACTGGCCCCTCGTCGAGGCGCGGCTTCGAGCGGCCTCCCCGCGTCAAAGCATATCAATTGTGAAATATATATGATGTTAATGTCAAGACTGGTTAATCAATTACTGCCCACACCAACGAGCAAGCGCGGACCGCTATCGACACACCAGTCCCATCAGCGTCGGCGCGAGAAGCGCAACACAGCGCTTTGGTCGTCACCGAGCGACACTTTTATGCCAACCTGTTCCCAGCCGCGTCCGCTACGAATGACGCCGCCGTCAAGCGATTCATAGCGAGCCTCTGGATCTAGGCCGGTCACACCAATTACAGGCGCATCGGTCGGGCGGCCAGGACGCAACCGATATACAAAAACCACCGCCTCGCCCTTATCCTTTGAGACATAAGCAAGTGCACTGATTTTGGAATCGCGCGGCGAGCGGAGACGGTAAAGATCTCCCTCAGAAACTATCGGGCGCAACTGCTTATAGGCAGCGACGTGCTCAACCGCGCGGGCCTGATCGGTCGCTGACCATTCCAGCAAATTACCCCCGACACCGAGAGCGCCTGCCATGCTCACATGAAAGCGGAAGTCGAGCGAATAGCTTTCCTTGTCCTCGTCCGTAACCCAGGCTGCCATGGTCGATGCCGGAAACAGGCGACTATATCCCTCTTGAATTTCCAACCGCGCGGCGGGAACGGTGTTGTCGCTAACCCAGCTTTGTTCGGCCAGTGCCATCATCGCCATATCGACCCTGCCGCCGCCGCCCGAACAATTCTCCCAAATCACGGACGGGTGTCGATGACGTAATTGTTTCCACACCCGATAGACGCCTTCGACATAACGAACCCACAACTCGCGCTGGTCCCGGTCGTGGCCCGACCATCCTGGCTCGCTTACATTCCGGTTCATGTCCCACTTGATGAAGTCGATCGGTGCGTCGGCGAGCAGCCTGTCGAAAATATCGATCAGATAGTCCTGAACATCTTTACGCGCCAAGTTCAGGATTGACTGATTGCGCATAAGAGTGCGTGACCGCTCAGGAAAGTGCAGCACCCAATCTGGGTGGGCGCGATAGAGATCGGAGTCGGGATTGACCATTTCGGGCTCAATCCATAGGCCGAATTGCATCCCATGAGCGTGCACAGCGTCGGCTAATGGCTTGATGCCATTAGGAAATTTTTTCGATCCGGCCACCAATCGCCGAGGCCGGCCTTGTCGTTCTGGCGCCCGGAGAACCAACCATCGTCCATTACGAACAGTTCTACGCCCATTCGGGCGGCCCTGTCCGCCAGTGCGATTTGCCCCGCTTCGTCGACGTCGAACATTGTGGCATACCAGGAATTATAAACCACTGGCGGGATGTAGCCGCGTCGCGGCGCCAACTTGTCGCGCACCAAATCGTGCAGCGCACGGCTGGCGGCTCCATGCCCGCCGGTGACGTAACCGAATATGACATTCGGTGCTTCGAACACCTCGTCGGGCTTGAGTGTCCAGCCGAAATCGTGATCATTCAGACCCAAATGGATCATGCATCTTTCGTCCGCGGTCCTCTCTGCAATGAGTTTCCAGTTGCCACTCCATTGCAGCGTGCCGAACCAAACGGCACCCTGCTCCTCGCCTGCTACGTAGCCCAATCGGTCGCTATCAATGGCGAAATAGGGAACGCCTCCGTGGGACGTAGTGATGCGACGACTCTCCCGAACCAGTGTCCCGAACGGCAGCGGGTCACGCTGAAGCCGGAACTCGTTACCCCAGCGGCCGTCAATGTGAGACAGCGCATAGGGGCCGCGCTCCGGCAGATGAAAACTTGCTGAAAATGCCCGCTCAATCGTTAGCGTCTCGGCGCCGCGATTTCGAATATTAACGCCGCGAGCGAACAGACCGGGCGTCGATAGCTCCTCGACGTGAATGGTAATTTCGAGATCGTGCGCGACGTCTTCCAGGACGAAATCCAACCGAGGCCCGGACTGCTTGGCGCGGACAAAGCGCAGTGCCATATCCCTAAGGCCACTACTAGCAACGACATCAATCGTGCGCTCACTGAAGACACCGCGTTCGCCGGTAACAATGGCAAAAGGCATGCGCTGTTCGGGTGGTCCAAACTCATAGTGACGCGCCGGTTCGGGAACAGGATAGTCGGCCAAATCGGGCAAGCGCTGACCCCAATAGGTTTGCTGAAGTCGGCCTTCGCTATCGACAAAAAACGCACAGGCCGCGTCGCCACTTTCCAACACCCAACCTCTGCCGTCGCCAATCGACCTCACTCGCAGCATCCTTTCAATTACGCATTACCACCAATTGTGGCCATATATTATCGTATTAACTGCTTATTTTATCATATATTATTCTACTTTTGGCGATCATCGTGCCCTGCTCATGGCTCAGTGCGGTGCTGTCGGCATGTCGTGCAACGTGCCGCAGGGACCACCATCGTCATTGACCGCAACGTCCTGGCGCTCACCTTCAAAGCTATAGGCATCATAATATTTACTCATCTCCCTGGTGCTGGCAGGTACGTAGTGAAAGATGAGCGAGCGGCGAAACCGGTCCTTGCTGATATTTGGTGTGCTGCCGTGAATTACGCTGCCGTTAAAGAACAATACGTCGCCCGCATTCAGACGCACATATTCGGGCTCCAATCCCTCTGGCGGCTCCACACGATCAATGGTGAATGACAGCGCGGGATCGGCCTTGTCGGGGCAGGCAATGTCCAGTTGAGCCGTTTGAGGCACACACATCATGCCGCCATTAGCCTCATCGACATCATCTATCGCGACCCACGCCGCCATGCATGTACCCGGCTTTACCCTAAGGTAGAAATTGTCCTGGTGAAGATCCTGCCCGCGCGCGCCCGGTGGCTTGAAATAGAACATGCTTTGGCACGCATAGGGCGTCTCACCAAAAAGTTCACTGAGGACCTGTTTCAGCCTGACGTCCCGCATATATTTGAGTGTCAGCGAACCAACCAGCTTATCAGCGTGTTTGTGTGGGTGCATCATTCGTGGATAGAAGGACAGCGGGTCGTCGCGGTTGGGGGTCGCCGCGGTAGCGGCATTCTCGATCTTTGGCAGGTCCGACAGCCCAGCAACCGGGCCGTGCTTGCCCTGCTCCATGAATGTCTCACGGATCATGATCACCTCGTCAGGTCGAAAGAGCCCCCTAACGGCCAGAAAACCGTTCTGATCAAAAAGTTGGCGTTGTTCCCTGGACAGAGTCATTTGTGGCATATGCAACCTCCTAGTATGTCGAAACTATCGGGTCGGGTCCGCAATGGCGATTGAACATCCTGTCGAATAAATATAATAATCTGCTATGGTGAAAAGCACACAAGGCCGAGTGTCTGACTATTCGCGGATATTGACCGGGCACTTCTATAAGACATCCGGGTACAGCACGTTCCGGGACATCGGCGCGTCGGATTGGCTTATGGTCTACACTGCCGGCGGCATGGGACGTTTTGGCCATGAGGGAGGAGAGATCATCGTCCAGCAAGACGACTGGGTGTTGATACCGCCGGGCGCCCGGCACGACTACGGCGTCGAATCGTCATTGGCGCATTGGGAACTGGTGTGGGTGCATTTTGATCCTCATCCACAGTGGCTCAATTGTTTAAACTGGCCAGTCGTGCACGGCGGACTGATGCACCTCAATATTGGCGGATCGGTGGGCCGAGGTGTCGCAAGCCGGTTTATGCAGGTTCACCAGTTGCACAACAGCACGTTGCACCGCCGAGAAGCAATTGCCATCAATGCGTTGGAAGACGTGCTCCTGCAGTGTGACCAACACAATCCGGGGGCCGTGCGTGATCACGGAGACGATCGGGTCAGCAACGCAATCGGTTTCATGGAACAGAATCTGCAGAAAAATATTGGCGTTGATGATATTGCCGCTGCTGTTGGCCTATCAACATCGCGGCTTGCGCACCTGTTTCGGGCCGAATCCGGTCGAACACCACAAAATTATCTTGAATCTCTGCGGATGCGCCGCGCTGCCGAAATGCTTGGCCGGACGAATTTCCGTGTCAAACACATCGCCGCAACAGTCGGTTATGAAAACCCCCTATATTTCTCACTCCGCTTCAAGGCCTGGGCCCAAAAAGTCCCACAGAATTCCGACAAACTGCAACTCCTATTGAGAAGTCGACTGGAAGAAAATTGGCCGGCCGGTAGCACGCCCAACAAGACAGTCAATTGGTCAAACAACGCAAACGCAGTTAGGCGAACTCCTAGAGCCCCGATTTGGCGTTATGCATGGGCAAAGCCGCCTGCGGCCGCGATCAGTTCGGCGTAGGTGCCGCGCTCTGTAACTCGGCCACCTTCGATCATGACGATATGATCCGCACGCTCAATGGCAGAGGGCGATGCGCCACCACGAGCACCGCCTTCTTGGCCGCGATCGCTTCGATGGCATCCAAAATTCCTTCCTCGCGCTCACTGTCGAGATGCGAGGTTGCCTCGTCCAATGTGAGCAGTGGCCGATCCCGGAGCACCGCGCGGGCACATGGCCTGCCATCACCGCGCAAGCGCAAATCTGTCGAAATGATCACGTTGGAAGCTCCAAGCCGCGCCAACTTGTTCTCGATAGCGATAGCCTCAGCATAGCGGCTCCCCAGCGAGAAACGGGACGGACTGGTATAGCCTCTGGGTGTGCGGGGTCTATTGGATGGCCAATGCAGGGGCTGAAATGCTCATGAGCTTGCCTCCCGGTCAACGTGCCGATGTTTCCACTCAAAGTGCCAAGGTCCCTTAGCGTTTTGTCGAGTTGGACGCGGGCGTCCTCTATCTGCTTGGCCACCCTTTGGTGCTGGTTCACGATGTTCATGATCATGTTGCGGTGAGCCTTGGCGGCAACCAACGGTTCGTTGAGTTCGACCCCAGCTCCAGCAGCTCCTTGGATGGGCCACGCGTTCTGGCCCGAAGTTGGTTTTGCGGATTTCCTCGACCACTTGCGCGGCACGTTCATGTCAATGCCGACGCGGGCGTCGTTCCAATCGGCGCAATAGCCGGTCCTTTCATCGACATAGACTTCTTCGAGCTTGGCAAAGATCAGGCGACGATCCTCAAGCACCATCTGGCGCGGTGGCTCTATGCCGGTGCCAGGTTTAAGGACGTGAACTTCCAGATCAATGCGCGGCATTGGACGTGCTTTCTGTGTTGGAGCTGTGTGTGGTGGTGATTTGCGCGCGGCTTTGAATGATGGGCGGGACGGGTAAATGCCTTTGGAGCAAATAGGACACCGGGGCGCGCCTTAAGCGCTCCGTCGAACCGCACTTGCCGCATTCGAGCTGGTAGCCCCGCCCACCATTTTGCGCAACAAACTGCGCAACCTATTTTTCAGAAAATGCCGGATTTGCTGGTGTTTAGAGACGGATTCGAATCCCGCCGGGTTCGCCATCTTTTGGAATCACCACTGGTGGTTCACTTCCAAGCCCGGCCAAACATGTGGTGAGGTCTTTTTCTAAGTTGGTATTGCGGTTGCGTCACAATATCTATTCCGATAGCCGATAGATCGGACCATCGCCCTCATGCGTTAGTTCCTTGATCATATCGACGCGGTGTCCGTCGAAGTGATAGGAAAAATGGCGCGCCTGAACAGGAATTCCCTGCACATCTGGATAAAACCCGGCAAAACACAGTGCGCCGGGTTGGCGCACACTTGGAAATAAAATCCCATTCCCCCCCGCCGCAATCACCTGCCTGGCAAAGGCTTGTGAAGCGACATAGCTATCAGCGTCCAAAACTGCGTCAAACCCACCGCCACAAATGTCGACAAGTTCGGCGTCGAGCTTACCGACCAGTTCGCGCATTTGCGACAGCCAGCCCGGCGCCTCCTGTGTGGCCAAAAAGAATTTTGCCGCATGGAATACAGTTTCCGCCACCGCCGTCTCAAAGCTGTCCGCACCGTAAA
Organism: Devosia rhodophyticola; assembly: GCF_028816475.1. Classification (GTDB taxonomy): domain Bacteria; phylum Pseudomonadota; class Alphaproteobacteria; order Rhizobiales; family Devosiaceae; genus Devosia; species Devosia rhodophyticola. The sequence goes on along the minus strand of NZ_CP118247.1, from coordinate 3,008,617 downwards.
ACGCGCCAAAATGGCCGGTATGGAAGCGCCCCGGCTTGTCTGGGCTGCAATGGGTGAACGGGGCCATGACGTAAGATGCCCCTGCCCCGACCGCGCGCCGCGCCACCGGCACAAGGTCCAGTTTGCCGATACTCTCGGCAATGCGTGGGTTGGTTTTGGCCTCCGCGCTTGCCAGAAGATTCCAGTCGCGCGGGTCGGCAATGTCTTCAAAAAGATCAATCGGCGGGTAGGCCGAGTTGATGAGCCGAAAATATTGCGGCCAGCGCACCCGTGTGCGCGGCGGCGCTACCATGCAGCCCGCTGCGCATCGAGATAATGACGCACCCGCATCAAATCCGTGAGATTGCCATTCAGCATCACCTCAAGCGCACTTCGTTCGGCAAAATCGATATTGGCTTTTCTTACCCACGCATAAGCCCGGCTGGCATCGCTGAACAATAGTCGCAGCGCCTTGTGAATACCGAGGAGATTGGACAGACGTGCCGCCAGATCGCGTCCCACCCGACCATATTGCCCTTCTTTCCAGCGGGCAAAGGTGCGCGTGGAAATATCGCCCAACAGAATTGCTGCCTCCGTGTCAGTCACCCCCCATTTATCAAACAGCGTGATAACCGCGCGCTGCATGGCAGCGGTTTCCTCAGTCGAAAAATCCGGCTGCACAGAGGGTGGCGGTAGGTCAAGAATGTGAAGGTGAACCATGTTCATCGCTCCTGTCATTTGTCATATAAATAGCAATTATACGACAAATGTCAAGACAACCCCGATCGAGTTCGCGTCAGCTTCGCACGAGTTTTTGCTGCAACAGAGCCTTTTTGAGATTTCGGTTTCCGCGCGTGCCGCTGTGTCACGCCGCTCTGGCGCCAGTATTCTGGATTTCTTGCGGTCTACCGCGACACCATCGACAACTCACACTGGCGCAGTGTCATCACAATGGCCCACCGTTGATGCAATACCGGGCATTCCCGTCGACTTCCCGGTTCGGAAAACCCTCAACAAATTCCTTGTAATCAGCAGGATTCAACTTGCCCGCCCTTGACGAACGTTTACTATTAATGATTTATTAGCTACCTTACTTAAGGTCTTATTGATAATGTTTTTCAGCAGGCAGAACTCGAAACCTCAGCCAGACTTGGCCATGGCCCGCGCACAATATTCGTTGGCGGAGCTATCCTATGCGGCCAATCTCTCTTGTTGTGGACGCGGCGGTCGGCTGGGAAATCGGGATCTGCAGGGAGTGTAAATCTCTGCCCTACTGCTCCGAATTGTGTCGGAGGAACGACAGAGTGTTCTTTATTCACTCGGCAAATAGTGGCCGTTTTGGCCAGCATGAAAAAGCTCGATGCCGACGCGCCTTAGTTGGGAACAACGTCGACGCCAAATCTGGCCCCGGGCCGACATATTATTGAAGCGGCAGCGATGTCGCATATTTTGGAGAATAGGGAAATGAAACTCAAACTTGTATTTGCAACCGCTACGGCCCTGAGCCTTCTGGTAGGCACGGGCGTGGTGCTGGCAGCCGGCGGTGGGTCAGTCTATCTCACCCAGACCGGCAACTCGCAGACTGCAAATGTTGACCAGACCGGCGGGTCTGGTAACGCCGTCGGCAATTCCGTTACGGCGTTTATTCAGCAAAACGGCGCAGGACACGGCGGCAACGAACTTGTCATCAACCAAAACACCGCGACCAACTCGGAGCTCTCGAACCTCGGTGCCTTCATCGCAGCAGGCTCAGGCAACTCGGTCGCAGGTTATCAGTCCGGAACCGGGAATAGTGCCGAGATCGATCAAGGGGGCAGCAACAGTAGCGTCACCCTGAAACAATCAGGCAAGGGCAACGGTCCGAACGGTAGCGGCTGGTTTAATGCATCGTTTGGCAATCTGATCCTTCAAGATAAGACATCAGACCACAGCAAGATCAATTTAACGCAGACAAATAACGTAAACGCCACAAAGAGCAATCTCTTCAGCATCGGCCAGGGTGGGTACAACAACGAGATAACGGCTACCCAAACGGGCCACAATGATCTGTGGATCCGGCAAGGAACAACCGCACCGGATTTGTGGAGCTGGACGCATGGCAACCCCTTCGACCCAGCCTATACCGGGTATTCATTGTCGTCGCTGACCAATAGTCAAATTACCGTCCACCAGACAGTGGGAGGCACTAATCCGAGTGGCGTCAACTATGCCGCCTTGGGCCAGGGTCACGGCAACAACGACGCGATAACTGTCACGCAGACTGGGGCAGCTAACGCCGCCGATGTGAACCAAGTGGGTAGCAACAACATTTTCGTTTCGACCCAGACGAGTAGCAGCGTCAACGCTGGCTGGAACTTCATCGGCGGCGAAGCTGGTTGGCCGAACACTAGTCCCAATCCTCTTGTGTCGAGCAATGGTGACTTTCAGCCCATTACCCAGATCGGAAATGGCAATGAGTACTATAGTACCCAGTCGGGTTCGGACCTATGGGCATTTGGAAGCCAACTTGGTGATAACAACTTCCTGAATAGCAGCCAGAGCGGCAGCCAGAACGCCCTTTACACCGCCCAAATCGGCAACTCCAACACCATCTACTCCGTACAGTCCGGAAGCCTAAATGTTGCCACGGTTAGCCAACAAAACAGCGGCAGCCTCGCGAATGTCGTCCAGAATGGCAACAGCAATTCCGCAATAGTCAATCAATAGAACCTTTGGGGCGCGCGCCGCGCGCCCTTTTCATGTCCAGAAGCAGGATGGGTGACTGGGGCAATGACGACGTCGCCGCCAGTTGGGAAGGCCCGGCCCGCAACCGACAATATTCAACATGGGAATCACTGCCATCTATCGCGCTGAATTGTTGGCGCGAGAAAGACAGTGGTTGGACAAGATCTTGGTCGCACATCTTAGACATGTATCCGAATTGGAAATGACGCTGCTGGTCGCGGCATCGGATCACCCCGTCCTTCCGCAGGAGGCCGCCAGATCGACGAACGTTGAATCGATGGCTGACCCTGGAAAGAATGAGCACGACGGCTTTACTTCGGTGAGTCGCCATTTTCACTTGCTGAAGGGAACAACCATATTGTCGAGGTACTTCCGCGCCTTTTGCCTCGCTGCTACGGCGCTCCCTATTCTCCCCTCGACCCTTGCGTATGCCGACGACAACTTCCTCAACATTGTCCAGGACGGAAATACCCATAGTGGACAGGTCATCCAGACCGGCTTAGGCAACCGGGCAGGCACCGACGTTCTGCCGGTGCATCAGGAAGGATTTTATGACGATCTCACCCTGACCCAATCCGGTGACAATAACGACATTGGACGATCCAACCGCGGGCTGGTGCAGAACGGCACGGCCTCCGTCGACGGCAGCCCGGCCAATAGTGCCACGATCCTGCAACAGTCGAACGGCAACGTCATCGGCGAACTGGTGCAAACGACGCTTGGCACACACACCAGAACGGGCAACATTCTTGCCGTCAAGCAGTTGACCGGTGGCAGCAATACAATTGGCTCCATCGAGCAGCTGCAAGGCATCGGCGACGCCGCCAATAGCGCCAGCTTTTTCCAGAACGGGGTTGGCAACTGGCTGGCAAATCTGACCCAGAAAACCACCTCGGGCGGTGACGACAACCAGGTAACATTGACGGTTACTGGCAATTATAACGGCATAGATCCGGGGAACCAAACCGGTGTTGGCCCGCTGGCCACACTTGCCAACAGTGTCGGTGCGCATTCCAGCCAGATCATTCAGGACGGCGACGGCAGCGGCGGCGCCGCCAACATCATCGATCTCACCATTACCGGCGACTACAATCAGTTTGGTCTGACCCAGCTCGGCACCGACAATAGCGTCGCCGAACAGATTACCGGCAGTGACAATTCCTTCGCCGTCTATCAACTCGGCCAGCACAACCAGATTGTCTCCGGCGGCGTGGCTGGTGACAGCAACGACTTGGGTATTCGTCAGGTCGGTTATTCAAACAGCGCCTCGGCAGTTCTTAACTGGACAAGCAGCGACAACGGTGTCGGCATCGGCCAGAATGGAGACGCCAACACGGCGGACGTATCGCTAAAAGGCGATCATGGGCTTGTCGGCGTCAGCCAGAATGGCAATGGCCATTACGCCCACATCACCACGGTCGGCGACAGCAACGTCGTTCTGGCCATTCAGGATAATCCGGGTTTTACCAATAGCGTCGGCAATTCGATGACCGTCAACATCAACGGCGATGGCAATAATGGCCTCAATGGACTTGCCGCCGCGTCATTTTCTGGCATCGCGCTGGCAGCAGCCAATTTGGCGCCGTCCATCGAACGCTCCGTGCTCATCGCCCCCGACGCCACGTTGCTGGTGAGTTCCCTTCGGGGCACCATCAATCTCGTGCCTGGCCTTCTAGTTCAATTGGGCGACAACAACACAATGGACATAGATGTCGGCGCAGCGATGAGTTCAGACAATAACCTGTTCGCCGCTGAACAAAAGGGCAATGGCAACCTGATCACTGCCAGCATCAACGGCAGCAACAATCAGTTCATTGTCAGCCAGATCGGCGACGACAACATGGCCGCGATCAACCAGTTTGGCAGCGGCAACATCGCGGTTATCCGGCAGTAGCAAAAGGCAGTCTCCAAAATCACAAACAAGCAAAATTCATCTGCAGAAGAGCTGCCGGATATCCTGTGACATTGTCGCCACACCTACTTCACAAACAAGCAAACTGGCAGGCCGACAGTGTTGATATGCCCCGAAACGCTTGCGGAAGTGGGTCGGGAGGAGTCAGGATGGTCCTTATATTTTCGATGCTAGTTAAGTATCATTGACGTTTTGCCTCGACTTTTTCAGGGTCCGGCTTCAAAAAGTTACTATTGATATTCGGCGCATGCCTGCGCCCTCCATCTTGGAGAAAACGGCGAATACTTTTGGCGCCTGGCGCGCCGCAGAGCAATTGTGGGGGCGAATTTGTACCGTTTCTTGACGCGTGGCCTGTTGGCTATGGTAAGTGTCGCAGCGATTAGTTGCAGCACGGCGATGGCTGCAGATCTGGTCTATACGCCCATCAATCCAACTTTTGGCGGCAATCCCGGAAATTCGTCGCATCTACTGAGCATCGCTGGCGCGCAAAAGACCGCCACCGCCTCAGATGCCCCCGTCACCTCAACGGGTGGCAGCGGCACAAGTGGCAGCGGCAGCAGTTCCAGCAATAGCGGCGCATCGCTTTTTGTATCTCAGTTGCAGGGGCGCTTGCTATCTGCGCTCGCCAGCCAGGTTACAGATGCCATCTTCGGCACCAATCCCCAGAACCATGGCACCGTTACTTTTGGCGATACAACCGTAGTATTCGACAACACGGGCTCAGCCATCAATCTAACCATCACCGATCCAACGGGCGTCACGATAATTTCCGTGCCGCAGTTGGTTGTGACGCCCTGATCGAGGTTGACCAAAGTGTTCAAGACTAAGCAAGTAAATAGTGCGGAAAAATTTCAGACTGTCCGCAAAATAGTCATGACCGTAGTTGGAACAGCAATGGTCGTAGCGCTCGCGGGCTGCGTTGCCTCACCTTTTGACCAGAAAGGCGCGCTCACTGCTGGGCGGTACAAACCGGTTTTGGCCCCAATTACCCCGATCAACGCAGATCTCCGGGCCCTGCCCCCACCAGATAAACGGATTACTGTGTCGGTGTACGACTTCCCCGACCTTACCGGGCAATTCAAAGATCAATCCAATTTTCAGTCATTGTCCAAAGCCGTTAGTCAAGGCGGCTCGGCCATGTTGATCAATGCGTTGCAGGATGCGGGTCAGCGCCATTGGTTTACCGTACTGGACCGCGCAGCTCTCAACGATCTGCTCAAAGAGCGCCAGATCATAACGGAAATGCGCAAGGTCTACCGTGGCGAGAACAATATCAACCCCGGCGTTCTGCCGCCGCTTGATAGCGCCTCCATCATCCTTGAAGGTGGCATTACCGGATATGATACCAATGTCCAGACCGGCGGCGCCGGGGCCAATTTCCTTGGCATCGGCGGCAATACTAAATGGACCCAAGACACGATCACTGTGACCCTTCGCGCTGTATCCACCAAGACTAGCGAGGTACTGGCGAGTGTTACCGTTAACAAGGTAATTGCCTCTGTCGCGCTCGACGGCAATATGTTCCTCTACGTACAACTCGACAAATTGTTGCAGGCTGAAACCGGCTACACTCAAAACGAGCCCAAGCAAATCGCAGTTCAGGGCGCCATCGAGAAAGCCGTAAAGTCTCTTATACTGGAGGGCGTACAGCTCAATATCTGGTCGTTCAAGAACAAGTCGCAGGGCAACGTGCTTGTCGCCCAGTATGACGCCGAAAAATACGGGAACACCGCCATACCAGCGACTGGTGCGCGCGCCCTTCCCGCAACACGCAATGCCGCCGCGGTTGTGCAGACACAGCCAATTCGCTTCAACGCACCGCCCAAAGCCACGCCGGTTGCAAGCGTCACCACGCACCCTGCCCCAACCGGCGGAGCACCTTCATCGGGCGGTACCGCACCGACTCAAACGGCGCTACCGCCAACCCAAGGCAAGGATGGTGAAACACTGAACTAGAAAGACAGGTCCGCCGCACCAATACCGTCACGCCGGTGGCATGTTGGACGAAAAAGACCAACTGCATAAAATTTTACTCAATTTTCGAGGCATGTTTTTAGGCGCACCGGTCAAATTACTCCCAACGACAGGGAGTATTCAATATGACCAAAACATTTGCAGTACTTGTGCTACTTGGCGCCGGCTTTTTTGGCCAGGCTCACGCCAGCGACGCTCTTTATATCACGGCGGACTACCATTCATCGGCGAATAGGAACATTGCCAACGTCAGTTTGTTGGGGGACAGTAACGCGTTTTCGATTGACCAGACCTTCACCGGCTTGGGTAGCGTAAATAGCCTGAGTCTCGACATTATCGGCGATCTCAATGGTGGCCCGCTGAACACCGCGTTCGCGCCAGCTTTAGCTAGCATCGGTCTGCAGCCCGGACAAATTGTGCAATACGGCAACGCCAATGCGATGAGCGTAACGTTACACGGGGCCAGCAATTTGTTTGCTGCCGCACAAGTTGGTTCCAACAACATGTTGACCGCAATGGTGGTGGGAAATAATAATCAATCTTCCGTATCACAAAGTGGTACAGGAAATAGTTTATCGTTTACTCAGAATGGCAATGGGAATAGTTTGACAGTGGTACAGCGCGCATATTGATGCGCGAATAGTCAACAGGAGGGTGTCAAAGTGACATGCACACGGGGCAGAGCTGCCGTTATCATTGCAATTGCGGTCGCTGGTGTTTCGCTGGCGACCTCCGGTGTCAGCCTGGCGGGTAGCGGCAACGAACTTTATCTTGTGCAAGATTCATCTTCCGCGCTTGGTGGCGGCGAGTCTTTTTTGGCCGATCAAAGCAATTCAACCAATTCCTCCATCGGAACAACTTTGGCGCCAGCGATGCAGAGCGGATTTGGCGACGTGGCCCACATCACAATTGATAGTCAGTGTGCGCTCGCGTCTACAGATTGTGGTCACGCCGATCTCGTCCAAGACTCAAGTTACAATTCTGAGCTTGCAGCCATGAGTACATTAACCACCGATATTGACGGCAACAATGCGACAATCAGTATTGTGGGTGACGCAGCAGCCAGCATCAACCAGCATGGTTATGGCAATCAGGCCGGCATTTCCGCCAACGGCTCCATAAGCACCATAAATCAAATCGGTTTGAGCAATCAGGCCAGTATTTCCGCCATTGGCGCCATTGGCGCCATAAATCAAATCGGTTTGGGCAATTCAGCTAGCCTGAATATTATACCCGAGGACCCATTTGGCGCGCCTGCCAAATATACGGTAAATCAGTTCGGGTTCAACCAAGAGCTGGGACTCGATGTTCTTGCATGGGCAGGCACAAATTCTTCCTATACCCAGTTTGGCGCCAATGGATCGTATGGATCCCCCGCCACGCCGGTTGCTATCTCATCGACCAAATCCGTTGATGTGATCCAGATTAGTTACTGATTTTAACACAAGACACAGCGAACGGCTCGACAAACGATCGGCGTCGCAATTATTGACGGAGGCCCCACTGATGCGTCTAGCCTGTGCATTTGTTTTCTTGTTTGGAACATTCGCCTTGCCCGCCTGGGCTCAATCTCAGGCTGAATTTGTTAGCGCCTTTTCAGGCAAGTGGCAGATCTATGAGCAACGCATGGGTATCGGATCGAGTGTGTGCAAGCTGGAACTGGCGGCCCAGACGCAAGGTTCTAGATTACAAATGACGACCGCGGACTGCGCAGCACCCCTAGGTGCTGCAGCGTCGTGGTCAATAGAGGGCAGCCAACTGGTGTTTTACGATGCCGACGATAAGGCGCTTGCAAAATTGGGAGGCAACCAAAAACGCGTCACCGGAGAGACCGCCGACAAGACATTCGTGATCGTTGAGCGCTCGAACGGGGATGGAATGGCCGCAACTCTGCAGGCAGCATATAATGCCAGTGGTTGCTACTATCTTGGCTACACTCAGAAGTGTGCTCCGCGCAGTGAAATGGCCGAACCCACCCCGACACCCGATGGGCGGATTCACATACAATTGCAGGCCAATTTGGGTGTACATACCGAACCGCGCAATGACGCAAACATCGTTGGCACCGCACAAAAAGATAGCTGCGTCGTTGCGGATAGCTGCGTCATGGCCTCGGACGGCCCGTGGTGCAGGGCAAAGTTTGGTGACACGACCGGATGGTTGCGAAAGCTGACCTTGCGTCAAAACCGTTGGCCGGTCGTCACTTTTGTCAACAGTTGCAGCTAAGTAGCGGCCGTTGCGGGTATTTTAGGCGGCTCCGCCTGCGAGCGTACGGTAATCCCAACAATTTCGCAGCCGCAGCCAGTCTGCCCCTTCAAAACCATCATGGTGTGTTCTCGGGCGGAATTTCGAAAAGTCCAGTTGGGAAGTCGTCCAAACTGGTTTGATTTTTGCTCGCCAGTATTCTTCAATGCCGTCAACGCCTTTGGCTTTGGCCCAGGCGTCCATCTGAGGTCGCTCCTCTTGGTACTCAAAGAGTGGCACCCCATAGCCGCATGAAGTTTGCACAATATTGAAGTCCAGTAGAACCATCTGACGTGCTCCCAAAGGAGCATTCCCGTTGAATCGCTCCGTCACCAGGGCTGCAAACTCGCGGCTCTCTCGATGTATGACACGCCCGCAACCATAGAGGCGCATAATTAGAGGCGGCCCGGCCACAGCGCAAAACATGATCGTCAGGCGTTTATCGATTTTAAGATGTGCGGCTGTCTCATTTCCGCTCCCGGTTCGGTCCAGGTACACAACCGCGTTGTCGTCTAGAACACGAAACATGTCGGTACTGCGCGGCGATATGTTGACGTGTCCCGTGGGTGCCGCAGATGCAGTGAAGAACACATGCTGTTCCGCAATGTAACGATGGTGATGAGCTTCAAGACGGGGAAATTGCTTTGCCATAAACTGATCATGCCATTGCTCAACAACCAGACGCCAGTTTTTTTAAGTTGATGCAATGGCCAATATTCAAGCAAGGCAACGGTCTGCATTGTTAACAGTCCGGCTCAGTACCGATGATGATCGGCCGCTTCTCGGACCTTCACACATGTGGGATGCACTTGAAAGGCTAAGATGCACGTACAGGCTCCCCGGCCCCAACGTCAAACCTCCGATTTATATGCAAGTCGCCGCTCTCGACAATTTTTCCCAGTTCAAGTCGCAGTCGCTGCAGAAATTATCAATCAGTACGTTTAGTATTGACTGAACATACTAATCTACGTAATCTAACCAAATGGACCAAACGCAAAAAATCGACAACTTCATTGAGATGATGGGATTGATCTCTCATACCGAGGGTGGACCGCGCATCGCGGGGCGGATATTTGGATTGCTCATTGTTGCGGGCGAACAAATGTCGCTGCATGAAATGTCAGAGCGACTGCAGATTAGCCGCGCCAGCGCCAGCACCAACGCCCGCCTTCTGGCAGACCGAAATGTTATCCGACTGACGTCGCGCCCCGGTGAGCGCCAGGATTACTATGAGCTTGTGCCCGACCCTTATCGGTCAATGATTGAGAGTTTTGGCACCAGCATTCAACGAACCGCCCGAAAAATGGCGGAAGCAGAAAAGAGTTTTCCTGACGAAATGCCCGAAGCCAAGCGGCGGGTCAAGGATCTTTCAAAATTTTATGCAGTGACCCTTGATCTATTTGACGACTGGGCAAAACGCCTGCCGCCCACCAATTAGCGCGCGGCCCGACACACAACTGAACCCCTAATCTGCCTACATCGGAGCCAGCAATGGACACCATACGTCAGGATAACGCGCCGGTCGCCCCCACGAGCGATAAACCGAATTGGGCCCAAAGCAAGTTTGAGCGGGCAAATTCCGCGCGCATCGCTGCCGGGGAAAAACCAAAGCGCCGAAAAGGTCCATGGATCGTTTTGGCAGTGCTGATTGTGGGCGGCGTCGCTGCTTATGTCATCGTGCCCCGACTGAACCCCGCTCCGGTCACACCCGCAGCGGAGGCAGAGTCGGCCGAACTGATCATGCAGTTGGTACCCGAAGAAATTGAGACCGTGGCACCACGGCTGCTTGAGGACACCGTCAAGGTTACGGGCACCCTCGGCCCGGTTCGACAGGTCCAACTGAATGCGCAGATCAACGGACCGGTCCTTGATGTCGCTGTCGATACAGGCGACCGGGTGTCGGCCAAACAGGTCGTCGTGAACATCGACACCGAGAGCCTGCGTATTCAGTTTGATCAGCAATCCAGTTCGGCTGAAGCCACGCGCGTGCAACTTTCCCTCGCAGAGCGCCAGCTCGACCGCACTCTTACGCTGTCTGATCGCGGCCTGTCCTCGGCTGCAGCAGTCGAGCAGGCCCAGTCGAGTGTCGATGGTCTCCGCGCTAACCTCAATGCCTTACAAGGGCAGGTTTCGGCGGCACAGATATCGCTCAACAATGCCATTGTTGTTGCGCCCTTTGACGGGGTGGTCGCCTCCCGCTCGGCTCAACCCGGTCAAACCGTATCAATAGGCGCCCCTCTCCTTACCGTTGTTGATTTGAGCAAGGTGGAGTTGCAGGCCAACGCCCCCGTCAGCACCAGCGGCCGGATCAGATCCGGCCAACGCGTTGATGTCACCTTCGACGGATTGAGCAATCAAACATTCGTTGGCAAGGTCGAGCGGCTGGCACCGTTGGCGCTGCAGGGTACTCGCGTGATCCCCGTTTTCGTCTCGCTGGACAATTCTGATCTGCTGCTACGTGGCGGCATGTTTGGCACCGGACGTGTCGTCGTCGACCAGAAACAGGATTCGCTGGCAGTACCCGTTGCAGCAGTGCGCGAGGACATCAATGGGAGCTACATCCTCAAGCTCGAAAACGGTGTTGTAGTTCGGCAAACCGTCGAAACAGGCGGCCAGTGGAATGACGGTCGTCTGGTGGAAATCGTAACGGGCATTGTGGCGGGCGATACCATCGTAACCGCCCCCCTCACCCAGCTTAACCCTGGCGACCAATATGCGATCGTGGAGGACTAAGCCATGTTCTTGACCAAAATCAGCGTCAATAATCCCGTCTTTGCCACCATGGTCATGGTCGCCCTGATGGTCTTTGGCATTTACTCATACTTGCGCCTACCAATCGAGCAATTGCCAGACATCGACCTGCCGGTGGTTGCCGTGGTCGTCAGCTATCCGGGCGCCTCCCCCGAGGCGGTTGAAAACGATATTGTTCAACCGGTCGAAGATGCGGTCAATACCATCAACGGCATCGACTCTGTCCAGTCCACATCGGCAGCCGGTCAGGCCCTGATAATCATCCTGTTCGACATGGAAGTGAATTCTTCCGACGCTGCTCAAGAGGTCCGTGACCGTATAGCCACGGTGGCGCCATCATTCCCCGAAAACGCCAATGACCCGCAAATCTTGCGGTTTGATCCGGGCGAATTGCCTGTAATGTCGTTGGCCATCAGCTCAGACTCGCTTTCTCAACGGGATTTGACGGCGTTGGCCGAAGATGTCGTCGTGCGCCAGCTCTCGATTATTTCCGGCGTCGGCCGGGCAACTATCGTGGGTGGCGTGCCCCGCCAGCTCAACATTCTGGTCGATCCGGACAAGCTGAACGCTTTCAATGTCGGCGTCGGTCAGGTACTCGCAGCCCTGCAGCAGGACAACCAAAACCTGCCCGCAGGATCAGTCGAGGAAGGGTTGCTCGTCCAGCCCATCCAGGTCGAAGGGCGCATTGTGCGTTCCCAGGATTTTCTGGACATCATCATCGCTCGTCAGGGTGGACAGCCCGTGCGGTTGGGCGATGTAGCGACCATCGAAAATGGTCAGGCGGACGTCGGTAGCCTTGCAGTGCTAAACGGCGAACGCGCTATCGCCATCGACATCGTCAAGACCCAGGGGGCAAACACCGTCGAGGTTGCCGAGCAGATCCGTCACGCCATCGAACTGCTGCGATCCGACGAATTGCCAGAAGGCGTCAAATTGGACGTGGTAACCGATAATGCCGTGCCGGTCGAACAGTCATTCCATGCCGTTCAGAACATGCTGATCGAAGGCGCCCTTCTTGCCATCATCATCGTGTTTTTGTTCCTCAATTCATGGCGCTCGACGGTCATTACGGGCCTGACGCTGCCCATCTCTATTATCGGCACCATGACTGTGCTGTTCTTCCTCGGCTTCACCCTCAACATGATGACGCTGATGGCGCTCTCGTTGGCTGTAGGTCTTTTGATCGACGATGCCATCGTTGTTCGTGAAAATATCATGCGCCACCTCCACATGGGTAAAAGCCATCGACAGGCAGCGCTGGATGGTACCAATGAGATCGGGCTGGCCGTGTTGGCCACAACGCTTTCCATTGTCGCCGTGTTCCTCCCCGTTGCTTTTATGGAGGGCATTCTTGGGCGTTTCTTCCTTCAATTCGGCGTCACGGTTTCAGTTGCCGTGCTGATTTCGCTTTTTGTCGCCTTCACGCTCGACCCGATGATGAGCAGCGTCTGGTACGATCCAGCCGCCGAGAAAAACCCCAAACGCGGCCCCATCGGCAAGGCCATTGCCCAATTTGATCGCTTCTTTGAATGGATTTCAGGAGGCTATCGCAATGTGCTGCGCTGGAGCCTTTCCCATCGCAAATCAACGCTCGGAATCGCCGTTGCGGCACTGATGGGAAGTTTTGCGCTGTTCCCACTGGTGGGTGTGGAATTCACACCAGCCGTCGACAACAGCGAGTTCCAGGTCTCCCTGGAAACCCCGGTGGGTTCGTCGCTTGACTATACGGCAATCAAGGTCCGTCAGGTCAATGACACACTCATGCAGTTCCCGGAGATCAAAGGCACCTACGCAACGGTCAACGGCGCCGGTGGCTCCGGAACCAACAGCTCATCCATTACCGTGTCTATGGTCCCTCCGGATCAGCGTGAAAGCACGCCTCAGTCCATCGTCCCTGCCGTACGCGAGGCCCTCAAGCAAATTCCGGGTGCGAATTTCAACATCGGCGCGGCCGGTGGTTTGGGTGGCGGTGTGACGGCACCAATCCAGATCAGCGTCTATGGTGACAACTTCGAGGTGCTCGACCGTCTGGCGGGCGAGTTGGGTCGCAAGTTGGAAAAAATCGACGGCGTCATCGACGTCGAGTCCAGCCTTGATTCCGCCCAACCCGTGCTGGGCGTACAGGTGGATGCAGACGCAGCCAGCGATCTTGGCGTAAGCATGCAGCAGATTGCTTCGACCCTGCGCCCATTGCTAGGCGGGCAGGAAGTTACCGACTGGACAACAGCACAGGGCGACAATTTCTCCGTAGTCGTACGACTGCCCGAATGGGAGCGCGACGACGCCAATGCTTTGGGCGCTCTGCCAATTACACAAAGTGGCGCTACCGGTAGCACCCAGATCATCCGGCTCGACCAGGTCGCAACCATCGTGCCATCGACCAGTCCCGGGGAAATTCAGCGTCTCGACCTGGCGCGTCAGGTGACCGTATCAGCCAACCTGTCCGGGACAGATCTAGGCAAGGTCACCCCTGCCCTGCGCGACGCTATTGATAGTCTTCAGATGCCAACAGGATATCGGGCAACCACCGGTGGTGACGTCGAACAGCTCAACGAAACGGCCAGCGCCGCTGGGTCAGCCCTGTTGTTGGCGGTGGTGTTCATCTATCTGGTTCTGGCATCACAGTTTGGCAGTTTCATTCAGCCAATTGCCATCATGGTGTCGCTCCCCTTGGCGCTTGTAGGCGTGTTGGTGGGACTGTTGGTTGGCGGCAGTACGCTAAACATGTTCTCCATTATCGGCTTCATCATGCTGATGGGGCTGGTCGTCAAGAACGCTATTCTGTTGGTTGATAACGCAAATCAGCATCACCGTGCTGGTATGAATCTCTACGACGCGTTGGTCGAAGCCGGTATCACCCGGTTCCGCCCAATCATCATGACTACGCTTGCCATGATCTTCGGCATGCTGCCACTGGCTTTGAGCATTCACGAGGGAAGTGGCCAGAACGCGCCAATGGCCCATGCGGTGATTGGCGGCTTGATCAGCTCCACACTGTTGACGCTGGTGGTCGTACCCGTGGTCCTGACCTATCTCGATGGCTTTAGCCGCTTCGCGGCCCGCCTCCTGCCCAAGGCGCCGCACGACGATCCCGAGACAGATCTGCAGCCAGCAGAATGACGCAAATAACCATGTTGGCGCTCAACCAGGCCGCCAGCATTTCATCAGAACCGCCCTCGAATTCGTAGTCACGATGGTGGATCTGGAGCCTGGCGATGGTTTGACCTCTTCATCGCCGGGCTCATCCCAGCACTCAAAAATCACCGTCTGACTTGAGCGTGAACGGCCGCCGCACGGAAAAGCGCAACGCCGATGGAACTTGCGCGTTTAGATAAAAGTTTAGGCGATTTGTATCGCTCTTTTCACCAAGTCGGCAGATAGCCTGGAGCCGGAAAGGTTCTGGTTATTTTCATGGAGGATTGTGACCGTAGTTTGGGAGCGTCAAATGACTGAAAAATCAGCGAAAAATCCGCAATACTCGTGGTGGAGCCGCGTCCAGCGCCCGCTGACGCCGGCGGAACTGATCGCCGATGGCATCGTCCACATTATTGGACTGGTGCTCGCCCTTGGCGTTGGCACATTTCTTATTTCTAGCGTGCTGACAAACGCTGGCTCACAGGACTTTCCAGCAGTTGTTCTTTACGTGACATCTCTGATCGCTGTGCTCAGCGTTTCCATGGCCTACAATCTGTGGCCGGTCTCGCCTATCAAGATGCATCTGGCACGTCTCGATCAGGCCGCCATATTTCTGTTTATAGCGGGCACATATACCCCGTTTCTAGCCGTTCTCGGCGGTACGCCACTTGGAGTGCTGATGACAACATTCGTCTGGGGTGCATCCTTGATCGGCATCGCGCTTAAGCTGTTCGTCCCGCAGCGGTTCGGGCGGCTGGCGATCGCGCTCTATTTGGCGATCGGCTGGAGCGGCATCTTCGTGTTCCAGTCATTATCCGCGACGCTTCCTGCTGCAACAATGGGGCTGCTATTGGCCGGCGGCATCGTCTATTCGCTCGGCATAATCTTCCATCTATGGGAGCGACTAAAATTTCAAAACGCTCTTTGGCACGTCTTTGTCGTAATCGGCGCCAGCCTGCATTTGCTGGCAATCCTGGATTTCATGGTTCTCAACCGTCCCTGACAAAAGCTACTATTTTTCTTTGGCAGCAGTACTAGCGCGAACATGTTCCATCGTATCGCCAGGCTTCAGCCCAATCTCCACTGATCGCCCACCGGGAATTTCCAACACAAACTGCACCGGCACGCCCGAAGGGATGGAAGTCGGATCCTGGGGACGGGCGTTCACATGTATGGTTTTGACGATGCCTTGAGCATCAACAAAGATCATGTCGAGCGGAATGAACGTATTCCGCATCCAGAAAGAGACCGGCCGTTCTTCCTTGAAATCGAAAAGCATGCCGGCATCCGGCGCCAATTCCTGACGGAACATCAACCCATCGGCGCGTGATTTTGGCGTATCGACTACTTCGACGGTAAACACGTACTCGCCAGTCGCCGTGTGCAGTGTCAATTTATTGTCACCACTGCTGGCACAGCCCGCAACGGTTGAAGCAGCAAATATCGTCGCGACTAGGACCAGAGCCCGTATGGCTCCCACCAACGACCCCGAAGCGCGAGCAAATACACCCATATCCACGATCCTAATGAAATGCCCTAGTGGGACGAAGGCGCTTCGCCCCAGCCATCGGGACGAATTTCCGCAACCATCAAGCCCTTCGGCCCCTGCCCGTAGCGCACCAATACAAATTGGCCTGGCCGCAACTCAGTAATGCCGAACCGACGCAGGGTTTCCATGTGCACGAACACATCAGGCGTGCCCTCACCGGCCGACAAAAATCCAAAACCTTTGATCCGGTTGAACCATTTGACTTCAAGCCGCACCATGCTCGATGTCGGCTCCACTGTGACATGCGTGCGTGGTGCCGGCATTTGCGCCGGATGACGCGCTGTCGATTCATCCATGGAAACAATTCGAAACGCCTGCAATCCACCGGGTCGGTTCAGCGCCTCACAAACGATTCGAGCGCCTTCGTAGGCGGTTTGATAGCCATCGCGTCGCAAACAGGTAACGTGCAACAAAACGTCAGCCAACCCGTTGTCGGGGACAATGAACCCGAAGCCCTTGCCTGCATCGAACCACTTGATCGTGCCAACAACTTCAACGGCATCAAGACTTTCGTCCCGTACCGTTTCGGTTTCATCCGACACCCCCGATTGACGATCCGCGTCCCCACTCAGCTCCGTGGTTTCGCTATCCTCGGAATACTTCGCCCCCATATCAAAAGCCTTTTCGCACTCGCCTCACCACCGGCGAGGTACATAACAACTCACTAAACTCTGGCCGATTCAGCACCAAAAGTTAACAATATGTTGTCACTTTGTTTGCAACGCGTCCATAGCAAACCAGCGCCCCCTCATTGCGCACCTCGATATCGCTTGCTAAACCAATACAACCACTGAAAATTTTTCCTGAAGGAACGTGCAATGCAATACCTGCACACGATGGTTCGCGTCGCAAATGTCGAACAAAGCTTGAAGTTTTACTGCGAAGGGCTTGGATTGGAGGAAACCAAACGCATCGATAGCGAAAAAGGGCGCTACACGAATATTTTCCTCAAAGCGCCCGGCGATTCCGGTGGTGAACTTGAGCTGACATATAACTGGGATCCCGAAGAATATACAGGCGGTCGCAATTTTGGCCACCTCGCATACCGCGTCAAAGACATATATGCCCTTTGTCAGCATCTTTCCGATATGGGCGTAACCATCAACCGCCCACCACGCGATGGTCACATGGCATTTGTCCGCTCACCCGAAGGCATCTCTATCGAGCTGCTTCAGGATGGCGAATTGCCACCCCAGGAACCATGGCTGTCCATGCCCAATACCGGCAGCTGGTAACCCGCCCAGCAGGACTAACACTTCGCTAACCACGTCGCTTAGTGCGCGGTTAGCGAAGTTGCTCGTATTTTAGCGACTTCACCCGTCCCACCATTGTGCGTTGCAATTGCGCAACAACCGGGGTTTGGAAGTTGCCATGAAAGCCGTCGCCGCCGTCGCCATTTTAGCCATGACCATTTCGGGTTGCGTACCTATGGCAATGTTTGCCAGCAGTTCAGGCCCCGGCTACCGCGGTTTAAAGTCCGACTGGGGCACAGTGGTCGCCAGCAAGGAAGTCAACGCACTTTGCCTCTCGCCGAAATTGCGGCTGGCAATTTGGGATATCGAAGGGCATTTCGGCAAGAAAGTCGTGATGAACTCCGGCTTCCGTGACAATAGCCACAACTCAGCCGCCGGCGGCGTCGATAATTCCTATCATACCAAGTGCATGGCCGCTGACATTCGCATTCCCGGCGTCAACAAGCAGGAACTGATTGCCTTCGCAATGCGGACCGATTCTGTGGGTGGGCTTGGCTGCTATCCCGGCCGCAATTTTATTCACATCGACGTTCGCGACCGCCCGCGCGGCTATCGTCGTCCCGTCACATTCAACGGCTGCTGAAAAAACACGTCATTCAAGTGACAAACGGGGTTGCGCAATTCGGGCAAGCCCAATATACGAACCCAGCGCTTAGGCGCCCTTCGTCTATCGGTCAGGACGCCACCCTTTCACGGTGGAGAGAGGGGTTCGATTCCCCTAGGGCGTACCATCTCCGTTAGGCGATGAATAAGCGGCACTGCTGTGATTTTGGCCATGCGCCCTTCGTCTATCGGTCAGGACGGCACCCTCTCACGGTGCAGAGGGGGGTTCGATTCCCCCAGGGCGTACCAGAAACTCCCAATCGCAATTGTTGTAATGTTTGGACGGCTCAGGTCGAGACTAAACCGCTCAGCTAACTCATGATCGCCCCATTCAAATTTGGCCAGCGCTTCCGCCACGCTCCTCCCCATGTTAGTCAATCCGCGCTTAGCAGTCGGAGAGTTCCGTGACACACGATTTTACTGGCAAGATCAGTTTTGTATCCAGCGGAACGCCGGAGGCAAATGCGGCGGCCAGCGCATTACGCGGCATCTATGGCGATGTTGAATTTGATGATGCCAGCGTCATTGTGGCCTTGGGCGGCGACGGCTTGATGCTGCAGACCCTGCACCGTGTCATGCGCTCAAACGTTCCCGTCTATGGCATGAATTTCGGCTCTGTCGGCTTCATGATGAACCCCTTCTCGCAAGTCGATCTGACGTCGCGCCTCGCGGCGGCCCAGACCACGCAGATCTATCCACTTTCAATGCAGGCGGTCGATTGCTCCGGCAAATCCCACGCAGCTCTTGCCCTCAACGAAGTGTCGCTGTTCCGATCCACATATCAGGCGGCCAAAATTCAAATCATTGTTGATGGCGAGTCGAGACTGGATGAATTGGTCTGCGACGGCATCCTGCTTTCGACACCCGCTGGATCAACCGCCTATAACCTGTCGGCCCACGGACCTATTCTGCCTATTGAGGCGCCATTGTTGGCAATGACGCCGATCTCCCCATTTCGTCCACGTCGCTGGCGCGGTGCCATTCTCGGCAATCATGCAAGCGTTAAATTCGTTGCGCGCGAGGCCGACAAACGGCCAATAAGCGCTGTGGCTGACAATGTTGAATTTCAAAATGTTATCGAAGTCACAGTGCACGAGGACCGCACTCACGGTGTGACCTTACTATTTGATCCCGGCACCAGCCTTGAAGAGCGTGTTCTGATCGAACAATTCCGCTACTAGGCCGCTGGTAGCGCCAGCCGAGGCTCGCCCATGGCCGGCAGCGGCATCGGTGATTGGGCTTCCATCGCAAAGGCCGCCATGACACCTCGCGCGGCTTTCCGGGCAAGTTTGATGTTCTGCTCGCTCAAATAGGAGAAAGCTTCTTCAAGCTCATGCGGGATAACCCCGTCGTGCTCGACGATCAGTTCTTCAGTAAGCGCCGTCACCACAAAATGGCGCGCCGAAATATCATCGGCAAGATCGGCAGCGCGGGCATGCAGCACCAACCGCACCAGCAAATTGCGAATACCTTCGCTTAACCCACACCGGACCAGCAAGGCATTAAGCGCTGCACGACTGCCGCGTTCGAGCAGGTTAAAACCTTCTCGCGTGGCGTCTCGCCGAGTTCCGCCAGACAATCAGCAAAAAACAGCACATGCCCACCAATGACTGCATGCAGC
Source organism: Devosia rhodophyticola (assembly GCF_028816475.1). GTDB lineage: Bacteria > Pseudomonadota > Alphaproteobacteria > Rhizobiales > Devosiaceae > Devosia > Devosia rhodophyticola. Next base: position 2,988,872 of record NZ_CP118247.1, on the reverse strand, counting down.
ATGACTCGGGTGGTCAACCCGTCCGTTGCAACAAGACTTGCCGCATAATTCATATTAGCCGATGCCGCCTCGCGCTCGCCAATAGCGGCCAAGGCCGTGTCACTGCTATCGCGCAGCAGGCGAATAAGGCGTTCAGGCGCGATCGCACCTTTGACGATCCGAATGGCCGCCAGCGCATTGGCCACCGCATGCACCAATTTTAATCGCGCCTCCGCCGGCAAGTCTTTGCGTGCCAATAGAGCGCCACGCAAATCAGCCTCACCACCGTGCCGCTCTACCAACTCCAAAAGTGTTTCGGGCGGCAGCACAATGTTCTCACGCCGGAGAATACGTAGCGTGACTGGATGAAGATCCCGCCCCAACATCGCCTGAGCCAATCGGGCACTCAGTTTAGTTCGCTGTGAAAGCGCCAGTAACATGGGCAATTCAAAATTGGGGACCATTCCGATGATGTCAGCATCGACCAGAACCGGAGAATATTGCAGAACAGCCCGAGCGATGATGGAGCTATCGTGCAACAGGGACAACATGATCGAGCGCGGCGCTTCAGTCGAGTGCAACAGGCCATATGCCAGAGCGGCACGAACCTTCACAGACGGGTCATCGAGAAAGCCAATTAGCGCCGCATAGAGCCCCGCCTGCTCATCCGCAGGCCCCTTATGCCCGAGATACGCCAGCGCTGCCAGATGGGCCGCTGCGCCTCGCTCCTCGCTATCGCTGGATTGAGACAGGGCAAAAAACTCTTGATAGGCGACCATGCTGCTCTCCGCACAACTTGGCCTGATGCTACCGAACAAGGTTTAAGGAACTGTTCACTATAAAATCACGCACAAGTGGTGGAGCTAGCCGTGGCTAGGAGCAAGACTATTTGGCGTAAAGTTGGGTAAAAAACGCACTTGCAGGAAGTTCTGGCAATGGCTCAATTGGCGAAGTCTGTCCCGTTTCCGGTTCGGTGCGGAACAAGCCGGTAAACGACATGTTCTCCGGCGAAAATCGGGATGGCACAACTTCTTCCACTGGCCGACCGGATGGTTGTTGTGCAATTTGCTGGGCCGAAAAATTGGTAGAGGCGCCACCGTCATTGTCATGCTTGGCAACCAGCGCACGATAAACCTCGCGTATCGTCCGTGGCGTCCCCCCAGCATAAAAAATGTTCTCGTTCGCCGCTGCTTGTTGTGGAAACAACTTTGCCGCGATCTGATCAGGGTCAGCAAGACCAGCCTTGAACATTCGCTCCGCGCCTTGCGCGCCCAGAAAATGGGCAATGTAAAGTTCACCAGCACTCGGCATCCGACCAAATTTTTGCGCCAGATAATCCCCGTTGGTTTTGGTAAAAGCCGCCGCCAGATCAGACGCAATTTGCGGATCCTCACGCAGCTTGAGGATCTCTAGCCCGCATCTGCGGATCAGAAACAGTATAACCGCCCCGCCCGTTTGAGTTTATTTGATCGGCATATTGGCCATAGCCAAGACGCGGGCCTTCCTGTTTCATCACCTGCAACCATGTGCCGGCCAAAAACTGAAATAGCCCCACCGCACTCGAACTTTGTGCCCTGGCCGTTGGGTCAAGACTGCTCTCGCGCATGGCCGTTTGCAGCAGATAGTCAAAATCCACCCCATTCCTGTCGCCAGCAGCGTTCAGGACATAGGCTAGACTTTGTGGCACCGCTATCGGTTGGACGGCCATCAGTAACGAAACTTTCCAGACTCAAAGGTTGGTTAACAAAACCCTAAGTCCGGTTAATTTCGCGTTAACCCCGCCAGTTGCTAACGACACCTTCGAGCGCTGGACGCGGGCGATCCTCAATCACCACTGTGGGTGTGCCGATGTGCACAAACCCCACAAATTTCTCACCCGGCTTCGCCCCCAACATTGCGGCGGCGGTGTCATCATAGGTGTACCAGCGGGTCACCCATTGCGCGGCAAACCCCAGCGCATAGGCACCATGCACCAGATTGAACGCCACATTACTGGCCGACAGCAATTGCTCAAACTGCGGTATCTTGATGTGATCCTGCGGGCTTGATAGAACGCCGACCGTTAAGGGAGCGGGCAGAAATTGACGGCGCTCCAGATCCATCTGCGCTTCTTCAATCGCCGGATTTTTTGCCTTGGCAATTTGGGCCAACCGTTCACCAGCCGCTGCACGCGCATCTCCCTCAATCAAGACGAGCCGCCAAGGCGTCAATTTGCCGTGGTCGGGCACGCGTGTTGCAATGGTCAGCAATTGTTCAAGTTGCTCGGGATTGGGTCCGGGTTCCTGTAAAAACGCCAAACCAACGGAGCGGCGGGTTAAAAGATAATCTCGCAATGCAGCATTTGCAGGCATATTCAATCCTTGTCTAATATCGCGCGTGTCATTTCACATCTGGCGGTCGAGGTCACCAGTCAGGATTTGCCATTCGCGCAAAATTGTCATCAATTTCGTATCAACGGTTCCATTTAAGCCGGGTCTATGACACAGCTTTTCCCTATTCCGTCCCTGGCAATCGGAGCTTTGAGTCTGCGTTGCGGCAAACGTTCGGAATTGACTGGCTTGCATAGGGGAGCTCGATGAAGCTTAAACAATGTTTGGCGATACTGTTGCTCGCCCTTGCCCCGCTTGCTGCCGCGGGTTTATCCGTGCCCACGGTCATGGCACAGGAAAGCACAAGCGAAATGCCACCGATGCCCCGGCCGAGGCCACAACACCAACCCGGCGACACCAGCGCACCACCGGCGGAACAGTCCCAACAGATCGCCCCCGTTCCAGCGCCTCCACCAAACACCGCCGCAACGACCGCTATTGAAGCGTTGACGTCAGTGCCGCAACCGGTGACCCTGACGGCGTCCATAACGCCCGACGGCGCCCCAATCCCAGACGGATTGGTCTGGCGCGTTTTTGACACCAAAACCGATGCCACAGGCGAACTGGCGCTGGCTGCAAAATCAGATGCAGCCACGGCAAAAATTGAACTACCACCCGGCAAATATGTCGTTCATGTCGCTTATGGTCGCGCCCAAACCAGCGACACGCTGACTGTTGAAGAAGGCGAGAACACCAAATCGCTTGTCCTCGGTGCAGGCGCCTTGCGCCTCAATGCAGCGGTGGATGGCGACGTGCCCATCCCATTGGATTTGCTGCATTTCGACCTGTTTACCACGGGTTCCGAAGCTGATCGGACCATGGTCGCCCAAAATCTTTCCGCCAACGACATCGTCACCCTCAATGCCGGCACCTATCACGTCGTTTCCTATTTCGGTAACGTCAATGCGGTCGTGCGCGCTGACCTGCGCGTCGAGCCCGGCCAGTTAACCGATGCCACGCTTTACCATCATGCAAGCCAGATTTCTTTCAAGCTGGTTTCCGAACCCGGCGGCGAGGCCATTGCCGATGTCGAATGGACGGTCAAGACTGCGGACGGCGACACGGTGTTCACCGACCTTGGCGCTTTTCCGTCAACCGTTCTGGGGCAAGGCGATTATCTCGTTTTGGCCAAGCAAGGCGACAAGGTCTTTAATCGTGCCTTCGAGGTCATGCCTGGCCCAGCCAAGGAAATCGAGGTTTTGACCACCGTCTATTAGACCCGTTTGGCCAACATACCCCGTAGCCAATGCGCCAATTGTCTATTGCCCAGCTTTCAAGATTGAACCATGCTGGCTTCCAACAGCAAATTTTGGGAGAATTGGACGATGACCCTGGCAACTCGATCCCGTGGCCGCCTGTCCGCGCTAACCGCTGCCTGCCTGCTGACCTTGGCTTTGCCTGCCTCACCGGCATTTGCAAAAACCAAGGAAAAGCCAGCGGTTGAAACCACCGCTCCAAATCCATTCGAGTACAAGCTCGATATCCCCACTATCGATATGGTTGGCGCCAATATGGACGAGGCAACACTTCGCGACATATTGAGCGGCAACATTGTTCCGCATGCCGCAGAACTGGCGGGTCTCAAGGCTACCAGCATCACAATTCCCCAAATCAATTTCACCTATTCCACCGTCGGTGACGGCGGCGTTCCAATTGCAGGTGCCGTTCAATACGCCGATATAGTCCTTTCAGACATTTCTGCGGGCGTTGTTGGCAGCGTTGCCATTGGTTCAACGACCTTAGATGCCAAAAAAGTAGCTGGTGCCTTCGGTCAGATGTCGGCGAAAAAACTGAATATCGCCGCCATGTTGGGTGCATTCGGCCTGGTCCCCGAACCTCAGGACACTAGTTTTCAAACCATCTATGCCGATTTTGCGGCAGTAGGCGGCACCATTTCAGGTCCCGAGCTGGATTGTGAGTTCGGCAAATTTTCCCTGGACGAATTTCAGGCACGCCCACTCAAGACCAATTTCCTTGAAATTATGGCGCTGGCCTCCGACATGGAAACCCAGGATGGTAACCCGCCACCCGAGGCGATTGGCAAACTGCTGCGCATTTACGCCGATCTGTTCACCGCCTTCAAATCAACGCCGGCCCATTTTTCCGGTATCGATTGCTCCGGCGACGCTGATGGCGAACAGTTTGCAATGAAACTTGGCCCGATCACCATGGATGGCTACTCACCAGGTATCTATCCCGGCATTGCCATCGAAGGCCTGAAAACCAGCTTTGGCAAGGACGGCGTTTTCGATTTCGGCTCTTTCGTTTCAAAGCCTTTCGATCTCACCGGCCCCATCGCTGTACTGGAAACGGCGCCAGTTAATATCGATCAGGAATGGCTCGAAAAGAACGGCCGCCGGTTGATCCCCGACTATGCCGGAATGTCGTTTTCCGATGTGGTGATAGACGTGCCCAGTCCCGACAATCCCACGGACAGGATCAAGGGTGGCATTGGCAATTTCGATCTGTCCCTCGCCCAATATCTCAACGGCATCCCTACCGACATCAAAACCTCGGCCGCTCACATAACGCTTGAACTGCCCAAGAACAGCAAGGATGAACAACTCCAGCAACTCATCGCTCTTGGTCTGACAGACCTCGACCTCGGCTTCACATTCGATACCGCCTGGAGCCGCGAGGATCAGACCATTGCGCTTAACGAACTTTCGCTCACTGGCGTAAATCTGGCCGACGTCAAACTATCGGGCGCATTGGGAAGAGTTTCCGAACGGGTGTTCTCGCTTGAGCCAACCGAAGTCCTGATTGCTGGGACCGCGATTGTCGTCAAAAATCTTGATCTCAATGTATTGGACACCGGCCTGACCGAATTGATCCTGGCAAGTGTCGCCAAGGAACAAGGTACCGACGCCGCAACTATCCGCCCGGTATTTGCGAGCCTGGCCCAAGGCACCATCGTCAGTTTTCTTGTTGGCGCTGCCGAAGCACAAAATGTTGGCAAAGCCGTTAGCAAGTTTATTGCGGGAACGGCAAAGTCCCTGTCGATCAACTTGACGGCAAAGGAAGAACCGGGCCTGACTCTGGACGATTTCATGGCCGCCGAAGATGATCCAACCCAGTTGATCGGCAAGGTCAACATTTCGGCCAGCGCCGAATAGTGGCAACCGGCGTCCGCTTCCGGCGGGCGCCGCTTCAGTCGTCAATAATCTTTGAACTGCGCAGACGCTTGATCGCACCGCGCTGGGTTTTTCCTGCCAATCGCCGGGTTTTTGAACCCAGCGTCGGCTTGGTCGCCACTCTGGGCTTTGGAGGAAACGCGGCCTGGCGGAGCAACGCTACCAAACGCGCCAGCGCATCCGCCCTGTTCTGGGGTTGGTCCCGATAACCGTTGGCCGTGATGACCAGCACACCATCCTTGGTCAACCGGCTGCCCGCAATCGCTGCCACCCGCCGCTTTACCGCCTCTGGCAATGACGGCGAATTGCGCAGATCGAACCGGATCTGGACAGCGCTCGAAACCTTGTTGACGTTTTGCCCGCCCGGCCCCGAACTGCGAATAAAATTTTCCGCAACTTCGCCGGGATCAATTGCAATCGTTCGGGTGATGGCAATTGGCTCAACCACACGCCTACCCTAGCGCTTGGAACGGCCAAACCAGGCCTGCTCGTCGTGAATATCGATCCCCTTTTCAGTGATGCGATATTTACCCGCCATTTCCGCAGGCTGTATCCAGCCTTTTCCAAGCATCAGCCCAAAAACCTTCTCGCCGACATCCTTGAAATCATCAGGTCCTAAAACACCATCCGCACCCAGATTGCCAAGGACCTTGAGTTCACGATTGCTGGGACGTTGCGGCATAAAATTTCTCAAAAATTGGTGGCCCGCATCGCATCAGCAATGCAGGCCCAATACTATTCTGCGGCGGCTGCCTTAAGGTCGGGGGCGTCCCCTCCATCACGAGCGCGGCTATTGCTTCATCTCCCGGCAAGACCTTTTGCCCCTCAACGCCCAGCCGCCGAACTGACACAGTGTCTTCCTCGGCTTCGCGTCGTCCAACAACAAACATCAACGGCACGCGGCCAACAGAATGCTCGCGCACCTTGTAGTTGATCTTTTCATTGCGGGCATCAAGCTCTGCACGCACGCCGGCATCCTGCAACTGACGCACAAGCTTTTCCGCATATTCGTCAGCTTCCGAAACAATGGTCGCAACAACGACCTGCGTTGGCGCCAACCACATTGGCATTTTGCCAGCATAGTTCTCGACCAACATGCCGATAAAGCGCTCAAGCGAGCCCAGAATGGCGCGATGCAGCATCACCGCATAGTGCCGCGAACCATCTTCGGCCACATAGGTGGCCTCCAAACGCTCAGGCAACACATAGTCGAGCTGCAAGGTGCCGACCTGCCAAGAACGACCAATCGCATCCTTGAGATGGAACTCCAGCTTGGGCGCATAAAATGCCCCCTCACCTTCTGCAATCTCAAAGTCATAGCCGGTTGCGCGCAACGCATCGCCCAGCGCTTTTTCTGCCGCATCCCAGCGCTCGACAGTGCCGCCGAACTTTTCTGGCCGCGTTGCCAGCTTGATGACAACATCATCAAAGCCCATATGGCCGTAAACCGAATAGAGCAGATGCACAAAATGCTCGGTTTCCGCCTGGATCTGGTCCTCGCGGCAGAAAATATGCGCATCGTCCTGGGTCATCTGCCGCACGCGCATCAGTCCATGCAGCGCCCCATGTGCCTCGTTGCGGTGACAGCACCCAAATTCGGCCATGCGCAAAGGCAGATCGCGATAGCTCTTGATGCCCTGGTTGAAAATTTGCACATGGGCAGGGCAGTTCATCGGCTTGAGCGCCATCAGGTCGCCCTCGCCAGTCAACACCGGACCTTCATCTTCAACGTTTGGAACCTCGTCGGGCACCACAAACATGTTCTCACGATATTTGCCCCAATGCCCGGATTGCTCCCAGAACTTGGACGACATCAATTGTGGCGTTTTGACCTCAACATAGCCCGACTTGTCGAGACGACGCCGAATATAGGCTTCCATCTGATTGAAGATCACATAACCCTTGGGATGCCAGAAAACGCTGCCCTGCGCTTCGGACTGGAAATGATAGAGATCCATCTCTTGCCCGATTTTCCGGTGATCGCGCTTCTCAGCTTCCGCCACCATGGTCAGATAGGCTTCAAGTTCTGCTTTGTTCGCAAACGCCGTGCCATAAATCCGGCTCAGCACAGGGTTCCTGCTATCGCCACGCCAATAGGCGCCCGCAACCTTGGTCAGCTTGAAGGCATTACCAACGTCCTTGACCGTGCGCATATGCGGGCCACGGCAGAGATCAATCCACTGACCCTGCTTATACATCTTGAGCGATTGATCGGCGGGAATCGCATCGACCAGCTCAACCTTGAAGTTCTCGCCCCGCGCCGAAAAAAATGCCTTTGCCTCGTCCCGGCTCCACACTTCCTTGGTAAAAGCTGCGCCGCGATCAATAATCTCGGCCATTTTCTTTTCAATTACCGGAAAATCTTCCTCGCTGAATGGCTCATCGCGCTTGAAGTCATAATAAAAACCATTCTCAATGACCGGGCCAATCGTCACCTGCGTGCCGGGCCAAAGCTCCTGCACGGCCTCGGCGAGCACGTGCGCGGCATCGTGCCGGATAAGTTCCAGCACATCACCTGTCCCACTGTCGCGCGTGACAAATTCGATTTGGCCGTCATCCGGCAGCACATCGCTCAAATCACTCAGCACGCCATTCCAACGCATGGCGACGGTTTTTTGCCAGCGACTTGGAGATCGATTCAACCACGGTGGTCCCAGTCGTGCCAAGCTCGAATTCACGCGCTGCACCGTCGGGGAACGTCACCTTAATCATTCTCAATCTCCAAAAATCTGTAGTCTTGCCGCAAGGATTGCAGCAAGCTCGGTTCTCTAGCATGGTTTTTGCCCGATGCCAGCCCATTGCTGCCCTAGCGCCAGGTTCCATATCGCCAGGGCAAATACCATTGCGCCTCGACAGGTCGCGCATCGGGCACTGGATCATAACCATGCGTTCCGCCGGGACGACACCGCGTAAACCGCGCCAATCCCATCCAGCCCCCGGCCAAAAGCCGAACTTCCAGATCGCGTCGCGCGTATATTCCGAGCACGTCGGCAAATGTCGACACGTCCGGCCTGCGAATGCCGAAAGCGTATAGCGATAGACGCTAATCAGGAAAACGGCGGCAAGTTTGAACGGAAAATCAACCACCCGCCAAAAAACGTCGAGGACTCTTTGCATCAGGAAACCGAGCCAACCGATTCTACGGACTCGATTTTCTTGAGCGCCTCAACCACTGCATCAAACACCAATAGCGTTGATGCATGCCGCGCCCGATATTCCCGAACCGGCTCCAGATACCGCAACTCCTCCCACTTGCCAGCGGGCGGCGGCCCATTTTCCTTGAGCATCGCATGCATCTGGTCGCGCAGGTGCCGAAATGCCCCAACTGGCGTGCCCACTATATGTTTGGCGACGATTGCCGCCGACGTCTGTCCCAGCGCACATGCTGAAACATCGTGACCATAATCAGTGATTGTCCCATCGCGAACCACCAGATCAACCTCGACGACCGAGCCGCAAATCCGACTGACTTTGCGCGCGCTGGCATCCGCCTGAACCAGCCGAGGCGGGTTCAGGGCATTTGCCGCAATATTCAGTATTTTTTCAGAATAGAGATCGCTTAGTTCCATAAACCACACAATTCTGTTTCTTGTAGGCACGCGTCTGTCCCACTATATAGTGAGCCCAACGCGGGCTGTCAGGGCTAAGAAATGCAATCGCGTTGAAACCTATCCAATCCGGCTGCGTCTAACAGGTGCTTGCCCCGAAAGGAATTTTGATGGACGCCCGTGTAAATCCACTACCGACCGAGCTTGAAAAGTCAGTTTCCCACAGCCGCCCCTCTCAGGCAGAGGCCGAAGCAGCGGTGCGCACGCTGATCGCTTGGGCTGGTGATAATCCTGAGCGCGAGGGCCTGCTCGATACGCCTCAGCGCGTCGTCAGGGCCTTTGGCGAGCTTTACGCCGGCTACGAGCAGGACCCCAAGGCCATTCTTGCCCGAACCTTCAAGGAAGTGGGCGGCTATGACGACATCGTTCTGGTTCGCGACATTCCTTTCCACTCCCATTGTGAGCACCATATGGTGCCCTTTACCGGCAAGGCTCACATTGCCTATCTGCCGCACGATGGCGTGGTTGGCCTTTCCAAACTGGCGCGCCTCGTCGACATTTTTGCGCGCCGCCTGCAAACCCAGGAAAACCTGACCGCCCAGATCATTGACGCCATCAATGAAAATCTGGGCCCACGCGGAGCAGCCGTCATGCTCGACGCCGAACATATGTGCATGTCGATGCGCGGTGTCCGCTCCCAGGGCGTGTCAACAATTACCCACCGCTTCACCGGTGTTTTTGCCGAAGACCGCTCCGAACAGGACCGTTTCTTTGCCATGGTTGGCAAGCGCTAACGCCAACGGGGTCAGGTGAGCCCGGCAAGGACGTCGAAATCCGGCTTGCCCTTAAACCCTGATTGGCAAAACCGATGGCGCGGTTTAAAACCCGCGTCATGACCCTGAAATTTGCCGATCCATCCGCCCTCACCCACGACGAACTTGAAGAAGGCACCGCCTTCGCACCCCGCTTTGACGCCAAGGGGCTGGTCACCGCTGTCACCATCGAAACTGGCACCAACCAATTATTGATGTTGGCCCACATGAATGCGGAGGCTTTGTCGCTGACGTTCGAAACCGGCTTCGCTCACTATTGGTCCCGCTCGCGCGGCAAAATTTGGAAGAAGGGCGAAAGTTCGGGCGAGTTACAGCGGCTGGTGGAGTTGCGCATCGACTGCGATCAGGACGCGGTGGTGCTTGAGGTCGAACAAACGGGACGCGGCGCGGCCTGTCACACCGGCCGCAAATCCTGCTTTTTCCGCCGCGCCATTGTCAAGAACGGCGCGGTCACGCTTGTCGACACCGGCCTGCCAAAGCTGTTCGATCCCAAGAAAGTCTACTGACCCGCAATCGCCGCGCGTTCAAAAAGGCCTACCAGAACAAACCCTGCAATAAATCCGCCCAGATGGGCCTGCCATGCAATCTGTACGGCCTCTCCGGTAAAAAGCGGATACAGCGGCACCGCCGCATTGAGGATAATCCAGAACAGCGAAAATGTTCGGGCCCGCGGTTCCCGCATCACCTCGCCCAGCGATGCCAGCTTGCGGCCTAACGCCACTGGTTCGCCCGTTTCGGGATGCCGCGCAACGATTATCGGCTGAAACATGAACCGGACACCCGCCCCGGTCAGCCCTGCAATGCCGCCCGATGCCCCCACAAGATAGGTGCCACTGTTCCAATCGGTCACAGCAAACAGTGCCGCCCCAGCCGCCGAAGTCAAAAAGAAAATTGCCAACATCGGCACGGCACCATAGCGGCGCGCAACCGGCGTTCCAAAAATCGCCAACCAAGCCATATTAAAGATGAGATGCTCCCACCCGGCGTGCAACAGCGCATGGGTAAAAGGCGTCCAGATCAACGGCAAACCCAGGTCCAGCTGTTGGGTCATCGCCATGATCTGCGCTGGCAAAAAAGCGAACCAGTAGATCAGCTCGCCCTGCCCGCCCTGGTTAAGCACTAAGGTTGCCGCAATATGAACAGCGGTGATTATCCCGATCAGGGCAGTCACAACCCCGGGCAATAAAAATATCGGCTGGCGCTGGTCATCGCCCGCATTTCCGCCGTTTTGGCCGTTTTCACTCATTCTATTGCTCCGACTCAGCGGCTGGGTGCTCTTTCCCCGGTGTTTTCCACATAAGGGCCGCCGCGTTAACCTTAACCATTGTTTAAGGGCGCATTTGCCCCCCGATTTTGACATTGTCGGACCTGCGGCGGGTTGGTCCAGACGGGAACCTGTTCAGCAAATCCGGCAGGTTGAAAAGTATGAAAAAGACGAGCACCAAAACCCTGTACAACTACTGGAACGGTATTCGCGGCTCGCGTAGTGCCCCGGACCGGAAGGACATAGACCCGACCCGGATTCGCGAAGCACTTTCCAATACATTCATACTCGAACTTGAGGGAGATGACCGGTTCAACTTTCGCCTTGCTGGTTCCCACCTGTGCACCGCCTACTCCCGCGAGCTCAAAGGGCGCTCCTTCTCCGCCCTTTGGCATGAACGCGACCGTGAGGCCATGGCAACTCTGATCCGCGCCGTCACCGAGGATCATGCCGTGGCCCTTGTTACCTTTCAGGGAACCACGGCCATCAATACCAAGGCGAGCTTTGAAACCATACTCATGCCGCTGCGTCACAATGGCTCAACCCAGACCCGTCTGCTGGGCGCTATGACCGCACTTGAAGACCCATACTGGCTAGGCGTACAGCCAATACTTGAGCAACGAATCACTGGCCTGCGCCTTATCTGGCCAGATGATGCCTCTCTTGAGGACATGCCCCGCAATATCGCTGCAAATCTTGGCAACGAAGTCGGTTTTGCCGAAACAATGCCACCAAGCGGAATACCGGCCACAGTCTATGGCCGTTCCGCCCGTCGCTACGCCCATCTTGCCGTAATTGATGGTGGACGTCAGTAATATTACGCGAGTCGGCGAACAGGGTTTTTTTGCTAATATTGCCGTAAGTGAACGGCAGTCATCTTACCATGTGTTAACCAAAATCGGCTAACGTGCTTGTCACGACACAAGTCTCCGTAAGGTTTGGCGCATGCTCAGTGACGAGATTCCCTCTCCGCAATATATAGCGCCACAGCGCACGCGGGCTGATTCCGCCAAATTTCAGCGGGTTAAGGTGTCCATCCTTGGTCGTTACATGCTGGCTGACCGTCGCGAGTTTCCTTGCCAGGTGCTGGAAATGTCGCCTGGCGATGCAATTGTGATCGCGCCCGCCGCCGGGCTTGAAGGTGAAAAGGTCATTGTTTATCTCGACCACCTTGGTCGCATCGAAGGCATGATCCAGTCGACCATTGATGGCGGTTTTGTCATGAGCATTGCCGCTTCCTCCCGCAAGCGCGATAAACTGGCCGCGCAGCTGACCTGGCTGGCCAATCGCAGCATTCTCAATCTGCCTGAGGATCGTCGGCACGAGCGCGTCGTTCCCGACAATCGCCATTCAACGGTTGTACTGGACGATGGCCGCCGCTATAATTGCAAGATCATTGATATCTCCCTGTCCGGCGCCGCAATTGAGTTGGCGGTACGGCCGGCAATGGGCACACCCGTGACATTGGGACGAATGCGTGCCCGCGTCATTCGCCATTTTCAGGATGGCGTCGGCGTCGAATTTTCCTCGACGCAGGAAATCATGACCGTGGTGCAGCAAAACCTTCGGATCAACTAAACGCCACTCTTGACTGACAAAATTGCTGTCGCCAAATTCGATGGCGTCAGCTACATAAACATCATGCGTGTGACGATTGTAAAATTCCTGCCGTGGGCCGTGCTCCTTCTGATTGCGCTGGCAACCCTTTCCCCAATTCAGCTCCGGCCCCACAGCCCCGCCCCTCCCCAGCTTGAACGATTTGCGTCTTTCGCGCTTTTGGGCGCATCCTTTGCCCTTGCCTATCGTCGCCAGCTCCTGCTCGTTCTGATCAGCCTGTCTGCCACCGCCTTTGCTCTTGAGGCGGCACAACGCCTGACACCCGATCGCCATTGGGGCGTGTCTGATCTGTTGGCAAAGTTAGCAGGCGCCGCCGTTGGCGTCACAATTGCCTGGGCGATCATCAAGACGCGTGACATGGTTCGCCCACAGCACTGAAGCCGCTGATTTTCTTGGTTAATCACCCCTCAACGACATCGATAAAACTTGCATAAAAACTATGCGGTAGTTTTCCGATCGTCGAAATTCGCTCTCTCTAACGTGGTCTCCATCAGGGAGATCACAAATGTTCAATCCAACAAGGTTCGCTGCGGCCATCATCGGTCTGGTTCTCGGGGCGTTTGCCACGACACTTCCAGCCGCCGCTATCGACACCACCAACATCGCCTTCGTTCAGACGGCGACACAAACAACCAGCATTCCGGTAGGCGCTGCCGAATTTTGCCGCACCCACCCAAGCGAATGCCAACCCAATTCTCAGGTCGTTGCGGTCGAAGCGCTGACCGAAGCGCGCTGGAACCAGCTGTTGGCGATCAATGCGCTCTACAATGAGTCCGTCGTTGCGGTCACCGATCAGGATCTGTATCAGGTCGCCGAATTCTGGACTTATCCAAACGGATATGGCGATTGCGAAGATTATGCGCTGGCAAAACGCCGCGATCTGATCAACGCCGGTTGGCCCGCCAGCACCCTGCTAATTGCCGTTGTTCGCCAGACCAATGGCGAGGGCCATGCGGTCCTTATGGCGCGCACTGACCGGGGCGATCTCGTCCTGGACAATCTCGATGGCACCATCAATGTCTGGAACCACACGCCTTACAAGTTCATCAAGCGTCAGTCACAGGCGAACCCCGGCCAGTGGGTAGACATGTTCGACAACCGCCCAATTGTCGTTGCTGCCCTGGAAAAATAATCGAGTTCCGGACCCCGCTCAAACTATCCCTGATAGGGGTCTGATGAATAAAGCCCGCCCAGAAATGGAGCGGGCTTTATTGTGCCAACAGAAGTTCCACTAAAAAGAACGCTCAGTAGCGAATTGCCACATAAGCACCCATGAACAGTAGACCTGTGATGAACGCCCAACCAAAAGCAACCATCGCGGCGATCAGCGCCGAGCCGACCGAGGTCGAGCCGCTATCTTCCTGCAACCAGCCCAGCTGCAGCATGATATAGGGACCACATACAAAACTGATGGCCAGATTACCCATCGAGGCCAGAAATGTTTCACCATCATAGCGCAGCAGGGCCCGTTGGCTGGACAGCCATTGATACAAGTGGGTCCCCGCCCCTGCGACGCACAGTCCGACTCCCATGATGAAGGCGGCGAGCAGCAGTTCTCTGACCATAATTGTCATCCCCAACGACAGACGGCTATTCTGCCAGCCTTTGTTAACTCTTCATTAATCATAATCAGTGCCCAATCAGATGTCATCTCCTCCCGGCAATACTGGTTAACGCGCGCCATGAGCACATCAACTGCCCCGACCCACCGGCCCGGACCTGGCGCCAGTGTCAGCTACAACCTGTCCGGAATCGCCGTGCTGGTGCTGCTTTGCGCTGTCGGCGCGGCCTATCTGCTCGAAGCCGTGATCAGGGCGGACAAACCTGTCCTCCCCCGCCAGGACGATGCCCAAACAGTATCCTTGACGCTTTCGGGCAAGGATTTGACGATACCAAAATCGTGGTTTCGACTTGAAGGACCGGTTCGCGCCGAATTTTCTAGCCAGATAGACCTGCGCATTGCACTGAATTCATCCCAATCCAATTCACCGATGCGCGTTGACGTCACGCTTGTGCCACGCAGCCGCGTCCGACCCAGCAGCGCACTGCTGGACGGTGTCTATTTGCATCAATTTGAAAACGGTACTGCATCGGGCGTGCCGGGTCTGGTGGGAAAGCCCCTAAAGGCAAGCGGCGGCTACAGTGACGAAACCGTCTGGTACGATCCGCTGTCGCCCGCCCCATTCGTAGCAAAATGTCAATCGCCACTGGTGGGCAGCCAGCAAGGCCAATGCCTGCGCTCAGTTTATTTGCCCAGCGGCATTGCAGCCATCTATCGGTTCGACACCAGTCTCTTGACGTCCTGGCGAGATTTCGACGACCAGATGAACCAATGGCTGGAACGAATAGGCGCCCTATAGCGCCGATCCGCCCATCATCTACTTATTCAATATCGTCCAGATCGATATCAAGAATCGACATATTGAAAATATAGGACCGGTCACCGTCCTCGTCGTCGACATGGATCAGACCGACCGACTCCTCCCCGATAAAGACCTCGACTGAATCGTTCAGCTTCGGACGTGGCCGGACATCGATCGATGTGTTGTTGAACTTTTGCTGCAAGAACTTTTGCAACTTGATGATCTCGGGATGGTTCACTTGCGGGTCCTGCGGTGGTTTGAATTCGGCGCGACTGTAAGCACTCAAGCCGCCGGAGCAACCCCTGAGCCATAGCTTTTATCGGTGATAACGGCACACTCTACCGAGCCACACCACTTGAAATCAGCTAGCCGCCCCTCACAAATCGCTAGTTTCACAAGCACTTATGCAGTCAAATTGATTCTTTTTCTTCGCTCGGCCCGGAGGTTCCCAAATCATAGGCCAGCACCATCTGGTCCATGACCAGCGCCGGTTGTGAACATCCTGCCGCCCCGATAACCTTTGCCGGAACGCCCGCCACCGTCACCCGTGGTGGAACTGGCTTCAGCACAACCGATCCGGCCCCGACGCGGGAGCACTCGCCAATAGTGATATTGCCCAACACCTTGGCGCCAGCGCCGATCAACACGCCATTGCCAATCTTGGGATGGCGATCCTGATCCGCCTTGCCGGTTCCGCCAAGCGTGACGCCCTGCAGCAGCGAAACATTATCCCCGACAATAGCCGTCTCGCCGATCACCAACCCAGTGCCGTGGTCGAGCATGATGCCATGACCAATCCGGACTGCGGGGTTGATGTCCACCTGAAACACCTGGCTGGCGCGGCTCTGCAGATATAGCGCCAGATCGCGTCGTCCATCCTTGAGCATTGCATGGGCAAACCGGTGCGTCTGGATCGCCTGATAGCCCTTGAAATAGAGCATCGGCTCGATAGCACGATGACAAGCCGGATCTCGCTCAAGGGTAGCCGCCAGATCAACCCGCGCATCGGTGCCAATCTCTGGATTATCCTGCAGGGTTTCCAAAAAGGCCTGCCGGATCAGATCCGCCGAAACATCGCTATGATCCAGCCGCGCTGCCAGACGCTGCACTAGCGCCGCTTCAAAGCTGTCGTGATTGAGAACAGACGATACAACGAGATTTCCCAGCGAAGGCTCATCAGCCAATATGGTTTGAGCATCCCCCCGCAACGCATCCCAGACAGGATCAACGGCTTTAAGGCCGCTCGGCTTCTTGGCGCTGACACTCATCGCGCTGTCTCCGTGTATCGTGATTTACCGATATAAGGCATTTTTTCACTCAAGACAAAGCCCCGATCAAAAATCTGGATCACAAATTTGCATTGCTGCGCAAATGCCGCCCGATGAACTCAAGTGCAGCCGCCTTGAATTTGGGGTCCCCCGTCGCCCGCATATGGTCGCGGCGCGGAATGACAAATGCTTCTCCATCGGGAAGCAGAGCCGCCAGTGGCTCCGGCGCGCCAGCCATTTCATCATCTTCCCCGACCGCAACGAGGACAGGACTGTTGATCCTACGAACATCGGCGCGGGCCATCGGCGCACGCGAAGTTTCCATGCAGGCAGCCAGCGCCTGCCGGTCAGACTTGGTGTGATCAGCAAATATTCGAAACTGACGCGCCGTCGGATGCGTCAACTCTTCAAGGCTGGGGGCAAGCAACCCCGAAATAATGTCGTTGCCATCGCTCAACCCATTGACCAAATTCATCCCCATGCCACCGAGGACCGCGCAATCCACGCGCTGGGGATGTGAAAAGCCGGCGAACGCAGCGATCCGCGCACCCATGGAATAGCCGAGCAGAACCGCAGTTTCATGTCCAAGATGATCCAAAAGATTGATTGCATCACGCGCCATCGCCTGTGGTGTATAAAAATCAGGATCATGCGGTTTGTCCGATCGCCCATGCCCGCGATTGTCGAGCGTAATCGCCTGATAACCCGCATCCGTCAGCGTTTTGACCCAGCCTGTATCGACCCAGTTCACCTTGCCGCTCGACGCAAAACCGTGAATGCACAGGACCGGATGTCCGGCCCCATGCACTTCATAGGCCAGCGCCAGTTCCTCAGATACAAAACTAGGCAAGCTGCACTCCTGAATTCCTGCAATTGAGTCTGCGTCTTTTAGCGCGCCCAAATCCTGTTTGACGACCCTTCAAACCCTTTCTTTCCTGCATTGGTTTGGATAAGGTCTGGCCAAATCATCTCATCTGCGCAGGTCTTTTCGATGGCACACGGCACAACTCCCCATTTTCACAATACCGAGGGTCTGGCGCGTATCGAAGTTGGCTCCAACGAATTCCAATGCGTCGGCGCCCTGCCCCCGTTCGACCATCCACACGTTTTTCTCGACATGGGTAAGGACAGTGAAATTGTCTGCCCATATTGTTCGACACTGTATGTGTTCAGCGCTGAGCTGGCCGATGGAACATCAAATCCCCTTTCTGCCGTTTTTCACGCTGACGCGGCGTAAACTCGCACCATTAGGCAACCGACCATTCGCCGGACATTTTATATCGCCGGGGCGGGCATCGCCGGGCTGACGCTGGCTTTGGCACTGGCGAAATTTGGTGCCCAGATTGTAGTGCTGGAGCGTAACAGCGCAATATCAGAATATGGCGCGGGCCTTCAGATCAGCCCCAACGCGCGCCACGCCCTCAACCATCTGGGACTGGACCAAACGATTGCCGATTGCAGCTTCGAGCCAAGCGGCATCGACGTCTATCCCGACGCTCGCCAATCCCCGCTCCTGACTCTCGAACTCGGCGCCGCCGTTCGTCAGCGATACGGCGCACCCTATGTGGTGATGCACCGTGCCGATCTGGTCGAGACGCTCTACAAGACCTGCCGCCGCTTTGCCAATATCGATATTGTTTTTGATGCTCAGCACTGGGAGGCAAATTCAGAGGGACCAGCGCTTTCCATCAACGTTCAGGCCGCTGCGCAACGCCGACAGGGCTGGGCCTTTGCCCTGATCGGCGCCGACGGCGTCCATTCCCACACTCGCAACAACCTGCTCGCGGGCCCACCTGCCCGCTACACTGGCCGCACTGCCTGGCGTGCCCTTGTACCAATAGCGGCGCTGCAGTCACATTTGGCGATAGACCGCACCTCGATGCTGCTCGGCCCCGATTTTCATCTCATTGCCTATCCCTTGCATCAACGCGGCCAGTTTAATCTTGCACTCTTTATCAATGCCCCCGAACCTCAAACGCGATCCACCCCGACCCCATCCTTGGGCCGTAACACATCGCAAAATCCCCGTCTCGCCGCAGTAATGGCGGCTGTGGCCGACCAATGGGGCGCATGGCCGCTCTACACCGTGGATACCCAGAAATGGTTTGAAGGGCCCATCGGGCTCATTGGCGACGCGGCCCATGCCATGGAGCCGTTTCAGGCTCAGGGCGCAGCCATGGCTATCGAAGACGCAGCAGTGCTGGCCCCTCTCCTGATCAGCCAACCCGATGCCGCCACCGCTTTTGCCCAATATCAGAACGCCCGACAGCCGCGCGTTCGGCAGGTCATGCGCACCTCTCATGCCAATGGACAAATTTTTCATATGCATTGGCCGTGGACAATTGGCCGCGATATGGCGATGAAGGCTCAAGGGCCTACAGGCCATTTTCGGCGGCTTGACTGGCTCTATGGTCACAAGGTTGCTCAATCTGGCCAGAATATGTGATTAGGCCTATCCAATCAGTTCGCCATTGTGCCTTGCCTTGATCACCTTGGCTGTGTCAACTGCGTGCGAAATCTAGGAAATTAGTGAAGCCAGTATGCCATCAGCAATGCGATCTCGACTGACTCTGGCCTGCATTCTGGTCACGATTTTGCTCGATATGATCGGCGTCGGCATCATCGTTCCGGTCCTTCCCGAACTGCTTGAACAGTTGACAGGCGGCAGCGTCGCCGACGCAGCCGTTATTGGCGGCTATCTGGTCTTCGCCTACGCCTTCATGCAGTTCGTCTTCTCCCCCGTGCTTGGCAATCTGTCAGACCGATTTGGCCGCCGCCCGGTATTACTCGCCTCATTGCTGGGGCTGACATTCGACTATCTCATGATGAGCATCGCCCCATTTGTCTGGTACCTGTTCATTGGCCGTATCATCGCTGGTATCGCCGGTGCTGCCGTGGCCACCGCGACGGCCTATATGGCTGACATCACCCCGCCGCACAAACGTACCCACCGTTTCGGGTTGATTGGCGCCGCATTCGGGCTTGGCTTTATCATCGGGCCGGTCATCGGCGGTGAATTGGGTTCCATCGGCCCTCGCGTCCCCTTCTATGCCGCCGCGGCCTTGGCATTTACCAATTTCATTTTCGGCCTTCTGGTTCTGCCCGAAAGCCTGCCGCGCCACTCGCGTCGCAAGTTTGATATCCGTCGCGCCAATCCCTTTGGCGCGCTGGTGTCACTGCGACAATATCCGATTGTTCTCTGGCTGCTGGCAATCCTGTTTGTGTTCTCACTCGCTGCACAATCCCTGCCATCGGTCTTCAGCTATTTTACCGTCGAAGTCTTTTATTTCACCTCCAGCCAGATCGGCCGCACCCTTGGTGCCTTCGGCATCGGCTTTGCCATCTGCCAGGGATTTCTCGTTGGCCCCTTTGTCAAACAACTTGGCGAAACCCCGGTCGTCATCGTTGGCCTTTTGGCCGCCATAACAGCATTTGCTGGTGTCGCTTTCACCAGCGACATTTACTATCTCTACCTCTTCATCATGGTTGGGGCGATCAGCGGCCTTGCTGCACCCGCTATCAATGGTGTGCTGTCGCGCCAGGTGCCTGACAATGCCCAAGGCGAACTTCAGGGCGCCGTTAATGCTGCCAACTCGCTGGCCACCATTATCGGCCCGCTCGCTGCCACCCAGATTTTCTCCTATTACACGCACGACCGCCAGGCGGCGGACTACTTCCCCGGTGCTCCGTTCCTGGCAGCCAGCATTGCTGTCGTTATTGCGCTGGTGCTGTTTGTCGCTGCCGCCCTCCGTTTCAGCCTGACGCGCCGCCCCAGTATCGCAGACAAACCCAAAGTGCCCGAAATGGCGCCGCCTGGACAAATCCTTGTACCGCGCGAAGAAGACGAAGATTCAGATGCAGATCCGACTGGCTACTAGACCCGACAACGCCGCCATTCTGTCAATTGTTGCGCCCGTGTTAGCCGCTGGCACCACCTACGTGCTGCCCCAGGACTGGAGCGACACTCAGGTGCTCGGCTACTGGTTCGCCCCTTCCCATACGGTCTATGTGGCCGAAGAAAATGGCAAGATTCTTGGTACCTATTATTTGATGGCAAATCAGCAGGGCAACGGCGCCCACGTCGCCAATTGCGGCTATATCACCGCAGCCGACGCCCAGGGTAAGGGCATCGCTCGTCAGATGTGCGAACATTCCCTCGCCGAGGCGTCTCAACGTGGTTTTGGGGCCATGCAGTTCAATCACGTCGTTTCATCAAATGAACGCGCCGTCGCCCTTTGGCAAAAGCTGGGCTTCAATATCGTAGGCACGCTTCCCCGTGCCTTTCATCACCCCCAATTGGGTTATGTCGACAGCTTCGTGATGTTCAAGACGCTCTAGCCAGCCCCGACAAAGAAAGGCCCGCCGAAGCGAGGCCTTTCTAAATTCGATGGGTTTAGTTGCCCAAAGTGCTTGGCCACTCCCCATGCAGGTCCTTGCCACGACCTTCAATTTCAAAGCCATGGGCACCAAAGAAATCGCGCTGACCCTGAATGAGATTGGCCGTTCCCTGCGCCTGCCGGTAGCTGTCAAAATAGGATAATGCGGCCGAAAGGCAGATCAGCGGAAATTCACCCACCGCGCCCGCTGCAACCACTTTGCGCAGCGCGCCATGGTTTTCCTTCATCAACGTCACAAAGTCGGGAACAATCAAAAGGTTGGCATTGTCGCCCTTTGCGTAAGCTGCGGCCATCTGGTCGAGAAACCGCGAACGGATAATACAGCCAGCGCGCCAGATTTTAGCAATTGTTGACAGCGGCAGCTTCCAGCCATTTTCGTCTGATGCCTTGGCGATCACGGCAAAACCCTGAGCATAGCTGACTATCTTGCCCGCGAGCAGTGCCTGCTCCAGATCCGCCAAGGTCACGTCAGCCTTGCCAGCGCTGCGTTTGCCATAAATTTTTTCGGCGGCAATGCGTTCGTCTTTGCGCGAAGAAATCGAGCGCGCGGCGACCGCCCCTTCGATTGCCGTTGCTGGAACGCCCATTTGTTGAGCCGCAATTGCCGACCAGACGCCAGTCCCTTTTTGGCCGGCCTTGTCCAAAATCAATTCAACCAGCGGCTTGCCGGTTGGCTCATCAATCGCCGCCAGAACATGGCCAGTGATTTCAATCAGATATGAATTGAGTGGTCCCCTGTTCCACTCTTTGAACACGTCCGCACACGCCTGCGGGGCCATGCCCAATCCATCGCGCATCACGCCATAAACTTCGGCGATCATCTGCATGTCGCCATATTCGATGCCGTTGTGAATAGTCTTGACGAAATGGCCAGCGCCACCTTCGCCTAGATAAGCACAACAGCTTTCACCATTGAACTTGGCAGCAATTGCTGTCAGCACATCCTCGGCGTTATGCCACTGTTCCTTTGAGCCACCCACCATGATGGAAGGACCATGCCGGGCACCTTCTTCACCGCCCGAAACACCCGCGCCTAGATAGCCAATGCCCTTGGGTTTAAGGTAATCAAAGCGCCTTTGTGTATCGGTGAATAGCGAATTGCCACATTCGATTATGGCGTCGCCCTGCTCCAGATGCGGCAACAGCTGTTCAATCATGGCATCGACCGGTGCCCCTGCCTTGACCATGATGATGATCGAGCGGGGCCGCGATACCGCCTGTACGAATTCAGCCAGATCAGCTTTAGGAATAACTTTTCCGGCCAGCCCCTGCTCCTTGGCCATGGTGACGAACTCGTCAATCCTTGCCGGCGAGCGATTGTTGACGGCAATTGTGTAGCCCTTTTCGGCGATATTCAGCGCCAGATTGGATCCCATAACCGCAAGGCCAATAAGCCCGATATCTGCCGTCGTCATACCATAGTCCTTCCGAGATCACGCAATATGTCACCGTCTGGTTACATCTAGACCAGCGAGCCGAACATGACCACAAACCACGTCAGGACGGAAGTAGCACCTTTGATTTTTACCGTTCTGATAGCTGAATTTGTTGTCAAACTTGCCCCGTTGCCCAAATCGGGCATAGGCTCGCCCCAATTTGGAGGACACCTTGGATTCCCTTTCCCGTTTCAGTCTTGAAGGCAAACGCGCGCTTATCACCGGCTCCAGTCGCGGCCTTGGCCTCGCCATTGCAACCGCTCTTGCGGGCGCTGGTGCAAAGATCGTACTTAACGGCCGCGATGCAGCAGCTTTGGGCAATGCGACAGCCGACCTGATCGCCAATCACGCGGACACAACCGCGCTGGCGTTTGATGTCACCAACCGCGACAGCGTCAACGAGGCTATTGCCTATTGCGAAGACGAGTTGGGGCCGATTGATATTCTGGTCAATAATGCTGGCATGCAATTCCGAAGCCCGCTCGAATCTTTTCCGCCCGAGAAATTTGATCAATTGATGACGACCAACGTCACCTCGGTTTTCAACGTCTCCCAAGCAGTCGCGTCGCACATGATTTCGCGCGGTTCTGGCAAGATCATCAACATCTGCTCGCTGATGTCTGGCGTTGCGCGCCCTTCGATTGCTCCTTACGCCACCAGCAAGGCCGCTGTCGCCAATCTAACCCGTGGTATGGCAGTCGACTGGGCCCCACATGGGCTTAATATCAACGGCATTGCGCCCGGATATTTCAGGACAGAACTCAACGAAGCGTTGGTCAAGGACGAAAAATTCAATGCCTGGATCGAAACACGCACCCCCATGGGGCGCTGGGGAGAAGTTGAAGAACTCGGCGGCACCGCCATCTTCCTCGCCTCGGATGCTGCAAAATTTGTAAACGGACACATTCTCTATGTCGACGGCGCCTTCTCAGCAACGGTCTAAAAATCTTGCTCCCGCCCGCATCATCATCGCGATGGGTGTAAGTTCATCGGGCAAATCCACCGTGGGCCAATCCATCGCCCGTCGGCTACACGTGCCGTTCCTCGACGGCGACGACTATCACCCCGACGCCAACGTCGAAAAAATGCGCGCTGGCACGCCCCTTACCGATGAGGACCGCTGGCCCTGGTTGGAAAATCTGGCCAGGGCGCTAGTTGCGGCGGCTGACAAGAAGGGTGCCGCCGTCGGCGCCTGTTCCGCGCTAAAACGCTCCTATCGCGATTTTCTGATCGAAAAGGCAAGCGAACCGATCACTTTTGTCTATCTTGACGGGTCGCGCGAACTGATTGCCGATCGAATGGCCCATCGCCACCACGAGTTTATGCCCGAAAGCCTACTCGACTCCCAATTCTCAACCTTGGAAGTCCCTGATTCAACATCAGAAAATGTGATTTCCGTCCCCATAAGCGATAGCATCGAAAAGATTGCCGAAACCGTCGTGAAGACCCTGAGCCACCTCAAATCCTTCAAGCGCTGGCAATAAAGAGGTTACTCGACCGTTAACGTCGAATCATTTTTATAGTGATTTTGTTTGTCAACTGTGATTTCAATGCCTTCCACAGATATTAATCAGTGGTAGGAAACGGTTGAAATGACCTTTGAAATCACGAGTTGTGTCCTGCAGTCTGTGCAGCCTCACCCCATTATCAATGGCCGGATAACCGGCGTTGTACGCGTGGCTATCGTTGAAGAATTCATGGGAAACACCAGCGCCTATAATCTGGACCTCAAAGTGCGCACGGATGTCGTCAACGATGAAACTGACACCACCGTTCGCTCAGCGCTTTTGGCCAATGCAGCCCACCATCTCAACCGCATAAAGGCACGCCGCCACGCACTAACGGCCGCCGAATAAGCAAAACAAAAAGACCGCCCCGAATGGAGCGGTCTCAAATCACGAAAATCCGCAGTCAGTCGTCCAGCTTGTCGCTGAGCTTTTTCTTGGCATCCCCGACTTTGCCCTGAATCTTGCCCTCGGCTTTATCGAGCTTGCCTTCGGCCTGCATTTTCTCATTACCAGTCAAACCACCAACGGCATCTTTTACCGCGCCTTTGGCTTGTTTGCCGGCACCTTTGACTTGATCCTTGTTCATTGCGGCCTCCTGAGGGCTTTGTTGCCTTCCTCAACGCAACGCCCTCCGCGAAGTTCCTCTATTAAGCTGTCCCGTCCGCAGTTCCAATTGGATCGGTTCGTCCGCCCTGACCGACCCAGCCAGCGGCCTTGTCCTTCAATTTTCCAAATTTCTTTGAGGCGGAGGCCAACCGCGCATCCCATTCCGCATCCGGCACCTGTCCCTCGATGGTTTTGAAATAGACCTCCATCATGCAGGCAATGGCGAATGGCTCGATCAGCGCGGCCTTGACTGCCCAGGCAAAGATAATGGCAAACACCAGCCCACCCGCGGACCATGCGCCGGGAATAATCCACACCAATGCTGCGGCGGGCGCCAACATCAACAAGAACACCAAAAACGCCAGCCCATAGGTGATGATGGTTAACCAGGCGGCATTTTTCAGCATAACCTTGTAGTTCTGCCCGTAAAGTACGAGCGCCGTGCGGGCGGATCCCCATGGATTGGTCGACCCCGTGCGAATGGCGTATCCGAGAATGACCTCGTCGACCAGACCAACGGCAATCTTGAGAAAAGCCCGGATCAGGCCCACGAACTGCTGCAGTCCAGGAATGGGCAAGAATGATGCGATCCCCTGCACCAGCCCGGTGATTGCTTTCAAAACACCCTTGACCAGTTGGTCAATGCCGAACAACACGCTGGTTTCGGCAAAGCGCTCCTTGACGATCACACTGGCATGCTCAATCTGCGAGCGCCCTCCTGGAATGGGCCGTCCATCGATCAATTCGACCAGCACGGCGATGTGTCCGGCCTTGACGATATAGAGGATATATTCGCGCAGGAAGTAGAGCACACCTGCAGTAACCACGAAGCCCAACGCGCCGCCCCAGAATGTGGTGCTTGCGCGAAAACCTTCGTCGCCAAATCCACCCACGCCCCACCCCAACCCGGCACCGACCCCGGTGACCAGCACATAGGCGACGGCCATGCCGAAATAGACAACCATTCGAAAAATGATGAAGGGCAAAGTCCTGCCCATCATGCCCAACGCACGACTAATAGAAAAATCCCACATGCTGTGTCCCTCCAGCGCTCAGTTCAGGAATGTTCGCGCGAGAACCGATCTCACGCAATGGTGTCGGCGACAACGCCAACTGTTTTTGTGATCAAAGACCTGCTAACAGGCGTCATGCTTGATCCATTGCCGACATTGCTTGATTACAATCCGCCACTTGAACCCTATCTGAACGTGGTTCACGTCGATGACGATATACTCGTGCTCGACAAGCCTAGCGGTCTGCTCAGCGTTTCCGGTCGCCATCCGTCGTTGTGGGATTGTCTGGAATATCGCGCCCGCAAGCAATACCCCACCGCCGGCATGGTCCATCGCCTTGACAAGGATACTTCCGGCGTCATCGTCATGGCACTCAACAAGCGCGCCCACGCAGGCATCGGTATTCAGTTTGAGAAACGTCAAACCAGCAAGCGCTATATCGCCCGTGTTTGGGGCAACATGCAGGACGACAGTGGTCTTGTTGATTTGCCTCTGGCAACCGACTGGCTCAACAAGCCGCGCCAGCGTGTCGACCACGAGGGCGGTCGTCCCTCGCAGACCCAGTGGACCGTACTTGACCGGGAAAATGGTGTCACGCGCGTGCAGTTAACGCCGCTGACCGGTCGCACACACCAACTCAGGGTTCACATGAAGGCCATCGGCCATGTGATTCTGGGAGATGCATTTTATGCCGAGGAAGAGCCCCTCACCGCCGCCGACCGCCTGCAACTTCACGCCGAGCAGTTGGGGATCAGCCATCCCATCACCGGCGAGCCCTGCAACTTCGTGGTACCCTGCCCGTTTTAAGCTCAAGCCTCGCCCAGATAGCCCACTTCGATACGGTGAAAATATTCACCCGCCTTCATTGTTTCGAGCCAACGATGAAAAGCCTCGGCGTCCGCAAATCCGGCGCGCCGCGCATCGGCATCGCTCACATCGTGCGGGCTCATCTCATCAATCGCCTTGATCGCCAGAATGCCGACTTTGGTCTTGAGCGTACCGCCTGCCTTGACGCTCGGTCGACTCCAGCGCCGAAATACTAGATCAACCTTGCCAGCCTTGATTTCTTCAAGCAGTTCGCGCTTCAGCAACATCGCTATTGCACCATCGCTGTCGCCAGCATTTCGACGCGCAATCCCTCGGCCAACAGTTCCTTGACCACAACTGTTGCCCTTACCGGATAAGGCTCGTGGAAAAATTCGGCATAAACCGCATTCATCCCTTTGGCATCCCCACTATCCGTCAGAAAAACCTGAACCTGCGCCAGATCCGCCAACGTTCCGCCCGCGGCCCGGATCGCGATATCGAGATTTTCAATCGTACGCCGTGTCTGAATCTCGATATCACCCGCAACAATGCCGCCCGTTGCGGGATCTTCGGCAATTGCCACCAGCCAGACCTGCTTCCCGGCTTTGATCGCATCGCTGACTGGCGCCGTTGACGGCGCAATGCCGGTTTCAACTTTTTTGATCATTGCCTAGCCTTTGTTTGGTGCGGGCGGCGGGACTCGAACCCGCACGAGGATACCCTCTCAGGATTTTAAGTCCTGTGTGTCTACCATTCCACCACGCCCGCAATAGCGTGTCGTCCACCCCATCAAGAGTAGACTGCACCGAAGCGCAGAAAATCCCGCTGAATCGCCAACTAGGCGCCCGAGACGAATTCGTTAGTCGGTCCCCCCGAGATGGGAGCCGCATACGCCACGTCGAGATCCCATGGAAAGAAAATCCAGGTATCCTGACTAACTTCAGTAATAAAGGTGTCGACGAGTTCGCGCCCCATCGGCTTGGCGTAAACCGTCGCAAAATGGGCGCCAGGCAACATGTCACGCACCGCGCGCGCCGTCGCGCCGGTATCAACAAGATCATCGACGATCAACACTTTGCCGCCATTCTTGGCGATATCGAGAATTTGCTGGGAAATCGACTTAAGCACCGTGACCGTGCCCTGATTTTGGTGATCGTAGGATTTGACCGCAACGCTTTCCACAACGCGAATATTGAGTTCGCGCGCCACAATCGTGGCTGGCACCAGCCCACCGCGCGCAATTGCGACCACGGCATCGAACGTGCCCATGCCAGTCAAGCGCCAGGCCAGGGCCCGACTGTCGCGATGAAACTGATCCCAGGAAACGGGAAATGACTTCTGGTTAGGATTGTTCAATTATCAACTCCGGTAACCGTTGGTGTGCCGTTTTCTGGCCAGCGTGGCGTCCCTTAGCAAACCTGAGGCCCCGCGCCAATCGTTCCATCTCATTCGGGCGGTGTAATCCCCGCTTTTGCGTGCTCCCGGGCCACCATTTCGCGCACTTTGGCTGCGGCTTCGCGTAATCGGGCCTCATCTGATGATCGCAGGACCAGTTCCGTCATGACCTTATTGGCCCCCATCTGAGGGTAGCTTCCCATCTTGACGTCCGGATATTGCGCCTGCAGCGCGCCCAATGGCCCACCAACCGTGCCCTCGCCAACGGCGGCCTTGATCGTTTCGGACATAACCTTGCGACCAGTTTGAAGGGTCGGCGCAATCGCTTCGAGCATGGACCGCATGATAATCGGCACGCCCGCCATTACATGCACATTGCCGATCCGAAACCCAGGAGCAGCGCTGACCGCATTGACGATCAGGTCAGCACCTTCAGGAATACGCGCCATGCGCAACCGTGCCTCATTGACCTCGGTCCCGGTATTCTGCCACCGCGTTTCCAGCATCGCACGCGCTTCAGCATTGATCGGCAGAGCCACACTGAAGGCCCTGGCGACCGCATCCGCTGTAATATCGTCGTGCGTTGGCCCTATGCCGCCAGTCGTGAACACATAGGTATATCGCTCCCGAACGGCATTGAGTGCCGCAACAATATCGTCGGTTTCATCGGAAACGACCCGCACCTCTTTCAACTCGATTCCGAGATCGGTGCAAAAATCGGCGGTCGCGCCAATATTGACGTCTTTGGTTCGCCCAGAAAGTATCTCGTCGCCAATGACAAGAAGGGCCGCAGTGATTGATAGTTTGGTTGTCATGACTTGACCGTGCATATCTATTGCCCGAATGGATGCCTGCCCTTGCGCGCCACGTCAAGCAATGGCACCCAAGTTTGCCTGTCTATTCCGCAGCCTCTTCCCTTGGGCGTTGGCAATGACTAGTTTTGGATCAGGAGTTTGGAGTTCTAGATGATCAACTATGTCGATGCCCCCGCCAAACCTCGCCGCACCTCTGGAACCATTCCACTGCACGGCCCCGAAGGCTTCGAGGGCATGCGCAAGGCCGGCCAATTGACGGCGCGCGCCCTTGATTTGCTATACGAGCAGGTCGAACCCGGCGTTACCACCGCTGCGCTCGACCAGATCGCCTATGAATTTGCGCGCGACAACGGCGCGGTCCCAGCGACGATATTTTATCGCGGTTATCGCCATTCCCTGTGCACATCCATCAACCATGTTGTCTGCCACGGCATTCCCGATGATCGGCCCATGCGTGAAGGCGACATTGTCAATATCGATCTGACCCTTGTCGTTGACGGCTGGCACGGCGATAGCAGCCGCATGTTCCCGGTCGGCGAAATTTCACGCAAGGCCGAGCGGCTGATTGAAGTTACCTACCAAAGCCTGGAGCGCGGCATTAAGGCCGCCAAACCGGGCAATACTACCGGCGACATTGGCGCAGCTATCCAGTCCTATGCCGAAGACGAACGCACCAGCGTTGTTCGCGATTTCGTTGGCCATGGGGTCGGAAAGCTCTTTCACGACGAACCCAATATCATGCATTACGGCACCCCCGGCTCTGGCCCCGAACTGCGCCCCGGCATGATTTTCACCATCGAGCCCATGATCAATCTGGGGCGCCCCCACGTCAAAATCCTGTCTGACGGCTGGACTGCCGTCACCCGCGACCGCACTCTGTCGGCCCAATGCGAACATTCGATTGGCATTACCGAAACAGGCTGCGAAGTTTTCACGCTGTCACCCGGTGGACTGTTCAATCCTCTGACTGCAAAGCGATAATCATGCCTCGGGAAAAACCGCCAGCGTCGGACGGGCTCTCGGAGGCCGCCGCCGCACCACACTATCTTGGTCACCGCGAACGGGCGCGCGAACGCTTCAAAACCGTTGGCGGTGATTCGCTGCAAGACTACGAATTGCTCGAATTGCTGTTGCACATGATCCTGCCCCAGCGCGACACAAAAAGTCTCGCCAAGGATCTGATCACCAAGTTCGGATCATTTTCCGAAGTGTTGGGCGCCGCCCCCAATCGTCTTGCCGAAGTGAAAGGTTTGGGCGAGACCTCGATCACCCATCTCAAGGTGGCCCAGGCCGTGGCCCAACGCTACGGGCGCGACCAGATCGCCACCGAATTACCCGTACTCGGCGCCTGGTCGCAACTACTCGACTATTGCCGCTCACAAATGGCCTTCGAAAAGGTCGAACAGTTCCGCATCCTGTTTCTCGACAAGAAAAATCGCCTGATTGCTGACGAAGTCCAGCAAATCGGCACCGTCGATCACACACCTGTCTATCCCCGCGAGGTCATCCGCCGCTCGCTTGAACTATCTGCCACCGCGCTTATTTTGGTGCACAATCACCCCTCCGGGGACCCAGCACCCTCCTCGGCCGACGTCCGGATGACGCGAGAAATCACTGACATCGCCAAGCCGCTCGGCATTACCGTCCATGACCACATCATCATCGGAAAGTCCGGGCACGCGTCTTTGCGCGCCCTCAAACTGCTCTAGGACGCGTCGCTGGGGCCGCAAAAAACGCGATTGAAAAGCTGGATCGGGCGCCGCAATGCCTTCATCAACGCCTTGTTGGCCTTGATTTTCCCCTTGCTCCGCTGGATCCATTGATGGGTCGCCAGCACCATCGCTCCGCGCGCGCTCAACGGCATGTAATGTTGGCTCAATGGCACTTGAACATTGCACCAATGCCGCTTCTCGTCGGTAAAACCAGCGCCCATGTCAAATTCACCGATTTCTTCACCAAACACGCTTTTCATGACCCGCAGCAGGCATTGCTTGCCGGGCGAACCGCCTTGAATATGTGGATCGGCGCTCATTGAAGAGATCAGGCAATACATCGCTTTGCCCCACACGACATTGTATCGCACCGCAACAATTTCATTTTCAAGCCGCAACACATGCAACCGCACGTCAACGCCGGTGCCCGGCTGTGCTGCCTGATGATAAAAATCTGTCAACCGTTCAACAACAAAGGTATCGCGAATACCCATCGCCTTGAACCGGGCCGAGCGCTGCGTGAACATCGTGTCGATGATCGAGGTCGTCTCGGGGCCAGAGCGAACTTCTTCGAAACTGACTTCGCCCAATGCTTCCAGGCGCTCTCCCTGCTGCCGGTCATGCTTGCGCCGCGACTTGCTGCGCTGCAGGCGGTCACATTCTTCCCAACTGCCATATTGCGAACGATAGAGCGTTTCAAACGGCTGCAATGTGCCCAGTTCGTCAAACAATCGTCCCGCGTTAGCCGTTTCGATCGGCACCGCACGCAAATAGATCAAATCGGCAGATGGCAGCATTCTCGACATGCCCTTCCACAATGCCTGCCGTTGCGTTGGCGACATTTGCCGTAGCCGATCAACATCAACCAACGGCGCATACGCCCCAACGTTTGCGCCGGGAAACCAAGTAAAAAGCCGCACGCCCTTGACCGCTTTTCGATGCAGCGGCAACAGCGCAATCGGCTCGCCTCCAGCATAACCAACGACATAGAATTGGTTGTTCGATGCGATCTTGCGCGCTTCAACCCACAGCTTGATGAAATCAAAACTCTGTCCGGGCGAATGAATGCCCTGCGCTTCCAGCGCGCGCCAAACCGGCTCGACATCGTCAATATTTTGAGAAACGCTGAAAGAAAAAGACAAATCGGAAAACTGCGTCGGCGGCACTATTGCACCACTGTTGGCGTCGCCCAAATCTATTGGCAATTGTTCAGTTAAAGCGGAGGTCAATATTACCATCCAGAAAAATCAAATATTCTGACGCCCATTTGCGGGCATCACGTGCAAAACCGTCGTTAGTATGCACACAGAAAGTTGATCTTGGCTGGTTCTATTGCTCGAGAGGGTTAAAGAGAGATTGCCTAGCCGATGGTGCTTAGGACGGGGAAGGTTTCGAGGAACCAATATGAAATTCGGGCAAAATTCCCGGTGAGAAACAACACCCCGGTCAGGACCAGCAACGCCCCCATCACTTTTTCAACGAGTCGCAAATGGCGCTTGAACCCGTCGAAAAATGTCAGGAACGGGCCAATCGCAACTCCAGCCAGAAAGAACGGCACGCCCAGCCCAAGCGAATAGACCCCGAGGAGCGACGCTCCCTCAAACGCGGTATTCTTGCTGGCGGCGACCGAAAGGATCGCAGCAAGAATCGGCCCGATACAAGGCGTCCAACCGATAGCAAAAGCCAGCCCCAACAAAAACCCGCCCACCGGGCCGCTTGCAACGCTTGGCCCCTGATGGCGCATTTGCCGATCCAGCAGGCTGATCCGGAATACGCCCAGAAAATGCAACCCCATCGCAATGATCATCAATCCTGCAATTGGCGTCAGAATTGGCAGCAATTGCCGAAATGTCTGCCCAAATGCAGTGGCGGTCGCCCCCAGGGTGATAAAGATCACCGAGAAGCCGAGAATGAAGAACAGCGACGTCACCATCACGCGCCGTTGCAGGGCGCCCGCAGTTGTCCCCTCATCGCGCAACTGATCAAAGCTGGCCCCGCTCATGTAGGTTAAATAAGGCGGCACCAGCGGCAGTACGCACGGGCTGAGAAAACTCAGCACACCGGCTCCAAATACGACTGGCAATGAAAATTCCACGGTGACGCTCCGCCTGTTGCGTGCTCTGTTTAGTCTTTCACGCCATCAATGCAATGTGCCGGACCGCCGCATCGCTGGTTTGTGAACTGCGCCGAAGCCACGCGATTTCGCCGTCGCGCCCTTGTCGCCCGCTCCGCAGGGCGTTAAGGCAAAGCGTCAATCCAGTCAGCACCCGGCAGCACCGCATGAGCAAACCCATTCGCATCGCGCCATCGATCCTCTCGGCAGACTTTTCACGTCTGGGTGATGAGGTACGCGCACTCAATTCCGCCGGCGCCGATTATATCCACGTCGACGTCATGGATGGCCATTTCGTGCCCAACATCAGCTTTGGCCCGGTGGTCATGCAGTCCATCCGCGCGCTAACCAATCGCCCCTTCGACGTGCACCTGATGATAGCGCCTGCTGACCCCTATATTGCTGCCTTCGCCAAAGCAGGCGCCGACATCATCACTGTCCACGCTGAAGCCGGGCCGCACCTGCACCGCACCATTCAAGCCATCAAGGCCGAGGGAAAACGTGCCGGGGTCTCACTTAATCCGGCCACGCCCGTCTCGGTGCTTGAAAATGTCATCGCCGATATCGACCTCGTCCTGATCATGAGCGTCAATCCCGGCTTTGGCGGTCAAAGTTTCATTCCTCAAAGTCTGGTCAAGATTCGCCAGGCCCGCGACCTGATCGGGGATCGCGACATTGATCTTGAAGTTGACGGAGGCATCTCTGCCGACAATGCGCGAGAGGTTGCCGCCGCCGGCGCCAATGTGCTGGTCGCCGGCTCAGCCATCCTGTCGGGCAATAATCCAGCCCATTACGCCCCCAGAATTGCAGAAATTCGCGACGCCGCCACCACCCTGACCGCCTGACTCAATCTCTGAACCAGAAAGCCTAACTCTATGATTCCGCGTTACTCCCGCCCCGAAATGGTCGCCAACTGGTCACCGGAAGCTCGCTTTGCCATCTGGTTCGAAATCGAAGCACACGCCACCACCAAACTAGCCGAACTGGGCGTTGTCCCCAAAGACGCTGCCCAGCGTATCTGGGATGTCATGTTGGCCCGCAAGGCCGAGCACGGCGACTACCATTTCGACGTTGATCGTATCGATGAAATCGAACGCACAACCAAGCACGATGTAATCGCCTTCCTGACCCATCTGAGCGAAATCGTCGGCCCCGAAGCCCGTTTTGTGCATCAGGGCATGACCTCCTCCGACATTCTAGACACCACGCTTTCGGTGCAGATGGCTCACGCCGCCGACCTGCTACTAGCCGATATCGACGCCCTTCTGGCGGCCCTTGAGCGACGCGCTATCGAGCACAAAAACACCATCACCATCGGGCGCAGCCACGGCATACACGCCGAACCAACGACATTTGGCGTCAAACTCGCCGAGGCTTACGCCGAGTTTTCGCGCAACCGCGCTCGTCTGGTCGCCGCGCGCGCCGAGATCGCCACCTGCGCCATTTCCGGCGCCATCGGCACTTTCGCCAATATAGACCCTTCTGTTGAAGAATATGTCGCTGATCAGCTGGGCCTCAGCATCGAACCGGTTTCAACCCAGGTCATTCCGCGCGACCGTCACGCCATGTTCTTTGCCACTCTTGGCGTCATCGCTTCGTCGGTCGAACGCGTCGCCGTTGAAATCCGACATCTCCAGCGCACCGAAGTGCTCGAAGCTGAAGAATATTTCTCACCCGGCCAAAAGGGCTCATCGGCTATGCCCCACAAGCGCAACCCGGTGTTGACAGAAAACCTGACCGGGCTCGCCCGCTTGGTGCGCGGCATGGTCACCCCAGCGCTAGAAAACGTTGCTCTCTGGCACGAACGCGATATTTCCCACTCATCGGTCGAACGGATGATCGGCCCCGACGCGACCATTACGCTCGATTTCGCCTTGGCGCGCCTGACCGGTGTCATCGACAAACTGGTGGTCTACCCACAAAACATGCGGCGCAATCTCGATCTGCTCGGTGGCCTGCACAATTCCCAGCGCATGCTCCTGGCGCTGACCCAGGCCGGCTATTCGCGCGAAGACAGCTACGCCGCCGTCCAGCGCAACGCCATGAAAGTCTGGCAGACGGATGGTGACCGGACCGGTCAGTTTGCCCAGAACCTCAAGAACGACCCCGAAGTGACTCTGAGCAATGAGCAAATCGACGCCATGTTCGATGATGCCTACCACCTCAAACATGTCGACACGATTTTTGCCCGCGTATTCGGAAACGATAAATGAAAATTTCCGAGGTCGATTTTGTAATCGTCCCCGGCATTGGGGACAGTGCGCCCGGCCATTGGCAACGGCGCTGGTCTGATCGCCTGCCCAACGCAAAGGTGGTGGCGCAGGTGGATTGGAACCATCCTCAGTTGGAGCCTTGGGTTACTGCAATTGAGCACGACATCATGATGGCGACCCGCCCGGTGGTGATTCTGGCCCACGCGCTTGGCGTTCTTGCCACGATCCACACTGCCAGACGTTTGGGGGATACCAAGGTTCGTGGCGCATTTCTGGTTGCGCCACCCGATGTGGAACTGCATCCCGAAGCGCCGCCGGAAGCGGCTCCTTTCAGCCCGATCCCCCGCGATCCACTGCCGTTTCCTTCAATGCTCGTTGCCTCAACCAATGACCCCTATTGCAGCGTTGATCGCGCCGCCGAATTTGCCACTTGCTGGGGTTCGGACTTCCATCAGGCTGGTGAAGCTGGTCATTTCAACATCGAGTCGGGCCACGGTCCGTGGCCAGAAGGGCTGTTGATGTTCACCCGGCTGATGCAACGCCTCAACTAGACAAATTATTCGAATTTCGGTAAAAATTAGGTATTACCTAGGGGATGATACTTTTGGAAAAAAACGCAATAAATCAAAATACCGATGTTAATTTCGGTGACGGCGTAAATGTATCAATGAAAACTGTCCAAGACATATATAATAAGATAACTGGACGGACTGAACAAATAACAAAGTCATACGACATTTCACACATAGCGGATTTTTCGGATTTAGAACAATTACACGAAAAAATCACCCAAATGTGCGAACAATACAACATCATAAGTCGTAATGAGAATATAGAAGTTTTTTACAACGACAAACATAAACAAACAATAAGTTCGTTTAGTAGATTTAAAATACATGACAAATCTTACGGAAGTCCGACTGAAAATGTAAGAATTCGCTACAATTTCATGATTTTGCTCCCTCAAACCCAATCACCACAGTCTTATATTTTGGACATCAACGTCCACTCGCGTTCCGCACTGATTGAAAGGTCACATCGTGAAATCGGTGTACCCAGTTCGATTTGGTCGATGATTACGACGTCAACTGGATTTACAAAAATATCCTTTGTCGATTATTCAGTTGCACGTAACTTCCAAAACGTAATCGATGGATGGTTTGAGACATTAGATGCCAGCCCAGAGAATAAAATTGTTAGCTTTTTACAAAAGTATTCCTTTTTATCCGCACCACTATTTAAAATAGCAATGTCGGGCACTTATCTTTTTGGGACATGGGCGAGTTTTAACTCCAATCGAACAGCAGAACTTTCTTCAAATTCGTCGTTTCTCCATGCAATAGTGATGATTTTCGGGGGCGCGATGATTTTATGGGTCGCAGGTCAAGAAATTGGCAAAATTTTTGAGCGTTATATCGATCGTATCTTGCCCATCTCTTGTTTGCAAATCAATAAAGGTGACTTTCGAATGCTCGACAGTCACAGAAAAAAGAACCGACATAGCTTTCTAATTGCATCACTGTCAGTAGTAGTCGCAATCGCTATAAACGTAGCTTCAAGCGTATTCATACAGTATCTAGGACTCTGACTTTTCGAGGAGCCATGGGTGACCGCCATCGAGCGCGACATCATGATGGCGACGCGACCGGTGGTTATTCTGGCCCATGCGCTCGGCGTTTTGGCCACGATACACGCGGCCAGACGTTTGGCCGACACCAAGGTGCGCGGCGCTTTTTTGGTCGCGCCTCCCGATGTGGAGCTGCACCCCGAAGCGCCGCCCGAAGCGGCTCCCTTCAGCCCCATTCCCCGCGATCCGCTGCCCTTCCCGTCGATGCTTGTCGCCTCGACCAATGACCCCTATTGCAGCGTAGACCACGCCGCTGAATTCGCCTCATGCTGGGGGTCGGACTTCCATCAGGCGGGCGAAGCGGGTCATTTCAACATCGAGTCGGGCCACGGTCCGCGGCCAGAAGGGCTGTTGATGTTCACCCGGCTGATGCAAAGACTCAAGGGCTGAGCGCGGCAAATTCACCCGCCAGCCGGATGCCTTCTTTTCGCCGCGCTTGCTCCAACTATGGCAAAAATTTTGCCGACCAACATTAATTATTGATAAGTTGAACCCGACAAATGAGGGTCCTAATTTCATCCCGCAAGTTTGGACCCGCCGGCAAGCCATTTCGACCTGCGACTCGACGCGATCTGTAAACTTGCAAAATCCACGACCGCCTGCGGTCGTCGATCTATTGGGTAATCGAAATGAGAAATATCATTCTTCCCGCCGCCCTTGCACTCGCGCTGGGCATTTCCGGCGTCAGTTACGCTGCCAGCACCACCAGCGCCGGCATAAGCACGACCCCGCAATCCATTTCGGACACGGTCAAGTCGTTCGACTTGTCATCGCACTCCATCACGCTGAACAACGGCACAACCTATACCCTGCCGGCTGGCTTCAAGGACCCTGGCCTCAAGGTCGGCTCAATGGTTACCCTGAAATACCAAATGAACGGGACAGCCCACAAGGTCGATAGCCTCTCTCTGGGCTAGACCAGTAGTGCGCGAACCGGGTGAAGTCCCCCCGCCCGGTTCGTGCCATTTCGATAGGTCGGCCCTTAACCTTCAGCCAGCACCTGCTGCTGTGCAAGGCCAGTTAGCTGGGTCATTTTCAGGCGAATCGCCTCATCGTCGATGCTCAGGCCCTTGGCCTTGATATCCGCAGAAACCTTGCGGAAAACATCTTCATCACCAGCTTCTTCAAAATCAGCGGCCACGACCTCAGCTGCATAAGCAGTTGCATCGTCTCCCGTCAGCCCCAGGAGTTCGGCTACCCAGATGCCCAGGAGTTTGTTGCGGCGCGCTTCAGCCTTGAAGCGAAGTTCTGCATCCAGCGCGAACTTGGCTTCCTGACCCTTCTTGCGATCGTCGAATCCGGACATTTTTTCTCCGCAT
Organism: Devosia rhodophyticola; assembly: GCF_028816475.1. Classification (GTDB taxonomy): domain Bacteria; phylum Pseudomonadota; class Alphaproteobacteria; order Rhizobiales; family Devosiaceae; genus Devosia; species Devosia rhodophyticola. The sequence goes on along the minus strand of NZ_CP118247.1, from coordinate 2,951,536 downwards.
ATATTGGTTTCAGCGCCCCCTGACGCCACCCCTTGCACATAAGGGGTTCACGCCCCCAAATCAACGGGCGCAATGGCCTCATGCGCGTCCGAAATGCAAAAGGACTTGCCTTTTGGGCGGATTCTAGCGCATGAAGCGGCCAAATTTCATAGAACTTCCCTTCATTGGAAACGGCAGAGACCTCATGAACCGTCGGCGTAAAATATATGAAGGCAAAGCCAAGATCTTGTATGAGGGTCCTGAGCCCGGCACGCTCGTTCAATATTTCAAGGACGATGCCACCGCTGGCGACGGCGCCAAGCATGAGGTGCTGGACGGCAAGGGCGTGCTCAACAACCGCATTTCCGAGTTCGTCTTCACCAAGTTGAACGGTCTGGGCATCCCGACTCACTTCCTGCGCCGCATCAACATGCGTGAGCAGCTGATCAAGGAAGTCGAAATCATCCCGCTCGAAATCATCGTGCGCAACATTGCCGCTGGCTCGCTGGTCAAACGGTTGGGGCTGGAAGAAGGCACGCAGTTGCCGCGCTCCATCATCGAGTTCTGTTATAAGGACGATGCCCTGCACGACCCCATGGTCAGCGAAGAGCACATCACCGCCTTTGGCTGGGCAACCCCCGCCGAGCTGGATGACATCATGAGCCTTGCCATCCGTGTCAACGATTTCCTGTCGGGCCTGTTCATGGGTGTCGGCATCCAACTGGTCGATTTCAAGATCGAATGCGGACGCCTTTACGAAGGTGACCTGATGCGCATTGTTCTGGCCGACGAGATTTCGCCCGACAGTTGCCGCCTGTGGGATATCAAGACGCGCAACAAGCTCGACAAGGACCGTTTCCGTCAGGACCTTGGCGGCCTGGTTGACGCCTACCGCGACGTGGCCCAGCGCCTCGGCATTTTGGTCGAAACAGAAAATGCCCTGACCACCGGTCCCCGTCTCGTCCAATAATTGCCAAAAGGTAGATCAATGAAAGCGCGCGTCACCGTAACCCTAAAGGCCGGCGTCCTTGACCCACAGGGTCAGGCCATTGAAGGCTCGCTCAAAAGTCTGGGCCTTTCAGGCGTCAGCGGCGTGCGCCAGGGCAAGGTCTTTGATCTGGCGCTGAACGAAACCGATGAATCTGCGGCTCGCGCCTCTGTCACCACCATGTGCGAAAAGCTGCTAGCCAATACTGTGATCGAAAATTACACGATCGAAATCTCCGATTAACCCCCGCCCGCTATTTTAGGCCGCGCGTCTCATCCCGCGTAGGATTGCTGTTTTATGTTCAAAACCGTTTCGCTTTCTGTGTTGTTTTTCGCAACACTTGGACTGATATTTGCTGCCTATGCGTCGGTGCCAATCTAGCGCGCTCACGCCCTTCAATAAAACTTTAGCCATTAAGCAAACCTCTTAAGTCTGTTGGCAGTTTGTCCACCAGAATAAGAGGCATTGCCGATATATTGCCCCAGTAATTTACTGGAGGCCATCCAATGAGCAACGATAGTCAACGCCTGCAATGGGTCGATATGGCAAAAGGCCTGTCGATCCTGCTTGTTGTCATGATGTATTCCGCCTTTAGCGTGGGCGAAGACACCGGTCAGACCGGCGTACTGCACTGGATCATCGCATTCGCGACACCCTTCCGGATGCCGGAATTCTTCGCCATCTCAGGCCTGTTCCTTTCACTGGTCATTGCCCGCGACTGGAAGCCATACGCAGACCGCCGCGTCCTGCACTATTTCTATTTCTATGCCGTCTGGGCCATCATCCATCTGGTGTTCAAGGTTGGTCTTGTTGCAGGCGATCCCGCCATGGCTTTGATCGACCTCGCTTGGGCGATCGCTGAGCCTTACGGCGTCTTGTGGTTCATCTACATGCTGGCCGTGTTCAGCGCCGTCGCCAAGCTCTGCTTCACCCTGCGCCTGCCCCATTGGTTGGTCCTCGCCCTTGGCGCTGTTCTTCAGATCGCACCGATCCATACCGGCAGCTATCTCATCGACCAGTTCGCCGCCTATTTCGTCTATTTCTATTCGGGCTACGTTTTCGCACCAATGCTGTTCAAGCTCGTCGCCTGGGCACAGGCCAATATCGGCATGGCGCTCGCCTCACTTGTAACCTGGGCACTGGTCCACGCAGCGCTCGTGTTCTCGCCCGGCTATGCCGTCCTTCCCGGCGAAATCCACATGGGCCTCGCCTCGCTCCCAGTCCTGCACCTCTTGCTGGCGCTGATCGGCACGGCTGCCCTGTGCGTCATCGCCAGCCTCTTGACCAAACTGGCCTTTATGGACTGGCTCCGCTGGCTCGGCTCCAAATCCCTTGTGATTTATCTCGCCTTCGTCCTGCCCATGGGCATCGTTCGTACCCTGCTCATCAAATTCGATCTGATCAGCAACATCAGCGTCCTGAGCATTGTCGTCATGGCCAGCGCCGTCATCAGCCCTGTTGTACTCTATTGGCTGGTTCAATGGACCGGATTTGGCAAGTTCTTGTTCGAGCGTCCCGATTGGGCCCACATTCCCGGCACGCCAGGCGCACGTCGGCCTCGCCAACAGGTTTCGGCGACGCCAGCCGAATAAAACGGCACGACCCCTTGCCTTTTCGGTCGGGACTCTCGAAAAGGACGATTATCCCATCTCCTTTTCGAGGACCAGCCGATGAAATCTGCAGTCATCGTCTTTCCTGGCCTGAATCGCGACCGCGACATGATCGCCGCACTCACTCAGATTTCAGGCAAAGCGCCTGCAACGGTCTGGCATCAGGACGCCGAAATTCCTGATGTTGATCTCATCGTCATTCCCGGCGGCTTTTCCTATGGCGACTATTTGCGTTGCGGCGCCATCGCGGCGCGCTCCCCGATCATGGATGCAGTCCGCGCCAAAGCCGCCAGTGGCGTCAACATTCTTGGCGTCTGCAACGGCTTTCAGATTCTGATTGAAGCGGGTCTTTTGCCCGGCGCTCTCATGCGCAACATGTCGCTCAAATTCGTCTGCCGCGACGTCAAACTCGAAGTCGTCAATGCCGATACGGCGTTCACGCGCGGCTATGCCCAGGGCCAGGTGTTCCGCTGCCCGGTCGCCCATCACGATGGCAACTACTTTGCCGATGCCGAGACCGTCGCGCGGCTCGAAGGCGAAGGCCGCGTGGCCTTCAGCTATGCCGAAGGCACCAATCCCAATGGTTCGATCAATGATATTGCCGGGATATTCAACGAGCAGAAGAATGTGCTCGGCCTGATGCCGCACCCGGAAAACCTGATCGAAGCAGCCCATGGCGGCGATGACGGACGCGCCCTGTTCTCCGGGCTCCTCGGTGAGGCCGCCTGAGATGGCCGCACGCCGCCTGCTCACCCTCACGGGCTTGCTGGTCGGCACGCTAGGCCTTGTCGTGCAGTTCGTCATCTCCATGCAGGCCTATGCTGCAGCGGGTCGCGACATACCCGGCGCGCTGGGCATGTTCTTGAGCTATTATACCATCCTCACCAACATCATTGTGGTGCTGATCTATCTGTCCGAGATCAGTGCCGCGACCTGGCTGAGCCTGTTCCGCCACCCGGTGCTGAGAGGCCTGATGGCGGCCAATATCGCGCTGGTCATGCTGTTCGTGTTCTTCGTGTTGCGTCACCTGACCACGCTCGAAGGCCTCTTCCTCATCTGCGACTACATTTTGCACTATGTCGCGCCGGTTCTGTACATTGTGTGGTGGAGTGTCGTTGCCCGGCACGGAGCTCTGCGCTTTGACAAAATCGGCGTGATGCTGGCGCCGACACTGGTGTATTTCTTCTACGCCATGGCCCGCGGCGCCTGGGTGGAGGAATACCCCTACCCCATCCTCAACGCGATCAATCTTGGCTATGGCCAGGTCCTGCTCAATGCCGTTGGCATGACCGTGGGACTTGGCTCGCTTATGGCGCTCACAGTCCTGCTCGACAACTGGCTTGGCCAGCGGCAGGTGGTCCATGACTGAATCATCGTTTGTTGCTGCCAGTTTGAACAATTTTCCAGAGCCTCCCCACGGAACCGCTTGATGACCCTTCCCAACGACATCGTCATTACTCCCCAACTCGTCGCCGATCATGGCCTCAAGCCGGACGAATATCAGAAGATTCTCGACCTGATCGGCCGCACACCGACCTATACCGAGCTGGGTATCTTCTCGGCGATGTGGAACGAACATTGCTCGTACAAATCCTCCAAGAAGTGGCTCAAGACCCTGCCGACCAGTGGCCCGCGCGTCATCCAGGGCCCCGGGGAGAATGCCGGCGTGGTCGATATCGGCGACGGCCAGGCTGTGGTCTTCAAGATGGAAAGCCATAACCATCCCTCCTATATTGAGCCCTATCAGGGCGCGGGCACCGGCATGGGGGGCATTCTGCGCGATGTATTCACCATGGGCGCCCGCCCGGTCGCGGCAATGAACGCGCTGCGCTTTGGCGCGCCAGAACATGAAAAGACCCGCCATCTGGTGTCGGGCGTTGTCGCCGGTATCGGTGGCTATGGCAATGCCTTTGGCGTGCCCACGGTGGGCGGCGAAGTCGAATTCGACACACGCTACGACGGCAATATTCTGGTCAACGCTTTCGCGGCGGGTCTGGCAGACACGGACAAGATTTTCCTCTCCGAAGCCAAGGGCGTCGGCCTGCCGGTGGTCTATCTGGGGGCCAAGACCGGGCGGGACGGCGTCGGCGGCGCCACCATGGCCTCGGCCGAATTCGGCGACGATATCGAGGAAAAGCGCCCAACCGTACAGGTCGGCGACCCCTTTACCGAGAAGCGGCTGCTCGAAGCCTGCCTCGAGTTGATGGCCACCGGCGCGGTGATCGCCATCCAGGACATGGGCGCAGCGGGGCTGACCTGCTCGGCCGTGGAAATGGGCGCCAAGGGCGGTCTGGGCATTGAACTGGACCTCGACAAGGTGCCGGTGCGCGAAGAGCACATGACGCCCTATGAGATGATGCTCAGCGAAAGCCAGGAGCGCATGCTCATGGTGCTGCATCCTGAAAAAGAAGCCGAGGCGCGCGCGGTTTTCGTCAAGTGGGAGCTCGATTTCGCCACCGTCGGCAAGACTACCGACGATCTGCGCTTCCGCGTCATCTGGCAGGGCGATGAAGTCGCCAACCTGCCGATCAAGGAACTTGGCGACGAAGCCCCCGAATACGACCGCCCCTGGACGCCGCCGAAGGTTGCGGTCCCCCTGGCGGCCACCGACATTCCACAATCTGATGTTGCCGATGCCGTTCTGGCGCTGGTCGGCGGGCATCAGATCGCCTCGCGCCGCTGGGTCTATGAGCAGTATGACACGCTGATCCAGGGCAATTCGCTGCAGCGCCCCGGCGGCGATGCTGGCGTGATCCGCGTTGACGGCCACAAAACCAAGGCGCTGGCGTTCACGTCCGATGTTAACCCGCGTTATTGCGAAGCCGACCCATATGAGGGCGGCAAGCAGGCGGTGGCCGAAGCCTGGCGCAATCTGACCGCCACCGGGGCCGATCCACTCGCCGCGACCGATAATCTGAATTTCGGCAATCCCGAGCGCCCCGAAATCATGGGCCAGTTGGTCCACGCCATCAAAGGCATCGGCGAAGCCTGCACCGCCCTCGATTTCCCCATCGTTTCCGGCAATGTCTCGCTATACAATGAAACCAACGGCAAGGGCATTCTGCCCACCCCGACCATTGGCGGCGTCGGCCTCATTCCCGACTGGGGCAAGATGGCCCGCACTGGCTTTGCCCAGCCCGGCGATCTCATTCTGCTGTTTGGTGCGCCGCCTGCCTGGGGCACCCATCTGGGCCAATCCATCTATATGCGCGATCTGCATGACCGCCGCGACGGCCCACCGCCGCCCGTCGATCTGGCCCATGAGCGCCGCACCGGCGATTTTGTCCGTGGCCTCATCCGCTCGGGCAAGGCAACCGCAGTCCACGATCTTTCGGATGGCGGCCTCGCCATTGGACTGGCCGAAATGGCGATTTCTTCGGGCATCGGCGCCAAAATCGCCCAACTCGAAGGCGTTGACCCGATTCCAACGTGGTTTGGTGAGGATCAGGGCCGCTATCTGGTTACGGTTCGTGACGATATGGATGTTGATGCCTTCACCGCCTTGATGGGCGAAGTCGAGGCCGCAGGCATTTTTGCGCCCTGGATCGGCACAACCGGTGGAGGCGAACTGGTTTTGGGCAAGGCACGCCCCATCCCGGTCAAAAAACTTCAGGAAGCCCACGAATTCTGGTTCCCCGATTATATGCGCGGCGAAATATAGGCCGGACTTTCGAGGGGCGCTGGGCGCCCCTTTCCATTTCGGATATCCGTCCCGCCATATGATTGCCGTTGTTAGGGCGTTTGCAAACATATTGAGTTAAAGTATGGGGCACGCCCCTGGAGTAATCATGACCCTGACCCGCACCATAGCCGTTCTGGCCGTCCTGCCACTTCTGGCGACCTCTGCGGCTTCGGCGCAAAGCATCAACGTCTCGGTCTCACGTTCAATTCTGGCTGACCAACCTTACACCCTCATCTATCCCGACTTCATGGTAGCCACTGGTGCCGCGGGCGAGCCGGTAACCATCAACCATCCCGAAGCGCCCTTGCAGTGCACCTCCGAGATCGTGCCGATTGAAGACACGGGCTGGACAGCACAATCGGCTCTCGACAGCTTGGATGAAGATGAGGTGATAAAAGGTTGGATCGAGCGCTTCCCCGGCTTCACAATTACCAACAAGACAGTGACCCAGTTTCAGAGCGGCGATGCCCTGCTCTACGAAGGCACCAGCACTGATTCTCCCATGAACATGCCACTGACCATCGTTCACACCGAAACGGTCGATGGCCCACGCGGCTACTCTCTCGACTGCCTCTACGCCACGGAATATGCCGAGCAGGCCCGGCCAATCGTCAACTTCATCATCGCCAATTTCTCGACCCATTCAGACGCAGATTGCTGCGTCGACATGAAAACCGAAGACACTGCAACCCCACAATAGCTTGAGCCCGTATTGAAGCGCCCCCTTTGCCATGCCATATCAGGGCAAGGTAAAACGACGAATATACGAATTAAGGGGTACGTCATGGCCATGGACGCAAACGAAATCGAGCGCCGCATCAAGACCGCCCTGCCCGATGCCGAAATCGAAATCCGCGATTTGGCCGGTGATGGCGATCACTATGCCGCCACGGTGATTTCCGAGACATTTCGCGGCAAGTCGCGGGTCCAGCAACATCAGCTCGTCTATGCGGCGCTTCAGGGCGATATGGGCGGCGCGCTTCACGCGCTTGCCCTCCAGACCAGTGCACCTGAATAATCGTGTCGCTGCGTGATTCTCTTGATCTGATCCGCGCCGTCCGCCCCGAAGCGTGCACGGCGGCGCTGCAAAACGAGATCGCCGCCGAACGCGCCTCTTCCTTGGGCGCAGCTGAGCGCCATGTTGTGACGGCACTGGAAGGACTCGGCAACACAGAAAGCCACAACCGCGACAGCGCCCTTGCCGAAGCACGCCGTCTTGTCTGGCAATATTTCGTCCAACGCGAACTTGTCGGCTTCCGGCGCCATACCGACGTGATTCAAGAGTTGAAAATCACCCCTGAAGTCCTTGCCGGACTTGGCGCAATCCAAACCGGTAAAACCAAGTGACCCGCGCCGTCATTTTCGACGTCGACGGGGTTTTGGTCCATGGCTATCATGCCCGCCCTGAATTGCAGCGCCGCTGGGATGAAAATCTTTTGGCCGATCTCGGCATTGATCCAAACCGTTTTCGAGACGAATTCATCTTCGATATTTTTATCAAGAAAGTTGTCACGGGTCAGATGGCCCTGGTCGAGGCGCTCGACAAGCGTCTACCCTCCCTCGGCTTTAACGGTTCGCCCATGGCGCTGGTGCATTATTGGTTCAGCCATGACAGCCAACTCAATCATGAACTGATCGCGGCCATTCGCGCGCTTAAGGCAAAAACCGATATCCGCCTGTTCATTGCCACCAATCAGGACCACATGCGGGCCCTTTGGTTGTGGGATAAACTGGGCCTTGGCGATATTTTCGAAGACATATTTTATTCGGCCCGCGTCGGCATCCGAAAGCCCGAAAACGGCTTTTTCGACTTCATTGCCGCCCGCATCGGACCGCAAGCCACCGCACCCTTGTTCTTTGACGATACGCCAAAAGTGGTCACCGCCGCCCGCGCTTACGGCTGGGACGCAATAGAATATCAAACCATGGCCGATTTTGCCGAACACCCCTGGGTTGTGTCACAAATAAGCAAACCATAACCGCCGCGCATCGCTCTTTTGCGTTGATGATCTCGACACCGCCCCAGTGGTGGCCTATTTATCATTCAGACCAAACCCGGCCCTTGCACCCGGCTTACGAAAGGCAACACCAATGACCGATATCAACGCGTTCATCGACGACAAGGTAAAGAACAACGACGTTTTCCTGTTCATGAAAGGATCGCCAGATTTTCCCCAGTGCGGTTTTTCAGGTCAGGTCGTCCAGATTTTGAGCTATCTCGGCGTCACCTATGATAGCGCCAATGTGCTCGAAAGCGCGGAGCTGCGCGATGGCATCAAGGCCTATACCAACTGGCCAACAATTCCCCAGCTTTACGTTAAGGGCGAATTCGTCGGTGGTGCCGACATCGTGCGTGAAATGTTCCAGGCCGGCGAATTGCAGTCGCATATGACCGCCGCGGGCATTGAAGTCAAACAGCCTGCCTGATCGACAAGAATTCAGATTGATCGTTTCAACGCCGGGTCTGCGCCCGGCGTTTTATTTTGCCACGACGTCAGACGACAGCCGCAGTTCGCGCAGTGGCCTGACGCGCTGCGTCGCCAGATCATAGCTCGGGTGTGCCTTGTAGGCGGCCAATCCCGCCGCATCAGCAAACTCTGCATAAACCACCACGTCCACCTCGTTGGAAATTTGGTCCACCTTGGTGTTGCGCGTCACCTCAAAGTGCAATGACCCCGGAATTGTCCCGAGCAAATTCAGCCCATCACAGATAGCGTCGATATTTTCGGTCTTCTTCGCGCTGAAAAACACAATGTGGCGGATCAATTACGGCTCCAGACAGGCTCAATAGTGGCTGGCATGGAATACCGCCATCACCAAAACCGATAACACCCATTTACCAAAATCACTTTGCGTGATGTCGTCGCAGGTCTATCTTGCGCGCCTTGTAACTGGAATTCGTCGATGTCCGCCACTGCTCTCCGCCCCGCCGTTCCCTTATTGCTATTGATCATTGCCGGCTGCGCCATCGCCGCAATCGGCAATGGCGTGCGCACCAGTTTTGGTCTGTTCACCCTGCCCATGTCGGCCGATCTGGGTCTGACTCGCGAAGGCTACGGCATGGCCATGGCCATCCAGAACCTTGCATGGGGAATCGCCCAGCCATTTGCCGGCAATTTCGCTGATCGTGTCGGCACCGGCCGCACGCTCGCCTTTGGCGCGCTGATCTACGCCAGCGGCGTCATTTTGATGACCATATCCCCCGATGCAAGCGCCCTGACGCTGACAGGCGGCGTGATTACCGGCGTTGGCATCGCCATTTGTTCCTTCAGCGTCGTCATGGCCGCTTTCGGCCGTTCCGTGCCGCCCGAAAGACGTTCGATGGTCTTCGGCATCGCCACCGCCGCCTCATCATTTGGCCAATTCATTTTCGCCCCGATCAGTCAGGGCTTCATCAACTCATTTGGCTGGCAAACCGCCCTTGTCTACCTCGGCGTGATGATTCTCATGATCATTCCACTGTCCTATGCCCTGCGCGGTCGCACCGAACAGGCCGTCGGACAAGCCGACCTCCCGTTCATGCAGGCCTTGTCCAAGGCGTGGGGCCACGGGTCCTATAGACTGCTGGTCATTGGATTTTTCGTCTGCGGCTTCCATCTCGCTTTTATCAATGTCCACATGCCCGCTTATCTGGTCCAATGCGGCCTCTCGCCCGAAATTGGCAGCTGGACCATTGCCATTATTGGCCTGTTCAACATCGTTGGTTCGCTACTGTCAGGTTATCTCGGCGGTCGCTTTCCAAAACAACTGCTGCTCGCAACCATCTATTTTTCCCGCGCCGTTGCCATCGGCCTGTTCTTGCTGGTGCCTGTCAGCACCTTCACCGCCTTTGCATTCGCGGCAGTCATGGGCGTTCTCTGGCTCTCAACGGTCCCACTGACCGCCGGCCTCGTCGCCATGTTCTTCGGCGCTCGCTATCTCGGCATGCTCTACGGCGTCGCCTTCTTTTCCCATCAGCTGGGTTCATTTGTCGGCGTCTGGCTCGGCGGTTATGTCTTTGACCAGACCGGCTCCTATAGCCTTGTCTGGTATCTTGGCATATTGTTGGGCTTGGGCTCGGCGGCCATTCACCTGCCAATCAACGAGAAAAGCGCATCCAGCTTTGCGCTAAAGCCGGTTTAGGGCAAACAAGGCCCCCAATTCATCGGTTAATGCCGATGATGGGGTTGCCAAATGTTAGCACACGAGTAATGTCCCCGATAATTGGCCACACGTTCGGTTGCGGCGCATTTTCGAGAATCATTTATGTCAAATCACCTGACGCGGGTACTTTCCCGTCCGGAATTCATTGCTTTGATCGCAGCGCTGATGGCGCTCAATGCGATGGCCATCGACGTCATGCTGCCGGCTCTGCCCTATATGGGCGCGGCCCTGGGCGTTGAATCCGAGAACGAGCGCCAGTTCGTCATTTCCGCCTATATGCTCGGCTTCGGCTTGGCACAACTGGCGTTTGGCCCACTGTCGGATCGCTTTGGCCGTCGCGCCCCGCTCTTCGTGGGCATCCTTGTTTATGTCCTTGCCGCTGTTGCTGCGATTTTCTCGCCCAGCTTTGGCGTCCTCCTGGCCTTGCGTTTCATTCAGGGCCTGGGCGCTGCTGGTACCCGCGTTATCGCCACATCAATGGTGCGCGACATATATTCCGGCCGCGAAATGGCCGAGGTCATGTCGTTGACCTTCATGGTGTTCATGGCCATTCCCGTGATCGCACCTGGCGTCGGCCAGATATTGCTCATGACTGGCCCTTGGCAGACCATCTTTATTTTCATGGCGGGCCTGGCGACCGTTTCTGGGGTCTGGGGCTTTTTGCGACTGCCCGAAACACTGGCCCCCGCTGATCGTCGCCCTCTGACTTTCGGAGCAGTTACCGATGGCTTCCGGCTGGTTATCAGCAATCGATCGGCCTTCATGTACGGCCTAGCCGGCACCTTCACATTCGGTGCCCTGTTTGGCTTTATCAGCACCTCCCAGCAGGTCTATGTCGATATTTACGGCCTCGGCCCCTACTTTCCGGTCGCCTTTGCGGCCATGGCCGCGCTGATGGCGGTATCCTCATTCACCAATTCGCGCATCGTGCGACGCCTCGGCATGCGGCGGCTTTCGCATGGCGCCATGCTGGTCTTCACTGCAGTTAGCGGCATCTGGCTTGCCCTGTCGATAATGGGATTCATGCCGCTATGGCTGTTCTTCATGTTGCTTGCCGTCGTCATGTTCTGCTTCGGCTGGGCTGCATCGAACATGAACTCGCTTTCGATGGAGCCCTTGGGAGCAGTCGCCGGTACCGCCGCATCGGTTTTCGGCTTCATTCAGACCGTGGGTGGCGCACTGATCGGCAGTTTTATTGGCCAGCAGTTCAATGGCACGGTGGTGCCCGTCGCCGCCGGGTATTTCACCATGGGCGTTCTGGCGCTCGCCTGCATCCTGATTGCCGAAAATGGCAAGCTTTTCGGTGTCGGCAAGGAATACGAGAACACGACCGTTGTCGCCGAGGCCCACTAGCGTTTTTGGCGCGGATGACCCTACCGATCGTCCGCGCCTCTAAAACGTAAATACGTTACGCCGCAATGTCTGCCAGGCGTCGCGATTTGTCGCCACCAGCAGGCCACCATCGACATGGTGCGACTGATAGGACGACCCATCCAGACGCGCCGCATAGGCTCCCGCCTCCTGCGCAATCAAAACGCCCGCCAAATGGTCCCATGGCATCAGCTTGTTATACATCCCGAATTGCGAATGCCCTGATACAAGCGTGCGATATTCATGTCCGGCGCATCTAAAATTGGGAACCAACCGAACCTTGGCCAGATTGCCCATGATTTCGGCGCGCCGGTCTGAGGGAATAAACGCGACCGAAGCCGTTCCAACCATTTGTTCCAGCGGCAGTGTTGCTGCCACGTTGAGGCGCACAGCTTCCCCGTTGGGCCGCCGACGCCACGCACCAGATCCTTTTTCTGCCATCACCCAATCATCGCCCATCGGATCGTAAATGATGCCCGCAATCGTTTCCCCTTTGGAAACTACCGCTGCCATCACGGCAAACAGGGGCAGATCGGCGGCATAATTGGCCGTGCCGTCAATCGGATCAACAACCACTGCAAGGTCAGCGCTCGCCAGACGTTCCAACAGATCGGGATCAGCGGCCACCGATTCCTCGCCGACAAACAACGCCTCGGGCATAAGAGCCGAAACACCGGCAAGAATGTGTTTTTCGGCGGCAACATCCGCCTCTGTTACCAGATCGATTGCTTCGGATTTGACGTTGACCATGCCGGCGTCGAGGCGCCGAAAGCGCGGCAAAATTTCGGCCTTGGACGCGTCGCGCAAAATGGTGGCCAGCTTGGCAATATCGAACGGCATCAATTGGTTCTCCGGTCAGTTAGTCCAGTGAAATCAAACAGTTTGGGGTCGAGCAAATGGCTGGGATTGACGTTCCCCAATGCGCGGATCATCACATCCTTTCGCCCGGGCATGCGCCTTTCGATACCATCGAGCATTGCCTTGGTTGCGTTGCGTTCCAATCCATCCTGGCTGCCGCACAAGTCGCAAGGAATGATTGGAAACGCCAGGGCGTCCGAAAATTTCTGCAAATCGTCCTCGGCGCAATAGATCAAGGGCCGCAACACTTCCACCGTGCCCTCGTCATTCATCAGCCGGGGCGGCATCGCCGCCAGCTTTCCGCCATGGAACAAATTCATGAAAAACGTCTCGAGACTATCTTCACGATGATGGCCGAGTACCAGTGCCGAGCAACCCTCTTCCTGCGCGATACGATAAAGATTGCCGCGCCGAAGCCGCGAGCACAGCGAGCAATAGGTGGCGCCCGCTGGCAGTTTGTCGGTCACGATTGAGTAGGTATCGCGATATTCAATGCGATGCTCGATACCAAGCCCCGTCAAAAAACCTGGCAGTACATGTTTGGGGAAATTGGGTTGCCCCTGATCCAGATTGCACACCAGCAAGTCGACGGGCAGCAGGCCACGCCACTTGAGATCGAGCAATATGGCCAGCATGCCATAGCTGTCCTTGCCACCCGACAACGCCACCAGCCAGCGCTCGCCCGCCCGTACCATGGCAAATTTTTCAAGCGCCTCGCGGGTATTTCGGATCAACCGCTTGCGCAGTTTGTTGAAGGCCACCGAGCGCGGCGCGTTGGCAAAAATTGGGTGTGCACCCTCGCTTACGGCACCCTCTTCAATCTTATCGGCCATTGCGATGTCAGTCATGCTGAAACCCTCACCTTTGGGACTGCGTTGCTGATACCGCCTCAGCGCGTCAAGGGAAAGGAAAACCGCCGCCCATAAAACACGCCAACATTACCAAGCTTTAATATCGAATTCTTGCTTTGAACGATTTGCCTCAGTTAAATGACGTAGCCTCATAGACCGTCAGGAGTACACGGTGTTTCGCTCTTTCTTTCCAAATCCACGGTTATTCTTTCCGGCGGCACTTCTCTGGACGGCATTTGTCATGCTGGTCTGGTATGTGATTGGCTCCAACCTGGAGAGCTTTCTCAGCCTTGGCCCATGGCTTGGCATTCAGCCCACGGAGGCCGATCCCAATCCGTTCTTCTCGCCTGACAAGGTGTGGCTGTATCAATATGTGATTTTGGCCGGCTATATGTTTTGCATTCCCTGGTACTGGATCGGCGGCAATCGCCACTGGTATTGGTGGTCCGTGGTCGGCAGTGTCACCATAATTGAAGTCGTTTACTTCAATGTCCAGATTAGCGCCTGGCTTAACGATTGGTATGGCACTTTCTACAATCTCATCCAGTCCGCCCTGACGAACCCCGGCACGGTGACACTAGACCAGTTCCTTGGTGAAATTCTGACAGTGGCCTACGTGCTGGTGCCCAACATTACAGTGTTGGTCCTCAATGCCTTCTTCATTGCCCACTTTCTGTTCCGCTGGCGGCGGGCCATGTCGTTCTTCTATCTCAGCAATTGGCGCGACCTGCGCCAAATCGAAGGCGCGTCCCAGCGCATTCAGGAAGATACCCAACGCTTTGCCAGCATCGTTGAATCACTGGCCGTTTCGTTGGTCTCTTCGGTCATGACATTGGTTGTCTTCCTGCCATTGCTTTGGGGCCTGTCCCAAAATATCACCGAATTGCCCTTCATTGGCCCAGTGAATGGCAGCCTGGTCTGGGTCGCTCTGGTGTCCTCGGCCTTTGGCACCGTGCTGCTCGCAACAGTCGGCATTCGTCTGCCAGGACTCGAATTCGTCAACCAGCGAGTGGAAGCGGCTTATCGCAAGGAATTGGTCTATGGCGAAGATAACGGCGAACGCGCAGAACCAGTCTCAGTGCGACAGCTGTTTCTCAATATGCAGTCCAACTATTTTCGCCTCTATCGGCATTATCTCTATTTCAATGTCGCGCGATACGCCTATTTGCAGGGCTCCAATTTCATCCCCTTAATCGCCATGGCCCCTTCAATTGTCGCTGGCGCCCTGACCTTGGGTCTTTTTCAACAGATCAGCACTGCATTCGGTCAGGTGGAAGATTCCTTCAAATTTCTTGCAAGCTCCTGGACAACCATCATTTCACTGATATCAGTGTTCAAGCGCCTGCGTGCCTTTGAAGCCAATATTCCCGCCGACGCCCCACTGATCAATGACTATGATGATGCGCGTTATCTGGCTTTGGTCGAAGGTATCGCGCCAGGCGATCCATTGCCCGCAACCTGATCGTAGCCAAAACAAAAGGGCCGCTCCAAATGAAGCGGCCCTCTCCAGTACTGTCGCTTGATCCGGGCGAACCCGGATTGCGTCGCGCTTAACGCGAATAAAATTCAACAACCAGGTTGGGTTCCATCTGCACTGGATAGGGAACATCCGTCAGCGTTGGCACCCGTACAAAGGTTGCCGTCAACTTGTTGTGGTCGGTATCAACATATTCAGGAACATCGCGCTCAGCCAGCTGGGTGGCTTCGATCACGATGGCGAGCTGCTTGGAGCGCTCACGGATCTCAACCTTGTCGCCGATCTGCAACTGGTAGGATGGAATGTTGACGCGCTTGCCATTGACCAGAATATGGCCGTGGGAAACGAACTGACGAGCAGCAAAAACGGTCGGGACGAACTTGGCGCGGTAAACGACCGCATCCAGACGACGCTCCAACAGACCGATCAGGTTTTCACCGGTATCGCCCTTGACGCGCTGTGCTTCAAAATAGAGGCGCTTGAACGCCTTTTCGGTGATTGAGCCGTAGTAGCCCTTGAGCTTTTGCTTGGCGCGGAGCTGCAAACCATAATCGCTCAGCTTCCCCTTACGGCGCTGACCATGCTGGCCGGGACCATAGGCACGGGCATTGAGCGGGCTTTTTGGACGGCCCCAGATATTTTCGCCAAGACGGCGATCAATTTTATGCTTAGCTGAAATGCGCTTCGACATCGCGTATCCTTTCAAGAAACGTCGAAAGAAAATCGCGCCCTCCTCTGCCAACCGGTAAACCGGATGACCGACAGATCCCAAATATTGAGGAGATCCCGGGTGCGCCTATTGGCTCGAAAGCCTCGGTAGGTGGCCGCCTATTAAGGGGCAACGGGGCTCAAGTCAAGCGCTGCGGGGGCTCACGCCATCTTCTTGTCGAGATTTTTCTGCTCCCGCAATTCAGGAAACGCGCGACTCCAGACCGCCGCCACCATCATCGCGCCAACCCCACCAATCACCACCGCCGGAACAGGGCCGATCAATGCCGCAACCGAACCGGCCCTGAACTCACCCAACTCGTTTGAAGCACCAATAAACACGCTATTGACCGCATTGACCCGCCCGCGCACCGCTTCGGGCGTCCATAATTGCATGATGGTCTCGCGAATGGTGACGCTGACCATATCGGCGGCCCCCACCAATGTGAGCGCTGGAATGGATAACCAGGCCGTCGTAGACAGCCCAAACACAACGGTAAATAGCCCGAACAAACCAACGAATATAAACAGGGCCTTGCCAGCATGGTCACGGATGGGAAACCGGGTAAGAAAAAGCGCCATGATGATCGCCCCAACGCCGGGTGCCGCGCGCAACAAGCCCAGTTCCTGTGGTCCAGAATGCAGGATGTCTTTGGCATAGATCGGCAGAAGCGCCACCGCGCCACCCATCAGCACGGCGAACATGTCCAGCGATATCGCTCCCAAGACCACCTTGTTCGAAAAAATGTAGCGGAACCCCGCAAACATGGTTTCAAGGCTGGTTGCCTGCCGCGACGAACGCTGCATCGGCTTGGGGATCAGCAAGACGACAACCATCGCCAACCCAAGCAACCCCGCCGCCGTACCAAACGCGGCGGTCGGCGCCACCCCGTACAGCAGCCCTCCGATAGCGGGTCCCGTAATGCCGGCAAATTGCCAGGCCGAGGCATTGACCGTAATTGCATTTGACAACGCTTCAGGCGGAACCAGATTGGGCGCCAGCGATTGCGCCGCCGGGCCCCAGAATGCCCGCGCAGTTCCCAGCATCACCAGAATGATAAATATGGGCCAAACCTCATGCGCCTCGGCATTCACAAGCGTTAGAAAGCCCAACGCGCAGAGCAGTTCGACACCCAGGCAGATTGCCATGATCATACGCCGGTTGAACCGATCCGACGCAAGGCCCGTTACCAATATCAGCAACAGCGCCGGCAAAAACAGCGACAGCCCAACCAACCCCAGCAAAAAGGCGCTGCCCGTGACATCATAGATCTGCCAGGCAATCGAAACCGACATGATCTGCACAGAAAAGCTGACGAGTAATGTCGTCAGCCAGAAAAATCGAAAGCCTTTGTAACTAAAGGCGAGTTTGGAAACGCCGGGCGCGTCAGAGGGTTGGGTCATGATGACGCATCCTTGCCACGCGTTATCTCATCCGCCAAGCCGAAAAGCTACGGTTTGGTCCAACGTGACATTATTCGCCCCGTTTTTCCCGATTAGGATTGGGCCGTTGATGCTTACGGTCCAGGGAAGAAATCACACCGCGCAGCGTGCGTACTTCCTGACTGGAAAATTGTCCTCGGGTCAAAAGTGTCCGTAAATTATTGACAACGGTTGGACGTTTTTCCGGAGAAGTAAAAAAGCCGGATCGCTCAAGCGCGTCTTCAAGATGACCAAATAGTCCCGTCAACTCTTCTCGCGGTGCCACATCTGCTAACACATCTGCAAAGGGAAGTTGCCTTCCCAACTCGGTTTGCCGCCGCCACTCATAGGCCAGAATGAGTACCGCCTGCGCGATGTTCAGCGAGGCAAATGCCGCCTCAACCGGCAGCGTTACGATCGCATCGGCCAGCGCTACCTCTTCATTGAGCAGACCCCAGCGCTCGCGGCCAAATAGCAGCCCCGCGCCAGCGCCGCTCTCGATATGCCCCACCAGATGTCGCCCCGCCTCTTCGGGCCCGAACACGGGCTTTTGCAAATCACGCGGACGCGCCGTCGTGGCATAGACCATCGTCAGATCAGCGATGGCCGCTTCCAGCGTCTCAAATACCCTAACGCGTTCAATCACATGATCGGCACGCGACGCCGCATTTACCGCCTTTTCATTGGGCCAGCCATCGCGCGGTCGCACAAGCCGCAAGTCCCACAAGCCAAAATTGGCCATGGCGCGCGCCGCCGTACCGATATTTTCCCCAAGTTGAGGCTCACACAAGATCACAGCCGGGCTTGGCCGCTGAATGAAGTCTTTGGATGAATCTGTCCCGGCCATATCGCGCTTCCCCTAGGTGCAGCGGGACATAGCCTAAGATTTACCCAAGTGGCAAATCTACATTGATATCAGGCGACACGAACGCGCGGCGGGAAGTGCCTGATCTTACTTGATGGCCGCCATTCCCGATCCAAAATGGCAAAATGCAACTCTTCGTCCCACTCGCCCTGAAACAACGCATGCTCTCTATAATGAGCCTCAAGCCGCATGCCGATTTGCTCCAGCAACTTTGCCGAATGGTGATTGCGCCCATCGCACCGCATGAAGACCCTGTGAATATTGTAATGATCAAACGCCAGATCGAGCATCGCGGCTATCGCTTCATGCGCGTATCCCCTCCCCGTGTGTCTGGGGTGTAGGACAAAGCGCAACTCACCCTGCCCAGCTGTGGCATCGGACCACCGCAGGCAAACATGCCCAACCAGTTCCTTGTCAGTATTCTTTCGCATCGCCAGCGTCAGCGTATCGCCTGGTCGTCGCAGATTAACCTGCTCGCGCATTTGTCGCAGAACCGCCTCAACGTCCTGCTTGTCCCGCGCCAGACCATCGATATAGCGTTGCGCGTCACGATTGCACAAATAGCTACCCAATGCCTCCGTGTCGCTACGTTCGAAAGCGGTCAATTCCAACTGATCGGTCGCTATCGGTAATCTTAAGGATGCCATCGTCTACTTCCCTCCGCCTTACGTTCAAGCCCACTAACTCAACGCCAACGGAGTCGTCCGGTTCCTACCCGGACATTAGAAAATCGTGCTCACGCACGAGCAGTTTTTATGGATTCATGGAAGCCAATACCCCATCCCCGCGGCTTTGCCGCCACTCCCGCCGCAGGATGGCGTAAATATACTCTTCGTCCCATTTTCCCTTGAATAGACTGTGCTCGCGGAAATGCGCCTCGCGCCGCATGCCCAGCCGCTCCATAAGCCGCCATGAGGTAACATTCTGGGTACCGCAGCGCGCCATGGCCCGATGCATGTCGCCCTCTTCAAAAGCCAAGTTTAACAAGCACTCTGCCGCTTCGCTGGCATAGCCCATTCCCTGCCAGTCAGGATGAAATATCCAACCGAGTTCAACCTGACGGGCGTCCTGCTTGCGCCAGATGAGGGATACCTCACCAATGACACTGCCGCTCTCCTTATGTTGGGCTGCAAGGATGATCTTGTCGCCTTCCTCAGTCAGCGCCACCTGCCCAGTGCGTTGCTGCACCGCTAGCGCACACTCCTCGCGGCTTAAAGCGACATCAAACAGATAAAGCGCCACCACATCGCGACGCCGATAGTCATAGACTGCGTCGACGTCCCCACGTTTGAACGGGCGCAACCGCAGCCGTGGGGTCGTCAGTGGATAATCGGGAAAAAGAACCATGGAACCTCGCCTCGGCGCACTTTGCCTACCCGGCGCGCGATTGCAAGTCTGACGCTTGTCACCTAACCAGAACTCATGCCAATTTAAACCATGAACATTCAGGAGCACCCCAGACTTGATCTACACGCGACTTGCGCCTGCGGGGCTGCAAGTCTTTCGCTCAGTGGCAAAATTTTGTCGATGTTTGTGTGCTCCTGCCAGGATTGTCAGCGCGCGACGGGAAGCGGTCACGCCTGCCTCGCCATGGTCAGCAAAGCCGATGTCACAATTTCGGGCTTCGTCAAATCCTATGATGCCACAGCTGACTCTGGCGCCACGGTTGCGCGTAGCTTTTGCCCCGAATGCGGCACCCCCATGTTCGGAAAAACCAGTCGTTCACCCGATATCATGCTCTTGCCCGTTGGACTTTTCACCGAGGATGCCGATTGGTTCTCGCCCAATCAGTTGATCTTTGCGCGAAGCCATCACGATTGGGACTTCATCGCACCCGAAGTCGAACAATACCCAACCTATCCACAACGCAGGCCGGCCCCATGACCATGACTCAGGAAATCGCGGCCCGCCTCCGCGAGCACATAGCGATGGACCCCCGCATCACCGAGCGAAAAATGTTCGGCGGCATCGGCTTCATGCTGAACGGCAACATGGCTCTGGGAGCCACCAGCAAAGGCGCTTTGATGGTGCGGCTTGGCAAGAATAATGACGCCGCCGCCCGCGCCCTCCCCGGCGCTGACCATGTAGATTTTGCAGCCAAACGTATGGGCGGCTTTCTGGTCGTTCCCAATGATGCAGTCGAGGCCGACGATCATCTGCGTGGCTGGATTGATCTGGCGATGGCTTTCACGGCGTCGTTGCCACCTAAATAAGCGCGACAATATCGTTAGCTTGGTCCCATCCAGGTCGATAAACCCTGCGGCTCGACCCCTTCCCGGCATGCCCCCTTGCCGAGGCAGTCTTTGCGCTTTGATCTGGTGATGCTATAGGGGCGCGGAACTTGGCCACGGCCACGATAAATCATCTTGGGAGCGTTCGATGAGCAAAATTAAGGTCGCAAATCCGGTCGTGGATCTGGACGGCGATGAAATGACCCGGATTATCTGGCAGGCGATCAAGGATAAGCTCATCCATCCCTACCTTGATTTGCCCATCGAATATTATGACCTGTCAGTGGAAAGCCGCGACGCGACTGACGACCAGATCACCATTGATGCTGCCAAGGCCATCCAGAAACATGGTGTCGGCATCAAGTGCGCCACCATCACACCTGATGAACAGCGCGTTGAAGAATTCAAACTCAAGAAAATGTGGCGTTCGCCCAACGGAACAATCCGCAACATCATCGGCGGTGTGATTTTCCGTGAACCCATCATCTGTCAGAACGTGCCGCGGCTTGTACCTGGCTGGACCCAACCCATCATCGTTGGCCGTCACGCTTTCGGCGACCAGTATCGCGCCACCGATTTCCTGTTCCCCGGCAAGGGCACGCTGTCGATTAAATTCACAGGCGATGACGGCAAGGTCATAGAACACGAAGTCTATCAGGCACCCGGGGCCGGTATCGCTATGGCCATGTACAATCTCGACTCCTCGATCCGCGACTTTGCCTATTCGTCCTTCAACTATGGCCTGGCGCGCGGTGTACCGGTGTATCTGTCGACCAAGAACACCATTCTCAAGGCTTACGACGGGCGGTTCAAGGACATTTTCCAGGAAATCTACGACGCTGAGTTCAAGGAAAAATTCGAGGCCAAGAAGATCTGGTACGAGCACCGCCTGATCGACGACAT
The DNA here is from genome assembly GCF_028816475.1 of Devosia rhodophyticola. GTDB lineage: Bacteria > Pseudomonadota > Alphaproteobacteria > Rhizobiales > Devosiaceae > Devosia > Devosia rhodophyticola. Next base: position 2,930,448 of record NZ_CP118247.1, on the reverse strand, counting down.
GGTCGCGTCGGCTCTAAAGTGGAGCGGCGGTTACGTCTGGGCCTGCAAGAATTACGACGGCGACGTCCAGTCCGACATCGTGGCACAAGGTTTTGGCTCACTCGGTCTGATGACTTCGGTATTGGCAACGCCCGACGGCAAAATTGTTGAGGCCGAAGCGGCCCACGGCACGGTTACGCGTCACTATCGCCAGCATCAGCAGGGCAAGGAAACTTCGACCAACTCGACCGCCTCGATCTTTGCCTGGAGCCGTGGCCTCGCGCACCGCGCCAAGCTTGATGACAATGAAGCGTTGGCGAAATTCGCAACGACCCTAGAAAAAGTCACCATTGATACCATCGAGGAAGGCAAGATGACCAAGGATCTTTCGCTTCTTGTTGGTCCTGACCAGCCATGGCTTACCACCATGGGCTTCCTCGACGCTATCGACGAAAATCTGCGCAAGGCCATGGCGTAATTCTAAGCGGATAGTTGAAGCGCTCTGCGATATTGAAGGCGCCTCACGCGAGGCGCCTTTTTGCGTTCCCAAACTGGGCACCAGCGGGCCGTTTCAGCGAAAAACGCAGCGCTCAACTACCAAACGCTCGCTATTTATTAACTGCTGACAACAAATTGATATTAGATTAATTAATCTCAATTAGCCTTTGACGGGATGATTCGACGCTCAACCAAGCAGGCTGAACAGAGACTTTTCCCGGATTGCAGTTGACGCAATTTGTGGCCGGAGGATGACTTGAACGCACACCGCAATATTATGGCTGCAATGATTGGTTTGGCTACCAGCCTGCCATTGGTTGGTGGCGCTTTTGCAGGAGGGCTTGAAGCCAACGGGTACGACTGGGACGCGCTGTTTGATCCGGCGACTTACGCCAGCAAAGCCACCGCGACTTACGTATATATCAATAAGGATGTAACCAATGCGGGCGTGCAACCTGGCATAGTCGCCACCACACCCTCCATCGTCTACTACAATGCAGGCTTCAAGGCCGACTTTTTGGACATGGCCAGTTGCCTGGTCAGCGTGCAGAATCCGTTTGGTGCGAACACTGCACGCACCAACGCCTACGCAGCACTTACCGGACAGGCGGTCAATGAATCCATCCGTTCCACCGATACCGGTCTCACCTGTGCCGTTGGCATGCAAACAGGCCCGGGCGTTTTCAGCGTTATTGGCGGCCTATCCGCGCAGAACCTCAGTTACGACGCCGATGTTCCCACCAGCCTGACCACCAGCACGCCAGTGTCTATCAACGGCTGGTCGGCGGGCTGGCGTGCTGGTGTCGCTTATGAGATCCCAGAAATTGCCTTGCGCGTTAGCGCCATCTATAATTCAGCTGTCAAATATGATTTGTCGGGCACCGCTTACGGCGGCGCCGCGACCGCCAACGTCGAAACGCCGCAATCAATCGAGCTGAAGGCGCAGACCGGCATTGCACCAGGCTGGTTAGCGTTGGGCTCTGTCGAATGGATGAACTGGGAAGCCCTGCAAAAACTGACGGTCAACACCATTGGCGCGCCGCTGGTGTCTAATCTCGGTTATCGCGACGGCTGGACGGTAACGGCCGGTGTTGGGCACTCCATCAATGAGCAGTTGAGCATCCTTGGCCTCGTGACTTGGGACCGCGGGACCTCGACCCCCGGCGCTGGCGGCGTGTTGATGGCTGGCAGTCAGACTGATCGTTATGGCATCACGCTAGGCGTCAGCTACGATATTTCCGAGACTGTGCAGTTTACTGGGGGCGTTTCGGCCAGCACACTTGCCGGCGGCACCAATGCATCCGGCGAACAATGGGGCACCAGCGGTGTTTTCGCGATCAATGGTGGTCTGAAGGCCTCGTTCTAGCTGCAACATCCGCCTTATCTATACCAACCCAACGGCGCCAAGGATGGAGCCGTTTTCGTTTCCTGAAAACGTCGCTTCCGTGATGTAGACATGGCTGGCCGGTACACCATTCCTGCTCGGCACTCCACCATTAGTGAAGTCTGGCCCGCCCATTCAGGCATCGTTGCGTAATCATTTTTCATGACGGACGCACAATGCGTTACAAATTATTTGGGGGACGGGCTTCCTCGTTTCCGAAATTTGCCGCGGCACCATGGCCTTCGACGGCGCCGGATTCTGGACCGCCATCGGTTAATTCGATCACGGCACTGTTGATGCCATCGACATCCGCGCCCGTGATGAAAAAAGGCGCGATCCACAGAGCGCAGTTTCTTAGTTCGACTTGCCGCCGGGCATCAGCGTCAACTCGTTCCTCTCGCTGGCGGTACAAAACAATAGTCGCACGCTCGGCGGCAATGGCAGGCACTGCCGACGCAATTACCAGAAACACGACACCAATCAGTTTTCGTAACATTCCCATTTTGACCTCGACATGGAAATCACAACAATTGTTACGTGAAATATTTCTGAATGTCCCGTTCATCGGGCGGTTAGCGCCTATCGCAGCGGACAATTCCCGGTCACCATGACACGTGGGATCGAGTGAGGTTGAAATATCAGCGCGCGCCCTATCGACGCCGATCAGTCCACGCGATATGGTCCCACCTGAACTGCCTGTTTCCCATCATATCTGGATTTTGCGATGCCTGTCGGCGTCATTCTTGCGTTTGCTGCCTATGCGATATTTTGCGTAGGCGATGCGCTCATAAAAGCCATCGGACCCGGCATATCCGTGTTCGAACTGGCGTTTTTCACGACGACTTTTGCAATCGTGCCAGCGATCATTTCGAACCGGGGCGAACGCTGGCGTCACGCTTTGCGTGTACGCCATCCGTTTTTGGTCCAGCTTCGGGCACTCAGTGCCATTTTCAGCACCGCCTGCGTCATGTACGCGTTCACGCATATTCCTTTTGCCGATGTCTATGCGATTGCCTTCGCCGCCCCGATACTGATTACTGTTCTGTCGGTATTTTTCCTCAAAGAAATTATGACACCAACACGGTGGGCTATGCTGGCGCTCGGCTTTTGCGGGGTGTTGTTGGTCATACGACCCGGATTCCGCACGATCGAATTCGGCCACATCGCCATGATGGCAGCAGCCCTATCGAGCGCCGTTGCTGCGATAATCCTGCGCCACATCGCCCCCATTGAGCAACGCATCAGTATCATCGCCATCACGACGCTTTACTCGCTGACGTTTAATGGCGCCATGATGCTGCACGACTTTACGGCACCCACAATGCAGCAATGGCTGATGATCGGCATGATCGGTCTGTTTGGTGGCACTGGCCAACTACTCATCATTGCTGCGACTAAGATTACGCCCGCCAGCGTTGTCGCGCCCATCCAATATAGCCAGCTGATCTGGGCAATCCTGTTCGGCGCAGTGCTCTACGCTGAATATCCCGACAGACTGGCCATAATCGGCCTGCTCATCGTTGTTGCGACCGGCTTGACTAATGTCGTGAACGGCAAAACGCGGGCCCGCTGGAAGGCCCGCGTTTTCTCATATCGCCTGGGACAGTAGCGGAACTGTTTCCTGCCAAGCGTCAATTGAGTTGGCTAAAGCATTGCGCGAATTGCCGCCAACGCTTCATCAGCTTTGCTCGCGTCAGGCCCACCAGCTTGCGCCATGTCAGGACGACCGCCGCCGCCTTGACCACCTAGCGCAGTCGACCCGGCGCGAACCAGATCGACGGCCGAGTATTTTTCGGTCAAATCCTTGGTGACACCGACGGCGAGGCCCGCCTTGCCGTCGTCTGTCAGGCCAATAATGGCAACGATGCCTGATCCAATCTGCGTTTTGGTCTGGTCAACCAAGCCACGCAAATCCCTGGGCTGCAGACCATCAACGGCCCGACCCACAAAGGCCACGCCATTGACCATTGCCTTATCGTCACCGCTTTCGGTGCCCGATCCACCCATGGCAATTTTTTGGCGCGCCTCAGTCAGCGCCCGCTCGGCCTTTTTCAATTGCTCCTGAAGCGAGGCAATCCGATCCAGAACGTCGTGCCCGCCGCTGCGCAAAAGTGCTGCTGCGGTGTTAACAATTGCCACGTTTGTGTTACCACGATGTCGCGCCGCGTTACCCGTGAGCGCCTCAATTCGACGAACACCGGCACCCACAGCGCTTTCGGCTACAATACTGATCGAACCGATATCACCCGTACGCCGAACATGGGTGCCGCCACACAATTCAACCGACCACCCCAATCCGTTTCCAGTGGGCTCCCCCATCGAAACCACGCGGACCTCGTCACCGTACTTTTCACCAAACAAGGCACGCGCTCCCGAATCCTTGGCCTCCTCAACCCCCATGAGGCGGGTTTCGACTGGAGCGTTTTGCAAGACAATCGCATTGGCAATGTCCTCGACCTCGGCCATCTCCTGCTCAGTGACAGCCTTGGTATGCACAAAATCGAAACGCAAACGGTCTGGCGACACCATCGATCCCTTCTGAGCGACATGATCACCCAGAACCATTCGAAGCGCTTCGTGCAACAAGTGCGTCGCTGAGTGGTTCGAGCGGATGGCGCCGCGCCGCTCATGATCAACGTGCAGGGCAAGCGCCTGACCGTTGGTCAACCGACCGACAGCGACTTTGACCTTGTGAGCGAAAACGCCGTGATGCTTTTGGGTGTCCAGCACATCGGCAGCAATCCCCTCGCCTGTAAACCGGCCACGGTCACCCACCTGGCCCCCGCTTTCGCCATAGAATGGCGTTTGGTTCAGGACCACAAAACCCTCATCGCCGTTCTCAAGCGCGTCCACCAGAACGCCGTCTTTAACGAGCGCCGTCACCTCGCCTTCGGCTTCCTCGGTTTCGTAGCCCAAAAATTCGGTTGGCCCTAAACTGTCAGACAGTCCAAACCAGACCTGATCGGTGCTGGCTTCGCCTGAACCAGACCAACTCTTGCGTGCCTCGGCCTTCTGCCGTGCCATCGCATCGTTAAAACCCTGCTGGTCAACGGCAATGCCGCGCGTTCGCAAGGCGTCCTGCGTCAGGTCCAGCGGAAAACCGTAGGTGTCATAGAGCTTGAACGCAGTTCCACCAGCCAGCGTGTCGCCCTCGCCCAGGCTGCTGGTTTCATCAGCCAAAATCTGCAATCCGCGCCCCAAGGTCTTGAGGAACCGCCCCTCTTCAAGCCTTACAGTTTCAGCGATCATGGCTTCGCCGCGTGCCAGTTCAGGGTAGGCTTGCCCCATTTCGCGCACCAGCGTCGGCACCATCTTGTGAATGACAGGTTCATTGGCGCCAAGCAGCGTGGCGTGACGCATCGCGCGGCGCATGATGCGGCGCAGCACATATCCGCGCCCCTCGTTGGACGGCAACACGCCTTCAGCGATCAGGAATGACATTGAACGCAGATGATCAGCAATTACGCGCTGGCTGGTCTTGCCGTCGCCATTGACCTCGCTGCCGGTATATTGCGCCGCAGCCGAAATGAGTGCCTTGAACAGATCAATATCATAATTGTCATGCACGCCCTGCAGGACCGCAGCAACACGCTCCAATCCCATGCCGGTATCAATCGAAGGTCGCGGCAGATTGGTGCGGGCCCCACCAGCCTGCTGATCAAACTGCATGAAGACCAGGTTCCAGATCTCGATAAACCGGTCACCATCCTCTTCTGCGGATCCAGGAGGGCCGCCCCAGATGTGATCGCCGTGATCGTAAAAAATCTCGGAGCTGGGACCGCACGGGCCAGTGTCACCCATCTGCCAGAAATTGTCGTTGGTCGCGATCGAAATGATCCTGTCGTCGGGCAAGCCAGCGATCTTCTTCCAAAGCGCCCGCGCATCGTCATCGGTATGATAGACCGTGACCGACAAACGATCTTTTTCGAGGCCCCACTCCTTGGTCAGCAGGCCCCAGGCAAGCTCGATCGCGCGTTCCTTGAAGTAATCGCCGAACGAAAAATTCCCCAACATTTCGAAAAATGTGTGGTGGCGCGCCGTAAAGCCTACATTGTCCAGATCATTGTGTTTGCCCCCTGCCCGCACGCATTTTTGTGACGTAGCGGCGGTCGAATAAGGTCGCTTTTCGAGCCCGGTAAAGACGTTCTTGAACTGCACCATGCCCGCATTGGTGAACATCAAGGTCGGATCATTGCGAGGCACCAGCGAACTGGACGGTACTGGCTCGTGTCCGGCACGAGCAAAATAATCGACAAAACTCGACCGGATATCGTTAACGCTCGTCATAACAAGGCTTTCGTCGCGGGGATGGCGCCAAAGTTTGCGCCTATTGATTGGTCAGGCTTTCTATCGTGCGGCACTCGGGTCTGTCCAGCACTGCGCACAGCCATTCGCCCCATCGCCCGCGAAGACAAAAAAATAGGGCGTCAGTTGCCTGACACCCCGGTTTCCCGCAGCGCTGTGCAATCTAATCGTCGTCAGCGGCCAAAGTACCGCCTTCCGTGATCAAAACCTCGCTCAACAAGCCCGCGCTCTCACGCACTCCCTGCTCGATGGTTGCAGAAATTGATGGATTGTCTCGCAGGAACTGCTTCGAATTATCGCGTCCCTGTCCGAGCCGCTGACTATCGTAGGAGAACCACGCACCCGATTTCTCGACAATGCCGCTCTTGACCCCGAGATCGATCAACTCACCGACCTTGGAAATGCCCTCGCCATACATGATGTCAAACTCAACCTGACGGAACGGCGGTGCCAACTTATTCTTGACCACCTTGACCCGGGTCTGGTTGCCAACGACCTCATCACGATCCTTGATGGCGCCGATCCGGCGAATATCAAGACGGACTGAGGCGTAAAACTTGAGCGCATTACCGCCAGTCGTGGTTTCAGGTGAACCAAACATCACGCCGATCTTCATGCGGATCTGGTTGATGAAAATGACCATGCACTTCGACTTTGCGATCGAGGCAGTCAGTTTGCGCATTGCCTGGCTCATCAAACGCGCCTGCAAACCGGGCAGACTATCGCCCATTTCGCCTTCCAGCTCCGCCCGCGGCGTTAACGCCGCCACCGAGTCGATCACCAGCACATCAATGGCGCCCGAACGCACTAGTGTGTCGGTGATTTCCAACGCCTGCTCACCCGCATCCGGTTGCGAAATCAGCAGATCATCAACGTTGACGCCCAACTTGCGCGCATATACCGGATCAAGCGCATGTTCAGCATCCACAAAGGCACAAATGCCGCCACCACGCTGTGCCTCGGCAATGACATGCAGCGCCAGAGTGGTCTTGCCCGAACTTTCCGGTCCAAAAATCTCGACAATTCGCCCTTTGGGCAAGCCACCGATACCCAGAGCAATGTCCAGCCCCAGCGAACCAGTTGAAATCGATTCGACTTCGATTGAGGCAGCTTCCCCCAATCGCATGATCGAACCCTTGCCGAAACTACGCTCGATCTGGCTGAGTGCAGCCGTAAGCGCCTTATCCTTGTCCATTGATCCCCCGTCGATAACGCGAAGCGGTGAGTTAGCCATTTCTCTCTCCTTATTCCACGCCCGGGGTATCCATGCAACGCGCCAGAACCACAGCAAGTCGTGCTTTTAATGTCCTCTATTTGTTCTCATTTTGTTTTCATCCTGTCAAGCGCTTTTCAACCGCTAGCTGAGCAAGATCGTTTCGGAGATTTCAATCCCGAAGCCACCAAGACCGACGTATTGTCGTCCCGACGTGGTCATCACCGCAATCGAGCGAACACCCAGGTCTCGCAATATCTGTGATCCCAGGCCCACTTCGCGCCAGCCAGACATACGCTTGATGGCGCTGCCGTGTGATTCGCCACCCTGCCCGTCGAGCGCAGTGTCGTGAGGAACCCTTCGACCGTCAATCTCACTGTCCACGGCCTGCGCCCCCCGCAACACCAGCACCACGCCGCAGCGCCCCCGCGTCTTGATCTCGGCGACCGCTCTGGCGATCTGATCCGGCTCCCCGCTGGCTCGGGCCACAACATCGCGCAACGGCTGCTCACGAATTATGCGGCACGGCACGTTGGATTGCCCGTCCACATCGCCAATAACCAACGCCACCTGTTGCAACGGATCAAACGGCGTCTCATAGGCGTAGGCTTGAGCCTGCATGCCCGAAACCAAAGTCGGCACAACGGCCACGCGTTGCAGGAATTTTTCCTTGTCCAGCCGATAAGCGATCAAATCCTCGATGGAGATGATCCTGAGGCCGTGCTCCCGTGAAAATTCGATCAATTCGGGCAACCGCTTGACCGTGCCGTCATCATTGACAACTTCAGCCAGAACGCCCGCGGGTTCGAGACCTGCCAACCGCGCCAGATCCACCCCCGCTTCGGTATGGCCCGAGCGGGCCAACACGCCGCCTTCGCGCGCCACGAGCGGAAATATATGGCCGGGCCGGATAAAATCGCTGGCGACCGCGTTGCTGCCTGCCAATGCCCGGATGGTCGAGGCGCGTTCTGTGGCGGCAATGCCAGTGGTCATACCGATCCGATAGTCCACCGTTACCGTGAACGCGGTTCGGAACGGATCGATATTATTGGCCACCATCGGCTCAAGATTGAGCGCTGCAGCCTGCGCTGCCGGCATCGGTACACAGATGATGCCGCTCGTGTGGCGGATCATGAAGGCAATTTTTTCAGGCGTCGCCAGACTGGCCGCCATGATGAGATCGCCCTCATTTTCGCGATCAGTATCATCAACCACAACAACCAGTTCACCTGCAGCAATTGCTGTGACCGCACTCTCAACGCTATCCAGGATCATGTCGTGCCCCAAAACGCCGGGCTGGCGCCGACTCTTGATAAGACCTCATCTGCCTTTGCACAATGCGCCACATGTATGATGCCGAAACAGAACTTTCCGCTTGCCCGCAACTAACATGTTGCGTTTTATGACGCCAAATTTGCACAGCAGGAGCAGCACCATGAACCTCATTCAATTTCTCGATTCCAACGGGCAGCGCGCTGTTGGCGTCGTCGAGGGTGCCAGTGCCCGTCGGCTGAACGATGCCACAAGCGTTTACGATCTCGCCATCAGCGCCTTCCAGACCGATACCGGACTGGGTGCACTGGTTAAAAAAATGGGCTTGGGCGATACCATAGACCGTGATTTGATCCTGGCAGAAGGCCGGATGCTGGCACCTATTGATCATCCAGATCCGGCCCATCTTTACCTGACCGGCACCGGCTTGACCCATCTCGGGTCTGCTTCCACGCGTGACGCCATGCACACCGCCAACACGGGCAGCAGCGAAGCCGGGCTGACCGACACCATGAAAATGTTCCGCATGGGACTGGAGAACGGAAAGCCTGCTGATGGCGAAAAAGGCGTTCAGCCGGAATGGTTCTACAAGGGCAACGGCTACAGCATTATTGCGCCCGGTCATCCGATCCCATCGCCGGCCTTTGCACTTGATGCTGGCGAGGAACCGGAAATCGCAGGCATCTACGTCATTGACCAGCACGGCCAACCACGCCGCCTCGGCTTTGCTATCGCCAACGAATTCTCCGACCATGTGACCGAGCGCGTCAATTACCTTTATTTGGCCCACTCAAAATTGCGCGCCTGCTCTTTTGGTCCCGAAATGCGTGTCGGTGATCTGCCTGCCCATATTGAAGGTACGTCAAAAATCGTGCGCAACGGCGAAACAATCTGGGAAAAACCATTCCTGTCGGGTGAAGACAATATGAGCCACACCATCGCCAATCTCGAATATCACCATTTCAAATACGACCTGTTCCGCACGCCGGGCGATGTGCACGTTCATATGTTCGGAACCGCCACACTGAGCTTTGCCGACGGTATTTCCACCAAGCCCGGTGACGTGTTTGAAATCGAGGAAAGCCAGTTCGGCGCCGCCCTGCGCAATCCGATCAGGATCGACCAGGAAACGCCCGTGACGGTTGGCAACATATATTAGGTTCAGTCGCTTACCGACATAAACAGAATCAGATTGTTAGGAGGGCGTGCTGGTCGCGCCCCTTTGCCTTACGACCAATTGCCAAGCTGATGGCGGTTCGCAACTCTTTACCCGCCCAGACTAACATGTCAGTAGTGACGCGAACTCGAGGGGACCAAGCATGAGTCAGCAAGCACTGAAACAGCGTCGTGTCGGCCAGACCAGCCTGCAGGTGACGGAACTGGGCCTTGGCTGCGCCTCGCTGGCAGGTATTGGCGGCGCCGTTCCGGCCGATCAGGCGCGAGCAACAGTTGAACATGCACTCGATTGCGGCATCAATTACGTCGATGCAGCCCCTCAATATGGGTTTGGCCGCGCAGAGCATTTGGCAGGCGATGTGCTGCGGCAGCGGCGCGATGGGGTAATTCTTTCCACCAAGGTCGGGCGACTGCTGAAACCGGTCCACGGAGAGCGCAAATCACCCCACAATTGGGTTGATCCACTGCCCTTCGATGAGGTTTACGACTATACCTACGATGGCGTCATGCGTTCATTCGAGGACAGTTTGCAGCGCCTGGGCGTCAACAAGATAGACATTCTCTATGTCCATGACATCGGATTTGCCACTCACGGATCCGATGCCAACAAGCAACTTTGGCAACAATTATCGACCGGCGGTTACAAGGCATTGCGCGAACTACGCGACGCCGGGGTCATTTCCGCGATCGGTTTGGGCGTCAATGAATGGGAAATTCTCATGGAGGCCTTTGAGCTGGGCGACTGGGACGTATTCCTGCTGGCTGGCCGCTATACGCTGCTTGAACAGACGTCACTGGATCCGTTCCTGACCACTTGCATCAAACGAAAGGCTTCGGTTGTGATCGGAGGACCGTTCAATTCCGGCATTCTGGTGGGTGGCACGACCTTCAACTATGCCAAAGCCCCTGAAGCCGTCGTTGACAAGGTCCGAAGGTTGGAGGCGGTGTGCAACGAATTCGACGTGCCCCTGCCCGCAGCAGCGTTGCAGTTTCCATTGACCCATCCGGCTGTCTGCAATGTCCTGCCCGGCCCTCGCTCGCCTGCCGAATTGGATGGCATATTGGACTGGTGGAAAATTGACATTCCAGATGCGCTGTGGACGGCCCTTGCCGATCAGAAGCTCCTGGCGCCGGGCACACCGGTACCCGGCGGGGCGGCCTAGGCCGGAAATCGTTCAGCGTTGGACATTTGCGTGGCTGTCATTCCTGACTGCCACGCAACGCGGCCTGTAGCACTTCCTTGACCTTGGAATTGATCTGATCGAGCGAATAGGGCTTGGACAGGAATTCAACACTCTGGTCGTCCTCGATATCGCGGCGGACGCTGTCTTCGGCAAAGCCGGACACGAAAATCACCTTAAGCGTCGGCATCTTCTTGCGCACGTGCTTAAGCAGGGTTGGTCCGTCCATTTCGGGCATCAACACGTCCGAAACCATCAAATCGATTTCAAAGTTCTCATCCTCAAGAATTTCGAGAGCCTCTTCTCCCCCGTCCGCCTCAAAAACTTCATAGCCTGTGGTGCGAAGCGCCATCGCTGAGAAATTGCGGACACTTTCCTCGTCTTCAACCAGCAGAATACGCTCGTGTCCCGTTAGGTCGCGAACTGGCGTTGCCGCCGGACCCTTGGCGGTAATTTCATTGACTGCTGGAATATGGCGCGGCAAGAAAATCTTGAAGGTCGTACCAACCCCGATCACCGAGACCGGATAGATAAACCCTTCGGTCTGCTTGATAATCCCGTAAACAGTCGACAGCCCCAACCCGGTGCCTTTGCCGAGATCCTTGGTGGTGAAGAACGGCTCAAAAATCTTGTCCAGCACTTCGGCGGACATGCCTGTGCCGGTGTCCTGCACGTCGATCAGCACATAGTCGGCGGCAACCATGCCTTCAAAGTCGAATTTCTCGGTTTCCGCGGCCGTTACATTGCTGGTGCGAATGGTGATGGCGCCACCACCGGGCATCGCATCGCGCGCGTTGACCACCAGATTGATGATAACCTGTTCCAACTGCACCACATCGGCGCGAACAGGCCAGATATTGCGCCCATGATCGACGCCCAGATTGATTTTTTCACCAATCATGCGTTTTAGCAGCACGGTCAGATCATCAACGATCAGCGACAGTTCCAGCACCTGTGGCCGCAGGGTTTGTCGACGCGAAAATGCCAGCAATTGCCGGGTCAACCCGGCAGCGCGATTGGCATTCTGCTTGATCTGCATCAATTCGGAAAACGAGGGATCACCCGGCTTGTGCTTGAGCAGCAACAAGTCGGAGAACCCGATGATTGCCGTCAAGAGATTGTTGAAATCGTGCGCAACACCACCCGCCAACTGGCCAACGGCCTGCATTTTCTGGCTTTGGGCAAACTGGGCCTCAAGCTTGCGCTGGTCGGTCATGTCCAGCGCATAGACATTGACCCGTTCGGGCGACCCCGCACTCATTTCCGACCCGGAAATATAAAGCCGAACCGCATGATCACCTTCGGCGGTCAACAGAGCATCAACCGGCTCGATGACCGATTGCTGGGCCCCTGCGTTAACGATCGCCTTGGCCAGACGTTCGCGGCTCCCCTCCCCGATGAGATCGGCCAGCGGTTGCAATTCGAGGCTCTTCTGTTCACCCGACCATTTGAAAATGCGGCTGAACGGGGCATTTGTGCGCACGATCCGGCCATTGGTATCAAGCGTCGCAATCGCAAATGGCGTGTCGTTGAAGAACCGCGAAAACCGCACCTCGGCTGCCCGCAATTCTTCTTCGCTGTCGGGCGCGCTGCTTTGATCCAGAACCAGCGTCCGGGTTTCGCCCAACTCGCCTTCGGCCATGCGGGCCGCGCGATGCAACAAGCGCACGGGGAACGCGGTGCCATTGCTGCGCACCAAATCAATGTCGATGATTTCAGTGCCGATCTCGCCATCGCCGCGACCGCGCATGAGGAGGCTGTCGCCGTCGCCGCGCACAATGTCGCCAAGGCTCAATTGGCCCGAGTTGAACTCAGCCAGGTCATAACCCAGCCAATCACTCAGGGTGGAATTGAGATATTGAATGCGCCCGTGCGCGTCCGAGGAAAAGAACCCCGCCGGGGCATGATCAAGATAATCAATGGCGCGCTGCAGATCGCGGAAGGCGCTCTCATTGTTTTCGCGGTCCCGCGTGATATCTTCGACCGACCAGACCAGAAGCGGCTTGCGGCCACCGTCAACCTCCGGCAATGGCCTAATTGCAACCCGATACCAGAACGGACGGCTGCTATCGGTATGCGAACCGCCCAATCCACCAATCAGGCGGATATCTTCAATGGCGGTGCGTCCATCCTTTGCCGCGCGAGACAGGCGATAAACCGCTTCGCTCGCTTCAGATTGCCCCGCAAAAAGCCGCGATACGCCAACCGGAACGCCGTTGACCATGGCGCCGGAAAAGGTGCCGTAATGGGCGTTGACGTAGGAGATCTTGCCATCACGATCGGCAACAACTGCGCCATAAGGCAGGCTGTCGACCAGCGCTCGGGAAACTGTGCGCTTTTCCTCGCCATTGGCGAATTTGAACAGACCCGCCGCCAGTCCGAACAGGCAGAAAACCCCTGCCACAGCCAACAGACCGACAAAGGTCAGCGTTACGTCAGCAGGAATATTCTCGCCGTAAAAGGAAAAGACGGCGGCAATAACCACCAGACTGATGCTCAATGCAACGACGCGCCACAATCCGGCGTTACCACGTTCGCGCGTTTGCAGCGGTTCTGGATAGGTGTCCTCGCCAAGCGGGGTTGCAGCCATGAATGCGTGTGCTCCGGGATACGGATCAAAATAACCGAATCAAACAATACTAAAGCTCTACCAAATGGCCTACCGCCTTGGGAGAGTTAATGGCTAGTTTACCGAATTGCCTGGCGTCCATCCACGATTATCACGCAAACGCATCACAAAGCCGATGACCTGGGCCACCGCCTTGAAGTGCTCGCTGGGTATGGGTTGATCAATTTCGACGCTGGCAAACAAGGCTCGAGCGAGGGGCGGATTTTCAACGATGGGCACATCGTTTTCCTTGGCAATCTCTCGAATGCGCAGGGCAATCGCGTCGGCACCTTTTGCAAGGCAAAGCGGCGCTTTCATTGACTTGTCGTATTTGAGGGCGACAGCAAAGTGGGTCGGGTTGGTAACAATGACAGTCGCATCAGGCACCGAAGCCATCATCCGTTGACGCCCCCGCTCCTGCCGCAACTGCCGAATTCGGCCCTTGACCGCCGGATCACCCTCCATCTGTTTGTATTCGTCGCGCGTTTCCTGAACCGTCATCATCTGACGTTTCCACCATTTTTGGCGCATATAGAGAAAATCGGCGAAAGCGATGATAGTTACAACCGCCAACACCGCGATCAGTATTTTCAACCCGATTTCCTGAAATTCTCCCAAGATGATGGCGGGATCAGCCGTCATCAGGGTCGAAAGCCGGTCTTGCTCCGGCCAGACAGTTATCGCGACCACGGCGCCAACGATTGAAAGTTTCAGCACGCCTTTGATGAAATTGACCAGAGCTTCGCCGGAAAACAGCCGTTTGGCGCCAGCAAGCGGCGAGATCTTGCTCAATTTCGGGGTAATCGGCTCAACCGAAAGCAGCGGCGGGTGTTGGAGCAGATTGGCGGCAATCGCACACAGCGACAAAACCAGCAGCGGCCCCAACACAATCAAGATCAATTGCAGGGCCAAACCGTTGAAAAAAGCCTGAAGCGCTGCGCCGCCGATCTCGAATTGATCAGCGTTGGCGAAAATTTCCTTAAGGGAATTTGCCAGCCCCGCGCTGGCACCCGGTGCCATGAAACCAAAAAGCGCCGTTGTTCCACCCAGCATGAACCAAGTGGTCACTTCCTGGCTTTTGACCACATCGCCTTTTTTGCGAGCGTCCTCGAGCTTTTTAAAGGAGGGGTCTTCGGTTTTACTGGACTGTTCGGGGGCTTCATCGGACATGTGTCAGCCTCGTAACATCGCCAGATGGTCTTCGAACGCCGAAATATACCATCCCATCATCATGGTGAGCAGCAATGCAAACAGCACCAATCCGACCAGAATGTTAGCAGGCATCAAGAGAAAATACACCTGCAAAGCCGGCATCAGGCGCGCCAAAATCCCCGCGCCAAGGTTAAACACCAACCCGAAAACGATAAACGGCGCCGACATCTGCACCCCAATTGTAAAAGCATGCGAAACCGTTCGGATCGCCAGTTGCGCCGCATCATCCAGCATCAGCGGCTCGGTCGGCAAAAACACCATGTAACTGTCGTATATAGCCGCCAGCGCCACGTGGTGGAGATTGGTGGCAAATATCAAGGTGACGCCAACGAACGACAGGAACGAACCGATCACAGCCCCCTGCACCCCGTTTTGCGTGGGATCGGCGACCTGCGCAGCACTCAACCCGGACTGAAAAGCAATCACAGCCCCAGCCACCTGCGTTGCCATCACCGTGATGCGTGTCACCGCCCCGATAATCAGTCCAACTGCAATCTCGTGGAACACGATTGCCAACAGAGCAGGAAACTGCGTTGGCATCGGCGGCATGACCTTGGCCAGCAAGGGATAGAGCACCAGCGTGAATGCCAATGCGAAACTGAGCCGCATACGGGCCGGGATCATTTGCTCGCCCAGCGCGGGCATCAGCATCAAGATGGCACCTATCCGCATGAATAGCAGAATGTAGATATAGGCAACATCGGGCAGCCAATTTAGACTGAGCGCCACCCTAGCCGCCGATGATGATCAGATCGACGATGCGGTTCATATAGGCCCCCATGGTGGAGCCCAAAAAAGGCAACGTAATCAATAGAGTTACAAAGATTGCCAGAATCTTTGGAACAAAGACCAACGTCTGTTCCTGAATTTGGGTCAGCGCCTGAAACAGTGCAATGACCACGCCGACCAACAACCCTGCCAGCATCATCGGCAGCGAAACAATGATCAAAACCCAGATGCTGTCGGTCGCAATATCGAGAACTTCAGCGCCGCTCATGGCACGGCCTTTCGAGAATCAGATCGGCATACGCATGATCTCTTCATACGCCGAAATGACCTTGTCGCGAACCGAAACCATGCTGTCGATGGCTAATTCGGTTTGGGACAGCGCCGTGACCATGTCCACGACATTGGCTTTGCCATTGACCATATCCATAGCCATCTTGTCCGATTTGTTGCCAGTATCGACCACATCCTGCACCGATTGAGCCAACATATTGGCAAAATCATTGCCCTGATCGGCCTTCGCCACGATGTCGGTACCCGGCTTTGCAGTCTGGGAAATCAGCTTGGATGCGTTGCCGTAAGCAGCCGCGGCGGCGTTAAATGGAATTGCCATGATCTAGATCCTTTTGGCGCTAGCTGCGCAAGATATCCAAAGTCCGTCCCAGCATCTGCCGGGTAACGGTCACCACGTTCAAATTGGCTTCATAGGTGCGCTGGGCTTCGCGCATATCCATCGATTCAATTAGTGGATTGATGTTGGGATATTTGACATAGCCTTGCGGATCCGCCGCCGGATGGCCCGGTTCAAACCGGGTGGTAAAATCGCTCATGTCATAGGCAAGCTTGCCCACTTCCACGATATTACCGCCCGCCTGCGCATCAAACTCCGTCTTGAACGTCGGAATGCGACGCCGATAGGGGTCCTCATCCGGCGTCTTGCCCGCAGAATCAACATTGGCCAGATTTTCAGCAATGACACGCATGCGCGCTGTCTGTGCATGAAGACCCGTGGCGGCGATTTTTAGGGATGAGTTGAAGTCACTCATGGAACTGACCTAGCCATTTCACGACCGCCCCATCGCGGTGCGCAGGATTTTCATCGAACTCTGATAGATTGAGGTGACCGCCTGATAGTCACTCATATTTGTCGTGACCTTCATCATTTCGTCTTCCAGCGACACCGCATTGCCTTCAGGGGTAACCTCAAAGCTGTTCATTCGCTGGGCACCAAAGGCGGCGCTTGTGTCGCCACCGACTGAAATGTGCATCGGTTGGGTCGCTGTAACACTAATCGTTGCGCTCGAACCGCCGCCCAAATGATCGGCAAAATTATATTGGGCCAGATCCCGCCCCTGGTAACCTGGCGTTTCCGCATTTGCGACATTTTCTGCCAATAGACCTTGACGCGCTTGGTGCCAGCGCATCTTGTCGGTTAGCGCTGTAAATATCGGCATGTTCATGATGCCCATGGCTCGAATACTCCTTGGCAGACTCGCCTTCCGATAGGCAATTCTTGCCGGGGTATGGTTAATCAACTATTAACTTGAACGCGTTAGCGGAGCTTTGTCTCGCAATTTGCATGTTCTTGAGGCTAAATAGGCAATAAGTGCCGGGTACCTGGCGTATCGTAGTGGAGTAAACGCGTTGCAATTCATAACCAGCCTGTTTGGCGGCTCGGGTAATTCCGTTCTGACATCGATCTTCGCCCTTGGCATCGTGCTGGTGCTGATCGTATTGGGGCTATGGGCTTTAAAGATGCTATTCAAGGCATCGAGCAATGTCGCCCGCGGCCGAAATCGACGCCTGCTGGTTGTTGATACGCTGGCAATTGACCCCAAGCGACAGCTCGTCATCATCCGCCGCGACAATGTTGAACACCTTCTTTTGACCGGTGGCCCGCAGGACGTTGTCGTTGAAACCGGCATCCCGGTCTCCGAAACCCCACAAAATGTGACCAGCCGCCGCCCTCTGCCCAATATCGTGGCCAACAAAACTGCTGGTCGTCCGACGGCGACCACCGCAAAATCGCCCGGCGTTGCCGCCAATCAGCAGTCCACTTTGGGCCATGCCCCCGCACCGGTAGCCACAACCCCGAAAGTGTCGCCGTTGGATCGCTTGCGCGAACTGCGACGGCCCTCGAGCGCCAAAAACCCCACCTCGGTTCGCCAGACCGGACTGATGCGACCTGTTAGTAAAGTGGAGCCCACGGCGCTTCCCGCAGAAAAGACCAATGGTCAGGCCGCCGACTCAGTTAAAGAAGCTGTTAATACTTCCACTGAGCAGAATGGGCGTCCGCAAGTTGACGACTCCGGCAGCCACATCGACGACAAGGGCTACAGCGCCGACCGCAACTAAGCACGGTCGTTTCGCCTTCTGGGCTGGGCTGGCCGTTTTCGTCGGTATGGCACTGGCCCCCAGCATATCCTTTGGACAGGACGTGTCGATCGATTTCGGCAGCGACACCACCCTGACTGAACGAGCCGTTCAGCTCATCGGGTTGATCACCATTCTGGCGCTGGCCCCGTCAATTCTGGTGATGGTGACCAGCTTTACCCGTATTGTGGTCGTGCTCTCGCTACTACGCACAGCAATTGGCCTTCAAAGTGCACCACCCAATTCGGTCATGGTGTCGCTGGCGCTGTTTCTAACCATTTTTATCATGACGCCCACGCTGGAGCAGACCTACAATTTGGGCATTCAGCCGTTGCTTGCCGGCGACATGGAGATTGGCGAGGCGTTCGACGCGGGTAGCGTGCCCATCCACAAATTCATGCAGGCCAATGTACGCGAAAAGGATCTGTCACTCTTTTATGAACTAACCGACACACCGCCACCCGAAAGCCCGGATGCCGTCCCGCTGACCCTGCTGATCCCCGCATTCATGATCTCGGAACTGCGGCGCGCCTTTGAAATCGGCTTTCTGCTGTTCCTGCCGTTCGTGGTCATCGACATGGTTGTCGCATCGGTATTGATGTCGATGGGCATGATGATGCTGCCACCAGTGGTGATTTCACTGCCGTTCAAGCTCATCTTTTTTGTTCTGGTCGACGGCTGGTATCTGGTCGCCGGATCGCTGGTGCGCAGTTTTACAACGGGCTAACCCGCACCCGCCACCTTGGTTTCCGCCCGGGCAGCTTGCGGCGGCACCATCGCCCCGTCGGTGCCATAGGTTTCGCGGTAAGCGGCAAGGAATGAGCTAAGGCCGTCCAAACCCGAAACCGCGCTCGCCACCTTCTTGAACTCAAGACTGTCGGTGGTAATCGTGCCGGTCACATAATCAAACATCGGCCATTCGGGCGCCGTCACCATTGCTTCGGCAAATTTGGCCCGCAGGCGCGATTGCCCCAACCGGTCACCCGCCAGCACATAACCAACGGCCGCCTTGATGACATTCATGCGGGCTGGCTGGCTCAATGGCTGATCATTGGGCGCATACATGGTTTCGAGCAATTCCGCTGCATCGCCGTAGCGCTTGGCGCGCCAATGCGCATCAACACGTAGTTGATCGACATCTCTGCCCTGCATGGACTTCAACAAATCCAGCGCCAGTTCGTCCCGCCCGCCATCGATCATCGAACGTGCTTCGAGAACCCGGCGCTGGCGCGTCAGCGCCTCGGACAGATCAGGCATCCGCGTTGATCCCAGTACCCGCAGCGCGTCCTGCGGCTTGCGATCAGCGAGGTAAATAATGGCAAGATCAGCGGCAACCTGCGCTTTGGCAGCACCCTTGAGACGATTGCTCAACTGGTAATCGAGCAACTGGGCGGCCTGTGGCAGCAAATCAATTTTGACCAGACGCCGTGCCAGATTGCGGATCATTTCATCACCACGCGCCCCCGGCGGCGTCAGTTCCCGGAAGTCGTAAAACAGGCTCAGCGCGTCGACCGGTGCCAGCGCCTCGGCCTGCCCATTCAGGAACAGATCAACAAAAATCTGCTGCGCCTGATCGCGCAAAGCATTGATTTCCCGACTCTCGGGATAGACGGACACCGCCTGTTTGACGGTTTCGAACCCGGACCGATAGTCGTCGCGACGGAAATAGAGTTTGGCCAACAATTGCTGCATCGAGGCTTCCAGCGCATTGCCGCGCCAGAGCATGGCCTCTGCCGATAGGGTGGCGGTGGCCTTTTCAAGGTTGAGATTGCCCTGTTTGTCGAGCAATAGCATTGTCCGGTAGATGGCTTCGGCGCGCGTTGGGCGTATATCGGCGGCAATGACCTGACCATAATTGTCGATTGCCTCGGCGTCCTGGCCCTTGAGCTCGTCTGTGCGCCCCATCAGCAGATGCAGCTGGCTGACTTCATCCACGTTGAGTTCAGCGGTATCAATGCTGTCGAGCAACCGCTGGGCGGTGGCAATATCGTCAGTTTCAACGGCTGCGCGAATGGCGGCAAAGGTAAATCGCTTCTTGGCCCACGCTGGATAGCTGCGCGCAACATCCTCGGAGGCCAACCCATCCTCGAGCGCGCCGCGATAGTCGCCGCTATCAGCCCGCGCGATGGTGCGCCACAACAAGGCATCACCTTCATTGGCCAGCCTGGCACTGTTCAGAATTGCCAGCGCGTCGCTGGATCTATTGACGACCGTATCGGCGATGGCCGTCGTCAGGCGCACCTTCTGGACCAGGTCTTCGCTGCCTTCAGGCTTGTCCCCGATAACGCTGAGAACGCCCAATGCTTCATAGGCAAACCCGTTGGCCAACTGATATTGGGCCAGATCCAACCGCGCCGCATCGCGCGCGCTGCCCTTGGCGCTGGCGGCCGACGCGGTCAGATCGTCATACTGCTGTTCATATTGGGCAGGATCGCTTGCCAGCAATTTATCAAGATCAATGAAACTGAAGCGGTTGGTTGCATCAAAACTGGTGCGCAGCGCCCGTTGCTGATCCGCACTCGACAGCGTCAATCCGCCCTCAGTGCTGATGATCGCCAGCTTGTTTTCAACCTGAATATCCACCCCGTCATGCTGGGGCTTGATCGCCAGCCCATGAACGGTCCGCAACGCGGTAAAATCGACATACTTCTGATCCCGCAACATGCCGCGCGCTGGTGGATAAGCCGTCACCACCTCGAGTTTATCGCCCACGACAGGATCGACAAATTGGTGCACGCGCGCCGGACGCTCGACATCAGCCACCATCTCATATCCGCCTTCGGCGGTGCGCTGACGTTTCAGATCAATGGGTTCTGTCGGCGTCAGCACCATGTCGCCCAATGAAAGCACCCACGCGCGGCCCTCTGATCCAAGCGTTGCCAGACGGTCCTGCCCCAAATCGATGCGAACCACCTGCGTGTCCCCGCCCGAGATTACGGAATAATCCCGCGCGACGGCCGAAAGTGCCTTCATGTCCTTGGGCGCTTCGATGGCTGACGCCGTATCGATTACTGTCCACACAGTGTTGCCGCGTCGAAACACCGCTGCCGCAGTATCCTGCTCAAAAGGAAACACAACGCGCAGTGTGGTGCCGACCATGCTGACATAGGGTTGGATCGTGGCGGGCGCCGTGTCGGGATATAGAACGCCGAGATCTGATTTTAGCCGCTCCTGCCCCCCGGCACCCGAAATATCAGCCAGCGCTTCAGCGTCGTCCGCAGGTGCGGACTTGTCGACCAGCGCCTGTGCAGTGATCGGCGGCAACCCAGCGTGAGGCAGGTCGACATCAATCGTATAGGATCGCGGCGACTCTTCATAAAACCGGGGCTCGACGCCGGCAGCAAACTTGAGCATGACGTCGCTGCCGTCTTCGGTCACATTATTTTTGACATCGACAATTTCAGGCGGCAGGCTGGATGCCAACTCAGCGACATCAACTGCTACTGGCCATTCAAAATCAAGCACGCCTATCTTTTGCTTGAAGGAAAAATCGGCCTTGGTATCAAGGCTCCAGTCGAATTGCAGCCGCATGAACGTTGGATTAGTGCCGACCCGAACCGTCACCTGCGGATTTTTCTGGCGAACGACTTCGGCCTTACGCTTTCTGTCTGCCTGCTTGGCGGATGCCTTGGCGTTGGACGCCACCCGATCCTGCACATCCTGCGGCAACGTTGGTGGCGCTCCTTGCCAGTCAGACGGCAACAGATCAATATAGAGCTGGTTGTCGGCCTCGGTATGGCTCACTTCGAACGCAGCCCGCAGACCAAATCGGATACCCTTCTTGTCCGAATCCGCCCGCGCCGCTGTGACATAGTCCGACAGCAGTCCGCCAACATCGGGCAGGATCACATCGGCAGCTTCATCAAAGGTAACTGACAGCACGCCATTTTCATTGCTGATCTTGTAGGCGGGCAAATCTGTGCGGGAGCGAAAGCTGACGATCATCCGGCCAAAGCCATTTTCGGCACTGACCGACAATTGGCCGCGATCCTGCGCCCAACCAGGCGCGGCGCACACCAAGGCCCCCGCCATCGTGACGACACTGACAATCAGGGCAAGACGCGCCCTTTTCCAGCCTACCTGTAACGCAGTCTTCACCGACCGCAGCCCGCCTGGCAAATTAGGCGTTCTCAAACGGATCAAGATCAATCCGGACACAGAAAACGCGATTACACAACTAACGTCGTGACACTATCGCGTCGTGCTTAACGCAGCCTTACCCGTTGCCGAACTCTATTGTCCGACAATCTGTGGCAGCGAGGAAAGATCGGCTTGATCCATTTTGTCGGTTGGCTCATCGGCGTTCGCTGCCATCCGCACGGTAAGTTCCTGCGCCCGTGTCGAATTCATCGCCGCCAGTACAGGCGCCATCTTGCGCGGGTTCATCGTTTTAGCCACCCGCAGCAGCACATCCATATCGAGATTATCGAAAATCGCGGCAGCATCCTTTGGCTTCATGCTCTCATACATGGTGATGATGCCTGCAAACCGTCCGCTCTCCATCTCCTTGCGCTGATCAACCAGTTTTGAGATCTGTTCTTCCAGCGCTTTGAGCGTTTCGGCTCGTTCGTTGATCTTCTGCTCGGCGGCGTCCACCAGCGACTGGCGCAAGTCCAGTTCAGCCGCATATTTGTCCAACTCAACCCGGCGTTCACCGAGCCGTTCCAGCAGAGCGCGCTCGGTCAGCGACCCACCGTTCACATCGGTCAGTGGGATAAGCATACCGTCCGGGCCATATTTCATCGGCACGGCTTCCGCGCGCGGGTCGCAATTTGCACTGGCCATGCCAGCATTTTCGCCGCTGGCAGATGCCTCTTCGCCCCCTTCGGCAACGACACCTCCATCAGACGGGCAATCCCTCGCCCCAAGGTCGCTTGCGGCGGGCTCTGCACCTTCTGGTGTCGCCGCAGGATCCATGGCAGCCGCTGCTTCTCCTTCCGGTACGGCAGCGTCTCCGCTCAACACTTCGGTGCCTGCAATGGCCTGCAATTGATCCGGACTGTCCGATTTTTTGGTCAACGTTTGCGCCATGGTTGGCGACATATCCGTTAGAACCGGGCTGTCGTCCTGCATCATGGGTTCAGAGGGCAATTCGATTGCCGCGTCCCCACTACTGTTGCCCCCATGCTCCTCGGCCCGCACCGCTGCAACGCCCAGCACGTACCCCCCGTGGTCACAAGACTGACCGTCTTGAACACCAGCAAGGCGGCGATAGCGAAAATAACAACGGGGAGCAGGCGCACAGATTTCATGCCGCAGCACCGCGTGCGCGCGCCCGGGTGGCCAATTGCTCAAGCGCCGAATGCAACTTGTTGGGCGATGGTATATCTTCCTCGATGGGCGCCGTCGCCTGCGCGGCAGGGTTTTTGCGCGCCACACTGGTGATCTTGGCGATGCGGTCCAAAACGTCTGCGCCCGCGCTCACGTGATTGGCAAGTTCAATACCGAAGCGTTCGGCTTCCTCCAACCGGGCACCCAACACAAGATCCGCATCAACAGCGGTCGCCTTGAGCTCCTTGATCGCCTGATTGGCAAGATTGGTCGCGCCGACCAGGTCATTGACCATTTGCTGCAACACTTCCCTGTCCGCATGCAGGCGCTTCAGTCGGCTGTTCAAGACCGTGCAGTACCCGATTGTCATGATTAGAAGAACGGCAACCGACCCTTCAACGATAAGGCCCAAAGGCAATCCAAACATCATCGTCCTTCCATAGATTGATCGAGTGCCTCAAAGCCCGCCATCGTCACTTTTGGCGGATTGAGAGGGCTGGTCACACGAACCGAAACATTGTTGCCGATATGCCCCATGATCGCCTCGGCCAGATCAACATCGCCACAGCGCAGCTGGATCGGTTCGCTCGGGGTGCGATCAAATAAAACAGTATCGCCCGGTGCCAGCGCCAGAACACGCGATAGCGGCAATTGCTGCTCGTGCAGAATGGCGGAAACTTCGACATCGGCAGCATAAATCTCGGTTGCCAGATGCCCTTCCCATATCGGGTCACGTCCAAATTTTTCGCCCATGAACATCTGCAGCAATTGCACCCGAATCGGCTCAATCGTTGCATAGGGCAACAGAATTTCGATCTTGCCGCCGCGATCATCCATCTCGATACGCATTTCGATCAGGATCGCCGCGTTGGCAGGCCGGGAGATCGCCGCAAAGCGAGGGTTGGTCTCAATGCGCTCCAGCTTGAAATTGACCTGCGTCACCGGCTCGAATGCACGGTGGGTATCCTCAAGGATTACCTCGATCATGCGACGCGCCAGCGCCATTTCAATAGTCGTATAGGGACGCCCCTCCACCCGAACATTGCCTGAAACGCGTCGTCCGCCCAGCAGAACGTCGATCATCGAGTAAATCAGGCTGGAATCGACAGTCAGCAGGCCGTAGTTTTCCCATTCCTCGGCTTTGATCACCGACAGGATTGCGGGCAGCGGTATGGAATTGAGGTAATCGCCAAACCGCACCGAGGAAATCGAGATCCAATGTAACTTCCACATTGTCCGAGGTAAAATTGCGCAGCGACGTTGTCGCCAGCCGCACCAGACGGTCAAACACGATTTCCAGCATAGGCAGCCGCTCGTAGCTGACCAGCGCCGAATTGATCAGTGCCTGAACCCCGGTCAGCTCAACATTGCCGCCAACATTGGGATCAAATCCCAGGAGACTATCGATCTCGTCCTGGTTTAATACCCGGTCAGCTTCGCCGGGCCCCAGCGCGCCGGTGGGGTCGGCTTCCAGCATTGCAGCCCACTCAGCCGCCGCGTCTGGGGCTGCTTCAGCTTCTCCAGCCGCCGCACCGCCCGCAGTCGCTGGCGCATCGTCGCCAACGTTCCAGTCTTCGGCCAATTTGTCCTGATCGCTGGGCTCAGCCATTTACTGGACCAATATTTCTTTGAACAGAATGCTCTCCACATTCGAGGGATAAATCGCCACGTTCACACGACGCAGCAATTCTTCCTTGAGGCGATAAATGCCGGCCGATCCTTCAAGATCGCTCCTACGCAACTCACGCAGATAGACCTGAAATGCATCGACAACCTTGGCCATGCGCGGCTGGATTTCGGTCATGACCTCTTCATTGGCCACCTCCAGCGCAACGGTCAGCTTGAGAAAAGATTCATCGCCCCCTGCCGTATTCAGGTTGACCGTCATTGGCGGCAAATTGAAAATGAAGCTTTGATGTGCGGCCAGGACCCTGGCCTCGTCGGGCGCGGATTCACTTCCGCCAGAAAGTACGACAAACAGCCCTGCCCCGGCAATCGCCACCACAGCAGCTGCGGCACCGATAATGATGAAAAGCTTCTTCTTGCTCTTTGGGACCTCGGTCGCAGCTTCATCAATTTCCGCTTCGGCAGCCATGACAACAATTCCTGCGCCTAAGAGTAAATCCGGGCGATTCCGGCTCCCCACCAGCTAATCGCCGCTTGGTTAATGAAGTCTTACGATCTGACCCAATGCGGCAGATTTTGCCGGGCAGTTTCTGCCTGCCTATTCAGTTCGGTTTCGCCGACCGTAACCAGACCGATAAGCTATATATCTGATTTTATTAAAGTTTCCGGTTTGGCATGGTTTCTGCAAGGTAAATTACGAGACATCAGGCCTGGGGAGGCAGGGCGTTTCGGGGAATTAAGACTTCGGGGACCACGCATGATCGAAAATGCGCAACTGATCAGCCTATCAAGGCAGATGGCTCTGCAACGGCAGATGGACGTCGTGGCCAACAACATGGCTAACGTCAACACCACCGGCTTCAAGGCCGAAAAGGTGCTGTTTGAACAATATGTCATGCCCATAGCGCGTGACCGTGATTTTCCCAGCCAGGATCAGCCTCTGTCCTATGTCCAGGATTGGGCGACCCTGCATGATTTGAGCGGCGGCCCGATCAACCAAACCGGCAACCCGCTCGATATGGCCCTCAATGGCGATGGTTTTTTCGCCGTCCAGACCGCCGGCGGCGAACGCTGGACCAAGTCCGGCGCATTTCAGATCGACAGTTCTGGCACACTGGTCGACCTCAGCGGCAACCCAGTGCTTGGCGAGGGCGGGCCGATCCAGTTCAGCCCCGATGAAACCGGCATTACCATCGGAGCTAACGGCAGCATAACCACCAGCGCCGGGATTAAGGGAAAACTGCGGGTCGTCGAGTTCCCCAATGCTCAGGCGCTGACGCGCGAGGGCAGCAATCTTTATGCTGGCGGCACGCCCGGTCCCAACACCGGAACAACAGTTGTTCAGGGCGCCATCGAGCGCTCGAATGTGACCGGCGTCAGCGAAATGGCTGAAATGATCCGCGTCACCCGGTCCTATGAATCAATTGCACAGATCATGCAGCGGCAGGACGAAATGCGCCAATCCGCCATCCAGCGCCTTGGCGCCGCGTCCGTTTAGTAAGGAGTTCGCCCAATGAAAGCACTGTACATCGCATCGACCGGCATGAGCGCCCAGGAACGCAATGTTGAAGTGATCTCCAACAATATCGCCAACATGCGCACCACCGGCTACAAGCGCCAGCGCGCCGAATTTCAGGATCTGCTCTACCAGCAATATCGCCGCGCCGGCTCCCAGACATCGGATCAGGGCACAGTCCTGCCTGCCGGGCTCGAAGTCGGCTCTGGTGTGCGTACCGTAGCGACCCCACGTGTCATGAGCCAGGGTAGCGTTAATCCCACCGAAGCCGAACTCGACATCGCCATTCGTGGCGACGGTTTCTTTATGGTCGATATGCCTGACGGCCGCACCGCCTATACACGGGACGGCTCGTTCAAGCGCGATGGCAACGGCCAGATCACCAATGCCAACGGCTATGCCATCCAGCCAGGCATCGTGGTACCCGATAGCGCAAAATCGCTGTCTGTCTCCGCAAACGGCACTGTTGAAGCCTACCTCAACAATGAATCGACACCGACCCAATTGGGACAGCTTCAGTTGGCCAATTTCGTCAACAAGTCGGGCCTCGAATCCCTTGGCGACAATCTGTTTGTCGAAACCGCCGCCAGCGGTCCGGCCCAGATCGGCGTGCCCAATTCCAACAATAATGGCGACCTTCTGCAGGGTTACCTTGAAATGAGTAACGTCAATTCTGTCACAGAAATTGCTGATCTGATCGCCGCTCAACGCGCCTACGAAATGAACGCCCGCGTCATTTCAGGTGCCGATGAGATGATGCAGTCGACCAGCCAGATGCGCTGATAGGAGCCATAGTCATGTTCATTCACAAAGCGATCGCCGCACTTGCACTGGGTGCATTGATGAGCGCAGCAGCTTATGCGGCTCCGGTTCTCAGGGCAGAAGTCAACGTCGCTTCCCAGGTCGTGACCGTCGGCGACATGTTCGACGACGCCGGCATTCTTGCCGAAGCGCCGCTATTTCGCGCACCCAGGCCGGGCACTGCAGGCATGGTGCCGCTTGACGCAATCAAGGCCGCCGCAGCCCGAATTGGCCTTGAGAGCTTTGATACTGCAGGCGTCGTCAACGTCCGTGTCATGCGCAAAGCCTCTGTGGTCGATGAGCAAAAACTGACCCAGCTGATTGCTGCCAATTTGAAGGCCAAGGGCATTCTGACAACCGGCATGACGGCTCAGACGATATTTTCCCAGCCCATTACCCCGATCAACGCCGAAGTGGTCGGGACGCCGGTAACGCTGGTAAATCTGCGCTATCTGCCGGAAAACGGCGCCTTTACCGCCCAGTTCCTGATTTCGGGCATTGCAGTTCCGCTAAATGTCACAGGCACCATTGATCTGATGATCCCGGCTCCCCATTTGGCCGCCAACCTCGCCGCAGGCACAATCCTGTCCAAGCAGGACATAATCATGCGCCCCGTGCCCCTCAAATATGCCGAGTCCACCGGTTTCGCGTCTCTGGATCAACTGGTCGGCAAGCAACTGCAGCGCCAGAGCCGCGAAGGCATGTTGCTCAAACCCGCCGATGTCGCCATCGCCCAACTGATCGCGCGCAATCAGTTCGTCACCATCTATTTCCGCAAGGGTCCAATGACCCTGACCGTCAAGGGCCAGGCTTTGGGCAGTGCAGCACCCGGCGAACCGGTACAGGTCCTCAACCTTATGTCCAACCGGGTGGTATCAGCCACCGCGACCGCCCCCGGTGCCGTCGAAATCGCCAGCGCGCCAACAAATCTGGCGCAGCTTTAAGCCGCCGCAGGAGATTTAAGCCATGAACGCTCTGAAAATCGCAACACTCCTGACATTGACCGGCATGCTCGGGGCCTGCGGCACAATGGATCGTCTCGCCAACGTCGGCCAGGCTCCAGCGCTCACCGCAATTTCCGATCCGACAACTGCGGCAGGCTATCGGCCGGTGCGCATGCCCATGCCCGAGGCAATTCAGGATACATATCAGGCCAATTCGCTTTATCGCACCTCGGCCAAGGGCTTTTTCAAGGACGAACGGGCCCACCGCATTGGCGATATCCTGACCGTCATGGTCACCATCGATGATAGCGCCAAGATCAACAATTCCACCCAGCGCGCCCGCACCTCGACAAATTCCGCGGGCATGGGCGGCATCTTCGGTGCCGCGGTCGGCAATCTGGCCCCCAGCATTGATCCTTCCGCTGCCATTGATCTCAATTCAGGCACCAAGGACGCCGGCAATGGCTCGGTCAATCGGGCTGAAAGCCTGACCACCTCGGTCGCCGCCGTCGTCACCCAGGTCCTGCCCAATGGCAATCTGGTGATCGAAGGCCATCAGGAAGTGCGGGTCAATTTCGAAGTGCGCGACCTGATCGTTGCCGGCATCGTTCGCCCGTCCGATATTCAGGCCAACAACACCATCCCATCGTCCAAGATTGCCGAGGCCCGCATCGCCTACGGCGGACGCGGTCAGATCACCGATGTGCAGCAGCCGCGCTATGGCCAGCAAGTCCTCGATGCCATCCTGCCATTCTGATTGAAAATTTCCCTGCTGCGCACTCCCCCAATTGGTGCATCAGGGTTCTCGGCACGCTCCAGAAGGAAACTGCCATTGGTGCCTCCAGAATAGAGACACCACCCAGAGGCGCAGTCCCCCGGCTGCGCCTCTTTTATTTTTGGAACTCCGCCACGCCCTGCCGGTTTACCCACAAACAGCTAGGAGCAGATACATGAAATTTGGGACCAGCATAGCCATTGGCATCGCAATCGGGGCCGGTATTGGCGTGACAACGGACAATATCGCCATGGGAATTGGCATCGGCGTGGCATTCGGCATCGCAATTGGTCTGGTCGGCAGATCCAATACGGGCAAGAGCGGATCGACCCCGGAGGAGAATGAGTAACCGCCCCCGCTTGCCCCGGGGCGTAAGTTATGAGAAATCTCGGGCCCGATTCCGGAGCCCATAATGTCCTTTGCCAAACTCGACGCCCTCGGCCACCGCCTCGAAGCGCTGGAACACGCTCTGTCCATTCTGGGTGCCGATGAAGCCACGCACATGGCAGTCGGCGGCGGTGAAAAGCGCGCCGAGGCCATGGCCAATTTGGCGGGCATGTATCACGCCCAGTCCACCGCGCCCGAAATAGCCGATTGGCTCGACGCGGCCAAGGCCGAAACCGTGGACCAGCAACTGGCGCTCGACGAATTTCGCCGTACCTATATCAGCGACACCTGCCTACCCACCGAGTTTGTTGAGCGCAAAACCGCAGCAACCATGCGATCCGAACAACTTTGGCGGCAACTGCGCCCGACCGGGGACTGGACCAGCTTTCTGCCAGCACTTGAAGGCGTCGTCTCGCTGGTGCGCGAAGAAGCGCAATTGCGCGCCGACGCCCTTGATCTTGCGCCATATGATGCGCTGATGGATCAGTTCGATCCGGGCAATCGCACCGCTCAGCTAGACACCGTCTTTGCCGACCTCAAAACCTTCCTCAAGGGCTTCGTCCCCGAGGCGATCGCTGCTCAGGAAGAACGACTGGCCAAACGCCCTCTCAAGACGCTGCAGGGCCCCTTCCCCATCGAACATCAGCGCGAACTTGGCCTGGCTGCAATGCGCGCCGTCGGCTTTGACTTCACCCATGGCAGTCTGGCCGTTTCGCACCATCCCTTCTGCGGCGGTGTGCCGACCGATGTGCGCATGACTACCCGCTACCGCACTGATGAGTTCCTGTCCTCCCTGATGGGCGTGCTGCACGAAACCGGCCACGCTCTTTATGAACAAGGGATTACCCGGCGAATGGTCGCATTGGCCGCTGGGCAAGGGGCGTGGCATGGGCATTCACGAGAGCCAGTCGCTGTTTGTTGAAATGCAACTGGCCCGAAGTCCCCAGTTCTGGGAATTCGCCTTGCCACTGGTTCGCAAGCATATGGGCGATGACGCAGTCGCTGGCTGGGACATCACCGATATTCTGGCCCGAGTGAATTTTGTCCAGCGGGGCTATATCCGGGTCGATGCCGATGAGGTCACCTACCCGCTCCATGTCATCCTTCGCTATGAGCTGGAACAGGACTTGGTCAACGGCAAGCTGGAAGCCAGCCATATCCCCGAAGCATGGGATGCCAAGATGACCGAATACCTCGGCATTTCAACTCTGTCCGATCCTAAGGATGGCCCGATGCAGGACGTTCACTGGCCCGGCGGCGCCTTCGGATATTTTCCCAGTTATACGCTCGGCGCCATGATCGCCGCACAGCAATGGGCCGCGCTGGAACGAGCGCAGCCCGACCTCGGTTCAACCATAGCCAAGGGCGACTTCACGGCGATCAATCAATGGCGCGCCGACAACATCTGGTCGCAGGCCTCCCGTTATTCGACGCCGGACCTGATCACCCGCGCTACCGGCGAACCGCTCAATGCCGCCCATTTCAAAGCCCATCTGCGAAAGCGCTATCTCTGACGACAGCGCGACGGCGCTACTTGACTCAAAACGGGTATCACCTAAATTCCAACCATTGCAGCACTGACCGGACGGTTCCAATGGATTTCACGATGAACGAATGCTTCGCCCGCATCGACCATCTGGAATCCAACCATGCCTGCATCCATAACAATCAAGAATCTCGCCTACGCTACCCCTGACGGGCACCGCCTGTTTGACGGACTGGACCTAAGCTTCACCAGACAGCGAACGGGCCTCATCGGACGCAATGGCGTCGGAAAATCCACCCTGCTCCAACTGATATTGGGTGAACACGCCCCAGCAAGCGGTGCGATTGCCACATCCGGCACATTGGGTATTTTGCGCCAAACCGCCCATGTCGATGACGCAACAGTGGCGGATCTACTTTGTATAACCCCTGATCTTGCCCGACTTGCACGGCTCGAAGCGGGAACCGGAACGCTCGAGGATGCCGCCAACGCCGATTGGACCCTACCCGACCGCATGGCGGCAGCGACGTCCCAAATCGGTCTGGCCGACATCACCCCTCAACGCCCCCTCTCCAGCCTGAGCGGCGGGCAGCGAACCCGCCTCGCCATGGCGGCGCTTATATTGGCCCGCCCCGATTTCATTCTGCTCGATGAACCGACCAATAACCTCGACGCTGACGGACGAGCCGCCCTCTCACGTTTCCTGGCCAATTGGCGCGGCGGTGCCATTATTGTCAGCCATGACCGGTCCTTGCTGACTCAGATGGACTCCATTGTCGAACTAACGGCCATTTCTGCCACAACCTATGGCGGCAATTGGCACCATTACGCCGAGCGTAAGGCCATCGAATTAGCGGCCCGACAACACGATCTGGCAACCGCTGACCGCGAACTCGCCCAGATCGATCGCAAACGACAGGTGCAGACGGAGCGCAACGATCGCAAATCCAGCGTCGGCGCCCGCCTGGCCAAACGAGGCGGAGCACCACGTATCCTTTTGGGGGCAAGGAAGAACAACGCCGAAAATACAAGCGCCGAAAACGCGCGCCTCGCCGGCAAACAACGACAGGAGGCTACCAGCAAGCTGGAAGCTGCTCGCAGTCAGGTTGAAATCATGACGCCTCTGAGTGTGACTTTGACGCCGACCAACCTCCCCGGCAGCAAGACCGTCATTACCTGCGCGCAACTGTCCGGTGGCCCCGATCCCGACACCCCAATCATCAACGAACTTTCATTCTCATTGATTGGCCCCGAACGTGTTGCCATTACCGGCCAAAATGGAGTTGGAAAATCAACGCTACTGCGCTTGCTCACGGGTCAACTGACACCAAACAGCGGGTCGGCAACAATTCACTGCCGATTTGCGCTGCTTGATCAAGTGGCAAGCGTTCTGGACCCGCGCCAGTCCATCCGCGACAATTTCCGTGCCCTCAATCCCGAGGATGACGAAAACGCCTGCCGTGCCGCCTTGGCCCGCTTCAGTTTCCGAGCCGACGCCGCCTTGCAGATTGTCGACACTTTAAGCGGTGGCGAATTGTTGCGTGCAGCGCTGGCCGCCACTATTGGCGGTGGCACGCCGCCGCAACTGTTGATCCTGGACGAGCCGACAAATCATCTCGATTTAACAGCAATCGAAGCGGTCGAATCAGGCCTACGCGGCTACGACGGTGCCCTGGTGATTGTCAGCCACGACCGGACCTTTCTTGAAAACATCGGCATAGACCGGGAAATCGCGCTTACAGGATGGTAAACACAAAAAGGGCCACATCGCTGCGGCCCATTTCACATTTTCAATGAACAAACCGCGTTAAGCGATTCACTCGTCTCGGTAAACTTTCTCATGCCGCTCGTGCATTTCCTGGGCTTCAAGGCTCAGGGTTGCAATCGGGCGGGCATCCAGTCTGGCCAGACCAATCGGCTCACCAGTCTCTTCGCAATAGCCATATGTGTTGTCGTCAATGCGCTTGAGCGCAGAATCGATCTTGGCAATTAACTTGCGTTGGCGATCCCGCGTCCGCAATTCCAATGAGCGGTCGCTTTCCGAAGAAGCCCGATCCGCCATGTCTGGATGATTGGTGCTTTCTTCCTGCAGACTATCAAGGGTTTCGCGGCTCTCACGCAAAATATCCTCTCTCCAGCCATTCAGCTTGGCGCGAAAATATTCGCGCTGGCGAGAATTCATAAACGGCTCATCATCGCTTGGCCGGTACTCAATCAAATTTTCAACCGAAGACATTAGCAGACTCAACTCCAATGCGCCCCTATGGCGGCCTGTATAGTCAAGCTGTCCCTTGCGGGCAAGCACGCAAAGCACCTGTCGTTAATTAGTGAAAGGTCTTTTGCGCCAGCCCGATAGCCCAAAATGCCCAACAGTTTGATGACAATTGGCCTATTCGCCGGGGAAACGGCCAAATTTGGCAAGCTCGACGCGCACCCGCAATTCAATGCCATCGAGCAAGTCGTCCAACTCAGGCACACTGCGTTCGCGCGCCTCCCCGATCAATAACATCAGGGAATCAAGTCGCGACTCGCTAACCTGCCCAACCAAAAGGTCCGCTTTGATCTCTTCGAGCTTGTCCAGTAGCGATTTGCCGCGCTTTAGCGCTTTCTTCTTGCGACCAGACAATGGGTCTTCCACGGCTTGCAACGCCAGCAAAGCACTAATATCGGCAGCAGCCGCAACCGGTGCCGCACTTTGAGCCCGCGACTGCTGGGGCACGCCGACCGGTTCAAACGCCGCACCGCCCGAAGCACGACCGGACGTATTGCGTCCGTTCACACCGTTCGTTTGATTATTGGCGTCAATCCGCACGTTAGACTCGAGGAGTTGGTTGCTCTGTAGGCAAAATCTGCCGCCAACCGTTAACGTCGCCTTAACGTGCCCGGCAAGAATTGCTTACCCCAACATCGCCGGGTGGCTTCGCCAGAGAAGTACCGACAAAATAACCGTTGTATATCAAAGTAGTAAGGTGACCATACACAATATAATCCAAGCTGGCACGATATTCGCAATGTGATCTCCAATTGGCTCAACCATGGGGATGGGAGGGCCGGAACTACGGGGACGACCATGCAAACCACATTGTCGCGCAAATTGCTCGCCTGCCTGATCGCCGCCACGCTGGCCCTAATGTCGGTGCAAACAGCATTAGCCGCCTCGGCGCGGATCAAGGACATTGTCGATATAGAGGGTGTTCGCGAAAACCAGCTCGTTGGCTATGGTCTTGTGGTCGGCCTGAACGGCACCGGTGACAGCCTCAACAATTCCCCCTTCACCAAACAATCCCTTCAGTCCATGCTGGAACGGCTCGGCGTCAATACCGCTGGACAAAATGTGCGCACGGCCAATGTCGCCGCCGTTATGGTGACCGCAAACCTGCCACCATTCGGCACCCAGGGGTCTCGTCTCGACGTTTCAGTGGCGGCGCTCGGCGATTCAAAAAGCCTGCAGGGCGGAACCCTGTTGGTTACCCCGCTGCTGGGTGCCGATGGCGAAGTTTATGCCATTGCCCAGGGCTCGGTGCTAATCAATGGTTTTAAGGCATCCGGCGATTCAGCCAGCATCATTGCTGGTGTTCCGACCACTGGCCGGATTTCCTCTGGCGCCCTGATCGAACGCGAAATTGACTTCAATTTAGGCGCACAGCACACGTTGCGACTGGCCTTACGCAACCCTGATCTAACCACCGCCCGGCGTGTTGCCCTTTCGATCAACGACTTTATCGGCGTACCAACGGCTGTCCCCGAAAACCCTGCCACCGTGCGGATCACCCTGCCGCGCGGCTTCAACGGCAACATCGTGGATCTACTGACCGATATCGAACAGTTGGTCGTGCAGACCGACCAGACCGCAAAAATCGTCATAGATGAAAATTCAGGCATCATTGTCATGGGCAAGGATGTCCGGGTCTCCAGCGTCGCGGTCGCCCAATCCAACTTGACCGTGACCATTGCCGAAAATCCGACCGTGGTGCAGCCTGCCCCGCTCAGCAATGGCGTAACGGCCGTCCAGCCCAGCACCCAGTTGAACGTCAACCAGACCGATACCGCCTTGGCCGTTATTGATGATTCAATCACCCTGCAGGAACTAGTCGACGGATTGAATGCTCTGGGCATCAGCCCACGCGATCTCATCGCCATTCTGCAGGCCATCAAGGCCAACGGTGCGCTGCAGGCCGAAATCGAGGTGCTGTAATGATCGCCAACATCGAACACAACAAGACCTTGAACACCCCCCAAATTGCCAAGCTGCGCGAGCAGGCCGAGGGGCTGGAGGGGGTGTTTCTCAATACCTTGGTCAAGGAAATGTTCTCCAGCATCAAAACCGACAAAAGCTCGTTTGGCGGTGGCTTTGCCGAACAAACCTGGCGCGGCATGCAGGCAGAACAATATTCAAATGCCATGGCCCAAGCTGGTGGCATTGGTCTGGCCGATCAGCTCATGCCCGGGCTGATTGCCATGCAGGAAGCCGCGCAAAACCCCATCAACAAGTCAAATACACCAATCGGAGCCTATAGCAAATGAGCGCCGCAGAACGCCTCGCCGCCCTGGACAATATGCCCGCTGCCGAATTGTGCACCATGGCCGAAACGGCTCTTAATTCCCTGATCAACGTCATGAATCAGGAAACAACGCTGTTGCGGGCAGGCCATCTGCGTCAGGCATCTGCCTTGACCGCCGACAAGGCCCGCTTGGCGCAGGACTATGTGGTTTTCGCCCGCACCGTCCAGCGCCAGAATGAAAGACTGCGACGCGAGGCGCCCGCCAGCATTGTTCGCTTGCGCACCGGTCACGAACAATTGGCGACGCAGATGGCGGAAAACCTGCGTGTTCTGGCAACCGCTAAAACCGTCACCGAGGATCTTTTGACCGACGTCGCCGCCACTGTTGGCAAGCAAAATCGGGCCAGCGTTTATGGCGCCGCCGGTACAATGGCAGCTGATCCACGCAATTCTGCGCGCGGCATCACCATCAATCGGGCGCTTTAAATAGAACCAATTTTACTAAATTGCGCCTTTTCAATGCAACCCGATCAATAGCATTCCCTGCCTATTCTGCGGACGCCACTAGTGCATTCGAGGATAGGAACAATGTTCTCTATAGTCGCCACGGAACCAATCCAAATGCCTGCCCAACCGGGCAGCAATGCTGCGCGCCCTCAGACACATGAACGCACACTCACTCCGCAAAGTGTGTCCGGCGTAGCGCCTTCCCCCTCAACGAGGCAGGACAAGCAGCAACCCGCTCCACCGCCGACAGCCAGCAGCAGCGCCAAATCGGGCACGATATTTGCCGCCGCCGTCTTGGCTGGATCGCTGACCCCAACGCCCAAAACACTGGACCAGCTCTATTTGCGTATTGGGACCAGTGAGATACCACCCGAAGCGACATCTCGCCTCAGGGACCTATCGGTCTAGCAAACAACCCTGGCAACGTTCGATTCAGGTAATGTTAACTGCCCCGGGTGTATTTCTCATTTAACAAGAAACTGCGGGATGAAATTAATAATTCTTTAGACCGCAGCGCCTGAATATCCAAGCGTCTCAGGAAGAGGCGTCACAATTACTGATCCTAGAAAAGGAATCAAAAAATGGCTGAAATCAATCTTACCCAGTCTGTCCGTTCCAACCTCTCGTCGCTGCAGAACGTTGCTTCGATGATGTCCAAGACCCAGACCCGTCTTTCGACTGGTAACAAGGTCAACTCGGCGCTGGATAATCCAACCAACTTCTTCACTGCCTCCTCGCTGAACAACCGCGCAGGCGATCTGAACAACCTGATGGACTCGATGGCCAATGGTATCAAGACCATTGAAGCTGCCGACAACGGCCTGACCTCGATCACCAAAACTCTGGAATCGATGCAGTCGACGCTGACTCAGGCACGCCAGGACAAAAGCTTTCAAACCAAGTCTTTCGACATTGGCACAATTGATACCAGTGCCATTCAAAATTTGGCAATCAGCGGCGGTGCCGTTACTGGCAGCATTGATGTAGCGTTGAACACGGCTGATGTGGCGACAACCGCTGCGACCTTGACAGCCGCCGCCGGTACCGACTTGTCTGGCGACGCCGATCTGAGCGCACTCGACGGTCAGTCCGTCACGCTTACTGACGGCACCAACACAGCGACCTACACCTTTACCAACGCCGCCGCCGGCCAAAAAGCAGCACTCGAAGCGGCTTTGAGCGCATCAGGCTTCACGGCAACCGGCGTCGCCGGTGGTTTGAACGTTAGTCGTGCTGACGGCGTTCAGGTAACGTTGACAACCTCGAATGCGGCTACAGCGACTGCCATGGGTATCGCAACCGGTACAACGTCGACCGACGGTGTTGCTGGCGTTACAGGCACCGCCAGTACTGTTGACGAACTGGTCGCGTCCATAAACGCTAACACCGATCTGACCGGAAAAGTCCGTGCATCGAATGACAACGGCAAACTGCGCATTGAAAACCAGTCGACCCAGGACCTGACCGTTACGGGCCTGACCGACAACAAGATCACCGGTGGCGTCGCCACTAGCGATATATCTGGTAACACAGTACGTGCGGATTTGGCCAAGCAGTTCAATGAACTGCGCGACCAATTGGACAAGCTCTCCGATGACGCATCGTTCAACGGTATCAACCTGCTTCGTGGTGACAATCTCAAGATCACCTTCAACGAAACCGGTTCCTCGTCGATCGACATTCACAGCAAGGGTAACGCCGCTGTAAATGCGACCAACCTGATGCTGCCAACGACACTTGTGTCAAAAGACCTTGACGGCGACACTGGCATTGATGGCTATTTGACCCAGGTTAAGTCGGCGATGAACACCGTTCGTTCGCAGGCATCTGCCTTTGGTTCGAACCTTTCGATTGTTCAGAACCGTCAGGACTTCACCAAGTCGATGATTGACACGCTTGAAACCGGCGCTGGCAACTTGACCCTGGCTGACATGAACCAGGAAGCTGCCAACATGCTGGCCCTGCAGACTCGCCAGTCTCTGGCTCAGTCGACCCTGTCGATGGCCAACCAGGCCGATCAGGGCGTCCTGCAGCTGCTGCGTTAATCGCCGCACAGACCGATTTGGAAAGGCGGGCCACAAGCCCGCCTTTTCTTTTTGCTCTAAATCAGGTCAGCATAGGGACCCTCCCCTTCCAATCAGGGATCGAGAACCGAAATGGCGCTTAAAGTCGAACTCAAACCCGGTGAGAAATTGTTGGTGGGCAATTGCATCATCACCAATGCGGACCAGCGCACACGTCTCTTCATTGAAGGGCAGGCACCAATACTGCGCGAAAAAGACATACTGACCTCAACCACCGCCGATACTCCCGCCAAGCGCGTCTATCTTGCGGTACAGCTCATGTATATCGACAACGATTCGAAAAAGCTGCGCGAGCAATATTTCGAACTGATCAACGAGATTGTACGCGCGGCCCCCTCGAGTCTGGCAATTGTCGACGCCGTAAATAACGACATCTTAACTGGCGACCTGTACAAAGCTCTGAAGTCAGCAAAAAAGCTCATTCAGTTCGAACAGGATCTAATCGAAAATGCAGCACGGGGCACTAGCGTACCAGCAGACAACCAAGACCGTTGAAACACCACGCGAGCGCGAAGCCGCGCTGTTGGTCAAGGCCGCAGCGGGGATTCAGCGAACACGCGACGCTTGGCCTGTCGATTTTGCAGAACTGGTCGATGCCCTGACTTACAATCGTAAGTTATGGACCATTTTTATGAGCTCGGCCACCGAGCAGGAGGGCGGCCTGCCCGCCCCGGTTCGCCAGAACATTGCCAATTTGGGTATTTTCATTCTGAACGAAACACGCGAAATTCTCGAAAATCCGCAGGACCCGGCGCGGCTCGAAGGATTGGTCAATATCAATCGTCAGCTCGCCGCCGGACTACGCGGCAAATAGCCATCCAAGCCTGTTAATTTAAATGGCCCCTGCAATTTGCAGGGGCCTTTTTTCGTATCCGGTTAACGCGATTTCTAGCGCAGGTAATTAACCAGGCTCAACTGACTGACCATCGAGGTCACCTGGTAGCTCGCCTGCAATCGGGTTTGCAGCGCCAGGATCGACATCGCCGTCTCGTTTTCGTCAATTCCCTCGGTATCGCTCAGCAGGTTTTCTAGCTGCGTCTTGTAATCATCATGGCGCTTGCTGGCACTTTCCAACGCACCATGGGCAACACCCATCTGCATGGTGATGATTTCGATGGAACCCGCTTCGCTGTTGTGTCCTTCGGATAGCTCGGATAGCTGGCGCTGCGCCATACCGTCAAAGAAGCCAGTCGACTCGCGATACTCTCCCGCAACCTTGGCCTCGTAAGCCGCCAGCGCACTGTCCCGCCCAGCGCCCTCAGGCAGCCCCATCGCGGCAACTCTATCGCCGTCATATTTGGCGCGTACATCTCCCTCGGATGGATAATCTGAAACGGCCATCGCCGCTTGCGAGCGTATCAGCCGCAAAAAGCCGCTTTCATTGGCCCGAACGCCATAATCCACCTTGCTGGTCTCATCAGTGGCAGCCGTTATCGATTGCCGCGGATTGTCGCCAGGCGTTCCCACTTCGCCCGTATACCAATGTATCGCGCTATCGGTCGCGTCGGGCGCAAGGCTTGTTGCGGGTGGGCCGCCAGCGGGTATACGTGGCACACCATCTTCGCTGAAAAAGTCGTTGGCAGCGGCAAAGGTGGACGCCGCCTTGAGATCAGTTCGTGCCGCCGTTCCAAGACTCTTGTCCAGCGCCGCCTGAAAATTTGACGCCATGATTGCCGGATCGGCATCAATGGTAAAGGCCCCCGCAGCGGGAGGATTGTCGGCCGTCGCGGTCAGCTTGACCTGGGTCTCGGTACCATCGGGCATGGTCAGTCCGATACTGACCACCTGCCCCGGTGTCGGCAAGCCAGTGAACTCAACGCCCATCTGCTTGGCACTGGTAGGGTCAAGCGGATCAGTCAGAGTTGGACCACTGACATTAATGGTTGTCGGCGCCGTGGTGCTGATGGTCGATAGCTTGAACCCGAATGGGTGAGAGCCATCCTCTGTCAGATTGACCACCGCCGGCGTCAGCGGATCAATCGTACTTGTCAGCCGACCGGGTGCAGCGGCATCATTAACGCCGTCAGCGGCCTGTCGCAGGTCGCGCAAGCCGGTAAAGCCAAGCTTCCCGCCTGCACCGTTCAACAAGGTTGTGCTGTCCGGCAGCGGCGCCTTGTCGGTGGCCTTGCCGCCGAACAGATATCGCCCTGCCACCTGCTCGTTGAGCATGGTGACGATTTCATCAAACCGCGCGGTCGATAGGCCTGGTCCCGTGGCCAGATTGATCCCGTCGGTGCCATATTGCCCGGTCATCGCTGCGCTGCGCGCTTCGCCCTCGATGGCATCGAAGCGCGACATCGAATTGTCGAGGAAACTCAGCCGGAGATTGACCGTATCAATGTTGGCAGAATAACCCTCGATCTTGGACAAGCGCGCCCGCACACTCAGCGACATCGGCAGATCCCGTCCCATTTCGGACAGGTTCGAGGCTTTTTGGCCCGACCCGAGTTGCTTTTGCAAAGTGCCCAGCGCGTCCTGCATCCTGGAGATGGCAGAAAACCCGGTTTGCAGGGGGTACATGGATTTATTGACGATCATTTAGTTCACCCCCTAGACCGACTGAAGCAGAAGAATCGAGCAATTCCTGCACCACCGAAACGATGCGGGCATTGGCAGCGTATGCGTTCTGCAATTGTGTCAGCCGGGCCATTTCCTCGTCCAGATTGACCCCATACTCGCTGTCCATTTGCTGAACTACGGTATCGAGCGCCAACTGACGATTGTCCCGCTGGGCAATCGCCGTTGAGATTGTGCTGCCCTGGTAATTAATGACTTGCCCAACAATCTGCGACAAATTGCCGGTAAGTTGAAATTTGCCAGCATTCAGTTTGGGATCGCCGCCCGAAACAAACTGCATATTGTTGAGTTGGTTCAGCAGGAACTTGGGCCGCGTATCGTCGCCCGAGGCGGTGCCGGTGGTTGATTTCACCAACAGGGTATTGTCGAGCAGCACAGCTGGATTAATGGCAATCCTTGACGCAAAGCCAAGTTTTTGCGGCGAGTTGCCATCAAGATTGTTTGTAAAGGCCGTATTGCCCTGATCGACAAAAAGCGAGATAGCCGAGCCGTCGCCCTGCAATCCCGATGATGTCCGTCGCACAACGGCATAATTGACGTCGGTGGTATTGGCCGCGCCGTCATCCATGATGCGCAAATTGTTCGGGCCACTACTGCTGAT
Organism: Devosia rhodophyticola; assembly: GCF_028816475.1. Lineage (GTDB taxonomy): Bacteria > Pseudomonadota > Alphaproteobacteria > Rhizobiales > Devosiaceae > Devosia > Devosia rhodophyticola. The sequence goes on along the minus strand of NZ_CP118247.1, from coordinate 2,889,444 downwards.
CGCCAGCCCCGGCAGTTTGCTGTTCAAAAGCGCTGCCGCATTGGCAGGATTACTCAGATCGACCCCGATAACGCGCTGTCCGCTCGCGTCGAGATAGTCCGTTGGCTGGGTCGAATTCACCAGTCGGACCGGAATGTCGGTGCTGCCCTGATGATAGGAAAAGACCAGATCGTTGCCCTTCTGAAGGCCTGTAAGATCAAGATCGAACCCGGTCGCCGCACCAGCAGCTGCTGCTGTCCCAGGTGTTTGAACTGTCGAAAAAGCCAGCGCCAGACCCGAAGCGATTTCGTCAAGTTGATCTTGCGCCGTGACCAGCGTCTGATCGCGCAAAGTCAGCAACCCACCCAGTTCGCCGCCCTGAATTACACCAGTACCAACTAGATTGATGGTCAAACCCGACGGCGTCGTCAGGGTCAGCGCGCCAACTTTGGATTGCGAAGCATCGCGATCATACTGCGAGGTCGCGGCCAGATTACCAGCGCTCTCGAAATTGAAGGTTGAAACGCCCCCGTCGAGCAACCCCACTCCGGAGCGGGTCATCAACGCGACCGATCCATCACTGCGGTAATCGACTTGCACGTCCACCATTTCGGCAATGGACGACACCAGCCGATCACGCTGATCCAACAGCGAGGCGCGTGCATCTTCTGCCGTGCCCGCGTTCAACACGCGAGAATTTACCTCGGCAAGCGACTTCAACATGCTGTTGAGCTGGCCCACGTCTGTGGCCATCTGCCCTTCGGTCTGCTGCCGCATGTCCTGAACAGCGCCCGAGAGCTGGTTGAGTGTCGCCACCATGTTCTGTGCCTTGTCCAGCATCTGGGCGCGGGCGGTAAAGTCGTCAGGGCTGGTCGCGAGCGACTGCATTGCATTCTGCAGGTCGCCAAAAATCGTATCGAGCGACCCGGCCGAGCCGGGTTTGCCGAGATAGGTTTGTAGTTGGTCGAGATATCCCGCTTGCACGCCCGAGGTCGAGGTGTCCGAGACCTGCCTCGTGTAATAGGTCTGCAGGCTGCTGTTGAACGCCCTGACGGTACCGGCGTCGCGCACATAGCTTGCCCCGCCCGTATCGTAATCAACGACATTGAGCGACTGCCGATGATATCCGGGCGTGCCCGCATTAGCGACATTCTTGCTGAGCAGGCTGATCGAGCTCTGGGTGACATTCAATCCAGAAAGCGCATGGCCCAGCGAAGTTGTTAAACCCATTACTCCAACTCCTCAAACTGGCAGGCCCGGCGCAACCGCCGAGCTGCCAAACTTTCTTGCTACCGGATCATGTTCAGGGCAGCCTGCAGCATGTCATTGGCGGTGGTCACGATCTTGGTGCCCGCCGAGTAAGCCTGCTGTGTAACGATGAGTTTGGTAAACTCATCCGAGATATCTGTATTGGACGCCTCGAGCGAACTGCCGATAATGCCGCTACCGCTCAAATCAAGGATGGCTTCACCAGATTCAGATGTCGTGGCAAACACCCCGCCATCCATGCGCTTGAGCGAATTGATGCCATTGAACTGGGCCGTTACCACCTGCGCCATGTCAACGCGCTGGTTGTTGGAATAGGTCGCAACGACCCGTCCGCTGTCGTCAATGGCCACCGAAACAAACTCACCCGCCGCGTAGCCATTCTGATTGAGCGTCGAAACGGTAGCAGTGCCGTTGACGTCGGCAAACTGAGATATGCCATTGGTATCATGGTGCAATTCAACATTACCCACATTGACACCGTTGACCGTGAGATTATTCAGCGTCACCGAGTCGATGCCCGGCGGCAGAAGCGAACCGTCGGCGCCAAAGGTGTAATCCTTGCCAACATTGGTCCACATCGCCTGGCTGCCCGCGGCGCCGCTATTGCTCATGTAATAGAGGTTCCAGGTTTCCGCCCCACCAGCAGCGGTACTGTCTACCTTTGCCCAGCGCATTTGCACATTGGCTGGCGAGCCATTGGCGGCGTAAATCGTAATGGCGCCACCGGCAACCGAACTGTCTTCGAATTTCGAGGCCTGGTCCGCCGTCACAGAGCTGACGCGGGTTGAGGCGGGAAGCGGCGCAACAGGCGTCGAAGCGGCAGGAAGCGCCAGACCAGTGGTATCGGCCGAAACCGTCAGCGTTGCCGTCTTGTTGTCCCCAAGGGTAACCGCGACCTGGCCACCGCTCAGCCCGAACGTTGCCGTAGATGCATCCGGTCCGGCATTCGCCCTGAACGCTGATTGCATCTCGCTCAGGGCAACATTGATCTTTTTGCCGGCCCCGATGTCGATCCCTTGGTTGGTCCCCGTATAGGGGCCGCCCGCACTATCATAAAAATCGAAGACGACCGGCGTACCGCCCGCATCAAGCGTGATGGAGGTACCTGCGGCCATTAGACTGGCGGCAGTCGTAGCCGTAGTTGCGGCAGCCCCGCTTGCCGTTGCCGGAGCGCCCGAGAAACTGCTCGTCTTCATCAGCTCGCTATTTGGGATCGCCGGATTATAGGCAGCGTTCTTTGGCAGTTGCGGCAGGTTGGCCTGATAGTTGATCCGCTCGGTCTGCTGGGCCGGCAGGAAGGCGTTAGAGAGTTTGATGACCTCTGGAACCGAACCCGAAACGTTACCAGTCTTGGTGTCGATCGGCAGCCCCTTGAGATAATAGCCGGCCCCGTTGACCAGCAGACCATCCTTGTCGATCTGAAAATCACCGCGCCGGGTATAAAAGTTGGTTCCGGCAAATACCGGATTGCCATCCGACTGGCCCACGGAAGGCTCGACCACGAAAAAGCCGTTATTGTTCAACGCAATAAATGTCTCGGTGGAAACCGTCTGAATGTCACCCTGAACATCGTTGGTGCTGCGCGATTTCGCCAATACAGCGCCGGGAACCTGCTGCGCCAAGGGCGCATCGGGGATAAGATCGACAAAGTCGGTTTCAAGCCGCTTGTAGGCGGTGGTTTGCGAATTGGCGATATTGCCAGAAATATTCTCCAATGCGTGTGACTGCGCCCGAAGACCGGTCACCGCGCTGGAAAGAGCCCCATAGATACCCATTTAAAACTCCATATGCCTTATCGCGCCCCCGCGACGCACTCTTGTGCCGAACGATGCAAGCACAGTGCCAACTGCTCCACGCCTTGAATCCATTGAAGAAAATCTACAAATGAGGACTAGCGGTGCCCAATACCCGGCAAGAGAGTCCGTCCCACCGGCAGATTTTGCCGCCCGCTTGTGTGGGTGCGCCAACTGTTCTAAACGCAACAGCACGTGCCGTGGGGCTGGGTGTGAGACGCTATGCTGTTCAAAAATGCCGATGAATTTCTCAATGCGCGGTCTCGCGCGGTCACCGTTTTCGGCATGGCAGGCGTTGGCAAAACTCGCCTGAGTGCCATGCTGCGCACCAGCCGCTGGTTCCATTATTCGGTCGATTATCGCATCGGCACCCGGCATATGGGCGAGTTCATCGTCGACAATTTCAAGGCCGAGGCCATGAAGGTGCCGTTTCTGGCGCAATTACTGCGCTCGGATTCGATCTATATTTCTTCAAACATCACATTCGCCAATCTCGACCCCCTGTCGACCTATCTGGGCACGCCCGGCAATCCGGCCGAGGGCGGCCTACCTTTGGCTGAATATCAGCGGCGTCAGGAACAGCACCGCATAGCCGAGATTTTTGCGCTACAAGACGTGCCGCGCTTCATCGAGCGCGCCAAAACCCTATATGGCTATGATGAATTCATCGCCGACACCGGCGGATCGCTGATCGAGGTGGTCGATCCCAATGACCCGGACGACCCGGTGATCCAGACCTTGGCCAATTCAACCGCACTGCTCTACATTCGTGGCACCGAAAAGGACGCCACCCAACTGATCGAACGGTTCAGGCAGAACCCCAAGCCCATGTACTACACGCCTGAATTTCTGGTGCGCAAATGGACCGAATACAAACATCTGAATAGTATCACTGACGATTATGCAGTTGACCCTGCCGGTTTTGCCGCCTGGGGTTTTGAAGCATTGTTGCATGATCGTCTGCCGCGCTATCAGGCGCTGGCCGACAAGTTCGGATACGCCGTGGAAGCCTCGGACCTTGCAATGGTCCGCAATGGCAGGGAGTTCAAGGACCTGATGGCGAGTGCAATAGCGGCCCGAATGCGATAGCCGCAAGGCCAGCCTGCGCTGCATCGCTACCATTTGCCCTTAGGGATATCATCATGCCCATACGCATTCCCGACGATCTACCTGCCCGCAAGACGCTTGAAAAAGAGGGCGTCAATGTCATGGATTCCTCGCGCGCCGCGCGTCAGGACATCCGCCCGCTCCAGATTGGCCTGCTAAACCTGATGCCCAACAAGGAGCGCACCGAAACTCAATTCGCGCGCCTGATTGCCTCCACGCCCCTGCAGATCGAATTGTCTTTGGTGCGCGTCTCCGACCACCAGTCCAAAAACACGTCCGAAGACTATTTGAAGAGCTTCTACCAGACATGGGAAGAGGTGCGGTCGCGCAAGTTCGATGGATTTATTGTGACCGGCGCCCCGATCGCACACATCCCGTTCGATCAGGTCAAATACTGGTCCGAAATGATCGATATCATGAACTGGACCCAGACCCATGTGAACCACACCATGTTCATCTGCTGGGGCGCTCAGGCGGCCTTGCACCATTTTCATGGCGTTAATCGCTATCGCATGCCCAAAAAGGCCTTTGGCGTTTTTCGCCATCATCTCGTCGGCGGTCCCTCGCCCTTCCTGCGCGGCTTCTCCGATAGCCCGATGATTCCAGTGTCGCGCTTCAATGACATTGATCGCAAAAGTCTCGGCCCTGATCTCGAAGTCCTCATCGACAATGAGGACATTGGCATTTGCATGCTCGACGATCCAAAGCACCGGGCGGTGCATATGCTTAATCATCTTGAGTATGACAATCGTTCGCTCGCCGACGAATATCAGCGCGATATCAAGGCCGGACTTGAAACACCGCCGCCCGAAAACCTGTTCCCCGACGGCGACACCAACATCGAGCCGGAAAACCGCTGGCGCAGTCACGCCCATCTGCTGTTCCAGAACTGGATCAACGAAATCTACCAGACTACCCCGTTTGAGCTTGACGAAATCGGGCGATAGCCAAAATCCTGTAGTCTTGCGAGGGGCTTGCCGCCACCATCAGAATCAATCTGTCAGACGCACGCCCCTTGCATTAGTGCGCCGGTCCCCTACGTTTGAAAGAGGCACAGAGGGTTTAAAGCTTGGCACAAGCGCCAACCACCATCGTTGACGAGCTTGGCATTGCCTTGGCCAATCTGGCCGATGCCGCCACCGGCACTTTCACGCCGACCCTGCGTCTTGGCGTTACCGGGCTCAGCCGCGCCGGCAAAACCATTTTTATCACTGCCCTGATCCATAATCTGCTGACCGGCGGCCGCCTGCCTGGCTTTTCGCCCATGGCCGACGGACGGTTTATCGGTGCCCAACTGGCCGAATATCCCGACGCTACCATTCCCCGCTTTGCCTATGAGCAGCATCTGGCGGCGTTGACGGGCCAAACCCCAACCTGGCCCGAGAGTACACGCCGCATTTCCCAGTTGCGGCTCGTGCTCAAATATCAGTCGGCTAACTGGCTCGCCGGATGGCGCGGTCCGGCAACGCTCAATCTTGATATCGTCGATTACCCGGGCGAGTGGCTGCTCGATCTGCCGTTATTGAGCCTGAGTTTTGCCGAATGGAGCCGCGAGGCGCTGGAGCGTGCCAACCGCACTGCGTCCAGCCGCGAAGCCACACCCTTTCTGGAAATACTGGCTTCAATTGATCCGCAGAAGCCGGGCACTGACACTGATGCCGAAAAGCTGGCCGCAAGTTTCACCCGCTATTTGCGACAGAGCCGGGAAGACAATGCCATGTCAACGCTACCGCCGGGCCGTTTCTTGCTGCCCGGCGATCTCGAGGGATCGCCGGCCTTGACCTTTGCCCCGCTTCCCCCTGCCACCCAGCCGGTTCGTTCGACGAGCCTATATGCCATGCTCGAGGGCCGGTATGAGGCCTACAAGGCCCAGGTCGTGCGCCCCTTCTTCAAGGATCATTTCGCCCGTCTGGACCGTCAGGTCGTCCTGGTTGACACCTTGCGCGCGCTCAATTCAGGACCCGCCGCAGTTGCCGACCTCGAAACGGCGTTGACCGCCGTCCTGTCCTGCTTCCGGCAAGGCGACAGCAATTCGCTGACCCGGCTGGTATCGCGCCGCATCGACCGCATCCTTTTTGCAGCCACCAAGGCCGATCATGTGCACCATACTAGTCACGACCGACTTGAAGCCATCCTCAACCGCCTTGTCGCCAATGCCAGTCGCCGCGCCCGCTTTGCCGGGGCCGAAACCCGCTCCCTTGCTCTGGCAGGTATCCGCGCCACCCGCGAAGGCAGCCTCCTCGAGGCCGGCGAGGTTCTGCCCACAATAGTCGGCACACCGATGCCGGGCGAGGTCCTCGACGGCACCAGCTATGACGGCAACACCGAAATTGCCTTGTTTCCCGGCGACTTACCCGAGCACCCGGACTCATTGTTTGAAGATAGCACTCCTGTTTCATTGAATTTCCTGCGCTTCGTGCCGCCGCAAAAACTCGACCGCAATGCGGGTGGCGATATGGTGTTGCCTCATATCCGCTTTGACCGAGCCCTGGATTTTCTCATCGGGGACAAATTGGCATGAAACGTCCCGTTGCCCGCCCAACCGCGACTGATGACACGCAGAGCCGAACCACCAGAGCGCCGCGCGCCTTCCTGCCCGATGACGTGAGCATCGACCAAACCAGTTTCGACCCGCCACCGGACGACGGTGCGACAACCCCCGCCATCAAATCAATGGGTTGGCTGGGGCGCCTCGCCTGGACGACCGGCACCATCTTGGTGTCATTGGGCTTGAGCCTGATGGTAGATCGACTGATCCGCGACCTTTTCGCGCGCTATGAATGGCTGGGCTGGGCTGGCGTGGTCGCGCTGGCGCTTTTTGTTACGGCGGTGTTCTTCCTGATCCTGCGCGAAATTCTCGCCCTGCGCCGCCTCAGGGTATTGGATGGCTTGCGACGAACCGCTGTGTTGGCGCTGGCAAACAACAATCAGCATCAGGCCCACCAGGTGCTATCCCGTCTCGAAGGCATCTACGCGCACCGCGCCGATCTCGCCGCAGCCCACAAGAGTGTCGATGACCACGCCAAACATTTGTTTGACGGCAGCGAGCTGATTGATCTGGCCGAACGCGGCCTGATGACACCACTTGACCGTAAGGCCCGGGCACTGACCGCCGCCTCGGCGCGGCGCGTTGCCCTTGTAACGGCGGTATCACCGCGCGCATTGGTCGATATTGCCTTCGTGATTTATGAGAGCATTCGTCTGGCAGGTGCCATCGCTGCCCTCTATGGCGCCAAGCCCGGATTCTTTGGCTTTTGGCGGCTAACGGGGGCCATACTGGCCCATCTGGCCGTTACGGGTGGCCTGGTGCTGACCGATGGCATCGTTGAACAATTGGTAGGACAAGGTCTGGCGGCCAAACTGTCTGCTCGGCTTGGCGAGGGGGTCGTCAATGGTCTGATGACCGTCCGCGTCGGCATCGCAGCCATCCGCGTTGTCCGCCCCTTGCCCTTCAATGCCCTGTCCCAACCGGTAGTCCGGGATTTTCTACCCGAACTCACTAATCTCAATCCGGAAAAAGCCGACCCGGCCGGTTAGGCCTTGGCGGAGAGCATCGCCGACATCGGCTGCCAATACATTTGCGCCCACCCCCTTCCAGCATTTCCTTGGCCCCATCGGGATATCCCGACTGAGAAAATGCCAGATTTGTACCCTGACCGTCCTGTTGCAGCACGAAGCTGATGATCGAATAGACCCCTTCCGGCCAGGCGTTTGAACGCCATGCCTGCACGACGCGCTTGCCTGGAACCAATTCGACATTGCGGCCGCGTATGTCGCCGCCAAACATTGAGAATGCCCCGCCTTCCTTGGCATCGATCTCAGCACCGCTGCCGCCGGTCATCTCGGAAAATTTGGCAGAAGTGGTCAAAATGCCATAGACGGCATCAGGCCGGCCGGGAATTTTGACGTCTTGGTGGATGCTCATTTGGATCTCCTGTTTGACTTGCCGGGAATGGCAGGTTATTACTCAACCAATCGGTTGAATTAAGAATGGTATGCCATTTGGACTGCCTATTGTCAACCGAATGGTTGAATTATGGAGAATGACCTTGAACGCCGCCGCCCTGCCCCTTGCCGATGACAGGTTAGACATCATCTTTCAGGCCTTGGCCAACCGCACGCGCCGCGCCCTCGTTGCCCGTCTGGCGCAGGGGGCGGCCAAGGTTACTGACCTTGCCGCGCCGTTTGAAATGTCGCTGGCAGCCATCTCAAAGCACCTTCTGGTGCTCGAAAACGCTGGCATGGTTGATCGCTCTGTGCAGGGGCGCGTGCATATTTGCGCGCTCAATACCGGCGCGCTCGCCAGTGCCGATCAATGGCTTGATACCTACAAGGCCTTCTGGGACGACAAGCTCGAAAACTTCGCCCAATTTGTTGAAACCGAAAACGCCCAGCCGCCGGAGAAAACATGACGCCCACTGCCTTATCCATGACACGCGTCATCCGCGCCCCACGCGAAAGCGTTTTTAAAGCCTGGACCGATCCCGAGATTTTGGTCAAATGGTGGGGCCCCGGTCCCGTCACCTGTCCAGAGGCCGAAATTGACCTGCGACCTGGTGGCGCCTACCGCATTGCCAACAGGCAACCCGATGGCTCGATCACCTGGATTTCGGGGGTATTTCAAAGCATCACGCCGCCCGAACAACTTGTTTACACCTGGAGCGTCAGTATGGTGCCGGGCGATCCAACGCTGGTAACCTTGGACTTCCGGCCCCATCCCGAGGGGACCGAACTGGTCCTCAACCATTCCCGCTTTGCTGATACCGCAATCCGCGACATGCATCTGGAGGGTTGGGGCGGCTGCATCGACAAGCTCGAGGCATTGCTCGCCGCATAACGACCCACTTGCCACCCGTTGGGCGGCAAGCCCTCAGCTTTGCGCCGCGCTGGGCGCCAGAGTGACCTTGAGACCGTCCAGCGCATCGCTCAGCAATATCTGGCACGAAAGCCGCGAGTTCGGTTTTTTGTCCAGCGTTGAATAAAGCAGGTCTTCCTCGTCATCGCTGGGGTCAGCCAGTTTGTCCAGCCACTGCTGATCAACATAAACATGACACGTCGCGCATGCGGCGGCGCCGCCACACTCCGCCTTGATATTAAGGCCCCAGTCGCGGATGACTTCCATCACCCGCCAACCGTCTAGCCCTTCAAGCTCGTGCTCGGCACCCGCCTGATCGGTAACATGGATTTTCATCGCCGGTCCTCCACCGCTAGGCGACGCCAAGCTTCTTTTGCAGCTTGGTCGAAGAGGTGGTGTATTGGAAAATCACGCGCTCATCAGGCGAAACGATCTTCTTGGCGCGCTGCGCCATTAGTGCGGCTTCGTGGAACCCCGAAAGGATCAGCTTGAGCTTGCCGGGATAGGTATTGATATCGCCAATGGCAAAAATGCCGGGGATCGAGGTTTCAAACTTTTCAGTATCGACCGAAATCAGATTGTCATTGAGCTCCAGCCCCCAGTCAGCGACCGGCCCCAGCTTCATTGTCAGTCCGAAAAACGGCAGCAAACGCGTCGCAGGAACAGACAGATCACCCGCGTCGGTAGTCAGATGCACATGGTTGAGCTGGCCATTCTCGCCGTCCAGCTTGGCAATCTGGCCAGTGAGGAAATTAATTTTGCCCTCGCCCACCAACTCCTGCATCTTGTTGACCGAAGCAGGCGCTGCCTTGAACACGGCCCGACGGTGTACCAGCGTCAGCGAGCGCGCAATTGGCTGGAGGTTCAAGGTCCAGTCCAGCGCCGAATCACCACCGCCGACGATTACTACGTCCTGACCACGGAAATCGTCCATCTTGCGGACCGAATAGAAAACTGATTTGTTTTCAAACGCTTCAATGTCTGCTACCGGTGGCCGCTTGGGTTGGAACGAACCGCCGCCCGCAGCAATCACCACCACCTTGGCCAAAAATACCTCATTGGCATCGGTGACCAGACGGAACGAGCCGTCTTCCTGCTTTTCAATCGAATCGACCATGCGATTGAAATGGAATTCCGGCGCAAACGGGGAGATTTGCGTCATCAGGTTTTCGGTGAGTTCCTGCCCGGTAACGACCGGAAAACCGGGAATGTCGTAGATCGGCTTTTCTGGATAAAGCTCGGCGCACTGCCCGCCAGGACGATCAAGAATGTCGATGAACTGGCATTTGAGATCCAGCAGTCCCAATTCAAAGGCTGCAAACAGCCCGCAGGGGCCAGCGCCGATTACAACAACATCGGTGACGATTTCAGTTCCGTTCATCAGGTCTCAAGTCCAATTGGAGGGTTAAAAGCCCTCGTTTCGTCGGGGTCACCCCCACGTCTGCGGGAATGCGTAAGTTGCCGCGATCAGCTGGCCCGGCGCAAGTAGGGGCGCGTGCCTACAGGCACTTCGCTGGTCCCCACCGGTTGATAGAAAATGTTGACCTCTGGCAAACGATTTTCGATCAGAGCTTCGCGTGTTGGCTTGTGGGTTATCACAAACGCGTTGATACCGCAGCGTCGCATTAGCGGAATCTGGTCCTGCAATATGTCACCCACCGCGCGCAATTCGTTAGCATACTGGTAACGTTCAGTCAGCAACCGCGCAGTTGAATAACCCCGGCCATCGGTAAAGGCCGGAAACTTGATGGCAATCGAGACAAATCGGCCAAGATCGGCTTCGGCGTCCTCAACCCGATCTCCCGGCGACACCAAAAGGCCGAGCGGATGCGGATTGGCCAGAAACGCCTCGCGGTTCTCCAGAAAAACCGGCAGCGGCACATGAGCATATCGCGCCTCACCCGCAACCATGGTTTCGTCCCAGACGCGGAAGGGATCGGCAACGAAAGTACCGTCCTTGAACAAGCTGTACTTGTCTGCCGCATTCATCGGCGAGGCGATGGCGCCGCTGAAGTCATAATGAATGCCGCACTCCTTTTTGTTCAGACCCCGCCAGCGCCCAGCGCGCGGATCTTCACCTTCAGCAACCACAGACGTGCAGGGCGCGCACCCTATCGACTTGTAGCCATGCGAATAAAGCGGGTGTTCCGGCAGGTCGTGCTCGGCCTTGTAGGCGGCAACATCGGCGTCATTAAAATAGGCCAGTGGATTTATCTTGATGCGATCATCGCTGGTCAATTCAAAATGCGGCAAAACGCCCCGTTCCTTGGTCTGGAACCGCTTGCGCCCGGTGACCCAGCCACCGAACTGTTCGGTAATCGGCTCGAGCGGTTCGGTCTTGCGAATATGGCAGCAGCTGTCAGGGTCGGTTTCCCAAAGATCGCCATCGGGATCAAATCGGGCCAGATCGTGGGGAGCGGGATGAATGGCAGTAACATTGATCAGGCCGAGCTGCTTTTTGAGCTGTTCGACATAGGCCAGGGTCTCGGGAAAATGTTTGCCGGTTTCCAGAAAATAGATCGGCAGGCTTGGATCAACCTGCGCCGCAATATGCAGCAGCACCACAGAATCCGCGCCAAACGAGGAAACAATCGCCACATCGCCGGGCAGGATTTCGGCAACCGCCTGGCGCATCACGCCAACGGCGTCCATTTCGTCAAACATGCCGTTGAGAGCGACAATGCCAAGCGAACGCAGCTTGTCCGGCTGCCGGTCGGAATGAAGGGTGCTAGCCATTGCCATAAAGCGCCTCCTTGAACGGTGCTTCGCCCAATCGGCGATAGGCGGCGATGAAATTTTCTTGAGCGTTTTCACGCCTGGCCAGATAGGTCTCCACCAGCGTTTCAATCGCCCCCGGCACACCATCGGCGTCAAAGCCGGGTCCAAGGATCTTGCCGACGGACGCATTCTCGGTCGCATCTCCCCCGAGGGTAATTTGATAAAGTTCCTCGCCCTTTTTCTCGACGCCTAAAACCCCGATATGGCCAACATGATGATGACCGCAGGCATTGATGCAGCCGGAGATCTTGATCTTGAGATCGCCAATGTCTTTCTGCCGTTCGGGAGCGGCAAATTTTTGAGAGATCGCCTGAGCAATCGGGATTGAGCGCGCCGTCGCCAGCGAGCAAAAATCCATGCCGGGGCAGCAGATGATGTCGGTGATCAGTCCGGCATTGCCTTCAGCCAGCTTCACCGCGACCAGCCCATCGTAAACGGCGCGCAAATCCCTGATTGCCACATGCGGCAGCACCAGATTTTGTTCGTGGGTAACCCGCAATTCGTCGAACGAATACCGTTCAGCCAGGTCCGCAACCGCCTCCATCTGCTCAGCAGTCGCATCGCCGGGTGAGCCACCAACCGGCTTTAGCGAAATGGTCAGCGAGGTATAGCCGGGCTGAACGTGGCGATTAAGATTGTGCCGCAGCCAGCGCGCATAGACGGGATCGAGGATGTCCTCCCGCGCAATGTCGACAGGCGTATCCGGCAGCGCTGAAAACGCAGGCGGCGCGAAATAGGCGCTGATCCGGTCCAGTTCTTCTTGCGGCAAGGTCAGTTGGCCGCCGCGCATTTCTGCAAATTCGGCTTCAACCTGCCCCTTGATGGTTTCCAGACCCTCCTCATGCACCAGGATCTTGATCCGCGCCTTGAACTTGTTGTCCCGGCGACCATAGCGATTGTAGACGCGAACGATCGACTCCAGATAGGCCAACAAATGCTCGTGAGGCACGAAGGAATTGATCAACTTGGCCACCATCGGCGTCCGGCCCAGCCCGCCGCCAACCCAAACCTCCCAGCCAATATCGCCGTCACCGTTGGTTGTCGCTTGCAGGCCAATGTCGTGAAAGCGAATGGCGGCACGATCATGCGGCGCCCCGTTAAGCGCAATCTTGAATTTGCGCGGCAAATAGGAAAATTCGGGATGCAGGCTCGACCACTGACGAATGATTTCGCCAACCGGACGCGGGTCGATGATTTCGTCGTGGGCAGCGCCGGCAAACTGGTCCGTCGTTACATTGCGAATGCAGTTGCCCGACGTCTGGATGGCATGCATTTCAACCGAGGCCAACTCGGACAGAATAACCGGCACATCCTTGAGACGCGGCCAGTTGAACTGAATGTTCTGCCGGGTGGTGAAATGGCCATAGCCCCGGTCATGAGTACGCGCGACATGGGCAAGCTTGCGCATCTGCTGAGACCGCAGCGTCCCATAAGGCACCGCAATACGCAGCATATAGGCGTGCAATTGCAAATAGAGCCCGTTCATCAGCCGAAGCGGGCGAAACTGCTCCTCGCTGATTTCACCCTTGAGCCGCCGTTCAACCTGATTGGCAAACTGACCGGTACGCGCCCGAACAAATGCGGCGTCAAACTCGTCATATCGATACATGACCGTCCTCATTCAAATGCTGACGGTCGAAAACCGCGCCGTTCAGGATATTGCGGGTGGTCGGCCCCTTGGCTCGGATCCGCTCGCGCATCCGCAATGGGATCAGAAGGCCGTCGACATCGCTGACTGCCACAACCTCCACACTCACAATTCGCGTTGTAGCGTTGCTATCGGCAATGGCTTTGTCGCGGGACACGCCATCATCCTTGCCAAAGCGCCAGGCGGCCTGCATGTCCTGCACCCATCGTCCCGTTGGATCGAGATAAACCACGCCACCCGAGGTCAACTCGTTCCCTGCAAGAATTTCCATTATGCCACCTTGATGTGTTCAGCCGCAACATCGGCAGCGTCGGCCCAATCGCCCGCAGCCACCGCTTCGCCTACCAGAATGATCGCCGGCCCCGCCGAAAACGGCACTGCACCACCGGCCAGTTGGCCTAGCGTGCCGCGATAAAATGTGCGATCGGGCCGGCCTGCATTGACCACAATGCCCACTGGCAACTGTGCCGATGCGCCCTGCCCGATCAACCGGCTGGCAACCGTGTCCGCAATCGATTTACCCATATAAAGAGCCAGCGTGATCCCGGCCGCTGCCAGCGCGGCCCAATGATTGAGATCCGCATCCTCAGCGCCATGCGCGGTCGCCATAACAAACCCGCTTGAAACCTTGCGCAGGGTCACCGGCGTCGCTGTATCGGCAGCCGCAGCCAGCGCTGCGCTGACACCGGGAACGATGGAATAGGCGACCCCGGCCTGCCGAAGTGCCGCGATTTCCTCGCCAGCCCGCCCAAACACCATGGGGTCACCGGACTTTAGTCGCGCCACCCGCTTGCCTTGCCCGGCCAACCGAACGAGCAGCGTATTGATCTGCGCCTGTGAAAATGAATGGTGGCCCTTGGCCTTACCGACCGAAATCTGCTCGGCATCGCGCCGCCCCATCTGCACAACGGCACCCGGCACCAACTGATCATGCACAATGACGTCGGCTTCCTGCAGCAGGCGCTGCGCGCGTAACGTCAATAGATCCTCGGAGCCCGGCCCCGCCCCGATGAGCGCCACCGATCCGACCCGCTCTTTTTCAAGATGCCGACTCAACAGGGCTTCGGCTGCGATATTGCCGTTGTCGGTGGAAATCGCCAGATCAATCTCGGCCGACTGCACTAGGTCTTCATAGTAGCGCCGCCGCGCCCCACCGTCCCCGATCAGTGCCTCCACCCGCTGCCGCATCCGGCCTGCCAGCGCTGCAATCGCCCCCAGACGCGGCGACATCATTGCTTCGATCCGTGCGCGCACCAGACGCGCCAGCACCGGCGCATCACCTTCAGTCGAGATGGCAACGGTCAGCGGCGCTCGATCAATGATTGAGGGGGTATAGAAATCGCATTCGCCCGGCACGTCGACCACATTGAGGGCAATCCGGCGCGCCCGTGCCGCGCATTTGGCCGCCGACCCGTCCGGCCCGTGGTCGGCAACAAAAACCAGCGCAGCCCCATCCAGATCGCTCTCGCGAAACGGGCGTTCGATCAAAGTGACATCCAGTCCCGAAAAATCGGCTGTGATCTGGGTAGAGACAATCACGGTCTGCGCGCTGGTCTTGGTTACCAGCCGCGCCTTGTTCAGCGCTTCCTCGCCACCACCAACGATGACAATGCGCTGTCCTTGAACCTTGAAGCTCAACGGAAATGTGTTGAGTTGACTCATTTTGGCCTCTCTTGTGGAGACCAAAAATAGGCCTGAAACCCCTGCTTTCACAAGGCTTTGCGCAGCAATCGCTTTTATATTTCCCGCCGCGTCTTCCCCTTAGAACAGCTCGCGACGCATGGGGGAAATGCCGCCAAAATAATCTGCTGCATGGTCAGCAGGAGAAAATTCTGCGCAGCCCCAATTTGACGACAAAGGCGAAAATCAGCCCTGACGACCCGGCACATGCACCACCAGACCGTCAAGTTCATCCTTGACCTTGATCTGGCAGCTGAGGCGACTGGACGGTTTTACTTCAAAGGCAAAATCGAGCATGTCCTCTTCCATAGCCGAGGGACCACCCACGGTTTCTTCCCATTCCTTGTCGACATAGACATGGCAGGTCGCGCAGGTGCAGGCGCCGCCACATTCGGCAACGATCCCCGGCACCGCGTTCATGATCGCCGTCTCCATGACGGTGGCTCCAGCCTCCGCATCGGTCTCATGGCGCGTGCCGTCGGCTTCGATAAAGGTAATTTTGGTCATGGGGCCAGTTCTTGGGTGAGAATATTTTGGGGATATAGCCGCAGCGCCGAAACGCTGCAAGTTCTAGAGGCTTTGTAGCCGTTCAAGATGATGGTAGCCGATGCCGAAATAGGCCTTGGTCGCCTCTATTCGGTTAAGGATCGCGGTGCGTTCCGAAGCCGCAATGTGGGTTTTCTGAGCAACGATCAGAACATTCTTGGGCGTGTGCGCGTCTGAGATAAACTCAAAAACCTTGGTCTTGTACCCGGCCGCTTCAAGGATCAGCGAGCGCAATCCGTCGGTGACCATCTCCGCCTGACGCTCCATGAATACGCCATGCGACAACAGAAAATCGAGGTCATTGCGAGCCTTCCCCGCCTCGATCTGGCGGCGAATCTGCTTGTGGCAGCAAGGCGCCACGGCAATCAACTCGGCCCCCGCCACAATGCCCTTGTGAATGGCGTCGTCGGTGGCTGTATCGCAGGCATGCAAGGCAATGACCACCGAGGCATCGCTGCTATCGAACTGCTCAATGGCACCCTGCTCGAACCGCAGTTTGGCAAAACCGGCATCGCCTGCAATGCCGTTGCAAAGCGTCACCAGCTCATCGCGGAACTCGACGCCGACGATTTCGACATCTGCCTTGGCGGTGTTGGTCAGATAGTCAAAAAGCGCAAAGGTCAGATAACCCTTGCCCGATCCCATATCGACAATTTTATGCAACCGATCGGCCGGAATTGCTTGAATCAAAGGCGCAAAAATCTCAACCATCTTATTGATTTGACGATATTTATCCTGCGCCGCCTTCAGGACATTACCTTGCGCGTCCGTGATCTTGAGTGCGTGCAGATAGCTCTTGCCCTCTGGTGCAATCAGCCGGTTCTTGGCCCGGTCATGGCTGGCTGAGGGGACCGGGCGGCTCGCCTTGTGGCGTTTGGTGCGCACTTTGTCGCCCTGGCGTTCAAAGCTAAGATCGAACTCTGTTGTCTCAAGGAGTGCCGTGCGAAACGCATCGCCAAGATCGGCCCTGAGCAGACCAATGGCCTCGGGCAGAATATGGTTCTTGATGATGTCACGGGTCTTGTAACGATAGGTAAAACTGAGCTTGTCCAGGCGCTTGACCACGATCTTCTTGATCTCAACCGACTTCAGCGCCTCTTCCGGCCCGTGATAGCCCATGAGCTTGAGACGCACCAAATTGCCCTCATTGAACGCTGTTTTCACATCGTTCAGAAAGGCCTCGATCTGTGGGGCGGCGGTCAATGCCGTTCCTTGGTCGCCATGAAGCGCAGTTTGGGGAAATCCTGCTTGGCACGGTCCGCCCACCAGGCATTTTGCGCCAGAAACACGGGCGAACCCGTACGATCCTCGGCGATGTTGTTTTTCTGCGCCGCAATGAAGCGCTTCAACTCCTCAGGATCATCGCTTTCGACCCAGCGAGCCACCTCATAATTCATGCTCTCAAAATCTATCGGCACACCATATTCCTTGGCGATGCGCGATCCGAGCACTTCCAGCTGCAGCGGGCCAACGACACCCACGATCCAGTCCGATCCCATGATCCGCCGGAAAACCTGGGCAACGCCTTCTTCGGCCAGATCATTGAGCGCCTTGGCCATCTGCTTGGTCTTCATCGCGTCCATCAGCCGGACGCGGCGGATGATTTCGGGCGCGAAATTGGGAATGCCGGTCACATTGATCGTCGCCCCCTCGGTCAGCGTATCACCAACGCTAAGCGTGCCGTGGTTAGGAATGCCCACAATATCTCCGGCCACAGCTTCCTCAGCCAGTTCGCGATCATTGCCGAAAAAGAACATCGGATTGGAAACCGCCATGTCTTTGCCCGACCGTACATTCTTGAGCCGCATGCCACGGGTAAAGGTGCCCGAGCACAGCCGCACAAAGGCAATGCGGTCACGATGATTGGCGTCCATATTGGCCTGGACCTTGAAGACAAAGCCCGACACCTTCTTATCCGCCGGCTGGATCGGCAATGGAATGGCCGGTTGCGGGCGCGGTTCAGGCCCCCACTCGCCCAGCGTGCGCAACAATTCAGCCACCCCAATGCCCTTGAGCGCCGAACCAAACAATACCGGGCTCAAATGGCCGGCATGGAAGGTAGCCAAATCAAATGGTGGTAGCGCCGAACGCGCCAGCTCAAGCGATTCAAGCGCGGTCATGAAGACCGGGTCATCCACCAGCGCATCATTATCGAGCAGATCCTCAATCTCCTCATATTCGGCAATCGGTTTGCCTGCCGGATTGAGAACGCGTTTTTCGAGCAAGTCGATATAGCCGTGGAAATCAACGCCCTGCCCGATGGGCCATAGTATCGGCGTCAGATCGAGCGCCAGCTTGCCCGCAATTTCATCCATCAGATCAAGCGGGCCCAGCCCCTCGCGGTCCACCTTGTTGATAAAGGTAATGATAGGAATGTCGCGCAGCCGGCAAACCTCGAACAATTTGAGCGTCTGCGCTTCAATGCCCTTGGCCGCGTCGATCACCATGATTGCCGCATCAACGGCCGTCAGCGTGCGATAGGTGTCTTCGGAAAAATCTGAGTGGCCGGGAGTGTCGAGCAGATTGAGCGTTAGCCCGTTCAACTCAAAAGTCATCACAGACGAGGTGATGGAAATGCCGCGCTTTTGCTCGATTTCCATCCAGTCAGAACGCGTCGACCGCGCCCCGGCCTTGCCCCGCACTGCTCCCGCGGCCTGAATAGCTCCGGCAGCCGCCAGCAAACGTTCGGTTAGCGTCGTCTTGCCCGCATCGGGATGCGAGATGATGGCAAAGGTGCGCCGTGTCTGGAATGGCGCTACCGCCACACGGTCTTGCTCTGGAGACAGATCAGTCATGCTCATGGAAAATCGAAACGCCTTGCCGCTTGCCAGCCACTTTATATAGGGCACGCTGACAACTTTACATCAATGGGCTGAAAATGCCGTTGGCCGCTCTATAGGCCCAAGCCCGCGCAGGCGTCAAACTTGCGGACACATTCTGGCATCAACAATTGCCGACCGCCCCACGCTACTGGCAGGCGCAATTCATCATGCGCGATCATTGGCTATTCGTCGTCGAGGCCAACCTGTTGGGTGATATAGGCGCGCACTTCTTCAACGGCCATGCCGATATCCGCGATGGCCTCAGATTCTACGTTCCGACCGGCCTGCATCTCCTGCTCGCCTTGGCGGGCAAGCGTTGCAATTGCCACCGCTCCAACGCCGGCTGCGGCCCCCTTGAGCGTATGCAGAACTTTAGCTATTTCCTCGGGGTCTTCGGCCTGACGTAACCGGTCCATATAGGTCTGGATCGTCAGATCGAACATACGCAAAATCTCGATCTCGAGATTTGCGTCGCCTAGGCACTGCTTGGCCAGATGCACACGATCAATCGGCCCACCGCGCTCTTCGTCAAGCGCCGGAACCAAAACCTCAACTGCTGCCGAACCATGTTTCATGGGGCCAAAAACCTTGTTGCCGGGCATGCTCGCCTCCATCGAGGCAATATCTGCACCAACAACCTTATTTTGCCGGGATGAACAGGTGATTAAGTCACAAGTTCGCCTTTGTTTGCGGTTTGACTCTTCGAGTTCCTCACTAAAAAATTAACCTTTGGGTAAGAAATTGTTCGGTTTGGATCAAATTGAATGTATTAATGAGGGCTAACCAGCGCGCGGCGGCGTGGGTTGATGGGGCATTGGGGTATTTTGCATCCAATTGTACTCATTTGGCAGGCATCCTGGAAACAGGGCGCGTGTCATACAACTCGCGCATGCCGCATTGTCGCAACAAAGCCGACGCGAGAGTTGTATAGAGTATGGCTAAGAACCCGACCCAATCCGCAAATGATCCCGCAGCGCTGGCTTTTTCAGCCGTAGAGGATGCCCTCAAGGACTCAGTGTTCACTGCCCCGGCAGACGCTGAACCCAAGAGCGATAGTTCCCGATCCGAACGCTCCCGCGCCGCTGACAAGATCGCCGCGCAGGCAGGATCGGTCGCCAACGACGACCGCTTTCCCGCATCGCGGCTTATGCAGAACCTTCACGGCACTTCGTCGGCGAGGCCAACCTGGGTTGCCTTCGGCATTTCGGTGGCATGGGTCGTAGTAACCGGCGTCGCTGGCTATTTGCGTTTTGGTGCCATTGACGTTTCAAGCTTCATAGGCACGTTGGATTTCATCGGCTTTTTGGCCATCATGTTCCTGCCGGTCCTCGGATTTTTCAGCCTTGCTACCCTGTTCCGGCGCGCGCAGGACTTGCGCAATGCCGCCTCCTCAATCACCCAGGCGGCCATTCGGCTCGCCGAACCCGAAGTCGCTGCTGCCGACAAGGTCGCCTCGGTCGGTCAGGCCGTCCGCCGTGAAGTCAACGCGCTGGGCGACGGGCTGGAACGCGCCCTTTCGCGTGCCGGCGAGCTCGAAGTGATGATTCACAACGAGGTTACGGCGCTCGAACGGACTTACTCCGACAACGAGTCGCGCATGCGCTCGCTGATTTCGGAACTGGCCAGCCAGCGCGAAAGCGTATTGACCAATACCGACCGCGTCCGCGAAGCCATCACCGAGAGCCACACTGGCCTGGTGTTTGATCTGGACATGATCTCCCAGCGCATTGCTGGCTCCATCGTGGATAGCGGCGGCAATCTGACCAAAGCGCTCGAAACCGCAGGCAATACCTTGAGCACCGCTTTCGGTGATCGCAGCGAGAACTTCATCGCGTTGGTTGATAATCGCACCGGCGAATTCCTTGGTGCGCTCGACAATAGCGCTGCCCGCCTGTCGAGCAGCTTTGAAGATCACACCGGCGCAATTGCCCGCGATTTCGAAACGCGCAAGAACGAAATTGCCTCGACCATAGACAGTCGCATGTCGGCCCTGACAGAAGCGCTCGACAGCCGCGCCGCAACCATATCGGGCACGCTCGAAGATCGCACCAACGCACTGTCGGGTATGCTCGAAGATCGATCCGGCGCTTTGTCGGGCGCGCTTGAGCAGCGTACCAATGCGCTTACTAGCGCTTTTGAAGAGCGCACCAGCGAGATTTCGCATCTGCTCACCAATGGCGGCACGTCGTTGCTCGATCAATTGCGCGAGCGCGGTCACGAGGTTACGGGCGCTCTCGACATGATCGGCGCCCAGATCAACAACGATCTCTCCAGCCGCTCGCGCGAAGCCGAAACCATGCTGAACGCCCTGACGCATCAGCTTGACGAGAGCGTTGCGATCCAACTCAACGCCATGGACAGTCGCCTGCAGTCAGCTCTGATCGAAATCAGTGGTGCGCTCGATGACACCTCCGAACGCGCTCACGGCACCATCGTGGCCGCTGGCTCTGAATCACTGTCGCTGTTTGATGGCCGCCTCAACGAAATTTCCGACATTCTTGATTCACGCCTGCACAGCCTTGATGGCGTATTGGGTGACAAGGGTGACCGTCTGGTCGAGGCTTTGAGCCGCCACAGCTCAAACTTTGCCGCCCGAGCCAATGTGCTCGAAATGGCACTTGATGAGCAGTCTGGCCGTTTTAGCGAGGCCGTTGCCCAGCGCACCGAGGAAATGAATGCGGCGCTCGGCGAACGGACCCAGCTGATCACCGAAACCATCGGCAGTCGCACCCGAGAAATAGTCGATAGCCTTTCCGGGCATACGGATATCATCGCCGAGGCACTGGATGGCCGCACGCAGCAGCTTGATGGCATGCTTGGTGGGCGGACCAAGGAGATCAGTTCTTCCTTCCAAAACCATGCCAGCGAACTGGAAGAAACACTCGACAGCCGCAGCCGCGATCTCAACGAAGCCATTCGCATTCGCTCCCAGGAACTGGGACAAACTCTTGTTGGCGGCACGCAGGCCTTTGATCAGGCCATTGCCGGTCGCACGCAGCGCCTGGCCGATACCCTCGCCTCTCGCACGACCGAACTGAGCACCCAGATCGACGAGCGTAGCGACAATCTTGCGGCAACGCTGGATGACCGCACGACCAATCTCGCCAGCCAGCTTGATGATCGCACCGGCAAACTTGCCGAGCAGCTGGACGAACGCACCACGCGTTTGACTGATCAGATCGACGAGCGGACCCAGAGCTTCACCGACCGCGTCGACCAGCGCACTCACTATATGACTGCCAAGCTTGACGAGCGCGCCGAGCGCATGGCAGCCCAGATCGATGATCGGGCTCAAAATCTGGCGATCCAGATTGACGACCGTTCCCAGGGCCTCACCGGCGCTCTGGACAGCCATTCCGATGCCTTCGCGCAAACCGTTGCCGAGCGCACAGCGCAACTGTCTGGTGCGATCAACACCAGCGGAACCGAATTGTCCGAGGCGCTAGACACCCGCACCCAGCAGTTGGCTGGCGTCGTAGGGACGCGGACCACACAGCTGTCCGAAGCCCTAAATACCCGTACCCAGCAAATGTCCGAAATGCTGGGCGAACGCACTAGCGAGATTTCCGAGTCCATCGGCCAGCGCACGGCGGAACTGGCAACGACCATAGAAAATCAGGGCAATACCGCCCGCGACAAGATCGAGACATCGCTGCGCGGCGTTACCGACACCATGGCCGAGCGCGTCGACACCATGTCCCAGCTCATCGGCTCCAAGGTCACCGAGTTCAACGACACGCTGGGTCATGGCATTGATGACGCCATTGTGCGCATCGTTGACGCCGAAAACGGCCTGACAGGCAGGATTGATGCCGCGTCCACCACTGTCAGCGAAAGCACCCGTCAGGCTGCCGACCTCATCGAAACCGGCGTCAACTCGGCGCGCCAGGCCATTACCGACATGGTCGATCAACGCCTGGGCACCCTGCCTGAGGCCATCACCGCCCGCGCCGACATTACCGCAGATCGCCTGACGGCACTCAACGCGACAATCAACACGGCGATCACTCAGTCGATGACCGATCTGGAATCCGGTGCTGACCGCATCGAGGAAACCATCGCCACCCGCCTGGTTACCGCCACCAGTACAATCACCGCTGATGTGACTGAAACCGCAAACCGCATGGATGTCGCGGTGCGCGGCGCTCTTGAACAGATCCAGCTTGCTGCCACCAATATTGACGATCTGGTTTCGGTAAAGGCTGTCAACACGGCTCAGGGCATTGCCCGTCGCATGTCCGAGATCAATTCAGCCGTCGACGAGCAGACCAGCGCCTTCGCATCACTGGTCAGCGAAAAATCCGACCAGTTGCAGGTTGCCCTACTCAGCCATGGCAATGTCCTCCGCGAAGCACTTGGCGAAAATGCCAGGGAAGCCGAAGCGATCATGGCTGTTTCTACCTCGCGCATTCTTGACGACGTCAACAATGCCCTGAGCAAACTCAACGACAGCAACACCTTGTTGCAGCGGGTGCTCGAAGCATCGACCACCAACCTTTCCCAGCTCGAATCCAGCGTTGCCCAGCAGACGGCCAACTATTCGAGTACCGTCCGTCAGGCCGTCGGCCAGACCGAGGAAGCGGGTCAGATGGTCAGCCAGCATGTTGGCGCCCTGCAGGCTACCATCCAGTCCATGGTCGGCGAATTCTCCGGCATCCTTGGCAAGCTCGACGCCGAGAGCAACAGCATTGGCGAGGCCGCCAATGCACTGACCACGACCGGCAGCTTTGCACTGGAAAACCTCGAGGAACGTCGCGGTGCCATGGACCTCCTGGCAACGAGCTTTGCCTCACGTGCCGACGATATCGAAGGCCGGATGCGCATGTTCGCCCAATCCATCGCCGATACAGTCAACGAAACCGAGCGCCGCATGATCGACGCCCGCCGCGCTATGGATGAAACGTTGACCGCCACCTCGCTCACGATGACCGAGGCCCTGACCACAACCACCGAAACCGTCAATGTTTCGCTGACCACGACAACCGAGCGTGTTCGGGAATCGCTGTCAACAACGGCAGATCGCGTCAACGACACGCTCAACAGCACGACGGACAAGGTCAACGACGCGCTTTATGTTACGACCGAAAAGGTCAACAACGCGCTCACCTCTACCAGTTCGCAGGTCGATAACGCCCTGTTACGGGCCAGCGATTCTGCTTCCTCCGCTATGCACCAGACCAGCAATGTTGTGGCCAACGCCTTGGCCGAGAACACCTTGCAGGTCAACGAGGCCCTTACCGCCAATGGCGAGCGGGTCAACGAGACACTCACCGCCACGAGCGAGCGCTTCAGCGAAGTGCTGTCGCACACAACCGACGGTGTGTCCAAGGTACTCGACACAAGCAAGGGCGCTCTGGCCGGCACCATCGAGGAAAGCACCGATCTGGTCCAAAAGGCCGTTGCCGATCACACTGGCTCGCTTCGCAAGGCGCTGGAACAGACCAGCAGCGATGTCACCTCACGCATGGGCGGCTTCCGCGAAAGTGCCGATGCAGAAGGGCGCCGCGCCAATGATGCCCTTCGTGTCGCCCAGGAGACCATGCTGGCCGAAATGCAGAAGGCCATCGACGACGCCACTGCCCGCTTTAACGAAACGGCAGGGGCAATGCGCCAGACCGCGCGCGAAGTGGGCACCGAACTCGAAGCCACTCGCTCCGAACTGGCCCGTGGCGTTTCCGAGCTGCCTGAGGAAACGCGGGCCAGTGCAGCCGCCATGCGGCGCGTTGTGGCCGAGCAGATCGAAGCGCTGTCTGAACTCAACGCCATCGTACGCTCGCAGCCAGCGACCAGCGACATCAATGATCGTCGCACCCCCGCTCGTCCGGCTGCACCGATTGCGCCACCGGAACCAGCGCCACGTCCAGAACCCGTTCGTGCCGAGGTCCGCCGCACCAGCGAACCACGCCCCGCGACCCCGGCTCCAGAACCAACGCGTCGCGAGCCCGTTGAACCCTCTCGCGCCGCTCTAAAAAATCAGGACGGCGACACCGCGACCACCGAAGCCCCTGCTCAGCAGGAAGGCGGCGGTTGGCTGCGTGATGTATTGCGCAACGCCACGGCCAAACAGGCCGGCGCCCAGCAGGCAAGCCTATCGGGCCTGACTGAGGAAATCGCCCGCGCCATCGACGATGCGGCCCTTTCAGAAGCCTGGGCTCGCTATCAGGCCGGCGAATCCAACGTGTTCTCGCGCCGGATTTATACGCTGTCTGGTCAGGGCACCTACGACGAAGTGCGCAAGAAAATGCAGCGCGACCCTGAATTCGCCCGCACCGCCCAGGCCTACATGGGCGAATTCGAGCAGTTGTTGAAACGCGCTGTTGCCGGCCCGAATGGGGCAACCGAAACCCGTGCCCACCTGCTTTCGGATCGCGGCAAGGTCTACACCACCCTGGCCCACGCAAGTGGGCGCCTCAGCTGATTGATCCTGATGAATAAATAAGCGGCCCCATGGAAAGCCATGGGGCCGCTTTTGTTTGCCTGCAATGCAGTTTCAATGCGCCTTGGGCGGCTGCATCTTGAGCGACAGGATCAGCAGCAGCACACCAACCGCGCCCAGTGCCGCAGGCGCCAGAAATGCCGTCACACCCACCTGACCCAGCAGCCAGCCAAAGCCAACCAGCGCCATCACGGACGCCGCCTGCTGTAGCATTACGGCCCCACCCTGCGCTTCGGCAGCAATGTCTTCGCTGGTCCAGTTGGCGATAAAATGCACCACGCCAAAATAGCCGACACCGAAAGTGAAGGCATGCAGCATCTGCAGGCCGAATAACACCGCGACCGGTGGATTGAACGCCATCGCCGTCCAGCGCACCACCGTCGCCACCGCCGCAATCAGAATCATGTGGCGCGCTGAAATGTTGCCGCCAATCCGGCGCCAGACAAACATGATGACAGCCTCCGCCGCCGCCGCCGTGGCAATCAGGGGGCCCAGCAATTGCTCGGACACCCCGTTTTGATGCCAGACGAGTGCGGCAAACCCGCCAAGGATGGAATGGGTGGAGTTGACCAGTGCAAAACCGATCAGAGGCAGCAGAAACCACGGTTTCAGCAGTTCGCGAACATTGGCTGCCCCCGGCTTGACTGCGGCAAGCGTCAATTGCTGTGCCGGTGCGCGAAAACGCGGCAACTGCAACGCTGCCAATGCCCGCAACATCGACATACCCAGGAACAACGGCAAAAATGCCTTGGGCCCAAAAGCGGCAATCACCAGCCCGGCGACAATCGTTGCCGCGGTAAAGCCGACAGTACCCCAGGCGCGAATAAAACCAAAATCGCTGCCATTGCGCTGGGTCATTCGCACTGTCGCGGCGTCGACTACTGGGGGATTGAACCCGCCGACATGGCGCAAAATCCCCAGAACAGCAAAATTCCCCAGAACTCATCGACAAAGAACAGGCCGATGGGCACCATGCCACCAAATATTGCCAGAATCGCAATGACCGTCCGCCAGTCGCTGGCCCGGTCCGCCAACCGACCGATCAACTGGTTGAGCAGCAGCAAAATCAGAACGGGAAAAGCGTTGATGATGCCGATCTGATCGGTATTAAGACCCTTCTCGGTCAGCCAGATCGCCAGATAGACTGAGGCCACGCCCATCGACATGAACACGGTGGAATGAAAAATCGATGCGCGCAGCTCCGGCGACAGCCGCTGCACTATGTTCTTGGCCATGAATTTGAAACTCCGGGCAAGGACGCGCCCGGCGCCACCATGCCCGCAATCAGCCCAAGATCAAGTCGTTAGGGGCAACGAAAGCCAAATAGTTTTTGCCTGATACCGGCAGTCCTCAGGAGGCGGCAGACCGGTCCTGACGACGCAACCGAAATTTGCGTGGCTCACCCGCAGCCATTTCAGTCCATTTGATCAGTTCAAAACTGCCATCTTCCGTCTCGGCAATCGCGGTGCAGCTTTCCACCCAATCGCCGGTGTTGATGTAATGGATGCCAAGCCGATCGTGCATGTCAGCAAAGTGGATATGGCCGCAAATGACCCCATCGACGCCCGACTGCTTGGCTTCATAAACCAGCGCCTCTTCAAAACGGCCGATCACGCTGACGGCATTCTTGACCTTTTGCTTGGCCCACGACGACAGCGACCAATATTGCAGGCCCAACCGACGCCGTACCCAGTTGATAGCGATATTGACCCGGAGCGCCAGATTATAGGCCCAGTCCCCTACATGGGCGAGCCACTTGGCATTCATCACCACCACATCGAACTGATCGCCGTGAATGACCAGATAAGTCTTGCCCTGCGCCGTTGTGTGGACGGTACGATCCACAAACTCGATCTCGCCAAAATAGGTGCCAAGATATTCGCGCAAAAACTCATCGTGATTGCCAGGCAGATAGATGACGCGCGTGCCCGCATTGGCCTTGTCGAGCAGGATTTGCACCAACACATTATATTCGCTGGGCCAATGCCAGGTTTTTGCCAGCCGCCAGCCGTCCACAATATCGCCGACCAGATAAATCGTATCAGCCTCATGGGCGCGCAGGAAATCGATCAACTGCCCAACCCGAATGGGCTTCATCCCCAAATGCACGTCCGATATAAACAAGGCTCGAACGTGTCGGGTCTCTCGGGGTTCATTCATTGAGCCTGGCGCCTCATTTCATCCTGATCTGCGCAAATACACTGCGCGAAGGGGTGCCACTTTAACCGCCCAATGGCCAAGTGGAAACAATCTGCGTTCACATGCGCACCGATGGTTCACAAACTTATTATATTTCAATGCTTTATCGCGGCACACTGAATCAAGAAATCACGCATTTGGGCAATAAAACAACATTTTGATTCGCCAGATCGGTCACCGGATATGGGCCTTTAGCGCCACGATCCGATTGTAGCTTTGCTCAATCCGCGCTGCAAATTCGGGATCTGCCTTGGCCTCCGAAACCAGAATGGCCCGCACCTCGTCGCCGAGCCCCGCGTGATAGTTGGCTGTATTGGAGAACAGCAGCACATCAAGTCCCGCGCGCACCGCGCCGGTCACCGTCTGCTTGAGATTGAAGTGCTTGCGGATGGCGCCCATTTCCAGATCGTCGCTGATCGCAACACCATCAAACCCCAGATCGCCGCGCAACACGCCCGTGATCCACTGGCTCGAAAGCGAAGATGGCGTCTTGGCGCCAGCATCTGAATAATCCGCATGAAACAGGTGCCCCACCATCACCATACCCGTATAGCCTTGGGAAAATAGCGCACGATAGGGTTCCAGCTCAGTTTTCGACCACGTCTTGGTAATATCGACAAAGCCTTCGTGACTATCGGCGGTCGACGATCCATGCCCCGGAAAATGCTTCAGCGCCGTCAAAATACCGGCCTGTTCGTGCGCTGCGATAAAGGCCGCGTCATATTGGGCTACCACGGCCGGATCAGCGCTGAACGCTCGACCGAACTTGGCAATGATTTGATTGTTGGGGTTGATATCAAGGTCCGCCACTGGGCCGAAATTGACGGTAAAACCCAGATCGGCAATGGCTTTGGCCATCTTGGCGTAGACTGCTTCGGCCTGTTCGGGCGACATTTTTCGCGCGATCGTGCGTGCATTGGCGATTTCGGTGAAGCCGACGTCCTTGGTCAGCCGCTCAACAGCACCGCCCTCCTGATCCAGCGTGATGAAAGGCGGCAGCGCTGGGCTGGCGTCGCGAAACGCGGCATTCATGGCCTTGACCGCCGCAAGGCTCGACACATTGGTCTTGAGAAACATGACCCCGCCGATGTCTCCGGCAGCCAGTTCGGCGGTCAGCGCCTTGATCGACTTGTCATTGGCGCTATCGCCCTGAAAGCCAATCACGATCATTTGCCCTGCCATTTCGTCAAGCGAGGCGGCAAATCCGGGCGCAATCATCATCAGGCTGGCGACCAGGGCGGCCAGGGCGGGTCTCAGGGCAAGTAGCACGGCAAAATCCTGTTGAACTCAGCGCCCTGAAACTGCTTGGCAATTGCGGCGGAAAACAAGTCTCCGCCGCGATCAGCCATCAGGCAGGTCGATTCTGCCGGTTTTCTATCAGATTCTCCACAACAGCGGGATCCGCCAATGTCGACGTGTCGCCAAGGCTGCCGAATTCATTTTCCGCAACCTTGCGCAAGATGCGGCGCATGATCTTGCCCGAGCGAGTCTTTGGCAGGCCCGGCGCCCACTGGATCAGGTCGGGCGTGGCGATCGGGCCAATTTCCTTACGGACCCAGTTGCGCAACTCGGTCTTGAGCGTATCGTCATAGCTCTCGCCTTCCATTAGCGTGACATAGCAATAAATGCCCTGCCCCTTGATGTCGTGCGGATAGCCGACAACGGCGGCCTCCGAAACCTTCGGGTGCCCCACAAGCGCACTTTCAATTTCGGCGGTCCCCAGCCGGTGGCCAGAAATATTGAGCACGTCGTCAACGCGCCCGGTAATCCAGTAGTAACCGTCCGCATCACGCCGACAGCCGTCACCTGTAAAATACAGCCCCTTGTAGGTCTCAAAATAGGTCGAAACAAACCGCTCATGATCGCCCCAGATGGTGCGCGCCTGCCCCGGCCAACTGTCCTTGATCGCCAAAACCCCTTCAGCCTTGGTCTCGGTCTGCTCCACCCCTTCGGGCGAAAGCACCACCGGTTGAATGCCAAAAAACGGCAGCGTGGCCGAGCCTGGCTTGGCGGCAACGGCCCCTGGCAACGGCGAAATCAGAATGCCACCGGTTTCCGTTTGCCACCATGTATCAATCACCGTACAGCGCTCGCGGCCAACATGCTTGTTGTACCACAACCAGGCCTCGGGATTGATCGGCTCGCCGACAGAGCCGATCAGCCGCAGCGAGGAAAGGTCTGCCTTGTCCACCCACTGTGATCCCGCTCCCATCAGGGCGCGAATGGCGGTCGGTGCAGTATAGAAAATATTGACCTTGTGCTTGTCGACCACCTCCCAGAACCGCCCGCAATCGGGAAAGCTGGGGATGCCCTCAAACATCACCGTTGTGGCGCCATTGGCCAGCGGGCCATAAACGATATAGGTGTGGCCTGTGACCCATCCAACGTCAGCCGTACACCAGTAAACCTCGCCATCCTGATAGTCGAAGGCGTATTGATGGGTCAACGATGCCCACACCAGATAGCCGCCCGTTGTGTGCAGCACGCCCTTGGGCTTGCCGGTCGAGCCTGACGTATAAAGAACAAACAGAGGATCTTCCGCATTCATCGGTTCAGGCGGACAATCAGCATCAACGCCCGCGGCGGCATCATGGTACCAGACGTCCCGTCCGGCCTCCATTTCCACACTATTGCCGGTGTTCTTGACCACCAGTACCGTATCGGCCTGGGCACCATTTTTCAGCGCTTGATCGACATTAGCCTTGAGCGGCACGCATTTGCCGCCGCGGCGTCCCTCATCAGCGGTAATCACCACACGCGATTGGCAATCGTTGATTCGCCCACCCAATGCATCCGGCGAAAAGCCGCCAAACACCACCGAATGCACCGCCCCGATCCGCGCGCAGGCCAGCATCGCATAGCTGGCGGCCGGAATCATCGGCATATAAATGGTTACGCGATCACCCTTCTTTACGCCGTTGGCTTTGAGCACATTGGCAAAACGGCAAACCTTCTCGTGAAGTTGGTTGTAGGTGATGATCTCCTGGTTGCCCGGATTATCACCCTCCCAGATGATCGCGGTTTGATCACCCCGCGTCGCCAGGTGCCGGTCGATGCAGTTGGCAGCAATATTAAGCACGCCATCTTCGAACCACTTAATTGAAACGTCCGGATAGGCAAAGCTGGTGTTTTTCACTTTGGTGAAGGGCTTGATCCAGTCGATCCGCTTGGCCTGCTCGGCCCAGAATGCGTCGGGCTCATTGACGGAGCGCGCATACATGGCCTCATATTGCGCCTTGGTCGCATAGGTGCACGCAACGGCAGCCTCGCTGGGTTCGAAAACTAGTTGGTCACTCATTAATCCCTCCGAAGTATTGTTTTGGCGCGAGATTAGTCAGACCGGAAGGTCTGGGCAAGGAAAACCACAAAATCCACGCAGACCTCCCGATATCAGCGTGCAATCGCAATTAACCCCTTGAGCCGAGTCTGCTTCGGCATGGGCCCAGCTGCTGTTAGACTGCCTCCTCACCGAGGCCGGAGATTGTCATGAACCGCATAGCGATGCCTGCGACTGACACCGAGGCTGGATCCAAGCCCGACGCCCCGACCTATCGCGCCGCCAGTTTTACCGACATTGATATGGTTCATAGGCGTCTCGGCGAAATCATTGCCGACATGCCCTATTATAACGACGAGTTCAAAGCGTTCGAAACCGCGCGCATGTCAAGAAACCATCTGGCGGCGCTCATCGAGGCCGACCCGTATCATGTCATGCTGCTGCTCAGCGGCGACGAAGTTGCCGGTTTTATGATCAGCGGACCGGATCTGGGCACGCTGTGGCTTTATTGGAGCTGTGTCTTTCCCGAGTTTCGCAAAAGCTCGATTGCCATCCGAAGCGTGCGTCGCTTCATCGAGCACTGGGACAATGGATGCTTCCACAAGGTTTCGACCTACACCATGGCAGGAAATGCCCCTGCCCGCGCCATCATGGAGCGGCAGGGCTTCACCCTGACAGCCACACTTGAACAGCACATTTTTGGCGAAGATTATCTGCTCTATGAGCACCGGTTGACCAAGGCCGTTCCCGGGTATGATCACGGTGTCCGGGGCGGTCCACGCCGGGCGCTGAGCCGTACGGTAAAACGCTGGCTCGCCCGAAAATAGACTCATCACTCAGCCACTTGCGGCCAAACGATGAATCGATTTCTGAACCGTGATTATTCGGCTGGCTTGGCCACAACTTCGCCGCGACGGAACCATTGCATTATCGAGACGTCGATATGCGCAGTCTTGAGCGCCACAGCCCAAAGGGCAACCGACCAGAGCGTGATGGAAATCAGCGCCGCAACCGCCGCGCCCATCAGTCCGAACGGCGGCACCAACAGGTAGTTGCCGAGCAATAGCGACCCCAGAGCCAGGACAATGGCTGGCAGGCTGGCATAGGGCCGGTCGTGAATGGACAAAACGAGCGACGCCGGACCCATGGCCGACCTCACCACCAGCGCCAGACACAAGACCACCAATGGCAGGCTTCCGTTGACAAAAGTTGGACCAAATATAGTCAGCGCCAACGGGCCGCCGATGGCTGTAAGGACCAGCAACAAAACCGCCAGCCCTGAGGCGACCAGATTGGCGTCACCCAGTTTGCGATTGAACCCGGAGCGATCAGCGTTCGCCTCGCTTTCAAAGATGTCGGGCAAGGTAACCGCATAAACGGCGGCTACGCCAAACGACACCAGCGAAAATATTCGCGTACAGACGCCAAACACCGCCAACTCTTCGCGGCTCAAATGGCTCGAGAGCAGCAATAGATCAATATCGAAAAAGAAGTCCGTCGCCAACGATACCAAAACCCAGGGCATGGCAAAGCGCCACCAGCGCGGGCGATGGCTTGGCCCCGGCTCCGCCGTATCGCCAACCCGTGGCAGCGTGAACATGACAAAACCGAAGTGAACCAGCGCGACGCAGCAATAGCCGACGCTTACGACCCACAACATTGCCGAAAAGCCCTCATCGGGCGTCGCAAAAAAGGTCGCGCCGATCAAGAACGCCGCGATCAGGGTGAGCGGACGGAACATTGTATCGGCAAAAAAGCCGGCATAGGGGCGTTTTAGACCCACAAGCGCCGCCCCATTGACGAAAATCGTCGCCGTTCCGAACGCTAACAAACTCGCAGGAACAAAGTGCGCCGCCAGCGTCGTATTACCAGCCCCCACCCAATCGAGAACATAATGGCCAAATATCAGCAGGACGGCCATGGCGCCCAACACGTGACCATAGGCGTTGAACAGAAATATCTTCAAACGCCGCCGGTCGCCCCGAGCACGATACTCGGCCGAAAAATAGGTGCCCACAGTGTGAAAACCGAGCGGCATGGCAACTGCAACCAGATTGACCGTAGCAACGATCAACAAATACTCGCCCAGAACCTCGGCACCCCAATAGCGCGCCAATAGGGCCTGCACCAGAAACACCAGTGCCGCACCAAAGATCCGAACAGCAAATATGACCGTGGACTGAGAGGCCAGCCGCCTATGCAAACCCATTTCAGTTGCCTTCGCTATCAGACGTGCGCGACTGTGTCGGTCGTGCCTTGTTTGAGCGCATGGCATCAAACCTGCGGCGTGCATCATGAACCGCGTCACGCGCCGCAAATGCCCCTGTCCCCAGCAGATAACTCCACTTGTTGGCAGCATAATTGGCAACAGGGGGCACCGGCTCGATAACCCCGGCGTCTCCCACCATGCCTTTTTTGAACTGGTGCAGCCCCTGAAAGCCGTCAGTGCCCCCCAGATCGTACCAACTCGCCCGCGTATTATCGCGCAGCCAGCGAATGATTTCCCAGTGCAGGAAATAACCGGCGCGCAGCGGTAGCGCCCGATCATTGGTGGCACCATAAAGATAAACGGCCCGATCGCCAGACTTGAAGATTAGCGCACCGGCAACCAGTTCACCCTCGTGCCGGACAAAGAACAGCTCGGGCCGCAGCGCCTCTTCCAGTGCCATCAGCGATTCAACAGTGTCATAGGCGGAATGATCGGGAAATTGCTTCCGGTCACTCATCGCCTGATAAAGATCATGAAACTCGCTGAATCGCGCGGCATCGCCATGCTCAAAGCTCAGACTGGCCTTTTGCGCCTTGTTGAGGTGATAGCGCCATTTCTGCGCAAAACTTTTGCGCAGCGCCACGTCATCCTGACGCAGATTGACGATATAGCGATCAGGAAACAGCAGCGACGAACCGCGCTTGAACCCCTGCTTCATCAGATATTCGTAGCGGGCATTGACCGGGGTCAACGACGCGCGTGGCAGGATCGACAGCATCATGCCGCGCTCCTGCGCATAGTCGCGCATTAAAATCGCAATCATGGCGCGGTAAATTTCGTTAGCTCGTGGGTGATCGACTTGCTTAAGCATCGGCCCCCACTTGGAAACCGCGATGTTGCCAATGCCGAGTGGCAATTTCTGAATCATGGTCAGGCTGCCCCCAACGACCTCGCCATCAAGCGAGAACAGCATCGGCTCCTGTGCCACGTTTGGCCACCGCGTGACCGCAAATGTATAAAGCTGCTCCTGACAGACCTCATCGAATGTGGCGATGGTCCTGTCCCACTCTGCCCCCGAAACCGTCGATACATCCAGCCGCAAGCCCGTCTCGGCCAACGCCCGGCCTGAGGGATCGACAATGTCGACATTTGAAAGATCAGCGGCGATAGACATTGGCAGTTCCAGCTTGCTTGGTTGCTGGTGAACGTTACTGCCGCAAAATGAGTAAATCCCTATTTTGACGCGCAAATTTCAACAAAATTGGGCATTTGGTTACCAAAGCCTATTCGGCTACGTGGGGTCCCCCATAGACTAAGGGAATGTGCGGAAGAGTATATCCCAATAGCTGATCTGCCCCCTCGTACATCATCCTGAGCGCCACATAGAGGATGATCGCCAGACCCAACCACGCGATCCAGCGGAACCGGTTCAGGAGCCCGGCGATGAAGGCCGATGCGGCGCCCATCAGGGCCACCGACAACAGCAAGCCAAACACCAACACCTCTGGGTGTTTTTGCGCTGCCCCGGCCACAGCCAGCACATTGTCGAGTGACATTGATACATCGGCAATAATGATCTGGGTTACCGCCTGACGCAGCGTTTTCCGACGCGATCCGCCGGCAATTGTGCCATCAGCATTCAGATCCTGGTCAGCCATGGCTTCAAGCGCTGCCTGTTCACCGGCGTGATCAACCTGCAGTTCCTGGTACATTTTCCAGCAAACCCAGAGCAGCAACAAACCACCGGCCAGCAATAGGCCGGTGATGGCCAGCAATTGAGTGGCGATCAGAGCAAAGCCAATGCGCATGATGGTGGCAGCCGCGATGCCTATCAGAATGGCTTTGGCCCGCATGTCCTTGGGCAAACCCGCCGCCGCCAGACCGATAACCACAGCATTATCGCCTGCCAGAACCAGATCGATCATGATCACCTGGAAAAACGCAGTGATAAAGCTCCACTCAAGACCGAACGGCATGCTGCGTCTCCCAAACTGCAAAAAGTGGTCAAGGCGATATATCGCCCCAAACGCCATTGCGGAAGTTCAAGCAGACGATATCACTGATAATAAAAAGCATTTGTGGACGATTGGTGCCATCTTCAAGTGCGATTTGCCAATCCCGGCCAGAAAAACGCCCGCGCCAGCGAATAATTCTGAACACCATTGCTTTTGGGAGGCACTTTGGTGGGCGAGCACGGATTCGAACCGTGGACCCGACGATTAAGAGTCGTCTGCTCTACCAGCTGAGCTACTCGCCCCTGCCGGAGCTTCCAAAGTGGCTGCTCTCTAGCAAAGGGATTCTTCCCTGTCCAGCGCCCACTCATATTTTCCTGTCATTAGCGCAAACTAACAGACAAACTTCATTCAGAGGTGCCCGCTCAACGCCATCAGCAATGCGTGGGCAACCCCTCGAAATCAGCCAGCCATGGCGCCCTGCGCCGCCGCGCCGCGCTCGATCAGCAAGCGATTGTAAGCATTGAGATAGGCACGAGCCGAGGCCACCAGCGTGTCGGGTTCGGCAGCATTTCCCGAGGCAATTCGGCCATTGAGTTCAAGACGAACGTGCGCGCCAGCCTGCGCATCTGTGCCCCCGGTAACTCCGTCAACGGCATAGAGTACCAGATGCGGCGCTTGCCCCACGGCCTGCTTGATGGCGTTGAAAATGGCATCAACCGAACCGGTACCTTCAAAGGTTACCGAATTTTCCTCGCCGTCAATCGAAAGGGTCATATCGCAGCGATGCACGCCGCCGGTTTTTGAAACCACTTCCATGGCGATCAGGCGAATACGGTCTCCAACCGATCCCACTTCATCATCGACCAACGCCACGATATCGGCGTCGTAAACGTGCTTTTTGCGGTCAGCCAGGTCCTTGAAGCGCACAAACGCCTCCTGGAACGCGTTGTCACCCAATTCGTAGCCCAACTCCTTGAGCTTGTCCTTGAAGGCGGCTCGCCCCGAATGTTTGCCCATGACCAGGGTCGTGGCTTTGATGCCAACGCTCTCCGGTGTCATGATCTCATAGGTTTCCGCATTCTTGAGCATGCCGTCCTGATGAATGCCGCTTTCATGCGCAAAAGCATTCTTGCCCACAATCGCCTTGTTGTACTGCACCGGGAAATTCGCAGCCGCCGAAACAATTCGGCTCGCGCGCGCCAGGTGCTGGCTTTCGATCTGGGTATGGTACGGCATAGCGTCACCACGGGTTCGCAGCGCCATCACCACTTCTTCAAGCGCTGCATTGCCGGCCCGCTCGCCCAATCCGTTGATCGTGCATTCAATTTGACGCGCGCCGCCCGCAACACCGGCGAGAGAATTGGCAACGGCCAACCCAAGGTCATTGTGGCAATGCACCGAGAATATCGCCTTGTCGGCGCCCGGCACCTTTTCGATGATCGTCTTGAACATCGCAAAATGCTCTTCGGGAACAGCATACCCCACAGTATCGGGCAGGTTGATCGTTGTCGCGCCCGCCTTGATGGCGGTTTCCACGCATCGCATCAAAAATTCAATCGGCGTGCGGGTGGCGTCCATTGCCGACCATTCAACATCATCAATCAGGTTGCGCGCCTGCGCCACCGTCCGGGCGATAATCTCGATGACCTCGTCCTCGGTCTTTTTCATCTGGTGGGCAAGATGGATTGGTGAGGTCGAAACAAATGTATGGATGCGGCCCTTTTGGGCATACCGCACCGCTTCCCCTGCCCGGTCGATATCGGCGGTAATGGCGCGCGCCAGTCCCGCCACCGTGGCATTCTTGACCTGCTTAGCCACGGCCACCACCGCCTCGAAGTCGCCATTCGAGGCAATCGGGAAACCGGCTTCAATGATATCGACGCCCATTTCGTCGAGCGCTTCGGCCACCTGCAGTTTTTCTTCAAGCGTCATCGTTGCGCCGGGCGATTGTTCGCCATCGCGCAATGTGGTGTCAAAAATGAAAACGCGGTCTTTGTTGGTGTCGGTGGTCGTCATGGTATTTTCCTATCAAACGGCCGCGAGACATAAGCTCTGCAGGCCGGACATTGCTGTGTACGGCTTGAAAACGTTATCCCCTGACCACCCGCTCGCTTGCCGAGCTGTCGGTTACCAGGGGCTGATAAGAAGTAGAAATAGAGCTGGGAGCAGCAACATTGCAGCAGCGACCCAACGGGTCTGAGCGACCCGGCGCTGTTCAACGGCAATGGCTATGGCGCGGTTGCGCTGCATGACGAAAATCCAGTTACCCCCCAATAATGCGCGGCTTTTGATCTAAGCGCAAGACCAAGCTGCCCAATTTCGTCTATTGATTTAGTTGAACGCCAGCACAGCGGCCAGAATTACCCCTGCAAACGCCACAGCCGTTACCTTGTGCGCCATGGCAGCACGCGACTCGGCTGCGTGATCCCCCGCCTGTGCTTTTTTCTCGCTGGCATCGCCCATTCCGATGCTGACCAGCATGACCACGATCAAGGCCATCTTCACCCAGAACCAGATGCCGACGCCACCAAGCCCGCCAAATTTCAACCAAAGCGCCAGCGGGCCGGTTACCAGTAGCGTGACCATCGCAATTTTGCCCACACTGGCCATTTGAGTAAGGACGCCAAAATAGGCCGCCCGCTGTTCGGGCGAAGCGCCATGCAGACGCGCCCCAATAATCGGTCCGGCCACCGAATTTGAACCTCCGGCAACAAACGCGATAATATGCACCCAGATTACCAAGTGAATCAGAACGTCCATTTATGCCCCCATTGCGCCGTGCATCAAATATAGCACCCGCCCCTGAGAGTAACTACGTCAATCCAGCATCAGCCGCCCTTCTCCAACGATAATGGCATGGCCACCGATAGCGCCATGGTCAAGGACATCATTCTTCTTGCGCATCTGGATTTCTATTCGACACAACCGCCCCATTTCCTGTCCCTGACGCAGCATCAGATCGACTTGTCCATCGGCCGTGGTTTCGTGGGCCGCCAACAGGCCGATCAGGGCAGCGGCGGCCGAACCAGTACCCGGATCCTCCGACATGCCCATGCCCGGGGAAAACATGCGCGCCGCAAGGTCGGTATTGGGCTCATCTGGGGTCTGGGTGAACACATAAACCGACTGCCGCCCATGCGGAAATGCCTGCCCCCATACCCCGTAATTGCGTTCGATCCGCGCCAGAACGCCTGCGTCACGCACTGGCACCAGATGAAATATGTTACCAGCCGAATAGACCGCGGGCTTAAACGGTCCACACCCGACCTCGTCGGCATCGATCCCCAGCGCCAGCGCGATGGCAAAGCGGTCCGCTGCTGGAGCAACCTGTTCGGGCAATCGCGGCAGGGTGAAACGCGCCTCTCCGCTCTGCTTGTCGACGCGTTCAAATAGTGCCGTGATCAAGCCGATCTTTTCCTCGATCCGCACCGCGTTCGCCTTGTTTGCCAGCCCCAGCACAACGGCCGCGCCAATTGTGGGATGCCCGGCAAATGGCAATTCCTGACTGGGCGTAAAAATCCGGACCGCTGCACTGTTACGCTCAACCGCAGGCTTTTGCAGAAACACCGTTTCGCTCAAATTGAATTCCTGAGCGACTGCCTGCATCTGCTTGTCGCGCAGGCCATCGGCATGCAGCACCACGGCCAGCGGATTGCCCTGCAATCTCTCCCGGGTGAACACATCGAGCAACAAATAATCCAACGCCATCGCCACCTCCCTTGCTTGCCCGGCCTATTCCGGCGCCAGACGATGCTCGGCAGCGTCCTTGCCCAGCAATTGGCAAAGCGCCGCAACCACCACATTATGGTCTCCTCGGCTAGGCAAACCCGAAATCGTCACGCTACCAATGATACCCGCGCCTTTGACCCGGATTGGAAAACCACCACCCGCCGCGACGAAATCGGCTGGATCCGCACCCGAAATTGGCGGCAAGAGCCCAACCTCATCTCTTTCCAGAAAAAGCCGATAGCTGGCCCTGTGGTAGCGCCGCACAGAGTTGATCTTGCGGCGTACCCATTCCGAATTATCAGCGCTTGTCCCTGGCATCGCCGCAAAAAACATCTGCCGATCCCAAGTGCGCACATCCATGACAAAACTGAGGTTGTCATCCACCGCCCGGCGATACAGCAATCCGCCTAGTTCGAACGCGACATGCTCGTCAAAATTAGTGAATTCCAGCGCCTGCTCCTGCGCAATGATCCCGGCGATATCGTCAGCTTTGCTCATGCAACCATTTCCCTTTTGTTATTGTGTTACCGCCAATCGGGCAAAAAGAAAGGGGCCGAGGCCCCTTTCAATCGAATAAGCGTGGCGAAAGGACTAGTTCTTTTCCTTGTCCACCAGTGCGCCGGCCTTGATCCAGGGCATCATGTCGCGCAGCTTGGTGCCAACTTCTTCAATACCATGTTCGTCAGCCAGACGACGGGTCGCCTTGAAGCGGGCGCCGCCTGCCTTGATTTCCTGCATCCATTCGGCAGTGAACTTGCCCGACTGAATGTCGTGCAACACGCGCTTCATTTCCGCCTTGGTCTCGGACGTGATGATACGTGGACCAGTAACATATTCGCCCCACTCAGCGGTGTTGGAGATCGAATAGTTCATGTTGGCGATGCCACCCTGATAGATCAGGTCAACGATCAGCTTCACTTCGTGCAGGCACTCGAAATAGGCCATCTCCGGCGCATAACCAGCTTCAACCAGCGTTTCAAAACCCGCGCGGATCAATTCGACCAGTCCGCCGCAAAGTACAGCCTGCTCGCCGAACAGATCGGTTTCGCACTCTTCACGAAAATTGGTTTCGATGACGCCTGACCGGCCGCCACCTACGCCCGACGCATAAGCCAGCGCTATATCATGGGCATTGCCCGATGGGTCCTGATGCACAGCAATCAGGCAAGGGACGCCACCACCCTTCTGATATTCGCCGCGCACGGTGTGGCCCGGGCCCTTTGGCGCGATCATGATCACATCGACCGAAGCCTTTGGCTCGATAAGGTTGAAATGCACGTTCAGACCATGGGCAAATGCCAGCGCCGCGCCATCACGGATATTGGGCTCGATATGCTCCTTGTAGATATCGGCCTGCAATTCGTCGGGCGTCAGCATCATGATGACGTCGGCCCACTTGGAAGCGTCGGCAACGCTCATCACCTTGAGCCCCTCGCCCTCGGCCTTCTTGGCCGAAGGGGAACCGGGACGCAGCGCTACCACCACATCGGTAACGCCCGAGTCACGCAGGTTCAACACATGGGCATGGCCCTGCGAACCGTAGCCGACGATGGCCACTTTCTTCGACTTGATGATGTTCAGATCAGCGTCACGATCATAATAAACGCGCATTGGAATTTTCCCTGTTATTGCGTTGCCGAATACCCGTAAAGGGCAAAGAAATGGTCGGTTGCCTGCTTGGCATCCGCCTCGATATTGGTTTGCTTTAGCGTTTTGTCGCCAAGCAGCAAACGAATTTGAACATCACGCACCACCAGCCCGAAAAAGGTCCGATAGGCTTCCTCGCTGCTCGCAAAGCGCAACAGACGCGCATCGCGCCCGGCTTCCAGAATGGGCTTGAGCCGCCGCCGAATGGTCAGAGGGCCATTTTCGAGCACAATCGTGCCCAGACTGTCTTTTTCCTGCGCCGCGTGGGTCACAGCAGTCCGATTGAGCGTCACCGAGATTTCCCCGATCAGAACCGAAAGCAGGTCCCGCGCGAACTGCTCGACGCTTTCGCGCAACGAACTCAAATTCAACCCGGTCCGGTTGACCTGCGGCATCCGAACCTTGGCCGCCTGCCATTGCACAGTCGCGGTCAACAGCCCGTCGCGATCACCGAACCATTTGTAGAGCGTTTCCTTGGAGCACGACGCACGCCGCGCCACCGCCGTCATGGTTAGCCCATCGCCATTTTCTACCAACAAATCAAGCGCCGCCGTCAGCACTGCCTGCTGTCGGGGGGTGAAGCTCTCTTCGTCGATCTTGATGGCCAGCGCCACGGGCGGTCTCCTCACGTCCCGATAGCCGTACCGTACCGTACGGTTCGGCGCAAGGGCCAACTGAGCGAACTTTCAACCCTGTTGCTCAGCCACAACGACCGACAATCAGGCGACCAGATGCGCCAAATGACCACAGAACAGAAAATTTTCCTTATATCGGCACTTGCCGATGAAGCGGAAAGAACCCAAGTTGCATCAATTGCTTCCAGTCAAGATGAGTCCACAATGTCCAAACTGTTTTCGCCCCTAACCCTGCGTGACCTGACCCTGCGCAATCGCACTGTGGTTGCCCCCATGTGTCAATATTCTTCGGTCGATGGGTCGGCCAACGATTGGCACTTTGCCAATCTGGCGCGGTTCGGCATGGGCGGCTTTGGTCTGGTGATCGTTGAAGCCAGTGGCGTAACCCCTGAAGGACGGATTTCCTATGGCGATATGGGTATCTGGAAAGACGAACACATCGCCCCTCTCAAGCGCATTGTCGATTTTCTGCACACCCAGAACGCAGCCGCTGGCATCCAGTTGGCGCACGCCGGCCGCAAGGCCTCAACCCCAATCGGCTGGCGCCACGGCTTCGACGAAACCGAAGACGAAAAATCCAGCCACGGATTTCAAAGTTGGACTCCGGTCGCGCCGAGCGCCCTCATTCACGCTGAAAACAGCAGCTTCACAACGCCAACGGCGCTTGATGACGCCGGGATAAGAAACATCATCGCAGCATTCACCGATGCCGCAAGGCGCGCCGACGAGGCCGGTTTTGATGTTGTCGAAGTCCATGCCGCCCATGGATATTTGCTCAATCAGTTCCTGTCTCCGCTGGCCAACAAGCGAACAGACAACTATGGCGGAAGCCGCGAAAACCGCATGCGCCTGCCCCTCGAAGTTGTCGAATCTGTCCGCGCGGTCTGGCCTGCCCGCAAGCCACTGTTCGTGCGCATTTCGGTCAGCGACAATGCCGACGCCGCAGGCGGCTGGCAGGTCGAGGATAGTGTGGTTTTTGCCAGGGAACTCAAAGCCCGTGGTGTCGACATGATTGATTGCTCGAGCGGCGGCTTTGCTGAAGGCAAGATCAAGCCCGAGCCACACTATCAGGTCGCCTTTGCCAAGGCGGTCCGCGACGGTGCCGACATCGCCACCACCGCCGTCGGCTTGATCCGCGATCCCAAGGATGCAGAAGCCGTCATTGCCAGCGGCGAAGCCGATCTGGTTGCTTTGGCACGCGGCGCACTCGAAAATCCGAACTGGGCGGTGCATGCCCAGTTGGAACTTCAGCCCGAGGACAAGGATTATTCGCTTTGGCCGGTGCAGGCTGCCGGTCGCATTCGTGACCGCGACAAGGTTTTGCACCAGCGGGGCTTTGCGACTCTCTAGTTGAGAAAAAGCCGATAAAGCCGTGAAACTGCCACGGCTTTATCCTAAAAACACCGCAATGTGCAGCGCACTCTTGTAACTGCACTAGGGCATCGCCAAATCGATGATGCAAGAGGAGAGGCGCGCATGGATACCAAGGCCGCAGTATTAGCTTTGATGAGTGTTTGGGGTGTTGGCATTTGTGCGCCAGTGCCCGCCGTTGCCCGCGACTCTGGCGAAAAAATGGACATCGCTGACGACGCTGCCACCGACAACCTGTTGCTCAACCGCGTCTGGGTACGCACCGATACCGACGATGGCCAGCCTGGCACCATGCAGATATTTCTGGCCGACGGCACGCTGGTGAGTGACAGTTGCTGGGAAACCTATCGCTTGTCGATCTGGCAACAGGTCTCAAAAACCGCCATCAGCTGGGACGAAGACGGGGTCACCATCAACGCCGACATCGCCGCCCTCAGTAGCAGCGAGCTGGTACTGAAACTCGATCTTGGCCGTGAGGTGCAGGAACAGCATTTTACCGCCGCCAGCACTCCCTATCTCTGCCCCGACGTTCCCAAATAACTGCCGCTACAGCAGCAATTGCGTGCCGATTTCCACCACGCGTCCGGTGGGAATATGGAAATATTCGGTCGCGTCACTGGCATTCTTGGCCAGCGCGGTAAACAGCTTGTCCTGCCAATAGCGAATGATGCCATTTTTCTGGCCCGGCTTGAGCGAACGACGCGACAGGAAAAATGACGTCGACATGATGTCAAATTTCCAACCCAGTTTCCGCCCCAGCGCCAACGCCTTGGGAATATTGGGGCTTTCCACAAAGCCAAACGTCACGATCACCCGGCTGAACAATTCATTATA
Source organism: Devosia rhodophyticola (assembly GCF_028816475.1). Classification (GTDB taxonomy): domain Bacteria; phylum Pseudomonadota; class Alphaproteobacteria; order Rhizobiales; family Devosiaceae; genus Devosia; species Devosia rhodophyticola. The sequence goes on along the minus strand of NZ_CP118247.1, from coordinate 2,846,675 downwards.
GGTCTCGATCGTGACCTTCTCGTCGTCCGCCACGATCGGTGAAGCCGAGGTTCGAACGGTCAGAATGACATTCTGCTCGTGCAGGACCTTATAGTGCTTGAGGCTATGCAAGAGAGCGGTTGGCGCCCCTTCAATGTCGCTGGTCAAAAATACCGCCGTTCCGGGCACAATGGTGGGTTGCTTGCGCGAGAGATTATCGACAAGAAACTGCAAAGGCACTTCATCCCTGCGGGTCTTTTCAGCCAGCCGTCGCCGACCGCCCATCCACGTGACCATAACCGTGATCAGCATGCACGCGACCAACGCCGGCACCCAACCACCTTGGGCAAATTTTGCCGAATTGGCGACGAAAAAGCCAACATCAATCAATATCAACGGCGTCACCACGGCAAGCGCGGCGCCAACGCGCCAGCCCCAGATTTTCCACATCACGATAAACAGCAACACGCTGGTCACGACCATTTCACCGGTCACCGCGATACCATAGGCCGCCGACAGCGCGCTCGAACTGCGGAACCCCAGCACCAATAGCAGCACCGAAACCAGCAGCATCGAATTAACCTGCGGCATATAGATCTGCCCGCTCTGGGTTTCCGAGGTGTGCAGTACATGCAAACGCGGCAACAAATTGAGGTTGATCCCCTGCCGCGCCAGCGAATAGGCGCCCGAAATCACAGCCTGACTGGCAATCACCGTGGCCATAGTCGCCAGAATCACCACCGGTAGCTGGGCCCACTCCGGCTGCATCAGAAAGAACGGGTTTTCTGCCGCCCTGAAATTGCGCAAAACAAAGGCACCCTGCCCAAAATAATTCAGCAACAGGCACGGAAACACGAACACCAGCCAGGCAAAAATGATCGGGCGGCGCCCAAAATGCCCCAGATCAACATAAAGTGCCTCAGCGCCGGTCACCGCCAAAAAGACCGCGCCAAGCACCAGAAGCGAAATGCTGAGATGGCTAAAAATAAAGCTCAACCCATGCCATGGATTAAGCGCCCAAAGCACCTCCGGGGCTTCAAATATATGCACGATGCCCGATAGGCCCAGCACCAGAAACCAGATCGCCGTGATCGGGCCGAAAACCGCCGCCACCTTGCCGGTACCAAAACGCTGCACCATGAACAGAACAATCAGGATCACAACGGTCAAAGGCACCACCCAAAGGGTCAGGCGCGGCTCGACAACTTCAAGACCTTCGACGGCCGACAACACCGAGATTGCCGGGGTAATGATGGCATCGCCGAAAAATAGTGCGGCGCCCACTACGCCCACATAGAGCACCCACGCAGGACTGCCTGTTAGCGCCCGTCGCGCCAGACTCATCAGCGACAGCGTGCCCCCCTCGCCATTATTGTCAGCCCGCAGCACGAAGCCAACATATTTGGTCGAAACCACGATGGCCAACGCCCAGAATATCAGCGACAGCAACCCCAGCACGTCCGATGCCAGCGGCAATCTGTGTTCCACCCCACCCGTAGTCGCGTGCAGCGCCTCACGAAACGCGTAAAGCGGGCTGGTGCCGATATCGCCGAAAACCACGCCGAGTGCGCCAAGGAGCAACACGGGAAAATTATCGGTTTTGTGGCTGGATGATTCGCTTGCGTCGATGCCGACTGGTTCGTCGGTCGCACTGGTCTGCGTCATAAACCTTGCGCTCTTTTTGGTCAAAGGCGCGCGGGTTCTACACCCGACACGATCTGCATACAACACCCTAGGCCGAGATTGGTTCGACCCGGAATTAAAGTGACCGCCCCCGAGGGAGCGGCCAAATCAGTTTGCATGGCATCGAATAGTGCTTTGAAGGTCTGACGGCGCCCTATTCGGCGGCTTCAGCGACCTGGTCTTCTTCTCGCGCCGATTTGGTTGCGTTGACCCACCAGGTCAACTGGTCAAGCATGTCGCGCGCGCCACCAACTAGATGGTCGGCGATGGCGGAGATCGGCTCGTTCTTGCCCATGGGGTGCACAGTCATGAAATCGCCGCCCGCGATATGGACCGCCGAGCGCACCGGCACCATCTGCAGTTCAATGGCGATCGTGCGCAAATGTTCAGCCGCCCGCGCGGCACCCAAGGCACCGTAGCCAACAATGGCCACTGGCTTGCGATTCCATTCCTTGTAGGCCTGATCCAGTGCGTTCTTTAACGCGCCGGTGATCGAGCGATTATATTCAGCGACTACAAAGATATAGCCGTCATATTCGCCGATCTTGTTCTGCCAGGCAACAGCGCGTGGGTCCGACGATGGCATCCACAAATTGGACGCGGCTTCGTTGAAGAACGGCAGATCAAAGTCTTTGAGATCAACCAGCTCGACGTCCAGTTCCGGGCGTTGCTGGGCTATTTCCAGGATCCATTGCGCTGGCTTGTCGGCAAACCGCGTGCCGCGGGTCGATGAGATGATGATGGCTATTTTTGGCTTGGACATTTCGCTCTCCAGATTGGCAATCTCAGGAGCAAAACTCCTTGAGATATTCCCGCACGATCTTCCGTGCCAAACGCAGGAACAAATCGTAACTGGGGCTATATATGTGCCCGTCCTAAACGCGCACAAGGAGGCACATAGCCGTCGCCCGGCCACAGCGCCGACCCTAGGGCACAAAAATGTAAGTATTTATAAATTAAGTGTTTTTGGTCTATTTGGCTGTCAGAGCTGGCGCTCAATCGCAGATTTGCGCAATCGCAAACAAACTGTTCGACAACACTGATCAGTCGGCTTGCCTAGTCAGCGCCGTCCGCGAGCACAGCGCGGTATTGGCGGACCGCCTCGGCGAATCCCACGATCAGCGCATCGGCGGTTATCCCGTGACCGATTGAAACCTCGTCGACCCCCAAAACGGCTTCCTGGAAGGCTGGCAAATTGGCCAGTGTCAGATCGTGGCCCGCGTTGACCCCCATCCCCGCCGCCTTGGCCGCTCCTGTGGTATCGGCCAACGCCGCCAGTTCTTGCCCCGCCCGCGCGGCATCGTCAAAACAGCCGCCATAGGGCCCGGTATAGAGTTCCACCCGATCCGCCCCGGTCGCCTTGGCCAGTTCGATCCCCGTCGCGCCAGCATCAGGGTCGCAAAACAGCGAAATCCGTCGCCCCGGTTGCTTCAGTTTTTGCACCACCGACGTCAAAAAATTTCCCTTGCCGCGAAAATCCCAACCGTGGTCCGACGTTGCTTGGCTCGGATCATCGGGCACCAGCGTGACCTGATGCGGATTAACCTCTTCGATCAGCGACAGAAAATCGTCACTGGGATAGCCCTCGATATTATATTCCGCCGCCGGATATTCCTGCGCCAGAAGGTCTGCCAGATCATGCACATCATGGCGCCGGATGTGACGCTCGTCCGGACGTGGATGGATGGTCACCCCCGACGCCCCCGCATCCAGCACGATACGCGCCAAGCCCACAACGCTGGGCCAGGGCAAATCGCGGCGATTGCGCAATTGAGCCACCGCATTGAGATTGACGGATAATAGGGTCATGGCAAAAGCTCCAGCGGCAGCAAAGCCGCTCTTGAACAAGGTAACGGACGGCTAGCGCGTGCTATCCCGCCCGTCCAGAAAGCGTCAAGTCGACCTACATGCCCTCTTGGCCACGCGAAATGGCTGCAAGCCCGGTCCGCACCACTTCCACCAGCCCCAACGGCGCCATCAGGGCAATGAAGCTGTCGATTTTTGAGGGCTTGCCGGTAACCTCAAACACAAAGCTCTCGACCGTCGCATCAACAATTTGCGCCCGGAATGCATCCGCCAGCCGCAAAGTTTCCGCCCGGTTTTCGCCGGTACCAGCAACCTTGATCAGCGCCAGTTCCCGCTCCAGCGCCGTGCCTTCAGCAGTCAGATCATGCACCCTGTGCACCGGCACCAGGCGTTCCAGTTGCAGTTTGATCTGCACCAGCGTTTTCGGTGTCGCCACCACCACAACAGTGATGCGACTAAGTCGCTTGTCGTGTTCGGTCTCGCTGACGGTCAAACTGTCAATATTATAGCCGCGTGCGGAAAACAGTCCCACCACGCGAGCGAGAATACCTGGTTCATTGTCCACCAGCACCGAAAGAGTGTGCTTTTCGGTTTCCTGGGTTTCCTTGGTCAGAAAATAGGCCGATCCGGTCGGCATCAAATTTGCATTCATGATCGTGTCCTCAAGCCTGGCCTAAACCAGCGCCCGCCCCTTTTCGTCAATGATCGAGCCAATGTTGGCGGTGTCAGGCAAAATCATCTCATTGTGCGGCTTGCCAGACGGAATCATCGGCAGGCAGTTCTCATCCTTTTCAACAAGGCAATCGAACAACACCGGGCCGTCGTAATCGATCATTTCAGCAATGGCTGCGTCCAGCTTGGCTGGATCGGAACATCGAATGCCCTTGCCGCCGTAGGCCTCGGCCAGTTTGACGAAATCGGGCAGCGACTGCGAATATGAATGAGCGTAGCGCGAACCATGCAACAGGTCCTGCCATTGGCGCACCATGCCCATGCGCTCATTGTTCAAAATGAAAATCTTGACTGGCAGGCCATATTGCACCGCTGTCGACATTTCCTGCATCGTCATCTGAACGCTAGCTTCCCCGGCAATGTCGATGACCAGCGCGTCGGGGTGGGCGACCTGCACGCCGACTGACGCCGGCAGGCCATAACCCATGGTCCCCAAGCCACCCGAAGTCATCCAGCGATTGGGTTTTTCAAAATGAAAATGTTGCGCCGCCCACATCTGGTGCTGGCCCACTTCGGTCGTGATATAGACATCACGATCTCTGGTGGCTTCATAAAGCCGTGCAATCGCGTGCTGCGGCTTGATCACTGTTTCCGAATTCTTGAAACCCAGCGAATTGACGCCGCGCCACTTTTCAATCTGCTTCCACCATGGCGCGATTGCTTCGCTGCGCGGCTGATTGGTTTTGCTGCGATAAATGCGGATCATTTCTTCCAGCACGCGCCCGCAATCGCCGATGATCGGCACATCGACCCGAACAACCTTGTTGATTGAGGAAGGATCGATATCGACATGCACTTTGCGCGAATTGGGCGAGAATGCATCGATGCGCCCGGTAATGCGGTCGTCGAAACGCGCCCCGATATTGATCATCAGATCGCAATCATGCATTGCCAGATTGGCTTCGTAGGTCCCGTGCATGCCCAACATGCCCAGCCACTGCGGGTTTGACGCTGGAAATGCCCCCAGCCCCATTAGCGTCGAGGTCACCGGAAAGCCGGTCAATTCAGCCAGTTCACGCAGATGCTCGGAAGCTTCTGGCCCGGCGTTGATAACGCCGCCGCCGGTGTAAAACACCGGCCGCTCGGCACGCAACATCAGGTCAACCGCCGCTTCGATCGCGGCGTGATCACCATCCATGCGCGGGCGATAGCTGGCATGGCGCAAATTATCGAGGTCCGGCTTGGTGTAATCGCCCAACGCAAACTGCACGTCCTTGGGAATATCGACAACCACCGGACCGGGGCGGCCTGTCGTCGCGATCAAAAACGCCTCATGCATGATGCGCGGCAGGTCTGCGACATTCTTGACCAGATAATTGTGCTTGGTGCAGCTGCGGGTAATCCCGACAGTGTCGCATTCCTGGAATCCATCCGTACCGATCAGCGTTGTCGGCACTTGCGCTGTAATACAAACCAGCGGGATCGAATCCATCAGCGCGTCGGTCAGCCCGGTAACAGCATTCGTCGCGCCGGGGCCGGAGGTAACCAGAACAACCCCGGCCTTGCCAGTTGACCGCGCATAGCCTTCAGCCATGTGCGTTGCGCCCTGCTCATGGCGAACCAGAATGTGCTGGACCGTATCCTGCTGGAAAATTGCATCATAGATCGGTAGGGCCGCGCCACCGGGATAGCCAAAGATGTGCTCGACGCCCTGATCGACAAGTGCCTGCACCACCATTTCGGCGCCCGTTATCTGGTTATCCTGGCTGGTCTGCTCCGTCATCGTCTCGGTCCTTCTTCTTCACCCCGCCCAGTCAGGCTTTTGGGGCTGCCATATCGGCTTTTCTGGTCCATTGCGCCCTTTTGTCCGCATTCGAGGAAAAAAGGCAATAAAAAAGGCCCCTTTCGGGACCTGTGTTCGGCGCATCAGCAAGCTCGCGGGGACTTACCCCACGGTGCCAATGCGCAATCTTACCACGAGAATAGCTTTCCGCACGGGACCTCTCCTAAAACTTACTGACTTAGAAATAAGGGAATCGGGCCGATCAAGTCAAGCAACAATCCTCCGGTACGACCATATCCGCGCCCGACAAAAACAAAAAAGGCCCCTTACGGGGCCTCTCTCGTCATCGCGCAAGCGCGAAATTCTTAGCTGAGCAGGGTCAGGTTCGTTGCCGAAACCTTGCCGTCACGGCCGGTTTCGAGTTCGTACGACACCTTGTCGCCTTCATACAGGCCCTGCAGGCCCGAACGCTGAACAGCGGAGATGTGCACGAATGCGTCCTTTTCACCATTTTCTGGCGAAATGAAGCCGAAGCCCTTGGTGGTATTGAAGAATTTCACGGTACCATTGATGCTGGCCATTAACGTAGTCCTCTTAACGAGTGGTCGCCGCATTGTGCGGCTAAGGGTTGAAAACCGGACGGTAATCCGGGCCTAACGATTCACAGATCAGGAGGTAGCCAAGCTTTCCGGCATAGCCGGTCGATCAGATAGCGCAAGACAAGTGTAAACGTGTAGCCGATTATATGGCCGTTTCCGACTCGAATTTCAAGACAAATTACCGCACTTACAAAAAACACCCGATCCCGGAGCATGCCCGGAACCGGATGTCAAAACGCCTTTCGGCGACTGGTCATGGGTTCTCACGACCGTTTTAATTTAGCCACGTGGGCAAGAATCGACATAGCGCGTGCCATTGCGACGCTCGTAAACGCAACGGTTGTTGCTGCCTTCAACCCGGCCAATCATGTTGCCCGCAGCAGCGCCGACCACGCCACCAACACCAGCACCAACGACAGTGCCAAGCACCGAGCCTGTGGTAGCTGCGCCAATAACTGCGCCTGCCCCAGCACCGACTGCGGCACCTTTTTCAGTAGCGGTACAGGCCGCCAGTGTTAAAATGGTAGCTGCGACGATCAATATCTTATGCATAGTTACCCTCCAAAAAGCCGATGTCGTATAAATGCAGAAACTCGACGTCAGTTCCATTGCAATTCTAACCAAATTTTAACTTTTGTATATTCATTCCGTGGCTTGGCCCGCAATCGCGCCCAAAACCACCAACGCCCAGCCCCCGATCATCGCCACCCCGCCGACCGGCGCGGCCAGCGGCAATGGTGCCACCCCAAGCCCCTGCCGGAGCGCCAAATCGCTCACAAAGACCAGCGTGCCCAAGACCAGCAGCAACGCTGCAGCGCCAAACCAACGACTGCGCACCCCATGTAGACCAAGTGCGAGAAGGGCTGGCCCATGCGCGAGGCAGATCACCGAAATGGCCGCAAGGTCACGCACATTGGTGCCATGAGAGGCTCCCGCCCCGCTCATCACACCAACGGCGCCGAATACCCCCCGGCAGCAACGATCAGACGGGCAAATCCTGAAAGGTTCATTCGCAATTCTCCTTGCCATGTTGCCTACGATATGCGGCGCGTTACGGAAAGGCTTCCCGCCCCTCAATCGTTTTGCTAGGGGTGTCGGGCGAGTAGGATTTTGATATGGATAAGACGACAACGGCGGCGCCCAGCGCGGCCGCACTGGCGGCTGGCAGACGGGCTGGCTGGCTACGCGAATTGCGCGAAACATTTACGCTGGCCTGGCCACTTGTCATTGCCCAGGTCGCCCAGAATGCGCTGATTACCACTGATGTGATCATGATGGGCTGGCTGGGGCCGAAGCAATTGGCCGCCGGCACGCTGGCCTCGACCTTCATCATGCCCTTTCTGGTCGGCGCCGTTGGCCTTATCAGCGCCATTGCACCGCTCGTCGCTCAGGCGCGCGGTGCCCGCAACATTCGCGCCGTCCGCCGCATCGTCCGTCAGGGATTTTGGGCAACCATCATTTTGAGCGCCTTGTTGATTCCGCTCATCCTGCAGGTCAAACCGATCTTCCTGTTTTTGGGCCAAAATCCGGAAACCACCATGCTGGCCGAGCAATATATTCAGATCGGCGTGGCCATGTTCATTCCGGGGCTCGCGGTGGTCGTGTTGCGCTCGATGCTGTCGGCCTTCAATACCACCCGCATTATTCTGGTGCTGACCCTGGCCGCAGTCGTCGTCAACGCCATCGGCGATTATTTGCTGATGTTTGGCGTATTCGGCCTACCACGCCTCGAATTGCGTGGGGCGGCCATCGCAACCGTCGTCACCAATCTGTTTATGTTCGTGGTCTTTTTGGCCTATGTGCTCAATCACAAGCGCTTCCGACGCTTCCATATTCTATGGAATTTCTGGAAGCCCGACTGGCATCATCTGGCCCAGATTTTCCGCATAGGCACCCCAATCGGCATGACGGTACTGGCCGAAGTTGGCCTGTTTACTGCCGCTGCCCTGCTGATGGGGTTGATCGGCACCAACGAAATTGCCGCCCACGCCATCGCGATGCAATCGGCCTCAATGGCATTCATGGTGCCCCTTGGCCTTGGTGTTGCCTGCACCGTTCGTGTCGGATACGCCTATGGGCGCGGCGACGATGAAGGAGTTCGCAAAGCTGGCTGGACCGCGCTGGGCTTGAGCACCGCCTTCATGACGGTGAGCTGCATTACCTTCATTCTGGGCGCCCCATTAATCGTCACCATATTCCTTGACCCTGACCGCGCTGCCAATACCGACGCATTGCGCCTGGGTGCAAGCTATCTGGTTGTGGCCGGGTTGTTCCAGCTGGTCGACGGCGCCCAAGTGGTCGCGGCCCACGCGCTGCGCGGCCTGAGCGACACAAAGGTGCCGATGCTTGTTGCCATCGTCAGCTATTGGTTCATTGGCCTGCCCATTGCCTATGTCATGGGATTTACTTTCAATTTGCAGGGCGTCGGGATCTGGTTGGGACTGGCCGCAGGTCTGGCATTTGCGGCAATTGTACTGGTAATCAGATTTGCCATGCGCGAGCGACTGGGCTTGCTTCGGCGGACGCTATGAGGCGAGCGGATCGAGCCGGGGCCAATCACCCATGCGGTTGCGGAACCATGTCCGCTGCCGCTTGGCATATTGGTGGGTCGCCGTGATCGCCTGGCCGATCGCGTCGTCCGCCGAAAGCGTTCCGCTGAGCCAGGCCGAAATCTCGGGCACCCCGATGGCCTTCATCGCCGGCACGCGCAGATCGGGCGATAGCGCCAGTAACGCCTCAACCTCCTCAACCGCCCCACTCTCGAACATTTTTTCAAACCGCCGCGCGATGCGGTCCCGCAACACGTCTCGGTCCACCTCCAGCACCATGCGCTCAACAGAAATTTCATCGAGCAAACCTGCCTGCGGCGTATCCTGAAAGCTCGACAGCGTCCGTCCGGTCACGCGCTGTACCGCCAGAGCCCGGATCAATCGTTGCGGATCGACAACCTTTAGTCGCGATGCCGCAACCGGATCTACCGCCTCAAGCATTTTCCGCCGCCCGTCCGCATCCAGCGCTTGAATCTCTTGTTGAACTTCAAGCGCCACCGCCGCCGGAATTTCCGGAATTTCGGCGAATCCATTTGTCAGCGCATCGAAATAAAGCCCTGTTCCGCCTACAAAAATCAACGGTCGTCCCGCATCGGCCTCCATCACACCACGCACCGCCTCGAGCCACCGCCCGGTCGAATAGCGCGTCGTGGCCGGTACCGTGCCGTAAAGCCGGTGCGGCACCTGTGCCACCTCGTCGGTGCTTGGTCGTGCCGTCACAATGCACAACGTGTCATAAATCTGCATGGCATCGGTATTGACGATGACGCCATCAAGGCTTTGGGCCATCGACAGCGCCAGTGCCGACTTGCCGCTGGCAGTTGGACCCGCTATCAGAACCACGCGCCCGGCGCTTTCGCCCATCATTTATTCATCTCCCAGAGGCCTTTTCATGCCGGTTCTTTGCCTCATTGCCAATCCAGACGCCTCCGATCTCACCGTTGCTCTGGCCGCCAAGGTTCATAAGGCCACCGGCGGTGAATTGAACTGGCTCAATCATGCCATTGCCTGCGAGATCATCGAGCCGAAGTCAACCGAGGCGCTTGCCATTGCCCGCGATATTATCGCTGACGCCACAGTCGATGCCGCGCTGGTGCCATCTAAGAGGCGGCGTAAATCCCTGCTGATCGCCGATATGGATTCAACCATGATCAATCAGGAATGCATTGACGAACTCGCCGACGCGCTAGGCCTTAAGGAACAGGTCGCCGACATTACCGATCGTGCCATGCGCGGCGAATTGGACTTTGGCGCGGCGCTCGATACCCGCGTGGCCCTGCTCAAGGGACTGGAGCGGCAGGTCATCGAACAGGTGCGTCGTGAAAATATCACCCTGGCGCCCGGCGGTCGGGTGCTGGTCCAGACCATGAAGGCCTACGGCGCTTTTACTTCGCTGGTTTCAGGCGGCTTTACATTCTTTGCCGACTATTTTGGCAAGCGCATCGGCTTTGATGAAGCCATTGCCAATGTCCTTGAATTCGATGGCAGCCAGCTGACTGGCACCGTAACGAAGCCGATAGTCGACAAGGATACCAAACGCACTCGTCTGATGACGCTGGCCGAGGAGCGCAATCTGTCGCTCGACCAGACCCTGGCAGTCGGTGACGGCGCCAACGATCTGCCCATGCTGCAAACAGCGGGCATGGGCGTTGCGCTCCATGCCAAACCAAATGTTGCCGAACAGGCCGCCTACCGCATTGATCATGGCGATCTGACCGCCCTGCTCTATTTGCAGGGATACGCCGACGAGGACATGGTGCGTTGATTCTCGAAACCGAACGCCTGTTGCTTCGCCCCTGGCGGGACGAGGACCGCAACGCTTTTGCTGCCATCGTTGGCGATCCGCACGTCATGCGGTTCTATCCCAATACCCGCACCCGCGCCCAGGCTGACGCCTGGATGGACAAGATGATCACCACGCTCGCCAACAATACCGGCCGGTTTTTGGCCGCCGAACGCAAGGACGACGGCGCGCTGTTGGGATTGTTGGGAACCGCCAATATTGAATTTGACCTGCCCTCTGCCCCGCGTGTCGAAATCGGCTGGGTGCTGGGCAAGGACTATTGGGGTCAGGGCTATGCGCCCGAAGGGGCCCGCGCCGTTCTGGCTGACGCTTTTGAACGGCGCCGCCTGCCTGAAATTGTGGCCTTTACCGCGCGCATCAATCTGCCGAGCCAACGCGTCATGACCAAGATCGGTATGATCCGCGACCCGGCGGCCGATTTCGATCATCCCCGCATTCCGCTCAACCACCGGCTGCGTGCCCATGTGCTTTACCGGATCGCCGATCCCGGCCGATCCTAGGTCTGGCCGCGAACCACCCACAATAAAACCAGTCCGACAGCCGCCACAAATAGCGCCGTCAGACGTAATTGGGGCACTGGCAACGCCAAAAGACTTGCCAGTGCCCGCTTCATTTGTTCGGGAAAGGCTGCATAAAGCAGCCCTTCCACCATGATCGCCAGCGCAAGCGCGGCGAACAGATCACTCATTGCGCCGGTACGGCGACCGGTTCATCCGCCGGCACGACGGGGGCTGGTGTCGCCTCGGGCGCCGGTGTTGTCACACCAGGTGCACTGTCGGCAGGTACATCAGACGCAGTCGAACTGGCAGCATTGTCATTAGCGGCTTGCGTCGGGGTCGAAATCGGCAACGACCCGTCCGAACCAAAATAGCGGAAGAATTCGCTATCTGGTGACAGGACCATGCTGGTGCCGGTGCCAGTCAAAGCCGTGCGGTAGGCTTCCATGGAACGATAGAAATCAAAGAACTCCTGGTCCTTGCCATAGGCCGCCGCAAAGATCTTGTTGGTTTCGGCATCGCCTTCACCTCGAAGCACTTCGCTGTCGCGCGTTGCCGCCGCCACGATCTCGACTGACTGACGATCAGCAATAGCGCGCAGACTTTGCGCCTGTTCCTGACCACGGGCACGCAAGAGCGCGGCCTCAGCCAGACGTTCAGCCTTCATTCGATCAAAGGTCTGGGCCGAAACCTGCTGGGTCAGATCGGTGCGCAACACCCGAACATCAACAATGTCGATGCCCAGTTCCGCCATATCAGGACGGATAAGGTTACGGGCCTCGATCATCATCTGCGGACGCTGTTCAGAGAGCGCGGCATTGAATTCACGCAGACCATAGACCTGACGCAGGGCAGCGTCGAAACGCGTGCCGATACGCTGTTCAGCAATGCGCAATTCACCCAGTGCCTTTTCGCGGAACAGGCGCGCATCGGTGATTCTGTAGGTCAGAAAAGCATCTACCTCGTAGAATTTGCCGCCCGACACCTGCAGCGTCATGTTGGCAATGTCATAGCGCAGCAGACGCTTGTCGACCATTTGCACCGTGTCGATAATCGACGTCGGGATCTTGAAATAGAGTCCCGGATCCGACTTCACAGCGGTGATTTGGCCAAAGCGCATGACGATCGCCTGTTGCCGCGCATTGACGATATATATCGAGGAAAAGAACACATAGATGGCGGCCAGAACGACGACACCGGCAATAACAAGACGGTTCATGCTCAATTCCCCCCACTTGTTGAAGTGTCGCCAGTACTGGTGGCGCTATTGTTCCTGACAGTATTGTTCTTCAATTCTGGAAGTGGCAGATACGGCACAACGCCTGGCCCACCCTGACCATTTTCAATGATGGTCTTGTCAGAACCGGCCAACACCTGCTCCATGGTTTCAAGGAACAGACGCTTGCGCGTCACATCCGGCGCATTGACATATTCGGCATAGATCGAGTCAAAGCGATCCGCTTGACCTGTTGCTTCCTGCACCACCCGGTTCTTGTAGGCGGCGGCATCTTCACGCATTTGCGCGGCCTTGCCTCGTGCCCCACCCAAAAGGGTATTGGCATAGGATCTGGCTTCTTCCTGGAAACGGTCTTCGTCCTGCTCGGCGCGCTGGACCTCGTCAAACGCATCGGCCACTTCGGTAGGCGGCGCCACATTCTCGATGGCAATCTGGCTAACGCGAACGCCCATGCCGTAATTGTCGAGAATGGTCTGGGTAATCTGCTGCACTTCAACAGCAATACCGGCACGATCATCACGGAAAATGTCCTGCGCCGGACGCCGACCCACAACTTCGCGCATCGCACTTTCCGCAGCGTTGGTCACCATGTCTTCAGGATCACGAACGTTGAACAGATAATTGGATGGATCGGAAACAGCCCACAACACCGAAAAGCTCAGATCAACGATATTCTGGTCGCCCGATAGCATCAGCCCCTCGTCGTTGGACTGCCGCCCACCGGTTGAGGTACTGCCAATCGTTGTCTGGTTTTCCGTCACGGTTACGCGTTCAACCGTCTCGATTGGCCACAAAAGGAAATGCAGTCCTGGCATCGACAGTTCAGTCTTAGGCTTGCCGAACTGTAGCTCGACCCCGACTTCCTGCGGATTGATGGTATAAACCGAATTCAGTCCCCAGAACGCGACCAGCGCCAAAATACCGCCAACGATGGCCCAACGGCCACCCGGAATCCCGCCTGGTACGCCACCCTGAAACCTGTCACGACCACGGTTGAGAATATCTTCCAAACTCGGGGTGTTGCCACCGCCCGGTTTGCGTGGACCACCACCACCACTTGGTGGTTGTCCCCAGGGGCCGCCATTGTTGCGGCCACCCCCGCCTCCATTATTCTCCCACGGCATCGCGTCCCTTTCAGTCTTTCAAAAACATTGCTGCTCTATATAGGCAAGCCGATGCCTTGTATCAATGCGTAGCAGGCGATCGTCGTTCATAGACTTTGACACGGTAAACGGCACTGTCCTTTTCCGAAGGCTGTATTTCGGGCACATCAACCACCACCCATTCCCGCGGATCGATACGGGGAAACAGCACATCGCCCTGCGGATGCAAGTCAACGTGGCTGATATACAGTCTATCTGCCTGCTCCATGGCCTGCGCATAGATCTCGCCACCGCCGATAATCATCACTTCATCGGCCTTGTCGGCCACCGCAATAGTCTTGGCGTGTTCAATCGCCGCACCCAGATCATTAATCACAATAACGCCATCTGGCTGATAGCCGACCTGCCGCGTCACCACGATATTGACCCGTCCGGGCAAAGGCTTGCCCACCGTCTCGAATTGCTTGCGCCCCATGATGATCGGTTTGCCCAGCGTTGTGCGCTTGAAATAGCCAAAATCGGACGGAATATGCCAGGGCATCGCCTGGTCGGCCCCGATCACCCGGTTTTCAGCCACGGCCGCAATCAGCGAAATTTTCACAGATTCCCCAGCGCCAAAAGCGCCGCCCCATCCAGCCGACATTGGTGCCACCCGGTACCCAACCGTGCGCCCTGCGCAAGATAGAAATCAATTGAGGGCTGGTTCCAGTCCAGCACTGCCCATTCAAGTCGCCCCAGATTTTCCGTCGTGCACCGCTGCGCCAGATCAGCTAGCAGCGCCTTGCCAATCCCGCGCCCGCGCTGGCTCGGATCGACATAAAGGTCTTCCAGCCAAATGCCCGACCGGCCCTGAAAGGTCGAGAAGGTATAATACCAGAGCGCAAACCCAACCGGTTCACCGTCCCATTCCGCGATCTGGCAAAATACTTTTGGCGTTGCGCTAAACAGGTCGCGCAGCACATCGGCCTCGGTTATCGCAACCTCGTGCCCCAGCTTTTCATAGTCCGCCAGTTCACGCACAAACCGCACGATCAGGCCAGCATCAGCGCCGGTGCTTTCACGAATATTCAACATCAAACCGCCACCGGCGCCTTGATATGCGCCTCCGGCTCATAGCCGCTAATAGTAATGTCCTCGAACGCAAAATCCTCAAGCCGCGTGATCGTCGGATTCAGCGTCAATGTCGGCGGCGGCTTCGGCGTCCGGCTCAACTGTAGCTGCGCCTGTTCAAAATGGTTCGAATAAAGATGCACATCGCCAAACGTGTGCACAAAATCCCCCACTTTATAGCCCGTTACCTGCGCCACCATATGGGTCAGCAACGCATATGAAGCGATGTTGAACGGCACACCCAAGAACACATCGGCGGAGCGCTGATAAAGCTGACAACTCAATTTGCCATTGGCCACATAAAACTGAAACAGGCAGTGGCACGGCGGCAGCGCCATTTCATCCACTTCTGCCGGGTTCCAGGCCGATACGATATGTCGACGCGAATCCGGCTTGGTCGCAAGCGACTGGATCAGATTGGCAATCTGGTCGATCCCCTCCCCACTAGGGTTCGGCCAACTCCGCCATTGCGAGCCATAGACAGGACCAAGATCGCCATTCTCATCGGCCCACGCGTCCCAGATTTTGACCCCGTGCTCCTGCAACCAACGCACATTAGTGTCGCCCTTGAGAAACCATAGCAGCTCATAAATAATCGATTTTAGATGCAGCTTCTTGGTGGTCACCAGCGGAAACCCGGCTCCCAGATCAAACCGCATCTGATAGCCGAACAGCGACCGCGTCCCCGTTCCGGTTCGGTCGGCCTTGTCGGTGCCACGTTCAATGATATCGCTCAAAAGCGTCAGATATTGCTGCATGTTGTCAATCTAGAACGATTCTGCCCGTCGCGCGCGCGCTCCGATCACGATGCTAACAAATTTACGCGCCGCTTAACCGCACCAGCTTTCCCGTCGCCCGCGCCACGGATGTGCCAGCCCTTCGCTCACCAATATGTCCCCCAGTGAGGTGCCGTCGCGCGTAAACACCCGCAGATCGCGACCATATTTATCGCTGTCACGACTGCCCGCCGTGCGCACCTCGAAGGGACCCGCGTTTAACAATTGGGTCAGCCGCAGCGTCGCCTGCGCCCCCAGCGCCGCTTCGCTGGAACAGGACGGGCTGTAAACCTCGGGCGTATCCATATCGGCGATCCGGATTTTGCGACCGCCCAGCCAGATCGTGTCGCCATCGACCACGCAATTGACCCGCGGTCCGCCAACGCATCGGGAAAACTTGCGATCGACCACGGTTTCGGGCGCCACACTCATGTTCGGGATGACACCGCTCGCGGCGCCGTCGAATAACCAGCGCTCCAGCCCGGCGTCAGAAAGCATCCATGCCCCGCCAAACCCGATCAGCAAAGCCGCCGCAATGGCGATCCCGAATTTACTGCGTCCCCGGCTCTGCCCGAGATCAGTGGTCCAACCAGTGTTCAATTTCCTGGCCAATTTAGCCCCCGCAAAGCACCCACCATGCCCCGCACCGGTTAAAACAGACTGAAATCAACCCTGAGAATTTTTACCCATTCCGCACCGCAGCATTTGCATCGCGCGCCCCGCCACCCTATATTGGAGGGGCTCGCAAGAGCTATGGCGATAAACTGCCATCGTAATAAACCTTTCGGACCCGGGGGCGGTACCCGGCGCCTCCACCATTTCTTCTCTGCTTGAGAAGAGCCAATGGGGGCGAAATAGGATCGACGAGGGCGTAAAGGGTGTGTTTTTGCTCGGCATTGTACCACCGTTATCGGGCTATAACAGTAGTTGCAAATGACAACACTGCAGAGGTTCGTCTGGCTGCGTAAGCGGTTCGACACCTCGAACTTGAAGTCCTGGGGCCTGTTGCAGGGCGTTAGGCGGGGTCCGCAGGCACCTGGCAACAGAAGCCTGCATTTTACTTTCACCAGGCCATTTTCTTTGAAAATCAGGGCGCTTCAGGCTGAAGTGATCAAAGATTGCTTGCAGATTGGCTGGCTAGTCGTTCAGATGGGCAAAGCATGAAAATATTCGGACTGGGGTCTTTCGTTCTGTTCCAATCAGGCCGAAAAAGGGCCTGACAGAATCGAACTACGCCGGAAGGGCGACCATGGCAGAAGATCATCTCCGCTACGACATTCTGGCTCAGGAGGCGCTACGCGGCGTCGTGCGCAAGGTGCTTGCCGAAGTGGTCAAGACCGGTTTGCCCGGCGAGCATCACTTTTTCATCTCTTTTGTTACCCATGCCGCTGGCGTGCGCATTTCCGAAAAGCTGTTGACCCAGTACGAAAAGGAAATGACCATCGTGCTGCAAAACCAGTATTGGGACCTCAAGGTCAGCGAGACCGGTTTTGAAGTTGGCCTGTCGTTTGATGGTATTCCCGAACATCTGGTCATCCCCTTTTCTGCCGTTAAAGGTTTCTTTGACCCGTCGGTTCAGTTCGGCTTGCAGTTCGACGTTGCCGGCGCCGAAATTGACGTTTCCGACGATGAGGATCAGTCCCACGAAGCAGCGCCCAAGCCCGAAACGGCAAATGCCGACAATGAAGCCGAAGCCGAGCCCAGCGGCGAAAAAGTGGTCAGCCTCGACGCCTTCCGCAAAAAGCCCTGACGCGGCGGCGCGATGGAAAAGCGTTCGCTTTCAATCGCTGGCCATCGCACCAGTATAGCGTTGGAGCCGGAATTCTGGGCTGTGCTTGAAGCAATGGCAGCGGCCGACAGTGTCGCCCTGCCCCGCCTCGTCAAAACCATCGACGAAACCCGCACCGTTGCCAACCTCGCCTCTGCCCTGCGGCTGGCCGCGTTGCGCTGGACGGCGGACCAGTCCGCTCAACCTACCGCAAATCCAGACCAGCCCTAGTTCAGCGGCGTAAAAAACAACGGTCGGTTGATAGTGTTGCCGGGTGTTAGCTGAGGCGGCGGCAAACCCAGATCCAATGGTTCCTGTGGCGGCGTCGGTTGCGGCTCCTGCTCTTGCTGCTGGAGCTGGCGCGCCTCTTCCGCTTGCCGCTGTTTTTCAGCTTCCGCTGCCGCGGCTGCCGCTTCTTCTTCCTGACGCTTGCGTTGCGCCGCAATCAGCGCATTGCGCGCTTCCGCCGCTGCCTTTTGGCGCGCCGCGTCCTCTGCACGCAGCTTTTCAAGCCGCGCCAGCTCATTTTCATTGGCTCGCATTTGCACAGTGGCGATCAACCCATCGAGATCGAGCGTGCGTTCAGGCGCCAGCATGGTGCCGTCCAACTGGGCAACGATCCGCGCCGTATTTTGATTGAGCAGATTATTGACGTCGACAAAATCGCGCGGCGTCAGCACAAAATTGCCGCTGAGCCCCAGCGTTTCGAGCGCCACGTCAACTTCCCCCGCAATTCGGCCCGAATTGCCATCAATGCTCAGATTGGCCAGCCGCAAAACACCCCCAGCGATGGTGAACGCTCCATCGCCGCTCGCCGCCTCGAACGCCCCCTTGTTCAACCCTTCGGTAATCTGTTGCCCGAGCGCCACCCCATTGATTTCCAAAAGATTGTCGAGACTGGCAACGGCGGGAAATACCTGCGGATCGAATTGATTGACCTTGAGCGTTCGGGTTGAAAAACTGCCCTCCCCCGTCATATTGCGCGCCAGATCCGCCAACGACGCGCCGGTGCCCGAAAACTGCACGCCACCATCAACAACTCCACTCAGTCCTTCGGCCAGCGCTGGCGGCAAAACATCAGCCAACTGAACATCGGCCAGACTTACACGACCGCTCAGCGTCTTGTTGGTCAGCTTGTCGCTGCAACATATGGCCACGTCGCCACTGATCTGCCCGCCGCCCAAATTTGCGGTAAAACGTGATAGCCGCAGTCTGCTATCGTCCCATTGCAGATTAAATCGCGCATCGGTCAGCGCATCGCGCCCGGCAACACTGAGATTGGGTGCCGAAATGGCAATAGAACCGCGGCTATCGCGGTTTTGCTCGCCGATATCGAGGGGCCCATCTGGCCAGATCGCGCCATCGCCCTTCAGCATGGAGGCCGGTCCGCTGAGCGCTTTGACCACAATGGCGAAGTCGGCCTGATCCAGCGCCAGATTGCCACTCACCACGCCGACGCCACCCGTCCGGGTCAGCGATATGTTGCCGGCAAAATTATTGCCCCCGGCCTGACCATCGATTTCGGTCAGTCTGAGCACGCGCTCGCCCTCAAAATGCACCCTGGCATTAGCGCTGCCCCCCGGCAGGGTCAGGCCACCGGCGCCAATAATTCGCGCCAAACCGCTGGCATCAGACAGATAGCCGTTCAGCGCCCCCGTTCCGTCAATTTCATCATCGGGCTGAACCGCAATATCGCCGGTAAAGCCCAAGTGATCTTCGCCCGAACTGGCATTGACGCGAACCGAAAATCCCTGGGCCATCGCCCCATCCAGCCGACCGGAAACAAATAGCCCCTCATCTGGCGCGAATAGTGCGGCCTCGCCAAGCCCCAATTGCCGCGTCAACGCGTCCGGGTTTCGTGATTCAAGCGTTCCGTTGAGCGCGATCTGACCGTTCGACGCCGCCAAAAGCCCGCCCGCCAATTGCCCCCGCAGGCTCAGCGTTGATGTATCCAGCTTTCCATTGAGCGCCAGCGTCTGCGAGCCGCCGCCATCGGGCTGGTCCAGCTCAAAATCCAGCGCCGCCGGTGCCGACAGCGCCAGTTTCTCGCGCACCCCGGCCCCAATATCCAACCGGTCATAGAGGGCCATCAGCCCCGGCGCCGATCCTGACTGCGCCCCAACCTTGCCGCTGCCCCATATCTGCGGCGCCGCCAGCGTACCGCGTGCAAACAAGGTTGCATCAAGGCTGACCCCGCCCAAATCATCGGCCACCAGCTTATTGAAGCTGATCCGATCCTTGGACCACTGCCCTTCCGCCACCAGTTTTGTGCCCGTCAGGCCAAACAGATCGGCACTGGCGCTCGACAACCCAAAGCTGCCTTCGGGAAAGCTGATTGCAAAATTCGGACTGCTTGATAAATCGGGCAATAGCGCCGCCAGCGCCGCGCTATCGTTCGGCGACAGCACCCCGAATTTGCCAGTCACATCCAGCCGCCGCTCGCGTCCAAAACCGATCCGCAAACCGATGGAATGACTGACTTCGCCCAATGTGAATGCCGCCTCGCTCAGCCCCAGCGCATTGCCCGCCAGCATCAGTCGGCCCGACAACGCCGCATGCATGCCAAACAGCGGATTGACCTCGCCGCCCTTGCGCCACATCTGACCCACAGCATCAAGCCGCTCTGTGCTCAACGACATCTGTCCCGAAAATGCAGGCCTCCCCTCGTCCGCATTGAGGGTGCCACTGGCGCGCACATCGGTGTCCCCGGGTAATTTGGCAATGAACTGATCAATCGCCCATGCCCGCCCGTCGGTGTGAGCATCCAGCCGCACGGCCCGCAAGGCGAAACTGCGCAAGCCGATTTCAGCCAGATCCACGCCGATACGCCCCGGCATTGGCGGGATTATCGGCGGCGGCAATTCGCTCAGCGTGCGCACAAAATCATAAGGCAGGCTTGCCAGATCCTCGGACGCATCACGCGGCGGCAGTGCAAACACGCCCCCCGAAATCACCGCGTCAAACGAACGCCGCGCGCCCAGCTGAATACTCGCCGCCCCTGTCAGCCGCGTCCCGGCGCGATTTTCATCTGGCTGCAGGGTGTAGCCGATCAATACCACCCGGTCGGTGGAGACATTGACCTTGCTTTCCAGCACCAGATCGCCGCGAATATCATCGGCAACATCGGTTGCTGGCGGCTTTTGGCGATAGGTGATTGCCCCCTCAAATCGTGGCGCAATGCCGGGCTTCAATAACCCATCGGCAGCCAGCGAATAGCCGCCTTCGGTCTGCACGAACGCCGACACGCGATTATTGCCATCCCCATCGGCAACTGATGAATTGAGGCGAACATTGTAGCGCTGATCCTGATAATCCAGATTGCCCTGGAACTGGTATGGCCCATCAATCGCCCCCAGCTTGAGCACGCCATCAATCTCCTCGGCAACATAAAGCTCGCCCGAGCGTTCGTCGCGCAGTCGCATCGAGCCCTTGACGATGCTGGCCTCTGCCACATCCACATTGCCGCCGCCCGCTGCGCCCTTGATATCAAACCCGCTACCAAACAGCCCGCTTTCATCGACCTTGAGATCGACCACCGGTCCGTTCAACACCAGCTTGGTAACCCGGTAATTGTCGCGCAGAAAATCCATCAGCGAAAATTCGGCATCGACCTGCGCAACCGTTGCCGCCGGGTCCTCGAGATCACCCACAATCACATCGGCAAAATGCAGCCTCGGCTGTGGCAGCAGCGAGAATTCTATGTCACCACGGATCGACACCTCGGTGCCCAGTACCCCCGATGCCAGAATTTCCATGCGATCGCGATAGTCGCTCCACTGGATGAAGCGTGGCGCGATGAATGCTGCCGCCAGCGCCATGATCGCAAGCAAGCCGATGACGATATAGATGCGATTCAGCAAGGAGTTATGTCCGCTCAATTAAGCCGTCGCCAGTGTAGGCAAGATCAGGCGGCGTGCAACCCCGCAACCACGACAATAGCAGCCAAAAACCGCCAAATGCCGCGCTGTTGATTGCCTGCCGCCATATACATCAAGCTTTCACCTGCCTATATTGAACAACCAGAACAAAAAGAGATTCGTCAATCCCGTATGGCCGCTGATCAAGACAATATGCAACGCCCGGCTGCTGGGCCCATCACCAGTCAGTTTGGCCGACGCGATGCCGACTATCTGGCCGGGCTCAATGAGGAGCAGCGCGATGCCGTCTTGTCGCTCGAAGGCCCGCTATTGGTGCTGGCCGGTGCCGGTACCGGCAAGACCCGCGTTCTAACGACCCGCATCGCCCATATTCTGACCACCCGCAAGGCGCGCGGTTCTGAAATTCTGTCGGTCACCTTCACCAACAAGGCGGCGCGCGAAATGAAGGAGCGCATCGCCAAACTGGTCGGTGCCTCGGTTGAGGGCATGCCATGGCTTGGCACGTTCCACTCCATCGGCGCCCGCATCCTGCGCCGCCACGCCGAACTGGTCGATCTCAAATCCGATTTTACCATTTTGGATACCGACGATCAGATCCGCCTGATCAAGCAATTGCTCCAGGTCGAAAACATCGACGAAAAGCGTTGGCCTGCCCGCCAGTTCGCCGGGATGATGGACAATTGGAAAAACCGTGGCCTGCTGCCCAAGGATGTCTCGCCCGCCGATTCCGGATTCTTTGCCAATGGGAAAGGCCAAAAACTTTATGCAGATTATCAGGCGCGCCTGAAAACTCTCAACGCCGCCGATTTTGGCGATCTGCTACTCGAATGCATCCGCCTGTTCCGCGAAAACCCCGAAGTTCTGGCCGAATACCACCGCCGCTTTCGCTATATGCTGGTCGATGAATATCAGGACAGCAACGTCGCCCAATATTTGTGGCTGCGTCTGCTCGCCCAGGGCAAACCCGCTGCCGAAGCCAATATTTGCGTTGTTGGCGACGATGATCAATCAATCTATGGCTGGCGCGGCGCCGAAGTCGATAACATCCTGCGCTTTGAAAAAGACTTTCCCGGCGCCAGGGTCATCAAGCTCGAGCGCAATTACCGCTCCACCGCCAATATCCTCAAGGCCGCCTCCCATCTGATCGCCTTTAACGAAGGCCGGTTGGGCAAAACGCTGCAGACCGACGTCGCCGAAGCGGGCGATCCCATTGCCGTTACCTCCGTCTGGGATAGCGAAGAGGAGGCCCGCTCCATCGGCGAGGAACTCGAGCAGATCCAGCGCCGGGGCGAAAATCTCAACGACGCCGCCATTCTGGTGCGGGCGTCCTTCCAGATGCGCGAGTTTGAAGAACGCTTCATCACCCTTGGCCTTAACTACCGTGTTATTGGCGGTCCGCGCTTTTACGAGCGCAAGGAAATCCGCGATGCCCTCGCCTATTTGCGGCTGGTCGCCCAGCCCGCCGATGATCTGGCGTTTGAGCGGATCATCAACACCCCGAAGCGCGGGCTGGGTGATTCCACGGTCAAAATCCTGTTTGATGCCGCTCGTCACCAACGCCAACCGCTTTTGGCCACCGTGCGCATGCTGCTGGAAACCGAAGAGTTAAAACCCAAGCAACGCACCACATTGCGCAATCTCGTCGCCCAGTTCGACGATTGGGCCGAGCGCCTGCGCACCATCCCCCATTTTGAACTCGCCGAACAAATTCTCGACGAGAGCGGCTACACCGCCATGTGGCAAAACGACAAATCCCCCGACAGCCCCGGCCGCCTTGAAAACCTCAAGGAACTGGTGCGCTCGATGGAAGAATTCGAAACGCTCGGCGGATTTCTCGAACATATCGCCCTGGTCATGGACCGCGCCACCGGCGATGATGGCGATGCCGTCTCGATCATGACGCTACATTCGGCCAAAGGGCTTGAATTCAACAATGTCTTCCTGCCCGGCTGGGAAGAAGGCCTTTTCCCCCATCAGCGCTCGCTCGATGAATCGGGCCGCGCCGGACTCGAGGAGGAACGCCGCCTCGCTTATGTCGGCATCACCCGAGCCCGCAAACGCGCCCTCATCTCAGTGGCGCAAAACCGCCGCATCCACGGTCTATGGCAATCGGCCATCCCGTCGCGTTTCTTGGATGAATTGCCCGCCGACGCCGTAGAGGTCAAAGATACCGGCTCCTCTTATGGCGGCTATGGCTATGGCGGCGGTGCCGCCTCGCGATTCAACAAGGCCGACCCGTTCGATAGCGTTTACGAAACCCCCGGCTGGAAACGCGCCCAGGCCCAACAGGCCAGCCGCAAGGGCGGCGGTCCCATGACCATCGAAGGCGATCTGGTCGCCCGCTCGGTCGATCTGGGCGGTTCCTCCTCCGCCTACACTTTCGGCGACCGCGTCCTCCACCTCAAATTCGGTTACGGCACCGTCTCGGGCGTTGAAGGCAATAAACTCACCATCGACTTCGAAAAAGCCGGCCGTAAACGCGTCCTCGACAGCTTCATCAAGCGGGGATAGCGCCTTATCGAATAACGCGACCAGCCAGCACTTTTATGGGGATCTGGCGTGGCGTGGTGAGTTGACCACACTGCGTTTGAACGCATTGGGCGTCTGGCCGCTAAAAGCCTTGAACGCCCTGATGAAAGCACTGGTGCTTTCAAAGCCCACCTGAAATCCGGCTTCGGTAACGCTTTCCTGCGCCAGCGCTTCCATGGCCTTGATCATCCGTGCCCGGTGGCGAAACTCAGTCCATGTCATGCCAAGTTCCCGCCGAAACAGCCGTGCCAGGGTTCGTTCCGAAACCGCACCGGATTGCGCCAATTGACCAAACCCGATGTTGCGGCCCAGATCGGCCAGCCCCACGGCGATGGCTTTCGCGAGGCCCGACGATGAAGGACGTGGCAACCATGTATTGAGTTGGATCAACGAAAGTTCTGCAACGACGGACGCCAAAGCATGGAAAAAATGGGCCTGATCATTTGACGGTTCTGTCGCTCCGCCCCACCGCATGGCCTGCGCAACCATGAGCCGCGCCAAATCGGACATCACAAAGACTCGAAGTTCGCCTTCTGTCAGCCCCAGCTCATCATTGCGAAACAGGATTGATGACGAGGTCGCCGGACCTTTGCTACTCACCGAAATCGACGTCCCGCAAGCGATAAGGGCGGCTCGCTGCGGCGGCAACAGCCATTGCCGCCGCTTGTTTTCCAGAACGAAGGCGCCGCGCGAGGCGAACAGCAGATAGTCCGCATCGAATGATCGTTCGCCAGTGGCAAACGATTCTTCGAATATGCGGTAAAATGCGTTCGATCCGATATGCATGGTCGTGGTCAGGCTACTCTGGTTCCAGACATTTGCTGCATCAGCGTGTGCGTGTCCAGCAAGGCATGATGCGCGCATATCTTGTCGTCCGAAAATACAAACGTGCGATAGCCACGAACTTTTATTGCATTTCCATGCGGCGCTATGCCCGCGAACACGCCTTGATGCGTTCCGGTCAACGTCAATTCAACCATAACCTGGTCGTCCATCCCCACCACTCGGTCAATGGTCCAACGCGCATCGGGCAACACGCTGCCCAGCTTTGTCACCATGGCCTTATGGCCATCGGCGTCACGCGGATCATAGGCATGATCGACAAAGTCGGTGCTGATAAAATCATCAATTTTGGTCGCATCGGAACCGTTCCAGACAATGTCGATGAACCGGGTCGCAATTTCCACCTGGCTATTCTTGCGAACGGACATTTCAGTTCTCCTTTCAAAAACCGCAAAATGCCCTCCTTCTAATTGTGCCGCTTGCTGCAAAGTGCCAAAAAATAGCCCCGAGCTGCCAACGTGTATTGAGGCAGGATCGACCCAAAGCGCCAGACAGGTTTCAGCGCGCCGACCGACACAGGCACCTATACTTATCCTGTCCAGGGGGATAGGATAAGTAAATGGAAAAACACACCTCCCACAAAGCGATCCTGAAACGATTGAAGCGCGCAAACGGTCATTTGCTGGCCGTTATCGGCATGATCGAGCAGGAGCGCCCCTGTCTTGATCTGGCCCAGCAACTTCACGCCGTCGAAAGCGCCATCAGCAACGCAAAGCGTGAGCTGATCCATGATCACATTGAACATTGCCTGGAAGGCGAAGACAGCGCATCGCGCGCGGCGCTGGCAGAATTAAAACAATTGGCGAAATACTTGTGAGCACCTCCCCCTTTTCAAAAATTGCGCAATGGTTCGGCTTTGGCGCGCACCACGATGATCATGGGCACCACCACCATCACCATGACGACAATGGCAGCGGCCACGGACACACCCACGGCGTGATTGACGCAACCATTGCCACCACGACGCGCGGAATATGGGCAATCAAATGGTCATTCGTCATTCTCGCCGTGACGGCACTCATGCAGATTGGCGTTGTGATCATTTCAGGCAGCGTCGCGCTGCTGGCGGACACAATCCATAATATCGGGGATGCCGCCACAGCCATCCCGCTCTGGATCGCCTTTGTCCTGGCGCGTCGAAAGCCCAGTAAGACCTTCACCTATGGACTTGGCCGCACAGAAGATCTCGCCGGAATCATCATTGTGCTGATTATTCTCTTCAGCGCGCTGGTCGCTGGTTATGAAGCCATAGATCGTCTGTTCCATCCGCAGATGGTCCAGCACCTTGGCTGGGTTGTTGCCGCCGGAATCATCGGGTTTCTGGGCAATGAGATCGTTGCCGTCTTCCGCATTCGCGTTGGTCGGGAAATCAACAGTGCTGCGCTTATCGCCGATGGCTATCACGCCCGCACCGACGGCCTGACTAGCCTGGCGGTGGTTCTGGGCGCTGTTGGCGTCTGGTTTGGCTTTCCCCTTGCTGACCCGATCATTGGCCTACTGATCACCCTGGCGATTTTCGCAATTGTGTGGCAGTCGGCTCGGTCCGTGTTGACACGCATGCTGGATGGCGTTGAGCCGGGCGTGATCGATGAGATTTACCATGCCGCCAAACATGTCGAGGGCGTCAACGCCGTGGCCGACGCCAAGGCGCGCTGGATCGGACACCAATTGCACGTCGAACTGGCCATATCGGCCAGTAATTCTCTGCCGCTGGCGGATGCCAATAAATTGACTGCCGCCGTGGAACAGGAGCTTTTTGAGCATTTACCCGCCCTCAGAAGCGCTAATATCCGCTTTGCACAATCGACCATCGCCGACCATTGACCGCAACCTGACCTGGGTGCGCCCTGTCAGACATTAAGCTTGTCCATACAATATCTTGATAGCATCATCGGACCTTATCCTACTTCAGGTCCGGACGCTCAATGATCATCACCACCACCCCCACCATCGAAAATCATCCCGTGCGCGAATATCTCGGCATTGTCACCGGCGAAGTCATTGTCGGCGCCAATATTTTCAAGGACCTGTTTGCCAATATTCGCGACATCGTCGGCGGTCGCGCTGGTGCCTATGAGCGCACGCTGGGTCAGGCCCGCGAACAGGCCTTTGCCGAGCTTGAAGCCCAGGCTCGCGAGCGCGGCGCCGATGCGATCATCGGCATCGACATCGATTACGAAGTGGTGGGGCAAGGCGGCTCCATGCTGATGGTCTCCGCCTCCGGCACCGCCGTAAAACTCTAATCTTGCCCACCCGGTCGATCGAACAACCTTCCCTCGCCGTGTCACCCCGGCCTACGCCTGAATGACATGGTGAGTTAGGCGACACGCCATGGACTGGTGAAGGCTACGCCAAGCGCAGCAGCACCCGGATATTCAAGCGGCCAGGGCGAATTCTAGGGATCAGTCCGGATTGTGGCCAGCACTTCTGTCTCGCGCAAGCGTATTCGCTTGGCCGCATAGGCCAGAACGAGGGAAGCCAGAATGCACCAGGCAGCCATCCATAGCATCTGATTTGGCAGGGAAATGTTCAGATCAATCAACGCTCCGGTGATGCCTGGCCCCAGTGCAGAAGCCAGCACGCCGCCTGAGACGACGATGGCGCGAATGCCGCCAAGATTGGCGAGACCATAGACTTCGGGCCAGAGGGCCCCCAGCAACGTTGAGGTGAAACCGTTGCTCACCCCCAAAAGCAGCATGAAGGCATAAACACCCCACACAGGCTCGACCAGCCCGACAGCCAGGGACGCAACAGCCAGTGGCAGAAGAACAATCGGCAGCAGCTTGAGCGAACCCAACCGGTCAACCAGATGGCCGCAAACCAACCCGAAAACAACCGTCGTTACAGACATGATGGGAAAGCCGATCGCGAACGCCAATGGATCATAGCCGCGCAGTGCAACGAGATAGCCTTGGTGAAAGAGGATGGAGGTGCCGATGAACGCAGGCGCCAACGTGCCTGAAAGCAGCAGATAGAGCATAGGATCGCGGAGCACTTCGCTTCGTGTCCAGTCTCGTGCGGTCCGCTCTGGCAAAACCTTCGGATCGGTTGATCTCGGTGTGCGTTCCACCCGAATGAGTGTGATGATGACCGGCAGACCAACCAGTAGCACCAGTGCCGCCGACAGGTACCAACTGATCCGCCAGTCGCCAGTCATCACGGCAACCAGCACAACGAGCGCTGGCAGCAGCGCCGAGCCGGCCTGCTGACCAATGACGACAAGCGCCATTGCGCGACCCCGATTGGCAACAAACCAGCGCCCGGTCTCGGTAAAGGCGGTCTCAGTCATCATTCCCTGCCCGAATAGACGCAGCAGATAAAGCGCGGCGGTCAAAAGCAGCAGGTTCGGCGCTACCGCGAGCAATACGCAGGCAAACGCCAATGCCGGCATGGTAAATCGCACGACTTTCCAGCCGGGCATAACGTCGAGCGAACGACCGAGCCAAGGCAGTGTCGCCGCACTGGCCAGCGTGGCAAGCATATAGATCCCGCCAAACGCGCCACCCGAAAGCCCGAAGGTGTCGCGCAAATCATTGCCCGACAGGCCAATAAAAAAGGTCTGCCCGAAGGAAGAGAAGAGGGTGAGAAGAAAGCCGCCGCTGATCCAGCGGGCGTTTTCGCGAAAAAAATGGACATTGCTGCGGAGGAAATCAAACATGTTTCTGCTGTAAACGGTTTGCGACGCAACCGGAACCCGGAAGAGGACGACATTGGTGCGGCCGCACAATGGCTCGCCAATATCTGCTTTCATTGACCTGCTAGCTGAACGCGGACAGTCCGTTTCCCACGCCATATCCGACGTTCGTTCACGGCCAGCGCCTCGACACGAGCTTCTGTTAACTCAAAGAAACAAAATCGTCGCACCATAATCTCCGGGTTGGCCCGATTAGTAGTAACTGTTGCTGAACGTCCCTGGCCGAACTTTCTGCGTCAAATTCCAAGACGAGCGCGAGAACCATGAACAAAAAGAACCATTCCCAAATGTCGAACTGTCCAATTTGATGTTGCCTGGAAAATCTACCATCGCTCTTTTCAGAGAAATGTCACCCAGGCACAAATCAATTAGGCTCGTTGAGTTAGCAATATTTGTTGGATTTCTGCCTGCAATTCTCTTCGGCCTCGGAATTCGCGGCCTTGTGCCAGGAATTTTCTTTTTTGCGACTAACCTAGTCATTTGCATGGCCGGGTTTTTGACAAGTCGCCTCCGCTTCTTCTGGGTCACGTGGGCAATTGCCTCTGTGATCGGCTTTTTGGCCTTCGGCATGTCCACCCCGGTTGGTGCGCTCAAAGTCTTGTGGGCATTTCTGACATTATGGGCATAAATCGGTGAGGGAGACAGAATTGGAACGCGCATTCGCCACATTGTCGGTGGGCCTTTTGATCGCATTTGCATTCGTCATGATATATGTGGCCCTAGGGGGTGATTTTTTTGGCGTTTTTCAGTATTGGATTTCGCTCATCATAGTAATTCCTTTCTTATTTCCAACAATTTTCATTTTTGTTTGGCTATCAATTGATAAAAATCCCAAAACATCCAAATTGATTGCCGCAATCGGCATCGCCGTAACAATTTTATTTATTGCGCTTGGCGTTATTTACTTTAGCATCAGTGACCCTTTAGGCAATTTCGTCATTCTTCTTCTTTTCATTCCAGTTGCAGGTGGTGCGCATCTTGCCTGCATTGCCTACTACCTAAGCAATAAGCTGCTAAAGCATCGGGGCAGCGCTTGAAACTGACGGCGCCCACGACAGATTTTGAACACATGGTCAGCAATTCCACCCTCCGCAGTGCCACCCCTCCCCCTCGCAGTGTCACCCCGGCCTTTGCACCGCGCCTGCGTTTCCCAAAGCTGCCGTTCAAGTTGGCTTGCATGAGCCTGAGCGGGCCATCAGCGCGGTAGACCGCGGATCGGAGAGACGCCATCTGCGAATTGTACACGCCGTCGGCGAAATGACGCGCCCTGGATGCATTCCGGTCTGCTGATACGGTCCATTCGAAAATGGCGGAAATCCGTGCGCGCAGGATCCCAGGCCACCAGGTACCATAGCGGAGGAAGGATCAGCATGGCTTGTGGTTCAACAACTCTGCTGGTTACTGAACCTTTTGCGTCACGGTACTGGAAACCCAGGGACTGCCGTTGGAGGAAAGCGCTTTCGAATGCCGGCAGAAGCGCAGGTTCCATCGCTTCCCTATCCGATATGTCCACCAGCGGTGAAAGTTGTCCCACATAGAGGCAACCCAGAAAGCGGCGCAGGTCGCGCATCTTGTCTGGCGGCAAGGCCTTTTCGATCTTGGCAAGCCCTGCATCGGCGAGGCCGGCAAAGGGCAAATTCCCGGCGGCCCGCATTGATGCAACGCTGATGAGCAGCGCAAAGACCTCGGCGACCGAGAGCCGGGCCGTGGTCTGAACCGATTGCGGATCAAGTTGCAGGCCGCCGCCGCGGCCCGGTTCGGAATGAATGACAAAGCCCTCGTCGCGCAGCGCGCTGATGTCACGCAACACTGTGCGCCTGGATGCGCGAACTTCCGTCGCCAGGTTGGCGACCGTCGAAGTACCGTTGCGTCGAAGGCTGCGCACGATGGCTTCATGTCGAAGGCGAACACTCATTCCACAAGTTACCGTTAAATGGTGCCAACATTTGGCACCATTGGCTTTTAGTCAATGTCTATGAGCCCCGGGGCGGAAATATCTCGATCCGGAACGGAACGCTCGAACGCTCGAACGCTCGAACGCTCGGAACGAAAAAAGGAAAAACAGTGCATACCCCAACCGATTTTCTCAAGCCGACGCTTGTTCCAGTCAACGGCGTGGAACTGGAAGTGTTTGAAGCAGGCCGTCAAAATGCAGGAAACCCGATCATACTCTGCCATGGCTGGCCTGAGCATGCCTTTTCCTGGCGCCATCAGGTGCCCGCCCTCGTCGCGGCGGGCTACCATGTTATTGTTCCCAATCAGCGGGGCTATGGCAACTCGTCCCGCCCGGACGAGGTGACGGAATATGACATTGAACACCTTACGGGCGATCTCGTCGCCCTTCTCGATCATTACGGATACCAGAATGCGATCTTTGTCGGCCATGACTGGGGGGCGGCAGTCGTTTGGGGGCTTACCCTGCTGCATCCAGGACGAGTCAATAAAGTGATCAATCTAAGTCTGCCTTATCAGGAGCGTGGCGAAACACCTTGGATCGAGTTCCTGGAACTGGTCCTGGGCAGCGACTATTACTTTGTTCATTTCAACCGGCAACCGGGCGTTGCGGACGCAATTCTGGACCAGAATGCGTTCCGCTTCCTTCGAAACCTGTACCGGAAAAACGTGCCCCTCCGGGCGCCTGAGCCGGGCATGGCTATGATCAATCTCGCCACAGCCGAAACACCCCTCGGCGAGCCCGTGATGAGCGACAGCGACTTGGATGTTTACGTCTCTGCCTTCGAAAAGGCCGGGTTCACGGGGGGCATCAACTGGTATCGGAACCTTGACCGCAACTGGAGCTTGCTGGCGAACGTCGACCCCATCATCCATCAACCCACACTCATGATATATGGCGACAGGGATGTGATCCCGAAATCAGAAAACCTGGCAGATTTCGTGCCCAATGTGGACGTCGTCAGCCTCGATTGCGGTCATTGGATCCAAGAGGAAAATCCGGAGGAAACCAACCAGGCAATTCTGACCTGGCTGGCACAGCAAAGCATCGCCTGATCCCTCCTGCTGACAGGCCACCGATGCTTTGAACCAAACAGGTTACGCGCTGCGGTGGCAAGGGGATGGATAGGGCCAGACTTTGAGAATAACAATCAAATCTTGACCATTGAACCGCGCCACGACTGACACGCGCATGCAAGACGCCGCGTGTGAAATAGCCATGAAACTGAAATCCGACGATGGGGTTAAAAGTGCAACCATTGGAATTCAGGAAATGATTTAAGCAACTTCAGGATAACGCTTGGCACCACTACGGCCTGCGCCTAACCTCCGTCACGCATATATCAAATTATGCACCGCCTTGTGGTGGAAGTTGCGGTAGCGGGGGCCTTGCCATGATTGGTGCTATGCCGACTTTGCGGCGGTTCGGCATCGGGTTGAGAATTCTAACGCGTCACGCTTTCGGGGTCTGCTGGTGGGCCAGTAACACCCATGCGCCATCCTTCCGCACATACGTACTTGCACAGAAGGCAATATATGCGCCCTCGCCGTCGCGTTTTCCCGAAGCCTCGTAGGCGAGCACCGCCGTGTCACCCAGCTCTGTTTCTGTCTTCTTGTGGAAATCGACAGACATCCAACGAGGCGATTGACGAAGACCCTCAACAATTTCCTGTCCAGCGAGTATCCCTACAGGCGCCGGAAACACCATACGCGCATTGGGTGCCATCGAACTTTTGTAAAAGTCTGGCCCATCCAGCCAGAAGCTTTTTTCCATCTCCCAAAGCTCTTGATAATTCATGATGTGAACCTCCTTTCTGATGACTGTAGCACCGGAGCAAGCGGGCTCCAATTTTAGAAGATTTGGCTCAGAATCGCAGCGATCAATCGGAACGACAGAAATGGGGTGGTGGGTTCAACCGATCGAAAGCAGCCTAGCGTAGGGCGCAAAATTCAAGAATTATGCATCAGAGAAACCACCCCGCAATCTCAATGGCTTGCACGGTGCAAAAATCAGGTGGGTATCTGCCCCTCAGAGGGTCCAAAATAAGTCTGGCTAGGAGAACTGTCTGCTTTCGACCACAGATGAACTGTTAGCTGCCAGTCCACTTTCCACCCTTACGGGCCACCAGTTTCTCGAACTGGAAAATCCGGAAATTTAACGTGCCCGCGGCAGATTTTGGGCGCACAGCCGCCGATTTACCCTCTCCTCCACGAGGTGTCACCCCGGGCTTGACCCGGGGCCATCGTGAGATTTTCCCGCAATCACGGCTGGTTGGGCATGTCATGATGGTTTCCTGCCTACGCCGGAATGACATGGTGGAAGTGGTGAGTTAAGCGACACGCGATGAACTGGCGAAGATTGTGCAAAGAGTGTAGTGCAGCAACGCCTTTCCCGCGCCGTTGTTCGCGCGCCCAAGCCAAACTTATCCCCACGCCCAAAACCTCTGGCACAATGGTTGCACTCCCCACGCGATTGCGGGGTCGCGACGAACGGTCCGTGGGAGAGCAGATGGGTGGGAGGCGGTCGCGCGCTCCTGGGTCCGTGTGACGGGTTTGTCCGGCCAGGCTGGAACAAAGCGCTCCATAGTCCTGAAAGCCCATCGCATGCGGCGAGACCAGTCTCGCATTATAAAAATCACATGAGGCCGGTTCTCGCCGCATGTCGCAATCTTTTCCAACCGCAGGTTTTTCGCGCCGGGCGGCGTTTCCTCACGCCATTTCCATGGCCCGCATTGACAGGCCCTGCCGCCTTGCCCAAACAGGATCCACCTGCAATTCGGAACCGCGCAAAAATGGCTGTCGACCAACTCTCCGCCCCGCTCACCAAGGATCAGGCCTATGCTCTGGTCGACGCCGTCATGGAGCGCGACGATCTGGCTCTGACCGCCTCGGCCCATGAAAATGAGGAAACCGGGGAATGGTTCTTTGAAGCCACCTGCGACAGCCCGCCGGATGTGGAATCATTTTCTGAATTGGCCCGGCTAACCCTTGGCGGCGACGTCGATTTTTCCGTTGACGCTATTGATCCGGAAATCAACTGGGTCGCCCGCTCGCTCGAAGGGCTGGCCCCGGTTATAGCTGGCGGTTTCTATGTCTATGGCAGCCACGAAACAGCGCCCATCCCCGCCGGTTACACCGCCATGCGCATTGACGCGGCCCAGGCTTTTGGCACCGGGCACCACGAAACCACCACCGGTTGCCTTGAAGCCATCGAGCGCACGCTCAAGCATCGCAAACCGCGTAATCTGCTTGATGTCGGCACCGGTACCGGCGTTTTGGCCATCGCCTTGGCCAAACGGCTCAAAACCCCGGTTCTCGCAACCGACATTGATCCCATTTCGGTAAAAACCACCGCCGAGAATGCCGAACAGAACGGCGTCGGACGGTTAATCATCCCGCTTGAGGCAACCGGGCTTGATCACCAGACCATCAACCGCAACAAGCCCTACGACCTGATTGTTGCCAATATTCTGGCCGGTCCCCTCGTCCAGATCGCCCCCGGCATGGGTCGCGTCGCCGATCACGGCGCCATCGTCATTCTGTCGGGCATTCTCGAGCATCAGGCGGCGCGCGTCATTTCCGCCTACAGCCGCCAATCCATGGTGCTGCGCCAAAAGATCATCAAAAAGGATTGGGCCACCCTGATCCTGGAAAAACTCTAGCAGGAGGGTAGAAAAGCAAAAATCCCCGAAGCGGACTCCGGGGATCACATCGATCGTCAGCAATGTCCAGCAGTCGCCTTATGGGCGCTTGGTGAATGCGCCGATAAGTTGATGCTGCATGCGATAGCTGACCTGACGGCTCGTTTCACGGCCGCTCGCGTCAACTACTGACCCAAGGGCTTTGCGAAAATCGTTCCTGTTCGTTGTCATTTCCATCTCCATGCACTTTAGTCGATTTATATCCATCGACATTCTCTATTTAGGTCGCCTGCAAAATTCCGGTAGGCTCATTTTAGCAGGACAGCCATGCCGCTTTCGCAGAGCAGCTTAAAACTTGGTAAATTCAGGCCGCTTATGCACGTCATGCTCGGCTTCAAAACGCTCAACATAGCGCTTTGCCTGACGGGTACGGCTCTCAATGAGGGCGTCAACAGCGCGACGCAGGAAATTCTTGTTACCCATGATCTTCGCTCCTAGTGACTACCACGCTAAGATAGACCTTCCTTCTCCCGGCGGTAGACCTGTTTGGACAAGCCAGCCATTCCGCCGACGCAACTCACCTCGAGGCATTAAATGACCGCGCAATCCTTCCCGCCCACTGTCTTCCAGTCGTTTTCCGAAACCGCCGACCCCAAAAACGTCGCCCCACGCTTGGCGGCACTGCGGGCGGAAATGGCAAAGGCAAAGCTTGATGGCTTCCTGATCCCCCGGGCCGACGCGCATCGCGGCGAGTCGGTACCACCCGGCGACGCCCGGCTGGCCTACATAACCGGTTTCACCGGCTCAGCCGGTATTGCCATTGTCGGCACCGAACGTGCCGCCCTGTTCGTCGATAGCCGCTATACCCTTCAGGCTCCCGCCCAAACCGACACGACCCTCGTCGACGCCATCGAAACCGGTCAGGGCGGTCTGTCGGCCCAGATCGGCGATTATGTCGGCCCCGGTGGTCGCCTGGGTTACGATCCGTGGCTGCACACGCCCGGCGAAATCAAGGACCTGACCGAGAAACTGGGCGACAAGTTTACCCTCATTGCCTCCTCAAATCTCGTCAACGCCATCTGGACGGATCGCCCCGGCGCGCCCGTTTCGAGCGTTGAATTCCTCGGCCACAACCGCGCCGGAAAGAACGCCAGCGACAAGATCGCCGACCTGCAAAAGACACTGTCCGACGAAAGCGCCGACGCCGTCGTCCTTACCCTGCCTGAATCCATTTGCTGGCTGCTCAACATGCGCGGCCGCGACGTGCCCAACACACCTTTCGTGCTGAGTTTTGCTGTCGTTCCCGCCACTGGCCTCCCAACCCTTTATCTAGATCAGGCAAAAATCACGCCTGAAATCACTGCCGCACTGCAGGGTAAAGCCGACTTGGCTGACAGCGCCAGGCTTTCCGACGACCTGCGCCAACTCGGATCAGCCAAAAATACCGTCCTGATCGATCCAGCGACCGTACCGCAGGCCATCGCATCCACCCTGAGCCAGTCCGGCGCCAAAATTCTAGAAAAACGCGATCCCATCCTCTTGCCGAAATCGCGCAAGAACCAGGTCGAAATTGCCGGCATGGTCGAAGTCCATAATCGCGATGCCGTGGCGATGGCCAAATTCCTGCACTGGTTTGACCAAACAGCGCCCGCAGGAAAGACCACCGAAATCGACATCGTCACCGCTCTTGAGGCTTTCCGGCGCGAAGACGAAACCTGCGTAGACGCCAGCTTCGACACCATCTCGGGGTCCGGTCCCAATGGCGCAATCATCCATTACCGTGTCACCAACGGGTCAAATCGCACCTTGCAGCCGGGCGAGATCATGCTGGTCGATAGCGGCGCTCAATATCTGTCGGGCACCACCGACATTACCCGCACCATGTCGACAGGCTCATCGACCGCCGAACAGCGCGACCGCTTTACCCGTGTCCTCAAAGGCATGATCGCCATTTCACGGGCCCGTTTTCCCCAAGGCACATCGGGTGCCCAGATCGACGTTCTGGCGCGCCAGTACCTCTGGCAGGTTGGCCAGACCTATAATCACGGCACCGGCCATGGCGTCGGCGCCTTCCTGGCGGTCCACGAAGGTCCGATCGGCATTTCCCCGCGCCATACTGTGCCGTTCGATGCCGGGATGATTTTTTCCAACGAACCCGGTTTCTACAAGGCCGGGGAATATGGCATCCGCATCGAAAATCTGCTGATCGTCCAACCCAGCACACTGGGCGAAAACTATCTCGATTTCGAGACCCTGACACTGGTTCCCATCGACAGGCGCCTGATCGAGGCGGAGCTGCTCGAACCTGCCGAGCGCGAGTGGTTGAACGCCTATCATCAACGGGTATGGACCGAAATCGGCCCGCGCCTGACCGGCGAGGTCAAGCAATGGCTGCAATCTGCCACCGCGCCCATCTAGCGCTCCACACAAAAGCCGACGCTTCTGGCGGCGGCTTTGACTAATTCAGCAAGGGGTCAGCGGCCAGCAATTCACTCAAGCGAACGCCATCGGCGTAAACAACATCGTCAACCTTCCAGCCATCTCTCTGCGAAACCAGCAACAGTTGGATCGTTTCTGCGGTCGGTTTGCTGAGCGACACCTCAACGCTTGCCGTATCGCCGCTGACGATGGGCGCGGCAACCGAATAATCTAATCCCCCACCGCCGGGGCCATGCAACAATGGATTAAAGTCCAGACCTGTTCCCTCGTTGTCATCGCGCGCCGATTCAGCGGCGATCAGTCCATTCAAACTGTCGGAAAAATAGTCATGCATTGCCAATCCATCCTGTGGATTGATTTCTCCATAGGCAAACTCAACCACAGCTTTGGGACTACCGAAATCTTGCGCCAACGATACGGCGGGAACAAACAAAAATAGGCTGGCCAGCATTCCGATCACAAGTCGCATCCCGCTCGCCCTCCTCCCTGGCCTACTTGCCGATCAGCGTGAACCAGTCCTCTTCACTGATCACCTTGACCCCGGCCTCTTCGGCCTTTTTGAGTTTGGAACCGGCACCCGGCCCCGCCACCAGAATATCAGTAGCCGCCGATACCGAGCCAGCCACCTTCGCGCCGTGGCGCTCGGCCATAGCCTTGGCCTCCGATCGTGTCATTTTTTCGAGCGAACCAGTAAACACAACTGTTTTGCCAGCCACCTCGCTATCGGCCGAAATTGTCACGACATACGGCTTGGGGTGAACTTCCTTCAGCAGATCATCAAGCGCCTGAATGTTTCGATCATTGGCGAAAAACGAAATCACCGACTGCCGCACAACTTCTCCCACTCCATTGATCGAGGGGAAAACCTCGTGCGCATCGCCATCCACATGCGCGGCCCGCACTGCCGCCTCCCGGAACGCTTCCATGGTGCCAAATGTCCTGGCCATCAACGCCGCCGTCGTCTCCCCAACATGGCGGATGCCCAAAGCAAAAATGAACCGATCCAGTTCCGGTTCGCGCCGATCATCAATGGCATCAAACAGTTTTTTGACCGAAACAGCGCCAAACCCCTCCGCGTCCTTGAGCTTTTTCAACGCCCGCTCATCTCGCGTCCGCAGCGTAAAAATATCTGCCGGTCGGGCAATTCGCCCTTCCGCATAAAATTGAGAAATTTGCCGGTCGCCAAGCCCATCAATATCCAGCGCGTTGCGCGACACGAAATGCTTGAGATTTTCAACTGCCTGCGCCGGACAAATCAACTCGCCAGTGCAACGCCTGATGGCGTCACGCCGTCCGGTTTTTTCGTTGATCTCACGAACAGCTTCCGAACCACACTCAGGACAGATATGGGGAAATACAAACGGCGCAGCCCCTTCGGGCCGTTTATCGAGCACCACGTCAACAATCTGGGGAATAACGTCCCCGGCACGCTGCACAATCACTGTATCGCCAATGCGCAGATCCACCCCATTGCGGATCGGCTCGCCACTGTTTCCCAAACCCTTGATATAGTCCTCATTATGAAGCGTGGCATTTTCCACCACCACCCCGCCAACGGTCACCGGCGCCAGGCGCGCCACCGGCGTCAACGCTCCCGTTCGTCCGACTTGAATATCAATCCCCGTCAGCACTGTCGTTGCCTGCTCGGCTGCAAACTTGTGCGCAATAGCCCATCGCGGTGCCCGGGCGACAAAACCCCATCGTTCCTGCAGATCCAGTCGGTCGAGCTTGTAAACCACCCCGTCGATATCATAGCCAAGGCTTGCCCTTTGGGCCTCGATGGCACGGTAATGTTCCAACAAGACGGCGACATCAGCGGACTTGATCATCAGCGAATTGGTCTTGAAACCCCAATCCATAAATTTCTGCACCGCTTCAAACTGGGTGGCCGCTGGCGCCGCAGAAGTCTCACCCCAGGCATAGGTGAAAAACTTCAGATTGCGGCTGGCTGTTATCGAAACGTCCAATTGCCGCAGCGACCCGGCGGCGGTATTGCGCGGATTGACATAAACC
The DNA here is from genome assembly GCF_028816475.1 of Devosia rhodophyticola. Classification (GTDB taxonomy): domain Bacteria; phylum Pseudomonadota; class Alphaproteobacteria; order Rhizobiales; family Devosiaceae; genus Devosia; species Devosia rhodophyticola. The sequence continues at coordinate 2,808,319 of NZ_CP118247.1, read as the reverse complement.
TGACCACCGCTGGCAGCGGATTTTTCGTTGAGCGCCTTGAAGTCGGCGTGGGTCATATAGACTTCGCCACGGATTTCAATGACGTCAGGCCAGCCACTTCCTTTCAGCTGTTGGGGAATGTCGGCGATGGTTCTGAGGTTAGCGGTAATGTCCTCGCCAACCGCGCCATCGCCTCTCGTCGCACCACGCACGAATATGCCGTTCTCATAGCGCAGGGACGCAGAAAGTCCGTCGATCTTGGGCTCGGCCGTAAATACCAGCTTGAGGTCCTTGTCGCGCTCGAAAAACTTGCGTGCCCGCCCCACGAATTCTTTGACGTCATCATCATCAAACGCATTGCCGAGGCTGAGCATTGGAATGCCGTGCCGAACCTTGTCAAAACCTTCCGATGGCGCGGCACCAACAACCGTGGAGGGGCTGTCCATCCGTACCAGCGCCGGAAACCGCTCCTCCAACGCCACATTGCGACGCCGCAGCGCATCATATTCGGCGTCGGTAATTTCTGGCTCATCATTCTGGTGGTAGGCCAGATCAGCCTTGGCGATGGCGGCCGCAAGCCGTTCCAATTCAATCCGCGCGTCCTGCTCACTCAGTTCTTCGACCGCAATGCCAGACAAATCGTTCAACGCAATTCTCACTTCGTTTGGCCGGATCAGCCGACTTCGCTCATCAGTTTGGACGCGGCGGCGCGCGCTTCCTCGGTTACCGAGGCGCCAGCCAGCATGCGCGCCACTTCCTCGCGTCGCGCTGCATCGTCCAGAGGCTTGACATGGGTGCGCACAAACGCCCCCTCTTCCACGGCCTGCTTCTCGATCAACAAATGCCGTTGCGCCCGTGCCGCCACTTGGGGCGCATGGGTCACTGAAAGCACCTGTACTTTTTCGGCCAGCCGCGCCAAACGGCGACCGATGGCATCGGCAACCGCCCCGCCGACCCCCGTATCAATTTCGTCAAAAATCAGCACCGGAGCCGATCCGCGATCTGCCAAAACCACCTTGAGCGCCAACAGGAAACGCGACAACTCGCCGCCCGAAGCAACCTTTAGCAATGGCCCCGCATCCGTGCCAGGATTGGTTTGCACGTGAAAGGCAATTCGATCAAATCCCGACGCAGAGACCAGAGTTTCATCAATTTGATGATCAACGATAAACCGCGCCGCGCCCAATTTGAGGTCAGGCAGCTCCGCTTCAACGGCCTTCCCCAATTTGACCGCTGCCTTGGCGCGAGCAGTACTGAGAGATTGCGCGATCGTCTTGTAGACGCCCAATGCTTCGGCGGCTGCCGCTTCCAGTGCCGCCAGACGCGTTTCGCCATTATGCAGCGTTTCCAGTTCGGCCTCATATCGCGCCAGAACCGCACTGAGTTCGTCGCAACTGGTCTGATGCTTACGCGCAGCGGCCCGAAGCGCAAACAATCGTTCCTCGACCTGTTCGAGTTCCATCGGATCAAAGGCCATCTCGCGCTTCAGCGTTTCCAGCGCATCCGAGGTTGTATCAAGCGCTACAAGCGTGGCGTCGAGGCCTTCAACGATAGGCTGAAAAAGGGTCGCGCCACCGTCGATTTTGCGCGCCAACCGCCTCATCAGGCTCAACAGCGCCGGGCCCGGCGCCGTAGGACCATTCAGCAATTCGTCGGTTTCCCCAACGTCGGCTGCGGATTTCTCGATCTGCATCAGGGTCTGGCGCCGCTGGGAAAGGTCGTCCTCTTCGCCTGCGGCCGGAGCCAACGCCGAAAGCTCCTCCATCGTATGCCGCGCATAATCTTCCTTGGCCAATGCATCAGCAACCAGCTTTTTTGTACCGTGACCGCTTCGGATGCATCAACAAGCGCTTCCCAGGCCGTCTGCACCGCCTGCGCTTTGCCTTCCAGGCCGCCAAATACATCAAGTGCAGCACGATGCGTTGCCGCATCAATCAGTGCTCTATCGTCGTGCTGTCCGTGAATTTCCACCACCTGTGCGCCCACCCGCTGCAACAAGGTTGCCGATACGGGCTGGTCATTGATGAAGGCACGCGTCCGGCCGTCGGCAAACTGAACCCGGCGCAATATGATGTCCTCGTCATCGGTGATGGCATTGTCCCGCAACACTGCGCGGGCCGGGTGATCCTGGGCGAGTTGAAGCACCGCAACCACCTGGCCGCTATTGTGGCCATTGCGAACCAACGAAGCGTCGCCGCGCCCACCGAGAGCCAACGTCAAGGCGTCGAGCAGGATGGATTTACCAGCGCCGGTTTCGCCCGTCAAAACGGTCAACCCGCCGTCAAGCGCCAGGTCCAGCTGGTCGATCAAAACAATATTGCGAACCGAAAGCGCGTTCAGCATTCCGGACAGTTCCCAAGCCAGTTCAGCATTCAGCCAAAGATCGGCCCAAACCTAAACCGACCTCTCCCCACATGATCGCACATTTTTCCGACAAGCAAACGGGGTGCGTCAACAAGCTAACGCACCCCGGAACAAACAAGCAACAAAATTCTGCGTCAGTTCCGCTGCGCCGCCAGCCAGCTGCCTTCGGCCACCTGTGGCGTCAGCCCCTGCTTGGCCAGCAAATCGAACGCTTCCTTGTACCAGGCGCTGGACGGATAGTTGTGTCCAAGCACAGCCGCCGCCGACCTTGCTTCATTGACAAGGCCAAGCGAAAGATTGGCTTCAGTCAAACGGAACAGCGCTTCTTCGATATGCGTGGACGTTTGATATTTTTCAACGACAGTCCGGAAGCGATTGATTGCAGCCGCATATTGGCCCTGTCCGAGATAATAGCGCCCCACCGACATTTCCTTGCCCGCCAGCTGGTCATAGGCAACAACCAGCTTTTCCTTGGCATCCTTGGCATATTCGGATTTGGGATAATTGCTGATCAACAGATTGTAGGTGTCGATGCTGTCGCGCGACAATTGCTGATCACGGGTGATGTCCTTGATCTGCCCGAAATAAGACGTGCCCTTGAGATAGAGCACATAAGGCACATCCTTGCCCGACGGATAAATCGCCAGATAGCGGTCAGCCGCCAAAATGGATTCGTCAAACTTGCCAATACGATAATTGGCATAGACCTGCATCAACTTCGATTTCTCGGTCGTTGGCGACCTCGGATGCTGCCGATCAAGTTTTTCGAGCAATTTGATGGCCGTGAGATAACGCTGCGCGTCCATGTCATCGAGCGCCTGCTGATACAATGCCTCAGCAGGGATAATGACTTCATCCTTAACCTTGGGCGGGCCAAACAGATTAAAGCCCGAACAGCCAGCCAAGGCCAGCGCAACCAGACCCACAGCCAAAAACCGGGAAACCCGACCGGTCAATCTACCAAATCCATCAACTGTCACGAACTGCCCGTCCTCTTCGGTCACGCATATCGCATGCGGACTAGATTTTAATTGGATCAAAACTGTGACCGCGACAAGATTAAGCCCCGACGGAGCGCAGATATGGATTGACGTTCAATCCTTCCGGCAAGTCATCAAGCGCGTCAAATTCAAGCGGCAGATCCTCGGCGGAGACTATTTCATAATTGGCGTCGCTCGAAAAGAGACCTGCCAACACATGTGCGTTGAGCGCGTGCCCACCCTTGTAGGAGCGGAAACGCCCATAAATCGGCATGCCGCCAAGCGACAAATCACCGATCGCATCAAGCAGTTTGTGCCGTACGAACTCATCTTCGAACCGCAATCCACCCGGATTGAGAATCCGGTCTTCGTGCACGGTAATCGAGTTGTCGAGACTCGAACCAAGCGCGTAGCCCGCCTGACGCAGGATCTTGGCATCGCGCACAAAGCCGAAGGTGCGAGCCATCGCGACGTCTTCATAATAACGGCGCGGCGACCAATCAAAAATCATCCGCTGACGACCGATGACCTTGCTGTCAAAATCAATTTCAAGGTCCAGCGCCCGGCCATTGTAAGGCTCAAGCGCAGCGAATGCGTCATTGTTACGCACGGTGACGGCACGCATGATTTTGAGGAATTTTCGTTGGGCCGGCTGGATTTCCAGCCCGACCTCCAAAATGCCATCTGCAAATGGCTGCGAACTACCATCCAGAATCGGGCACTCACCGCCGTCGAGCGTGATCAGCGCATTATCAACGCCCATCCCGCTCAGCGCGGAAGTTACGTGTTCAATGGTCGCAACACTAACGCTGTCGCCCAGATCGAGTGTGGTGCACAATGTCGTGCGGGTAATCCGGGAAAAATGCACAGCCACCGGGGTGGTCGTACGGCCCTCGCCCAACTCACGGCAAATCAGAAAACCACTGTCGACTGGCGCCGGGCCCAATGTCAGATTGACTGGTTGCCCACTATGGACGCCGTACCCACTAAAGGTAAGTGTGGCACTCAGCGTCCGCTGGCGCGTCGAAAGTTTATGCATGCTTAGTGGAACTCCAGCTCAGCCCGAAATCGCCTGACTCACTGCTTACCCAAAAAAATCTCGGCGCGGAAGCCGCACCGAGCAATGTTTCACCGACTCAAAGTCGTCTGATTAACCGTGTTTCCGCAAAAAGGCCGGAATTTCGAGGTGCTCTTTTTGCGGCGCAGCAGCGGGCTGACGCCCCTGCGCATCGAGGTTTCCATGAGCACCGGCCTGAGGCTGCGGAGCGCGCGAAGTCCTTGTGCCACCGGCTTCTATGGCGCTGCGAGCAGCATTGTCATCGGCTTCGACGTGACGAGGTTCAACAGCCTCGGCGGCTTCCTGCTGGCCCAGACTAAAGCCTACATTTGACGCCAGACGCTTGAACAAAGCCCGTGCATTACGCGGCTCGCCTTCATGACGTTCCTGCGGCTCCTGTGACCGTCGTGCAACAACTGGAAGCTCCTCAGTTCGAGGCATCCGCCGCTGCCCTTCGGGGCGCGCTGCATTTGAGGGAACATAAAGGCTCGGAACTGGCTCCTCGTTGGTTGGCGCCGGCTCATCCAATTCTTCGTGAGCAAAGCCGGAAGGCGTGTAGGGCTCGACATATATGCCATCATCGCCAGCGTCTTCCTGGCTTGGCACAAAATCTTCATGCGTCATGGCCTCGGCGACGGCAGCCTCAACCTGATGCTCGATTTCGGCCTGGGTGGAATTTTCTTCAGTCGCCACATGGGGGCCACGATGACCAGGCTCAACCGGCACGTGACGCTTCACCGATAGCGGTGTACGCGATGCATGCGGCTTTGCAGGCTCAAGCGCCTGAACCATCGTCGCGTCGGTTCCCGTCGCAACAACCGAGACGCGAATTGTGCCGGTCAGGCTAGGATCATAGGTGGCACCAAGAATGATGTTGGCGTCAGCATCAACTTCTTCGCGGATGCGGCTGGCAGCTTCATCGACTTCATAAAGGGTCAGGTCCGGGCCGCCGGTAATTGAAATTAACAGGCCACGCGCACCCTGCATCGACACATCGTCGAGCAATGGGTTGGCGATTGCCGCTTCTGCTGCGTGGCGTGCACGATCATCACCCGACGCTTCGCCGGTACCCATCATCGCCTTGCCCATACCACGCATAACCGAACGAACGTCGGCAAAATCGAGGTTGATGAGGCCTTCCTTGACCATCAAATCGGTAATGCAGGCAACGCCCGAGAACAGCACCTGATCAGCCATCGCAAAGGCGTCAGCGAAGGTGGTCTTCTCGTTGGCAACGCGGAAAAGATTCTGGTTTGGAATAACGATCAGCGTATCGACATGACGATGCAGCTCATCGATGCCCTCATCGGCCAATCGCTGACGGCGACTGCCTTCGAACGAGAATGGCTTGGTGACAACACCGACTGTCAAAATCCCCTGCTCGCGAGCGGCCCGCGCCACGACAGGCGCCGCGCCCGTTCCGGTACCACCACCCATGCCAGCAGTTATGAAAACCATGTGCGAACCGCTGAGATGATCGTTAATCTCGTCCCAGCTCTCTTCGGCTGCAGCGCGACCAACCTCGGGATGCGACCCAGCGCCCAACCCTTCAGTAACACCAACGCCAAGTTGGATGATCCGGGGGCCTTGCTCAAGGCCAATGCCTGGGCATCGGTATTGGCAACGACGAAATCCACGCCATCAAGACCGGATTCAATCATGTTGTTAACAGCGTTTCCGCCAGCGCCACCCGCACCGAACACGGTAATGCGGGGCTTCAGTTCCTGAATATCAGGGATAGTGAGATTGATGGTCATGAGTGGCCCCATATGTGGCTTGGTTAGCTAACGATTTACGCGGAAATTCGTTAACCGGCCCCTAACAATTGCACTGATTTTATTAACGTGAACGCAATTTGCAACGAATGGCGCTATAATGTTGAGGCGTGATTAACCATGCGCCGGCTCACCGAAACGCCGTGATGACGGGCCTAAAAACTGGTCTTGAGCCAATTTCCGACGCGGGATAAATAGCCGTCGGTCCCGGTCAATTTATTGACGCCACGCGGCTCGGCATATTCCTGCACGCACACTTGCGGATAGATCAACATCCCGGCGACGGTAGCAAATGCCGCCCCTTTTGCCATTTCGGGAAGCCCCGCAATCCCCATTGGACGTCCGTTCCGCACGTTTCGTGCCAATATTCGACGCGCCACTTCGGGCAGACCTGTCATTTCGCTGGCGCCGCCCGTCAAAACGAAACGCCGTCCACACACATCCATCATCCCGGTTGCTTGCATACGATCGCGCACCGCCGTCAGCACTTCCTCGATCCGGGGGCGCATGATGCGCGTCAGCACGGCACGGGGCACCTGCCCCGGCGCTTCGTCGTGGCTTGAGCCGACCGGTTGAATGGCAATCATGTCCCGTTCGTCGGCCTGTCCCGGCAGGACGCTGCCGTAAAAAGTCTTGATCCGCTCAGCATCAGCCACGCTGACCGAAAGTTGGCGCGCAATATCCAGCGTCAGATGATGACCACCAATCGCTATCGCGTCCGCATAGCACAAATGTCCATCGTTAAAGACCGACACCGTGGTCGTTGCGCCGCCAAAATCGATGCAGGCAACGCCCAGCTGGGCCTCATCGTCCACCAATGTTGCCAACCCGCTGGCATAGGGTGTCGCAATAAGGGCTTCCACCTGCAGGTGACACCGATGCAGGACGAGTTCCAGATTGCGCATGGCCAGGGTTTCCGATGTAACGACCGCAACGTCGATCCCCAGCTTATCGCCGACCATCCCCTTGGGGTCGCGAATGCCCTTCTGGCCATCAAGCGAATATCCGATTGGCAGGGCATGAATGATAGAGCGTTCTGGCCGCACGCTACGTTCATTGACCACACGCAAAACCTTGTGCAGATCGGATTTTTCCACCTCCTGCCCACCAAGCGATACAGCAGCAGAAAAAGTCTCGGATCCAAGCCGTCCCGCTGTGACGTTGACAATAACTGACTCGAGCGTCAATCCAGCCGCTCGCTCGGCCATCCCGACAACTGATCGGATTGCCTGCTCGGCCTTTTCAATGTCGGTGACAACCCCGCTTTTGACCCCCGCCGAGCGACCGTATCCGAAACCGATGACTTCGGCCTGATGCGTACGCCCCTTGAGCGCCTTGCCCTCCGGGCGCGGTGTCAGCCGCGCGATGACACAGCAGATCTTTGTCGATCCAATGTCAAGCACCGCCACCAAGGTCGTGCGGCCGGGCTGAACGGGACGAAGCCGGGATGTCATCGAATTGGTCATCATGATTTCTTGTTTTCTTCGTCATGGACAGCTGGGCGCACAGCCACTGAATCGGGCACCCGCAGGTCGATAATGCTCACGTCGCGATCCAGCAACTGATAGTCGGCTTGGTATTCGTCGAGGTTCCTGAGCGCCTGTGCCACGCCCTTTTCGGGCAATTGCACGCGCAAACCTGTTTCATAGATCAAATCCCAACGGCGATCGGCGATTCGGGACAGCGCCACAATACCTTGAGATAGTGTGGGATACTGGTCGAGTGCCCGGATCATGACCAATGCTGTATCGGCCGCGCCGTCACCAATGACCAGCGGCAGGTCGCCATAGGCGCCCCTGTCCTCGCCAATCTGCTCACCACTGGCATCGACCACAAAGGTAACGCCATCAACCCGCCAGCGTGCTACCGGCGTTTTTTCCTGAATGGTGACAGTGACATTACCCGGATAGTGCTTGCGCACTTCCACACTGGCCACTGAGGCCAATTTGGCGATGCGCTGGCGCGCCGCCTCTGCGTCGAAATCAAGCGTCGAAGTACGTGGCTCGATGCCCAAAGCATCGAAAATAGATTGTTCACCAGTCAAGGTCTGACCGGTAATTGATATTGCCGAAACGCCAAAACCCGCATCGGCAAACTCGCCTTGCGCAATTTCACCCAGCATGACCAATGCGCCAGCCACGTGACTGCGCACCTGATAAATCCCGGCGATCAGTATACACACAACAATAGCGGCAATAACCCGGGTCAGCACCAGACGATGCAACACCCAGACGCGGCCAAGGCTCAAGAGCCGCCGCCGATTCGGCCCACGCTGCTGGGGCACAGGCAGGGCGCGCGGATCAAGGATCTGCGCCGAGGCCAACATTGCCCTGCTTCCTACCTGTTGCAACTCGCGTCCTCCACCATCCAGGAGACCAGTTCTTCAAACGAATGCCCGGCGTGGGCTGCCTGCTCGGGGACGAGCGAGGTCTCCGTCATGCCCGGCTGGGTGTTGATTTCCAGACAGACCAGTTCTCCATCCGGGCCCGCTGCATCGTTGAAACGAAAGTCGCTTCGGGTAACGCCGCGGCAGCCCAGCGCCGCATGTGCGGCAAGGCTCATTTTCTGCACTTTGTCGTAAATTTTCGATGAAATTTGCGCAGGAATAATGTGCGATGAACCGCCCTTGGCGTATTTCGCCTCATAATTGTAAAAGCCCAGGTCGGTAACAACTTCGGTTACGCCGAGCGCCACATCGCCCATGACCGAGCAGGTCAACTCGCGTCCCGGAATGAACCGCTCAACCATCACTTCCTCGCCCGAAGTCCAGTCTTCGCGCAAGATTTCCTGAGGCGGGTGAGCCATGTCGCCCTTGACGATGAACACGCCAAAACTCGATCCGTCCGCCACCGGCTTGATCACGTAGGGTGGTGCCATCACATGCGCCCTTGCCGCCTCGCCGCGTGACACGATCAAGTGATCGGTAACTGGAATGCCTGCGGCCCGAAACATTATCTTGGACTGATGCTTGTCCATCGCCAGCGCCGATGCCAGAACGCCAGAGTGAGTGTAAGGCAACTGCAACAGCTCCAGCAGTCCCTGAACCATGCCGCTTTCCCCGAAAGGGCCATGCAGCGCATTGAACGCCACATCGGGCCTTAATTCGGTCAGGACATTGGCAATATCCCGACCAACATCGACTTCGCTAACCTCATAGCCTGCCTGCCGCAGCGCGTTCGCGCAGCCGGCCCCCGTCTTAAGCGATACCGGACGCTCGTTGGACCAGCCGCCCATCAGGACAGCAACGTGCTTTTCCATGCTCACACAGCCCCCGTGAAAACGTCGCCATCCAGAAATTCGCGCACTACCGCGTCGGGTGCAAAATGGCCCATGCGACGGATTTCCCACTGCAATTCGACGCCCTGAGTCGCGCGAACGCGATTGCGCACCGTTTCACCCAGCGTTTCAATGTCTAGCGCCGTTGCATTCTCGATATTGAGCAGGAAATTTGCGTGCAATTCACTCATCTGCGCGCCACCGACCTTCAATCCACGACAGCCCGCAGCGTCAATCAACTTCCAGCTTGAATGCCCTTCGGGGTTCTTGAAGGTAGAACCGCCTGTCCGCGATTTTGTCGGCTGGCTGCTTTCCCGTTTTTCGGTGATTTCGCGCATTCGACCCAAAATATCTTGCGGATCGCCAGCAAAGCCCTGATAGGTCGCTGATACAAATACCGCGCCGCGCGGACCGTTCGACTTGCGATAGCGGTAAGCCATATCGGCGTTGGTCAGTGTAACAATTTCGCCCTGCCGCGTGATGGCGCGCAATTCCACCATGCGATCGCGCGTCTCGGTCCCATAGCAACCCGCATTCATGTAAAGCGCCCCACCGATACCGCCAGGAATGCCGCGATAGAACGTCAATCCGTCAATGCCGGCTTCCGCTGCAGCAGTTGCCACCTTGACGTCCGGCATCGCAGTGCCCACACGGATACGCTGGCCTTCCAGAACTTCAGTGCCGCCAAAACCCTTGGCACTGAGGCGAATGACTACCCCGTCCAGCCCGCCATCGCGGATGAGCAGATTGGAGCCCAATCCGATAACGGTCACCCGAATATCGTGCGGGAGATGGCGCATGAAAAACGCCAGATCATCCTCATCGGCCGGGGTAAATAATAGCTGTGCCGGTCCACCGACGCGAAACCAGGTGACTTCGGAGAGCAATTGATTGGGTATCAGCCGACCACGAACCTCGGAAATCCAGGGTTCCAGTGTGGGGATCAGATCGGGAAAACTCATGGCGCCTCCTGCCCCAGAATAGCCATCAGTTCATCGGGCAAGGCGTTGGCCCACTGGGTAATGTTACCGGCACCAAGACAGACGACATAATCGCCCTCTTCCGCCCGACTGGCAATCAGTGGCGCCAACGCCTCCGGTCTATCAATGACCCGCGCATCGCGATGACCACGAGCGCGGATACGATTGACCAATTCTTCGTGGGTTACACCGGCAATAGGGCTTTCACCCGCGGCATAGACCGGCGCGACAATAACCGTGTCAGCATCATTGAAGCAGGCTGAAAAGTCATCGAACAGATCAAGCAGGCGCGAATAACGGTGCGGTTGCACCACTGCAATCACATCGCGGCGGGTCGACTGCCGCGCCGCTCGCAAAACCGAGGATATTTCAACCGGGTGGTGTCCATAATCATCGATAATCGTAATGCCATTGACGACGCCTGTTTTGGTGAAGCGACGTTTGACCCCCGAAAAGCCCTTGAGCCCCTTGCGAATAGCTTCAGCCGAAACATGCAACTGATCGGCAACAGCAATGGCGGCAACGGCATTGAGCGCATTGTGCTCACCCGGCATTGGCAGTTCGAGCCCGTCAATACGGAGTTGCGTCTGCCGAATGCGGTCGCGAATTTCGACCGAAAAAGTGCTGACACCATCAACATTTTCCAGATCAACCAGCCGCACATCGGCCTGCGGATTGCGCCCATAGGTAACCACGCGACGGTCCCGGATTTCACCCACCAAAGCCTGAACCTCAGGATGATCAAGGCACATAACGGCAAAGCCATAGAATGGAACATTTTCGACAAAATTGACGAAGGCCTTTTTGACCCCCTCAAAATCCTTGTAGTGATCGAGATGTTCGGGATCCATGTTGGTAACGACCACAACGTCAGCGGGCAACTTTACGAAAGTGCCGTCGCTTTCGTCCGCTTCCACCACCATCCATTCCCCATCACCCAGCCGGGCGTTGGTTCCGTAGGCATTGATGATGCCCCCATTGATCACGGTCGGGTCGAGATCGCCCGCATCAAGCAGCGTAGCGACAAGCGTCGTTGTTGTCGTCTTGCCGTGGGTGCCACCAATAGCAATGGCATTCTTGAAGCGCATGATTTCAGCCAGCATTTCGGCCCGCCGCACCACCGGCAGTGCGCGTTGACGCGCCGCGACCAGTTCGGGGTTGTCTTTCCTGATCGCAGAGGAAACGACCACAACCGCCGCCTCGCCGAGATTATCGGCATGCTGACCAATTTCGATGCGAATGCCCATATTGCGCAACCGCTGCACATTGGGGTTGGCAGCAGCATCAGAACCCTGCACCACATAGCCTTGGTTGTGCAGGATTTCAGCAATGCCACTCATGCCAATACCGCCAATGCCGACGAAATGGACAGGACCTATATTGCGCGGCATCTTCATGGTGACTTATCCAATTTTGCGTGTCTCTTCGTAGCCATTTCGATAGCCAGATCTGCCAGTTTTTCAACGGCCAGCGGCTGACCTATCGAATGCGCCGCCTTGGCCGCAGCCAGAAGCGTTGCAGGGTCATCGAGCAGGTTCTTTAGGCGAATGGCCAAGGAAAGCGGCGAAAGCGAGGCCTGCTCGGCGATCCAGCCGCCCCCCGCCGTCTCCATCACCAATGCGTTGTTTTTCTGGTCAGCATCAATGGCACCGGGCAAAGGCACCATAATGGCGGGGCGGCCCAGCACACATAGTTCGGCAATGGTTGATGCGCCAGAGCGTGCCACCGCCAGATGGGCATTGGCAATCCGTTCCGGCAGATTGTCGAAAAACGCCGCCAGTTCAACATTGACGCGCGCCTGCCGGTAAATTTCGGCGACGCGATCAAGGTCCTCAGCGCGGCACTGCTGCACGATCTGCAGCCGGTGCCGCAGATTTTCCGGCAGATGCGTCACCGCCGGGGGCACAATGTCGGAAAATACCCGCGCGCCCTGACTGCCCCCAAACACAACCAGCCGCAAAGGCCCCTCGTCCGTCGGCGTTGGATAGGGCGTATTTGAAATGGCCCGCACCTGGTCTCGCACCGGATTTCCGGTGACGACCTTTTCCAGACGCAAAGCGTTGGCATGCGCGGTCTTTTCAAAGCTCAATGCCAGCCGGTTGGCAAAGCGACCCAGCGCCCGATTGGCCCGCCCCAGTACCGCGTTCTGTTCGTGCAGGACACCAGGTATGCCGAGCAGGCTCGCCGCTACAAACGGCGGAAAAGTTGGATAGCCGCCAAAGCCGACTACGGCGTCGGGCTTGATCTCACGTAGCTTGCGGATCGCCACGCCAATACCGCCCAATATCTTGAAACCCGCACCAACAAATTTGATCGGGTTTTTGAGCGAAGGTGTTGCCGCCGGTACGATGTGAATGCGACGCGCCGGAAAATCGGCGCCGTAGCTTTCCACCCGGTGATCAGTCATCAGATCAACCACATGTCCACGCCGCCGCAGTTCCTGCGCCAGGGCCATCGCCGGGAACAGATGGCCCCCGGTGCCCCCCGCCATAAGAACAAATGTACTCATTCGGCTGGGGCCACCGCACTGCGATAGGCCGGAATACCGGTGACCAGACGTTCCTCGGGTTTGGATCGGGTCAGCGCCAGCATCAGACCCATGCCCAGAGCAATAGCGATCATCGAGGTGCCGCCATAGCTCACAAACGGTAACGTCATGCCCTTGGGCGGAATGAGATTGAGATTAACCGCCAGATTAATGCCCGACTGCAGCCCGAACTGGATTGCCAGCGTCGACGCGGCGAGACGCGGAAAGAGGTTGGTTTGACGCTGTGCACCAGCTAACCCGCGCACCGCGATAAATGCGATCAGACCGACCAGTACCAGACAGAACAAGATACCAAACTCACCTGCCGCCGCCGAAAACACATAGTCTGCGTGAGCATCCGGAATGAGTTTTTTGGCCATCGATTCACCCGGACCCCGGCCAAACCAGCCCCCTTCAAGCAGCGACTGCAGTGCCCTATCGATCTGATAGGTATTGCCGCCACCCTCGGGGTTCATGAACGCATCAATACGCTTGCTCACATGGGGAAACAGCAAATAGGCTCCAAAAATCAATCCGATCCCAGCGCCAGCCATGCCGAAAATCAACCACCAGGAAATCCCGGCCAGAAACATCAACGCCGCCCAGGTCGCCAGGATCAAGGCCGTCTGACCAATATCCGGCTGCAACAACAATCCAGCCACGATCACCAACCCGACCAAGGTCGCCAGCGTTTTTCCCGGTACATTCTTGAGAACCATACTTTCCGAAAACAGCCACGCACCCAGCACAGCATAGGCCGGTTTGACAAATTCGGATGGTTGAATGGTTTGCCCCAAAATCGAAATCCAGCGGCGCGCACCTTTGACCTCTGTCCCAAATTTGAGCGTTGCCCACAGCATGGCGACAGAGCCAATCAACGTGACCAAGGCAACAAACCGGGCATGCCGTGGCGTCAGAAATGAAGCACCAATCAATACCACTAGCGCGGGCACACAAAATCCGGCCTGACGAATAACAAAATGCCAGGGGTCCAGCCCCAATCGCTCAGCCACGGGCGGGCTGGCCGCAAAGCTGAGAACGATGCCGCTGATCATCAATAGGATCAGTGCACCCAGCAATTCGCGATCAACAGACCACCACCATTCGGCAATCGGCGTTTTTTGTGCCCTTGAAAACATATGCGCGACAGCCGAGAACCGGCCTCCTGAAAAAACTCAGGAGCACTCTAACGCCGCGATGGTTACTGATTTCACACCGGAATCGCGTTTTGCGAATATCCCTGCCTAGCGAAGCTTGAGCGAACTCAGGCCAATCAGCGCCAGTACAAACGAAATGATCCAGAACCGGATCACCACCTGGCTTTCGGTCCACCCCAGATGCTCAAAATGGTGATGGATAGGCGCCATCCGGAAAACCCGCTTTCCAGTCAGCCTGAACGAGACGACCTGCACGATCACGGAAATTGTTTCGAGCACAAATAGCCCACCGATGATTGCAAGCACGATCTCATGCTTGGTCGCCACAGCAATCGAGCCGAGCGCGCCCCCCAGGGCCAAGGAACCGGTGTCGCCCATGAATATTTGAGCTGGTGGCGCGTTGAACCACAAGAACCCAAGCCCCGCACCTATGAGCGCGCCACAAACCACCGACAATTCGGCTGTACCGGGGACATAATTGAGCAGCAGATATTCTGAGAAGTTTAGCGACCCCACCAGATAGGCGATCAGCGCGAAACAGGCAGCGGCGACCATAACCGGAACGATTGCCAGCCCGTCCAACCCGTCTGTCAGATTAACCGAATTGCCTGCAGCCATGATGACGAAGCCGCCAAACAGGACAAAGAAATAGCCCAGGTTCAGGGCCAGGCCTTTGACGAACGGGAACAACAAGGAATTGGCGTAAGGCTCCTCGCTCAATTGAGAAAGCGCGTAGCAGGCGATAACCCCAATCAGGGCTTCCAATATCAAGCGCTGCTTACCGCCAAAGCCCTGATGGCTCATGCGTTTGACTTTGAGATAGTCGTCGTAAAACCCGATTGCACCGAAGCCAACGGTCACGAACAACACCACCCAGACATAGCCGTTGGCCAGATTGGACCACAGCAGGGTGGAAAATACCGCGCCCGAGAGGATCATCAATCCACCCATTGTCGGCGTGCCCTTCTTTGTCAGGAGGTGACCGGCGGGACCGTCCTCGCGGATGGGCTGGCCTTTGCCCTGCTTAAGCCGCAACGCCATGATCATCCCGGGTCCAAACAGGAACACGAAGAATAGCGCGGTTACAACCGCGCCGGCCGTGCGAAAGGTGATATAGCGGAAAACATTGAAGGCCGTCAGGCTATCACCCAGTTGGCCGAGAAAATACAACATAGCTCTAAACGGTCCTCTGAGTAGGCATTGGCTTATTTGAACCTTTCGCGGATCGCATCCACGATGCCCGCCAGCCTGACGTCATTGGACCCTTTGACCATAACTGCGTCGCCATACGCAAGTTCATCAAGGATCACTTCGGCCAGTTGCGCAGCGGTTTTAACGTGTAATCGTACTCTGTTGGCACCAAGTTCACTGGCAAGCGCCAGCATTTCATCGCCCACCAGGTATATCCGGTCAGCGCCACTGGCGAGCACTGCTTCCTTCAAACTGGCGTGCAGCGTCGCACTATTCGGTCCAAGTTCAAGCATGTCGCCCAGGATGGCAACCTTGTGCCCGCCCGGCGCCGTCGTTTGAGCCAAGACCTCCAACGCTGCATTCATTGACGCGGTATTGGCATTATAGCTTTCGTCGATCAGCAAGAGCGGGTTGCCCACCTCGCCCAACTGCATCCGTTGCCCCCGACCAACCGGTGCCCCAAAACCAGCCAGCGCAGCAATGGCGCGATCTCGATCAACGCCCGCCAAGTCGGAAACCGCCAGCGCCGCGACACCATTTGCGACCATATGTCGACCCGGCACGTTGATTGCCAGCTCAAAACGATTTTCGCCGTGGCGCACCGTAGCCTTCGACTGATCGCCCTCGGTTACCAGATTTACAACCTGCCAATCGCTATTCTCGGAGAAGCCATAGGTCACGATATTGACGACCCCGGCAGCTTTTGCTGCCGCAATAAGTAGATCGATCTGCTCATGGTCCGCGTTTAGTAGGGCCGTCCCGTTTGGCTCCAGCCCCAAAAATATTTCGGCCTTGGCAGCAGCAATGCCTTCTATGCTCTCGAACGCCTCGAGATGCGCCGGAGCAATTGTGGTAATCACCGCAATATTGGGTCGCACAAGACGGCTCAGCGGCTCAATTTCTCCTGCCGCACTCATGCCCAGCTCAAAAACACCATATAGCGTTTCAGCGGGCATCCGTGCCAGCATCAGCGGCACGCCCCAATGATTGTTGAAGCTCCGGATCGAGGCATGAGTCAAACCCACAAACTCAAATATGGTGCGGATCGCTTCCTTGGTCGTCGTCTTTCCAACGCTACCCGTCACGGCGACCACGCACGCACTGCTGCGTTGCCGTGCCAATCGAGCCAGATCGCGCAATCCGGCCAACGCATCCGGCACAATGATACACCGACCACCAGCAGCTTTGCCCTCACTGACCAAGGCAGCCACGGCACCATTGGTCAGAGCCGTTTCAACAAAATCGTGCCCGTCAAACCGGTCGCCCTTGATCGCAACAAAAAGCGCATCCGAACCCAGCTCACGAGAATCAATGGATATGGAATTAATCGAGGTGAGGGCCGCGTCCTTGGCCCGTGCGCCCGTCGCCTCAAATATCTCGTCGCTGGTAAAAAGGGGCGCCATCAGGACGTGCCGAGTGCCGCGAGGATCACCTCATGATCCGAAAAATGCGTCTTGTTGACGCCAATGATTTGATAGTCTTCATGACCTTTTCCGGCAACCAGCAATACGTCGCCCTCACCCAGTAGCCTGATACCTTCCAAAATGGCCGACCGGCGGTCGCCGATCTCCCGTGCACCGGGAACCGCAACCATGATCCCGGCGCGAATTGATGCGGCCTCCTCAGTGCGTGGATTATCGTCCGTAACGATAACCAGATCCGCCCCCTTTGCCGCAATTGCACCCATCAAGGACCGTTTTCCCTTGTCTCGGTCGCCGCCACATCCAAAAGCCACGATCAACCGACCGGTGGCATAGGGGCGTAATGCCTCAAGCGCCGTCTGCAATGCATCGGGCGTATGGGCATAATCGACAAAAACTGCGCTGCTTTGCTTTGCAGCGACCAACTCCAACCGTCCCTTGGCACCCTTCAGACCCGAAAGTGCCGCAAATGCGTCAGTTCGATCAACCCCTGTGGCCATCGCTAACGCGGCCGCAATCAGCGCGTTGCTGACCTGAAATTCGCCGGTCAATGGTAGATGAAAACTGATTGTCTCGCCAATGTGCTTGACCTCGACGCGCTGGCCATAACCCTCGCGTTCAATCGAGACAATTTCGATATAGGCCCCTTCCCGCCCAACGGTGAGCAGGGTCGCATTATGGCCAAGCGCAGCAAACATGAAGGCTTCATGTTCTGGATCATCGACATTGACGATAGCCGGACCGCCTTCGACCAAAAGGTCGGTAAACAGGCGCAGTTTTGCGCTCCGATAGCCGTCCATATCTGCATGATAGTCGAGGTGATCGCGGGTAAGATTTGTGAAGGCGACGGCTTCGAAATGAACACCATCAAGACGGCGCTGTTCCAGCCCGTGGCTCGACGCTTCAATGGCGACATGGTCGATGCCCTGCGCTTTCAAGGCGCGTAAATTTTGATGCAGCGTCCGTGAGTCGGGTGTCGTCAAACTACCACCACGCAGGCCCCACGACGTTTCCACTCCAAGTGTGCCGATGCTGCTCGCCGCCAACCCTGCCGCCTGCCAAATCTGGCGCACGAACGAGGCGACCGAGGTCTTGCCGTTGGTGCCAGTGACCGCGACTGCAATGGCTGGTTGCGGCGCAAAAATGCGCGACGCCGCGCGTGCATAAGCTGCCCGAACATCGTCCACCACGATCACCGGCACCCCGGGATCGCTTTCCGGTTCTTGGTCCGTGACAATAACCAGCGCACCACGCGCAATGGCTTCGGCCACAAACGCATTGCCATGCGCATTGGCGCCCGGCAGCGCAAAAAACACATCCCCAGGCTCGATCCGTCGGCTATCGGCATTGACGCCAAAAATGGCGCCCACACCCGAACTGGGTAGGGCGCCTGAACCTTCGAGTAACTGAGTGACGCTGAAAGACACGACCGTCTATCCTCCGGAATTGTTCGAGCGCAGGAAGGATGGCGTCGTCGCTACGTCGAGCGCCGGGCTGAAATTGGGGGTGATACCCAGCATCGGCGCGACCCTTTGCACGATTCGCCCCGTCACCATGCCCGCGTTCCAGCCAGCGGTGACCCCGCTTTGCGCATTTTCAGCTTCAGGTTCATCTACTAAGACAACCATTGCGTAACGCGGATTATCCATTGGGAATGCAGAGGCAAAGACGTTGAAGTCCTTGCTGTTGGAGTAGCGTCCGTCGACAACCTTTTCTGCCGTCCCCGTCTTGCCGCCGACGCGATAACCCTCTGCTTCCTTGTCCATTTGCCGGCCCGATCCTTCCAGGGCATTCAACCGCAGCAAATAGCGGATCCAGTCGCTTGTTTGTGGCTGCACGACCCGAACGTAGGATTTTTCGGCTTCCTCGCGACTCCGTTCATAAAGCGTCGGGGCAATGTAATTGCCCCCATTGGTCAGGGCGGCCAACGCTACTGCCATGTGCAACGGACTGATACTCAGGCCATGCCCAAACGAAGCGGTCGCCGCACCAATGTCGGAAAATTCCTTGGCAATGGACGGCGTCCGCATCTCGGGCAACTCAAACGGCACTCGTTTGTCGAAGCCCAATGTGGACAGGAACGCCCGGAAATTATCTTTGCCAAGTGCTTGCATGACGCGGATGGTACCGATATTTGACGAGTACTTAAATATCTCAGGTACACTCAATATCCGATGCTTGCCATGAAAATCGTCGATGGTATAGCGCCCGAATTTGATGCCATACCGCGCGTCAAACTGGTCAGTTAGTTTGACCTTGCCGCTATCAAGCGCTGCTGCCATGGTGATGGTCTTGAACGTTGACCCCAGCTCATAGATGCCTGCGGTGATCCGATTAAAACTTCCTTTTTCGAGTGCCGACTTCGGATCGTTGGGGTCGAAGTCCGGCAAGGAAACCAGCGCCAGCACTTCCCCGGTATAAATGTCTAGCATCACACCGGCCGAAGCGATGGCCTTGTAGCGAACCAGTGCATCTTTAAGCTCGTCGTACAGGACATGCTGCACCCGCATATCCATGGACAAGGTGACCGGCGCCAGATCGTTGCCGCGCGCCAATCCCAAATCCTGAAGCAGCGCAACATCTTCGTTGTCGATGTGCTTTTCGATGCCTGAAATGCCCTGGTTATCAACGTTCACTGATCCCAATACGTGAGAGGCTTCCCGAAGTCCGGGATAGAAACGCTTGCTCTCGGTGATGAAATCAATGCCGGGAATACCCAACCTCATGACACGCTCTTCGAGGCTGGGCGACAGCTCCCGCTCGACCCAGACAAAGCCCTGGTCCCCGCTCAGCCGCTTGCGCAACCAATTCGCGTCCAACTCAGGCAGAACCGTCCTCAGCTTGCGCACTGCCTCATCGACATCGATAATGCGGCGCGGCTCGGCATATAGCGACGGCACCCGGATATCGACCGCCATTTCCAGCCCATTGCGGTCCAGAATTGGCGGCCGCGTAGCCGTGATCACGTCGCGCGCCTGCCCTTCGATGGTTGAATCGGTTACAACCATTCCCAACTGAATCAACCGCCCCCCGACAACCGAAAAACCGAGTAGCACGGCCAAAATCATCCAGCGGATGCGCGCCTGGGTTAAATTCCCCCGGACCTTGCGCGCCCCATCCAGAGCAATCGTTGGCGCATAATTTTCGCTGATCGCAGCCATTATTGCAGCCCCTCAAGAATAGCGTCAATCGGATCCACACCGGCGTCCAGGGATTCAAACAATGCGTTGAGCGCCTTGTTGTCGGGAGCTGCTGGCCGCATCGGCAAATCAGCAAACGTACCGAATTGCTCCTGCTGCACCGGCCCAATTCCCAACGCTTCCTGATGCCGCCGAACAATGGGCTCAATATGGCCAGGCTGGTTTAGCGCCGCCCAATCGGCCTTGAGCAACGACAGGTCGCCCTCCTGACTCTTGATCTTGGCAATCAGCGCCGAGCGTTCGTTGGCCGTATCCTCAATGGAGAACTTCAATCCATAAACCCCTGCCAGCGCAATCGCACTGGTAAGCATCAGGATAATGTTGAGATTGCGCATCATCATGTGCCTCGCACCATCGGCATGCCAAGTCCCTCAAAGCTTGTTGGCCGTGCGTCGGCGACTGTGCGCGTGCCAGATCGCAGTATCGAAGACCGCGCCCTCGGGTTGCGCGCCAATTCTTCGCTGCCCGGCTTGATCGCCTTGGCGATCTTTTCCCAACGCCTCGCCGCCGTCTCGACTTGCGGTAAATGTCGCGATTGCGCCGGCCCGCCCTTGGCAGGGTCAAAGAACCTTTTGACAATCCTGTCTTCGAGCGAATGAAAGCTGATCACGGCAAGTGTTCCGCCCTCTTCCAATAAACGCTCCGCAGCAAACAAACCTTCAACCAGCTGATCAAACTCGGCGTTGACGGCAATTCGCAGCGCCTGAAAACTGCGCGTCGCGGGATGCGCGTCGCCAGGCTTGCGCCCGATCGACTTTTCGATAATTCGTGCCAATTCAAGTGTTGTAACGATTGGAGCGACCTCGCGCGCTGCAACGATAAATTGCGCGATCCGGCGCGATTTTCGCTCTTCGCCAAAGGCATAAAGCAGATTGGCCAGCGCCTCTGTTTCCAGGGTATTGACCAAATCGGCCGCGCTTTGCCCGATCGCGCCCATGCGCATGTCGAGCGGCCCATCGCGCATGAACGAAAAACCACGATCAGCCTCGTCAAGCTGCATCGAGGAAACGCCAATATCGAGGACCACGCTGTCAATCTTGCCGCGCCCGGCTGACAGGTCGTCCAGTTCGGAGAATGTGCCGGCCACAAATGAGAACTGACCCGGAAACTCTTGATCCAGCGCCTCTGCAAACGGCAAGACGCTGGGATCCCGGTCAATTGCGATTACCTCGGCGCCATCCGCCAAGAGCGCGCGCGAATAGCCCCCAGCGCCGAATGTACCGTCGACAATCCGTTTCCCGGCGAGCGGGGACAATGCCGCAATAACCTCATCCAATAGAACGGGCACATGCGGACCAGAGGTCTGGGGAACTTCGGGCATCGAACGCTTGCCCATGATCTGGCGCCACTCCAACTTCCGGTCGCCGACCGGCACTCAACACAAAGCCGCCTGCAAGCGGAACTGCCTGCACTTTGCCCTATGACTTTTAAGATTCTGTTTCCTATAGACGATTTGTCGAATCGCCGGGCAGCTGCGGTCGATAAATGCCAGTTGACCTATAAGCCGGGTTCTGTAAGGCACCGCGCCGAAACGCGATACGTGGCGACCATTCATCTGTGACGCCTGTTACCAGGACGCCTTATGCAACCAACCCGGATGATCTGGCCTTGAAACCGGCTGGGGCAAGCCCCGCGTCATCCCTATTTGGTCTTGCTCCCGGTGGGGTTTACCGTGCCGGTCCGGTTGCCCGGCCCGCGGTGCGCTCTTACCGCACCCTTTCACCCTTACTCCGGTAAACCGAAGCGGTTTGCTTTCTGTGGCACTTTCCCTGGGGTCGCCCCCGCCGGACGTTACCCGGCACCGTGTTTCAATGGAGCCCGGACTTTCCTCCCTCCAGCAGTTACCCACTGGAGCGCGGTCACCCGGTCAACTGGCGTTGGACCATTAGAGGGCGAACGGGCTAACCGCAAGCTCAACCAATGAGTTTTGGTGTAGCTGGCTTCATAATCGCACTATAGGCACGATTAATTGACGCCATCCGCGCCGTCGCCACATCAATCAGATCGCCGGGCACTCCCCGGGCAATCAATCGATCCGGATGATGTTCCGCAACCAGCAGTCGATAAACCCGACGCACTTCGGCAGGTTCAGCATCGGGCGTCAATCCAAGCACCATATAGGGATCAACACCAGCCTCAAGCATCACATGCTGGGAAGCCATCTGTTCAAACCGCGCCTCGTCAAACCCGAATATCATGCTGATCGACTTGAGATACTCAAGTTCGGACTCATGCACCATGCCGTCGGCGGTTGCGATGAAAAACAGGCTGTCCAGAACATGCTCAAGCGTTTCGGGACTATCGGCGAAAAACCGACCAATTTTGCGGGCGTAATATTCGTACCCAGCCACATCCTGCTTGGCCAGATTGAAAAGCCGCTCCACCTGCGGCTCCTGTCCGGCAGCAATCTCGACAGTTGCATTGAATGCCCGCACCTCAGAAGCCGTTACGGCCCCATCCGCCACCGCCATCTTGGCGGCCAACGCAATGAGCGACAGCGTAAAAGCTGCATCGCGCCCACCGGGCAGCCAGGTATCGGGGTCAAGAATATTGATCACGGAGCCGAACAATCCGGTTCGCCGCGAAGCCGATCCCAGAAAACGGGACATTCTTTGCCAGATGTCATAATTTTCTTCGGGCTTGCGCACACAGCAAAATGTCATGGCAGCCTCCCGTCCTTAGGCGGTCCGTGACCGCATCAATTAACCACCAAACTATAGACTCTTGGCCAACCGGTCCACCTACAACTCTGCACAGCAGCGTTACAATTAGTTCATGGAACCGTCAGAAGCCGCCGCCATCCAACCGTCGAATGACCCGCGCCCCGTTGCCGGATTGTGGCCCCTGATCAAGAAAAACCCATCACCATCGTAGCGGGTGTGCGTCTGTCCTGAACGTTTCCGTGCCAGAAAATCCGAAAGCGAACCCGATGTCCACTCGGACAAATCATCAGGTCCCAATACCTGCGATCCAACTTCGGCAACCGGAACCGGGTGTTGGGGCAAACCAACCTCCGCCTCGTCAACGATCAACGGCGCCACTGATTTGGGGCGCATCGAAAGGGGCATGGGGATCGGTGCAACCTTTTGGGGTTGAGATATGGAACTGACAATAATTTCATCCGTCGCCGACTCGGGCACCGACGTAACAGCAGGAACAGGCTTGATAGCCGCCTGCTGTGGTTCAATCACAAAAGGCCCGCTTGTTGCTCCGGTCGATGCGGTGGTCGTGGATGGGACAGCACTATCAGTGATATAGGCTGGCAGGGCCTTACCACTAGCAAGATATTTATCGACCGCGTCGCCATCAATTGACAGCTCCTTTGTCGCTTCAACGGCAGCCGCAGGTTGCGTGGCCTCGGACCGATCAACGACCGCTTTGATCGGCGCAGCTGGACGCATTCCCGCAGGCTGCGGCGCGACCTTTGCCGGGCGTTGTTCGGCGACTTGAGTGGATTTTTGGGCCAAAGCGACAGGTTCGGCGACTACTGGGCTAGCCGCTACGAAACGATCCGCAGTCGGAGCCAGATTGCCCGTTGCGAGGTCCACGGTTACGACGCCGACGACAAAAACGACGCCCGCCCACGCCATACCATTGCTGAATTTTCGGTTGATCTGCATATGCTTCATTCCAACCATTGGTCTGCCCGGCGCCGAAACAAGGCGAAATTCATGGCCATTTTATGAATCGGCCCATTTTGCCAGCCTATCGCCAACCGCCTGAACCGAATCTGAACAACTCGAACGCCCTATTCGGGTCTACGCCCCAACAGCCGCGCCAGCGCCAAAACCAGGTTCGATCGGTTCAGCGTATAAAAATGAAAACGCGTTACCCCCGCATCCACGAGTTCGAAGACCTGCTCGGATGCAACTGCCGCCGCAACCAGCACCTGCGTCTCGGGATCGTCCTCAAGCCCCACGAATCGCTCCGCAATCCAGGCCGGCATGCTGGTGCCGCACCGTGAGGCAAAATTGGCGATCTGTTTGAAACTGTGAATTGGTTGAATTCCCGGCACAATTTCGGCGGTAATGCCGGCGCCGCGCACTCGGTCCATAAAGCGGAAATAGTCCTCATTATCAAAGAACATCTGCGTAATGGCGCGGTTTGCCCCAGCGTCAAACTTGCGTTTGAGATTGTCGATTTCGACGTCCCAGTTGGGGCTTTGCGGGTGTCGTTCGACATAAGCGGCAACTGAAATATCGAAGTCACCCAGCTTGCGGATACCGGTGACCAGTTCGGCTGCATTGGCATAGCCGTCGGGATGGGCGACAAACGGTTGCCCCACACCCTCTGGTGGATCGCCCCGCAACGCAACAATGCGATTGACCCCTGCGCTTTGATAGCCACGCACGACATCATCAACCTCGGCCTGCGTCGCCCCGACACAGGTAAGGTGCGCCGCCGCCTCAACGCCCGTATCGCTGGTGATGCGCGATACCATGCGCAAAGTGCGTTCGCGCGTTGACCCACCCGCACCATAGGTAACAGACACAAATCGTGGCTTGAGCGGTGCCAGCTTATTGATCGAGTCCCAGAATTTCTCTTCCATCGCATCCGTCTTGGGCGGAAAGAATTCGAAGGAAATCTGCAACTCGGGGCGGTCCTGCGCCGACAATCGGCTGGGCCGCTCTTTAATTTGTGACATTCTCAGTTACCTATATTGAAGCTTTGGGCGGGCCGGGTCAGCCGCCATAGACATACGGTGAGCCCCTGCTCACCACTCTCGCTGGGAAATTCGCGCACCAGATCGACAGAGAAACCAACCGCTTTCGCCCAGTCGTCCAACTGTTCAGTGGAAAGTCCCAGCCGCCTGTGCGCCTGCTCAACGCGCAAGAATTCGTGTTCGTGGGGTGCAAAATCGACAATCAGCATCTGCCCGTCATCTTTGAGTAACGGCGTTGATTGAGC
Source organism: Devosia rhodophyticola (assembly GCF_028816475.1). Lineage (GTDB taxonomy): Bacteria > Pseudomonadota > Alphaproteobacteria > Rhizobiales > Devosiaceae > Devosia > Devosia rhodophyticola. The sequence goes on along the minus strand of NZ_CP118247.1, from coordinate 2,783,504 downwards.
GAGAATGCGGCCCGGATCATCAAAATAATGCAGAACCTGGTGCAGAACCAATACATCGGCCGGTCCAACCGAGGCGTCCATGGCCGTCATATCGCCTAGCCGAACCTGCGCATTGCCAATGGCACCGGTTGTCAGTTTGGCCCGCGCTACACCCAGCATTTCCCGGCTCGAATCAATGCCGATGCCGCGCTTGTAATTGTCGGCCAGCACTTCAAGCATGCGACCCGTACCCGTGCCCAGATCAATCAGCAGATCAACATCCTGCCCGGCCAATGCATCCGCGACCGCCTCTTCAACCGCTGATTCCGGTACGTGCAATCGCCGCAACTCGTCCCAGTGACCAGCAACCTTGGCAAAAAATGCCGCAGCCTGCTCCTGCTGCGCTGCACGCACGGCGTTCTGACGCACGCGATCAAGCTTACGTTCCGGCCCGTCGTCCAATCGTTCAACCAGCCATCGCCCGAGTGCGGCTCCCTCGCCGTGCTGGGCAAGACTATAATAGGCCCACGCCCCTTCGGCATTGCGTTGCACGAGGCCTGCATCGGCCAGCAATTTAAGATGACGCGACACACGCGGCTGGCTCTGCCGCAAAATTTCAGTCAGATCCTTGACCGTGTGATCGCCTTCAGCCAGTAAAGCCAACAAGCGCAAGCGCGTGTCTTCACCCGCCGCTTTCAAAATATTCACCAATGCCGTCAGATCTGCCATTCGGCGGGACCTCAAATAAGATATAAAGATGTCTTTATATCTGATGTTGAAAAAGGTCCAGTGTAATGCGAGGGGTTGTTCTACCCAAAAATAGCGACGCCCGAACCGGTTTTGACCAATTCGGGCGTCGTGGTGGCTTGATATTTGCCTAGGCTGTGGCGCGTTCCTCAGACACCTGGCGTTTACGGAAAGCGTGGGCCCGCCAAAGTTCGAAAATGCCACTTGCCTCATCAACGCTTAGCGCTTCATACCGTGCATTGATCATTTGCAGCTCAGCGGCATCGGGCAGATCGCGCCACGGCAGAACCGAAACCAGACCTTCGAACAGATCAGGCGGCAGCCCCAGAGCCTTTAATGCAACGGTGATGGCAACATAATCCTGCATAGCCAACCATTTGATTAGCACTTCGGGACCAACGCGCAACGTCACCGTCAGCGCCGCAGCCGCGTGGTGGCCATAACCAAAGCGTACGAACCGCAGCATTGCCTTCTGGTCCAACTGCCGACGATCACTGAGCGCCTTGACCTGATTGTAGGCAACTTTCCACTCAGCGGCCGAGAATCCGGCACGATTGCGCAGGCGGTTGTAAACGACCGCGTTGACCTTGCTCGCCGCCGCCTGGTCGATGTTGCCATCCACCTCGGCAAGATTGTCGATCACCTTGTCCGCCGCCACACGAATTTTGCCATGCAGGCTGCTCCAGTCGATTTCGGGACGTCCCCGAAGGTCGGTAGCAATTTCAGCATCCTTGGTCGCCCGAACCAATAGTTTTTCAAGCGTTTGGTGGCCCAGTTCAGCAGCCGCATTCCGAACCAGACATGCCACGGACGCGGTACCGCCGTGATCAACAATTGCGTCGCCAACGCGTGGCGGCACCTTGTCGCGCCCCGCGATGATCGTGCGGTGTGCCTCGGTACGATTGCCAATAATGTCGATCAAATCGTCATCGGAAAGGACACTGGAAAATTCGAGCAGCGGGCGTGCCACTTCAAAAGTGTCATTGGCTAGATTGACCACCACAGTGCCCGGTGCCCGCTCGAGCGGCGCCAACAGCTTGGCGACATGCACCCGTGCTTCCACTTCGACCAGTTCGGCCAAGTGACAAAGCACTTCGTCGTACTGGGCTACCTGATCATCATCGCAACGATCCGACACATAGGCAAACAATTGTGCCATGTTCCGAAACAGCTGATCCCGTTCCCCACTATCGGCGTCCCCATTGAGAACGCGAAAACTTGAGAACGCCTTCTCACCTTCAACAATTTCACTCATCGTCGCTCTCCATGATGCGGCGCTTAATTGGGCGCACCATGACAGGAGGAAAATGGGATCAATTGAAAAATTGCGACGTGATTTGATTCAATTTTTATCGAAATTCCGGGCCGTGCCAGATCTTATGGATCAGTTCGAATGAAGATTGCGGGCACCTTTCGATGCCCGCAATCTTATCAAACCTTGGCGCTTTCATTGTCCGAAATCGAGTCAGCCGGACCAGAAGCTGCAGCCAGTTCTGCCCGCGCGGCCGATACGCCTGCTGCATAGTCGGGATGGATTTTCTCGAAATGGGCAAGTTGACGTGCAATGATTGCATCGGGCACCCCCTCCATGGCAGCGGCATAATTGGCATATAGGCGACGCTTGTGAGCATCGTCGAACAGGTTCCACAATGCTCGCGGCTGGCCATAATCGTCGTTGCCGTCCCGGTGATTATAGCGATCTGCATCGCCAACAATGCGCAACGGAGGCTCTTTCACCGAATTGTCCTCGACCGGCCCGCCAACCGAATTGGGTTCATAGTAGGCGTCCGGGGTGGGATTATTCGGCATAAAGCGCATCGCCCCATCCTTGTGGTAGTGGCGCACTGGAACCTTTGGCTGGTTCACCGGCAACGCTTCATAATGCGTACCCAGGCGATAGCGGTGCGCATCTGCATAAGAAAATATCCGCGCCTGCAGCATTTTGTCGGGCGAATGGCCGATTCCCGGCACCACGTTGGAGGGCGAAAACGCCGCTTGCTCGATCTCGGCAAAATAATTTTCAGCATTCCGGTTAAGCTCAAGCACACCCACCTCGATCTGCGGATAATCGGCGTGCGGCCAAACCTTGGTCAGATCGAACGGATTGTAGGACGTTTTGTCTGCGTCCATTTCCGGCATGATCTGTACTTCGACCCGCCACTTTGGAAATTCGCCACGCTCAATGCCGCCAAAAAGTTCTTCCTGATAACTTTCGCGACTGGCACCAATGACCTTTTCCGCTTCGGCGTTGGAATAGGTCTTGTGCCCCTGCAACGTCTTGAAGTGAAATTTGACCCAATAACGTTCGCCCGCATCGTTCCAGAACGAATAGGTGTGGCTGCCATAGCCATTCATGTACATCGGCGCGACGGGCAGACCCCGGTCTGAAAACAGCGTCGTGATCTGGTGCAGCGACTCAGGGCTTTGGCTCCAGAAATCCCACATCGCCGTCTTTGACCGCAGATTGGTCTTGGGATGGCGCTTCTGCGTATGAATGAAATCGGGGAATTTTAGCGGATCGCGCACAAAAAATACGGGGGTATTGTTACCCACCAAATCCCAATTGCCCTCTTCCGTGTAAAATTTGAGCGCAAAGCCGCGCACATCGCGCTCGGCGTCAGCAGCCCCCATTTCGCCCGCCACAGTGGAAAACCGCAGCAGCACGTCTGTTTTCTTGCCAACCTCGGCAAACACCTTGGCACGCGTATATTTGGAAATGTCATGGGTAATGGTCACCGTGCCAAACGCCCCCCACCCCTTGGCATGCACAACCCGCTCAGGAATACGTTCGCGGTTCTGATGTGCCAACTTCTCCAGCAAGTGATAATCCTGCATCAACACCGGACCGCGAGGACCAGCCGTCTGCGAATTTTGGTTGTCGGAAACGGGCGCCCCGGCGCTCGTGGTCATCGTTGGCTTGTCGACCATAATATTCTCCCGTTGAAAGTCATCTGCTGGTGAGCTTTTGGCCCATGCAATCCCATTAGGCAAATTGATTGATCTACTAAATGGTATAAGCTAGGCCTATGGTACTCTCACTCAAGCAGCTTCGCTACGCGCTCGCCATCGCCGAAACCGGCCATTTTGGACGCGCCGCCGTGCTGTGTCACATCAGCCAACCGGCACTATCCCAACAAATTCAATCAATGGAAGCGCAATGCGGCACACCATTGTTTGATCGGCTAGGCCGTACCATCCAGCTAACCCCGTTTGGCCGAGAGTTCATGGAACGCGCCCGTCGCGTTCTCGACAATGCCGATGCGCTCGAGGCGTTTACAGCCGGTCAAAGTGGCACCCCCTGCACCCTGTTCGCTTTGGGCTGATCCCCACCGTCGCGCCATATCTGCTGCCCGAAATTTTCCCTGCTCTTGCCACCGAACTGCCAGAGGTGAAATTCATGGTCAGCGAAAGTAGAACCGACACGCTGCTGGCAGGTCTTTACGATGGCAGCGTTGATCTGGCGCTTATCGCAACCGAGCCACCATCAACCGGGCCGACACTCGCCAGTGCATCGCTCTTTATCGATGCGTTTGTTTTGGCAACCGCCGTCGGCGGCGTGCCCCACACAGCCCCTGTCGAACTCACCAGCATTGATCCCGAGACAATATTGCTCCTCGATGAGGGGCATTGTCTTCGCGACCAGGCAATCGCTGCCTGCAATCTCGATGACATTGCCGGGGGCCGAACCTTTGCGGCAACTTCACTATCGACTATCGTTGAATTTGTCGCGCACGGACAGGGCGTCACGCTGCTGCCTCAGATAGCCCTGCGCAAGGAAACTGCAGGCGCCCGGATTCAGACACAAACTTTGGCAGCGCCGGGCGCTGGTCGGCAACTATCGCTGGTTTGGCGACAGGCAACGCCTTTCGCCGAAATCTATCAATGCATCGCCCGGATTATTCGATTAACCGGCTCTCAATTGGTAAGTTCAACACCAGACTAAGGCGTCCCTTCGCCTGCGCTGCGTCAATTCGCCTTTAAGTTTGGGCGAAATTGCTACACAATCAACACCAACTTTTTTCACTTGTTCCGCGTTGGCCTTTCTGGGGCGACACATTTCCTCAATCAAGGAGCTTTGCAATGAAAAAGACCATCACTTGGATTTTGCTCGCCGACGGTGCTCAGGCACGCGTTCTCGAGCATACCGGTCCGGGTAAGGGGTTAAAACAGGTTGATGGATTGGATTTCGCCATCCCGGCTCTGCAAGCTCAGGATATCATGGCGGATCGTCCCGGTCGCGGCGCCATACCGGGCGGTGATAGCAAGAGTGGCATGCAGCCCCGAACCGATCCGGTCGAGCATCGCGAGTCGGAGTTCGTCAAGTCCATGGCCACCATGCTGGATGAAAAATTGCGCAAGGGCGCTTACGATCGACTGGTCATCGCTGCGTCGCCAATCGCTCTCGGTGTCATACGCAAAGCCATAACCCCGGCCGTGCGACACGCCATTGTCGGCGAGCTGGACAAGGACCTGACCAATATGCCCACCGCACAACTCGACAAGCATTTCGACGGCATCCTCGCTGTCTAAAACCCTTTAATCTCAATATCTTGATGCCCTGCCCGGAATCAATGTGGCAGGGCATTGATTCACTTTATGAAGCCCCCTACTCGGCTTGCTCGTCTTCATCTTCGTCGTCGTCAGTACCGACAACCGCATCGAGAAACTCAACCAGTAGCGGATTGACCAGATCCGGCCGCTCAATACTCGGAATATGCGCGACATTTTCCAGCACAACCGCAAAGGCGTTGGGCATTTCCTCAGACAGATATTCATGCAGCTGGATCTGGCTGTTGAAATCCTGATCGCCAACAATCAGCAAGGTCGGAGCATTGATCACGTCGACCAGTTCATAGGCTGGGGGACGCGCCTGTTCCTGTGTCAAAGGCGATGCCTTGAGCGCTTTGGCATTCATATCGAGGAACAGCCTGCGAGCGTCCCCGCCAACGCGACCGTTCTGCGCACGCGGTCCATCAAGCCATTCGTGCGCATGCACCAAATTGAGCATGTCCAGATCGCCACGTTCAACGGCGTCCGCTTCCGCCATTTCCAACCCGTGCTCGCTTTCCAGCAAATCATAGGGCGCGCCCGCCACCGATGTTCCCATCAGCACCAGCCCGATCACCCGACCCGGATGCTTAAGCGCGAAATCCAGCGCCAACCCGCCGCCGAGCGAACATCCGACCAGAATGGCTGCATGAATATTGAGTGCTCGCAATACCGCCTCAAGATCGTCGAGATGACTGAACGACACGTCGCTCGACGTGGTTTCCCCGTACCCGCGCCGGTCATAGGCGATGGCGCGAAATCCCTCGGCAGTCGCAGCCGCCATTTGATCTGCCCACATGCGGCTATCACAGACGCCAGCGTGCAGGAAAACAATCGGCAGCCCATCGCCCTGGCTCCGACACGCCAGCGCCGCGCCACTGAAAGTGACGCCAAACACCTCATCCATGTCAGCCTCGTTACCGCGTCAGCGGCTTGTAGGTCGCCCGCTTCGGATTGACCGCATCAGCGCCCAACCGGCGGATCTTGTCGGTTTCATATTCAGCAAAATTGCCTTCGAACCATTCAACATGGCTATCGCCTTCAAATGCCAGCATATGCGTGGCCAGACGATCAAGGAACATGCGATCATGGCTGATGATCACAGCGCAACCGGCAAACTCTTCCAACGCTTCTTCAAGCGCTGCAAGCGTTTCGGTATCAAGATCATTGGTCGGTTCATCAAGTAGCAGGACATTGGAGCCCGACTTCAGCATTTTGGCTAGATGCACGCGATTGCGCTGACCGCCCGACAGGTTTCCGACCTTTTGCTGTTGGTCACCGCCCTTGAAATTGAACGTTGACGTGTAGGCCCGCGAGTTCATTTCGCGCTTGCCCAGCATCAAAATTTCGTCGCCTTCGGAAATCTCTTCCCACACAGTCTTGTTGGGATTGAGTGTGTCTCGACTTTGGTCGACATATCCCAGTTTGACGGTGTCAGCGATGGTGACGACGCCCGCGTCTGGCGTCTCCTGACCGGTCAGCATGCGGAACAGCGTTGTCTTGCCCGCACCATTGGGACCAATGACCCCGACAATGCCGCCCGGTGGCAGCTTGAAGCTGAGATTGTCGATCAGCAGCCGATCACCGTAGGATTTGCTCAACCCCTCGATGTCGATAACATTTTGCCCAAGTCGTTCGCCGGGCGGAATGATAATCTGGGCCGTCGTCGACTGCGTACGGGCATCGTTGAGCTTGACCAGCTCATCATAGGCCTTGAGACGCGCCTTGGATTTGGACTGGCGTGCCTGCGGGCTTTGCCCCATCCATTCGCGCTCGCGCTCCAACACCTTTGCGCGCGCCGCATCTTCCGATTTTTCCTGCGCAAAGCGCTTGGCCTTTGCTGCCAGATAGGCTGAATAATTGCCCTCGTATGGAACACCGCGCCCGCGATCCAGTTCGAGAATCCAGCCGGTCACATTGTCAAGGAAGTACCGGTCATGGGTAATGATTAGGACAGCGCCATCGAACTCACGCAGATGCCGTTCCAGCCAGGCGGTTGTTTCAGCGTCCAGATGGTTGGTCGGTTCGTCAAGCAGCAGCAGGTCCGGTTTGGCCAAAAGCAGAGCACACAGCGCCACGCGCCGCCGCTCACCACCCGAAAGTTTGGTCACATCAGCATCGCCCGGTGGGCAACCCAATGCTTCCATCGCCACTTCCACCTGACTTTCCAGATCCCACAGATTTTCTGCGTCGATCTGATCCTGCAGTTTTGTGGCTTCGTCCGCCGTCTCGTCCGAATAATTCATCATCAGTTCGTTGTAGCGATCAAGGATGGACTGCTTTTCCTTGACGCCCGTCATGACATTGCCCAGCACGTTAAGTGCCGGATCAAGATCCGGTTCCTGGGCCAGGTAGCCAAGCTTGGCGCCCTGCGCCAACCATGCTTCGCCGCCAAATTCTGTATCAATCCCCGCCATGATTTTGAGCAAAGTCGATTTACCCGAGCCGTTGGGGCCCAAAACGCCGATCTTGGCGTCGGGGTAAAAAGACAGATTGATGTTGTCCAGAACCTTCTTGCCACCGGCGTAGGCTTTGGACATTCCGTTCATATGATAGATAAACTGGCGAGCCATAGGCTGCGAACCTCTTAATAGCGGTTTTGAATTTGTCCCGTATCTAGGCCATCCCCGGTCACGGGGCAATGCACCATTCTCGCCAACCGGGGAATTCCCCAGCATCCGGGGCTGTGGTCGGGCTCAAGCCACCAGTGTGACCGCAATTGACTTGAAGGCCGGCGTTCGGCTGCGCGGATCAACCGCCTTGCCCGCCAGCACATTGGCCTCGGGATAATAGGCCATGGCGCTGCCACGCGGCAGATCAAACGCCGTTGCCGTCCCTTCCATGCGCCCGCTGCCTGAAGTGATTGTGATACGCTGCCCCTCGGCAACGCCAAATGCACTCATATCCTGCCGGTTCAAAAATACCGCATCCCGCCCTGCGCCGCCGCGATAGCTGTCGGCGTCCTCATAAATGATCGTGTTGAACTGCCCCTCGCTGCGAACGGTGGCCAGCGTTAATTTGCCTGTGTCACTTGTTGGTAGGGGCGTGATCACGAAATTTGCCCGCCCGTCGATGGTGCCGAACTCAGGCGTATGCAACACCCTGTACCGGATATGAAATTCCTTCTTGGCAACGTCTATATCGCCAAGCTGCTCCATGCCCGGCACAATGGCGGCTATCGCCTCGCGCACCTTGCGATGCTGGCTGAACGCCGCAAAATCAATTGGGCCATTGGGCAATATCCGCGCCCCGATATCGCACAATATCTGGCTTTCCGGGCGTACGTTGCCCACCCGCTTGATACCGCCGTCGCTCAGTCGCACGTAGTTGAACATTGATTCCTGCGTGGTGGGTTGCCATTCTTCGTCGCGTGCCGTCACCGGCAGGATCAGCGCTTCGCCCTCGCCCAATCCATTGACATGACCAAGATTGAGTGTGGTGGTCAGGAACAGTTTGAAACCAATTGCGGCCATCGCCCGGGTAGCGAAGCCCTGGTCGGGTGTTGCGCCCCATAAATTGCCGCCCATGATGACCGCGCTGTCAATCCCGCCGCGCGCCGCTTCCTCAAGACAGGCCATGGTGTCCATGCCTTTGGCCGCCGGAAATTTTATTCCAAACGCTGTCTCCATTTTCGCCAAGACCTCGTTGGCCAAAACCGGCTTGACGCCAATCGTACCGATCCCTTGCACATTGGAATGGCCGCGAAGCGGCAACAAGCCGGCAAACCGTTTACCCACCATGCCGCGCAACAACGCCAAATTGGCAATGGCCTCGACATTGGCAACGCCATGCAGATGGTGCGTCATCCCCATGCCCCAGGCAAATACGGCGTTTTCTGCGGCACCATAAATACGCGCGATACGGTCGATCTCAGCCCGTGAAATACCACAACTGGCCTCGATCTCGTCCCAGCCCAGCGCTTCGATATCCGCGCGAAATTCAGCAAAGCCGTTGCTATGGCTCGCAATAAACCCGTCCGCCGTCGAACCCTGTTCCAGAACAGCCTTGGCAAGTCCCTTCATCAGCGCAATGTCCGACCCGATGCGCGGCTGCAAATATTCCGAGGCAATTTCGCTACCGCCCTTGAGCATTGAACGCGGTGATTTCGGCACGGCAAACTTGACCAGCCCCGGCTCTTTTGCCGGATTGATAACAATGACCTGCCCGCCCCGCTCGCGGCAGTTCTTGAGCATATGGATGAAACGCGGATGATTGGATGAGGGATTTGCCCCGATCACGAATATCAGGTCAGTCCCGGTCAGATCTTCCAGCTCAACGCTCGAGGTTCCCTTGCCGATCGTGGTTGCCAGCCCTTCGCTGGTGGCCTGGTGGCAATAGTACGAGCAATTATTGACATTGTTGGTGCCATAGGCCCGCGCCAACAGCTGAAAAATGAACCCCGCCTCGTTCGATGACCGTCCCGAAGAATAAAAAAAGCTCCGCGCCGGGTCAGTTGCCGAAAGCTTTTCGGCAGCGTGCGCCAGCGCCCAATCCCAGTCGACCGGGCGGAACTTGTTGGCGCCAGCCGCTTTGAAAAGCGGCGTGCCGAGACGGCCCAACTGCTCGATTTCGCGTCCCGTCAACTCCTGCAAATCAGCAATTTCGTGATCAAATATCTCGGTTGGAATTGCCCCCTGCACATCGCTCGATTGCGCCTGCACGGACTTGTTGCAAACCGATGGAAATTCATCGAGTTCATTGGTCATCCCGCCGCGCTGGCCGCCCATGCCATAGGCGCAGGCCTTACAGGTGTTTTTCGAGGTCAGCGCCTTGGCCGCCTTGCCCAAACCCATTTTGCCCACTGTCTGGAGCGTATAGAGAACCTTCTTTGGCCCACCACCTACGATTTGCTTTTCCATAGTCACCAACCGTCTTTTGACGCCATTGTCGCCAGCTCGTCGCGTTCGGCAAGTCAAATTGACGCCATCACCAGCGCCACAGTTAAAGCGGCAGCCCCGAGCGCGCCTTGACAGTTCGAATGCTCATGTTGGAATGAACCCGCGCCACCCCAGGTAGCCGGGCGCTCAAGCGACGATGCAATCGCTCGAAATCCTCGTGGTCGCGACAGATCACCCGCAGGATATAATCCGATTGCCCCGCCATCAGGTGACATTCGAGCACTTCGGGAATGTCGAGTACCGCCGCCTCAAACGCCTCAAGTACCGCCTCGCTTTGGCTGGTCAGTCCCACCTCGATAAAAAACTGCATCGAGAGGCCGAGCGCCGATGCATTGAGAACGGCCTGATACCCCGCTACAATGCCATGTTCCTCCAGCGCCTTGAGGCGACGATGGCAGGCCGAGGCTGATAGGCCTGCAATATCCCCAAGCTGCTGCACGCTCTTTCGACTATCCTGTTGCAGCGCTCGCAAAAGTTTGCGGTCTACTGCGTCGAGTTGCAATGTCATTGCGCCATTCCGCTAATTTGCCGAACTACATTCGAAAAACTGCGGCTTTCGCATCAACATTGCAAGGACTTTTCAGCCAAAACTTGTTTTGTTGGTTGCCTGTTCTTGTCGAGGGAGATGGCAATGCTGATTGGTGTACCGAAAGAAATCAAAAACCATGAATATCGGGTCGGCCTCACGCCGGAAAGCGTGACGGAACTGACCCATGCCGGCCACCGGGTCATGGTCGAAACACAAGCTGGCGCCGGCATTGGCGACAGCGACGACGAATATCGCGCCGCTGGCGCTGAAATTGCCAATGATGCCCGCGTCGTTTTCGACGCCGCCGATATGATCGTAAAGGTCAAGGAACCCCAAGCCGTCGAGCGCGCCATGCTCCGCCCCGGTCAGCTGTTGTTCACCTACCTTCATCTTGCACCCGACCCCGACCAGACTCGCGATCTGGTCAATTCCGGTGCAATTGCCATTGCTTATGAAACCGTCACCGACGCCAACGGCGCCCTCCCCCTGCTCAAGCCCATGAGCCAGGTTGCTGGCCGCATGTCGATCCAGGCGGGTGCTACCGCACTCGAAAAAGCCCATGGCGGTCGCGGGGTCCTGCTGGGCGGCGTACCGGGCGTAAAACCCGCAAAGGTAGTCGTCCTTGGCGGCGGCGTCGTTGGCTTTCACGCCGCCGAAAACGCCGTTGGCCTACAGGCAGACGTCACGATTCTGGACAAAAGCCCAGCGGCTCTAGAGCGCCTTTCGGGCCATTTCGGTGCCAAGGCACGCGTAATTTATTCAAACAAGGCGGCAATCGCCGAACATGTTGCAGCAGCCGATCTGATCATCGGCGCCGTGTTGGTTCCGGGCGCATCGGCGCCAAAACTGGTGACGCGCGATATGCTTGGCACCATGCAACCCGGCGCAGTGCTGGTCGATGTTGCCATCGATCAAGGCGGATGCTTTGAAACCTCGCACGCCACAACTCACGCCGATCCCACTTATGTCGTCGATGGCATCGTGCACTATTGCGTTGCCAATATGCCCGGCGGCGTAGCGCGAACCTCAACCTACGCCCTTAATAACGCCACGCTGCCGCATGTACTGCGCCTGGCCAACCTCGGCTGGAAAGAAGCATTGCGGGCCGACAAGCACCTGCGCGCCGGTCTTAATGTCTGGAATGGCCATGTCACCTGCGAACCGGTGGCCGAAGTGCAGAATTATACATTCATGAAGCCCGAAGACGTTCTGGCAGCATAGGGGAAACGCGGAACCAAAGTTCCGCGCCCCACGGCGGACACCGCAAAGGAGCGTCAGCCTTTGCGGCAGCCAACCGATCACTGGTGAATTGGCCAATGCCAATTCAGATGTCTTGCTGGTGACTTAACGGGTTTGCACTGGTGCGGTTCCGCCGCGCCCTACGATGTGATCGAGCCTTTCCCCGACTTGGATGTCGCACAACCCCATGCCGTTGCCGGCATGGGGCCGAGGCCGTTGGTGCAAACAGACCTCTGCCGAAGGCGAAAAACCTTCAGCGCCTTCAATCTAGTCCACACGACACCGCATCGCCACACCGTTTGCATCTCGCAAATATCGCCTGAAAAGAAGGCAAATATCCTTCAATCCACAAAATTGCCTATTCATTGAGCACTCTATTGTCGAATTGCCCAGCGAACTGGCAGCGGCGCCAGTGTACATCTTCGCACGTTGATCGACATTCAAGCCGAACTTCAATTGAATCAATGTCTTAAAGGCAACAGCTAAGTACTGGCACGGCCTTTGCAATTACCTGGACGGTGCAAACACACAGCTGTCGGAGGTAAACATGACAGATCTAAACCGCATGATTGCAGGACTTGGCCTGGGCGTAGCAATGACAGTCGGGGCGCTGGCCCCTGCCGTCGCACAGGAAACCATCAAGGTTGGCGTCCTGCATTCGCTCTCAGGCACAATGGCCATTTCCGAAACAACCCTTAAGGACACCGTCCTGTTCCTCATTGACGAACAGAACAAGAAGGGCGGCCTTTTGGGCAAGCAACTCGAACCCGTCGTCGTTGATCCTGCGTCCGACTGGCCCCTGTTTGCGGAAAAGGCCCGCGAACTGATCGCCGTCAATGGCGTTGCTGCCGTCTTTGGTTGCTGGACCTCGGTTTCGCGCAAATCGGTTCTTCCGGTCTTTGAAGAACTCAACTCGATCCTGTTCTATCCGGTTCAGTACGAGGGCGAAGAAAGCCAGCGCAATGTATTTTACACCGGCGCCGCGCCCAATCAGCAGGCCATACCAGCAGTTGACTACTTGATGGAAAACGAAGGCGTCGAGCGTTGGGTTCTGGCCGGAACCGATTATGTCTATCCCCAAACCACCAACAAAATTCTTGAGGCCTACCTCGCCTCGAAGGGCGTCGCGCCCGAAGATATCATGATCAATTATACCCCATTCGGTCAGTCCGATTGGCAGACCATCGTCACCGACATCAAGAATTTTGGATCAGCTGGCAAAAAGACGGCAGTGGTCTCCACCATCAACGGCGATGCCAATGTGCCATTCTACAAGGAACTAGCCAATCAGGGCGTCAAGGCCGAAGACATTCCGGTTATCGCGTTCTCGGTCGGTGAAGAAGAACTGGCCGGTTTCGACACCACCCCACTCGTTGGCCACCTAGCGGCCTGGAATTATTTTCAGTCCGTTGAAACACCCGAAAATGAAGCCTTTATCGCTGCCTGGCAAGAATACACCAAGAACGCTGATCGCGTTACCAATGACCCCATGGAAGCAACCGTCATCGGCTTCAATCTTTGGGTTCAGGCCGTTGAAAAGGCAGGCACTACCGACACCGATGCCGTTCTTGACGCCATCATCGGTCTCAAGACCCCCAACCTGACCGGCGGCGTGGCCGAAATGCTGCCAAACCACCACATCACCAAGCCGGTGCTGATCGGTGAAATCCAGGATGACGGTCAGTTCGAAGTTGTCTCCGAGACCGACCCCGTCGGTGGCGACGCCTGGTCCGACTACCTGCCCGAAGACGTCAACATCACCGCTGATTGGACCGCACCCATCTCCTGCGGCAACTACAACACTGCAACCAAGACCTGCGGTGGCGTTGCCTCGGCAATGTAATCCATTCCCGGTGAGGGCGGCATTCGCCCTCACCACACTTCGAAAATTATCTGGGATCCCTCATGCCAGTCATTAAGCCATTTGCCATTCTCATGCTGCTGCTCGGTCTGGCATTCGCGGCCAACACGCCCAGCCTCGCGCAGGCCCCGGATGCCGAACTTTCCACATTGGTCGATGCGCTTGGTCCCGGCAGTTTCAAGGACCGCACCGCCGCAATTGATGCACTGACTCAAACCGGCGATCCCCGCGTCGTGCCCGTCTTTGAAACGCTGGCGGCTGGCGACCTCTATATGGTCAAGACCTCGGGCAAGGTGGTCTTTATTGCCAAATCCGGCGCCGAACAGGCGCTGACCGATCCCGTCACCAACGCCGATCTCGACACCGCTGCCAAATCCGATCTCGACAAAGTCAAAGTCAATAATAGCCTGCGCCGCACATTGCGCACCGCCATTGGCCAATTGACCCTGCTCAGTCCCAACGATTCTGTGCGCCTCGCCGCGGCCCAGAGCATTTTGCGCGATGCCGATCCCGATAGCCTCGAATTGCTCGAAAGCGCCATTGCCAACGAAACCGATCCGACAATCAAAGCAACAATGATCACCGCGCGCGCCATCATCATCCTGAAATTGGACGCCACAAGCCTTGAGCAAAAGCGCGCCGCCGTCCCGCTCGTTGCCGCTATTGGTGGTCGCGACGCTCTCGCCCAACTGAGCGCCGCTCTTGCATCAGCGCCCGACGAACTCAAGCTCACCATCCAGAGCAATATCGACGGTCTGGCCCGCGATCAGGCCGCATGGGACGTCGCCCAGAACGTCTGGTACGGCATATCGCTTGGCTCGGTGCTGCTGCTCGCCGCCATTGGCCTGGCCATCACCTTCGGCGTCATGGGCGTCATCAATATGGCTCATGGCGAAATGGTTATGCTGGGTGCCTACACAACCTTTGCCGTACAGGAAACCATCCGTCAGAACGCGCCCGGCCTGTTCGATTATTCTCTCGCCATCGCCCTGCCCCTTGCTTTCCTTATCACCGCGCTTGTCGGCATCGCCATCGAACGTGGGGTCATTCGCTGGCTTTATGGTCGCGCTCTTGAAACGCTACTGGCAACCTGGGGCATCTCACTTATTCTGCAACAGGCGGTACGCTCGCTCTTTGGCCCCACCAATCGGCAGGTCGGCAATCCCACCTGGATGTCGGGCGGCTTTGAACTTGGCGGCATTTCCATCACCTATAGCCGCCTCTGGATCGTTGTCTTTGCGGCTGTAATATTCTTTGCCCTATTGCTGGTGCTCAAACGCACTGCGCTGGGCCTGCAAATGCGGGCGGTGACCCAAAACCGGCGCATGGCCTCAGCCATGGGCATTCGCACACCGTTTGTCGACGCCATGACCTTTGGTCTTGGCTCAGGCATTGCGGGACTTGCGGGCGTTGCACTCAGCCAGATCGACAATGTGTCGCCCAACCTTGGCCAAGGCTACATCATCGACAGCTTCATGGTGGTGGTATTTGGCGGCGTTGGAAATCTGTGGGGCACGCTGGTCGGGGCCATGACCCTTGGGATCGCCAACAAGTTTCTCGAGCCCTATGCCGGCGCCGTTCTCGGCAAGATCATCATTCTAGTGCTCATCATCCTGTTCATCCAGCGGCGCCCTCGTGGTCTTTTCGCTCTCAAGGGAAGGTCAATAGAGGCATGATTACCCAAGCCATTTTCCGCGCAATCGACAGGAAGGCCATTTGGCTGGTTTCCATCCTGTTACTCGTGGCCGTTGCCGTCCCGGCAGCCAACCTAATCATCCCACCCGGGCAATTCGGTCACATTCCGGTCTATCTCGTCACGCTCTTCGGCAAATATCTGACCTACGCCATGCTGGCGCTGGCGCTCGATCTGGTCTGGGGATATTGCGGCATTCTCTCGCTTGGCCATGGCGCGTTTTTCGCGCTCGGCGGCTATGCCATGGGCATGTATTTGATGCGGCAGGTCGGCGATCGCGGCGTTTACGCCAACCCCGACCTGCCCGACTTTATGGTCTTTCTCAATTGGCAGGAACTGCCCTGGTACTGGCTCGGCTTTGACAATTTCTGGTTTGCCTGCGCCATGGTCATGCTGGTGCCCGGCACACTGGCGTTCATCTTCGGCTTTCTGGCCTTCCGCAGCCGCGTCACCGGCGTTTATCTCTCGATCATGACCCAGGCCATGACCTATGCTCTGCTTCTGGCCTTCTTTCGCAACGACATGGGCTTTGGCGGCAACAACGGTCTGACCGACTTCAAGGAAATCCTTGGCGCATCGGTGCAAGCCGACACCACGCGCGCCGCCCTTTTCGCCGCCACCGCCGTTGGCCTGGCGATTTCGGTGTTGATCTGCTCCACCATCGTCAATTCCAAACTCGGCAAAGTCATGATCGCCGTCCGCGATGCCGAAAGCCGCACGCGCTTTCTTGGCTATCGCGTTGAATATGTAAAGCTATTTGCCTTCACCGTTTCGGCCGTGATCGCAGGCGTTGCCGGCGCGCTCTACGTCCCTCAGATCGGCATCATCAATCCCGGCGAGTTTGCCCCGGCCAACTCTATCGAAGTGGTCATCTGGACCGCCGTCGGAGGCCGCGGCACCATCATCGGTCCGATCATCGGCGCTGTTCTAGTCAATGTCGGCAAATCTTATTTTACCGGTGCCTTCCCCGAAATCTGGCTGTTCGCGCTCGGCGCTCTGTTTGTTGTGACAACCCTTTTCCTGCCCAAGGGCATCGTTGGCCTGATCGGCCAATATCGGACCATGACCACGAGGCGCGAGCAACACCAGCGCCCCGAACCGACCGAGCACAAACCCGCAAGTGACGTCCAACCCAAGCCGGCGGAGTAGACCATGACCGAAAAAATAGACACCATGCTCTATCTTGACGGCGTCTCGGTCGCTTTCGACGGCTTTAAGGCCATCAACAAACTGTCGATCATCGTACACCCCGCCGAAATGCTGGCCATCATCGGCCCCAATGGAGCTGGAAAAACCACGATGATGGATATCATCACCGGAAAAACCCGCCCTGACGACGGTGAGATATTGTTCAACGGCCGCACCGACCTCACCCAATTGGATGAGGCCGCCATCGCCAATCTCGGTATCGGACGGAAATTCCAAAAACCCACGGTTTTCGAAAGCCAGACAATCTGGGACAATCTCGAAATGGCGCTGCGCAAGCCGCGTGGCATCTTCGCGACCCTGTTCTATGCTTCAGACCAGGCAGACGTGGATCACATTACTGAAATTCTTGAAACCGTTCGCCTGCTCTCGCGCAAGGACGACCTCGCTGCTGATCTCAGCCACGGTCAAAAGCAATGGCTCGAAATCGGTATGCTTCTCGCCCAGGATCCGAAATTGCTGCTGGTCGACGAACCCGTAGCCGGCATGACCGATGCCGAAACCGTTGAAACCGCCAAATTGCTCAAGCAGATCGCCAAGACTCGCTCCGTCGTTGTGGTCGAACATGACATGAGCTTTGTGCGTGATCTCGA
This sequence comes from Devosia rhodophyticola, assembly GCF_028816475.1. Lineage (GTDB taxonomy): Bacteria > Pseudomonadota > Alphaproteobacteria > Rhizobiales > Devosiaceae > Devosia > Devosia rhodophyticola. Next base: position 2,766,211 of record NZ_CP118247.1, on the reverse strand, counting down.
TTCACGCGTGACCTGCCTTGCGGAGGGCTCAGTGCTAGCAGAAGGTTCACTCGAACAGGTCAGTGCTAACCCCCATGTCATAGAACGCTATCTGGGACGCTGAACCATGACCGCACTTTCCATCCGCGACATTGATATGCATTATGGTGCCGCCCAGGCACTCAAATCCATCTCGATTGAATGTGAATCCAACCGAATAACCGCGGTTCTTGGCCGCAATGGCGTCGGCAAGTCCTCAACGCTACGGGCCATCACCGGCGTAAATGCCATCTCAGACGGTCAGATCAGTTTTGACGGCGATCTTCTCAAAAAGTCCCCGCCCTACAAACGGGCGCGCATGGGCATCGGCTATGTGCCGCAGGGGCGCGAAATCTTCCCACTGCTGACCGTCAAGGAAAATCTGGAAACCGGCTATGCCGGCCTCAAGCGCGCCGACAGATCGATTCCCGAATACATTTTTGAACTGTTTCCGGTCCTCAAATCCATGTTGGGCCGCCGCGGCGGCGATCTTTCCGGCGGCCAACAACAGCAACTGGCCATTGGGCGAGCGCTGGTAACGCGCCCCAAGATGTTGGTGTTGGACGAACCAACCGAAGGCATTCAGCCTTCAATCATCAAGGACATTGGCCGCGCGCTGCAGTTTCTGCGCGATAAGAAAGGCATGACAATTCTGCTGGTCGAACAATATCTGGATTTCTGCCGCGAGATCGCCGACGATATATACGTCATGGATCGCGGCGAAATTCAGCACGCCGGCCCCGCCAGCGATCTCGATCTGCCAGAGGTGCGCCGCCATTTGATGGTATAAACAGAAAAACGCCCAGCTTGCGCTGGGCGTTGATTAGACGGAATGCGGGCCAATTATTTGGCGATGAGGCCAGCTTCCTGACACTGCTCAAGAGTCACAGTATCAAGGTCGATTGTGGTGGTAACCTGCTCAAGTTCGTTAACCTCTTCAGCGTCGTCCACATTCGCAGCAGATCCGCCGGCCGTACTATCGGTGCCCATGGCATCGCTTTCGGTGGCCGACGTGTCGGAAGCCAATGAAAGCTGGTCACAACGCTGCTGCACAGCAGGGAGATCGGCCTCCATTACAGTTGTACTGCCAATCATTGTCTCAGCATAGGCCGAGCCACCAAGAAGCATTGCAGAAGAAAGAGCGATAGCGGAAGCAATGGTTTTAATATTCATTTTGGATTCCTCTCAGATGTTCAATTTTTTACTGGCGCAGAATTTGCGGCTCGGGAACACAACGTGAGCAATCGGAATTCGTTGCCTTGAAAAAATCGGTTAAAGAAATCGTGAACAAGTCAATTCCAGTTGCGATGCAACGGGCGAGAGGACTAGGGCGGATTGCCACCCAGTTCGGTCCGCGCGGCACCCGCCTGCTTTCCCTTTATCAGGACGGGTGCGCAAAAATTCGCTTGCCCAATACCCACAGTCAGGCCTTGGAGGCGGTTCTGATCAACACCGCAGGCGGTTTGACCGGCGGTGACACGATGGAATGGCGTGCAGAGGCATCTCCAGATAGCCATCTGGTTTTGACAACGCAGGCTTGCGAGCGGATCTACAAGTCTACCGGCGACGTCGCCCGGGTCGCGACCCGACTGATTGCCGGTGAAAACGCCCATATCGATTGGCTTCCGCAGGAGACCATCCTTTTTGATGCCAGCAAGCTGTCTCGCACCATCGACATTGATCTCGCTCAAGGCGCAACGCTGACCGCCGTCGAAGCCGTCCTGCTCGGCCGCGACGCCATGGGCGAGGAGGCACGTAACGCCCAACTCACCGATCAATGGCGCATCAGGCGCAATGGACGGCTGATTCATGCCGAGGCGAACCAGCTCTGCGGCACTTCGATGGAGCGCGACGGCATATCCCTGCTCGCCGGAATGCGCGCTTTCGCAACAATCCTGCGGATTGCACCCGATGCTGCTGCCCGGCTCGACCGCATCCGCCAACTATTGCCAGACGATACCAAAATCGCCGCCAGCGCCATCGGCGACCGCCTGATCATTCGGGCGTTGGCGCCCAACGGGTTGGCCTTGCGGCGTCTGATTGTTCCACTTATTGCTCAATTATCGGGTGGCGGTGGCCTGCCCCGCCTCTGGCATACCTAGGACGCAGAATATGAACCTGACCCCACGCGAAAAAGATAAGCTGCTCATTTCGATGGCCGCCATTGTCGCCCGCAAACGTCTTGAACGCGGCGTCAAGCTGAACCATCCCGAGGCCATCGCCCTGATAACTGATTTTGTCGTCGAAGGGGCCCGCGATGGGCGCCCGGTCGCCGAACTGATGGAAGCGGGCGCTCATGTCATCAGTCGCGCCAACGTCATGGACGGCATAGCAGAGATGATTCACGATATTCAGGTGGAAGCCACCTTCCCCGACGGCACCAAGCTGGTCACCGTGCATGAACCAATCCGCTAAGGAAACGCCATGATCCCCGGGCAAATCATCACCAGATCCGGCAACATTGAGCTCAACAGCGGCGCCACGGCGCTCACCATTGAGGTCGCCAACGCCGGTGATCGTCCGATCCAAATCGGCTCGCATTATCATTTTTTTGAAGCAAACACCGGCCTGCGCTTTGATCGCGAAGCAACGCGCGGTATGCGGCTCGATATCGCGGCCGGCACCGCCGTGCGCTTCGAACCGGGCCAGACTCGCGAGGTAACGCTGGTGCCCATCGGCGGCAGCCGCACCATTTATGGTTTCAGACAGTTGGTCATGGGCAAGGTGGACAAAGCGTGAGCCAGCTTCAATCATCGCCAACTTCGCCGCTTCCCGCCTCAGCGGGCATGGCCAATTCTTTTCCAGAATGCTCTAAGCACGGCAAATGCATTTCAGGAGACAGACATTGACCAAAGAACAGGATTTCAAACAGCGCCTCGCCGCCATCCTCAAGGACATGCAGGAGAGCGGCGTCAAGGATCAGGCGGCAATGGAGTTACTCGGCAGCCTTGCCCTCGATCTCTCTGGCAACCTGAATGCTGTAAGCTGGAGCCAGGCCAAAAAACTGATCACAACGCCGACCTATTCGGTCTTGCTCAAGAAGTTCGAGCAGGAAGGCAATGAACATTATCAGGCCGGCCGCGAAAAGCACGCCTACGCCATTCAGGCGCTTGCCGTATCGTTAGTGGCGGGCACCATGCGCGCCGACTCCGTCATTCGCGAGGGTGAAATTCTGCTCGATGCCATCATCGATGCAGCCGTTGCCGCCTATCGACGCCTGCATGGTGCCGCCAAGCATTAGTCCGACCATCTGGCCGCTTACTGAGGAATTAGCTCATGCCCGCACAGATTTCCCGCGCCACCTATGCCGACATGTATGGCCCCACGACTGGCGACAAGGTGCGGCTGGCCGACACTGAGCTGTTCATCGAGGTGGAAAAAGACTTCACGGCCTATGGCGAAGAAGTCAAATTTGGCGGCGGCAAGGTGATCCGCGACGGCATGGGGCAATCCCAGAAAACCAGGGCCGAGGGCGCCGTTGACACCGTCATCACCAACGTGCTCATCGTTGACGCCACTGGAATTTACAAAGCGGACATCGGCCTCAAGAACGGCCGCATCGAAGCCATCGGCAAGGCGGGCAATCCCGATACCCAGTCCGGCGTCAACATCATCATCGGACCTTCCACTGAGGCCATCGCCGGCGAAGGCAAGATAATCACTGCCGGAGCGATGGACGCCCATATCCATTTCATCTGCCCCCAACAGATCGAAGAGGCCCTGATGAGCGGGGTGACCACCATGCTCGGCGGCGGCAGCGGTCCCGCTCACGGCACCCTGGCGACAACCTGTACCGGCGCGTGGCACATTCAGCGCATGATCGAGAGCTTCGACGCCTTCCCCATGAATTTAGCCCTGGCTGGCAAGGGCAATGCCTCCCTGCCCGCTCCGTTGGCTGAAATGGTATTGGCGGGCGCTTCCTGCCTCAAGTTGCACGAGGATTGGGGTACAACCCCCGCCGCCATCGACAACTGCCTGTCAGTGGCGGATGACCATGACGTGCAGGTAATGATCCATACCGACACCCTCAACGAAAGCGGCTTCGTCGAAGACACCATCGCCGCCTTCAAGGGGCGCACTATTCACGCCTTCCATACTGAAGGCGCTGGTGGCGGCCACGCCCCCGATATCCTGCGCGTCGCCAGCTTGCCCAATGTCATTCCGTCCTCGACCAATCCAACCCGCCCCTATACGGCCAATACGATTGCCGAGCATCTCGACATGCTCATGGTTTGCCATCATCTGTCCTCGTCCATTCCCGAGGATGTTGCTTTTGCCGAAAGCCGCATCCGGCGCGAGACAATCGCCGCCGAGGACATTCTTCACGACATGGGCGCGCTTTCGATCATATCCTCGGATAGTCAAGCCATGGGCCGGGTTGGCGAAGTGTTGATCCGCACCTGGCAAACCGCGGACAAAATGAAAAAACAGCGCGGCGCACTCACCGGCGAAACCGGCGACAATGACAATTTCCGCGTCAAACGCTACATAGCAAAATATACAATCAATCCCGCCATCGCCCATGGCATGAGCCAGCATATCGGCTCCATAGAGGTGGGCAAACGCGCCGATCTGGTACTTTGGAGCCCGGCCTTTTTCGGCGTCAAACCTGAAATGGTCCTGCTGGGCGGCTCCATCGCCGCAGCCCCCATGGGTGATCCGAATGCATCCATTCCCACCCCCAACCCATGCACTACCGCCCCATGTTTGGCGCCTTTGGCAAGCTGCGCACCAACTCCTCGGTCACCTTCATTTCCCAGGCCGCTTATGATGATGGTTTGCGCGCCAAGCTCGGGGTGGACAAGCAACTGCTGCCCGTCACCAATACCCGATCCGGCATCGGCAAGGCCGCCATGGTTCACAATGCCGCTACGCCCGATATTTCCGTTGACCCCGAAACCTATGAGGTGCGCGCCGATGGCGAATTGCTCACCTGTGAACCGGCAACCGAATTGCCAATGGCGCAGCGCTACTTCCTGTTTTAGTTCCGCCCCATTCCGCTGGCACTAGTGGCATAGAGGCGGCCTTTGCGTTAGCTTTGCCCAAACAGGAGCCAGCCGTGATCTACGTTGTCGCCACACTACAGATCGAACTGGGGGCGCTCGAGCCATTCGTTAACGCTGCTTGCCCCTGCATCGAAGCCACCCGCGCCGAACCCGGCTGCATTCACTACGATTTGTGCGCCAGCGTGACCGATCCCGAGCGCGTGGTTTTTGTCGAGCGCTGGAACAGTCGCGCGGCGCTCGACGCCCATCTTGCCAGCCCGCACATGCTTGAATTCAAAGCTGTCAGCAAGCCGTTCGTCAAAGCAACAAAGATCGAGATTGTCCAGTCTGAGCAGGTGGAACAGCTATGAGTCCCAACCGCTACCACGCCGTCGCAGTCTCTCTTTTTCTGACCCTTTCCACGCCAGGCGCCCATGCACTCAGCGCGACCATTACTCTGAATCTTGGCATCGAGGGCACCGGCACTGCTGAACAACGCGCCGTGCAATATGCCTGTGACAAGGGGGAACCGTTCGAAGTCACCTATGTGAACGCGGCACCCAACTACCTTGCCCTGCTGCCCATCGACGGCAAACAATTGCTGATGCGAGAGGTCATTTCGGCATCCGGCGCCAAATATGTCGCGGACGTCTGGGTTTGGTGGACAAAGGGCAGCGACGCGCAGCTTTACGACCTGCGCGACGGCCCCGACGCCGCCCCCATTGACGCCTGCTACGAAGTGACCGACGCCCCCTGAATCATATCAACACTTTTCGGCACGCCAACTATCGGCTAAACTGCCGTCCAGGTTGGGAAGCCTATTTATCGGGCGTCATTTTCAGGAATGTCAATGCAACGCGCCACCGCCTACCTTGCACCGGGTCACACGCATTCGCCAACAGACCAGATATCACTGGTTGCCGACGAACGGCGGCTGCGCCGAAAACTGCTGCATACAATAGGCGGCAATGGCGTTCTCGTCGATTTCCCCCAAACCCTTACACTGGAGCATTGCGGCGCTCTGCTGCTGGAAAACACCGAAATCGTCGAAATAATTGCAGCTCCCGAACTGCTCTATCAAATTGAAGCGCAAGACGGCGCTTCGCTGGTCCAACTGGCCTGGCACATCGGCAATCGCCACACGGCAGCTCAATTGGAGGGCGGGCGCATCCTGATCAAACGCGATCATGTCCTCAAAACCATGCTCCAAGGCCTTGGCGCCCGGATAGCCGACATCACCGAGCCCTTCTTTCCGGTGCATGGCGCTTACCATGCGCATGGTGAAACAGCGCACGCCCTCAGTGCCAAATGAGTGAAACAACCGACCTGCAAAAACTGCTGACCTGGCTCTCCCCGGCCTTTCCCATTGGCGCCTTCGCCTGGTCCGCAGGACTCGAGACTGCCATCGCGACGAACGACGTCCATGATCTGAAATCAACCGGAAACTGGATCGAAGGCGTATTGCGCCACGGCAGCATCAATTCTGACGCCATTTTGTTGAACCACGCGCGTCAGGCATTTGACGATAAAACCCAACTTCAGGAACTCGCCGACCTTTGCCTTGCACTAACCCCGGCCCGCGAACGGCACGAGGAAACACTGGCGCTCGGCAGTGCCTTTGCCCTTGCCGCGAAAGCCTGGCCAACCAATGTCCCTCTGCCTCTCCTTCAGCAATGTCCCTATCCGATTTCCTTTGGCGCGTTAGTCGGCGCACATGGCATCGCCGCGTCATCAGCCATCGCCGCCTTCTTGACGGCCGCCGTTCACGCCCAAATCTCTGTGGCGGTGCGCCTTGTGCCCATCGGCCAGACGGACGGCCTGTCAATTTTGGCTGCGCTCGAACCGATCATTGCCGAACGAACGCAGAAAATTCTGACTGCCGACCTTGCGGACATAGTCAGCATCGCCTACGCCGCTGATATCGCCCAGATGCGCCACGAAACCTTGTCGACGAGAATATTCAGATCATGAGCATGATGATTGCCGCCCTGATGTTTGTTCCACTACTGGCGGTCGCCCTGGCCCATCTTCTTTGGTCGATGGGTCGAACCTGGCCCATTCGGGATGAGAAACTTTTGGCCCAAACGGTGACTGGCTTTAAGGGTGTTGAACACATGCCCCCCAAATTGGCTTCGCTCGCCGTAGCCATTGCCACCTTGGCGGCCGGCATCGTTGCGCTGTCCCTGGCAGATCACGATAGCGGCGGCATCGCGCTCACCCTGCTCGGCCTGCCGCTCGCTGCCATATTTCTCGGCCGTGGCGCAATCGGCTACACCCAACGTTGGGCGGAAAAAACCCCGCATCCCAGTTTTCGCTACAACGACCGTCGCGTCTATTCGCCGCTGTGCCTGGCGTTGGGCATCGGCTTTGCCGTTCTTACTGTTGTGAGGCTGCTATGAAATCCGCCAACGGCCCCCTGCGCGTCGGGATCGGCGGCCCGGTCGGCTCCGGCAAGACCACCCTGTGCGAAATGCTGCTCAAAGCATTGCGTGACCGCTATTCGATGGCAGTCGTCACCAACGACATTTATACCCGCGAAGACGCCCTGATCCTCGCCCGTGCTCAGGCCATTTCCGAAGACCGCATCGTTGGCGTTGAAACTGGCGGCTGCCCCCACACCGCCATCCGCGAAGATGCATCACTCAATCTGGCAGCCATTGCTGATCTGAACCAAAAGTTTCCCGATCTCGATCTGGTGCTGATTGAAAGCGGCGGCGACAATCTTGCCGCGACGTTTTCTCCAGACCTTGCAGACATCACCATCTATATCATCTCGGTTGCCCAAGGCGAAAAAATCCCCCGCAAAGGCGGTCCAGCCATCACGCGTTCGGATCTTCTGGTGATCACCCACACAGATCTGGCACCCTACGTTCACGCCGACCTCGACGTAATGCACGCCGACACCGAACGCGCTCGCAACGGCCGCCCTTATATTTTCACAAACATGCTGCAACGCGAAAATCTCGATGAGATCATCACCTTTATCGAAACGACGGGTGGACTATCCGCAGCCCACGCCGCCGAATAGATAACTAGTCGCTGGAATCCGTTCCGCGCACCAATGCCAGCACGGATCGTGCCGGCAAATTGACGCGACCGTCGGCAATTCCAACCGCATCGCCGCCTGTCGATTGCAATCCAACCTGCCAATTTCCATCGGGCAATTGCGCGGCAACATCATCAGCACGACGGTTGAACCACACCAGAACCACATCATCCTTGGTGCTCAATTGCATGCCCAGCGTCGAGGCATGTGCATCGCCCCAGTCCTGCTCGCTCATTTCGCGTCCATCAGGATGCAGCCAGACCACATCGCGTGTTCCCGCCCTGGATTTTCCGGTCAGGAAATGGTCATGCACCAGCGCCTTGTGTTCCTTGCGAAAACGGTTGAGCGCCGCCACGAAATCAACCAGCTCACCGTCAGAATTTTCCCAATCGACCCACGTGATCTCATTATCTTGAGCATAGGCGTTATTGTTGCCGCCCTGCGTGCGATACATTTCGTCGCCCTGCTGGATCAGCGGCACGCCACGCGACATGAACAAGGTCGCCAGCAACGCCCGCACATCGCGTTTGCGATTGGCATTGATACCCTCATCGTCGCTTTCGCCCTCTACCCCGCCATTCCAGGACGAGTTGTGGCTGTGTCCGTCGCGGTTTCCTTCGCCGTTGGCTTCATTGTGCTTATCATTGTAGCTGACCAGATCCCGCAAGGTGAAACCGTCGTGCACAGCTAACATATTGACCCCATGGCTGGGTTTACGCCCGGCATGGTTGAACACATCTGCGGACCCGGCCACCTTACCGGCCAGCGCGCCGATCTTGCCCGGTTCGCCCTTCCAGAAGCTGCGCACCTCATCGCGATAAGTGTCGTTCCACTCGCGAAATTCCTTGCCGAACTGGCCCAACTGGTATCCGCCCGGACCCGGATCCCACGGTTCGGCAACCAGAAGCGATTTCGACAGCACCGGATCAGCCTTGATTTTTTGCAGCAGCTCCGCATTCGAATTGAACGCAGGCTCACGCCCCAAGACAGGCGCAAGATCAAAACGGAAGCCGGAGACGCCCATTTCCTCAACCCAGTATTTTAGGCTTTCAATCACCAGGCGTTGTGTCGCCGGATGGTCGCACCGCAGCGTATTGCCCGTGCCCGTATCATTGACAAGATGCTGCTTTCCGTCGGCCTCGACAAACCGATAGTAGGTCTTGGCGTCCAACCCCATCATGCTTAGCACCGGCCCGTTGGCATCGCCCTCTCCGGTGTGATTGTAAACCACGTCAAGAATAACCGAGATACCGTTCTTGCGGTAAAGATCTGTCATGTGCCGCAATTCCTGCGGGCCGCGTGGCAGCAGTCGTGGGTCCGGCGCAAAATACGAAACCGGATTATAGCCCCAGGCATTGGTCAACCCCAGGCTGGGCAAATGTCCGTCATCAATCCACGCGGCAACCGGCATCAACTCAACTGTATCGACGCCCAGATAGTGGAAATGGTCGATCACCCGCTGGGTGGTCAGTGCAGCCACAGTGCCGCGCAGCGGCCCTTGCACACTTGGGTGGCGCATGGTGAACCCGCGCACATTCATCTCATACATGAGACTGGGCGCCTTGGTACGCGGCATGATCGGCTTGTATCCGCCCTCCTGCACGATAGCCTTCGGGATGAGCGGGGAGGTATCGAGCGCTTCCTCACGCGGCAACCGTAGCCTGGGCGAACGCACAAATACCCGATCCAAACGCTTGGCATAGGGATCAACCAGCAATTTTGCCGGATCGAAGAAATAACCCTGACCAGGGTCATACGGCCCATCGGCCCGCAATCCATAACGCGTTCCGGCCCCAAGCCCTGCTAAATGCACCGCATGGATATTATCTTGATGAACGTCGAATGCGACCCGTTCGGTTTCCTTGTCCTGTTCGTCATAGATTGAAACCCAGAGGGCCGATGCGCTTTCCGAATATACCGCGAAATTGACGCCTTCCTCGGTAATCGTTGCGCCCAGATATTCAGTGCTTCCCCCATTGGGGATAAGCGATTTGCTCATTGTGTTCCTGGAATTAGGTAATGACCGACGGCTTTTGCCGACCGGTGCGCTCGCGGACGCCGCAGAGCCGTTCGGCAAGCTCGATGAGTTCGGCGAGAGCGGCCTGGGTTTCGAGATCATGTCTTCCATCGGCAGCCTCATAGCGCTCAAGGTAGAGCCGCAACGTTGCGCCCACGGTTCCGGTTCCGCTCAGACGTAGCACTATTCGCGACCCATCGGTAAAGCCAATGCGAATGCCCTGCTTGGCGCTGGTCGAACCGTCGATCGGATCATGATAGGTAAAGTCATCCGCAAAAGCGATTTGCAGGTCGTCAAAGTTCTGCCCTGCCAGTCCTGACAGTCGGGCGCGCAGATCGTCGACCAGTTTGTTGGCGATCCCTGCGTCCACTTCTTCATAGTCGTGGCGGGTATAATAGTTGCGCCCGTAAGTCGCCCAGTGATCGCGTACGATTTGATCAACGCTTTGCGCTCGCGCCGCAATCACATTGAGCCACAGCAGAACGGCCCAAAGACCATCCTTTTCACGCACATGGTCCGAACCCGTCCCAGCGCTCTCTTCGCCACAAATGGTTACCCGCCCCGCATCGAGCAGATTGCCAAAAAACTTCCACCCGGTTGGCGTTTCGTGCATTTCAATGCCCAGCTTCTCAGCCACACGATCCGCAGCCGCACTGGTCGGCATCGACCGCGCAATCCCTTTGATACCTGCGGCATAGCCGGGCGCCAGAGCCGCATTAGCCGCAAGGATTGCCACGGAATCCGAGGGCGTAACAAACCGGTTCTTGCCAATAATCAGATTACGGTCCCCATCACCATCCGACGCCGCCCCAAAATCGGGTCCGCCTGGTGACATCAGTTGATCGAACATGTCCTTGCAATAAACCAGATTGGGATCGGGGTGCCCCTTGCCAAAATCGGGCAGAGGCGTTCCATTGATTACGGTCCCTTTTGGCGCCCCCAGCATGTCTTCGATGATCACATGCGCATAAGGCCCCGTGACCGCATGCATGGCGTCAAACGTCATCCTGAAGCCAGATGCAAACAGCTTTCGGATCGCCTCAAAATCAAACAGGCTTTGCATGAGCGTGGCATATTCGGCGACCGGATCGACAATCTCCACGATCATTTCGCCCGAGCTTTGGGTGCCGATCTCCCCCAGCGCAACGTCGGGCGCATCGGTGATCTTGTAACGATCAATCACCTTGCTACGCGCAAATATCGCGTCAGTAATTCTTTCAGGTGCCGGACCACCATTGCCAATATTATACTTGATGCCAAAGTCGCCATCAGGCCCGCCCGGGTTGTGGCTCGCCGAAAGCACTAGGCCCCCAAACGCTTGATTGTGCCGAATAAGGTGGGAAGCCGCCGGTGTCGACAGCAGGCCATTCTGTCCCACGATCACCTTACCAAAGCCGTTGGCCGCCGCGATCCGAATGGCTATTTGAATAACCACATCATTGTAAAATCGGCCGTCGCCGCCAATAACCAGCGTCTTGCCGCCAACTCCGTCCAGACTGTCAAAGATCGATTGAAGAAAATTCTCGACATAATGGGGCTGTTGATAGACCGACACGCGCTTGCGCAAACCTGATGTTCCAGGTTTCTGGTCGTCATAGGGCGTCGTCTGTTCAGTCAATATCGTCATTTAATTGAATTCCGATAAGTGAGGTATAAAGGTCGACATAGCGGCGTGCACTGTTGTGCCAGGAAACTTCGCTCTTCATGCCGCGTCGCTGCATTTTTTTCCATGATTTTTCATCACGATAGAGACGCACAGCTTTGCGAATTGCCTCATAAAGCGCATGCGTATTGTTGGCGCTGAACAAAATTCCGGTAGCAACCCCGGCTTCAAGTGCGGCCGGATTGGCGTCGATTATCGTATCGGCCAGCCCGCCAATGCGGCTAACCACCGGCACACACCCGTACCGTAACCCATAGAGCTGGGTCAGCCCGCAGGGTTCAAACCGCGACGGAATGAGAATAGCATCCGCCCCGCCCTGAATAAGGTGCGACAATTGTTCGTTGTAGCCCGTGATCAGGCCTACCTTGCCGGGATGACGTGTCCGTGCATTGCGAAACCCATGCTCCAGCGCTTCATCGCCCGATCCCAGGACCGCCAACCGTCCACCGAGCGCCACCAGTCCATCCAGCGCTTCCAGCAGCAGGTCCATTCCCTTCTGGTCAGTCAGTCGGCTAATGACGCAGAAAAGCGGCCCGTCGATTCCATCCAGCTCAAATTTTTTGGCCACCTCCTGCTTGTTGAGATGTCGTTTCTGAATGTTGTTGGCACTGAACGGTTGTACCAGCGCCTTGTCGATAGCCGGGTCCCAGGCGACCGTATCAATCCCATTGAGAATGCCGGTGACGGTATCCGAGCGACCGTTCAACAACCCCTCCAGCCCCATCCCGAATTCGGGCGTGCAAATCTCACTGGCATAATTTGGACTGACGGTCGTAACGAAATCGGCACATTCCATACCTGATTTCAAATAAGAAATACCGCCGTGAAACTCGACGCCCGACACCGAAAAGGCGTGCGACGGCAATCTCAATTGACCAAAGACATCCGGGCCAAAAAAGCCCTTGAAAGCAATATTGTGGATCGTCATCACTGTCTTGACCCCAACCGAGGGGCCAAACTTGATATAGGCAGGCGTCAACCCAGCCTGCCAGTCGTGACAATGAATGAGTTGAGGGCGATATCCCTCGATCAGCCCATTGCCCAACTCTGCCGCCACCCAGGAAAGCGCAGCAAAGCGTTTCCAGTTATCCGGCCAGTCCCACCCATCCGGCCCCACATAGGGATTGCCGGGACGCGAATAGAGATGCTCGGCTTCAATGACAATCAGATCAAGCCCCGCATGCCTCCCTGCCAACAACCGCGCCGGCGCGCCAAAAGATCCTCGATCTCGCCGACCACCCTGCTGTCGCTCAAGACCGACAGGATCGACGGATAGCCGGGCACCAACGTGCGCATAGTCACGCCGAATTCGGAGACCGCCAGCGGCAAAGCGCCCGCCACATCGGCGAGCCCTCCGGTTTTAATCAGCGGATAAACCTCTGAGGCAACAGAAAGAACTTCAATCATCGGCCCGCCAGATACTTGTCAATCATCGCCTGGGTAATCAGGGTCACCCCATTTTCGGAACGTCGAAACCAGTGTGCGTCAAATTCTGGATCTTCCCCGACGACCAGACCGTCCGGCACATTGACGCCACGATCGACCACCACCCGATTGAGCCGCGCACCGCGCCCGATATCGCAATAGGGCAGCACCACCGCTTCATTCAGTTCCGAATAGGAATGAACCCGCGATCCTGTCGATAGAAGTGTCTTTTGCAGATTGCCGCCCGAAATAATGCAGTCACCCGAGACAAGCGAATTGACCGCCGTGCCCCGTCGCCCGTCAAAATCATGCACGAACTTGGCCGGTGGGGTGATTTCGGCGTAAGTCCAGATCGGCCAGTCGCGATCATAAAGATCGAGCTGCGGATTGATATCGGTCAGATCAATTGACGCCTTCCAATAGGCGTCAATCGTGCCAACGTCGCGCCAGTAGGCCACTTCCTCCTTAGACGATCGCACGCAGGATCGCGTGAAGCGATGCGCCCACGCCGTGCCATTCTTGACGATATAGGGAATGATATCCTTGCCGAAATCGCGGTTGGACCCTTCGGTTGCCGCATCGCGCCGCAATTGCTCCATCAGGAAGCGCGTCTCGAACACATAGATGCCCATCGACGCCAGCGCCGTATCCGGCTTGTCAGGGATGGCAGGTGGGTCTTTGGGCTTCTCGACAAAATCAATGACCCGATCACGCCCGTCGACGTGCATGACACCAAAACCGGATGCTTCCATGCGCGGCACTTCGAGACACCCGATCGTCACGTCGGCGCCCGTATCGACATGCTGGCGCAGCATGATTTCATAGTCCATCTTGTAAATGTGGTCGCCCGCCAGAATGACGATATAGCGTGCACCGTAATCCTCAATGATATCCATGTTCTGGTAAACCGCATCGGCGGTACCTGCATACCACATATCTTCCTTGACGCGCTGGCTGGCCGGAAGCACATCAAAGCTTTCGTTACGTTCTGGCCGCAAAAAGTTCCAACCGCGAGACAAATGGCGGATCAGGCTATGGGCCTGATACTGGGTGGCCACCGATATCCTTCTGATCCCCGAATTGATCGCGTTGGAGAGTGCAAAATCGATAATGCGGGACTTGCCGCCAAAATAGACAGCTGGCTTGGCCCGCCTGTCCGTCAACTCCATCAAACGTGTGCCGCGACCACCGGCGAGGACGTAGGCCATGGCCTCACGTGCGAGCGGTGATGGAACCCGATAATCAGCCATTATACCCTCCTCAAAATGTCCGGATTACTCCGGATCTTGTCTAACGAGTGCGGTTCAATCCGCCTCGAACTTCAAAAATAGTGTCGACAATGGTGGCAAATGCAACTTGGTATGGGCTGGCCAATGGCCGCCCTCTCCTGCCAGTGCTTCAACCACGCCCTGATTGCCCGAATTGGAGCCTGAGTACCAACCCGCGTCCGTGTTGATCCGTTCAACCCATTTGCCGACCTTGGGCATCGGGATCGTATAATTATCGCGCGGTACCGGCGTCAGATTGGCCACAACCACCACCGGGTCTTCACCCGGCGCCCGGCGCACCCAGGCAAAAACCGAATTTGCGTGATCATTGCCGATGATCCACTCAAACCCTTCAGGCTCGCAATCGCGCGCATGCAGTGCCGGCATTTGTCGATAGGCAGTATTGAGGTCGGTTATCAAACGCCGCACGCCCTCGTGCATACCAGCATCCAATAACCACCAATCGAGCGCCTTGGCCTCGCTCCACTCTTCTCGTTGGGCAAATTCCTGTCCCATGAACAACAGCTTCTTGCCGGGAAACCCCCACATGAAGGCATAGTAAGCACGCAAATTTGCGAACTTTTGCCAATCATCGCCCGGCATTTTTTCCAACAACGATTTCTTGCCATGCACCACTTCATCATGGCTGAGCGGCAGCACGAAATTCTCGGAAAATCCATAAACTGCGGCAAAGGTCATGTCGTTGTGGTGATAGCGACGATGCACCGCTTCACGGCTCATATATTTGAGCGTGTCGTTCATGAAGCCCATGTTCCACTTGAACCCGAACCCAAGCCCGCCCGTGTGCACAGGCTGGCTTACCCCGGGCCAAGCCGTGGATTCCTCAGCGATCATGAATGTGCCCGGATGCAGCCGGTAGGCCTCGCTATTGACCCGTTTGAGAAACTCGACGGCCTCGATATTTTCGTTGCCACCGTGCTTGTTGGGCACCCATTCGCCCGCCTGGCGCGAATAATCGAGGTAAAGCATCGACGCCACCGCATCGACCCGCAATCCATCGAGGTGGAATGTTTCCAGCCAATAAAGCGCGTTGTTGACCAGAAACGACACAACTTCCTTGCGTCCGAAATTATAGATCGCCGTGTTCCAGTCGGGGTGGAACCCCTGTCGCGGATCGGAATGCTCATAAAGCGCAGTGCCGTCAAAATGTGCTAACCCATGCTCATCAGTCGGGAAATGGGCGGGGACCCAATCAAGGATCACCCCAAGCCCCGCTTCATGGGCCGAATTGACAAACCGGGCAAATCCAGCGGGGTCGCCATGCCGCGCTGTCGGCGAGTAAAGTCCGATGGGCTGATAGCCCCACGAGGGATCGAACGGATGTTCGGTGATCGGTAGCAGCTCAATGTGGGTATATCCCATATCGGCCACATAGGGCACCAGTTGTTCGGCCAGTTGGTCGTAACTCATGAATGTGCCGTCCGGGCGTCGGCGCCAGGATCCCAGGTGCACCTCGTAAATCGACATTGGCGTGCGCCGCCAGTCGCGCTGCGCCCGCTCATCGAGATATTTTTGATCAGTCCAGCTGAAGGGCGTCGGGTCGGGCACAACCGAGGCCGTGCGCGGCCGCATTTCAGATTGGCGGGCAAACGGATCAGCCTTCAGCGGCAACACTTGCCCATCGGCGCCTACGATCTCAAATTTGTAAATCGTACCCGTCCCCAGCACAGGCACAAAAACCTCCCAGATGCCGGTATCAAACCGTTTGCGCATTGGATTTCGCCGCCCGTCCCAATCGTTGAACGGGCCAACAACACTCACGCGCTGCGCATTGGGCGCCCACACCGCAAAATGCGTGCCGTGAATGCCGTCAAATTCCATCTCGTGGCCGCCCAACCTGTCAAACAGGCGCAGATGGCTGCCTTCACCAATGTAATAATCGTCCATCGGCCCAAGAACCGGGCCAAACGTATAAGGATCATACGCATCCCATTCGCCATTCGCATTTTTTGCGCGATAGCGGATCGGCTGGCGCTCGCTGATTTTTACCTTGCCCTCGAAAAATCCAGCGCCATGGCGCGGCACCAGCATGCCCAGCTTTTCACCAGCAAGAGTGTAGGCGGTCAGCATCTCGGCGTGAGGCACAAACGCGCGCAACACGAAGTGCTCGCCGACCTGCTGCAGGCCCAGGAAGGCGAACGGATCACCGTGGCGCCCATTCACAATAGCCTCGACCTCGGCCGATTCCGCCTGCCAGCTTTCCTTACTCAACTACACTTCCCCCGCTAAACTGCGACTGCCATACGGCCCCGCCCGGACCGTCACATCTTTGGCGCGAGGCTGATGCCCCGCGCACAAGTTGTCGCCGAACTATGTCTCAGGCACCGAAACGCCCCAGATATCCTCCGCATATTGGCGAATGGTGCGATCTGAAGAGAAATAGCCCACCCGAGCCGTGTTCTTGATGGCCATCGAACTCCAGCGGCGCGGATCGCTCCACAATTTGTCCACCTTGGACTGAGCGGCGACATAGGCGTCAAAATCGCGTGCCACCATAAACCAGTCGTGATCGTAAAGGCCGCCGATTAGATCGCGATAACGGTTCGGATCATCGGGCGAAAATACTCCCGAGCTGATCGATTCCAGAGCCTCCATCAGCCGCGGCGACGCATCAATGGATGATCGTGGTACTTCGCTGGTTGACCGCTTTTCATTGACCTCTTCGGTCCTCAGCCCGAAAATGACAATGTTGTCGTCGCCCACTTCCTTGTGCATTTCAACATTGGCGCCGTCCATTGTCCCGATAGTGACGGCACCGTTAGCCATGAACTTCATGTTGCCAGTGCCCGAGGCTTCCATGCCTGCAGTTGAAATCTGTTCCGACAGATCCGCTGCGGGCACAATCACTTCAGCCAGGCTGACGTTGTAATTGGGCAGGAACACAACCTTGAGCAGGCCCCGCACCGAGGGATCGTTGTTGATCGTTTTGGCGACATCATTGATCAGTTTGATGGTCAGCTTGGCGTTCCAGTATCCCGGCGCTGCCTTGCCTGCGAAGATTTTAACGCGCGGCACCCAATCGCGTTCCGGGTGGGCGCGAATTTCGTCATATGCTGCAACGGTCTGGATGATGTTGAGCAACTGGCGCTTGTATTCGTGGATACGCTTGATTTGAACGTCAAACATAGCGTCTGGCGATACATTGATGCCCAGACGATCCTTGATCACCTTGGCTAGCCGCACCTTGTTGTCGCGTTTGACAGCCGCAAACTGCTTTTGAAAATTCTGGTCGTCCGCATGCGCATTCAGCCCCTGCAGCAGATCGATATTGTCCAGAAACTCAGGTCCGATCCGATCCGTTATCAGCTTGGTCAGGCCCGGATTGCACTGCATCAGCCAGCGCCTTGGCGTTATGCCATTGGTTTTGTTGTTGATCCGCTCCGGATAAAGCCTGTGCAAGTCCGAGAAGACGGTCTTTTTCATCAGCTCCGTGTGCAGCGCCGAAACGCCATTGGTCGAATGCGATCCGACAAATGCCAGCTGTCCCATGCGAACGCGACGCCCACCATTTTCGTCAATCAGCGAAACATTGGCAATCTGGCCATCGGTGAACTGCGCCCGCTGACGCGCCTCGGTCAATACCTCGGCATTGATCGCATAAATGATCTGCATGTGCCTTGGCAGAAGGCGTTCGAGCAAGGCCACCGGCCAACTTTCCAGCGCTTCAGGCAGCAATGTATGGTTGGTGTATCCAAAAACCCCACGCGACAATTTCCACGCATGCGCCCATTCCAGCCCATGAACATCGAGCAAAATGCGCATCATTTCGCAGATTGAGATCGCGGGATGAGTATCGTTGAGCTGAATGGCAACCTTATCGGGCAACGAGTCGAGTTCATCATACTGCTGAAGATGCCGTCGCACGATGTCCTGAAGCGAGGCCGAGGAGAAAAAGAACTCTTGTCGCAGCCGCAATTCCTGTCCGGCCGCCGTTGAATCAGCTGGATAAAGAACCCGCGTAATGGCTTCTGCGCGCGAGCTTTCTTCCAACGCGCCGATATGGTCACCGGAATTGAACTTGTCGAGCAGGATCGGATCAATCGGCTGCGCGCTCCAAAGCCGTAGCGTGTTGACCCGCGCCCCGCGCCACCCAACGATGGGCGTATCAAAAGCGACCGCCATCACATGGTCATTGGGCCGCCACTCCTGCCGCTCGATGCCATCGGGATCGATAACCGGCTCGACCGAGCCGCCAAAACCGATTTCATAAGCACTTTCGCGCCGCTCGAATTCCCACGGATTGCCATGCGCCAGCCATTCTTCGGGCAGTTCAACCTGCCAGCCTTCGCTCATTTCCTGCCGAAACAGGCCATGCACATAGCGAATTCCATAGCCGTAGGCAGGAATTTTGACCGAAGACATCGATTCCAGGAAACAGGCCGCCAACCGACCAAGTCCGCCATTGCCCAATGCGGCGTCAGGTTCCAGATTGACTAGATCACCCAGATCGACATTGAGATTTTTCAAAGCGTCGCGGACCGGTTCAATCAGCCCAACATTGCTCATCGCATCGCGCATCAGCCGACCGATGAGAAACTCAAGACTCAAATAGTAGACGCGCTTTTGCGACGAGCGCCAGGTCTCGCGCGATGATTCCATCCAACGATCCATGACCCGGTCACGCACGGTCAAAATCGTCGCTGCCAGCCAGTCATGTGGCCGGGCAACAATCGGATCTTTTCCTATCGAATATATTAGTCTTTCAAGAATCTCCGCCTGAATGGCTTCAACTGTTGTAGCCCGAGGTTCGGGTGTAGGGGCGTCGTAGACGATCGGCTTTTGCGGCATATCGCAATCCAGATTTCATAACGATGTATTCCCCTCTTGAAACGTCAGTCTTGCACTTAATTTAAGCAGTTGAAAGCCCCAAATCCAGCCGGGCTAATCCTGTGTTTCCTTTGCAACATCGATCCCCGCGTCAGAAACGGTTTTGGCGATCTCGTCCGGTTCGATTGCCACCCCACCCTCGCGGGCCTGATCAGCCGCGTTCTGCAGCAACAACATATTGGCGGCGTCCAATGCACTGACGTCCTCATTGATCTGCATCTCAAACCGTCGCCGGTCACGATCACGCACGCCCTCGACAACCGCCTCGATCTCCTCGGACGTGGCACCCAGTATTTCGATGGCTTTTGCTCCGAATTGGACGGCCGATTCGAAAGTTTCGCGCAGCTGATATTCGACCCCCGCCTTGATCAGCTCAATCGCATGGCCACGATCAAACGCCCGGGACATGACTTTGACCAGTGCAAATTCATCCCGGAATAATTCAGCAATTCTGGTCGCGGTCCGCCTGTCATCAATGCAGATCAGCACCAGATCCGCATTGGCCGCACCCGCAGCCCTCAAAATGTCCAACCGCCCGCCGTCGCCATAATAAACCTTGAAACCGAACTGCGCGGCGACGCGGATCATCTCTGTGTCAGTATCAATGATCGTCAGGCGGTGCCCCTGCCCTAGCAAGGTCTGGCTGGCAATCTGGCCAAATCGTCCAAAACCGATGATCAGTATGCGCTCGTGCAAATCTTCGGCGACCTCGACCCCCTCCATCGATTGCTGCGGTTTTGGCGTCAGGTAACGCAATGCGATCAACAGGCACGGCGTGATCACCATGGATATGATCACAGTGGCCGTAAATATGGCGTTGGTCGGCCCGTCTATCAGCCCGGCGGCGCTAGCCGTCGTATAAAGCACAAAGGCGAATTCGCCGCCTTGTGACATCAGCGCAGCGCGCTCAAGGGCTTGGGCATGGTCCGACTTCAGCACCCGTGCCAGCACGTAAATGGCAATCGCTTTGACCACCATATAGCCAACCACCGCTATCGCAATGATTTGCCAGTGTCCCGTCACTACCTGCAGGTCCAGCGACATACCGACGGCAAGGAAGAAAAGTCCCAGCAAAATGCCGCGAAACGGCTCAACATCGGCCTCAAGCTGATGCTTGAATGTCGAAGTGGATAACAGCACACCTGCCAAAAATGCCCCCATGGCCATGGACAGCCCGCTGACCTGCATCAGCAGGGCGGACCCCAGAACAACCAGCAACGCCGCCGCCGTCATGACCTCGCGCAGTTTTGCCGAAGCCAGAAGTGCAAACAGCGGATTCATGATCCGCCGCCCCAGAACGATCAGCAACCCCACCGCACCAAGGGCGATGGCAATCCCGCCCAGCCGGCTGACCAGACTTTCATCGGCTCCTGAAGGGGCAAGAATGGCAATTAACGCCAAAAGCGGCACGATGGCCAGGTCTTCCAGCAACAGGATTGAAACGATCTTTTGCCCGCCCGACGTCGACAATTCGCCGCGTTCGCCCAAAATCTGCATGACGATAGCCGTCGAAGTCAGCACAAATCCCATGCCAAAAACAAAGGCTATCGCTGGTGCAAACCCCAGTAAAACGCCAACCCCTGTCAACAGGGCACCGCTAATTACCACCTGCAGCGCGCCAAGACCGAATATCTGCCGCCGCAGCGCCCACAATCGGCTGGGCTCCATCTCAAGTCCGATAATGAACAGGAACAGCACCACGCCCAGTTCTGCTGCCGCCAGTACTGATCCGGGATCAGCGATCAGCGCAATACCGGAGGGGCCAAGCAACAGCCCTGCCGCCAGATAGCCGAGCACCGAGCCCAATCCAAGTCGCTTGAACAGGGGCACGGCAAAAACGCCTGCCGCCAGCAATACCACAACTGGAACCAGATCCACCCCGTGGGCGGCGGCCTCTGCACCACTGGCAACTGCTTCAACTGACACTTGGGGCCCCTGATCACTATCCTTTGCCCAATCGGACAATGGCAGTGTTGAGCCACAGCGCGCTCCCGTCAAGCAAGTCCGAATATTGCGCCAGGTTCAGGACGTCGCCTGTGCGCCAGACGGTGCCGTGCCTTCGGGTGGCAGATGCTGCTTGGGGGAATCTGCAGACTCTGGGGTATCCCTGCTTTTATTCTTGGCATCAACAGCCGCAGCGTTTGCGGCGTCTTCCGCATCAGATTTTTCGCGGATAACCGTTGCTGCATTGGCCAGCAACTCATCACGATCGGACATGTTCCGCGTGCGCCGCACCGGGCGTTTCGGCATCACAGGCTTGCGCGGTATGGCGTGATCAAGGATCGAAGTCGCGATCAACAGGCTCGGCACCGCAATGAGCCCACCCACTGGCCCCCAGGCCCAGATCCAGAAACTGATCGACAGGAAAATGATGAACGGATTGAGCGTCATCGTGCGTCCGATGAAATGTGGGGTCACGATTTGCCCTTCGACAAAATTGATCCCGATATAGCAGGCCGTCGGCAACAGGATTGCCGCTAGTCCCGTCTGTGTTCCCAGCCCAACTGCCAGCAGGACAATCACCATGATGCCCTGCCCCACATACGGGATGTAGTTCAACACCCCCGCCATGGCCCCCCACAGAATCGGCGACGGCATGCCGATGCCCCACATCGCTAGGGACACCGCCACAGCGACGCAAAAATTGATAAAAGTGATTGATAACAGAAAGCGCGAAACCTTGTGCTCAATGTCCTGGAATATATGAGCCGTCCGCCAGCGCATCCGCCGACTGACACATAACGACAGCACCGAAATGCGGATATGGTCCCGCGTTGCAACGAAGAAGTAAAAGCTCGCCAAAAACACCAGGATTTGTGCACCTACCGCCGGTGCCAAAAAGGCAATGTTGGTAACTGGCCCACCGTCTTCCACGGTTACAGCCATGGAAGTGGAGTTTCCCATAATACCCGACAATTGCTCCTGAAACGCCGAAACCGACTGCAGCGGCTCTTTCCAGTTGGCGAGTTCGGTGCGCAGCTTCTCCCAGATCAGCGGTCCACGATCCACCCAGTCCGACAGCGGCACAGCAAACAGGGCGATGCCGCCCAAGAGGATACCGATCAGCATCAGCACAACCGCCGCCGCCGACAGCGCCGGTGGCACACCGAAGGCCTCCATCCGGTCCGCGACCGGCCCGAACATCAACCCGATAAGGATGGCCAGACTGACCGGTGCCAGAATGACCTGCCCGGTCTTGAGCGCTGCTAACAGCACGACAAGCCCCATCAACACCACTGCGCCTTTGGCCGCGTTGCCTAATATCCGTTCGAACTGACTATCCGACACGCCTTGGGATAGCTGCAAGGCACGAGGACGCCGCACTGGCTTGATCATTTTTGAAGTCTCCACCTTCGCTAACGGATCGAAATGGCAAACGTTCCCTTGGAAAAGCGCTGTTACGGCCGTCGACCCCAAGCCCGCTTCGCACTAGACTGATCGGGTAACGCCAGAGAGTTCAAATCATGAAGAAAATTATTATCGACACCGATCCCGGTCAGGACGACGCTGTCGCCATTTTACTGGCGCTCGCCTCCCCAGAGGATCTGGATGTGTTGGGCATAGTCGCAGTTGCGGGCAATGTCGGGCTGAATCAAAATGTCAAAAACGCCCTTAAAGTCGTTGAACTATCAGGTCGAACGTCCATCCCGGTCTACGCCGGATGCGAACGCCCACTACGCCGTCCCCTGGTTACCGCCGAGCACGTGCACGGCCAGACCGGCCTTGACGGCCCAAACCTGCCCAACCCCAAAATTGACATTCAGCCAACCCACGGCGTCGACTACATCGTCGAAACCCTGATGCAGGCGGCGCCCAAAACCATCACTCTGTGTGCATTGGGCCCGCTCACCAATATTGCCATGGCGCTGATCAAACAGCCCGCAATCGCCGAACGCATTGCCGAAATCGTCCTGATGGGCGGCGGCTATTTCGAAGCAGGCAACATCACTCCCGCTGCAGAATTCAATATCTATGTGGACCCCGAAGCCGCCGATGTGGTCATGCGCTCCGGCGCACCCATCACCATCCAGCCGCTTGATGTTTCCCACGGTATGCAGGCAACCCCGGAACGCCTCGCCGCCATCAGGCAATTGGGCAACAAGACCGGTACAGCCGTCCACGCCATGCTCAGTTTTTCCGAAACCTTCGATCTCAAGAAATACGGCTGGGCGGGCGCGCCGTTGCATGATCCCACCGTGATCGCCTATCTGCTGCAACCCGAATTGTTTGAGGGTCGCCAATGCAACGTCAGCATCGAAACGGCCAGCGAACTCACTGTCGGCATGACCGTAGTTGACTATTGGCACGTAACCGATAAACCGCGCAACGCTACCTATCTGCGTCACGGCAATGCGGACGGCTACTTCGCCCTGCTCACGGAGCGATTGGCGCGCCTGCCCTGATTCATTTGCTAGCTTGTCGTCATGATTGACGCGGCATAATGTGCCGCGTCGCCATGTGGAATTTCCGAATGTCCCTTTTTACCCTGCTCGCCTTCACCTTGGCCTACGCCATCGCGGTTCTCGTGCCCGGACCCGGCGTCGCCGCTGTTGTTGCCCGTGCCTTGGGCGGTGGCTTCAAGGGTGCATTTCCCATGGTCTTGGGCATTCTCGCCGGTGATTTGCTTTATTTTGTTTTTGCCGTCTTTGGCTTGGCGGCCATCGCCACCTATTTCGGCCCGATCTTCATTATCGTCCGCTGGGCTGGCGCTGCCTATCTGCTATACGTCGCCTACAGATTTTGGACCGCCCGCCCTGGCGCCGAACAGATGCGTCCCAAGAGCGAGAGCGCCCTGAAAACCTTCCTCGCCGGCTTTTCCCTGACGCTGGGCAATCCCAAAACCATCGTGTTTTATCTGGCGATCTTGCCGACTGTCATCCCGCTCAACCAGATGAACCCCTTGGCCTTTGCCGAACTAGCGGCCATTGTCGTCGTTGTTCTACTGGCGATCGGCTGCGGCTACGCTTTGCTGGCCTCAGTCGCCCGCGACTTTTTCCGCAGCCCCCGGGCACTCGGTCGCCTCAACAAGACCGCCGGCGCCATGATGGCCACCGCAGCGGGCCTCGTCGTCTTCCAGCATTAGTCAGCGCCGACAACCATTCGGCACCAACCCACAAAAATAACACCCAACCTATTTGACATGCCCCACCCGCCTGCTATTGAACCCCCGAGGGCCCATAGCTCAATGGTTAGAGCCGACCGCTCATAACGGTCTGGTTCCAGGTTCGAGTCCTGGTGGGCCCACCATCTCCCTTTGAAAATAATGGGTTATCTCTTGATGTTCGTTAGTGGGACATTCAAGGGAGGCATTTGCCTTGTTGAACCCGGTTTATCTAATGAGGTCACGCAAAGGTATTTATTATCTGCGCCAGCCGCTAGGCGTCTTGAAAGACGGCTAGAGGGTCAAACCCCTAAGTGATGCATTTAGCGTCGCCATCAATGAGGACTTCAAACTTCTTTCCGTATGCTGGTTCGTGCGCCCACCGCATATGCAGCGTTGTGCGTTCCAGGGCCGCATGGCATTTGAGCCTACAAGTGGGACATAGTGCTCCGCTCCACTACTTCGAATTATAGAAAATCCGGGCTTTTCGGTGGTGGTAGTCGCTGCTGGTGGGCCCACTATTCCCGCTCTTCGGATAGCCCCGAAGAGCGGGAATAAAGCGCCGCAATCCGGTGGTGTTGGCAGGTCAGTTGCTTCAGGTCGCGTGACAGATTTTCCGATCGCAGCGGACAGGCCGACCGCCCTCAAGGCGCCGGTGCACAGAAACACCGGGCCGCGCTCAAGGCCGCCGAACTTGGGCCATTCCTCAAGGCGCTGACTCGCGAAGATATGGTCTTTGATCCCGTCCATTACGTGCCCCTGCTGGAACAAAAAATGGGGCCTCTTGATCAAGCGGCTCCCTTGGCAAATTGATGCATGCTTGGTCGATTGCGGAGATCATCTTGGTCATTTGCATTTCTCCTTTCTTCTGCGTGAGACCACGACCACAGCGGTAGTGGCGGAACGGGGGTAGGTGTCAGCGTCGGTTCGCCTACCAATATTTCCCCAACAAGCAGGCGCTGGTGGCCACCGTCGTCGATTATTATGGCGAGGCCTTTATTGAGCGGTTTGCCGAGGCAATTGCCGCGATGCCGGGCGATACCCTCGCAGAGGCGGTCGACACGTTGGTCGACATGGCGTTTGACGACCACCCGCAGGAACCGAAACTGCGCAGGATATTGATCTGGATTGCGCCGCGTGTGGGACGGGCCGAACACCGGCGCGCGCTCAGTGTGCAGGTTGCCGGGTTCGTAGAAGATGTGCTGAGACAGCACCGCGCCGCCCTGGCGTCCGACCTAGCTCTCAAAGACGCCGCCACGATGCGGGAAGCAGTGCTTGAAACCGCAGCACACCGGGCGATCGAGGACCATCCGTCAAGTATCGCACCGGGCAGGCTAGCGATCCAGTGCAAAGTCTGATCTGGTCCTATCTGGCACAGGCTGAAACCCACTCACGAGCGCATCAGTCTGGTGAATCACGACAATTGGCGATTCTAAATGCTCAACCAGAACTAAGAGGCGTGGTCGTCGCCGGCTGGCGATCGGCAGCTCTCGCGCACGATGAGTTCGGGCGAGAATTGGGCCACTGAGCTGGTTGGCTTGGATTTACTCAGGATTTGCTGAAAGAGCTGATCGATCGCGGTTTGGGCCATTTCGGTCACGGGTGCGGCAACGACGGTGGGCGGCGGGTTCATGATATTGGCATAGTCGAAGTCGTCGATGCTGATGACCGAGACATCTGTTGGCACCGACAGCTTCAATTCGCGCAAGGCATTGAGTACGCCAAGGGTCATCATGTTGGATAGGGAGAAAATGGCCGTCGGGGGCTCGGGCGCGCGCATCAGTGCTAGCGTACTTTCATGCGCAACCGCCTGCAGGAAGCGACCGGCGATCTGGAGACGCGGCTGGACCGCGACGCCGCGCGCGGCATGCGCTTCGAAATAACCCCGAAGGCGATCTTCACCGGTAATGATGTTGTCGCGGCCGCCTGTCACCGCAATGCGAGAATGACCAAGATCGAGCAGATATTCGGTGGCCAGACGTCCGGCGCGCACATTGTCGAGCTTGATCACGTCATAAGGCAGCCCTTTGACAAAGGAGTCGAGGAGAATCGTCGGCACATGGATTTCCTCAGCCAGCCGCTTGCCGTGCTCGATATCGGAGCGCGTCGGGATAATGATGAGGCCGGCAACGCGCTGCGCCCGCATCATTCTGAGTATCTGCCGTTCGCGATCGAAATCTTCATTGGTTGAATAGACGGCGGCCATGTAGCCGATTTTCAGGCAGGCCGATTCCACAATCTTTGCCACATTGGAAAAGTGCGGATTGGTGATGTCGGGCAATATCAGGCCGATCAGGCGGGACTGGCCGATGCGCAGACTTTGTGCGGCGCCATGAGGCACATAGCCAATATCGCGCACAGCCTTTTCAACCCTGTCTATCACGTCCTGACTAACCGGGGCGGAACGGTTGATGGCCGCCGACGCGGTGGAGATGGCGACGCCTGCCCGTCGTGCGACGTCCTTGATGGTGGCCAATTCATTCTCTCCCGTAAAGTATGCCCCCTTGTCAAAAGAGCCGTTAAGTGCATTATACGAAACGTTTCGTGTAGGCAAATTTGGTGCGATAGGAAGAAGACAGATCAAACTGTCGGCGTATCAGGCATTTTACACGAAACGTTTCGACTGGGGAACGAGTGAACAATTGGGCGTCGAGAGCGGCGCATAGGGAGGAAATTCATGAATAAGATTTCACGACGCAGTTTGTTGCTATCGTCAGCGGCTTTTGCCGCCGGTGTGAATTTGGGGATAGCACCGGCTTTTGCGCAATCGGACGAAACGGCAACTTTGAAACTCCAGGCTTTTGGTGGCGATGCCGAGTTGGGCGCAATGACCAACGCCATAGCGCGATTCAACAGCAAATATCCCAACGTCACGGTCGAGCTTGAAATCGACGCCATCTCCGGTGGCTGGGGCGACTATGTGACCAAAGTGCTGGGCCAGTTCAATGCAGGCGCGGCAGCGGACGTCTATGGCACTGCCATCGAAACCTTCCAGGCCTTTTCATCGCGTAACTTGTGGATGCCGCTCGATGATTTCGTCGCGGCCAATAGCGGCTTCTCCGACTTCGCGCCAAGCCTGTTTGAACAGGGTTCCTACAATGGGGCAATCAATTACGTCCCCATCAGCTGGAACAACATCATGATCAACTACAATCGTGATCTGTTCGACGCGGCCGGCGTTGCTTATCCCGTGGATGGCAAATGGACTTGGGACGAATTCCGCGAAGTCGCAAAAAAGCTGACGATCAAGGACGCATCGGGCACCGTGACGCAGTTCGGTTATGAAGTGCCCAATCAGAACTTCTTCATACAGCCCTGGTTCTTCTCGAACGGCACCAGTATTCTTAATGACGACTGGTCGGCATCAAATATGCTCGACCCCAAGGTCGCCGAGAGCCTGCAGTTCCTTTATGACCTGATTCATATCGATGGCGTCTCGCCCATTCCAAGCAGCGGCGCAACGATGGACAGCCAGTTCATGGCGGGTCAGGTGGCGATGATCAGCCGCGGGCACTGGATCGTGCAAAGCGCCAAATCCAACGATCTCAATATGGACGTCGCCATTCCTCCATCAAAGGAGAGCGACACCACTGTCATCGGCTTTGGCGGCTACGCCATAAACAAGGCCACAGCCAATCCCGACCTCGCCAAGGCGCTCATTCTTGAACTCACCAACGAAGAAACGCAGAAGGAAGAAGGCGAAAAGGGTGGCGGCGTACCGGGTCGCCTGTCGGCAGCCTCGACCGAAGCTTTCCTGAGCTATCCACCGTCAGCGGCACTTTACTACCAGACATTGCCGCACACGAAGGCAGTTCCCTCACCAGCCAATTTCCAGGAAGTCGAGAAGATCGTCATTCGCTATTATACCGCGATGATGGCGGGCGAAGTCTCGATCGCCGATGGTGTCAAGCAGGCCGATGCGGAGCTGAACGAGTCGTTCGCGCGCCTCAAGCAGCAGATGGGCGGATAAGAACTCTCCCACCCGTCCGGACCCGCAGCCTCGGCTGCGTCGCCCGGACGGGCCTCCACAATAACAACATTGCTTACCGCGTCTGTTGAGGCGGAAGGCTGATACAGCGTTTTGTGCGGACCCCGGATCATGACAGCCATCGACGTTTCAAGAAACCGCCCCTCGGAATTGAGCCGAGCGCAGGCCCGCACGGGATATCTCTTCGTGCTGCCAACTGCAGTGCTCTATCTGACCTTCGTGCTGGCGCCCGTTGTCGTCACATGCATTCTCGCCTTTGCCTATTTCGATCCCATGTTGGGCTCGCATTGGGTAGGATTCGACAATTTTGCCCGGTTTTTTTCAGATCGACGGTCGCTCCAGATCCTGTCGAACACGCTGCGCTTCACCTTCTTTGCGGTAACATTCAACGTTGCCATCGGGCTCGTCCTGGCGATTGCGCTGAACAGAATGATGCCAAGCTGGCTGCTCTATTTCTTTCGATTGTCGTTTTTCTTGCCGGTCATCATCGCGGCGGCATTCGTCTCGATCGTCTGGAGTTACCTCTATGGCGATGATCTGGGCGTCATAAACTATTATCTGCGGCTGATCGGCCTGCCAGGCGTGCGTTGGCTGACTGATGCCGACCAGGCGATGACCTCGATCATCATCATGGATGTCTGGAAAAATACCGGGTTCTTCATGATCATCTTTATCGCCGCCTTGCAGGGGGTGCCGAAGGCGATTATCGAAGCGGCGGTGATGGACGGGACGCCTGCATGGCGACAATTCGTGCGCATCACCCTGCCCTATATATCGCCGGTCGTGTTTTTCTGCATTGTCTATGCCTCGATCGGCGCGCTGCAGGTCTACGAATCGATCGTCATCCTGACTCAGGGCGGACCTGGCGACACGACCCGGTCGCTGTCGATCCTGATCGTCGAGGAGGGTTTTGGCAGCTTCCAGATCGGTTACGCCGCCGCAATCTCGGTGGTCATGACCGCGATCATCCTGGTCATCACCGCAATCCAACAGCTCCTCTCCCGTCGGTGGGTTCAACAATGAACACAATGATGCAGACACGCTCCGCCAAGCGCATAATAGACTGGGCCATCATCGCGTGCATGATGCTGCTGGCCATCGGCATGTTGCTGCCATTTCTGTGGTTGTTCTCGATGTCATTCCGCTCGGTGTCGGATGCCTACAAGATGCCTCCGAGCTTCCTGCCGCCCAGTCTTGACCTTACCAATTACTGGGCGGTGCTGAATTCCAAGGTGCCCTTCATCAGGATTTATGCCAATTCGGTGATGATCGCCGTCGTAGTGACTATTGGCCAGTTGATCACATGCTCACTCGCCGCGTTCGCATTCTCCCGGCTCAAGTTTCGCGGTCGCGATGCGATGTTCTTCATTTTGCTGGTCGGATTGATGTTTCCCGCGCAGGTCACCATCCTGCCGATCTATCTTGGCTATGCGCGCACCGGTCTGGTCAACCAGCCTATGGGGTTGGCGCTGATGTATTTGACCTCGAGTTTTGGCGTGTTCCTGATGCGACAATTCATGGTCAGTCAGCCCAAGGCCCTGGAAGAAGCGGCGCTGATGGATGGCGCCGGTTATATCAAGATCTTCTGGCGAATTTCGCTCCCCCAATTGCGGCCAGCATTGTCTGCGCTTGGCATCATCACCTTTACCCAGACCTGGAACTACTATTTCCAGGCCAAGGTATTGCTCGGCAAGCAGGACCAGATGACCCTGCCGCTGGCGATGGACGTGCTGCGCGGCTATCTGGGCGCGGGCAATCTTTCAGTGGTGATGGCCGCCATGAGCCTGTCGATCCTGCCGGTTGTTCTGCTTTTCCTCATCGCCCAGAAATTCGTGATCGAAGGCATCACAATGAGTGGCATCAAAAATTGAACTTTAAGGATATTTGACTCATGTGGGATGATCTACGCGCCGTTGATGACACGTTTCACTATTCGGGCGAACGCACCAAATACCTCGCCTTTCCTCTCGGCGGTATTGGTTCAGGCGGGTTTTCGATCTCGGGCAGCGGCAGGCTGATCGACTGGTCCATCCGCAACCGGCCAGCATTGCAGGATTATAATGGCTATTCACACTTCGCCATTAAGGCAGAGAAGAAAGGTGAACTTGTCGACGCCCGGGTGCTCAATGGTCCCTATGATCTCAACCCGACGGGCGCGCCAGGCATGCGCAAGATGTTCGATGGTTTTGGCCATGGCGCAAACCGACAGACGCTGGCAGGGGTACCCCATTTCGACAAGGTCGATTTCTACGGCCGCTTTCCCACCGCCGACCTGGTATTTTCAGATAGCCAGTTTCCAGGCGGGGTACGAATGACGGCATTGTCGCCGTTTATTCCGCACAATGACCGGGATCTCGTCCATGCCAGTTGGCATGTTCCAGTTCGAGGTGGTCAACGACACCGCCGACGAGCTTACCTATACGCTGGCGGGAACGTTGGGCAATGACGGCTCCAATAGCGGACGCCACACGTTCCGGCAGGAGGGCGGCATCAGTTCACTGCATCTCACCTCGACCGATAATGATCTGCCCGAAACGCAGCGTGGCGACCTTACCATTGCCACCGACGCGGATGACGTCGATCATATCGACCATCATTTCCGCGGCCAGTGGTTCGACGATCTGGCGGTATTCTGGAAAGAATTCGCGCGCGCTGGCAGGTTGCCACAACGGCACTATGACCAGCCGCGCGCCAGCAAGCATATGAGTAAGCAACCCGAACACGCCACGCTTGGCGCGCGCATCACCGTGCCGGCTGGCGGGCGAAAGACGGTGCGCTTTGTCATCTCCTGGAGCTTTCCCAAGGGTGACATATACTGGGCGTTCCGGCCCAAGCCCGATGGCGAAATCCCCGATCGGGCGACGCCGAGCTGGACCAATTATTATTCCACGCAATGGTCGGACTCGCTGACCTGTGCCACCGATGCGCTAACCCGCTGGGACACGCTGACTGAGGCCACTGTTGCGTTCCGCGACAGCTTTTTTGGCACCACCCTGCCCGCCGAAATCAAGTATGCGGCCAGTGCAACGCTCGCCCTGCTTCGGACCGCAACGGTGATCCGGCTCGAACAGGGTCAATTGTGGGCCTGGGAGGGACAGCATACACATGACGGGTCATGCGAGGGGTCGTGTACCCATGTCTGGAACTACCAGCAAGCCCTTCCGCATCTTTTTCCCGCGATCGAGCGGACTTTGCGCGAGACCGAACTCACCTATAATATGCTGCCCAGTGGCGGGCTGACGTTCCGACAAAAATTACCGCTTGGCTCCGGATTCGACGTCATCGGTCCCTGCGCCGACGGGCATTTCGGTGCCATCATCAAGACCTATCGCGACTGGAAACTCTCGGGTGACAGCGCCTGGCTCGGCCGCTACTGGCCACAACTCAAGCGCGCCATTGAATATGCCTGGAGCCCGGAGAACCAGGATCGCTGGGACCCCGATCAGACCGGCATTCTCTCCGGCCGCCAGCATCAGACGCTCGACATGGAGCTTTTCGAACCCAATTCATGGCTCAATTCGATGTATGTGGCTGCCTTGCTGGCCACCGCCGAGATGGCCAGGGCAATGGGTGACGATGCGCTGGCCGAGAAGACCGACCGCATGGGCAAGGCCGGTGCCGACTTTATCAATAGTGAACTGTTCAATGGAAGCTGGTTCATCCAGAAGATCGACCTGTCCGACAGATCCGTGCTGACCCCATTCGATGTGGGCCGCAACGCCGGGGTTCTGGCCGACGGCATCATGGAGACCTATTGGTCGGATGAATTTTCCGAACTCAAATATCAGATGGGCGAGGGCTGCATATCAGACCAGATTCTAGGACAATGGCATGCCGAAGTTGCCGGACTTGGCGGGTTTCTTGATGCCAGCAAGGTAAAGACCGCACTCAAATCTGTTCATGGCAATAATTTCCGAACGACGCTGACCAATCATTTCAACCCCTGCCGCAATTATGCCTATGAAGGCGAAGGTGGTCTATTGATCGCCACCTATCCAGCGGGCATCCGTCAGCCGATGGTGGCCGCCCCCTATGCAGAGGAGGTATGGACGGGTGTCGAATATATGTCGGCTTCGCACATGATCATGCAGGGTCTTGTCGAGGAGGGACTGGATATCGTCCGTGCCGCCCGCGACCGTTATGATGGCGCCCGCCGCAACCCTTGGAACAATATCGAATGCGGCTCCTACTATGCCCGCTCAATGTCCGCTTGGCAGTTGGTAAATGCGTATTCGGGACTTTCCGCAGACTTCGTGGCGGGTCGCTTGAGCTTTGCACCCAAAGCGGACGGCGACTACAGCCTGTTCTGGTCAGCAGGCACGGGATTTGGCACATTGACCAAGGTTGGCGACGCCATCAATTTGTCGGTCGATGGCGGCACCCTTGCTGCCAATGAGATCATCGTCGATGGCCGAAGCCATGCCGATGTCATTGCTCTCAAGGCCGGTGACAGCATCGCATTCGAGGTGTCCTGATGGCCGAAATCGAACTCAAGTCGGTCACCAAGAGCTTCCAGGGCCTGGAGGTGATCCATGGCATCAATCTCGCCATTCATGAGGGCTCGTTCACCGTCTTCGTTGGTCCCTCCGGCTGTGGAAAATCTACGCTGCTGCGCATGATGGCGGGGCTCGAAGAGGTAAGCGGAGGCGAGGTACACATTGACGGCCAGCGCTGCGACCATTTATTGCCTTCGGCGCGCGGTATGGCCATGGTTTTTCAGTCCTATGCGCTCTACCCGCATATGAGCGTGGCCGAAAATTTGCGGTTTGGCCTGGAGAACCAGCGATTACCCAAGGACGAGATCGCGGCACGGGTGGCCAAGGCCGCCAATATTCTCCAGATCGAACATTTGTTGGCACGACGGACAAACCAGCTTTCCGGCGGGCAGAGCCAGCGCGTCGCCATCGGTCGGGCAATCGTCAAGGAGCCCAGGGCTTTCCTGTTCGACGAACCGCTGAGCAATCTCGATGCGGAACTCCGGGTGACGATGCGCGGCGAACTCATCAGTCTGCACAAGCGGCTCGGATCGACGATGATCTATGTGACACACGATCAAGTGGAGGCCATGACCATGGCCGATACGATTGTGGTGCTCAGTGAGGGACAGGTCGAGCAGGTTGGTTCGCCCGTCGAACTCTATGCCAGGCCGCAGAATGCCTTCGTCGCCAAATTTCTTGGCGCGCCGCCAATGAACATGCTGAACGGCACAGTCCAGCGGGTTGATAACAGGCTCGCCGTGACGCTTGCCGACGGCACCAAAATTCCACTACCGGGGCGTCAGATCGCGCTTGCGGACGGCAGTCCGGTTACGCTGGGGATCCGGCCTGAGCATAGCCATGCCGGCGATGGACCGTTGGAGGTTCAGGTCGAGACTACCGAGGTGCTGGGATCGCAGACCATCATCCACACGGCGCTGAAATCTGGAGAACCCTTCACCGCAGCCCTGACCGGCATTCGCGGTACGCAATCGGGTGATACGCTGAGTATAGGCTTCCATGAAGATTTTGTGCATCTGTTCGACGCAACAGGCCTGGCAATCGGCGCCTCGGAAAACTGGCGCGATGCCTATCTGAAATAGAAAATAAAGCAGGCGTTCCAGACCCGGTAGCGGACATTGTCGGCATTGGAGGCAGGGTGTTCAGGGCTATTACCAATTGATTTTGTAGAAATTGGAACACCCAGTGATGTCCAGGATGTCCGCGACCGACATTTTTGTTGGTCCCGACAAGACAACCCTGTGTCGGCTCACGCCCGCCCCCCGCGACGTTTTTTTGCGGGCTTGCTCGGTAATTTTGACCGGCAACTTGCCCGAGCGGATGTGAAAATCGCGCTGCGGAAATGGAATTTCGACGCCGCGACCCTGGCACGCGATGTCGCCACCATTGAGCTATCCGGCCAAGTCGCCAGCTAACTTGATAGCGCCATAATGCTCTTGATCCATGCTCAAATGCGCCGCCAGGGCTTCGCAATGAACCGCTTCGACCTCAAAAATACAGGCTCGGTCTTCTAGCGTGGCCGCTAGGCGGTTGTGCGGTTTTGCTGCTGACACTTCCCGCTATCCATTGGCGATTCTGGCTGTCGGTTTCGTGGCGTCGCTATCGGCATAGGTCAGACGCGATTTCGGCAGGGCTGCATTGAAATCGGCGGCTGCATCGCGATAGCCGATGGGAACCACCACAAGGCTTGAAAGACCCTTTTCCCGCAGGCCAAATTCTTCGTCCAGAATCTTGACCTCGATACCTTCCATCGGGCCGCATCAATGCCCAGCGCAGCCACGCCCAAAAGGAACTGGCCGACATTCAAATGGACCTGTTTGTCCATCCAATGCTGACGTCATTCATGTCCTGCTTGTGAAAATTGACAAAATGCTCCGCCCGCCATGCACACGATTTCCCCACTGGCGTTCTGACAAATCCGGGTTAGATTTCTTCCATGGCCGATGGCAAACTTGAAAAATACCGGGGCAAACGCAACTTTGCCAAAACGACGGAGCCCACCGGAACGTCGGACGGCGGCAGCAATCGCTTCGTCGTCCACAAGCATTCCGCCACCGCCGACCATTATGATTTAAGGCTGGAACTCGGCGGCGTCCTCAAGAGCTGGGCGGTGCCAAAAGGCCCGTCCCTCAATCCCGCCGACAAACGCTTCGCCGCCGCCACCGAAGACCACCCCGTCGATTATCTCGATTTCGAAGGCGTAATCCCCGCGGGGGAATATGGTGGCGGTCCGATGATCGTATGGGACACCGGCACCTGGGCGCCAATGGGTGACCCGGCCATTGACCTCGAAAATGGTGCGTTCAAATTCCGACTGGTCGGCGAAAAGCTGCGCGGCGGCTGGATGCTGGCGCGGCTCAAGGGAAAACCGAACGAGGGCGAAAAGAGCAACTGGCTCCTTTTCAAGGAGCGCGATCAAGCGATGGATATCGAGGGAGATATTCTGCTCGACCGCCCCGAAAGCGTTAAATCAGGCCGCCTGATCGAAGATCTTGTCGCCACGCCCACTCCGTCCAAAAAGCAAGCCAAACCCCAGCCGGGCAAACGTGTCGGGGCAGTCAAAAAGCCGTTCCCGACTTCTCTCAAGATGCAATTGGCTTCCCCCGCAGACGCCCCGCCCAGACAGGGCAATTGGCTGCACGAGATCAAATTCGACGGCTATCGGACTTTGGCGTTTCTTGAAGGCGACACCGCCCGCCTTATCACGCGGGGCGGGCTCGATTGGACCAAGCGTTACGGCGGCCTCCCGGCGGCCTTTGCCAAGCTCAATTGTCGCGAAGCGGTCATAGATGGCGAAATCGTCGTGCTGGACGATAAAGGCATCAGCCGCTTCGGAAAATTGCAGGACGCGCTGTCGAACGGGGCAGGCAATCAGCTGGTGTTTTACGCATTCGACCTGCTGCATCTTGATGGCTGGGACCTTCGCAACGTGCCGTTGGTCAAGCGCAAGCTCCTGCTTGCCCAACTCCTATCTGGCCACATTGATACTCGCTCGGCCATCCAGTTCAGCGATCACGTCGAGGGCGACGGCACGCCGCTGTTCGACCATGCCTCCGATCTGGGTTTGGAGGGCATTGTCTCCAAGAGAGCCGACAGCAAACACACCGATGGGCGCTCCAAGAGCTGGCTCAAAATCAAGGCGCTCAAAACCGGCGATTTCGTTATCGCTGGCTATAGTGATAGTCCGGCCAATGGCGGCATCGGGGCGCTCGCCATGGCCGAATGGGTAGGTGATGACTTGATCTACCGCGGCAAGGTAGGGACCGGTTTTGATGCCGCCACTATAAAGTCGCTCGCAGATCGGCTGGGCACGATGCGCATCGAGGATCCGATTGAGGGCGCCCCAAGAGAGATCCTACCGGTCAAGCCAATGCTCAAGGCGCGCATTCAATACGCCGCAATCACCAGCGATGGCATGCTTCGTCACGCCGTGTTCAAGGGTCTGCGCGAGACCGAACTTACAACGGCACCAACGGCGCCGCGCCAACGCATCGTCTCGGATGCCGATCTGGCCGGCATCTGGGTAACCAATCCCACCCGGCGCCTGTTCGGAAAGTCCGGCCCCACCAAGCTCGAAATCGCCGTCTATTACGCTGCCGTAGGTGACTTCATGCTGCCCCATTTGTTTGGCCGCCCGGTGTCGCTGTTTCGTTGCCCCACCGGCAAACCGCAGGACTGTTTCTTCCAGCGTCACCCATTCACCGGCATGCCCGCAACCCTTGCCTCTTTTCCCACCCAGAATTCGGAAGGCGAAAAGCAGACCTATATTTCAATTGAGGACGCCAAGGGCTATTTGGCACTGGCCCAGTTCGGCGTCGTGGAATTCCACGCCTGGGGCACCCATAAGAGCCATCTCGACAAACCCGACCGCGTAATTTTTGATCTTGATCCCGGCGAAGGCATCGCCTGGCGCGACGTAGCCAACGCCGCCGTCCACCTGCGCGCTGGTCTTGAGGCCATGGGCTTTGTGCCTTTTGTCAAAACCTCTGGCGGCAAGGGCGTCCACATTGTCGTCCCCGTTACCCAAAAACTGGGTTGGAAGCAGACCCACTCTGCCTGCGCCGCCATCGCGACAAAGCTCGCCACCACGGGCCGCGACACTTTCGTCACCACAATGGGCGCCGACAATCGCAAGAACCGGATTTTCATTGATTATCATCGCAATGCGCGCAGCGCCACTGCCGTAGCGGCCTATTCCTTGCGCGCCCGCCCCCACCTGCCCGCTTCAACGCCGCTCGATTGGCGCGATCTGGAGTCCATAGACTCTCCATCGGACCTGAATTACTCTACACTTCCGGGTTTATTAACCACTTCTGGCGACCCCTGGGCCGACATTAATGAGTCCGAACGGGATTTGACGCCAGGATAGACCCAATGATTCAGCAGAGTTCGCGTACAGGAGGCTGCCTTGGCGCCACGAGCGAGTTGGAAGGGTCAACTGAGGCTGAGCCTTGTAAGTTGTCCAGTTAAACTGTTTCCCGCAACCAGCGCGTCGGAGCGCATCAGCTTCAATCAGCTGCACAAGGAAACCCACAACCGCATCAACATGAAGCCGGTCGATCCTGAACTGGGGCTGGTAGAGCGCTCTGATCTGGTGCGTGGCTATGAGTACGAACCCAAACAATACATTATCATCGAAAACGAGGATCTGGATGCAGTACGCATCGAATCCAACCACACGATGAACATTGAGGCGTTCGTCGACGAGAGCGAAGTCGATGTTCTCTATCAGGATACGCCCTACTATCTGGCCCCTGACGGCGCCATGGCCGAAGAGACGTTCGTTGTTCTGCGCGAGGCCTTGCGCAAAAGCGGCAAGGTCGCCGTTGCCCGACTGGTCATGACCAGCCGCGAGCGCGTTATTACTATTGGTGCCCGCGAAAACGGCATGTTCGTAACAACTTTGCGCAACCCCAATGAAGTGCGCGGTACCACCGAATATTTTGACAACATTCCGGTCGGCAAGCCCGATCCCGAAATGCTCGAACTCGCCGAAAAACTCATCGAACAGAAGGTAAAACCCTTCAATCCCAAGGATTATGAGGACCGGTATGAGCAAGCACTCATGTCCATGATCCGCGAAAAGCTCAAAGGCCATAATCCGATCATCGCCGCCGCTCCCGAACGCGGCAACGTCATCAATCTGATGGACGCGCTCAAGGCAAGTCTGGGCGATGCGAAACCTGCCGCCAAAAGCAAGGCAAAGGCACCTGCGAAGGCCACGCCCGCCAAAACTTCGCCGGCCAAGGCATCACTCAAGGCCGCTCTCGAAGCCAGCAAGGCCGCATCGCCCAAGGCGGCCTCCAAGAAGAAAGCCTGACGTCCCATGCATTTGCGCGGGCAAAGTTTTGGCGTCATCGGGGCATTGAGCGCCTTTCCGCTGCGCCTCGCGGCCAAACGCGTCACCGCACTTGGCGGCCGCCTGCATCGCAACTTTACCCGTGGCACCACTACAATCGTCGTTGGCCGAACGCTCCTGACGCGCCTGAGCGAAACCGAGTTGGAAACGCGGCTGGAAGCGGCACGAGCCAATGGGGCCAGATTGCTCAGCGAAAACGGATTTCTGAAGACCCTCGGCACGCTGCCCGAAACGCCGCCCGCCAACATCGACCGCCAGGCACTACTTGATCAATCCCGGCTCAGCGCCCCTGTTCTTGATCTTTTGACCCTCCTTGATGCATTCGAGCACCACGCCGAACCTTTTTCCTTCCGTGATGTCATCCTGGCCAAAAAATACGCCGGGCTTATTGCCTCGGGCGCCAATTGGAGTGCCATCGCTCGGTCCGTTCATCAGATCGGCCCGGTCGGCTCATTGACCGCGCTCACCCTTCATGCCGGGGCCGACAAGATACTGACCAGTGACAACCATTCATTGGCCGAGCTCGGCGGGCAACGGCTATTGGACCTGCCCGAAACCGACGACGAAGCAGAGGACTATTTCGGACTGGCAGAAAACGCTGAAGCCGCCGAACTTTATGCCGAAGCGGCCTCGCTCTACCAACACTGTTCCGCCATCGACACCAGCGACGCCACCGCCCCCTTCAATCTGGGCAACTGTCTGCGTCAACTTGATGATATCGAGGGAGCAGCGTTGGCCTATGCGACCGCCCTTAAGCGCGATCCCCTGTTCATCGAAGCCTGGTTCAACTATGGCGGTTTATTCCGAGATATGGGCCGCATTGACGCCGCCCGACAGCATTTGATCAAGGCCGCAACACTTGATCCCACCTTTGCCGATGCCGTTTATAATCTGGGCGCACTCGAATATGACGCCGGGAACCTCAACAGCGCCAGCGGTTGGTGGCGGAGCTACCTGCAACTCGATCAAAGCTCGGACTGGGCACGCCGCGCTCGCGCTGGCATAAGTCTTGCCGAAAAAACCACCCGCGACGGGACCACGGGCTAATGGCAACCCATTTCCTGTTTAATGGCCCCCACGATGCGCGTGTAACGGTGCTGCTGGCTCATGGCGCAGGCGCCCCGATGGACTCCGCGTCCATGACTGCGACCGCCGATGCGCTGGCCAAACAGAATTTTCGCGTCGCCCGCTTCGAGTTCGCTTACATGGCCAGCCGACGCACCGTTGCCGGCCGCAAACCACCACCACGCGCCGACAGGGTAATGCCCGAATTCATCGCCGCCGTCGACGATCTCGGCCCGACCAACGGACCGTTGATTATCGGCGGCAAGTCTATGGGTGGACGCGTCGCCAGCATGGTCGCAGACGACCTTCTCGCTGCTGGTCGCATCACCGGACTGGTTTGCCTCGGCTACCCCTTTCACCCACCAGAAAGGCCACAACAATTGCGCACCGCACACCTGCGCACGCACAAAACCCCAACCATGATTTATCAGGGAACCCGTGACCCGTTCGGCTCGCCCGAAGAAATCGCCAGCTACGATCTCGCCCCAACCATTGAAGTCGAACTGCTCGAGGATGGCGACCACGACCTCAAGCCGCGCAAAACCATTTCGGGATTTTCAACCGCCGATCATCTTCAAACCATCGCGCAAAGCCTTGATGAATGGGTCCGGCGCATCGCTCCGTGAGAATCGCCACCTACAATATCAACGGCATCAACCGCCGCCTGCCCAATCTGATGGCCTGGCTTGCCGACGCCGCGCCCGACATTGTCTGTTTGCAGGAGCTCAAGGCAAGCCAGCGTCAGTTTCCCGCCACCGCCATCGCAGACGCGGGTTACGCCGCCGTCTGGCAGGGCGAATCGTCCTGGAACGGCGTGGCCATTCTGGCGCGCGGCAGCGAGCCAGTTCTCACGCGCACCAACCTGCCCGGCAACGATGATGATCATCAGGCGCGCTACATCGAGGCGGCCGTCAACGGCATCCTGATCGCCTCACTTTACGCACCCAACGGCAATCCGCAACCAGGCCCCAAATATGCCTATAAGCTGGCCTGGGCCGATCGCCTCACTAACCATGCCTCCGAACTTTTCGACACCGGCCTGCCGGTGGTTCTGGCGGGCGACTACAACATCGTCCCCCAGCCCCGCGACATTTACCTCACGACCTCATACCGCGACAATGCGCTGGTCCAGCCGGCCGCCCGTGCTCAATTCGAACAATTGCTCGCGCAGGGCTGGACCGACGCCCTGCGCGCCCTCTATCCAGACGAAACGCTCTATACCTTCTGGGATTACATGCGAAACCGTTGGCCGCGAAATGCCGGCCTGCGACTCGACCACCTCTTATTGAGCCGCGATCTGGCAAAGGCGCTAAAAACCGGTGGCATCGACAGGCAAGTCCGTGGCCAAGCAGACGCGAGTGACCACGCGCCCGCCTGGATCGAGCTTCAGCTTTGATTCCTTAATCGAAGAAATCGGCATCTTCCTCGGAGAGATACTTGCGAGCCGCCTCAGGGATCAAATTGACCCCAAGCCCCGGCCGATCCGGCACATCAATCATGCCATTCTTGACCGGCACCCCGTCAAAGCCCTCGGTAATATCGTACCAGAATGACTCAAATCGTGCCGGGAACTCAAAGGCGATGAAATTGTCGGGCAGCGTCGCGCAAACCTGAATTAGCGCCGCCAATCCCAAAATGCCATTGGCCGTTCCGTGCGGCGCAATGGCGATGCCGTGCAGATCCGCATATTCGGCAATCCACTTGAGTTCGGCGATACCGCCACAATCGCAAGGATCGGGACCAACAACATTGACCGCATGGGATTCGATCAACGCCTTGAAGTTCTGCCGCAGATATATCTGCTCGCCGGTATGGATCGGCGTCGTCGTCGCGCGGGTGACTTCGCGGAAAACATCAGGATTGACGAACGGCGAATAATCACCCGTAATCATGTCCTCGACCCACAAAAGATGCAGCGGCTCCATTGCCTTGGCAAAACGCAGTGCGTCATGAGCCAGATATCCCGGCCCGGCATCCACCGCCAGACCAATCCCCTTGCCCAGCGTTTCCTTGGCGGCCGTCACGCAGGCAACCAGATGTTCGAACCCCAACTGACTTATCAGCCCCTTGTGCGGATAAGGAAACGGCGCATCCTTCTGGACGGCGCCATAGTGAAACCCCTCCATGTCCGAAACCATCGACGAGTGAAACGAGGTCGGCAGCTTGAACATGGTGAAGCCTTCCGGCAGCGCCTTGCCATATTCTGCCCAACGCACATAGTCCTCCGGCGTGTGCCCCACACCTGCTTCATGATGATAAAGCGTGCGGTAGGTACGCACCTGATCGCGCACCTTGCCGCCCAACAAGCGATAGACGGGAACATTTGCGGCCTTTCCTGCAATGTCCCAGAGCGCGGTTTCAATGGCGCTGACAGCTGCGCCCCATGGTTTAAAACCACCCCGTACCCGGATGCGTTTGACCACCCGTTCGACATTGACCGGGTCCTGCCCCACTAGCCAGCTTTTCAGCTGCATCACGATGGGCTGCAGATAGGGCTTGGGTGTCTCGATCTGGCTCCACCCGGTAATTCCTTCATCCGTGGTAATGCGGATTACAGGACTGCTGGCAATGACGGCGCATTTTATGTCCGTGATCTTCATCCGGAACTCCCCCTCCTCAATTATGACTCAGAGAATTGCGTCTTTACCGGCATTTGTCGAGCCAACTTATCAGTTGAGTTCAACCGACCGATAATGGGTGGAATAGCTCGAAAATGGCTCCAGATCCGGTTCAAATCCTAGCCCTGGGCGATTTGTCAGTTGCATTCCGCGATGCGGTTCCTGCAAAAATTGATCGGCAAAAGCGCTTCGCAAGGGATTGGGGTTGGCATCGACTTCGAGCAACCCATCGCCACCGGCCGCCGCCAGCAGATGGGCTGAGGCAATCAACCCGATCCCGCCACCGAGATAATGCGGATAATATTGGCGGCCATGTTGCTGAGCGCTGCGCGCCACCGCGAGACACCCGCTGATCCCGCCCCATTTGGCAGCATCAGGCTGAATGATTGATAAAATCCCTTTGGCAATGGCGGCTTCCAACAGCTCCCAACTGGTCAAATTCTCGCCCGCCGCCAGCTTTTGGTTGGTCGCCGCCGCCAGCGCGTCCCAATCCCCGGTTGGCCGGTCCGCCGCCATCGGCTCCTCAACCCATGCCAGATCGAACTCGGCCGTCAGATTCATCATGCTTGTAGCAGTCGGTAAATCCCAATTCTGATTGGCATCAATGGCCAAAACAAAATCGTCCCCCAACGCCCGCACGGCTGACAAATTGCGCAAATCGAGCTCTTGGCCGAACCCGACCTTAACCTTGAATGCGCCATAACCAAGCCGCGCAAAGGCGCTCACTACCTCCTCGGGTCGTTCGGGATTGATGCCGCTCGCATAAATCGGCACATGCTCTCTGAATTCGCCCAGCATAGCGCAAAGCGGCATGTCCGCTTGCCGCGCTGTCAAATCATTGAGTGCAATATCGAGGCCGGCAATCGCTGCCGAAAACGGCCCCTGCTCACCCGACTGCAACGCCATCAGGTGGGTTTTCTGGCGCAGAAATTCGCTGATTTCGGCCGGGGTTTCCAATTTACTCGCCAACAGGAGCGGCGCTAGGATCTGATCAACAATCCTTGCGCGATACTCGGGACTGACAGCTGAATAGTTGCACCAGATTTCGCCAAAGCCGGTCATACCGTTGCGGTCCGTTACCGCTACCAGCACCATTGGTCGATCATACATGACCCCCAACGCGGTCCGCACCGGCGTTTCAATTGGATAGCGGAACACGAAGGTTTCGACCCGGGCAAATCTAGTCACGATGCTCCTCCGTGTCGATTTCCAGGATATCGGCGCGGTAGGTAACGTCCGCATAATATAGGATCCGGTCTGCCTGATTGCGTAGCACGCGCCGGATATGCGCCACCGGGTCCCCCGCCGGATACTTCAGCATTTGCGAGGTTTCCTCATCGCATTTGCCGAAACGGACCAACTGATTGACCCAGATAATATCCGCGTCGGCCAGTTCATTAAGCACGGGCACAGCCAGTTCACGACGAAACCGCTCCGGCGCGCGATTGAACAGGTCGCTATCGAGATACAGCCGGATCACACAATAGCGCAGCGTGTCGCGCACGTGCACACGTTTGATGTAGTTGTACGACGGCGCCAGCAGGCCTAAATCGGGGCCGACAACCGGCATCTCAATGCCTTCTTCAATATTGGAAAAATCAGGCCGGTCGTGCTGAAGGCTGGCGCTCAACCGCTCCAGATTGGTCTCAAGTTTGAGCGGCCGGTGTCCGCGGGCTTTTTCCGTCACAATTGTACCGCGCCCACGCGCCGCAATCAGCAGTCCCTCGTCCGCCAGTATCTTGATCGCGTCCCGAATGGTCACGCGCGCGACGCCCAAATCGTGGGTCAACTGGTCCAGCGACGGCAACACATCATTGGGTGCCCACACACCGGCGCGCAAATACTGTCGAAAATGATCGACAACCTGCATATAAAGCGGCTGTCGACTACCACGCAGAATCTGAAACGGCTTGATCTGCTCTTTATTCACGCGAACCGTCCCTCGCAGCATCCACCCTTCAAAATCTATAGTCCTAATAATAAGCCTTTTGCAAGTCCTTTGCGCCGTGGACGAGACCTTCCGGGGCGCTTGACCGGACGGGCCGCTAAAACATGCCGTTGGGATTTGCCGAGTGCTCCGGAACCACCTGCAGTACATCCCAGTGCTCGACAATTTTGCCATTCTCATCGAAACGGAAAATATCGATGCCTGCATAGTCGTGGTCGTTTGGCCAATGCTGGAAGCAATGCAGAACCACCATGTCGCCCTCGGCAATTGCGCGTTTTACCTCGACGTGCTTATCCGGCCATTCTTTCTGCATTCGCTCGAAATAGTCGATAAAACCATCCTTGCCGGTGGCTACATGCGGATTGTGCTGAATGTAGTCGACTCCCGTGTAGCGCGCGATGGCCTCGCGCGGATCGCAGTCGTTAAACATCATCTCATAGAACGCGATGGCGTTTGCCTTGTTCTGCTCGCGGTTCGGCATCTCATTTTCCTAATTTTGCAATACTTGGGAGATGGAGCGCACTTGCGCGGCAAACTTGCCGACCGGCTCACGACTCTGGCGCGCAATAAATATCATAGAGCGCCTCAAGCACCTTCGTCACATTATCGGACGCCAGACTGTAGCGGATGGATTGCCCATCGCGCCGCGTTCTGACCAGCCCCAACGCCCGCAACTTCCCCAGATGCTGCGACAAGGGCGATTGCTCCAATGCCACCAGTTCAGACAATTCACTGACGCTGCGCTCGCCACCCAGCAAATTGCACAGGATCAACAACCGCTTGGTGTTAGCCATAGCGGTGAGCAACAATGCGGCCTCTTCGGCCCTGGGTTCAAGTTCCTTGACGTCCATGGTTGACATATTAGAACATTCGAATATGTTAATGCAACAAATATCGGCGGCGCTGATGTAAGCCTTCAACCTATAACGCGGCACAAACAAAATGATAACAGACTTTACTCCCTGGCAGGCCCTTTTGGGCGG
This sequence comes from Devosia rhodophyticola, assembly GCF_028816475.1. Classification (GTDB taxonomy): domain Bacteria; phylum Pseudomonadota; class Alphaproteobacteria; order Rhizobiales; family Devosiaceae; genus Devosia; species Devosia rhodophyticola. The sequence continues at coordinate 2,721,383 of NZ_CP118247.1, read as the reverse complement.
GGTGCTTATTGGCGGGGCTGCCGTCGCACTGATGGCCATTCACGGGCGCATTGCGGGCATGACCGGCATTGTCTCTGGCGCGCTTTCAACCGCAGGTTCGGACAAGAATTGGCGTCTGGCCTTTCTTGTCGGGGCCATTGCCGCCCCACTGCTGTTCATCAACCTGCCCGGACAATCCCTCCAGTTTGCCAGCGACTCACCCCTCTGGGCGGTACTTTTCAGCGGCGCTGTCGTCGGAATTGGCGTATCCTTTGCAGGTGGTTGCACAAGCGGCCATGGCGTTTGCGGCAATGCCCGCCTTTCGCCTCGCTCAATCACCGCGACGGTCGTATTCATGGCCGCAACATTTGCGACGGTGTTTGTCGTTCGCCATGTACTGGGAGGATTTTGATGCGATCCATAGTGTCTGCGGCCCTGATCGGCCTCGTATTTGGCGCGGGTATCGTGATCTCCGGCATGAGCAATCCAGCCAAAGTACTCAATTTCTTCGATCCCCTCGGCACATGGGACCCCAGCCTTCTCGTGGTCATGGTCTCAGCATTCGCCGTGACATTTTTCGGCTACCGTCTGGTCTTCAAAAAGCAATCACCACTTCTTGACATAAAATTCCATCTCCCGACCAGCCGCGAACTCGACCTGCCCCTGATTGGTGGATCAGCCTTGTTCGGCATCGGCTGGGGCATTGCCGGTTTTTGCCCCGGCGGCGCCATTCCTGCACTCGGCCTGGGTGAGCCATCACCCTTTGCGTTCGTCGCCGCCATGCTCGTTGCCATGATTTTGGTCAGCCGACTGCGCAAGACCCAATTGTCGACCCGCTCCCTCACCCCGCAACCCTCGCTCAATTGAAAGGAAACAAATTGACCACGCTTCAGCCCATCCCTTTTGTCCCTGACATGACGACGAGTCCCACAGTTGTGTCCTTCTTCGACACCGCCACCAGCACGATCAGTTATATCGTCAAGGACCCGGCCTCCACTGCCTGCGCGGTGATCGATTCCGTCCTCGACTTCGATTACGCCGCCGGCAAAATGACCTTTGACGGTGCCGACCAGATCATCGCCCATATCCGCGACAATAATTGGCGCCTCGAATGGCTGATCGAAACCCACGTTCACGCCGACCACCTCTCTGCCGCCCCCTATATCCAACAGAAACTGGGTGGCAAGCTCGGCATTGGTGACCAGATTTGTCTCGTCCAGGACACCTTCGGCAAGATTTTCAACGAAGGCACGGATTTCCAGCGTGACGGCTCCCAGTTCGATCGCCTGTTCAAGGAGGGCGACACCTACAAGATCGGCAATCTAACCGCCCACACCCTGTTCACCCCCGGCCACACACCCGCCGACATGGTCCATGTCATAGGCAACGCGGCTTTTGTGGGCGATACCCTGTTCATGCCCGACGGCGGCTCGGCCCGTGCCGATTTCCCCGGTGGCGATGCACGCACGCTCTATCGCTCCATCCAGCGGCTCCTGCTGCTGCCGGGCGAAATGCGCTTGTTCATGTGCCACGACTACGGCCCCAATGGCCGCGACATCCAGTGGGAAACCACCGTCGCCGCCGAGCGTGACCACAATATCCACGTCGGCCACGGCACCGATGAGGACACTTTTGTCAAAATGCGCGAAGCCCGCGACAAAACCCTGTCGATGCCCAAACTGATTATTCCCTCGTTGCAGGTCAACATGCGCGCCGGCAAACTGCCGCCCGAGGAAGACAACGGCACGACCTACCTCAAAGTCCCCATCAATAGCCTCTGATTTCCCTTCGACAGAAAGCCAACCCCATGAAAATCCAGCAGGTGGACGACCACTTCGCAACCGCAGCCCAGATCCAGCCAGATGATCTCGCGGCCTTGGCCCAATCCGGCTTCAAGGCCATCATCTGCGCCCGCCCCGACAATGAAGACCCTGGCCAACCCGCCTTTGCCGACATCGCCAGGGCGGCTGAAGTTGCAGGCCTCAAGGCCTTCCACATTCCCGTCTCAGGCCCCCTCACCGAAGGGCAACTCATTCGCTTTCAGCAAGCCGAGGCCGATGCCGGTGGCCCCATCCTTGGTTATTGCCGTTCTGGCGGCCGCGCCGGCAGCCTCTATAAAGCGACCCGTTAGCCCAACCCGAAAGTCGCACCATGTTCCTTGAGCCCTTCCAGTACTTATTGGGCGTGATGTCTGGCAGCCTCGTCGGTTTCACGCTGGGCCTTTTCGGCGGCGGCGGCTCCATTCTGGCCGTCCCGCTAATGGTTTATGTGGTGGGCGTACCGGTCGCCCATGTTGCCATCGGCACCAGCGCCTTCGCGGTCGCCGCCAATGCCGCGATGAATCTGGTGTCCCACGCTCGCCGCGGCAACGTCATCTGGCGGTGCGCCGCCATGTTCACGGCAGCCGGCGTCGTCGGCGCCTTCTTTGGATCGCTCCTGGGCAAAGCCATCGACGGGCAAAAACTCCTGTTCCTGTTTGCCCTTCTGATGGCGATCGTCGGCGCGCTGATGTTCCGCTCGCGACGAAATCCCGGCACCCCCGGCGAAACCTGCAATCTGGAAAAAGCCCCCAAAGTCTTAGGATATGGCGGTCTGACGGGCGCATTTTCCGGCTTCTTTGGCATTGGTGGCGGCTTCTTGATTGTTCCCGGCCTTGTCGCCTCGACCGGCATGCCGATCTTGAATGCCATCGGGTCATCCCTCGTCGCCGTCACGGCTTTCGGGCTGACCACCGCCCTCAGTTATGCCTTCTCTGGCCTCGTCGATTGGCCCCTGGCTGCCCTGTTCATCGGCGGCGGACTAATCGGAGGTCTCTTGGGAACCCGTGCCGCGGTCGCGCTTTCTGAAAGGAAGGGGGTTTTGAATGTGGCCTTCGCCAGCCTCGTCATTATCGTCGCAATCTATATGGGTGCCCAGACTTTCACAGCGTTTTTCTAACCTGAAACCTCATCCAGCCTCCGCCCTCGCAACGGTGCAATCGCACCCGCCGATTTGACCCAGGGCGTATCGTACGACGGCGCTCGCGCAAAGCGCACCATGCCAAACCGCAATCGTGTGGTCGCCCCTGGCTCCAACAAGACCCGCACCCAACGACCGCTCAATTCGACAACATCCCCGTCCTCTTCGACTGCCTTGACAGAGGTAAACGCGTGTTCGCCGAACACTCCTGCCTGCACGATCACCTCACGCGCCGCCAAAAGGTCTGTGTTGCATAGCGTTACTTCGGCACTGTCCGCGCCCAATTTGTCCACCAGCGCTGCCACGCCCGGTGGCAGCCCCGGCTGCTGGGTGTCCGCATCAAAATAGCGGAGCCGCGCGTGCTGCAACCCGCCATGATAGACATGCATCGGCCCGCCCAGCGTTAGCTGCGCCAACCCCTCGATGATCATCGGTGTCAACTGCTGCCACATATGAATGGTCATGGATTCCCGATAATGATCCATGGTCAGCGGATCATTTTCCGGCTTCCGGAAATTCTCGATCTGGCTGGCAATCGTTGCCAGATTGGCTTCCAGCAGCTTTTCGGGATAATCCGCGTCCTTGCCGCGCATGAACCCGAACCATTGCGCGGTGTTCCCATTGAACCCCATATGGCCGCCATTGGTCACGCCATAGCCATTGTAGGCCGGATTGACATTATCGAAATATTCCGCCGACCAGCCGCGCTCAGCTCGCTCAGCATCGGCCTCGTCCATCGACAGGTTCCATAGATATACCGCATACATTGGATGCACTCGCCGATAGTCGCGCCACCCCTCATCATAGTGCCGGTTCGGCACCACCCAGTGCCCGTTGTCGTCCTTGCCCAGCGACCACAGCATGTCGATCTGCCCACGCGCCAGATCAAGTTGACTCATGTCTCCGGTCAGCGCTGCCGCATTGCAGCACGCCACGCACAGTGGCTCCTGGATCGAAAACGAACCGTGCGGCCAGCGCCAGCCATAATAGCCGCCCCACCATTTCCCATCATTATATTCGCCAATTTCGCCTGACAGCCCGATATTGTCGGGAATGATGCCGCCATTGCGCGCCGTGCGCTCCTCCCAAGCCGCCAGATAATTCAGCACCCACTCGCGGTACTTTTCCTCGCCGCCATACAAGAATGCATGGGTCATCAGCGATGTCGCCGTCAGACTGAGCGGTACATCGCCACGGGATTGGCGCGCATTTATCCGCTCCAATATCGCCGCATAAGTTGCGTCATCCGACCAGGGTGTCTTGGCGGCATAGCGATCAATCCCCGGCAAATCTTCAAATGGCGGCAGGTAATTGTCGAGAATTTCCCGATGCGTCGACCAGTCCTCACCCGTCTGGACCCAACGCGGCCCGCGACTGCCGGTGATCGGCGATTGGATCAGACGCTTTTCAACGTCATAATTGGCCGCTTCTGCATCCTCGCCATTATAAAACCCGGCAAAGCGCTTCGTCCGCTGTCGATCCTTGGCCACCGCCGGATCAGCCAATCCAAAGAAATAGAAGAACAGGTTGCTCTCGCCGTGATGCATCCAGTCATAATAGGCATCGAACTCGCGATGAATTTGCCCATATTCAGTCCATTGCCAGGTGATCCCGTCCCAGATAGTCCGTGACCGCTCATAAACCGCCTTGCTGCCCCCCAGCGCATAATAGAGCGGCATGTTCATGAACCCCTCATAGGGATCGTCCGACCCATCCATGCCCGGCCATTCTTCCCGCCAGATCAGCGTGCCGTCGCTGCGCGTATAACGGTCCGCAAATTCAATCGCTGCAACGTCCAGCGTCGCGAAAATCTGGCGTTGCAATAACGCCCATTTCGGCAGTCCCTGCTTTTTTTGCGCATGGATAAACGGCACGTCTTCAACAGGGTTTTTCATGGTGCTACTCGTATACGACCTTGCCGGTCTCGTTCTTTTTCAGCCAGTCCCAATTGATGTTGATCCCCAGCCCCGGCCCATCGGGCACCGGCACGCAGCCATTGGCATCCACTGCATCCAGATCGTCGGAATAATCGTCGGCAAAGATTGGGCATTGTGCCTTGGGTCCGGCAACCTTGGGATTGACCAGCCCCAACTCGTAATAATTGGTGTTGCGAATGGCCGACATGCAGTGTCGGGGCGCATGGCCCGGCGCATGGATCTCGCAATCCACCCCAAACCCTTCGGCAACGTGGGCCAGCTTCATCACCCCCGTAATGCCACCGTCATAATCAACGTCAGCGCGTACATAGTCGGTGCCCTCGGCAATAAGCTGGTCGACACGCAACTCAAGACCGCGCACATGCTCGCCCAAAAGAATTGGTGTCTTGATGATCTGGCGCAGTTTCTTGTGCGCATAGGCCGAGTGGCCGCCATCCTTGTAGGGGTCCTCGTACCAGAAATAATTGGCTTCGTCGCAGGCCTTGCCCACCTTGAGTGCATCGCTCCAGTTTTCATATTCGCAGCCCGGATCTATCATCAGATCCATGCCATCACCGACCGCCTTGCGGGTTGCTAGAACGGCAGCCACTTCGCGGTCGACCGGGCCATTCCCCCAGCCATGAATCTTATAGGCGGGATAGCCCATTTCCTTGCATTGCAACGCAAATTCGCCAAACGCCTCGGGACTGTCCAGCCCACCGTTTTCGTCGCCATGATAGGTTGAGGCATAGGCGGGTAGCGTCTTGCGCCAGCCGCCCAAAAGTTCAGATATGGGCGCCCCATAAACCTTGCCGGCAATGTCCCATAGCGCGCAGTCGATAGGCCCCATGCCAAATCGGTCATGCTTGCGCAGGGCACGCTTCAGATCGTTCCAGATCACTTCGCGATGCAGCGCATTCTTGCCAATCAGATAACGCGCCGCCATGCCCACCTGGGCATAGGAAACCCCGACCCCCCAGCATATTCACCGGTAACGCCCGCTTCAGTTTCGATTGTGAAAACATAATCGGTATGCTCGGTCGTTGCGCCCTTGAGGTAGACATTGTTGAAGCCGTTGTAATCAAAGCTCAGGTCGCGCTGCTGCCATTTATATTCGTGCACCGTCAGGCGCTTGATGCGCAGATCTTTCATTTGTCGTGCCTTTCAGGATTTAAATGCGGTTCCCGGTGTCGGGATCGAACAGATTAAGCGCGCTGGTATCGACATTCAGGGTCATCGGTTCGCCCGGATGGGGTCGCTCACGCGAACCCAGTCGCGCCGAAATCATCTGCCCACCCACATCAAGCACTACCATCGTGTCGGGGCCGGTCGGCTCCACCACATCAACGGTGCCGGTCAGTGAACTGGGTCCTTCCCCCTTGCTGAAGGTTTCGGGGCGAATACCGGCCACCACCTGCTTGCCAACAAATGCCTCGGCACCCGGCTCAATGTCCGTCAACGCCAGAACGGCGCTACCATGGTGTAGGGCCAGCCCGCCATTGTGTTGCTCCAGCGTGCCGGTCAAAAAGTTCATCGTCGGTGAGCCGATAAAACCCGCCACAAACATGTTGGCCGGCTTTTCATAAATGGTCTGCGGATCAGCCAATTGCTGGATGACCCCACCCTTCATCACCGCAACCTTGGTGCCCAGCGTCATGGCTTCAACCTGGTCATGGGTGACATAGACAACGCTGGTCCCCAGCCGGTCATGCAGCCGCTTGATCTCGGTGCGCATTTCCACGCGCAGCTTGGCATCAAGGTTTGAAAGCGGCTCATCGAACAGGAATAGGTCGGGGTTACGCACGATAGCCCGCCCCATGGCGACACGCTGGCGCTGCCCACCCGAAAGCTGCCCCGGCTTGCGGTCGAGCAGATGCGAGATCTGCAACAGATCCGCCGCCCGGGCAATCGCGTCCTCGCGACTGCTGGTGTCAACCCGGCGCATCTCCAGCCCGAAGCCAATATTGCGCCGCACCGACATGGTTGGATAAAGCGCGTAGGACTGGAACACCATGGCTATGTTGCGATCCTTGGGATGCACGTCATTGACAGTGCGATCTCCGATCACCACGTCGCCGCCTGACGATGGCTCCAATCCGGCAATGATCGACAACAGGGTGGATTTCCCACACCCCGAAGGTCCCAACAGCACCAGAAAGCCACCGTCCTCCAGCTCGAGATCAATATTGTGGAGCACTTCGACCGAGCCAAAGCTCTTGCGTACGCCCTTGATGGAAAGTGTTGCCATGATGGGCTCCTAGCCTTTGACTGCGCCGGCGGTAATGCCGGCAACCATCGCCCGCTGCACAAGAGCAAACAGAACGATAACGGGGAGGATGGAAATGATGCCGCCAGCGGCCAGCATGCCCCATGGCAGCTGGAATTCGCCGACCATGAGTTGCAGCCCAACCGGCCAGGTGCGTGATCCCTGGCTGGTTGTCAGCATCAGGGCGAACAGATATTCGTTCCACGCGGCAATGCCGACAAACACAGCCGTTGCCAGAAGTCCATTGCGCGCAATCGGAATGACAATGCGGAACATCGCCCCTAATCGGGTTGTTCCATCAATGCGCGCCGCGCTTTCCAGTTCCTTGGGCGCCGCATCGAAAAAGCCTTTGAGCATCCATACAAACAGCGGCAGCAAGAAGCTGGTGTAGGCAACTGCCAGCCCCACCGAACTGTCGAGTAGCCCGACCTGACGCATGACGATGAACAGCGGCACGATCATCAGAACAGCCGGAAACATCCGCACAATGAGATAGGCCAGCATTAGTTGCGTACGACCGCGGAAATGAAACCGCGAGAACGAATAGGCCGCAATCGTACCGGTCAACATGCAGATGAGCACCGTGACCGACGTCGTGATCATGCTGTTGATCACCAGCACCGGATATCCGGACTGGTTCCACAAATTGACATAGTGCTCAAATGTGATCCGTGTCGGAATATAGATCATGTTCCGGGTCACGATATCCTCTTCCAGCTTGATCGAAGTCAGGAAGGTCCAGATAATCGGGGCGATACAAATGAATGCCAGAAGGATCAGCACCACGTAGCTGCCAATGTCCCAGACCAGTTTTGAGCGTGAACGTGCAAAAGCCATGGTTCAATCCTGATTGACTTTGGAGAGACGGACATAGACCCAGGCAAACATCATCAGGAAAATGAACATGATGACCGAGAGCGCCCCGGCATAGCCGAAGTTGAAGTCCTTGTAGGCAGTCTGGAAGGCATAGAGCGACAGCACCTGCGTGCTTCGTCCCGGCCCCCCGCTCGTCAGGATCAGCAGCAGATCCGGCGAATTGACCAGGCCGATCACCCGCAAGATGACTGCCGCCGCAATCACTGTCTTGAGCATCGGCAGGGTGATCAATCGCAACTGCGAGATTGACCCTGCCCCGTCAATGTCGGCTGCCTTGTAAAGATCGCTCGGAACACCCTTGAGCCCCGCTAGCAGCAGCAGCGTGAAAAACGGAAAACTGTGCCAGGCCTCAACAATGATCGCCGCTGCCATCGCCGTTGATGGATCGGCAAACCAGGCCTTGTATCCACCCAGCAACCCCACTTTGACCAACAAATCGTTGATCACCCCAAGCCGCGGATCGAGCATCAGCGCCCACATATGCCCGGCCACCACATTGGGCAGGAAAAACGGTAACAGGATAAAGACAGCCAAAACCTTGGTGCCGGGCAGATTACGATTAAGTGCTAGTGCCGCGATAAGCCCGACACTGAACTCGATTATCACCGCCGCTGTCACCCACACCGCCGTGTTGCGCAGCGAAATCCAGAATATCTGGTCCGACAGCATCCGTTGATAGTGCTTGAGCAACACCCAGTCCGTACCCAGATCGGGCCGGTTCAACCGCATCTCCCGAAAACTCAGCTGAAAACCATAAAGCGTTGGATAGATCACCACGCCCATGATCAGCAGCGCGCTGGGCAGCAGCAGCAAATACATCCAGAACCGCGTTTCCGACAATTCGCCGATATAGCGCGCCGGATTGATCCGGTCCCAGGTCGAGAGCGGTCTGGACGACGCCATTATGGATTGCGGATTGGAAGTCATGTCGGCTCCTGCCATTCAGTCAGATTATGGGGCGGCCAGGTTTGGCCGCCCCACACGGTCAGCCGATGGCCTGGTTCAACCCATCGATCATTTCATCGACGGCCTGCTCGGGGGTAGCCTCGCCAATCAACGCCCGCTGGAAGGCAGGCAGCACAACGCTTTCCAGCCACCCGGCAAGCCCTGGGAAGCTAGGCTGCGGCCTGCCAAAAACCAGCGTTTCAGCCGCTGGCTTGTAGAGTGGATTATCGGCGATACGCGGATCAGCCGACGCCGAGTTGGATGCGGGGAAATAGCCGGTCTTGTCGAGGAACGCGATAGCCGCATCCGGCTCGCCCCAGAACTTGATCCACTCCCAGGACGCATCCGCGTTTTCGTCCTTGGTAATCGAGTTATAAGCATAGGCCAGGCGCGCCACTCGCGCCGCCGGTCCCGCCGGCATCGCCAAGGTGCCGAACTCGACCCCCGGCTCCAGCTTGGATGCAATATCCTGGAACGAGCCGGTATGGTGCCAGATCATGCCAGTCTGTCCGGTCTGGAACCCTTCGATCACCTGCCGGAACCCGTCATTTGGCGCGCTCGGCGGCACAACCTTGTCCTGGGTCAACAGCCCCGAGAACCAGGCGATGCCTTCAATCGCCTTGTCCCGATCAAGCCCGATCTGGTCGCCCTGCTGAACGGGTGAACCAAAGGCTTCCATCACATTGTTGATATAGTTCTGACCGCCGGGACCACCGCGCAGCCCAAACCCATACCGACCCTTGGATGGGTCTGTAATGGCAATCGCCGCATCACGCATTTCTGCGTAAGTTGTCGGCGGCGCAATGCCAGCTTCTTCGAACCAGTCCTTGCGGTAATACATCCAATCGACAAAACTGAACGCGGGCAGACCATAGATCTTGCCGTCCTTGGTGATTGAATCAAACCGGCTATCATCGAAATCGCTGCGTTTATCCCAGCTGGAGAGCCGCTCGGTCATATCGGTCAGCGCCCCCATAGCCAACAGATCGGCAAACCGCTCCGACGACACCATCGTCACGTTTGGCCGACTGTCAGCCAGAACAGCCGCCGTGATCTTGGCCATGAAATCGGGGTTCGGAATATTCTCCTGTGTCACCACAATGTCTGGATGCGCTGCCTTGAACAGCTTCATCACCTCTTCAAGCCCCGCAAATTCGGACTGGCTGGTAAAGGTGTGCCAATAATTGATATTGGCTGTCTGCCCGAACGCCAGGCTTGGCGTCAGCGCGGTGGCGGCCATTAACCCGGCCCCAATTTTTAATACGGAGCGTCGATTGAAATTCTTGTTCATTGCTTCGTCCTCCCAGTATTTTACCCGCCCAATGCGGATAACAGTTCCAAATCCGGCCAGGGCCGGACCTCCCGTCAGAAGCGCGGCTGGTTCAGCCTTTTTCTGCCCCCGACAACGTTCCAGAGCGCACAAACCGTTGCGCCACGATAAAAATCAGCAATACCGGCAGCACCACGATGATCGCCGCCAGAATGACCTCCGGCTTTTTAATCGGCACATCATTGGCCGGCAGATTGCTCAGCGCCCCCGAGCCACTCACCAGCGCCGTCAGCCCCACCGGTAGATTGTAGAGCTTGTCGTCGCTCAGCAGCACGAAGGCCAAAAAATAGTTGCTCCAGATCGCCAGAAAACTGAAAAACGCCACCAGCGCCACAATCGGACGCGCCAACGGCAGCGCAATCCGCGTGAACAACTCAAACCTGTTGCAGCCATCCACCCGCGCCGAATCCATCACCCCTTTGGGTAACGAGGTCGAAAAATACACATAGGCGAGATAGACCCCAAACGGGAAAAACCCGGATGCCAGGATCAGCCCGGCATAAGTGTTGTTGAGCCCCAAAAGGTTCATCTCGAGAAAGATCGGCAGCACCACCGCCGTGCTTGGCGTGATCATCGCGATCATCGTCATGATCAGGATCAGCTTGCGTCCGGGAAATTCCGAAAGTGCCAGCGCGTATCCCCCCGGGATAGACGCCACCAGCGACAGCAACACCCCACCCACCGAATAGATTGCAGAATTGGCGGCCCAGGTTCCAATCTGGAAATTATTGTAGCTGGTCAGATTGGTCCATGTCTGGCTGAACGCGGCCCAACTGCCGATCGTGAACGGGGTATCGGAAAACAGCGACGCTTCCGAGCGGGTTCCTGCCATGAACAGCCACAGCAGCGGTATGCCGTAAAAGCACACGGCGAACGCCAATGCCGCAAAGACAACAAAACGACCCAGACTGAAGCGAGACTGCAAAGTACGGCTGGCCATCAGCTCACTTCCTCAATCGAGTTTATAGAAATTGGTGGCAAAAACGATCACCAGCGCAATGGCGATAGAGGACCCCACCAGCATAGTGCTGAGCGCGGCCGAAGCCCCGAAATCACCCATGCGGAAGGCATATTGAAACGCCATCTGGTTGAGCGACCAGTCATTCTGGGCAAATTGGGTGCCGGCCATGCCCATCAATTGCGGCTCGACGAATAATTGTAGACCCGTGGCAAATGACAAAATACCCATCAATACGATTGATCGCCAGATCATCGGCAGCTTGATGCGCAGCGCCAGCTGCAATCGGCTGGCGCCATCAATGCGCGCCGCTTCCATCACCTCGGTTGGCAGGCTCGCCAAGGCGCCGCCGAACACGACGATCCATCCGCCCGAGGCCGAAAAATACGCCATCAGCGCAAAGACACCCGCCAGCCCGATTCCCGAGATCACATCAGCCCGTGATACCCAACCCACCATTTGCAGGATAGGCTGGAAGGGGCTGACCGACGGATCAAGCACAAACAGCCACAGCACAACAATGGCTGATGAAGTAACTGCGCCCGGCAGGAAATAGACGGTGCGCAACATCGTTGCCGCTCGCCGCCCCACGCTGTCGAGCATGAGCGACAGCGCCCCCACGCAGATCACCGTCATGCTCACCCAGATCGCAACGAATGTGAGCACATTGACGACGCTGGCCGGCACGCGAAAATCATCAAAGACGAACTGGTAGTTCGTCGGGCCCCAGAACACCATGTCGATGGTGTCGAAAAAACTCAGGCCGAACGCATAGCCAATCGGCACCAGGCCAAACATCAACAGCAAGAGCAGATAGGGCAACAACAATAGATACGACATGCGCGTGTCAAGAAACGCCTTGCGCCGTTCCTGCTTTACCCGGCTGGCGGTCATTGGCTGTGCGGATGCTGGGCTGGTAGCTAGGCTCATGAAGGTTTCTGCGCCCCGTATGAAAGCTGGGCGCCCTGCACTCAGGGCGCCTCGTTTTTCAACTATTCGACCGTATAGCCATTGAGTTTGGCCAGATTGGTCAGCTCGGTTTGTAGTGCGGGCAAGGCACCCAGAACGGTGCCCCCGCCACCCATGCCTTGGGTGATAACCTTGGCAATGGCGTCCGAAACGCTGAAGCGCAGGCTGACATAGCCGGGGTGACTGTACTTGGCGGACCCAACTTCCACATCGAACACGTCAGCGTCGGCATAGTAGGAGTCAGCCTTGAGCTTGGCGCCCCAGGCGATTGCTGAAGGCTCGTGGGCGGGCAAGGTCACAGCATCGGTCTGGTTGGCGACGTCGGTAGCCATCCATTCGATAACATCCACCACTTCATCGGGATGCGCGGTGTCTTTCCAGCCGCCATAGGTGCCCCCGCCCCAGCTCCAGGTCAATGGCTGGTCCTGGTCGTCCCACTTTAGCGGCATTGCAGCTGCCAACGTGCCCTCGGGCCATTCATAGGTTGGCTTGATCACATATTCGCCGAACCATGTTGGCCCGATGATCAGCGGCACCTTGCCGGTCTTGGCCAGATTGACAAAATCAGGCTCGAATGGCCCAACCTTGGCAAGGCTACCATTGGCAACCATGGCGTCGACCATGGCAGCTGGCTTGGTGCATTTGTCGGTCGTCAGATCAATCTTGAGCGTGTCGGGCTTGCCCTCGACCGGCATGGCCATATCGCAACCATCCGACACCAGGAAACTATAGAGTGGGAAGGCTTCTACAGCCGAACCCAGCACATAGCCTTCAGGCCCCAATTCAGCGCCCAGCGCTTCGAATTCAGCGTAGGTCGTTGGCACCGCCTTGCCCAGCTTTTCCATCAATGGCTTGTCGTACCAGACCATCATGTGGGCTAGGTCGTTGCGCAGGCAGTACAGTTTGCCATTGACCTCGCAGGGCGAATTGCCATTGGGATAAAATTCGTCCTGCAGCGCCTGCGGCACCTTGTCGGTCAGATCCATCAGATAGTTGGAGCGCCGCGTCGACAATTGTGCGGTGTAGCCAATATCGGACAAGAACACGACATCAGGAATTTCACTCTTGGCCTGCATCGCCAGTTGCAGTTTGGCGATCAGATCGGCTGGTGCCACGGTGGTAACGTTCAGCGTGACATTGTCATGGGTCTGATCATAGAGCTCGAACATCGACAGGCGGGGTGTATCCGACCAGATATTGAGCGTCACCTGATCCTGTGCCAAGGCACCACCCGCCATCATTGCCAGCGCCAATCCGCCCGCAACTGCCGTCGTTGTTTTCAGTTTATGCATGTTATTCCTCCTGTTATACGCCGATTTCCCACCGGCTTAGGTGTTCTTGGCCGTGGTGATTGCGCTGCCCCCGGCATTGAAGATGTGGACGTGGTCCGCCCGCAGCCCGACCCGAACCTGTTTCCCACTGGTCAGGGGTGAATGTCCGATAAGTTGAATTGTGACGACGTCAGGTGCTCCAGCATCGAGATAGACAAAGGTGATATTGCCCAACCGCTCGACGGACTCGACGCGTGCCGGCAGAGCGGTGATACCGTCTGGCACCGCATCCTCCGCCGCGATCAGTTCGAGGCCCTCCGGCCGGACACCGACGGTAACCGCGTCACCCTTGTTGGCGCCCTTGAGTGGCAGGTCCAATCGTGCCTCGTTATTGGCGTCCAGCCCAATGCTGGCCACCCCATTGGCGACAGTCAGCACAGTGCCAGGCAGCATGTTCATTTTTGGCGAGCCGATGAACCCGGCGACAAATTTGTTGCTGGGCCCCGCATATAACTCCAGCGGCGGACCCACCTGCTGAATGACGCCCTCGTCAAGCGCGACGATCCGGTCCGCCAGCGTCATCGCCTCGACCTGATCATGGGTCACATAGATCATTGTCGCTCCGAGTTCGCGGTGCAACCGTTCGATCTCAAGCCGCATCTGCACCCGCAGCGCCGCATCCAGATTGGACAGCGGTTCATCAAACAAAAACACTTTGGGGTGCCGCACGATGGCGCGACCAATTGCAACACGCTGGCGCTGCCCGCCCGAAAGCTGGGCAGGTGACCGCGACAATAATTCCTCAAGCCGAAGAATGCGTGCCGCCTCCTTCACCCGAGTGTCGATCTCGGCACGGTCGAACTTGGATAATTTCAGATTGAACGCAATATTGTCATAGACATTCATATGCGGATAAAGCGCATATGACTGGAACACCATGGCAATTCCCCGGTCAGAGGGTTCTGCGAAGGTGACGTCCTTGCCATCAATCAGAATGTCACCCCCAGTGACAGTCTCAAGACCCGCGATCATGCGCAGTAATGTCGATTTCCCCGAACCCGACGGCCCGACAAAAGCGACGAACTCGCCCTTTTCGATCGCGAGATCTATCCCCTCGATAACCTTGACCGGGCCGAATGATTTCGTGACTGCCTTGAGTTCGACACTCGCCATGACGTCGCCCTACTCGATTTTCTCGGTAACACTCACCTTGGTCAGCGCCTTGCGATCCAGCTCGTCAAAATCAAAACTGTAGCCCAATCCCGGCTCATCGGTGACATTGAGATAGCCATCAGTAATGGCCAACGGGCCAAGCTTGTCGAGACCCTTGATCTGAGCCTCGTCCATGACCAGCTGCTCGTAATAGTCATTGTTGGCGATGGCCGCGCACAGCTGCGCATTTTCGCGCCCCATGCCGTGAACCTGCGCCCGCATGCCAAAACTGTCGGCCATGTGGGCAATCTTCATCGAACCGGTAAAGCCACCCTTGTAAAAAGTGGAAACCCTTGTCATGTCCAACGCGCGGTTTTCGATCCAGCTCGCCATGTTCCAGTGAACGCCGTCCGAAGTTTCGGCAGCCAAAACCGGGATCGTCAGTTTTTCACACAATTTGGCGTAGGCACCGAGATAAAATTCGCGCATCGGTTCCTCGTACCAGAGGAAGCCAAGGTCCTGCAGCGCCAGTCCAACTTCAAGACTGTCAACATAGTCCCAGCCAGCCGATCCATCAAACATCAGATCGGCATCCGGCCCAACCCACTCACGCAGCTTGGTCGATAGCTCGATGTCCCGCTTCACATCACCCCACGCATGCAGCTTGAAGGCCTTGAACCCGAGATCGCGGCTCATCTTGATATAGCGCTCATATTCTCCAAGTGTTGGCCAGGTGACCGTCGAGGCATAGGCAGGCACTTTTGGATCATTGCCGCCCAGCATCTGGTAGATCGGCATTTTTGCCGCTTGCGACTTCACATCCCAGCACAACTGGTCCAACAGGCCCAGCGAGCGCATGTGCACTTCCTCGACCCGGTCGATTTCCCACATCAGGTTCCACATCCGCTCGGTCAATAGCGGGTTCTCCCCGATAAATCCCGAATAGCGGCGCCGGACCAGATCAACCACCGCATCGCCCCGGCCGATCTCAATTGCCCCGACGATCCCGCTGTCGGTTTCCATCCGGATCACTGCCTTGCGCGGCATGCTGCCGCGCGGGATATCACCGTGCGAACCAGGCAAACCATTGCGCCAGATGAATTTCGGCCCCGGCTCGGCTTCCACCAACCACGCAGTAAACCCAGTGATCTTCATCGACATCCTCCAGCGGCCCCATTGAGATATTATTTGTCGATGATGAAATATTACCGGGGCGCCGACAAGCCCTTTTATCGCCTCAGGCACTAGACTTTGGTGGGATTACCCACGTCTGCGCGGAATAATCCCATAGGCGACGGACCTTGTAGAGCACTAAGATATTTTCAAAACGACTGTTGATATGTTAACAATGGATGCTGGACCAATCTCCTCGGCGCAATTAAGGCTAGCCAGATGGATAAGATTTCTCGCCCCGACAATGAACAACAAAGCAATGAAGGCTACCGCCGCTTCCGCGAAGCGCTGCAGCAGGGCACCCTGACGGCCGGTATGATCGTAACCCAGAATGAACTGTGCGAGCTTTTGGGTATCTCGCTTTCGCCCCTGCGCGAAACCCTGGTCCTGCTTGAAGAATTTGGTCTGGTCGAGATCAAGCCGCGTACCGGCATTCGCATCATCTATCCCGAGGTCGCCTTTATCCGCGAGAACTACCAGTTCCGTATCATGATCGAGACCTACGCTCTGCGCGCCTTTGGCGATCAGGTGACCGATGCGTGGCTATCCAACATGCGCGAACGCCATGAAGAGTGCCGCGTCCAGCTCCAGGGCTCCGTCGAATTTGAAGAGGCTCAGGCCCAGATTACCTACGTTGACCGCCGCATGCATCGCGATATTGTCGAGGCGCTGGAAAACCGGGCGATCCTGCAAAATCACGCGCGCGTGCAGGAAAACATTTCGATGGCCCGCCGTGTGCACCAGCGCTCAATCTTTCGCGGTCAACTCATTGATACGATTGACGAACATCTGCAGGTCCTCGATGCCCTCGAAAACCGCGACACGCCCGGTGCCATTGCCGCGCTCGAGGCCCATTTCCGTGCCTCGACTCACCGCACTTTCGCCGCCTGATATCAAGCCGAGAACGTATATTCAGCGATGGATGCCGGTTTCATCTCAATTGAAAATCCTGCCGCCGCAGGTGGCATGTAGGCGGCATTCCGGATCACGCACGGATCAATGAAATGTTCGTGCAGATGGTCGACATATTCAATCACCCGACCCTGCTTGCTGCCCGATACCACCAGATAATCGATCATCGACAGGTGCTGGACATATTCGCATAGGCCTACCCCACCAGCATGCGGCCACACCGGCAACCCGAACTTGGCGGCCATCAACAGCACCGACAGCACTTCATTCAGCCCGCCGATCCGGCAGGCATCGATCTGCACGATATCAATCGCCCCGTCCTTGATGAACTGCTTGAACAGGATTCGGTTCTGGCACATCTCCCCGGTCGCCACCTTGATCGGCGCAATCCCCTTGCGAATGGCACGATGCCCCGAAACATCATCGGGACTTGTCGGCTCCTCGATGAAATAGGGATCGAACCGCGCTAATTTCCCGACCCAGTCGATGGCCTCATCGACCTCCCACACCTGGTTGGCGTCGATCATCAACAGCCGCTCCGGCCCGATAATTTCGCGCACGATTTCCAGCCGCCTGATATCGTCGTCCAAATCCTGCCCGACCTTCATCTTGATGTGGTCGAACCCCTGCTCGATCGCCTCGCTTGCCAACCGCCTCAGCTTTTCATGGGAGTAGCCCAACCACCCCGCAGAGGTGGTGTAACAGGGATAACCCTCCGCCCGCAGCGTTGCCATCCGCTCAGGCTTGCCTGCCTCCGCCTTGCGGAATATCGCCAGGGCCTCGCCCGGCGTGATCGCGTCGCTGAGATAGCGAAAGTCAACAATCGAAACCAGTTGCTCCGGCGTCATGTCGGCCACCAGCTGCCAGACCGGCTTACCCGCATCCTTGGCCCAAAGGTCCCACACCGCATTGACTACCGCCCCGGTCGCCAGATGCATTGCCCCCTTGTCCGGCCCGATCCAGCGCAACTGGCTGTCCCCGGTTACATGCCGCCAGAAACGGCCAGGATCGGCGCTTATCCAGTCCAGTTCCAGCCCAATAACCCGCCCGCGCAACGCTTCAATGGCCGCACACACAACTTCGTTGCCCCGACCGATGGTAAAAGTCAGCCCATGGCCCTCATGCGCGCCATCGGTGCCCAAAATAACATAGGCCGCCGAATAGTCCGGATCAGGGTTCATCGCATCCGAGCCGTCCAGCGCCGCCGACGTCGGAAACCGCAAATCATGCACAGTCAAACTGGTAATCTTGCTCATCAGCCTTCTCAGCTATTCTGATCCATGGTCGACCGACTGCCCTCGACCACCTGCCGGTCAATCGCTGCAAAATCCCAGTCGATCCCCAGCCCTGGCGCATCGGATGGTCGCGCCTTGCCATCGGCAATGATCATCTTCTCGCTCGTTAGATCATCGAGCTGCGGGATATATTCGACCCACCGTGCATTGGGCACCGCCGCGCACAGCGACACATGCAGCTCCATCAGAAAGTGCGGACTGACGGCAATATTGAAGCACTCAGCCATATGCGCCACCTTGAGCCAGGGCGTAATCCCGCCAATGCGCCCCACATCGACTTGAATGACCGATGCCGCGTGCCGCTCCAGATATTCACGGAAATGCAGCACCGAATATATGCTCTCTCCCACCCCGATCGGCACGCTGGTGTGCGCATTCAGGCGTTGATGGCCGGCAATATCGTCGGCTGGCAACGGCTCTTCTAGCCATCCGATATCCAGCGGTTCATAGGCGCGTGCCCGCCGAATGGCCTCGTCAACGGCAAACGCCTGATTGGCGTCGGTAAAAATCTCGAAATCGGCGCCCACCGCCTCGCGCACCGCCCCGATCCGCTGCACGTCCTGATGAATGGGCCGCCCCACCTTGAGCTTGCACCCGCCAAAACCTGCCGCCTTGGCGCGCAACGCGTCTTCAACCAGCGCCGCCTGCTCAATATGCAGCCACCCGCCTTCGGTGGTATAAAGTGCGACTTCAGGCTGTGCCCCGCCCGCCATCAAATGCAGCGGCAGTCCGAGCTTGCGGCATTTCAAATCCCACAGCGCTGTATCAACGGCAGCCATGGCAATCGCGGTAATCGCACCCACTGTCGTTGCATGGGTCATGAACAGCATATCGCGCCAGATGCGCTCGATTTCCATCGCCTCGCGCCCGATCAGCGCCGGGCACAGCGTGCGCTCCAAAAGCGCCATCACCGAATGACCGCCAGTGCCAATGGTGTAACTATAGCCTGTCCCCACCACCCCATCGCTGTCGGTAATCCGAACAAACGGGGTCTCCTGGGAAACAAATGACTGAATGGCGTCCTGGCGTTTGACCTTGGGCTTGAGGTCAACCATGAACAGCTCAATGCGGACAATTTTTGCCATTACGCGCTAACGCTCCGTCCGCTGGCCTTATCAAAGACATGCAATTTGCTCAGGTCAAGCGTGAAGCCGAGCGTTTCGCCTTCCTTGACCACACGCGGATTGAGCATCTTGCCCTGAACCTCCAGCCCGCCCAGATCGGCAAACAGGATAGTCTCGGTGCCCAATGGCTCCGCAATATTGACGGTCCGCTCAATGGCCAGCGCATTGGCCTCCCCATGCAGCGAATGCCCTTTTGGCGCAAAGCTTTCAGGCCGGAAGCCCAAAATGATCGCCTGTCCCTCGCTAACCTTGTGGTCCGGCCCCAATGGCACTTCGACCCCATCGGACAGAACTGCCTTGCCCCCGCGCACCACGGCGTCGAGCTGGTTCATCGGAGGCGAACCGATAAAGCCCGCGACGAACGTATTGACCGGTCGTTCGAAAACCTCGGTCGGCGTGCCGATCTGCTCTATATAACCGTCCCGCATGATCACGATCCGGTCGGCCAGCGTCATCGCCTCGACCTGATCATGGGTCACATAAATAACCGTTGTCTTGACCCGCTGGTGCAGCTTCTTGATCTCAACCCGCATCTGACCACGCAGCTTGGCATCGAGATTGGATAGCGGCTCATCGAACAGAAAAACGTCGGGATCGCGCACAATGGCCCGTCCCATGGCCACGCGCTGACGCTGCCCGCCCGAGAGATTGGCCGGCAGCCGATCCATATAGGGTTCCAGCCCCAGGATTTCGGCGGCTGCATCAACACTCTTTTTGATCAGTGCCTCGTCCTGCCCGGCAATCTTGAGGCCAAATCCCAGATTGTCGCGCACCGTCATGTGCGGATAAAGCGCATAGGATTGAAACACCATCGAGATGTTGCGCGCCCGTGGCGGCAACTCATTGACCACCCGGTCCCCGATGGTGATGGCGCCGTCGCTGGCGTCCTCCAGTCCCGCAATCATGCGCAACGTTGTGGACTTGCCGCACCCGGACGGCCCCACCAACACCACAAACTCATTATGCGCGATCTCAAGGTCGATGCCGTGCACCACTTCGATCTTGCCATAGCGTTTGACGACTTTTTCGAGACGAACTTCAGCCATGATGCTTCCTTACTTGACGCCGCCGAAAGTCAGGCCGGCGATCAAATGTTTCTGGACAACGAAGGTCAAAACCAACGCGGGAATAATGATAAGGACAGCCATGGCGCTCATGCCCGTCCAGTCAACAGTGAACTGGGCCGTAAAGTCCATCAAGCCAACCGGCATGGTTTTTGAGGCAGTTGTTCGCGTCAGCTGGCTGGCCAGCGCATATTCGTTCCACGATGTCAGGAACGCAAAGATCGCCGCCGACGCCAGCCCCGAACGAGCCAGCGGGAATTCAACTTTCCAGAACGCCTGCCAACGCGTGCAGCCATCAATCTGGGCCGCTTCGGAAAGATCCACCGGAATCTGGCGGAAAAACCCATCGGTCAACCAGATAGTGAACGGGATGTTGACCGCCAGATAAACCAGGATCAGGCCAAATGAGGTGTCGATCAACCCAAGCCGTGCCCAGATGATAAAGAGCGGCAGCGACAACGCCACCCCGGGCACTGTGCGGCTGAGCATGAAGGCCAGGAACAGCCCACCCTTGCCCGGAAACCGGAACCGCGCGAACGCGTAGCCACCCGCCATGCCGATGGCGACCGCCACCAGCGTCGAGGTAATCGAGATCACCAGGGAATTGATGAAATATTGCGCTACCGGCAGGCCCTGCTGCTCACTCGACAGGCCGAACAATCGGGCAAAATTATCCAGCGTGGGGTTTTGCGGTATCCACACGGCGGGCCGCGCCAACACCTCGATATTGGGCCGGAACGCCGTGAGCACTACCCAAAGGCCGGGTATGGTCAGAATGGCCATGGCGACAAACACGCCAAAGCGGATAGACCAGCGTTGCCAGGGCTTTTCGATCGTCAACTGGCTCATTGTGCGCCTCCCATAAAGGTACGCGCGCTCACCAGCTTCTTGTAGAAGTAGAAGGTAAAGACGATCGACAGAATGATCGAGACATAGCCCATGGCGTTGGCCATGCCCATCTGACTGTTCTGATAGCCGGTGCGCGTCATCAGCGTCCAGATCAACTCGGTCCGCCCCGCCGGGCCACCATTGGTCATGATCCGCACCATGTCATAAGCCCGCGCTACATCCAGCGAACGAATGGTCATGGCAATATAAACGAACGGCATCAGGAACGGCAGCGTAATGTGGCGGAACACCTGCAACGGGTTGCAGCCATCCACCCGCGCCGCCTCGATCGGCTCCTTTGGCAGCGCCATCAAGCCCGCCAGCAACAGGATGGCAAAGATCGACGTCGACATCCAGATTTCAGCGAAAATGATCGAGAAATTGGCCAAATTTCCATCAACCAGCCACGCAATCGGCTGCTTGATCAAGCCAAGGTCAAACAGTGCATTGTTGACCAGTCCGATAGAGTCGTTGAAAACATATTTGAATTGGAAACCCACCAGAATGGGTGAGAACATCATCGGAAACATCATGATGGTGCGCAGGGTACGCTGGCCCCAGGTTATCTTGTTGACCAGAAGCGCCAGTCCTAGACCCAGCAACATCTCAAGATTGAGCGCGATGGTAATGAATATGATCGTGCGCCCAAAAGCCCACCAAAAATCGGTATTGCCCATCAGCCGCTGATAATTGCGCAGGCCAATAAAGTTAAAAAGGGTTGCCGGTCGGGTCAGATTATAGCTTGTAAAACTGGTCCAGAAGGAAACCAGCAGCGGCAACAAAACCACTGACAGAATGACCAGCGCCGCTGGCAGCAGCAAGAGATAGGGCGTTGCCGCGGGCGAGCGCATGAATGCCCCAATGCGATTGCGCCCCTTATCATGCGGCATAGTCTCAACACTTGCGCTCAAACCTGCACCCCCGAAATGATCATGTGGTCGGCAGTGCCTGCCAATCCGAATTCGTCCGGACACAGGCCCGGACGAATATTGCGAAATACGCTGCTCCAGCCAGGGCCGGAGCAGCAGGGAGGATCTAGAGCAATCCAGCGTCTTCCATGATCACGGTTGCATCCGCTGCGGCCTTGTCGAGAGCTTCCTGCGGGGTCTTTTCACCCACGATGGCTGCCTGCAACTGAGGCCACAAAATGTTGGAAACCTCGATCCATTGCGGAATCAATGGCGGCGTCCGGGCGTCTGCCAACGAGGCCTGCCAGATCGGGAACATTTCGGCCAATGCGGGCTTGTTGTTCTCATTGAAGTATTTGATCACTTCATCGAACGTCTTGCTCCGTGTCGGCAGATTGCCGGCCTCGGCTTCCATCATCTCGCTCTCATCATTGGTCAGGAAAACTGCAAAGGAAACAGCAGCTTCCTTGTTGTCGCACGCCTGGGTCACAGAGAACGAGTGCGAACCGGACCAGCCACCACGAACCCCTGCACTACCAACAGGCGACACGGCGAAGCCGAGAACGTCAGAGATCTTGGAGGCAGAGGGATCGCTGTAGAATCCGGCAAAGCCGGGCCAGTCAAGGTCAATTGCCAACTGTCCAGCGGCCATGGCCTGTCCGATATCGTCCCAGGTATAATTGACCGTGCCAGCGGGTACCGCACCGGCATCATAGATTTCCTTGAACCACTCAAGCGCGGCTACGCCCTCGGGCGAATTGAAGATCGGCTTCCAGTTTTCGTCAAACAGATCGCCGCCGTTGGCGCGCAGAATTTCCATGAAACGACCCGACATTCCCTCGTCCTTGCCGGCAAAGGCAGTGCCATAAAGGTTCGGGGGATCAGCCAGGAAGATGATTTGCTGCTTGAGTTCGTCAAAGGTCTTGGCCGGCGCCAGGTCGGTGCCGAACTTCTCCTTGTACGCCTTCATGTTGTCAGGGTCTTCGTAGATGTCCTTGCGATAATAGATGTTGGAAACATCAGTCACGCGCGGCAACTGCACCAGCCGTCCATCAACCTCGGAAGCAGCCAGCGTGCCCGGCACGTATTTGGCCAACTCTTCAGCCGGAATCATTTCCTTCAGGTCGATATAAAGATCGCCGTATTGCGGCGCAAAACTGGTGTGGTTCGACCCTACACACCAACTGATCTGGCCGGTCGCGATGTCCTGCTTGATCTCGCGATCAAGATCAAAATGGTTCTTGGACGACACGATCTCGACCTTGGCACCCGTCATCGCTTCCCATTCAGGAATGCGCGTATAGAGCTTTTCATATTGGGTGCCGCCGATCAGCTTCACCTTGAGCGTGTAGTCGGGGAATGACCCATAGTCGAACTCTTGCGCCAGCGCGGTGCCAGACAGAACGACAACGGCGCAGGACGCCAAAAGGGTTTTAGCCAGGATTTTACTAACCATCGCGATTTCTCCTCCACAGGGGACCTTTCGGTCGTTGCCTCTTTTGAGGCTTGATAACTCATATTTGAAAGATCTATTTGTAAGTAAGCACAATGATTGCTATGACGTCAACCGGCATCACGGTCGCAAAAATCGCCCAATTTTGCCAAATGCGTGACAATCAGAGCTAACCCGATGCTAACCCTTGCTAACAAGTCAGGGTATGGATCGGTAAACGGGAGCAGAATATTGATCACGACAGAAGACGACGACCGCTACCGCGCCCCTGCTCTTGATAAAGGTCTTGATATTCTTGAACTTTTGGCCGAAACCGACGATGGATTGAGCCAGGCAGAGATCGCCAAGTCGCTTGGTCGCTCCCCCAATGAAATCTACCGCATGCTCGAGCGTCTGGTCCGTCGCAACTACGTGCGCCGCACCCTCGAAGATCGCTATGAAATCACCCTGAAACTCTTCGAACTCGGCCATGCCCGCCCCCCGATGAATCGCCTTGTGAACCAGGCCAAACCGGTCTTGCGCCAGTTTGCCATTCAAGCCGAACAGGCATGTCATCTAGTCATCCACGATCGTGGCAACCTCGTCGTCGTCGCCCAGATGGATGGCCCCGGATACTGGAATGTCTCCATCCGCGTTGGCAGTCGGGTCGGACTTGTCAACACCGGGTCAGGTCACATTTTCCTTGCCTACCATAGTCCGGAAGAAGCCAGCTTAATGCTGGAAGAACAAGGACTTATTGGCGCGAAGGCTCTCCCCAAAGGTCTCGAGCAACGCCTTTCGACCATCCGCCATCTGGGCTATGAAAATATGCCAAGCGCCCAGGTCGTCGGCGTCTTCAACCTGTCAGTCCCGGTCTTTGGACCCTTGGGATCTGTCATCGCCGCCTTCACCTGTCCCTATAGCCAACGCATAGACAAGGCCGACGCACCCAATATCACAGAAGCATTGGCTATGATGCAGGCCGCCGGCATAGAGCTTTCGAAACGCGCCGGCGCCGAAGTACAATAATGAGGAGAAGAATATGAAACGCTATGGATCCGTAATTGGTCTCGATGCCGCACAAATTGCCGAATACAAAAAGGTCCACGCCGCCGTCTGGCCCGATGTTCTCAATCAGATCAAGAATAGCAACATAACCAACTATTCCATTTTCCTGCGCGAGCCCGAAAATCTCCTCTTTGCCTATTACGAATACGTCGGCAACGACCACGCCGCCGACATGGCTAGAATGGCCGCCGACCCCGTAACCCAGAAATGGTGGGCCGTCTGCATGCCCATGCAACGCCCCCTCTCCACTCGCACCGGTGACGAATGGTGGGCCTCCACCGAAGAAGTGTTCCATGTGGACTAGGCAGTCGGCGCGACTTGCACATTTCGCTTATATGTGAACATTATATTCACATAAGAATAATCGGATTGCATGCTAGGGGAGGATAAGATGGACGACAAGGCGCCTTTACGCCAGGCTTGGCGACGTCCAACTGCGCCGCGCCCCATCGTCATCATCGGCGCCGGGGGGATCGTCAACGACGCTCATCTGCCAGCCTACAGACTAGCCGATCTCCCCGTAGCGGGGATATTTGACATTGACGCAACACGCGCCGAGACACTCGCGGCCAAGTGGAACATCCCTGTCTTCCCAAATTTGACCGACGCCATCGCCACGCCAGACGCCGTTTTCGACCTCGCGCTTCCCCCTGCCGCCCACCTTGACGTCTTGCCCGAACTTCCTGAAGGCGCAACCGTTTTGCTGCAAAAGCCAATGGGCCGCGACCTGGGCGAAGCGACAGGGATCCTCGAGCTTTGCCGTACAAAATCGCTTGTTGCGGCGGTCAATTTCCAACTGCGCTTCTCGCCGATGATGCTGGCAGTTGCCGACGCCGTTGAACGCGGCTGGCTCGGCGATCTGGTCGATGTTGAGGTCCACCTGAACCTCGTGACACCCTGGGATCTGTTTCCGTTCCTCAAGAAAATGGAGCGGGTAGAAATCTCGGTTCACTCCATTCATTACCTCGATATGATCCGCGCCTTGCTTGGCAATCCAAACGGCATCCATGTCCGCACCATGGGCCATCCCAACCACGAATTGGCCCAAACCCGCACCAGCGCCATTCTGGATTTTGCCGATGGCATCCGCACCACCCTGTCGATCAATCACGACCACGATTTCGGCCGCCAATTTCAGGACGCCAGCTTTCGCATTGAGGGTACCGATGGCGCCGCAGTCGTCAAACTCGGCCTGCTACTCAATTATCCTGAGGGTGAACCGGACGAGCTTTGGATCGTGCGTCGGGGACAGGATTGGCAGTCCGTTCCGCTTTCCGGCGGCTGGTTCCCCCACGCCTTTATCGGCACGATGAGCAACCTGCAGCGCTTTGCGGCGGGCGAGGATTCACAGTTGATGACATCCGTCGAAGACGCCTGGCACACGATGGCGCTTGTTGAAGCAGCCTTTGAATCGGCCAGATCGCCCGCAACCCAGATTAAGGAAAAACCATGAGCGCGACTGTTGGCGTCTCCTCCACATTTCCCAAAACCATGCCCGCCGAACACGCAGAACTTCCGGTCTGGAATGCCGAAAACTGGTTCTATGAGGACTGGGCTGTTGGCCACAAAATTCGCTCGCTCCGTCGCACCATGTCAGAGGGGGAGTCGATGCAATTCAACGCCCTGGTCACCGACATGCACCCCTACGTCGCCGACGATATTTTCGCGACGACAGAAGGGCAGTTCGATAAACGGTTGATTGCCGGGGCACTGGTCTTTTCCGCTGGACTGGGGCTGGTCGCCACCAATTGTATCAACGCTTTTTCCTACGGTTACGACCGGCTGCGGTTCATTAAGCCAACCTTTATCGGCGACACCATTTATACCATCCGCACCAACCTCGACAAACGCCCGAAATATCAAAAGCTTGGCCTCTGCCGCGCCAGCTATGAAGTCTACAAGGGCGAGGGCGAGCTGGTGCTTTATTGCGAACATCTCCAGACGGTCAGATACCGCAACCCCGAAACCTTTGCAGATCAAATCGAGAAACCCTCATGAGTACAAAGACACCAGGCCTTCTCGATGGCCTCATCGTGGTTGATCTATGCCAGTTCCTTTCCGGCCCCTATGCCAGCCTCCGGCTGCAGGATCTGGGCGCTCGCGTTATCAAGATCGAGCGGCCTGAGGGTGGCGATCTGAGCCGCCGCCTTTATCTCAGCGATACAGAAATTGGCGGCGATTCAACCATTTTCCACGCCATCAATCGCTCCAAGGAAAGCCTGGCGCTCGACCTCAAGAAACCTGATGATCTGGCCGCACTGCGCAAACTGCTCGGTAAGGCCGATGTCGTCCTGCAAAATTTTCGTCCCGGCGTTATCTCTCGGCTCGGCCTCGACTACGAGACGGTTAAGGCGCTCAACCCCGACATTGTCTATGCCTCGATCACCGGCTACGGCGAAGAAGGTCCATGGGTTGATCGTCCCGGACAAGACTTGCTCGCCCAGGCACGCTCCGGCGTCATGTGGCTCAATGGCGATGACGATCAGGGTCCGGTTCCCTTTGGGCTGGCAATCGCCGATATGCTTGCCGGCGCCGCAGTAGCACAAGGCATTCTGGCAGCGCTGGTGCGGCGCGGCATGTCAGGCGAAGGTGCCCACATCGAAACCTCACTTCTTGAGGCTCTGGTGGACTTCCAGTTCGAAGTGCTGACGACCCATCTTAACGACGGCGGACGCATCCCCAAGCGCAGCACCTTCCGCTCGGCGCATGCCTATTTGTCGGCCCCTTATGGGGTCTATCCAACCAGCGACGGCTATATTGCCATCGCCATGACCCCCATCGACAACCTGCGCAACCTGCTCGAAATCGACGCTCTGACAGAATATGAAGACCCACGCACTTGGTTTACGGCCCGTGATGCCATCAAGCAGATTATCGCTGATCGGCTAAAAACGGCCTCAAGCGAGCACTGGCTTTCAATCCTTGAGCCTGCCGACATC
The DNA here is from genome assembly GCF_028816475.1 of Devosia rhodophyticola. Classification (GTDB taxonomy): domain Bacteria; phylum Pseudomonadota; class Alphaproteobacteria; order Rhizobiales; family Devosiaceae; genus Devosia; species Devosia rhodophyticola. The sequence continues at coordinate 2,693,960 of NZ_CP118247.1, read as the reverse complement.
TGGTGTGCCAAAGTGCTCGATTGGCGCGAACTGATGGATAGCCCGGGGTTCAAGGCACTCGACATGCTTCAGACCGTCACCCGGCCCGACAATGTCAACATCGTTACCACTCGCTCGCCGCTCCGCGTCAATGGTGAGCGCGCCAGCACCAGCAGGGCCGCGCCGTTGATTGGCGAGCAAAACGCTGCCATCCGGGCCGAGTTTGACCTTTGAGCGCACTAAAGGGCATGACGTGGAGCCATCCACGCGGTTACGATCCGATGGTTGCGACGGCACGGCAATGGCACGCCGATCGAGGCGTTGAGATTGTCTGGGACCAACGAAGCCTCCAGGATTTCGAAAGCTTCCCGGTCGAGGAATTGGCGCGCCAATATGATCTGATCGTGATCGACCATCCCCATGTTGGGCAGATCACGGCCGAAAACTGCCTCGCGCCGCTCGATGTCACCGGGCGCGAAGCCGAATTGCAGGCAATGCGGGCCAATAGCGTCGGCCAATCGTTCGACAGCTACAATTGGGCTGGGCGTCAGTGGGCATTTCCCATTGATGCCGCCGCGCAGGTGCAGGCCTTTCGGCCTGACAAATTGCCCCAACCTTTGACCGAATGGGATCAGGTGATCGACTTGGCCCAAAAGGGCCAAATCATCTTGCCAATGCGCGCGCCCCATTCATTGATGTGCCTTTATACGCTTGCTGCCAACCTCGGCCATTCCTGCTCCACCACAGACACAGCCGAACTACTCGATGTTCAAACCGGCATTCAGATCATCACGCTACTGCGGGCCGTAACCGATCATATCAATGCCGACCAATTCGAAATGGACCCGATCGGCGCGTCCGAGGCCATGGCAATGTCGGACAGTCCATTTGCCGTAATGCCGCTGGGCTATGGCTATTTGAGCTATGGCTTGGCCGATTTCCGGCCCAAACGTCTCAAATTTGCCGATATCCCGGCCGTTGGCGAACATGGTCCAGTCGGATCGGCACTCGGCGGCACAGGAATAGCAGTTTCGGCGTTTTCCAGCCGCAAGCCTGAAGCAATCGATTATGCCCATTGGGTCGCAAGTGCGCCCGTGCAACGGGGGTTATACGCTCAATCGGGTGGGCAACCGGGTCATGGCCTCGCTTGGGAAGACGATGACGTCAACAGCGCCGTCGACGATTTCTATCGGAACACCCGCGCCACACTGGAAAACGCTTGGGTCCGCCCGCGCCACAATGGTTACATGGCGTTTCAGGACGCAGCGGCCCGACGTCTGAATGCTGGCCTGCTGTCACGCGAAGAACCCGTCGCCATCATTGAGGCGCTCAACCAACTATTCCGAAAGAGCTTTTGATGGAACAGGAATGCTACTTTGAAGACTATGTCCTCAACCACACGCGCAAGACGTTCGGAAGAACCATCACCGAAAGCGACATCGTTGTGCATGCCGGCCATACCGGGGACTTTTCCCCCATCACATGGACGCAGAAGCGATGAAATCGAGCCAATGGGGCCAGCGCATCGCCCATGGCACCATGACTTTCGCCATCGGCATTGGCTTGACCGCCACCGAGATCAACCCGCTGGCCTTTTCATATGGCTACGATCGCCTGCGTTTTCCCAAGCCGGTTTTTATCGGCGACACCATCCATACCGAGCTCAAGATCGCAAAACTCGAAGACGATCCGAAACGGTCTGATCATGGCCGCATTACCGAGGAAGTGCGCGTTATCAATCAACGCAACGAAGTGGTCCTGGCCTGCGATCACATCTATCTGGCCAAGCGCCGCAGCCCGATTTAGGGCGGCGCTCAGCGCGCTCATATGTCTCCGGCGAAATGGCAGAGCACTGCCGCGCCGCCGACCTGCTTTTCAGGCGGGGAGGAATTCCGGCAAATATCTTGCGCATGTGGGCAACGTGGTGCGAACTGGCAGGCATCAAGCCGCAAACCACCGCTTGGAATTTCGCCCGAACCACGACGCACCCGTTTGGCCGGACGCTTGCGGGGATCAGGCACAGGAACAGCTTGCAGCAAGGCGCGCGTATAGGGGTGCTTTGGTGAGTTGAACAACTCATCCTTTTCGGCCAGTTCGACGATCTGCCCCAAATACATGACCGCCACCCGGTCGCAAATATGCTCAACCACCGCCAGATCGTGGGCAATGAAAATATAGGTCAGGTCGAACTGCTCTTGCAGATCCTGCATCAGATTGAGCGTTTGCGCCTGGATCGACACATCGAGCGCCGAAACCGCCTCATCGGCGACCACCAACTGCGGATTGGTCGCCAATGCACGCGCAATGCCGAGGCGCTGGCGCTGCCCGCCCGAAAATGCGCCGGGATAACGATGCAATATTTCAGGGCGCAGCCCCACGTTGGTTAGCAGCATCGACACGCGATCAGCTAGCGCTTTTCCCGAGAGCTTTTCCGATTTTCGCAAACACTGCCCGACAATCTCGATCACCGGCAGGCGCGGATTGAGCGAAGACTGAGGGTCCTGAAAAACCATGCGAATATCGCGCCAGATCGAGCGCAACAGGCTATCGTCGCTAGTGACCAGTTCCACTGGTTCTTGCGCCTTGCCGGTAAACTGAATCGTACCGGCCGTGGGGGTTAGAATACGCATAATGCAACGACCAAGCGTCGTCTTGCCGCTACCGCTTTCCCCCACCACACCGAACGTCTCGCCACGGTGCACAGCAAACGAAACATTTTCGACCGCCCGGACGACGGCTGTGGACTTTCGAAACGCTCCGCCACTGAGCGGAAAGTGCATGCTCAGCCCGTTTACTTCCAGAATTTTATCGGACATTGGCCAGCTCCGAGGAATAAAGGAAACACGCCACTTCTGAGGAGCCTTCCTGGGTCAGTACAGGTTCTGTCTTGTCACAAATTCCCGGCATATAACGCTCACAACGGGTACGGAACGAACAGCCCGATGGTCGCGCCAACGGGTGTGGCACCATGCCCTTGATTGCGGGCAACCGCGCCTTGCGAACTCCACCAATGCGTGGCACCGATTCAAGCAGCGCCTGCGTATAGGGATGCTTCGGATTTTCAAATACCGAATAGACATCGCCCCGCTCGACGACCTTGCCCATGTACATGACTGCCACATCTTCGGCCACTTCTGCCACCACGCCCAGATCGTGGGTTATGAGCATCACCGACATGTCGAACTCTTCCTTGAGATCCGCAATCAAATCGAGAATTTGGGCCTGCGTGGTAACGTCCAGCGCCGTGGTCGGCTCATCCGCAATCAACATGCGCGGCTGGCAACTCAGCGCCATGGCAATCATGGCGCGCTGTCGCATGCCACCCGAAAGCTCAAACGGATAAGATTCATAACGTTTGGCTGGGTTGGGAATGCCAACCCGGTCAAGCATTTCTATGGCAGCTTCCTTGGCTTCGGCCTTGCTCATCTTGCGATGCAGCAGAATGGTTTCGCTGATCTGCTTGCCGATCTTCTGGATCGGCCCCAGCGAAGACATTGGTTCCTGGAAGATCATGGAAATATCGCTGCCGCGAATTTCGCGGATGGCCTTGGAAGTCGGACTCATCGCCGCTAGATCTACCGTCCGCCCATCGGCCGCCCGGTAAATGATGCTGCCATCAACGATCCGGCCCGGCGCATCAACGATGCGCAGGATGGAACGCGCCATGATCGACTTGCCGCAACCGCTTTCACCCAGAATGCAGGTGGTTCGGCTCTGCTGAACATCCAGGTCAACACCATCCACTGCCTTGACCACGCCATCGGCGGTGAAGAAGTGCGTCTTGAGCCCGCGGATGCGCAGCAGCGGCTCTGGGCTATCAGTGTGCATTGGGGTCAGCGGCATCACGAAGGCCGTCTCCTAGGAAATTGAAGGTTAGGACTGCGATGACGATCACGGTACCAGGCGCGATCAGCAGCCACGGTGCTTGCGCAATCGAGCGGATATTCTGCGCTTCCTTGAGCAAGGTGCCCCACGACACGATAGGCGGTTGCAGACCAATGCCGAGGAACGAAAGCGAGGTTTCCGCCAAAATCATCAAGGGTACAGCAAGGGTCAGCGACGCAATGATGTGGCTCGAGAACGAAGGCACCATATGCTTGAGGATCACTTCGCCATGGCTCAGCCCATCAAGCCGTGCGGCAACAATGAAATCTTCATTGCGCAGCGACAGGAATTTCCCGCGCACTTCTCTCGCCAGACTGGTCCAGCCGATCATCGACACAATCAGGGTCACCACGAAATAGGTTCGGAGCGGTGGCCAGTCGAGCGGTATGGCGGCGGCAAGCCCCATCCACAATGGGATCGTCGGCACGGATCGGATAAACTCGATAAAGCGTTGGATCAAACTGTCGGTCCACCCGCCAAAATAGCCGGATATCCCACCCAACAGCACGCCAATCACCAGCGACATGGCCACGCCAACCAGACCAATCGACATCGAAATGCGGGTGCCAACGATAATTCGACTGAGAATGTCCCGCCCCAAACGGTCGGCCCCAAACAGGTAGAATGGATCGCGCGGATTCTTGGGGCCAAACAGATGCACGTCGCTTTCGATGATGCCAAACAGTTTGTATTCGAACCCGTGCACGAAGAAGCCGAGCGGAATGATCTTGCTCTCATCAACCTCGAATGAGCGCCGCCGTGCCTCAGTATCAATGGTTGTCTTGAGCCCTTTGACGTGCGGCAGGAAAACCGTTGAACCATCGTCGCCCGGCGCAAACAGGTGGATCATTTGCGGTGGCGCAAACGTATGACGCACACTGGTTTTTCCGATGTCGATCGGCGCAACAAATTCAGCAAACGCCGCGATCAGATAGATCAGGATGATGATCACACCGCTGATCACAGCCAACCGATGGCGCAGGAACTTGCGCCACACCAGAGACCAGGGCCCCAGAACGACGGGCGAGTGCTCGGCGAGGTCTTCCGCCAGTGGAATGGTTGAAGATTGGGTCATTGATATCTGATCCTTGGGTCGATCCATGCCAGAAGCAAATCGGAAATGAGCGTGCCCACAACCGTAAGAACACTCACGATAAGAATGAGCGAACCGGCCAGATACATGTCCTGCACCAAAAGCGCCCGCAGCAGCATGGGGCCGGTCGTGGGCAGGTTCATCACCACCGAAACGATGATCTCCCCCGAAACCAGGGTCGGCAAGATCCAGCCAATAGTGGAAATGAATGGGTTAAGGGCCACTCGCACCGGATAGCGCAACAGCAGTTGAAATTCGCTCATGCCCTTGGCGCGTGCCGTCACCACATAGGGCCGATAAAGCTCATCGAGCAGATTGGCCCGCATGATGCGGATCAGCGCCGCCGCACCTGAGGTACCAATCACGAATATTGGCATCCAGATGTGCTCTAGCAGATTGCCAAATTTGGCCCACGTCCAGGGCGCATCAAGATACTGCGGGCTGACGAGCCCCCCAACGCTTTGACCAAAATAGCGGAACGCCACATACATCATCACCAGCGCCAGCAGGAAATTGGGAATAGCCAGCCCAATGAAGCCGAAAAACGTCGCGATATAGTCCCCTGCCGAGTATTTTTTGACCGCCGAATAGATACCGATGGGCAGCGCCGTCAGCCATATGAAGGCCAGCGTCAGCAACGAAATCAGGAAGGTCCACCCCAATCGATCCCAGATCAAATCCGTGACGGGGCGGTTTTTCTCAAAGGACAGGCCAAAATTGCCGTGCAGCAAGATGCCACTCATCCATTTGCCATATTGCACATACATCGGCTCGCCCAGACCATACTGCAGGCGCAGTGCCTCGATAGCCGCGTTATTGTCCGAACCGGCCTCGCCCATATCGGCGGCCAACGTGTCGAGATAGTCCCCGGGCGGCAGCTGGATGATGGCGAATGTGACGATCGACACCAGAAACAGGGTCGGAATCATATAAAGAATCCGACGCGCTAGAAAACCGAACATGGCATCGTGTCTCCCGCTGTTGAACCGATGGCAACAACCACCAGCCATTTTGCAAATGCAGGCATTACCCAAAGTCCTTTGTGGGTCGAATGTCGGCAGCTAGACCGCCGACAAAAAGGTTTGCTTGTAAGTCCCCGAACTGGTCCAGACACCGTCCGGACCAGCGGTACGACATCAGGACATCAGGGCAGCGCTTTGCCGCCTTCGAAGTAGAATTGTGCCGTGTAGGGAGCCGGATACCAAAGCTGTCCAGCGATAGGCAGCGGATCGGGAATGTTGCGCATATTGTTGCGTGCAATCCCGAATGCTGGCTCGTTCTGAACCAGGCCCACAGTGAACAACTCGGCCTTGGCCAGATCAAGAACATGCTTCATCTTGGCTTTCTGTTCTTCTGGCGTCGCAGCAGCCTTCACCTCGTCATAGGCGTCAAAGATCGCCTTGACATTTTCCGGTGGTTCTTCGCCCTTGGTGTGGTCAACGCCCCACTCAGCCCACAAACGTGCCCAGTTCACGGAATTGCTCGGTTGAGGCAGATAGCACATCGGCTGGGTATAAGCGTCAGCCTGCCCCCCGCCACAGTTCCAGATATAGGCGTCCTGCTCATTGTTGGTGGTCATCTCGATCAAGCGCGAACGGTCGGTAGCGCGTACCTGGAAGTCAATGCCCACATCAGCCGCATAGGCAGTCGCCAGTTCCATGGCATCGGGGAACTGAACCCCAAACACGTCGGCGACCATGAAGGTCAGCGTGAAACGCTTACCATCAGGCCCAAGCCGAAACCCTTCGCTGTCGCGTTCGGTCAGACCTGCCTTGTCGAGATATTCATTGGCCTTGTCCGGATCATACTCAGTGTACTCCTTGGAGAATTCTTCGTCATAGAGCACCGAGCCTGGCTGTGGCGATGCCTGGGCGGCATGCCCCGAACCAAAGTACAACAGATCGATGATTTCCTGCCGGTTCATGGCGTAGCTGATACCGATGCGGAAATTCTTGTTGTTGACGACCTCACGCTTGACCGGATCGGTATTGGTCAGGTTCATCATCAAATTGACCGTGCTGGCTGGCAAGTCATTTGTATCAAAGAAGTGATACTTGCCGCGCTCCATATTGTCGGTCAACACCGCCCGATAGGAGGGGCGACCGACGTGCCGGTTCATATAGTCTATTTCGCCGTTGAAGACCTTGAGCAAAATGGTTTCGACATCCTCCACCTGATCATAGGTGATCTTGTCGATATAGGGGAGCTGCTGTCCTTCGGAATCGACCTTCCAATAGTAGGGATTGCGTTCCGCAACCACGCGATCCGTCGAACCATAGGCGTTGTTCAGATGCCAGGCGTGCAGCGTCGGGCGATCCGGATTTTGCCAGAACAGTGGGGTATCCATCGCCCCAGCCTTGAGACCGAACAATTGCACCCAATCAGAAGCTGCGGGCTCGGCATCAACCAGCTTTTGCACATCAGGATTATATTTGATGTGGAACTGCTTGAGGTAGTGCTTGGCATAGGCAGTCGGATAATAGCCAAAACCATATGCCATGTTCTGAATGAACAGGCCATTTGGCGTATCAAACGAGAACTTGACCGTATAGTCGTCGATTTTGGTTACCACCACTGGTCCGTTGGGACCAACATAGTTGGAATCCCAAGTTGGCGTCAGTTCACGATTGGAAAACACGTCCTCGTACCAGAACATGATATCGTCGGCGTTGAACGGCTCGCCATCTGACCAACGCATGCCTTCGCGCAATTTGAAGGTGAAGGTCTTGGCGTCGGGTGATACTTCCCAGCTTTCTGCAATATTGGGTTTGACTTCGCTCCAGGTCGCATCCCACCGCACCAGATTTTCACTACCGATTGTGCGAACGAGATTATGCTGGTCACCACCGCCCAGAATAGCGCGGCGCAACGTGCCACCATATTCACCAGGCTGCTCAATTACTTCCATGACCATTGGTTCATTGGGCATGCGTTCTGCAACAGGCGGCAGTGTGCCCGCATCGACCATTTCCTTGAGCATCGGCGCTTCTTCAAAAGCAAATGCCGGAAAACAGAGTGCCGCAACAACTCCCGCTGATGCCAGACGGAAACTCCACCGTCCCTTTTTCGACTTGATGTGCTGCATGTTGTCCTCCCTTGCAGTTACACAAAAAATGTCATTCTACCAGTTGGTTACAGAACCATCCGGTCTCCTCAGATGTGGCGGTTCCACATGAGTTGGTTTGGAAGCGCGAATGAGCGCCTCATTAACTTCGACCCCAAGCCCCGGCGCGTCAGGAACGATGTAAACCGGCCCTTCCATTGCCACTTGCTTGGGGAAAATTTCGGGATCATGAAAGCCGAGCGCTTCCACCGGACTCTGCCGGGTTTCCAGCCAGCTCCAGTTGGGCACAGCCGCTCCCAGATGCACGGACGCAGCGGTACAGATAGGCCCCAGCGGGTTGTGCGGCATCAGATCAATATAATGCCGCTCACACCACCCAGCGACTTTCATCGCTTCGGTGAACCCACCAATATTGCAGATGTCCAGTCGCATATATTGCGTCAGGCCGCGCTCGAGATAGGGACCCGCTGCCCATTTGGACGCAAATTCCTCGCCGATGGCAAACGGCACATCGGTCATGCCGCGCAGCATTGCGTAGGCTTCGGGCGTCTCGTTGCGAATTGGCTCTTCAAGAAAATTCAGGGTGCCCGGTGGCAGCATATTGCAGAAATTGGCAGCTTCTGCTGGCGACAACCGGTGGTGATAGTCAATGCCGATGACCAGTTCAGGGCCAAATTGCTGACGCAGCGCAATCAGATCACGGGCCGACTGGGCGATGGATTTGTTGGGTTCAAAAATGACCCCGGTATCGTAGTAGCTCGGCGTAACCCGCACACAATCCCAACCAGCCTCGACCAGAGTGCTGACTTGGTCACGCACCTCATCATAGCTTTGCCCGGTGGCGCTGGCGAAGGAAGGAACAACGTCGCGTTGGCGCCCACCGAGCAACTGATAGACCGGCACATCAAGCGCCTTGCCCAATATATCATACAGCGCAAGATCCATCGCCGAGATGGCAGCAGTAAAAACCCGTCCGCCTTCAAAATACTGGCTGCGATACATTTCCTGCCATATACGCCCGATCTTGCGCGAATCCTGCCCAACCAGAAATTTTGCGAAATAGTCCAGCGTTGCAGCCACAGCCTCTGGACGCGCCGAAAGCCCGGATTCGCCCCAGCCAACGATTCCGTCCTCGGTCTCAACCCGAACCAACAGCTGATTGCGCTTCCCCACACGGGCAAGCAACGGTTCAATGGAGGCAATTTTACTCACAGGCAACTTCCTTATCTCAGTGCCAGCCAACACGGGGTGCCGCAGGAATTTTATCCGCTGGGCGGCTCCTGATCATGTCGGTCAATTCACGGCGAACGCTGGCGCGTCCCGCGTCGTCGAACAGATTTTCCATTTCGTGGGGATCGTCTTGCAGATCATAAAGCTCGCCTGTCCCCGTCAGGAGATCGAGCGACATCCGATGCCGCGCAGAGCGCACCGTGCGCAGATCCAGATCGATGCCAGAGCGGCTGGCGTCGACTTCCCATTCGCACAGCGCAAAATCCCGACTGTCGCCACCGTCCATGAGACCGCGCCACGACGTGCCATTGTCACCTTCTGCATCCAGCCCGCACAAATCCGCCAAAGTGCTGCGAATATCGAGCGTACTGATCGGATCCCCGATGACCCGGTTTTGCGGCACACCCGGCCCCTGGATCAGACAGGGAACCCGTAGCAACCCATCATAGAGCATCGGCCCTTTGAGCAGCAGGCCGTGATCACCGAGCCACTCCCCGTGGTCACTGATATAAATGATGATCGTATTTTCAAGTTCGCCGACAGCCTCCAGCACATCCAGCATCCGACCGACCTGATGGTCCAAAGCTGAAATCATGCCGTAGTAGATCGCGGTTATGTCGCGCAACGCCGCTTCGTTGAGCGCCCCCTTCTGACCCCAGTCGACACCGCCCTGATTATTCTCAACGCCTTGCTGGGTATTCTTTTTTCGAGAAACATCCGATGCCACCAGGGACGCCGGTCCAGATCCAGTTCAAAATGGGTCGGCAGATCCACCTCGGACGGGTCATACATATCGGACCACGGGCGTGGCGCCAGAAACGGCGGATGCGGATCGGGAAATGAAACCCAGGCAAAATAGGGCTTTTCATTATTGCCGTTGATCAACTCGACTGCCCGATCACCAATCCAGGGCGACGAGTGCCATTCATTGTCCAGCGCCGAACGCCAGGCCTGAAAATGGTGCGACTTTGGCGGCAAATGCTCGGCCGCCTGCGCCCACCGCTCACCCCCGCGACCATCCTGATCCAGCCAATATTCGTGATGCAGCGCTTCGGGCGGCTCCGCCCATTTGGTGTGGTGGTGCGGGCGTAGCATTAACTGCGCCTTGTCGAATCCGAAGAACGGCCCCTGCCAGTCCTCTGGATAATCCTTTGCGCTGGCCAGACATTCTGGCTTCCCGGTAGGTTGAAATGTCTGGTGCGACGAAAAATGCGCCTTCCCGATAAAATGGCTATCGTAACCGGCGGCGGCAAAAATGGCGCCCAGCCCCTGCCCCGCCAACGCTTCATCAAGATCACGACCATTGTCGCGAACGCCATGCGTGTAAGGCAGCTTGCCAGTCAGGATCGAGGCACGCGCGGCCTGGCACATCGGGTGCGGCGTGATGCATTTGGAAAACCGCACGCCATTGGCGCCGATCCTGTCAATATTGGGTGTTTTGACCTGACGCGTTTCCGCGCCAATGCAGTCGCCGCGTTGCTGGTCCGAGGAGATGAGAATGACGTTTGGACGCTTGGTCATTGGCCACCCCGTTGCCGCGATGGACCTCAGTATCCATTTCAAGGATATCGGCGCGATAGGTCACTTCGGCGTAGTAGATGATCCGATCCTCGGCATTGCGCAGAACCCGGCGAATATGGGCCACAGGATCACCGGCAGGATATTCGAGCTGCACGGAGGTTTCCTCGTCGCATTTGCCGAAGCGGACATATTGGTTGATATGCGCAATCTCGCCCGACGCAATTTCATTGAGCACCGGAATTGCCAACTCGACGCGAAACCGTTCCGGCGCCAGATCGAAAATCGCATAGTCGAGATAGAGCGAAATCAGGCAGTAGCGCAGATCGTCGCGCAGATGGACGCGCCGAATGAAATAGTAGGAATCCGCAAGCGTCCCCGGCAGGTCGCCGATAACCGGCACGTCCTCGCCTTCGGCAATATTGCTCACCGCCGGCCGATCCAGACGCAGTGCTGAATTGAGATTATCAAACCGCGCTTCAAGCCTGAGCGGCCGGTGCCCGCGCGCCTTGTCGGTAACGATGGTGCCCCGCCCGCGTTCCGGGCGCAACAAACCTTCGTCTGCCAGAATCTTAACAGCATCACGAACGGTTACGCGCGCAACACCCAGCGTCTCGGTCAACACATCCAGCGACGGCAACACATCGTTGGGCTGCCAAAGCCCCTCGGTCAAATGCTGCCGAAAATGATCGACAACTTGCATATACAGCGGCTGCCCGCTGCGGCGGGAGCTCTGAAATGCCTTGATCTGCTGCAAACTCGCCAACGCGTGTTCCATTTTCTGCGATTGCGCCTCTTTACCAAATTGTATAGTCCTATTAATAGAACCTTTGCAACCACAAAAGTACCACTAATAGGATGTTTATCTGTCGTGACCACGGCCAATTGCCATCAACACCCTTTCAAGGGCACAGATACGACCGCAAATCTTCGAAATTGTCTCCTCGACGCACCATCGGAAAAATTTGTGCAAACGTCAACATCGCTCAAACTTTTTTCTGATGATGATGCCGATAAAAGTGCTTGCAATCATACAAAACGTCCCGACAATCCAGCTAAAAGGCAGTTTGTGGCCGGCAACATTGAACTGTGCAAACGTTTAGCAGTTTGCTGGCATTCCGAATTAAACGGCAACGGCCATACTGCTACCCCGCGTCTTCAACCAATTTTCCCTCACTCAGCCTAATGTCAGCGCGCCGATCTCGACCTTTCAACTTTCAAAACAGGCCCAATCATGAGCACCCGTCCCCCTCGTCCCAAATTTCCAGACCTCACCAATCCTATGCGGCTTGCCCTGCAGGAGCAGCGCGCCAAGGTTGGAATTTGGACGCAGCTGAATTCAACCAATGCCATTGAAGGACTGGTTTGGGCAGGATTTGACTGGCTGTTGATAGATTGTGAACATGCGCCCATCGAATTGAACGACGTAATTTCTCATCTACGCGTCGTCGATCCATCGCCGACAATTCCAATTGTCCGCCTGACCCTCAATGATGAATTGTTGCTCAAGCGACATCTTGATGCGGGCGTACGCAGCTTCATGCTGCCTTTCGTGCAAACTGCCGAAGAAGCAAAAGCAGCAGTCAATGCCATGCACTATCCGCCTCGTGGTCAACGTGGCATGGCCGGCATGCACCGCGCCAACCGGTACGGCGCCGTTCCCGACTATTTCACCAAGGCATCCGACAGTCTTTTTCTCATCGTGCAGATCGAGACCGGGGAAGCGCTGAATCGGCTCGAAGATATCCTGGCGGTCGACGGTGTCGATGCTGTCTTCTTCGGACCGTCAGATCTTTCGGCCAGCCTTGGATTTCCTGGACAGGGCGGCGGCGAAAGGATCACCGAAATCGTCAACAAGGCACTGGAACGCGTGCGGAAAACCAATAAATTTGCTGGCACACTGGCTCTGTCCCCCGCCCAGGCCGACAGCTTCTTCGACGCCGGCTTCGACTTCGTCTCGGTAACCAGCGACTGCGGTCTGCTTTTCGCAAATGCCCGCCAAACCGTCTCAAGATACGACCAACGCTAAAATTGATACAGATGTGGGGCAGAACCCAACCAGATTTCAGGGCGATCTGCCTCACATTCCTTTGGCTTAGCTGGCGTCCTTTCGCGCAAGTGGATCGCCCACCTGTGTCTGCCAGGCGTCAAGTGCTGCGCTTAGTTGGGCGCGGACATCCTGCATTTCAGGCACAAATGCCAGATTGATTGTTTCGCCAGGATCACTCTCAAGATCGAAAATTTGCTCAAGGGCTGAGCCCAAAGTTGGGGTCGGCAATCCCGGCAATTCATCTTTGTCATGTGTGCCGGATTGATAATAGCGGATCAGCTTGTAACGCTCATTTCGGATCATGCGTTGCCCCATGCGATAGGCTGCGCCAAACGTTTCTCTTGGCACATCACCATTCCCATTGATCAGCGGCATCAAGCTGCCGCCATCGGAATTGGCTTCAGTCTGCAATCCGGCCAGATCAAGCACCGTCGCGCGCGTGTCCGCGTGCCAGACTAGCGGCGACAGTTTCTGCCCGCCTTTCACGCCCGGCCCCGCAATAATCAGTGGAATGTGGAGACTGTGCTCATAAACATTCTGCTTGCCCATAAGACCATGCTGCCCCAGCGCCAGTCCATGATCAGCCGTGTAAACGACCACCGTATTGTCGAGCGCGCCAGCCCGCTCGGCCGTTTCCAAAATATTGCCAATGGCATTATCCAGGTGTTTGATCATCCCGTAATAATCCGCCAGATGCTGGCGCACCGCCTCTGGCGTCCGCGGCATCGCTTCGAGCAACTCATCGCGCAGCACCGTTGCGCCATTGTCAAAGGGATGAATGGGCATGAAATTATCCGGCAAGGAAACGCTGCTCGGGTCAACCTTGAACCCATCGGGTGGCGTCCGTGGATCATGCGGGGCCGTAAAGGCAATGTAGAGGCAAAACGGGTCGTCAGTGCCGACATTTTCCAGAAAGGATTTGGCCGATTGCTCAAACATATCCGTAGACAAACCCGCCTCAAGGCGTGGCTCTGTTGAGCCATATTTGCCCGCAGGATCAAAGTCGTGCAGCGGCACCTTGTCGTGATCGCTCATGCCACCAAAGAAAATCCGGTCGCCCGACACGAACGAGCGGGTAAATGAGCCAAAATCATTGTGCCACTTGCCAACGGCATGCGTCTTGTATCCCGCCCCGGCCAGCAACTGCGGAAAGGTATCAAAATCCTCGGGAATGCCGATTGTCGGTTCGTGCGCACTCCCACCGCGAAGTGCAAAAATGTTGCGCCCCGTCATCAATGATGCGCGACTGGGCACGCAAACGGCCGGATGCAGGCTGCCCTGACAATGCGCATTGTCAAATACCACCCCCGATTTTGCCAATCGATCCAGATTCGGCGTTTCGACCTCGGAACAATTAAACCCAAGGGATTCGAAACGATGATCGTCAGCGATAATGAAGATGAAGTTCGGTTGACGGGGCATGAAATCTCTTGAGGTTTGTATTAGAAATGGCCAGCGGGCCTGTTCTGAAGGTTAAGCTCTAGTTCAGCGAAAATCGGGCGGCAGTTCATGTGATTTATGACTGATTGATCAATGAGTATCAACTCATTTATCGTGCGGGCGACCGGCGCCTTTACTGAACCGTCAGGCCTCCTTCGATCAGTCCGGCAGACTGAAGGTCTGCAAATAACCCGCCCGGCACATTCTGGGTAAATGCTTTAACACATTCACTCACTTCCTGGGCAGTCCGCATGCCGGGAACGATGCAGGCCACTACGGGGTGCAAGAGCGGAAACTGCAATGCCGCCGCCGCAATGCTCACGCCATGATCCGCACAGATACGACGGATTGAATGGACGCGGCCCAGTATTTCTTCATTGGGCTTTTTGTACATGTAGAAGGCTCTTTCCGGCTCTTTGGCAACCAGTAGGCCCGACGCAAATGGGCTCCCCAAGAGAATCCGGATGCCGCGGCTTTTGCAATAGGGCAAGAAACTTTCAATCGCACCCTGATCCAGCAGATTGAAATGTCCGGCCATCATGAAACAATCAAAATCACCGGCGCGCGCGAACCGCTCGCACATTGCCAACGAATTATTACCCACCCCAATTGCCTTGATGGTGCCCTCACTACGCAATTGCTCCAGCGCCCGATAGCCATCGGCCATGCATTGGCTGAACAATGCCTCAAGCACATCGGGCGCGTGATTGTTGGGATCAATATTGTGGATATGCAGGATATCGATGGAGGCCAGCCCCATCCGCTGCAGACTATCTTCAACCGACCGCATGATGCCATCGTAGCTATAGTCATTGGTCAGCGAAAACGGCAATGGATCTTCAAATATTCCGGCCATCGGATCAGCCTTCAACGCTGCGCTGGGTTCCGGCACAAGGAGCCGCCCGACCTTGGTGGAAAGCACAAAACTGTCGCGCGAAACCCCACGCAACGCTGCCCCCAGCCGATGCTCGGCCAACCCATGACCATAAAGCGGCGCCACATCGAAATACCGGATGCCTAGATCATAGGCGCAACTGATCGCCGCAGCCGCTTCGGCCTCACTGAGCTTGGTAGGGTAATTTCCCAACGGCACGCCACCATAGGCAAGCCGGGACACATGCAGGCCCGCCCTGCCAATGGGTTCGACCGAATCTGGAATTGCCAAGGCCATGGTCATTTCCCTGCTTCTGAAATTGGGCTAGAAAGATCCAACCGATAAACCCGCGCCGCCGTCGTGCGAAAAACTGCATCAATCGCCGCGTCGCCGCGTTCCCCCACAATCTGCCCATAACCTGCCACCAGTTTGGGAAAACTCGAAAACAGACTGTCGACAGGAAAATTGCTGCCAAACATCACGCGGTCGGCACCAAAACAGGCCAGCAAGTGCTCCACAAATGGCCTCAGGCTTTCGACATCCCAGTGCCAGTCGGTCATGGGAAGCCCGGAAAGCTTTGCGGTGACATTGGCACGTTCCGACAGGGCGGCGATGCCGTGCCGCCACAGCGCCACGCCCGCCGCACTGCGGTCCAGCGGCAGCCCAGCATGGGTCAATATTATTGATGGATCGGGAAAGGCATCAGCCAGATCTGCTGCGGCGGCCATGATCGACGGCGGCGCCTGTAGATCAAAACTGAGCCCCCGCTCATGCACAATTCCCAAGCCGCGACAAAAGGCGGGATCGCTGAGCAATTCGGCCCCCGAAGGCGCCCGCTGTCGCTTGGTCATCATCCGCACGCCCCGGAACCGGGGCGAACGCATGTGCTCATCAAGCGTGACCTCAAGATTCGGATCCGTCAAATCGGCATAGCCGACAATGGCGGACGGAACATTCTGTTCACTCGCTTCCCGATCCAGCCACGCCGTTTCCCCGGCGCTGTCAATAAACCCACGCCAGTGAGCCTCAACGTGCACGGATGCTAACAGTTGAACCGCCCCAAGGTCGGACAAATAGTCCGACGCGCGATAGTTGCGCCTGATGGCGGCATAATCGCCGAAATGGGCATTATCGAACACTTTATCCTGCAACCAGGGGTAGCGATTAGCATCGAGATCCCACAGGTGATGGTGGCTGTCAACCAGTGGGCCGATACGAGCAATGATCGCCCCCTGATCGCCAACCGTCATTGGCTCAATCATGGCAAAGACTACTGGCCGACGCGGGCGCGAACGCCGGGCGGTGGCGAAAATCCATAGTCCTCGCGTGCCAAGATTGCCCCCTCGCCGCCAAGCGCATCAATGCGTCGACGCTGGTCTGCCAAGGCTTCCAGATGCACCGCTTTAGGGTCCAGCCGCGATAGCAGAATGGAAAGGCATTGCTTGACCGTATTGGCATATGCCGGGTCATCCGCAAGATCGTTCAACTCCTCAGGATCGGCTTCAAGATCGAAAAGCTGGGCGTCATACAAAGCATAATGCACATATTTCCACCGCCCCGAACGCAGCATGAATGCCCCGCTTCGCGAGCCGGTGCCATGGTACTCCGAAACTACCGGCACCTCGGCATCGCTGAATAAATCGACCTCCCCAAATCCCGATGAATCGCCCCCGGTCGCATCGAGGATGAAGCGCGAAACATCGATCAGCGAGCGCGGCTGATCGCGCACGGCCCCGGCCTCAATATCCGGTCCACAAACGATGAGCGGAATACCCACTGACTCTTCATAAAGCGTGCTCTTGCCCCATAGGCCCCGCGCACCCAGATTATCGCCGTGATCACTCGTGTAGACAATTCGCGTCTCCTCGCCGAGCCCCGAGGCATCCAGCGACTTGAGGATCTCACCCACCTGATGGTCAACGAAAGTGCAAAGTCCCATATAGGCCGCAATTGCTCGCTTGACGTCGGCACCATCCTTGAAAAACCGGTCATAGGCGAAAACCGATTGATAATCATCGAGATAAGGGTGCTGCGGGCGTTCATCGTCGCCATATTGCTTTGGCATCTCGATCTGATTTTGATCATAAAGATAGAAAAATTCAGGCGGCGCCGTCAGCGGAAAATGTGGCGCTACCAGCGAAACAAAAAGCACCCACGGCTGGTCGGTGATCTGCGGCGCAGTTTCGCGCAACCAGACCTGTGCCCGCCCCGAAATATCGCGATCATAGGTTGTGTAAACCGACTCGCCCGGCCCCGCCATGTCGGCCATCTTGTTGGCAGCGCCACGCTCGATATTTCGATTGCGAATAAGCCCCAACACATCGCCAAGGCCGTCGACGATATTCATCGGCACTTCGGATTCAGAAAAGCCATTGTCGTCGCCCTCGGCGCCGCGATAGTGCAGTTTACCGATTGAATGGACATGATGCCCCGCCTCGCGCAGCCTATGGTGCCAGCTTTCCTGTTCACCAGTGTAAGCACAGGCGTTGCACCACGCTCCAACATCGCGAATTGGCTTACCGGTGGCGAATGAGGAGCGAGCCGGAACACATAACGGGCTAGGCGTATAAGCGGCCGTAAAACGCGTTCCGCGCGCCGCCAGGGCGTCGATGTTGGGCGTTTGCACCAACGGATGCCCGCTCGCGCCCAGATAATCGCGCCGATGCTCGTCGGCCATGATGACAATGAGATTTTGCGGCTTCAAGGTTCAACTCCTCACAGGTCCGACAACGCTCCTTCGCGTACCCAACCTTAAACCCCCTTTCAACAAATACCGCCAATACCCTTTTTGGGATGGTTTAATACCATTTCGATATTAATCAACGCTCACGCACGCCTTCGCCTACTTGGCTAGGCATCGCCTTTGACAACTTCGGCCAAGGCGTCAATCTTGGCATTGCCCATATAGCAGTAGCGGTTGATTTCCACGTGCCGCCCAGAGGCATTCCAGATAGCTTTGAAGCGCTCCACCACATCCGGTATCGGCCCATAGGCATGCGCAATGCCAGCAATCGGCACGGTAGCCACTTTCTGCATCGGCGTGAACTTGGCCGCAATCGTTGCCGCACTGATGCCGTGCCGCTGGCCGGGTTCGGGATAGCGGAAGTCGCCAATGCTCGCGTATGCCGGGCTATGCGATAAAAACAGGCGCGATAGCGATTGGGCGATTGCAGCATCCTGCTCCGGCATTGCCGAAACGAGGCGGTCACCATAATTGCGCAGCATCATTGGCCAATGCATCGTGTAAAATTTAACCGCCAATCCATGGGCATGCTGCGAAAGCGGTTTGACCGCAAACCCTGACAACTGATCCCAGGGCGTCGGAAAACCTTGCAGGATCATCTTCTTGGTCCCGCCACTGGCCTCATCCACGCATTGCCGCAGAAACGCCGCATAGCGCTCAACCAGATGCGCCCTCAATGCCAAATGGTCTGTCAGGGCCGGACAAAATTCTTGCAGCCTCGCCAACACATCGCCAAAATCTCTTGCGTCCATTAGGCCTAGATCGGGCAGTTCACCCCCGATGATTTTCCCCATCAACCCCGCCATGGAGCTTGCCAGTTGATCAAAATCCAGACCCAGATCCTCGGCGTAAGGGCGCACCTGCGGGTTATAGTCGGCAAATAACGCCAAAAAATCATAGGGCGGATATTCCGGCCAATCGAACTTGAACGCGTCGACCTCGGGATAATTACGACATAAGTCGACGATCAGCGCCCGCATATAGTCACGCACACCACTGGCGGCCAGGCTGGCATTCTTGTCCACCCGTGGCGGCAAAATACGACCATCCGGCAGCATGGATTCATCGGCGGCGTTAGGCCCTCCAAACTGCACCCGCAAACACGGCGGAATGGCCGCCATTACCTGCAAAATGCGTTTCGACGCCCCGACGCTTGGCCAGCCCCAGAAAATCGCCAACCAGATGACCCTGAGTGTGCGTCAATTCATCGGCGGGCTGAGGTGCATAGCTACCCCGCGCATAGAGCGCGTCATCAGGCACAAAACTTGGCGCGGCACGCATATAGACGGCGCCCGCCCCCCAAAGAGGCCGATCAAGCAGGCGAACAGCACCTGCCCCGGCGTCCGCTGGCGGCTCGCGCAATCCTTCGCCCGGCTTGGTTTGAGCCGCTACATAGGGAGAGGTGGTAATCTGATTGGCACCAAGTTGGCCAACCAGACGATCGAGAACTGCTTCGGCGCCCTCGCTTTGCACATATTCGGGCATTACGGTTACACCCAGCCTATCGCTGCTCACCACAGTCTCCCCCAATTGGCCTAGTTTTATTGTCTTTTAGATGCGGCCAAACTCAGCCAGCAGATCATCAATGGTCTTGCCTCTGGCCACCCATTCGCGCGTTGCCTGTTCTCGGTCGGCCTGTTCCTGCGCCAGTCCCACAACGCGCTCGGCCTCACTCAACGGGACGACAACAACGCCGTTGGTATCAGCCACGACAAAATCACCCGGATGCACGACCACGCCGCCACAACTGATCGGCACATTGATCGACAGTTCTTCCTTGCGCTGGGAGAACATGGTGTGGGTGCCCCGCGCCGTTATGGCAAGTGTCCAGATCGGCCACCCGATATCTTCCAGCTCATCAATATCGCGTCCAGTGCCGTCAACGACCATGCCACGAATACCACGGTTTTTGGCCAGTCCGCCCATTAGTCCACCACAGACCGACGTTTGCATATCCCCGCCAGCATCCACGACGATGATGTCACCCTCGGTGCCCATTTCAAGCGCCTTGAGTGGGTCGACAAGATCCCCCTTGGACAATTGCACCGTGAGCGCCTGCCCCACAGTTTTAGCGCGAAATGGCGGCTTGATACCAGAATGCATCACACCGGTTCGGTACATGACGTCAGCAAAAATGCAGCTCGCCGAGTAACTTTTGACCACAGCGTCGAACTTGGCCAACAAATCCGGGCGGCGTTCAAAATCATTGTAAACTTGCAGCATTCAGGTCGACCTTTCAGGCAGTAAAAATATCAATAGCTGGTGATGGCGCGCACTTTGTCTTCATTGATTTCCACCCCTAATCCGGGGCGATTATCCGCCACAAAATGGCCGTTCACCACGTCAGGATAGACATCGGCGAACGAGGATTTGATGGGCATGGCATGATGGCCGTGCTCCATGATTTGCAAACGTGGGGCGGCCAGCGACACGTGCAGTCCCGCAGCAATCGCCAGAATGCAACCAGCTCCAATGTGCGGGGCCATCGGCATATTGTAATAGTCGCAAAGCATGGCGATGCGCTTGCCTTCGCTGATCCCGGTGCGCCCGATATCGGGCATTGGAATATCCAGCGCGCGGTTTTCAAACCAGGGCTTCCACTCGTATGACGTTCGCAGCCACTCGCCGCTCGCAACATCCATGTCGAGGGCGCGCGCCACCTCGGCGTGCCCTGAAACATCTTCAGGTGCGACCGGCGCTTCAAGCCAACTCACACCAAGCTTTTCCAGCCCCCGACCCAGTTGGATCGCCTCGGAAACCGAGCGGGTGGTGTGCACATCCACCATCAATTCCACATCGGTTCCGACCCGCTCACGCACTGCGCTGACAATATCGAGAATGCGCGAATTGCTGACCCGAACGTGCAGCTTCAGGGCGGTATACCCCAACCGAACCATTTCAGCCGATTGGCCCGCCATTGTCTGCGGGTCAGTACCGCCAAAGCCGGAATAAACCCGAACCTTATCGCGATATTGACCACCCAAAAGCTTGTAAACTGGCTTGTTCAGGGACTTGCCAACGATATCCCACAGGGCCTGGTCCACGCCCGAAAGCGCGTCGACGAAAAACCCAGTGCCATGGCCGCGCTCGCGCATCGCGCTATAACTGCGGTACCATAGATATTCCACATCATGGGGATCATGGCCCATAATGACGGTGCGGCAGATGTCCTCAACTACTGTCGCCGGCGTACGTCGGCCCACCGGCGCAAAAGCCTCACCCCAACCAACAATTCCAGTATCGGTTTCAATCCGCACCAGGGTGGTTTCGATGTGTTTGGGGTAGATCGACGTCCACTGATTGCGCGCAATGACGTAATCGCCAAAATCGTTCATGTCCTCTTCGCGCAAATTTTCCGTATATTCGTCCTCCCGCTTCAACTTGATTGGGAAAGCTTCAACCTTGGAAATTTTCATTGTTTTAAAGCCTTAAGACGTTCTATTGCGCGCTTGGGTATTGCACGATTTGAATCGCGACAGCAATGCGACCCACCGGTAACCGACATCTGTGCAAACGTCGCCACAACGCCCGACTTTGTCAAGCGTCTTTTCGGTCACCTATGTCACCATAGTTCTGAACATTCGCGTTAACACTTTGATTTAACTCTGATATTGTCAGTGACCGGAAATCGAGAAAGCCAATGCAAACGTCATCACATGAATCCGTGGTCTTTGCGACATATTCATGCTAAGTAGACCATACGAGAATGCGCAATTCAGAGATATGGCCATGACGAGTAACCCCATCCGCCCCCGCGCCACCATTCGCGAAGTCGCTGCGGCTGCGGGCGTATCGATGGGAACGGTTTCACGCGTAGCAGGCGGCAGCACCCGCATTTCCGAGGTGACCCGCGCCCGGGTTCTCGCGGCCATGAAGGACCTGTCTTACCAGCCGAACGCCGCCGCCCGCGCCATGCGCACCAATATTTCCAAAACCGTTGGCATGCTGGTGCCCGATCTGGGCTGCCCTGTTTTTGTGCGGATGATTGCCGGTGTGAAAGAAGTGCTGGCCCAAAATGGCTACATGCTTTTCACCTTTTCATCGGAATCCGAAGTCTCCCAGGAAATCACCTTTCTCCAGGCCGCGCGCCAGCGTCAACTGGATGGTCTGATTGTTTCAGTGGTCGATGAAACATCGGCAGAAACTGCCCGCGAATTGCAGATGATGGGCGTGCCAATTGTTGTGGTTGATCGCGAGATCAAACTTGACGCCGACCGTGTCTTTGTCGAGCACACTCAGGCAATGGAAGCGCTTATGGCGCAACTGATTGCGATGGGACACGAACGAATTGGTTTTGTAACCGCGGCGCTTAACCGCCCCGGCCGTCTCAGAGTTGCAGCCTATCGCAACGCTTTGCAGCGGGCGGGGATCACCGTCGATCCGGACTTGATGCGTACAGATGGCGCCGGACGGGGCGCTGCCTACGGCACCTCCGAAACCTATGACTTGCTTACCAACGGCGCAGCGCCCACTGCCCTCATCGCAGCAGGCAGCGACTTTTTCTTTGGCGCCCTGAAGGCCGTGCGAGCTTTGGATCTTTCTATCCCTGACCAGCTTTCCTTTGTCGGCGCCGACGATACCGAATTGGCCGAAATCGCTGGTCCGCCAATCACCGCCATCGAGCGCGACATGCGCGAGGTCGGCCGTATGGCCGCAAAACTTCTGCTCGATCGTTTCGCCGGCAACGCCCTTCCCCCAAGAACCATCATTCAGTCCAGCCAACTGGTTTTGCGCAAATCCATCGGTAAGGTTCAGCCCACGCGGCGGGCACCAGCAATCAAGAAACACGTCGAACAGACGACACCCGCCGAATAGCTGTCTCGGCCCATTTAAAAAACAACCACGCGCTGCCGCTATCGGTTGAGAGAAATTGATGTCCCATACCCTCCGATCCAGGTCAATTTGCCAACTCAGTTCGGATGCGCTTGAAGTTCAAGTCGCGCCCGCATTTGGTGCAAGGGTCGTTTCACTGATAGACCGGCGCACCGGTCGCAACTGGTTGACGCAGGGTCCGCTGGTTGGTGCCACAGACAATGAGGCGGACTTTACAGGCGCTCCTTCACGTGGCTGGGACGAATGTTTCCCGACCGTCAGCCGATGCACCGATCCAACGTGGGGGCGCAATCTGCGTGACCACGGCGACCTCTGGGCGCGCGAGTGGACGCACACCAGCAGCGCCAACCAGATCAGCTGCACTTATATCGATCCCAATTACCGCTTTACGCGCCGACTAACCGTGGATGGCGCAAAACTGGTCGCGGCCTATGAACTCCAATCGACAAGCGGCACAGCCCTGCCCTGGCTCTGGAGCCAGCATTGCCTTCTAGCCTGCCAGCCCGACGAAACATTCGCGGTGGAAGGCATCCTCGACATCTGCACCGATGATGGTGAGTCGGCCGATCTAAGCCCCATTCGCGGCATCGAGGACGGTCTGGCGCAAAAGTCCTACGGCAAAATTGATGGCCGCGCACGCATGGGCGTTCAGGGCCCGAACGGTGGCATCCACTTCTCATGGGCCGAGCAGGACGTGCCCTTCATCGGTCTCTGGCTGTCTTATGGCGGCTGGCCAAAGGACAATCCCACCCACCAGATCGCCATTGAACCAACAACGGCGCCGGTGGGGCAGCTGGATGAGGCAATCACTCAAGCAACACACCGGATACTTGCGCCCGGCGGCAGCTGCAAATGGCAGATTGAAATCAGCCTTTCGACCTGACCAACAGCCTGGCTTCGATGGCTGGCTGACCCGGACGATCCACATCAACCGCGAACAGGCCGCCGCGATCTGCCGAATTTGCGGAAAGATACCTAGCCCGCTATCTCGAACTTCTTGATGAAATCCCTATCCGGCTCCACCCCGATTCCAGGCCCCGTTGGGATTGTCACATACCCATTGTTGAACTTGATCTGCCCTTGGATATCCAACGGCTCCTTAAGCAGATCGTCGCGGAACCTGTTGTCCGTCGTATCAAACTCGAGCATTGGTTCGCAGGGGTGCATGCCCCCGGCAACGGCGGCATTGCCGCCAACAATTGCAGGTTCGTAGCCACGGCAACAGCCGAACCCCAGACATGATTGATCACAGGCGTAAAGTGGGCGTGGCAAAGGGCCAGAACGCGCAAATATTCTGAGATACCGCCCAGCGCACAAACTTCTGGCTGCGCAATATCAAGGCCGCGATTTTCAAGGATCGTCCGCCATCCCCAGCGATTGAATTCCGCTTCGCCGCCCGAAATGTTGACCTTGAGCCCGGCACGCAATTCGCGATAACCATCGAGATCTTCCGGAGCGATTGGCTCTTCAAACCAATAGGCATCCAGTTCCTCGAGCGCCCGACCGACGTAAAAGGCGTCATGGGTATTGTAGCAATGGTTGGCGTCGACCATGAAGCGGAAGTCGTCACCTACCCCTTGCGCACTGCAGCAGCCAGTTCAATGTCGTGGCGTGGCCCAAAGCCAACTTTCATCTTGGCCGCAACAAACCCCATCTCCTTGATAGCCGCTGCTTCATCAACAAAACGGGCGGCAAGCGCCTTGGTATCCTCGCGCCGCAACATCATGCCATAACCGTAAACCGACACTTTCGTGCGGTGCGCACCGCCGATGAGCTTGTGGATGGGCAATCCGGCAACTTTGCCGGCAATGTCCCACAGGGCAATGTCGACACCCGACAGCGATTGCAGCGGCATGCCTTTCTGCCCATGATCGCGCATCAGATTATAAACCTTGTGCCAGATCACATCGCGATCCAGCGGATCATCGCCGATGATCATCGGCTGAATAACCTTTTCAACGATTGCCTTGTTCGCCAACGCGATATTGCCGGGACCGAAACATTCGCCCCAACCTGTTATGCCTTCGTCCGTTTCAACCTCAACCAGATGGGTCGAGCGCTTGGCATAAAATTGCTGGGAATAGCCCAGTTCCTCCGGCAGATCATACTGCAACACATGGCTGGTGACGCGGGTAATTTTCATGATTTGCCTCAGTTCGCCAGCGCGCGCGACACGCGTTTGGTCGCCAGATAGTCGTGCAGAGCCAGATAGGAACAGTCGCAACCAATACCGGATTGCTTGATGCCTCCATGGGGCAGGTCTATGCCGTATTTGACCCCGTTGATCTGAATTTCGCCAAACCGCAATTTTGATGAGAAGCGCTCAGCGCGCGCTAGGTCCCGGGTGAAGACATAAGCGGTCAGTCCAGCATCGGTGTCGTTTGCCAATCGAAGGACTTCATCTTCGTCGCTGAACGTCGAAATATTCATGACTGGGCCAAAAATCTCTTGCTGATAGCTGGCCATTTCGGCCGTCACGTCCGCAAGCACCGTCGGGGCGTAGAATTGCCCGGCGTTTAGCCCTTGCGCCCGCCCGCCACCTGCGAGCACCGTAGCGCCTTTCGATTTGGCGTCGGCAACCAATGCATCGATCCGCTTGAAGGCCGCTTCATCCATGACCGGGCCCATATCGATATTGGCTGAGCGATCATATCCAACCTTGATCGCGTTGACGCGCTCCAGCACCTTTTTAGTGAACTGATCCGCAATCGTTGCGTCAACAAACACGCGGTTTGGCGTTACGCATACTTGCCCGGCGTTGCCGAATTTGACCGCGCAGATCGTGTCAGCGGCCTGATCAAGGTCAGCGTCGGCAAATACCAGGGCCGGCGCATTGCCGCCCAGTTCCATCGAATAGCGCTTGATCGAACTGGCTCCCATTTTCATGATGTGCCTGCCCGTATTGGTCGAACCAATCAGCGTCAATAGCGCCGGAATTTTTGAGGCGGACAGCGTGTCGCCAACCTCGGTATCGTCGCCGCAAATGATATTGACCGCGCCGGCCGGCAGCCCGATCCGATGGCAAATCTCGCCCAGGGCGTAGGCCGACAAGGGAGTTTTGAACGAAGGCTTGATGACAATCGGACAGCCCGTCGCCATCGCTGGACCAATCTTGAAGGCCAGATTGAGCAGTGGGAAATTCCAGGCAATGTAAGCAACGACAACCCCGACAGGCTCGTGGACCAGGGTGTGGCTGTGCGTGCCTTCCCGATCCACTAGCGCCTCGGGTCGAAACCTTGAAATCTCTTCCGCGTAAAAATTCAGCGAATTGACGAGGCTGTCAAAGTCCTCCTGCGTGCTCGCCCATGGTTTGCCCATCTCGAGATGTATACATTCGCGCAAGTGCTCCTCGTTGGCGATCACTGCCTCGCGCAACTTTCCCATCCAGCCAGTCCGCTCGGTAATGGAAAGACTTGCCCACGATTCAAATGCCGCGTCTGCTGCCGTAAGCGCTGCTTCCGCATCGCCCGCACTGGCCCAGGCGATTGACCCAACCACCTCGTCCGTGGCAGGGCTAACGACATCAAAATTCGTTGATCCTGCAAGGAGTTGACCGCCGATGTACATCTTCTTTTCGAGCGCCATCCTACCCCCTGCTAGACCAGCATCATCCCAAACATCCAATCCAGCTATCGCTCGATGGCGGGTTTCGTCACGAACATATATTATAACTATATAAACATCACATCTTTGATGTTGTCCACACCAAAGCGTGCGGTGAGTTGAAACGCCACCCCACGCGACAATTGTAAGCGACTAAGTTCGTTCAGCAAGCGCAACCTTGAGCCGGGCAATGGAATCAGCCAGATGGACTTCCATCGCTGCCTCGGCCGCATCCCCATCACGAGCATAAATGGCCTCAGCGACATTTTGGTGAAACGGCAGCGACTTCCGGTTCTTGTTGGGGGCGTTGTTGGTCAGGCGAATACTGGAAAGAAGCGCGGCGTAAATTACCCCTTCCATGCTTGCAACATAGGGGTTCTTTGCCGCGCGCAGGACGGTACGATGGAACTGGGCATCGGCTTCGATATAGTCCTGAATATTGGTTAGATCTCGCTGCATCTGCTGGACCGCTTCGCGGATGGCATTCACATCTTCATCGGTCGCCCTATCGGCCGCCCATCGTGCCGCCTTTGGCTCAATTGCCAGCCGCAAATCCATCAGCTGCCAGAGATTGACCGGATCGGCGGGCGCCGTCTGATGCCAGGCCAGAACATCGTCATCAAAATGGCGCCATCGTTCGCGCGGCAAAACTTTGGTGCCAATGCCACGACGCGCCTCCACCAAGCCTTTGGCACTCAAAATTTTGACCGCCTCGCGCACCACAGTGCGACTGACCCGATAGCGCGTTGCCAGCGCGCCCTCGTCCTCGATCAGATCGCCCGGTAGATATTCGCGACCAACAATGCGTCGGCCAATCTCGCGCACAACCTGTCCCGAAAGACTGGGAACCATGCTGCTCGAACCGATGAGATCGTAGAAAAAGGTTTCGCTCATCCGAGCTTTATCAAAGTCGTA
The DNA here is from genome assembly GCF_028816475.1 of Devosia rhodophyticola. Classification (GTDB taxonomy): domain Bacteria; phylum Pseudomonadota; class Alphaproteobacteria; order Rhizobiales; family Devosiaceae; genus Devosia; species Devosia rhodophyticola. The sequence goes on along the minus strand of NZ_CP118247.1, from coordinate 2,666,733 downwards.
TGTTATCCTGTCAACTGAGCTGAGAATGCATAGGGGCTGATTGTGGGAAAACGAGCTCTCCCGTCGAGGCTCCTATTTGCTCAGTTCCTCAACCATAACGGCTAGCGCCAACAGGCCATGGCCGCCTGATTTTGGCGTCCAAGACTAGCGCCCCATCCATCCACCATCGACGGTAATGATCGAGCCATTCATATAGCTCGACGCTTCTGACGCGAGGAAGACAGCGGGTCCGGCAAAATCAGTTGCCGTGCCCCAACGCCCCGCCGGAATGCGATCCAGAATGGATTTTGACCGAACAGGGTCATTGCGCAGCGCCTCGGTATTGTCGGTATCGACATAGCCGGGCGCGATGGCATTGACGTTGATGCCCATACCCGCCCATTCATTGGCAAACGCCATGGTCAATTGCCCGATACCGCCTTTGGTCGCGGCGTAACCTGGAACATTGATACCGCCCTGAAAGGTCAAGAGCGAAGCGGTGAAGATCACCTTGCCCGAGCCGCGTTCCAGCATGCCTCGCCCGACTTCCCGCGTCAGGATGAACGGCGCTGACAGATTGACTTCAACCACCTCATCCCAAATCTCGTCAGGATGTTCAGCAGCCGGCGCCCGCTTGATCGTTCCGGCGTTGTTGATCAGAATATCGATCACCGGATGCTTCGTCGTGACTTCACGTGCAAAGGCCAATGTCGCATCGCGACCAGAAAAATCGCAGGCATAGCCGGTAAACTCCCGACCCAGCGCCCGCACAGCATCACCAACAGCACTGCTGGACGGATCAAGCGTCGCGCTAACGCCAATGATGTTGGCGCCTGCATCAGCCAATGCTTCTGCCATGGCCCGCCCAATGCCACGCTTGGCACCGGTCACTAATGCCGTTTTGCCGCTGAGGTCGAATTTGTTCAAAATACTCATGGTCGCGTTCAGGCCTCAATCTTGATCAGGGTTTTCATAGATGCAGGATTTTGGGTCAGCGCTTCAAATGACGAGCCGATATTTTCCAGCGTACCAATGTCGGTAATCATGGCTTTGGCGTCGATCACACCTTCGGCCAGAAGTGCCATGGCGGCATCATAATCTTGGGATTCATATACCCTTGCCCCGATCATTTCCAGCTCGCGCCAGAAAAACTGGAACAGGTCAACACTCTGCTTGGTTGCGTGGATTGCAACCATGACGATGCGCCCGCGGGTTGCGGCCGCTGCCGTCATCAGCTCTGCGCCCGGCTGGCTGCCCGAGACTTCAAACACTACATCAGCACCCTTGCCACCCGTAGCCGAATGAATTGCTGGCCCAACATCGACAGACTTGGGGTTAAGCGCCGCAAGGCCAAGCTTTTCAGCAAAAGCGATCCGGTTCTCGTTGATTTCCGAAACCGTCACATTGCCACCGGCATGACGCGCAACCTGGGCGATCAGCATACCGATTGGACCACCGCCGATTACCAGCACATCCTCACCCTTGGCCACTCGACCCCGCCGCACATCATGGCAGGCAACGGCCAATGGTTCGATCAACGCCGCATGCTCAAGCGACAGCCCGTCTGGCAACACGTGAATTGTATGGGCGGGAACGTTCCACTTCTGCTGGAACGCGCCATCGGAATCGACGCCAATAAATTTAAGCTTGTGGCAAATGTGGGCATGGCCAGCATTGCACGCCGGACAATCACCACAATGATCTAGCGGCCGCACCACAATATTCTGGCCCGGCTTCAACCCGGTCACACCTTCGCCGACGGCCGCAATCTTGCCCGACATTTCATGCCCGATTACACGGTGGTCGCCAACCCGCTTGTCCATGTGGCCAAGGTAAATATGAAGATCCGTCCCGCATATGCCACAGTAGGACACATCGACCTGAACCTGCCCCGGTCCTGGCGGCGACACCGTCACCTGCTCGAGCGAAAATTTCTTGTTCCCGGTATAATAGGCGGCCGAAGTCGTCATAATTTCAGTCCTTAATGTTCCTGCGCGCAGGCAGCTTCAAGTTTGTTCCAATCAAATTCGACCCCAACGCCGGGCGTGTCCGGTGCTACCGCACGCCCGTCGCGCACGACCAGAGGCCGCTTGGTGTATTGATCAATCGGAAATGAATGAACCTCAATCCATCCAGCGTTGGCCTGGCCCGAAACCAGGCTGACGTGCAATTCCTGCATGCCGTGACTACAGACAGGAATATCCTTTTGCCGCGCCAGCGAAGCTACCTGCAAAAATCCGGTTATTCCCCCGCAATTGGAGGAATCGGGTTGGATGAACGAAAGCCCCGCGTCTGCGAAGGCATATTCAAATTCATGGATTGTATGAAGATTTTCGCCCATCGCCAAAGGCATTCCCGTTGCCGCCGCAATCTTGGCATAGCCGTGATAATCGTCCGGAATGGTGGGTTCTTCAAACCAGGCCAGGTTGAACGGGCGAAAGGCCTCGGCCGCCGCAATGGCTTGCTCAACACTCATCGAGTAATTTGCATCGACCATGAACGCCACGTCGGGCCCAACCAATTGACGCACCGCCGCGACCCGCTCGACATCCTCAGCCAGCGTGGGTCGACCGATCTTGATCTTGACCCCGTTAAAACCGCGATCAAGATACCCCTGGACGCTCCTTTGCAGTTTGGGCAAATCAAAGCCAAGATCAATGCCACCACAATAAGCGCGACAGGTATTTGCCGCGCCGCCAGCCATCTGCCAAAGCGGCTGCTGCCGCTGTTTGCCACGAATGTCCCACAAGGCAATATCCAGCGCTGAAATTGCAAATGCGGCAACACCACCACGCCCCACATAGTGAATGTGCCAGCCCATCTCCTCGTAAAGCGCTTCGATCTGCTCTGCATCCCTGCCGATCAGCATGGGCGCCAGATCATATTCGATCATCGCGACGATCGCGCGACCGCCCCTGCCGCCGGTATAAGTGTAGCCGGTCCCACTCATCCCGTTGTCCAGCGTAATGGTTACCGTCACCAACTCAAAATGGGTGTGGTTTCCATGCTTGGCATCAACCAGCACTTCGTCCAAAGGCACAGCAAACCGGCGGACCTCAACCGAGGTAATTGACGTCATATTCTTAACCTGTCCTTTGAAATGACAGCGTGCAACTGCACTAGCCCCAATTCACATACAGCGTCTGCTTACGCAGATAGCCGTCAAAGCCGTACTTCCCGTCCTCACCGCCCAGACCCGAATGCCCCCAGCCGGTGTGGAAACCCTGAATGGCCTCGCCATTGCTGCGATTGAAGTAGATTTCACCAAATTTCAACGCGCTGGGCAATTCCAGCAACCGCTTCATGTTCTGCGTAAACAGATAAGCCGAAAGACCGTATTCGGTATCATTGGCATGCGCGATCGCCTGCTCGAAACTGTCGACGCGCAGCGCTGGTACAACCGGGCCAAAGACTTCTTCCTGAATGAGCGGGGACGAGTTTTCAGTCACTTCAAGAACCGTTGGCGCATACCAGTGGCCCTTGTCATAAATGCCACCCGACATCGGACCACCTTCGAGCAACACCTTGGCACCAGCCGCCACACCGCGATCAACCATCTGCTTGATCTTGTCGACTTCGATGCCGCTAACCTTGGGGCCCATGTCGGGGTCTTCCATCGGATCCCCGATGGTCAGCGCTTTCGACGCCTTGATGAATTTTTCAAGGAACTCATCGGCGATATCGCTATGCAGATACATGCGCTCGTTGCAGGTGCATATCTGCCCGCAATTGGTGTAGCGCGCTGCAACCGCAGCCCCGACCGCTGTATTAATATCGGCGTCTTCCATCACAATGAATGGTGCCTTGCCACCCAGTTCGAGCCGCAGGACTTTGAGCCCCGCTGCCCCCGAACCGTAAATCTGCTTACCGGCGCGCGTGCTGCCGGTCATGGTAACCAGGTCCGACAGCGGACTTTCCACCAATGTCTTGCCGACCACCAGCCCGCGCCCGGTGACCACATTGAATACCCCGGGCGGAAAACCGGCTTCATGGGCCAATCGCGCCAGTTCGAGCCCGGAGAGCGGGGTAATTTCATGGGCCAACAGGACAAAGGTATTTCCGGTCACTAGAGCCGGACCCAACTTGCGGGCCGCTAGGGCAGCCGGATAATTCCATGCGGTCAACCCGACGACCACGCCGTGCGGATGCCGCCTGATCTGGATCTCCTCATTGGGATTGTCGGAGGCAATGATATCACCCTCGATCCGCCGCGCATTTTCGGCTGCATAGCGCAAAAACGCCACGACCGCACCGATCTCGCCGCGTGCCTGCCCAATTGGCTTACCCTGCTCAAGGGTTACTACCCGCGCTAGATGCTCGGCGTTTGCCACAACTGCATCGGCCAGCCGCGACACAAGGGCGCCGCGCGTTGGCGCCGGAAGGGCAGCCCATCCCGGTTGCGCGCGCCGTGCCGCTTCCAGTGCCATCACGGCATCGTCGGGCGTACCTTCCTCAATCGTACCAATTACCTGCTCGTTGGCAGGATTAAGGACTTCTATCCGCTGGCGTCCCCGATCATCCAGCCAGGCCCCATCCACATACATGGATTCGTGGACAATATTTGAACCGGATCTATCGCGAAGGTCCATTGCACCGCTTTCCATTTGGTCCTACCATATTGTCGTTATATAGGCTTCAAACGACACACAATGTCAAACCGTTTCATAAAAAAAGCGTAGAAAATGCCAGAATTGACGATATCAATTTACATGTAGCGACGGATTGTGAATAGTTTGGTTCACCAAATCGCGCATCTCGACGGTTTGAAATATTCGACCGAGCGGGCGATCAAGTTGAAACTGGAGACACACCGATGACTTCGCTGGATGGCACATTGCCGCGAGGCCGCGCCGCAGATGCCGTGACGGCCGCATTGGAGGCCCAGATAAGCTCGGGCACCCTGCCGCCAAACACGCCCCTGCCGGCCGAACGGGACCTGATGGAGCAGTTCGGTACCAGCCGCACCGTCATCCGCGAAGCCATATCAACCCTTGCCAGCCGGGGACTTGTGGAAAGCAAACCCCGTTTCCGCCCTGTGGTCCGCAAGCCCGATTACGAATCGGCCCTCAATGCTGTCAGCGGCGTCGTCCGGCATCTTCTGGCCGACAAGGGTGGCGTCAGGAACCTCTACAGCAGCCGCCTTTTTATTGAGCGTGCCCTCGTTAGGGAAGCCGCCCTGTCAGCCCAGAAACAGGATATCGCCGACCTCAAATTGGCCTTGGCCGCCAATCAGGCAGCCATTCCTGATTCTGCTTGAGTTCTATCGCACCGACACAGCTTTTCACGGCGCCCTCTATCGCGTGCCACGCAATCCGATTTTCCCGGCAATCCACGAAGCCTATACGGCCTGGCTTGCGCCGCACTGGTCCAAGATGCTGCGCTCGCCCGAGCGCAATGCCATGAACTATCAGGCCCACGAAACCATTATGAACGCCATTCTGGAACGCGATCCCGTTGTCGCCGAATCCGCGCTGGTCAATCACTTGGACGCAGCATGGGAACATGTCCGCGTTACTTTCAGCACCGAAGAGTTATGAGCGATACTTTCGACCATATCGTCATCGGCGGTGGCGCTGCCGGTTGCGTTGCAGCATCTCGCCTCGCCAGCGAAGGCGGCGCCCGCGTTTTGCTGCTCGAAGCGGGTCACTCAAATCGCCATCCATTGCTCGATATGCCCCCTGGCATATTCAAGATGATCAATGGCTCCAAGTTCATGCGCTATCATCGTACAACGCCCCAGGCACATCTGGATGGTCGCGCCCATGATATTCCCCAGGGCCATGTTCTAGGAGGCGGCACATCGGTCAATGCGCAAGTCTATATGCGCGGGCGCGCCGCCGATTATGATGAGTGGCAGGAGGTTTTGCGTGGCAACAACGACGCCATTGGCTGGGGCTGGGACGACGTCCTGCCGCACTTCACCGGAATGGAAAACAACAACCGGCTCAACAATCAATATCACGGACACGCCGGGCCGCTCCTCGTGTCAGATCCCGGCCACATCAATGAATTTTCACGTTGGTTCGTGCAGGTTGTTCAAGGGCTTGGCGAGCCGTTCAATCCCGATTTCAACGATGGCAACCAGCGCGGCGTAGGCTTCTACCAGTTCATGAACCGCAATGGAAAGCGCTCGTCGGCCGCCTATGCTTACCTGTCCCCCCAAGAAAACAACCCCAATCTGACGGTACGTCTACACAGTGAAGTGCAGCGCATTATTGTCGAAAATGGTCGCGCGGTTGGCGTCGTCTATAAGGATCGCTCAGGCCGCGATCATCGCGTTATGGTCGAGGGCGAAATCATTGTTTCAGCGGGCGCGTTAATAACCCCAAAATTGCTGATGCTTTCGGGACTTGGTGCTGCCGCCGATCTTGCAGATCACGGCATTGAATGTCTCGTCGATCTACCGGGCGTCGGCCAGAATCTGATTGATCATCCAGAAGTACCCATGACGGCTCTGGCAAACGGCCCTTATGGCTATTTCAAGCAAGGCGTTGGTTGGCGCATGCTGCGCAACGGACTGCAATTCAAGATATTCGGCTCCGGCCCCATTACCTCTGCCGGTATCGAGGCGGGTGCTTTCGTCAACCCCACCGATCCAGAGGCACCACCGACTATTCAGGCGTTTTGCGTCCCGATTGTTTATCTTGATCGCGACGCACTCGACGCCATCAAGGATGATTATGGCATGACCATCACAACCGTGCTGGTCAAGCCCAAGTCGCGCGGCGAGGTTCGTTTGGCCTCATCCGATCCATCGGCAATGCCACTGGTTTCGCCCAATTTGCTCAAGCATCCCGATGACATGCAAGCCATGATCGACGGCCAGCGTTTCTTCCTCCGTGCCTTTACCGAAAAACCTCTCGCGGATCGCCTGCATGGTGTCGTCAGCCCGCCGCTGGACGATCTATCCGACGAGGCAATGCGAACCCACTGCAAACGGTTTGTCAAAACCAATTATCACCCTGCGAGCACCGCGCGCATGGGTGCTGATGGCGACCGCATGGCGGTCCTTGACGCTCGGCTGCGGGTTCGCGGGGTCGAAGGATTGCGCGTTTGCGACATGTCGGCGGTTCCCAACATTAACGCTGGCAACACCACCGCCCCCGCCATGATGCTGGGGGACCGCTGCGCCGACCTTATCATGGGGCGGCTTTAGGGTGTATTTTGGCTGATCAGGGGGTGCCCACAACGTTGGTTGAGCAGGCGTAAAGCGAAGTTGTACCGCACATATAAAGCACGTTGCGACCAGCACCACCAAAGGCCAGATTTGCAACGCGCTCGGGCACCAGGACCTGACCGAGCATCACCCCATCAGCATCCAGACAGTCAACGCCATCCCAGCTGCCGCACCATAAACGCCCCTCGGTATCAACGCGCAAACCGTCAAAGCCCTTGGCCTGATTGCGCGCAATAACTGCTCCACCGCTCAGGTTTCCGTCAGGCCCGACCTCAAAACGGCGAATGTGATTGGGGCCATCCGCAAAGTGCGTGCTGCCGGTATCCACGACATAAAGCCATCGTTCGTCGGGCGAAAACGCCAGCCCGTTGGGCATGACCATATCATTGATCACCTGCGTCACTTCCCCGCTTTCAGGATCAACCCGGTAAACATGACACCCGTCAAGTTCGAGTGAGCCGGCCCGTCCGGACGGCCCATAATCGGGATCGGTAAACCAGACGGAGCCGTCGCTCTTTTCCACTATATCGTTGGGTGCATTGAACTTTTTTCCCTCAAAATGCGAGGCTAAGACCGTGATGCTGCCATCGTGCTCGGTGCGGGTGATACGACGGCTCCCCTGCTCGCAGGTGAGCAAGCGTCCGTCGCGGGTCGGAGAATTGCCATTCGACATTGCAGACGATGAGCGAAAAACGCTAACAGTCACACTCGCCTCATCCCACTTGTAAAGGCGGTTGTTGGGCACGTCCGACCAGATGAGATAGCCCGCATCGAACCACGCCGGGCCCTCAACCCACTTGCCGCCGCTCCAGAGTTTGACCAACTCTGCACCGTCATCCAGGCAGGTTTTAAAGCGGGGATCGTGGAGCCGGACAAAATCGCTCAGGGGCATTCTGGCCTTTAATCTTTTGGGAAAATTGATGCACCCCGAGAATCGGGTTTGCCCACTCTAACCCGGTTCTCAAGGCTGGCAAAATGGCACCGCAGAGCGCCAATGTGCTAACTTCAGGTTCACCGCGACGCCAATGTTGATGTCAAAATGTCTGATGGAGCTATGCGTCAGGCGCATTTCACCATGACTTTGAACGTGTCGGCCCGTTCCCGCAGCCAATATGGCAGGGCTTCAGCAGCATCGGCCAAGGGGAACATTTTGGAGATCAGATCGTCGGCCACATCGCCCAGATCTTCAAGATGGGCTATTACTGCCTCGAAATCGGCGCGGGTGGCGTTGCGTGATCCGTGAATGTCCAATTCCTTGAGGTTGAACAACGAGGTGTTGTAGCTGACCGGCGCTTTGGAATAGCCGACATAAACCACCCGGCCGGCAAAGCAGGCAAGATCGACCGCCTTGACAAAAGTGTCAGGGACCCCAACCGCCTCAATGACCACATCAGCGCCGTCGCCGCCCGTCAACTCATTGACGATGGCATCGACGTCCTGTTCGCCCGAGGCGATAAAGTGGCTGGCACCAAACGCCAGCGCCTTGTCCTTTTTGGCCGACCCAAGATCCACAGCAATGACTTCGGCCCCGCGCGCAGCGGCACCCATGATGGCACCAACCCCGATCATGCCGCACCCAAGAACAACGACCCGATCACCCGTGCTGATACTGCCACGGGCGGCGGCGTGAAAACCGACCGACAGTGGTTCAACCAGTGCAAGCCTCTGGGATGGCAAAGTCTTGTTCACGATGATTTTTTCAACTGGCGCAACCAGCATTTCGCTCATGCCGCCATCTTTTTGAACACCCATCGTCTGGTTGTAGCGACATGCATTGACCCGACCCTTCCGGCAGGATGAACAGGTGCCGCACGTTGTATAGGGCACCACCACCACATGGGCACCAACCCCCCGTCGATTTCAACTCCTTCACCCAGCTCCATTACCGTCCCGGCGATTTCATGGCCCGGAATGCGCGGCAGCTTTGCCAGCGGATTGACGCCCATATAGGTGTTGAGGTCGCTACCACACAGGCCGACATAATCCACCTTGATCAAGACCTCGCCCTTGCCCGGCTTCGGAACCGGGGTGTCGATGACTCGACTGACTTCAACACTTTCGATGATCATGGTCTGCAAGGTGAGTATCCAATCCTGCTATAATAGGTTAGGTAGCCATTGAAACGCCTCAACAGCTAAAAGTCCTCCTATGATTAGAGGTAATGGCATTCCGCTGGTCCGTCAAGACCGATAAATATTGGACAAAAGCCGCGAATTATCCTAAATGTTCCGCTCGAAACCAAAAATTCATCCCATCAATTTCCGTATGGCCGAGCGGGGCACAATTCAAGCCCCCATACGCTGAACATCCCACAAGAAATCCCACCTACAAACTCAAGAGTTTTCCATGACCACAAAGTCCACGATTCCCCTTCTTGACCAGTTGGGTTCAATTTCCCTGGGAACTGCCGGAATTGCTGGTCTTTATCGGGAAACGAGCTACGATACGGCTCAGGATGTTTTGGCGGCAGCGTGGGACGAAGGTATCCGCTACTTTGATACCGCACCCCATTATGGTCAGGGCCTTGCCGAACGGCGTGTTGGCGACTTTCTGCGGGGCAAGTCTGACTATGTGCTTTCAACCAAAGTCGGCCGGATTCTAAAGCCCGCTTCAGAATTTCGCGCCAAGATAAATGGCTTCGTCAATCCGCCGCCCTTTGATCAGCACTATGATTATTCCTATGATGGCATCATGCGCTCGGTCGAGGACAGCTATCAGCGGCTAGGTCTTAATCGCATCGACATACTCTATGTCCACGACGTCGGCACCGAGACCCATGGTGCTGATGCACCGCGCCATATCAGCGATCTGCTCGGTTCTGGCTGGAAGGCCCTTGAAGAACTCAAGGCCAGCGGCGCGATCAAGGCCGTTGGGCTGGGTGTCAACGAGGTTGAAGTCTGCCTTGAGGTGGCAAGAAACGTTGACATGGACGTCATTTTGCTGGCCGGGCGTTATACGCTTCTCGACAATGATGCGGCCAACACCCTGCTGCCGACTTGCCGCGAGAAAAACATCCGTCTGGTAATTGGCGGCGTTTTCAACTCGGGCATTCTGGCGACCGGCCCCAAGCCCGGCGCCACCTTCAACTATCAGGCCGCGTCAGATGACATCCTGGCGCGCGCCGAAGAGTTGCAATCGGTCTGCAGGGCCCATGACACCGCCCTGCCCCAGGCAGCTCTACATTTTGCCATGCAGGAGCCCTTGGTCGCCTCAACCCTGATCGGAGTCTCCCATCCTGATCGGCTGCGCTCCAACATGGTCCAGGCCCGCGCCAAGCCCCCGGCAGCACTTTGGACAGACCTCGCCAACAAGGGCTTGATCCCCGCCTGATTATTGCCAATGAGCGCGCCGGTTCAGGATCTGGCCGACGCGTGCAGCCCGACAAGACGCGAAAGCAGGACGACCGTATAGAGCGTGCCCACGATAGCCTCAAACGCGGCAAAGGCCTGAGCGTAAAAACTTTTGGGAACGATGTCGCCATATCCCAGCGTCGTCAGGGTCGCGTAGCTGAAATAGAGCAATTGCTGCCATTGCACCTGCGCCCCTGACGAATCGGCAAATGCCCCCGGCTCAAACCAGAGAAGCAGCCCAAAGACAGCCGCGAAAAGAGACCCCAGGACCAGATAGAGCAATGTTGCCGCCAGGATCACTTCGGTCAGCACCGTGCGCGCAGTAAACGTATAGCGCACCAGCACCGCGATCATCACCCCATGATAGGCGATTGACGTCAGGGACACGCCAAGCGCGGCCCCGCGCGAAGCGGCATATGAATTCACGATCCCGGCTGCAAAGGCCGTCGCGCCCGTCACCACTGCGAGGCCCCGCAACCGCTTGTCCTGCGTCAACAGCCAGGTGCCCAGAACGAATATCGAAGCATAGACCGCATAAAAGATCAGCGGCCCGACCCCACCGCTCGTCGAGAGCGGATAGATCAGATTGTGCAACACCATGGCGCCGAGCAGCCCGCCGGTCTTGGCGACTTCGGCGCGCGGGGACCCGGCGGCCACACTCATGCCCGTTGCTCGCGTGCCGCCGCGAACGCCAGCGTAATCATCACGGCCAAAACCCCCACCCCCAAGGAAAGAGCGGAAGCGTGGAATGCCTGAATGCCCCAGCCCAGCGCGGCCAATAGCGCAAACCCGGCAAAATAGGCGAGCGGAATACGTTGCGCCATCGTGCGGTAAAAGATTGCGCTGCCCAGCAGATAAATCGCCGGTCCCAGGACAGCCACGAAGATGGTCGGCAAATGCGCACTTTCCGTCGGGTGGGCGATGATCTCTTCAATCGCCACGGCGACCACAATGGCACCGGCAACCATAATGCCATGAGCATAGGCAAGCCCGCTGCGTGCCAATCTGGTGTGGTCGCTGGCGTGTTCGAATGCATGTTCTCCCCGGCTCGTCGTATGAACGAAATAGAGCCACCACAGGGTTACAATGATGCCAAATCCTATGCCCGCGGCCAGAAGAGATGCCCCCAGAAGCGTCGCCCCAACGAGCGTGCCGCCGAGCAACAGGATGGATTCCCCAAGCGAGATGATGAACACCTGTTGGTTACGCTCCAACAGGTGCAAACCCGCCAGCGGCCAACTGTTCATGGGCGTCGCCCCCACGCCGGGAAGCCAGAAACCGGCGAACGGCGCGGCATAATCAATCAGCACCGCGGCTATCCACAGCGGCAGGCGAAGATCGGGCAGGACGACGCCCGCGATCCAGAAAAGACCGGAAAAGGCGCTCCAGGCGCACAATTGGGCATAGTTTCGGCCCATGGTCTGGCCACGGAAAAGTGCTGCCATATATCCGGCCCGCACCAGCGCCATGACCACATAGGCGCCCACAAACAGCCCGCCTCTGTCATCGAAAGAATAGGGTATGGCAATCGCCATCAACAGCGCGCAGCCCATCAGCACGATCATCAGCACGCGCCCTGCCGCATGATCCGGATCGATCCAGTTCGTGGCCCAGGCCGTATAGTTCCAAGCCCACCAGACACCGGCAAAAACGGTTGCGGCCTGCAACGCGCCAACCCATGTCTGGTGCTCCAGCAGAAAATGCGACAACTGGATTATCGAGAAGACATAAACCAGGTCGAAAAACAGCTCCATGTTGGTGACGCGCGCGTGCCCGCCTTCACGTCTGCGCAATGCGCTGGTGGGTGCCAAGACTTTCAACAGATACGACAATGTTCGAGCCCTCAACTTCTCGCACATTGCACAAATATCGGGGCAAGTTAAAGCCTGTGACTGACAGGCCCCTGGAAATTTGGCTCTACGGGGCGCTCGTTTTAAGCCGCCTGCAGTGTCTTGATGATTTCTGACGTGGAACTGTTGGTCAGGGTTTTAGCCAATTCAAGTCTCAGCCTGCTTTGTACTTCCCCATGCAGGAGCGGACGAACTTCGCCCAGGGTGCCAGGATCGAGAATAAGTACGAGGTCGTCAAATTCGCCTCTCTGCGCCATTGCATAAAGGCGATTTGCCAACTGCTTGGAAAAGGTCGCTTCCATCGACTCCTTGTCGGACTGCTCGGGTGGACTTTTACCCGACGGCCCTTCGTCCGCCATATTTCCCGCTTCGATCTGGCTGTCCAACGTCAGCGCGATTTTGTTGGCACCGCCACTATTGCGGAAAAACTTGGCACCCGCGCCTGTACCCACAACGACGAGTGCGTTTGCCGAGATATTTTTGCCTGCCATCATGATTTCCTTGACTGAGTGGAGCAGCACAAATGAACTGCTCACGGTCAAGCTCAACGCACCAACGCTAGCATGGTTCGCCCTACCCTCCCGGCACGCCGGCCATGTCGGTTAAAGAAGAACCAGCTTCGCCGGTGACGTTCGGGAATTTAGCCTTGGATCAGACACCGAAGATCCGGCGGTGCGGGCCGCCTTGACCCCGCCCTCAAGCCAGACTGTCGCCCTTTTCATCAAACAGGTGCACGACCGACAGTTCGCTCGAAACGTGGATGGTGCTGCCGGGGGCGGCGTCGATCCGGTCGCGGAAAATGCCGGTAAAATGCTGATTGCCGACCGTGCCGATAATCTGGGTTTCAAAACCCGTCGGTTCGACCACCGAAACCTTGAGCGGCATGCCGGTTGGCGCAATTGTAAGATGCTCAGGCCGCACGCCATAGGTAACGGCGTTTGGGTTCTTGTTGCCGGTCGGCAGGACGATGCCATCTGGCGTTGTGAACCCCTCAGGCGTCATTTTCCCGTCTAGCAGGTTCATCGAAGGCGAGCCGATAAAGCCTGCCACAAACTTGTTCCTGGGATTGTCATAAAGTTCGAGCGGGCCGCCGATCTGCTCGACCACGCCGTCGCGCAGCACCACTATCTTGCTGGCCATAGTCATGGCCTCAACCTGATCATGGGTGACATAGATCATCGTGGTGCCCAGGCGCTGATGCAGTTCCTTGATCTCGGCGCGCATCTGCACCCGCAGCTTGGCATCGAGATTGGACAAGGGCTCATCGAACAGAAAAACCTGCGGATCGCGCACAATCGCGCGCCCCATCGCCACACGCTGGCGTTGGCCACCCGACAATTGGCGCGGATAGCGCTGCAGCAAGTTTTCCAGCCCCAGGATCGCCGCCGCGCGATTGACCCTCTCCAGCACTTGCGCCTTGGGCACGCCCTTGAGCTTGAGCGAGAAGGACATGTTTTGCAAAACACTCATCTGCGGATAGAGCGCATAGTTTTGAAAAACCATGGCGATGTCGCGGTCCATCGGGCGCAGATCATTGACGACGCGGCCACCAATATTGATGACACCGGCGCTGATATCCTCGAGCCCCGCAATGGTTCTTAATAGCGTGGACTTTCCGCACCCTGACGGGCCCACCAGCGCCACAAATTCGCCTTCCTCGACCTCGATGGAAATCCCTTTGAGCACCTCGACCGGGCCATAATGTTTGCCGATTTTTTCAAGAACCACATTGGCCATAATTTGTTCCTCCTCCCGCCCCTCGACCGGGCCGAGCCCGCAACTGTCGAAAGTGATCATGCCTGATCGCATCAGGCTTTATTGTCTGCCCTTAAACCCGGTCGGGCTGGCTGGCATTGATGTTGTCAAAGCCCCGGCGCACCGGATTGACCGTTGGAATTGCCGCCATGACATCGTCCGACCACCCATCCAGCAAGGCGCTGAGGGCCGCGACACGCGCCGGCTCCTGCTTCGATAAATCATGGGCTTCAGCAATGTCGTCCGCCAGATTATAGAGCGCCTGTCTTCCGTCCTCGAACCAGCGGATCAATTTGAAATCGCCCACCCGCACCGCGGCTCCGGGCGTTCCACCCTGATTGGAATAGTGCGGATAATGCCAATAAACGGGGCCGCGTCCGGTTTCCTCGGTTGCGCCCGACCACTGCGGCCAAAGGTCGACCCCATCCACATGCTGGGACGGGATTTTGTCGATCCCGGCCAATCCCAACAATGTCGGGTAGATATCGGGCGTGGTGAAAACCAGATCGGAAGTGCGCGGCGGCACATGGCCGGGCCAGCAGGCAATGAACGGCACCCGCACTCCCCCGTCCTGCATCCAGCCCTTGCCCTCCGCCAGTGGCAGATTGCAGGTCGGGGATCCCTCGGCAGTCGAAAGGCCACCATTGTCCGAGGTGAAAATGATCAGCGTATTGTCGAGCTTGCCGGTGCGGCGCAGCGCCCCGACCAACCGGCCAATATTGGTGTCCAGATTTTCCATCATCGCCGCATAAGTGGGGTTGGACTGCACGGTACGGCGCTGAACGTGAGTGCCCTCAAGATGCCAGGCGGTCATCGGTTCGCCCTGCTCGATGGCATTGACATCAAGGCCCATCGCCTCGGCCTTGCGCTCATATTTCGCGACCAGTTCGGCGGGCGCTTCGATCGGCGTATGCACCCCATAATGCCAGAAATTGAGGAAAAACGGCTGATCGCCCGCCTGCTCAACCAACCCGATGGCTTCATCGGTCAGCCGGTCTGTCAGATATTCGCCTTCCGGCCCATCTGTTAGAGTTGGCAGGTTGTAGGGGCTGAAATAGGTTAGCGGCGCGCCCCTGGCACAGCCGCCGATATTGACATCAAAACCATGATTTTCAGGCCATAGCCGCTCGTCGCCCAGATGCCATTTGCCCACGTGCCATGTCTGATAGCCGCCCGCGCCCAAAGCGCGCGCCAGCGAATATTCATTCTCGGGCAGACCGTAAAAATAGGGCACATCACGCAACTCGCCCACGCTGTGGCCGCCGATATATTGGGTAATGCCAACACGGGCCGGATATTTGCCACTCATCATGCTGGCCCGGCTGGGCGAGCAAACCGGCGCCGACGCATAGGCCTGTTTGAACTGGGTACCGCTGGCCGCCAACGCGTCCAGATTTGGGGTTTCATAGAACGAAGACCCGTAACACCCCAGATCGCGCCATCCCAAAT
This sequence comes from Devosia rhodophyticola, assembly GCF_028816475.1. Taxonomy (GTDB): domain Bacteria; phylum Pseudomonadota; class Alphaproteobacteria; order Rhizobiales; family Devosiaceae; genus Devosia; species Devosia rhodophyticola. The sequence continues at coordinate 2,651,173 of NZ_CP118247.1, read as the reverse complement.
CGTCGATCAGCAGCATTACGATATTGGGTTTTTCAGACATGGTTTGCACTCACTTGACCGCGCCCGACATCACATCGGCCCGGAAGAATTTTTGAATAAACAGGAATAGCGCCAACACCGGCAGGCTGATGGTCAGCACCACCGCCATCAGCAGGTTCCACTGGGTCGAGTTTTCCTGAAAGAACACCGTCAGGCCCAATTGCAGGGTCTGCATGTCAGTGCTGCGCGTCATGATCAACGGCCACAGGAAGTCGTTCCAGGCCGACTGAAAGGCAAAAATGCCCACAACTGCCACCGCTGGCATGACCAACGGGGTATATATCATAACAAAGATCCGCCGCTCGCTGGCCCCGTCAACCCGCGCCGCATCGCCCAACTCGTCGGGCAGATCCTGATAGAATTGCCGCATCAGGAAAATGCCCAGGGCACTGACAACGTGCGGCGCCATCAGCCCTGGCAGGGAGTCGATCAGGCCCTGCCCGCCATTGCCCAGCCAGTCATTGCCGCCTATGAACGGCACCTGCTTGCTCATGACGAATAGCGGCACCATGACGATTTCGGGCGGCACTACCAGAAGCGCTACCAGCAACATCATGATCAGGCCCTTGCCCGGCAGCGGCAGCTTTGCCAACGCGTAGCCAGCCGTGCAGGAAAGCGCGATCTGCGCCGCCGTGCTGATGACCGAGACCAACACGCTATTGGCCAGAAACAGGCCAAAATTGCTGCTGGCAAAGGCGTCGATGTAATTGCCAAATTCGAGGCGGCTCGGTACCTGACCAACGGGCTCACCTGTCGGGGTCAATGAGGCCAGAACAATGTAGATCATCGGCACGACATAAAGGGCCGCCAGCACCAGCGCGACGCCGTGCCAAGTCGCCATCGGCAGACGCGATTTGGAAGATTTCATTGGGATTTCCTCCGCATCAGATAGCTGATGGCGCGCAGCGACACGCTAAGAACCACCACGGCGCCGAACAGCAGCACAGCGATTGCCGATGCCTTGCCGATATTGAGTGCCGAAAACGCCTCGTCATACATGATGTAGACCAGCGTCTTGGTGGCATTGATTGGCCCACCGCCGGTCATCACATAGGATTGGGTGAACATTTGCAGCCCGCCCAGAAACCAGGTGATGGCGACAAACACCACGGCCGACCGGATCTCGGGCAAGGTGATATAAAAGAATCGGCGGATCGCCCCGGCCCCATCCAGCGCCGCCGCTTCCAGCAGTTCCTTGGGCACCGATTTCAGCGCCGCCAGAATAATGATCATGAAGTAGCCGATATTGCGCCAGAGACTGACCACCACGATGGACGGCATGGCCAATTCGATGCTGGACAGGAAATAGACCGGCCCACCACCAAATGCCTGCACAATCCGGCTGAATGGCCCCATCGCCGGGTCCAGCATCATGTTCCAGAGCAGCGCCACCACCACATAGGATGCCGCCTGCGGAATGTAGACGATGGTGCGCATGGCCGCGCCACCGGTCAGGTTCTGGTTGAACAGCAGCGCAACCCCGATGGCCGCAACGACGCCGATTACCACCTGGCCGAAGGCAAAACTGATAGTGTTGCCAAGAGCCTGCCAGAACACCGAGTCCGAGAACAATTGCTGATAGTTGGTCAGCCCGTTGAAGCTGGGCGTACTGAACAGATCATAGTCGGTAAAACTCAGACCAATGGCCAGTATCAGCGGCACGATCGAGGTCAGCATCATGGCCGCAATCGCCGGGCTGACGAGAAAAATCCCGGCCCGGCGACGATGGCTTTCAAACCCGGTTGGGGTTGAAGGTTTAGCGACCATTGATTTGGTCGATCTTTGCGTCAAGTTCCGCCAGAACCGCAGCTGGCTCGCCCATTTGACGCACAGCCTTTTCAACGGCTGTGTTGATCTCCTTGGCGATAATCAGCATGTTGGGGTTTGCAGGCTGCGGCACGATATAGTCCGACGCTGCCGTAAAGCCCGCGCTGACCCCGGACAGATAATCCGCGTTGGCCAGATCCTTGCGGCCCGGCAATCCACCGTAATCCTTGGAAATGACTTCGGCATTGTTCTTGGTGAGCAGGTGTTGCAACAGCATCCATGCCTCATCCGGATTCTTGCTGCCAGCCGAGATGCCGAGCTTGTTGATCCAGGCCGACGAGACTGGCGCACCACCCTTTTTGGCAGCCAGCGGCGGACCGGCAATGATCTGATCAACCATGTCGGGGGCGTTGGCGCGGGCGTTGCCGATTTCGGCAAAGCCATTCAAGGTCATGGCACTGTTTCCCGAAACCACGGGCAAGGGACCTGAGCCCGAAAAGACCTGATTCACGTCGGACAGGCCATCGCGGAAGAAGCTGACCAGATAGTCCAGCGCCTCGACGTTTGCATCGCTTGCAAACTGCGCCGATCCATCTGCCCCATAGTAGGTGCCGCCGTTTTGAAGGATCAACTGGGCAAAGGACTGCTGCAGACCAATTGACTTGTTGGTGCCCCAGAAAACCGGGGTGCGCTTGGCGCTGGTGTCAGATGCGGCAATGGTCTTGGCCAGCGCCTTGAAGCTGTCCCAATCCTTGGGCAGGTCGCTTTCAGAAACACCAACGGCTTCCAGAATATCGCGACGATAGAGCGCCGTGCGCGTATCGGCGTAGATTGGCAGCGCATAATCGACGCCATCATAGGCCCCATCGGCGATCATCGCAGGGTAAAAGCTGTCTCGGTCGGCCCAGTTGGCCAGATAGTCGGTCAGCGGTAACAGGGCGCCCTTGTCTGCCAGGGGCGCGGTCCAGATCCCGCCCAGCATGACAATGTCCGCCAGCGTTCCACTGGCTGCAGCCGTCGTTACCTTTTGAAATCCCGACCCCCAGTCTGAGGTCTGCAAATTTACCTCAATACCGCTTTCCTTGGTGAAGGCAGGAAGCAGATTGTTCTTGAAGTCATCAACCGTGGCCGAGTTGGGTCCAAGCAGCATGATGGTGAGCGGCTCGCCCGAGGCCGCCATTGTACGGCCCGAAAGGCTGGCAAACGGCGCCACCGCCGCTGCTGCCGCGCCCATTTTCAGGATGGCGCGACGATTGAAGGGCGTCGATGTGAAAGTGCTCATATTTTCCTCCGGGGTTGCATTGCCGTGAATCCGGCTTATTTTGTTAAGTGATGTAATTAATTGTCCAGAGTCGTTTTCATGTCAAGCCGTTTCCTTTGATCGCCCCACTAATGGCTGGAGAGTTTGAACAGTGAACAGACCGACGCGTGTGCTGGCCCAGCCGCTGATCCGTCGCCACAACCTGGCGACGGCGCTCAGAATTATATGGGAAATTCAAGAGATCACGCGCACACAACTGGCGGAGGCCATGGGGCTGTCCAAGCCCGCGATAACCAGAATTGTCGGCGATCTGGTGCAGGCAGGCTATGTCCATGAAACCGAAGTGCGCCCCTCGAGCGGACGCGGCAGGCCTTCCCTTTATCTGGGTCTGCGATCGCGCCAGCACTATTTTATTGGCATTGATTATCGCCTCGATCGCCTTGCCATTCAGGCGCGCGATTTCGATGGCACTCTACTGCACGACCACCACTACCCGATCATGAACCGGGCGAGCGCCGACCAGATTATTGAACGCCTCGCCACCTATGTTCGCGCGGTTGCCGATGAGATCGGCTTCATGCCCTCGGGCATTGGCGTTTCAATACCCGCCTCAGTCACATCAGACCGCGCCGGTATCAAGTCTTCCAGCTTTGAGGTTTTGCACAACACCCCATTTGCGTCGCTGCTGCAAAAAGCTGTCGGTCCTGACTGTCCCACCATACTTCTGGGCGACGTTGCCGCCTGCGCCGCGATTGCCAACTGGCGCGAAATCGCGCCCAGCACCCAAGGGCAACTGGTTCATATTCAGATCGGCATTGGTGCGGGTTTGGGCCATGCGAGCGCTGAGCATCCATTTGGCCCGCCTGCCCCGCCTATCAACCGCTTCGGGCATTTGCCGCTGGAACGCGGCGGGCGCCAGTGCAAATGCGGCGCTTATGGATGCCTGAACGCCGTTGCGGGTTTCGATGCGCTGACCCGCTATGCCGCCCCAACCGGTCTGGCTGTGGGTGACAGTTCCGATGCCATCAATGACTATTGCGCTGCGCTCCTTGACCTGCATCTTGCTGGCAATAACGATGCGACGGTCGCCATCGCAACGGCCGCAGATTGGCTTGGTCGGGGGGCCGCCGCGCTGATCAATCTGGTTAATCCTACCAGCATCACGCTGGGCGGCTATCCGCTGGCGCTGGGCGATGCGTTCCTCGTCCCATTTCTGGCGGCCATTGAGCCTTTCGCACCCGGTAGCGACGCGCTCTACACTGCCACACGGCTTGAAGATGATGCGTCAGTATTTGGCGCGGTATTGCTGGGCATGAACGAGGTTTTGTCCAATCCATTGGGCGCCGTCGCCAGAGGTGGCGCCCAATAGTTTTGTGCCCTATTTGGTCGCGCCTGCTGTGAGGCCCGAGACCAGCTTGCGTTGCAGCGGCAGGAATAGCAGCAGCGTCGGCACGGTGGCGACAACCGATCCGGCCATGACCGCTCCCCAATCCACCTGCACATCGCCGAAATACTGATAGAGCCCCAGCGGAATTGTCTTTTTGGCATTGTCGGTAATCAGCGCCAGCGCCAACAAATATTCCGACCAGCTTTGCAAAAACCCGAATGTGCCCGCCGCCACCATGCCCGGCCACATGATCGGCAGGATGATCTTGGTCACAACCGTAAATCGGGAGGCACCATCAACGATGGCCGCTTCATCAAGACTCTTTGGAATGGTGGTCAGGTACCCCACCATCAAATAGATCGTGAACGGGGTGATGAAGGCGGTGTAGCAAAGGATCAACCCGATCTGGCTATTGATCAGCCCGCTGCGGGCAAAAACGATAAAGATCGGATTGACCAGAATGATCCATGGAAAAAACTGCCCGCCCATGATCGCCGCGAACACAAATCCCCGCCCCTTGAACCGGAAGCGCGACAGGCAATAGGCGCAAAACAGCGAGATGGTGCAGGCCATGGCGGTGGCGGTGATGCACACCACCAGCGAGTTGACGACATAGATGAAATAACCCGACTGAAACAACGAGATATAATTGTTGAGCGTCCAGCCGCCATCACTGGAAATCAGCGATACCGATAGGTTTTCAAACGAGCCTTTGAACACGTAAAACGCAGGCCCCAGCAAAAATACCGCAAAGACGACAAAGGCGATAAGCAGGGCACCGTTTTCGATGATATTGGCAACGGGATTGACTGATCTGGTTCTCATGGTCTTAGCCCACCTTGTCCTGCATGTCGGTCAGGCCGAAATAGCGGAAATACATGGCACCAAAAAATGCCATCACCACCGCCATCGTCACCCCGATTGCCGCCGAATAGCCGATCCGCAGATCAATGAAAGCTTTCATGTAAACTTCAGTCGCCAGCACATTGGTAAAAGTGCCCGGCCCGGCGCCAGTGGTCAGCCAGACATAGACAAAATTGTTAAACGTCCAGATCACGCTCATTAGCGTCAGAACCGAAATAGTTGGCATCAGATATGGCAGCGTGATGAAGCGGAATTGCTGCCAGCGCGTCGCCCCATCAATAGCCGCCGCCTCGTTGAGATCTTCGGGAATGGTCTGCAGCGCCGCCAACAGGCTGACGCCAATCAGCGGTGTGGTGTTCCACACAATGATAGTGATGATCGCAGGCCACACTGTTGATAGCGTCGCGGTAAATGCGATTGGATCGCTGATAAGCCCCGAACTGAGCAGCCATGAATTGATCGGCCCATAGGTCGGATCAAGCAACCAGCGCCAGGCGATAACCGCAACCACAGGTGGCGTTGCCCACGGCACCAGCAGCATCAGCCGGGCAATGGTGGTCAGGCGCATGGATTTGAGGAATTTTGAATTCAGCAACAGCGCAAACAGCAACCCCAGCACGATGCGCACTGTGACCGATATCGCCGTCAACCAGAACACTGTGTTGATCGCAATATCGCGAAAGGTCGAACTGGTCAGAAACTCCGAATAATTGGTGGCCCCGACAAAGTCACCGCCCTTTTTGAGTTTGAGCAGCGTAATGTCAGTAAAGCTCAATTCCAGATTATAGAGCGTTGGAAACAGATAGAACCCGATCAGGATCAGAAAAGTCGGCAGCAACATCCAGAAGATCGTCATCCTGGTGCGCATTTTGGGAGAAATGGTCATCCGGGCAGCCTTGCGCGTTTAATTCGGAGGGATGGCAGGGGCTGACGCCCCCGCCCGGATGGCAAATTACTTGCCCAGCATGCGGTTGATTTCGGCAATCAAATCGTCCGCCGCCTGTTCAGTGCTCGACTGGCCCGACAGCGCCGTGCCGAAGGCGCGTGCCGTCAGGTTCCACAAGGGACCAACCCCAACGCCACTGTCAGCATAGGCACCCCAGGTGCGGGTGTGATCTGCCAGTTCCTTGGCAAAGCCAAGTTCCTCTGGCCGGTACTCAATCTTTGACAGCAGCGACTTTTGAGCCGGGAACTGGTTGGTATAGTACTTTTCAAAGATCGGGGCCGACGACAGGAACTGCACCAGCTTCCAGGCTTCTTCGGGATGCTCGGTATTGGCATTGACTGCCAGCGTACGCCCACCAAGATGGGTTTGTGGGGCTTGCGATCCGGCCATCATGACGCCGGAATTGAACGGAATATCTTCGCCCGGATGCGCCTGCTCATAGGCACCCAGCAACTGCCGGTAGGTATTGGTTGGCATCAGGGCCATGGCTTGCGAACCATCCATGAGCCCCTGCATCAAGGCCGGGTCCTGAGGCTCATCAATCGACAGGATCGAGCGCGGTGCCAGACCATCATCAATATAGCCCTTGAAATAGTTCATATCGTCGGCGATCTGCTCGCGCGTGGCGCCAACCTTGTACCCGCCATTGCCATCGGCTTCGATGAAATTGCCACCATTGGACCACAGATAATAATTGGCCGGGAACCAGACCTGATTGGCAGCGGGGAACGAAAAGCCGGTCTTGCCCGTCTTTTCCTTGATGATTTCACTGTCCTTGCGCAGGTCAGCCCAGGTCGTTGGCAAATCGTCGATACCGGCCTCGGCCAGAACGTCGGTGCGATAAACCATCGCCCAGGTATCAGCCGTCCAGGGCAACCCATAGGCTTTGCCCTCATACATGGTCAGGTCCGTGGCGATAAAATCGTCAAACCCGTTTGGCAGTTCGCCATATTTGGTCAGCTCGTCCAGCGGCAAGACAGCTTCCGCCTCTGCCATTTCCTGGGTCCAGACAAAGGCGATGTGCACAACGTCGGGCCCTTGACCCACAGCTGACTCGCGCAAGAACTGGTCGCGCGCGTCGTTCCAGGCAATGGTCTGCAATTCGACCTTGATCCCCGGATTAGCCGCTTCGAATTCATCCAGCGCAGCCCGCATTTCGTCGCGTTCGCTGTCATTGAAACGGAACACCAGATTGGCGTCAGCCAACACTGAACTTGCACCCATCGCCAGCACGGTGCTGGCAAGCAGAAGCTTTGTAAGAATATGACGTCTCATGTAGTTTCCTCCGATTGAACGATTATTTTTGGATATCGAGTGTGGCGATGGCGAAGCGCGTCAACGCCGCCGGGTCAGGCTCAAACCCGATCCCGGGTCCTTCTGGCAGCGGCAGGAACCCGTCAACGGGCACCAGATCAATCGCTCCCAGATCGGTACGCAATGGATTTGGATTAAAATCCAGCTCCACCCGCCCATCTCCGCCGATGGCCGCCAGCGTGTGCAGCGACGTCGCCAGACCAACAACAGTGCCCATATAGTGCAACGTGCATCCGGCTCCATTGACCAGGGCATGTTTTCCCACCGCGATCGCGCCACTGACGCCACCCCACTTCGCCACATCGGGCTGCACCACGCTCAAGAGCTGCGCATCGACGTGGCGATTAAAACTCTCAAGGCCGGCGATATTCTCGCCCGCGGCCAACGGCAGCGCCGACCGTTTGGCAAATTCCCGCCACTGGTCAACCGGGGTATCGGCCAATATGGCTTCTTCGACAAAACCGGGTTCGAATTGGGCAATTTCGGCAATATTGCGCAAGCCCGCTTCAATCGACCAGTTCTGATTGGCATCGACATAGAGCGCCAACCCGGCCCCATCTGCCTTGCGGAAGCGCGACAGAACGCCAAGGTCGCGTTCACCATCAAAACCGATCTTGATCTTGACCCCGGTATGGCCCGCCGCGCGCAATCGCTCTGGCAGGGCATCGACGTCGCTGACGTCCGGGGAACTGGCATAGACTTGGGCTTTGGTGGCCTGGCCCGCCCCCAGCAATCCGGCCAGCGAAATGCCGCCCCGGCGCGCCGCAAGATCGGCCATCGCCATATCAATGGCGGCAAAGCAGTGCGCAAAAGGCCCTGACTCGCCTGTATGAATGACCATGCGATGCAGCCGCTGCTCCAACATTGGCCGCACCGCGTGCCAAGGCAATGGCGGCAGATCAAAAAAGGCCGGCACGATTGGATCTTCGAGCAGGGCGAGCTTGTTGAGGTTCCCCTTGGGCGGATAATTGCTCCAGGCTTCGCCCCAGCCGAACACGCTGTCCGAACTGGTCAGCTTAATCAGCAGTCCGGTGCGAACCGGCATCAGCGCCAGTGTCGAAACCGGCCCACCCTCAACCGCACACGCCAGCGCAAAGACCTCGATACGATCAATGCTCTGGGCAACATTCATGCCGGATTGCTCTGCTAAATCTCGCTTCATGGCGATATCGATAACTGATCAATCAGTGATTGTCTATTCATAAATTGAGTTGACTTCAGTCTGTCTTTTCTGATTGAAACAGGGTAGTTCTGTATCAAGGCCAACCGTCAGCGACACTGATCGGGGGAGCCAGCAGATCAAACCGTGAGCTCCTTATGTCCCGTGTTGCAGCCTATCAAAATTTTCGTGAGCGCCTCCTCTCCGGCGAATTGTCGCCGGGCCAGTTCGTCACGCAAAAAGAGTTGGCGGAACTGGCCGGCGTCCCCATCGCCACGGCCCGCGAGGCCATTCAAAAGCTTGAACACGAATCACTGCTCAAGGTGCATCCGCAGCGCGGCATTCAGGTTGCCGACATCACAACGCGCTTCATCCGCGAAGCCTTTGGGCTGCGCAAAATGCTCGAAATGCAGGCCGTCCGCTCCTTTGCCGAACCGGGCAACGAGTTGGAGGTGACTCAACTCATGAACAAAACAATGCAAGTACTTGAATCAGCAAGAACTAGCGTGCCCGATGAAGTTCTGGAAACCGCCGTCGACGTTGATTGGGAAATGCACGACAAAATCATCGACCACATCGACAACGGATTGCTGACGGAAGTCTATCAGGTCAATGCCGCCCGCTTGCGCCTGATCAAGGTCAGCAATAGGATGTCGCACCAGCGTGCCATAGAAGCGCTCGGCGAACACATGACTATTCTTGAGCACTGCCGAAACGGCGACGGCAACAGCGCCGCCACCGCCCTGAGCGAACACATTGACATCGCCATGAACCGCGCCCTGCAAGGAAAATAACCCCATGTCCCACATTGATATCAACGCGCTCATCAAGAATTATGGCGGCCTTGAGGTCATTCACGGCATCAACGCCCACATTGAGGAAGGTGAGTTCGCCGTCCTTGTTGGGCCGTCCGGCTGCGGTAAATCAACGCTTTTGCGCATGATTGCCGGGCTTGAGGAAATCACCGGCGGTGAAATTTCCATTGGCGGGCGCGTCGTCAACGACCTGCTGCCCAAGGAACGCAACATCGCCATGGTGTTCCAGAACTATGCCCTCTATCCGCATATGACCGTGGCCGAGAACATGGGCTTTTCGCTGCGGCTGAAAAAAGTGTCCAAGGACGAGATCGCCAGGGCAGTCAATCGGGCCGCCGACATTCTCGGGCTCGGCGAACTTTTGGAACGCACCCCCGGACAATTGTCGGGCGGCCAGCGCCAGCGCGTCGCCATGGGCCGCGCCATTGTGCGCGATCCGGCGGTGTTCCTGTTTGATGAACCCCTGTCCAATCTCGACGCCAAGCTGCGCGTCAAGATGCGGGCCGAGATCAAGACCCTGCACCAAAAGCTCAAGACCACCATTGTCTATGTGACCCACGACCAGATCGAGGCCATGACCATGGCCGACAAGATCATCGTGCTGGAAGGCGGGCATATCTCGCAGGTCGGCTCGCCGCTTGAGCTATATGACCACCCGGCCAACCGGTTCGTGGCAACATTCATCGGCTCCCCCTCAATGAACATTCTGCCCGCGACCACCCGCGCCGATGGCAAGGTGGAACTGGCCGACGGGCAAATATTGCAGCTCGACCATAAATCCAAACCAGGTGTGGCTATAGATCTCGGTATTCGACCGGAAAACCTGTTCTTTGCGCCTGATGGCAACGGGCTCAATGGCCAATTGACACTGGTGGAACCAACCGGCGCTGAAACGCTGGTCAGTTGCACCTGTGCTGGCAGCGACTTTCTCGCCACCGTCAAGGAACGCGTCAACCTGCCACCCGGCTCAGCCGTGGCCTTTTCTGTCGAGCCAGGAAAATACCATTTCTTTGATCAGAAAACAGGCCTGGTGATCTAAGCCGCAAGCGGCATGAAACGCATCTCGATCCAATAGCTGAACGATTTCCCGGGCGCCAATGGCGTGAGCAGACCCTCATCCTGCAATTGCGCCCGCGTTCCAAATGGATGGGACGCCGGTTCAACGCAGGCGATATTGGTGGTTTCATCCAACTGTCGATAGATTTGCAGCCACGGCAGCTGTTCGGCGCCCGCACTGAACCGAACGCTGCGCACTGGCGCCAAAGCCAATGTCAATTCAGCCCCACCGGCGGCAAATGGCTCACAATGCCGCGCGATGCCGGGCGTCAACGGCACACTCGCGTGCCATGCTGTCCCGGCAATTTTCGACGTTTTATCAATAAATCGACCGTCAAAATTGATGTGATACATCATCATGGGCACGCAGATCTGCACGCCAATATTGGTAATGCGATCCTCAAGCCGGACGCTGATAGGGTTTTGCGACAGACTATAGCGGCGCTCGACCTCAACCACGCCCCCATCCACCTGAACTATGCGAATTGTTCCTGCAACGGTGACACTATCGCCATCGCTGCCCTGCTGAATATCTTGGGCCGGATTGGTGATGAAGGTGCCATGCAGCGGCCAGTCGACCATGCCACCTGCTGGGCCAACTGACCGGCAGGGCTGGCGGATATGTTCCGTCCCGCAGGTGAACATCACCCCGCCAATGGCCCGCGCGCGCATCTCGTCGGCCGGAGGGGCTGGATAAGGCACTGGCGCCATATCAACGCCATCAATAATCAGATGTCGCAGGTCCAGCCCCTGATCAACATCAAACCCAACCCGCGTCCCGTCCGCCAGGCTCACCCAAAAAAGGGTAGCACTCACAGGGTAAGACCCAACCTGGTGTAGGATTCGGGCGGCGCTTCATTTCGCTGCATCAACGCGATCATCTGCTGCTCAAGCCGCGCCACAACGTCAGGCGCGTCAATCGGCTTTGTCTGACCAGGATCAGTTTCCAGATCATAGAGCACAGTTGTCGTGTCCTCGATCATCCCCTGACCGATCACCCGCCCGTCAGGTGCCTTGCGCGCCGGTATCTGCAGCGTTGGCATACCGTCGGTAAATCCAAAGCCTTCGGTCAGCTTGCTTTGCACCAGTGTCTCTGGCGTAAAGTGGCGGCGCTGGTGGGTTGGCATCAGCGTATATTCAAAAATCTCCTGATCATGAATATCTGGCGGATAACGGAAATAACTATAGCGTCCGTCGGTGATATTGGTTGCCCCGCCAAATATGCCGTAAAGCACCGCCTCATGGTTGGGGCCGTCCGCCCCCAGCAACGGCAACAGGGACCGCCCTTCCACACTATCGGGGATGGGCTGGTTGAACAGGTCCAGAAAAGTCGGCATCAAATCCATGGTCTGGGTCAGACCAGTGCGCACCGAACCGGCCTGATCGGCATGATCAGGATGCGCGATAAACAGCGGAATATTGGCGATCTCATTGTAGAACGGCATGCGGTTCTTGGCCCACCAATCGTGCTCGCCCAACAGATAGCCATGATCAGTCGACACCACCAAAGTGGTGTCTTTCCACATGTCATGCTCGTCAAAATAGTCCAGCACCTTGCCGAAATACTCGTCGCACATTGCGACCAACGCCGCATAATTGGCGCGCAGCTCATCAATTTCGGCCGCACTTTCATCGACGCGCGAATAGCGCGGCCAATCAAGGATGGGCCCGTCGTAATCGGTCGGGAAATCCTTGCGGAAACGCTCGGGCGCAAAGAAGGGCTCGTGCGGATCAAAACATTCTAGCTGCAAGAACCAATTGTCCTTGTCCCGACTGCCATCGAGAAACTCAAAGCCGCGTTCCATGCATTGCGCCAGCGGGAAATCGGCTTCGGTCTTGATAGTTTCTCGATTGACCATGTGGGGCACAAACCGCTCGTCTTCGAGGCTGGTCTGGTGCGGATGATACATTTGCTGGAAACGATCCATGGGGGGCTCAACCATGGCTTTCCAGCGGTCGCCCTCCTGCCCGCGTACAAAATCCCAGCTGGAATATTGCGTGTGATAGGTGCTGCCACCCTCATAGAAATAGTGAAAATGGTCGGTCACCAGATGGGTATAAGTGCCCGCATTGCGCAACTGTTTGACAAAAGATTTGTCGAACGGCTCGAGTGGTCCCCAGCTGCGATGCAGAAAATTCAGCCGCCCCGTATGCATATCCCTGCGCGCCGGCATGCAAGGCATCGAGCCTACATAATGACGATCAAACTGTACCGACTTTGCCGCCAACCGGTCAAAATTCGGCGTATCGATCCGCGTACCGCCATAACAGTTGAGCGCAGCTTTATTAAGGGAATCAAACAGTAGAAATACAGCTTTCACGGCGTCAATTCCTTTGAATCTCGGGGTAACTTTCCCGGTCTAGCAGCACAAATTGTCGGCACCAATACCGCATCGGCATCCTAGCATCCTAGCATCCTAGCGCTGCCCCGATAGATCGACCCGGACCTTTTCCAGTTCTTCAGAATATCGCCGCAGCAAATGCGCCTCGGTCAGGGTGCCGATGACGGTGCGGTCGGCAAGATCGGTCACCACCGCCAGCGCTTCGGCCTTGGCCTCGTCGAAAATCCGTGCCGCGTCATTGGCCCCCATTGCCGGGTGCAAGACATTGTTGGCAAAGCGCATCAGCCCGTCGATGGGCGCGGTTTCATCATCCACACCATCGGCATAGGCTTCCGAGACATAGATCAAGCCGGCATATTTTTCCTGCTCGTTGAGCACGATCACGCGCTGCGCCGACCCCAGCGGATAAAGTCGCCGAAATTCCCGAATTGGCCGCCCCAGCGGGATCGACTTGAGATCGCGCCGCATCATCTTGCCCACGGTCAGGTTCCGCAACAGCCCCACATCATGGGCGCTGCGGATGGTTTCGCCGCGCAGATGGAAGCGCCAGGTGGTGAACGAGTAACCAAATGTTTCGCGCACCAGCATCGAGGAGGCGACCGCCGAGGCCAAAACCGCCACCGTTAACGGCAGACTGCCCGAGGTTTCCAGCGTCAAGAACGCCATGGTCAGCGGGCCGCCGACAATTGCTGCGGCAAGACCCGCCATGCCCACCAGCATCGGCACGCTGTCATCGACAAATATCGAGGGGTCAATGAAATCAACAACAGCAAACAGGATCTGCCCCACCATTGCCCCGAGAAACAACGAGGCAAAAAACAGCCCGCCACGGAACCCTGATCCGAGCGAGACAGCAGACGCAGTAATTTTCAAGATGACGACAAAGGCCGCAATCCAGATCGGCAAGGGATTGGACTCAAACGCCTGCTGCAGCGCCGCATGCCCCGACGACAATACTTTGGGCGAAATCAGTGCCATGCCGCCGAGCAGCAGTCCACCGGCCGCCGGGCGGAGATAGGTCGGGATATTGAGTTTTTTGAACCCCGCCTCAACCCAGGTCACCAGCCGCATCAGCACAATGCCGAGCCCCCCGGCGATCAGGCCAAATAACAGGATGACGGCAATCTGGGGAAAATTGATCGCCACGGCCTGCGAGATGGAAACGATGGGCGCGCCGTGCCCGAACAGCCCGCTGACCAGAACAGCCGCAATCGAGGCCGCCATGACCGGTGCCAGCGTGCCAATCGTATAGGTGCCGATGATCAATTCGAACGCATAGAAAGCCCCGGTTAGCGGCGCACCGAACGCTGCCGCAATCGCCCCTGCCGCCCCGCAACCAACCAGGCGACGTAGATCGACGCGCCGCAACTGGAACAAGTCGCCAAGTTTGGAAGCAATGCCGCCCCCCATTTGGGTATAGGCCGCTTCCAGCCCCACCGATGCACCAAAGCCGTTGGAAACAATCGTCTGACCGGTAATGATCAGGCTGTCGACCATCGACAGCCGCCCCCCGTGCAGCGCATTGCCCTCCACAAGGTCGACATACCGCGATTTGCGATTGCGCAGCAGCAGGGCAATGATGCCCAGCAGTATCCCGCCCGCAGCCGGAATGAAGGCCTGGCCAAAATCAATGCCACCCAGCCCACTCAGGCGTTGTTCCGGCGGCAGGGTGTAGAGCAATGTCTGGATGAGATAGGCAATTTCATGCAGCGCCACAACGACCAGCCCCGCAACACAACCAACCACTACCGCCAGCAGCACCAGCCAGATTTCGCGCTGTCGCACCAACATGCGAATTCGAGCACCAAAGCCGATATGGCTGTGCCCGACAATCTTGCGATGCCACTCGCCCCAGCGGCGCCCCATGCGCATCAACCGGGTTTCTTTTTCCTCCTTCGCCGCCCCCTTCGCACCAGCATCTTCGATAATATCGGCGTGAATATCTGGGCCAGACATGAAAAAAATGGTTCCGATCAAATAGTAAAAGCACGCGGCTGCGTGCTGTGGGGCTTGGCTCCTTTGGGCGAAATTGATGACAAATCGACCGGGAGCCGGGGCCAATTGTCAGGTTGAACGCCAGATGGCGCCTAGTCGTCGTAGGCGAGTCGGAAGCCGGTATTGCTTGCCGACGATTCTGCGGTCAACGCCGAGCGGGCCGCGATCCGGTAGCGATAACAATAGGATATATGACAAAGGAACGAGCCGCCCTTGAGCACTTTTTCCTGGGTGTCGCTGGCATGGGCATTACGCGCCTTGGCCTCGCGCGACAGGGAGCGAACCCGGAAGGTGTCGCCCGTCCATTCCCAGACATTGCCGGCCATGCCGTAAAGGCCCGCCCCATTGGGGGCAAAGGCTTCCACCGGACAGGTGCCCATAAAACCATCGACCTGGGTATTCTTGTGCGGGAACTCACCCTGCCAGATATTGCAGAAAATCGTTTCGTCATCCGGTTCCGCATCGCCCCAGGGAAATTTGGGATTTTCCAGACCGCCGCGCGCCGCATGCTCCCACTCGGCCTCAGTGGGCAATCGCCCACCAGCCCAGGTTGCAAACGCTCTTGCGTCGGCCCAGGAGACCTGCACCACGGGATGATCCATGCGCGCCTCGATTGAAGAGCCCGGCCCTTCGGGCGCTGCCCAATAGGAGCCATCCACCATTACCCACCAGGGCGTTGCCGTATTGGATGGTGGTGGCGCCGATTGATCGTCCAATAGCCCGCGAAACACCGGCGACCAGCCAAATTGTTCGGCTTCAGTGACATAGCCGGTCGCCGAAACGAACGCGGCAAACCGCGCATTGGTTACCGAGTGAACGTCGAGCGAAAATGGCTTGAGCGTCACATTGCGCACCGGACTTTCGCCGTCACCGGCGATTTCTGCCTTGCTGGTGCCGACAAAACTGCGCGCCGCCGCAAATCGAACGCGCGGTGCCTCGGTGACAACACCCGGTTCAAGATCGACAGATGAAACGGCAACGGCGGACTTATCGCCCGGACCGCGCGCTGGCGCGCAGCAAGACATCAGATTTTCCTTTATTTGGAGCGGGCAGACTCAAATATGAGAATGCCTACCCAGCCAATACCGTACGACTGTCATGTTCGGCAAGGTCGCCGATCTCATCCATTTTGCTATCAAGCAATCCAACCATGGATTTGAATATTTCACGATGCCCCGGATCGGCCGCCAGATTGTTCAATTCGAACGGATCTTCCTGACAATCGAACAATTCCCATTCTGGTGGCTCGTCGCCCGGCGTCGCGCCCAGTTGGTCGAGCGGATCATTGTACCAGTAGATCAGCTTGTAGCGCTCGTTGCGCACCCCATAATGGGCAAAGGCATTATGGATATTGTCCTTGTGCATCCAATAGCGGTGGTAGGCCAGATTTTCCCATTCAACACCCGCACTTGCCTCCAGCACTGGTCGCATGGTGCGCCCCTGCATGTAGCTTGGCACCCGCACCCCGGCATAATCAAGAAAGGTGGGCGCAAAATCGACATTGGTGGCGATATTTTGTGATGTGGTGCCCGCCTTGATCACCTCGGGATAACGGATCAGGAACGGCATTTGCAGCGATTCCTCATACATGAACCGCTTGTCGAACCACCCATGCTCGCCGAGGAAAAAGCCCTGGTCCGAAGTGTAGATGACGATGGTATTTTGTGCCAAACCGCTCTCGTCGAGATAGTCGAGTAGCCGCCCGACATTTTCGTCAATCGAGGCCACTGTCCGCAGATAGCGTTTGATATAGCGCTGA
This sequence comes from Devosia rhodophyticola, assembly GCF_028816475.1. Taxonomy (GTDB): domain Bacteria; phylum Pseudomonadota; class Alphaproteobacteria; order Rhizobiales; family Devosiaceae; genus Devosia; species Devosia rhodophyticola. The sequence goes on along the minus strand of NZ_CP118247.1, from coordinate 2,634,469 downwards.
TATTTGAACAGACCCAGCTCGTGGCTGTCGGTGAACACGAAATTCTCCCCGCTCAGCGCATCAACCAGCCGCAATTCTCCGCCCTCGGGCACATCCGGCACCTTGCGATTGCGCCCGCCGACAAACATCAGTTCGCCAATTTCAGCGCCACCTTCGGGCTGGACCAATCCAAGGTCCTCATAGGTCATGTCAACCCGCACCCGCATCTTGGCCGCCGCCGCAGCAGCTCCGCGATTGCTGTAGTCATCATCAAAGGTCTCGGGAACCGGCAGATCCTCGTTCTCATAGAGGGAACGATATTTCGGATGCGGCCAGAAACTGCGATGCGGCGCCTTATGGTGGCACATCAGGAAAAACGGCTTGTCGGCATCCCGGTTCTTGATGAAATCAAGGCTCTTGTCGGTGATAATGTCGGTGGCATATCCCGTTTCGGGCCGCGCGCCGTCCCTGTCGATCATCACCGGATCAAAATAATCGCCCTGCCCCGGCAGCACCGACCATTGATCAAACCCGGTCGGCTCGTGCGCCTTGCCCTCACCCAGATGCCATTTGCCAAACATGCCGGTCTGATAGCCATTGGCGCGCAAATGCTTGGCCACATTGGGCAGACGATTGTCGATATGGGTATCGAGCGTTGTGACCCGATTGACGTGATTATACGTCCCGGTCAGGATCGCCGCCCGGCTCGGGGTGCAGATCGAATTGGTGACATAGCAATTGTCGAGCCGCATGCCCTCCTTGGCCAATCGGTCAATATTGGGCGTGTGGTTCAAACCCTGCCCATAGGCCGAAATGGCCTGCGCCGCATGGTCGTCGGACATGATGAACAATATATTCGGCTGCATCGTAATTCCCGCTTGGTAGCTGGCCCCGCGTTGGCGACGGGGTAATTGAATTTTAGTGGCTGGCGACCGTCAAACCATCAATCGCGGCCCCGTCCGTATCAAAAAAGTGGGTACGGCCCGAGAGGTTAAACCCTACCTCTGAGCCCACTGGAATATCGGCACCGCCCTCGAAACGAACCACGATTTCCTGGCCCCAGCCGGTGCGCACATAAACAAATTCGGCGTCCCCCAGACGCTCGACAACACTGACCTCACCGGTCAATGCCGCCGCGTCCAACGGGGCGGCGCGCAATTGATCGGCCCGCACGCCGACAGTCGCAATATTGTTGGCCTTGCCAGTTACATTGATGGATCGGCCATCCTTGAACTGCAGCGCCCCATCCGCCCCCGGCGACACCTCAAGAAAATTCATCTTGGGCGAACCGATAAACCCGGCGACAAACAGATTGGCGGGGTTGCTGTAAAGCTCCATTGGTGCGCCGACCTGCTCGACAATGCCCTGGCGCAACACCACGATCTTGGTGGCCAGCGTCATCGCCTCGACCTGATCATGGGTCACATAGATCATTGTGGCGCCGCCGAGCTGGCGGTGCAGCTTGGCAATTTCCAGTCGCGTCGCCACCCGCAGTTCCGCGTCCAGATTGGACAGTGGCTCGTCAAACAGAAAAACCTGTGGATCACGTACAATAGCGCGTCCGATGGCGACACGCTGGCGCTGCCCACCGGACAATTGCCGCGGTTTCCGATCCAGCAATTCCTCTATCTGCAAGATTTTGGCGGCGTCCTCGACGCGCTTGGCAACTTCTGCCTTGGGCCGACCGTTCATGCGCAGGCCAAAACCCATGTTTTGCTCGACGCTCATATGCGGATAAAGCGCATAGGTCTGGAAGACCATGGCAACGCCGCGGTGCGAGGGATCGACCTCGTTGACGCGCTGATCATTGATGAACACATCGCCGCCCGAAATTTCCTCCAGCCCCGCAATCATGCGCAGCAGCGTGGACTTGCCGCACCCAGAGGGGCCGACAAAGACGCAAAACTCGCCTTTGTCGATTTCTATATCGACGCCGTGAATAACCTTGGTCGCGCCATAGGCCTTGGTGACGCCTTTGAGACTAAGTCCGGGCATGGGGTGAAACACTCCAGTTGATCTTGTTGAACATGGCTCGCTCAGCCCTTAACGGCGCCAGCCAGTCCATCAATGAAATAGCGTTGCAGGAACAGAAACAGCACGACCACCGGCACGATGGTGATGGTTGACGCCGCGGTCATCCCACCCCAATCGACGAAGTTTTCGCCCTTGAAGGCATAAACCCCGACCGAAAGCGTGCGGATCGCCGGATTGGCCAGTGTCACCACCAATGGCAGCAGGAAGTCGTTCCAGGCGTATAGGGTCTGCATGACGATGACGGTCACAATGATCGGCTTGGACAGCGGCAGCATCACATACCAGAAGGTGCGAACGAACCCGACGCCGTCCATCTTGGCGGCTTCTTCAAGTTCGTCCGGCATTTGGCTGAAATAGCCAGCAAACAGCAGAACAAAGATCACGAATGACCCGCCGGTCGTTGCCAGCATCACGCCCCAGAGCGATTGCCCCAATCCCAGCATGCTCAACAGCTCGAACACCGGAATGATCGTGTAGCCCTGCGGCACGAACATGGTGAAAACCAGCAGACCAAAGATGAAACCGCGCCCCAGGAATTTCCGCCGCCCCAGCACATAGCCCATCATTGCCGTAGCAATCGTCACCAGCAGCACCGAGCCGACAGTGACAAACAGGGTATTGAAGAAATAGGCCCCGATATTGGCCTCATTCCAGGCGCGCAGATAATTGTCGATCACCGGCTCGCTGGGGATCAGCCCTTCGCTGGCGAAAATGGCGGCATTGGTTTTGAACGACGCCGATACCATCCACACCAGTGGGTAGATCCAGATACAGCACACCGCAGCCAGCAGAACGCTGACGATCCAGCGTCGCACGCGCGGCGTCACCAACGGCTTGCGAATAACATAGTCGCTGCCCGCACTATGGGTGGCTTCAAGCGCCATTTGGCTTCTCCCGACTGCGCAGATAGCGAACGGCAAATATTTGAAGAATGGTCAGCACCATGATCGCCAGCCCGAAAAACACCCCGGCGGCACTGGCGTAACCCAGGCGCGGCACTGCCCCGTTCAGCGTGGCAAAGGCATTGCGAAAAATATAAACCTCCATCACTTCGGAGGCGAAGTACGGTCCACCCTGCGTCATCGACTGGATCAGCGGAAAGACGTTGAGCGCACCAATCGCCGAGATCAGGGCAATAACGATGGCGAACGGCGTGATCATCGGTAAAACGATAAAGAAGGTCACCTGCCAGCCCTTGACCCCATCGAGCTTGGCCGCCTCATAAAGCTCGGCCGGCACGGTTTGTAGCGCCGCCAGCCAATAGACCATCGTCACACCGACCCACTTCCAGACGAATATCCCGGCCAGCGTCCAAAGGACGAGATTGGGATCACCAAGGAAATCAATGGCCCGATTGATCAGGCCCGCATCGAGCAACCCGATATTGACCGGCCCGTTAAAGGGGCTGAGCATGATGGTCATCACAATGCCGATAATGGCGACGGGGGTAACAACCGGCAAAAAAATCAGGGTGCGAAACAGCGCCGACATCCGCAACAGCTTGTTGTTGAGAATGATGGCAAAGACGAGCGACACCGCCATCTGCGCCGGAACGGTGCTCAGCGTGAATATGAAGGAGCGGGCGAACGCGTCCCAGAAATATTTATCCTGCAAAAGTTCGGCGTAGTTGGCAAAGCCCACAAACGCCTGATTGGCGTCAAATCCCGACCAGTTGAGCAGCGAAAACCACTGCGATGCAAACAGGGGATAGAGAATGAACAGCCCGAAAATCACCATTCCCGGAACGAGGAACAGATAGTCGATCCGGCTCTGCCAGAGGCGATGCCCCAGCCCGGCGCGGTGCGGAACTGTCGAAATTGAACTTGCCATGAAGGAACTCTCTAATCGAGGGCCCGCCCGTGAGTGGTACGGACGGACCCGGTCGGGGAGATCAGAGCGCTTTGTAGTCAGCGCCGACGTAGTCACGTTCTGGCTGCCAATTGGCAAAAACCAGTTCGTCGCGGCTGACGTCTGCGCCCGCGTCCTTGGCAGCCTTGAAGGCTGCGTCCAGCGCGGTGTTGGTCGCCGATTTGAGCGTCGTCAACTGCTCCTTGATGCCGCTGGCCTGGCCGGTAAACAGTCCCTGCACGGTCTGTGCCAGGCTCGGTGTAGGTTCGACATAGGCCTTGGCCACTTCCGAAAGCGCTGGATTGCGCGCGAACGGGTTGGGTCCAATGCGAATAACCGCCTGGAACATGGCGAGTGCCGCCTTGGAGCGTTCTGACATGGTTGAATTGGCCTGCGCGCTCGGGAAGATCGGGGGATCAGACGGTCCAACCACATTGCCCCAATCGGTCTGGCCCTGATCGGTGCCGAGATAATGGAACACATCAGCCGCAATTTGCGGGTTTTTGGCCTTGGCATTGATGAACATGGTGTTCGCCGATGATGCCAGACTGCCAGCGATCACATATGTTCCGGTCGTCCCTGCTGGTGCCGGTGGTGGCGCAATACCGAAGTCGAAATCCGGATTCTCGCGTTCCCACTGCGGAATGTTCCACGGCCCCTGCAAAATCATCCCGGCGGCGCCCTGTGGCACCAGTGCGCGTGCCTGTGGTGCATTCAATCCCATGATGCCGGGGAAAATACTGCCATCGGCATTCAGCGCCAGCAGCAATTCGACGGCACCGACAAACTCGTCGCTGTCAAACACCAACTCGCCGGTCCGGAAGTCAATGCCGGTGCCTATTGAAGTGTCGCCACAAGCCCGTCCTGCCATCTGGGCCAGCGTCCGGGTGATATCTGCCCAACGATTGACCTGCGCACCACCCATAATGAGACCGTATGCGCGGCCCTTGCTGTTTTCGGTGATCTTGCGGGCAGCTTCGCGGAACGTGTCCCAGTCGAGCGCCGTGGTTTCAGGATCGAACCCGGCATCCTGCATATATTTGCGATTAAACAGGATGTGGGCGCTCGTCACGCGAGCCGACGTATAGGGCAAGCCATAGGTCTTGCCATCGAACTCATTGATGCCCTCGAGGAACGCACCAGCCGGAAAGCCTTCCTTCCACTTGGCCAGATCAGGAATATAATCATCAAGCGGTTGTACCCAGCCTTCCTTGACCGCGAAGGCCGGTGGCAGGTTCAGTGGCAGGCAGAATGCATCCTGGGCTGTATTGTTACGCACGCCCAGCGGCAGCACAGTGTTGATTTCGTTCCAAGGCAGCCCGTCATAGACCACCTCGATACCGCGATCTTCGCCATACTTTTTGAAGAACGCTTTGTAGAACACGGCTTTCTGGTCGCCACTGTCGATCCAGCGGAACGGGCCATCGGCTTCGATCGGCGCGATGGGGTCGGCGATGTTGAATTCCTGCGCCAGGCTGGGCACGATACCGCTTAGCGCAATCGCGCCCAGGGCGGTCGAACCTGCCAAAAAACTGCGCCGGCTGATGCCGGAGCCAGGGAAACGCTTCATTGTGTCTTCTCCTCCAATCAATCGGACACGGCCTTGGGCCATTTTTCCGAAATTGTTCCTTCGTCCTATCCATTGCAGCTATAGAAAACAAATGCCATTCTCGCTAACAGCGATTAAGGAAATTTATCACTATGTTGGACCGCATGAATCTTCTGTTCCGCTTCCAGGCCATTGCCGAAGCGGGCAGCGTTCGTCGAGCCGCCGAACGGCTCAACATTACCCAGCCAGCCCTCTCCCGCTCGCTGGGTCAGCTTGAAAAACACTATGGACAACCCCTGCTGGAGCGCCACGCGCGCGGCGTTCGCCCCACCGGATTTGGCCAGCGGCTGCTCTCCACCATTTCGCGTCTGGCGCGCGACTGGGAGCTGGCTGAAATTGAATTGGCCAGCGGCGGTCGTCTGGCCGATGGTCTGTTGCGCATCAATGCCGGCCCGCTCTGGTCCGCCGTCGTTCTGCCCAGAGTTCTGACCCAGCTGCACGAAATCTTCCCCAATCTCGTTGTTGAAATCGGCAACCGATCTGGCGCGGTCGTTAATTCGGACCTGATGGAGGGCAGGATCGACGTTTCCTTTGGCGGCATGCACGCCGGCGATATGCTCTCCAGCCAGCTTGAAGTGCGCGAATTCACCCACGTCCATGATCGGGTCATGGCGCGCTCGGGCCATCCCATTCATCAATGCGGCCCCGTCGACTACACGGCCCTGCATGACTATCCTTGGATTATCTATGCCATTGATCCGGTCTATGAAGCCGAAACGCTGCATGCGCTGGTTGAGCGCACTGGCACGCCGCCGCAGGTTCGCGTGCGTTCTGGCTCGCTTCTGGCAGCCCTGCGGCTGCTGCAGGAGGGAAACTATTTGTGCATGTTGCCCAATGCGGCGGTAACTGGCATGCAGGGGGAAGCGATCATTCCAACCCCACTTGATATGGGACGGCGCAGCGGCCCCTCGGGCGCCATCTTTCGCCGGGCGATCGCCAACTACGCGCCCATGCAGGAACTGCTGCGCCTGTGCGCCGCTCATTTCGACCTTGCATCCCATCAACACCAGCACGCATTCCATCCAGCGAAGTGACAATTGGATTGCGTTTATGTCAGACATAAAGCATTATGTCCAACATAATTTGAAAGGATGACCGCAGATGTTTCGCGCCATGCATAGCGATGACACCGCCGTCGAAACCGGCGCTGCCGCCATTGCGCGTCGACTGGCTTCGGCCATCCTGCGCGGTCAGTATCCACCCCAATCGCTGTTGCCAGGTGAAATTGAGCTGGCTACCCAATTTGGTGCCAGCCGCACCTCGGTGCGAGAGGCGCTCAAATCATTATCGGCAAAAGGGCTCATTTTATCGCGCAAAAAGGCCGGTACCAGCGTGCGGCCACGGGCAGACTGGCAGATGCTGGACCGCGACCTGCTGGCCTTGCGCCTCGAAATCGGCCCCGAGCATAGTTTTGCCACCGATCTTTTAGCGTTGCGACAGGCCATCGAACCGGCGGCTGCAGCCGCTGCGGCTCAATTTCAGGACAAAGCCGCCATTGCCGTAATTGCGGGCGCGTTTGCTGAAATGGAAGCGGCGAGCCATGATCGCAAGCGCTTTGTTGATCCAGACCTGCGCTTTCACAAGGCCATACTGGCCGCCTCCGGCAATGAATTCATGATGGCCTTTGGCGCCATGATCGAAGCGGGGCTTGCCGCCTTTATCACCATATCCCTGCGCCACACCGAAGCGCCTGCCCCGTCGGTTCCCCTCCACCACAATATTCTGAAAGCCATCGAGGCAGCAGACCCCGATGCGGCGCGCACCGCAATGGAAACCCTGCTTTCCCGCACAAAATCCAATATCAATCAGGATCTCGCATAATGACGGACGGACGGACCCAGCGCCCCCACATTTTTCTGGTCATCACCGACCAGCAGCGCTTCGACACCATCAACGCGCTTGGGGCGTCCCACATGGACACGCCCAATCTGGATCGCCTCGTTCGTGAGGGGGTTTCGTTCGACAATTGCTTTATCAACGCTCCCTCGTGCGTGCCGAGCCGCGCCAGCCTGTTTTCAGGCTATGCCCCGCACACCACCGGGGTTTTGCGCAACGGCCAGAACTGGAGCAAGACCTGGGTCGAACTGCTCGCCAATTCTGGTTATCACTGCGTCAATGTCGGCAAGATGCACACCATCCCCTATGATGCCAAAGCAGGTTTTAGCGAACGGTTCGTGGTTGAAAACAAGGATCGCTTCTTTGAAGGCCGCTGGTTTGCCGATGAATGGGACAAATCGCTTCAGCATCAGGGTGTAACCAAACCCTCGCGCGCCATGTACCGCACCCTGCCCGATTACAGCGAACGCCTCGGCGCCTTTGAATGGCCACTGGCCGAACACCAGCATGCCGATGTGTTTGTCGCCGAAACCGCTGCATGGTGGCTTGAAACCCGCCCCATGCCCGAAGCCCTGTTCATGCAGATTGGCTTTCCCGGCCCGCACCCCCCGTATGATCCGCCAAAGGAATATGCCGACGCTTATCTCGCCAGGGACGATCTGCCGGTCCCCGTCGTCAGTCAGGCCGATCTCGATGGCCTGCCGCCGATGCTCAAGGACAAGCGCACCCATGACGTGGCGGTCGATCACGACGCCATTTCATGGTCGCTCAATCCAACAACCGAGCAATTGCGACGCCTCCGCGCCCATTATGACGGCAATGTCACCCTGATCGACAAGCAAATCGGGCGTTTGCTCGAAACCATTGAATCCAAAGGCTATATCGACAATTCCGTCGTCATTTTCATGTCCGACCATGGCGACAATCTTGGCGAACACGGCCTGTCGCAAAAATGGTCGATGTACGACATGGTCACCCGCGTGCCCGCCATCGTCTGGGCCCCCGGCAAGTTTGCTGGCGGTCGGCGCCTCAAACAAATGTGCCAGTTATTCGATTTCGGCCCCACCATTCTTGAACTGGCTGGCGTCACCCCGCCCGCCGATTTCGAGGCCCAAAGTCTGGTCCCCGCACTTAAGGGAAACGACTGGTCTGGCCGCGACGCGGTATTCTGCGAACAGGCAGGCGACGTCACCATGGAAGATACCCGCCTGATCACCATGGTGCGCACCAAAACCGAAAAAGCGGTCCTCTACCTGGGCTCGGATCAGGGTCAGTATTTCGACCTCGAAACCGATCCCACCGAAGAAAGCAACCGCTGGAATGATCCAGCAGCCGCGCCCCAAATTGCGGCGCTGCGCCAGCGATTGCTCGAATGGCGGCTCGATAGTTCTGTCCACACCATGGACCGAACCGCCGCCCACCGTTAGGCGTCAAGCACCTGCGATCCGGGGCATTCTGGTTGGCTCGGATCGCATGACACCCTGCACCATGGCGAGCAGCATATCTTGCTTCAGCCCGGCACTTGCAGGCTCGTCCCAAAGATTATTGATCTCGCGCGGGTCCGTTTCGAGATCAAACAGTTCGCCGAACACGCCATGCCGATAAACGCTGATCTTGTAGCGCTGATCAACATAGGTCTGCACATGCGGCATTTCGGGATTGTGACGGTTTTCGCATATGACGAAATCCCGCGCCGGTTCGTCGCCACCCGACCAATTGGCCAATTGGGATACGCCCTGCATTTCGCCCGGCACCTTGAGCCCCGCCGCATCGAGCATGGTCGGTGCCAGATCAACCAGTGACACCAATGCCGCCGAAACTCGGCCGGCAGGCACAGTTCCGGGCTGCCGCACAATGAAGGGAATGCGCAACATATCCTCGTAGTGGAACGGGCCTTTGGCAATCAGCCCGTGCTGCCCCAAAAAATGCCCGTGGTCGGTGGTAAAGATCACCAGCGTGTTCTCGGTCATTCCCAAGGCGTCGAGCCTGTCGAGCAGCTTGCCCACTTCCTGATCAATAAAGCTGATCATGCCAAAATAGGTGGCCTTGTCCTTCTTCAGCTCCGCTTCGGGATAGAGATGGCTGGAGCAACCGTGGGCCGCATGGGGTTTGTGCCAATCACCAAAATCGGGATTTTCTTCCTGCGTCTTGCCAAAATGGGGCGGATTGCGCTCGTGCTCACCCGGCATCACAGCGCCAACGGTCATCTCCTCGGGATCATACATCGAGGCCCACGGTTCGCTGACCGTATAGGGGGTGTGGGTCGTGGAAACTTGACCACAGGAAGAAGGGCCTGTCGCTGTCGGCCTGTGCATCGAGATAGGCCAGCGAGCGTTCCCCGGTCCAGTGGGTATAATGCAATTCCTGTGGCAACTGCCAGGATCGCTCATCGCGGCAATAGCCGTATCTGGCGGCCATTTTGGGGGCCTTGGCAGCACTATCGCCCGGTAATGGCTGGAAATATTCCTTCCAGTCAGTCAAACCATGTTCTTCGAGCCAAATGGCATAATGCTGGCCGACATGGCTTTCATCGGCATGATTGCGCGCCAGTTCGACATGCTCGAACCCGTACCAAGTCTGGTTGAACCCGCGCCAGAAATCGAGATCCCGCAGCGTTGGCTGCGCTTCAATCGAGGGCGATTCCGCGGTCGAGGCCAGCGGCTGGAAATGCGCCTTGCCAATCAGGGCCGTTGAATAACCCGCCTCGATCAGCGCCTCGCCGACCGTCGGCACGTCCTCGGGAAGTTTCACCCCGATGGTCCAGGCCCCATGATGGGACGGATATTGCCCGGTTATGATGCTGGCGCGCGATGGCGTGCAGACTGGCGACGGGCAATAGGCCCGGTCAAACCGCGAGCCTTCGCGGCAGAGCCTATCCAGATTTGGCGTCTTGAGTTTTGGGTCGTGCACACCCAACGCCTCAAAATGTTGTTGATCAGTGGTAATCAGCAAAATATTGGGTTTGGGCATCGGCCATATCCTTCCAGTCGCGCATCTCGCTGGCGCAACCTAACCATCCCTGAAAAATAGGACAGTGCGTTTTGTTCGGTCCCCGATAGGTTTTCTTGATCGCTCCGTGTCAATCAGCGCGCACTTGTAGCTCCCACCCACATGGCGCATATTTTTGCGCAGTCGTCCCACCGCCGATCCCCGGCGCGCGGGCACGACAGTTGGAGGGATCTCAATATGGCCGACCCCGCAGCAATTTCGGGCATTACGCCCTACCTCAGCATCAATGGCGCCCGCGACGCCATCGACTTTTACAAAAAGGCATTTGATGCCGTCGAACGCGATGTCATGCTCGCCGATGATAAAACCCGCATCATGCACGCCACTATCGAGATCAATGGCGCACCGATTTTCCTCTGCGATTTCTTCCCCGAATTTGGCAGCGCTATAACCATGCCGCAGGCCTTTAATCTCCACATTCAGGTCGATGACGCCCAAAAATGGTGGGATCGCGCCGTGGCCGCCGGATGTACTGTCTCGATGAAGCTGGAAAAGCAGTTCTGGGGCGATATTTATGGCCAGGTCAAAGACCCGTTCGGCGTCAGCTGGGCCATCGATCAGGCCGATTCAAAATAATCGCCAAACAAAAAGTGCCCCGGCAATCCGGGGCACCCAAACCTTGCAAACCGAAAGGCGCGCCTAGCCTGCCGACGTATAGGCCGTCTTGACTACGGTGAAGAATTCAGCCGCATATTTGCCTTGCTCGCGCGAGCCATAGGACGAGCCCTTGCGCCCACCGAATGGCACGTGGAAATCAACGCCCGCCGTTGGCAGATTGACCATCACCATGCCCGCTTCTGCATTGCGCTTGAAATCGGTCGCATATTTCAGCGAGGTGGTCACAATACCAGCCGACAGACCGAAATCGGTGTCGTTGGAAACCGCCAGCGCTTCGTCATAATCCTTGACCCGGATAACCGACGCCACCGGACCGAAAATTTCTTCGCGCGAAATGCGCATCTGATTGTTGGCTTCGGTAAACAGCGTTGGCTGCAGATAGAAGCCTTCGGTATCGCACTTGACCAGTTCGCCACCAGCAACCAGCTTGGCGCCTTCATTCTTGCCGATAGCGATATAATCGGTGTCCTGCTTGAGCTGGCTGGCATCGACCACCGGCCCGATATCAGTGCCCTTGGCCAGCGCATCACCAACCTTGAGGCCCTTGGCCCGTTCGGCCAGCGCCGACACAAACTTGTCGTGGATGCCTTCGGTGACGATCACCCGCGAAGACGCGGTGCACCGCTGGCCGGTTGAAAAGAAAGCCGATTGCGCCACGGTTTCCACCGCGATCTTGAGATCGGCATCGTCCAGAACCACAACCGGGTTCTTGCCGCCCATTTCCAGCTGGAACTTGCGGTTATGCTCGATCGAGGCCGCAGCAACGCGCTTGCCGGTGCCCACCGAGCCGGTGAATGAGATGGCGTTGACGTCCTTGCTGTCGAGCATGGTTTGCCCGACAACCGAACCACGGCCCATGACCAGGTTCAAAACACCATTGGGCAGCCCGGCGCGCTTCAAAATGTCAACAATGGCCCAGGTGCAGCCCGGCACCAGATCGGCTGGCTTGACCACGACCGTGTTGCCATAGGCAAGAGCCGGGGCAATTTTCCAGGCCGGAATGGCGATGGGGAAGTTCCACGGCGTGATGATCCCGACAACGCCAACAGCTTCGCGGGTAATTTCAATGCCAATGCCGGGACGCACACTTGGCATCAATTCACCGGCGAGCCGCAGGGTTTCACCAGCATAAAAATCAAAAATCTGACCGGCGCGCGTTACCTCGCCAATGCCTTCAGGCAGGGTCTTGCCTTCCTCACGGCTGAGCAATTCACCCAGTTCCTGCTTGCGGGCCAGAATTTCATCAGCGGTTTTGCGCAAGATGGCATGGCGCTCCAGAATGCCCGAGCGCGACCATGCCGGAAATGCGGCCTTGGCGGCGGCAATCGCCTGCTTGGTGTCCTCGACCGTGCCGCGCGAATAAAGCCCCACAACATCGGCGGTGTTGGACGGATTGATGTTCTCGGCGCCGTCGGAGCCTACCCATTCGCCATTGATGAGGTTCTTGTGCAAGTCGGTCATGATCAAAGCCTTTAGCTCAATTCGGAAAAATCAGAGGAGGTCGGCACGCGAAAGATCGCGCATCAAATGGCTGGCGCCATAGGTCCAGGGCGGGCATTCGGTGGATAGCCTTACTCTGTTAGATAGGGTGCCAAGCGTCGGTGTCGAGATGGAGACCACATCATTTATTTTGTGAGTGAAACCTTTGCCTTCTCCGCCACGATCCTGGACCGGCGCAAACATGGTGCCAAGATAAAGCACCAGCCCGTCCGGATATTGATGATGCCGCCCGATGGTCGCCGCCACCAGCGATTCAGGGGTACGCGAAATCTGGCTCATCGATGAATTGCCGACCAGCTCAAATCCATCTTCACCCGAAACATTCAGCGCAATCTCCGCCGCTGAAATTGTTTCAAGCGTGAATGTCTCGTCAAACAGGCGAATGAATGGTCCGAGCGAGCCCGAAGCATTATTGTCCTTGGCCTTGCCCAGCAGCAGCGCCGAACGCCCTTCGACATCGCGCAAATTCACATCATTGCCCAGCGTTGCGCCGATGATATTGCCAGCGCTGGTGATCAGAAGGGCAACTTCGGGCTCGGGATTGTTCCAGCTCGAAACCGGATGCAGGCCGACATCGGCCCCAAATCCGACCGAACTCATCGGCTGCCCCTTGGTGAAAATCTCCGCGTCCGGCCCGATCCCCACTTCGAGATACTGGCTCCACACGCCGCGCTCTATCAGCGCCGCCTTGACCTGCATCGCCGTTTCCGAACCCGGCACCAGTTCCGACAGATCAGTGCCGATAAGACCCAGAATTTCTGTCCGCAACGCATCGGCACGCGCCTTGTCGCCCCGCGCCTGCTCCTCAATCACCCGCTCGAGGAGCGACACGACAAAGGTTACGCCGGACGCCTTGATCGCCTGCAAATCGATCGGCGACAACAGGCTGGCGCGATTGTTATCGCATTTTTCAGCCCAGCTATTGGCCAGAATGTCGTTGACGTCACCCAGATCAGTGCCAGCGGCATTGCGCACATGGGCAACCGGGGCTTCACCCTCGGCGATATCGCGCACTGTGGCCGCACCGGTCGCCGTAATATCCACCAGCCGCCCGTCACGGACGCTCACCGCCCGTGGATGGGCAAAGCCCGGCACACGCGCCCGCCCGATCAGCACGCCATTTTCAGGCAAAGCCGTTCTGTCCATTTCCATCCCCTGTAAAATGTTAGCGCCTTGCTAACCCACCGTTGTGTCGCCATGCAAGCCTTGCAAATGCGATTTGGACCACGACCTTAGGCTAACTTCGTTTTCCACACCTCGTTCAACTCCCATTCATCCATGCCCAAATACTGACGTATTCAGTGGCGAGACGTGCCACCAACAATTTTTGGAGCCGAACCATGCGAACATTTCTCGCCCTCGCCCCTGTGGCCCTCTTCGCTGCAATGGCCAGCCCAACCCTTGCCGGAACCATTGCGATCAACGGGCACGGTGAAGTGAGCGCTGCGCCCGATACCGCCTATGTGACCTCGGGCGTCACCACCCAGGGCACCACCGCCCGCGATGCGTTTGACCAAAACACCGCCGCCATGGCCGAGCTTATCGCAACGCTCAAGGATGCGGGCATCCAGCCCCGCGACATCCAGACCTCGGGCTTTTCGGTCAATCCGAATTACGTCTATTCCGACCAGCGTACGCCCTCAGGATACAACCAACCGCCCAAAATCAGCGGCTATCAGGTCTCAAATTCGGTAACTGTGCGCGTACGCGCCCTTGATACGCTGGGCGGCGTTTTGGACCGAGCTGTCACCATTGGCGCCAACACTATTAACGGCGTGACCTTTGCCGTGGCCGATCCGAGCGATCTTTATAAACAGGCCCGCAAGCAGGCCTTTGCTGATGCTCTAGGCAACGCCGAACTCTACGCAACAGCGGCCAATGGCACACTGGGCGATATCGTCACGATTGAAGAGGTGCAGAACTACGCCCCTCCCCAGCCATATATGGTCAAGGCGATGGCAGAAGCCGCCCCGCGTGCCGATGTTCCTGTCGAAGCTGGGGAACTAACTTTCTCCGCTGATGTTTCAGTAAAGTGGGATTTGTCCCAATCCCAATAACCTGTTCCCCTCTTTTTCGAGGGGCCGGGGAAGGTGGAGATGGCCGTCGTAGTCAACCGTCTCCACCGACCTCCTAACCGGCCATGACCTTCCACAGCATGTTAAGCCCGACCAGAACCAGAAATCCGGCAAAGACATATTTGAGCGTTTTTTGGTCCAACCGATGCGCCAGTGTCGCCCCCACCGGCGCAAAAGTGGCTGCCAGAACACCCACCAGTACCAGCGCGATCAGATTGACGTAGCCGACGCTGAACGGCGGCGTGCCCGCAACGCCCCACCCCGAAATGATAAAACCAATGGTGCCCGAAATGGCGATTGCAACGCCCAATGCGGCCGAGGTGCCAACGGCGCGGTGAATGGGCGCCCCGAACGCCACCTGCGTCGGCACACTCAACGAGCCGCCGCCAATCCCCATCATCGCCGAAATATAGCCAACCACGAACGCCGAGATCCGGTGCGTCAACTTTGAGCCATGCAAATGGCCCATCAGCTTGGTTTGAAACGAAAAAACGATGTTGATCGCAATCACAAATGCCATGACAGCAAAGATGATGCGCAGCACATTGCCAGAAAACAGCCCGGCCATCAGTCCGCCCAGCAAAGTACCCGCCACAATGAAGGGCACCCAGAGTTTAAGCGTTTCGAGGTCCAGCGCGCCCCGGCGATAATGGGATCGTGCACTCATCAACCCGGTGGGAATGATAATGGCGAGCGAGGAACCAACCGCAACATGCATGACCAGATTGGTGTCATAGCCCAACCAGGCAAGCGCGGTTGCCAGAGCCGGCACAATAACCGCCCCGCCACCGACGCCCAGCAATCCTGCGGCAACCCCGGAAACCACGCCGGTGATCATCAACCCCAGAACAAACGGCCACAGGCCAACGATCGTCCCCCAATCCATTGCGCGAATCCCTCTCCTCTGCAAAACCGCGCCACCCTGCCACTTCCCTTTTGCGCGCGCCAGCCATTCTGCCGCAATGAGGCCACGATCAGCATATGGTCTGGCGCTTGGCAAGGTTCGGAACTTTCCCAGAGCCTTGGAGTTGCTAACCTTATCGGGAAGCCACGTCGAATTTGAACGTGCGCTTCCGTTCATATCCCGTTCACCTTGCCATCGCGATGCTGGCTCAACTCGACGTTTGACCAAAGGAAAACCAACATGCGCTTTCGAAATTGGCTGCTTACCGGCACCAGTCTTGGGTTACTGACCTTGTCCCCGCTCACCGTCAGCGCGCAGGACAGCGGCCTTGTTGCCGCCTATCAGGCTTTTGTAACCGCCCAGAACAGCGGCGACGCAGCCGCCCTGAAGACTGCCCAGAACGCTTTTAACGAGCAATGCATTGTGGCTGGTTACGCTAGCGTTGACGAATGTATTGCCGCCCTGACCGCTCCCGCCGCCGAACCGGCGCCTGCCGCCGAACCGGCGCCTGCCGCTGAACCAGCGCCTGCGCCTGAAGCCGCGCCAGAGCCTGCGCCTGAAGCCGCGCCAGAGCCAGAACCGCAGCCTGAAGTTGCACCAGAACCTGAGCCGCAACCTGAGGTTGCGCCAGAACCTGAGCCGCAACCTGAAGTTGCACCAGAGCCAGAGCCGCAACCTGAGGCTGTGCCCGCGCCCGAACCTCAGCCGGAGCCTGCGCCAGAGCCGGTTGCGCCTGAACAGATAACCCCAGCCGAGCAACCAGCAGCGGTCGAACCGGCTCCAGCTGAACAGGCGGCCCCCGCCGAGCAACCGGCTCCTGCCGAAGAAGCGGCTCCGGCTGAACAGGCAGCGCCTGCCGAACAGCAAGCCCCTGCCGCTGAACAATCAGCACCGGCTGAAGCCACAGTAGATATCTCAGCCGATTTGCAAGCTCAGATCGATATTTATAATGACGCTATTGCCGATATTCTGGCTGGTGGCGAACGCGCCGAGGCCGACGCCAAAATGGCAGCTGCCCAACAACAGATTGATGCACTTTGTCAGCAGGCAAACTTCCCCGACACGGCAGCATGTCTGGCCAATTATGGTTTGGAACTGCCTGCTCCACCGCCCGCCGCGGCTGGAGCGGTGGAACAACCCGCTGCACCTGCTGAAACACCAGCAGCAGCACCCACGGAAGCGCCCGCAGAGCCCACCGAAACTATCGAAGATCTGCCAGAAGGCGTCACCCAGGAACAGGTAGCCCCGGTTCTTGATAGTGCCAAGGATGAACAGGCAACGCCCGCCGATGCCAACCAGCCTGCAGCTGAAGCAGCGCCCGAAGCACCGGCCGAGCCACCACCAGCCGATGATCAGGCGTCACAGGCAAATTTTGCGCCCGATGCCGCTGAAATTCAGCCGGTTAACGAGGAACAGGGCGAACGCATAGAGGCCCAGCAAGCGGCCCCCCAGGAGATGCCGCAAAACGTCACGGTGATCAACCAGACCAATGTCACCACGACCAACAATGTGACCAATAATACGACGAATAACACCACCAACAACACCGTCGACAATTCGACCAACACGACGGCGGTTCAGCAAAACAATGTCGAGGCCAGCTTCGGCAACACGCTCACCCAGGTCATCTTGCAGGTAGGCAGCCAGCTGATCGTTGAAAATCGGGGGCAAGATACCGACCGCTTCCTCGATGCCGAAGGTCAGGACGAAATCTACTATGATCGTCTGGGCAACGGACGCGTGCGCGAAACCATTGTGCGGGCCGACGGCTGGCAGATCGTGACCGTGCGCAATCGCAATGGCGACGTCCTGCGTCGCTCCAAGATTGATCCGGACGGGCGCGAATATATCTTGGCCTATTTTGACGACCGCTATGATGAAGACTTGCTGGAATGGCGTGACCCCGGTCAGGACCTGCCCCCGCTGCGCCTCAATATTCCGGTCGATCAATATGTCATTGATGCCCGCAATGCCGACGAGGAGCAGGTTGCAACCTTCTTCCGACAACCGCCGGTGGAACAGGTCGCGCGGCTTTATTCGATTGACGAAGTCAAACGCTCAGCCCGCGTTCGCGACAGCGTGCGCAAACTCGAAGTGGGCGGTTTGACTTTCGATACCGGCGCAGCCTCGATCAGTCGCGACCAGGTCGGTGCCTTGAGCAAGGTGGCCGCCGCAATGACGCAATTGCTGCGCACCAACCCGGCTGAAACCTTCCTGATCGAAGGTCACACCGATGCGGTGGGGTCGGAAATATCAAACCTGCAATTGTCGGACCTGCGCGCGGCCACAGTGGCCCGCATCCTGACCGACTTCTACCAGATCCCGCCCGAAAACCTGGCCACCCAGGGCTATGGCGAGCGGTATCTAAAAATCCGCACCGAAATGGCTGAACGGGCCAACCGCCGCGTCACCATTCGCCGGATCACCCCACTGGTCGCCCCGGTTGCATCGAGGTGATCGACGTCGGTTCTGATTGAGATGAAGCCGGGCCCAGTGCCCGGCTTTTTATTGCGCATCTGCAACACTGGCCGGACAGAAGGCCGGCTCAACACCATTTTTTTCCTTCATTCCGACCAATATTGCGCGCGATACGAGACTACATCATTGAAATATATGGAAAATATAGAATTCTTGCGGTGAACACATTTTCGGGAACGATTCATCAGTGCCCGCGTTCTCTTGCCGTACGGTGAAACAAAGGAGCCAGATCATGGCAACCCCCGATCGTGACAATCTCTACTCCAATGATAGCAGCCGCGCGGTCTACACGCGTGAAAGCAATGGCACAGCATGGTTCGTCGGCGTCGTCGTCGTGCTCGCCCTGTTGGCTATTGGTTATCTGATCTTCTCGGCCAATTCCGGGACGTCCACGGCAGTCGATGCCGGTGCCGCGCCTGCGGTTGAAGCACCCGCTGTCCCAGCTGCGCCCGAAACAGCTCCTGCCCCTATGACTGAGGCCCCTGTTGTTCCAGCCACTGATGCAGCCCCGGCTACAGAAGCTGCTCCTGCCGTTGAAGCTGCCCCCGCAGCCCCTGCTGCAGAACCAGCTGACGGTGCCGCCGCGCCGGCTGCCCAATAACAAGAATTACCTTCGCGCCGCTCAGGCGGCGCAACTAAGCCCCGGTCGGCCCGCCGGGGCTTTTGTTTATCTGGTGGATTTTGTCTATTTACCCGAGCGCTTGATGGACTTGATCGCCAAAGGCGGAATGCCGGACTTTTCCGAAATAGCCTGATCCTGCTCCATGATCGCGGTGCGGGCCGGCTCATCGCCATCAAGCCCGCCAAGCAGACTGGCGTCGACCTTACGGTTGGAGCGCTGGCTGCCATCTTCATAAATTACATCGAACATCACAAATTCGCTGCGCGCGGTTGGCTTTCTTGCCATGATAGTCACTCCAATTCAGCCGTTCACGGACCACTCGCCGCCTGGCGGGTGCCCCTCAAAAATCTTGCAATTTCTGGCTTGTCCGGCCCTAGTTGAAAATACCGGTACCCTGTTCGTCGATGATCTGCCGACCTTTGTTGATCGCCAGCGCAATCAGATCATCCTTGCTGCCCATCCGGTCAGCCCGCACGAACCTGTAGCTCTTGATCTCACCGTCCACCTCTTTTTCGATGGTGCCAGCCAGCTGATATTCGCTCCCGGCCCGCATCTCAATCGCCTTGATGGTGAAGTCCTTGTAGTCCTCTTTGCCGAGCACTGCGTCGCCCTTGGGCTCATCAGAACTGGCTTCCCCGCCCCCGAACAGCTTTTTGAGAAACGACATGACCTACTCCTTCGATCGGTTCGGCACTAATACCGCGGACGGCGCACCGGCAGCGGCAGTTGCAATTCGCCGCGTTTTTGCATTTCTTCGCGCAACCAGTCTGGCGACAGGTGAAAATAGTTTGGCCAGGTGGGCACGCCATTACTCAGTTCAACCTGCCCGAAAAAGCGCCGGTCACGCAAGGCCTCGGTGCCCTCGCCCCGCTCCCCGATCATGGGAGCGGCATCAAACGTACCGCTCGAACCGTCCGTAAACGTCACCACCAGCTTGAACGGCACAATGGCGCGGATCGCCGTTATTTTCAGGCGCGCCGCCACCATTCGCTCTACCCTTTAATTGTCCAGGAAGCTCCGCAACTTGCGCGAGCGGCTTGGGTGTTTAAGTTTACGCAACGCCTTGGCCTCGATCTGCCGAATACGTTCGCGCGTCACCGAAAACTGTTGGCCAACTTCTTCAAGCGTGTGGTCAGTGTTCATGCCGATACCAAATCGCATGCGCAACACGCGCTCTTCACGCGGCGTCAACGACGCCAGAACCCGCGTCGTTGTTTCGCGCAGATTGGACTGGATTGCCGCGTCAATCGGCTGGGTGGCGTTCACGTCCTGAATGAAATCGCCCAGATTGCTGTCTTCCTCGTCCCCGATTGGGGTTTCGAGCGAAATCGGCTCTTTGGCAATCTTGAGAACCTTGCGCACCTTATCCAAAGGCATCTGCAACTTTTCGCTCAATTCCTCAGGGGTCGGCTCACGCCCGATTTCATGCAGCATCTGCCGACTGGTGCGCACGATCTTGTTGATCGTTTCGATCATGTGTACCGGAATACGGATGGTCCGCGCCTGATCGGCAATCGAGCGGGTGATCGCCTGCCGGATCCACCATGTCGCATAGGTCGAGAACTTGTAACCGCGCCGATACTCGAACTTATCGACAGCCTTCATCAGCCCGATATTGCCTTCCTGAATGAGATCCAGAAATTGCAAACCACGGTTGGTGTACTTCTTGGCAATCGAGATCACCAGACGCAGGTTGGCTTCAACCATTTCCTTCTTGGCAATGGCTGCCTCGCGTTCGCCCTTTTGTACCTTGTGCACAATCCGGCGGTACTCGGCGATATCAAGACCGGTTTCGGTGGCGAGCGTGGCGATATCGCCGCGCAATTCGGCAATTGTGTCCGCTTCGCGCTTGGCAAATTCGCCCCAGCCCTTGCCAGCGTTGGTGGCCAGATTTTCTTCCCAGGCCGGGTTCAGCTCCGAACCATAATAGCTTTCAAGGAACGACTCGCGCGTTACCCCATAGCTTTCAGCCAGACGCAACAGCCGACCTTCGAGCCGCACCAGTCGCTTGTTGATGTCGTAAAGCTGCTCAACCAGACTTTCGATACGGCTATTGTTGAGCGACAGTGATTTGACGTCGGCAATCACCTCGGTGCGCAGCACATTGAGCTTTTTATTGTCGGCATCGCTGACATCAACCGCACGATCTTCAGCGTGCCGGTCCTGCATGACACGCATTTTGCCATATGCCTCGGCAATACGGTCAAAAGTTTCCACCACCTGCGGCTTCAGTTCCGCTTCCATGGCAGACAGCGACAATGCATTTTCATATTCATCATCATCGTCATCAGGCGGGGGATCCTGCGGCGCCTCGGGCTCTTCGGGCACATATTCGCCATTGGCACTGGCCGCACGCCG
Organism: Devosia rhodophyticola; assembly: GCF_028816475.1. GTDB lineage: Bacteria > Pseudomonadota > Alphaproteobacteria > Rhizobiales > Devosiaceae > Devosia > Devosia rhodophyticola. The sequence continues at coordinate 2,613,599 of NZ_CP118247.1, read as the reverse complement.
CGCATTTGCCGCCGCGACCTTGGCCTTTTCAGCGTTGACGCTTTCAAGCTTGGCCGCAACCGTCAGGCTGATCGGTCCCTGCACCGGTGCGGGCGCCGCCTGCTTGGCGTCGGGGCCCGCGTACGTGGCTTCCAGATCAATGATGTCGCGCAATAGGATTTCGCCTTCACCCAACTGATCGCGCCAGATGATAATGGCCTGGAAGGTCAATGGACTTTCGCAAAGCCCTTCGATCATGGTCTCGCGGCCGGCCTCAATCCGCTTGGCGATGGCAATTTCGCCTTCGCGTGACAAAAGCTCAACCGAACCCATTTCGCGCAGATACATGCGCACCGGATCATCGGTCCGGTCGCTGCCTTCGCGGGTGTTGGATTTCGAGGCAACGGCGGTCCCGGTGGAAGGTGCCAGTTCCTGGCTTTCCTCTTCGTCCTTTTCCACCTCGGTCTCTTCGACCTCGTCCTCATCGACCACATTGATGCCCATGTCGGAGAACATGGACATGATGTCTTCGATCTGCTCGGAGGAAACTTCCTCGGCAGGCATCACGGCGTTGAGTTCTTCGTACGTCACATAGCCGCGTTTTTTGGCGACCTTGATCAGTTTTTTGACCGCGGCATCGGATAAATCGAGTAACGGGCTGTCGTTGGTGGTCTCAGCGCCCGCAGCCGGTGTGCCCGATTCGGGCTTTTCGGCATCCTTGGTCGTTTTGGTAGCTGCCTTAGTGGCCATCTGGTGCTCCTCGGGACCCGTCAGCGGCCGGGTGCCGGTAAGGTCATAAATGGGGATAGCTCAAGACTAGGTAAAGGTTTGGTAAACCAAGTGTTAACATGGCTTCCTGTGGTTCGCTCGGCCTTTTGCATATATCGCCATACGCAAAATCGCGCATACGCGCCGGTTCTAGAAATTTTTCTAGAAACTGCGTGTAGCGCGCCCCGATAGCGAACCAAATCCTTCGATCAATGCCTCAGTGCCATCGACAGTGGTTATCTGGTTCTTAATGTCTCGCAGCCTTTCAAAGGTTTCTTCGCTCGGGGCTTCGCCCAGCGCCGCTTCGGCTGCCTTGAGTTCCTTATTTAGCTGAACTTTCTTGTTATGCAAGGCCAGCGCGTGACTCAATCCCGTCTCCGCATCAGTTTGTGCGATCTCAGAAGATATTTGCCACACCCCCTGCCTGTTCAATAACTGGCGCATCCGCCCGATAGTTTCACCAAATCCGCGCACCCCCAGCGCCTCGCCCAGATTGGCCGCCGAAATATCGTGATCCCGCATCACAAGGTCGAGAATGGCCCCAATGATTTTGTGCGCCATGGGCGTTTCCAGATCCAGCATCGCCAGTTCTTCAAAATGATCTTCGACAAGGCCTGGATGATTGACCAGCGACATGATGATCGCTGCCTCGCGCGGTGTCGCATCGCTATTGGCCAAATTGGGTTTGACGATGCGCGAATTGCGCAGCGTATCCGACAACACCAGCTTGGGACTGCCGCGCCCAAATCCCTTTTGCCCGTAATTTTTCTGCCCGTAGCCACCCTGTCCATAATTGCTTCGCCCACCGCCACGCGGATCATAACCGCTGCGGCTGGGTGTAAAAAACGCCTTCAGCTTTTCATCGAACGCCTGGCCATAGTGAAACCGCACCGATGAATCCTGGATCGAATTGGCCCGTTCGCGCAGCTTGGCCTGCAAAGCCGCCCGCGCTTCGGGTGTTTCGGGCACCAGCCCGCCAGTTTCCATGCTCCAGATCATATCCGACAGGCTCCGCGCCCGCTCGATCACATCGGCAAAGGCACCGCGCCCCTGCGCCTTGATCAGATCATCGGGGTCCTGCCCCTCGGGCAACGTCGCAATTTTTACGGTTTGTCCGGGCTTTAGATGCGGCATCACGATGTCGGCGGCGCGCTCGGCAGCCTTCAACCCCGCCTTGTCGCCATCAAAGCATAAGACCGGCTCATCGCTCATTCGCCACAACAATACCAGATGCTCTTCGGTCAAGGCCGTGCCCAACGGCGCCACCGTCCCCTCAAAGCCGGCCGAAACGGCGGCGATCACATCAAGATAGCCCTCAACCACAATGACGCTCTTGCCATCGCGCGCCGCCTGCCGCGCCGCCTGTCCGTTATAAAGCACCTGCCGTTTGTGAAACAGTTCGGTTTCGGGCGAATTGAGATATTTTGCCGGTACATCGGAGGACAGCGCTCGCCCGCCAAAGGCAATCACCCGTCCGCGAAAATCAGTGATCGGAAACATCACCCGATTGCGGAACCGGTCATATGTCAGCGGATCGCCCTCGCGGCTGGTCACCAGCCCGGTATCAATCATGTCCTGCGCCGACACCCCATTGAGCGCCAGATGCTCCTTCAATCCATTGCGACTGTCGGGCGCAAAGCCCAGCCGAAACCGTGTTTGCGCGGTCGCCGAAACGCCGCGATCAAACAGATAGCCGCGCGCTTTGGCCCCGATATTGTGCACGAGCCCCGCCTCAAAATATTTCGCCGCCAGTTCCATAACATCAATCAGGCTGCGCTGCGCCGCTTCGCGCTTTTCCTGCCGCTCGTCACGCGCCGGCATCGGCACTCCGGCCATTTCGGCCAATCGCTCCACAGCTTCGGGAAAACTCATGCCCACTTTTTCGGTCAGAAACCGAAAATGATCGCCCGTCACCCCACAGCCAAAGCAATGGTAGATGCCGCGATTATCGTCTGCATGGAAACTGGGGCTCTTTTCGCCATGAAACGGGCAGCACGCCCACATGTCGCCGCGCCCGGGCTGGCTCTTGCGTTTGTCCCAGAGCACATGCTCGCCCACCACCTGCGTTATCGGCAGGCGCTGGCGGATCTCTTCAAGAAACTGGTCGGTAAAACGCATGGCTCTACCTAAGCGTTACCCTGCGCTCTGTCACTGATTTTCGGTACTAGGCCGAGCGCGTCCGCTGATAAAGTTTCCACGCCCAGCCAAAAAGACCGAGCGACAAAACGATCAACATGATCCCGCCAAACATCACCATGACCGTGGTGCTGACCAATGGAAAAAACAGGAACACCAGCCCAATGACGACATAGCTGACGCCAGACAGGATGACGGGCCAGATATGGGCATAAAGCGCCCGCTCCCGCACCACCACAACCATCTGCATGATGCCAACGCCCAGTGCCACAATGCCGACCAGCGTTGCCAACAATGAAGCGGTCAGGATGGTTGCGATCAGTGGGCTGATGAAAATCAATATCCCGAGAATAAGGCTGAGCGCATTGGCGACCACGTCAAACCAGTAATTGCCGCTCTTGCCGCCACCAAACGTCAGGCTCCAAAGCCCCAGCACGCCATCAACAATCAGCAATATGCCGCCAAACAGCACCAGCACCGTCAGCGCCTGCCCCGGCCAGATCAGCGTATAAAGCCCCGCCAACAGCATCAGCACGCCGCGCAACGCCGTCGCCGCCGCAAACCGGCGCTTGGTCTCTGTAGATACCGCCATTTCAGTCTCCATTCCCCATCATGGGCCTCCCTCAAATGTAGCTGGTAATATTCGCCATTCAAGTTTTTGAGAACTCATCAACAACAAATGTGCGTTGCGTCATCCACCGCCCCGTGGTCTGAGCAGGCTTTCCCTTGAGACCCGCTCGCCGGTTTACCCATGTCGCTGCCGCTAATCGCCCTGTTTGTCGCCGCTTTCGCTTTCGGCACTGCCGAATTCGTCATCGCTGGCGTCTTGCCGGAGGTCGCAACCGGCCTGACCATTTCCATCCCTACGGCGGGCTATCTCGTCACCGGCTATGCTGTCGGCATTGCACTGGGCGGTCCGGTGTTGGCGGTCTTTTCCAAAAAACTCAGTCGCAAGACGCTGATTCTGGGTCTCAGCACCATTTTCACCATTGGGCAGGTTCTGTGTGCGCTCGCCCCGAATTTTGAAACCCTCATGGCGGCCCGCGTTCTGGTGGCCGCCGTGCACGGCACCTATTTTGGCGTCGCCTCGATCGTTGCGACCGGTCTGGTACCGCCCCATAAACGCGGTTCCGCAGTCGCGCTCATACTGTCCGGCTTGACCGTCTCAACTATTCTAGGCGTGCCCGGCGGCACGGCAATCGGCAATGTTCTGGGCTGGCGAGCCACGTTCTGGGCGGTCGGTGGCCTAGGCCTGCTGGCAACCATCGCCATCGCGCTCTACCTGCCCAAAACCATTAGCACTGCATCGACCAGGTCCAGTTTTCGTCGCGAGTTCAAGGCGTTGGGGCGCCAGCAGATCATTCTGTCCCTGCTCATCGTCATTCTGGCAATGATCGGACAGGCCAGCATTTTCACCTATATAGCCCCGTTGCTGCTTACCATCACCGGCGTTGACGCAAGTTTGCTCCCCTGGCTGCTCTTGCTCTTGGGCACCGGTTCGACAATTGGCGTTTTCGCCGGGGGACGCCTTGCCGATTGGCGCTTGATGCCGTCGCTGATCACCATTCTGGCGCTATTGGCTGCAATCCATGTAGTGCTTTTTCTCGCCAGCCCCTATCCGCTGCCCATGGCGATCGCCATGTTCGTCTGGGGTGGCATAAATTTTTCGTTCAGCGCCCCGGTCCAATCGCGGGTGTTGCAATGGGCCGGTGATGCGCCAAACCTGGCCTCATCGCTGATCCCCACCGGCTTCAATATCGGCATCGCCATCGGCGCGGCTGTGGGCGGCTTGGTGCTGCAATCGCCCGCTGGCTATCGCGCCCTTCCCTGGGTCGGCGCGGGAACGCTGACCCTGGCTTTCGCGGTGGCGTTCATTTCCTACGTCTGGGAGCGCCGGACGGGCGCAATACCCCCGTCACTGGCCGCAACACCAGCCTAACCGCCGATCAAGGCCGCCTTGACCTTGCCCGAAGCCTTGCCAAAATCGATCCGCCCCGGATAATCGGCCTTGAGCTGACCAATGACCTTGCCCATGTCCTTGGGCCCCTCAGCGCCAGTCGCGGCAATCGCAGCAGCAATAGCGGCATCCACTTCCGCCTCGCTCAGCCCTTTGGGCAGGAACTCGTTGAGAATGTCGATCTCTTCCTTCTCCACGGTCGCCAGATCCGTGCGACCCGCTTCGACATAAATGGCAAAGCTTTCTTCGCGCTGTTTGACCATTTTTTGCAGCAGCACCAGAATTTCTTCGTTGGTTGCCGGGCCACGATTCTCGCCGCGCGCGGCGATGTCCTTGTCGTTGATCGCTGAATTGATCATCCGCAAGGTCGACGTGCGCCGTGCATCGCGGGCCTTAAGAGCCAGTTTGAGGCCTTCGCTGAATTGTTCGCGCATCTATTTAGTCCTCTTGCCCAATGCTGTTTCACCCCCATATAGCGCTGCAAACGCCACTATGCCACTTGCGTGTTGAAGACGCCCCTCTTAAGAGAAGCTCTCAACCGCCATTGCGCAGACCGTGACAACGAACAGTGCCCCGCACTATTCGTGCCGTTGCCACACGACGCACACACCAAGGAGCTCCACCATGACCGGCTGGGAACAATCACCCGCGACCGCCCTCCTGATTTTGGCCGATGGCACGCGCCTCGAAGGCCGCGGCATTGGTGCCGTCGGCCATTCGGCTGGCGAGATCTGCTTCAATACCGCCATGACCGGCTATCAGGAAATTCTGACCGACCCTTCCTACGCTGGCCAGATCGTTACCTTCACCTTCCCGCACATCGGCAATGTCGGGGCCAATGACGAAGATACCGAAACCGTCAATATGGCCGCGCTATCGGGCGTACGCGGCGTCGTGCTCAAGGCCGACATTACCAACCCGTCCAATTATCGTTCCCTCGAAAAACTCGATACCTGGCTCAAGAAACGCAACATCGTTGGCATCACCGGCATCGACACGCGGGCGCTCACCGCGCTGATCCGCCAGTCGGGCATGCCCAATGGCGTTGTGGCACACGCCCCCGACGGCCATTTCGATGAAGCCTCGATCAAGGCCGAACTCAACGCCTTCCCCGGTCTTGTTGGCCTCGATCTGGCGCGCGAAGTCACCACCGCCCAGACCTACCACTGGGATCAGACTGGCTGGAAACTGGGCGAAGGCTACGGCACCCTCGAAGACCCCGAATTTCATATCGTCGCCGTCGATTTCGGCGCCAAGCGCAATATCCTGCGCTGCCTCGCCGATCAGGGCGCCAAAGTAACGGTTGTCCCTGCCAGCGCCTCGGCGGCCGATATTCTGTCACACAATCCCGATGGCATTTTCCTGTCCAACGGCCCTGGCGATCCGGCGGCCACCGGCCAATATGCGGTCCCCACCATCAAGACCCTGCTCGATACCGGCAAGCCCATGTTCGGCATTTGCCTGGGCCATCAGTTGCTCGGCCTCGCACTGGGTGCCACCACCACAAAAATGCATCAGGGTCATCACGGCGCCAACCATCCGGTCAAGGATTTGACCACCGGCAAGGTCGAGATCACCTCAATGAACCATGGCTTCGCCGTCGAAAAAGCCAGCCTGCCCCCAGGCATCACCGAAACCCACGTTTCGCTGTTTGATGGCTCAAATGCTGGTCTATCGGTGGATGGCAAGCCGGTATTCTCGGTCCAGTACCACCCCGAGGCCAGCCCCGGCCCGCGCGACAGCCACTATCTGTTCACGCGCTTTCTTAATCACGTGCGGGCACAAAAAGGGCTCGCCCAGAAACCGGAATATGTAGCGCCCGCCGCCTGATTGCGCCGTGACCAAAAAGTTAAGGCCGCCCCAGCGATGGGAGCGGCCTTTTTCAATTCGTGCCTGTTCAGACCGAGCCTGAAAAAGTATCACACTGGCTGACATCGCCGCTCTGATAGCCGCGCGCAAACCAGGTCTGGCGCTGCTTGGATGTGCCGTGATTGAAGGTCTTGGGCACCGCATAGCCCTGCATTCGTTTTTGCAGCGTATCATCACCAATCTGGTCGGCGGCGTTCAAAGCCTCCTCGAAATCACCGGTTTCAACCAGATTTTGCTCACCGGCATAATTGGCCCAAATGCCGGCATAGCAATCGGCCTGCAATTCCACCCGCACCGAATAAGCATTGGCCTCGGTGGCGCTCATGCTCGCCCGCGCCCGATTGAACTGCGGCAATACGCCAGTCAGGTTCTGCACATGATGCCCCACTTCATGGGCCAGCACATAGGCCTGGGCAAAATCCCCCGGCGCCCCGAACTCCTGCCTAAGCTGATCATAGAATGCCAGATCTATATAAACCTTCTGATCTTCGGGACAATAAAATGGCCCGGTTCTTGCGTCCGCCACGCCGCACCCCGATTGAGTGCCGCCGCTGAACAGCACCACGACCGGCGCACTATACTGCGACCCGGCGTCGGCAAATTTCTGCGTCCACAAATCTTCGGTTTCCTTGACCACCACGCCAACAAAATCGGCCAGTTCGTCCTGCCCGGCTGATGGCAACGGACGCTGGGCTGCCGAACTCGAAGTGGTCGGTGCCCCGTTCATACCTGAAATGATATCAATCGGATTTTGCCCGGTCGTGACCCAGATCAGACCCAGAATCACTACAATCCCAACCAGCCCTATCCCGCCACCACGACCGCCGCCGCCGCGGCCCCCGCCTGTCGGAATGCGAAAACCGCCCCGCCCGAGACCGCCGCTCAAGCCGCCGGGTCGGCCACCCGCGCCGCGCCGATCGTCAATATTGGAGCTGCGCTCCCGCCCACGCCACTTCATGGATTTGTCTCCATTTTACTGTCCCCAACATACATATCTGGTGCAGGGCAAATCGTAATGTAAAAATATTTGACCATATGGTCCAAAAATCCTAACACTCTGGGCGCCGCCGTCATCGCAGCGTCACCATGCAGCGGCACGTGAGGCCCAACAGCGCTCACCCAGGCCTGATCGAATATAATCGGCTAGGTTCCGTTCTGCCCGTTTCAACCAGTAATCTGTCGTGGAGAAATGTGATGAAATTTGATCCTAAACTATCTCGTCGTACGTTCCTTGCCGGCTCTGCCAGCATCGGTGCGATGGCTGTATTGCATCCTTTTGCTGCCAGCGCGCAGGCCAACCAGGCCCATTTGCGCATCATCGAAACAACCGATTTGCACGTCGCGGTCTTCCCCTATGATTATTACGCTGACAAGCCCAACGATACCATGGGTCTGGCGCGTACCGCTTCAATCATCGACTCGATCCGCGCCGAAGCGGGCAACTCCATGCTGATCGACAATGGCGATATCATTCAGGGCAATCCAATGGGCGACTATATCGCCTATGAAAAGGGCCTCACCGACCATGTTCACCCCATGATCGCAGCCATGAACACGCTGGGCTACGAAGCCGCGACCTTGGGCAATCACGAATTCAACTATGGTCTCGATTACCTCGATCAGGCCCTGTCGGGTGCCAACTTCCCGTTCGTTTCCGCCAATCTGGTCAAGGGCGACACGCTTGCCGCCGATCCGCTGGACGACGAAACCTATCTCGAGCCGTTCCGCATCATCGAAAAGGAAGTAACCGACGGTGCCGGTGCCAAATCCACCGTCAAGATCGGCCTTATCGGCTTTCTGCCACCCCAGATCATGACTTGGGATGCCACCCATCTGCAGGGCAAGGTCAGCACCCGCGACATCGTTGAAACCGCAAAGGCCTATATTCCCAAAATCCGCGCTATGGGCGTTGATCTGGTGATTGCCCTGTCGCACTCCGGCATTGCTGACGACGACACCCCCGGCGCGGAAAACGCCTCGCTTCAGCTCGCCGCTGTTGATGGCATCGACGTCGTCCTGACTGGCCACCAGCATCGCGTCTTCCCCGGCCCCGATTATGCCGACATTCCCGGTGCCGATACCGACGCTGGCACCCTGAACGGCAAGCCTGCCGTCATGGCTGGATTCTGGGGTTCCCATATGGGCTTGATCGACTTGCTGCTCGAACAGGATGCCGAGGGCAAATGGGCTGTCCTTTCCCATACCTCCGAAGCCCGCCCGATTTTCGAGCGTGTCGATGGCAAGGTTCAGCCCTTGGTTGAAAACGAAGCCACGGTTGCCGCCGCTGCCCAGACCGATCACGACGAAACCATTGAATATGTGCGCCGCCCGGTTGGCGAAACCTCCGCACCACTCTACTCATATTTTGCCCTGGTCGCCGATGACCCGTCCGTCCAGATCGTTTCACAGGCACAGACCTGGTATTTGAAACAGATGATGAAGGGCACCCAATGGGAAGCCCTCCCCATCCTGTCTGCAGCGGCCCCCTTCAAGGCTGGTGGTCGTGGCGGCGCTGATTATTATACCGACGTCCCTGTCGGTCCTGTCGCCATCAAGAATGTGGCCGATCTTTACCTCTATCCAAATACCATTCAGGCGGTAAAAATCACCGGCGCCGACGTCAAGAACTGGCTGGAACGCTCCGCAGGCATCTTTAATCAGGTCGAAAAAGGTGCCGTCGACGCGCCCCTGATCAACAATGATTTCCCGTCCTACAATTTCGACGTCATCGACGGGGTCACCTACAAGATCGACCTCACCCAGCCCTCGCGCTTCTCTGCCGACGGCAAGGAAGAGCCAAATCCGGACGCCAGCCGCATCATTGATCTGATGTATGAAGGCAAGCCGATTGATCCAGCCGCCGAATTCGTCATCGCCACCAACAATTATCGCGCCGGTGGCGGCGGCAACTTCCCCGGCATCGGCCCCGACGTCATCATCTTCAAGGGACCGGACACCAACCGCGACCTGTTGGTCCGCTTCATCGTTGAAAACGGCACCATCAACCCCTCTGCTGATAGCAACTGGGCGCTGGCGCCAATCGGGGGCACAACGGTGTTGTTCGAAACCGGCCCCAAGGCAGCCGATCACGTTGCTGACGTTTCGGCGGTAAAAATAGAGTCGACCGGCAAGACCAGCGACGATGGGTTCGGCATCTACCGCATTACGCTCTAGCCGACAAAAATCGAGGCGGCATCATCGGGTGCCGCCTCCGATACATCAAGCCGACTTGTCAAACACCAACCCTAAACCGGATGGCGGGTTCGGCGCACTCACCGCTCCACGGCCGCTATCGCCTTCGCGCTGGCTCAATGTACCACCGAAACTGACGGCATTCGGCCTGGGTTCAATGCCAGATTTGCTGTTCTGGATGTCCGTCACCAAATTATCCTGGCGCGCATCCGTCCCGGACAATGCCGCGTCTGGATGGGCGGGATCAATGAACTTCTTGGCCTCTGCAACATCGTCGCAATTGCGGCATTGGTAGCCATTTACAATGATGGGCCTGGGATAATCGGTACTGATCGCCATTTGTGCCTCACGCAATACACCAACCCTATTCGCAATTGCCTAGCGATGGGTTACAGCACGTACCAATAGCGCCATCTCCATGTCATTTTCGCGTGAACACCCGCCCGGCAGCTCCGCAACGCTCAGGCGTAGCGCCCCGAGGCAGATGCATTCGCGGCCGCCTTGTCGCCATAGGCCTTTAGCGCCACCGCCAGCTTGAGCCCCAGCGTGCTCAGATCGCCACGAATAAAGGCAAACCGGACCTTGTCGAGGTCCAACTGATCGCGCAGGCCCGCAAATCGGTTGTCAGCGCCGTTGGCCAGCTTGTCGGGTCCGATTGCCGTGTCGAGCGCCTGGACCGCCGCCACGATGGCGCGGCGACTTTCCGTGGTCAGCCGTGCGTCGTCGGGATCACTTCTGTCATTTACAACGCGATAGCCCCGAAATATCTGCTGCTCACCATCCCGAACATAACTGCGCCCACTCTCGACCTGCTGTGTTCCGGTGGTAATGGTTTGCGTACCCACCTGCACCTGCTCAGTGCCGACCACGACAGTTTCAACACCGGTCTGCACTGTCTCTTCGCCTGTCTTGACCTGTTCGGCGCCGGTCTTGACCTGCTCGGTGCCAATCTTGACCTGCTCGGTCCCCACCTGCACCTCTTCGGTCCCCACCAGCACGTCTTCTGTGCCGATCTTGACCTGCTCAGTGCCAATCTGCACTTGCTCAGTGCCCGTAACGCTGGCTTCTGTCGTCCCTGCCTGCAAACCAAGATCGGCAAATGGATCGCCGGAAAAGTCCAGAAAGCCATTGGCAACACTGGCCAGCGTCAGCGATTGGGCATCCACCGTCTGCAAACCCAGCTTGCCGTCGCCGGACAGGCTGGCGTCCAACCCCTCGATACTGTCGAGCGCCAAAACCAGCGCCTTGCCGAATTCGCCGGTGCCGGTGCTGAAATTGAAATTGGTGGTCGTGCCATCCTTCGTCACCGCGATGCGATTGTTGGTGCTGAACTTGACCACCGCCAACGAGCCATCACCAACTTTTACCGAAAAGTCGGCGCCGATATCGACTCCTGACGCACTACGATTGGAAAAGCTGGAAATATCGCGCGAACCATCGACAATAGTTTCGTAAATGTCACGGGTCTCATAGATCGGGCGATCCTCAAAAACATCCCGCGTCTCATAGACATTGCGCGTTTCAAATATCGGACGATCCTCAAATACGTCGCGTTCTTCAAATACGTCCCGGGTTTCAAACACATCTCGCTGTCCAAAAATCGCCCGTTGCTCGGTAACATCGCGCGCTTCATATATCGGCACCAACTGGGTTACAGGTTCGGTGCGGTAGCTGGCTTGTAATTTGTATTTGGGAGCCGTGTCGTAACGCTCTTCAAACGAAGTCACGCCATATCGCGATTGCTCAAGAAACCGCGCATTGCCCAACGCGGCATCGAGTTTTTTCAATCCCGAGAGCGTCGCCGCTTCGCGGGCAACTTCGGGCCGGGCGCTAAGCTGTTGAACAGTCGGCACTGGCAAGGTGGCGGGGCGACCATAATTTTGCAGCGCGGCAAAAAAGTCTGCCCGCGACAACTGCAATCTCTGTGCGCTCGTAATCCCGACCACCGGTCAACCTCCGTTGTGGTTGCCAGTATCAGGGCCGAAGCTGAGAAAAAGCTGCGCAAAATACATTGCATTTTATCTATCGCGACTATTCAAATTCTGATCGACCGACGCCGCGACGCGGCCAAATTGTTAACGCTACTCGTTCACCCCCTTCAACGCCTGCCCGCTAGGCTGGTCGCCTATTCCGACCTGCGAGCCCGCCATGCCCAACGCCGCCCTTGAAATTTCCGGCCTGTCCAAAAGTTTTGACAAGCCCGTCGTCAATGCGCTCGACCTGACCATTCGATCTGGCGAATTCTATGCGCTGCTCGGCCCCAATGGCGCGGGCAAGACGACAATATTGCGCATGGTCGCTGGTCTGTTGCGGCCCGATGAGGGGGCGATTTCGGTCTTTGGCATCGATGCTCGCAAGGACGCTATCGCCGCCAAAAAGATCATCGCCTGGGTCTCCGATGAACCCATGGTCTATGATCGCTTGACCCCGCTGGAATATCTCGAATTTGTCGCCGGTCTCTGGCAGATCGATGCGACCACCGCCAAGGCACGTGCGCTCGATCTGCTCGACTGGCTCGGCCTCGCGCCCCACGCCAATGCCCTTTGCGGCAGTTTTTCCAAAGGCATGCTGCAAAAAGTCGCCCTTGCCGGCGCGCTGGTGCACGAGCCGCGCCTGATCATTCTCGATGAACCGCTGACCGGTCTCGACGCAGGGTCGGCTCGTCAGGTCAAGGATGTGCTGCTCAATAAGGTTCGCGGAGGCGTCACCGTGATCATGACCACCCATATTCTTGAGGTTGCCGAACGGATGGCCGAACGGATCGGCGTCATATCCAATGGCCGCCTGATCGCCGAGGGCTCGTTGGCCGAATTGCGCAATCGGATCGGTCGCGGCAACACAAGCCTTGAAGAAATCTTCCTCGATCTGGTGCAGACCGACGCACAGGGCGTTGCCGCCTGATGGCCCAGCCTGCCAGCATCACCTGGTTTGCCCGCCACGAACTGGGCCTCGCCTGGCGCGACTGGGCCGCCATGATGACCGGCGGTCGCCGCACTCGCGGCATGGTGCTGGGCGCAATCCTTATTGTCGCTGCCCTCATTATGCATTTGATCGCCTATGGCATTGTTTCGTCTTGGCTGGCCACGGGTATTGGCCCCGATAAGCCAACCCTGGTCATGCTGACTGGTGGCGGTTTGCTGTTCTGGTCGGTCATGCTGTCCCAGGCGCTGGAGTCGGTGACCCGTGTCTATTATGCCCGCGCCGATCTTGATCTCATCCTGTCCTCACCTGCCTCGGCAAAGCGGCTGTTTGCGGTGCGCACCGGCGCCGTTGCCCTGACAACTTTTGCCATGGCCTGCCTTTTGACTAGCCCGCTAATTGACGTGCTGGTGCTGCTCGATGGACCGCGTTGGCTTGCCGCCTTCGGCGTGTTGGGGGCAATATCCGCCCTGTCCGCCGCCATTGCCGTCGCGGTGACCATTGCGCTTTTCCATACCGTTGGCGCCAAGCGTACCCGGCTCATCGCCCAGATCATCGCCGCCATCGTCGGGGCGGGCTTCATCATCGGCATTCAGGCCGCCGCCATCATCTACTATGGCAAATTCTCCCGCTTCACGCTGTTGCAATCCTCAGACGTCATCAAAGTCACCCCCGATCTGACAAGCTTTGTCTGGCTCCCCGCCCGCGCCGCCATGGGCGATCTGTCTGCATTGCTGCCCGTTGCCTTATTGGGCTTTGGCGCGCTCGCCGCCGTCATTGCCGTCACTGCCTCCAGCTATGGTCACCACGCCATTTCGACCGCCAGCGTCAGCCACATTCGCACCGAACGCCGTCCCGCCACCCGCGCCTTCAAAAGCGGCTCGCCAAAACATGTCCTGCGCCTCAAGGAATGGAAACTGCTCCAGCGCGATCCATGGCTCTTGTCGCAAACACTTATGCAGATCCTCTATCTGGCGCCACCCGCCCTGATGCTGTGGATCAATTATGGCGAACATTCAGGCGCCTATGTCGTTGTCGTTCCAGTGCTGGTCATGGCGGCGGGCCAATTGGCGGGCGGACTGGCATGGCTCGCCATTTCGGGCGAAGACGCCCACGATCTGGTCGTCACCGCCCCCGTTTCCGCCCGCATGATCCTGACGGCCAAGATTGAAGCAGTCCTGACCATCATTGCCATCATCCTGTTGCCACTGATTGCCCTGCTGGCCCTGTCATCGCCCCAGATTGCTCTGGTAACGGCGGTCTGCGCGCTGCTATCGGCAGGCTCGGCAACAGCGATACAATTGTGGTTCCGTGTGGTTGCCCGACGCGCCATGTTCCGCCGCCGTCAAGTCGCCTCGCGCGCCGCAACCCTGTCCGAGGCCTTCGCCTCAATCATGTGGGCGGGCACCGGTGCCCTTTGGGCCTCTTCCTCATGGCTGGCTCTGGCGCCCGCCATTCTGGCCATTCTGGTACTGGGTTTCGCCAAATTGATCAGCCCCCGGCGCGATTGAAACAGTATCCGCCCGGCGATACCCTGCCATTGGGAACCATCCCCGGTGTGCTGCGTTTGATCATTTAGAGTTGTTGTGGCGCATCCACGTAGATTCACTTAATATTCTGCTCACGAACGTAATCTAGCGTGGAACGACAAGAACCACTGAGGATCAGAAATGGCCGCCAGTTCCCTGTTTGGCAAAGTAGCCGAGCTGATAATGGGTAAGAGTGCCCCTAGCGGCGGCGGCAAGGCGGCCAGATCGATCTCGAATGCCTACGCAGACGGCATCCGCCGCATTGTCGGCCACATGGAAGAGCTCGCCTCGCCGACTTTGTTGGCCGGATCGGTGCAGTTTGTTGGCTTTGCCGATTTGAAACAGCGGCTTGGCGATAAATGGCAAGTTGTCGCCGACCGCGCTGCCGCCATTGCCGAAACCGAAATAGACTCCCTCATCGGCCCCGATGACATTTATAAGCCCGACGGTGAAAACGGCTATCTAATCTGCTTTGATTCAACCGACGAAGACTATGCACATATGTGCGCTCAGCGTATTTCGAGTGCCATCGAAGTGCGCCTGCTCACCGAATTGCTTGATCTGGAAGGCCCGCGCCAAGTCGACACTTTCGTTTCCCGGGTTGAAGTTGAACCCATCCGCAACGCCGCAGACCCGGCTCAGGTCTTACAAAATTCGCTGGAGCGCATTCGCGCCGAGGCCAGCGTCGGTCGCCATGGCAACATTCCCAACCTGTTGCACGTCGGCGCGCTCTACCAACCAATCTGGTCTTCCCAGGACTATGGCCATACCAGCAACCGTTGTTTGCTCGACCCGGTAGCCGGATCTGTAACTGCCCGTCGCATCAGCGAAATTGATGAAGCAGAAAGCCTCATTGAAGTCCTGGCGCGACTGGACAGCGTTCTGTACACCAAATCCATTGAAGGCCTGCATGACGCGCTCAAGGTGCTCAAGCGCGCCGGCATCATCGTCCCGGTCAACTATTTGACCTTGAGCGGCAAGCATGCCGAGGATTTTCTTAAGCTGGCGTCCCAACTGCCGCCCGACTACAAGAAATTTATCACGCTCGACATTGTTGGCATCCCGGCCACCGGATCGACCGAAACCCTGCGTGATATCGTAACTCTGACCCGCCAGATAACCGAAACCATCATCTTGCAAACGACCCCGCAAGATCCGCGACTTGATGCAGAACTGCTTAGGCTGATCTGGGGTGTTTCGATCAACATCGCCGAGCAGGCTGCCGATGACGCTGATCTTGGCCGCGACTTGCTCCGGTTTGCCCGCCTCTCCACCAGCAAGGGGCTGCACAGCTTTGCCTATGGTGCAAATACCATGGGCCGCGCCATCATGGCCTACGAAGCCGGTATCGAATATATCGGCGGTGCTGCGGTGCACCCCACAGTGTCCTCACCCCGCCCCGAATCCCGTTTCAATCCGATCTTTGGCGAAAATGTTACCCGCCTGCGCCAGTCAGGCAGCACCAAAAGCCTGCGATCACACACCCGCTTTGCTCCGCGCAATCCCAATTCAACCTTAACCGTGCCCGGCGGGCGTCCAACCCAATGCCGCATTCTCAATGTGTCAGCTTCGGGCGCCGCAATCGTCACCTCCCAGCGCCCGAGCCCGGGCACAATCGTGGCCATAGGCTCGATTGCGGCTGAAGTCGTGCGCGCTTCCGAGACTGGAATCGCCGTTCGATTTCTGGAAATTCAGCTCCCCGAAACTGCCGGTGCCGCCTTGGCGACACCACTTGAGGATAGTTCCCTGCTCGAAACACTACGTTAAAAGATTACCGCCAGTCCCATTGCCCCCAAGATCAGCATGATGACAATGGCAACGAGCATCAGAACAAAGACAATTTTTGCCAGGCCCGCCGCGCCCCGGGCAATTCCGGAAAAACCCAGGGCCCCGGCAATCAGGGCAATAATGATCAACGTTATCAGCAGACCGAACATGGTGTGACGCTCCTGTGATTAAACTCGGATCACAACGAGGTGTCGCGCCGCTGGTTCCCACCCTTTACTTTGCCACCCGCGCCACAATCACCAGTGCCGCCAGACAATTACGGCCAAGGCTTTGGATATAGTTGGCCCGGCGTTCGGCAAAGTCAGGCCCCAAAACCACCTCATTGGCCTGATGCTGACCGCTCGACAGGCTTTTGCCCGCGGCTTTCATTTTCGCGGCCAATTGCAATTGCTCCGCGCTTTCATCCGCGACCGTCAAAATTTCAAAGCCCGCCTTTTCAATCAAGGCAACCAGGGCCTCCTTACCGACGAGATGGCTGCCTTCCGCCGTCAATGACCACGGCAATGGATAGATCGGATTACCCTCATTCAGCACAGCTTCACTCCACACGAAGCGCCCACCTGGCCGCACGACCCGCGCGCATTCACGCAGCACTTTTGCCCGGTCCGGCAAGTTCATGCCGACATAAAAGCAATAGCCGTGCTCGAAAACATCATCGTCAAATGGCAGCGCCGCAGCATCCGCGCGCGCAAAGCTTGCCTGACCCTCCATGCCACACAAGGCCGTCAGTTCATTAGCCGCCGCAACAAACCGCTCGGTAATATCAATGCCGCTTACCCGGCAACCATAGGTGTTGGCCATATAACGCGCTGGCCCGCCAATGCCAGACCCCACATCCAATATATGCTCGCCAGCGCCCGGCTCCAGCCGCCGCGCATGTTCCTGGGTGGCCAACAATTCCCGACCATGAAACTGATCAAACGGATAAAGCGCCTCGGCGTGGAGTTTGCGCCCGTCTTGCTTTGACCAGGGCACCGCCACCAGAATTTTTTCAACAATGTAGGATGAGCCGTAATGTTCCTGAACCGACAGCGCCATTTCCAGACACTCCATCGCGCCCTGAATATCCCCACGACAACCTTGTCGCGATGGGCGGACCTCAATATTATCCTTGCGCTCTGCCATCGCAGCCGACAATCGAATTCGTGCGGGCACAACTGATCAAATGTTGCCCGTCACCCGGCGCACTAACAGCAAAGCGCCAAACGCGGCCCGCGCCCCCTTCCCTTTGCGCTGCTCTTCCGTTAGACAGCCCACTTAACCACCATGCCCAATCCTGACACACGTGTTGCAGCGCCAGATGCCACGCGGGTTTACGCAGGGCGGTTAATCTGGCCCGGCGATTCTCCTGCGCCGCGGCCGCGCCTCGACAACCAAGCCGCGCCTCGACAACGAAATTGAGTGAGCCATGCCAAAACGCACCGACATCAAATCGATCCTCATCATCGGTGCCGGACCGATCATTATCGGACAGGCATGTGAGTTCGATTATTCAGGCACGCAGGCCTGCAAGGCGCTCAAGGAAGAGGGCTACCGGATCATTCTGGTCAACTCAAATCCTGCCACCATCATGACCGACCCCGATCTGGCCCATGCCACCTATATGGAGCCGATCACCCCCGAAGTTGTCGCCAAGATCATCGAAAAGGAACGCCCTGACGCACTCCTGCCCACCATGGGTGGTCAGACAGCACTGAACTGCGCCCTGTCGCTGCGCAAGATGGGGGTTCTCGAAAAATATAATGTCGAAATGATCGGCGCCACCGCCGACGCCATCGACAAGGCCGAAGACCGCGAACTGTTCCGCGACGCCATGAAAAAGATCGGGCTGGATACGCCCCGCTCAATGCTGGCGCACAATACCATTGAAGCGCTTCAGGCGCTCGAAGTCATCGGCCTACCCTGCATCATTCGCCCCAGCTTCACCCTTGGTGGCACCGGCGGCGGCATCGCCTACAACCGCGAAGAATATCTGGCCATCTGCGAAAGCGGTATCGACGCCTCCCCCACCAACGAAGTTCTGGTCGAGGAATCAGTTCTTGGCTGGAAAGAATTTGAAATGGAAGTTGTCCGCGACAAGAAGGACAACTGCATCATCATCTGCTCGATTGAAAATGTCGATCCGATGGGCGTGCACACCGGCGACAGCATTACTGTCGCCCCGGCCCTGACCTTGACCGACAAGGAATATCAGATCATGCGCGACGCCTCGCTGGCGGTTCTGCGCGAGATCGGGGTGGAAACCGGCGGCTCCAACGTGCAGTTCGGCATCAATCCGGCTGACGGGCGCATGGTCGTTATTGAAATGAACCCGCGCGTTTCGCGCTCTTCGGCGCTGGCCTCAAAAGCCACTGGCTTTCCCATCGCCAAGGTCGCCGCGCGTCTCGCGGTTGGCTATACGCTTGATGAACTGGAAAACGACATCACCGGCGGCGCCACCCCGGCATCGTTTGAGCCCACCATCGACTATGTCGTTACAAAAATTCCCCGCTTTGCCTTTGAAAAATTCCCCGGTGCCGACAATCGCCTGACCACCGCCATGAAGTCGGTCGGTGAAGCCATGGCCATTGGCCGCACGTTCCAGGAAAGCCTGCAAAAGGCCCTGCGTTCGCTTGAAACCGGCCTTACCGGTTTCAATGAAATTGGCATTCCCGGTTTGGGCGAAGGCGAAGACAAGAACGCCATCAAGGCTGCTATCGGCACCCCGACGCCAGATCGCCTGCTCCACGTTGCCGAAGCAATGCGCCTTGGCATGAGCCTTGAGGACATCCACGAAGCCTGCAAGATCGACCCTTGGTTTCTTGAGCAGATGCAGGGCATCGTCGATACCGAGGCCAAGGTGCGCAAACTCGGTCTGCCCGACAACGCGCCCGCCCTGCGTGGCCTCAAGGCCATGGGCTTTTCCGATGCGCGTCTGGCTGACCTCTGCGGCCAGCATGCCAGCGACGTGCGCAAGCTGCGCCGCGCCCTCGACGTGCGTCCCGCCTATAAGCGCATCGACACTTCGGCCGCCGAATTCGCTTCCCCCACCGCCTATATGTACTCGACCTACGAAACCCCATTTGCCGGCAGGCTGGCCGACGAGGCGTTTCCCTCCGAGCGCAAGAAGGTGGTTATTCTTGGTGGCGGCCCCAACCGCATCGGCCAGGGTATCGAGTTCGACTATTGCTGCTGCCATGCCGCGTTCGCGCTGTCCGATGCAGGTTATGAAACGATCATGGTCAACTGCAATCCCGAAACCGTTTCGACCGATTATGACACCTCCGACCGCCTCTATTTTGAGCCGCTGACCGAAGAAGACGTCATCGAAATTCTCGAAATCGAAAAGCAGAAGGGCACGCTGCTCGGCGTCATCGTTCAGTTCGGCGGCCAGACACCGCTCAATCTGGCCGAAGCCGTTCAAAAGGCCGGTGTGCCCATTCTTGGCACCCAGCCCGATGCCATTGATCTGGCCGAAGATCGCGACCTGTTTTCAAAATTGCTCAACAAGCTCGAGTTGACTCAACCCAAGAACGGAATCGCCTATTCCCTTGAACAGGCTCGACTTGTTGCCGAGCGGCTGGGCTATCCGTTAGTCATTCGCCCTTCTTATGTTCTAGGGGGCCGCGCCATGGCCATCGCCCATTCGGCCAATGATTTTGAGCGCTATGTGCAGGACACGCTGACCGGTCTGGTGCCACCCGATATCCTGCACCGCTACCCTAACGACAAGACCGGCCAGATCAATTCGGTCCTCTCGGACAACCCCCTGCTGTTTGATGGCTATCTTTCCGACGCCATTGAAATCGACGTCGATTGCCTGTGCGATGGCAAGGATGTTTTTGTCTGCGGCATCATGGAGCATATCGAGGAGGCCGGTATTCACTCAGGCGACAGCGCCTGTTCGCTGCCTGCGCAAAATCTCAGCCCCGAAATCATCACCGAGCTCAAGCGCCAGACCGCAGAGCTTGCCTTCGCCCTCAAGGTTGGCGGCCTGATGAATGTGCAATATGCCCTCAAGAACGGCATCATCTACCTGCTCGAGGTCAATCCGCGCGCCAGCCGCACCGTGCCCTTCGTGGCCAAGGTCATCGGCCAGCCCATCGCCAAGATCGCCAGCCGCATCATGGCCGGTGAATCGCTGGCCAGTTTTGGTCTGGTCGAAAAGAACTTCAAGCACATCGCGGTCAAGGAAGCCGTCTTCCCATTCAATCGCTTCCTTGGCGTCGACACCGTGCTTGGCCCGGAAATGAAATCGACCGGCGAGGTCATTGGCCTCGATACCGATTTCGCCATGGCTTTCGCCAAGTCGCAGATGGGTGCTGGCTACAAGGTGCCCGCCTCGGGCGTTGCTTTTGTGTCGGTGCGCGATGCCGACAAGGAAAATATTGTCGATAGCATCCGCCATCTGGTTGCGGCAGGTTTTGATATCCTGGCCACCAGCGGCACCCAGAAATATCTGGTCGAAAACGGCGTCCCCGCCACCAAGATCAACAAGGTGCTCGAAGGTCGTCCGCACATCGTTGACTCGATGAAAAACGGCGGCGTCCAGCTGGTGATCAATACCACCGATGGTGCCAAGTCCATTTCCGACAGCCGCGACATCCGCCGCACCGCGCTACTGGCAAAAATCCCCTACTACACCACAATCCCCGGCGCGGTTGCCGCTATCAATGGCATCATCGCCTACCAACATGGCAACCTCAACGTACGGCCATTGCAGGACTATTTCCTAGATTAGTCGGTCGACCGGCGAGAACCGTAATGTGCGCAAAAGCGCCCGTCGGGAGGATGAAGATCCTTCTCCCGACGCGGCCAACGCAATTGCTTTTCCCATTTGGCCCCTGCGCCATTTCCCGAATATGCTAGTTTGATGCGAACGCGGCGGCGAGGGTTTTCATGGCGCTTTTCGGCTTTATCGACCCATTATATACGCTTTCGGGCCTGGTCGTCGGCGCCATTGTCGGGCTGACGGGCGTCGGCGGCGGCTCGCTCATGACCCCGCTGCTGATCCTTCTGTTTGGCGTTCACCCCGCCACTGCCGTCGGCACTGACCTGCTATATGCCGCCGCCACCAAATCTGCTGGCACCCTGGCCCATGGTTTTAATCAGGTCATTGACTGGCGCATCGTCGGCCTTTTGGCCAGCGGCAGCGTCCCCGCCGCCATCATCACCGTCTGGTTGCTCTCCAAAACCGGTATTCAAAATGATGACGTCTCGCGCGTCATCTCCATTGCCTTGGGTGTCATGCTGCTCCTGACGTCTCTCAGCATGTTTTTCCGCCCACAACTGATAAAATTGGCCGCCGGCCGTCCCGAAATGGGCATAAAGCGACAAGCCGTGCTGACGCTCCTGACCGGCCTCATCATCGGCATCATGGTCTCGATTTCCTCGGTTGGCGCCGGCGCCGGAGGCGTTGTCGCCCTGATGCTGCTTTACCCCAAAATGCCCACAGTCCGCATCATCGGCTCCGACATTGCCCACGCCGTACCCTTGACGCTGGTCGCCGGTATGGGCCATTGGGCCATCGGCTCGATCGACGGGAACATGCTGGTTTCGTTGCTGATCGGTTCCATTCCCGGCGTGCTGATCACCAGCCATTTCGCGCCACGCGTCAATGAGGCGCTGCTGCGCGTGCTTCTCGGCTGCATCCTGGTACTGGTCGGCACTCGCCTGATTTTTTCCTAGTTTCGGGCGAAAAAGCCAGCAACCGCATCCAACGCCGCCTCAATCGCCGCCTCGTCAATGTCAAGATGCGTGACCCAGCGCTGGGTGCCATAAAGCCCGCCAACAGCAATCCCCCTTGCCCCGAGATATGCCACCAACCGCTCACCGAGGTCGGGCTCGGTGCGCACAAAGATGATATTCGTATCAGGCATTTCAACATTCAATTCGGCGAACTGGTCCAATCCCAGCGCCAGTTTTTTGGCCCGAGCATGATCCTCCGCCAGGCGGTCGATATTATGCGCAAGCGCATATAGCCCACCTGCCGCCAAAATTCCGGCCTGCCGCATTCCCCCGCCCAGCATTTTTCGCAACCGTCTCGCCTTGTCGATCTGCGCCCGCGCCCCAACCAACACTGAGCCAACCGGCGCCCCTAATCCCTTCGAGAGACAAATCGACACCGTATCGAAGGGCGCCACCATCTGGGCAATGTCAACGCCCAGTGCCACACTGGCGTTAAAAGCCCGCGCCCCATCGAGGTGCAGCGCCAGCCCCTTGCTGTGCGCCAACGCCGCGACCACCTCCATATAGGACATTGGCAATGCCTTGCCGCCAAAAGCGTTCTCCAGCGCAATCAATCGCGTGCGGGCAAAATGCATATCGTCGGATTTAATGGCGGCTTCAATGTCGGCCAGTGCCATGGTGCCATCGGCCAGATGCGCAATTGGCTGCGGCTGGATCGAACCCAGAACGGCCGCCCCGCCCGCCTCCCAGCGATAGCAATGAGCCATCTGACCCACGATATATTCGTCGCCCCGCTCGCAATGGCTCATCAGCGCCAAAAGGTTCGATTGCGTTCCCGAAGGGACAAACAGCCCCGCCGCCTTGCCCAACATTGCTGCCACCCGCTCTTGCAGGGCATTGACGCTTGGGTCCTCGCCATAAACATCGTCGCCGACGTCGGCTTCAGCCATCGCCGCCCGCATTGCCGGGGTTGGGCGGGTAACAGTGTCAGAACGGAAATCATGGCGGATCGGATGCATGTGGCGGGCCTTCAGAAACAAAATACCGCCTTGGGATACCCCCAACCAATCGCCAAAGCCACCCCGGCTTTCAGTCAAAAATCAAAGCCGACGCGCCACGATCAGCATGCCCTTGATCGGCGCGCCGCGATCCTGACGCAGCGTATCCCGCTCAAGCCGCAGCACTTCAAATCCCGAGGCCAGCAACGCGATGCGCGTTGCCTCGACACTATGGGCAAAGCGCAGCGATGGTCGTAGAAATAGCGCTTCGCTGCCCTCATGCTCTTCGAGCGAAAACACCAGCAGCCCGCCCGCGCGCATCGCCTTGTGTGCGGCTATGAAAATAGGCGGCAACGCGCCGCAGTAAATCAGGACATCGGCAGCGGTCACCAGATCGGCCTGCCCGTCAAACCCATTGAGATATTCAACCAGTTCGCCCTTGTGCAGCGCGTCGTAGCATTGCTTGCCCGCGCATTCGGCAATCATCGCCGCCGACAGATCAACGCCCTCAAGTCGCCCAACCACGGCCCGGATCCTGTCGCCCATCAGCCCGGTGCCGCACCCAAGGTCCAGTGCCAGCTCAAACCGCTCCCACGCCGTCTCTGCCATGGTGGCGGACAATAGCCCGGCCAGCATGGTGGGCACGCCATAGCTCAGCCGTTCCACCAGCGCGGTTTCAAAATGCGGCGCATATTGGTCAAACAATGCCTCGACATAGCTGATCGCTGTGCCCTTTTCGGCACTGCCCGCACCATAGGCCGCCAGTTTCAACTTGGCGCCGAACAGCCCCTCATCGTCGTGCGCCTCAAGCGAACGCCAGGCCGATATCGCGTTTGATATCGCGCCCGCCTTTTCATGAAAATCACCCAACAGGCTCCATCCGGCAGCCCAATAGGGCGTCAGTCCAAGCGCCTGCTCCATCAGTTCAGCTGCTGCGGCATAGTCGCCGTCGTCGGCATACTGACGTGCGCGATCCGCCCGCCGATCAGCGATCATATCGCCAGATGATAAAAACGCCTTGAGCAAGACGATATTGTCCGGGAAAAAACCGGTCAGACACCGGCATCGCCATTTCCACTATTCCGCAGGCAAAATCAAGCACCATCTTGCATCCCCCATCCAACGACTCATCGGCCAAGTTTAATGTGCCATATTGATGAACGTTATATTTCAAGCTAGAAATTTAGGGTCGGAACTTGCGACCAATCGACAAAGGCGTGTTGACGAATAGTCTGCCTGCTGAAGTGATTAGCGAATTTCGATTGATAACCGATTGAAAACAGTATGTTTTTAGTCGCCATACAGCAGACTGCACGAGGGAACGCGCATCATGGCATCTGGCACCGTAAAATGGTTCAACGGTCAAAAGGGCTACGGATTTATTCAACCTGACGAGGGCGGGGCGGACGTATTTGTCCATATTTCTGCGGTTCAAAGGTCGGGCCTCAACGGGCTCGACGAGGGCCAGAAGGTGACTTACGAGATCGTTCAGGACAAGCGGACGGGTAAATCCACCGCCGACAATCTGACGGCCTCCTGATCACACTGACAACATCGGTTCGGGCGCGGCCACTGCAGCGTCGCGCCCGAACCATATCCGGAGCTACTGGTACGAGCGGGGGTAAAATCGTCGCCTCTTGTAAGTCCAGAGCAAATCCCCACCTTGTGTCGTATGGGCCCGCTTGACCGAAACGGTTTGGGCGGGCAGTCTAGTTAAAACTTCCCCCAAAAATATCGTCGCGGTGATGCCGAACGGAATTTGGCAGGAAGTAAACCTGTATGCGTGCCGATGGAGGCCAGACAAATGGAAAAAATTCCAATGACGATTTCGGGGCACAAAGCCCTCAGTGCTGAATATGAGCACCGCACGGCCCATGAGCGCCGGCGCATCGTCGAGGCCATTGCCGAGGCACGTGCGCATGGCGACCTGTCCGAAAATGCCGAATACTCGGCTGCCAAGGAACAGCAAAGCCTCAACGAAGGCCGCATTCAGGAGCTGGAATCCACCCTGGCGCTGGCCGATATCATTGATGTGTCCAGGCTTGGCGGCAAAAGCGTCAAGTTTGGTGCCACTGTCACCTATATTGATGAGGACACCGAGGAAGAAAAAACCTATCAGGTCGTTGGCGATCCCGAAGCTGACGCCAGCGCTGGCCGCATTTCGATTTCCTCGCCCATCGCTCGCGCCATGATTGGCAAGGAAGAAGGCGATTCGTTCGAGGTTTCCGCCCCCGGCGGGGCAAGAAGCTACGAGATCATCAAGGTCAAGTACCTCTAGCGCCTGATCTTTGGGAAAATAGCTGCCTCAACGCGACTTTTCGGTGCGTTACGCCGTCACAATGTCGCAAGATCGCGACTTTATCTTGAATCATCCTCCCTTCCCCTCTTTATTGGCGGGAAGGGAATTCTTGTTATTCTGGGAGCGTTGCGATGCACGCGAAAGTCATCATTGTCGGTTCAGGTCCCGCCGGATACACGGCTGCCATCTATGCGGCTCGCGCCATGCTTGAACCCCTCATGATCCAGGGCCTGCAGCCGGGCGGCCAGCTTACCATCACCACCGATGTTGAAAATTATCCCGGCTTTGCCGATGTCGTCCAGGGCCCCTGGCTGATGGAACAGATGCAAAAGCAGGCCGAACATGTCGGCACCAGAATCGTCAACGATCTGATCGTTGCAGTTGATCTGGATGTGCGCCCCTTCGTTCTGACCGGTGACAGCGGCACGCGCTACACCGCCGACAGCCTTATCATCGCCACTGGTGCTCAGGCCAAATGGCTTGGCCTGCCGTCCGAGGAAAAGTTTCAGGGCTTTGGCGTATCTGCTTGCGCCACCTGCGACGGTTTCTTTTACCGCGACAAGCAGGTGGTTGTTGTCGGGGGCGGCAATACGGCGGTTGAAGAGGCCTTGTTTCTCACAAATTTTGCTTCAAAGGTCATTGTCGTACACCGCCGCGACGAATTCCGCGCTGAAAAAATTCTGCAGGATCGCCTGTTCAAGAATCCCAAGATCGAAGTGCGCTGGAATACCGAGGTCGTCGAAATCGGCGGCGCCCCCATGCCACCATCGGTCAATTCCATCACCCTGCGCGATACCGTCACTGGCCAGACCACCGAACAACCCGTTGACGGAGTGTTTGTCGCCATTGGCCACGCACCTGCGACCGCAATCTTTGCGGGCAAGCTGGACATGAAACAGGGGGGCTACCTGCAGGTTCAGCCCGGCACCTGCCAGACCAATATCCCCGGCGTTTTTGCCGCAGGCGATGTCACTGACGATATATACCGTCAAGCTGTAACCGCTGCGGGCATGGGCTGCATGGCCGCGCTCGATGCCGAACGCTTTCTGGCCGAACACGAATTGGCTGAAGCTGCCGAATAGCCAATTCGTGCCAGAACCGTTACAAGCAGGGCGGGAACAAGAATGGGATGACGCGCCGTACCAAAATGGCGCGTTTCAATGAGGGGAAAGCGTCAAATGCTGGATTGGGACAAGCTCCGCATCTTCCATACGGCTGCCGAGTCGGGGAGCTTTACCCACGCGGCTGAAAAGCTGGGCATGAGCCAATCTGCGGTCAGCCGTCAGATTTCGGCGCTTGAAGACGATCTTGGCCTGAAGCTGTTCATTCGCCACGCCCGCGGTCTTGTGCTGACCGAAGTGGGCGAACAACTCTTCCGCACCGCCCACCGCATGCATTGGGAACTCCAGCAGGTGGAAACCCAGATGTCGGAGAGCCAGGATGATCCCACCGGCCCGCTGATTGTCACCACCACCGTGGGCATCGGCTCGGCGTGGCTCTCTTCGCGTCTTGATGAATTCCTCAATCTTTATCCGCTGATCCAGCTTGAAATCCGGCTCAACGACGCCGAGCTTGATCTGGCGATGCGCGAAGCCGACGTTGCCATTCGCCTGCATCGGCCCAATCAGTCCGAAATGATTCTGCGCAAGCTGTTCACCGTGCACAATCACTTCTATGCCTCCAAAGACTACATTGCCGAGCACGGCATGCCCAAGGATGTCGAGGATCTCGATAATCACCGCATCATCAGTTTTGGTGAACCGGTGCCCTCCTATCTGGGTGACATCAATTATCTTGAACGCTTTGGCCGCGCCGACAATAACCCGCGCCGCGCCGCACTCAAGGTCAATGCCATCTACGGCATGATGCAGGCGACCCGCGCCGGCGCCGGCATCGCGATGCTTCCCGATTACGTTACCGAGCAGGAAGACAATCTGGTTCAGGTCTTCAATGAAATCCAGATCCCGGAATATGAAGCATTTTTCGTCTATCCGCCGGCCCTCAAGAACTCCAAGCGCGTTGGGGTTTTCCGCGACTTTCTGGTCGCCAAGGCCCGCGAGTGGAGCTTCTAGGGAGCACCTGTAATATGGCACACCTTCCCACTGAGCGCATGGCTGCCATAACGATGTGACCAATTGATAGGCACATAGCCCAGTACTATATCACCGTCACACAACGAGCTGTTCCCTCCCTCCCTTCTAGCTCGTTGCGTTCCCTCCTGTGGAGCCTGCTCCACACAGAAAAGGCCTCGTTCCCCTCGGACGAGGCCTTTTCTTTTGCGGCGATCAGGCCCGAGTTCAGCCCCCGCAAAAAATGCATGGCTGGCATGACCAACCGCCTCTTGCAACTTTCCGCCTCGTGGCCCATTTAGAACTTGTTGCTGAGACGCGCCCCGTATTCTCCTCCCTCGGGTCGCTGTATCGCAACATCGGGTCGTGATCGTATCCTCCTCCCTCGATCAAGGCCCATTCGGTAAGGCGCATATCCTCCTCCCTTGCGCATTACTTTTACTTGAGATTTGGCTTCGGCCGCTCATCAGGCTCCACTCTTAGAGTGGAGCCTCTTTTTGCCCGCTTCCCAGCGCCGCGACTTGACAACTTGTCGCTGCAAAAAACGCATGGCTGACATACCCATAGCCCCATTGCTGACCGATTGGTCAAAACCTATATTGGCCACGTTGACGCGACGTCCTCCGCATCCTCCTCCCGCGGACCACGTTGCCCAACGACCGGGTTTAAGTCGTATCCTCCTCCCTCGACTTGGGCCCACCCGGCAGACGGCATATCCTCCTCCCTTGCCCGATGCCGCCACTTTTGATCGGCTCTGTCGATCACCAGCCCTGCTTTCGAGCAGGGCTTTTTTTTGCCCTGTTTCAGCTCGATCCGCATAGCTGATCTTCCGATTGCGCGTTTGTGCTGGACGACGATCTCAACGATAGTCGCATTGACATTCCGGCAGCCATTGGCGCCGAACCGGAAAGGTTTGATGCTTAGGTGTCAGGCCCCTTGGCCTCGCCCATCCCCTCGGGCGAGGCCTTTCCTTATGGGTTTGTGGGCCGTGTCAGGGCGCTCTAGCTGATCCCGGCGCAAAACGCCTGAATGCGGCGTACTGCTTCTTCCAATTCGCTCGTCGCCGCCGCGTAGCTGAGGCGGAAATGTCCCGGCAGGCCAAACGCCGTGCCATGCACCAGCGCCACGCCGGTCTCCTCGAGCAGCGCCATCACAAAATCCTCGTCCGTCTTGAGCACCGCGCCACCCGCACTGGATTTGCCCAATAGGCGCTGACACGACGGAAACACATAAAACGCGCCCTGCGGGGTCAGGCAATCAAGCCCGGTATTGGCATTGAGCCCCTTGACCACCAGATCGCGCCGTTGCTGAAACACTTTGCGCCATTCACCCAGAAAATCCTGCGGCCCGTTGAGCGCTTCCACCGCCGCCCATTGCGAAATTGAGGTCGGGTTGCTGGTTGACTGCCCCTGCAGCTTTGTCATCGCCTGCAACAGCGGGCGCGGCCCGGTGCAATAGCCGATCCGCCAACCGGTCATCGCATGGGATTTGGAAACCCCATTCATGGTCAGGGTGCGTTCGATCAGCTTCGGTTCCACCTGCGCGATGGTGGCAAATTCACCCCCGTCATAGACCAGCGCCTCATAAATATCGTCGGTTAGAATATGTACCTGCGGATACTTGAGCAGCACATCGGCCAGCCCGCGCAGGTCGTCAGCCGAATAAGCCGCCCCGGTGGGATTCGATGGAGTATTGAGTATGAGCCACTTGGTTTTGGGCGTAATCGCTGCGTCCAGAACCTCGGGCGACAGCTTGAAACCCGTGGAAGCCTCGGCCACGGCAAACACCGGCTCGGCTCCACACAAGCGCACGATTTCGGGATAGCTCACCCAAAACGGCACCGGCACAACCACCTCGTCGCCGGGGTTGAGCGTTGCCATCAATGCATTGAAAATGATCTGCTTGCCGCCCGAGGCGACAAAACAGTCCGCCGCCGTTACGTTCAGCCCATTGTCGCGCGAAAATTTGGCGGCAACCGCCTCCTTGAGTTCAATGATGCCATCGACATTGGTGTAACGCGTCTTGCCCGCGTTGATGGCTTCAATTGCCGCATTGCGCACATGCTCGGGCGTATCAAAGTCCGGCTCACCCGCCGACAGGGCAATGATATCACGTCCCGCCGCCGCCAATTGCCGCGCCTTCTGGCTAATGGCAATGGTTGCCGATGGCTCCACACGCCCCAAAGCTTCCGACAAAAAACCCATCATCGCCTCCTGATAATGGGTTCTGATAGAACGCGCCCCGAAATTGGGCAAGCTATGCCCGCCAAATCAGCGACTCTTGACCTCAACAATTTTGCCGCTCTCCAGCGGCACCCGGATCCGACCGACCCCGTCAACACGTATCGGCCGGCTAATGGCGCTGGGCAAGCCCGCTTCAAACAGCGCCCGAACGCCCTTGGCAAAGCTGAAGACGGTCACGCTGCGGCGTGCCTGAGCGGGTAATACCAGGTCAGCGATCCCATCACCATCGACATCTCCGACGCCCGCCAGGCTTAAATCGCGCGAACCGATGAAATGGCTCGAATAGCCGCCGACCGGTTGAAACAGCGAAACCAGTTTGCCCTTGCGGAGCGCCAGAACCTCAAGAATTCCCCCTATATGCGGCGTTTTGACAATCGCGATCTGCGCCCCGCCCGCACCGGTAAAATCAGCAATCCCGGCAATCGAGAGCCAGCGATGCGTCCGCCCCAGCGGGGCCGTTGCGCCCACCCCCTCAAGGCCAGATGCGCCGATCCGATAAACTGCAACCGCTGCACCAGCCTTGATCGTGGTGCGGATGGCGATGACTTCGTTGCGCCCATCCCCATCAAGATCCGCCAACCGTGGCGTAATATCTTCAAAAACCTGGGATTGCGGCAAATCCAGTTGATAGCGTTGCCCGCCAGCATCCTCCGCCACAAGGCTTCCTGCCTCGATGGCATCGCCCAATATCCCGTGATCATAGCGATCCGTGGGGTTGGCATACCACGCCCTGACAGCCCCCTGTCCACGCGCCGCGGCCACGTCGCCATCGGGCAACCGCGCCTGTGCCTTGATGCCAACCGCGCTCAACGCCAACAGCACTAGCGCCCCCGCAATCCGCAATTTCATGACGTCTCCATTCGAGCGCGTCTCACGCGCCAATCCCCTGCTCACGCTTCAGCGCTACCCCAAGCACGCGCCAGCCATCGCTTTCCTTGCCCATCTGGTAAAGCGCCTCATAGAGCCCATAGTCGGGGCCGACAAACTTGACCACCTGCACAACCAGCGCATCGCTGATTTTCTGGAAATCACCAAAGCTGTGCGAGCGCGATTTTATGATCGGCGCGTAGCCGGAGCGCTCGATTGCGGCGTAAAAATCGTCAGGATTGGCGAAACTTTCCTTGAACTTGAGTCCCGCCACCGCCAGCGCAGCAGCACTGTCACCGTACCGAAACGCCTCAACTTGCTGAGTGACCACCGCCTGCCAGGGCGTGTCATCCGTTGTGGATTGGGCCAATACTAATCCGGAAAAAGAAAATAGCATCAATGCAATTGCAAGCACGTAACGCATCCCAGCCTCCTGCCAGTTGATGTCTGAACGGCTCCAACGGTGGGCTCTGCCACAGTTTTGCCCTCAAATGGTACGCGCATCACCCCGTTCGACACAAACTCCATCCGCATTTGCAGCGTTAGATGGCATCATTGTGAACGCAAGTTGAGACGATCCCATGCACAAATCTACGTCTGGTCAGCGCAAAAGTTTCAAACTTTACGCCATTGCCTCGTCTGCGCTCGTTGTTTGTGGTGCCGTGATGGCGCTGTTGGTTGGGGTTACACCTGCCAGCGCCGCCAGCCTCGCCCGAACCATCGATCCCCAGATCGCGGCATTCATGGTGCCGCTGACCATGCTGGTGTTCGCAATCCTGTTTGAAGTCGCGCGCATAAGCTGGCGCGGCGCTATTCCCAAACAGGCGCCTGCCCCGCGCAATGTCCGCCAATACTGGAAACCAGGACAGGGCGAGGGCTGACCTCCAAACTCCATGGATTAATACTGGGCTGGCGCCATGCCAGCCCTTTTTGCATTGGGCTTGCCGATGGGCCGATAGCGGTGCAAACTCTTTGATGAACATGTGGAGGATTGCATCATGCTTGTAGACACCATTCTGGGCGCCAAGGGCAGCGACGTTAAAACTCTTCCTGCCAGCGCCACCGTGGCCGACGCCGTTGACATGCTCAACACCCACAATATCGGCGCGGTCATTGTTGCCGGAGACGACGGCTCCGTAATGGGCATTTTTTCCGAACGGGACCTTGTGCGTCACCTGGGCAAACAGCCCGCCGATTCCCTGACCAAACCAATATCAGCCCTGATGACCTCAACGGTCGTCACCTGCTCCCGCGACACCAGCATCGATGAGGTGATGGAGCGCATGACCAGTCGCCGCATTCGCCACGTGCCGGTGCTTGAAGGCAGCAAGCTGATCGGCATCATTTCGATTGGCGACGTGGTCAAATTCAAGATCGAACAGGCTGAACGCGACGCCGAAGCCCTGCGCGACTATATCGCCTCCTGATCCGGGGATCGGCGCGCAATCACTTCCCCCAGCGCCAGCGGCGCTGACCGGGGTTTTGCGTCCGTCACCTTACCATCCTTTCCAAACCTTCATCTGGCCGCAAGGCTGGGTATAGCTTGTCCCCGCTAAGGTCGTTCTCGTGCTGGACAGTCCAGCATCCCATGCAAAGGAACGACCCCGATGAAGACCATTCACTCAACCGCCATCATTGCCTTGATGACAGCTGCACTAGGCCTTTCCGCCGTCGCCCCAGTCGCCGCCCAGTCGGCAACTCCCGTCGCCCAGACCAAAGCTGGCGACAACACCAAAATGGCTGATATGGGCCAGCGCGGCAATGGCCAGCGTCAACATGGCAACTTGGCCAATCGCAACGCCCGTGGCGGTGCCCTCGGTGGCCTGCTCAACTTCCGCCGCGGCGCCGAAGGCATTGAAATTGCGGTAGTCAAAATATCCCACGCCATTGATCTGACCGATCAGCAGAAGACTTTGCTGGACGATCTAAAGACCACGGCTTTGGCCGCTCAAGGCAATTTCGCCGCCACAGTCAGCGCTGCCCGACCCGCCGCCGATGCCAACACGCAACCCGATATGGTTGACAGGATCAAATCTCGCGCCGCGATTGAAACCGCCCATGCCGATGCACTGACCAAAGTGCTGCCACGGCTTGAGGCCTTCGCCGATAGCCTGACCGACGAACAGAAAACCAAGCTTGCGCCCCAACGCCGTGCCGGTGAAAACGGCCGCCAGATGGGTCGCGGCGATGGCAACCAGCGCCACGAGGACCGCAACCGCCAGCATGACAGTGACCGTCGCGGTGCGCCCGAAGTCACCAACACCGTAGCCCCCACTGATGCCCCAGTCATCAACGGCTAACTGACAATAGTTCGGCTGCCGGTTCCGTCCCTCCTGCGGACCCGGCACGCCGTCACCCTGCGCGCGCTGAACCTCCCCCTCAGCCAGCGCGCATAACGGTCCTCGGCCCTCAACGGCCGGGGATCGCTGCATCTGGGTTGCCTCATTCGGACACACCGATTACCAATCGGTAACTGCTCAATGGAACCAACCGATGCCCCTTTCCTCCCTACCGCTCGATTCTGCCCGCGTTCGCGCCAATTTTCCGTCATTTGACGAACCGTCTCTGGCCGGTCAGGCATTTTTCGAATGTGCGGGCGGCTCTTACACTTCCCGGCAGGTGCTTGATCGTCTCGAAGGCTATTATCGCCGCACCAAGGTGCAGCCCTATGGAGTCTTTCCCGCCTCAATTGTCGCCAGCGAGGCCATGGATCTGGCCTTTGAGCGCATGGCAGAGGCCTTCAATGTCTCCCCTGACTGGATCCACATCGGCCCCTCCAGTTCCGCCAACACTTATGTGCTCGGTCAGGCCTTTGGCGCCTGGCTCAAGCCCGGCGACGTCATCATCGTCACCAATCAGGACCATGAGGCCAATACCGGCACCTGGCGACGCCTGGCCGATCGCGGCATCATCGTGCGCGAATGGCAAGTCGATCCCCAGACCGGACACCTTGATCTGGTCGATCTGGATGCCTTGCTCGACAAGGACGTCAAACTGATCGCCGCGCCGCACTGCTCCAACATTGTTGGTGAAATCAATCCGGTCGCCGATATTGCCGCCCGCGCCAAGGCTGTAGGCGCCCTCACAATCATCGACGGCGTCAGTTACGCCCCCCACGGCCTGCCCGATCTGCAAGCGCTCGGCGTCGATATCTATTTTTTCTCCGCCTACAAGGTTTATGGGCCGCATCAGGGCGTCATGGCCATTCGCCCCGAGTTGGCGGCACAATTGCCCAATCAGGGGCATTATTTCAACAATGACAAGCCCCGCTACCGCCTGACGCCCGCTGGCCCCGACCATGCCCAGATCGCCGCATGCGCTGGTATCGCTGATTATCTCGAAGCCGTCGCCGGACTGGCCGATCCCGCCATTACGGGCGAAAACCCGTTCCGCCGCGCCCACACCGCCATGCGTGCCCAGGAAATCGCGCTGGCAACGCCGTTGCTGAACTATCTGGCCAACAAAAATTCGGTACGCCTGATTGGCCCGAAAAATCCCGCCGACCGCGCCCCAACCATTTCAATGGTCCTGCGCGAACCGGGTCGCGACGTGGCAACGCGATTGGCCCGGCATGGCATCATGGCTGGTGCTGGCCATTTCTATTCCTATCGCCTGCTTGAAGCCCTCGGGATTGCGCCTGACCATGGCGTTCTGCGCCTGTCATTTACCCACTACACCACCCCGGCCGAAATCGACCAGTTGATCGGCGCGCTCGAAGCCGAACTCGCCTAGATCAACGTTTCATTTGGGAGCATGGGAGGCTTGGAATTCAATGTCGATCTGTGCTCTACAGCCAATCATGTCTGTTATGTGAGCCGCCATGACCCGCCCTCTTGCCACCCTCCTGCTCCTTGCCTGCACCATGCTGTGGGGTTTTGCCTTCGTGGCGCAAAAGTCGGCCATGGATTCAATGGGACCGCTGACCTTTGCCGCCGCCCGTTATTTGTTGGGCGGCCTCGTCATCATGCCGTTGGCCCTGTTCGAGCATAAGCGCAAGAAAACCCCGCTGTCGCCTCGCCACTGGGGTCTGGTCATGGTCCTGAGCGTGGTATTTTTCCTGGGCTCATGGCTGCAGCAGGAAGGCCTGATTTCGACAACCGTCACCAATGGCGGCTTTCTCACCGGGCTTTATGTGTTCTTCGTGCCAGCTATCGCCTTTATCGTCATGCGCACCAAACCACATCCCGTGGTGCTGATTTGCGTACCGCTGGCACTGGTGGGTATTTACTATCTGAACGGTGGCGGCCTCGACAGTTTCAACCTCGGCGACGGCATCATCGTCTTCAGCGCAGTTTTTTGGGCCTGTCACGTGCTCATGCTCGGCTACATTGCCCGCGCCACCGGCCTGCCGATTTATGTGTCCGCCATCAGCTTTCTAGCGGCGGGCCTGATGGCGCTCGTCTTCGCTCTGGTGCTTGAACAACCCAATATCGCGGCGCTGCAGGCCGGCTGGATCCAGATCGCCTACACCGGCATTCTCTCCACCGCCGTTGCCTTCACCTTCCAGGCCATCGGCCAGCAATATGTCCCCTCGGCCAACGCTGCCATCATCCTGTCAGCCGAAAGCCTGTTCGCGGCCCTTGGCGCAGCGGTGGTGCTGGGCGAGCGCCTGCCGCTGGTCGGCTATTTCGGCGCCAGCGTGCTTTTCATCGCCATTGTTGTGGTCGAAACCGTGCCAGCAGTGCTTGAAAAACGGCGGCTTCGCGTTTCCGCCGCCGAAATCATGCACCCCTGACCGCTACCCGTTATAGCGGTACATCTGGTAGGTCCGGCAGATAATCCCCAAAAAGCAGCCGCGCAAACTCATCTGGTCCGGGCCAACCATGGTCACGGTCCCGCGCGCCTGATGGCCATAAAGACTAAGCGTACCCCGCCATTTGGCCGAGCCAACCAGCGGAATTGTGTCCAAGATCATCGTGTTGAGATAGGGCCGATTTTCCGGCGAATCCCCGCCATTGCCCAGCCACACCAGCGTCGCACACAGTCTGGTACCGTCATCGCCACACAGTTTCACGTCATAACGTGAATCGCGGCTCTCAATTTCCCAGCGCCCCTCGGGGTTTAGTGTTTGCGCCGCAACCGGCAGGCCAGCCATGGCAATTCCCATCATGGCCATTGCGGCAATAATCAATGTCTTCATCACTCTAATTCTCCGGCTTTTGGCGGCTAATCTTGCAACCAATTTTGGCACCGCTATGATACCCCCGGCCAAATCGGCGGCGTCACGCTGTCGTCACAGATAATGGCTAGCTTATGAACCGATCCTGAACGTTCCCAAGACGTCTGGATCGAAAGCCTGCCCCGCACGCCAAAGGTGCCGCGCATGGCAATTTCCAGGAGGTCGGGTTGCCATCCCGCCTCTTGTCCGGCATTGACCGGCCTCTGACCGCCCGCGCCCTGGGCGGTCTTTTTTTGTGGACCCACGCGCTTTATCCTCGCCACCTCGCCCCTGCTCCGCAATAACAGAACCGACAAGGCTGGCGGACGAACATGGCAAAACTCTATTTTTCCTATTCCACAATGAACGCGGGCAAATCAACGCTTTTGCTGCAGGCCGCCTACAATTATCGCGAACGCGGTATGCGCCCGCTGCTGTTCACCAGCGCCAAATATGCCGAAGGCGGCGTCGGTCGGATTCATTCGCGCATTGGCATTTCCGAAGTCGCCGAGCTTTATGACGAAAGTGTCGATCTTTATCAGGTGATCAAGGATCACATTGCCGAAGCCAAGGTCGATTGCGTCTTTGTTGATGAAGCCCAGTTTCTTAATTACGACCAGGTCTGGCAGCTTGCCCGCGTGGCTGACCGGCTCAAGGTGCCGGTAATGTGCTTTGGCCTGCGTACCGATTTTCGCGGACAATTGTTTCCCGGATCGTCCGAATTGCTGGCTATCGCCGATACCCTGCGCGAAATCCGCACCATCTGCACCTGTGGCGCCAAGGCGACCATGGTGGTACGCCAGAGTCTGGATGGCCGCGTTCTGACCGAAGGCGAACAGGTATCGGTCGAAAAATCGGCCTATGTTTCCCTGTGCCGCAAACATTGGGAAGAAGCCATTGGCCGCTGGCCCGTGAAAGGACCCGAATGATGCAACCCAACGGCACCGAGCCCACCGGCCAACTGACCATCCGCACGCTCGCCATGCCCGCCGATACCAACCCTGCCGGGGACATTTTCGGCGGCTGGGTCATGAGCCAGATGGATATTGCCGGCGCCATCGCCGCTGTTGAACGCGCACATGGCCGTGTCGTGACCGTTGCCGTCGAAGCCATGACTTTCATTGCCCCGGTCAAGGTCGGCGACATCCTGTGCGTCTACACAACCGTTGAGCGCGTCGGCACCACCTCCATTACCATTGCGCTCGAAGCCTGGGCCCGCCGCAATCGCCTCGACGACCGCGTCAAGGTAACTGACGCGCGCTTTGTCTATGTGGCGCTGGGCGAGGACGGCAGCAAGCGCGCCATACCTTCGGCGTGATTGTGGGTTTTGTTCAGCCAGCGTTCAGCTGACCTGCGTCATATCTGGCACAGAGCCCGACAATGCGGCTGACTATGGGGAATCCTATGAAAACCTTCCGCCACGCCATCACTGCCATTCTAGCCACCGCCACCCTTTTGGCCGGCGCCGCCGCCGCTCTTGCCGCTCCCGGCCAGATCACGTCCAATGTCAATGTCCGCACCGGCCCCGGCACCAGCTATGCCATCGTTGACATGCTGCGCATCGGCACCAGTGTTGAGGTAACCCAGTGTCGCGACAATTGGTGTTATGTTTCGGCCAATCGTACCGCTGGTTGGGTTTCAGCAGACTATATTGGCCAGCCCCGCCCGCAACGGCCAACGCCGACCCAACCCACCACGCCCGGTTTCAATTTCGGCATCCAGATCGGCCCCGATGGCGAGCGCAGCTTCAATTTCGGCATCAATCCGCCTAACCAGCCCGGGCCACAGCGTCCCCAACGTCCGCGTCCGCCGCGTCCGCAGCCACAGCCCGTGCCCCTGCCACCACCCGTCGATGATATCGCCCAGGCCTGTTTTTACAGCGGCCAGAATTTTTCCGGCAACAGCTTCTGCGTCGAGGAAGGCGAAAGCGTTCGTGCCCTGCGACCCAATTGGAACGATCGCATTCGTTCGGTCGAACTGTTCAATGGCGCCACAGTCGACATCTGTACAGACCGCAACTTGTTCGGCACCTGCCAAACCCTTAATCGCAGCCGCAGCCGCCTTGCCCGCCAGATTGATCGCGATATCAGCTCGCTTGAAGTCTATTGATCAAAACCCGATATTTTGGCCGCCAGTACGATGCTGGCGGCCAACGGCGTTCCACCTCACTGGAACTCTTTCCCAACTTTCCCCGTTGCTACCCTCACAGAAACGATGCTGCAATTCTGCCATGGTTCAAATGGCGCCCATGCAGCACATCAGGAGCTACCAATGAGACGCCAGACCCGTAAACTGCTGCTGAACATCGCCACCGGGATCGCCGTAGCCATGGCCGCCACGGTTGTTTTCCTGCCCGCAACCCAGGCGGCACAGGCCCAGGCAACGGCAAACGTCAATGTGCGCTCGGGCCCTGGCACCAATTACCGCGTTGTCGATACCTTGGTGCGGGGCACCAGTGTCGAGGTCGGCTCCTGCAGTCGCAATTTCTGTGAAGTGCGTAACCGCCGCACCTCAGGGTGGGTATCGGCCAGCTATTTGAGCCGCACGGGCGGCAATAATGGGCAACCCAGTGTCAACTTCGGATTTTCCGTTGGCCCTAACGGCCCGTCCTTCAGCATTGGCACCGGCAATCAGCGTCCGCCGGTCGTGCGCCCCGTTGATCGCGACGTCTGTTTCTATGACCGCAGCCGCTATCGCGGCCAGAGGTTCTGCCTCAGCCGCGGCCAGAGCCTGCGCAATCTGGGCGATTTCGCCAATCGCATATCCTCAATCCGCAATCCTGCTGGTTTGCGCGTGGATGTCTGCGCCCGCCCGCGCTTCCGCGATTGCCGCACCTACACCACCAGCGCTTCCAATCTGCGCAACTTCAACAATACGATAGTGTCGGCCCGCGTCCGATAATCTTCCTCCCCGGAAAAGGCATCGCTTCGGCGGTGCCTTGATCAAATTTAGGACTTGGAGAACACAAGACCAGCCGTTACTCTGGCCCCAAAGCTGCTGCAATATGGAGCCAAGATGATGCATCGCGTATTCGCCCGTTCGGCCAAAGTCTTTTTCTCTATACTGGCGCTCCTGGCTCCATTACTCTTGAGCCAGCCCGCAAGCGCAGCGCCTCCATACGGGTCCGCCGCCTGGAGCACCACCCCGCTTCTCTTGCAGGCAGGCCCCGGCAATCGCTATGCCGCCGTCGGCACCATTCCCGAAGATAGCGCCATTCGCGTCGAACGCTGCTCTATGCGCTGGTGCAAGGTGCGCGGCAGTGGTCAATATGGCTGGGCACCCCAACACGCGATCACATTTGGCCAGACTTCGGCCGATCATTGGTCCGGTCCCCGCCTGAACTACGGCTCTGGCGGCAGCGTCTGCCTTTACACCGGCACCAACTATACCGGTACCTCCCTGTGCGCCAGCACCGGACAAGTGTTCCGCGACCTCGTGTTCTGGGGCAACGACAATCGCTATTCCTCGATCAAGGTCAATGGCACCGCAGGTGCCACGGTTTGTCGCGACGCCTATTTCTCTAGTTATTGCGCTCGCATCGTCAAAAGCCAGCCGGTACTCAACACCTACCTCAACAACAACGTATCTTCGATCCGAGTCTATTGACTCCAAAGTAAATCGCCGGGCCGGTGTCAATCTGAATGAAATGCTGGTCCCGATAAACATCGCGTTCAGAACGAGTTCAGCCCAATTCCTGTTTACTGCTGTTCATCAACTTGGCTCACTTATGAGCCTTGAACAGTCAAAACAGGGATTTGAACAATGATCAACAATCGCAAGACTATCGTTTCGAGCATCGTCGCCATCGCAATTCTGGGCACAACCGGCGCAGCGCTTGCTGCCGCCGCTGTGGCAACCACAGCGGTCAACGTCCGCTCCGGCCCCGGCACCGGCTACGGCATCGTGGATAGCCTGCATGCCGGCGAAACCGTCGATGTTGAAGGCTGTAACGGCTCCTGGTGTAAAATCCAGCACATTGGCCCCGATGGCTGGGTCTCAGGCAACTACCTTGCTGCCACAGGTGGCGGTGGTGGCGGCGCGCCAGCGCCAGCACCGGAGCCCGACATTCCGTTCAACTTCGGGGTGACAGTTGGCCCCGGCGGACCGTCCTTCTCCTTCGGCCTGGGCGATGCGCCACCACCAGCTCCGGTCCCAGTTGCTGCCAAGGTCTGCTTTTACAAGAATTCCAACTTCGGCGGCGCCAACTATTGCGTCCAGGCCGGGAAGGTAAAGGGCCATCTCAGCGCCGGCTGGAACAACAAGATTTCGTCGATCAAACTTTTCGGTGGCGCCCAGGTGCAGGTCTGTAAGGGTGTAAATTATGCCGCTGGCTGCCGCACACTGACCGGCTCGAAGGCCCATCTGGGTACGTTTAACAACAAGATCACCAGCTATCAGACCTGGTAGATTTTCGGCCCTGAAGACAACAACGTCGCCCCTTGTGGGCGGCGTTTTTGCTGTGGCCCACTAAATATCCTCGTGATGAAATCCGACCGCGCCCTCGCGGCCGGTCTGGCCGCGATGCCGCAGAAAATGGTCGGCTAAAACGCACGCCATCATCGCCTCACCCACCGGCACCGCCCGAATACCAACACACGGATCGTGCCGCCCCTTGGTGACAATATCGGTATCGCGATTGTCCGTCGTGACCGTCTGGCGCGGCGTGATGATCGACGAGGTCGGCTTGACTGCAAACCGTACCACCACCGGATCGCCGTTCGAAATCCCGCCCAGAATGCCACCGGCCTGATTGGACAGAAAATAGGGTTTGGACTGTCCGGCGCGCATCTGGTCGGCATTATCAATGCCCGTCAGGCTCGCTGCTTCCATTCCCGCACCAATTTCCACGCCCTTGACCGCGTTGATACTCATCATTGCCGCCGCCAGGTCAGAACTGAGCTTGCCATAAATCGGCGCGCCCCACCCGGCAGGGACATTTTCTGCCACAACTTCAATCACGGCCCCCACCGAATTGCCTTGCTTGCGAATATCATCGAGATAGTCCGCCCACAGCGCAGCCGCCTTGGCATCGGCGCAAAAAAACGGGTTCTGACCGACCTGTTCCCAGTCAAAATTGGCATAGTCGATCTTGTGCGGTCCAACCTGCACAAGGCTCGCCCGGATATTGACATCCCCCACCACAAGCCGTGCAATCGCGCCCGCCGCCACCCGCGCAGCCGTTTCGCGCGCCGATGTGCGCCCGCCGCCACGATAATCGCGTATGCCATATTTCTGATGATAGGTATAATCAGCATGGCCCGGGCGATATTTGTCCCGAATTTCCGAATAGTCCTTGGAGCGCTGATCGGTATTTTCGATCACCAGCGAAATTGGCGTCCCCGTGGTGCGGGGGCCATCGGTGCGCTCGTCTTCAAACACCCCCGACAGAATTTTGACCGCGTCCGCCTCGCGCCGTTGCGTGGTGAATTTGGATTGCCCCGGCTTGCGCCGGTCAAGATCGCGCTGAATGATCTCCGGGGTCAATGTCAGGCCCGCCGGGCAACCATCCACCACGACGCCCAACGCTGGTCCGTGACTTTCGCCCCAGGTGGTAAAGCGGAACATCTGGCCGAATGTATTGAACGACATTGCAAAAAACCCTTTGCGCGAGATAGGGCTTTCTAGGCACCGCCACCGCTAAGGTCAATTAGCCCTTGGCGCCTGCCACATCATCCCAACCGATGAACTCGACTTTGCCCTCATTGAAATGCAGGATCACATCCTGCGGCGGCGACCAGTTCAGAATTTTCTCGATCGGGGCGTGCTCGATCAGAACCCGCAATACCCGCGCAATCCCGCCATGGGCCACCACCACCGATGGGCCGCCCATGCTCAGGGCAAAATCACTGAGCCGCGCTTCCACATCGACATAATTCTCCCCGTCCTCGGGGCGAAATTCCCAATAGCTGGCGTCGCGCTGTCCCGGAGGAACCG
This sequence comes from Devosia rhodophyticola, assembly GCF_028816475.1. GTDB lineage: Bacteria > Pseudomonadota > Alphaproteobacteria > Rhizobiales > Devosiaceae > Devosia > Devosia rhodophyticola. The sequence goes on along the minus strand of NZ_CP118247.1, from coordinate 2,572,227 downwards.
CCAAATGCTGGTCCAGTTCCTCATGCAAAAGCCCTTCGAGCGCCCCGAAAGAAATCTCCACCAACCGCTCATCAATGATGATTTCGGGCAAATCTGCTTTGATCGAGGCGCGCACCCGTTCCATGGTTTCGCGCGTCCGCCCCAAAGGCGATGCGTGCCATTCCAGCCCCGCCGGATCGACCTGCCGCGCCTCAAGTAGCGCCGCCAGTGTTCGCCCGTTCTGGTCGGCTTGCCCCTGTCCTTTTTCGTTCAGCGGAATATCGCGTCGCCCCTGATAGCGGCGCTCCGCATTCCAGGCGGTTTCACCATGGCGAATAAAATAGACCTCGGGCCAGACCAGGGCAGTCATAACGGGCTCACTTGGTTGGGTATTGGATGCGTTTAGCGCACCGATATTACAGCAAAACGACTATTCGGCAGCCGGGGTATCCTGATCCATCAGCTTCATACCCACGACATTAAAACCAGCGTCCACATAATGGATTTCCCCTGTAACGCCGCTCGACAGATCACTGAGCAGATAAAGCGCTGAACCGCCGACCTCGTCGGTCGTCACATTCTTGCGCAGCGCCGAATTGGCTTCCTGCCAGTGCAGCATGTCGCGAAGCCCGGAAATGCCAGACGCTGCCAGCGTCTTGATCGCACCCGCCGAAATCGCATTGACCCGAATGCCCTTCTTGCCCATGTCCACCGCCAGATAACGCACCGAGGCCTCCAGCGCCGCTTTGGCCACACCCATCACATTGTAATTGGGTACATATTTGGCCGCGCCATAATAGGTCAGCGTCAGCAGCGATCCGCCCGGATTGAGCAACGCTTCGGCACGCTTGGCCACCGCCGTAAACGAATAGACCGAAATATTCATCGTCAGCGCGAAATTGTCGGGGCTGGTGTCAATGTAGCGCCCTTCAAGCTCATCCTTGTTGGAAAAGCCGATGGCATGAACGACAAAATCGAGATTGCCCCAACGATTCTTGATCTCGGCAAATGTCATGTCCATTGCCGCTTCATCACTGACGTCGCATTCGACCAGAAAATCGGAACCAACTTCAGCGGCCAGCGGTTCCACCCGGCGCTTGAGCGCTTCGCCCTGATAGGAAAAACACATTTCCGCGCCCTGCGCATGCAATGCCTTGGCAATGCCCCAGGCGATTGACCGATTGTTCGCCAGCCCCATGATCAAGCCGCGCTTACCCGCCATCAAACCATTGGCCATCGTAAATTCCTCATTCCTGTTTGTCTCGCTTGTGCCACAGGCCGCCCAGACCGGCAAGGTTTCGCTTTTCCCAATCCCCGTCGGCGATTATGGTGCGCCCATGTCATTGCCCACTTCCCAAATTGTCGACGCGCTCACCCGGATTACCGGCGCCGCGCACCTGATTACAGCGCCCGAACAGATGGGCCCCTATCTCAACGAACCGCGCAAGCGCTTCCACCAGCCAGCACTCGCGGTTGTCCTGCCCGGCACCGTGGCCGAAGTGCAGGCCATCGCCCGCTTTGCCAACACCAGTGGAGTGGCGCTGATCCCCCAGGGCGGCAATACCGGTCTTGTCGGCGCCCAGGTCCCCTTGAGCGGGCACGAGGTGATCATTTCCCTCTCCCGACTCAATGGCGTGCGCCATATTGATGTCGCCGCCGGCACCATGACCGTTGAAGCCGGTCTCATCCTTGAAGAAGCCCACAATGCTGCCGAAGCCGAAGGGGCCATGTTCCCGCTGTGGATTGCCTCGCAAGGCTCGGCCCGCATTGGTGGCGTCCTCTCTTCCAACGCTGGCGGGGTCAACGTTTTGGCCTATGGCAATGCCCGCGAACTCTGCATGGGCGTTGAAGCGGTCCTGGCCGATGGCCGCCTCTATAACGGCCTCAACTCTCTGAAAAAAGACAATACCGGCTATGATCTCAAGGATCTTCTGATCGGCGCCGAAGGCACCCTTGGCATCATCACCGCCGCCACCCTTAAAATTTTCGCCCAGCCCGAAGATTATGAAACAGCGCTGGTCAGCCTCAAGTCGCCCGAGGCGGCGCTTACCCTTTTTCAGGCCATGCGCGAACGCACCGGCGCGCGCCTCAATGCCTTTGAACTGATCCCCTGGATCGGCCTCGATATTCAGTTGCGCCACAATATGCTCGATGCCGATCCAACCGCAGACACATCGCCGTGGTACGGACTGATCGAAGTCTCGCGCATGAAAGGCGGCCCCACCGGCACGCTGCAGGCAGCACTCGAAACCGCCTTTGAGCAGGAATGGATCACCAATGCCGTGCTCGCTGAATCGCTGGCCGACCGCGCCCGCATGTGGGCCTTCCGCGAACAGATGAGCGAATGCCAGTCCCGCGAAGGCGCCTCGATCAAGCACGATGTATCCGTGCCCATAGCCAATGTCCCTGCCCTGATTGTGGAGGGCACACAGGCTGTTGAAAATCTTGTCCCCGGCATTCGCGCCGTGCCGTTCGGCCATATGGGCGATGGCAATATTCACTTCAATTTCAGCCAGCCCGTCGGGGCCGACCCCAAAACCTTCATGGCCGGTGCAGACCCCGTCCACGCCGCCATTTACGAAATCGTGCTCAAACTCGGCGGCTCCGTTTCAGCCGAACATGGCATCGGCCAGCTCAAGACCGAACTGCTCAAACAGGTCAAGGACCCCGTCGCGCTTGAAATGATGCATGCCATCAAACAGGCGCTCGATCCCAACAACATCCTCAACCCCGGCAAAATGCTGACCTGAGCGCCAGAGCAGTCGAGCTTGACTCACTGTCGCAGTTTATATAACATTCTCGTTATGGAAGAAAATGGTTATACACGCCAACAACCTGATTTGGACGTCATATTCGGCGCCCTGGCCGATCCGACCCGGCGGGCAATATTGTCGCGCTTGGCCGCCGGCCAGGCCACTGTCAACGAATTGGCCGCGCCCTTCCAGATGAGTCAGCCTGCCGTTTCGCGCCATTTGAAAGTTCTTGAAAAAGCCGGCCTGATCCAGCGCGAAGTCGACGAACAACGCCGCCCCGCCCGCTTGCGCGCCGACAATATGGCGCTGGCGGTCAATTGGCTCGACGAATTCAGAGCCTTTTGGGGCACCAGCTTTGATCGGTTGGACGATGTTTTGGCCGACCTGCAATCAAGAACCACCGAGGAACAGAACCATGAGTAAGCTCCCGGAATATCAGCTCGACCGCCTGTTTAACGCCCCCCGCGCCCTTGTCTGGCGCGCCTGGACCGAGCCGGAATTGTTGGCGCGCTGGTATGGCCCGGGGGTGGAAACCATCATTCACCAATTCGATCTCGAGCCCGGCGGCATCTGGCTCAACGAAATGAAATGGGCCGACAAATCCATGAAGAGCAAGGCCCTGTTCATGGAGGTCGAGACCGAACAAAAGCTGGTCTGGCACCATTCCTCAACCGATGCCGATTGGAATATTGCTGCCAATCCGATGATGCCGGATTGGCCACGCACCCTGTTGACCACCGTCACTTTCTCTGACGCCGATGCCGGAACCAAAGTGCGCCTTACCCAGATCCCCATCGACCCGACCGAGGCCGAAATCACCTGCTTTGCCGACAAGATGTCCGGCATGGATAATGGCTGGGGCAGCGGCTACAAGATCATCGACGAGATGCTGGCCGAACAAAAAGCCGGCAAATAGTCGATCCACACCAAAAACCTGACGACGTGCCGCCACCTTGGCAGTTACGTCGCCCCTTGATCGCGCGGCGCGCGCACCCTATCTCGCATCCACCCAATACGAGAATTTTTATGCACGACGATGAAATCCAATTTCTGGACGATGCCACGCGTCCCCAGCCGCCAAAACTTGAGGGTCTGACCGAAGCACAAAAGCAGCCAGGCCAGCATCTCAAGATGATCCACGATCATTTGCGCCAGAACATGGAAGTGCTCGGCAAGATGATCGAACGCGCCAGCGCCGGCACCGTGACGCCCGCCGAAATCGAGGCCGAAACCTCGGCCCTGAGCATGGTTCATAATTATCGCCGCTTCGGCAATCTGTGTGGCCAGCACTGCCAGATCGTCAACACCCACCATTCCATCGAAGACTATGCCATCTTTCCTGAACTGGCCAAACAGGGCGATATTTTTGCTAAAATCGCCAACCGCTTGCAGGCAGAACATGGCATCGTACATCAACTATTGCTAAAGCTGGTCGACGCCCTCAACGATCTGGCCCGCGACCCTGGTCCAGTCAATTTCACCGCCGCCCGCGATCATTATCACACGCTCGAAAAAGTCCTGCTCTCCCACCTTGGCTATGAGGAAGAGACAATCGGCGATGCACTGGGCTATTTCGAAATTGGTGTCTAGAACAGATCCAACTGCCCGCCCGCTTTCTTCGGCTCTGGCGGTTCGGGCTTGTCGAGCGGTACCGGTTCGATCAAACCAGGCTCATCAATACGGGCCGAATTGACCCGCGTCGAGACTGGATGAAATTTGACCCGTCCCGGCCCCAGCGGCAGCACAAGTTGGGCAGCCCGTCTGGCCCGGACATCGCGAACATTGAGCCATTCTTCGATCCCCTCCGCATCCAGAATGGCCGGCATCCGGTCATGAATGACCGATAGCTCGGAATTGGCCGGCACCGTGATTGTGGCCACCGTATCGACCTCTTCGCCCTCAGGCCCGACCCATGTCGAATAAAACCCCGCCAGCGCCATTGGATCATCATTGGCCAATGTGATATAAAACGGCTGCTTTTTCTTGTCCGGCCCGGTGCGCCATTCATAATAACCGCTGGCCGGAATGATGCAGCGCCCGTGCTTGAGCGCATCGCGAAAAGTCGGCTTTTCCGCCATTGTCTCGGCCCGTGCATTGATGATCAGCGGAAATTCGCGCGGGTCCTTCACCCAGCCCGGCACAAATCCCCATCGCGCCAGTTCCGCGTTTCGTTGCCCTGCACTTTCCCAGATCGCCAGCACCGGCTGGGTTGGCGCAACATTGAACCGCGCCACCATTTCGGGCGTATTGACCACCTTGAACAGCTTTGGCAACTGTCGGGGCAACATCGAAATCACAAACCGGCCGCACATATCAGGCTCCTTCATTCATCTTTTAGCGCTAATCTGCCCGGATCGAAATCGCAAACGGATGCCCAATGTCCACCCTTCCCAACGCCGCCAGCGTCGCCCTGATCCGCTCGGGCAAGGTTTTGCTGATCCAGCGCGCCTTTGCGCCCTATCAAAATCTCTGGACCCTGCCCGGTGGACGCATTGAACCCGACGAAACCATTGAGCAATGCGCCGCCCGCGAGATCAAGGAAGAACTGGGCCTGACCGTATTCGACCTCACCCCGGTCATGACCCAGGCGTTGGGACAAAATGAGCAGTTCCAGCTGGCCATTTTTACCACCACCACATTCGAAGGCCAGATCCTGCCATCGAGCGAAATCAAAGCGCATCAATGGATCGCACCCAATGTCATTGGCGCGCTGCGCACCACCGCTCGTCTCGATTTTGTGCTTGAAACAGCCTTCGCGCTCAGCCGTTGACCTGCTAGACAGCCCCATCCCAGCACGCCGGAAATTGCCTTGTCCCTGATTTCAAGAATATTGCTGCCCCTGACGCTGATCGTGGCGCTCGCCACCCCGGCCACGGCACTCGACCCGCTCTATCAGCGCCAGATGGAGCGCCTTTCCGAAATCATGGGCAGCCTTTATTTCCTGCAACCGCTTTGCCAGCCCGATGCCGATGACTGGCGCGCCCAGATGGCCGACCTGATCAATCTGGACGAACCCGACGAGGACCGCCGCCAACGATTGGCTGGTGCCTTTAACGAAGGCTACACCGCCTATGCCCGTTTTCACCGCTCCTGCACCCCGTCCGCTCACGAGGCACTGACCCGCCTTTTGGCCGAAGCTGAAAAACTCGCCCGCTCAATTCACGCCCGCTACGCTGAATAGATCGGCCCGTCGCACCGGTTTTCCACAGCAACATCCAATTTGTGGGGAGACATTAACCTTTGAGTGACTTCTTGCGCGCCTCTCGCAAAATGCCATGCTACCCAGTTTTCATGAGCGTCAGTAAACCCACATTTGCATCATCCATCGCCGATGGCCCATTGGATCAGGACCAGTCCGAGCGCCAGCTTGCGCTTGAATATCTGGCCGAAGCCTGGAACGCAGCCGAGGATGAAGGCGTCGAAACCCTGGCCCTGGCCCACGCCTCCCTGTTTGCGGCATTGGCCACTTTTGTCAAAATGCATGGCGACGACGCCACCGCTGCCCTTGTCGATCTTCTGCCCGACCGTATCCGTTCGGGCGAATATAATCTCGATCGCGTCCTGCAGTAGTTTTCGGTAAATGCCACCCCTACCCGCTTGAAATGCTGGCCTTTCCCAGTCACCATGCCGACGCTTTCGGAGATAACGCGTCATGCATAAACTGGTATTGGCCGCAGCGCTTGCCCTCACGCTGGTTCATCCCGCCCAGGCGCAGAATCAAACCGAGGCCAAAACCGAGATCAGCGCCGATCTTTCAGCGCTCCCAAAGCTGGTTGAGCAAAAACGCGCCCAATTGATCACAGCCACCGAGACTGGCGACATCGCTGCGCTCAAACCCATCTTCGATGCCCAGCAATACCCGCCTCAGGTCAGCTATGGTGAAGTCGCCGACCCCATCGCAACGCTGAAGGAATTTTCCCGCGATGGAGAGGGCGTCGAGGTGCTGGCCGATCTACGCAACGCGCTCGAAATGCCTTACGGCAAGACCAGCTTCACCGATGGTCGCACCATATACATCTGGCCCTATCTCGCCGCCATCGACGTCACCAGCCTCACCCCCGGCCAACTGGTTGACGCCTATCGCATCCTGCCAGCCGACGTCGCTGCAGGCCTTTCCTCGGACGGCGCCTATTATTATTGGAGCCTGACCATCGAGCCCAGTGGCGAACTCAGCACTTTTTCGCTCGGCGACTAACCCTGTGCCGGTAGCGCTTCCAGAAACCGCATTGGCCGGCCGATTGACGGCGTCACCAAATCGCCCTGCCACATCACTGTCTGCCCGCGCACAATCGTGCCCACCGGCCAGCCGGTAACCGACACCCCATCATAGGGCGTCCAGCCGGTTTTGCTCGCCACCCAATCATTGGTGATCGTCTCGGTGCGCCTAAGATCAACAATGGTCAAATCCGCGTCATAGCCCACGGCAATCCGTCCCTTCCTGGCAATGCCAAACAGCCGGTTCGGCCCTGCTGAACTCATATCGACAAAGCGCGCCAGGCTCATCCGACCGGCATTGACGTGATCCAGCATGATCGGCACCAGCGTCTGAACCCCGGTCATCCCCGATGGCGACGATGGATAGGGTTTGGCCTTGTCTTCGCGACTGTGAGGGGCGTGGTCCGATCCCAAAACATCGGCCACCCCATTATCGACCCCGGCCCAGATCCCGGCGCGATGTGCCGCATCGCGCACCGGCGGGTTCATCTGCGCATAAGTGCCCAATCTGGTGTAGGCCGTCTCATCCAGAGTCAAATGGTGCGGGGTCACTTCAACGCTGGCCACATCCTTGTTCTCGGCCAGAAACACCATTTCTTCCGCCGTTGAAATATGCAGCACGTGAATGCGCTTGCCCGTCTTGTGCGCCAGCGCCACCAGCCGCTTGGTGCACATCATCGCCGCTTCCGCATCGCGCCACACCGGATGGCTCGAAACATCCCCGGCGACCTGAAAAGGCTTGCGCGCCTCCAGCCGATATTCATCCTCGGAATGAAACGCTGCCCGCCGCGAAATCGCGCTCAATATCGCCTCAACGCCATCATCGTCCTGCACCAGCAGAGAACCGGTGGACGACCCCATGAAAACCTTGACGCCCGCACACCCCGGCAGCTTTTCCAGCATCGCCAACGCGCCAACATTGTCGTGCGTGCCGCCAATATAAAAAGCAAAATCGCAATGCATCCGGTTGGTCGCGCGCGAAATCTTGTCGTCAAACGCTTCCTTGGTAACGGTCAGCGGATTGGTATTGGGCATTTCAAACACCCCCGTTACCCCGCCCATCACCGCCGATAGTGATCCCGACTGCAGATCTTCCTTATATTCACCACCCGGCTCGCGAAAATGCACCTGGCTGTCAATCACGCCCGGCAGAATGTGCAGGCCCTTGCAATCCTCGATCCGGTCGGCGCTGTCGCCGCCAAGCGCACCCAGCGCCGCGATCTGCCCATCGCGCACCCCCACATCGCCCAGTCCCTCACCATCATGATTGACCAACGTACCGTTCTTGAAAATCACGTCATAGTGCGCCATGTCTGGGGTCCGTTCGCAAATATTGGGGCTTTGGCGCCGGTTTAGCGGATGCTGCGCCAAAGGGGCAAGCGAGTATGACCATTTCTTTGCGTGCCGACCGCGCCATTTTCAGATTTTCCGGCCCCGAAGCCCACAAATTGCTCAACGATGTGGTTACTGGCCATATCCCCGCTTCGGGCGACATTGCCGCCTGGTGGGCACTACTGTCGCCGCAGGGCAAAATTCTGGCCGAAGGCATGGCCGGCTGGGCTGATGACGCCCTCTGGCTCGATGTGCACGCCGCCGTAGCCGACGATTTTTTCAAGCGCATGAAAATGTACCGCCTCCGCGCCAAGGCCGAAATCGAGGATCTGCGCGTGACCCACCGCCCCGGTTATGCCGAAAGCCCGAGCCACTTTGCCCACCGCCAGCAAATCGGCCCGGTCAATCTCGGCTGGCGTCTCATCGCCCCGGTTGAGCAAACCACCGACTGGGCCGACGACAAAGCCTATGCCAGCGCCCGCATCAGAGCGGGAATTTGCGAACTGGGTCAGGATTTCGAACCCAACCAGCTTTTCGCCCATGATATCGCCATGGATATTCTGGGCGGCATCGATTTTGCCAAGGGCTGCTATGTCGGTCAGGAAGTCGTCAGCCGCATGAAACACCGCGGCACCGCCCGCCGCCGCCCGGTTCTGATCACCAATACCACCGCCCCCAGCGGCACCCCGGTCATGGCCAATGATCGCGAGGCGGGCACCCTCGGCCGCGTCCTCAACCATCAGGCCGTCGCCATCCTCCGCCTTGATCGCCTGACCGATCCCACCACCATCACCGCCGCCGACGCGCCCATTACCCTCGCCGTCCCCGATTGGGCCACATACCAGTTGGGCGATTCCACCGCCGAACAATAGATCAGTGGTAGATATGCCCAATAGCGCGGTCTCATTCGGGATATTTGCAACAACAGCTTCGGATTTTTGGAAACAACGCCAATAATCTGTTGCCCGACAGCCACGCATGGACGAATTTTGATTCGTCCGCTGCTGGTGCGTTTGGCAATAGTTTGCCGCGCCAGTACGCGCCTGTTCAAAAAAAACTATAGAAATCAGATAAATAGTCTCGCCGTCGACGCTTAATCTTTAAGCCGCGCCCATTTACCTTTCCCGCCTCATTTTAGCCGCATCTATTGCAATGTCCGCCGCTTTGCATACTAATGATTATATAAGAAATTATTTGATTTTGTTTTGGGCCGCTTGGGGGCAGGCTGGCAATTGGTACGCCGCCCTTGGTCGCTGCATTTTAAGGGTTACGCACAATGGTTCTGTCCAAGCGCAATTTGTTAATCGGCACCGCAATCCTGCCGCTATTGCTCACCGCCACCGCGCTGGCCGCCAGTTTCACCATCATCAACGGCCAAACCGAAACCACCACGCAGACCCTGAACGATCCCAACGACACCGGTACGATCGAGGCGGGCGGCACCCTTGCAACCGGCGCTAACCCCGCTCTCCTAATGCTCAGTACTGGCCAGTCAACCACCAATAGCGGCACCATCAGCACCTCGGGCGCCGCCACCTACGGCATTTCATCCAGCGGCGCCACCGCCACCATCACCAACAGTGGCACCGTCAATACGTCCGGCAACAGCGCCAACGGCATCTATTCCATCGGCGCCACCGCCACCATCAGCAATAGCGGCACCATCAGCACCGCCGGCGCCGGCGCCCACGGCATTTATTCCAGCGGTACCGCCGCCACTGCCACTATCACCAATAGTGGCGCCATCAACACTGCGGGCAATAACGCCGCCGGCATTGTTTCCGCCGGCGTCACCGCCAGCATCACCAATAGTGGCACCATCAGCACCTTGGGCCAGTACGCCAACGCCATCTATTCCAACGGCCCCGCCGCCACCATCACCAATAGCGGCACCATCAGCACCGCGGGCGATAACGCCTACGCCATTTTTTCCGCCGGCGTCACCGCCAACATCACCAATAACGGCACCATCAGCATCTCAGGCGATAGCGCCTTGGGCGTCTATTCCAACGGCGCCACCGCCACCATTGTCAATAATGGCACCGTCAATACGTCCGGCATCGGCGGCTTGGGCCTCTATTCCGCCGGTAGCAACTCGGTTATCACCAATAACGGCACCGTCAATACGACCGGAAAGGCCGCCAGTGGAATTTATGCCTACGGCAGCACCGCCACCGTCACCAATACCGGCGCCATCAGCACCTCCGGCGACAACGCCGCCGGCATCCGTTCCAACCGCGACACTGTCACCATTACCAATAGCGGCACCATCAAAGCGACGGGCTTCAACGCCATGAGCATTGATGCCACCGACCTCAACGCCACCGTCACCAATAGCGGCACGCTCATCAGCCAGCAGTCCAATGCCGTCAGATTTGACAGCAACAATGGCACGCTGAACCTGCTGCCCGGCACGCTCATTCAGGGCGGCATTGCCTTTAGTGATCCCGCCACGGCAACCCTTGATATCGGTCCCGGCTTTGCCAATGCCGCCTTTACCCTGACCGGCATGCCGACAACCATCAATACCAATGGCCAGCCCTATGTGGTCAGCGGCAATATTGTGGCGCTGGTCAATCCCACCGGCTTTGATGGCGCCAGCACCATGCTGACCCAAAGCACCCGCGCCATTGCCGATGTGATTGATAATCACACCGCCTCCCCCGCTACCGGTGGCACCGGCCCGTCCTCGGCTCTTGGCTATGCCGCCGCCCCCGGCAATCAGGCCACCAACGCAACCGCTACCATGGCCAGCGCTGGCCAACCCACCGCCAATGGTCTGGCCTGGTGGAGCGAAGTCTTTGGCAACTATCGTCATCAGGGCAATCGCGATTATGTGCAGGGCGGCGTCATTGCCGGTCTGGATGGATCGCTGGCGCCCAACACCACTGCAGGCGTCTTTGTTGGTGCGGCAACCGGCCGCCCTCAGGGCACCGCCACCCGTATCGACAGCACCAGCCTGTTTGGCGGTGCCTATCTCGACCAGCGGGTACAGGCCCTGTTCGCCAAATTCGCCGTTACCGGTGGCGTCATGCTCAACAACAGCACCCGTCAGGTGCTCAACAATCTGGCCCCCGGCGGCGTTGATACCGCCAGCGCCAATTTCAATGGCTTTTTCATCAGCCCCTCGGTCACCGTCGGAGTCGACCAACAGGTCAATGGCATGGTCATCACCCCCAGCCTGCGCCTGCGCTATGCCGGTCTGTTCCAGAACGGCTATAGCGAAACCGGCTCGATCGCCAATCTGACAATTGGCAATCAAAACACCCACGTGTTTGAAGTGCGCGCCCAGGTCAATGCCGCGCTTGATACCCGCCACATCGAAAATGGCGATCTCAAAACCTCGGTGCGCGCTGGTGTTGATGGCATTTTCACCCGGGGCGACGCGATCACCGCCAATCTGCTGGGCACTGGCCTGACGCTCGCGGGCAGCACCAATACCAGCGAGGCACGCGGCTTTGTCGGTCTCGACACTGCCTTTAACGCCTACCACGGTGTCAACTTCACCGCCGGGATGGAAGCCGGTTATTCCACCACCAACGCTTTCACCGTCTCCGCCAATATCGGTGCCAAAGGCCGCTTCTAGGCTTTATCCGACCGGGAAGCCGGTCGGATAACCCCTCGCCCACCAAAGCCATTTGGCGAATCGCCGCCCGCCCTTTAGCGTTTGCACTCTATTAAAGCAGCAATAGGGGGCTGACTGTGGCACGCGAAAAAACCCGCGCCTGGCAACGCATGTTGTCGGGTCGGCGGCTCGATATTCTCGATCCCTCCCCGCTTGATGTTGAACTCAGCGATATTGCCCATGGCTTGGCCCGTGTCGCCCGCTGGAACGGCCAGACACAGGGCGATTATCCCTATTCGGTGGCCCAGCACTCCATTCTGGTGCTCGACCTGTTCCAGAACCATAATCCGTTCGCCACCCCCGCCGGGGCGCTGCACGCCCTGCTCCACGACGCCCCCGAATATGTCATGGGCGACATCATTTCCCCCTTCAAGGCGGCGATGGGGGGCAATTACAAGGAAGTGGAAAACCGCCTGCTCGGCGCCATCCATCTGCGCTTTTCGCTCTCCGCCGTACCCCCGGCCACGCTGGTCAAACAGATCAAGAAGGCCGACCGGGAAGCGGCCTATTTCGAAGCTGTCCACCTTGCCGGGTTCGAACCACCCGAAGCGCGCCGCCTGTTCGGCACCCCCAGTGTGCCCGAATTTGATCTTGACCAGTTCGAGCGTCTGATCCGCCCCTGCCCGACGCGCGAAGCTCACGACCGCTTCGTCACCACTTTTGATGCCCTCAGCGCCAAACTTGACGCCCTGTGAATATTAACCCTAACGCCAGGTAAACTTTGCCCCGCGCGCAACAATCATGGTTGATAAAGCCTTAAGACTTTGTCGCCCTTTGCGCCATTTCGGGACAATCACCATGTCAATGCCCACGCGTCATCTCCTGCTCGGCCTCGCTCTTGGCGCTATCAGCGCCACGGCGCTTTCCGCCACTGGATCTGGATTTGTTTCAACCGCCCTTGCCGACGGTTTCGCCAGCGGCATCGACACCTCCAAACTGCTCCATGTCGATGGGCGCGATTATTCGGTCGATTATGACGATAGCGTTTCGACCGAGCCGCAAAAGCAGGTCCGGATCAAAAAAGTCGAATATGGCAAGGTCAGCTATGTGGATATCACCACCACCTCGACCGGCACCTATTCCAGTGAGGCCATGCTGTCGCCTCATGTGAAATATCCAGGTGTCGAGGTAAACCGCGTCAACACCGCCGCCCAGGCAACGCTTTTCACCTGGACCGGCAGTAACGGCTGGCTCGGCCTGCCCCTCGCCCAGGGCAATTCAATTACCTACCTCAACACCGCCGCCGGCAAGATCATCAGCTCCAGCTCCGGCCTGACGTGCATTTTCACCAAAACCGCTACCGTGTGCTGAACCGGTTAGCCAAATAGCCAGCCATTCTTGAATTTATAGAATACATGCATGCCCACCTGGGTCACGCGCTGCATGCGCCGCGCCCAGTCGGGTCGCACATAAGTGGCGTGATAATGCGTCGCATCCGCCACTTCGGTCAGATATAGTTCGCCATCAACAACTTTGCGCGCAATTTCCTGCGCCTGCTTCCAGGCCTTGGGCTCGGTAATCCTCTCTGGAATGCCATCACAGGCAAATGAGAACTGGCAGGCATTGCGACGCGACTGGTTCTGAAACACAACCCCGCAGATCGTGCTGGGATAGAGCTCGGCCTTGGTGCGGTTCATCACCACTTGGGCCACCGCCACCTGCCCGCGATAGTTTTCGCCCCGCGCTTCAAAATAAATCGCTGTCGACAGGCACCACAACTGCTTGTCCGAAACCGAGACTTTTTCCGTCGTTGCAAATTCCCCGGTCACCGGCGCACTGGCGCGCGCATAGGCCAACTTTGCTGAAGCCAGCGCTGGCGATGGCGCGTCCGCCGTTGGGACGAGCGCGGCAATCGCATTGAGCGCGCCGCTGCTTGTTGGATCAATCGCGGCCACCGAAATACGCGGCCCCTCGATATCGTCCGGCTTTGGGGCAGCGGCGTCTGCGATCCGGTTCTGACCAAGAATTTTGGGATCAGCCGGCCCTAGCCGTAACGCGGCCAACCGCAATCGGGTCTGCTCAAAACTGCGCGCCACCGACAAGACGTCAACCTGCGGGCGCATCCTGTCGGTCTTGCTGGCGCGATTGGGCCCGGCAAAGCCACCGGAACTGAAAAGATTGCTGACCGAACCGGTAATGATCGGGTCGGTGCCGACATAACGAATGCTCGGTGCCTGCGCTGGCGTCTGCGCAACAGCCTGATGGGCAAGATCGGCATTGGGACCGACAGCGGCCCCGGTCAGGCTCGCATAGCCAGCAAGAGCCACAAGGCCCATCATCAGGGATCTGCCGAAATTGGACTTCCGGCGTGCCGCTCTACCGACGCGCCTGCGCGCCACCGGTGGGTGTGGATGGACCATGAATGCTACTCAACTCAACGCAACAAAACTACTCAATCGGCAAAGTGAGACTAAAATGCCGACGTCTGTAATTGTGTCCTATTAGGGTTAGCAGCACGTAAACGTGGAATCAGGCGGTAAGCGGGAGCCGATATGGCGCCAAAATGGTCAGGTTGTGACCATCTCGCAGCAAGAAATTTGTGGGTTGATAATGCTATTCCATGTCCGGCACATCGCCGTAGCGGACCAGTTCGACGGGTTCGCCAAAATCCCCAAGGTCGGGATCGGCGGTGCGCGCCCAGGCAATCACCCCTGCGTGCTTTTCCGACAGATCCCGGGCAAAGCGCTTGGCACGGTCCTCGGTTTCAAATTGCATCGGCTCCATGGCCGGCCCCAAGGTGCCGTCCTCGCCGGGGTCAAATGCCAGAACAACGATAAGCTTGGGTTTTGGAGCGTCCATATTTTACTCGCAGGCGGCGCGAACCGGCGCCAACAGATCAGTGGCATTATCTATGCGAAACCGCACCGAAAGCGAACGATAATTAAACGGCGTGGTGCGCACGCTCAAATTGGTGGCCCCTTCCAGCTGCTCCAGAAACGCCACTGCGTCGCGCGTATTGTCGATCAGCAGCGAACGGTTGTCAGACGATGCAGGTAGGGTTCGGGTCCGCGCCGGCTGCAGGTCCGGCTGCAGCGTAATGCCCGAATCCCGGCTGGTGCCAGACAAAGCGTGACCGGCAAAAGCAAATGCCACGCTAAGTTTGCCCGCATCGCAACTCACTGTCATCGTTGCCTGCCCGCGCCCGCTGGGTCGCGCTGGGATTGATTGCTCGGAGGTAAAAACTACCGACACAGCCCCTTCAGCCGGAACACCGGGCCGGAAAATCCCGTCATAGCACGCCAAACGGCTGCTCGCATCGCCAATGGCGGCGCAGCTTTGCCCATCCTCCTGGGCCACTACAGGCGCTACGGCCCCCATCATCATTGGCAACAGTG
This sequence comes from Devosia rhodophyticola, assembly GCF_028816475.1. GTDB lineage: Bacteria > Pseudomonadota > Alphaproteobacteria > Rhizobiales > Devosiaceae > Devosia > Devosia rhodophyticola. The sequence goes on along the minus strand of NZ_CP118247.1, from coordinate 2,556,988 downwards.
CCAGTCCGAACCAGATTTTCACTATGCTGACGCTCTCCGCCCTATATTGATCCCTTGATGTAGGATTTTTGATTGCGATTTAAATGACCTAGCCACGCGTCTGCGCCAGCGTCAACCGCGCCACCGGCACACGATAGGGTGAGCAACTGACATAATCGACGCCCAAACCGGCAAAGAACCTCAGGGAGACTGGATCACCTGCATTCTCTCCGCAAATGCCGATCTTGAGATTTGGATTAGCCGCCCGCCCCCGCTCAATCGCGATAGCGATCAGTTCTCCAACCCCTTTTTCATCAACGCTGACGAACGGATCATTGTCGTAAATACCCTTGCGCTGATAGGCCGCCAGAAAAGTCGGGGCGTCGTCGCGCGAAATGCCAAACGTCGTTTGCGTCAAATCATTGGTGCCAAACGAGAAGAAGTCGACCATTTGCGCGATATCGCCCGCTCGCAGACAGGCGCGCGGCAGCTCGATCATCGTGCCGAAGGAAAATTTCACCCGATCCGAATGCAATAAGCCCGAATTGGCCAGCATGGCATCGACCCGTTCGCGCACAAACGCTACCTCGGTCGCCGTTGAAACAAACGGCACCATCACTTCAACCAGCACCGGCTCGGCCTGTGTTTCGCTGGCCGCCCGCGCCCCGGCAAACACCGCCTGCATCTGCATTTGCAAGATTTCGGGATAGGTTATTGCCAGCCGCACCCCACGATGCCCGAGCATCGGGTTGATTTCGGCCAGCCGCTCCAGCCGCAACCGCAACGCCCGCACCGCCAGGCCAAGCGAAGCCGCGGTATCGTCAATTTCCTCTTCGCCACGCGGCAGGAATTCGTGCAATGGCGGATCGAACAGCCGCACATTGACCGGCAACCCCGCCATTGTCGAAAATAGCGCCGAATAATCTCCGGTCTGAAAATCCACCAGACCGGCAATCGCCCGGCTACGGTCGTCCTCGTCCTCGCTCAGGATCATCCGCCGCAGCGCCAACATGCGTTCGGGCGAAAAAAACATGTGCTCGGACCGCGCCAGTCCAATACCCTCGGCCCCAAAGCTCAGCGCCGTCTTGGCCGATTCAACTGTTTCCACATTGGTGCGCACAGAAACCTTGCGGCTGGCATCCGACCAGCCCAGGACCTTGCCCATCGCCCCGCCGATATGGGGCTGGGCCAGCGCCAGCGTGCCCGCATAAACGCAGCCGTCGCTGCCATCAATGGTCAGCCGATCCCCGGCATGAAATTCGCGATCCCCGATGCGGCAACTCATTTCGACCAGATCAACTGTGAGCGTACGCACCCCGGCAACGCAGGGCTTTCCGGTAATACGCGCAATCACTCCGGCGTGGCTGGTCATGCCGCCGCGCGCCGTCAAAATCCCGGTCGCCGCCTTCATCCCTTCAATGTCGGCTGGTCCGGTTTCGGTCACCACCAAAATGCAGTGTTTGCCGCGCGCCCGCAGTCGAGCCGCGTCTTCAGGGGTAAACGCCACAAGCCCGCTGGCCGCCCCCGGCGCCACGCCGAGGCCCGTGGCAATCGGAGTGGACCCTTCGCTCGATTTGAGGCTGGGGTGCAGCAATAGCGCCAGCCGCCCCGGATCAACGCGGGACACCGCCGTCTGCTTGGTCCAGACCTTGGACTTGACCCGATCAACCGCCGCTTCGAGTTCCCCCGCAGCGCTCGCCCGGATTGGTCGCGCCGATAAAAATTCCACCTGCCCGCGTTTGACCGCAACCAGACACTCCATGTGCCGCCCCGCCTTGGCATCGAGTAACTTCACCAGCGCATCAATGCTTTCGGGCAGTTTCGGCAAGGCGCTGCCGTTGACCGCCGCTGGCCCCAGCACGCCGGTCTGCGCATTGCGGGTCAAAAACCGCTCCGCCTCACCATCGGCTTCAGCCTGAACCAAAACAATCTGACGCGCCCGCTCCTCGTCCGAGCGCGGACGACCCCAATGCCCGCCTGAAACCCCATAACTATCAAAGGCATTTTTGATGGCGCGCGCCAGTGGCCGCGTCGGATCCACCGAATCCGCTTCGCTCGTTGGCGCGGGAATAGCGGTTTTTGCCGGCATCAACCCGCCATTGTGCACGCTGGCCGATGTGCGCACCACCAGCGCTGGTGGCTTGCCACTCGGCCCCACTAGCCGCACCAGGCACGCCACCCAATGCACCCGCAACTTGTTGTCCTTGCGCACCCGTTCGGCCTGCAAGGCCTCCCATGCGGTGCGCGTTATGGCAACGGTCGGGACGGTTGGAAAACCCGCTTCACCAACGCGGTAGATCCAGCGCGATTTGCCCGCCAACAATTTGAGTTGGGTTGCGGACAGGTTTGCCTTGCCCGTCGCCGGAGCGATTGCAAACATTTCCTGGGCCAAGCTCACCGAGTCGTCCTTTGGTTGTCTATTGCCGCCATATTGCCTATCCATGCCCTTGGGAGCAACAACACTTGACTTGTCCGTCCCGGGAAAGCATCTGATCTGCTATGCAAACACGGCCACATCTCGACATTCTACTCTGTGCCCCGCGCGGTTTTTGCGCCGGGGTCGATCGCGCCATCCAGATCGTTGAGCTGGCGCTCGAAAAATACGGCGCCCCGGTCTATGTCCGGCACGCCATCGTGCATAACAAATATGTCGTTGATGGTCTGCGTGACAAAGGCGCCGTTTTCGTTGAAGAACTCGACGAAATCCCCGATACCGAGGCACCGGTAGTTTTTTCGGCCCATGGCGTGCCCAAAAGCGTGCCCGCCGACGCCAAAACCCGCAACATGTTCTTTCTCGATGCCACCTGTCCGCTGGTGTCCAAGGTGCATGTCGAGGCCCAGCGCCACTTTGCCGAAGGCCACGAGATCGTCCTGATCGGCCACAAGGGCCACCCCGAAGTCGTGGGCACCATGGGCCAGTTGCCCCCCGGCGCCATATCGCTGGTCGAAACCGTTGCCGACGCCATGGCCTTCACCCCGAAAAACCCCGATACCCTGGCTTTTGTTACCCAGACCACCCTGTCGGTTGATGACACCCGCGAGATCGTGACCGCCCTGCAAGTGCGCTTCCCGGCCATCAATGGCCCCCACAAGGAAGACATCTGCTACGCCACCACCAACCGTCAGGAAGCCATCAAATCGGTCGCTCCCGAGGTGGACGCCATGATCGTGGTCGGCTCGCCCAATTCCTCAAATTCCCTGCGGCTGGTCGAAGTTGCCGAACGCTCCGGCTGCAAACGCGCCATGCTGGTTGATCGTGCCTCCGATATTGATTGGTCGCGCTTTGAAGGCATCAAGCGCCTCGGCGTATCAGCGGGCGCCTCCGCCCCCGAACAATTGGTCGATGAAGTCATCGAAGCATTCGCCCAACGCTACGACATCAGGGTCGAGGCCCGCGTCACCGCTCGCGAAAATATCGCCTTCAACATTCCGCGCGAACTGCGCTCCATGGAAGTCCAGTCCGCCAGATGAATGATCAAGAACTGTTTGAAACCGACCGCCTGACCCTGACCGGTTGGCGTCCCGACCAATTGCCGGACCTGATGGCGCTGCATGGCGATCCCGCCACCGCCCGCTATCTCTCGGCCGACGGCCACGCCTGGACCGAGGCCGAAGCGGCCAAGAGCCTGGCGCTCTGGATTGAGATCTTTGCGACTCACCGCATGGGCAAACTGCGCCTGATCCGCAAAACCGATGGCGCCTTTATTGGCCGCGCCGGTTTTGGCCTGCATCCTCCCACCAGCGAACCCGAAATCGGTTATGCCCTGCTGCCCCAATATCGCGGCATGGGCTACGCCACCGAGGCAGCAACGGGCCTGCGCGACTGGATTTTTCAAAATACTGACTGGGATCATTTCATCGGCTTTGCCGATGTGCGCAACGCCCCCTCGCTGGCCATTCTGACCGGCATCGGCATGACAAAGACCCATGTCGATATTTACCACGGCATCAGCGCCCAGTTCCACATCATGCATCGGCCCACCCCGTGAGCGACACCGTCATCATCCATACTGACGGCGCCTGCTCGGGCAATCCCGGCCCCGGCGGCTGGGGTGCCATATTGCAATATGGCGAAAAGACCCGCGAGTTGAAGGGCGGCGAACAGCTGACCACCAACAACAAGATGGAACTGACCGCCGCAATCGAGGCGCTCAACGCCCTCAAACGCCCCTGCACGGTCGAGCTACATACCGATAGCCAATATGTCAAAAACGGCATCCAGAGCTGGATGCATGGCTGGAAGAAGAACGGCTGGCGCACCGCTGACAGGAAGCCTGTCAAGAACCTCGAACTCTGGCAGGCGCTGGACGAAGCCACCAAGCGCCACACCATAACGTGGAAATGGGTCAAGGGCCACGCCGGTCACGACCTTAACGAACGCGCCGACCAACTCGCAAACGACGGCATGACCCCTTTCAAACCTGCCAGGCGAGCGCCCTCGGACTGATTCAGACCAACCCCTCGCCGCTACGCAGCCTTTCCGATAATCTTGATTCCGCAGTGCCCCTCAACGTCACGGAACCGCCATGACTAAACCCGAAAAATCCCTCGACTTCATGGCCGATGGCGGCGAAATGGGACAGCTGATGCGCGCCCACGACTGGGCCAACTCGCCTCTCGGCCCGCCCGAAAACTGGCCGCAAAGCCTGCGTCTGACCATCCGGCTCATTCTCAATACCCGCCATCCCATGTTTATCTGGTGGGGTCCCGACCTCATCCAGTTTTATAACGACGCCTACAGGCTCACCATGGGCCCCGAACGCCACCCTTCGGCCCTCGGCCAGTGCGGTCGCGATTGCTGGCAGGAAATCTGGCCCATCATCGGCCCTCAGATCGAGCAGGTCATGTCGGGTCGCGGTTCAACCTGGGATGAGGACCGCCTCGTTCCCGTCACCCGCCACGGCAAGCTTGAACAGGTCTGGTGGACTTATAGCTACAGTCCCATAGACGTTGAAGGCGGCATCGGCGGCGTTCTAGTCGTCTGCAATGATGTGACCGAACAGCATCTGATCAAGGACAGGCTGGCCAACCGCTCTGAACACCTCATGGACATGTTCGAGCAGGCGCCCGGCTTCATGGCCGTCCTGCGTGGCCCTGAACATGTGTTTGAACTAACCAACACAGCTTATCGTCAGTTGGTTGGCGGGCGGCAATGTCTTGGCAAACCGGTGCGCGACATAATACCAGAAGTCGAAGGTCAGGGATTTATTGAGCTACTCGACAATGTCTACACCTCCGGCAAGGCTTATGTTGGGCGTCGTGTCCCGATTTATTTTCAGGACGATTCTGAAACAGCGCCGCGCCAATCCTTTCTCGATTTCGTCTATCAGCCCATTCTGGATGCCAACAATAATGTCACCGGCATTTTCGTTGAAGGCAGCGACGTGACTGACCATGTTCAGGCCGAAGAGCATCTGCGCCTGATCAATTCCGAACTCAAACATCGCGTCAAGAACACGCTCGCCATGGTCAGCGCCATCGCTACCCAAACGCTTAGCGGCACTGGCCAGGATGGCCCCCTCGACACCTTCCGCCACCGCCTCGCCATTTTTGGCAGCGCGCACGACATCCTGACCGCCACCACATGGGCCACCGCCGAAATTACCGATGTTGTCGAAACCGCGCTCGAGGCCCACCCCGCCTATGCCACACGCGTAACCATGGCCGGGCCCGAGATCACGCTCGGTTCCAAGCAGGCCATCTCGCTGGCACTGGCCATCCACGAACTGATGACCAACGCCATCAAGTATGGTGCCCTCTCCAACCAGACCGGCAAGGTGTCCCTGAACTGGCAAATGTCGGAGGCAGAAAGCAACGAAGTCTTCACGCTCGATTGGCGCGAACATGGCGGCCCCGCCGTTACCAAACCCAGCCGTCGCGGTTTTGGCTCCAAACTCATCGAGCGTGTCCTGCGCGCCGATTTCAACGGCCAGCTGACCATGGATTTCGCCCCCACTGGCCTGCACTGCCAACTGACCACCGCCGCCCCAAACCTCAAGGACCGCACTGAACCCAAAATCGGCCTGCAGGACGACTGAAATCCTGCACTTCTTGCCGATCCGGATCGGCAACACGTTACAGCGCCTCCCCCAAAACCCTAAAAATTTACCCAATTTCTACACATCAAAATCAACCTTGAGCGCTATTCTGGGAAAACCGCCAATCGGGGGACTGCCCGTCATGCGCTCCTATTTTGATGCAATGATCCGATATTTCGAGTTCTCGGGCCGCACCGGGCGTGCCCAGTTCTGGATCTATCAACTGGTCGCGATGCTGATCATAATCGGCGTGTTTTTTATCGAACTGCGACTGACCGGATCGTTCCACCGGGTCACACAGCTGGGTTCGCTTTACACCATGGTTGCCCTCTTCCATGCCATCCCCGGCATGGCCATCACTGTGCGCCGTCTGCACGACATCGGCAAATCGGGTTGGTGGTATTTAATCAGTTTCATCCCCTTCGGTGCTCTGTTTATTCTCTATTGGAATTGCTGCGCCGGCGATGAGTGGGACAATGACTATGGCGATCCCAACATTGTTGCCGTCCGGCCGCAAAAAACCTCGCTGGCCGCCCAGCGCCTCGATGCTGCCAAGGGCCAGTCGCCGGCTGAAGTCCAACAACGCCGCCAGCCCCCCACCGAAGGCCGCTTCATCTAGCTTTTTGCGCTCCTAGGGCGGCGACAGGTCCAGCCAAATTCTGCGCAACAGGACCACCGTGACGGCAATCATGAGGGGCACCACGATGTAGATGATCGGGGCGAACAGCATCATGCCAGGACCATCGCAATTATCGGGATTGGCGCAGGCGAAATGCGCACTGATCGAAAAATAACCCAATAGTCCGATCAGCCCAGCACCCAGAATGACCATGGTACGACGTCCGAACAGGCGCGCCACCGCCCACAGAACAATCGCCACAGGCAGGGCAAATACGATCAGCGCCACACCGACGACGAGAATAAGAACGAAAGCGGTTACAGGGATCCCGTCCAGTATCTTCCTCCTTGGCGAAAAACGCGACTTTGACCGTTCAACAGCAGTGCCTGCCCCGGGCGCACTTGACGTCCCTTATGAACTCGGGATCAGCTTGGCGACCCGGCTCGTCCCCGACCCCGCCTTGGCCTTGTGATAGGTCAACGCCATCCCGATGCACTGGCGCAGGGCCCCCTCCGCCCACGCCCCTTCAATTGGTAACAGCACCGCCCGCTCGCCCGAATAGTCCAGCGCCTCGGCAAATATATCGCGAAACGTCGCCACCAGATTGGTGGTGCAGATGAAATAGACCGCCACGCAGTCCGGCCGATCCTTGGGCCATCCCAACCGGATCGTGCTCCCGCTTTTCGTCGCTGCTGTCAGATAGGCCGGCTCGCCCCACCTCAGCGTTTCCGTCAACGCCCCGACGCCCTCGGTGTCGCGTGCTACTTCAAATATCAGCGCCCGAACCTGCTCCAACCGATCCCGCACCGGCCCCGGAAAGCCCTCAAACACCCCTGCCACATCACCCGACATCGCTTCACTCACCTGAACCTCCCGCACTGATGCTCGAGCAGAGCCTATTTTCCCGGCACACGCCACCCAAAGCACCCCAAATTAGTGCCCCGCCACCCACACTGCTGCCAGAAACTGACACTACCCCTGTTCCGTCTCCGTTCCTGCGATGTTAGGGTGCACGGAACGTTGCAATCGGCGCAACAGTCCCCATCTTGATGGTTCTCATTTCACGCAGGGTGCTCATGGCTTCCGACAAGAAATCCGCCCGTCCGGGCAAAACTGAGTTCAATATCGACGATTTCATCGGCGAGATTGAAAAGGCCGAGGACATTGTTGCCTCCAAGCCGCTCTATGCCGAACGCATGCGCAACAAGCGCGCCCTCGACCGCGCCGACCAGAAAGCCGCCGCCGAGGCAGACGCCAAGGCCGCCACCAAAAAAACCGCTCTCGAAAAGCGCCGCACCACCAAATCCAGCCACGATACCGTCACCGGCATGTCGCCGCGCGCCCCCAAATCCAAGGCGAACTCGGTCGAACGCCCGACAAATCTTGATGGTTTTGGCGAAGCCGAACAGGCCGGTTTTGGCCATGAATCTGCCAGCGTCAAACCCGCCCGAAAATCAAAACTCTCCGGCGGCGACGGCAAATCCCTGGCGAACGCCGCAACCGTCGGCGTCACCGCCACCGTCAAGGCCCTCGAACAGATCATCCTGCACGGCCGCAAAGAGGTTGAAGGCTCCTCGCCCTGGGCCCCTCACCGCCCCGAACGCCCGGTCCGCGACCCCTCGCGCCGCTTCCGCCTGCAAACCGAATACACCCCGGCTGGCGACCAGCCCACCGCCATCGCCGAACTGATTGAGGGCGTCAACAATGGCGAAACCGACCAGGTCCTGCTCGGCGTCACCGGCTCAGGCAAAACCTTTACCGCCGCCCAAATCATCGCCCAGACCAACCGCCCCGCGCTCATTCTCGCGCCCAACAAAACCCTCGCCGCCCAGCTTTATGGCGAGTTCAAGAGCTTCTTCCCCGACAATGCGGTCGAATATTTCGTTTCCTACTATGATTACTATCAGCCCGAGGCCTATGTCCCGCGCACCGATACCTATATCGAAAAGGAATCCACCATTAACGAGCAGATCGACCGGATGCGCCACGCCGCCACCCGCTCGATTCTCGAACGCAATGACGTCATCATCGTCTCCTCCGTCTCCTGCATTTACGGCATCGGCTCGGTCGAAGACTACACCGCCATGACAGTCGATCTCGCCAAGGGCCACAAGATTGACCAGCGCGAATTGTTGGCAAAACTCGTCGCCCTGCAATATAAGCGCGGCGACACCGGCTTTGTCCGCGGCACGTTTCGGGTGCGCGGCGACACCGTCGAAATTTTTCCCGCCCACTATGAAGCCGCCGCCTGGCGCATCACGCTCTTTGGCAATGAAATTGAATCCATCGCCGAGTTCGATCCCCTGACCGGCAAAAAATCCGCCGACCTGACCTTTGTGCGCGTCTACGCCAATTCCCACCACGTCACCCCGCGCGCCACCATGAATCAGGCGATCAAACTGATCCGCGCCGAACTTTTGGCCCGCCTGCAGGAGCTCAACGGCGCTGGCCGCTTCCTTGAAGCCCAGCGGCTCGAACAACGCTGCCTGTTTGATCTTGAAATGATGGAAGCCACCGGCTCCTGCGCCGGTATTGAAAATTATTCGCGCTACTTTTCCGGCCGCAAACCCGGCGAGCCACCGCCAACCCTGTTTGAATATCTCCCCGATAATGCGCTGGTGTTTGTTGACGAAAGCCACGTCACCATTGGCCAGTTGGGCGCCATGTATCGCGGCGATTTGCGCCGCAAGGCAACGCTGGCCGAATACGGTTTTCGCCTGCCAAGTTGCATGGATAATCGCCCGCTGCGTTTTGAGGAATGGAACGCCATGCGGCCCCAGTCCGTCTATGTGTCGGCCACCCCCGGTTCTTGGGAAATGGAGCAAACCGGCGGCGTTTTTGCCGAACAGGTCATTCGCCCCACCGGCCTGATTGATCCCCCGGTTGAAATCCGCCCCGCCACCGCCCAGGTCGATGATGTGGTCGATGAAATCCGCCAGACCAATAAGGCCGGTTACCGCACCCTGTTGACGGTCTTGACCAAGAAAATGGCCGAAGACCTCACCGAATATCTGCACGAACAAGGCATTCGCGTCCGCTATATGCACTCCGATGTCGATACCATTGAACGCATTGAAATCATTCGCGATCTTCGCTTGGGCGCGTTCGATGTGCTGGTCGGCATTAACCTGTTGCGCGAAGGTCTGGACATTCCCGAATGCGGCCTCGTGGCCATTCTGGATGCCGATAAGGAAGGCTTTCTGCGCTCCGAAACCTCCCTTATTCAAACCATTGGCCGCGCCGCGCGCAACGTCGATGGCAAAGTCGTGCTCTATGCCGACCGCATCACCGGCTCAATGGAACGCGCCATCGCCGAAACCAGCCGCCGCCGCGAAAAACAGGTCGCCTACAACACCGAACACGGCATCACCCCGCAATCGGTCAAATCCAACATTCACAACATCGTCGACAGCGTCGCCGAACGCGACCACGTCACAATTTCCATTGGCAAAGGCAAGGACGGCAAAGAACAAGTCCAGGTCGGCGCCAACCTCGCCGCCGTTATTAAGGACATCGAATCCCAAATGCGCGAAGCCGCCACGAATTTAGAATTCGAGAAAGCTGCACGGCTAAGGGATGAGGTCAAACGCTTGCGCGAAATGGAGCTTGATACCTTATCGGGAGAGGTCTCTTAGCGGCTTTCCCGAATTTTCGAGACTTCGAACCGGCCGACTCTGGCGGCAAAATCGCTCCAGTGGAGCGATTTTAGGTGAGAAGGCCATGAGGCCTACGCCCGAATGGCCGAGCACGGCTAAGGGATGATGTGAAGCGGTTAAGGGAAATGGAATTGGATACGTTGCAGGGGGGAGGTGAGGTAGTTTGACCAAGTAACTCAACAATAGTCACAAAGTCAGCAAGTTCTGCTAATTGACGGACCGGTCTCTTTCGTTTAAGCCAAAATGCGGGAGATCAGTAATTGTCGCGTAAACCATTCTTAAAGTGGGCCGGAGGAAAACGCTGGCTCGTTGATCGCACAGATTTTCGTCTGCCGCCTTACAGCGGTCGCTATATTGAGCCGTTTCTCGGTGGAGGAGCCGTTTTCTTCTCACATCGCCCCAAATTGGCGATACTTTCTGATGCCAATCCAAGACTAATTGAAGTATATAAAGTCATAAGGTCCGACTGGACATCACTCATTGACCTACTCGAAATAGATCATAATCTTCATAGCAAAGATTATTATTACAGTAGAAGGTCTGAACGTCCGACGACTGAAGTCGAACGAGCAGCACAGTTCATCTATCTAAATCGCTCATGTTGGAACGGTCTATATAGGGTAAACCAACGTGGGGAATTCAACGTCCCAATCGGAACTAAAAGCTGGATCTTATCGTCCGCCGATGACTTTGGCTCGACAGCCAAGGCCCTTGCTCAAGTTGAGCTTGTAGCAACAGATTTCGAAGAAACGGTAAATAGGGCAGTCAATGGTGATCTGATTTTTGCGGATCCACCCTATACCGTCGCCCACAATTTCAATGGATTTGTAAAATATAATGAATCCATTTTTAGCTGGGACGATCAGATTCGTCTAAAGAACAGTCTCATACGAGCGGCATCTCGAGGCGTGACTATCAGATTAACCAACGCCGATCATCCATCTGTACGGTCACTATACAATGAAGTAGCTGATATTCAAGTTATGGACCGGCGGTCTGTAATTTCAGGGCAGTCACACGGCAGAAACAAAACCACCGAACTCCTCATAAGTATGGCGTAACTCGTATGCGGAAGGGTCTTTTTAAACCAATCATTATGTCGTGTTTACGATCTGCAGCAGAGGTATTCGTGGTAACTGCCGTTGGCCTCGCACCGTTGTTTGCATTGATAGCCAGGGCCGGAGAAATCGGCCTCAATCCAGAAGCGCTCCTTACAGAGGCCGTCTCGAAGGGACAACTCTTTTTTTATGCATTTTCCTTAGTCGGCACCCTTGTTTGGCTTACAATTGCAAACTGGAGCCTTAAGAACGGAAAAATAAAAAGCCTATTGGGGCTCTCAGTAATATTAAGTATAATTCTAACATTTTCTTTTGGAATATTTGACCCTACCTTCAAAACGCTAAATTCACATTCGTCCGTTATTTGGAGTTACATTTTATTCGGGTTCAATATCATTATATACTTTCTTATAATGGTGCTAACCAACCTTGAACCGATCAATATAGCAAACTCCTTTCGCAATGGGGCCAGTTCGATGATACGAAGTGTTGGCGGAACGGAGCGGGCCGATGACTGAAGTGGAATTTTCAGTAATTGAAGTTCGGCAGCCTATCGGCCCGTTTTACGTTGGGCAGATGTCCGCGCAGGACCTCTTTAGCATGTGCAAATTCGACTTTAGGCGCATAGAAGAGCGAGGAGGCGTCAAAGAATTTTTAGGAATTCAGCGCCGCCTTGATGAAAAACGCGTTCGAGAAATTAGCACCTACATCAAAACAAAGGAAGCCGTTTTCCCTACGGCAGTCGTAATTGCGTTAGATCAACGAAATGTTACGGTTAAAAACCTAGCAGACGGCATATTTTCGTTTAAATTGAGCGCATATAAAGACTTGGATGACCCGTCGAGACAGATAGAATTTGACGACATCGTTTCAATAATTGATGGACAACATAGAATAAAAGCATTTGAAAGCTATAATGGCCCAGAATTTTTGATTAATGTTTCTATATTTATAGACATAGATGAGGCAACAAAAGCTGAAATATTTTCAACTGTAAACTTAGCGCAGACAAAAGTAAATAAAAGCTTGGTATACGATTTATTTTCATTGAGTCTTGGGCGCAGCCCTGAAAAGACATGCCATGAACTAGTTGTAGCCCTCGACCGACTAGAGGGAAGTCCATTCGAAAAAGAATTAAGAGACTTGGAACCGCAACACCTGATCGATTCGGAGAAACGCTGTCGCAAGCAACAGTGGTCGGCGGCATCCTCCCATATATAACCCGTGACCCGTTACGCGATCGGGAAATAGGCAAACGTAAAGGCGAATGGGAACCAATCGCTGATCCTCGAGAGCGCGAGCGTCGGATCTTCTTCGAATTTTTTAGAAATAATGCCGACGACGAAATTTTGCGAAATTTGCTAAACTACTTTGGGGCCGTGCGGGAGCGTTGGCCCGATGATTGGTTCAACGACGGCCGTGGAAACATGTTGGTTCGAACCAATGGGTACAATGCATTAATTCGTTTCTTGGGTCCCGCTTATAGATACCTTACATCATCTCCACGTGTAATTGGTCAAAGTGAATACTTAGATATGTTCGCGCGAGTGGAAATCCCGGTCGGTGGGTTCATGACATCTAATTTCCCGCCAGGTTCTAGCGGTGCCAAGATATTATTTGACCAGTTTATGAAGGAATCGGGCGTTTTAGACTCATAGTCTTAAGCGCCTGCATGAACATTTGGCCACCAACAAATCCCCACCCCGCCAACACCGCCCATAAAACCGATTACGACACAACCACTTCCTATAAACTGGTGCTGGCATATCTCGCCCTCGCCCCGCGCCTTGCCGATCTGCAGCAAACCCCCACCGTCCGCACCCAAACCGCCCCACCGCCCCTTCTGTCCCAAACCCACCAAACCCCTCCCCCTAATCCCTCCCCCCGAAAAAAAGAACCTTCCCCGCCAACTTCACTTGCAAATAGGTCCTAATTGCAAAAAATACTCCGAACGTCATCCCGGGCTTGACCCGGGACCCATCGTGAGATCACACCACAACCACAAACCGCCTGTTCAGCACCCACCCACCAACATCTCAGGATGGACCCCGGCCGCCGCCGGGGTGACACCGTGGGTGTTGAAACCACGTCGCCGAACAAAAACGACCGCCTCCCCTCCTCCACAAAAACCCAAAAAAACCAAAAAACCAAAAACCAAACAAATCCCCACCCCGCCAGCGCCGCCCATAATGTCGCCTCCCGCCGGAGGCTAAAAAATGACCGATTACGAAACCCGCATTTCCCCAAAACTGGTGATGGCCTATATCGACCTCGCCCCGCGCCTGGCCGATCTGGCGCAAACGCTAAACGCCCGCACCAAGGCCGCGCCAAACACCCCCGCCGGGCCGCTGCTGACCCGGCTGGTGGCCGATATATTGGCCCAAACCTACCGCCTCACGTCGCGAGAAACCTTTTCCAACGCCTTGCCCCACCTATCGCCCGAAATTTCGCTGACCAATACCGCCCTGCTTGATGCGCTGCGCGAGGCCGAACTGGCGCTCGACGCCTTCCACCACGCCCATTATGACCCCGAACAATCAAGATGGCTGGCCGACGACTAGCGCCCAAAGCCAAAAACAAAACCAAAAGTAATCCCCGCCGCGCCGGCACGTGGCACACTGGTTTCGTTCCCGCTACACACGCGGCGCCGACGAAGCGCCGGGCGGGAAGACGGGGGGAATGGGGTCGCCCAGTCCCATGCGTGGATGCTTAGGACCAGCCGAACGCTGGCCGGGTTTTTTGGGTGCTCAATCGGTGCCGGAAAATTTGGCTGGATCGTTCAACCCGAAAGGGCGGCTGCTTGCGGCGTGCGCAAAAAATCCCGACCGTGTGGGGTGGCTTTCGCCTCCTTTACCACGACCAACTAGGGCGCAAGCCACCCCACACCGTGTTCCCCGCAGGTTGTTCAACCGTGCGGCCAAACCCGTTGCCGCCATTGGGGTCAGAGCCAGCCCGACAATTCCCGCCGCACCATGTTTTCGATCATGTCCATGCCCTCAACACTATCATTGAGGCAGGGAATATAAGCAAAATCGGTGCCGCCAGCGGCCAAGAATGTCTCGCGCGCCTGGATCGAAATTTCTTCCAGCGTCTCGATACAATCGGCGGAAAACGCCGGTGCCAAAATCGCCACCTTCTTGACGCCCTTGCCCGGCAGCGCGCCCAGCGTCACATCGGTATAAGGCTCCAGCCATTTCGTCGGCCCGAACCGCGATTGAAACGTCACCATGATCTTGTCGTCAGCCCAGCCAAGGTGCTCGCGCACCAGTCGGGTCGTTTTGAAACACTGGCAATGATACGGATCGCCGCGCTCCAGATATTCCACCGGCATCCCGTGATAACTGGTGATCACCAGATCCGGTTCAAAATCGAGCTTTTCCATGCCCGATTTTATACTCGCCGCCAGCGTTTCGATGTATTTTGGATCTTCGAAATAGGCAGGCATCGTCCGCACCGCCGGTTGCCACCGCATCTTGCCCAGCGCCTCAAAAGCCTTGTCATTTGCCGTTGCCGTGGTAGTCGCCGAATATTGCGGATAGAGCGGCACCAAAAGGATCTTCTGGCACCCGGCCTTTTGCATCGCCTCCAGCTTCGCCGCCGTCGACGGCTCACCATAGCGCATGGCAAAATCGACAACCACTTTACCCTCGCCATTCATCCGCTGTGCTAAGCTAAGCGCCTGATTACGCGTAATGACCTTTAGGGGGCTTTCATTGGTTTCCTTGTCCCATATCTGGGCATAGGCATGCCCGCTCTTTTGCGGCCGAACCGAAAGGATAACCAGGTTGAGAATCGGCCACCACAACCATTTGGGGGTTTCGATCACCCTGGGATCAGACAGGAATTCCTTGAGATAGCGCCGCACGCTCCAATAATCCGTCGCCTCGGGCGTGCCAAGGTTCAGCAGCAGAACCCCGATCTTCGGGTCATTTACAGGCGGATGCCCCGGCGGCAAATTCTCGGTCATGGTCGCAGCGATCCGTTCGGTAAAAAACCGCCGCACCATACAATTTCCGCTGTGTCACACAAGGCGGCTATGGGTCGCGCTTAAAAATTGGCCACCAGCAACAATAGCCCAAATCCCAGGACCGCCATCGCCCCTGCCAGCTCAACCCACCAGACAAGCGCCGCCGTCCCCGCATTATCCACGCCCCCGATTCGCTGTGCCATGCCCTTGGCCGACACCGCCAGCGTCGCCAATACCGCCACCGTTATCGCCGTTCCTGCTCCCATCAGAAACACCGCCACGATCCCGGCCGCCAACACGCCCTGCGACAGCGCAAAAACCAGCACCACCAGAGCACCCGAACATGGCCGCAACCCCACCGACAATACCACGCCCAACTGCTCCCGCCACGACCCACCAACAGCCATTGGCGTCACCACATGTCCATGCTCACAGTCGCCATGCTCGTGATGCTCATGGTCGCGGTGATGGTGATGTCCCCAGCCAAACAGTTTCCGCCCGATCAGCCACAGCCCCAACAGAACCACCATCGCGTAGGAGGCCAACACAATCCATCGCGCCGCATCGCTCATCGCAAGGCTTGTCATGCCCAGAACGCCTGCCGCCACCAGCACAAACCCAACCGCCACAACCGACTGCATCAGCGCCGACAGAATACTGAGCGTGATGCCGCGCCGGGCCTGGCTTTCATTGGCCAGCATATAGGAGGAAACGACGACCTTGCCGTGCCCAGGCCCTGCCGCATGCACCACGCCATAGAGAAAACTTAGTCCCCCCAGCACCCAGAACGCGGTAAAGTCACTTTTAAGGGTGCCCAGTGCATCGGTCAGCGCCGCATAGAACTGGCGCTGAAGGTTCTTTAATATTGTGAACACACCACCTTGCGGCGTCGGCAGCCCAATTTCCGCCGGCGGACCACCAAACGGCGCTGACTTGGCCTGGCTCAACTGATTGACCGCCTCCAACGCCGATGTTGGCGCCTCACCGGCGACCGATAGACACTTAATCCTCACTTGCCCCTGGGTGTCGCGCACCGCAACGGCAAGGTCTGGCGGCAATTGCGCCACATCTGGTCCCAGCGCGTAAAGTTTTTCCGCTGTTGCCGCATCGAGTTCCTGCGGCGGCGCCATATTGACCAAACATCCCTGAGGGGCATTTTCCAGCGTTACGTCCGTGCTGCTGCCAAAACTGATCGCGACATAATATTCGGGGTCATGGATCCCCAAAACCAGCGGCTTGTTCATCGCAATTGGTTGTTGCGCCGCAATTGTATAGGTCAGCGTTACCCGGCCATCTTCCAGGGACATGGCTTGATCACCAAGCGAAGTGAACCTGATCGTATCGCTCGCGTCCCCCGCCAGCGTATAATATCCATACTCCCCTAACCCAGCCAGATTTTCGTTGGCGAGTTCCTGCATTTCTGCTGACGAAACCATGCGATCGCCATCAATATCCAGCCCCTGCACCGCCCAGGCCGAAAACGCTTCGTCAAACTGCCATTGATGCCGCAGCGCACTAACGGCGCCCGAATTGTCGAAAATCACGACCAATTTGGCATCAATAAAAATATGCGGATGCGCCATGGTCGGCGCCACAGCACCCAAGACAATAGCGATCAGCGCCACCAGGCGCGTCCAAAAAATCCGCAA
Organism: Devosia rhodophyticola; assembly: GCF_028816475.1. Lineage (GTDB taxonomy): Bacteria > Pseudomonadota > Alphaproteobacteria > Rhizobiales > Devosiaceae > Devosia > Devosia rhodophyticola. The sequence goes on along the minus strand of NZ_CP118247.1, from coordinate 2,540,022 downwards.
GACACTGAACCTTTCGTCGGCCTCAAACCATGGGATGGGCTGAAAACCAGTCAACAAGATGATCAATAAGCGCCCGCACCTTGCCAGCCAGATGTCGCCGATGCGGATAAACGGCCTGCAGCGTTTGCCCGGTTGGCATGAACGTTTCCAGCACCGCCACAAGGCTGCCGTCAGCAATTGCCGGATCAGCCAGATAGGAGGGCATCAAGACAAACCCCAATCCTTCCACGGCCGCCTGACGCGCCGCCAGCGGCGAATTTACCCGCACAGGTCCGGTAACCGGCACCGACACAGTCTTGCCGTCCTCGATAAACCGCCAATTGGACTGCCCTTGCAAATTGGTATCGATCACGCAGGGCATCGCGCGCAAATCCTCGGGGTGCATCGGCGTGCCAATCCGCTCCAGCAATGCCGGCGCGCCAGCCGTCACAACGCGCATATCGGCAATCTTGCGGGCGATTAGCGAACTATCGGCCAAGGTGCTGATCCTCAGCGCCACATCGATCCCCTCATCGACAAGGTCGACATAGCGATCTTCCAGACGCAGATCGAGGCTGACCTTGGGGTATTTGGCCAGGAAACCAAATAGCACCGGTGCCAGCGTTCGCTCACCAAAGTTGCGGGGCGCTGAAACCCGCAGCAACCCACGCGGCTCCGACGTCTGATCGGTAATGCTAGCGTCCAGATCGTCCAGCTGCTGCAACAAGGCGCTGGCCTCACGATAATAGACCTCACCGGCTTCGGTCAGACCCAGTTTGCGCGTCGTCCGGTTCATCAGCCGAACGCCGAGAAAATCTTCCAGATCAGTTACATATTTCGACAGCAGCGCCTTGGAACGCCCATGCTGACGCGCTGCCGCCGAAAAGCCGCCACTGTCAAAAACCTGTACAAAAGCCCGTATGCGCGCCAGATCCTGTGTCATTTATCTCCCAGGCGCTCCATTTCGAATTTGGCCACATCAGCCAATAACGCTGCAAATCCTTCAAGCGCCTGTTGGGCACTGGCAGCCCCCTTTTCGGCACTGGCAGCCGTAGCATTGCCTACAGCACCCGCAACGTTCAGATCATGGCTCATCCAGCCCATCCGTGTCCTGCCATGTACTTTCAAAAAAGCTGTCTCACTATCCCATTCTTGGCCATTGGAGGTGAAATCTGACAACTGATCGCGCCGTACTTTTTCGGGCCAATAGTGCAGCATCAGCGAAGTCTCGATGGCGCCACCATGAATGCCATCGACCAATTCCGACTCGCCAAACAGTCCTTGGGGTTGGCCGAAACGCAACCACGCGGCGCTGACCGCCAACATGCCCAGTTTGGCCCGCAGCCGTGCAATCAGCAGGCCCACGACTTCGGAATTGCCGCCATGACTGGAAACAATGATCAGCTTGCAGCCGCCCGCCCGAAAAAACGCCTGCGCAACATCCCACCAGCTCGCCAACAGGATTTCCGCTTCATGGCTGAACGTTCCCAAAAAACTGCTATGCTCGATACTGTGACCGATTGTCTGCATGGGTAGCACAATCGCTTCAATGTCGGTGGAAACAAATTGAGCCAGTTGAGCCAGATGGCCATGCGCGATATCGCAATCGGTGGATAAGGGGAGATGCGGGCCATGCGGTTCAATTGCCGCCACCGGCAATATCCCGATCGTTCGGCTCGAAATCAGTGACGAGAATTCAGGAGCAGTCAGCTCTTCGGCAAAATAGAGAGCCATGTGCTGCTCCTCAAAAATGTCAACTCAACCTGATATCGCATCCAGAAGGGGTGAACAATAATTCCCCTTGGCTGTTAGCTGATTAACGATAGGGTACACTGTGGATCGACGCGCACCAGGAGTTCGGACTATTTTCCCCCTTATGTCCAGACCTTCGTCCCGCTCAAATTTGTACCGCCTGATAGAAGCAGGTCAGCTCGCCCATCAGGCAGTGCTGGTTCCTTTGCGTGAACGGGGTTTGGAGCCGGGCGACGACGCCGTCCTGTTCATTCTCGCGCGCCAGGGCACTGCCGAAACCGAATTGGCTCAAGAACTGGGCACCGAACCCACATTGCTTGAGCCGCGCATCGCCCGATTGATTGAGCGCGATCTGGTTACCCGGCAGGCGGTGGGGCCCTTACTCACCCCGGGACTCGCCCTGACCGAGCGCGGCACACGCATCCGCGACAGCCTTGCCGAAAACTGGGCCGAGTTGGAAAAAGCGCTGATGGGTGAGCTTAAGAAGAAGCAGCGGAAATCGCTTGGCGAGACATTGAAGAGATTCAATGAACTCTTGCGACTATAGCGCCCGCCAATGCGTTCAGGTCCGGTTCAGACAGAAAATGGTTTGCTATCACCACACAAGTGATCAATTGAACCAACTGGAGTTCATCACCATGACCCTGAAAAACAAACTCATGATTGGTGGCCTGACTGCCCTGGCTATGCTGGCAAGCACCGCATGTGCATTTGCCGCAACGGCCTATGCCAGCACCAACGTCAATGTCCGTTCCGGCCCCAGCACTCAGTATCGGGCTATCGATACCCTGCGACGCGGCGAGCGGGTCGATGTGCAATATTGCCAGGGAAGCTGGTGTTATGTCCAAAAGGCAGGCCCTGACGGCTGGGTGTCCTCAAACTACCTGGATCGCGGTCGTCGGCCCGTTTATCGCCCACGGCCAGTACCTCAACCGAGCTGGAACGATTATTATGGGTATGACAATGGCTGGGTGCGTCCCCGCCCACGCCTCCCACAGCGTCGCTTCATCCCGCGCAATCGCTCGCAAGCCTGCTTTAGTGGCTCCAACGGCTATTTCTGTTTCGGCAATTGATCGCCTTGACGCGCTACCTGATAAGGGTGGCGCGTCTCGCGTCATCGTAAATATTTGAGGCGCCACAGTGATCCTGTTGGCGCCTGGCTGCGTATCGCAAACAACCAGAACAGCGGAGCGCAGTGTCGATGAGCAAATTCCTGATCCTTTATGCCGCTTGCACTGTTGTCTTCTTCGCCCTGGATTTCGTCTGGCTCACAACCATTGCAAAATCCACTTACCAGCGAGAGATCGGCTCGATCCTGTTGCCAAATCCCAACTTGGCGGTCGCAGCAGGCTTCTATCTGCTTTATCTGGTCGGCGTGGTCGTACTGGTCGCCGCCCCCGCTGAAGGGGATGTGCTCAAGGCCTTATTAACCGGCGCTCTACTGGGCTTTGTCGCCTATGGCACCTATGATTTGACCAACCTGTCGACGCTCAAGGGCTTTACACCAACAATTGCCGCCATCGACATGGCCTGGGGCACAAGTTTGACTGCACTCAGCGCCGCCGTCGGCGTCTGGTTTACCCGATTGATTGCGAGCTAATGCGGCACGGTTGGCTGTCCGCGCGGCACTCGACGCATGCGCTCACGCGCCATCACCACAAGGCCCGCTGCCACAATGATCGCCGCACCGCCCAGCGATAGTAGATCGATCAGGTGGCCAAAAACCGCGAAACTCAAAAAGATTGCCCAGGGCAGGGAAAAATAGTTGAACGGCTGCACCACGCTTGCAGGTGCCATCGAAAGCGCCACCATCATCAGCCCGTGCGCTGCGGTTGTCGTTCCCATGATCAGGATGACCAACAGCACATCACCCCACCCCATCGGCTGCCAGTGAAACACGCCGACAATTCCCGACAGTACCAAACCAATGACGCTGGCATAGACCATGCTGGTAGGCGCGGAATCATGTTGGGCAACCTTGCGGGTAAAGACGATATAGAGCGCATAAAAACTTGCCGACGCCACAGCATAAACGACGCCCACATTCATCGGCAGACCGCCCGGACGCACAATGAACAGGGCGCCCATGAATCCAACACCGACCGTCACAAGGCGAAATATCCCCACTTTCTCGCCCAAAATGGGAATGGCGAATAGGGTAACCAACAAGGGATATATCAGGCTGATCGATTGCAGTTCAGCCAGCGGAACTGATTGCAGCGCCAAGGCAAACAGCCAGATGTCAGCCATCAGCAAAACGCCTCGTACAATTTGCCAAACTGGCACCCGCGAACGCAACGCATGACGCAACGGCGCCCGACGCGACACCAGAAACAGGGAAAAGGCCGCAAATGCCCAATAGCGCATCATAGTGATCTGGAACGGGGAATAGGTCTGAACCAGCACTTTGGCGACTGCATCTTGCATGCCAAAAATCATCACCGTAGTGATCGTCAGCAGAATGGCGCGCGTATGGTTTTCGCCCGGCAGAACGGCATTAAGAGGCGCATTCATAGCCATGACTTTCCGGAGGACACATTTTTCGGCCCCGAACACTAGAGTGCTCTATACTTGAATTTAGCCCTTGGCCATGCTGGATTTGATGATCCCGGCGATCGCTGTCAAGATTCCGCCGCTGACGAGGCCGGTTACGCCCTGCCCCGCCAAGGCGCCAACATCCAACCCGCTACTCGCGGCCGTGCCCGCTGCGTCGACCGTTGCGGCCATACCGCCGACCAACCCGTCAAGGCCCGGAATTTTGCCAGCCAGCCAAGTGCCAGCAAGACCGCCGATGGCACCAACTATACTGTTGCCAGCCGGCCCCAAATCCACCTTCTTGACGACCTGGGCAATGATATTGCCCCCAGCGCCCCCGCCAATCAGTTGTACAATAAGTGGTAAGATCATTTCCATTTCATGTCCCTTTCAAGAATCACCAACTATTGCGATTGCCCTCGCCAGCAAAACCTAGCCCCGAATGAACACCAACAAAAGGACAATAACACTGTCGATTTCATCACCCGATTCCACCGCGCAGAGATTGCTGATCGAGGGCAAAACGGCTTATGATCGCGTATATCTGAACCCGTATTACCAAGTCGAATCAGCAAACAATGACTGACGTTTCCAAGAATCCGGTGGCCCTGATCACCGGCGCCAGCGACCGCATTGGCGCAACCATCGCCAAACATCTGGCGGCCAACGGCTATGCCGTGGTCATTCACTACCGCTCGGACAAGTCCGGTGCCGAAAAAATCTGTGCCGATATCACCAACGCAGGCGGTCAGGCGGCCAACATCTGTGCTGATCTGGCCGACAGAACCGAACGCGCAAAGCTGATTGCCGCCGCAGCAAACGCGTTTGGCCCCCTCACTGTGCTGATAAACAATGCCTCGGTTTTTGATCCTGACAGCGCCCGCGATCTGGATGAGGCGCTTTGGGACAGCCACTTCGCCGTTCATGCCGAAGCGCCAATGTTTCTGGCCCGCGACTTTGCCGCCCAGCTGCCCGACGGGATCGAGGGCAATATAATCAACATGATCGACGAGCGAGTACTCAATCTGTCCCCGGCCTATTTCAGCTATACCTTGTCAAAGGCCGTACTCTGGACCGCAACGCGCACGCTGGCTCAGTCGCTGGCGCCCGCCATTCGGGTCAACGCCATTGGCCCCGGCCCGGTGCTGCCGCACTCGCGCCAAAGCCAGGATGAATTTGACCGGTCGGTTGATCAATTACTCCTCAAGCACCACGCCGCCCCGCAGGACATCGCTGAGGGCGTGCTGCTTCTGCTAAAGACCCGCTCCATGACAGGGCAGATGCTGGCGCTGGACGGCGGCGAGCATCTCGAATTTTCATCGCGTTCGGCACCGACCCCGCGCCAATGACCGAGTCAACGATCCCCACCGGCCCCGACGTCATCAAGGCTTTCGTGCGCACGCTGCCAGCAGCGCCCGGCGTCTATCGCATGATTGATGCCGAGGGCACCGTCGTCTATGTCGGCAAGGCGCGCAGCCTCAAGTCTCGCGTCACAAACTATACCCGGCCAGAAGGGCTGCCGACGCGTATCCAGCGCATGATCGCGGCTACCGCGCACATGGAGTTTGTGCGCACCGAAACCGAGTCAGAAGCGCTGCTCCTCGAAGCCAACCTGATCAAGCGCTTAAAGCCGCGCTATAATGTGCTGCTGCGCGACGACAAGAGCTTTCCCTATATTCTGATCGCCACCGATCACGAAGCACCCGAACTGATGAAGCATCGCGGCACCCGTCGTCGCAAGGGCCACTATTTTGGCCCCTTCGCCTCGGTCACCGCCGTTAACCGCACCATCGCCAGCCTGCAAAGGGCCTTTTTGCTGCGCAATTGCTCGGATAGTTTTTATGCCGCGCGTACCCGCCCCTGCCTGCAGCATCAGATCAAGCGCTGCGCTGCTCCGTGCACTGGCGAAATTTCAGTCGAAGGTTATAGCGAACTGGTCGATGAAGCGTGCGAATTTCTCAGCGGCCGCTCTCAAGGTGTGCGCGATCATATGCAAAGTGAAATGAATGCTGCCGCAGAACATCTCGATTTCGAGCGCGCGGCCTTGTTGCGCGACCGGTTGGGTGCGCTGGCGTTGATCCAGAGTCAGGGCGACGCCACGGCGAAATCGGTCGAAGAGGCCGACGTCTTTGCCATACATCACGAAGGCGGACAATTCTGCGTTCAGGTATTTTTCTTCCGTGCCTTCCAGAACTGGGGCAACCACGCTTTCCGACCCCGCGCTGACGCAGCGTTGAGCGAAACTGAGGTGCTTGAAGCCTTTATCAGCCAGTTCTACGAAAGCCGCACCCCGCCAAAACTTGTTCTCCTCAGCCATCAACCAATCGAAACCGAATTGCTTGAAGAGGCACTCTCAAGTCGGGCCGGTAGTCGCGTTTATGTACAGACCCCACGGCGCGGTGAAAAACGCGATCTGGTCAACCACGCTCTCAACAATGCGCGCGAAGCACTTGGTCGCCAACTGGCAGAAGGCGCCACCAATCGCAGCCTGCTTGAGGGGGTGGCCGAACTTTTTGGTCTCGAAGAAACGCCGCGCCGCATCGAAATTTACGACAATTCGCACATCTCGGGCACCAACGCGGTCGGCGCCATGGTCGTGGCGGGCGAGGAAGGCTTTTCCAAAAAGCACTATCGCACCTTCAATATCAAGTCGACCGACATCACTCCCGGCGATGATTTTGGCATGATGCGCGAAGTGCTGACGCGCCGCTTTGCCCGCCTTGTCAATGAGAGCGAGGCGGAGGACGAGGACGAAAGCACCGGTATGCCGGATTGGCCCGACGTTGTTTTCATTGATGGCGGCGCTGGCCAGATGAGTGCGGTGCGCGGCGTCATCGCGGAAATGAACCTGCCCAAGGAAGTCACCTTTATCGGCATCGCCAAGGGCGAGGAACGCGATGCGGGGCGGGAAAAATTCTTCATGGAGGGCCGCGATGCGTTCATGCTGCCGCACCGCGACGCGGTACTCTATTATGTTCAACGCCTGCGCGACGAGGCCCACCGCTTTGCCATCGGCACCCACCGCGCCAAACGCAAGAAAGATCAGATCAAGAATCCATTGGACGAGATCGACGGCATCGGGCCAACCCGCAAACGAGCCCTGCTCAACCATTTCGGCTCCGCCAAGGCCGTTGCGCGTGCCTCACTCCAGGATCTGGCGCTCGTCCCCGGCATTTCAGATCAGATGGCCCAACTCATCTACGATCATTTCAATCAAAAGTCGTAGTCGACAAGTCGACCCCGCTGCGCTATCAATCCCCCATGACCCGTTCCGCCACGTATTCGTTTTGGTATTTTAGCTATCCGATACTGGCGGAGGCAGGGACGCGCTTGATCTAAACAACCAAGTCAAATAATCATCCCAAAAGCCGCCGCCAGCCTCAACTGGCGGCTTTTTTGTCGCCGGTTGGTCCCCAATCAGGAGCCACGACCGTGCTGAAATCCACCGACGACCTCCGTATCCTTGATATTCGTGAACTAAGTACCCCGATCGATGTCATGCGCGAATTCCCCCGCACTGACCCTGCCACCCGTACCGTCCTTAGCGCCCGACACGCCGTTCACAATATCCTGCATGGTCACGATGATCGCCTCACCGTAATCGTCGGCCCCTGTTCGATCCACGACCCCGATGCCGCACTCGACTACGCCCGAAAACTGGCGGCCCTGCGCGAAACGCTCGGTGACCGGCTCGAAATCATCATGCGGGTTTACTTCGAGAAACCGCGCACCACTGTCGGCTGGAAAGGCCTGATCAACGATCCCGGTCTCGATGGCAGCTTCCAGATCGATCAGGGCCTGCGCTTGGCGCGTAATCTCTTACTCGAGATCAACAATCTCGGCTTGCCCGCCGCCTGCGAATTCCTCGACATGACCACCCCGCAATATCTGGCAGATCTCGTCTCCTGGGCGGCTATTGGCGCGCGCACTACCGAAAGCCAGATCCATCGTGAACTGGCCTCGGGCACCTCCTGCGCTATTGGCTTCAAGAATGGGACCGATGGCAATGTCCGCATCGCGCTCGATGCCATGCGCTCCGCGAGCCAACCCCATCATTTCCTGGCCGTCACCAAGAATGGCCGCTCAGCCATCGCCTCGACGAGCGGCAATGAAGACTGCCATATCATCCTGCGCGGCGGCACAGCGCCGAACTACGACGCCCAGAGTGTGGAGGCCGTGGCAGTGGAAATGAGCCAAGCCGGGGTGCGGCCCGCCATAATGGTCGATGCCAGCCACGCCAACAGCCACAAGAAGCCTGAAAACCAACCATTGGTTCTCGCCAACGTCGGCACCCAACTAGCCGCTGGCGATCAGCGCATCATCGGCACGATGATCGAATCGAACCTGATCGCAGGGCGGCAGGATTTGGCCCCCGGCAAGACCCTGACCTATGGCCAGTCCATTACCGATGGCTGCATCGATTGGGAAACCACCGTCACCGTGCTCGATAATCTTGCCGACGCCGTGAGCGCACGGCGCAAAGTCATCGCCCGCGCCGTCGCCTAGGCACCCAAAGTCGGGCCGGGCCCGGTGCCCGGCCTATACTGCGAGGACAAATATCCAGAAGACTATCCTAAGGAAGAGGCAGCGCTGGCCCTGGCCCGCCTCTTCAACCGTTTGGCTACTCATCGGATTCCGGTTTTTCCAGATGCCCGCCAAATGCCAGTCGCATTGCCGAAAGCAACCGATCGGCAAATTCAGATTCGCCGCGCGAGCTGAACCGGCCAAACAGGGCCGAAGACAGGACAGGAGCTGGCACGCCCGTTTCAATCGCCGCCTGCAGGGTCCAGCGTCCCTCGCCCGAGTCCGAAACCCGGCCACCAAAGCCAGTCAGCCCCTCGTCGGCCTTGAGCGCCTGTGCAGTCAAATCCAGCAGCCACGAACCGATAACGCTGCCATGACGCCAGACTTCGGCAACTTCGGACAGATCAATATCAAACTGATAATATTTGGGGTGACGCAGGGGCGTCGTTTCGGCGTCAACCTCACGCGTACCCTTGCCCTCGTTCGCCGCCTTGAGAATGTTGATACCTTCAGCATAGGCCGCCATGACCCCGTATTCGATGCCGTTGTGCACCATCTTGGTATAATGGCCCGCCCCGGTTGGTCCACAATGCAAATAGCCCAGATAGGCGGTGCTTTGCGCATCGACAGGAGGGACTGCGCCTCTGTCTAGACCAGGGGCAAGCGCCGCGAATACGGCATCAAGCCGTTTGACCGCCTCGACCGGGCCGCCAATCATCAGGCAATAACCGCGATCAAGACCCCACACGCCGCCGCTGGTACCCACATCGAGATAGTTGATCCCGCGCGCCGCCAAAGCTTCGCCGCGGTCGATATCGTCATGATAAAACGAATTTCCCCCATCAATGATGATGCCGCCCGCCTGCATCATGTCGGCCAGCTTCTCGACAGTCGGACCAACCACCGCCGCAGGTAGCATCAACCACACGGCACCGGTTTTGCCGACCTTGGCTACGGCATCTTCCATTGAGGTCGCGCCGACAGCCCCCACGTCGACGAGGGCGGAAACATTGGCCGGGTCAAGATCGAACACCACACATTCATGGCCAGCCTTCAACAGACGCCGCACCATGTTGGCGCCCATGCGCCCTAGACCGATCATTGCAAGTTGCATCTTGTTGCCTCTGGTTAATTGAACTGGTGGGCGGCTAAATACGCACCACACTTGTGTTTCATATCTGCTTGCCTATTTGGTGGCGCATGCAAAATTTATCAGGCGATCGCAATCATGTCGCACCCTAACAATTTTTGGCCAGATTTCGACGTTAACATCAAGGAAATCGCGCCTTGACCGCTCGGCGCGCTTCCTATTGTCTCCGCTCATGGCAAATGCGTCCCAAATAACCTCGATTCCAAACCTGATCACCATCGCCCGCATTGTGGCAATCCCCGTGATTGCCTGGCTTGTGATCATGGCAGACCCCGGCCTGCGATTATTCGCATTGGTGCTCTATGTTTTGGCAGCAGCCAGCGACTGGGTCGATGGCTATCTGGCCCGCAAATGGAACCAGACCTCGCCGCTCGGACGGATGCTTGACCCGATTGCAGATAAGCTTCTGGTTGGCGTCATGCTGGTTGTCCTGGCCTATGACCACACATTGAGCGCGCTGGACCTCATACCCGCCTGCACCATTCTGTTTCGCGAAATCTTCATTTCCGGCCTGCGTGAATTCTTGGGCAACACCAAAGTCGTGCTACCCGTATCAATGCTGGCCAAGTGGAAGACGACGACGCAGTTGATCGCTATCGCAATATTGTTGCTGGTGCCGGCCATGCCCGTCCTCGATGTTATCGGTACGGCGCTGATTTGGCTGGCGGCCGTTCTGACATTATGGACCGGCATTCAGTATTTCCGCGCCAGCTGGCCCCATCTGTCCGGTGATACTCCATGAATATCCTATACTTTGCCTGGCTGCGCGAGCGGTTGGATCGCAGCCAACAGCAGGTTGAGCCGCCTGAACATGTCAAAACCGTTGCCGATCTGATTGACTGGCTTGCACAGAACGACGAAGCCATCGCGCTGGCTTTTGAAAACCGCAAGCTGATCCGCGCCGCAGTAAACGCCCAGATCGTCGATCATGACGCCCCGATTGCCGATGCGCATACCATTGCCTTTTTCCCGCCAATGACCGGGGGATGATATGACCGTCAGGGTAATCGCGCATGGATTTGATCCCGGCGGGCAGACCAATCTCTTTCTGAAAGAGCATAACAGCGCAGGGGCAGTGGTGACCTTTACCGGTCTGGTCCGGTCAAGCCCGAGCGATCCCATCACCTCCCTAATGCTGGAATGCTATCCCGACCTGGCCATCAATCAAGTTGAGACCATTTTGGCCCAAGGCTTGACCCGCTTTGAGTTACTGGCGGCCACGATCATTCACCGTTATGGCACCATGGTTCCCGGCGACCCCATCGTTCAGGTCATGACAATGTCCCCTCACCGCGAGGCAGCATTTGAAGGGGCGCAGTTCCTGATGGATTATCTCAAGACCGATGCCCCCTTCTGGAAAAAGGAAACCGGACCGACAGGCACCAAATGGGTCGACGCCAAATCCGCAGATGACCGCGCCAAGGCGCGCTGGAAATAGTCACAAAAAAGCCGGACACGCGGGGTCCGGCTTTAGACTTGGCGACCAAACAGTCTATTCAGCTGCGGCCTTCTTGGGCTGAACTTCGACGCTATAGGCATCCATCAATGTACGGCAGGCTTCCCCAGGCGTAAACGCCACATCGCCGATCAGAGATACGGGCGTTACTTCCGCCGCCGTACCCGTCAGGAAACATTCGTCAAACTGGCCCAACTCTTCGGGCTTCATGTGCCGTTCGGTAACCGTGTAGCCATTGCGCTTGGCCAGATCGATCAGCGTCCGACGCGTGATGCCGTCAAGGAAACAATCCGGCTTCGGCGTCGTGATTTCTTTGCCTTTGACAAAGAACACATTGGCGCCGGTTGCTTCAGCAACATAGCCGCGATAGTCCAGCATCAAGGCGTCGGCAAAGCCATTGTCCATCGCCGCATGCTTGGACAGCGTGCAAATCATATAAAGCCCGGCTGCCTTGGCCTTGCAGGGGATGGTTTCCGGCGACGGACGCCGCCACTTGCTCCATTCCAGACGAATACCCTTGAGCTTTTCCTCAGGCGAAAAATAGCTCGGCCAGACCCAGGCAGCAATTGCCAGATGCACCTTGTTGTTGCGGGCGGGGACGCTGAGCTCTTCCGAGCCGCGCCACGCGACGGGCCGCACATAGGCATCAACCAGACTGTTTTTCGCCAATACCTGACGGCACGCCTCGTCGATCTCATCGGCCGAATAAGGAAGTTCGAAGTCGAGCGTGTCGGCCGAAAATATCAATCGATCCGTGTGCTCACGCAGCTTGAAAATTTCGCCACCATAAGCGCGTTCGCCTTCAAATACGCTGCTGGCATAGTGCAATCCATGGGTCAGCACATGCACCTTGGCATCCCCCCATGGCACCATTGCGCCATCATACCAAATCCAACCATCGCGCTGATCCATTGGCAGGCCCGCCATGATCCTCTCCCACATTGCTTTAATTCAGGGCTGGCTTCCCACCAAAACCCATTGCTTTGATCATGCCCGACGACCTGACCCTTGGCAAACAACAACAGCTGCGGGATAAGAAACGTCGACATCTTTGTGGGGCAACAATGGCAGTGAATAAAATAAATGTCAACATAGCTGACATAAATTCCGGAAGCGCCAAGCCTTTACCGCTCGATATCATGGGCCTGTTTTTCTTTGCCTATCGGGATTTCGTGGGTGATGCCGACGCCTTGCTGGAGCGCCAGGGCTTTGGGCGCGCCCACCATCGGGTACTCTATTTCGTCAATCTCAAGCCGGGCATGCCGGTGGCTGACCTGCTCGACATTCTCAAGATCACCAAGCAGAGCCTGGCTCGCGTCCTGCGCCAATTGATTGATAACGGTTATGTTGAACAGCAGACCGGGCCGATGGACCGTCGCCAGCGTCTGCTTTACGCCACCGACAAGGGGCGCGAGTTCTTTGCGATCCTGTCAAAAAGTCAGGCGAGCCGCATTGAGGCTGCCATTGCCAGCTTGCCCCCCGGCTCGGACAGGATTGTGCGCGGTTTTCTGGCCAGCATGGTCGAGAAAAGCGATCGGCCAAGGCTTGATCGTCTTAGCCTGACGCAAAATCTCTAGTCAGGATACTATTCGCGGCCGATTTCCGCGCTGCGCGCCCGAGCGGCAGCCACGGCCTTGTCGACCAGATCAACAAAACCACCCTCGCCCATCAATATAGCCAAGGCGGCAGCCGTCGTGCCTTTTGGCGAGGTTACATTGATGCGCAGTTGTTCGGCCGAGGCAGAATCAGCCTCCATGAGCGCTGCGGCGCCAATGACCGTCTGGCGCCCCAGAAGGTCAGCAACGTCATCGCTCAACCCATGCCGGCGGGCTGCCTCGCTGAGCGCCTCCACGAGGTGAAACACATAGGCCGGCCCCGAGCCAGAGACACCGGTCAGTGCATCCAGCTCAGCTTCGTTCTTGAGCCAGACAACAGCGCCCGACGCAGCAAAAAGCGCCTGAGCAATTTCGCGGTCTGCAGTATCAATGTCTGCCGGCACCAATCCAGTGACACCCTTGCCAACCTGGGAGGGTGTGTTGGGCATCGTCCGGATGACGCGCTTTGTCTTCAACCCTTCAGTAAGTGCCAGCATCGAAATGCCTGCTGCTACTGAAAGTACGAGGGTTTTTGAGTCAATCGTCGGCGCGATCTCGCCCAATATGGTGCGCAAGACTTGCGGCTTGACCGCCAGCACGAGAACGCGTGGCACCGTGCCATCCATGGCAGGCATCAACTGAACGCCTTTTTGGGCGGCATACTCTATCAGGTCGGGCTTGGGACGCGGCGACACCAGAACCAGATTTTCAGGTTTGAGCCCAGCATCAAGCCAGCCGCGCACCAGCGCCATGCCCATCTTGCCAGCGCCAAGCAAGACGATAGGGCCAACATCGGTCAAATCAATCGCGCTCATGCTTCCCCGACTGTCTCGAACATGACGTGGCTAAGTGCATCGGGGGCACTCTTGCCAGCCCAGACAACGAACTGAAACGCCTGATAATAGAGATCACAGCTGTCACTGGCCGAGCGCAAAAGCGCTTCGCACTGCTGGGGAGTAACCTCCGCGCCGCCGGTCAACAGGTGTGAATTGCGGAACAGGACAACGCCTTCCTTGTTCCAGATGTCGAAATGCCCGATCCACAATTGCTCATTGATCATGGCGATTAATTGCTTGATTTCATTGCGGCGCCCGTCGGGCACCTTGAGATCAAAAGCACAGGCGATATGCAAAGACTCAAGGTCTTCCATCCAATTGAACGACACGTGATAATCGCTCCAACCTCCGCGAACGGAAATCGAGATCTCATCAGCGCCCTGACGTTCAAACGTCCAGTCGTTGATATTGGCGATGTGCTCGATGATATCAACCGGATGTACGATCCGGTCGGGCTCGATCTGCAGAAGTGACATTGACGATACCCGTCCTGGCAATTCGTGTTTGAAAGCCACCGTCCTTGATGGCCTACGCATGGGATACTAATTGAACTTGCCGCACGCCTGAGCCTACGAATCGTCCTGATCTTTTAACCCTACACTGCGCCACTGATTCAGGGGACGCACACCCAGCAAAGGACACTAATCTCTTGTGGATGATCGGACCAACATGGTTAACGCTTGGTTAACGCCAGCACCATCGACAGGTCGGTGTGACCTTTAGAACAACCCTTCAGGCCCCACCCATCCGGTTGCCAAAGCGGGCGCCCATTGTTTGAAGCCATTGGCCACCGCTTGCCGCGCGGCAGCGGCGCAATCATATTCCACAACCCGGATGCTGGTCAGCCAGCGCCCTGCCCGCCTCTCGATGATCGCGTAGCGCGCATCGGGCGAACCGTGCACCAGCTGCAAGCCAACGCTGCCCGGATTGATTATGCGGCGACCATCGGGCAACCGCACCGAACGGGCAATATGAGTGTGCCCACACAAAATGATCGGGTAGTCGATCCCCGCCGCGTGCCCCAGAATAGTATCGGGATCAGGCAGGGTGGACTGCCGACCCTGCCAATAATTGTCGAGCCAAACCTCGGTGTCGCTTTGCGGCGTACCATGGCAGAGAAACACTTCGCCATTGAACACCGCGGTGTCGGGTAGCCCCGAAAGCCACAGCAGATGGCGCGGCGCCAGTTTTGCGCGGGCAAATCCGTCAACCGGATCGAGTGCGTCCGGCTCGGTTTCGCTCACCCAGCGATCATGATTGCCACGGATCATTGATCCGCTCAGACCCATCAATCGTTCAGCCACCGCGCCCGGATCCATCGGTCCGCTCACATGGTCGCCCAGACAAAGCGTCGCATCAACGCCTTGAACAGCAATATCAGTCAATACGGCATCGAGCGCCAGCCCGTTGCCGTGCACATCCGAAATAACGGCGAAACGCAAACCTATTTGGCCTTCCTGGTGGACTTCAGGGCGTCGATATCCTTGCGCAGCTGATCAATCTCCTCGCTTTGAACCTGC
This sequence comes from Devosia rhodophyticola, assembly GCF_028816475.1. Taxonomy (GTDB): domain Bacteria; phylum Pseudomonadota; class Alphaproteobacteria; order Rhizobiales; family Devosiaceae; genus Devosia; species Devosia rhodophyticola. Next base: position 2,524,675 of record NZ_CP118247.1, on the reverse strand, counting down.
ACCAATTCGCGCAGCGCATCAAAGTCGGCCCGCTTGACCAGATCCATATCGGCCACGATCCGTTGTCCCTGCGATTTTACCGCCGTTTCGACTTCGCGCCGCAATCCGTCTGCAACCCCGGCAGCTTCATTCATGACCCGGCCCAGGCCGTCAAAAACTTTGTTGTTCTGGCTCATCGCACACCTTGCATGTAAAATTGCGTCCACGGACGCCATGGCGAATATGTAGGCGAGCATCTCTGACTTGACCAGAGCAGGCGAAGCGGCAATTGTCCGGCAAGTTCAGCGGAGCCTACATTGCCCTTTCCCAATATCGATCCCATCGCTCTGGCCATCGGCCCCTTTGCAATTCGCTGGTATGCGCTCGCCTATCTTGGTGGCGTTGGTCTAGGCGCGCTTTATGGCCGTTTCTTGCTCGCCCGCAAATCATTGTGGGCCAACAACGCCCCGCCCTTTGCCCCCGATGACGTGTTCGACTTCGCTTTCTGGGCGGTTCTGGGCATCGTTATTGGCGGCCGCATTGGCTATGTGCTGTTTTACAATCTGCCCTACTATATGGGCAATCCGCTTGAAGCCTTCGCTATCTGGGATGGCGGCATGTCCTACCATGGCGGCATGATCGGTATCTGTCTGGCGGTACTGTTGTTTACCCGCTCCAAGGGCGGCAACCTGCTGTCATCGCTCGATTTATTGGGCACGGCCGCAACCATTGGCATCTTTCTTGGCCGCGTTGCCAATTTCATCAATGCCGAACTTTATGGCGCCCCAACCAGCCTGCCATGGGGCGTTATTTTTCCGACCGATCCGATGCAGGTGCCACGCCATCCCAGCCAGCTCTATGAAGCAGCGCTTGAAGGACTATTGCTCTTCCTCGTCATCAGAATTGTGACCCATGTTGGCTACGGTCTGCGGCGCCCCGGACTTGTCGCGGGCATTTTCGCTATTGGTTACTCAATGTCGCGCATCGCGGTGGAGTTCGTGCGCCTGCCAGACGTGCAATTGGGCTATATTTATGGTGGTTGGCTCACAATGGGCATGGTCCTCAGCCTGCCGCTGCTACTTGCGGGTATCGGGATCGCCCTGTTCGCCATGAGGAAAAAACATGGCCGCTGAACCCAAACCAACATTGCCCGACCTGATCGCGACCCAAATTCGCGCCAATGGCCCGATGTCCGTTGCCAATTTTATGGGTCTTTGTCTGACTCACCCCGCGATGGGCTACTACAAGAATGCTGATCCGCTTGGAACCGCAGGTGATTTCATCACCGCGCCCGAAATCAGCCAGATGTTCGGAGAGTTGATCGGCTTTTACGTTGTCAATCTGTGGCAGCAGATGGGCTCGCCCAAGGCCTTTACCCTAATGGAACTCGGCCCCGGGCGCGGCACATTGATGGCCGATATATTGCGCGTCGCCTGCCGGGCTGAAGGTTTTCGGGACGGACTCGATCTTCGCCTGTTCGAAACCAATCCCGCTCTGATCGCCGAACAGCATGCGCGCCTCGAGCCCTACGGGCCGCAATGGGTCGATGCACTGGACAAAGTCGGCGACGGACCACTGCTGGTGATCGCCAATGAGTTTTTTGATGCATTGCCCATCCGGCAGTTCGTGCGCGGTGAAAACGGATGGCACGAGCGCGTCATTGGCCTGGAAGGTGACAATCTGGTTTTCGGGCTTTCCCCCACCCCCATTCCCAACGCCGCCTTGCCCGACGTCGTTCAGGACGCAGAAATTCATAGCGTCTTCGAGGTGGCCTTGGCGGGTGGCGAGGTCATGTCGCGGTTGGCGCGAACCGTATCCACGCAGGGCGGCGCCATTCTGACCATCGACTATGGCTACAACCAGACGCAAACCGGCGAGACGCTACAAGGTGTTGCCCGGCACGGTTTTGCAAACGTGCTGGACAATCCCGGCGCCATTGATCTTTCTGCCCATGTCGATTTTGAAGCGCTGGGCAATGTTGCGGCCAAGTCGGGTCTCAACGTTCACCCGCTGGCGACCCAAGCCAGTTTTCTGGATCGCCTCGGTCTTACTGATCGCACCAAAGCCCTCAGTCTGGCCAACCCCAGCGCTGCGACCGATCTTGCCGCCGCCAGCGCGCGCCTGACCGACGCTAACCAGATGGGCACCCTGTTCAAGGCATTTTGCGCCGCCAGTCCCGGCCTCACTCCACCCGGCTTTTATTGATGATACCGCCCTTTGATACCGCGCCGGCACTTGTTGGAATTCCGGGTCTTCGCCACGCGTTTTTTGGCCGACAGGGTGGTATCTCACCCGCCCCGTTCAATAGCCTCAACATGTCCGTTTCAACTGGAGACGATGGCGCACATGTGGCGGAAAACCGCGCCCGCGCGGCCAAAGCCCTCAATTTTTCGCCCGATGCCATGGCAACGCTCCGCCAGACCCATTCCAACAATGTCATAACCCGGTCGGAAAAGCGGGACGCCGACGGGTTGCGGGAGGCAGATGCCCTCGTGACCAACGTACCGGGCCGATTGCTCGGCATCCTGACAGCCGATTGCACCCCGATCCTTCTGATTGATCCGACTGCCAGAATCATTGGCGCCGCCCATGCGGGCTGGAAAGGCGCTGCCGATGGCATTATCGCCAATACGGTTGCAGCAATGGTCGCGCTCGGGGCAAATCCTGCCCGAATGGTTGCCGCGATTGGCCCGACCATCAGTCAGGGCAACTATGAAGTTGGCCCCCAATTCATGACCGATTTTCTGGCGAGCCATCCCGATGGCCAGCAGTTTTTTGTCACGCCCCGCAATGGTCGCGAACACTTCGATCTGCCGGGCTTTGTTGCCAGCGAACTCGCCAACAGCGGCGTCGGCACCATCCAGGATCTGGCAATTTGCACCTATGGTGCGCCTGACCGCTACTTTTCCCATCGCCATGCCACCCATGCGGCCCAAACCACCGGACGACAGATCGCCTTGATCGGACTGGAGAAAATTTAGCATTCTACCAATTGTGACATTGTGATTGCACTCTACACACTATAGAGCTTGCCTCGAAACTGGAGGGGCCGCCTTTCCCGGCCCGACATGACCACAGGATCGCGCTATGAAGCTGGTGACTGGCAATTCCAATCGTGCCCTCGCTCAGGCTGTCGCCAGTTACCTTGAACTTCCCTTGACCGATTGTACGGTCAAACGATTTGCCGACAAGGAAATTTACGTCGAGGTGCACGAGAATGTGCGCGGAGAAGATGTCTTCATCCTCCAGTCAACCAGCTTTCCCGCCAATGACAATTTGATGGAACTGCTGATCATCACCGACGCGCTGCGACGCTCCTCGGCTCGACGGATCACAGCGGTCATGCCCTATTTCGGCTATGCTCGGCAGGATAGAAAATCTGCCTCCCGCACCCCCATTTCCGCCAAGCTCGTAGCCAATCTGCTCACCGAAGCTGGCGTCAATCGCGTTATCACGCTCGATTTACACGCGGCCCAGATACAGGGCTTTTTTGATATTCCTGCCGACAATCTCTATTCGGCACCAGTCATGACCCGCGACATTCAGGACCATTACGACACATCCAACCTGATGATCGTGTCGCCTGACGTCGGCGGGGTCGCCCGTGCGCGCGCCATCGCCCAGCGCATCGGCGCGGATCTGGCAATTGTCGACAAACGCCGTCCTCGCGCCGGTGTCTCCGAAGTCATGAATATCATCGGTGATGTCTCGGGCCAGCATTGCATCCTGATCGACGATATCGTCGATTCTGGCGGCACGCTGATCAATGCGGCTGAAGCCCTGCTCAAAGCCGGGGCACTCGACGTTTCCGCCTATATTACCCATGGCGTCCTTTCCAACAGTGCCGCCGAGCGGGTTGCCGCATCCAAACTCAAGGAACTGGTCATAACCGATTCCATCGAAGAAACCGAAGAGACTGCCAAGGCTCCCAATATTCGCCGCGTCCCCATCGCGCCCCTGATCGGCGAAGCCGTTGCCCGTACCGCCAGCGAGCAAAGCGTCTCCAGCCTGCTCGACTAGGCGCAGTTTCTGTTCCATTCGTCCAAATGCCGCACGATCAATCGGGCGGAAAACTGCCGTCGGCAACCGGGGGCAGATTGAAATTCTGGCCGCCCACTCACGTCGAGCACAAATAGATCTCTCCAGAAGTAGAAATTGGCCTCTCCGCCGCGTCATTGTAATATCGGGGCATTTCGCTCCGTGCCCTTCAAGGAGACCATGATGAAGTATTTACTGCTGATCCACGGCGATGAATCAAAAATGAGCGCTGCCACTGTTGTCGATGAAACCGGCATGAGCCCCGATTATCATGCTTATAACAATGCCATGGCGAAAGCCGGCGTATTGCTCGGCGGCGAACGCCTGCGGCCCACGAAAGAGGCCGCCAGCGTCAGGGTCGGCGAAGATGGCACCCAGGTTCTGGATGGCCCCTACGCCGAAACGCGCGAACAATTGGGCGGCTATTACATGATCGACGTGTCTGGCATCGATGAAGCCGTTCAGTGGGCGGCTCGCTGCCCCGCCGCCCGTTTGGGCACCATCGAAGTGCGCCCCATCTGGCCAACGCGCGCCGAATAAAGCCGCCAGGAAGCCGGTTCGCTGACGTGCATCGGGTGTTGGCACCCGATGTACAATTTGGAGGTATTTTATGTGTGCGCCCGTTGCTGCTGGCCGCAAAGACTGATGCCTAACGACCTCAATCATGGCAGCCATCGCGTCGCCGAGCAGATTGCACGACAAAGCTACGGCCGTCTTGTTGCATTTCTGGCGGCCCGTACTCGTGACCTTCCGGGCGCCGAGGATGCGCTGGCAGACGCCTTTGCCGCCGCCCTCCGGCTCTGGCCGAGCGAAGGCATCCCCGAAAATCCCGATGCATGGTTGTTGACTGTCGCCCGCCACCGTCAAACCGACGCCCTGCGCCGCCACCAGACGCGCCAGAAGGGCATGGAGCATCTAAGTCTCATGGCCGAAGAAATCGAGGCCGCCACGGCAGCGCCTGCCGAAATACCGGACCGGCGTCTGGCCCTGATGTTCGCGTGCGCCCATCCAGAAATCGAGTGCGCCATGCGCACCCCCTTGATCCTGCAAACAATTCTTGGCCTGCCGGCTCACGATGTCGCGGCAGCACTCATGATTTCGCCCGCCACCATGGGTCAGCGTCTGGTGCGAGCCAAAGCCCGGATAAAAAACCTTGGCATCGCCTTTTCCCTGCCTGAGCGCCAGGACCTGCCCGAAAGACTCGACGCAGTTCTCGAGGCGGTTTATGCCGCCTATGCCAGGGGCTGGAACGAGATTGAACCCGGCGACACACCACAATTGGTCGAAGAGGCTGTTTGGTTGGGCGAACTAACCGTGCAACTGCTACCCGACGAGCCCGAAGCCAAGGGCATGCTGGCCTTGATGCTTTACGCCGAGGCGCGCCGCTCGGCCCGCCGCGACGCCGACGGCGCTTTTGTACCGCTCGAGCAGCAGAACACCGCGCTTTGGGACGTCCATCGGATAGGTCAGGCCGAAACACTCCTGCATCAGGCAAATCGCGCGGGCCCCAGCGGACGTTACCAGATCGAAGCCGCGATCCAGTCGGCCCACACCGCCCGTCGCCTTTCCGGCCAAACCAGTTGGCCCGCCATCGTCGCGCTCTACGAGCATTTGCAGACGATCGTCGCCTCTCCCGTTGTGGCGCTCAACCACATAGCAGCGCTTGCTGAAACCAAGGGGCCCATCGTCGCCCACCAGGCAATTGTGGCCCTGGCTGCCGACAAGCGCATGGCCGACTATCAGCCATACTGGGCCACACGTGGACATCTGGCGGCCCGAGCCGGATACAAGGACGACGCCTATGAGGCCTTGACCCTGGCGATTGGTCTGTCGAGCGACGAAGCAGTGCGCCAATATTTGCGGCAACAAATTGTTGGGTTGCGCGACGGATAACTGATCCACCTGCACCATCTACTTGCCCAGTCCCCCGCTTTGGGCTATAGCCGCCCCATGAAGCGCTCGTCACCCCTGGAGGACGGGCGCGTATGGCGTTGTAATGGCCCATACACCAACCAGAATGGATAGTTCCATGGCTGCGACTAAAGAGCTTAAGGCTCAGGCGCGTTCGCTTGTCGGCAAGGGGGCCGCTCGTGAATTGCGTCGTCAGGGTAAAATCCCTGCTGTTATCTACGGCAACAAGAAGCCCCCCGTCACCATTTCGATTGCCTACAAGGATGCAATGAAGAGCATCTATTCAGGCGGCTTTCTCTCTCACATCCTCACGCTTGATGTTGAAGGCGAGAAGCATCAGGTGATCCCGCGTGATTATCAGCTTGATCCGGTCAAGGATTTTGCGATGCACGTTGATTTTCTGCGCGTCGGCAAGGGCACAAAGCTCAATGTTCAGGTGCATGTGAATTTTATCAATGAAGAAGCCAGCCCCGGCCTCAAGCGCGGCGGCACGCTCAACATTGTGCACCACACGCTCGACTTGAATGTGAGCGCCGACAATATTCCCGAAGAGATCACTGTCGACCTGACCGGCCTCGAAATCGGCGACACCGTCCACATGTCTTCGATCACGTTGCCCAAGGGCGTTCTTGACCACAGCCATGAAGACGACGCGACTATCGCCACGATCGTTGCGCCTTCGGCGCTTAAGTCTTCCGGCGATGCCGACGCGGAAGCAGATGAAGCCGACGCTGCTGCAGAAGAAGCCGACGAAGACGACAAGGAATAATCCCCACGCGGAATTGTTAATCAATTGGAGGCGGCCCGTGGGTCGCCTCCTGCCATTTTGGGAGAGCGCTCGTGAAACTTGTCGTTGGATTGGGCAATCCCGGCGATCAGTATCGTCAAAACCGCCACAACATTGGCTTCATGGCCGCCGACCAAATTGCGCGCCAACACGGCTTTACCTCTTTTCGTTCCAAGCACAACGGCCATTTGGCCGACGGCGAAATTGACGGTCAACGTACCCTGTTGCTCAAACCCCAAACCTTCATGAACCGTTCCGGCGATAGCGTCGCGGCGGCCGCGAAATTCTTCAAAATTGCGCCCGAAGACGTCATCGTCCTCTATGACGAACTTGATCTGGTCCCCGGTAAGATCCGCGTCAAGATCGGCGGCGGCAATGGCGGCCACAATGGACTGCGCTCCATCGATCCCCAACTGGGCCTCAACTACAAACGTGTCCGCCTCGGCATCGGCCATCCCGGCAAGGAGTTTGTCACCCATCATGTTCTGGGCGACTTCGCCAAGGCTGATCAGGTCTGGCTCGACCCTTTGCTGGATGCGATTGCCAAAAATATCGGACTTCTGGTCAAAGGCGATGACGCCGGCTTCATGAACAAGATTGCTCTGGCCACCAAACCCGACGCAGAGCCAAAACAGGCTTCCAAAGCTCAATCCCACATCCGTCAGGCCCGCTCCACTAAACCGGCGGTACCTGCACCAAGCTCAGGCCCAATGGCTGCAATGCTCAAAAAGCTGTTCGGCGACGGCTAACTCCCCTCTACCAAAACCGACGATTGGATCGACCTTAACGTCCCAAAATTCCGGCTGCGCATTGACTTATCGCGCTATCCGAAGGATGTCAGGGGCAACAGTTTCAGGAGTTCCCCATGGGTTTCAAAATGGGCATTGTTGGCCTGCCCAACGTTGGCAAGTCGACGCTTTTCAACGCGCTCACCCGCACCGCCGCCGCACAGGCAGCAAACTTTCCCTTCTGCACCATCGAACCCAATGTGGGCGAAGTATCCGTGCCGGACGCCCGGCTCGACAAACTGGCAACAATCGGCAAGTCGGCCACCAAACTGCCAGCCCGCATGAGTTTTGTAGACATTGCCGGTCTCGTGAAGGGCGCCAGTCGCGGTGAGGGTCTCGGCAACCAGTTTCTCGCCAATATCCGCGAATGTGACGCGGTGGCATACGTGCTGCGCTGCTTTGAGGACGACAATGTCATTCATGTCGCCAACCGCGTTGATCCTCTCGCTGACGCCGAAGTGGTTGAAACCGAACTGATGCTCGCCGATCTCGAAAGCCTTGAGCGTCGCCGCACTGGCGTCGAAAAGAAGGCCAAGGGCAACGACAAGGAAGCCAAACAGTCGCTCGAACTGATCGACCGTTCCCTTGTTCTTCTGCGTGAAGGCAAGTCCGCCCGTCATGTCGAGCGCTCAGCCGAAGAAGAAAAGGCATTTCAGGAACTGCAACTCCTGACCTCAAAGCCCGCCCTTTACGTGTGCAACGTCGACGAAGTCGCCGCCGCAACGGGCAATGCCATGACTGAAAAAGTGGCCGAATATGCCAAGCAACATAACGCCGCCACCGTCGTCATCTCCGCCGAGATCGAAAGTCAGCTCGCCCAATTGCCGGACGCTGAACAGGCAGAATATCTGGAAAGCCTCGACTTGCATGAACCGGGCCTCAACCGCTTGATTCGCGAAGCCTATGGTCTGTTGGGGCTGCAGACATATTTTACCGTCGGCCCCAAGGAAGCGCGCGCCTGGACGATACACAAGGGCGACAAGGCACCTGCTGCAGCAGGCGTCATCCATACCGATTTTGAACGCGGCTTCATCCGCGCCCAAACCATCGCTTTTGACGATTATGTAAGCTTTGGCGGCGAACAACCTGCCAAGGAAGCGGGCAAGGCGCGCGACGAAGGCAAGGAATATGTCGTCAAGGATGGCGACGTCATGCTGTTCAAGTTCAATACTTGAGGATGGCACTCCGCGTAAAAGCGCTCCAGTGGAGCGTTTTTAGACTTCAAAGTCATAAGGGCGATGCCTCGCATGGCCCGATAAGTGCCGCACCGATCCAATCTGACGCGACGGGACCAAGATGAAAATCCCCAGCACGCAAGGATACCCCGAAACCGCGGAAGCGCTTGTCCCCATCTACGAAAGTCGCGGCTATATTGACGTTCATCGTCAGGTCGCGCATCTGTTTCCGAAAGCCCCCGGAACGGTTCTCGATATCGGGGCGGGCACTGGCCGCGATGCTGCAGGTTTCGCTGCAATTGGACATAAAGTCATTGCAGTAGAGCCGGTCGACGAGTTTCGTCTACCCGCCGCCAGACGTCATCCCGATCCCGCCATCGAATGGGTCGACGATTGCCTGCCGCACCTATCTAAAATTGCAGGGCGTGCCAAGCAGTTCGACCTCATCATCATGACTGCCGTATGGATGCATCTCGATGCGACCGAGCGAAAATTGGCCCTACCAATCATTACCAGTTTGCTTAAGCCCGAAGCCTCGCTCGTTCTGACCCTGCGCCATGGCCCGGTTCCCGCCGGTCGGCGCATGTTCAATGTCACCGCGAGCGAGACCATCGCCCTGGCTAAGACCTGTGGCCTTGCCCCAACATTGTGCCTGCTGGATCAAGCCAGTAGCGGCAACCAGCCAGACGTTACCTGGACCAAATTGGCGTTCGCTCAGTCCAATGCACTGGCTTAAGGGATTTTTCTCGACATAATCGCTGCCAAGCCTTTCTTATCCCGGCAAATTCTGCGACACCTGCAACTGTGAATGGAAACGGGAAGCCGGTGAAATACCGGCGCCGCCCCCGCGACTGTGACAGACAACACTTCGCCCTCGGGTTCAAAGCCCGGCCACTGGTTTGCGACTGGGAAGGCGGGCGAAGATTGGTCTGGAGTCAGGAGACCGACCATTCCACCAACGCACACGGGACGGTGGGTCCCATTAAGGAGCATTATGCGTATTCTCTTGGCTTTGGGCTTGGCCCTGATTTTTCCGACGGCAGCTTTTGCCCATCCCGATCCAACAGGCAGCCTTGGCCTGATTCACGGATTTGCCCATCCACTCGGCGGCAATGATCACGTCCTGGCAATGCTGGCCGTCGGCGTATTTGCCTATGTGCTCGGCGGGCGTGCTTTATTCCTTGTTCCCCTGAGCTTTTTGGCGATGATGCTGGTCGGTTTCGCACTGGGTGTGTCCGGCCTCGATCTGCCCATGGTTGAAGTGGCAATTGCTGCCTCCAGCATTGTCATTGGTGCCGCAGCAGCACTCGGGCGCCCAATGCCAATAGCCGGTGCCATGGCGCTGGTGGGCAGTTTTGCGATCTTTCACGGGCAGGCCCACGGCGCCGAAATGCCCGCCAACACGGCAGGCATCCTTTATGCATCGGGCTTTGTCGGCGCAACAGCCCTCTTGCACGCTTCCGGTTTTCTGGCCGCCGCCGGGATCAATCAGATTTTGGGCAAACACGGCAAACTCATCGCTCAAGTCGCCGGCGGTGCCTTCGCCCTTGGTGGTGTAGGTGTCCTCTTGGGCTGGCTTTAAAATTGCCGGACCGGCGGCCTCCGGGCGCTGCCGGTCCTCGGCTTCGATCGTTCCATGGATCGCGGCAACGGCCCCACTTCCTAACCGTTGTCAAAATTCTCCCAATAGCTTGCCCGCCACGTCAATTCGTGCAAAATCACGTTGACGTATAGGGCAATCAAATGACCAATCCAGTAACGGCGAACCGACGCCACTTTGAAGATCTTGCCGTCGGCGAAATCATCAAGATCGCAAAGACCACAGTCAACAAACAGATGGTCACCAGTTTCGCACGCCAATTCGATCCGCTGCCATTCCACCTCGATGAAACAGCAGCCAAAGCGTCTCTGCTTGGCGGATTGGCCGCCAGTGGCTGGCAAACTGGGGCACTTGGCTTGCGCGCACTGGTTGATGGTTTCCTCTCGGGCATAGCCTCCGCAGGGGGGCTCGGATTTTCCAATCTGAAATGGAAAAATCCGGTCATGGCAGGCGACACCATCGACGGCACCATCACTGTTGCCGACCTTCGGCGCTCCAACAGCCACCCACAATGGGGCATTGTCACGCTGGATTTCGACGTTCGCAATCAAAAGGGCGCATCGGTCTTGACCATGCGACTGGCCAATCTGGTCGAGGTACGCACCCAATGACCCGTTGGTTTGAAGATATCGCTGTCAATGAGGTCTTCCATCTGGGGAGTCATCTGTTCTCCGCCCAGGAAATCATCGATTTTGCTACCGAGTATGACCCGCAATATTTTCACATCGATCCCGAAGCGGCGCGCCATAGTCACTTCGGCGGCCTTATCGCCAGCGGCTGGCACACGGTCTGCGTCGGGCAACGCAAAATGATTGACGCCCTGTCGGCCGAGGAAGAGCGCCTTCGCGGCCTCGGTCAAAAGCCCGGCGTTGCCGGACCGTCCCCCGGTGTCAACGCCATGACTTTCACAGTACCGGTCCGGCCGGGCGACACAGTCACATTTTCGCTTACCGTTACCAACAAACGACGCTCCAACTCCATTCCTGGATGGGGTGTCCTGTTCAACCAGATCACCGCGGCTAATCAGCGTGGCGAAACAGTTTACACCGCCGAACTGATCAGTTTTTCCAAGCTGCGCGATTATACCATGCCGGCCAGATTGAAGCTTTTGCAGGGTCTGGCGAAAGTTCCCCTGCTCGGCCGCGTCCTGGCCCGAATGACTTGAAAGCTGCGCGCCAACCCGCCAATCTTTGCGCCATGCACCGAATCATCACCACCGTCCTCATCTCGATCCTTCTTGCCCAGCCAGTTTGGGCACAGTCGTATGCCGGCAATTGGGGGTGTACGGCAAATGGCATCACCGCCGGCATGCTCACCATCTATGGCGACGGCTATGGGTTCGCCTCGGCCACCTTCGGCGACAAATCCTCGGGTATTGGCACCATTAACGGCTATACCGACGGCGTCGGTTTCGCTGACGGCCCTCTGCTGACTAATGGCGGTATTGTAGCTGCTCGTCTCGTAAACGATCCAACCGTGGGCACCGCCATGCAATTGGAAAGCTCCAGCGACATCGTCATGGTGTGCACGCCCCGCTAAGCCAGAACCCATTCAACCTACCCCAGCCTGGCTGGCAATGCCGCCGCCAAGAGCTGCTAGTGAGAACGAAACCGACGTGGCCGCGTCGGCTTTCCACTGCTCCAGTGTTGCCGCAATTGGTCGTTAACCTTTTCGGATCGCCAAAGGAGACCACCCATGGGTTCGATTCAGGAAATCGTCTTTGACTGTGAAAATCCCGCCAATCTTGCCAACTTCTGGGCCGAAATATTGGAAGGCTACCATGTACGCGACTTTGACCAGGTGGCGGTGGATCGGCTTGCGGCGCTGGGCTTCAATCCCGAAACCGATACAGCGGTTTTTGCTGACGGACCTGGACCGAGCATGTGCTTTCAGAATGTGGAAGGGCGTCGCTACGACAACAATCGCGTCCACTTTGATATTCTCGTGCAAGACCGCGCTGAGGAAGTAGAACGTCTGACCGCAGCTGGTGCAGCCGTCGTACAGATGCTGCCCACGTACGCCGTCCTACGCGATCCCGAAGGCAACCAATTCTGCCTGGTCGATGCCCGTGAAGATATTGCTGCCTGACTCTGCTGCCAATTTTTGACGCGGCACTGAGGTAATTTGGGGTCAGAAGGAGATCTGCCATGCCCCTGACTGCAACCTGTCACTGCGGTGCCATCCGAATTGAAGTGGATCGCGCCCCTGAAAATGCAACGGCCTGCACCTGCACATATTGTTCAAAATCGGGTGCCCTGTGGGCCTACTACCGCCCTGACGAGGTACGCATCATCACGGCCGACAACGATAAAATCTACGCGCCGCGAGGCATGAACCTGCACCACTTCTGTGCCAATTGCGGCACTAATACTTATGGCGACACACCCGATTGGTCCGAAACCGATATCGGCAACGACACGCCGAGCGTGCCCACGGCCCGCAAGATTGGCCTGAACGTCAAACTATTTGATGATTTTGATTTGACGGGGTTGCCCATTGTCGAGATCGACGGGCGAAACCTCTGGTGAGCTCAATCGCCTTCAAAGCTGATAAGTTCGTGAATATCAACCGCTTCGGCCCGCAGTTTGTCTGCACCACCAAGATCTGGCAAATCGATTACGAAGGCAGCTTTGTTGATCGTCGCGCCGGTCCGACGCAATAGACCAACGGCCGCAATAGCGGTTCCACCGGTCGCAATCAGATCGTCGACCAAAAGGACGTTGTCCCCCGCACTCAAAACATCCGCGTGGATTTCGATTGTGTCCACGCCATACTCAAGTGCATAATTTTGCCCGATGGTTTCGCCGGGCAATTTGCCTTTCTTGCGAATGGGAACAAACCCGACGCCAAGAGCAATTGCAACACCCGCGCCGAAGATGAAGCCGCGCGCCTCAATGCCCGCCACATGGGTAATATTCTGTCCGCGATGCGCCGCAGCGATGCGCTCGACACTTTCCTTGAAACCTTCCGGGTGCTCAATCAGTGTTGTTATGTCGCGGAACAATATTCCCTTTTTCGGATAGTCAGGAATTGTGCGCACGAGTGCCTTGAGATCGAGTGTCATTGATGTACCTGATGTGATTATTGAGTGCGCCGCCCAACCAAATGGCGCGCAGCAACGCCAGCGCCATAGGCGGCTTGTCGGGTGAGACGAATTGCCGTGTCGCGGGCGTTGTCGTTTGTCATTACCGCACGCACGCCCGTGCGAACCGCAGAGCTACGGCTCGCAGCAACGGCGGCACTCAGAACGACAACCGCAACACGTATAGCTGACATTCGACTCTCCCTGTACCTGCCTCACCACCATCTTTCGCAAGTGCGATCACCGATGGCAAGTGACGAAGCCGAAATCAGGGTTCGGAAATTGAAAAGGGGGCCAACGGCCCCCTGATACAAATAGCGTCTATACGGCAAGCATCAGTGCTCGATGCCCGACCAGATCTTGCGTTTGGTGGCATACATCAGGCCTGCAAACAAAATGAGAAACAGCAAGACCTTGAAGCCCGTCTCCTTGCGCGAAACCAGTCCGGGTTCGGCCAGCCACATCATATAGGCCGAAACATCCTTGGAGTACTGGTCGACTGTTTCAGGAACAGGCTCCTGCCCTTCCTCGGCGACATAAGTGATGATGCCATCAGCCAAGGGCGGCGCCATGCCAATGGCATGGCCCGGGAACACAGCATTGTAATGTTTGCCTTCAGGAATTTCGACACCCTCAGGCGGCGTTTCCTCGTAGCTGTTCATCAGCGCATGGATATAGTCAGGTCCACCTTCAGCATAGCCGGTGAAATAGTTGGTAACCCACCATGGGAAGGCATCCGTAACGCCACGTGCTTTAGCCAGAACCGAAAAATCTGGCGGCAACGCCCCGCCATTGGCGTCGCGGGCTTCCTGCTCGTTGACAAATGGCGCAGGCCAAAAGTCCGACGCCACACCCTTGCGGGTGCCGTCATCAGCCGACGGATCAGCAATGTCGTATTCGGCTGACAAAGCCTTTACCTGACCCTCGGAAAAATGCGGACCGCCTTCTTCGGCGAGCGTGCGGAACGCGATCAGGTTGGCGCTGTGACAGCTAGAGCAAACCTCCCGGAAAACCTGAAAACCACGACGCAACTGGTTGGTGTCGTAGGTTCCAAAAATACCGGCAAAGCTCCAATTTTGCTTTTCGATATGCACAGTCTCGTGTTCCTGGGCAGTGGCTGGCAGAGCACATATTGCACTCAGAGTGACCGCAGCGAGGATTGTCTTGATCTTCAACATACTACTGGACCCCGCCATCAATGCGCTTTGCCAAGCACGCTCTCGGAAATACTCGTCGGCAGTGGCCGCGACGTTTCTATGCGAGAGAGAACAGGCAGGATAATGAGGAAATGGATGAAGTAGTAAGCCGTGCAAATCTTGGCCAGGACCACGTAGATCCCTTCCGCCGGGGCGGAACCGAGATAGGTGAGACCAACAAAATTCAAGACAAACAACCAATAGAACCACTTGAACATTGGACGGAACGTGCCCGAGCGAGTCTTGGAATTGTCCAGCCATGGCAGGAAGAACAGGATGACAATCGAGCCGGCAAAGAAGATAACGCCGCCCAACTTGCTGTCGATGAACAAGATATTGAAATCGATAGCGCGCAAAATTGCGTAGAATGGCAGGAAGTACCATTCAGGCACAATGTGGGCAGGCGTCACCTGGCTGTTGGCCATGATGTAATTGTCAGGGTGCCCCAGAATGTCGGGGATGAAGAATACGAACCACGCAAACGGGATCGCAAACAGCACGATGCCGTAAAGATCCTTCATCGTATAATAGGGATGGAACGGCAGGGTATCGCGATCCGATTTAACCTCAACGCCAACCGGATTGTTGTTTCCGGGGACATGCAATGCCCAAATGTGCAGGATCACGACCGCCGCAATCACGAACGGCAACAGGTAATGCAGCGAGAAGAAACGATTGAGCGTCGGATTGCCCACCGCAAAACCACCGCGCAACAGTTCCAGAATCGGATTACCGACAATGGGGATGGCCGCAAAGATATTGGTGATCACGGTCGCAGCCCAAAAGCTCATTTGCCCCCAGGGCAACACATAGCCCATGAACGCAGTTGCCATCATCAAAACGAAAATCAAAACACCGAGCAGCCAGAGAATTTCGCGGGGTGCCTTGTAAGAGCCAAAGTACATGCCGCGGAAAATATGGACATAGACTGCCGCAAAGAACATCGAGGCACCCACCGCGTGGGTTGCCTGAATGATGCGACCGCCGTTGACGTCGCGGCGAATGTGCTCGACCGAATTGAACGCCATCGCGATGTTGGGCGTATAGTGCATTGCAAGAATGACGCCGGTAACGATCTGCACCACCAGCATGATCGCGAGAATACCGCCGAACGTCCACCAGTAGTTGAGATTCTTAGGCGTCGGAAAATCCATCAGGTGCTCTTTGGAGAACCGGATGATTGGCAAACGTTCGTCGATCCACTTCTCGACGCCGTTGCCTGGAATGTAAGTCGAATGTTCAGACATCGGAAACGCCCCCATTAGCCGATCTTGATCAGCGTATCGCTGATGAATTCATATGGCGGCAGAACCAGGTTTTTCGGTGCCGGACCTTTGCGGATACGACCAGCAGTGTCGTAAACCGAACCATGGCATGGACAGAACCAGCCATCGTACTCGCCCGATTCACCAACTGGAATACAACCAAGGTGCGTACAATTGGCGATCATGATCAGCCAGTTTTCGTGACCTTCCTTGGTGCGTTCCTCGTCGGTTGCCGGATCCTTAAGCTCGCTCAGCGGCACTGCCTTGGCTTCCTCGATTTCCTTGGGCGTCCTGTTACGCACAAAAACGGGAAGGCCACGCCAGAGAATCGTGACCGACTGACCGACCTCGATACCGACCAGACTGAATTCGATGCTGGCAAGAGCCAGTGTCGATGCATCCGGATTCATTTGATTGATCAGCGGCCAAACCACGGCCCCAACGCCCACGGCGCCGACTGCGCCAGTTGCGACAAAGAGAAAATCCCGCCGCGTCGATTGATGTTCTGCTTGCGTAGCCAAGGTACGATCCCCGTCCAAAATCTTCGAGACGCGCCAGCAGCAGACCCGATCTCCACGCATACGTAGAATCGGTTGCCGTCCGCTCCCAAGCGGCCCGTCATTCGCGGTTCTTTTTGCACTGTCCCCGACACTTGTCCAGAGTGCCTCCGCGTGACAAGCCTAATCTGCGACACTATACCCATGTTCTCCGCCTCATTATCGGCGTAAACCCCGACGCAACCGCCCTTTGCTATCAGCCAGGAACTGCACTTGCCTGTTGAAATCGCCCTTTATCAACCCGACATCGCCCTCAATACCGGCACATTGTTGCGGCTCGGGGCGTGCCTCGATGTACGTGTTCATATTATCCACCCCACCGGCTTTCATTTTTCGCGCGCCGCCATGAAACGTAGCGGCCTGGATTATCTCGAACATGCCGATTTTGAGGAACACAGTAGCTTTGCCCAGTTTGACGCCTGGCGACGGCAGGCCGATCGGCGCCTCGTCCTCCTGACCACCAGGGCCAGCCAGTCCGCATACGCGGCGCAATATCAGTCGTTGGACATCTTGCTGCTGGGACGTGAAAGTGCTGGCGTGCCCGATAGCGTTGCCGACACAGCCGACCTGAAGGTTCGCATTCCAATGCGATCTGGTTTGCGCTCGATCAATGTTGCGCTGTCCGCAACCCTTATTATCGGCGAAGCCAAGCGTCAGACCAATGGATTTGCCACTTTATCATGACACTCCCCTCCGACATTGAAGACAAAAAAACCATAGCCGCTGACTGGTTCCGCCAACTGCGCGACCGTATCTGCTCGGCCTTCGAAAGTATTGAAAGCGACGTCCACGGCCCCAATGTCGACCGCGCACCGGGCCGATTTGTGCGAACCCCGTGGCAGCGCGCTGCTGGTGGTGGCGGCGAAATGTCGATGCTTCATGGCCGGGTTTTCGAAAAGGCAGGCGTCCACATTTCTGTGGTGCATGGCGAATTCTCCGAAGAGTTTGCCAAACAGATGCCGGGCACCGAAGCAGGCGCCAGTTTTTGGAGCGCCGGCATTTCCTTGATCGTGCATCCCTGCAATCCGCATGTGCCGGCGGTTCACATGAACACCCGCATGATCGTGACCGGCAGGCAATGGTTTGGCGGCGGCGCAGACCTGACCCCGGTGCTGGCGCGCCGACGGCTGCAGACCGATGCTGACACTGTCGATTTTCATGCCGCCATGCGTCAGGTCTGCGAAGTTCATCCAAGCGTAGACTACGAGCATTTCAAGCAATGGTGCGACAAGTATTTTTACCTGCCTCACCGCAATGAGCCTCGCGGAACCGGTGGCATTTTTTACGACCAGCACAATTCAGGTGATTGGAACGCTGATTTTGCCTTCACCCAGGATGTGGGCCGCGCTTTTCTCCAGATTTACCCCCAACTAGTCCGCCGAAATTTCGAAACACCCTGGACCGAGGCTGACAGGCATGAACAGCTGGTCCAACGCGGCCGCTATGTTGAGTTCAACCTCCTCTATGATCGCGGCACCACATTTGGCTTGAAAACCGGGGGTAATGTCGATGCAATTCTCTCTTCAATGCCGCCCGACGTTCGCTGGCCCTGATTTTTTTTCGGAACCAACGCTCGTCCAACTGCGTTGTGGTTACTCAACCACATTCAGGTGAGGTGACACAGATGAAGCGCTTTGATTCAGGCTCACTTATTCCCGGTTCGACGTGGCGCGCCGAGGCCGACAATGAAGCCGAAGTTGTCCGTCGCGCCGTTGAAAATCTCAAAAGCCTACACGGCGAAACGCAAGTGCGGCCAGACATGATTGAGCGCATCAAGGAGCGCATCGTGGATGTCGATGATCAGCCCAGTAAACACTGATTGACCGCCGAGTTTAGCCCGACGTCAACATTGCAAGTAACCTGTCTGGGGTGAGCGTAAATTCGCTTGCAATCCAGGCAATTTCCGCTGCCGCCAAAGCTTGCCCCAACGATGGACCAGGCGCGAATCCGGCAGACAGAAGGTCTTTGCCACTAATCGGCAGCGCCTTTGGTGCGATCTTTTCAAGACTTGCCAAAACTGCCGCTTTTCCGGCCTCCCCCAGCCCGCTTCCGCGGCAGCGACGTCGAGTGCAGCATTTATGGCGGCAGGGTAGCGATAGCCTGCCTCATGCAGTTTCATTTCTGCAATCAAGGCTGCGGCTTTTCGCAACAATTGGGCTTCGTTGAGCACATTATTCGACAATCGCCATTGCCGCTGTAATTCTTTGGCGGGCAACGCACCCAGAACCAACGCCATACGGCTGATGCATTGCGGCTTGCCTGCCTGCCGTTCATAGTTCTGTAATGCCCCTATCGCCTGTTCAGGGAACGTCAACAGGTTAAGAGCGCGCATCTTGGCCAGTGTCACAGCTATACGGGGCAATTCAAACATTCGGCGCATTTCAGCCCCGACACGCTCGTGTGACAAATGCGATAACCGTCCGGCAGCAGCGCCACAGGCGGCCAGCCCCGCTCCATCAAAATTCTGCTGCC
This sequence comes from Devosia rhodophyticola, assembly GCF_028816475.1. Lineage (GTDB taxonomy): Bacteria > Pseudomonadota > Alphaproteobacteria > Rhizobiales > Devosiaceae > Devosia > Devosia rhodophyticola. The sequence goes on along the minus strand of NZ_CP118247.1, from coordinate 2,505,825 downwards.
CATGACTGGCAGAAAACCGGAAAAAGCGAAAGACTCGCAAACCGTCTTCGGCAATTCGCTTTTCCGCATCGCCAATAAACCGCACGTGGCCACTCAGGCAGTCCCCAATGCCGCTGATCGGATCAAAGAGCGCCCCGTTCATGTCCACATAAAGCGCATTGAGCGTAAAATCGCGTCTCTCTGCATCAGCCAGCCAGTCGAGCCCAAACTCAACCACAGCGTGTCGACCATCGGTTACCACATCCTGCCGGAGCGTCGTGACTTCAACGCCGACGTCGCCATGACGCAGGGTGACCGTGCCATGCTCAATCCCAGTCGGATAGGCGGCAATCCCGGCAGCCTTGGCCCGCGCCAGAACTTCTTCTGGCACCAACTCGGTCGCCATATCAATGTCGTTTTGCGCTGTCAGTCGCTCAAGAATTGTGTCGCGCACGATCCCCCCGACGGCTCGGGTCCGACCATTCTGGCCATCGAGTAGCGCAAAAATTTCCTGAACTGCCTTGTCCCGCAGCCATTCAGCTTGATGCAACCGGCTCTCGGCTGGAATGCTCATCGCCGCGCCTCGCCATTGACCCGGTCACAGAACAGACGGGTCAAATTGGCGGTAATGCCCCAGATCTTATGGCCATCATGGTCGATCTGCCAGGTTTGATGCTCTCTTCCATCACGCTTGATCCGGAAGGCACCATAGGTGCGCGCGTCCAGAATTCGCGCCAGTGGCACCTCAAACAAGGACTGCACCTCGCCTGGATTGGGCACAAATGGCCGCGTCGGCGCAACTTCGGCGACAACCGGGGTGATCAGATAGTTGGTGCCGGTAAAATAGGTGGGCATGAACCCCAGTATGCGCGCTTCATCGCGCACCATGCCAACCTCTTCGCCCGCTTCGCGCAGCGCCGCATCGCCTGCGTCAAAATCTTCGGGATCAAGTTTGCCACCCGGAAACGCCACTTGCCCTGAATGCGCGCGTAACCCCGACGAGCGCTCGGTATAGAGCACTGTGTGCCCTTCGGGCCGCGCGATCAGACTGATCAAAACGGCCGCGTAAACCGGCGGGCGATCAAACGGTTTGCTCGGCGCCCAGTCGGGAACCAGCGCGCCATGGGCGTCATAGCCCGGCGGATGCGCCAAAAGGCGTCCGGCGATGTTGTCAATTATGCTGGCGTCCATCAGCACGGCGCATCCCAGACCATCAAATCCTGCGCGCTACCATAAGCAATGATCGCCAAACCTGCACCCCCGACAGCGGGCCCAATTGTCACGCTTGCACGATCAGGTTTCTAACCGACGCGATAGGCCGAGATCGGCCCCGCCAAACTCTTGCCCAGTTCGTTCTCGTGGGACATCACCAACACACGCGTCGGATCAACCGGGCCGGGAAACTGGATAGCGCCCTGTGTTGTCGGCTGCCAGCCCAATGGGCAATAATAGTCCTGATCACCGACCAGCAGCACAAACCGACCATCCTTGCGGGCCAACGCGCGTACGCTGACCTCTCGCGCCAGCAGTTTTCCCGCGCCACGCTTGCGAAATTCGGGGTGTGTTGCCAACGGTCCCAGCAAATATCCATTGATGCCACCAACACTGATCGGCGTCATCCACACTGACCCGCAGGCGGTTCCATCAACCTCTGCAATCAGTGACAGACCAGGATCAATGGGAAAACGCTCTCTCACCCGAAATGCGGTTCGTGCAAACCGCCCTGGACCGAAGGCAAGCGCCTGCAAATCCTCCACAAATTGATCATCGGCTGATGTAGCAGGCCGAACTATCGGCGCACGGGTGGCAGGTTCAGCAACAGCTGAAGAAGCGTTGGGAGCGATCATGGGACTGGTCCAAAAGCAAAGCAGGAACGTTTATGGGCGCACCGCTGTGTGCCCGTAATACCCATCAGGGTCGTCGTGTCCGCAGGCTAACTTTTACCATCCTGGGCGCCTCCACGCCTGATTTCCGAATAGCATCGCACAATCTCCACGTAAACAAAAAGCTCGCTCGATCAGGCAGAATTTTGGCCGCCGCCACTGGGGACGCGCAACAATGTGTTGCCGATATAGCGTCTAGTTTTTTGGCGACGGGTAGCTAAGTGAACGGGATAACACGCCATGCGTTCCAGTAGGGGCGCACAAGGCGAACCGGCACGACAACAAAGGGTGAAGAAATGGGCATGCTGATAGACGGAAAATGGTCAGACCAATGGTACGACACAAAAAAACCGGCGGCAAGTTCGTGCGCGCCCAGTCGGGTTTTCGCAACTGGATAACAGCTGACGGCGGTGTTGGGCCAAGTGGCGAAGGCGGATTTAAGGCAGAAGCCGATCGCTATCACCTTTATGTTTCGCTGGCATGCCCCTGGGCCCACCGCACCTTGATCGTGCGCAAACTGCGTCAACTCGAAGATCTGATCCCGGTTTCTATCGTCGCGCCCAAAATGCCCGATGAAACAGGCTGGAGTTTTACCGATGAGGGGGCAACCGGCGACGCTTTGTCGGGCAACGACTATCTCTGGCAAGTCTATGCCAAGTCGGATCCCAAATATACCGGCCGCGTGACTGTGCCTGTGTTGTGGGACAGGAAAACCAAGTCCATTGTTTCCAATGAGAGCTCCGAAATCATCCGCATGTTTAATTCGGCTTTCAACGAACTGACGGGAAATTCGGACGATCTGTATCCTGAAGCCCTGCGTGCCCGTATCGACGAGATCAACGCGCGGGTCTATGACGACATCAACAATGGCGTTTACAAGGCCGGTTTTGCCACGACCCAGGAGGCTTACGACGAACCGGTCGAAAAGCTGTTCGAGGCGCTTGACTGGGTTGAGGAAATTCTAGGCCAGACCGGCTATCTTGCCAGCGACGCCATAACCGAAGCGGACTGGCGACTATTTACCACCCTGGTGCGGTTCGACGCGGTTTACGTTGGCCATTTCAAATGCAACCGCAAGCGCATCGCCGATTACCCCAACCTGTCCCATTATCTAAAGGCGCTTTATGAGGTTCCAGGCGTCAAGGAAACTGTCGATATGGACCACATTCGCACCCATTATTACTGGAGCCATCCCACAATCAATCCACACCGGATCATTCCAGTAGGGCCGGAATTGGCATTTCTGCGCTAGTAACCCCAGATGTCCCGACGCGGCGCGCGGTCGAAATATTCGTCGATGCGCTGCGAGGTGGCCGGCGTCACTTTGTCGGGCAAATGCGCGCGGTCAAACCAACCAACCTCGGCGATCTCATAGCTGGGCTTGAACTCAAATGCCTTTTCAAACTTGTGGCTGACAAAAAAAGCCACATGATCGCGATCGGTGATCGGGCTGGTATTGTGATACATGCCGAACAGCGTCGGCGCGATGACGCGATAACCGCTCTCTTCCTGCAATTCGCGCGCCGCAGCGCCAGCCAGCGTTTCCCCTGGCTCCACCCCGCCGCCAGGAAACTGCCAGCCCGGAACATATGTGTGGCGAATTAGCAGAACCTTGTCGCCGTCCACCAGCATGGTTCGCGTGCCCAGCGTCATCCGCCGCCACAGGCCCATGGCGTTCAAATAGACCTTGGCGCGCACTCTCTGAAAGCGACTCATCTGCATGATTGGCTCCTGCTTTGCACCATGGATAACAGGAACGGCGGCATGACAAAATTGTCAGCGACGTCAATTGCCCATTTTCTTGATCGCGCAGGCGTGCCATTACCCCTGCAATGACAACACTTGCCCACATTTCCGATATCCATCTTGCCCCCCTGCCCCACATTTCCTTCAAGGATCTATTGGGAAAGCGGCTTACCGGGTTCCTCAACTGGAAGATCATGCGCCGCGACACGCTCAGCGGCGAGGGTCTGAAAGCCCTTGTCGACCATATGCGCGACCAGAACCCCGATTTTACCGCCGTCACCGGCGATTTGACCAACCTTGCCCTCAAGGCCGAGGTTATCCGCGCTGGCGAATGGCTTAAAACCGTCGGTCCGGCCCAAACTGTGTGTGTCTGCCCCGGCAATCATGATGCCTATGTGCCCGGCGCTCTCGAGCGCGCCCAGCATGAGTGGGGCCCCTATTTGCAGGGCGACAGTGCGCATGGCAGCGCCTTCCCCTTTGTCCGGCGCCTCGATGATACGGCAATTATTTCCTGTTCCAGTGCCGTACCGACCCGACCATTTCTGGCAACCGGGCGCTTTGATCAAGAACAGGCCGCACGGCTGGCAAAAATTCTGACCGAGACTGGTGAGGCTGGCCTGTTCCGTGTTGTGATGATCCACCACCCGCCCAATCCTGAACTGCAGCATCCCTCGTTTGGGTTAAAAGGGCACAAGCTGTTCCGCCGCATCATTGCCGAGCACGGTGCTGAATTAATTCTGCATGGTCACACCCATCGCTCCTCGATCCACTCGATTTCCGGGCTCGAGCACGAAGTGCCGGTCATTGGTGTGGCAGCTGCCAGCGCTGCCCAAGGCAGTGGTCTCGATGATCCGGCCCGCTACAACCTGTTCCGCATCGAGAAAAACGGCAATGGCTGGACCTGCACCATGCGCGAATATGGCTATCAGCGGTTGGGGACCGATATCGTCATGCGCCTGCAAATGCGCATCTACTGACGAATCTGGTTTCAATCGCTATATAGGGTGCGATACCGTCGCCCGACGTTGGCTGGACCCTATTCCGACATGCAGTTTCTGATCGAACGCCCCCAATTTGACGCTGCCAGCGGCGTGGCCCGCTTTGGCTACAAGCTCGACGATCTGCATTTCGTCGAAGCCCTGGAATTTCCACGCGATCAGTCGTTAGAAAACCTCGACGCGCCCGCCTTTACACTTCTGCTCAATTTGACTGCTTTTGTACTCGGCGTCAGCTACTTCAAGCTCAAGGCGCCTCTACATATTTCCGCCCCCGACCTGCCATTGTCCACCGACCAACGTGCCTTCGTTATCGACATTTACGAAAATGGTCTCGGCGAGTTTTATGCACGCAACAACCTGCTGCGCTTTGGTCGGTTGGTCCTTGATACCCCAATCAGTGAAGGTTTTGCCGTTGATGCGCCCAAACTGCTTGACCGAGCCTTGCTGCCCATCGGTGGTGGCAAGGATTCCTTGGTCAGCGTTGAGCTATTGCAGGCCGCCGGCATCGATTTCACGCCTTTTGCGGTGAACCCGAAAGGCCCCATTTTAACCAGCGTCGCCAAAATCGGCACCTCGCCGATTTACGTCAACCGTAAGCTCGATCCTGAAATGATCCGGCTGTCGGGCCTGCCCGGCTTTCTTAATGGCCATGTCCCCTCCACGGCCATCAATTCGATGATCGCGGCGCTCTGCGCCCTGCTTTTTGGCTATAACCGGATCGTGCTGTCCAATGAGCGTTCGGCCAGCGAAGGCAATGTCGAATTCGACGGGCGGCAGGCCAATCATCAGCATTCAAAATCGCTCGATTTTGAACGGTTGATTGCCAGGACGCTGGCCGACGCCACAAATGGCACATTGCAGTATTTTTCCTTGCTCCGGCCTTATTCAGAAGCGCGCATTGCGGCGCTATTTGCCCGCCAGACGCGCTATGACAAAGTGTTTTCAAGCTGCAACCGCAACTTCCGCCTATCAGGCCACGATGGCCCGTTATGGTGCGGCGAATGTCCGAAATGTCATTTCGTCTTCTTGATTTTTGCTCCCGTCATGGACAAGCAGCGGCTTATCGACATTTTTGGCCGGAATTTGCTCGACGATCCAGATCATGAGACCTCGTTTCGCGAATTGACCGGATTGGCCGGGCAAAAGCCATGGGAATGTGTCGGCGAAATCCTTGAAGCGGCGGCCTGTCTTCATGCCCTGACCACCAGCCCCGCTTGGGAAAACGACGCCATCGTCGCCACGTTGAGGGCTGATCTGGAATCCCAATATGGCACCGCGAAATTGACATCCGCCCGGCAGGCATTATTCGAAGATGCCGATGATCATCACATACCTGCCGAGGTTATTGCCCGGGTAGCGCCCCATGCTGTTTGAAGCGCCGGTCCTGCTCTATGGCGCTGGGCGCGAGGCCATTTCCACCAGGGCTTTTCTGGCGCGCCAGCAACCCAAATTGCGCGTCTATGTGACTGCCGACAGCGGCGAGACCAATATTTCCGACGCCGCATTCATCGCGCCTGACGAGATCGAGCGGGCCATCACCGATCGCAAATTTGCCCACATCATCAAAAGCCCCGGTGTATCGCGTTACAAGCCGATCTTCGCTCTGGCCGAACGCGCCGGTATCGCCGTAACCTCCAATCTCAATCTTTGGGGCGCCACGTTCCGGCAGAGCCGAACCGTGATTGCCATTACCGGCACCAAGGGAAAATCGACCACAGCGACGCTGGTTCACTTGATGCTAACCGCAAGTGAGATCGATGCCGGGTTGGGGGGCAATGTTGGGGTTGCGCCGCTCGAATTGGCCGACAAGTATCCAACCGTGGTGCTGGAACTCTCCAGTTACCAAACCGCCGATATGGATTTTCTGCCCGATATTGCGGCCATCACCAATCTATATCCCGAACACGTCGATTGGCACGGCAGCGTGGCGCAATATTACGAGGACAAGCTGCACCTGATTTCGCGTGAAGGACCTGTGCGGATCGCCCTCGGCACGGCGGCACAGACCAATAGCCTGGTATTGTCGGCGCTCGGCGGCGAGGATCGCTTGCTATCCAGGCCAAGCGAAATGCAACGATTGGCGATTAATCGCGCAATCGACAGTTCGCGGCTCAGAGGCAACCATAACCGCGACAATGCCCTACTGGCCGCGCAAATTGCTTTGGGCACGGGTGCGACCATTGAGGGTGTCATTGCTGGCATCGCAGCTTTTGCTCCACTTCCCCACCGACTGGAAGAACATCAGATTGGCGAGTTGATCTTCGTCAACGATTCCATCTCGACCACACCCGAAGCCACCAAGGCCGCGCTCGCTGCATATCCCGATCGTCACATAGCGCTGATCGCGGGCGGGCACGAGCGTGAGCAAGATTATAACGAGTTGGCAGACCTGCTGGAAAGTCGCGGCGTGGCAATCCTCATCTGTCTTCCCGTCACGGGTGAGCGCCTGGCGGCAACGGCAGAAAACTGCACTTCATCCATTGAGGTTCTGCGCGCGCCCGACCTTGAGGCAGCCATGCGGGCACTGGTGGAACGGCAAAATTTTGACACCGTTATCCTGTCGCCGGGCGCACCATCCTATAATCAGTTCAAGAACTTCGAGGAGCGCGGCCACCACTTTGTCAGCCTCGCCCAACAGCTGTTTTCGAACCGGAACACCGGGTAGAACCCTAGTCGCCCTTCTTGTCAGGCAAGGATTTCCGGTCGGTGCTCGCCAATTCATCGAGCTCTTTCTCGCTCATCGATTCATACATCGATTTTGAGGCGCCCTTGAGTTCGTCGACCTTGGTTTCACCGCGCTTGGCCGACAGGGCGGCGCCCGCGGCCTTTTGCTGGGCTTTCGATTTTGCTGGCATTTCCGTCTCCTTCGGCCTGCTCGCTATCCTTGCCCTCACGACGAATAACGCCGTGCGCCAACGCCCGCAGGGCCGCCAATACAACTATGGCAAACATCGAAACCACGAGCGAAATCAAGTAGTAGCCCAGGGCACAAGCCACCCCGACCGCCCCTGCAAGCCACATGCCGGCGCCCGTCGTCAGCCCCTGAACCCCCGCGCCGCGGCGAAAAATAGCGCCAGCGCCCAAAAATGCGATGCCCGCTGTTACAGCTTCAATGGCACGAATGGGATCGGCCCGCGGCATTTCGCCGTTTTCAGAAATCGTATGAAAAATCTCGAAGGTCAAAATGGTAAAAAGGGCCGCCGCGACTGCCACTAGAATGTGAGTGCGCAAACCTGCCTCCGCGGTGTGCACTTCGCGCTCAATACCGATAACGCCACCCAATACCGCAGCAATAAGCAGGCGGATCAAGACAATGTGCAAAGGCAGGTAGCTTTCCACCAACCCAAAGCTATTGCCAAAATCCATTTCGCGTTCCTTCCGGGTTGCTTCAAATCAACCCGGAAATGCCGCGAAAGGTTCCCCGTCCGGCGGGAACGCAGCCTGGATCAGTCCTTACCGATCCGGATCTGCAATTTAACATCGCTCGGCCTACCCTCAACCGCTCGATCAAATGCGGCGATGGAATCTTCGAAATCAAAAGTTTCCGAAATCAGCGGCTTGAGATCAACGCGTCCTGAACCAAATAGGGCCAACGCCCGATCATATTGATGAGCATAACGAAATACCGTCTCAATGCGCAATTCCTTGGTCGATGCCGTGGCGATATCAAACGGGGCCGGCTTCACTGGCAAGCCAACAACCACGATGGCGCCCCCCGGCCGCGGCAGTGCCATGATGCCTTCCCAGGCACGCGGCGATCCCGAACATTCAAAAACCAGATCGGCGCCCCACCCGTCGGTGAGCCGCGTAATTTCTGTCGCCAGATCATTTTCGCGAATATTGACCGGAATAACCCCTTGGTAGCGGGCCGCAATATCCAGCTTTGGCTGGGCAAGATCGGCCACGACCACGCGCGCACATCCCCCGCCAGGGCCGCTAGGGCAACCATGGTGCCTATCGGCCCTGCCCCCAGAACAACCGCCGTATCGCCCGGTTTGATCCCCGCCTTGAACGCCGCCTGCATCCCGACCGCAAATGGTTCAACCATCGCCCCTTCGGCGAAACTGACATTATCAGGCAATTTGAAGGTATAAATGGCGGGATGCACGACCTGCGACGTCAAAACACCATGCACCGGCGGTGTCGCCCAGAAGCGCACCGTCGGATCGATATTATAGAGGCCCATACGTGAAGCGCGCGAATTTGGGTCAGGGATTCCCGGCTCCATGCACACGCGGTCGCCAACCCGCAAATGGCTGACATCTTCGCCGACCTCAACAACCGTCCCGGCCGCTTCATGCCCCAAAACCATTGGCGCATCGACCACAAACGGCCCGATTTTGCCATGAGTATAGTAGTGCACATCGGATCCACATACTCCCACAGTATGGATCGCAATCCTGACCATGCCGGGCCCAACCGCCATCGGCAGATCAATGTCGCGCAACGCCAATACATGCTGGCGTTCAAGCACCAGTGCCCTAACTTCTGTCATGAATTATCCCACAATTTCAGCGCCGGTTCTTTGCCTGCGTTCTAGCATTCAATCAGCACTCCAAGATATTGTCCACGCCATGCGAACGCGCGCTGTTGAACGGAATATTCTGTTTGCCAGGTTAGCGGAATGAAAATTCTCGCGAGGTAAGGAGTCATCAAGCATGTCCAGATAAAGTACGGGTTCAGGAGATAATGCGAACTGCCAATGCGCGAGAACAATATACCCATTCAGACGAGGCACCTTTCCGCCAGCGTTCTGCTACCAGCCATTCTTGCGATGGTAATTGCCGTGGCTGGCGTAATGGGGTTCGTGTTCTGGACAACCTCCAATATCGACAGCCGCGCCATGACCCAGCAGACGGATCTGGCCGCCAAAGTACTTGCGGCCCGACGGGATAGCCTCCTCAAGGAGCAGCAAAGCATCGCCATGCGCGATGAAACCCTTCTGAATACCCGCTTCGACTTCAACCCGGACTGGGTCGATCAACAGTTGGGTAAATGCATGTTTGCATTTTTTGGGCATGACGGGACCATTCTCCTGGATCCCGAAAATCAGCCGCTCTATGTCATGCAGAACGGCAACAGTGTGTCTACCAACACATTTTCGGCGATTGCCCCCGCCGTTCTGCCGTTGGTCCAGCAATTGCGCAACGAGATTGCCGCAGGGGGGCTTGTCCCCTTTAACAGCGGTCAATCCGACATGCCTTTGCAATTATCCGACATTGTCGTCATTGGCGGCCAACCCGCAATTGTCAGTCTGTCTCCAATCGTGTCGAACACACGAACAATTTCCCAGCAGGCTGGCACCGAACTCATTGTCGTTAGCCTGGTGTCGCTGACGGCCACCCCCAGTTGGGCGATGAATGGCACCTTGTTTGAAAATGCCCGATTCACCGGTATCGATGGACAGGATCCGGACAAATCGGCTTTTCCACTAATCAACGCCGCGGGACGTCTGAAGGGATTTTTTGAGTGGACCCCAGATCGCCCCGGAAGCCATTTATTGCGTCACACCGGCCCGGCAATGATCGGCGCCTTCGCTGTTGCCGCCATTCTGGTCCTCTACCTGACCCGCCGCCTGCGCCGCTCGACCAACGAGCTGGAAGCCCAACGGCAGCTCTCTCATCATCAGGCTAATTTTGATGGGCTGACCGGGCTGGCCAATCGCGCAAAATTTGACGCCGATCTCGCCGACGCGCTTGCGCGCCGCGACACCGATGGCGGACAGGTTACGCTGATGATGCTCGATCTGGACCGCTTTAAGCAGGTCAACGACACCATGGGCCACCACGCCGGCGATGAATTGTTGAGCGGCGTCGCACGGCGCTTGCGCGACACACTATCTGAGGATGATATTGTCGCTCGCTTCGGCGGCGATGAATTTGCCGTTGTGCACGTGACCTATCTGGGTACGCCCGATCCAACGGCAATTGCCCACAACATCATTGCTGCCTTGCAGACACCCTTTGAAACCAAGCGCGGCAAAGCCTTTATTGGCGCCAGCATTGGCATCGTCAGCACGTCGGCCGGCGACGCCGAGCCGCGCGAAATGCTGCGAAAAGCCGATATTGCACTTTATAAAGCCAAGTCAGGCGGACGCAATCGAGCTGTGGTCTATGAGGAGCGCATGAACGAAGTGCTGCAACTGCAGCGCACCATCGAGTCCGAATTGCGCGAAGCCCTGCGTCAATCCGATCAACTGTCAGTCGAATTCCAGCCCCTGATGTCCCAGCCAAATGGCGACATAGGCGGCGCAGAAGCATTGGCGCGCTGGCTTCATCCCAAATACGGCAAAATTTCACCAGCAAAGTTCATCCCGGTCGCCGAAAATTCCGGGCTGATCGAAGACCTGGGTGAGTTTGTCCTGCGCCGGGCTTGCGAAATGGGAGCCCAGTGGCCGGGGCGGACGATCGCCGTCAACATCTCGCCCACCCAGCTACGCAATCCCACATTTGCCACCCGCGTATTCGACATTCTGCACCAAACGGGCATGCGCGCCACCGATCTCGAACTAGAGATCACCGAAAGCATCCTGCTTGATGACGAGCACGTCTCCTCTCAAAATCTGCGCACTTTCAGGTCTTCAGGCATCCACATCGCCCTTGATGATTTCGGCACCGGATATTCATCGCTAAGTTATCTGAGGCGCTATCCTGTCGACCGGATCAAGATTGACCGTTCGTTTGTCAGTCAACTCAGCAAGGGTCATGCCTCGGTAGCTATTGTGCAGGCAATCATATCGCTTGCTCATGCCATGGATATAGAAATCACTGCCGAAGGCGTTGAAACTGAAGAGCAGGCTGAAATTCTAATCCAGTTGGGCAGCAACACCCTTCAGGGATACCTCTTCTCGCGGCCGGTACCCGCCGACGAAATTGCCCGGATATTTGCTGACCCCGGCAGCGGCAAATCGCACCGCAACGTCGCTTAGGCCACGCCAGTCGTGCCCGGTTGGGTCATGGTGTAGATCACATAGAGAACGATAAACGCCAGAACGATCAATGCTGTGGATATTACCAGCACACGCATATTGGCCTTCCGCCGGTTTCCCTGACGGACATCATTCGTACTTTTGTGCGGATCGTAGGTTTTCATGGGTTGAACTCCGTTCTCTTAATCCCAACGACACCCGACCCTCTCGAGTTCCCGCACTTGACGCCGCCCCGTTGGCGGCCGACTTTGCCTGATTGCCACTGAACGGATATCCAATGCTTTCAACCCAAACGCTTTCCCATATGATCGCAGTCGGCCAAGGCAACGCGCCCGCCGATCTGGTTATCCGCAATGTCGGCCTGCTCGACGTCATTACCGGGATTGTTACGCAAACCGATATCGCCATTGTCGCTGATCGCATTGTCGGCACCCATGCCAACTACGAAGGCAAGAAGCAGATCGATGGCAGTGGCCGATTTGCCGTCCCTGGATTTATCGATACCCATTTGCATATTGAATCTTCGCTCGTAACCCCGTTCGAATTTGACCGCTGCGTGCTGCCTCACGGCGTCACCACTGCCATTTGCGATCCCCACGAAATTGCCAATGTTCTGGGCGCTACTGGCGTTCGCTACTTCCTCGATTGCGCCGAACAGACCATCATGGACATTAGGGTCAATCTCTCGTCCTGCGTGCCCGCAACCGCCTTTGAAACGTCGGGCGCACAGCTGGAAATCCAGGATCTTGAGCCATTCCGCAGCCACCCAAAGGTTATCGGGTTGGCCGAAATGATGAATTTTCCTGGTGTTCTCAATGCCGATCCGGGCATTCTCGCCAAACTGCTGGCTTTTCAGGATGGCCATATCGATGGACACGCTCCGCTGCTGCGCGGTCTTCCACTCAATGGTTATCTGGCCGCCGGAATCCGCACTGATCACGAAGCAACCACGGCGGCCGAGGCCCGCGAAAAGCTCGCCAAAGGCATGGCGATTCTTATTCGCGAAGGTTCGGTTTCAAAGGATTTGACAGCGCTCGCCGAAATTCTGGACGAAAACTCATCTAGTTTTGTGGCACTATGTACCGATGATCGCAATCCATTGGATATTGCCGAGGAGGGTCATCTCGATAGCTCCATTCGGCGCCTAATCGCCATGGGCCGACCGCTCCACCATGTCTATCGCGCCGCTTCTCATTCAGCGGCCCGCATCTTCGGGCTAAGCGATCGCGGGCTTGTCGCCCCGGGCTGGCGCGCCGACATTGCTTTGCTGGAAAGTCTTGAGGACTGCCGCGTCTCGGACACGATCTCGGGCGGTCGATTGGTCGAACCGGCTTTATTCGACACCCGGGAGATCGTTTTGCCGGTTGGTCTGGATTCGATGAAGGCGACAGCGGTAACGCCCGCAAGTTTTGATACCCCCGCCAAGCCAGGTCGCAATGAAACTCCGGTTATCGGGGTAAAGCCGGGCCTAATCCTGACCTTCCGCGAAAGCGCAACGCTTGAACAGACTAAGACGGGCCTGCAACCAGATCTCGCAGCCGACGTCATCAAGCTGGCCGTCGTCGAACGTCACGGGCGCAACGGCAACATCGGGCGAAGCTTCGTTACAGGTTTTGGCCTAAAGACTGGCGCCATTGCCTCCTCGGTCGGTCACGACAGCCACAATATCACTGTCATCGGTGCCAACGACGCGGATATGGCATTGGCGGTCAACCGGCTGATCGCCCTCGGCGGCGGATTTGCGGTTGCCCAGGACGGCAAGATAACCGCCGAGCTGGCCCTGCCCATTGCCGGTTTGATGAGCCAGGAACCCTTCGAAACGGTTGCCGAAAAGCTCACTGACCTACGCGATGCCGCCAAACAACTGGGGTGCGTGCTACCCGAACCCTTTCTGCAGGTCGCATTTCTGGCGTTGCCGGTTATTCCGCATCTAAAAATGACAGACCGCGGATTGTTCGACGTCGACAAGTTTGACTTTGTCGACTAGGCGATCGCCGCCGGCTTGCCCGCTTCTCTGGCCTTAACTTCGAGACGGCGCGCGTGCAGGATTGGCTCGGTATAACCGGCAGGCTGATCAGCCCCATGCAACGCCAGATCAAGGGCGGCAAGAAACGCTATGGATTGAAAGTTTTCGGCCATCGGCCGATAAAGCGGGTCACCCGCATTTTGTTCGTCAACGACGCCCGCCATCCGTTCAAAAATTGACGTCACCTCGTCCTTGCTGATCAGCCCATGGCGCAGCCAGTTTGCCACTGCCTGTGAAGATATCCGGCAAGTGGCGCGGTCTTCCATCAAGCCGACATCATTGATGTCGGGCACTTTGGAACATCCAACGCCCTGCTGCACCCAGCGCACAACGTAGCCAAGAATGCCCTGGGCATTGTTTTCCAACTCGCGAATGATCTCTTCACGGCTCAGCGAGAATGGTTCCTGAACCGGCATTGAGAACAGTTCCTCAAGTCCAGGCGTTGCCTCGTTATGCCGGCGTTTCTGCGCCTCAAACACATCGACTTGATGATAATGCAGGGCATGCAACGTGGCCGCCGTTGGCGAAGGCACCCAGGCCGTATTGGCGCCAGCGCGCGGATGGCCAATCTTGGCTTCCATCATTGCCGCCATATCATCGGGACGTGCCCACATGCCCTTGCCGATCTGCGCCCGGCCTGACAGTCCGCACGCCAGTCCAATCAGCACATTGCGGTCTTCGTAGGCTTCGATCCAGCGCTCGGACTTGATCTCGTCCTTGCGCAACACGGGTCCCGCTTCCATCGAGGTATGGATTTCGTCGCCGGTCCGATCAAGAAAGCCGGTATTGATGAAAAACACCCTCTCACGCGCTGCATGAATTGCAGCTTTGAGATTGGCCGACGTGCGTCGCTCCTCGTCCATGATGCCGATTTTGACCGTTAGCGGCCTCAGTCCCAGCGCCTTTTCGACCGACGCAAAAATGGAGCAGGCGAACGCAACCTCTTCAGGTCCGTGCATCTTGGGTTTGACGATATAGATGGCGCCAGTGCGACTGTTCTGCGTGTCGTGCATGGCGCACAAGACCGTCACCATGGCATCCAGAAGGCCCTCGCCTATAGGCTTGCCAGCATCGGTCTTGACCGCGCCAGTCGTCATCAAATGCCCGACATTACGCACCAGCAACAACGCCCGCCCCTTGAGCACCAGCGGCTCGCCGGTAGCCCCACGATACTCTCGATCAGGGTTCAGGGTGCGGGTCATTCGCTTCCCGCCCTTCTCAAAGTTATCCTTGAGGTCGCCCTTCATCAGGCCCAGCCAGTTGCGATAAACGCCAACCTTATCGACATCATCAACCGCGGCCACCGAATCTTCGCAATCCTGAATGGTGGTCAGGGCGGCTTCAATCAGCACGTCGGCCAGCCCGGCTGGATGGTTGGCACCGATTGGATTGTCTTTGTCGATAACCAGAACGACGTGCAATCCATGATGACGCAAGACGATCTCGGCTTTGTCGCCCTTGTCGGCATAGGCGACAAAGGCTGACTGATCCTTGAGGGTCGTAGGACCGGCGCTGGTCGCTATGGCAAGCGCTGCTGTCCCGCCCTGCACAGCCACCACATAGGAGGTCACGGCCTTGTGGCTGCCAGAGGCCAGGGGAAAGGCTTCATCAAGAAAATCGGCAGCCCGCTCAACCACAGCGGCACCGCGCACAGGATTGAATTCCCTGGTTGGCTTCAAATCACCAGAACGCTCAATTACGTCAGTGCCATAAAGCGCATCATAAAGACTGCCCCACCGTGCATTGGCGGCATTAAGCGCGTAACGCGCGTTGGACACCGGCACCACAAGTTGGGGACCGCACAAGGTGCTGATTTCAGGATCAAGCCCATCGGTCTCGACAGCGAAGTCGGCTGGCTCTGCCACCAGATAGCCGATATCCTTCAAGAACAGCTCATATCCCTGACGATTGGCGCTGACCGGCCCGTATTTGCGGTGCCAATCATCGATTTTCATCTGAATATCATCGCGCTTGGCGAGCAGTCTGGCGTTGGTTGGGCCATGTTCTGCCACAAGGCTCGCCAACCCGTTCCAGAACTGTTCAGCGCTAACAGAAAGCCCCGGCAACGCCTCATTCTCAATAAAATCTACCAGAAGGGGAGAGATGGTTAGCCCGGATTGCTTCTGGTCTTGACTCATAAAACGTTCCTTGTTGTCTAAGCCGGTTTTAGGTTATGCCAACGCGTCTGCCAAGCCTTCCAAAGCAAACTTGGTACGCTCACCTGCAATATAGACTTCAACAACACTGCGATCATCGCCAAGCGTTTGTAATAAAAACAACTCTTCGCTTAAACTCGCGATGGTTTTTTGTCTCAACGCCATTGCCGGTGTTGCCCCCGCGTCGAGCACGACCAGATCCGCGGCATTGCCCGGCGCAACCCGGCCAATCGTTCTCTCCAGTGACAACGCCTGAGCGTTGCCCAGGGTCATCATGTAAAATGACTGTAGTGGGTTGAGCCTTTGCCCACGCAGCTGCAGCACTTTATATCCCTCAGCCATGGTCGCCAGCATGCCGTAATCCGTGCCCCCGCCGATATCGGTTGCGACCCCGATGCGCACGCCATCCGCCGCCATCCGGTCACGATCAAAAAGCCCACTCCCCAGAAAGAGATTGGAGGTCGGGCAAAAAACCGCAACTGCCCGCGTTTCGGCCAGAACGCACGCTTCACGATGATTGAGATGGATGCAGTGGCCAAGCAGGGTCTTCGATCCCAAAAGGCCGTAGTCTTCATAAATACCGGTATAGTCCTTGGCATCGGGATAAAGCTGCATCGAAAACGAAATTTCAGCATCGTTCTCACTTAGATGCGTTTGCACATAACAATCGGGGAACTCGCTCACCAAAGTCTGCGCCGCCGCCATCTGCTCCGGTGTCGATGTAATGGCAAACCGCGGTGAAATCGCGTAAAACGCCCGACCCCGTCCATGCCACCGGTCGATCAGGGACCGCGTATCATCGTAGCTCGACTGGGCTGTGTCACATAGCGCCTCCGGCGCGTTGCGATCCATCATCACCTTGCCGCCCACCATCAGCATGTTGCGCTTTTCCGCCTCGGCAAAAAAAGCATCAACAGATTGCGGATGGCTTGAACAATAGGCCACGGCCGTGGTCGTACCATTGCGGATCAGTTCGTCAAAAAAAGCGCTGGCAATCGCCCCGGCGTGTCCCTGATGGGCAAACTGCTGCTCCTCAACGAATGTATAGCTATTAAGCCACTCGAGGAGTGATCCAGCGTAAGAGGCAACAACCTGAGCCTGCACATAATGCAAATGCAAATCGATAAAGCCGGGCATGATCAGGTGCGGTCGATGGTCGACTACCTCTCCTTCTGCTGATGCTGAAAAGGGTCCAACCGCCACGATCTTGCCGTCAGAAATGGTGACGGCGCCATCTTCAAAATATTGATAGGCCTCGTGATCGTCGGCCCCTTGCGGTTCCCGCATAAAGCTCAACACCCGCCCGCGCAGAATTTTGGCGCTCATTGCCCCGATCCCTCACGGAACCAGGCAACGATCAGGGCGCGCTCTTCGGGGGTAATATCGGTAACATTGCCCGGTGGCATCGCGTGAGAAAAACCAGCCTGCATGGCCACATCCTTGGCATGGTTGGCAATGGCAACGTCGTTATCCAGAATGACATTTTTTGGCGGCTCGTGAACGCCCTCCCAGGCAGGCTCGATGGTGTGGCACATGGCGCAACGGGTCTGAACGGTCAGGCTTGCCTCGGCAAAATTGCTGGCTGCCAGAAAGGGTTCGGCCGCCCGAGACGCCACCTCCTCACCACCAGAGTTTGCCAGTTTTGGCCCCGTCGACAACCAGGCAATAATCAGGAACAGCACAACCGCCGCCAGCCACGTCCAGTGCGGGTTGCCTTTGCGCGCGTGCCGCGTGTTGAAATAATGCCTGATGACAACACCAACCAGAAAGATCAGGCTGGCGATCAGCCAGTTCCACTGCGTCGCAAACGCCAATGGATAATGGCTCGACAGCATGAAAAAGATAACCGGCAACGTCAGGTAATTATTATGCAGTGAACGCTGCTTGGCGATGGCCCCATATTTGGGATCGGGAACCCGTCCAGCCTTGAGATCACCCACCACAATTTTCTGGTTGGGGATGATGATCATCGCCACATTGGCCGTCATGATTGTCGCAGTAAAAACGCCCATATGCAGCATTGCCGCGCGGCCGGTGAACACTTGGGTATAGGCCCACGCCATCGCCGTCAGGATGCCGAACAACACCAGCATCAGCCCGTTTTGACTCTTGCCAATTGGCGAACGGCACAGAGCATTATAGGCGATCCAGCCCACAATGATCGAAGCAATGGATATCGCCACCGCCCCCCATTGCGGTACGTCCAGCACATGCCGATCAATAAGATATAGGTCCGCCCCTACGTAATAGATGATGGCCAAAAGAGCGAAGCCCGAGAGCCACGTGGCGTAGCTTTCCCACTTGAACCAGGTCAAATGCTCAGGCAAGAACTCGGGCGCCACCAGGTATTTCTGGATATGATAGAACCCGCCCCCATGCACCTGCCACTCTTCCCCGTGCGCCAGAGGCGGCAGGCTCGGCGTTTTGCGCAGGCCCAAGTCGAGCGCGATGAAATAGAACGACGAGCCGATCCAGGCAATAGCGGTGATGACATGCAGCCAGCGCGCGGCAAAGCTCAGCCATTCCCAAAAGATCGCAAAATCGCCCATCTCCATCCCCCGCCTGCTGCGCCCTTGGCGCCCGATCGCTCGTCAAAATAAAAGGAGACGGGCGATACCCCGCCTCCCCAGTCAGTTTCGCAGATTAAGGCTCTTACGCCTCAACGCCCGCAGCATACCAATCGACAGCCCAGAACTCGCCGTCGTCAATGATATCACCTGCAGCAACCCGCTCGGTTCCGGCATTGTCCATGATTGGGCCGGCGAACGGATGCAACGAACCATCGATGATGCCCATGCGGACCTTTTCAGCCGCCGCAACAACGTCAGCTGGAATTTTCTCATTGTAAGGCCCGATCACCACTTCGCCTTCCTTAAGGCCGGGCCAGGTGCTGCTTTCCGCCCAGGTGCCATCGAGAACCTGCTGGGCAGCCTCAATGTAATGTGGGCCCCAAACGTCGATGATCGATGTCAGCTGCGCTTTGGGTGCAAACGCACTCATGTCCGCGCCCTGACCGAACCCGCCAATGATACCGCGCTCTTCAGCGATCTGCAGACTGACCGGACCATCCATGTGCGAAGCAAATACATCAACGCCCTGATCGATCAACGCCCGGGTCGCATCGGCTTCCTTGGCTGGATCAAACCAGCTGTCGATATAGACCACCTTGACCGACACATCCGGATTGACCTTGCGCGCGGCAAGCGCAAACGAGTTGATGCCCATGCGAACTTCTGGAATGGGGATCGAACCGATATAGGCCAGCTTGTTGGTTTCGGTCATCATACCCGCAATTGTGCCCAGCACGGCGCGGCCTTCGTGGAATTTGGCGTTGTAGGTCGAAAGATTGGGCGAAGTCGCGTTGCCCGTGGCCCATTCGAATTTCACATCGGGAAATTCTTTGGCGACCTTGAGCATATAATCGCCAAAGCCGAAGCTGGTGCCGAAAATCAGCTTGTGGCCTTGCTGGGCCAGTTCACGGAACACACGCTCGCTGTCCGGGCCCTCGGCCACATTAGTCACAACGGTACTGGTGACTTTGCTGCCCAGCGCTTCTTCCATCGCCTCACGGCCCATGTCGTGGCCATGGTTCCAGCCATTGTCATCGGGTGTGCCAATCAGGACGAAACCGACTTTGAGTGGCTCTTGGGCGAATGCCCCTTGGCCAAGCAACGGTAGAGCGGCGGCGGCACCGCCGATCTTCAAAATATTACGACGTGAAAGCATGCTCATATTGGTCTCCCAAAAGACTTATCAGTTGGTGGGCAGGAACGGCTTGCCAAGGCAGGCCGGGGCACTCGTATTGCTCGATTGTCTGAGTGAGATCAGCACGAGAACGAGGATGGTTGCAAGATAGGGCAGCGCCGCCCAGAATTGTGACGGCACCACATGGGCAATACCGCCGCCCGCTTTTGCATAAAGTTCAATGGTCATTACCAGACCAAACAGATAGGCACCGCCCAACAGGCGGATCGGTCGCCAGGCGCCAAACACCACCAGCGCCAGCGCAATCCAGCCGCGCCCGGCGGTCAATCCTTCAACCCATTGCGGCGTCAGCATCAGCGGAAAGCAACTTCCCCCAATACCGGCCATCGCGCCGCCGAAGGCAACTGCTGCATAGCGAACACCGATGACCGAATAGCCCATGGAATGGGCCGAAATATCGCTTTCCCCGACGGCACGCAGGATAAGACCACCCCGCGTCTTGGCCAGGAACCACCAGACCAGCGCCACCATTGCTAGCGAAAGATAGACCAGTGGGCTATAGCCAAAAACCGCGCGCAATAGCGGATGGGTGGCCAATGCATCAGGAAATACCGACTTGAACAATGCCAGTGGCTTGCCGGTATAGGCGCGTCCAAACAACGCCGAAAACCCGGTGCCAAATATGGTCAACGCCAGTCCTGTGGCCACCTGATTGGCCGAAAGGCCCAACGTCAACACGGCAAAAATCATTGAAACCGCAGCCGAAGCCAAGGCGGCCGAGAGGATGCCCAGCCAGGGATTGCCGGTGTTGTAGGTAACCGCAAAGCAGATAACCGCCCCCACCAGCATCATGCCTTCGACGCCCAGGTTAAGCACGCCGCTCTTTTCGGCCACCAATTCACCCAGCGCTGCAAAGAGGATGGGTGTCGATGCCCCCACTAGCGTTATGATAATGCCGATCAGCAATTCAGGGCTCATGCGACTTCCCCCGCCGCTGGCAGCCGGACAACGCGGCGCAGCCGGTAACGCACCAGAATGTCACCAGCCAACAACAAGAACAGCATCATCGCCTGAAACAGGCCAACCGCAGGAAACGGCAATCCGATGGTGGTTTGTGCCACCTGCCCACCGACAAAAGTGATCGCCAGAACAATCCCCGCGACCACAATACCCAACGGATTCAACCGCCCGAGAAAGGCGACAATGATGGCTGTAAAGCCATAATTGGTCGGAAAGCTCGGCACCATGCGCCCGAACGGTCCCGCGACCTCCAAAACGCCTGCAAGTCCAGCCAGACCGCCCCCGACAAGCAAGGCCAGCCATATCGTCCGGTTTTCAGAAAATCCGCCATAGCGCGCCGCATGGGGCGCAAGCCCGACCACCCGGATCTGGAAGCCGAACATGGATTTGGACATCAGGACCCAGGCAACCAGGGCAACGATCAGCGCAATGGGCGTGCCCAATTGCACGATGGTGCCCGGAATGATGTAGGGCAAGGTCTGGTCTGCATTGAACAGCCGTGTCTGCGCCTGCCCATAACCGGTTGGATTGATCCACGGACCAAGGACCAGATAATTGAGTAACTGCACCGACACATAGGTCAGCATCAGTGTCGTCAAAATCTCATTGACCTTGAACTTGACCCGCAACAGTGCCGGCACGGCAGCATAGGCCATACCCCCGGCAACCCCGGCAATAATCATCAGCGGCAGAAGCCACCAACCGGTCATTTCCCAGGTTGCCAACGCCACACCAGTGCCCGCCAGCGCCCCAACGATATATTGCCCCTCGGCTCCGATGTTCCATACGTTTGCCCGATAGCCGATGGACAGGCCCACCGCAATAATGATCAGCGGCGACGCCTTGACCGCCAGATCCTGCCATTTCAGTGGATTGATCAGCGGCGTCAGGAAAATTTCCCTTACGGCACCAACGCCATCAAAACCGATAGTGGTGAAGATGATCGCCCCCAGCACCATTGTCAGAACCACCGCGGCAACCGGGGTGGCATAAAGCATGAACCGGCTTGGTTCTTGCCGTTTCTCAAGCCGGAACTGCATGCGTGTCCTCCGCTGCCTTTTCACCGTGCACGCCGCCCATGAGCAGTCCGATCTCCTCGACCGTTACCGTACCCACCGGCATGCTTGGCGACAATCGTCCATTGTTGATCACCGCCATCGTGTCGCACAGCGCCAGCAGTTCATCCAGATCCTGTGAAATCACCACAATCGCCGAACCTTCCGCCGCCAGATCCACCAACGCCTGATGGATGGCCGCAGCAGCGCCCGCATCCACTCCCCACGTCGGCTGGCTCACGATCAAAACACTCGGCCGCTGCAGTATCTCGCGCCCCATAATGTATTTTTGCAAATTGCCGCCCGATAGCGACCCCGCCAACGCCGCTGGTCCCAGCGCCTTGACCGCAAATTCTGTAATAACCTTGCCAGTATAGGTGCGCGCAGCCCCCGAATTGATCAGCCCCATGACCACCATGCTCATGCGGTCTCGAGCCGTCAAAATCGTATTCTCCGCCAACGAGAAATCCCCGATGGCGGCGTGGCCGTTGCGTTCCTCAGGCACAGCACATAGACCATGCCGTCGGCGTCCAGTTGTATCCAGACGTCCCAAAGGCTGACCATCAAGCGTTACGTCACTGGCGTCATGGGCCAATATTTCCCCACTCAGCGCATTGAGCAAGGCATTCTGCCCATTGCCGGCCACCCCGGCAATGCCCAGAATTTCTCCCGCGCGCACCGAAAAACTCACAGCTTCAACGGCAACATCGAAATGTCCCAACTTGCCGGTAGACAGGTCCGAAACAATAAACTTGGCTTCGCCGAGTTCGCGCCCCTCACCCCGCACAATGTCCTTGAGACTGGCGCCGATCATTTTTTCGGCCATGCTGCGCGATGTTTCTTCGCCCGGATCGCATGTATCAACCAATTTACCTGCCCGCAGGATTGTGGCCGTGTGGCACAAGGCTTTGATTTCGTGCAGCTTATGGGAAATATAAAGGATCGAGCACCCCTCGACCGCCAACTTGCGCAACACGCCGAACAATTGCTCGACCTCCTGCGGGGTCAGTACCGATGTGGGCTCGTCCATGATCAGCAGTTTTGGATTGAGTAATAGCGCCCGCACGATCTCGATCCGCTGACGCTCCCCCACCGACAAGGTCGACACTACCCGATGCGGATCAAGCACCAGCCCATATTCGTCCATCACTTTGCGAATACCAGCTTCAAGTTCGCGCGCCGGTATTTTTGCGTCCATACCCAGTGCAATATTTTCCAGCACCGTCATCGCCTCAAACAGCGAAAAATGCTGAAACACCATGCCAATGCCCAGCTTGCGGGCCGTCTTTGGGTTGGACATGACAACTTTTTGCCCATCCCAGCCAATCTCGCCACCGTCGGGCTGCATGATCCCGTAGATCATCTTGACCAATGTGGATTTGCCCGCGCCATTCTCGCCCAGAAGCGCGTGAATTTCGCCGGGTTTGACCGAAAAACTGACATGATCATTGGCGACAACGCCGGGGAACCGCTTGGTTATTCCCGTTAATTCCAGCCTGAAAGGCCTACTGGCGTCCATTAGCGGCCCCCCAATGTTTGGTGCCTTGCACGCCCGCTATATCTGCTTCCCATCGACCAATATGGACCATAATTTCGGCCGCCGCCAGCGCCGCGATAACCTCTGGGCGTTTGTCCACAAGCCCTTGATTGCCAATGGGTAAAACCAGTCGCTCCAGTGCTTGCACACTTCCCCCCTCGCCCCTGTACCAGCTCGAAAATTTCGCACGTTTTGTCTTGCTGCCCACCATGCCGACGTAAGGACTGTCGCTTCGGCTCAGCGCCTCCTGAGCGATCAGGAAGTCGAGCGCATGGTCGTGCGTCAATATAACAAAGGCACTCCCAATAGGCGCTTCGCGCACAACTGCCTCTGGCATCGCCACGCGTCTGGATTTGATCCCACTCGGCAACAAGGCCAACTCCTCGGAACGGGTATCAACG
The DNA here is from genome assembly GCF_028816475.1 of Devosia rhodophyticola. Classification (GTDB taxonomy): domain Bacteria; phylum Pseudomonadota; class Alphaproteobacteria; order Rhizobiales; family Devosiaceae; genus Devosia; species Devosia rhodophyticola. Next base: position 2,482,391 of record NZ_CP118247.1, on the reverse strand, counting down.
ACGCAAACCTTGACCGGCAGCAAATCGAGAATCTTTGCTAGAGCCCGCCCAACATGGCCGGCCCCGAAGACAAAAACCGGCGTCAGTTCCGCGTCGTCCGCAGCAGCGTTGGTAACCAGCGCCGCGCGAATGTCGGGCGTCACCAAATCCATTGAAACGCCAACCCGCCCCCCGCAGCATTGACCGATTTCAGGTCCGAGCGGCACGTCGAGACGCGTCATATTCTCCCCGCTCCGGATCAGTCGGCGCGCCTGATCCAACACCATATATTCCAGCGTCCCACCGCCAATGGTGCCAAATTCACTGGTCTCCCCCACCAGCATGAACGTGCCCTGCGCGCGGGGACTGGAACCGCGCACTTCGCTCAATTGGGCCATGACGGCAACCGGTTCGTGCTCAAAAAATGCAGCGATCTCGGTGGCCTTGTCTATCATCCACGTGCCTCGCGCCTAACCCGTTCACATCCCATCAGCACTCTTTCAGGGGTCACCGGCGTGTCGAGCCGCGGGGCAATCCTGTATTCGCCAACGCTAGCCACCGCCATTGACAGCGCCTCCACCACGCTCATCGCCAACATTAGCGGCGGTTCACCCACCGCTTTAGAGCGGCCAATGGTTGGCTCAGGATTAACCGACCATTCCGCCAGTTCCACATTGAAAATCGGCGGCACATCAGAGGCCAATGGAATTTTGTAAGTCGAGGGCGCGTGTGTACGCAACTGCCCCTTGTCATCCCACACCAACTCCTCTGTGGTCAGCCAGCCCATGCCCTGGATAAAGCCGCCCTCTATCTGGCCCATATCCACCGCCGGGTTCAGCGATTTGCCGACATCGTGCAAGATGTCAACCCGATCCACCTGATATTCCCCGGTCAGCGTATCGATGGTGACTTCTGAAACTGCCGCGCCATAAGCGAAGTAATAAAACGGATGCCCCCGCCCCGTGGCGCGATCCCAGTGAATTTTCGGCGTCGTGTAAAAACCGGTCGCCGACAATTGCACCCGGCTGAGATAGGCCGAGGCAACCAATGAATTAAATGGCACAAACTCGTCGCCCGCCTGAACACCCCCCGGCACCCAGAGCACTGCCTCCTCGGCGCATTGATAGATCTTGGCGGCGTGCACCACCAGCCGCTCCTTGATCTGGCGCGCCGCATCATAGGCCGCCATGCCATTGAGGTCAGACCCGGAAGACGCCGCAGTCGCCGACGTGTTGGGAACCTTGCCGGTCGATGTCGCCATGATCTTGATGGCATCCAGCCCAACCCCAAAAGCGTCGGCCAGAACCTGGGCAACCTTGATGAAAAGCCCCTGCCCCATTTCGGTGCCGCCGTGGCTTAAATGGATCGAGCCGTCCTTATAAACATGCACCAGCGCGCCCGCCTGGTTGAACCAGGTAGCCGTAAACGAGATGCCGAACTTGACCGTCGTCAGGGCAATGCCCTTCTTGAGCACATTACTGCTCTCATTATGGGCTTTGACCGCCTTCCGGCGCGCCTGATAGTCGGAGGATTGTTCCAGTTCATCGACGATGCGGTGAACGATATTGTCGCCAACCGTCTGGTGGTAGGGCGTTATATTGTTGTCGTCAGTGCCGTAAAAATTGGCCTTGCGAATGTCGAGCGGATCACGATCCAGCGCATAGGCAATGTCCTCAATCCACCGCTCCGCTGCCAGCATGCCCTGCGGCCCACCAAATCCTCGAAACGCCGTATTGGAAACAGTATTGGTATAGAGCGGCTCTGATCGCACCCGGACAGCGGGATACCAATAGGCATTATCGGCATGGAACAGCGCCCGATCGGTCACCGGCCCCGACAGGTCCGATGAAAATCCGGCCCGTGCACCGTAGACGGCATCAACCGCCAGAATTTTGCCGGTATCGTCATAGCCGACATCATAATCGACAACGAAATCGTGTCGCTTGCCCGTGGCACTCATGTCATCGTCACGATCCGGGCGGATCTTGCAGGCGCGTTTCCATTTTTTTGCGGAGAGCGCCGCAACGGCTGCAAACAGGTTGCCCTGCGTCTCCTTGCCACCAAATCCACCGCCCATGCGCCGCACATTGACGGTCACCGCATGCTGCTGAATACCCAACACATTGGCCACCATCAACTGCACTTCGCTGGGATGCTGGGTTGAGGAAAAAACCGTCACATCTTCATCTTCGCCCGGAATAGCCATGGCAACCTGGCCTTCGAGGTAAAAATGGTCCTGCCCCCCGATGGTCATGTTGCCAGTTACCCGGCGCGGCGCCGCGGCCAATCCCGCAGCGACATCGCCGCGTTCCAGTTTAAGAGGCTCCGTCACCAACTTGCTGCCCGCCGCTTGCGCGGTCCGAACATCGCCCACAAACGGCAGTGGCTTTAACTCGACCTTGGCCAATTGTGCGGCCCGACGCGCTGCCTCGCGGGTTTCCCCCACGACTGCAAACATCGGCTGCCCCCAGAACTGCACAACGCCATCGGCAAAAACCGGCTCATCATGCTTGTGGCTCGGGCTGACATCGTTGTGGCCGGGAATGTCCTCAATTCCCAGAACCCCAATCACCCCCGGCGCGGTTCTTACCGCACTCAGGTCAATGTCGACAATTTGCGCATGGGCAGATTGCGACAATCCCAGATAGGCGTGCATCGTTCCGGCTGGTTCGACGATATCGTCAATATACTCCGCCGCCCCGGCAACATGTTTGGGGCCACTATCGTGGCGGGTAGCTTCGTGCATCTGGGTTCGCGGCACGCTTGGGTGCTTGTTCATCAGGCAGCCCCCGCACCAACCGCTGGCCAATGCCAGTCGTTTCAGCGTGAAACCGGCGCAATAGATTTTGCGCGACCAATAACCGATATTCCGCCGAGGCCCGCATGTCGCTGATCGGTTGAAAATCGCTGGCAAAGGCACCAACGGCTGCTTCAATTGTATCGACCGTCCAAGGCCGACCTACCAGCGCCGCTTCCACCCCATTTGCGCGCTTGGGCGTCGCGGCCATTCCGCCAAATGCAATCCGCACCATGCCGACCAGTCCCGCATCATTGACAAATACGCGGAAAGCCCCGCAAAGCGCCGAAATATCCTCGTCGCGCCTTTTAGAAATCTTGTAGGTGGCAAACTGCTCACCAACCGGCAGATGTGGGATAGTCACACTTTCCACGAACTCACCGGACCGCCGATCCTGCTTTCCATAGTCAATAAAAAAGTCTTCCAGCTTTATTTCGCGCCGGTGTTCCCCCTGCCGCAGGTGCAACTTCGCACCCAGGGCGATCAGTGGCGGTGGCGTGTCCCCAATCGGTGATCCATTGGCAATATTGCCGCCAATCGTGCCCATATTCCGCACCTGTTCGCCTGCAAACCGGTTCCACAATTCACCCAACTGCGGAAAATAGTTCTCGATGACGGGCAACGCCTCTGAATAGGTAACGCCAGCATAAAACCGAACTTCGCTGTCGTTTTCCGCTATCCGTCGCAACTCGGGTATGTTGCCAATATAGATGGCAGGCCCAATGTCGCGCATGAACTTGGTCACCCACAAACCGACATCGGTTGAGCCAGCAACAATCCGCGCCGAAGGCATTTCTGCATAGAGTTCGGCAAAATCATCCAGATGTGCCGGGACAATGACCTTCTCGCTGCCCTCGCCCAATTCGACCCGCGCGCCATCATTAAGCGCAATGACCCGTGCCTTGATCGCGATGCGCTCAGCCCGCAAGGGATCCGCCTCAGGGGCACCATATGAGGAAATCGATTTGGCCGCGCGAATAATCGGCGCATAGCCGGTGCACCGGCACAAATTGCCCTGCAAAGCGCGCTCGATCGCCAGGGTCGATGGATTTGGATTGCGCATCCACAATGCGTAAAGCGACATCACAAAGCCGGGTGTGCAAAATCCGCATTGGCTGCCGTGATGATCCACCAGCGCCTGCTGCACCGGGTGCAATGTCCCATCCCTGGCGGCAAGGTGTTCAACAGTCACCACGTGACAGCCATCAAGGCTGGCGACAAAGCGTATGCACGCCGTCACGGAATCATAAATGATTTCGTCGCCCGACAACCGCCCCACCAACACCGTGCACGCCCCGCAATCGCCTTCCGCACAGCCTTCCTTGGAGCCGCGCAACCGTTTCTCCAGTCGCAGGAAATCCAGCAATGTGGTTGTGGGCGAGACCTCGGTCAGCGTGACATCCTCATCATTGAGGATAAACCGGATCGCGTTGCGCACTTCTGCCATTTTAGCTGCCCCGATAGGTTGAATAGGCAAATGGGCTCACCAGCAACGGCACATGATAGTGGCTGTCTTCACCAATGGAAAAACGAATCGGCACCACGTCCAGAAACGGGTTCTCAAGCTCAACGCCCAGCCGTTCGAAATACTGGCCGACATGGAATTGTATCTCAAATATTCCCTTGTCGAACTGCTCACCTTCCAGAAGCGGCTGATCCACTCGACCGTCGGCATTGGTAAAACTTTCGGCAATATGATGGGTGTGGTCGCCGTGCACATAAAGCAGATCAAGGCGCATCCCCCGCGCTGGCTTGCCATGCATGGTGTCCAGAACATGCGTTGTCAGGCGCCCCGATCCCGCCATTTATGCAATCCTTTGCTTTGCCCCAAGGACGCAGACTATCGCAAATTTCGTGCGTTCCAAGGGGGGCGCAACAGATTTTTACCATTTGGTCTATTTTTGTGCATCTTGTTGTTACAATCCCAACAGCTAAACTCGAGTAAATAACAGCGAGATGTCTTCATGCGTTACCCCCGCGATCTTCATGGTTATGGCGCCACCCCGCCCAAGGCAAACTGGCCGGGCGGCGCCCATATCGCGGTGCAATTTGTCCTCAATTATGAGGAAGGTGGCGAAAACAATATTTTGCATGGCGATGAGGCTTCCGAAGCCTTTTTGGCCGACGTTGTCGGCGCCGCCCCTTGGCCCGGCCAGCGCCATTGGAACATTGAATCGATGTATGAGTATGGCGCCCGTGCCGGATTTTGGCGTCTGCATGCCATATTCACCAATGCCAATTTGCCCCTGACCATTTATGGCGTGGCAACGGCTTTGATGCGGGCCCCGGCTCAACTTGAAGCCATGCAGGCCGCAGGCTGGGAAGTCGCCAGCCATGGCTACAAATGGGTCGAACACAAGGATATGCCGCCCGAAACCGAACGCGAGCAAATCCGGCAAGCCATCCATCTGCACACAATCGCGACAGGCGAGCGCCCTCTGGGCTGGTACACGGGCCGCTGCTCGCTCAATACGGTCGATCTGGTCTCCGAAGAAGGCGGCTTCGCCTATATTTCGGATACTTATGACGATGATTTGCCCTATTGGCGCGTCCACGACGAACGCCCGCAATTGATCATTCCCTATACGCTTTCAGCCAACGACATGCGCTTTGTCACCCCTTCCGGGTTCGACAATGGTGAAGCCTATTTCCAGTTCCTCAAGGACAGTTTTGATTGCCTTTATGCAGAGGGCAAATCCGGCAGCCCAAAAATGATGAGCGTCGGTCTTCATTGCCGCCTGGTCGGTCAACCCGGTCGCGCAATGGGCCTGCAACGGTTCCTCGACTATATCGCCACCCACGAAAAGGTCTGGGTCCCGACACGCCTTGAAATTGCCCGCCACTGGGCCAGCCAACATCCCTACCAATCGCCCGACCTGCAACCAAGCCACCTCGACAAAGCCGGTTTCATTGACCATTTTGGTTCGATTTTTGAACATTCCCCCTGGATCGCTGAACGCGCTTGGGAGGGTGAACTCGCCCCCGCCAATAATACAGCAGTTGGCTTGCACTTCGCATTGCGCACCCAGTTTCGCCTCGCCAGCCACGACGAAAAACTAGGCGTTCTACGCGCTCATCCCGACCTCGCTGGCAAACTCGCGGCCGCCAGACGGCTGACCAAAGCCTCAACAGATGAGCAGGCCTCAGCCGGGCTCGATGCCTTGACCGACGAGGAGCGTGAAACCTTCACCGCCCTCAACACGGCCTATGTCGAAAAATTCGGCTTCCCCTTCATCATCGCGGTCAAGGACAATACCAGGGCCACCATTCTGGATGCCTTCAAGAACCGCATCAACAATAATGCCGATGAAGAGTTCAACGCCGCGTGCGCCCAGGTCGAACGCATTGCAAGGCTTCGCCTCGACGCCATCCTGCTTTAGCCAATTGCGGCGATGCCCCTTGCGGCAAAGCCAAGCCTGCGGCTAACTGCCGACAGTCATTTTTTGAAAAGTGCGAGTCCATGAGCATCCTTATCGCCCCACCCGCAACTGACATTCCAGACTTTGCCCGCAACGGCGTCAATCTTGCTTCAGCCGGATTGGGCGCCAAAGCGCTGAGCTGCACCGACGATTTTTTTGCCGAGGTCAACCGGATGCTGTCCGACGCCGCGCCCGCATTCGACCCCGATCTTTATGATGACAACGGCAAATACATGGATGGCTGGGAAAGCATTCGCCGTCGCAATGGCGGGCATGACCATGCCACCATCCAGCTTGCAGTCCCCGGTATCATTCGCGGGTTTGACGTCGATACGTCATGGTTCACCGGCAATTTCCCGCCCGCCTGCGCTATTGAAGCCTGCAACAGCGCCTTGCCCCCTGACCAGTCCACCGTCTGGACCCAGATCGTTGATATCAGCGGCCTGACCGCCTCAAATCATCATTTCTTCGCCTGTGCATCCGACAAGGTCTGGACCCACGTTCGCCTCCACATTTATCCCGACGGGGGCGTCGCCCGCCTTAAGGTCTATGGCGAACCTGAGTTGGACCGCGCCAGTATCGGTGAGCAAAATCTTGATCTGGCGTCGGCCCTCAATGGTGGTCGCGTTATCGCTTATTCGGATGCCCACTACGGCTCCTTCCAGCGCCTGCTTTCGCCCGGACGCGGTATCAATATGGGCGATGGTTGGGAAACCCGCCGCCGCCGCACGCCGGGCAATGACTGGATCATACTGGCGCTGGGCGCGCGTGGCATTGTCGATGCCATTGAGGTCGACACCGCTCACTACAAGGGCAATTACCCTGATGCAGTCTCCGTCCAGGCCGCCGATCTTGGCCGGGGTTTCGATAACCTCAACGACGCGGTCGTCACCGCTGCCATGTTCTGGCAAGAACTGCTGCCGCAACAAAAACTGTCTGCCGACACCATCCATGACTTCAAGACGGTCAACGCGATTGGCCCCGTTACCCATGTGCGGGTCAACATCTTCCCTGATGGCGGCATTTCGCGCCTCCGTCTATTTGGAAAACTCGCGCCCTGATGGACATTGAGATGCAACAGATTGACCTTCACCCCTTGACGGCAGCAGCGTTTCTGCCTTTTGGGCAGGTCATCCAAACCGAGGGTGCCGATCACTACGCGATCAATGCCGGCATGACCGAACGCTATCACGATCTGGCCGCCGTCGAACTGACTGGGGCGAACCCCCGGCCGCTGATTTCCATCTTTCGCGGTCAACCCTATCAATTGCCGCTGCCGCTCAAAATGATGGAACGGCACCCCCTTGGCAGCCAGGCCTTTTATCCGCTCTCAGCAATCCCCTTTGTCGTCGTTGTGGCCCCCGACAACAACGGCCAACCGGGACGGCCACTTGCCTTCATCACGGCACCGGGTCAGGGCATCAACATCGCCCAGAATGTCTGGCACGGCGTTTTGACCCCGCTGCAGCAAACCTGCGATTTCGTTGTCATTGATCGCGGCGGCGATGGCAATAATCTGGAAGAACATCACTTCAGTACCCCATATTTGATCGCCGCGACGACCTAGAGCACCGTGCGGAAAAATGCCTGTTCCCGCGAAGGCGGGCGTGGGAACCTGTTTTCCGCAAAAACGACGCTACATCAAAAAATAGGGCGCACGTTCCGACTCTATTGGAACGCCCGGCGCTCTAGGCCGCCGGGATTAACGACGGCAACCACTTGCTCTTGGCCCTGCGTCAGCCACATCATATAGTGGTGGCATAAATGTTGGAGGACGATTGCCATGGCTGGCCGAACTCTGGTTGCCCCGATATTGGTGTTGGTGCTGCTCTTGGCAGGCTGGCTGCCGACCTATGCGGCTGAACCGGCCCAAAACATGGTCGGCCAGATAACCTATCGCGAACGCATCGCCCTGCCCCCAGGCGCCAGTCTGCGCATGGCAATCGTTGATATGGCAAAGCCAGACCTGCCAGAAATAGTCGCCGCAACCGCTGCTATTTCACCGACCGGCCAGGTACCGCTTCAGTTTGATTTTTCGGTGCACTCACGGCTCATCAATGCAGGCGGACAATTCGGGCTGATTGCCCAGATCATTGCCGACAACCAGATCTGGTTTGCCAGTCCGCGTCCAGTACCACTCCAGTTCGGCACCAATCCATCACTGGCTCTGACCCTGTCGATGGCCGAAGCGGGCACACCCACTTTTTTCCCCATCGCCGACAGCCCCAGCGTCAGCCTCGCGGTTTCGGGACAATTGTTTGAAACGAAATGGCAAATCATGGCCATTGCCGGTAATCCCGTTACGACCCAGACCGGCCTGACTTTTTCAATCGCAGCTGACTATCGCAGTGGCGGCAACGCCGGTTGCAACCAATATTTTGCACAGCTTGTATTGACCGGCGACAAGATGAGCGTTGGCCCGATCGCGGCGACTCGGATGGCGTGCGCACCCGCCGTTATGGTGCAGGAAGCGGCCCTCTTTGCCGCCCTCTCCAACGTTGACAGCTATAAGCTTACGGGGCCGGAACTGGTCCTTTTCGGCGCCGATGGATCCGACCTGCTCCACTTGCGCGCCGGACACAATTGACATTACCCGTGCCTGCTGGCTGACTGCCCCTAACAAAGATTCAGGGGTAGCCATGCAGACCAGCGAACTGATTGATCGGCTGCTCGACGTCATCGAAACTGAAATCGCGCCCAAGACACGCCTCGGCGTCAAGGACGGCAACAAGGTTTTCGGAGCCGCCATTCTGCGCAAATCCGACCTGTCCGTTGTCATTGCCGAAACCAACAACGAGACCGAAAATCCGCTGTGGCACGGTGAAATGCATGCCATCAAACGATTTTTCGAACTCGATCCAACCACCCGTCCCGACGTCAAGGATTGCCTGTTCCTTGCCACCCACGAGCCGTGCTCGCTTTGCCTTTCGGGCATTACATGGTCAGGTTTTGACAATTTCTATTATTTGTTCAGCTATCAGGACACCCGCGACAGTTTTGCCATTCCCTACGACATTGCCATTCTCAAAGGGGTCTACGCAGTCCCCGAGCCAGAGACCGGCATGGTCTCGCCGGATCGGCCGCTTTATAACCGGACCAATCAATATTGGCAGAGTCACAACATCGTGCAGATGATCGCCAGCCTGGACCGTGGCGGACGAGAGGCCTTGTTGGGGCGATTTGATGATTTGGCCGCGCTTTATGCGGATCTGTCGGCCATCTACCAGGCCGACAAGGGTGGAAAAAATATACCGCTGGCCTGAATTCTATTCTGTTGTCACAGCGCTTGCCACGATTTCGCTCCTTGGCACTTCGGCAAAGGATGCGGCAAACGTCAAAACGCTCAGGGCAAGAATGAATAGGGCGGTAAGAAAAAACTGGGTCATTTTGCGAAGTTCCGAAAACACTATTCGATTCATAATGCTTCGCCCTTGAACCAGATCCGCCCGACCCGTTCATAATACATTAATTTTTGCAGTTTGATGAAAAAGAGCGGCGCAACGCCGCTCTTTTCTTAACTTAAGGTTAAGCCACGCGTTCGTTGCGCGGACGCCGTCCACCCTCGGTACGCTGGGCCGATTTGGCCGCGTCCTTCTGTGTTTTGCCCCAACGCTGTTTGTTGGCAACGGGCTTTGCGCCAACCGGCTTTCCGGTTTCGCTGTCGCGACGAACGCGAGTGACCTGCCCATCGGCTCGACCCGCTTCCGCTGGCTTGGACGGCCGGTTCGGCTTGCCCGCACCTTCGCCAAATGCTGCGAATGGGCGACGCTCTGCCGGAGAACGTCGATCGCCCTGCCCCTTGGGATTGCGGGCGCCGCGCGGCTGCTGCGATCCGCGATTACCCTTGGCCTTGTAGGCCGAGCGCGGCGCTTCCACGACGCCGGTATCATTGGCTAAGTGCAGCTCACCGGAAACCGGCAGGCTCTTGCGGATCAGCCGTTCAACATCGCGCAACTTGAGCCGTTCGCTACCATCGCAAAGGGTAATGGCGATCCCGGACGCCCCATTGCGGCCTGTCCGGCCAATGCGATGCACATAATTTTCCGGATCATCAGGCAGTTCATAATTGATCACATGGGTAATGCCGGGCACATCAATGCCACGCGCCGCAATGTCTGTTGCGACAAGCAGGCGAACCTGCCCCGAGGAAAAACCCTTGAGTGCCGCCTGCCGTGCATTCTGGCTCTTGTTGCCGTGGATGGCAGCGGCCTTGTGCCCATCAATACTCAAATTCTTGGCGACACGGTCGGCGCCATGCTTGGTGCGCGAAAAGACAATCACGCGTCCCAATGCTGGATCGGCCAGCAATTCGTTCAACACACCGCGCTTGGCTTTTGAGCCAGACAGGATCACCCGCTGGTCGATCTTGACCACCGTCTGCCCCTGAGGATTGGCGTCGACGCGAATAGGCTCGTTCAGCAGACCTTTGGATAGGTTGGCAACTTCTGGAGCCATGGTTGCCGAAAACAGCATGGTCTGGCGGCGCGGCCCGATGGCCTTGGCGATATGCTTGACCGGCGCGATAAAGCCCATATCCAGCATCCGGTCGGCTTCATCGAGCACAAACCAGCGCGTTTCCGCGAGTTTGATCTTACCGTCGTCAATCAGGTCCTTAAGTCGACCGGGGGTGGCAACTACCACGTCAACACCCTTGGCAATACGCTGCACCTGATGGTAGCGCGACACGCCACCCAGAACCAGAACGGTCTGTAGGCGCATTTCCGAACCGGCAAATTTGCGGATCGCTTCATCGATCTGAACCGCAAGCTCGCGTGTTGGTGCAAGGATCAACGCGCGCGTTGTCAGCGGCCGGGGACGACCAGTTAGAGTTAGAATGCCTGCTAGAATTGGCATGGCAAATGCCGCAGTCTTGCCCGAGCCTGTCTGGGCAATGCCCATCAGGTCCTTACCGGTCAAGAGGTGCGGAATGGCTTCGGACTGGATTTTAGTCGGCTCGTTAAAGCCGGCGCGCGCCAGCGAGTTGACGAGCAATTCAGGCAATCCGAGTTCAGCAAAATTGGTCAATATATAGTCTTTCAAATGGCGCGCCATCCAAAGCGGGCGCTGCCGACGCCAATCCCTGTGGATTGGCGGGTTCATAAATATGCATACGGCGATATAAAGATTGCTATCGCGCGGGTGCTGGCTGGCCCGGCTGGTCGTCTACCGGGGTACTTCGCCGCTCACCGCATTGGTCGATAAGAAGAGAAGTCCGTCATGCTGTTTCGCAACAAAAAGCGCTTCGACGCGCTCTGCTGCCAGTGACGATGGCTGTGATATGGGCGAGAACCGCCCAAATAGCAAGCAAATTTGCGTGACGGGTTCGCATGCCAGCCCTGCACGCACCCCAAATCTTCAGCCCTAGTCGTCCGCAAAACTATCATACTGCGGCAATCCATCGGTGATCTCATACCATGGCGCTTTAGAGGCAACGAATATATGTGCCGTTGGAAACATGCTCGGCGCATCGGCCAGCGTCCCCATTGGAATATGAAAATAAGTACCGTCGCGCACCAGGGAGTAAAGTAAAGACCCACACTTGGCGCAATGCGCATCGTGCGCTGAGGGATCACCATAAATAAGCAGGCTGTCGCCGCCCGCAGTTATATGAAATTTTTCAACTGTGATTCCTGCAAAGGGCTTGAACGCCGATCCTGTCGCGCGCCGACAATTTGAGCAGTGGCAATTGGCTGCGTACTCAAATTCGTCCGCCACACGATACCGCACTGCGCCACACAGACACCCCCCAGTCAACTCGTCACTCACCGTGCCCTCACCTGCTCAGATACCGCCATACCAATCATAGCCATTGTCTTCCCAATAGCCGCCCTTGCCCTTGCCGAACGGGGAGAGATCATCCACCAACTCAACCGTATGCAAGAATTTGGGCTGCTTGTAGCCCAGCGCCCGCTCGATGCGCAGGCGGATCGGTGCGCCATTTGCAATCGGCAACGCCTCATCGTTCAACCCGTACGACAAGATGGACTGTGGATGATAGGCATCCACCAAATCCGAGCTTTCGTAATAGAGAATGTCCCCACTCAGACTGCGTTGGATATTGTCGAAACAGTGATAGACGGCAAACCGCGCCTCAGGCCTGACCTTGGCCTGGTCCAAAAGGCCGGAAAGCGGCGTGCCCGTCCATTTGGCAATGCAACTCCATCCTTCGACACAATCATGCCGGGTAATCTGGCTTCGCACCGGCATATTGCGTAATTCGTCCAGCGAAAAACTGACCTCCTGCTCCACCATGCCGGTAATCTTGAGCCGATAGTCGGCAAAATCATTGGCGACCAGTGCCTTGTATTCTGGCGTCGTCGGATCGGTTGAACCATTGGGTTTTTGACCCTGCCGGATCTCACTGGCCGAATATTCACGCGCCATGACCTGATCCCCGATCAGGCCTCGCTGAACCTTGTAGGTCAGCGTGTTGGCCATTTCGAGTACATTGCGCACTTCATTGTCACGCGAACCCAGGAAATCAAATTGTTCGCAACCCGCCAATACCAGCGAGGATGCGCTGGCGGCGGATACACCGAGAAAACGGCGACGTGTCAGTTGCAACTGGCTCATGGCTGTTCTCCTTCTTCTGTCGTCGTTCCCGGACTGGCGCGGTACCATCCGGTGATCATTGAGCGCAACTCGTTAATTGGGCCAGCGGCAACAACCATGATGATATGAATGATGAAAAATGCCACCAGCAGCGTCATTACGACAAAGTGGATCGTGCGCGCCGTCTGCCGACCGCCAAACACATCCAGCAACCATGGCCAGGCACTATCGATGCCCGGAGACATGGTCAGCCCGGTTAGGATAATCAGCGGAAACAGGATGAAGAACACGCCGAAATAGCTCAGTTTCTGCAACGGGCCATAGCTTCGACCATGACGAAATTTAAGCGTTGCGTGATCTTTGATATCCTTGGGCACGCCCCGAATGTCATTCGGCGTTACCACTATATCGCGTCGGATGTGGCCATTGATGAAACTGGCCATAAACCAGACAAACATCGTCAGGACAAAAGTCCAGGCAAAAAAGAAATGGACCACCCGCCCGGTAGCCAGGTCCTGAAATGAAGGGATGGTCAGCGCCGCCGGAAAACCTCGAAATGCCGGGCGCTGCTCGGTACCACTCATTCCCAGAACGCCGCTAGTGTCGAATTCCTGTCCGAATAATTTGGTCTTGCCGCGCGGGCCGTCGTCTGTATTGACCGCATATATTTCGAGCACCGCATTTTCGAACTCGAAGCCCGATTGCTGGCCGATATAGAGCGAGGGATGTGCATTGAAAATCTGCAATCCGCTCAGCAAGAGGAAGAATAGGCAGATTGCCCATACCCAGTGCGTGACACGGGTAAAAATCGATTGCCTATAGATCAACGGCCCCTTTGTTGGTGCTGTCTCGATTACATCTGCCATTCGGAATCCCCTCGCCAGCGGCCAATTGTCCTACACATGCCGTATAGCAACGGTGTAGCGCAGAACAATTGTCGCCGATCACAGCATGTTTATTGCTTTGGCGCCATCGCATCGCCACCCATCGCCGAACCGTGCATCGAGTTGCAGGCCTCCGAAGCCACTTTCTTGACTTCTGCAAATGTGATGGCATCCACCTGTTCAAGACACAATTCAAAATCGGCTTCGCTCATCATGCCCATGACACCCATCGCTTCAGTGGCCATGGCTCCGCCTTTCATGGCGTCTCCCGCCATTGCATCGCTCTTCATGGCGTCCTGGGCACTGGCCCCGGCTGTCATGGATGCCACAAGCAGCACTGCCGCCAATGGAAGTGAAAAACGATTTGACTGGAAAGTCATCCGGAAATCTCCTGCACATGTTCACCGGCCCTGTGCCGTGATACATGCAACCATTTCGCGCGATAAACCTGTCCGGTTACACATTCACACCGTCGTGACCAGTCTATATACTGCCCAACAACACGCCCAGACTGTAACCATGTGCCTGATCTGAACGAATGAGTAGCAATGAGCGAGCCTGACACCACCGAGACGCGATTGCGCGCGTTGATGCTGGAATCGCTCAATGGCGATGCTGGCGCATACCGCACTTTGCTCTCTGAGCTGCGTCGTCATTTATATCGCTATTTCACACGGCGGCTTCATGCCGCCCATGCCGCCTATGCGGAGGATCTTGTGCAGGAGACATTGCTGGCAATTCATTCGCGGCGAATGTCCTATGACCGCAAACGACCATTTACCGCGTGGTTGCACGCTGTTGCCCACCACAAATTTGTCGATCACGTGCGCCGCTATTCCCTGCGTGTTACAGTCCCGCTTGACGATGACGCCCCTTTATTCGCCCGCGACGATACAGCGGATGCTGCAACCCGCATGGATCTGGACACGGCACTGCATACAGTGCCAAAGCGCACCGAGACTTTGATTCGAAAAGTGCGCATCGAGGGCGCCAGCATCGCTGAAGCCGCCAAAGCCAGCAACATGAGCGAGACGGCTGCAAAAGTTTCAATTCACCGAGGACTCAAGGCACTGACGGCACGATTTTCAGGAGGCAACAAATGACTGATGAGTTGATTGCCCGCCTCAGCAATAACCTAAAACCGGTACCCCACAACGCCGTGCAGCTGATGATTTTGGGCGCGCTGGCCATTGGCGGCGTTGTCGCTGTATCGGCTTTGTTGATGGAACTTGGCTTCCGTGCGGATATCGACGTCGCCATGCTTGGTCCGGTCTTCTGGATCAAGTCTGCCTACACCATGGCAATCGCAGTGCTTGGCGGGGTTTTGACCCTGACACTTGTCCGCCCCGAAGGGCGGATAAAATGGCCTTGGTTTGCCGCCCCCATCCTTGTTCTTATCCTCGCGCTTGGCGCCGCAACCCAACTGATGGGTACCGACCAGCAAACCGCGATGGTCTATATTCTGGGCGGATCAGCGCTGGTCTGCCCTTGGCTGATCGTCGCGCTGTCATCTCCCATTCTGGCGACGCTTCTGGTGGCAATGCGCCGTTTGGCACCCGCCAATCCAACGCTCGCGGGCCTTGCCGCGGGTATGCTGGCGGGGGGGCCGGGGCGTGGGTTTATTCGTTCCACTGTGGCGAAAACGGCCTGGCATTCCTTTTGATCTGGTACACACTCGGCATTTCAATTGTCGCCGCAGCCGGAGCCATTCTGGGGCGCTACCTATTACGCTGGTAGCGCCTGAAACCATTATTCCTGGCGCGCCGCCCAGTTCATGCCACGCCGCATCATCGTCGCCATTTCGGGCACTTCAAATTCCTTGGCGACATGACCAAGCGTTGTATGGAATACGCGCCCCTTGCCGTGGTGCCGCTTCCAAGTCACCGGCATGACGACACCGTCAATCCAGCTATTGTGTTCGCCCGAAAACGTCGTGGTTGCCAGCACTTCGATCGACGGATCGACGTGCATGTAATATTGCTCGGACGTATAATTGAACGGTTTCACCCCGGCCATGATGGGATCATCAGGCTTTGCGACATCAACCCGATAGTCGATGATATCGCCCGGATGAGCCACCCACTGGCCGCCAACCATGAATTGATATTCAACCGAATCGCGGAATGCGTCGCTCATTCCACCATGATGTCCGGCCAGCCCAACACCATTTTCGACCGCCTTGGCCAGGTTGGTCGCTTCTTCTTTTTCGATTTTGGACATGGTGAAGATCGGAATGATTAGAGACAGATCATGGATCGAAGGATCGGCGAATGCTGAGGTTTCTGTCGCTGTGCGCACCGAAAACCCATCCTCATGCAACCAACGGCGATAAATCGTTGCACATTCCTCAGGCTCGTGTCCGGCCCATCCCCCATAAACGATCAAAGCGCTACGCATAAAAATTCCCTCGCAAATCAAACGGGGGGAACTTAGCGCAATGAAGCCGGATTGAAAGCCCCCTTCGGACGCATCAGCCATCGTTGCCGACAAGAATAAATTTGACCGTCTGGTCCACTTTTCACTGTCACAAATAACTGATTAACTATCGTTCCGCGATGACTGGTTCGCCCATAACAATAATAGCGGGCCAGACGACGTCAATGCAGATAATTTGAAGGAACACAGGATGAAGAAGCTGCTCCTCGGCGCTACGGCGCTGACCCTTTTTGCTGGATTCTCCGGCACGGCATTTGCCGACTACACGCTAAATATCCTGCACATCAACGATTTCCACTCGCGCTTTGATCCCATCACCGGCTCCAACTCCGATTGCAACGCGGAGACCGATGCAAAGGGCGAATGTTTTGGAGGCATTGCCCGCCTCAAGACCATTATTGACACCACCCGCGACGAGCTCAGCAAGGACGGCGGCAATGTCTTGCTTCTGTCCGCAGGCGACAATTTCCAGGGCTCTCTCTATTACACCACCTATAAATCGAAGGTCGTGGCCGATTTCTTCAACCAGATGGGCTTTGACGTTGTCGCTACCGGCAATCATGAATTTGACGATGGCCCGGCTGAATTCTCAAAATTCATCGCAGCGGCCAACTTCCCCATCATTGGCGGTAATTTCGACGTCTCGCGTTCGCCAGATCTGGCCGGCAAGATCAAAGGCTCGATCATTGTTGATGTCGGCGGTGAAAAAATCGGCATCATCGGCGCAACAACCGAAGATACGCCTGAGATTTCATCGCCGGGCGAAGTCGAATTTTACGACGTCATCCAATATGTCCGGGGTGCGTCCGAAGCTCTCGACGCCGCTGGCGTCAACAAGATTATCCTGCTCAGCCACATCGGATACACGGTCGACCAACAAGTCGCAGCCGCGCTGCCACTGGTTGACGTGATTGTGGGCGGACACTCGCATACGCTCCTGTCCAACACCGACGAAAAGGCTGCGGGGCCCTATCCAACCATGGTCACCAACCCCGCCGGCGTTGAAGTGCCAGTGGTCCAAGCCAATGAATATGGCAAATATCTTGGCGATATCGCCGTCACCTGGGACGACGCGGGCAATGTGATATCAGCCTCCGGCGCGCCTTACCTGATAGATGCTTCGGTCAAGGGTGATCCGAAGTTCGCTGAAGAGCTGACGGCTCTGGCCGGTCCGATCCAGGAAGCAATGGGCAAGGTCATCGGCACCACCACCGCAGCCATCGATGGCTCGCGTGAAACCTGCCGCGCCCAGGAATGTGAAATGGGCGACCTGATGGCCGACGCCATGCTTGACCGCACCGCAGAACAGGGTGCCAGTATTGCCCTGGCAAATGGCGGTGGCTTGCGCGCTTCGATTGATGCGGGCGACATCACCATGGGTGAAGTTGTTACTGTCCTGCCGTTCTCCAATACCCTTGCAACCGTTCAGATCTCGGGCGCCGATGTTATCGAAGCGCTCGAAAATGGGGTTAGCGATGTTGAAAATGGCGCCGGCCGCTTCCCACAGGTGGCAGGTCTTAAATTCTCGTTTGACCTGTCCAAGCCAGCCGGGTCGCGCATCAGCGACGTGATGGTGGGCAGCAGCGACAGCTTTGCGCCAATCGATGAAGAAGCCACCTACACTCTTGCCACCAACAATTATGTGCGTGGCGGTGGCGACGGCTATGAAACCTTCGCGTCGGGCGACAATCCATATGACTTTGGCCCGCCGCTGGAAAATGTTCTGGCAGATTACATCGCAAAAATGGGCGGCGAATACACCCCCTATACCGATGGTCGCATCACCGAAATCAAATAGATTTTTCTAGTTCGAATCGATCAAGGGGCGCCACGGCGCCCCTTTTTCGTACATATCAGGCCCTGCGGGCGATCTGTGTCCAGGCCAGAAGAATGATAACAGCCCCCACAATGGCGCCAATAAAATTGGCCCCATCGTTTGGACCATACCAGCCAATCACCTGCCCCAGCCACGTCGCCAACAGCGATCCAACGATCCCCAGGACCGTGGTCAAAATGAACCCGGACGGCTTGTTATCGCCCGGCGTAATCCATTTGGCGATCATACCCGCCAGAAAGCCAATGATTATGCTCCAGATGATACTCATTTCGACGCTCCAATTCCTGCTTACATTATTAAGTCGGAACCGGTGCAACAGGTTGCAAGAACCACGTGACGAATTAGAAACAACCTGCCTGAAGAAATTCCTGTGATCTCAAATATGGCGTTGCCCCCTGGGTCATCGGCCGACGTTCTTTTTGCGCAACGCTCAACCTTCGACCTGATGCTCGCGCCGGTCGGTGTCGGTAACAGTCGCCAGATCAAGCACTTTTTGTAGATTAGTCGCATGGCGGAACGAGGGCTCCATGGTCTTGCCCGCCTTCACCGCCTCATGAAAACGCTGGTAATTGGTTGGCACCGGATCACACTCAACCGCGCTCCAGGTGCCGGTTTCCGCATCTGCGCCAAGGCACGTCCGCAGAGAACTGCCATCATGGCGATGCTGGACCTCGACCGAGCCCTTTTCGCCATAAACCCGCAGACGCAATTCATTCATGTGCCCGGTCGCCCAGCGCGTCGCATGAACCACGCCGAGCGCGCCGTTTTCCAGCTGCACCGACATGGCAAAGCTGTCGTTGGCGTCCAGTTCATATTCCCCGATCCGGTTATTTTCTGCCTTGTCAAAGGTCTGCAAACGGCAGAACACCCGGTCAATATCCGAACCCGCGCCATAGACGGCAAAATCGAGAATATGCACCCCAATATCGCCCAAAACACCATTGGAGCCATGCTTCTTGCTCAGCCGCCACAACCACTGGCTTTCGGTGCGCCAATCACCCCACGCCTTGGATACGAGCCAACTTTGCAAATAGCTGGCTTCGATGTGTTTGACTGCACCGATCTCGCCCGCCTGAACAATGGAGCGCGCCTTTTGCAATTGCGCCACGTTGCGATAGGTCAGATTGACCATCGCCACAACGCCCGCCTTGTCGGCAGCTTCCGTCATTTCCATGGCCCGACCGTGGTCAGTTGCCAACGGCTTTTCGCAAAACACATGCTTGCCCGCCGCGACTGCCGCCATTGTTGTGGGATAATGCACACTGTCGGGCGTCACGTTGGCCACCGCGTCAAACTCGCCCCACGCCAATGCAGCATCGAGCGAGCCAAAGCCGCGTTCAATATTGTGAGCCTTACCAAAGGCCTCGACGCGCGCCGGATCGACATCGACGCCGCCCACCAGCGTCACCCCGTCAATGGCGGAAAAATGTTTGGCGTGCTGGTTGGCCATGCCACCAGTTCCCAGAATGAGCAGACGCATAAGTGAATTCCTTGAAACGATAGTTCGCCAAATTGGGCACCCCCGCTGCCGCGCGAATGCTCAATTCAAGATTTTTACAGTGCTACTTGAAGCCCTCTTCACCGGCGCTGTGCAAGCCCTGTCCCCGCGCGACAATCGGCTCCAGCGCCTTGTCGACCGGCACGTTCGGCGCCTCGGTGATGTCAGGATAGTTGTTGGGATTATAGGCCCAGTTGACCGCATTGCGCAGCACCTTGCCCACGGTATCGTCGTGGTAAGTGGGATAGGTTTCGTGGCCGGGGCGGAAATAGAAAACATTGCCCGCGCCGCGCCGATAAGTCAGCCCGGAGCGAAAGATTTCGCCCCCCTGAAACCAGGAAACGAAAACAGTTTCCAACGGTTCCGGCACCGAAAACGGTTCGCCATACATTTCTTCATTTTCAAGTTCGAAATGGGCTGGCAGTCCTTTGGCAATCGGATGACCGGGATTGACCACCCACAGCCGCTCCCGCTCGCCTGCTTCGCGCCAACTCAAGGCGCAGGGCGAACCCATCAATCGTTTGAAAATTTTGGAAAAATGCCCCGAGTGCAAAACGATCAGCCCCATGCCTTCCCAAACGCGCTTGGCCACGCGTTCAACCACTTCATCGGCCACATCGCCGTGCGCCCGATGTCCCCACCACAGCAAAACGTCGGTTTCGGCCAATATCGCCTCGGTCAATCCGTGCTCAGGCTCCTGCAATGTTGCGGTGCTGGCCGAAATATTGGCGTCGCTGCTGAGAAGCTTGGCGATCTGGGTGTGCATCCCCTCGGGATAGGTGTCATGTACCACCTTGTTGAGGTGCTCGTGAACGTTCTCGCCCCAAACCAGAGTGCGAATAGCCATTTGAAACTCCTGAAGTCTTCAATTTTGTCGATTGCGAACCGGGATCATCGAGGTCGGGTCCCGGATTCGGCCAACCGCCGGACCAACCCAAGGGGCGACCCGGCGGATGATGGATTAATGTTGCAGCCAGTCGGGCGACTGGCTGAAGATTCAGCGGATTGGTTTACCCTCTTCGTCAAATCGATGGAGCTTGTCTTCCATCGGCGAAACGTGAACCACATCGCCCGAATGATAGTTATTGTTGCCGTCCAATCGCACCACAACCGGTTCTTCCATGCCCATTTCGAGATAGACATAGCTGTCGGCACCGAGATTTTCGGTGTGAATGACCTTGCCGTTCCACACCCCACCCTCTGATACAACATTGAGGTGCTCGCCTCTTATCCCCAATGTATGCGCCTTATACGCCGCCGCCGCTTCGCCGCTAATAAAATTCATCTTGGGCGAACCGATAAATCCCGCCACAAACAGCGAATCCGGCGTTTCATAAAGCTCCATGGGTGTGCCGACCTGCTCGATCACGCCGTCACGCAACACGCAAATCCGATCCGCCAGCGTCATCGCCTCAACCTGATCATGGGTCACATAGATCATGGTGACACTGTTCATATCCTCATGCAGCTTGGCGATCTCGATCCGCGTCGCCACGCGCAACGCCGCATCAAGATTAGACAGTGGCTCATCAAACAAGAACACTTTTGGATCGCGCACAATCGCCCGACCGATGGCCACGCGCTGCCGCTGTCCACCGGACAATTGCTTGGGCAACCTGTCCAGATATTGCCCTATCTGCAAAAGGTCTGCCGCCTTGGTAACCCGCTCGCGAATCTGCTCCTTGCTACCCTTCTCCAGCGTCAACCCGAACGCCATATTGTCATATACGGTCATGTGCGGATAAAGCGCATAGGACTGGAACACCATGGCGATACCGCGCTTGGATGGTGTCAGACCATTGACCACTTCACCGTCAAACAGCAGCTGCCCCGAGGTAATGTCCTCAAGCCCGGCCACTAACCGCAACAGGGTTGACTTGCCACATCCTGACGGGCCGACGAACACCATGAACTCACCCGACTTGATCTCGAGATCGACCCCCTTGATCACCTTGACCGTGCCAAATGACTTGCGCACATCTTTGAGTTGAATATTGGCCATTGCCTACCCCTTAACCCCGCCGGCGGTCAGGCCGGAAACAATTTTGCGCTGGAAGACGAGTACCAGCACGACAAGCGGTACCGTCACGATTACCGAGGCCGCCATGATTATGCCCCAGGGTATCTCATACTGCGACCCACCCGACAAAAGCGCGATGGCGACCGGCACGGTACGCGTCAGGTTGGACGATGTGAATGTGAGCGCAAACAGGAATTCGTTCCACGCGCCAATAAACGCCAGCAATCCGGTGGTCACCAATGCTGGCCACATCAGTGGCAGGAACACCCGGGTAATGATCACCCAGGGCGTCGCCCCATCCACAATCGCTGCTTCCTCAATTTCAATGGGCAGCTCGCGCATGAATGTGGTCAGGACCCAGACCGTGAACGGCAGTGTAAAGATCGTATAGGAGAATATCAGCGCCCAAG
The DNA here is from genome assembly GCF_028816475.1 of Devosia rhodophyticola. Taxonomy (GTDB): domain Bacteria; phylum Pseudomonadota; class Alphaproteobacteria; order Rhizobiales; family Devosiaceae; genus Devosia; species Devosia rhodophyticola. The sequence goes on along the minus strand of NZ_CP118247.1, from coordinate 2,460,559 downwards.
GCGTATTGTAGATGCCCAGCGCCCGGATAACTTCAAACAGCCCCGCCAACACCGCGATCTGGGGAAACATCGAAACGCCCAGGATCGTCATCAACAACAGTGAGCGCCCCCGAAACCGGACCCGGCTCAGCGCGAACGCCGCCGTGACCGCCAGAAACAGCGCCAACAGTACCGTCGTTGATGCAACGAAAACCGAATTCAGCAGATTGCGCGGAAACGCCCCTTGGCTGAAAACGGCAATGTAATTGTCCCAGGAAAACGAGGTTGGCCAGTAATCCACCTGAAACAGCGCCGTGCCGGATTTGAAACTCGTCAGAATGGCGTAGTAGAACGGAAACACCGAAATAACCACGATCACCAGCACCAGCATATAAAAGGCGGTTGTCTTGGTATAACTCCAGAGCATCTATCGATCCCCCCATCGAAGCGCACCCGGCCCAACCAGATATAGAGCGCAGTCATAACCGCGATGATCACGAACAACAGCGTCGATTGCGCTGACCCATAAGCAAACTTGTCAAAGTCAAACAGGTTTTCGCGCGCCACCACCGACATGGTCTTGGTCGCTGAACTGTTGGGGGTCAGCACATAGATCAAATCGAAAATGCGCATCGCATCGAGCAGGCGGAATATGATCGCTACCATCAGCGCCGGACGCACCAGCGGCAAGGTAATGCGGAAAAACTGTTTGACCGGGTGAACCCCGTCAATTTCCGCAGCTTCATAAATATCCTTGGGGATCATCTGCAATCCAGCCAGCACCAGTAGGGCCATGAACGGCGTGGTCTTCCAGACGTCAACGATCAGCACCGCTGTCATGGCCGTATCCGGCTGGGCCGTCCATGCCACCTTCTCACCCAACAGCCCGAGCCGCAGGCCCAGATCGTTGAGTATCCCGAATTGGTCATTAAGCATCCATGCCCACATTTTGGCCGAGACGATTGTCGGGATCGCCCATGGGATGAGAATTGCAGCGCGCACAATGCTGCGGCCCTTGAATTCGGCATTGAGCACCAATGCCACGATCATGCCCAGCACAGCCTCGAAAAACACCGAAACCACGGCAAATCGCAACGTGTTCCAAACCGCGTTCCACCAGACCGGGTCAACTAGCAGGCCTGAATAAATTGTCCGTCCGCTCTTGAGCGTCGTCCATGAAATGTAGTTTTTGAAACCGACGAATTTGGCATTGTAGAGGTCAGTCAGCGAGGCGTCGGTGAAGGAAAAATAAATCGAGCGCAGGAGCGGCCAACCGGCAACGACGGCCAGCGCCACCAACATAGGAATTAGAAACCATCGCGCCGCTGCAACGCGTTGCGTCAGGAGTTCGGATTTGATGGGTTTTGCCAGCACCACCTTGGGCGGCACTATTGTTTCGCTCGACATATTGATCCTCTGCCACAAAGGTTCAGGGATGACGGCGGGAGCCGGATAGTCCGGACCCCGCCGTCATTTGGCTGGTTGGAGGTCTTACCAGCCGTCACCTTTGAGGTCGGTCAACTTGGCTTCCAGCACTTCAAGATTGTCCGCGGCCGAACCATTGCCCGACATCGTGTCGTGAACGGCGCTCCAGAACAGCGACGACACCTCGTTGTACTTTACCTTGGTCGGCGCCGATGGCCGCGGCACGGCCTGCAGGAACACGTCCTTCCAGCGCGGAATGATCGGCTGAGCCTTGGCAATATCAGGATCGTCATAGAGCGATACGATGGTCGGCAGGTTCGACTGATCAATGGCGCGTTCCTTCTGGACCTCCTTGGAGGACAGGAACAAAGCCAGCTTGATCGCTTCATCTGGCGATTTCGTATATTTCGAAACCGCAACATTCCACCCGCCGAGTGTAGCGGCCGAACTGTTGCCATCGCCGGCACCAGCAGGCAACGGCACCACGTCGAACTTGTCTTTCACAGCAGAGTCGGCGCTATTGCCCAACTGATAGGCATAGGGCCAGTTACGCATGAACACTGAATTGCCAAGCTGCCACACACCGCGGCTTTCCTCTTCCTGATAGGCCAGCACGCCCTCGGGTGCGATCGAACCGACCCAGCTTGCCGCCCGATCAATCGCCGCGGCAGCCTTTGGATTATTGATCGAAATCGTCCCGTCAGCTTCAACGATCTGGCCGCCGCCCGAGGATTTCACCCACTCCAGCGCGTCGCAGGTCAGTCCTTCATAGGCATTGCCCTGGAACACAAAACCATACATGTCCTTGTTGCCGTCGGCCCGCTCGCCATCCATGATTTCCTTGGCAGTGGCGGCCATTTCTTCCCAGGTCTTGGGCGGGGTCTTGTTATATTTTTCGAGCAGATCGGTGCGATAGTAGAGCGCTGGCGCATCGGTAAACGCGGGCAGCGCCACCAGCTTGCCGTCCACTGTCTGACTTTCAATGATCGATGGGAAGTGATCCTTGACCACGTCCTTGGCCGCATCAGTCAGATCGAGAAACTGGTCCGCCAGCTGCGGCGCCCAGATAACGTCGGTTTGGTACACATCAATGTCGCTATTCCCGGCAGCCAGCCACAAACGATACTGACCAAACTGGTCAGAGGTAGAGGACGGCATCGGTACGATGGTCACCGTATTACCGGTTTCAGCCTCAAAGCGATCAAGCTGGCCGCGCAGGAACGCCAGGCCATTGCCAGTGTCGCCCGATACCATGGACAAACTGGCAGCTTGGGCAACGCCGCCAAGGGCGACCGTCGCCAGTAGTCCAGCGAGTAACATCTTGAATTTCATAAAAAATTCCTCCCGAGAATCATTTGCCAGAAGACACGCTGAACCCAGAGGGCATGCATTGCATATCCTCTGACCCCGCATTCCTCCCGAAAGCCCCCGGTTGACTCGGATCGATCAGCCAACCTTCCAAAGCGCTTTGAACCAAAAAGAACCAGACGGCGAATTTTCTGTCAAGCATGGATTTTCGAATTTCCGCTCCAGCTTTCACATCTATCCTATTTTAGATAGACAAATCAATTAGTTAAAACGGACGCTACTTCGTCATACTCGGCAAGCACACCAAATCGGATGATGAACGCACCTCAAAATTCTGAGTCTTATTTTCCGGGTTGCGCAAAAATTTGAAATCGCTTTGAATAACCACGGAGGAGAACGTCAGGTCCGCATGTTGACGGCGATCTGAGCGCCCTATAGCCACAGCGTTACTGGTATTATTCAGGGCGTTGCGGGGCCATAAAGCAATGAGACTAAAAGACCTCGCAGAACATCTGGGATTGTCCCAGACCACGGTCAGCCGGGCTTTGAACGGCTACCCCGAGGTCAACGAAGCAACGCGTCTGCGCGTGATGGAAACCGCTGACCGATTGGGCTATCGCCCCAACGCCAATGCCTTGCGGCTGGCGACGGGTCGCGCCAGCACTATCGGGCTCGTCTTGCGCGGATCGACCGAGTTCGGCCCACACATGACAGAATTTCTGGCCGGGATCGGCACGGGCCTTGCCCACAAGGAAATGGATATTCTGGTTTCAACGGTCGATAACCACGAAGAAGAAGTTGCCACCTATCGACGGCTTGCTGCCAGCCAATCCGTCAACGCCGTCCTGTTGCACTCCCCCACCCTGCACGATGATCGTGCTCGACTACTGACCAAGTTGCGTCTGCCCTTCGTCCTGCACGGCCGCACCGAAATCGACGAACCTCACGCCTGGTTCGACATTGACAATCAGGGCGCTATGGAACGCGCCGCCTCCCATTTGATTGATCTGGGCCACCGACGCATCGCCCTTCTGAACGGCATCAAGGGGCGCACATTCGCCGAACATCGTGAAGCCGGCTACTGCACTGCTCTCATGGACCGCAACGTGCCCATTGACCGGGGCTTGATCGCCAATTCCAGTTTCACCGACGAAGCTGCCTTTCGCATCACCCAAACCATGCTTGAACTGCCCCAACCACCGACGGCATTTCTTGCCGGCTCAATGATGACGGCGCTAGGGGTCTTTCGCGCCGTGCGCATTGCTGGTCTCAATTTGGGAGAAGACGTCTCGATGATCGCGCACGACGACGTTTTCCCTTACCTCAATGCCGACAATATGGTGCCCTCAATGTCCACCACCCGCTCGTCCATGCGGTCTGCCGGGGTGCGCATTGCCGAGCTTTTCCAGCAGTTGCTGGCCGGAAAACCGGTCGAATCCATTCACGAACTCTGGCCCGTCGATCTGGTCTTACGCCAGTCCTCCGGCCCCGCACCGACAAAGACTCAGGCCAGCACGGCCAAATGATTGTCAAAGCCGAATTCAAATGCCTGATCGGCTTGCGTCGCGCCCGCAAAGCCGCGCAGCGCACCGTCTCCACTTGAAGCGATAAATCCCGCACCCTGCGGTGCCAACCCACAGCCATTGCGCACGGTTTCAATCACACTGGGCCTGCCTGTTTCGGCACTGATCGCCACCACCAGATTGCCAACTGGCGAGCTGACGCCAATCATCTCCCCGTCCGCCGATACGGCAACAGAACCGATGTAATTGCGCATGTCAGCCAGCAGATCGCCCGGCAATTCAACCAGCTTGATTTCCCCGTCCCGCGTCGCATAACCAATCAGTTGCGGCCGATCCGCCATTTCACCCTTGTATTGGCAGCCAAACCAGACCCGTTGCCGTCCATCAATCGCCATATGCCTGATCGAAAGTTGGTGCAGCCCGGTTGCCAGGCGTACCTGTCCGATCAGCTCGCCGCTCGTGCGATCCACAAACACCACCGATGGGTCCATCGTATCGAGATTAAGCTCGGCGCGTCCATAATCGGGGTGCGTTTCGATCCCGCCATTGGCAATCACCAGCGTTTGCCCGTCGCCCATCAGCAACAGCTCATGCGGCCCGGTGCCATAAGTCGGCATTTCCCCGATGCGACGATAATCGTCGGTCGCATCATAAATGCCGATCACCCCTTTTGCCGCCTCGAAATCACTTTCGGTGGCGTAAAGCAGCCGCCCATCGGGCGAAAAAACCCCGTGCCCGTAAAAATGCCGCCCTTCGGGGCTGGTCAGGGTCACCGGCGCCACGCTCCCGGCTGGATCAAACACCACTGCAAATGTGCCCGGTTGGCGGGCAAATACCACGCCCCGCGCGCCTGAAGGCGAAAAGACGATATCGTGCCCGCGATCCGGCAAGGTCAGCTTGCTGACCACCTCGCCCCGCTCACTGACCAGCGCTGCCCCATATTTGCCCGCACTTGTTTGAACCGCCGCCGCCAAGACGAGATCGGCCCGATCCAGCGCCTCGGTCTGCGCGGGCAAAAGACTGGCAACAAAGCCAACACCCGCCGCCCGCAAGAATGCCCGCCGCTGCCACATGTCAGTCACCATCCAGCGCTGAAAACCCAACCGAAAGCGAAAGCGCTGCTGACAATTGTTCACCAAATACCGTCTGCAGCGACTGCGTGACAATTACCAGATAATTGAGCGCCGACATTTGCTTGCTCCGTGTTACGGCCTGATCAACCGGCAACGAAACAAGATCAACAGCACGAAAAGCATTGGCGAATTCAAACTCAACCGAAGCACGCAACCCCATGTCGGTCGGCCCCACGGCGTCAGCAATCTGCGACTTCTCAAAAAGAGTCTGCAATCCCTCGATATTGGCCTGCACCGCCGCCATCGTCAGTCCCGACCGCCAAAAAGGCGCCAACCTGGGCTTAGGCGCTCCCTCGCGCCCGATAAACGGCAACAGCCGTGTATCCCTGATGGCCTCCATTCCGTGCGACATGAAACCAACAAGCTCCTCGAGTGCCTCGATCTTGGTGCGATAGTCGGCGTAGTCCTCGCGTGGTTCCATCAAATGGGTTGCAATCCCATCACTTGCCATCCAGTCAACCACCAGTTCAGACCCGATATTGGCAAGGCTCTTGCTGATTGCCAAACCGAACCGGCAGCGAAAGTCGCCGTCCGTGCTGGTTAGGGTATCGTTACCGGTCCCATAAAGCACAAACTCCAACGCTCCCAGCCCCTGAACGGCCACACTTTTGCTGGTCAGACCATCGGGCGTCGTCGCTGTCTCATCCTCTTGGGCCAACACTTGCTGCACTTGTCGCAAGCCAATGCCTTTGCGATCGGGCCAGAAAAAGATCCTCTCGGCTCGATTGTCCCGCCCCAATGGCCCGATCGTGAAGAACTCGACCCGCGAATAGGCATCAACCACATCTGCAAAAGCCAGTTTTGCATCATCCAGATTGGGACTACTGGGCGCCACGCAAAGCCCGTCCATCGCCACGGTCATGGCGTCGGTCTTGTCCTTGAAATTTTGAAACGCCGGCCGGATCACGTCATTGACAGCACGCTCCAGAACACTGGACCGCGTCACCAGCGGATATTTTGCCGCTTCGGCATTGGGTGGCGGCAATTTGCCTTCCTGCGCCATTACCGGCGCCACCATTGTCAGCATCAGCAAAACCAGGATTTTGCGCATCACAGCGACTCCAGAAAAGCAATCAGATCATCGCGAGTCGACGCCGACAGTTTGGCAAAATTATCACGCGCCACCTGCCCTTCACCGCCGTGCCACAGGATTGCTTCGCTCAGGCTACGCGCCCGTCCATCGTGCAAAAACTGCTCTTGCCCGGCAACAGTTTCGCTCAGGCCTATCCCCCAAAGCGGCGGCGTGCGCCATTCATAGCCGTCCGCCAGCCCCTCGGGCCGGTGATCGGCCAGACCCTCGCCCATGTCGTGCAGCAAGAAATCCGAATAGGGCCAGATCAGTTGAAATTTATGCGCGCTATCGGCATCACGCGAGGTCACGAATTTTGGCACATGACAGGAAGCACATCCTGCTTGGTAAAACGCCTGCTTGCCAAGCAAGACCTGTGGATCATCGACCTTGCGTCGCTCGGGCACGCCCAGCGTTTGCGAATAGGCCGTCACCATGTCCAATACCGGGTCCGGTGCTTCGGAAACACCAAGCCGGACCTGTTCGCCCGTCGGCATTGCCAGGCAGGCCGCCTGGTTGCTGGTGCAGTCACCAAATGGCTTGTTGACCAAAGGCGTCGCAATACCGATGTCGCCTGCAAAGGCTGCGGCCGCCTGCGAGCGGATTGTGGCCATCCCGGCCTTCCAGCCGAACCGGCCCAACATCACTGTCTGGCTCACTGGTTCAATTGTGTAGTTGGCCTTGCCGGATATGCCATCGCTGTCACTATCAGCCGGGTCCGCGTGCACCAAAATATCCTCAGCCGGAATCTGTTCAACCAACCCCAACCCGATCATGGGCGGCGCCACCCGAGGCGAGAGCATCACATTGTCCGCCATTGCCCCATAGCCAAGATCGCTGACCGAATAGTGCGGATTGCGCAGCGTTAACACGCTCCCATCACCAAGCGTTTCCGGCAGATCGGTATAATCGATTGCCATGCGCCCCTCGGCAGACAGGCCACCGACGGCAAAATTCTGCAATTGCGTGCCATAGGTAGGGTCGCCCACTTCGCCCGCAAAAATACCATCAAGTGATTGCCGCGTGTCCTTGTCACCCGGTGGCACCGAAAGGCGCAGGAACATGGATTCCGCTACTTCATCAGGACTCGGTGCATGCCCGCGACCATCCTTGACATGGCAACTCTGACAGGCCCGCGAATTGAACAGCGGACCCAACCCGTCCGATGCTTGCGTTGAGGAGGGCGCTGATATCCAGAGTTTTCGGAACAACGCATCCCCTACCCCGAAATCTGCCTGCTGCGCAAAACTCAGATTGGCCTGAAAGTGCGAATAGACATTGGCATCCACCACCTTCTTGGTAGTTGCAGCACCCGCCTGCATGTTCTCGAACTTTTCGGCTTTGCTGAAATCGGTCGTTGGCGCCGTTACCGCACGCACACGCGCCAGATCCTTGGCCGACAGATCGCCGCGCACCCCGAAATTGTCCTGCGCCAGCACAATCCCCGACATCAGCGTTGCCGCCAACAATAATGTCAAACGAACTTGCATCGGCCCATGATCCTCAAAACGCCCAAAGGGTCAGCTTTGCCCCGTCGGTTGCAATTTTCTATCCCCGGGCGTTGCGCTGGCGCAATGCCTGCTCCGCCCATAAACTTGCGCCGGATCGACGCATGATGGGCCGGTGAGACCAGCCCACCTGTCACATATCGCTATTGGAAAACAGCATCCGGATTGGACAGGCTATCGCTGTCCTCAATCGACACATTGGCCAAATCGAGCAACGAAACGGCCCGCTCAACGCCCCGCGTCTGAGCCATCAGCGCATCAATTGCCGCCTGCACAGCTGCATTACCCGCCTCATTGCCTTCCCCGATCTGCTGATCGTAGGCTTCTCCGCCCGCAGCCCGATCAACCAGCACCTGCAGCTTGTTGACACTATCATCGAGAAGTGCCCTGATTTCGGCGTCAAGCGCAGGGTCTTTGGCGGCGACCAGATCGGAAACCGACGCCCCATCCACTTGACTGCCATCGGTGCGGACATAGTTGCCGAGGTAAACATTGCGCACCCCGATACCATCATTAAGATACGAGGTCGCCGTGGTATCGGAAAAGCAGTCATGCTCTTCTTCGGGATCATGCAACAACAGGCCCAGTTTCATGCGCTGGCCTGCCAGTTCACCAAACGACAGCGACCCCATACCCGTCAGAATGGCCGAAATGCCGAGATTGGGCAGGGCCGCCCGCGCCGCGCCATCAGCTTGCCACCCGCCTGCCATTTCTTGCAGATCGCTTACCAACAGGCTCGTGGCAGCCTTGAGATAAGCAGCGCGCCGATCGGCGTTTGGTGCGGTTGAATAGTCAGTGGCAGGCCGCGTCCCCGCCCCCGGTCCCGTGCCATTGAGGTCCTGCCCCCAAAGCAGGAATTCAATGGCGTGATAGCCAGTCGCCACATTGGATTCGATCCCACCGGCTTCCTGCAAATCGTTCTGCAGGAAGTTCGGGGTAATATTGCTGGCATCAACGCTGACACCATCGACCATCAGCGAGGTATTGGCGATGACATTGGCCGTGTAGAGCGAATTTGTGTCGCTCTCGGCGCCATAGCTCGCATCGACATAATCAATCAAACCCTCATCGAGTGGCCAGGCATTGACCCGCCCTTCCCAGGCATCGACCAGCGGGTTGCCAAACCGATACGCCTCGGTCTGCTGATAGGCGGGGCGCGACGCCTTCCAGGCCTCGCGAGCTGCGGCCAATGTCTCTTCGCTTGGCGATGCAATCAACGCATCAACCGCCACTTCAAGCGCCATGGCCTTGCCCAGCGCATCTTCATATCCGGCCTGTGCAATATCGGCATAGGTGGCCAGAACGCCCTCAACATTGGCCTCCTGCGCCAAAACCGCCACCGGCGCGGTAAACAGGCCCAGCGCCAAGCTCATGGAGGCCAACAGGCCTCGGGTTTGTAACGTCACCTTGCAACTCCAGATCTAGTATAAAACGCCATTCCAAGCCCATCAGGGGCATCACTTGAAAGCGGACTAACAATATCAACATTAAAAATCAATAATAAATTCAATAGTTTAGAAGAACTCTAAACTGTAGCGCTCCCGATAATCGGATCTCTGGCAAAAACCCTAGTGAAGTCAATCCGTTGACCCACACCTGGGTAACCCGGACGACGAGACACCCGCTATGCCGCCCAATCAACGACAGGCTCGATGCGTCCTCTTGGTCGATTGCACGCCGGTACCGTGCACAAAGCCTATCGCACTGCCAAAACTCGGGATAAGCTGGCTTGGGAAGTCGAAATTGTGGCCCTTACAGCGAGAGACGCCCAGGCATGTCAATTAAAGCCGCCGTCTATCATCTGACCCATTATCGGTACGACCGACCCGTTTACCTTCAGCCCCAGATCATCCGGCTGCAACCCGCGCCCCACAGCAAGACCAAGGTCTTGAGCCATTCCCTGCGCGTCACCCCGTCCGATCATTTCGTCAATGTCCAGCAAGATCCCTACGGCAATTACATGTCGCGGTTTGTGTTTCCTGAGCCGGTGACCGAACTCAAGATCGAAGTCGATCTGGTGGCCGACATGTCGGTCTACAATCCCTTCGATTTTTTCGTTGAGGAAAGTGCCGAAATCTGGCCGTTCCTCTATCCCGAAGACGTTCGGCAGGATTTGTCGATCTATATGGTGCCCGAACCCGCAGGCCCCCTGCTGACCAGCTTCCTTGCCGGCATCGACCGAACGCCAATGAACACCGTCAATTTCGTCACAGCCATCAACGCCTCGATCCAGCAACACGTCAATTATATCGTGCGCATGGAAACCGGCGTCTGGACGCCTGAAGAAACACTGAGCGCGGCCAGGGGTTCCTGCCGGGATTCTTCCTGGCTGCTGGTGCAAACCCTGCGCCACCTTGGCCTCGCTGCCCGCTTTGTTTCGGGCTATCTCATTCAGCTCAAACCCGATCTGGTGTCGCTCGATGGTCCTGCCGGAACCGACCATGACTTCACCGACCTGCATGCCTGGTGCGAGGTCTATCTGCCCGGTGCCGGATGGATTGGACTTGACCCCACCTCGGGCCTTCTGACCGGCGAAAGCCACGTCCCGCTCGCTGCCACCCCACATTATCGCAACGCCGCCCCGATCTCGGGCCTCGCCAGCTTTGCCAATGTCGACTTCAATTTTGACATGCGCGTTGATCGCGTCGCCGAGCACCCGCGCATCACCAAACCTTTTTCCGACGAGGACTGGAACGCTCTCAATACGTTGGGCCACCAAGTCGACAAAAACCTCGCCGATCACGATGTACGCCTGACCATGGGTGGCGAACCCACATTTGTGTCGGTGGATGATTTTGAAAGTGGCGAGTGGAATACCGATGCGGTCGGCCCCACCAAACGGGCGCTGGCCGATACCTTGATCCGCCGGCTTCGCGAGCGCTTCGCCCCGGCAGGGCTCCTTCACTATGGCCAGGGCAAATGGTATCCCGGCGAAACCCTGCCCCGCTGGACCTTCTCGCTTTATTGGCGCGTCGACGGCAAGCCCGTCTGGTCCGACCCCAAACTGATCGCCCGCGAAGGCGAAAAGACCGCAGCCAAACCCGATGATGCCAAGGCGTTTCTTGCAGCTTTTGCAACGAACCTTGGCCTGACCGGCGAAACCATTGCCGCGGCCTATGAGGACCCCGGCGAATGGCTGCTGCGCGAAGCCAATCTGCCGCCAAATGTTGACCCGGCCAATTCCGAACTGGCCGATCCCGAAGCGCGCGCCCGCATTGCCAAAGTGTTTGAACGTGGCCTGACCAGCCCCACCGGCTATGTGCTGCCGGTCCAGCGCTGGAACGCTCAAGCCTCCAGCCCATGGCTCACCGAAATGTGGAAAACCCGGCGCGGAAAACTGTTCCTGGCCCCCGGCGATAGCGCTGCCGGCTACCGCTTGCCCTTGGCCGCGCTGAAACACCTCAACGCCACCGAATTTCCTCACGTGGTCCAGCAGGACCCCGGCGAAGCGCGCGGCGACTTGCCCGACCCCCGATCTCTGCTCCAACATCCAACGCATCGTGAACCCGGCGTTGCCGCCGATCCGCGCGCGCAGGCGACCGCGTCCTTTACTGCGGCCACAGAACAGCAGGATCGCACCGAGCAGGAAATCAGTGAAATTGAAGGCGAGGTGCGCACCGCCGTCACCGTTGAGGTGCGCGAGGACCGCCTTTGCGTTTTTCTGCCTCCTGTCGAAAAGCTCGAAGATTATCTCGAACTGGTCGCCGCCACCGAAGCGGCCGCCAGGGCCATCCACCTTCCTGTGCATCTCGAAGGTTACGGCCCGCCGCATGATCCCCGGCTCAATGTCATCCGTGTCGCCCCCGATCCCGGCGTTATTGAGGTCAATATTCACCCCGCCTCCAATTGGGACGATTGCGTCGCCACCACCACCGCGATTTACGAGGAGGCGCGCAATTGTCGGCTGGGCGCTGATAAATTCATGATCGATGGTCGCCACACGGGCACCGGTGGCGGCAATCATGTGGTTGTCGGCGGTGCCACACCCAATGATAGCCCGTTCCTGCGTCGACCAGACCTCTTGAAATCACTGGTGCTGCATTGGCAGCGCCATCCGGCCATGTCCTACCTGTTTTCGGGGCTTTTCATCGGCCCCACCAGCCAGGCCCCCCGCTTTGACGAGGCCCGCCACGATAGTCTTTACGAACTCGAAATCGCCATGGCCCAGGTGCCAGCACCCGGACAGGGCCAAAGTCCATCGCCGTGGCTGACCGACCGCCTGTTCCGCAATCTGTTGACTGACGTTACCGGCAACACGCACCGCGCCGAAATCTGCATCGACAAGCTATTCTCCCCCGATGGGCCGACCGGGCGCCTTGGGCTGGTCGAATTTCGCGGTTTTGAAATGCCGCCCAATGCCCGCATGTCGCTGGCCCAGCAAGTGCTGATCCGGGCATTGATCGCTCGCTACTGGGCCGATCCATTGGCTGGCAGTTTTACCCGCTGGGGTACTACGCTGCATGACCGGTTTATGCTGCCCCACTATGTCTGGCAGGATTTTCTGGACGTGCTGGCCGACCTCAATCGTTCAGGCTTTGCCGTTGATCCGGCCTGGTTCAAGGCTCAACTCGAGTTTCGCTTCCCCTTCTGCGGCGAGGTTGAATATGAGGGGATGAAACTGGAACTACGTCAGGCCCTTGAGCCATGGCACGTCATGGGCGAACAGGGTGCCATTGGTGGAACCGTCCGTTTCGTTGATTCCTCAGTTGAACGCCTGCAGGTCAAGCTTGAGGGCCTAAATCCGGAACGCTATGCGATCGCCTGCAACAAACGCCCCGTGCCGATGCGCACCACGGGCATAGCCGGGGTTGCCGTCGCGGGCGTCCGCTTCAAGGCCTGGCAACCCGCTTCCGGCCTGCACCCACGCCTGCCCGTCAACACGCCATTGGTCTTTGATATTTACGATCTTTGGTCCAGACGCCCGGTCGGCGGCTGTGTCTACCACGTCGCCCATCCAGGCGGGCGCAGCTATGACACATTCCCCGTCAATGGCAACGAAGCCGAAGCGCGGCGGCTGGCGCGCTTTGAACCACGCAATTATTCGGCGGGCGGATTTGACATGGCATCTGAAAAGGCTGCGGACGAATTTCCGCTAACGCTTGACCTGCGTCGCCCGGCAAGCTTCACCTAGCGCCATGGATACAAACACCGAGCCCAGCGGCACCGATTCGCCGCTCACCACCAGCCTGATTGCCGATTACGTCCTCAAACCGGGCGTACCCGACGAGATGATTGCTGCCGATGGTTCGGTACGGCCGGGCTGGGCGGCGCTGATGGCGGCCTTTGATGCTCTGGGGCCAACCGAACTCGGCGCACGCTTTGAGCGCGCCGATCAATATTTGCGTGATGCCGGGGTATTTTATCGCAAGTATGATGGTGCCGAAGGCAAGGAACGCGCATGGCCCCTGGCCCACATTCCACTGCTGATCGATGAGGCCGAATGGGCAAAGATTTCCAATGGTCTGATCGAACGTGCCGAATTGCTTGAAACCGTCGTCGCCGACATTTACGGCGACAACAAATTTGTCGAGCGCGGCCTGCTGCCGCCTGAACTCATCGCCCGCAACGGCGAATTCTTGCGACCGATGATGGGGATCAAACCCGCCGACGGCCATTTTCTGCATTTTTGCGCTTTCGAGTTGGGTCGTGGCCCAAATGGTGATTGGTGGGTTCTGGGTGATCGCACCCAGGCGCCATCGGGCGCCGGATTCGCCCTCGAAAACCGCGTGGCCACGACCCGCGCCCTGTCCGACGTTTATGCAGGCATGAACGTACATCGACTTGCCGGGTTTTTCCGCAGCTTCCGCGATTCCCTGTTTGCCGATGCCCGCAAGGATGGCGGGCGCGTCGGCATCCTCACGCCGGGTCAGCACAACGAAACCTATTTCGAACACGCCTATATCGCCCGCTATCTTGGTTTCATGCTACTCGAAGGCGAAGATCTGACCATCGATAATGGCCAGGTCATGGTGCGCACTGTAGCTGGTCTCAAACCGGTCAGCGTGCTCTGGCGTCGTATGGACGCATCATTCGTCGATCCGCTGGAATTGCGTTCCGATAGTCGCATCGGCACTCCCGGAATGGTGGACGCTCTGCGCAACGGCTCCATCGCCATGATCAACGCTCTGGGCACCGGCATTCTTGAAACGCGCGCCTTGGCCGCATTCATGCCCCGGTTGGCCAAGGCCCTGCTCGACAGGCCCTTGGCACTGCCCGAAATCGCCACCTGGTGGTGCGGACAGCCATCGGAACGCGACTATGTCATCGACAATTTTGATAATTTGATGATTGGCCCGGCCTTTTCAACCAGCCTGCCGTTTGATGACCAGCGCGGTACCGCCCTGGGCTCGACCATTTCGCCTGAACACCGCGCCAACCTGATCGAACGCATCCGCACGCACGGCGCCGATTATGTCGGTCAGGAGCCTGTCCAGCTGTCGACCGCGCCCGTCTATGTCGATGGCAAGTTGCAGCCGCGCCCCATCACTTTGCGGGTTTATGCGGCGCGCACCGAAGCAGGATGGACCGTAATGCCCGGTGGCTTTGCCCGCGTCGGCTCAACCCTTGATACAGCCGCCATCGCCATGCAGCGCGGTGGTCAGGCCGCCGACGTCTGGGTGGTCAGCTCAAAGCCGGTCGATCCGATTTCGCTGTTACCCAAGGATGGCGACAAGCTGGAGCGCAATTCGCCCGGCAGCCTGCCTAGCCGCGCCGCCGACAATCTCATTTGGCTCGGGCGCTACGCCGAACGTTGCGAAGCTATTGTGCGCATCCTGCGCGCTTACAACGCCCGGTTAGCCGAACTCTCAAATCCTGACCTGCCGATCCTTCAGCATTGTCGCGATTATCTGGCTTCCATCGACGTCGACGCCGACGAACCTCTACCCGCAGGCCTTTTAGCCACCATCGACAGCGCCGTTCATAGCGCCAGCCAGATCCGCGACCGCTTTTCGCCAGACGGATGGCTGGCTCTTAACGACTTGCAAAAGAGCACCCGACGACTCGCCGAACGCGTTCGCGCCGGCGACGACGCCACCCGCGCCATGACGGTTATCCTGCGTAAACTCGCCGGCTTTTCCGGCCTCGTGCACGAAAACATGTATCGCTTTGTCGGCTGGCGGTTTCTGGAATTGGGCCGACGGCTTGAACGCGGCATCCAGATTGCCCGCATAACGGGTTGGCTGACCGACCCCGATGCACCCGATGGTTCGCTGGAAATGCTGCTTGAAATCGGCGACAGCGTCATGACCCATCGCCGCCGCTATTCAGTCAGCGCTGGCGCCCAAAGCGCCGTTGACCTGCTGGTGCTCGATCCGCTCAATCCGCGCTCGGTTCTGTTCCAATTGGCCGAACTCGGCAACCAGATTGAAATGCTGCCCGGCGGCAATGACAATGGCCAATTGTCACCCGCCGCCAAGGCGGCCTTGCAACTGCGCACTGAACTGGTCATCGCCGAACCTCAGGACATGCCGCCCGAGCGTCTGGAAACCCTTGCCAATGACATCGGTGCAGTCGCCGGGTTGATTGCCTCGGCCTACTTCGCATGACCGCCATGCTCTACGATATTCGCCTGCAGCTGAACTATGAATATGATTCCCCGGTTCAGGGCGGCCGCCACCTCATTCGCGTCCGCCCCGGCTCCATCCCCGGCGTGCAACGCGTCATTGCAGCGTCCCTCACCTGTGATCCACCACCCACGCAATCCAGCGCCTTCACCGATTTTTTCGGCAATGGCGTCACCACCATTGCCTATTCCGGCGCCCATGAGTACCTCGACGTCAAACTGACCGCCCGCGTCATGGTCGAACAGACCATGCCTCCTGCCGATCTGTCGCCGACGCTCATCGAACTCCGCACCGAAATGGCCGAGATCTGGTCAGTTGCCCCAGACAGCCCGCACCATTTTCTGGCGGTCTCGCGCCGCATTCCGTCCGATCCTGAAATCGCCACCTACGCCCGCCAGATCATGGCACCAGCATCCTCGGTGTTTGCCAAAGCCATGACGCTGTGCAATGCCATCAACGCCGATTTCGCGTATGACAGCGAGGCCACTGACGTTGAGACCTCGCCAGCAGAAGCCTTTGCCCTGAAAAAGGGGGTCTGCCAGGACTTTTCACAGGTCATGATTTCGGGCCTGCGCAGCCTCGGCATTCCCGCTGGCTATGTGTCAGGCTTCCTGCGCACCAATCCTCCGCCGGGCAAACCGCGCCTCGAAGGGGCCGACGCTATGCACGCCTGGGTGCGCGTCTGGTGCGGCCGCACCGCTGGCTGGATCGAGTTTGATCCAACCAATGCCATGCTCGCTGGCCCCGATCATATTACCATCGGGCACGGACGCGACTATGCCGACATCGCCCCAATCGTTGGCGTTCTCAAGACCAGCGGCAGCCAGGAAGCCAGCCAGTCGGTCGATGTTTTGCGGCTTGAATAGTGTTTTCCCAATAATCTGATAAAACTTGTCGGGAACCAAAATCATATCTTCGCCGTTCATTTGGCAAGCGCAACAACGCGCGGCCTGATGAACAACCAACGCTTGGTTTAACTGGAAAAGCGCCAGCGGAGAGAATGATGACCCAGTCTCGCATCGCTTCGATTGCCCTTTCAAACCGCCCATCAATGACCTCGATGATCCAGGGTTATGACGGCCAGATTCACTACGGCTATCTGCTGATGGGATTGGTGCCCGCATTGGCTTTGCTGAGCGCCGCAACTGCCATGCTGCTTGTCATTGGTTAAAAGCGAAAATTCAACGAACAATAATAAGGAATAGCGTCATGACGACAATCATCATCATTATCCTGATCCTCCTGTTGATCGGTGCCCTGCCAACCTGGGGCTATTCGCGGGGCTTTGGCTATTTCCCCTCAGGCATCCTCGGCACCATTTTGGTTATCGTGTTGATCCTGATGCTGCTTGGCCGCCTATAGGTCCAACAAACAGGCACGCTCGGCGGCGAGCCGATAAACCGCCAAGACGGTTGAGTGCCTCGCGGGTTCACGGTCGCCCCACTTTGAACCCGCACTTTTCACCCCGGCCTGTGCACTGCGCGCCGGGGTGAGTTTCTTATCTCGATTGTGCGATGCGCCTAGCCGCCGCCACTCGATTATTCGCCACCAACCTCAAAAAATGGGAGACCCCGATGGCCACCACCTCCGATCCCGCCACCAGCCGAGCCAAAGCCAAGGGCGCTCGCACTGATGCAACCGAACGCGAGCAGCATCTTGAAGATCAGATCACCCAGTTGCAGACCGATCTAAAAGAAATCGCCACCTCACTCACCCGCATCAGTGGCGACAAGGTTTCCGAGGCCCGCCATACCGCCAAGGCCGAATATTCCCAACTGCGTCGTCAGGGCCAGCACGTTGTTGAAGAAGTGCAGGACCAGGCCACCAACATCGAAAAGCAGCTTAAGGATACTATCCGGGACAAGCCCCTGACGGCCGTGGCCAGCGCTATTGGCATCGGCTTCATTCTGGCGCTGCTATCTCGGTCATAATCTATGCAAATCCTGGCCCCGCTGGCTGGCCTCTTGGGCATCCAGCTAGAAACCCTGACCGACAATGTAAAACGCACGCTGATCGTGGGCGTGCTGATTGGCCTGTTTGTCGCCATCGCCTTGGGCTTTGCGCTGGCAGCCGGCTACATTGCTTTGGCTGATAAATTCAGCCCCCTGACAGCGGCGCTCACCATCTCGGGCGGCGCGCTTATTCTGGCAATGGCTGTCTATCTTGGCAGTCTCATCGGGCAAGGTTCTCGCAAGCGTCAGGAAGCCGAGCGCCGCCGCTCGTCTGAATCAAGCGCCCTGATCACCAGCGCTGCCATTTCGGCTCTGCCCTTGCTTCTTAGATCATCTCTCGCTCGAAAAATCGGCTTCCCCCTCGCCGCCGTCGCCGCCATGTTCATCCTCGGCGACAGGAACGATGACGACGACTAAACCGGTGGTAGCGGAAGCCATATCCGCGCCGAAACCCCGGAGGGGTCAAATTTCAGCGTCACCTGACTATCCAAGATCTTGGCGAGGCTGCGCTCGATCAACTTGACCCCCAGTCCGCTGTCCTCGGGCGTAGAGACCTTGGGCCCGTTGCGTTCAGTCCAGATCATATCAATGCCGCGGTCAGCGCCTTCAATCACGCTCCACGTCAGTTCTACCTGCCCTCTTCCATCGGACCACGCCCCGTATTTACCGGCGTTCGTGGTCAACTCGTGCAGGATCAGCCCCAGCCCCAACGCATGGTCGGCCGGCAGAAAAATGTCTTCGCCTTCAACCCGCGCCTGACGCGGATTGATCAGGAAATCCGGCCCGAACTGCCCCCCGATCACTTCATAAAGCTGCACCCCGCTCCAATCGCGATCCGCCAGCAGCACATGCACTTCTGAAATCGTGCGCAACCGTCCCGAAAACGCATTGATGAACCCCTTCGGATCAGGGTTTTGCCGAATGGTCTGCCGCGCAACGGATTGGATCATTGCCAGCGTATTCTTGACCCGGTGGTTGAGCTCGCGCAGTAGCAGATGTGTTTGTTGGGCGGTTTTCTTGTTTTCGGTAACGTCAAGACTGACCCCCATCAGCGTCAACGGGGTGCCCTGTGCATCGCGCTGATAAACGCGGCCGCGCATGATCAACCAGCGGCCCGTCTCCAGCGCCCGCGCTTCGGTCTCATAGTCCACACCCTCCGAAAATGCCGCTGCTAGCGCCTGCCTCATCGTTTCGCGATCACGCGGATGGATCGCCTCGATTATCTGCTCGTTGGTGATCTCACCTTTGTCGGGCAGCCCGTGCATATGCCGAAATGTCTCGTTGCAGGTCACCGCGCCGCTCGGCACGTCCCAGACCCAACTCCCAACCTTGCCCGCCTCCAGCGTCAGCGCATGTCTCCATTCCTCCCGGATCAGCGCTGCGGACGTCTTGGCACGCACACGCGCCTCGTCTTTGAGCAAAAACAAAGTCGAAGCAACGTTAGCCAGGTCAATCAGCTGGTCAATCTGGGAGGGTTTGATGTCATGCCGCGGCGTCGTTGCCAGAACACACAGCGACCCAAGCCTTTGCCCGTGCACAATGATCGGCGCGCCAACGTAAAACCGTACATGCGGTGCGTTGACCACATACGGGTTTTTGGCAAACCGTTCATCAGCGCTCAGGTCGGGAACCAGCATATAGTCCTGCCCCGTCGCCGCAATCGTGTGGGCGCAGAACGAGGCATCGACCGGGCTTTGCTCAAGGTTGTCGACGCCAAAACAGGATTTAAAAAATTGCGTGTCTTTGTCTACCAGCGTCACCAGACCGAACTCGCAGTCCAGTATGTGCGCGGCCAATCGCGTCAGGCGATCAAAATCTGGATCAGCTCGGGACGGAAGGACTTCGAGGGCGTTAAGAACGTCCAGCCGTTCAATGTCTGCCACCGCGTCGAGAACTGTGTGAGGCAGTGGAATGTCAGGCTCTCTCACTCAATATCCAGTCAAATCAAATAGATCCCGAAGCAAACTCGGGTTGCATTCTATTCGCGCCAACGTTTCTGGTCCGATATGGTTGCAGATTCCCGTTAAAATTTCGCAACTCGGCCTGGGCCAGCAGCGGTTTCGGGCTTGGGCAGGATCACGCGCAGTGCCTTGTGGTGCAGCTTCAATATCACTTCGGGTGGCAACTTCATCAGCTCACCGTCGATGACCGCCTTTGCCGAACCGCGTTGGCGCGGAAACAACAGTCGCACTTCGTTCGACACTTTCTCCGAAACCATTGGGCTTGCCCGCCAGTGTCCCCGCAACACATCAAACGCCAGTTTAACTAACGCCCAGGTATTCATTGCAGCAGCAACATATACGCCCAGCACGCCGTCCTTCAGCCCGTCTGCGTGCGGCAGATGGCCTTCAGCCAGCAAATTGTTGGATACCGCAATCCCCGAAGCACGTCGTTTATCAATCGACCCACCGCAGTGAATTTCTACCGCAAAGTTCGGTGGTCGCGCGACAGTTGAACCAACGGCGCGAACACTGGCAAAAATTTTGCCGATCCGGCTACTGTAGGTCATGGTCTCTCGAATGCGCACCAGCCGCGCATGTAGACCGACACCGAACTGGTAGACAAAGGGGCGTTCATTGGCCGTTGCAATATCGACCTGCCCGACCGCCCCACCCGCCAGCGCTTCAAGCGCCATTTCAAGGTCCAGCGGCAAGCCAAGTGCCCGCGCGAACATATTCATGGTGCCAGCAGGCAGCACTGCCAAGGGCTTGCCGCTCGAAAAAGCGATTGCCGCTGCCGCTGAGATGGTGCCATCCCCACCACCTGCCAAAAAAACGTCGACATTGTCATCCTTGACCACCGCCTCCAATGCATCGGCGATTTCGGGGCCCGCGACAATACGACAGGAAAATTCGTGGCCGTGCCCAGCAAATATTGCCGCGGCCCTCGTACAGAAAGCGTCCAGATCCATGGTGCGCAACGTGCCACCATCGCGGTTCAGAATAGCCGCATAGCGCAAAAGCTCACCCCGTCGGTTAGCGGTTCATAACCTCACTATCGAATGAATGAACGCGCCAGCGGCCAAACAGTTCTAAACTGTGGGTGCCTCGGCCGCAATTTTGGGAAGTGGCACCCTGACCCGCAATCCGCCCAACTCGTTTTTCTCATATGCCGGCTTGCCGCCAAATTGTTGGGTCAATTGACGAACAATGACCGAGCCGAGGCCGCCATCATCCAGATTGGTCTTTTCGCTGGGCCCCATCCCGTCGTCACTCACCTCGAGCGTGGCAATTTTTGCCTCGTCTCGAAATAGCCTCACGCTGATCGTGCCCTTGCGACCCTCGGGAAAGGCATGCTTAAGCGCATTGGTCACCAATTCGCCTAATATGATGCCCAGCGTTGTGGCGTCGCGCGAACTGATCGAAATATCTTCAAAATCTTGCACGAACCTGACTGGGTCCGTCCCCTCATGCGTGGATTCCAGATCGTCCAGGACCGCATGCAAGAACTCGTCCGCCCGGGTCGTCTCCAGATCGTCGCCCAGCCGCAACCGGCGGTGCGACGAGGCAATGGCATGCACGCGCAATCGCGCCGCCTCCAGTGCATTCTTGACCTCGTCGGATGTGCTTCGCATCATCTGCAGGCCCAAAAGCGAGGAAACAGTGGCCAACGAATTGCCGATCCGGTGGTTGGTGTCCTTCAAAAGAGTTTCCACCCGTTCGCGCTCACGTTGCGCATGGGCCTGGGATTCTTCAAGTTCAGCGGTGCGCTCCAACACCCGCAGAGCGAGCGCTTCACGTTGGCTGTTGAGTTCGTTCTGGCTGCGCGTCAGCGCCGAAACCTGTCGCTCGGTCCGGTTGAACAACACGTAGGTCAGCGCCACCGCCCCCACCAATGCCGCCAGAATCGCAACCGTGATCCATAGGCGCGTCCCCGCTATCGCACTGTTACGCATCAGAAGATTCTTGTCCTCCTCAGCAATGAAGGCATTGAGCGTATTGCGCAAATCCTCCATCAGCCGCGCACCGCCGCCACCCTTGACGATCGATGTGGCCAGCGCCTCATGACTATTGGCCACCAAAGCCACCGTTGAGGCCATTTCGGCTATTTTGCCCTGAACCGCCTTGGCAACCCTATCCACGCGGGCGCTCTGTTCCGCGTCACCCGTTGCCATCTCCCGCAACGCCAGCAATCGCTCATCAATGGTGTGAACGGTCTTTTCGTATGGCAGCAAATAGGATTCGTCCTGCGTCAGCACGTACCCCAACTGGCCGCTTTCCGCGTCCACCAGTGCAATGGAAATGTCGCGCGCCGCTGTGCGCATGTCGAATGTGTGCTGCACATCCTTGAGCTGTCGGTCGACGCCTTGCGCCAACAGCAGCGCTGCACAGCCCGCAACAAATACCAGCGCCAGACTTGCCAGAATGGCAATCCGCCGCATCAGCAGCCGGTCGGCAACCATTTTTGTTTCGGTAGGGCCGGAGGCCTCAGTCATAGCGCTAATCTAGGCCCCATAGATACTGTTCGTGCCGCATTACTACAGGCAGCTAGCACCAAGTAGTGACCGCTTTTGGGCGGGCTTTCCAGTGCCAGATGCTTGATTGGCGGATATTTTTAGCGATTGCCAAGCGAAAGCGTAGTCGTCGTCACCTGGGTTGAGACCGCATCAGGTCCATAGTCAGCCTGACCGCCGACCTGCAATATCTCCTGTAGACGGATACGCGCCCGGCTGACCCGACTTTTCATCGTGCCCACCGCACATTCGCAGATCGCCGCAGAATCCTCATAGGAAAACCCCGATGCGCCGATAAGGATGATCGCTTCGCGCTGGTCATCGGGTAACTGGCTCAGGGCATTCTTGAAATCCTGCATGTCCATGGCACCATACTGGGCTGGGTGCACGGAAAGCCGTTCAGTAAATGCGCCATCGCTATCCTGAATTTCGCGGCCGCGCTTGCGCATCTGGCTGTAAAACTCATTGCGCAGGATGGTGAAAAGCCAGGCTTTTATATTGGTGCCCATTTCAAAACTGGACTGCTTGGCCCATGCTTTCATTACCGTGTCTTGCACCAGATCGTCGGCCTTGTCGTGCTTGCCAGTCAAAGAGACAGCAAATGCACGCAGGCTCGGCAGGGTCGCTAACATTTCTCGCTTGAATGAAGGCGCCTGCTCGTCATTGGCCCCTTTACTCATCATAGGCCTCATCTTTGCCGCGCTGGGTTTTTTCAGCGCTATCAAGTTTCTCGAGTAGGTCCAGCAGCTGGTCCGGCACACCCTCGTCCTGAACAGCACCATACAACGCACGCAGCCGTGCCCCGATGTCCGAGTTTGGTCCAAGACCGTCGTCGGTTTGCCCCTCGCCTATCCGTGTCCGCTGGTCACCCACTACGCTGTCCTTTATCATCATACAAAGTTCGCCAATTTGCCTAAGATCGCTTCAATCAATGATCTGCCGACAAAAAAGTTCCATCCTAACGGAACGGAATTGCCAATCCCGCGTTTGCAGCATTGTACCATAGCGTCACCTGGGGAGTATTGTTGATGACTTTATCTACGCGGATCGCACCGCACCTGCCATATTTGCGCCGGTTTTCCCGCGCCAGCACAGGCTCGCAAACCTCGGGCGACGCCTATGTTGCAGCGGTTCTCGAAGCGTTAATCGCCGATGTTTCCCTGTTCCCCGAAGCGTCCAATGATCGCATCTCGCTCTACAAGCTGTTTTCGACCATTTTTTCGTCCTCCAGCATTCGCGTTCCCGAGCCTGCTTCAAATTTTGCCTGGGAGCAACGCGCTGCAACCAATCTTGCAACCCTTTCTCCGCGCGCCCGACAGGCCTTTCTGCTCGTGGCTGTCGAAGGGTTCAGTCACTCCCAGGCCGCCGAGATATTGAGCGTGTCGAACCCGGAATTTTCAAAACTTCTCGACGACGCCTCGATGGAAATTTCGCGACAGGTCGCCACCGAAATCATGATCATCGAGGACGAACCGCTGATCGCCATGGATATCGAACAGCTGGTTGAAAGCCTTGGCCACAAGGTCGTCAGCGTTGCCCGTACCCATAAGGAAGCGGTGGCGCTTTTCGCACAGAGCCAACCCAAAATGATTCTTGCCGATATCCAGCTTGCTGACGGCAGTTCGGGCATCGACGCGGTCAACGATATTCTCAACGAACATTCGGTACCCGTCATCTTCATCACCGCATTCCCTGAGCGTCTTTTGACCGGCGAGCGCCCCGAGCCGACTTTTCTTGTGACCAAGCCGTTCAATCCGGACATGGTCAAAGCGTTGATCAGCCAGGCCCTGTTCTTTGAAGAGGGCTCTCGCGCCGCAGCGTGAGCCTATAGAAAATTGTGATCGGATTTGGCCCGGGCGACCGGGCCTTTTTTATCCATTTCGGGAACCCGACAACACCCAATTCGTTATATCTGCAGTTAGAACGGGAGAACTTCTATGCCCGATTTTGCTCTCGCATTTCTGGTCACGGCCTCGACATCTGGCATACCCAAATTGGTTTTTACCGCCGGTGCGAAGGCGAAATGAACCCGTGCCGAAGCCATTATTTCGTTCGGTCCAGTCTTAAGGGAATGCCATGGCTTCGCTTTCCGCCAACCTTGCCGATCATTTGGTATTGCGCACGTTAAAGACCGGCTTGGCGCAGGTTGGTGTTGCTACGTTACATCTGGGCATCGACGGGCGATACGATTTTGCCGACAATCTTCCCCCACAGTGGCCAAGCAAGGATTTGATCGGCAAAGCCGATCACGATATTTTACCTTCATCCATCGCCGCCCGCTTTGGCGACGCGCGTGAATTAGCGCTGCAAACCCGGGAATCCCAAATCGTCGAATTTGAACTCCCGACCGGCACGGGCCAACGTCGTTTTTTTGAAGCCCAGTTCACCATCGACAATGACGAGCAAAAATTTGCCGGCATTACCATCGTCCTTACCGATGTTACCGAACAACGCGCCCGCGATCTTGCCGTGGCCGGACTGATGCGCGAGGTCAGCCACCGTTCAAAAAATCTGCTGGCCATCGTTCAAAGTGTTGCCGCCCAAACTGCTCAGCACACCGGCAACATCGACGATTTTCTCAATCGTTTTCGCGGACGTCTGCAATCGCTCGCCAGCACCCAGGACATGGTCACCGACAGCAACTGGCGCGGCACCCTGTTTCAGTCCCTTGCCAGCACCCAGATTGCCCGGCTCGGGATCGCTGATCCCACCGTCATCCGCATCACTGGCGATAATCCCCTGCTCTCGCCAAACGCCGCGCTTCATATCGGGCTGGCCCTGCACGAGTTGGGCGTCAACGCAATCCTTTATGGCGCCCTTGCCGAAGAGGGTCGCGGCCAGATCTGGATCGATGCCAGGATCTGCGATCCCTATAGCGACAGCGATCCCGGCGCCCTCATTGTGCAGTGGCAGGAAACCGGCGGCATGCGTAATCTGCCCGTTTCAGCGCCTCGCTTCGGCACTGCTGTGGTCGAGCGTATCGTCCCGCTCTCGGTCGGCGGCCGTTCACAATATGAAATCAACAGCGATCTGGTCAGTTATCGACTGGTCGTCCCGCCCGACCAGTTTGAGGCGTAAGCGCCAACTGCTATCCGGCGCGCCTTGCCATCAGGACTGACTCAACTTCAGCGCGCACTTCGGCTTCCCTCGTCGGCACGTTGGCCAGCAGATAGCGAGGCATATCGATGCTGTCGAGCGGCGGCGAGAAATGGAAACCCTGTAACTGATGACAGGCAATGGTGGACAGGAAATCGGCCTGCTCGGCTGTCTCCACACCTTCAGCAGTAATCCGCAGATTGAGCGTTTTGCCCAGCGAAGCGATAGCCTTGAGAATGTCGCGGGCTGCCGGATCCTGGGACGAGGCATCGATAAACGACTTGTCGATCTTGATCTTGTCGAACGGAAATTTTAGCAGATAGCTGAGGCTGGAATAGCCGGTGCCAAAATCGTCCATGGCCAGGGTCACCCCTAGATCGCGAATTTCGGCCAGCTTGATGGTCACCTCTTCGGGATTTTCCATCAACAGACCTTCGGTAATCTCGATTTCCAGCCGGTTTGATTCAAGCCCGCTGTTGGCCAGTGCCTTTTTGACCACTTGAGCAATATCGGAAAGCCGAAAATGCTTGGCCGACATATTAACCGCAACCGTCATGCCGGTCGGCCAACTTGCCGCTGCACGGCACGCCTGCTCTATGGTCCAGTCGCCAATCTCAACAATCAGGCTGGACCGCTCCGCCAGGGGAATGAATTCTGCCGGCGGCACAAGACCCCGGATCGGATGGTTCCACCGAATTAGCGCCTCAAAGCCCATGGGCCGCCGATCAACAGCCGAAATCAGCGGCTGATAGTAAAGCTCAAGCTCCTTGTTCTTGAGCGCATCGCGCAATTCAACTTCCAGCATCCGCCGCTCGCGCGCATCGGAATCCATCTGGCTTTCAAAAAATCGGAACACCGAACGCCCGTCCGCCTTGGCCCGATAAAGCGCCAGATCGGCATTACGCAAAATCTGGTCCGGACGCGTCCCATTGATCGGCGCCATGGCAATGCCGACACTGATCCCGATATTGACCTCTTCATCCTCAATCTGGAACGTCTGATTGATCGAGTTGATTAGCCGCTGTGCCAGCGAAGCATTGCCCTCGGGGCTGCAATCATTAGGCAATATGATGGCGAACTCATCGCCCCCCAAACGCGCAACAATATCGGTGTCCCGCGCAGCGGCGGTAATGCGATGGGCCACCGCCGCCAATAGTTTATCGCCTACCATGTGGCCGCGACTGTCATTGACCGACTTGAATTGGTCCAGATCAAGAAACAGCACCGAGAACGGCGCGCCATAGCGCTCGAGCCGCGCCACACAATTATTGAGATGTTCGGTGAACCTGGTACGGTTGAGCAGCCCGGTCATCACATCATGATGGGCTAGCCTTGTAATGCGCTGTTCGGCAGCTTTGCGCGCCGAAATGTCCGCGACAGTCCCGATATAGCCCAGATAATTTTGGGCGTGATCAAATACCGGCTTGCCTGTCAGGCTCCACCAGCATTCGTGCCCACTGGCCAGGACCTGCAATTCGACATCCTGAAAGGTTGCGCGTTCTTTGCAGTCCATTTCGATCTGGGCCATGAATGGATCATTTTCTGGCGTAATGCAGCGCAGGAAATGCAGGAAATCAGCGCCCAGCAGATCGCTCTCGCTTACCCCGGTTGCGGCCGAAAAACCTACCGACAGCCGATCAATGCCGCCATCCTTGTCAAATCCCCAGATCCAGTTCGAAGCAGTCGATTCAAATTCGCGCAACAACAGGCCGATGATTTCGCCTTTTTCCTGAACCTGATTGAGCGAACCGCGATGCTCGACGAAATGGCGCGCATGACGAAGGCAGATGAGGATGGTGCAGCCCACAAGACTCAAGAGCAGGATGCCCCGCAGCCAGAAGTCATCTATTGCCTCGAGTTGCGGGCGCGCAAAAAGAGCACCGGCCAGGATCATCGTGACAAATCCGATGAGCGCTTGGGGATAGTTGATCAGGGCGACAAGCCCCACGAACAAGATTCCACCAATTCCCACAGTTGCGATCTGGCGTATCTGAACATACTCGGCAATCGGCAGAATGTGGAAGCCAATGCCCCACAGGGCTCCGCAAAGGACCGACACAACAACAACGGCACGCGATATTCGTTGCGCTGAATCTGCATCCAACTCGTCAATATTGCCGCGCCGCGCCAGATACACATGCAGAATTGGAATATTGAACAACCAAATAATGGCAGCCCAGGTCAGGATCGGTGCAAACGCCATCGAATCCCGGCAGACGATCACAAATATGGCTGAAACCAACGTTGAGGCACAAACCACGATCGGTAGAATCACCCACAGCGACGCCATCTGCTCTTCAAGGAGACGAGCGCGCACGTGCGGTTTAAGGTCTTCCGCGCCAATTGCCCGGTCGATCAAGTTATCAATTGTCATGCCAATCCGGGATATGGCGGTGGGTATATTGACTCTCATGAGACGAAATTGCCAGACAGCGATTAAGAATATGTATGCATGATTACGATCAGCAAATGTAAATAGATGGTTTAGCCCAGCAATAGCGCATTGTTAAGCATTCAGACCAATATACGAAGTTACCAAAAATAAACCTCAGCGCTTAAGTCGATTTTTAAAGTCAAGAACTAGATTGCTCTTCAGATGGCCAGAAAGGCCGCACATAATGGAGAGCGTCATGAACAAGAATGTTAGTCCCGTCCCTGAGAGTGTATTGACTGGTAGCCTGCGCGATTTCCGCGCCCCCGAAGGCGCAGATCTATTGGGTCGCGTTGCCCCGTTTTATGCTTGGCAGAATGACCGCCGTGACCATGGTCTATGGCCATACGCCCGCTCGACAGCCAGCGCCCCGAAGGCGCGTTGCGATGCGATGAGCGATTCCGGCGAACAGTTCAGCGGCATCAATTTCGCCAGTCAGGACTATTTGAGCCTGTCCTCGCACCCAGCAATCAAGCAGGCCGCAATCGATGCTATTGGTGAGTTTGGCGTCCATAGCGCGGGATCCGGTGCCCTTTTAGGCAATACTTCAAATTCTTTGCGTCTTGAAAACGCCCTGTCCGATTTCATGGGCGGGCGTGAAATTGTACTTTACCCCACTGGCTGGTCGGCCGGCTACGCTTCGGTGCAGGGCTTCGTCCGCGCCAATGACCATGTGGTGCTCGACATTTTGGCCCATTCCTGCCTGCAGGAAGGCTCGAAAGCGGCCACTCAGAATATCCATTATCACGGGCACCTCAATCTTGATGCCTTGACCCGCAAGCTTGAACGCATCCGGGCCAACGACACTCAAAACGGCATTCTCGTTGTTACCGAAAGCCTCTTTTCGATGCATTCGGATACACCGAACCTGGGCGCGATGCGTGCCATTTGCGATCAGTACAATGCAACCCTTCTCGTTGACTGCGCACATGACCTCGGCTCGATCGGCGATGATGGTCGGGGACATCTGGGATTGCAGGGTATGCTCAGCGCAGCCGACATCATTATCGGCAGCTTCTCAAAGACTTTTGCCTCAAATGGCGGTTTCATTGCCGTAAAAGAAAAAGCCACCGCTGAATATTTGAAATATTACAGCGCCACCCACACTTTTTCCAATGCGCTTTCCCCCGTTCAGGCGGCAACCGTATTGAAGGCACTTGAAATCGTACGCTCCAGCGAGGGCAAGTCGCTTCGCCGCAAACTCATGGACAATATTCTTTACCTGCGCGCCCAGATGGCCGCAGCAGGCCTCGAGACCATGGGTGATCCATCACCAATCGTGCCGGTTCGTATTGGCACCGAAGCCATGGGCCGCTTTGCCTCGCGTCATCTGGCAGCACTCGGCGGCATTGCCAATCTGGTCGAATATCCGGCCGTTCCGCAGGGCGGGGCACGGTTCCGCTTCCAGGTCATGGCGTCGCACAACCGGTCTGACATTGATCAGGTCGTCGAAATCCTCAGCAAGGCGATGCGCGATGCCGATCTTGAATACCGTTTGGGTCATGAGGGCGAGAACAACGAAGCGCGCGCCCGCACCACCGACTCACACGCAGCTTAGGGGGAACCGGACGTGTCTAATGCGCCAAAACTCCTTGCCGTTGACGATGACGCAGCATCAGCAGAGCTGATCGTGCGCGTCGCCGAACGGTGTGGCTATGAAGCCTTTGCAACATCAGACCCGCGCGGCGTTACCAACCTCGTCGCCGCGCTCAAACCTGACGTTATGGCGGTCGATTTGACGATGCCCCATATCGACGCATTCGAGCTGTTCCGATTGTTGGCTGAGCGCAATTACCCCGGCCAACTGATAATCGTTTCAGGCCAGGACGAAGCAACCCTGCAAACGGCACAACGCGCCGCCGAGGCCCTGGGGCTGAACCGGCCCCACATTCATCAGAAGCCCCTCAATTTCCAGGCTTTACGCCAGAACCTGGGGCAATATCTGAAGCTGGCAAAAGCCGGTTGATCAACGAGGTCTGACTAAAAAAGCCCGCCCGGTATTCCGGGCGGGCTTTGTGTTTTCCTTGAAAGAAGGTCGGCTAAGGGATCAGGCAGCGCCTTGTGCCGAGGCTGGCATCCTGTCTTTCAACACCAGTTCCAGCTTACCCAACAGCCGCGGCAAATCGACTGGTTTGGTGTCGAAGTCAACACAGCCCGCCGCCAATGCCTTGGCCCGGTCCGATTCAAAAGCACTCGCTGTCAAGGCAATGATGGGGATGCCTGCAGTTTCGGGAATCGCGCAAATCCGCCGCGTCGCCTCACAGCCATCCATTTCCCCCAGCCCGATATCCATCAGAATAACGTCAGGCATCAGTGCCTTGGCTTCGGCAATGCCACTAGGCCCGTCAACGGCAAACCGAATGGAAAAGCCGCGCCGCTCGAGCCGCCGTCCAAGGACGTCGCGATTGATCGGATTGTCTTCGACAATAAGTACCAGAGCCATATTTGTCGCTCCTTTCCAGACTAAATGTTAGGAGGCATGTGCCTCGCCCTGCGCAGCAGAAGGCCGCGCCGCCTTGATCCCGGCAATGGCCGCCTTGACCTTCGCCGCATCAAGCGGCTTCATCACAATACCGTCCGCTCCCGCCGAAATTGCCTTGGCGCGCTCGGACAATATGGAAATCATGAATACTGGGATGTCCGCAGTGGCCGGATCGCTGCGCAGCGCCGCCAAAACGTCCCATCCATCGAACCCTGGCATCAGGATGTCGAGAAAAACCGCATCTGGATGTACTGCGCGTGCAATCTGCAGTGCTGATTGCGGCGCATCGGTGCAAATCGGCTGGTAGCCCGCCTTGATGAACAGGCGTTCGGCCAGTTCCAGAAAATTGCGATCATCATCCACCAGCAAAACTCGCTTGCGCTTGTCATGGTTGCTCAAATGGCCGGTCAGTCCCGAGGCAGCTGTCTGCCGTTCGCGCTCATCTGCCTCCGCTTCGGCAACCATGGCATCCTGGGCCGCTTCGCTGTTGCCGCCAGATTGAGCATTGTCCTGCGCCAGCGACACCGTCTGAACCACCTTCGTCGGCAGCCGGATGGCAAAACGCGATCCTTTGCCCAACTCGCTGGAAATGTGAATTTCGCCGCCCATCAGACGGCACAAATTCTGGCTCAACGACAGTCCCAGGCCAGTGCCCCCATAGACTGCCGATATCTGCGAGCTGGCCTGAGCGAAATTGTTGAACAGTGCTTTTTGCTGTTCGGCAGAAATGCCGATTCCGGTATCGCGCACCGCAATTTCGACCCAGTCGCCATCAATTTCAGTCCGTCGCTCCACAGAAAGCGTGATGTGGCCGTTCTGCGTAAATTTTGCAGCGTTGGACAGAAGATTGAATACCGCCTGCCTGAGCTTTGTTGCATCGGCCCGGATCGTGCCCAGATCTTCGCCCCGCTCAACACTGAATGTATTGGTATTCTTGAATGCCAGCGGCCGCGCCGTCGCGTCGATTTCGTCGATCAACGTATCCAGATCAACCGACTCCAGATAAAGTGCCATCTTGCCCGCTTCGATCTTGGATATATCGAGAATATCATTGACCATGGCCAGCAGATGTTTGCCGGCGGCGCTGATCTTTTGCAAATCGGCAATCTGCTCGCCCCGCCCGTCCAACTCGGCATCTTCAAGTAGAATTTCCGAATATCCCAAAACCGCATTGAGCGGTGTGCGCAACTCGTGGCTCATCTTGGCCAAAAATTCTGACTTGGCGCCGTTGGCCCGTTCCGCCTCTTCCTTGGAGGTTGTTAGCATCTTGAGTGTCCCTTGATGCCGCTCGACTTCCTTGATCAATTCGGACTGGCTATCCACCACGCTCGAATAGTAGGCCGCCATCATGAACACATAGATGTTGGAGCCCAGCGCCGACAGGATCCCTGCCACCACCATTTTCTCAACCGGAATGTTCTCGGGAAAGCTCGACACAAGGTAAAAGCCGTAAAACGCGCCCAAACCTGCCGTAATCTGGACAAAAACGAAAATACGGGCTGCCCACGTCGACCCCAGATACATGAACGCCAGGAGCGGGGTCAGCACGAGCCACATCAGGAATGGCGAGGAAGTGCCACCATAGTGAAATGACCCCCACAACACAGCAAAGGTCAGGTTCAGCACGCTCGCCATGGCAAGCGGGGTGTAGGCGCGCGGAAACATCTTGACCAACAAAAGGAATGGCCAGAATCCAAAGATTGACAGCGCCAGGATCTGAACGTGCGGTGATGGATTGGGATCCGCGATCGACAAAAAGATCGGGATCGGTGCAGCAATGAACGGCCCGAACACATGGCTGACAATAAACATCTGCACCCGCTTGCGCGTATGCAAATCATGCAGCAACACCGCTGGCGTCAACCAGGTAATGAACCGCTGAAATAACGCCAATGCACTCATGGGCCCGCCTCGTGCCTGAATTCAGCATCTATTTGGCGGTAAATCCCGTAATGCTTGGTTAAGAGTGTCGAATTTTATTGAGTTTGCGCCTAATTCAACCCCAATTGCGCATGTTCAAGGACGTTGATCACCCCGCGCAGCTCGGCCAGCCCCTTCATCCGGCCAATCGTTGGATAGCCCGGTTGGGAGCGTCGACCCAGATCATCCAGAATATCCTGCCCATGGTCTGGCCGCATCGGAATGGTGTGATCGGCCCGCCCGGCCTTGCGTCGTCGGCGCTCCTCGCGCACAACTGCTGCAATCACCGCGACCATGTCGACATCGCCGCCCAAATGCTCGCTCTCGAAGAACGATCCCATGATATCGCCACTGTCGCGCCGCACATTGCGCAGGTGCAGAAAATGCACCTTGTCGCCCAGCCGCTCCATCATCCCGGGCAAATCATTGTCGGGTCGCACGCCCAATGAGCCCGTGCACAACGTCATCCCATTGGCCGCGCTGTCCACCGCTTGCAGAATGAAACGATAATCATCTTCGCTCGACATCACCCGCGGCAACCCCAACAATGAGAACGGGGGATCATCGGGGTGACAGCACAGCCGCACGCCCAGATCTTCCGCTGTGGGCACCACCGCTTCAAGAAAATCAACAAAATTGGCCCGCAGCCGATCCCGTGAAATCCCGTCATATTCAGCCAGATGCCCGCGCACATCGTCAAGCGACATGCTGTCGCTCGAACCCGGTAAACCCATGGTGACATTGCGCGTCAGCGTCTTTTTCTGTCCATCGTCCATGGCGGAAAATCGGCGTCCGGCTTCATCGGCAATGGCGTTGCTATAGTCGGCCCCTGCCCCGTGCCGTCCCAGCACATGAATGTCGAACGCGGCGAAATCGTTGATATCGAACCGCATGCATGAACCGCCGTTGGGCAGGTCCCAGCGCAGATTGGTCCGCGTCCAGTCGAGCACCGGCATGAAATTATAGCAAACAACCTCAAGCCCGCTCTCGGCGATATGGCGCAGCGAAATCTTGTAGTTTTCGATATGGGCGCGCCAGTCGCCCTTTTGCTTCTTGATGTCTTCGCTGACCGGCAGGCTCTCGACCACATCCCATGTCAGCCCCGACGCGGTACCATCCTTGCGCGCACCAATTTCGGCGTGCCGCGTGGCAACCTCTTCCGCGCTCCACACCACCCCGTTGGGTAAATGGTGCAAGGCACTGACGATACCCGCCGCCCCGGTCTGGATTACGTCATCAATACTGGCCAAATCCTTTGGCCCGAACCACCGCCAGGTCTGTCGCAACGTCTGTCCCCTAATCTTGTATGGTAGATCATTGCCACAATCGCGCCCGCCGATAAAGCATATTCGGGCCGCGCCCCTCAGCGCAAATCCTTGTCATAGACAAATTTGGGCATTTCCCACTTGAGAACTATCGCCAGAACCCGCAGCGAAAATCCCACCGCCATTGCCGCACTGATAACAAATTCGCTGTTGAACCCGAACTGCAGCCCGAAAAAGTAAATCGCCCCCGTCACAATCGAAACGGTCGCATATAACTCGCCGCTAAAAACCAGCGGCACATCATTGCACAGCACATCGCGCAATATTCCACCTACGATCCCGGTGATCATGCCAGCAACAATAACGATCAACGGCGGATGCCCCATCTCCAGCGCCACATTGCAGCCGATGATGGTAAAAACCACCAGCCCCAGCGCATCAAGCAGCAAGAACGGCCAATGCAATTTGTCGACCACGCGCGCAATCGCAATGGTGAACAGCGCGGCAGCGCAAACAAGCAGCAGTAAATAGGGGTTCCCGACCCATGTCAGCGGATAATGCCCCAGCAAGATGTCGCGAGCTGAACCGCCGCCTAGCGCTGTAACGCACGCCAGAACACACACCCCGAACCAGTCCATTTTTCGTCGCCCCGCGGCCAGTGCCGCTGTCATCGCCTCGACCACAAGGGCGACATAGAATATGAAACTGAGCATAAAACGGTCCTGCAAGGCGGGAGAAAATCGGGTTGCTCGCACTAGGGTACAGGAGCAGTATTTTGCGTCCATCCCCTCGGATCATTTCAATGCGAAAACCACAAAGCGTCAAAGCCCTTGAAGCCTTCGGACGAACCCGCCTGTCTCAGAGTTTTTTCATGCGCGATTTTCTGTTTTCCGAAATCGCCGCCATCAATGGCTTCTCCAATATTCCCGACGATCCCGACCTTGCTATCGCTGCCGGTACCGCACTCTGCGAAAATCTGCTGGAGCCGTTGCAAGCCCGCTTTGGCCGAATTTCAATCCGCTCAGCCTACCGCGCGCCCGACCTCAACCACTTCGGCAATCTTCAAAAGCTCAATTGCGCTGCCAATCACGCCAATCATGCTGGCCACATCTGGGATCGGCGCGACGAAAAAGGCAATATGGGGGCCTGCGCCTGCATCATCATCAATCGCGCCATCCCCTATTTCGACGAGACCGGCGATTGGGAAGCGCTCGCCTGGTGGGTACACGACAGTCTGCCCTACCATAGCATGCAGTTCTTTCCCCGCTATGCAGCCTTCAATCTGACCTGGCGCGAACGCCCGATACAGCAGATATACAGCTACATTCCGCCGCGCCGAGGCTGGCTCACCCGCCCCGGCATGGCCAATCACCCAAAGGGTCATGCCCCTGCTTACAAGGCTTTGCTAACTGCAATCGACAGGGCCTGACATCCGAAGGCCCAAGCAAAAAAGGGCAGTCCCACCGGACTGCCCTTTTCGTTCACTTCGATCAACAAAAACCTAAACGAATTCGTCGCGCTGCGGGGTAAAGACCTCAATCAACCGACCCGCCGTCAGCGCCTTGGCCCCGTGCATCAGCCCGCCGGGCACGATAAAGCTACCCCCCTGTTCAAGCGTCTGAGTGTTGCCATCAATGGTCACGTCGAACCGTCCTTCAGCCACGTAACTCACCTGAATATGGGGATGCGCATGCAGGGGCCCGCCAGCACCTTTTTCAAATTTGAATTCAACCTGCATCAGTTCGGGCAAATGCAGCAACACCCGGCGCTTGGTGCCGGACGCCACATCCATCCATGCAACCGTATCGGCTTCGCCAAACAATTTTACTTCACTCAAGGGCCCGTCTCCAATCAAATACTCTGCCAACTGTGCCATCACACCACGCTTGCCAATCCGTCATGTAAGTGTTGCACTTGGGTTCACCGCAAGGTGATTTGCGCGGCCATGTTGCCGTAGGCTTAGCTTCAGGTCAAAGCCCAAAGTGGAGTAATGATGGGCGCCTATATACTTCGCCGCCTGCTGCTGATGATCCCGACAATATTCGGCATAATGGCAATCTCCTTTCTGGTGATACAGTTTGCGCCCGGCGGCCCGGTCGAGCAGGCTATTGCCCGCATGAGTGGGGTAAACTCGTCCCTCAGCGAGCGTTTCACCGGCAACGCCCAAGGCGATCTGGCTGGTCAGGGTACCGCCCAGACTGGCGAAGGCTCAGGTTCGCTCTATCGCGGCTCGCGTGGCCTCTCCCCCGAACTTGTCGCCAGACTTGAAATACAGTTCGGTTTTGACAAGCCCCCGCTGGAGCGGTTCGGGAAAATGCTCTGGAGTTATCTGCGCTTTGATTTCGGCGACAGTTACTATCGCGATATTTCAGTCATTGATCTGATCAGGGACAAGATGCCGGTGTCCATCTCGCTGGGCCTCTGGATGACCCTGCTTTCCTACGGCATTTCAATTCCGCTTGGCATCCGCAAGGCCATTTCAGATGGCTCACGTTTTGATATCTGGACCTCAACCGTCGTCGTCATCGGCTATGCCGTTCCCGGCTTTCTTATTGCCATTGCGCTGATCGTTCTGTTCGCCGGCGGCAGCTTCTGGAGCATTTTCCCGCTGCGCGGTCTGACCTCCACCGGCTTTGCCGACTTTCCATGGTACCAGAAGGTAATTGATTATTTCTGGCACCTCGTCTTGCCCATCATTGCCATGGGCGTTGGTGCCTTTGCCACCACGACGCTTCTGACCAAGAATTCCTTTCTCGATGAAATCAACAAGCAATATGTCACCACTGCCCGCGCCAAGGGCCTGACCGAAAATCAGGTGCTCTATCGCCACGTTTTTCGCAACGCCATGATGCTGGTGATATCGAGCTTTCCGGGTGCCTTCATCGGCGCCTTCTTTGGCGGCTCGCTCCTGATCGAAACCATATTCAATCTCGATGGACTGGGCCTGCTCGGTTTTGAATCGGTCGCCAATCGCGACTATCCTGTGGTATTTGCCACCCTCTACATCTTCTCCCTGCTCGGTCTCGTCATTTCGCTGATTTCTGACCTCGCCTATATGTGGATCGATCCGCGTATTGATTTTGAAAGTCGCGAAGTATGACTGGGTTGAGCGCGGCACCGGACAAGGTTGATCTGCTCCCCCGCAAACCCGGCAACCCCATTGCCCGTCGCCGCTGGGCCAATTTCCGCGCCAACAAGCGCGGTTACTGGTCGCTTTGGATTTTCCTCGTCATTTTCATTTTGACGCTCGGGGCCGAATTCATCGCCAATGATCGCCCCATTCTTGTCTCCTACAAGGGCGAACTGCTCTATCCTGCACTGGTCAATTATCCTGAATCCAAATTCGGCGGATTTCTCGCCACCACAGCCTATCGCGACCCATACATTGCCGACGAAATTGCCGCCAACGGCTGGGCTCTCTGGCCCGCGGTGCGTTTCAACTTTGCTACTGTCGACGACGTCCTGCCCCATTCCGCCCCAGTTGAACCAAGCTGGCTGATGAGCCGCGATCAAATCTGCCAAAACTATCCAATGGGCGTCGATGATTCCAATTGCATCTGGTCCAACTATCATCTCCTCGGCACCGATGATCGTGGACGCGATGTTGTGGCGCGCCTTATCTATGGCTTCCGCATTTCCGTGCTTTTTGGCCTCGTGCTCACCGTTATTTCCTCCATCATCGGCGTCGCCGCCGGTGCGGTGCAGGGTTATTTCGGCGGCTGGGTCGATCTGCTGTTCCAGCGCTTTATCGAGGTTTGGACCGCCGTCCCCGCACTCTACCTGCTGCTAATCATCTCGAGCGTCATCGCGCCCAGCTTTTGGGTATTGCTCGGCATCCTGTTGCTGTTCTCGTGGGTGTCGTTGGTGGGCATTGTGCGGGCCGAATTCCTGCGCGCCCGCAATTTTGAATATGTAAACGCCGCCCGCGCCCTTGGCGTTGCCAATCCCACCATAATCCTGCGCCACCTCCTGCCCAATGCCATGGTCGCCACCCTGACCTTTCTGCCCTTCATCCTGTCCGGATCGGTTGCAACCCTGACCTCGCTTGATTTCCTCGGCTTCGGCCTCCCCTCCGGCTCTCCTTCGCTCGGCGAGTTGCTTGCGCAAGGCAAAAACAATCTTCAGGCCCCCTGGCTCGGCCTCACCGGCTTTTTGACCATTTCCATCATGATGACCCTGCTGGTCTTTATTGGCGAAGCCGTGCGCGATGCATTTGATCCCAGAAAGACCCTGGCATGAGCGCGCCCCTCCTATCGGTTCGCGACCTCGGCGTGCGTTTCGGCGACGCTGACGCTGCCAAAAATGTCAGCTTCGACATTGCCCCGGGCGAAACCTTGGCGCTGGTCGGGGAAAGTGGTTCGGGCAAATCCGTCACCGCCCTCTCGATCCTCCAACTTCTGCCACCGACTGCCAGCCTGTCGGGACAAATCCTTTTCAAGGGCCAGGACCTGTTGAGCGCCAGCCCGCCGGCCCTCAGGAAAGTGCGCGGCAACGACATTTCGATGATTTTTCAGGAGCCGATGACCTCGCTCAATCCGGTGCACACAGTTGAGCGCCAGATCGGCGAAGTTTTGGCCATCCATGCCGGCCTGCGCTCTAACGCAGCCCGCGCCCGCACCATCGAACTGCTCGATCAGGTCGGCATTCCCGACCCTGCCAGCCGTCTCGCCGCGTTCCCGCACCAGCTTTCCGGCGGCCAGCGCCAACGCGTCATGATCGCCATGGCACTGGCCAATGAACCTGACCTTCTGGTTGCAGACGAGCCGACCACCGCCCTTGATGTGACGGTGCAGGCGCAAATTCTTGAGCTTCTCAAATCCCTGCAGCAACGCCTTGGCATGGCCATGCTGTTCATCACCCACGATCTGGGCATTGTGCGCCGCATTGCCGACCGCACCTGCGTCATGACCGCTGGTGAGATCGTGGAGGCCAATGACACCCAGGCCATATTCGACGCTCCCCAACATAGCTACACAAAGCACCTGCTCGCCGCCGCCCCACGCGGCACGCCACCAACACCGCGTCCCAAAGCAATCAAAATTCTTGAAGTCGAAAACCTGCGCATCTGGTTCCCCATTCGGCGCGGCATCTTTAAGACCACCGTCGGCCACATCAAGGCCGTCGATGGCGTCGACCTCACCGTGCGCCAGGGCGAAACATTGGGTGTGGTGGGGGAAAGCGGTTCAGGCAAATCCACCCTCGGCTATGCCCTCTTGCGCCTTCTCTCTTCCAACGGGCGAATTGTCTTCCTCGGCGAGGATATCCAGAACCAATCCTGGAAGGCCATGCGCCCCCACCGCGCCAAAATGCAGATCGTCTTTCAGGACCCGTTCGGATCACTCAGTCCACGCCTGTCGGTGGCTGACATCATTGGAGAAGGATTAAAGGTTCATTTTTCACATATAGATGCGGCTGAACGTGACACACGTGTTAGCAAAGTGTTGACAGAAGTTGGTCTTTCACCCGACCTGCGTTACCGCTATCCGCACGAATTTTCCGGCGGTCAGCGCCAACGCATCGCCATCGCCCGCGCCATGGTTCTGGAGCCGAAATTCGTCGTTCTGGATGAACCGACTTCGGCACTCGACGTCTCCATTCAGGCTCAGGTCGTTGACCTGCTGCGCGACCTGCAATCCCGACACGGGCTGACCTACCTTTTCA
Organism: Devosia rhodophyticola; assembly: GCF_028816475.1. GTDB lineage: Bacteria > Pseudomonadota > Alphaproteobacteria > Rhizobiales > Devosiaceae > Devosia > Devosia rhodophyticola. The sequence goes on along the minus strand of NZ_CP118247.1, from coordinate 2,421,789 downwards.
TTTCCCACGACCTCAAGGTCGTCCGTGCCCTAGCCAGTTCCATGATCGTCATGCACAATGGCAAGGTCGTCGAACAGGGCCCGACCGAGCAGATTTTCGCAAATCCCAAAGAGACTTACACCAAAACTCTGATCGCTGCGGCCTTCGATCAGACGGCCATCGGCTCACCGCCTGCGAAATCTTGATGGTGAGCCCCTTCTACAAGTTCAGCATTCCGCCTAGACTGTTGCACCACAACCAGAATTTGCCCGGAGTGAACCCATGAAAATCACCACATTTGCCGCCACAACCGGGCTGGTTCTGTCCCTGCTAACCGGATTTGTTCAGACCTCCTTGGCCGACGACGGGCAATGGCATCACGCCAATTCTGCCATCGGCGAGCCTAAATATCCCGAAGGCTTTTCCCACTTCGATTACGTCAATGTTAACGCGCCCAAAGGCGGTCAGGTCCGTCTCGGCGCCATGGGCGGTTTCGACACGTTCAATCCAATCCTGCCCAAGGGCGAGGTGGAAGGAAATATCGGACTGATCTACGAAACCCTGATGACCCCGTCTCAGGATGAAGTATTGACCGACTACGGCCTGCTTGCCGAGGCGATGAAATATCCTGACGATTATTCCTCGGTAACATTCCGCATGGACCCCGCCGCTAAATGGCATGACGGCGAACCCGTTACAGTCGATGATGTCATTTGGTCCTATGAGAAGCAAAAAGAGCTTAACCCGCTGATCGCCCAATACTATGCCAACGTCACCGGTGTCTCTCAAACCGCTCCCAGCGAAGTTACCTTTACTTTTGATCAGACCGGCAACCGGGAACTACCCAAAATCCTTGGCCAACTGATGGTCCTGCCCCGCCACTGGTGGGAAGGCTCTGACGCCAAGGGCAACAAACGCGATATCGGTGCATCAACACTCGAACCGCCCCTGGGTTCAGGCCCCTATGAAATCGGCTCTTTCGAAGCCGGCCGCACCATCACCTACAGGCGCGTCAAGGACTATTGGGGCATCAATCACCCCACCCAGGTCGGCCAGAACAATTTTGACGAATACACCGTTGAGTACTTCCGCGACCTCGACGTCCAGTTCGAAGCCTTCAAGGGCGACCAGTTTGACTGGTGGTTGGAAAATCGCGCCCGCCGCTGGGCCACGGGCTATGACTTCCCCGCCGTCAAGGACGGTCGCGTCATTCAGGAACTGTTCCCCGAGCCTTATAACGCCTTGGGCCTGATGGTCGGCTTCATCCCCAATTTGCGTGAACCAAAGTTTCAGGACGAACGCGTCCGCAAGGCACTCAACTATGCTTTTGATTTCGAAGAACTGAACAAGACCATTTTCTTTGGCCAGTACGAACGCATCAACAGCTATTTCTACGGCCTTCCCTTCGCCTCCTCCGGTCTGCCCGAAGGCAAGGAACTGGAAATCCTCAACTCGGTCAAAGACAAGATCCCGGCCTCGGTCTATACCGTCCCCTATACCAATCCGGTCAATGGTGATCCGCAAAAACTGCGCGCTAATCTGCGCATCGCCTTGAACCTTTTGACCGAGGCTGGCTACAAACTCGACGGCCGCCGTCTGGTCGATGCCAATGGCCAGCAACTCAGTTTCGAGATCCTGCTCGACGGCCCCACCATCGAACCGGTGGCCTCCAATCTTGTCACCAATCTCGCCAAAATCGGCATCAATGCCACCCTGCGCACCGTCGACGGACCACAATATATCAACCGCACCCGCAGTTTTGACTACGACATGATTTACGGGGCATGGACCCAGTCGTTTTCGCCCGGCAATGAGCAGCGATACTTCTTTGGCTCTGGGTCTGCCGAACAGCAGGGTTCACGCAATTACGCCGGCATTGCCGATCCGGGCATTGATGCCCTCATCGATAAGTTAATATTCTCAAAAGACCGAGAAACCCTTGAAGCCGCTACCAAGGCGCTTGATCGGGTCCTGTTGGCACACGACTACGTAATTCCCGCCTACACCCTGCGCAAGGCCCGCTCTGCCCGTTGGAACCGGTTCAGCCATCCCGACAAACTGCCCGAGTTCGGCATCGGCTTCCCCTCGCTCTGGTGGTACGACGAAGCCAAAGCCAAAGTCACGGACGCCGGCTAGAGCAAACAAGGGCTGCCGATATTATTGCAGCCCCAACCTGCCTAGTAATCTTTTTCGTAGAACACACCGACACTGGAATTGCCGTCAGCGCCTGTTGACCCTTTGGCCGTCAGATCGTCGGTTATATCGAGATTGACTGTAACCCGGCTCTGCCCGTCTGCACCGGCCTGGACGCCTAGATAGATATTGTCTTGCACATAGGCCCCGGCCTGCACCGCAACATTGCCATTGGCATCGGTCACAATATCCAGATCAGCCAGGCCGGCTGCGCCGCGCAAACTGTCAAGCAGGCCATTATTGCCGCCGCCGCCAGCCAACTCCGCCACTGCCCCGGCAAGCTTCGCCAGCTGCAATGGCGAGAGCTCGCCAACAGAGCGCTTGAAGATCAGCCGCGACAGAACCTCATCTTGCGGTAGAGCGGGAGAAGATGAAAAATCAACCGAAATGTCCGACGCACGACCGGATACGGTCACGAAAACTGTGATCCCCTCGCCCTGTGTTCGCGCCACAAGATTCAAGTAGGGATTGAGATCGCCCACAAGCGTTACGGTGCCGCTATCAAAGGTTATGCGTTGACCCAGGATCGCCAATCGACCGCGATTGAGCGAGAAGCCACCCACCGGCTGGATATTGTTCAATGGCCCGGTAACGCGCACGGAACCACCCACTTCGGCGTCAAGCCCGCGACCACGAATGAATATCTGGTTTGGCGCATCAATATTGATATCGAGCAGCATACCGCTCGGCCTGTTGGAGGGCGTTGGCGCTGAACTACGTTCATCTGCCTTGGCCCGTGCCAGCGTCTGCGTCACCGCCCGTGGCGTATCGACATGCGTAACGTCAATCAGCGCCGAGCCATCACCAAAGCTTTCTGGAACAGTGATATCTGCTTTTTCAACCCCAATATTGCCCGCGAGCAAAGGGTTGCCGGTTAGATTACCCGTCAGTGCCAGATTGCCTGAAACCGTTGCGACGAACAGATTGCCATCGGCATAGCGCGCCGAATTAAGCCCCACTTGCACATTGGCTGGAAAACCATTGGTCAATGAAATCGATCCCGTTGCATTGACCGTACCGCCGGTCGCCAACCCTGCCGACAAGGATTGAATGACGACACGATCGCCTTCAAGATTGGCTGAACCCGTAATATTCTGAATCCGAACATTGGCCTCGGGGTCGACATAACTCGCCCCGTTGGTTGAGACAGAGCCGCTAAAGGCGGGCGCAGCTATGGTTCCGGTCACCCTTGCGTCAAGCGAAACGGTGCCGTTTGCCTGCCCGCCCCGATCCGCCACAAATCGATTGGCCAACGCCAATGGAGCCGAACCCGTCACCGACACATTGAGCCCACCGCCATCGAGCGGCACGATACCCGAACCCGAAACCTGCAACCCACGCGCACCTTCGGCGCGCAATCCCGCAAGGGTCACCACGCTGTTGGCGTAGCTGCCACTGACCGTTGCACTGAGCGGCGCGATGCCAAATTCGCTGATCGCTGCGGCGCTGATCCCATTGGCATCAGCGGTGAAACTAACCTGCGGCGCGCTGCTTCTGCCCGATATCTGCGCACTGCCATTCAGCGTGCCCGCCAGCCCAAGTTCGGGCATCACCGCATTGGCAATGGCCAGCGGCAGTGTACGAATATCAAGTGCAATATCGAGCGCTTCGCCCGCCGTGCCCCTCGCCGTCAAACTACCCGAACCCACGTTGAGCTGCACCGCATCCAACCTAACCGTACTACCCGAAACACTCAGTACCGTCGGAGCAGCCAGTCGAGCGGTCAATTGACCTTGGGCCAATTCAGCCCGATCCAGCCCTAACCGATAGCCGTTATCGACAGGCGTCAGCGTACCCGCCAGATCAATATCGCTGCCATTTTGCAAACGCGCTTTGGCGCTGAAATCCGTAGTAGTGCCCGTCTGGGCTGCAGTTGCGCTGAGTTGATCAATATCAACCCCGGCCGCTGAAACGCTCTGCGCGACAGCCGTTCCGTTAATAACCGGCACACCCAGTAGATCGCTCAGTTCGACCGAAATATCGGCGCTACCAACTATAATGTCGTTGAATGCCAATCCCTTGGCGTTGGCGGCGACATTGGCATTCTGCTGTCCGTCAGCCCCGACCAGAGCAATATCAGCATTGATCGCCCCTTTGGCTTCTGCCAGCAGCAGCGCCGCGGCGACAGAAACATCAGGGGCCGTCAATTTTAGCGCGCCATTAGTCAAGCCATCGCTCCCCCGTGTCAGATCGCCAGTGAGCCGGGTCCCCGCCGCCTGAAAATCAAGATCGCTCAACCGCTGTTGTTCATTGGAAACGCTGACATTGGCCTGCAAATCGGTGCGGAAGCCATCAAGCGATGCCTCGCCCCTGATTGCGCCGTTCAACCGATTGTCGAGCGTTGAGCCCGAAAAGCCCAGCATTGCATCACGCAGATTTTTGCCCGAAAGCTGCCCCTGCGGCACACTGACATCAAGGTTGAGCGCCAATTGCCCCCCTCTCCCTTTGCAGTGCCAACCACACTGGTCGCCCCGCTTGCTGCATCCGACAGAAGCGCCAGGTCCGACAGGCCCAAAGTGAATTTGAAATCGGCAATCGCATTGGAATAATTGCCATCGGCAGCCAATTGCACCTGCCGGTTACCCAGCCGGAAACCATCAGCCGAGAGCCCATCTTCGGTCCGCGCCACCCGCCCTGACAGGTCGACATTACCAGCCAAAAGTCCATCGGCAATCTTGTCGCTGATCGCCAGGTTTTGGCCAGTGCCATCCAGCGTCAGATCAAATCCGCCCGAGGCCGGGCTTATGGTGCCATTGGCCGCCAGATTAAGAGCGCCCGATAGGTCGCGCCCCGCCAACCCCGAAAAGGCGGCAATATTGCTGGTGTCCAGTTTAACATCGCCCTTGAATACCAGGCCGTCGACCACTCCACTGAGCGCTGCCGTCAGCGCCTTGCCGACAACGCGGAACTGCGCCAACTGCAAAGGTTCACCCGCCTTCCACAGCCCGGCAACCCCGACGCCGATAGTGTCGCCGAGCGCCGCCTCAACTGGCTCAGAGGCCACGATGCCCGAAACGTTGCCATCGCCATTGAACGTCACGCGCCGGGTACTGGCGTCAGCCAGATTAGCGGCGATCCCGCCCAACTTTAGCCCGATAGTGGACGCAGCAAAGCCCGCTGATTGAAACCCCTCCACGTCAAGCGTGCTGCTCCAGTCTTCCGACGCTGTGTTACCAAAATCAATGTTGAACTGCGCGCTTTGCAACAGCGTGGCACTGCCTGAAACAGGTAACGTCACTGCACCACCGGCCGGGTCCGCAATACTAGCGTCAAGTGTGAGTTGGGAAAGGAAGAAATCCGGCGTCGTTTCAGCATTCGCCGTTAATGCTAGTTGGCCGCCGCTGATCGCCAAGCGCCGGACGGATACGCCACCCTGATCGCGCAATATCGCATCGATTTGCAATGCGGTGTTGCTGCCAAAAAACGGCCGATAAGGCTCCGCAACCAGACTGGACAATGGGCCACCCAAATCCGATTTTACCTCATAGCCATTCCCGGTCTGGACGATCGCCGTTGTACCTGAGAGAGCCGTTTGCCCGTCGGCCTTTAGTTCGATCTGCGTCGCAAGATTGGCAACCGGTCCCGAGCCATTGATTGTCAGTTCAACTGCTGGACGTCCCTCAATATTGAGCAGGTTGGACAGCACCCCGTCCTTGGGTTCAGACAGTGCCAACCCCAGATCAATGGAGTTGGCTTCCTTTTGATAGGCAACATCAAGGTTCAATTGCCCACCGGGGCCATCAAGCCGCACGACGTCCAGCTTGGTCGTCAAATTCCCGCCATCAAGGGTCAACGACCCGCCGAGCGACACATCAGCTGCCAACCCAAAGACGCTCTGACCAAAACTCACCTTGGGAATATTGAGCTGTTCAAGAATGATGGCGACCGGAAATTGGGGGACTTCCAATGTCCCTGCCTCGGCGGGCGGCAAATCCATCTGATCATTGGGAATAGCATTGCGCGGATATTCAATGGAGTCAGCTGTTAGCGATTTGATCTCTAGCCGACCCAGAAACAGGGCAGCCTGGTTCCACGTCAGGCGAGCGTTGTTGACCCGCAGCCAAACCCCCTCGGCATCGGAAATGGTGATTTCGCGGATGGTGACATCCGAGCCCAGCGCGCCATCGATGTTGGAAAGTTCAATTTTGCGCTCGGGCGTCGAGAGCTTGTCCTGCACAAAACTGGTGAGCCAGTCTTTCTGCTGCTCCTCACTCATGCTGGCGACATCCTGCGCCATCGTGCCGACCAACACCGGGACACCAATGACCAACGCCATCACCGCCAGCGTCAGCGCGACAATCCAGCGCCGCACTATGTTAAATTGCCCCCTCAAAACGCCTGTCCAATGCCGATGTAAAGCGCATAATCAGGATCGCCAGCACGCTTGTTCAAGGGAATGGCAATGTCGGCACGCAACGGGCCAAGCCCGGTGTAATAGCGCACGCCCACCCCCGCGCCGAGCCGTAACTCATCAAGACTCGGGAAGGTGTCAGCGGCAACATACCCGCCGTCAATAAAGCCGACCGCGCCGAACTGCTCGTTGATTTTGGCCCGCGCTTCAAGCGATGCTTCAAGCAGATATCGGCCGCCGGTGACGGTGCCCGTGCCATCATCCACGCCAATGCTCTTGAAGCCATAGCCGCGAACCGAACCGCCGCCGCCAGCGAAAAACAACTTGTCCGGCGCAATTTCATTAAGGGCCGGCCCGACTAGGGCACCAGCCTTGACCCGACCTGCCAGAACAAATTTGTCATCCTGACCAAAGCCGAAATAGGTGCGTCCTTCAATCGTCGCCTGGACTGCGGGCTTGCCATAAAAGAACTCGTAAAACGGCTCGACATTGCCCGCCAGATAAATGCCATGCGCTGGATCTACTTTGTCGTCGCGCCCATCATAAATCGCGCCAGCATACACCCCGGCCGTGGTAAAGTCGCGCGTGCCAAAACTATCGTCGAACCGATTGCGCTCAAAACTGGCGCCCCCACTCAGCGTGAGTTGGTCCGAATAGAAATGCGTCAACCCCAAACGACCGCCAATCGAGGTTTCGGTATATCTCGGCACCACGGTACGTTCTGCCGAAATTGACGCCACCAGATCCGTATCCGGCGTCAAAAAACCCGGTTTAGTGAAGGTGCCGCCAAAGGCGTAGTCGAACTGGGCGGTATCAATTGGAAAGGCGATACTGGCGACTTTGGCGTCCAGCCGCAGTCTCTCCGCCTGTCCAAACAGATTGCGCCAGAGATGATAGCCCTCCAACCCCAACCCATCTACAGTCGAATAGGTAGCCCCAGCCCCAAACCGGCGCCCTGGCAACTCCTGGACGATCAATGTGTAGGGCAATAAGCCGTTGGTCTGGATGGCATCTGCCGCCTCCAGCCGCGCGGCCCGGAAGACCTCAAGCCGGTCAAGGCGTTTTTGCGCCCTTGCCAAGGCGTCGGGGTCGTATTCTTCCCACTCGATCAACCCGGTCTGCCGCCGCACGAAATCGGAATCCATCCGTTCTGTCCCGGTGACCGCCACCGGTCCAAAGGCCGCACGGGGCCCCGGATTGACCGTGATGGTCGCATCAACAGTATTGTTTGAATGGTCGGCGACCACGTCGCGTTTCGCAATGGCGGCCTTTGCATAGCCCTGCTGCCGCCAGGCACGCAGCGCCAACTGCTCTGCCTTGAGGATAACCCCGGATTTGGCGGTTTCACCCGCGCCATAGCCAATACCCAATGGCGGCTCGACATAGTCATCTGGATCCTCGGTCGGCGGTGCCTGATTGAGTACACTCACCCGATTGAAGCGAAACAACGGCCCGGGATTGACAAGTATCTGAACCGAAACGGGATCCGGCAATTCAATGTCGGGGCGCAAATTGGCAGCTTCGCGACCATCAACGAGAATATTGACCACTCCGCCATAATGGCCTTCGGCATAGAGCGCCGCTGTGATCCGGCGATAGTCGCCGCGCGCCTGCGCCAAAAGCCCCGCCGCGCCCGACGCTGGCGTGCCTTCACCTGACACAAGCCCTGAGGCACCGCGCACAACGTCATCAAGACCTTCGTCCGGCGCAACTTTTAGGTCAAGAACATAGGGTTGGGGATCGGCGATGACAGCATCTGCGTCAATTTCGCTCTGATCCTCGAACAATTTTAGGCCAAATATGTTCAAGGCCTGGCTCGGCTGTGTCAGCGCCATACCGGCAGCAACCACAAACACACCACGGGCGCAGATACTCAATACAAAACGCGCAATATGCAGTTATCTGTCCCCACCGATGACTTGGCTTTTCAGCCGGTGCCCATTCTGGGCATTTGTAGCAAAGATTCAGTTAAGTCGCCAGAACAGCCTTCTGTCGGCGCTCAATTTACCGTTCGGCAGTTCTATGTAGCCACAATAGGGCTAAGCCATGGCAATATATAGCCATGACGAGGCGTTGGACACAATTGTGATCACCACACGTTGCCAATCGGCGACACTTGCGCACCGGGATCATTCCCGCGCCAAGGCCTCAACCGGATCGAGCCGTGCTGCCGAGCGGGCGGGCATGAAGCCGAACACCACGCCAATCAGGCTTGACGACACTATCGCCAGAACAATGGACTCTGTGGAATAGGCCAGTCGTGCGCCAGCAACCATCTGGGTAAGCGCCGCACCCAGCCCGAACGACAAGGCGACGCCAGCACCGCCCCCGATGAAACAGACCAATACTGCCTCGATCAGAAACTGGCGCAGTATGTCGCCTCGCCTCGCACCGACCGCCATGCGAATACCGATTTCCTTGGTTCGCTCACTGACTGAAACCAGCATGATATTCATCACCCCGATACCGCCCACCACCAGCGAGATGATTGCAATGGTGGATATCAGCAGCGTCAAAGTGGCGCTGGTCCCCTCGATAGTGTCGCGAATAGTAGCGGTATTTTGTAGGAAGAAGTCGTCGGTGCCGTGAAGGCGGCTCATCAACGCCTGAAGTTCGGTTTCCGCTTGATCCATATCGACGTCATCGCGCACCCGGACCGAGATGGAATCGAGATAGTTCCGCCCCAAAATTCGGTCCATTGCTGTTGTGTAGGGCACGTAGATATTGGCGCTGTCGCCGCCGCGGCCAAAGCCTGTGACGGTTTTTACAACACCGATAACGCGCATCGGCACCCTGTCGAGCAAGATAACCTGACCAAGCGGATCTTCCCCATTGGGAAATATCGCCGCCTGAGCCGTTTCGTCGATTACCGCGTCCTGGGTGCGTTGCCGGATCGAAGCCTCGGACAAGAGCACCCCTTCAACAAGTTCACGTCCATTGACCCTGAAATAGCCCTCGCTCACCCCCGTGACAGAGGCGTTCGAGGCGGTATTGCGATAAAGTACTGTGGTGTTGGCGCTAACCAGCGGCGACACGCTATCGGTAAAACCCTGTTCGGCAATGGCCTCTGCATCGCTGGTTTTAAGCGTTCGAATACGGTTGGAGCTGCGATCGCCAAAACCGCTGCCTGGATAAACATTGATCGTGTTGGTCCCAATCGATGAAATACGTTCCAGCACGTCCTGCTGGCTACCCTGTCCCAGCGCCACCACCGAAACCACCGACGCGATCCCAATAATGATCCCCAACATGGTCAGAAAGGTTCGCAATTTGTGGGCGATCATGGCCCGCATGGCCATTCGCAACGCCTCTCCTGCCCGGTCCAGGCCCTCGCGCCAGCGTGCACTGCGCGCTATCGGCTCGTTCGCGTTCGTGTGCGACTCTCGCGTTTGGCCATCGCGGCTATCGCCAATGATTTCACCGTCGGCAATTTCTATTACACGGTCGCACTGAGCCGCGATTAGCGGATCATGCGTCACAATGATGATGGTGTGGCCATCCTCATGCAATTCATCCAACAGGGCCATCAATTCCTTGCCAGAGTGGCTGTCCAGTGCCCCGGTCGGTTCATCGGCCAGAATGACCTCGCCACCGTTCATCAAGGCACGCGCCACGCTGACGCGCTGCTGTTGACCACCCGATAGTGCAGCAGGACGATGGTCCAGTCGCTCACCCAGTCCAAGTCGGGTCAGTAGCTCGATCGCCCGCCGCCGCCGTACGCTCGGTTCCACGCCCGCATAAATCGCGGGCATTTCAACATTTTCCACCGCATCCAGATCAGCCAGCAACTGATAGCGTTGAAAAATAAAACCGAAATGCTCACGACGTAATTCCGCTAACTGGTCTGGCCCGAGCCGGGCGACCTCTCGTCCGGAAAAATTATAGGTACCGGCCGATGGCCGGTCCAGACACCCCAGAATATTCATCAATGTCGATTTGCCAGAGCCCGACTGGCCAATGATCGCCACCATTTCACCGGCGCGAATGTCAAGGTCTACGTCCTTGAGTACGTTGACGGTTTCCGCGCCGGTCTCGAACCAGCGGTTCAGCCCCTTGAGTGAAATGACAGGGTCACTCATCGCGGCCGGCCGCCGCCAAGACCACCCAGGCCTCGCCCATTGCCAGCAGCCGAATTGCTGCCGGTGCCTCGCGCCGCCCCCTGCCCACTCTGGATAATTCGCTCGCCTTCCGAGAGCCCCTCGGTAATTTCCGCTCGGATATTATTGTTTATGCCAACCTTTACCGGGACCGGGCGACGCTCTTCGGTCGTCGGATCGTAAATCATCACGGTCTGGCGACCTTTAGCACCCTGACGCAGCACCGAGCTGGGCACCAGCAGCGCATTGTCAGCGGCCGCCAAGACGATCGTGACCTGCGCGGTCATTGAAATGCGCAACTTGTGATCGGGATTGGGCACTTCGAACAACCCGTTATAATAAATCGCAGTATCGCTGGCACTACCGTCGGTTTTGATTGAAGTAGGCGCCGGTTCGATTTCGCGCAGCGTCGCATCAATCTTGTTGTCAGGCTCACCCAAAATGGTGAAATAGACCAGCTGTCCCGGCTGCACCCTTGTGACATCGGCCTCCGAAATTTCTGCCTTTATCACCATGGTGTCGAGATCGGCAATCTTGACAATAGTCGGCGTTGCCGACGATGCATTGACCGTCTGCCCCTCTTCCACAAGCACAGCCACTACCGTACCGGCGCCCGGTGCCACAATCTTTGCACGGCTCAAATTGAGTTGCGCCGACTCGACCGCCAGCGTGGCCTGGGTGATCTGGGCATCCAACCCGTCAATCTGCGCCTTGCCCGTTTCTACCGCTGCCTTGGCGGTCTCTAACTCGGTTTGGGCAATCAGGTTCTTTTCATACATCTGATTCGCGCGCGTCAGGGCGGTTTCGGCCTGTGACAGGTTCGCCTGCTGCACGCGCTTTTGCGCATTGATCTGTTTGAGCGCCGCCTCCGCCGCCTTGACCGCATTTTCCTGATTAAGGGAGTCGATGGTGGCGATCAGATCCCCCTTGGCGATTTCCTGGCCCAAATTGACGTCAAGGCTTTCGATGCGCCCTGAAACCTCAGCACCGACACTGACCAGTGAATTAGCTTCCAGCACACCAGAGGCGAGCACCGTGCTTTCAATCCGGCCGCGCGTGACCTCCACGGTTTGTGGCACCACAGCTGCCTGTGGTTTTTCAAAGCTCCACCACCAGGCCGCGCCTGTTCCACCAACCACCACCAGCAATACCAATACTCGAGCAACTGTCTTCAAGGCCCAATCCCTTAGAGTGAGACGGAAATATAGCCGTACCACCGCGCTGGGTCTTGTTAGATTTTGGTAAGGTTGCCTATCTTTTTCGCAATGTTGACAGGTCCATGAGTCAACCCACGGCACAGTTTTTTTGCCATCGACCGGTGCGCCATGCTAACCGGCAACTGAAATATTATTGGGAGCCCACTCATGTACAAAATGCTCGATCCCGCCGAACTAACGGTTTTCATCACCGGCGCCACATCCGGCTTTGGCGCAGCCGCAGCGCGCCGCTATGTTGCAGAGGGAGCGAAGATCATCGCCACCGGTCGCCGTACCGAGCGACTTGAGGCCTTGCAGGCCGAACTGGGCGCCGACAAATGCCATATCATTACCCTCGACGTTCAGGATCGCGCCGCGCTCAAGGCGGCAATTGCCGCCATTCCCGCCCCCTTCGCCAACATTAATGTTGTTCTGGCCAATGCGGGTCTGGCCCTCGGGCTTCAGCCTGCCTACGAAGCTGACGAAGACGACTGGGACACCATGGTGGCCACAAACATAAATGGTCTTCTCTACACCGTTCGGGCCCTCTTGCCCGGCATGATCGAACGCGGCGGCGGCCATGTCGTCACCATTGGTTCGGTGGCGGGTGATTATGCCTATCCCGGCAGTGGCGTTTATGGCGCGTCCAAAGCCTTCGTCAAACAGTTCGCGCTCAATCTTCGGGCCGATCTGCAAGGCAAGAATGTACGTGTCACCAATATCGAGCCCGGCCTGACCGAAACCGAATTTTCCCTGGTGCGTTTCAAGGGCGACGCTGATCGGGCCGGAAAGCCCTACGTAAATACCGTCGCCATGAACGCCGACGATATCGCAGAATCGATCTTCTGGACGACCATTCTGCCGCGCCATTTCAACGTCAACCGCTTGCAGATGATGGCAACGACGCAGGCGTTCGGTCCGTTCAACATCTATCGCGAAGACTGATAACGACTATTGGGGTGGCGCTTGATGAACGGCCCCGTTCTAATTGCCGAGCGCCCTGTCACGATTAGCGTTTCGGAACGCCAGCGGTGCCATACCGTAGGTGCGCCGGAACGACTTGGCCAGATAATTGCCATTAGAAAATCCACAAGCCGCCGCTATTGCGCCAATGCTCATATCAGTCGCCAACAGTAGCCGGCTGGCCCGCTCCATCCGGGCGCGAAAAAGATAGTGCGATGGCGCCTCGCCGACCGCGCCCGAGAACTGCCGCACAAAATGCCACCGGCTCGTGCCCGCGATCCGCGCCAGCCTTTCAACATCTAGTACCGATCCCAGATTGGCATCGATATAAGCCTTTACCCGCTCAACTGCCGCTGGCAGTTCTTCAATGGGCGCATGTCGCCCCTCCAGCATGCCGTCGTGGAGCGCCATTACCGCTGCGTATGCCGCCGCAGAGGCCGCACCCGATTGGTCGATTCCACCGCCGATTATCCCAAGGCACGCCGACGCTAGCCGGTCAATCGCCTGCCCACCCATATTGAACACAGGCCCTGCCCGTTCAATCACGCCGTGGGTCACCCGCAAAGCCTCGCGCCCATTTAACACCAGCCAGAAATAGTCCCAGCTCTCCCCCTGCTCCAACCAATATCGGTTGGCATGGGGAAATGTTAGCGCCATGGTTTGCCCAGGCTCCACCAAATAGCGGGTGCCCGAATAATCCAGATGCCCGCGGCCCGCCAATGTATGTTGAATAACCACGAACGGATCATTGCCACGTTTCAGCCCATCCCAAGAATATACCTCGTTCATGCGCTGTTCGTACCCGGCGCTGCGCACCATGCAATGCAGGTTCAGACTGCCCATGGGGACGTCAACCGCACGGACTGCGTGGCCGTATTCGATCAGGTCCTTGAGCACAATATTACCCTTCTTCGCATGACCTTTCTCTACATTAGTTCGGCCGCCTCGGCTAGTGATGAACAGGCAATATTCGGGCGACGCCCGCACATCGGAGGATTACCATGTCGTTCAAGATTGCCGTGATTGGCGCTGGATCAGTTGGCTTTACCAAAACCCTGATATCTGACCTGCTCAAAGTACCCGAATTCAGCAGCGTCGAATTTGCCTTGACCGATACCAATCCGCACAATTTGGATATGATTGGGCAGATCATCGGCAAAATCATCTCGGTCAACAATTTGCCCGCCACGGTAACGACAACCACCGACAGGCGGCAGGCGCTAACAGGCGCGCGTTACATCATGAGCTGTGTGCGCGTTGGCGGGCTGGAAGCCTTCGCAACTGACATCTCGGTGCCGCTCAAGTATGGCGTCGACCAATGCGTCGGTGACACCCTTTGCGCCGGCGGCATCCTTTATGGCCAGCGCAACATTCCGGTGATCCTCGATTTCTGCAAGGACATCCGGGAAGTGGCCGAACCGGGCGCGGTTTTTCTCAACTACGCAAATCCTATGGCCATGAACACCTGGGCTGCCAATGCCTACGGTGGCGTGCAAACCATCGGCCTTTGCCATGGCGTGCAACACGGCGCCGAGCAAATTGCGCGCGTCCTGGGAGTCGAAGATGACGAACTGGATTATATCTGCTCGGGCATCAACCATCAGACTTGGTACATCGACATCCGGGCCAAGGGCCGTAAGGTTGAAAAAGACGAACTGATTGCCGCCTTTGAGGCCCACCCAGCCTACTCCAAGCAGGAAAAAGTGCGCATCGACGTACTCAAGCGTTTTGGCGTCTATTCAACCGAAAGCAACGGACACCTTTCCGAATATCTTCCGTGGTATCGCAAGCGTCCCGAGGAAATCAGCAAGTGGATCGATATGTCCGACTGGATCCACGGCGAGACCGGTGGCTACCTGCGCTATTCCACCGAGCGCCGCAACTGGTTTGAAACCGATTTTCCGGTGTTCCTCGAGCAGGCCGCCAAACCCCTAAGCCAGCACAAGCGCACTAGCGAGCACGCTTCCTATATCATCGAAGCCATGGAAACCGGCCGCACCTATCGGGGCCATTTCAACGTGCCCAACAACGGTATCATTGCCAATTTGCCCGACGATGCCATCATAGAAAGTCCTGGCTTCGTTGACCGTTTCGGCCTCAATATGGTCGAAGGCATAACCTTGCCGCTTGCCTGCGCCGCCACCTGCTCCGCCTCAATTTCAGTGCAGCGCATGTCGGTCGAAGCAGCAGTGACCGGGGATATCGACATGCTCAAACTTGCCGTGCTGCACGACCCACTTGTCGGCGCCATCTGCACACCCGACGAAGTCTGGCAAATGGTCGATGAATTGGTGGTCGCACAGGCTCAATGGCTGCCCCAATATGCCAGCGCCGTTCCCGCTGCCAAGCAACGGCTGGCCAAGTCAACCGTCAAGACCAGCGATTGGCAGGGTGCTGCCCGCAAGCGGGTGCGTTCCGTTGAGGAACTACGCGAGGTAACCGGCGGCCACCACTAGTTTTCGTCGATTTCCATCTCCATGCGGGCGCCCCTTGTGGGACGCCCCACTTACTCCTAGAATTGAACACGGGAGATCCTAAGGCATGGAAAAACCGAGTCATTTCGTTATCGTCGGCGGCGGCACTGCCGGCTGGTTAGCCGCATTTATTCTGCAGGATACCGCCAAACGGCAAAAGCTCAACGCGCGCTTTTCCGTCGTCGAATCCTCAAAGATTCCCACCGTCGGTGTCGGTGAATCCACCACCGCTGTTTTCCGTATTTTCCTAAAACATTTTGATCTGGATGAGTTCGCCTTCCTGCGCGAAACTCGCGCCACGATCAAACTGGGCATTCGGCATCAGGATTGGCGCCAAAAGGGCCACAGCTATTTCGGCCCCATTGATGATCCGCATCAGGTCATAGCTGCCCCCAAAGGCGCGCCCTCGGACTACCTCAATGTCTTTAGCGTTGCCGCTGGTCGACCGGTGCAGGACATGCATTTGTTCGAACATCTGTTTCAAGCCAACAAGGCCCCCTATGCGCAAAAGCCGGACGGCTCCCTGATCGCGCTGGGGCCGTTTCACTACGCCTATCAGTTTGATCAGGCACGCGTCGGCCAATATCTGAAACGCCAGTCCAAAGGCATTGAGATCATCGATGCCACTGTTGCCGAAGTCGCACGTGATCCCGTAACCGGTGACATCATTTCCCTTGAAATGGAAGATGGCCAAAGTCTGGCGGGTGACTTTTTCATCGACGCCACCGGATTCCGCAAGCGCCTGATTTTAAAGGAAATGCAGGCCAATTGGCTTAGTTTCGGTGATGCACTTCCGGTCAACCGTGCGCTCCCCTTCTGGCTGCCAATTCCAGAAGGCGAGGCCATTCCCAATCACACGCTGGCCTGGGCGCAGAATAATGGCTGGATGTGGAAAATTCCCACGCAAGAGCGCTATGGCTGTGGCTATGTTTTTTCTGATCAGTTCATCAGTGCTGACGAAGCAAAGGCAGAAATAGAACAGAGCCTTGGCCATGAGATCGACGTGCGTAACGACATAAAACTTGATGCCGGACGGCTTGAAAATGCATGGATCGGCAACTGCGTTGCAGTAGGTTTGAGCTCGAGCTTTCTGGAACCGCTCGAATCCACCTCGATTCACGGCACCATCGTGCAAATGATGCTGTTCGCAGAACATTTCCTGCGCGACCCCAGCGCGATGACCTCAAACCATCGCGCTGATTACAATGCCCGCATCGCCCGCCAGGTCGATGATTTCCGCAGCTTTGTCAGTCTTCACTACATGACAGAGCGAGATGACACACCCTTCTGGCGCGATGTAACCGAAAATCGCATCCATGGCGAAACCCGAGAAAGACTTGAGTATTGGAAACACTCCATGCCGCGCCATGAACACTTCCCGGCATTTCTGGGCGGACTACCGCATGTGGAATCCCAACTCCATTACCCCGTCCTGGATGGGTTGGGCCTGTTGGATGCAGGCTTGGCACGTCAGGAAATGGCCCAAACGCCAAAACTACGCAGCTTTGCGCGTCAAACTGTCGATAGTTTGACCCGCGAATATCGCGCCGCAGCCAATGTCGCCCTGCCGCACGCCAAGTTTTATGAATTGATAAACGCGATGGAGTGACCGAAAACGCAAATGACCCCGGCACAGGGCACCGGGGTCATTCGCAGGGAGGCTCGCTAGTCTAATTCAGGCGACACGCTGTTTTTTCGGGCCGTGTGTCCAGTCGGGCAACCAAGTTCCATGGGCCGCGATCAAATCATCGACGAGGTTCCATATCTGTTCGAGATCTAGCTCTGCCGCCGTATGCGGATCCATCATCGCGGCATGATAAATATGCTCGCGATTTTCCTCCATGATGGCTTTGACTGTCAGTTCCTGCACATTGATGTTGGTGCGCATCAGGGCGGTCAATTGCGGTGGAAGCTCGCCGATATAAGTCGGCTGCAACCCGTTCTGATCAACAAGGCACGGCACTTCAACCGCAGCGTTGTTCGGGAGCGACGTGATCACACCGCGATTGACGACATTGCCATAAATCACCGAAGGCTCGCCGGTCCAGATAGAATTCGCGATCTCTGATGCATACTCTTTGGACTGTTCAACCTCGATCCGCTCGGCCTTGGAATAATCGCCATACAATTTTTCCCATTTGGCAATCTGTTCGACGCATCGACGCGGATATTCGTCGATCGGAATGCCGAATTTCTCGATGATATCCTCGCGCCCTTCCTTGATGAAATAGGGCGTGTACTCGGCAAAATGTTCCGAACTTTCGGTGACAAAATAGCCAAGACGCGTCAGCATCTCATAGCGCACCTTGTTAGGGCAGCGCGGATTCGAGCTAGCCTTGGGGAACCGGCCTTCGCGATAACCCCTGAGCAAATCCGGATAGAGATCACGGTACGACCCATCGGGTTGGCGATGCTCGAATTTCAGGTAAAACGCCATATGGTTGATACCCGCCGAGCGGTATCGGATTTCGCTATAGGGTATGTCCAGATCATGGGCCAGTTCCATGGCCGTCCCCTGCACCGAGTGGCAGAGGCCAACCTGTTTGATCGTCGGGTATTTTTCAGCAATCGCCCAGGTGTTGATAGCCATCGGATTGACATATTGCAGCATGGTGGCATCCGGGCAGACTTGCAGCATGTCCTCGCAGATACTCCACAAGTGCGGCACCGTGCGCAGGCCACGCATGATCCCGCCAACGCCCAGCGTATCTGCAATTGTGTGGTTGAGCTTGTACTTTTTGGGCACGTCGAAATCGACCATGGTCGAGGGCTTGAAACCACCGATCTGGAAACAGACCAGAACGAAATGGGCACCATCTAGTGCTTCGCGCTGATTGGAATGGGTCGAAACCGTTGCCGGCACATCAAGGGTTGAAATCATCTTACGCACGATGGTTTCACTCTCGGCAAGCCGCACCGGATTGATGTCCATCAGGGAAACATGTGTACCCTTGAGCGCCGGGCGCTGCAAAATATCGCCAACGATATTTTTCATGAAGACGGCCGAGCCGGCGCCGATGACGGTTAGTTTAGGCTGTGACATGGAAAACTCTCCAAAATGCTATGCAGCAATTTCAAACGCAGCGCGCACCAGGCGCGCCGTATATTCGGTCTGGGGATTGACCAGAACCTCGTTGACCGGCCCCTGCTCGACGATCTTGCCGTTCTGCATCACCAATACCCGGTGACACAGTGCACGCACCACCTTGAGGTCATGCGAAATGAACAGATAGCTGAGGCCTTTTTCGTCCTGCAGTTTGCGCAACAGGTCGATAATCTGTGCCTGCACCGACAGATCGAGTGCAGAAGTAGGTTCATCAAGCAGGATAAATTCCGGCTCCATCGCAACGGCGCGGGCGATGGCGATGCGCTGGCGTTGACCGCCAGAAAATTCATGCGGAAAGCGCTGCAATATCGTGCTCGGCAATCCTGAGTCCTCAAGCGCTTGTCGCACCCGGTCCAGTCGCTCGCGCCCATTGGCACCGATATTGTTGACGATCAGGCCCTCTTCGATGATCTGCCGGATCGACATGCGTGGATTGAGCGACGCAAACGGGTCCTGAAACACGATCTGCATCCGGCTGCGTAGCGGTCGCATGCCTTGGCGGTTCCTGTTGTGGATCGGTTCCCCGTCAAAATATATTTCGCCACCCTGATTGGAAATCAGCCGGATCATCGCCTGCCCGAACGTGGTCTTTCCCGACCCGCTTTCGCCCACAATGCCAAGCGTTTCGTGGCGCTGCAATTTGAGGCTCAGTCTATCAACGGCTACAAGTTCGAAAAAGTCAGGCTTAAAGAATCCACCGCGCTTGAGAGTAAAGGAAACCTTGACGTCCTTGCCCTCTAGCATCGTCTCGCGCATATCACCGAGAGGATTGGCGACCCCCTTGGGTTCGGACGCCAACAGGTGCCGTGTATAGGAGTGCTGCGGATTTTCAAACAGTGCTTCGGTTGCATTGTGCTCCTGCACCGCCCCATTTTGCATGACATAGACATAGTCGGAAAACTGCCGGACGATGGTCAGATCATGGGTAATCAGGATCACTGCCATGCCGTATTTGGATTTGAGATCCTTGATCAGATTGAGGATCTGCGCCTGAACCGTCACATCGAGCGCCGTCGTTGGCTCGTCGGCAATGAGCACATCGGGTCGATTGGCCAGTGCCATGGCAATCATCACACGCTGACGCTGCCCGCCCGACATCTGGTGTGGATATTGCCGCAGCCGCGCGCCGGGCTCGGGAATCTGTACCTCCTCAAGCAGGGCCTCGGCTCGCTCCATGGCTTCCTTGCGGCTGATCTTGTTGTGTAGATGCAAAATCTCGCAAAGCTGCTGACCAATCGTATATACCGGATTGAGCGAGCTCATCGGCTCTTGAAAGATCATCGACAGATCATTGCCACGCAGCTTGCGCATGGCCTTGTCGCTCATTGCCACGATGTCTTTGCCGCTGAGCGTGACCTTGGTCTGAGGCGCAATCGTTGCGCGCTTCGTCAACAATTTCATCAGCGTGCGCGCCGTTACGGATTTTCCCGAACCACTCTCGCCTACCAGCGCAATGGTTTCTCCCTTGTGCAGCTGAAACGAGACATCGCGTACAGCGTGGACAATTCCACCCTCAACCTTGAAATCCACCGCCACATGGCGCGCATCAAGGATCAGTTCACGACCGTGTTCGCCAAGGTCGAGGCGCTCTTCGGGGGCAAATGGGGTTGATGACATGGCTTGGACTCCTGCTCAATAGGGGTCAATGGCATCGCGCAGACCGTCGCCCAATGCGTTGAACGCAAACACGGTGATCAGCACGAAAACGACTGGCGTCAATATCCAGGGATAGGACCCGATTACCGAGAATGTCCCGGTGTCCTGAAGCATCAGTCCCCATGAGATCAGCGGCGGCTTGACCGCAAAACCCAGGAACCCGAGAAAACTCTCTAGCAGCACCACCGAGGGCACCGCCAATGTTACCGCAACGATAACATGGCTGAGCACATTGGGCAGGATGTGACGGGTAATGATACGCAGGTCGCTAGACCCAACGGCAATCGCTGCGCGCACATATTCAATCCGCGCCAACGACAGGGTTTTCGAGCGCACCTCCCGGCTCAACTGCGCCCAGCCCAATACAGCCATCACCCCGATGACAAAAGCCAGGAACACATTGGAGGGCGCGGTCACCGGTATCAAAGTCGTCAGCGCCAGATAAAGCGGCAAATGCGGAAAGGCCAGAACCAGTTCAACAAACCGTTGCGTCCATGCATCAATCCGCCCGCCCAGATAGCCTGAGGTGATCCCTACCATGGTGCCCACCGTGGTCGTCAACGTCACCACAATCAGGGCAATCATCAACGAAATGCGTGATCCGATGATACCACGCGACAGTATGTCCCGTCCAAACTTGTCGGTACCCAACAGATGGAACGGTCGACCGTCAACCGCGCCGAAAAAGTGAATATTGGAGGGAATGAACCAAAGAGCGTGATAGCGAAATCCCTTGACGAATAAACCCAGCTGGGTCGGATTGGTAAGATCCGGCCCCGTCAGCGGTTGGAAGGTGATTGGATCAAATTCCCCTGTCTCGACAATGGGGTAAACATACGGGAATACCGAAAAACCGCCGTCTGGCGCGAAAAAACTGATCTCATCGGGTGGCGCAAATCCAATATCGGGCAGCTTTGGGTCCATTGGCGCGAAGAAGTCGGCAAAAACCGAAATAAACAGTAACGATCCGACCAGAACCAGGCCAATCATGCCCATGACCGAACGCCGAAAGCGCCGCCAGACCAGTGTCATATAGCCTTCATTGCCGAGCGCAAATCGACCGGAACTGCCTACTGCATCAGTTTCATGGACGTCCTCGGCTGCGGTTGGCGCAGGCCCCCCCACATCCGACGGCAGCGGTATCGAGGAACCAATATGATCTTTACTCATGGGCAGCATTCCCCCCAATTCTGACCCGCGGATCAACGACCGCCAACAACAGGTCGGCAATGATGTTGCCAATGATCAGCGTCGTGGCAAGAACCAGAACGAAGGTCGCGGTAACCCAAACGTCACCCACCGCCATCGAACCAACGATCGCGGGACCGACAGTGGCCAGACCAAAGACAATGGCCACTTCGATTTCGCCGGTGAGCATGTAAGGAAGCACCACCCCCTGATAGGCGATCAGCGGATGTAGGGCATTCGGCACGGCGTGCTTAAGAATGACGGCGCTTTCGGGCAGACCCTTGGCGCGCGCGGTTTCGACATATTGAGCGTTGAGCACATCGAGTAGATTGGCACGCATCACCCGCATATTGTAGGCTAGGCCGCCAAAAGTGGCGATGAAGATCACCGGCCAGATATGATGGAGCAGGTCAACAAACTTTGCCCAGGACCATGGCTGTCCGCCAAAGCGCACCGAATTGAAACTGCCGATTTCCTGAACCCCTATTCGGAAGACCAGAACATACAAAATGATGATCGCCAGCAGAAATCGAGGGATGGTCATGCCCAGAAACGAGATGAACCCAAACAGGGTATCGACCCAGGAATATTGCCGCGTCGCCGCAACCACACCCAATGTGATGCCAATGATTGATGCCAGGAGATGACAGGTTAGTGCCAGATATATGGTGCGTGGCAACCGCTCGGCCACCACATCGCCCACCGGCTTGTTGAAATAGAGCGATTGTCCAAAATCGAACCGGGTTACAATGCCCACCATCCAGTTCACATATTGGACAGGCAGCGGATCATTGAGACCGTTGGCCTCACGATATGCCTCGGCCTGCGCTTCTGCCTGTTCGGCGGTGGCGCCGCCCTGGTTCATCAGCATTGAGCGGATATAGTCGCCATAATCGCCAGGCGGTGCCTGGATCACGGCAAACGTCACAATGCTCAGAACAAACAATATCGGAATGGCTGAGAGTATGCGCGAGATGAGAAATCGTACCATCTGCTGTCAGGCCCTGTTTCGATTTTTGAAGGCGGGGGCAAAGCCCCCGCCGATGATCATTCGACCAGCGCTAGCTGACCGGTCCGTTGCCAGTACCAGGTACACCCGGGAGTGTCTGTGGGAACAGTTCAAAATCGGACTGCTTGTCCTTAGGCACAAAAACCCGCTCGCGGATGATATTGTCTTCGGCCCAATTGAACATGAAGATCGGAGTGCCCGCCGGAATATTGGCGAAGCGCTTGTTGATGATCAACGCGCCCGGATATTGGGTGAGCCCGATGCCATTGACGTTCTCGGTGTAAAGCTTCTGATACTGCTTCATCAACCCGATCCGCTCTTCTGAATCATTGGTCGCGATGAACTTATTCACCACATCAACCATCTCCTGCTCCCATGGCAGCAGGTCGAGCGTGTCATCCGAACCGGCACGGTGATGCCAGCTGATACGCGGGCCCGTCGGCGCCAGTGCCACCGTGTTCTTGACCACAGTGATCAATTCGGACTGATTGCGTCGGATCGTCCAGTCAAACTTGCCCGACTGTTCCGTCGCATCACGCTGCGTACCAGCCAAGGTGTTGGGAATGACCCGAAGGCCCAGTCGTTCCATCTGTGCCACCACGCCCTCGACAAGGTTCTTGTCGGTCGCATAGTCCGAGTTAGCAAGAAGTGTGATTTCGACATCACCACCACCGGCTGTGCCCGCAGGGAAGTTGACGAAACCATTGCCGTCAGTGTCCTCAAGACCAGCGGCCTTCAGGTGCTCTTTGGCAGTTTCCAACGAAAACGGATAATAGACCGTCGAATCCTTGTCATAGTAGGTGGTGCCGGCATAAAGCCCACCCGGATAGATCGCGGTAAATGGCCCTTTGACCAGTGCTTCACCCAGTGACTGCCGATCAACTGCGGAGGTCACGGCCTGACGGAAGTCAAGATTTCGGTTCAACTCACGAACGGCTTGACCACGCTCATCCGGCTCGCCCCAGCCATTGGCCGAGAGATTTGGATAAAGCGTATAGCCGATGGTGCGCGCACCAAATGCCAGACGAGCCGGCGCGGAAGGGTCTGCCGAACGCTTGAGCGCTTCGACATAGCTTTCAGCCTGCTCAAGATTGGAGAAATCGCCCGTACCTGCAACCGCCTGTACGTCGCGGTCTGCCCAAGTCGAAAGACGATATTCGAGTTCGTCAAGATAGGGCAATTGATTGCCCTGATCGTCAACTTTCCAGTAATAGGGATTGCGGCGCAAGACGATGATATCGTCGGGCCGATATGTTACCGGCGCCCAGGCACCCATCGTCGGCATGCTCATATATTCGGGCGGGAACGCGTTCTTGAACTGCTCATAGGTATTATCGGAATATTTTGGATGTTGAGGCCTGAGCAGGTGAGCCGGTCCAGGACAAAAGGTGCCATAGGCCATCTGATACAGATATTGTTCAGGCCGAACGTCCTTGAATGTCCATTTGATAGTGTAGTCGTCAAGCGCTTCGAGCGTGGTGCCTTCACCAAAGGTTTCAGGCGTTGCCCCGTTCAGCGGGGTGACGTTGGGGTCCAGAACTTCGTCGTTCCAATAAAACATCACATCGTCAGAGGTGAATGGTTCGCCGTCGGACCATTTAGCCCCCTCGATCAGGTGCATAGTCAACTCATGACCATCCTCGGACCAATCCCAGCTCATGGCTAGGTTTGGCATCGGTGCCAATTCGTCAGCCTTGACTTCGAACAGCGGGCCGGTTCGGGTCAGACATTCCGAAAGACCGATATCAATACCGCCCCAACCTTGCGATTGGCCGGCGGAATAGTTCCAGCCTTCTGGGCGCCCGCCAATAACGTGACGCATCACGTCGCCGTAGACGCCAATACCGTCGGCCATGTTGGATGCCTTATAGACCAAAGGCTCCTTGGGGAGACGTTCAGCAACCGGCGGCAGCTTGCCGGTATCGACAAACTTCTCGGTAACCCACGAAGGCTCGTGATACTCTGGCAGTGCCTTGAATTCCTGGATGTCGCTGATCCCAACAAAATTCGGCGTGCCTTGCGCGGCGAATGTCGGTGGATCGGGGGGCGTGGTTGGCGCAACGGTCTGGGCTTGGGTCGCGATCAACGAAACGCTTAGCAACAGACTTGCCCCGCTAAGGGCAATGGCGTGTTTACTCATGGTTCCTCCTGTGCTCCGGGCTGGCCGCAAGCGCTCTGTTGATCGAGACACTTCCTCCCGGCCAGATTAACCCGTGCTGCACAAAAGTTACGCCTTGCACGCCAAAGCGCAATCCGGTTATTTATAGACTTATTCCGGCTTTTAAAGAAAGTTTTGCCATGGCCGATGGTGTTATAACGTCTCGCCGCGAAAGCCAGTTGCGATTCGGTGCTGCGCCAAAACCAACCCCGCGTGCTGATCGGCGGTTCTATGGCGCCAATCGCGCATTTGGCCGTTTCGGAATTCGTTCTTTCACCCCGCAGCTGATGTCCACCCCCCATCGCCACGGTCACATCGAGCTGAATTGGCTGACCAATGGCGAGATGGAATATGACTTCGGTGGCAAGCGCGTCAGCGTGCCCACCAATCGCCTGCTTGCCTTTTGGGCAGGCCTGCCCCACCAGACTGTACGGCTGGACGAAGCAGCAGTCTTGCAAGGGCGTCAGATCAATATTTATTTGCCGGTGGATGCCTTCCTTCTAATGCCGCAATTGGGTCGTTTGCCTGAAACCATGATGGGCGGCGGTCTAATTTGCCTCGAGCCAGATGCCGTAAGCCTGGATATGCTCAATCGCTGGCACCAGGACTATCGCAGCGGCAGGACATTGCGCGCCGACATCGCAAAGCTGGAAATCGCCACCACATTCAGACGCGCAGCACTGACCGGCTGGGACGTACTTCTGCCGGCGTGGATTGAGACGCCCGGCGAGCGGCATCGCACCGCCGCCCCGGTCCGCTATGTCGTCGCCATGGTGCGTCACATCGTGGAAAATCTCGGTGAACCGCTCGACGCCAAATCCATCGCCGCTGTGGTCGGCCTGCATCCCAATTACGCCCTCAACCTGTTTACGAAGGTCATGCAGATCTCTGTACAAAAGTTCGTGGTTCGGATGCGCCTGATATGGGCTCGTAGCCTAATGATGGACGGGAACCTGTCCATCGCCAATATCGCCTACCAGTGTGGCTTTACCTCATTGACCCAGTTCTACGAGCATTTTCGCAAGGCTTATGGCACAACGCCTCGCGAACTTCGGCGCGATGTGGTGGCCTAGCAGGCAATTCACTGGCAACGACCACCAGCAGTAAGCCTTGGACGTCATTGTAGCCGCCATTCGGCGAACGAATGCTATACACCGTTCGCTTTATTGCAACAGTTTGTCGTCCTTTGCCCACTCGTCGTTCCTGCGCCGTCCACCTATTTTAACGTCATGCACCAATGGCGTCGACAATTGCGCCACCAATCGGAGTAAGGCCATGTCACTTAATCTCAAGGGAATTCATCATCTCACCGCAGTAACCGCTCAGCCGGTCTCGAACCTGAAATTTTACACCAAAACGCTGGGCATGCGGCTGATCAAAAAAACCGTCAATCAGGACCAGACCACAGCCTATCACCTGTTCTATGGTGACGGCATCGCCTCGCCCGGCGCTGATCTGACTTTTTTCGATTTCGAAACGGCGCGCGAGCGGCGCGGCAACAATGCTGTAACGCGCACTGGTCTACGCGTTGACAGCGAAGACACATTGAAATGGTGGAAGGACCACCTGCAATTGAACAATGTCGGCACCAGTGCCATCAAGGAGCGCGCGGGAAACCTATCGCTCGATTTCGAGGACTTCGAAGGGCAACGGTTTCGTATGGTCATTGATGCCGCTAACAAGGCCAAACCCTGGGCTAAAAGCCCCGTGCCAGCCGACCGCCAGATCATCGGACTGGGCCCGATCACCATTACTGTTCCCCGGCTGGAGCGCACCGAGGTCGTGCTCACACAATTGATGAATATGCGTAAAATTCGTACCCACCCGGCAACGAGCACAACCGGGGAAATTCATGTATTTGAGATGGGTGATGGCGGCCCATCAGCCGAGTTGCACGTCATGGTTGAGCCAAGTCTGGCGATGACGCAGCCCGGCGCAGGCGGTGTGCATCACGTGGCGTTCCGCACCGAAAATAAGGACAGCTTACGCCAGTGGGTACAGCGTGTGCGCGAGGCGGGTGTCCCTTCGAGTGGCGAAGTGGAGCGTTACTATTTCACCTCGCTCTACTTCCGCGAACCCAACGGCGTGCTGTTTGAAATCGCAACCGACGGCCCAGGTTTTGCAACTGACGAACCGCTGGAAAAACTAGGCGAAACCCTGTCGCTGCCGCCATTTCTCGAAGGACATCGCGACAGCATCGAAGCAAACCTCAAACCGCTGGTTTGAGGTCCTGAAGTCTGGCAAGGCATCGATCCGTCCGTTACCTATGGGCGGGCGGCCCAGACGAGCCCCGCTGCAAAATCGTCCGGACATGCGGAATGGATAATTCATCCGAAATTGCGGTGGTTGCAAGGAAGTCGACGGGGCACATCTGGTAGGATGTTTGCCATAGACTCGGAAATTGTGTCATTCCCGACTTTTCGAAAAGTCCGAAGCCATCCCTGCGTCAAAGCAGGGATGGCCGATGCAACAGCTATTTAGCGTGTCCAACGTCCGGCCGTAGCACCGACGCAGTACCGATCAAATTGACGAATTCGGCACGATAACCGTCGGGATCAGCGCCACGACCCGATTGCGCCAGAGACTTGATCGCGTCCCAATCCATTTCCCCATAACTGGAATCTTTGAGCTTTTGCCCGAACGCTGCTACCGACGCGGCGAACTGCATATCCGTTGGCGCCTCATCAATGGTCTCATAGACCACATTGGGGGCAATCTTTTGTTCAATGAGTTGGCTGATCTTTTCGCCCGGCAGTTTGTAGCGCATCTTTAGAAATCCGATCTCATCGCTCGCATCCGCCTTGGGCGTAGTCTGATTGCCATAGCGAAGCGGATCAATCAGCCCACCTGAGCCAGCGGGGGTAATCTCATAAAGCGCTGTCACCGTATGACCGGCACCAATATCGCCGGCATCGACCGCATCATTATTGAAATCCTCACGATCAAGCGCCCGGGTTTCATAGCCAATCAAACGATATTCGGACACAACGGCGGGGTTGAATTCAACCTGAATCTTCACATCCTGAGCAATAGTCTGCAGCGTCCCGCCCACTTCACTGACCAGCACTTTTCGCGCTTCCTTGAAGTTCGAAATATAACTGGCGTTGCCATTTCCGTTCTGGGCCAGCGCCTGCATGGTTGCATCATCAAGATTACCTCGGCCAAAGCCCAGGACAGACAGCGAAATGCCACTTTGCCGCTTGGTCTTGATGAAGTCTTGAAGTTCGTCAGGATCGCTGATCCCTATATTGAAATCGCCGTCGGTTGCCAAAATGACGCGGTTGGTGCCGGTGGATAGCTTGTGCTCCTCCGCCAGTTGATAGGCCAACTCAATGCCATCGGCCCCCGCCGTCCCGCCGCCTGCCGACAACCGATCCAACGACGCCAGGATTGTGCTTTTTTCGCTAGCGGGTGTGGGCGCCAGAGCAACCCCGGCCGAGCCGGCGTAGGTTACTATTGCCACGGTATCGTCGCCAGACAATTGGTCGAGCAGCATCCCAAATGACCGCTTGAGCAGGCCCAGCTTATCCGGCGCGTCCATTGAACCAGAGGTATCGATCAGGAAAACCAGATTGGCAGCACTTTTTGACTCAGCGGGTGGCACATAGCCCTTGATGCCGATTTGAACGATCTGGGTCTTGGCATTCCAGGGCGTGGGATAGACACCAACGCTTGGAGTAAACGGCACCTCAGCGCTTTTGGGCACAGCATAGTCGTAGGGGAAATAGTTGAGCATTTCCTCAATTCGTACCGCATCGGGCGGCGGCACTATGCCATCGTCAAGCATGCGCCGAACATAGGAATAGGAAGCTGTGTCCACATCGATTGAAAATGTCGAGACAGGATCGGCGCTCACCAATTTGACTGGTGACTCTTCAAATGATGCAAAATTATCGCCACTTGAAACTGTTGGTGATGCCACCGACCCCAGCAGTGCAGCCGGGGCAGATCTCGTGGCAACGACCGCGTCGCTGAACCCCATGCTTTCGTTTGTCGACTGCATGGCCACTTGTGGCGCGGGTGCTACCATTTCGCTGTCGGCCAGCATCTCATCAGCTTTCTTGCGCTCCAACTGAACCACTCCGCTGGCAACGGATTCTGCCGGGGCAGTCGCTGGCTGTGGGGCCGGCTCGGCAGATGCAATTGCGTCCTTTTCCTCCAATTGAGATTTGGCGGGAGAGGGCGGCGCAAGGTCCTCGCGAACGCCACTATCAACCGTCAGCTGTTGCTGCGGTGGCGTCAGAGCCGTGCTCGAATAGAGTTGATAGCCAAGCGGCACCACAATGAGTGCGATGGCTGCGGCGCCAACTGGAATACGGATGTCCATGATCGAAATTCCCTTCAAGGAAGTGATGATGGACCTAAGACGCCGCCCCCCGCTGTTTCCTTGGGAAGCGGTCGCATTTTTTTCCGATTTTGTGTTTTGCGCCGCTGCAAACGCTGCCGCACCCGCCGCCAACGCCCGCTCGCGTGCCACCGTAGATGGAGCCGGTATCGCTGCCTTGTTCAACGCGTCCAGTCTATCCTTGTCATTGTCCTGGCTCATAACAGCCCCTTGAGCTTCTTGCGGGCCTCATGGACATACCAGGAGACCGTTGCCTCACGGCATTCCAGAATTTTGGCAACCGCGGCATGACTGAGTTCTTCGGCATAGACCAGCAGCACCGCATCGCGTTGATTGTCGGGCAGGCCGCGCACCGCATCCCAAAGTTGACCGGCAGTCACGAATGCTTCCTGATCTGGCGCCGTTTGCTGCGGACTGACATGGGCCAGCGCATCCACGTGTCGGTTCCGCCGGGACCGGGCCCTTTGCATGTCGCGCACACTGTTAAGAACGATCCGATAGAGCCAACTGGAGAACTGCGCCCGCCCATCATATGAGGCGATGGCGCTGCCAAGCTTTGCGCACACCTCCTGAGCCACATCCTCGGCATCAGACTGATCGCCACACCATTTGTACGCGGTTCGATAGATCAGGTCATAATGGCGCGTTAGAATTTGACCAAATGCGTCGGCATCCCCGCCCTGGGCCCGCCGGACCAAATGGTCTATCGGCGTCTCACTTGAGCTCGCTTCTGGCTCTGTCACTCCGACCTCGTCCAAATTCGTTCCCCAAGCCATCAACATGGTCGGCACTATTTTCTCAGATCATGAACACCAGCGCTTGCAAACCGACAACGCACAAATAAGACGCCCGCCGCAGACATATCCTTGGAGAAAAATATCGCGAATGCTGATTTTGTCGCATCGGGACAGGTTGCGCCAGCGCCCAATTGGCGTCATCTGATGCAGCAGACGGGCGCATCCATTGCGCCAGGGGAGCAAATCCATGTCCGACGAACAGCCCAATAACAAGCTTCAGGCCCGCATATTGCTGTCTGTTCTAGGCCTGTTGGCGCTCATAATGATCGGCTCGACCATTATTGCCAGTTTCAGAACCTGGCAGGATAATGATCAATATGCTGCAGAAACTGCGGCCAAAAACGCGGCGGAAACTAACCCGCCAGCGCCATCGGCACCGCCTCAGCAATAAAACCGCCACCCCAGACGGCCGACGTCGGCGTGTCATCAGCATAAAGCACACAAGCCTGTCCCGGCGAAACGCCATATTCGCCATCGACCAGCGTCACATATACCGCCCCCTCACGCATCTGGATCACGGCTGGCTGTGGCCCCCGCGTCGAGCGCACCTTGACTTCAACCGGCGCACCGTTGCCTGAAGCCATCACTTCAAGCGCCTGGGGACCGAGCCAATTGACATCGCGCAAACGCACGGTCTGAGTTTTGAGCGCCTCACGTGGCCCGACGATCACGCGACCGCTCTTGTGCTCGAGCTTGATCACATAAAGAGGGTCGCTGGCAGCAATACCCAGCCCCCGACGCTGACCGACCGTATAATTGACAATCCCCTCATGGGTGCCCAACACGCGCCCATCCATATGAACAATTTCGCCCTGCTGAACTGCCTCGGGGTGCATCTTGCGAATGATGTCTGCATACTTGCCCTGGGGCACAAAGCAAATGTCCTGACTATCGTGCTTTTCGGCAATTTCAAGGTCCATTTCGCGCGCCATTTCGCGCACCTCTGCCTTGCTCATACCGCCCAGCGGAAAGCGCAAATATTCCAGTTGTTCCTGCGTAGTGGCAAACAGGAAGTAGGTCTGATCGCGATCCGCGTCGACAGGACGATACAACAGGCGCCGCCCATTCTCCCCCAATCGACTCTGAACATAATGTCCAGTTGCCAATGCATCGGCACCCAGATCCTGTGCCACGGCCATCAGATCAACGAATTTGACCGATTGATTGCAGGCAATGCATGGCACGGGGGTCTCCCCCTGCTGATAGGCATTGGCAAACGGGGTGATCACCGCGTTCTTGAAGCGTTGCTCATAATCAAGAACATAATGAGGAATATCGAGCGCGGCGGCGACCCGGCGCGCGTCGTGAATGTCCTGACCGGCACAGCAGGCTCCCTTTCGATGGGTGGCCTCGCCATGGTCATAAAGTTGCAGCGTAACGCCGAGCACGTCATAGCCCTGACGGGCCAATAATCCGGCAACAACCGAGGAATCAACGCCGCCGGACATCGCGACAACAACGCGCGTGTCTTCCGGGCGCTTGGCAATATCAAGCGAATTCAACATTTCTCTCTTCCGAGTGGGTTCAAGGGCCAGCGGAGCCGCGCTTTTACGCCAGCCAGCCATCAAGGGCAAGTATCACGATTACCCGGCAGTTTTTGCCGCAATTGGGCAATCCGAGGCCAATTCTGCCGCCCTATCATCGGGCCAAGGAGAACTGCAAATTTCATATGCCATTGATTTATAAAGACAAATAAATCCACCTGTCACTTGGCAAGGGGCTTGCATCGCGATTGACATGGATCTCGTCAGCTAAAGGCCTCTCTGTGTCGCAAGTCAACTCCAGTTTCAGCGTCTCAACTTCAAGGCAGTCCACCCAAGCGGTTGACCGGGCGCTTGCAGCTGCCGGGGACATAGTTGACAAATTCGCAGCCCTCTTGCCGCCGTCACCGGAAAAGCCAGCGGCCAAAGATACCCAGGCCGCACCTCAGAAACCCGCGATCGACAAAAAGCCAGACGATCAGACCGCCGTAGCTGCCCCGATCGAGGCAACCAAACCCATTGAAAATAACGACGCGCCCGCTGACACTGACCTTA
Organism: Devosia rhodophyticola; assembly: GCF_028816475.1. Lineage (GTDB taxonomy): Bacteria > Pseudomonadota > Alphaproteobacteria > Rhizobiales > Devosiaceae > Devosia > Devosia rhodophyticola. The sequence continues at coordinate 2,390,241 of NZ_CP118247.1, read as the reverse complement.
CCCGGTTGGTCGATGGTCTGGCCGACGTGCGTGCAACGCTCGGCAAAGGCGAAACACCCACCGCCGAACAGCTCGATGCCGTTGCAAAGGCACTCGAACAGTTGGCGGACAAACTTGGTTTGTCGCTGGACACGCCATTGAGCGCCGCGCAATTGGCCGCCATGGCTACCCAACCGCTTTCCGCTGACGCCACCCTATCTGATCAGCTTTCCAAGACATTGGCCTCAATGGTCCAGTCGCTAATGGATAGCAAGGCAACAACGGACGCCCAAACGCTCGGGGCCAAACTGGCAGCACTGCTTGGCAGCCTCAGCGAGGCAAAATCTGCGCCAAATCTGTTGGCCGAACTTGATACAAAAATAACCACCAAGTTAGACCCGGCACTTGCCGATGCTCTAACCCGATTGCTTAAGCCCAATGCGGGCAGCGACACACCGGCAACCGTTCTTGCCACGCCAAGCCTCAAGCTGACGCAGCCCGCGTTGACCGGAAAGTCGGCTGACGCTCCAACGCCCGCTGCCAACAGCACTGCCCCTGCAACGCCGACCCCGAGTAGCGCCGATGCCAAAACTGACGGTGGCGGCACCGGCAAGGGTCACAAAAAATCTGACGACCAGATCGGAGCCTCGAGCAGATATTCCCATCCGGACAGCAAGCCTGACGCAAATAGCACGCCAAACCAGATTGGTGCCCAACCGCCGGCCCGCCCTGATGCGCCAGCAACAGCCCGATTGGTGCCCACGGTCTATCAAACCAATCAACAGCAGATCAATCTGCCCCAGATTGCCTTTGAAATGGTGCGGCAGGTCCAACATGGCAATTCCCGATTTCAGATTCGCCTCGATCCAGCCGAACTGGGGCGCGTCGATGTGCGGCTTGATATTGACAAGGGTGGCACCGTCAATGCGCGCCTGATCGTTGACAAGGCCGAAACGCTCGATCTGATGCAGCGTGATCAGCGTGCACTGCAGCAGGCGCTGCAACAGGCGGGTCTGGACTCGAGCAAAACCACACTCGAGTTCTCGTTGCGCCAGAACAATTCGGGCCAGCAGCAAAATCAGCCTCAGGGCAATTCTATCAAGGTGTTTGGTGGCGACACGCCAGACGAGCCGCCCGCCCCCAGTGTCAAACTTTTCCGTGGCAGCCTGTCTGCCAGCGGCATCAACATAATCGCTTAGGAGATACCCATGGCAGTCAGCGGCGTATCCAATACAACCGCCACAACGTCCTCCTCGCTTTCGGGATCGAGCACGGGGCTGGCCGACAATTTTGATACCTTCCTCAATATCTTGACTACCCAGCTCAAGAACCAGAACCCGCTGGACCCGATGGACACCAATGCCTTTACCCAGCAGTTGGTGCAGTTCAGCGGCGTCGAGCAACAGCTCAAGACCAATAAGTTCTTGGAATCACTGATGCTATCGAGCCAAAGCTCGGTCAACACCGATGCTGTCTCCTACATTGGCAAAGAGGTAACAGCGTCAGGTGTACAGGCAGAACTCAAGGATGGCGGCGCCACCTGGGCCTACAATGCTCAGGCAACAGCTTCTTCCGCCATTGTCACCATCAAGGATGCACAGGGTAACGTCGTCTACTCGGAAACTGGCTCATTGGCTCAGGGGCCAGGGAACTTCCTATGGGACGGCAAAGGCTCAGACGGCAGCGTCAAGCCGGATGGCACCTATACCATTTCAATCGACGGCAAAAATCTGGCGGGCCAGAACGTCGCTGTCAGTACCTCAACCACCGGCATCGTCTCGGGCGTCGATTTTTCGGGCGTCGAACCCATCCTCACGGTGGGCCAGTCCAAGCTCAAACTATCTTCGGTCAGCAGCGTAAAAATTCCATCATCGAGCCCGACCTCCGCAGACCCCAACAGCTAAACCTGCTCCAAAACAGGTCAATTCTCACGTCCTTGCGCCGTCAGTCATAACTGACGGCGTCGTGACTCGTGCGGAAACGGGGGCTTGAGCACCCTGCACATAGATTTCCGCAGTGATTTGAATTCGCTGGGCATTCTTAACCTGTTGTAAGTTTCCCCTTAGGGCTATTTTAAGTTCATTACCCTACTCTTTGGCTACTATGGTCAGGTTGAGTAGAGAGTAAAATGACCGTACAGATGCGACCACGCGTTAAGTACGTTATCGGACCGGACGGAAGTCCGCTCACGATTGCAGATTTGCCCCCGACGAATACTCGGAGGTGGGTCATCCGCCGTAAAGCAGAAGTTGTTGCCGCCGTGCGCGGCGGGCTGCTGAGCCTCGAAGAGGCCTGTGCCCGCTACACACTAAGCGTCGACGAATTTTTGAACTGGCAGGCTGCCATCGACAAGCACGGGCTTGCCGGTTTGCGCACGACCTGGATCCAGCACTATCGCGAAGGCTAGGGATTAATCCTACGCCCAGAACTTTTCAAAACCCGCCCAGGGATGCCCGGGCGGGTTTTGCTGTTTTTAGCGCCCATTACACTGCTAACCGCTATTCCTTTAGGTTGCCTTGGGGACGTCGTTTGGGTTTCGTGTCCGAGTATTTTGGACAGTCTATCTTCAGCATTTGCTCACCAGCCCGGCATTTTTTGCCCAATTTTGCATTCTGCTTCCAACAGTTAAGACAATCTTTACCATCAGCTAGGTAATTTTTGCCTATGGCGATGCGACCAGAATCCGCAGGCGCAAGTCCAGTCCAGGAATCGAGTGCAGGCGTGAATAATATAGCTCAATTTCTCAACCGCTTAGGCCTGCCGCGCGTTGCCGCTATGGCCACCGTGGCGGTGCTGATGCTGGGCTTCTTCGCCTTTTTGGTCATGCGTGCATCAACCCCGACCCTTTCCCCGCTCTACACTGGCCTCAGTCTCGAAGACTCAAACGCCATCGTCACCGAATTGCAAAGTCAGAACGTGCCGTTCGAGTTGCGCGGTGAAGGCGATACTATTTTGGTGCCGCGCGACCAGATCACCACCCTGCGCATGAACCTGGCCGGTTCGGGCCTGCCGACACGCGGTCAGGTCGGCTATGAAATTTTCGACCAGCAAAATACCTTGGGCGCCACCAGCTTTGTCCAGAACATCAACAATGTACGCGCCCTTGAAGGCGAACTGGCCCGCACCATTACTTCGTTGGCCCGGATCAAGAGCGCACGCGTGCATCTTGTCCTGCCCGAACGCAAGTTGTTCAGCCGCCAGACCCAGTCGCCTTCTGCCTCGATCGTCGTTGGTGTTCAGGGCGAAATGTCAGCGGGCGAAATCCGCGCCGTCCAGCATCTGGTGGCGTCGGCCATTGAAGGGTTAACCCCGGCCAATATCTCGATTGTTGATGACAAGGGCACCCTTCTGGCCTCTGGCGGCGACGAAGGGGCTGGCGGTGCCATAGCGGGAGAAGCGGCAGAACGCACCCGTGGATACGAAAACCAGATGCGGTCTCGCGTCGAGGAAATGCTGACCAACGTGGTTGGCCCCGGCCGGGCCCGTGTCGAAGTTAGCGCCGAGCTGGATTATAATCGCTCCACTACCACTTCTGAAAAATTCGATCCCGATGGCCAAGTAGTTCGCTCGACCCAGGTCAGCGAGTCCAACAATCTCTCCGGCGGCGCTGACGGACAGGTGACTGTCGCCAATGAATTGCCAGGTGCCAGTCAGAACAATGGCACGGGCGGTGCCACTGAACAGGGCAGCAGCAGCCAGGAAGTCACTAACTACGAAATATCCAAGGTCACGCAGACCGCCGTTACCGAAGCGGGCAGCATCAAACGTCTGTCTGTTGCCGTTGTGGTCGACGGCGTCTACAGCGACGACGGTCAGGGAAATCAGGTTTACTCCCCTCGCTCACCCGACGAAATCGCACAACTGACAACACTGGTGCGCTCGGCAGTAGGGTTTAGCGAAGCACGCGGCGACAGTGTCGACGTGGTCAATTTGCAGTTCGCCTCCCGTCCCGACCTCAGCCTTCCCGGCGACAGTTCCAGCGGCCTGTTTGATTTCACCCGCGATGACATTATGAACGGCGCCGAGATGGCGGTAACTCTTCTGATCGCTCTGGCGCTGGTGTTCTTCGTCATGCGGCCGCTGCTCAAACGCGTTCTGGTCCCCGAAACCGAGGCCCTGTCGCTCCCCTCTGGCGCGACGGTGGGCAACCATTCAGTCATGAACGCCGATGGCGAGTTGGTACCTGATCAACCCTCCGCTCCCAACGATCCGGCTCAGAGCTGGGTATCGAACGCAAAATCGGCCGGCGAGTCACAGCTTCAGACACTCAAGACCGTCGGCACTCTGGTCGAAGAAAACCCCAAGCAGGCTGCGCTTATCGTGCGCGACTGGATTGGTAACGCAGCGTAATCATCATGGCATTGGTTTCACAATCTAACGCAGTCCCTACCCAATCCCGCCCCGGCACAGGCGCGGGCGCCAGTTTGGTTGTGGGCAAGGACGCCAGCTATCGCGTCCTTAAGGGCGATGAAAAAGCCGCTGCCTTATTGCTGGCCCTTGGGCCGGATTATGGCAAACCGATATTTGATGAGCTTGATGAACTCGAGGTCAAAAACCTCTCTCGCGCCATGGTTCGGTTGGGGCCGATCACCCAGCAGATGCTGGACGAATTGATGATTGAATTTGTCACCAGTGTTTCCTCGACCGGCACGCTTGCGGGCAACACTGACACAACGGAGCGCCTCCTCTTGTCGTTCCTCCCGTCAGAGCGGGTGGATTCAATCATGGAAGAAATTCGCGGCCCCGCCGGTCGCAACATGTGGGAAAAACTCTCGAACGTTCAGGAAGACGTTCTGGCGACCTACCTTAAGAACGAATATCCCCAGACTATCGCGGTAGTCCTCTCCAAGATCGCCACCGACCATGCCAGCAAGGTTCTCGCCGCCCTGCCCGAGGAATTGGCGATGGATGTCGTTCAACGGATGCTGGGGCTGGACCCGGTGCAAAAGGATATTCTTGAGAAAATCGAGACCACGCTGCGCACCGAGTTCATGTCGACATTGAGCCATGCGAAGCGTCGTGACAGCCACGAGCAGATGGCCGAGATTTTCAACTCGTTTGATCGCCAGACCGAGGCCCGGTTCCTAACCACGCTCGAGGAGAACAGCCGCGACGATGCAGAACGTATCAAGGCCCTGATGTTCACCTTCGAGGACCTGTCGCGTTTGGAGGCCTCGGCCATTCAGACCCTACTTCAAAAAATGGACAAGAAAGATCTCGCTTTGGCGCTCAAAGGTGCCAATGAGCAGGTCAAGGATTTCTTCTTCGAGAACATGTCGGCCCGTGCCGCCAAAATGCTCAAGGACGACATGGAAGCAATGGGCCCAGTCCGGCTCAAGGATGTCGACGAAGCACAAAGCCGTATGGTGTCCAATGCCAAGGACATGGCCGCGCGTGGCGAGATAATCATCGTCAAGTCCAATTCCGACGAACAGATGGTGGCATAGCATGGCCGCACCCGCACGGTTCACATTCGATCTCGACCTTGGCGGCGGACACACGTCTGCAACCCAACCAAGTGTGCCGGAAAATCTGGTCAGCCAACTCGTCACCCAGGCGCGCGAAGAAGCCTATGCCCAAGGTATTGCAGCTGGCGAAAAAAGCGCCAGCGCTGCAGCGGCCACAGCCATTGCTGACGCAGCTAACGCCATCGCCGCCCAAACCGCTGCGATGAGCGCCAACCTTGACCAATCTGGACAAACCAATCTTCGCGAAGCGATCGAACTTGCCGCCAGCATCGGCCGCAAACTCGCCACCAATCTCCTCGCGCGCCAGCCCACCGCCGAACTTGAGGTCCTGATCGCCGAGTGTATGGCCAATCTTGACGGCGTGCCGCATCTGGTCATTCGCTGTCATCCCGACGTGGCGGACGCAGTGCGGGAAGCGGCAACTGCCAACATGGCGACGTCAGGCTATTCGGGAAGATTGGTCGTCATGGGCGATCCCGACCAACGACTTGGCGATGGTCGGCTCGAATGGGTTGATGGAGGACTGGTGCGCGACATCAACGCCATCTCCAGTTCAATCGACGAAAAAATTTCAGCCTATCTCGCCGGCAGAACCGGCACCGCACCCCAGGAGACCGAGCAATGAGCAACTCCGGCGACACGCTCGACGACGACGTGACAGCACATGAGGCCATGAATCTTGAAGAAATGGCCCCTTCCGCGCGAAAGTCCGGCGCCGAACCTTTTCAGGAAAAATCAGCCGCCGATCTCGAGGCGGTTTTCGACGTTCCAGTGCGCATTTCGGTTGTGCTGGGCCGCACGAAAATGCCGGTTTCAAATCTATTGAAAATGGATGTTGGCACTGTCATTGAGCTGAACCGTCAAGTCGGCGAGGCGGTCGAAATTTATGTCAATGAACGACTGGTGGCGCGCGGGGAAATCGTTCTGGTCGAGGGTCGTCTGGGCGTCACCATGACCGAAGTCATCAAGGCCGCCTAGGAGGGCATCATTATGCGACTATTGATTGTTGGCGCACTTGAAGGGCAATTGAGCGAAGCGACCAAGCTTGCAATGCAGGGCGGGGCCAAGGTTGCTCACGCCCCATCCATTGAAATCGCTTTGGCCACGCTGCGCGCCGGGCGCGGCGCAGATCTCTTGCTGGTCGATGTCATGATGGACATTGCCGCTCTGATCGCCGGGCTTGCTGCCGAGCGGATCGCCATTCCATTGGTCGCCTGTGGCGTTGAAACCAATGCGGCAGCGGCCGTGAACGCTATCCGTGCCGGTGCCAAGGAATATATCCCGTTGCCACCAGACGCTGATCTGATCGCGGCCGTCATTGCCGCCGTTGCTCGCGACGCCAGCGAATTTCTGTTCCGCGATCCTGCCATGGAACGCGTCGTAAAAATGGCAGATCAGATTGCCGGTTCCGACGCCAGCGTTCTGATCACCGGGGAAAGCGGCACAGGCAAGGAAGTGGTCGCCAAATATCTCCACGCCCACTCCAAACGCGCCTCAAAACCCTTCATCTCCATCAATTGTGCTGCCATCCCGGAGGCACTGCTGGAAAGTGAACTATTCGGGCATGAAAAAGGCGCGTTCACCGGTGCCATCGGGCGTCGGATCGGCAAGTTTGAAGAAGCCAATGCTGGCACGCTTCTGCTCGATGAAATCTCGGAAATGGATTTCCGCCTGCAGTCAAAGCTTCTGCGGGCCATTCAGGAGCGCTTGATTGATCGTGTCGGCGGCAGCAAGCCCGTTCCCGTCGACATCCGCATTCTCGCCACGTCGAACCGCAATTTGAACGAAGCCGTTCGCGAAGGCTCCTTCCGTGAGGATCTGCTGTTCCGGCTCAACGTCGTCAATCTGAAATTGCCGGCCCTTAGGGACCGCCCCGGAGATATCGCTGCGCTTTCAGATCACTTTGTCGCCAAATATGCCAAGGCCAACGGCCTTACGCACCGAACTTTGTCGCCCGAAGCACAAGTCGCTTTGCTTGGTGCTCCCTGGCCCGGTAACGTCCGTGAACTGGAAAACACGTTGCACCGCGCGGTGCTTTTGTCACAGACCGACATAATTGGCCCTGACGCGATTTCTCTGCCCGACGGCACCGGACTTAGCGAGGCCGCAGAAGCCCATTCCCTATCCGCCCAATTGGCCCAAACGGCCGAAACCATGTCACGCGCCATGGTCGGGCGCACTGTAGCCGATGTCGAACGGGACCTGATTTTGGATACGCTTGATCATACCCTTGGTAATCGCACGCACGCAGCCAACATTCTGGGTATCTCCATCCGCACCCTGCGCAACAAGCTTAACCAATATGCCGACGAGGGCACGTTCGTGCCCGGTCCCGGCGAACAGCGCTCGGTCGCATAAGGGAGCCGTAAGTGGCTGACATCCCAACCGGCAATGGTCCATTAGGCGGGTTCAAGCTTCCCTCTTTCCAGACCGTTTTAGAAACGCTGCGTTCAGGCGACATTGCGCTCGCCACCGGCGTCATGGCGATTATCGTCATTCTAATCCTGCCGATGCCACCGATGCTGCTCGACGGTCTTCTGGCGATCTCTATTGTTTTTTCGGTCATGATCATGATGACCGCACTGTTCATTCAAAAACCACTGGAATTCTCCTCTTTCCCGACTGTTTTGCTGATCGCAACCATGTTGAGGCTGGGGCTCAATCTGGCCACCACCCGCCTCATTCTGTCAGAAGGTCACACCGGCACCGACGCCGCCGGCAATGTTATCCAGGCCTTTGGCAATTTCATCATGCGCGGCAATTTCATCATTGGCGTCGTGGTTTTTGCCATTCTGGTTGTTGTCAATTTCATCGTCATCACCAAGGGCTCGGGACGCATCGCCGAAGTCGCCGCCCGCTTTAGCCTTGATGCAATGCCCGGCAAACAGATGGCCATTGACGCCGATTTGAGCGCCGGGCTGATCGATGAAGATAGTGCCAAATCCCGTCGCGCCGAACTCGAGGGCGAAAGCGCCTTCTTCGGCAATATGGATGGTGCATCCAAATTCGTGCGCGGCGATGCCATCGCCGGACTGATCATCACCTTCATCAATGTCATCGCCGGTATGGTCATCGGCGTCATGCAGGAGGGCCTGACATTCTCTGAAGCGGGCAATGTCTATACATTGCTTACAATTGGCGATGGTCTCGTTTCGCAAATTCCGGCTCTGATCGTTTCGACCGCTGCCGGTATTCTTGTGTCAAAATCCGGCGTTGCGGGTTCCGCTGACAAGGCGTTGGCGCGCCAGTTTACTGGCTATCCAAAAGCATTGGGAATGTCCTCGGCGGTCATGACGCTGTTGGCCTTCCTGCCTGGGATGCCCTTCATCCCCTTTATTGCCCTCGCCGGGGGCGTTGGGTATATGGCTTTCCGTTCTATGAAAGCCCGCGATACTGCGGCACTTTTGGCGAACGCTGACGATACGGCAGCCCAGCAGGCCGAAGCGGCACTGCCCACCGAAGCGCCGATCAGCGACAGCCTGAAAATCGACGAACTCAAACTTGAACTGGGTTATGGTCTGCTGTCACTGGTCAAGGAAGACGAAAATGGTTCCGATCGCCTGACCGAGCAGATCAAGGCCCTACGCCGCCAGATGGCCGTGGATCTTGGCTTTATCATGCCGCCGGTTCGCATTCTGGACAACATGCAACTCGAACCCAATGACTATAAGGTCCGCATCAAGGAAGTTGAGGCCGGTGCTGGCCAGATATTCGCCAATCAGCTCATGGTCATGGATCCATCGGGCAATCAGATCAACTTGCCCGGCCACCACACTACCGAGCCAACCTTTGGTCTGCCTGCAACCTGGATTGATCCAGCGCTGCGCGATGAAGCCGAACTGCAGGGCCTCTCGATCATTGACCCCTCCACGGTCATATCAACTCATCTGACCGAGGTACTCAAGGCCAATGTTGCCGATCTACTAAGCTACACCAATGTGCAGTCGCTCCTGGCCGGTCTGCCCAAGGAACAGCAAAAACTGGTCGAGGATATCGTGCCCGGCCTAATCAGCGTTTCGGGAATCCAACGCGTATTGCAGTCACTGCTCAACGAGCGGATTTCAATCCGCGACCTCTCCTCGATCCTTGAAGCACTGGCTGAAGTCGCCGGCGGCGGCCGCTCCACCCAGACCATTGTAGAGCATATCCGCTCGCGTCTTTCGCGCCAGATTTGCGCCGCCAACTTGGGACAGGATGGCAATTTGCCATTGCTGACCCTCTCACCTCAGTGGGAGCGTGACTTTGCCGAAGCCATGGTTGGCGACGGCGAAAATCGACATCTGGCAATGGCACCTTCCCGGCTCCAACAATTCATCGCCGCCATTCAGCAAGGTTTCGAGAAGGCCGCCCAGATGGGAGAAATCCCGGTGCTGATCACCTCGCCATCGGTGCGCCCCCATATTCGCTCCATCATTGACCGTTTTCGCCCCCAAACCGTCGTAATGAGCCAGAATGAAGTCCATCCCAGGATCAAGCTCAAGACAGTGGGAAGCATTTGAACGAAAAAAGCCCGCCGGAACGACGGGCTTATCATCTGGAGTGCCTTCCGAAGCGTTACATTTCAATAATTTCGGCCACTTCAATCGTCCCACCATCCAACTGAGGACAGCCTTTGGCAAATTCGATGGCCTCATCAATGCTTTCGGCTTTGACTATCGAGAACCCGCTTAGCGGATTGGAGCCACCATCGTTGGAGATCCCGTTGGCGCTGACCGTTTTGGATTTACCCACCGGATTGCCGGGATCAACCATGGAATCTCCCAATCCCTTTATCCATATATTCCACTGCTCCATGACTTTGGCGCCCTCTTCAGGCGTATCGGGCATTTTTCCACCATGATAGGCGAGGACGTAATTGGCCATTCTCGTTCTCCCGTTATTTTCAGGTTGCGCGTACGCGGCATATGCCGAGCCAAAGTTTGCACAACGCCACGATGTTGCCAATTAATCCTTTGGCCCTGATCGTTCATCACAACGGCATAGGCGAGCCGGAAAACAGCGGTGGAACAACTCGGGGTTTGGACCATTGGTGCATGTCACCCCATGGGCCTACAAAATGAAACTCTTCAGCTGCTATCACTGCGGCAACACCATTTACTTTGAAAATATCCAATGCGAGCGCTGCGGCCATCGGCTGGGATATTATCCGTCGGCCAACGTGCTGCTTTCGCTGGGCGAAGAGGGTGAAACATGGTCCAGCCCCCAATATGAAGATCGAACCTTCGTTTATTGCGACAATGCCAAGCATGCCGCCTGCAATTGGCTGATCGACGCATCCCCCGAAGGCGAAATCTACTGCGCCGCCTGCCGTCACAACGAAACCATCCCCAACATTGATGATCCCGCCAATCTCAAGCGTTGGCAGACAATCGAGCATGCCAAGAAGCGCCTGTTCTATTCCCTCTTGCGGTTGAACCTGCCTCTGGCGACCCGGCAGGAGGACCCTACCCACGGGCTGAGTTTTCGCTTCTTGGCAGAAGGCACCAGCGATCCCGACCCCGTTATGACCGGCCATGATCGCGGCGTCATAACCATCGCCTTGGCCGAGGCCGACGACGCCGAACGCGAACAACGCCGCACCGCTATGGGTGAACCCTATCGCACCCTGTTAGGGCATTTTCGCCATGAGATAGGCCATCATTATTGGGATTTGCTGGTCGCCAATACCACGGCACTGAACCCTAGCCGCACCATATTCGGCGACGAGTCAGAAGACTATCAAAATGCCCTCAAACAATATTATGCCCAAGGCGCACCCGCCGCCTGGTCTGAAAGTCACATTAGCCCTTACGCCACCGCCCACCCTTGGGAAGATTTCGCCGAATCCTGGGCACACTATCTCCATATCGTCGACACTGTCGAAACAGCGGCCGCCTTTGGCCTCAAGTTTGGCCTGATTTCGGACCAGACCCAACGCCATCTCGATCCTTACAGCGAGTACGACTTTTCGCGCGTGATGGACAATTGGGTGCCGCTCTCGTCACTGCTCAATAATCTCAATCGCGCCATGGGTCACCCCGACGCCTACCCATTTGTTCTGGGCCCCAGCGTTATGGCCAAACTGGCTTTCATACACGGGCTGCTTCATCCCTCTTGGGACGCCGACCATTAAACATTTAGTATCTTCTTAACCGCGCCGACGGACAGGGTTACCGCTGCCCTCAAACCTGCGCTATTATGATGCACACGGGAATTCATGCGCGCATAAATGGCGCGCCCCCAAAAGATAACCGCCATGGGAGGCGGAAAAGGCCAACTCCAAAAGGGTTGGCCTTTTTGATTGTTGGCACTTCAGAACGAACAACTTGGAACGACTGCGGAATAGTCGCGTTGTCCCCCCATCGCTAACAGGCCGCACAATGCTCCACCGGCAAAGTTTTGCATTATGCGGCCCAGTTCAAAAGTAAAAATGAACCCAATGAGGATATTATGATCCGCACCCTTTTGGCTACTACCGCTCTCACAATATTGCTCGGCACCGGCGCCATCGCCCAGGACAAAACGCCAGCTGACACCGCCACACCCGCTGATGCTACAGCGCCTGCCGAAAGTATGGCGCCTGCCAACAACGGTATGGCAATGGGCTTTGATATGGCACAAGGCTATCAGGTCGTCGACACAGACAATCTGGCCACTCGCCTGATCGACCAGCCTGTCTACTCGTCCACTGGCGATGATGCCGAGGAAATCGGCAACGTCACCGACCTCGTCTTCTCCGATGACGGCCGTATCACCGCCGTGGTCATCGGTGTTGGCGGCTTCCTCGGCATTGGCGAAAAATCCGTGGCTGTTGATTTCGGCGCACTTGAATTCACCATAGCCGCCGACAATTCCGAGCGCTGGGTCTTGCCCACGACTGCCGACCAGCTGACCGCAGCGCCGGACTTCGTCTGGCAGGACGACGAACCCGCCAATCTCAACAATGATGCAATGGCGCCCGCGGCCGACAATAACGCCGCTATGACTCCTGCCGCACCAGCCGATAACGCTGGCGCAATGGCGCCGGCGACCCCGGCCGACAGCAACGCGATGGTCAACAACAGGGGCAATCTGCCTGAAGGCTATGTCGCAGTGACCGTTGAGGACCTGACCGCCGATAATCTGAGCGGCGCCAAGGTTGTGGGTTCGGATGGCGAGGATATCGCCGAAGTCGGGGACATCGTTTTGACCGAAGACGGCAAGATTGATGCTATGTTGATCGACTTTGGCGGCTTTCTCGGCATGGGTCAGAAACGCGTGGCCGTTGGCATGGACAATCTGCAGTTCGCTACCGATGATGGCGGTCAGTATTTCGTTTATGTCAACTTCACCAAGGAACAGCTTGAACAGCAGCCCGAGTACAACGCTGACACCTATTCCACTGCGCGCGATGACCAGCGCATGATTGCCCAATAACCGATTGATCGAGCGTTATTCTAGATTACAGGGCCGCGCCAATGGGTGCGGCCCTCGCGTTGAGCGGAACAACTTGTGATTGGAACCGTTTATTTGATGTTCCCGCGCCCTGCTCGCGCGTTTGAGGAGAAAACCATGATCCGCCCCATGCTTTGCGCAACTGTTCTGATGGCAACACTTGTCGGACAAAGCCCCGCCCAGGATGTGCCCCTCGTCCAGTCTACCGAACTGGAAAAGGTTGGCCTGACCCCGCCAACAGTTCTGTCACAGGGATATGAAGCAAGTTCAGATGACCAACTGACTTCCAACATTATAGGGCAAGTGGTCTTTGGCTCCGCCGGCAGGGACGCCGCCGAAATCGGCCCCATCACCGACCTCGTTCTGACTGCCGCCAATGCCGTCTCCGCTGCCGTAATCGATGTTGGCAGCATTGTTGGCGAAGGCCGCAAACTGGTTGCGGTCGATTTTTCCCAACTGCAACGCGTCAAGGCCAGCGATGGCAGTTTTCGCTACGTAATGTCGACAAGCACCGACGCCATGGCCGCAGCGCCAACTTTTATTTGGGGTGATAGTGAGGCCGCTATCGGCCCCGCACTGACGCCAGAACAGGAAGCCGCCCAGATGGTCGATGGGGATCCCAACACCCTCGCGGTTGATCCCACAACGACAACCGATCAGCCCCAGTCCGAAGCAAATATCAGCACATCCATCGATGGCGTGCAGATGACACCAATGGACGTGAACACCTTAAATCCCGATCAACTTTATGGCATTGCCGTCTACGGCATCGACCAGCAGATCGGCACAGTCAACAGCGTCGTCAGCAATCGCGATGGAACAATTGATGCAATTGTCGTCGATGTTGGGGGATTTTTGGGGTTGGGTGCCAAACCCGTTGCCGTCGGCACCGACAACATCAATGTCTCAATGGACGTCAATGACACGCGCTATGTGTTTCTCAATACCACCAAGGCCCAACTTGAAGCGCAAAAGGCCTATGATCCGGCAAGCTATGAAGCCGACCGGATCAATCAACGCATGGTAATTGAGCCCTGAGGGGCGTTATTTGGAGTTACGAAACCGAAGCCGCCCGATTTCGTCATAGTCCGACTGCTCGGCCTTGAGCTGTTCTGCAGCTTCGCGCTGGTTTTCGCGCTGATCGAGCAGTTCAACTTTCTTGAGATCTTCGAGCGCTTCGGCCAGAGCGTCTTGCGCAGCTTCAAGCTTTTCGCGCATGTCGTTGGCTGACGCCAGCAGATTGTCGCGCCGCACCATTGCAGCCTTGGCAAAGGTTGAATAGGCAAAATGGGCGACATCGGAAATGCCGGTTTTGGTCTGCTCTATCTCGATCTGCTGATCAAGCTCGGTTGCCATGCGCACAAAGTCATTGACCATCATTTCGATCTGGCTGACCTGACGGCGCTTCTCGTCGACCTGGAATTTCTTGAGCCGGATTAGGCTCTCGCTTCTCGATTTCACGACCTGTACTCCTTACACACCAAGTCAGTTCCGGTGCGCTTACTGATAGCGCCCCTTCAGTCCGACGCCGCCGCGGTATCCACAATTGCCTTGAGCTGATCATAGCCCTCAGCAATCGTCGTCGTTTCTTCCCGTTGTTGGCTCAAGAATGCCTCAAGCGCCGGGTAGATCGCGATGGCGCGGTCCACTTTCGGATCTGACCCTTTCCGGTAAGCCCCCAGCCGGATCAGTTCCTCCATGTCGGAAAATATCGACATGAGTTCTCGCGCTTTTGCCAGAACCGGCCGGAAATCGGTCGGCACACACCCTGGCATGGTGCGCGATATGGACCGGAGCACGTTGACCGCCGGGTATCGTCCCCGCTCGGCAATGCCGCGCTCCATCACAATGTGCCCATCAAGAATACCGCGCACGGCATCGGCAATGGGCTCGTTGTGATCATCACCTTCCACCAAAACGGTAAATAAGCCGGTAACAGACCCTGAATTAACTGTGCCAGGCCCCGCTCTTTCCAGCAGTCGTGGCAATTCGGTGAAAACAGTCGGTGGATACCCCTTGGCAGTTGGCGGTTCTCCAATCGCCAGGCCGATCTCGCGCTGTGCCATGGCAAAACGGGTTAGACTGTCCATCATACAAAGAACGCGCTTACCCTGATCCCGAAAATATTCCGACACCGCCAAGGTCAAAAATGCTGCCTGCCGCCGCATCAACGCCGCCTCGTCAGAGGTCGCTACAATGACAACGGCCCGTTTTATCCCCGACTCTCCCAGGTACTCCTGGATAAATTCATGAACCTCGCGGCCGCGTTCACCGATAAGCCCGATAACTGCGACATCAACATCGGTATTGCGCGCCAGCATGCTCATCAGCACCGACTTGCCAACACCTGAGCCCGCAAAAATGCCCAACCGCTGCCCTTCACATACTGTGGTAAAGGTGTTGAGGGCGCGCACGCCCAGATCAACCGGTTCGCCGACCCGCACCCGGTCATGGGCAGCCAATGGCGATTGCTGTAAAGCATAGGCGTCGCCGCCGCGCGGCAACGGGCCTTTGCCGTCAATCGCCTCGCCATTGGCATTTATGACCCGGCCCAACCATCCTTCTGATGGAAAGACCGCTCCGTCATGACGTTGAAAAACCGCTTTGCAGCCCAGCCTTACCCCGGCCAATTGGCCGAACGGCAGACACAAAGCATGCCCATCCTTGAAGCCGATAATCTCACAAGGCAATGGCGCGGAACCTGATGTTTCAATGATCACGCGCCCACCGACACGCAATTCGCGAACCGGACCGACGATTTCGATCAACAGCCCCTGAACGGCCTTGACGCGGCCGAACACCTCAACATCGTCGATGGTCTCAATGGCTGAGGTCAGCGCTTTCAATGTCCCGCCTTCTCTATCGGCAATTCGTCAACCTTAACGGACCAACTCGAATCGAGATGCCCGCGAATCGGAAAGTAACAAAACGTTAAGCAAAAAGCGTTAAGAGGTTTCATCGGGCTGTTTTTTTCGCCGACTGGCACACCGTCCCATATCCCCCACATCAATGGTCATTGCATGAGTCAACAGAGTCGGTTGAAACGATTACTTAAACCATTTTATTAAGAAAATTCCTGGCAATTAACCGTTATATTTCAATAGCTTAATATTAATTCATCTTACCGTCGTTTGCGTATTGCGGTGGGGAATTAAACTTTGTTAACTATTAGAGGCTAGGGTTTGGTCATATCCAGTAGGGTTGGAGTGAGGTCGCATTCAGCGATGCGGGCCTCCATGTTCCAGCAGGAACGAATGGCAAGGGGAATATAATGCGGGTACTCCTTATTGAGGATGATAGCGCCACGGCGCAGAGCATCGAATTGATGCTCAAATCCGAGAGTTTCAACGTCTACACCACAGATTTGGGTGAAGAAGGCGTCGATCTCGGCAAGCTTTACGACTACGATATTATTTTGTTGGATCTGAACCTTCCCGACATGAGCGGTTATGAGGTGCTGCGCACCCTGCGTGTCGCAAAAGTGCAGACACCCATCCTGATCCTTTCCGGCCTTGCCGGCATAGAGGACAAAGTTCGCGGCCTCGGCTTTGGTGCCGATGATTACATGACAAAGCCCTTCCACAAGGACGAGCTCGTGGCCCGCATCCACGCCATTGTCCGCCGGTCCAAGGGTCACGCCCAGTCGGTTATCACCACCGGTGAATTGACGGTAAATCTCGACACCAAGACTGTCGAAGTCCAGACCCAGCGCGTGCATCTGACCGGTAAGGAATACCAGATGCTCGAACTGCTCTCGCTCCGTAAGGGCACAACGCTCACGAAAGAAATGTTCCTCAATCACCTTTATGGCGGCATGGACGAACCAGAACTCAAGATCATCGATGTGTTCATCTGTAAGCTTCGCAAGAAGCTTTCGGTCGCCACTGGTGGCAAGAACTACATCGAAACCGTATGGGGCCGCGGCTACGTCTTGCGCGAACCAGATGAGAACGAAGGCTATACCGAGAGCGTCGCCTGACGCATTCAACCTGCTCGAAACTGAAAAACCCCGTGCCAATTGGCACGGGGTTTGTTTTATGGGTTTCGGGCTGCCAACGGCCATCGCCTCCAGCCTCCTCCAAAAAATCTGGTACGGAGAAAGGTGATTAAGAAAACTGATCAGGCTGCGTCAGGCAGCTGAAATTTGGATTCGAGAATCGCCTGGTCAAATGGCTTCATCATATAGTCGCTCGCGCCGGCTTTGAGGGCGAGGGCGATAGCGCCGATATCATTCTCTACCGTGCAGTAAACCACTTTGGGCTTGTCCCCACCTTCGTAGGTGCGCAATAGCTTGATGAATTCCAGACCGCTCATAATTGGCATGTTCCAGTCCAGCAGGATCGCGTCAGGCATCTCCTGCTGGCACTTGTCTATTGCTTCCTGACCATCCTCGGCCTCATCAACAACATAATCCATATCCTCAAGGATACGGCGGGCAACTTTTCGGACCACGCTTGAGTCATCAACAATGAGACAGGATTTCATAATGGCCCTCGAACGAATATTTTGACGCTCGCCTATTATTCGCGCAACTGACTACAAAATGGTTAGCGCAAACTTTATTCGCCGTCAGCACCACTTTCACCACCGCCCTCGGCCACGTCGCTTGCATTCTCGGTGTCATTTGCGTCGGCGCTTTTGGGGGTCGCTGTGAGGAAAAACGTCTCGTTTTCGAGACCAATATTGAGATCCATCCCAGTCAGACGGGCCAACAGGCCCGTATAAAATGGCTGAATACCACGTGCATCAACAGACCCTTCGTCGGGCGTGCCTGCCAAAAGACCTGCAACCCCCGAAGGAACGAGCGTTCGCTGACGCTTTTCGGGGTCACTCCGGGTGGTAAATTCAAATTTTTCCGCCCCGGCATCGCCGCTGATCGTGGCGATAACTTCACCACCGCGCGGGACCGAGTTTGCCGCAATTAGCAACAGGTTCATGAACAACTTGGCCTTGTGCTTGGGCAAGAGGATCAGCGGCACATTCCATTCGAGATTGGCTTTTTCGATTTCAAATAGAATGCGGGCCACCCGCTCGCACTCACGCGTATCAATGTCCGTGCCAGAAGTTGACGAGGCGCCGTAGGCCAACCGGGCAAATTCAAGCTTGGCGCGCGATTGCTTGGCAGCGCTTGCAATCAGATCGCGCGCTCCGTCGGCCATCTCTGCCTGCGCAGGATCCGCCAACACCTCAAGCCCATTGCCGATCGCCCCGATTGGATTGATCAGATCGTGACAAACTCGCGAGCACAACATGGCCGCCAAATCTGTTGCATTGAGCTCGATGATGTCGGCCATGAATTGTCTCCGTCAGAAGCGGCGCAATGCCTGCAAAGAATCACTTGTCAACTTTAGTGCGGCTATGGACCATTTGGATCAAAAAATCTGCTCGAACGCCCTATTTGGTGGTCAGAAGCAGCAATAACTCAGGCCAATACGTGGCACCCGTGCTCGCAGCCGCGTCAGGGGCCAGCCGAAAGGCTTCCCGATTAGCCGCCGAATAGAACAGATACAGCCGAGCCTTGAACACCAGGTAAATACTGGGATCCGCATCCGACAAAAACCCCCGCGCCATTCCCATGGAACCATGGCCCCCAAACTGGGGGGCGTAGATAGTGGGGGCGCGCTGAAAGACGTCACGATTGGCGGCACTGGCAAAATGCCAAGGCACCCCGCTCCAGACCACCTCATATTGCGACTTACCCACAATCGGCGCGTCCTCGCTGAAATAGGTAACCGGATCGAACCCATTCAGCGCGATGCCGGTCAAGGGATTGGTAATCACTGTACTGTTGAGTCCCTGCCCGTTTGCAGGCACCACCACAAGCCCACCGGCGCCGCTCAATAGCGGCAAAACAAAGGCAAGGATGGTTAAGATTTGTTTATAGATTTGCTTCATCATTGTGTGAATGATTGACGCCCGGCCCGCTGCAAGACCTCAAGGCTAACGCCATAACCTTAAAGCTTCATAAGCCCTGCGCCGCAATGACCGCATTGGAGAACCCATGATGTTCAAGCGCCTAGCCCTAATCTTCGCACTTGTGGGTACCTTACTCGTCCCCACGCAGGCCGCAATGGCACAGACCGGGTCGGTATCGGACACATATTCGGGCGAGGAACTAGTTTCAACCGGCGGTGCCTTTTTTGGTTCGGTAGCCCAGGGAATGGCTTCTGTCGTCGAGCGCGCGGTCAGCCAGTTTGGCCTGCCAAATGGCTATATTCTGGGTCAGGACGCGGGCGGCGCGCTATTCGCTGGCGCCCGCTACGGCGAAGGCCGCCTTTTTACCCGCAATGCGGGCGAAGTGCCGGTCTACTGGCAAGGCCCCAGCATTGGGTTTGACGTCGGCGGCGACGGCTCCAAGGTCATGATGCTGGTCTATAATCTCAATTCCACCGGCGATATGTTCGGTCGCTTTGCAGGTGTTGATGGTTCCGCCTACATTGTTGGTGGATTGGGCATGACGGTGATCAAATATCGCAACGTCGTCATGGTGCCGATCCGCTCGGGCGTAGGCGCTCGCCTCGGCATCAATGTCGGCTACCTCAAGTTCACGCCCGAACCCACTTGGAACCCGTTCTAAGCCACATCGCCAGCCTGTTCGATCTGCCCAGGAAAAGTGTACACTGACTTCCTCGTGACGGACGGACACACACCCATTAGGGATAATGTCTGGCAATGATAGCGAAAAACACCTATTGCTGCCAAATTATGTGTCCGCCCTTGGGGCTGTTATCGTCCCGATCGGCGTCGGAGTTGGTATATGGGCATCGAAAACATCATGTACTTTGCGCTCGGCCTGCTCATTGCGGGCCTTGTGGCATTGATTATCATGCCAGCGGTCTGGAAGCGCGCAGTCCGCCTTACCAAACGTCGTATTGAGGCCGCCACGCCCATCACGCTTGCCGAATTCCGTGCAGACAAAGATCAGCTTCGCGCTGAATTTGCTCTGGCCACCCGGCGCCTTGAAATGACCATCGAAACGCTGCGTGCCCGTTTGGCCGCCCAGTTGGGCGACACCAACCAGAGCCTTTCAGACGTTGGCGCGTTGCGCGAAGAACGCGACGAATTGCTCGCAACATTGTCCGGTTACCAAACCAGCCAGACTACGCTAGAGACCCACATTGCAGAACTGGAACAGGAAGCCACGCATTTGGCTGACGAATTGCAAATCCGCCAGACAGGCGATGCGCAATTGGCCAGCGAGGCCTTGCTTGCCTTGGGCGAGACGGAGCCATTGAGCGGAATTTATGCACAAGACGTCGAGCGCATTCTGATGTCGCTCGATAAAGAGCGTCAGCGCGCCGCCTTTCTCGAAGATCAGGCGCAGTCCTTGCTCTCCAGACTTGAAGCGGCCGACCAGCAGAGCGGCGAGGCCACCACCGCAATTGCCGAAATGCGTTCGGCCCTCGCCAGCCAGGATGATCAAGCACTCAAGGCTACGCAGAATTTGGTATCAGCTGAGGCGCGTATCGCCAGCGCCGAAAGCCGCCTCAACGCCATATTGGCAGAAACCGAAGACGTCATTGATACGAGTGCCCAGACGGTTGAACATACGCCTGCCGAAACACGCGAAATGAACCCGCAGCTGAACCAGCTTCGCAACGAGGTACTGGCCGTGCAATCCGCTATCGAAAAGGACTGGGTAGATGGGCGCGCCGATCAGGCCACTTTGCGCCAGAACCTGACCGACATTGCCATCAACGTCAGTCAGCTGGCGGCGATCCATGAATCCGAAAAGCCGACTGAGGTCGGCGAAGAAGTTAGTCTTTTTGACAGGGTACAGCGCTTTGCCGATGACGGGTTGAACGTCAAAACGCTTCCGGTCAAGGCAACTCGCCTGCCGCAACCGGCCAACAGCACTGACCGGATCGCTGCACGGCGCGAGATACGCGGCCATTAAAACGATAACGCGATACCGCACCACAAAAAGCTTACTGGACTTAGGGTTCGTTCTGCAGCACTAGATCGCGGGTAATTTCCCCAGTTGATTGATCATAGAGTCTTAGGTGCATGACGCCGTCGGCGAGGAACGTGATATTGATTGCCCCGTCGGCCACCATGGCCGACACCACTTCAGCCCCTTGCGGCAGGGTTACGCCCGCCACCATCTCGATTGGCGGACTATCGCGCATCACACGATAGACAAGTGCGAAGCCAATCGCCATAAAGCCCAACAGCAGTATGCCCATTGAAATCAGAAATGATCGGCGGGCCTTCGCCATGATCGCCAGCGCTTCGGGCGAGAGCGCGTCGGGCTTGTTTGGCTCGCTTGAATTAGGATCGCTCATGCAGGACTCATCCAGTCAGGACATTGATATTGGCGACGGCAGCGAAGTCGAATTCGTCGTCGACGACGCTATGGCTGGTGGGCGACTCGATGCCGTACTCGCCAAGGCCCATGACATCCTGAGCCGCAATCGCCTCAAGGATTTGATCCTGGCCGGTGCGGTGACGGTCAATGGCACGCCCGTAAGTCTGCCCAAATACCGCGTCAGCGCCGGCGAAACAATCTTTCTTGTTGCCCCGCCCCCAGAAGATCCGGAGCCACAGGCCGAAAACATTCCGCTCGACATCCTCTATGAGGATGATTTTCTGATCGTCATCAACAAGCCCGTCGGCATGGTCGTGCACCCAGCGCCGGGAAACTTGACCGGCACATTGGTCAACGCATTGATCTATCATTGTGGTGACACGCTCAAAGGCATTGGCGGGGTCAAGCGCCCCGGCATCGTTCACCGGCTGGATCGGGACACGTCGGGGGTCATGGTCGCTGCAAAAAATGAGCGCGCGCACAAGCACCTTTCAGTGCAATTTGCCGACCATGGCCGCACAGGTCCACTACACCGCGCCTATACAGCCTTTGTCTGGGGACACACCGAGACTGCTCGTGGTACTGTTGAAGCGCCTCTTGGACGGGATCAGAATAATCGGCTCAAGCAGGCGGTGCGTCGCGATGGCCGCGAAGCGATCACCCACTATTTGACCAAACGCCGCTTTGGTGGCGATGGCTGGGACATAACTCAGCTTGAATGCCAACTTGAAACCGGTCGCACCCACCAGATCAGGGTGCACATGACTTATGTGGGACACCCTCTCATCGCCGATCCGGTCTACGCGCCAGGCTTTTCCACCAAGGTCAATCGCCTGCCGGAGGGACCGGCCACGGCCATTGCTAAGCTCGGTCGTCAGGCACTCCATGCAGCAGAACTTGGCATCGAACACCCTCAAAGCGGCGAGGAAATGTTCTTTCAAGCCCCATTGCCGCCCGATCTGGCCCAACTGCTCGAAGCTTTGGCGCCCTACAACAAGGCATTCGCAAAATCAGGATAAGCGAGGGAACCGAAACAGTCCGTTCACGTTTGTTCTAATTGCCGGGCTCTTACAATTGCCATAGAGCGCCCTATATTAGGGACCAAATCAACTGGCGCGCCGCAAGGGCGCCAGGCCGATAATCTGCTCGCACTGTGCGAGGGAAACCATGAGGGGTGCGACAATGGCCGTGTCCAATTTACCAATTCTGTCCGCCGATGGTGGACTTAGCCGCTATCTGCAGGAAATCCGCAAGTTTCCAATGCTTGAGCCAAATGAAGAGTTCATGCTGGCCAAGCGTTATAAGGAACATGCCGATCCCGATGCGGCGCAGCGCCTTATTACCTCGCATTTGCGTCTCGTAGCCAAGATCGCCATGGGTTATCGCGGTTATGGCTTACCCATTTCCGAAGTTATTTCGGAAGGTAATGTCGGTTTGATGCATGCCGTCAAACGCTTTGAGCCGGACAAGGGATTTCGCTTGGCCACCTACGCCATGTGGTGGATCCGCGCCGCAATTCAGGAATATGTCCTACGGTCGTGGTCGCTGGTAAAAATCGGTACGACCGCAGCGCAAAAGCGCCTGTTCTTCAACCTGCGCAAGGTCAAAGGCCAGATTGCTGCGCTCGAAGATGGCGCTTTGCATCCCGACCAGATCAAACAGATCGCGACCACGCTCAAGGTTACCGAAAACGACGTGGTTTCGATGAATGCTCGCCTGTCGGGCGATGCCTCACTTAATTCGCCGATGCGGGCTGATGAAGGCACCTCGGAGTGGCAGGATTGGCTGGTCGATGATACGCCGAGCGCTGAGACCACATTGGGAGACAGCGAAGAATACAAGGAACGTATGGGCCTTTTGACCAACGCCATGGACGTCCTCAACGAGCGAGAGAAGGCAATCTTCCAGGCACGCCGCCTACAGGAAAATCCGTCAACGCTTGAGGAATTGGCTCAACAGTATGAAGTCAGCCGCGAGCGCATTCGTCAGATCGAAGTCCGGGCCTTTGAGAAAGTTCAGGATGCCGTCAAGGACGCCGCCGGCCAACAGGCGGGCGCGGACGCCTGAAACCAGCGAAATATTGCGATGGAGACAAGGCGGGCATTTGCTCGCCTTTTATTTGTTAAGTGCCGGAAGAGCGACAAGGTCCCACAGCCTTTTCTTGTCCAGAATGAGCAGCCACGGCGTCATCTCACCTGCCACCGGCTCAACAATGATCTCCCCGCCCAGCGCGGCATTGGAGACGCCCGTCAGTTCACCGGGCGCCAACGTCAACCCATCGAGCGCGTAGAACAGTCCTTTTGAGCGCGAAATTCTGACGGCGCCCAACGGATGCATCGAAACACGCTCTCCCGCTGCCGCATCAAACCGCAACGGACCGCTGACTGCCATCGCGATATCATGCTCATCGATCAGGATGATGCGGCGCCGGGTCGCAAATTTTGCCACGACATGCAACGCCGCCATTGTGTGGTCAAACCGCTTTCCCGTCATCCCGACGGCCAAGGTTACCGGCGCCTGGGTTGAGTAGACGGACTTCTCAAAATCGGTCGTGATCTGTTCGGCAATCTCCACTACTTGCGTACGCTTTTCCCAACCCGGTCGGTCTTTAAGCGAATCCAAGTCGCCGATGATCGCGGCAGGGACAAGCCCTGCCGCCCCGATAACATCTCCGCCGCCGTCGGCACCCACAAGGGCCACCCCACGCAGGTGAAGATCCCGCAAAATGCTTGGTGCAACCGTCCCGCCACCAACGATGGCCAATGTGCCGGAAAAAACAATCGGCAGCACGTCCTGCGTTTTTTGCAAAGTGTCTTGCACGATTGGCTCGCCCTAACTATGTGTGGGACGTCTCGCTGGGGTGTTCCGCAAATCGCGGAGCTGAGAGTTACCCATTGAACCTGAACCAGGTCATGCTGGCGGAGGAAGTTCGAGATGGCAAGGCCACTCGTTCGGCCGGACCATTTGACACATTCCCCTTCACATGGCCGCAACCCGAAGGAAATGACCAAAATGGTCAAACCAACTCACTTTCTGGCGCTTGCGGTCCTCTTGAGTCTTGCCGGCGCGCCGGCAATTGCCCAGGACAAACCAACGCTCACCATCTATACCTACGATGGCTTTGCTGCCGAGTGGGGTCCCGGTAGCGCCCTCAAGTCCGGTTTCGAGGCGTCATGCGCCTGTACCGTCGATTTTGTTGCCGCTGACAGCTCTATCGGCACGTTGCGCCGGGTTCAGCTTGAGGGCCATACTACTTCGGCCGATCTGATTGTAGGCCTCGATACCGCCATTGCCGGGGAAGCGCGTGCAACCGGCCTGTTCGCCGATCACGACCTTGACCTCTCCAATCTGACGCTCCCCGAAACCTGGACAGACAAGCAGTTCGTGCCGTTCGACTATTCCCATTTCGCTGTCATGTATGACACAGACACCATTAAGAACCCGCCCAAATCGTTTGAAGATTTGATCGCCCTGCCCGACGACATCAAGATTTCCATTCAGGACCCACGCTCGTCCACACCTGGCCTTGGCCTCGTGCTGTGGATCAAGGCTGCCTATGGCGACCGAGCGCCTGAAATCTGGGCTGGCCTCAAGCCACACATCCTGACGATGACCCGCGACTGGTCGGAGAGTTATGATCTTTTTCTCAAAGGGGAAGCTGACCTGACGCTCTCTTACACCACCTCGCCCGCCTATCACATCATTGAGGACAAGGATGAAACGGTAAAAGCCGCCATGTTCGGGGAGGGGCATCTGGCCCAGATCGAGGTGGCCGGCATATTGAAGTCGTCACAGCACCAACAACTAGCCCGCGATTTTCTTGCCTACCTGACCTCGGTCGATGGGCAGAAAATCATCCCCATGACAAATTGGATGTTTCCCGTGGTTGACCTCGGAACGGACATGAACGCGGTTTTCGCCGCGCTGCCGGAGCCGGAAAAGACGCTGTCCATCAGTGATCAGGATATTGCCGATCACGCCAGACAATGGATCGATGAGGCCCTGGCCGCCATCCAGTAGGTCCTGCAAATGCAATGTGTTGCCGGTCCTGAGGATCGGCAACGTTTACCCCAAGGGAGCGATATGCAAACCCTGCCCCAGCGCCGCTTTCGCATTGCGACTAGCCTGTCTCTGGCTGTATTGATCGCTGGCCTAATCGCTGCTGTGCTTTGGGCGATTTTTGCCGCCGCCACAACTACCCCCAATACCATCTCTACCCACATTGATATTCCCCATCTATTGCGCATGACCAGCATTCAAGCCGGGCTGACAACCATATTGTCCCTGCTTGTGGGAACAGCGCTTGCATGGGCCCTTGACCGCCTGCGATTTCCCGGCCGCGGTTTGCTGGTGGGCGTTTTTTCTGCTGCCATCGTCACGCCAGGCATGGTCGTTGCCTTTGGCATGCTGTCGATTTGGGGGCGCAGCGGGTGGATCAATCAGACAAGCCTCGCTCTGTTCAACACCTCAATCGGCAACCCCGCATTCGGCCTCTCGGGAATATTGCTGGCCCATGTCATTCTCGACGGTGCCTTCGCCGCCCGCATTTTGCTCGCGCGCCTCGACGCAATCCCTGCAGCGCGCCTCAAGACCGGCCAAAGCCTCAATCTGTCACCGTGGAACCGTTTTCGCATTATTGACTGGCACGCCATGCGAGGAACCATACCCGGCCTTGCCGCCATCATATTCCTCTTGGCCTTCACCAGTTTCCCCATCGTCTTACTGCTCGGTGGCGGTCCGGCCAACCAGACCCTGGAGGTTGCGATCTATGCAGCAGTTCGCCAGGACTTTGACCTGCGCGGCGCTGTTCTGCTGGCACTAACCCAGATTGGTGTCTGCTCAGTCATAATTTTTGCCGCTTCGGCACTTCCACCCGTGCCCAGCAGCCTCGGGCAATCCTGTCCAAAAAACTGGCGCGACCGTCCATTGGCGCTTACTCTTGCCTGGTTGATCCTGACCTTTTCAACGCTTGGGTTCGTTCTGCCCCTTGTCTCAGTCTTTGCGGAAGGGCTGGCGGCTGGTTTCCTCGGCCTTCTATCCACTGCCAGTTTCTGGCGCGCAACCGCCACCAGCCTGATCGTTGGTACACTTTCCGCAGTCCTGACGCTGACGCTGGCGCTGGCGCTATCGCTTGGCCGAAGCGCCACGGCGAGTCGCCGGTTACGCATCGCTTTCGGCCTACCGGCTTACGCTTACCTGGCCGTCCCCGCTGTCGTGCTTTCCCTAGGTTTTTTCCTGTTGGTGCGCGCCTTAGGCTTTCCACCCGGCAGCGCCGCTCCCCCCGTCGTGATTTTTGCCAATGCTCTGCTCGCGCTACCGTTTGCCGTCGCTACTGTGGGCCCACCGCTTGACGCTATAGTGCGCACGCGAGGCAAACTCATCCGCTCGCTCGGCCTGTCCAGCTGGCAGCAATTCAGACTTGTCGAATACCCACTTCTTGGGCGGGACATCGGCGTCGTGCTGGCACTGTCGTTTTGCTTCTCGCTCGGCGATCTCGGCGTTATTGCGCTGTTCGGCACTCAGGATTTCACCACATTGCCACTCTTGATGTTCCGCGCACTGGGCGCCTATCGCTCCAACGATGCCGCCGCCATTGCTGCAATTCTCCTGCTTGGTACCATCGCCGCCTTTATTGCCCTGCCACGACTATTCGAAAGCCTTTCTCATGCTCGTCGTTGACGAATTGAAATTTTCCTATCCCCATCAGACCCCGCCCTACCAATTTTCGTTTGAGGCCATGCCCGGCGAAATAACTGCAATTTCCGGCCCAAGCGGCGCCGGAAAATCTACCTTGTTGGATCTGCTGGCAGGATTTTCATCACCCAGTTCCGGCACCATTGAACTTGACGGCACCAGCATCGCCGATCTTTCCCCCGAAGACCGCCCCCTCTCATTGCTCCTGCAAACCGAAAGCCTTTTTGAGCACCTGAGCGCCGCCCGCAACGTCACGCTGGGGCTGCCCGCCAGGACATCCCGTCCCCGACAACAGGCGCTGGTTAACGCTGCGCTGCACGAGGTTGGTTTGTCTGGGTTTGGCGACCGGCTCGCCGCAAACTTGTCCGGGGGGCAAAAACAACGCATCGCGCTGGCGCGGACGCTCCTGCGTGCCCGCCCGGTTCTGCTACTGGATGAACCTTTTTCTGCACTTGACGATGAGACGCGCACCGGTGCGCGTTCCCTGGTGCAATTCCTCACCCGCCATCACCAGTGGCACACTGTATTGGTCAGCCACCACCTCGACGACATCAAAGCGCTGGCCAACCGCCACTACCGTCTTAATGACCACGAATTGAGCTTGGTCTAGCTCAATTCAACGAGCGCACAGCCTGCCAGGTCAGGATTTTTCCCACTCGGCAAAGACCTTCTTGAACAAAGCGTCGGCGGCATCGTCTTTTTCAAGCGTGATGATGGCACGTGTTCCGGTGCCGTAAATCACCGCGAAATCCATCCATTTGCGTGACGTCAGGAGCTCGATATTTGTCGGGAGGTCCTTTTCGGCTGCGCTAAGGGCAAACAGGAACGAGCTGCCCACAACGCGCGCCGATGCGCCTACCAATGGGGTACCTTGCACCAATTCCTCGTTCTTGAGCAAGACACCGGGCAGACTGGCGATCGTGCCGCCGATAAAGCTGTCACTCACCTGGAAATTGATCTCCATCAGATGACTGGCCGGCAAAGTGGCGTCAGCATTTTTGCGAATAGTCAGATCGACACTGAGATTTCTCGCCGGAATGCTGGCTGTCGCCTTGATTGTGGGCACACCAAGCTCATCCTTGCCCTCGGTCCATTCGACCGTTCCTGAGAAGGGAACCGCACCGGTTTGTCCATCAGTCGAGGCCTCAAGCAGAAGCGATTGGCTGCCGGCTAGAACCGCCGGATCAACCGATGCAGCCGGATCATTGGCAGCAATCTCAGGTACTGTTTCGGATGGCAGACGCTCTTCAGCCGTTGTCGTGCCGTCTCCTGAGGTCGGTGTGTCAGTCCCGGCGCTCGACTCTGGGGTCAACCGCGGCTCGGGCTCCAGTCCCTGCAGAGCCGTTGTCGCTTCGCCACCATTTGAACTCGATGCCGTGTTGCCCGGCCCCACGACCTCGGGAACTGAAACACTCCCATCAAGCGTTGGAGTTGTTGCTGGCGCCGTTGTTGCCCCCCAGCGACCGGCGCTGTGGTTTCACCGACATCGGTCGCTACCACAGTGGAGCGGCCAAACATCTGGTCAAGATCAACATACCCTTCTCGCCACGCCCAGAATCCGGCGCCCCCGACGCCGACCAGCAATAGTGCAAAAACCAAAAGGAAAATCGTCAGGCCCGCGCCGCGTCGCTCGTCGCCCCGATCGTCACCGCCGTCGACCGGTGCACTATGAAAATCATCTTTCTTGTTTTCACTGTCGCGAATGGGAGCGTCGGGCAAAGTCGCCGATTTTTCGCCCCGCGCTTCGCGATCCAACGTCTCGATTGCCCGCTCTATGACGCCTTCAGCTTCCAGCGGATTGGACTTGTCAGCACCCGGTTCCACGTCGACTTCGCGTTCGCTCGATAACGCACTCTCAACTGCCTTGGGATCATTGATGATGACAGGTTCGCTGACCCCGTCGCGCGCCCGCTCCATGGCACCCATGGCAGGCTCAACCCGTTTGGCAGACGCAATATTGGCCGCCTGAGTATTGCTCTTGCGCCCAAACAGACCGGCTCCCGCCGACGGGCGCTCTCCCGCACGATCTTCCATGGCTGGAGAAACCGGAGGCTCTGCCATTGGCGCCACTACATTGCCTTTAACCGAGGACAACGACGGCTCGGCCGGGACATCACCGGAAGGCTCGGCGACTAGGGGTGCATCCGCCTTCGGCGATGGTTCTGGTGTTGGCGCGGTTACCGCATCAAGCGATATAGCTGTTGCCTCTGCGTCGGCCGCGCTGGGCTCGGCTTCAGATGCATTCGGCTCAGGATTGGCCGCCTCGGCCGCGCTGATAATATCCTCAATTGAAGCGTTCGGTTCAGATTTTTCCGATGCGTCGGGTTCAAACTGTGGTTGGGCGGGCGTCGATACGACCGGCTCGACCTGCTTCTTGGTGTCTTGTTTCGTAGGCTTTTCTGGAGAAACCGCAGCGCCTGACTTGGCCCTAGTCTCCTCAGCGACTTTCGGATCGGGTGTTGGCTTGCCCGGCTTTTGATCAACTTTTGAGTTTTTTTCGTTGGCTGGCGTCGGTTTTGAATCCGACTCGGGCGCTGTTGCTGCCTCCTGCGGCGCTGGCGATTCTGCAGGTTGCGGGTTCTGCACGACTGGCTGTACGGGTGGCGGCGCTGCGGTAAAATCTCGGCGCAGCGAGATCACGGCCTCACTGGCTTCCTGCTCGACCTGACGAATACAGTCTTCCAACTGCAAGCGGTGCTGCGTGATATCGCGGGCAGGAAGGGGCGGATTAATAGCGCGCAGCTGACCAACCAGAGCCGATCGCGCCTTCTCATAAACCGCACGCCGTGCAGCCCCATTATTTTCCGGCAGGGCGGAAATCGCCCTACGCAACAGCTCTTTGTAGTCCGCCATTCGCTACTTGGTACTCACAATTGCTGGTGTCTTTTAGCAAATAAATTCAATCTTGAAACGGGTCATGCACCAAGATGGTATCCAGTCGCTCCGGACTTGTCGAAAGCATCGCTACCGGCGCCCCAATCATCTCCTCGATATAGCGCACATATTTGACCGCCTGAGCGGGCAATTCTGCCCAGCTACGCGCCCCGGCGGTCGTACCAGACCAGCCTTCCAGCGTTTCATAAATAGGTTTAACGCGCGCTTGCGCCCCCATTGAGGCAGGCAAATAATCGATTCGTGATCCGTCCAACTCGTACCCGACACAGACCTTGATCTCTTTGAGACCATCCAGAACATCAAGCTTGGTCAGCGCAATGCCCGAAATTCCCGAGGTCTTGACCGTTTGCCGCACCAGAACAGCATCGAACCAGCCGCAACGCCGCGCCCGACCGGTATTGACGCCAACCTCGCGGCCAACCGTTGCCAAATGCTTGCCCATTTCATCGTCCAACTCGCACGGAAATGGTCCCTCCCCTACACGGGTCGTATAGGCCTTGGTTATCCCCAAAACATAGCCGATTGCGGTTGGGCCCAATCCCGATCCTGCCGCAGCCTGACCAGCCACAGTGTTGGACGAGGTCACAAAAGGGTAAGTGCCATGGTCATTATCAAGCAATGCCCCTTGGGCGCCCTCGAACAGAATGCGGGCGCCAGCGCGGCGTTTTTCATCCAGAATATTCCACACGCGATCCATGAACGGCAGGATCTGGTCAGCAATGGAGGTTAGTTCAGCGTAAATGCCATCAGCCTGGATCTCGGCCAGCCCCATGCCGCGCCGCAATGCATTGTGATGCGCCAACAGCCGCTCGATCTTTGGCATCAGCGTCTCTGGCTCGGAAAGATCGATCAACCGAATGGCACGACGACCGACCTTATCCTCATAAGCAGGACCGATGCCGCGCTTGGTCGTGCCGATCTTGAGCCCCGAATTTGAATCTTCGCGAATCGCATCAAGTTCACGATGCAGCGACAGAATCAGCGGCGCGTTGTCGGCAATCCGCAGCACGTCCGGCGTGATCTTGACGCCTTGGCCGCGCAGCTTTTCCATCTCCTGCACAAAGTGATGTGGATCAACAACTACGCCATTACCAATAACGCTAAGCTTGCCCTGAACCAACCCTGAAGGCAGCAGCGCCAGCTTATAGCTGACCCCGTCGATAACCAGCGTGTGGCCGGCGTTGTGACCGCCATGATAGCGCACCACAACATCGGCGCGCTCCGAAAGCCAATCCACAATCTTGCCTTTGCCTTCGTCGCCCCATTGCGAGCCGACGACCACCACATTTGCCATTCGTTTGTCCTCAGGGTAGGCACGCCAATAAACTTTCGGCGTCGTTCGACGAAAGTCACCTGGCCATTAATCTTTGTTCACCGGCTGCCCATTTGTGATTTGTTGGCAACCGAATTGCTGATAAGTCCGAGTTCAATACATTAATAGAGCAACAATGACAAAGCCGCCTTCACCACCAAATCGCGGCATCTCCGCGCAACTGCTTGACCGCCCCTATGTCCTGTTGATCCTGACCACTTTGTTCTGGGGAGGCAATGTAGTCGCGGGTAAACTCGCCGTGGGTCATATCGACCCCTATACGCTGACCTTGTTGCGATGGACTGGGGCGCTGCTCATCGTCCTGCCCTTTTCGATTCGCCCCCTGAAACGCGACATGCCAACATTGCTGTCAAAATGGTGGCTGCTCCTGTTTTATGGCGGCGTTGGCTACGTAACATTTAACATTTTTATCTATATCGCGGCCCACTATGCCTCGGGCATCAACATTGGTCTTGAACAAGTCACCATCAACATGTTCGTGATGTTGGCCAATTTCGCCCTGTTTGGCTTGCGGGTCCGCGCCTTGCAGCTATTTGGCGTTGCCCTGACCGCCCTGGGTGTCCTCATTACCGCCACCCATGGTGATCTGGCCCGGCTTTTGTCGCTCGATATAGGCTTTGGCGATCTTTTGGTTCTGTTTGCATGCGCTGCCTACGCGGCCTATTCGGTCACCCTGCGATTCCGCCCGGTCACCAGTTGGTTGAGCTATCTCGTCGCCACCTTTATGGGCGCCATTATCGCATCGATTTTTTACCAACTGGCACTCGGCGGGGGAATAGGCGCCTTTTTCGCCGCCCTACCAACCATTTCCCCACAAGGCTGGCTGGTTGCCGCTTACACAATGCTGCTGCCGTCAGTTGTCTCCCAGATGTTTTATGTGAGGGGAGTCGAATTGATCGGCGCCAACCGGGCCAGTCTCTTCATAAACCTGATCCCGATTTTCGCTGCATCATTGGCGATTTTGGTGCTAGGCGAAACTTTGCAGCCCTATCACATGGTTGCCGCCGCATTGGTGATGGCGGGAATATTTCTTGCCGAGTTCAGCGCACGACGCGCCCTCAAATCACCTCTGGGCTAGCCCCGCTACAAAAAAAGGCCGGCGCATCTGCGCCAGCCTGGTGGTTCGTTAGCGGGTGAAGCGTCTTAGAACTTGAGGGCTTTTGCCTGTTTGACGCCCGGCAGCGCAGTAATTTCGGCCAACTGCTTTTCGTTCAGTGTTCCGTCAATCGACACAAGCGCGATAGCGTCGGAACCGACTTCGGCACGGCCCAGGTTAAAGTTGGCGATATTGATGCCAAGCGTTCCCAAAAGCGTTCCCAGACGACCGATATGGCCGGGCTTGTCTTCATTGGTCACGTACAGCATGGAAGGCGTCAATTCAGCTTCCATATTGATGTTCTTGACCTGAATGACGCGTGGCTTGCCGCTGGCAAAAACCGTTCCGGCAATCGCACGTTCCTGACGTTCGGTGCCAATGGTCAGACGGATATAATTTTCGTACGCCCCTTGCTGCTCACGTGTAACCACTTCAACGCCAACTCCGCGATCCTTGGCCACCTGAGGTGCAGAGACCATATTGACCTCTTCAAGCAAGGGCTTGAGCACGCCGTGCAACGCAGCGGCCACCATTGGCTTGGTATTCATGGCCGCAACATTGCCCTCAAACTCGATCTTGATTGTCTGAATGGATGTCTCTGTCATCTGACCGGCAAATGAGCCGAGAACTTCTGCCAGCTTGATAAAAGGCGTCAGGCGAGGCGCTTCTTCGGCCGAAATAGAGGGGAAGTTGAGCGCATTGGTGATCTCCCCGCTCATCAGATAAGCCGAAATTTGTTCGGCCACCTGCAGCGCAACATTTTCCTGTGCTTCGGACGTCGAAGCACCCAGATGCGGCGTCGCAATGACATTGGGTAGATCGAACAATAGATTTGCCGATGCGGGTTCTTCAAGGAAGACATCGAGCGCAGCACCAGCCACCTGACCCGATTTGAGCGCCTCGCCCAATGCGGCCTCATCGATCAACCCGCCTCGTGCACAATTGATGATCCGTACGCCCTTCTTGGCCTTGGCAATAGCCTCGGCGGAAATGACATTGCGAGTCTGCTCAGTCAGTGGCGTGTGCAGAGTGATAAAGTCAGCCCGGGCCAACAGATCGTCCAGCTCAACCTTTTCAACGCCAATTTCAAGCGCCCGCTCGGGGGTGAGGAATGGGTCAAAGGCAATCACTTTCATGCGCAGTCCCTGCGCACGGTCAGCAACA
This sequence comes from Devosia rhodophyticola, assembly GCF_028816475.1. Classification (GTDB taxonomy): domain Bacteria; phylum Pseudomonadota; class Alphaproteobacteria; order Rhizobiales; family Devosiaceae; genus Devosia; species Devosia rhodophyticola. The sequence continues at coordinate 2,356,891 of NZ_CP118247.1, read as the reverse complement.
ATCGCCCCGATATTGCCGCAACCGACAATACCCAGCACCTTGCTTGTCACTTCCACGCCCATAAAGCGATTCTTTTCCCATTTCCCCGCACGAGTTGAGGCGTCGGCTTCAGGGATCTGCCGGGCTAGCGACAGCATCATGGAAATCGCGTGTTCAGCTGTGGTGATCGAATTGCCAAAAGGGGTGTTCATCACAATGATACCCTTTTTGGTCGCTGCTGGAATGTCGACATTATCGACACCGATGCCCGCCCGGCCAATAACCTTAAGGTTGGTTGCCGCAGCCAGCACCTTTTCAGTCACTTTGGTTGCCGAACGAATAGCCAGTCCATCATATTGGCCAATGACTTCGAGCAGCTTTTCCTTGTCCTTGCCCAGATCAGGCAAATAATCGACCTCGACACCATTATCCTTGAAAATCTGAACAGCAGTCGGGCTGAGTTTGTCGGAAACGAGAACCTTGGGCATGACGCCCTCCTTGAAATGTATTGGGGAAGTGACGTCCCAAAGTCGGTGGCGTGGCCGTAACACTAGGGTTCACACCCCTGGTTACGTGCCTGCCGGCAGTCGGGAAGTCAGAAGATATCAGGCCGCGTCTGCGGTCAGTGCCAGCTTTTCAGCCGCAAAAGCAAAGTCGAGCCAAGGCGTCAAAACCAAAAGATCGTCCGCTTCAATAGTTGACCCTGCCCAGATGCGCAGGCCCGACGGAGCGTCCTTGTAGGCGCCAATGTCATAAGCGGCCCCTGCCTTGTCGAGCCGGGCAACCATGGCCTTGGCAAAGGCTGCCTGCTTATCGTCCGGAAGTGCGGCAACTGCTGGATCAACAATGGAAAAGCAAACCGAAGTGTTGGACCGGTTGACTTCGTCTTTTGCCAAAAATTCAACCCATTCGGTCTTGGCGACCCAGTCTGCCAACACCTTGAAATTGGCATCGGCGCGGGCCTGTAACCCCGTCAGACCGCCTTGCTGCAAGCCCCATTCCATGGCATCAATCGCGTCTTCGATGCATAGCATCGAAGGCGTATTGATAGTTGCGCCGTCAAACACCTCGGCCAGTAGCTTGTCGCCTTTGGTCAGGCGAAAAATTTTGGGCAAGGGACGTTCTGGTTTATAGCTTTCAAGCCGCGCAACAGCGCGTGGGCTCAAGATCAACACGCCATGGGCAGCTTCGCCACCCAGCGCCTTTTGCCACGAAAATGTCACAACATCGAGTTTTGGGAAATCCAGCTTCTGCGCGAACGCCGCAGAGGTCGCATCGCAAAAAGTCAGCCCCTTGCGGTCAGCTGCAATCCAATCCGCATTGGGTACGCGCACACCCGAAGTCGTCCCGTTCCACGTAAAGACCACATCACGATCGCAATCGACTTCGCCCAAATCCGGCAACTCGCCATAGGGTGCCTTGATGATCCGCGCATCCTCGAGCTTGAGTTGTTTGACCACGTCGGTGACCCAACCGGCCCCAAAACTTTCCCAGGCCAGCATATCAACGCCGCGCTCACCCAGCATTGACCACAGCGCCATTTCGACGGCGCCTGTATCTGAAGCTGGCACAATACCGATCAGATAATCCTTTGGTACCTCGAGCAATTCGCGGGTCAACTCAATCGCACGCTGAATGCGGACCTTGCCGGGCTTGGAGCGGTGCGAGCGTCCAACCAACGCATGCGCAAGTGCTTCAACCGTCCAACCAGGGCGTTTGGAACAAGGACCAGACGAAAAATTAGGATTAGCCGGTTTAACCGCCGGTGCGGTATGGGGCATATCAGCCATATTGCGACCCTCCCAGGTCGATAGCCTTGCGTTAGGGCAAGGTGTCCTGAGGAGGTGAATACGCCCGAACCCAGCCGCCCGTCAATCCATCATCGTCATCGAATTTGTCGCAGCCCGACAGCAATGCGTCCTGGCTAGGCGGCGCCCCTGCCGATTTTGCCCTTCAGTTCGTCTGCGATGTGAATGCGGATGATTTCGTCAATATCACTATCGCCGACAAATCCCAAATCGGTTGCGCGCTGCGAATCGAAGTCTTTGGGCCACCCCGCGACCATCTCGATAATTTTTGCGTCGGGTTCGCGCCGAATCAAGGCGACCGCGTCCAGACCCGCTGCCCGTTCCAGCGCCTCAATCTGCTCGCCAACCGTTGCGCTTAGCCCCGGCATGCTGAGGGAACGCCTTTGGCCAAGCGTTGCCGTATTCAGTTCCGCTGCGTGAATAAGAAAGCCCACCGCCGCCCGTGGGCTGGCAAACCAGTGCCGCACAGTTTCCGCAACTGGTAAAATCGCTTCCAATCCGGCCAGAGGTTCGCGAATAATGCCTGAGAAAAAGCCCGACGCCGCCTTGTTGGGCGCTCCCGGGCGCACAGCGATTGTCGGCAGTCGGATGCCAATGCCATCGAAAACGCCACGGCGCGAATAGTCGGCCAGCAGCAATTCACCAATTGCCTTTTGCGTCCCATAGCTGGTCAGGGGCGTCAGCACCTGAGTATCGGGAATGACCGCAGGCAATGGCTCACCAAATACCGCGATTGATGAGGTGAAAACCAGTTTGGGGTAGTAGTGTTCGACCTGCCCCGCCTGCCGTATCGCCTCAAACAACAACCGGGTGCCATCAAGATTGATCCGATAGCCCTTCTCAAAATTCGCCTCGGCTTCGCCCGAGACAATGGCCGCTAGATGGAAAATGACGTCGGGCCGTTCCGCGAGCAATTCCTCCGCCGCGCCATCCCGACTTAAATCTGCTGCCACGCTTGTGGTTTTAATCCCGCCCTGGGGCACCTCTGGCGCAAAAATATCGGCCAGCGTCAATGCGGTGATCGGCTGCCCGTTAAGCGCTCCGGCCCCTTGCAGTTTTACTGTCAGCTTGCGCCCAACCATCCCACCGGCACCAATAATCAGAATCTTCATGCGTCCCTCCAGCCCTGTTCCATACTAGGCCTGAGCGCCAACCCCCGTCCAGCGCACAATAAAAAACGGCGCCCACAAGGAGCGCCGCATTCCGAAAACATGAAAATTGATCTAGTTGATCCGGTAACGAAGAGTCGAACGAACTTCGTGGATCCAGTTATTCGAAGTCGAGAAGCCCATCGGCGATGGCTGGTTATTGGCGATTTTGGCCAGATAGATGGCTCGATAACCGACGTCCGCTGTGAAGGCGCCAAAGTCGTAGCCAACGCCGACCATGCCAGCCGCAGCCAGACTGGTGTTGGAACCGCCCGTAATTGGATTGCCAGCAGGTGCGTCCACACTGACTTGATTGAACGCCGCGCCGATACCAGCGCCGACATAACCAAAGGCACCACCGGCAGCCGAATAGCCTGAGCCCATGCCCGAATTAGCAAACGAGAAGTCGTAGTAGGCATTGGCGAGCGCAATGGTCGAGCGCAGCTTTAGCGAATATTTGCCAGCAACACCCGGCGCGGTTTTGGTGATCGAAACGCCATCGTTGGCGAGATAGTCGACAGTCGCATCAAATCGAAGGCCAGTGCCTGTTTCATAACCAAAACCGGCGCCAACGCTGTAGCCATAACCCCAGTCATTGACAGGATAGGTCACGTCACCACATCCGCACTCGTCGGCTTTGACTTCCCTGGTCCACAAGGCGTTGGCTGCGGCACTGCCGCGCAAATAGAACGATCCCTGCACGCCATAATCAACATCGGGGATATCAATTATGGGAGAGTAAACGGGCAGATCGGCAGCGAGTACGGGGAGAGCGATATTGGCGGCCCCAGCCACCAGCATCGCAGCGATGAGCTTACGCATGAGACATTCCTTAAAATTGCCACGACACCAGTCGATTGACGTCTAATATCCGGCAATTTTCTTAAATCTCACTTAACCTAAACATTTAACCGTAACTATCGGTAACTGTTACACTTCATTAATGAAGATGAATGGAAACTTGATCTGTATTTTGGCAGACCCGGGCCTGCGGGAACACCAAGGCGAGCAATCTTCAATCAGGCAACTTGGACTATGGCCGCTTCAATATCGCCCACCACAGCGGTGATCAGCGCCGCGTCGTCGGCCTCTCCCATCACCCGCACTACCGGCTCGGTGCCAGACTCGCGAATAACCAGTCGCCCGCCGCTTCCCAGCCGCGCCAGCCCTTCGGCTATGGCCTCCTTGACGATCTTATTCTCCAGCGGCTTACCGGTCTTGAACTTAACGCTGCGAAGCAATTGCGGCACCTTGTCGAAGCGGGCGCATATTTCCGAAACCGGGCGATCGAGTTGTTTGAGTACCGATAGCAATTGCAGGGCAGCGACGAGACCATCGCCCGTCGTGGTAAAGTCGGACAAAATGATGTGGCCAGATTGTTCGCCACCTACATTATAGCCCTTGGCCCGCATCGCTTCGAGCACATAGCGGTCCCCGACCTGGGTGCGTTCAAGCGTCAGCCCGATCGAACTCAGATATCGCTCCAGACCCAGATTGGACATGACGGTCGCAACAATACCCCCACCTAAAAGCATTTCGCGCTGCTTCCAGCTTTGGGCGATTACCGCCATGAACTGATCGCCGTCGATCACTTCACCCTTTTCATCGATGATGATGACACGATCCGCATCACCGTCCAGAGCAATGCCGATATCAGCGCGGACTTCCTTGACCTTGGCGGCGACCGCCTCCGGAGCCGTCGAGCCCACCTTGTAATTGATGTTGAAACCGTCTGGCTCCGCGCCAATTGTAACGACATCCGCCCCGAGCTCCCAGAGCGCAATGGGCGCAACCTTGTAGGCAGCACCGTTCGCACAATCGAGTACGACGCGCAGGCCCGTCAGATCAATACTGCGTGGCAAAGTGCGCTTGGCATATTCGATATAACGTGTACGCGCTTCTTCATCGCGATGCGCCCGCCCGATGTCGCGCCCCTGCGCCAGTAGATGGCCCATATCGCCATCGACCAGACGTTCGATTTCGGCTTCTACCTTGTCGCTGAGTTTGAATCCGTCGGGTCGAAACAGCTTGATGCCATTATCGTCGAAAGGATTATGCGACGCTGAAATCATCACGCCGAGATCGGCGCGCAGCGAGCGGGTCAACATGGCCACGGCTGGTGTCGGCATCGGACCCAGCAAATAGACGTCCATTCCCACAGCGGTAAATCCAGCTGTCAGCGCATTTTCGATCATATAGCCCGACCGGCGGGTGTCCTTGCCAATCACGACGCGATGCTTATGACTACCGCGCACAAATTTTTGGCCCGCCGCCATTCCCAGCTTCAGCGCCAGCTCAGGCGTGAGCATTGTCCCGTTCGCATGCCCGCGAATGCCATCGGTGCCAAAATATTTCCGTGCCATGTCGCCCTCGCCAAAATTGCCTCGTCAGGCAATATCGCAAAAAATACTTGCGACCGCCTGAATAATATCAGCGCGGTCTAGCAGAACCAACAGCAATGAAAAAGGGGCCGCCTGATGGCGACCCCTCTGATTCTATAAAGACAATTAACTTTCGGGCTGAGGCTCCATGCCCCCCTCAGGGGGGCTGTCGGGACGCTTCTTGCTCGCCTTGCCCGCAGTCGGCACCCCACTCTGCTTGGGAGCGGCTCCGTCGCTATCGTCCGGACGGATCGGCTGTTTGCCTTCCATCAGGGCGCGCAACTCGTCTCCGGTCAACGTTTCATACTCAAGCAACGCCTGCGCAACCGCTTCGAATTGCTCGATATTGCCATTGATTATATCGCGGGCGGCCTTTTCGCCGTCCTCAATCAGTTGGCGCACCTCCTGGTCGATCAGCTTGGCCGTGTCATCCGACATATTGTTAGACTGGGTCATCGAATGGCCAATGAACACTTCTTGCTCACTCGACTTGTAACGCACTCGGCCCAACTTTTCAGACATGCCCCACTCCATAACCATGGAGCGGGCAAGGCTTGTGGCCATCTGGATATCGCCAGAGGCACCGCTCGTGACCTTTTCCGGGCCGAACTTGTAGATCTCGGCTTCACGACCACCAAACAGCATGGCAAGACGCGCAACCGCCTTTTCGTGGCTGAACGAATAGCTGTCGCTTTCAGGTAGCGTCATGACCATACCCAAAGCCCGACCACGCGGAATGATCGTTGCCTTGTGGATCGGATCTATTCCCGCGACCTTGAGCGCGATGATGGCGTGGCCAGCCTCGTGATAGGCCGTCAGCTTCTTTTCATCTTCAGACATGGCCATGGTGCGGCGCTCCGCGCCCATCATGATCTTGTCCTTGGCGTCTTCAAATTCAGCGTGGGTAACAAAGCGTTTATTGCGCCGTGCGGCCAATAGCGCCGCCTCATTGACCAGGTTCATCAGGTCAGCACCCGAAAACCCGGGCGTACCGCGCGCCAATGTCTTAAGGTCAACATCTGGCGCCAAGGGCACCTTGCGTACGTGCACCTTGAGCACTTTTTCACGACCAGAAACATCAGGGTTCGGCACCACGACCTGACGATCGAAGCGACCGGGGCGCAATAGTGCTGGATCCAGAACATCGGGACGGTTGGTCGCAGCGATCAGAATTATGCCTTCATTGGCCTCAAACCCATCCATTTCGACCAGCAACTGATTGAGCGTCTGCTCGCGCTCGTCATTGCCGCCGCCAAGGCCAGCACCGCGCTGACGGCCCACCGCATCGATTTCGTCGATAAAGATTATGCAGGGAGCATTCTTCTTGGCCTGTTCGAACATGTCGCGCACACGCGATGCACCAACACCAACGAACATTTCCACAAAATCGGAACCCGAGATCGTGAAGAACGGCACATTGGCTTCGCCGGCAACCGAACGGGCCAGCAACGTCTTACCGGTACCCGGAGGGCCTACCAGCAGCACACCACGCGGAATTCGACCACCCAGCCGCTGGAACTTGCCCGGATCACGCAGGAACTCGACAATCTCCTCAAGATCCTGCTTAGCCTCATCGACACCAGCAACATCCTCGAACGTCACCTTGCCGTGGGTTTCGGTCAATAGCTTGGCTCGGGACTTGCCAAAGCCCATCGCGCCACCGCGGCCACCGCCCTGCATTTGCCGTATGAAAAAGAACCAGACCCCAATGATGACGATGAACGGCAACCATGAAGACAAGAGGATTGTCCAGAATGGGCTGGATTCAGGCTCGCGGGCCGTGATCGATACATCCTTATTCTCAAGGCGGCTGATAACATCAGCGCCATTCGGAATAATGGTCTCGAAGCGAGAATTGTCGTTTAGCAATCCCGTGACGGTGTCATTGGTGATGGTCACGCTGGACACCCGGCCCGCATCCACATCGCTTATGAATTGGCTATAGCTCTTGTCGGCCACCGAAACGGCGCGCGTCGAAGACTGGAAAACCTGAAACAGGCCCATCAGCATAAAGAGTATGACTAGCCAGATGGCAAAGTTGCGGAAGTTTCCGTTCATCAATTCCTGTCCCGGATGGCCGGCGCGTCCTCGGCCGGTGTCTGTGGGCAATGTATGTGCCCGCTAAGAGCGTTACAAGGGCAAGCCCTGCGGCCCTTTGCGCGTTTCGTCCAGTGCCTTTGACACTATTGGGTTAATACCACATCACGATTTGTTTGGTTCCACCACCAATTGTGATGCTAATTGCCCCCGCCGCCCCACTTCGGGCCCAATAGTAATCGTTCGCTTCTGTCGGCGTACCATGCAGCCATGAAGCGTTTGCCCTCCAAATTTCTGATCGGACACTAACGCCAGATAGAGTGCTTCAACACTGCTAATCACCCGCGACTTTTTACCCGAACCAATTTCAGCCAACAGCCGCGACAGCATCACCACGGCGACCGCTCGCGGCAATCGTGCAAACCCAATTCGGTCAATGGTGGCCTCTTCGCTTGTTCGGCTCGTCACAACCACTTGAACGGCAGTCTCAGCGGCCGACGCCAGCGCGTCCCGCGTCTGCCCCATTCGTTGGGCAAATTCCCCCAACCGACGGGCGTCCAGTCCGAGTTCGTCCAATTGAGGTAGCAGATTGCGCCAACGTACCCGCTCGTAACGGGTGTCCTGATTCGATGGGTCCTCAAACGGCACCAATCCAACAGCAGCGACAATTGCGCGCAAATCCTCTCGATCAATATCAAGCAACGGTCGGAAGATCGGCACTCCACCAACATTGGACAATGGCGTCATGCCAGCCAGTCCAGCAACGCCGCTGCCGTGCGCCAAACGCATCAAGACAGTTTCGGCTTGATCCTGCCGGTGATGGGCGGTCAGCAAAATGCCAACCCCGCCATCAGCCATCGCCGCACCAATCAAGCCATAGCGTGCGTTGCGAGCAGCCTCCTGAATGCCACTGGTGGGATGAGGTGACGACCAAACCAGCGCCCGCGCCTTCAGCCCCAGTTCGGCAGCAACCGCAAGAACTGCGGCCACCTCATCGCGCGCTTCGGGGCGTAACCCGTGGTCGACTGAATAGACCACAAGCTCAACTCTCGCGCGTACCGCCCAGCGATGAGCAAGCACCATCAACGCCAGACTATCGGCGCCGCCAGACACTGCCAGGCCGACCCGGTCGTAAACATCGACCGGCCTAAATAGCCGGTCGAGCAAAGTCAGGTTGTCGAGTAGCGTCAGGCTGGGGGACATTGGGCCTTGGCCTGTTCCTGCTGTAGTCGCGTTGCAAACGCCGGAGTCAAATCTGTATAACGTTTGTCAATCTCGGCCAGCGTACGGCAAGCCGTATCGCGTTCGCCCGCCCCCGAAAGGGACATACCCAGACGCAACAGCAAATCTGGCGCACGTGGCGAATCCGGCCTTTTCTGGAACGCCGTCAAAAGAACATCAGCCGCCTCATCATAGGCCCCGCGCTGCAAAAGCGCCTCACCCAGCCAGTTTGCCGCATCCGAATATTGCGGGCTGTCGGGATAAAGCTGGATATATTGAGAGAACTGATCCTCGGCGAACAGATAGTCGCCGCGCAATATGGCCTCATAGCCCGCCTGATATTGGGCGTCCGCGTCAGCATTGTCGGTGTTGACTTGACCAGGGGTATAATTGAGATCAAGCGGCGCCCCTGTTCCGACAAGCGGATCGCCCGAGGCGCCGATGTCATCCGTTGGCGCGCCGGCGCCATCGGTAAACGTGGGATCGACCTCGGCCTCCCCTGGCAATGGAACCACGCCCTGCTCGGGAATATCAGTCATCGGCACATTGCTCGGGTCCTGCGGCAACACCCCGTCGGGCGTCACGCCCTCCGATTGGGTCGCCGCATCATTTTTTCCCCCAGCACCGCCTTCAAGCGCTTGAAATCGCCCTTCATTGTCCTGCCGCATGCGATCAATCAGCGTCTGCATCTGGGTGAGTTGGAAGGTCAACCCGTCCACTTGACCATTAAGCGTCCTCAACTGCTCTTCAAGCTGCTGGATGCGCAACGCCAGCTGTGCTTCTTCCTGCGTCTGGGCCACAAGAATTCTGGTCGGCACCGCGTCGCTGAGCACCCGCTGGCCAACATTACCCGGGGGCAACAGGTTGGACTGGGTCGTGGCCGAGGCCGAGTTTGCCGCACCCAGCAAGAGCAATGCCGAAAGTGCGACTCTGATTCGGCCCTTAGGTCGGATCATGGATAATTTCACCTTGTAACTCCATTGTGCTGCGGCTGAACCTAGGTGGGTTTTACCGCTATTGCGCGCTCATTACAGCCGAATTTTGGTCAAAAAGAAGCGCCGGGACCTTTTCGGGTACCCGGCGCTCTTGCCTCCAGTTTGCACTGGTTCGCTCTGTCTGGCCTCTTGGGCCTTCCAGGTTATTGTACCACGGTCACCGCACGACGGTTCTGGCTCCAACAGGAGATGTCGTTACAGATAGCCACGGGTCGTTCCTTGCCGAACGATTTCGAGGTGATGCGCTGGGCGCTGACGCCACGCGACACAAGATAATTGACCACAACCGAAGCACGGCGGGCGCCAAGGGCAATGTTATATTCGCGCGTACCGCGTTCGTCGGCATGGCCCTCGATCAGAATGCGATAGTTGCCATACTGGTTGAGCCATGCTGCCTGCTTGTCCAGCGTCGCCGTTGCCGTCGAGGTCAAGGAAGACGAATCAGTTTCAAAAAATACCCGGTCGCCGACGGAGACCAGAAATTCCTGCTGACTACCGGGCGCGCCGCCGCCCGGACCAAGATTGCCCACACCGGTGGCCGGGGTGCGCGAACACGCCGCGACTGCGACGAGTAGGACAACCATCGCAAGTGCGCGAAGGCCAAGATTGATGGGGGCTAGCGTAGGCATCCGGTTTAGCTCCTGAAGACGAATTTCTTAAGCACCACATTTACCGTGCTAATATTAAGAGCGGGTTTTTCAGCGTGGTTAATCAATACCTATTCCGGCGTGAATGTGGCAGAAATCAAGGCACTTCCCCACTGTTGCAATTCCGCCACGCGCCTACCGCGCCAATGCAATAAGGTTAAGAACCTCAAGCCTTTACGCCCGCAAACCTGACCATGCAGGATCTGAGGCAAAGGTTTCCGTCGGGATCGTGAGTACATTCCGGCCCCAGATATCCACAGATTTGAGGCGCGGACCATCATTGCCGCCCGGATCCTGGAAGAACATGATTACCCGCCCATTGGGTGCCCAACTCGGCCCCTCGGCATGAAAGCTGGTGTAAAGCAGTCGCTCCCCAGATCCGTCCGGGTTCATGATTCCAATGCTGAACTGCCCACCTGATTGCCGGGTAAAGGCGATTAGATCGCCCTTGGGCGCCCAAACGGGCGTTGAATAACTCCCCTCACCAAAACTGATCCGTTGCGCTTGTCCGCCGCCTGCGGCCATCATGTACAGTTGGGGTGAGCCGCCGCGATCACTTTCAAAGATGATGCGACTGCCGTCAGGCGAATAGCTTGGTCCAGTGTCAATGGCCCCGCCGCTAGTCAGCTGAGTTGGTTGGCCACCGGCCACCGCGATTGAATAGATATTGGTCGCCCCACTGGCCTCGACCGAGAACGCGATCCGTCCCCCATCGGGCGAGAACCGGGGCGCAAATGTCATCGCACCGAACGAACCCAGCCGCCGTTGCTGCCCGGTCGACAATTGCAGCAGATAGACCTGCGGATTGCCGTCGTCAAAATTCATATAGGTGACCAGATCATTGTTCGGCGAAAAACGCGGCGTCAAAGCCAGCGTACGCCCTTCGGTCAGATATTGGGAATTGGCCCCATCCTGATCCATGATCGCCAGCCGTTTTACCCGGTTGGCCTTGGGGCCGCTCTCGGACACATAAACCACACGCGTATCAAAATAACCCGAACCGCCAGCCAACGATTCATAAATCGCGTCGGATATAATGTGCGCGACGCGACGCGAACTATTGGGGTCAGTACTATATTGCTTGCCAACAACCTGGGCTGCCTGTTGGGTATCCCAGACCCGCACCGAGGACTGGATCTGCCCGCCGCGCTCCACCTGTCCCATCACCAGCGCGTCAACATTGATCTGGCGCCAGCTATTAAAGTCCGGCGTTGCCGCAACGTCACCGACTTGAATGGGGAGCGAGGCCGGATCGAGCGGCAAAAATAACCCGCTCCGCTGCAGATTGTTGCGCACGATACCAGCAATTTCCTGCCCGAACGCCGGGTCCGATGAAGCAAAATCGGGAATGGCGATGGGCAGCGGCTGAAAATTTCCACCGCTCACATTGACCTCGACCAGCGCCGACGCAGCGCGGCTCGCGGCAAGCGTCGCCCCGGTTGCCAATCCAAGCTTCAATGCAGTACGGCGGTTGAATAACATCATCGTTTCATCCATCGGTTTTCGGTGTCATTGCGCCGGGCAATCACGATTGTTCTCTGGCGTCAAAGTTGACGCGTACTGTGTTCCAGCCCGCATCGCCCTCGTACTTTTCGGGCGGCAGCATGGTGTACCCATTTTCGCCGCACCGAAGCACAGCGCGCACGGCAGCACTCCCGGTTGCGGCACCCATGATGGGGCCGGTCACCGATATAATCCTCGGTTGACCCTGTACCATACCATTGGGCGTAAATTTTACTTCGACAACTGCCGACGCTCCTTCGTCGGCGGCCCCGACCGGTGGGAAGAAGCATTGTTTCATCGCAGCGGACAATCCATCCAATTCAGATCGTGTCAATGTCGCAGACCGGCCAGATTGCTTGCCCAGCGTAGGATCTCCACCTTGCCCGGTGGTGGCGCCTGTTGAATTATCCCTGTTGATAATGGCCGAAATATCATCAGCCAACGATGCATCCAACTGTGTGGTTGCCTCGCGTTCCTGTTTTGCTTTTTCCGCTGCGGCGGCCACTGCCACCTTTTTCTCTTCGGCAGCTTTGACTTCCGCCAGTTTCCTGGCCTCTTCTTCGGCTCGCTTCTTGGCCTCGGCAACCGCCGCCGCCTGCTGCTTTTTATAGTCAGCCCGCTTTTGATCAAGCGATATGGGACGCGAAACCGGCACCGGCGCAACGGCGGCCGGTGCGTTTTGCTCGCTCGCCAATACCGGCTCAGGTTCCGGTGCTGGCTCCGGTGCGGGCGCGGGTTCTGGCGTAGGCTCCGGTGTGGGCGCCGGTTCTGGCAGCGTAGGCACGGGCCCTGGCTCTGGCGCAGGCGCCGGTTCGGGTGCCGGGGCAGGCTCGGGGTCAGGCTCGGGAGTCGGTTCAGGTCGCGTCGCTGGTGCTGGCGCCGTCTTGGTTACGGGTGCAGGAGTCGGCGTATCGGCGGGCGTTGGTTGAACCTGATCTTTTTCCGTATTCCCTGTCGGCTGCGCTAGATCTGCCGGTTTGTCATCCGTGACTGTCGAGGGGGTGTCGGTGTTAACAATTTCGCTCTCAAGTGAACCGGCGCGGATGTTGGAAACATCAGAGATGGATACAAGGTCCACCGAAATGGAATCAACGACCACCGGGTCAAGCTTGCTGGCCCCCAGGCTGATCAAGCCGATGGTCAACAAGGCGATATGGGCAAATGCCGATGCAGCCAGGCCGGTGCGCATGCTCGGCCTACCTCGAAGCCTGTTCCGTGATCAACCCGATCTTGGAATAGCCGGCCGCCGACAACAGACCCATGACCTTCATCACCGAGCCATAATTGGCTGTGGTATCGCCGCGCAGGAATATCCGCGATTCAGTGCCGTTCGCTGATTGCGTGTTCAACGTGGATACCAGATCGTCTTCCGCAACTTGTTTCTCGCCGACAAAAATCGCACCGTCGGGTGTTACTGAAACTGTGATGGGCTGAGTTTCGCTATTGATGTCCTTGGCCGCCGATTGTGGCAGATCAATAGGGACGCCCGCCGTCATCATCGGCGCTGCCACCATGAAAACAATTAGCAGCACCAGCATCACGTCCACAAGCGGCGTCACGTTGATCTCGCTCATCACACCGCCGTGCCGACCGCGCCTACTGCGCCTTCCGCCCCCGCGACGGCCTCCCGCTGCACCCATGCCCATGATTATTTACCCCGAGCTTCGAGTTGGCGGCTTAAGATCGTCGAAAATTCATCGGCAAAACCTTCAAGCCGTCCAATCATCTTGCCCGCATCAGATGATAGCTTATTGTAGGCAATAACCGCCGGAATAGCAGCAACCAGCCCGATGGCTGTAGCAAATAGTGCTTCAGCGATAGGCGCGGCCACAACCGCAAGATTGGTGCTTGATGAAGCAGCAATCGCCGTAAACGCATTCATGATCCCCCATACGGTGCCGAACAGCCCGATGAATGGGCCAGCTGAACCAACGGTCGCCAAAAACGTCAGGCGCTTCTCAAGGTTTTCGCTCTCACGCGCAATGGCGACGTCGAGCACCTTATCGAGCCGTTGCTGCATACCCACGTAGGACGAAGCGTTTTGTTCATGACTGCGCTTCCATTCCTTCATCGCTGCAACAAATACGGCGCCCAGACCACCCGAGACGCGCTCAGACTGCGCCTGGTACAACTCTTCCAGCGATTGTCCAGACCAGAACTGCCTCTCAAAGCGGTTCATCTCGCTGGCCGCACGTCGGTAGTGAAGCGTCTTGTCGATAATGATGGCCCAGCACCAGATCGAGGCACCCAGCAGCCCCAACATGACGCACTTGACCACCCAGTCTGCCGACCAGAACAAGCCCCAGATTGAAAAGTCGACGTGTGGAGCAACAGCTCCTACAGCATCCATGGCTTCCATGAAGTGATCCTTTTTGGCCCGGTCCATAGTGACCGACCCCTTACGCAGTTGCGATGAGGTCGAAATTTGTCAAATTTAAGAGAAATTGCCCAGAAATCCGGTTGTTGGCGGTGCAGAGCTCCAGCATTTGTCCCTTTGCCGCAATTATGGTCAAGGATTGGTTAACAAAGGCTCACGTCCGGGTCGATCAAACAACTTGTGAAGGAACTCCTGCCGACGCCCCTCGTTTGTTGCCTGCCAGCCAGTTCGCTGGCAACTCGGGAGAAACCCAAATGACAATCAGATCCGCAACCATTGCCACAGTCACCGCAGCCAGCTTGATGTTTGCCGCAACACCTGCCTTTGCCGAGGTGCTCAATATGAGTGCCGACCTTTCGGGCCAGGCCGAAGTGCCGCCAAACGACGCCACTGGCTCGGGCAAACTTGAAGCCACATACGATACCGACACGATGAAATTTACATGGACCGCGAGCTATGAGGGGCTGACTGGGGACGCGACTGCCGCGCACTTCCACGGCCCGGCCGCTGAAGGTGAAAATGCCGACCCGGTCGTCCCGGTCGAAGGTGATCTTGCCAGTCCAATCAAAGGCGAAGCAACCCTGACCGAAGATCAGGTAAGCCAACTTCAGGACGGAAAATGGTATTTCAACATCCACACCGCAGCCAACCAGGGCGGTGAACTTCGTGGGCAGGTCAAGCCAGCCAGCGCCATGTAGCGCAGTCAAATATCATTTCAATGAGGGGCCACCTGGTGGTCCCTTTTTATGGTTTGTCGCTTCTTAGAAGAGCAAGCAGTTGCTTGGGCATTCGAGCGACGCCCCCGCTCATTCGGATCGAGGCAACAACAACCTCTGCCTCAGTCAGGACTGTATCCGCGCGCAAAATCTGTTGCCTCAACACCAGACGAGCGCCGGTAATCGCGTTCACCTCAGTAGTTACTGTCAACAAGTCATCGATGTGGGCGGTGCGCAGAAATTCGATTTGCATGGAGCACACTGCAAACGCCAGGCCTTGTACCGCCAACTCAAAATGGTGAATACCAACGTCGCGCAAGAACTCTGTCCGCCCGCGTTCAAAAAACTTCAGATAGGCGGCGTGATAAACATTCCCCGAAAAGTCGGTGTCTTCATAGTAGACGCGCACCGGAAAACTATAAGTTGCCGAATCGGCCATGCCGTTTAGCCTCCGTGGCGCGACGAAAATCTATCATTCGAACCTTTGTCCTGAGCGGTGCGCCTGTACTGGCCTGCACCCAGGATCAAGCCGAATAACAACGACGGACCGTGAATATTGTGAATGGCGGTCAACCACACCGCCAGCATCGATCCAATAATTGGCCAAAACCGGCGCGCGGGCATTGGCGATGCTGCGCGCCAAAGATGAACCAGACCAAGGCCGACCAGTCCGAGTACAGCAACTGAATTTCCGCCGCCGACCGGTTCCCAAAATATTCCGGCAGTTTCCCCAATCAACCCGCCACCTACATAGGCAAGCGCCCACAAGAACCGAGAATAGTGTCGCTCAACGTATAATCCGGCCACCATCAGGGCGACCAGGTTCAAGGCGATCTGGCCCAATCCATCGACCTGTACCAGTAAGGCCGTAATGAACCGCCATATTTCGCCCTCGCTCAACATGCTTGGTTCGCGCTGAAAGGCAGGAGCGAGTTCCGGTACCGCATATTGCAGCGCGGCAAACACTGCCGTCGCGGCGAACGTGCCCAACGTCATCCATGGAAATATGCCCGGACGCCTCATTCCTCTGGCTCTTCAAATAGGTTGGCCTGCAACCCGACAAATCCCTGCGGGACGATAAGCCCGATGTGCTGGAACGCCGCGCCGGTCAGCATCCGTCCCCGCGGTGTACGCTGCACAAAACCTTGTTGGATCAGATAGGGTTCGACAATTTCCTCCAGCGCATCGCGCGGCTCTGACAGCGCCGCCGCAATAGTTTCGATGCCGACCGGACCGCCACCATAAAATTCTGCGATTGTGGTCAGATAACGCCTATCAAGCTGATCAAGCCCGCGCTCATCGACGTCCAACCGCAGCAAAGCCTTATCTGCCACCGAACGGGTAATTTCCTTGACCCCATCCACCAGCGCGAAATCGGTGACCCTGCGCAATAGTCGTCCGGCAATACGCGGTGTTCCGCGCGACCGGCGGGCAATTTCCATCGCCCCATCCATGGCCATGGTCGTGCCCATCAACCGCGCCCCGCGCGTCACGATCTGCACCAATTCCTCCGGGGTATAAAAATTGAGCCGGACAGGAATCCCGAACCGGTCGCGCAAAGGTGTGGTCAGCAACCCGGCTCGCGTCGTCGCCCCAACCAGAGTAAATCGCGCCAGATCAATCCGCACAGACCGCGCCGAAGGCCCTTCCCCGATGATCAGATCAAGCTGAAAATCCTCCATCGCGGGGTAGAGAACTTCCTCAATCGCCGGGTTCAGCCGATGAATCTCGTCAATGAACAGAACATCGCGGTCCTCAAGATTAGTCAGCAAGGCCGCCAGATCACCGGCCTTTGCAATAACCGGCCCTGAGGTTGCGCGAAACCCGACACCCAGTTCACGCGAAATGATCTGCGCCAACGTCGTCTTGCCGAGGCCCGGCGGGCCTACAAACAGAACATGATCGAGCGCCGCACCCCGTCGCTTGGCCGCCTCGATAAAAACTTCCAGATTGGCCCTAGCCGCCGCCTGGCCAATGAATTCGGAGAAACCCGAAGGGCGCAGTGCCACATCGAGCGGTTCATCGCGCCCCGCCTCCGCAGAGGTCAAATCAGTCAACTACTCAACTCCCGCAGACCTAACCGGATCATTTTTTCGGTCGGCGTGTCGGCGCCCTCTCTGGCCATCACCCGCGCCACGGCTGCCGAAGCCTGTGCACTCGAATAGCCCAGATTGGTCAGTGCCGAGACCGCGTCAGCAACGGGTCCATTTGCCACCCCTTCGCCCAACGCACTTTGCAGACCCAGCACCCCGGCGTCCACCGCCCCGCCAGCGGGAACCTTGCCCTTGAGTTCGGTAATGATGCGCACAGCCAATTTGGACCCCACTCCATTGGCCCGGCCAACCATGGCCTTGTCCTGCAAAGCAATGGCACTCGAAATTTCTGCCGGCGACAATGCCGACAGAATTGCCAGTGCCACGCGCGCGCCAACGCCTTGCACCGACGTCAGCAATTCAAACCATGCCTTTTCGCCAGCGCTGCCGAATCCGTAGAGCCGGATCATATCCTCGCGCACCATCATCTCGATAAACAGCACCGCCGCCTCACCGACCCGAGGCATTCCCTGAAGCGTTCGCGAAGAACAAAACGCCTGATAGCAGACTCCTGCACGTCAATCAGAACGCTATCATCATCAAAACTGTCGATATTACCCTTGAGCTTGCCGATCATGCGCTGGCCCTGAGTCGCATTGCTGCCAGCCGATGGTGAGCATGACAAATGCCAATGGCCAGAGCATCAGCAGCGTCCGCTCCTTTGAAGCGCGCGGTTGGCAATAATATCCGGATCATCGCGGCCACCTGATCTTTTTCCGCATGGCCCGTCCCCACGACCGATTTCTTGATCAGATTGGCCGCATACTCAGAAACTGGCACGCCACGCGCAGCGGGCGTCATCAGTGCAATGCCTCGCGCCTGCCCAAGCAACAGCGCAGACTGGGCGCCCTTGCTAACAAAAGTCTCCTCGACAGCCGCCTCGTCAGGTTGATATTCATCCACCAGCGCTGTGATCTCTTTGAACAGATGCACCAGGCGATCGGCTAGCGCAATATCGGTCGGCGGCGTCAATGTCCCACAGGCAACAAAGCTCAACCGATTACCCCTGGTTTCGATCACACCCCAGCCGCAGCGGCGCAGACCAGGATCAATCCCCATGATTCGTACTGTGTCCGTCATGCCCCACCTTTAACCGTCCGCGGCCAACCTAACAAATACTATGTGAACAAACCAGAAACAATGCCGGTGGAAAACCGGTTGAAGAAGCAATTGTCAGTTGCCCGTCAATCACTTGTTTAGACCGCGCTCCTAAGTTATGCCACCGAACAGGGAACGCACTCCATGCACCAACACAAGCAACGGCTATCCCGCCAGTCCTGGGTCAGGGTCTTGCGCATAACCGCGTTGATTAGCGTATTTTCGGTGCTGTTTTCGGTTCTCGCCACGAAGCTGTTGATGGAAACATTCTCGCAAGGGATCAATTTGCAGGGCACCTTGGTCGCCATCATCATGCCTTTAATATTGGGCACGCCGATGTTGTTTTTCATGTCGCTGAAAAACGAGCAGCTTCGTGCCCTGAACAAATTGCTGGATCTGGCTGCCACCACTGACTGGCTGACCGGTTGCCTCAATCGCGGCACCTTTACAGCCCAAACGACTCATCGCCTCGCCAAATCTCTGGTCGGGCCCGATGGCGGCGCGCTGTTGCTCCTTGACGCCGACGGCTTCAAATCCATCAACGATCGCTTCGGTCATAATCAGGGCGACGAGGCATTGCGCCTGTTCGCCCAGACAATCCGGGCTTCCGTCCGCGGTAGCGACCTTGTTGGTCGGGTTGGTGGAGAAGAATTTTGCATTTATCTCGATAACGCCAATCCCGCGACCGTCGACAGAATAGCCGAGCGCATTCGAGGCGCAATTGCAGGCCTGAGCTTTAGACCAAATGGACAACCATATCAGCTTTCGGTTAGCATCGGCGGCGCCTGTTTTATGCAAACCGGCGACTTCGACAATCTGTATCGCCTCGCGGATCAGCGGCTCTATGCCGCCAAAAACCGCGGCCGCGACTGTGTGGCTATCGCCCGGGCCGCCTGAACCGACGTCATTATCGTCCACTTCCAATGCCGGTTGCAGCTGCGACTGGCAGCCAAACCGTCATGGAGCCAACTGTGATCAATATTGCGCTCGCATCCCCAAAAACCTGGTCCTCAGTTATCCGTTTGACCATTTTGGCCACTGTCGCGAGCCTGTTGGTTTCCTTGCTCTTCAACGCCCTGGCTTTCGGTGATCTAGGACAACGAACCCTGCAACGCTCCTTGATCAGCGCTCTGGTGGCACCACTACTCATAGGCGCGCCGCTATTTTTCATCATCGGCTGGCGATGGCGCAGTTTGGCCTTGGCCAATTCCCGGTTGGGCGATTTAGCCCGCACCGACAGCCTGACCGAATGCCTAAACCGGGGCGCCTTCGCAGACCGCGTAGAGGACCTTCTGGCTGGCACTGGCATGGAGATGGCGACCGGCTCATTTTTGATGATTGACGCCGATAATTTCAAGACCATCAACGATCGATATGGCCACGAGGCTGGTGATCAGGCGCTACGCATCATTGTGCGTTCAATCCGCACCATCTTGCGCAGGCAAGACATCATCGGGCGCATGGGTGGAGAGGAGTTCGCCGTCTATCTTCCCGAAACCGCTCTCGCCGATGCTGCCGTTATGGCTGAACGGATTCGGCGCGCCGTCAATCTTGCAGTTTTTACCCCCACCACCGTCCCGCACCAGCTCTCGATCAGCATTGGTGGGGTGGCCTTCGACACGCCAACCAACTTTGCCCGCCTGTTCAGTCTCGCCGACTATCACCTTTATGCTGCAAAAAACGACGGTCGCAACTGCATCAATCTCATACAGGCGGACGACACCGAGACAACACCAGATGCAATTGACGCGCACTTGGGTTGACCGCATCGGTATGAGCAAAAAAAATAGCGCCACCCCTTTTGGGCAGCACCAATATAATAATCTGCCGTGCAAATCAGGCTTCGAGCTTTGCCATGTCCTCATCACTCATGTCGAAGTTTGAATAGACGTTCTGCACGTCGTCATCTTCTTCGAGCATGGCGATTAGTTTTAGAAGCGTCGCCCCTTTATCGGCGTCAATGGGCGTATCGTTTTGCGGGCGCCAGATCGCCTTGACAGATTCTGCTTCACCGAGACTTTTTTCAAGCGCCGCTGCAACATCAACCATGGCTTCAAAGGATGTATAAATCCAATGGCCATCCTCATTGCTCTCGACATCATCGGCGCCCGCTTCAATAGCGGCTTCCATAATTTCGTCAGCGCTGCCCGCGCCCACCGGATAGGCGATCTCACCAATCTTGTCGAACATGAAACCAACCGAATTGGTTTCCCCCATCGCGCCACCGTTCTTGGAAAAGTAGGAGCGCACGTTGGAGGCCGTACGATTGCGATTGTCAGTCAGCGCCTCAACAATGATGGCAACGCCACCGGGGCCGTAACCCTCATAGCGAATTTCTTCATAATTCTCGCCATCGCTACCCGAGGCCTTTTTGACGGCTCGATCAATATTATCCTTGGGCATGGACTGAGCACGCGCATTGGTAATGGCAAGACGCAGGCGCGAATTGAACGCTGGATCGGGCATACCCATTTTTGCGGCCACGGTGATTTCACGGGCGAGCTTTGAAAATACTTTGGAACGCACGGCATCGCTCTTGCCTTTGCGGTGCATGATATTCTTGGCATGTGAATGGCCAGCCATTCGATCCCCCGATGTCGGTCAACAAATTTGGCCCGCTTATAGGGCCCAAAGTCCAAAAAATAAAGATGCCGGTGCGTTCTTAGAACGTGGGCAGTGCCTGAGCGAGGGTGCCACCGATGCGTACCGGCAGCACTTTTGTGGCCAGCCCGCTCCGCGGATCGGTCTCAACCGCAACTCCGCAAAGGCTCGCTTCGCCTTCTGCTGGCGTAAACCGCCCCTTCTGCATACCAGTCAGAAACCGGTGCAGTGGCTCTTCGGCATCGACACCGATGATTGAGTCGAAATCGCCGCACATGCCAGCATCCGCCATAAGCGCCGTCCCGCCCTTCAGAATGCGATGATCAGCGGTTGGAATGTGAGTGTGGGTACCTACCACCAAACTCGCCCGGCCATCGAGAAACACGCCCATAGCCTGAATTTCCGAGGTCGCTTCGGTATGAAAATCAACTATGATCGCATCGGCCTGCTCCGCCAATGGACAGGCAGCGATCGCCGCCTCCACGGCCCGAAATGGATCGTCGATCGGCTGCAAAAATACCCGCCCCAGAGCATTGATCACCAAAACCCGGTGACCATTGCGCCCCTCAACCAGCATTGCGCCGCGCCCCGGGGTGCCCGAAGCCATATTGATTGGTCGCAGGAGCGTTGTTTCGCGGTCAATATAGCTGACCGTTTCACGCTGATCGAACGCATGATCGCCGAGTGTCACAGCATCAGCGCCAGCATTGCGAATGCCATTGAAGTGAGGTTCGGTCAACCCCCTGCCGTGGCTGGCATTCTCGCCATTGACCACAACGAAATCAAAGCCATATTCGGCAACGATTGATGGCAGTTTTTCGGCAACGGCATCGCGGCCGCTCCGGCCCACCACATCACCCAGAAACAACAACTTCATGCGCCGTTGCCAAACTGGCGAACGCCGACTTCCGTTACCACCGCATCAAGCGGCACATCATGATTTTCTCGGGGGATTTCATCCACCTCCTGAGCAGAAAAGGCCAGTCCAACAAGCTGTGGGCGCTTCTTGAGCTGCACTAAAGTGCGATCGTAATAACCGCCGCCATAGCCAAGGCGAGTGCCTTTGGCGTCAAAACCCAATAGCGGCACCAAAACGATGTCAGGCTCGGCCCTGGGTGCCAACTCGGCGGGTGCCAACGTACCAAATCCGGCTGGATAAAGCGCTGCGCCCTGCTCCCAGACCCGGAGCTCCAGCGGCTCATCCGGTCCCATCACTACCGGCAGCACAACTGGCTGAAAGCTGTCCATCAGTCGGATCAATATTGCCTGACAGTCCAACTCGTCGCGAATACGCCAATAGCCCGCCACGATATCGCCAGGGGTCAATTTGATGGATTCAAAAAAATGATCGGACACAGCTTTGGCCGCTTCGGCCCGCCGATTGGCACCAAGCGCAGCGCGCTTGGCGTGCGCCTCAAGCCTCAGTGCCGCCTTGGCTTCTTCGATCATTGCGTCAACCATGCCGGCCGTTGGTCCATTCGCTCCAGATAAGGTGCCGCCCTGGCCGTGGGATATGCGATCCTGGGAACCTACTTTACGTAGGTGGGCGCCGTATATCCAAGCCCAGGAGCTCGGTCAGGGACAGCTCCCTTAAGATCGATAAGGCCCCAAGGATATAGTTATCCATCACGCACCGGGCAGCTCCCCCCATATAGTGCGTCTGTAGCGCACTGCAAAGCCACATTCAGAGTAAATCATCCAAACATCGCAAACCGTGATGCTTGCTCCAAATCCACACGACCCGTAAGCTCACGACGCCCACAATGGATTTTTTCGATGCGCCACCTCTCCATTTGGCTGATTGTTCCGTCGTTTTTTCTGGCCCTGCTATCGGCGCCCTTAATCGCCGCGGAACCCATTGGGGCACCAGGGAGCTTTTGTTCGAACGTTAACGGCGACAAGCTTTGTATTGGCCAAGCCAATTACACCGCCGATGTCTGCGCCTTAATTGCTGCACTTGCCGATCACTGGCAATTGCCCAACGCCTTTCTGGCACGGTTGATCTGGCAGGAGAGCCGTTTTGACCCCAGTGCCGTCAGCCCGGCCGGAGCAGAGGGAATCGCTCAGTTCATGCCGGGAACAGCGCGTATCCGCCGCTTGCACAACACTTTTGATCCCGCAGAATCATTGGCAATTTCAGCGCAATATCTGGCAGAACTGAATCAAAAATTCGGGAACCTTGGCCTCGCAGCTGCCGCCTACAATGCCGGCGAAAACCGCATCACGCGCGCCGTTACCGCCGTCGGCCACGTACCCGCAGAGACGCGCCAATATGTCTTTATCATCACCGGGCAATCAGTCGACTATTGGTTTGATAAGCAGCCAGCACCGGTGAATTTTGCGCTGCATCCCACCGAGCGGTTCAACCAATCCTGCATTGAAATGGCCAAGGCCGCGCCGCTGATCGAACTATCCCCAGACTCGGCCCGCTGGCAACCATGGGGCGTTCTCCTAGCACAGAACTTCTCCCGCAAACTCGCATCAGACCGTTTTACCCGCACCAAGCGCGCCCACGCCAAAGTTCTCGGCAACGAACCCATGTTGTTGATCTCCGTACGCAATCCCAGTTTTGGTCGGCGCACCCGCTATTCCGCCATGGTAGGAAAACAAACGCGCGCCGAAGCCCAAGAACTGTGCGCCAGACTCATGAGTTCAGGCGGCAATTGCATCGTTCAGAAGAACGGCCGTTGATATCCGAACTCAGTAATTACCGCTATCGGGAATATTGAGAATAATCCCACAAGCCTTGCAATGCACAGCGTCCGGATCGTGCCGCTGAAGCCCGCACTGCGGGCACGGAAAATGCACCTTGTTTGGTCGAAAAATCGCCTGTGCCAGCCGCACAAACAGCGAAATACCAATGATCATGATGATGATCGAGGCCAGTTTGCCAAACGTGCCCGGCAGTGTCACATCGCCAAAACCAGTGGTGGTCACGGTCGCCACCGTGAAATACAGCGCATCGACATAACCAGCGATCCCGCCATTGCGATCAGCGAACGCTGTGTAGACGAAACTGGTCACCACAAACAGGAACACCATCAGATTGATGACCGCCTGAATGGTTTCGCGATATTCGCCAAACCCGTGCCGACGCAGCGGCCGCCACATGATGCTGGTCCGCGACATGGTCCACAGCCGCAATATGCGCAAAAATCCCAGATTGAAGAACAGCGTCGGTGCCAGCAACGTCATCAGAATGAAGATGTCAACGACCACAGTCAGCTGCTTGAGCCAGCGGCGCACATCAGTTGAAGCCAGCGCACGCGCACCCAAATCCAACCCCAGGATCAGCGCAACCGAATAGTCAATCCACAAAAACGAGGCATCCTCGCGCAACAGAGGCGAGGCAACAAAGAAGATGATGATCGCAAGATCGACCACAAGGACCGAGAATTGAAACCGCTGCGCTGTCGGTGATTGGCTATGATAAAGCAACCGCAATGTTGAGCGGAACCGCTTGAACCCTGTGTCGGGGACACCGTCACTACTATTGGCCATGCAAGCACCCCGAACTGCTGCAATATTTCAGCCGCTTGCTAATTTTGGGTCGCCGGCGCGGAGGCATCAATTGCATTAGCGACCGCTTCCAGCTTTTGCGCCGCGTCGCCCAATTTGTTGGCCAGCTTCTGCTCAAGTGCCGTTGTCTTGTCGCGCATTTTTTGGCCGTCACGCCCCAGTTCGGACACCTGCGCCTTGAGCGCCGAAATCTGGTGTTCCGCCTCCACCAGCTCGTCAAGCACTGCAATGCCCGCCATCACGGTCAGGCGGTTGTCGCCGATCTCCCCGATGGCCTCCTTGAGACCCTCGACCTGCACGTCGAATCGCTGTGCCAGCCCTAGCAGATGCTCTTGCTGGCCCTCTTCGCAGGCCATGCGATATTTGCGCCCATTGATCTCGACATTAACTTCTGGCATCGGCACCTACCTCCAACTTTCTGTCCCTATTTGGCCAGAACATCGCGCACGGTTTCCATCGCCTCGACCAAGCGGCGCGAAACATCGTGAGCACTATCATCCAGACGCTTGGCTCTGGCTGAAGCCTTGTCGAGTTCACTGGCCAACTTGGCTCGCTCTGATACGAGCCGCTGGGTGTCGACCTCCATGCGGTGCAACTCGCCAATACGCGCGTTGAACTTTTTAACGCTGGTATCTAGCCGCGCCAATGCCCGATCGAATCGTGCCGAGGCGGCCTCGACCCCATCTTCAAGCTGGTCCATGCTCATCGTCTCAAATCCCCTGCCCGCCCGACGACCGTTCAACCAGTAAGCCCCAGCCCGGATTGCATTGCAACTATGGCCATCTAACGACAAACTCTGGTACGAAACATTATATCATGCTCGTGGCCGTCAAAAAATACGCTTGGCGGTCGATCCAGCGCTATATTCACCTAATTGACGAACGGTTTGGCTTGAACAGCGACATGTCGGCCTGTTATGCCACCACAATGCCATTTTAAGGAGGTCGGATGACCTTCTCCCCCGGTTTTGAAGCCCAGAAACAGAGCAAATTCCCCATGACCAACACAGCCCAGCAAAACGATTTGGCCAATGCAATCCGTTCCTTGTCCATGGATGCGGTCGAAAAAGCCAATTCCGGCCATCCTGGCCTGCCCATGGGCTGCGCCGACATCGCGACGGTTCTGTTTACCAAGGTCATGAAATTTGATCCCGCAGACAGCAAGTGGGCCGACCGTGACCGTTTTGTGCTCTCTGCCGGACACGGCTCCATGTTGCTCTATTCCTCGCTGTACCTGCTCGGCTACGAAGACATGACAATCGAGCAGATCAAGAATTTCCGTCAACTCAACTCCAAGACCGCGGGCCATCCTGAATACCACTTCGCCCAGGGCATTGAGACCACCACCGGGCCCTTGGGTCAGGGGGTCGGCAATTCCGTCGGTATGGCCGTCGCTGAAGCCAAGCTGGCTGCCGAATTTGGAGATGATCTTGTGGATCATCACACGTGGTGCCTCGCCGGAGACGGTTGCCTGATGGAAGGTATTTCCCAGGAAGCCATCGCGCTGGCCGGTCACCTCAAGCTCAACAAGTTGACCTTGATCTGGGACAATAATTCGATCACCATCGACGGTGCCGTTTCAAATTCGGACTCAACCGATCAGATCGCCCGCTTCAAGGCATCAGGTTGGAACACCATTGAAATTGACGGTCACGATCAGGAGGCGATCGAAGCGGCGCTCCTAAAATCGAAAAAATCCTCCAAGCCCACCCTGATCGCTGCCAAGACCACCATCGGTTTTGGTGCTCCCAAAAAGGCCGGCACCAACAAGGTCCACGGCTCCCCACTGGGGGCTGAGGAACTGGCGGGGGCAAAAAAGGCGCTCGGCATTAGCTATCCGGCTTTCGAAATTCCCGCCGATACACTTTCGGTATGGCGTGCCGCCGGCATGCGCTCACAGAATGTTCGCGGCGAGTGGCAGTCCCGGCTTGCCGCCAGCCCCCATAAGGACGAGTTTGAACGCCGCCAGAACGGCACGCTGCCAACCGGTTTTCTTGAAGCCATGGACGCTTACAAACGTCAATTGGGTGAAGACAGGCCCAAGGTTGCAACCCGCAAGTCGAGCCAGATGGCGCTCGATGTAATCAACGCAGCCCTGCCCGAAACACTGGGGGGCTCAGCAGATCTCACAGGCTCCAACCTGACTGACACTAAGGAAACCAAGCCCTTCACCGTTGAAAACCGTACCGGACGCTACATGATGTATGGCATTCGCGAACACGGCATGGCGGCTGCCATGAACGGCGTTGCCTTGCATGGCGGCCTTATCCCTTACGGCGGCACCTTCCTGGTCTTTACCGACTACGCCCGCCCCGCAATCCGCCTTTCAGCAATCATGGGACAGCGCGTTATCTACGTCATGACCCACGATTCAATCGGGCTGGGTGAAGATGGGCCAACCCACCAGCCGGTCGAACATCTATCAACACTCCGCGCCATTCCAAATCTGTTGGTCTTCCGTCCTGCTGATGCCGTTGAAACCGCCGAATGCTGGCAGTTGGCGCTTGAAAGCACCACGGCACCCTCAATTCTGGCGTTGTCGCGTCAGGGACTGCCGACCGTGCGCACCGAATACACCATGGAAAACAAGTCGGCCAAGGGCGCTTACACGCTCGCCGGTGACCTTGACGCCGATGCGGTTATTTTCGCCACCGGCTCAGAAGTCGCCATCGCGCTTGAAGGGATGAAGGCACTGGGCGAAAAAGGCATCTCGGCCCGCGTCGTATCGGCACCATCGCTCGAACTGTTCAATCAGCAGTCCGACGCCTACCGCGCCGAAATTCTGGGTGCGGCCAAAGCGCGCGTTGCGGTTGAGGCAGGCATCTCGATGAGTTGGGACAGGCTGCTCGGCGACAACGGGCGTTTTGTCGGCATGAAGTCATTTGGCGCTTCAGGTCCCATTGATGATCTCTATCAATTCTTTGGTATTACGCCTCAAGCCGTTGTTGAAGCTGTCACCGCACAGTTGTAAGAGAGCCCAACTCTTCTGCCCGATTTCAATTACTAGGAGCGTCTCCCATGGCAATTCGTGTCGCCATCAATGGTTTTGGCCGTATTGGTCGCAATGTCCTGCGAGCCATCATCGAAAGTGGCCGGACCGATATTGAAGTCGTGGCCATCAACGACCTCGGCCCGGTCGAAACTAACGCCCACCTGTTCCGTTTCGATAGCGTCCACGGTCGCTTCAATGGCACGGTTATTGTAGATGGCGACACTATCGACGTCGGTCGGGGCCCTATAAAGGTAACGGCAGTACGTGACCCCGCCGAATTGCCCCACGCGGCCATGGGCGTGGATATTGCCCTTGAGTGCACCGGCATTTTTACATCAAGGGAGAAGGCCTCGGCTCACTTGAAGGCCGGGGCCAGGAAGGTTCTGATCTCGGCACCAGGCGACGGCGCCGATCTGACCGTGGTTTATGGCATCAATCACGACAAACTCACCAAAGAGCACGTTGTGGTGTCTAATGCCTCGTGCACCACCAATTGCCTTGCGCCGCTGGCCTATGTGCTCAACCAAACCGTTGGCATCGAACGCGGCATGATGACCACAGTCCACTCCTATACGGGCGACCAGCCAACACTCGACACCATGCATAAGGATCTCTATCGCGGTCGCGCTGCCGCCATGTCGCAGATTCCCACCTCAACTGGCGCCGCCAAGGCCATCGGTCTGGTCATGCCAGAACTCAAAGGCAAGCTCGACGGCGTATCGATCCGCGTCCCGACGCCAAACGTTTCATTGGTCGATTTCAAGTTCATCGCCAGCCGCAATACAACAGCAGACGAGATCAACCAGATTGTACGCAAATACGCCGATGGCCAGCTCAAGAATATTCTCGGCTACACAACCCACCCGAATGTCTCTATCGACTTCAACCACGATCCGCATTCCTCGACTGTGGCGCTCGACCAGACCAAGGTTATGGACGGCAATTTCGTGGCCGTCCTGAGCTGGTACGACAATGAATGGGGCTTCTCCAACCGCATGGCCGACACAGCGGTTGCTCTGGGAAAAACTCTCTAGTTTTTTGGCAGACCATCTCGCAAGGGTGCCCCGGCGGGGCGCCCTTTTTGCGTCCCTGCGACAACGCCGATAATTGCACCTCGCCAAGGCGGCGATCCGCCTGTTTCAATTTGCCCAACCTGTCCCGCTGCGTTCCCTCTTCCCCCTCCGCCCCCACTCTGCTAGGCACGACCACCTGCATATTCCGGAGGCGCTTCATGTCCGCATCGTTCAAAACCCTTTCTGATCTTGATCTCAAGGGCAAGCGCGTCCTCCTGCGCGCCGATCTCAATGTCCCGGTCGGCGATGGAAAAGTCACCGATGCGACGCGGATCGAGCGGCTGGTTCCAACGATCCGTGAAATCGTCAAATACGGCGGGAAAGCCATTTTGCTTTCCCATTTTGGCCGCCCCAAGGGCAAAGTTGACCCCGATTATTCGCTCGAGATCGTTGCCCCCAGCGTTGCTAATCTGACCGGACATCCGGTTGGCTTCGTGCCAACCGACTGGGTCGACGTTTCAGCGGCGGGAAAGGCCATTGATGATGCCCCCGCCGGCAGCGTTCTGGTTCTCGAAAATACGCGCTTTCACCCCGGCGAAGAGACCAATGACAAGGCGCTGGCCGAGCGCATGGCCTCGCTTGGCGACGTCTATGTCAACGACGCTTTTTCCGCAGCCCATCGCGCCCACGCCTCGACCGAAGCGCTGGCCCATCTTCTCCCCGCAGCGGCTGGCCTTGCCATGCAGGCAGAACTGAGCGCGCTTGAAAAAGGGCTGGGGCAACCCAAAAAGCCGGTTGTCGCCATCGTGGGAGGCGCAAAGGTTTCTTCAAAGATCGATCTACTCGAAAATCTTGTCACCCGCGTTGATGGACTTGTCATCGGCGGCGGCATGGCCAATACATTCCTGCACGCTCAAGGGTTCGGTGTTGGAAAATCCCTTTGCGAAAAGGATCTCGCCGAAACCGCCCTGCGCATCATGGACAAAGCCATTGACAGCGGGTGCGCCATCATCCTGCCAATCGACGGCGTCGTCGCTTGGCATTTCAAAGCAGACACACCAACGCGCCTATATGGCGTCGATGCCATCGATCCAGACGGGATGATCCTCGATATTGGCCCCTCTTCAATTGAGCGCATCAAGGGGGCCATCGACGATGCGCACACAGTTGTGTGGAACGGCCCGATCGGCGCATTCGAAATGCACCCGTTTGACGCTGGCACCGTTGAAATCGCCAGGCACGTCGCAAAACGCACCCATGATGGCAAACTGGTGTCAGTAGCCGGCGGTGGCGACACGGTTAGCGCATTGGCCCACGCGGGGGTCAAGAAGGACCTGACATATGTCTCAACCGCAGGAGGGGCATTCCTTGAGTGGATGGAAGGCAAGCCGCTGCCAGGCGTTGAAGCCTTGAAAACACGCTAACCAACTGAATTAAAACATATTTTTGACACCTACAAGTGGCGGGTATCTTCTTCGCCTTTAGTCGTATAGCCATTCGTATAATCGACTCTGCGCCACTAAAGTCTAATCTCGCCTCATCCCATTAATTGAGGTTTGAACTAGATGACAAAGTCGTTGAACGCGATTGCCCAAAAACTGATGACCCCCGGCAAGGGAATTTTGGCCGCTGACGAGTCTGAAGGCACAATCGCCAAGCGCTTTGCCAAGATCAACCTGCCCAATTCCCTCGATCTGCGTCGCGACTACCGCGAAATGCTCTTTCGTTCGACCGAGGCCATGACGAGCTATATCTCCGGCGTCATCCTGACCGAGGAGACGCTTGAGCAGCATGCCGCTGACGGCACCGCATTCCGCTCTATCATGGACGACACCGATGTCATTCCCGGCATCAAGGTTGACCGCGGCGCATTTCCGATGCCCGGCGATAGCGGCGAAAAAATCACCGAAGGCCTTGATGGCTTGCGGCAGCGTCTGGAGCGCTACGCCCTGCTTGGCGCCGGCTTTGCCAAATGGCGCGCGGTAATCACCATTAACGACATAGCCCCCACCCGCAACAATATCCGCGCCAACGCCCACGCCCTGGCCCGCTACGCGATCCTTTGCCAGGAAGCCGGCATTGTTCCTGTCGTTGAGCCCGAGGTGGTTGGCGATGGCGAACCCGGCAACCATTCGCTCGAGCGTTGTGCCAATGTAACTGGCGATGTCCTTGAAGCCGTATTCAAGGAACTGCGCCTTTCGGGCGTTGATCTGGCGGGCATGTTGCTCAAGCCAAATATGGTGCTTTCGGGCGTAAATTCGCGTGATCGGCCAACCGTGGACGACGTTGCGCGCCGCACTGTGCAGGTATTGCGCGAACACGTCCCGGCCGCTGTGCCGGGTATCGCATTCCTTTCAGGTGGCCAGACCGACGAAGAAGCCACAGCCCATCTTTCAGCAATGAACCAGATTGAAAACAAGCCGTGGCCGCTAACTTTCTCTTACGGTCGCGCCTTGCAAAATGTCGCCCTGCGCACTTGGGCCGGTCGCCGCGAAAATTTCGAGCCTGCACAGGCAGCTTTCAGCCACCGCGCCAAAATGAACTCGCTGGCAGCGCTGGGCCAGTGGCGTCCCGAGATCGACAAGGCCGCCTGATATAGTCCATTGACGTCAAAACGTCACACAGGGCGCAACTCGCAAGGGTTGCGCCTGTTTTGTTTTGTCGCTCCAATCATTGCACTCACACCCCTTTTGGCTCTATGCACTAGTCTCCCTTTTCTTGCCCAAATGCGGGGGCATAGCACCCCCACTCAATGATCCGAAAGCCCATGGCCGCACAAATTTACCTGCTGACGCCGCCCAATGCAGAACCCACCCGCTTCCCGGCACTGTTGCAGACAGTTTTGGCCGCAAATCCGGTTTCCGCCCTGTTGGTGCGCCGGCACGATCTGAGCCCGGCTGCCTATGAGACGCTGGTCAAGGCATTGTTGCCCATCGCCCAATCATCGGCCTGTGCTCTGCTGGTCGAAGATGATTCTGCGCTTGCCATTTCGCTGGGCGCCGATGGCGTGCACGTTGGCCCCGATATCAAGACCGCCAAAGCTGCCATTGCCGCGGCAAAGCCCGCCCTGATTGTCGGCGTTGGCCCCTGCGACAGCCGCCACGATGCGATGATCCTCGGGGAGTTGAACATCGATTACCTGCTGTTTGGTCCGTTGGAACAAAATGGCAAGGCTAATGGCGCCGAACTCGCGCAATGGTGGGCCCAGACCTTCGAAATCCCAGCCGTTCTGAGCGCTCCAGACGCGGGGGCCGATCTGGTTGATGCCCTGGGCGCCGAATTTCTGGCTCTGTCCCAAAGCCTCTGGCAACGGGAAGATCCGGCAGCGTTTCTCACGACTTTCTTCAGTCAGCAGGAGGCCTGATGCGCCCACACCTCTATATCGTGGTTGCCGCGCTTCTGGCATTTGTCACAACAGCAATGGCACAATCGAACGAGGCGGAATCCATTAGTTCTGCCGTTTTTGGCCCACGTATCCGCGTTGACGACGCCTACGGTGCCTATCAGCGCGGTTTTTATCTGACGGCCTTATCGCTCGCTCTGCCGCGAGCCGAAAAAAAGATCCCGCCGCACAAACCTTGATCGGCCAAATTTATGCAAACGGCCAAGGCGTGCCTCAAAATGCCGAACGCGCCGCTGGATGGTATCAATTGGCCAGCGATAATGGCGACATTCTGGCCACGTTCGAACTGGCCCTGCTTTACGAAAACGGCACCGGCGTCCCCCGCGACCGCGAGCGGGCAGCCAAACTGTTCACCACCGCTGCCAATTCCGGCTATATCCCCGCAGTTTACAATGTCGCCCTGCTCCATGTCGAGGGACGCTATGCGGCGCCCGACCTCATTAAGGCGGCCAGTATGATGAAGCAGGCAGCCGACGCGGAGCTGCCTGAAGCCCAGTACGACTACGGCACAATGCTGATTGACGGCGCCGGTGTCGCCCCCAATGCCACAGAAGGCGCCCATTACATCGAACTGGCGGCCGAACAGGATCTGGTCAGCGCCCAGATTGACTACGCAACTTTGCTCTATCTTGGCCAGGGCATACCGCGCGATCTTGATGGTGCCGTACGCTGGTACGCAACCGCTGCAAATGCAGGCAATGCAGTGGCGCAAAATCGATACGCAAAGCTGTTGGCGGTTGGTGAAGGGGTGACTGCTAATCTCGAAGACGCTGCCATGTGGCGCGCCCTATCGCGCCGTCAGGGCCTCAACGATCCCACCCTTGATGATTTGCTGGCGCCGGTGCCGCCCGAAATACTGGCCAAAGCCGAAGAACGTGCCCGCTTCTGGCCCAGCAATCCCCCAAGCGCGGAAGAAAGCTCCAGCCCTGGGCCAACGCCGTCGCTACCCCAACCAACCGAAGTCCCCCAAGAGCCTTGATCCAGGCCCCATTCTGGGGCAATAAGCGCCATCCCATTCCGGGCAGACCATTTCGTGCCAGCGCCTATTGGCTGCCATTGCCGGCAGCCACTGCCTGACGCACCAACAAGAAGTCACACCAATGGCTAAAATCAACGGCAACGAAGTCCGACCCGGCTTCGTCATTCAGCATCAGGATCGCCTCTGGGTTGCGGTCAAGGTCGATCACGTCAAGCCCGGTAAGGGCGGTGCCTATGCCCAGGTCGAACTCAAGGCCATTCTTGGCGGCACCAAGCTCAACGAACGCTTTCGGTCGGCCGAAACCCTTGAGCAGGTTGAACTCGAATTCCGCGATTTCACCTTTCTTTATGAGCAAGGCGATGCCCTGGTGTTCATGGATCAGGAAAGCTACGAGCAGATCGAACTGGCCAGGGATTTTGTCGGCGATCGCGCAGCCTTTTTGCAGGACGGCATGAAAGTCACGGTCGAAATGCACGAAGAGACGCCGCTTGGCATTCGCCTGCCCTCAAATGTCATTCTTGAGGTTTTGGAAGCCGATCCTGCCGTCAAGGGACAGACCGCCGCCAATTCGTTCAAACCAGCCAAGCTGGCCAACGGCCTCAAGGTCATGGTACCCCAATTCGTCAACACCGGTGAACGCATCGTTGTGGATACCACCGAAGTCACCTACTTGCGTCGGGCAGATTAATTTATGGCACGTTCAGCTCTTCTAAATGTCATGGTTCAGGCCGCCATCAAGGCCGGAAAATCGCTCACCAAGGACTTTGGCGAGGTTGAAAGCCTGCAGGTCTCCCGCAAGGGCCCTGCCGATTTTGTCTCCAAGGCCGATTTACGCGCCGAGCAGATCGTCTTTGACGAATTGCGCAAGGCACGCCCCACGTACGCCTTCCTGATGGAAGAAGGCGGCGAGGTAACCGGCACCGACGGCGCGCATCGCTGGATCGTTGACCCCCTCGACGGCACGACCAATTTCCTGCACTCCATCCCGCTGTTTGCCGTCGCTATCGCGCTTGAGCGTAATGACGAAATCGTGGCGTCAGTCATTTACAACCCGGTGATGGACGAACTTTACACCGCTGAAAAAGGCAATGGCGTCTGGTTGAACGACCGCAAGCGACTGCGCGTCGGTGGGCGTCGGCATCTGGCCGACAGCGTTTTGGTCACCGGCATCAAAACCCAGGGAACACCCAACGATGCCCTGGGCCTGCGTCAAGTCACGCACCTTAATCCAGCCGTCGCTGGCATTCGCCGCACCGGGTCGATTTCTGTCGACATGGCCTGGCTCGCTTCAGGCCGGTTTGATGCGCTTTGGGAAGCAGGTTTGTCACCGTGGGACGTTGCGCCGGGCGCCCTGATGGTCAAGGAAGCAGGCGGTTTTGTTTCAGATTATTCGGGCAAACCCGGTTACGTCTGGAATGGCGAGGTGGTCGCGGGCAATGAAACGCTGCAATTACTGCTTCTCAAGCAGTTGCAGGCGGTCAAATAGCTTAATCATTCGATCCATCGGCCCCTGCTGGGGTTTGCGCCTGGTGCCCAGTCTTGACCTTTGTCATTGTCAGGCCATCATGGTCTGACTAATCTCAAAGCTGATTTGGTACTGGTATGGGAAGAGTTTAGGCCGATATGACGCAAGACTATGATCCTTATCATCTCGCCAGCCCCACTGTTTACCTGATCAAGATCGTTATTTTCTTGGTTCTGGTGCTGCTGGTCGGCGCAATCCTCTACAACACCATCATCACATTTTTCTGGGCCAACCCGTTCATCAATGGCCTCATCGGCTTTACATTGGCAGTCGGCGTTTTTCTCAGTTTTCGTCAGGTCATTCGCCTGTTTCCCGAAGTGCAATGGGTCAATTCGCTTCAGGATGGCACCAATTCCAGCGCCCGCCAACCCGTGCTACTCGCTCCCGTTGCCGGTATCTTGCGCGAGCGCATTGGGGAAGCCATCATCACCCCCTCCTCGATGCGCTCCATCCTCGACAGCGTCGGCAATCGCCTTGACGAAGCCAAGGATACCTCGCGCTATCTGACCGGACTGCTGGTCTTTCTTGGCCTGCTGGGTACCTTCTTTGGCCTGCTGCAGACAGTGACGTCAGTGGGCAACGTGATCAATGCGCTCGATGTGACTTCGGGTGATAGCGCCACCCTGTTTGCCAATTTGAAAGAAGGCCTTACCGCCCCCCTTGCCGGCATGGGGACCGCCTTCTCATCCTCTCTGTTCGGCCTTTCAGGCTCTTTGATCCTTGGCTTCCTTGATCTTCAGACCAGCCAGTCGCAAAACGCTTTCTATACCGATCTTGAAGACTGGATGACTTCAATGACCGAACTCGATCATCCCGTTACGGCGATGCAGGCGAATGGCCTGGGTGTGCAGGGCCCCGAAATGCAGGCCATGTTCGAACGTCTCGATAGCACCATGCAAAACTCCAACTCGTCCCAAAATGCCATTCGTGCCATGGCCGAGCTGGCGCGTGGTATCGATGGGCTGGTCAAGCACATTCGAACCGAACAGGATGACCTGCGAAAACATATCCATGAGCAGGGCGACACCAACAAGAAATTGCGCGATCTCATAGAGGCCCTGTTGGCCGAGAACGATACCGAGCGGCGGAACTAGCCCATGGCCGGCACGCGTTCCCGTCGCCGCGTCGAGGCCAATTATTGGCCCGGTTTCGTTGATGCGCTATCGAGCCTGCTGCTCGTTATTATCTTCATGCTGTCGCTTTTCATGTTGACCCAATTTTTCCTTGGGCAGGAAATTCTGGGCAAGGACGATGCGCTCTCCCGGCTCAATAGCCAGATCGCCGAATTGACTGATCAGTTGCAGCTCGAGCGGGCCAATTCCGACGATTTGGAATCCACCATCGCCAATCTGACGGCGACGCTCTCAAGCGCCGAGGCCGACAAAGCCAACCTCTCCACCCGACTTGCCGGCATTGGTACGGGATTGGAGGGCAAGGACGACACCATTGCCCAATTGCAGGGAGATCTGATCGATACCCAGCAAATGTCCGACGAAGCAAACGCCGCCGTGGCCCTGCTCAACCAGCAACTTGCAGCGCTGCGCCAACAGATCGGCGCCCTTGAGGCAGCGCTGGAAGCGTCTGAGAACCGCGATGCCGAAAGTCGCACTCAGATTGCTGATTTAGGCAAGCGCCTCAATGTCGCGCTGGCACAGCGTGTGCAGGATCTGACGCGATACCGTTCAGATTTCTTTGGCCGTCTGCGCCAGATTCTGGAAGGCCGCGCCGACGTCCGCGTCGTTGGTGACCGCTTCGTCTTTCAGTCCGAGGTACTGTTTGCGCCCGGTCAGGCTAGCATTTCCGATGCTGGAACGCCCGATCTTGATGCACTTGCCGATGCTATTTTGCAACTCGAAACCGAAATTCCAACCGACATAAATTGGGTATTGCGCATTGACGGACATACCGACAAGCGGCCGATTTCCAATGCGCAGTTCCCATCCAACTGGGAGCTCTCAGCCAGCCGCGCCATTTCGGTTGCCAAATATCTGGTGACCAAAGGCGTTTCACCCAATCGCCTGGTTGCCGCCGGTTTTGGCGAATTCAGCCCGCTTGACCCGGCAGACACCGAGGAAGCCTATCGCCGCAACCGCCGCATCGAATTCAAGTTGACCGAGGGATAGTCGGCAGGCGGACACGCAAGCTACCGCCGTCAACTGGCCAATTCGTCGGGCCTGAATTGCAACTTCGCCAGTTCGGCGTAACGACCGTCCCTTAGCACCAGTTCCTCGTGGGTGCCCTGATCAATGATCCGCCCCTTATCCATCACCAGAATGGCATCGGCATCGCGGATCGTTGCCAACCGATGGGCAATAACCAGCGTCGTGCGTCCCTGCATCAAATGTTCGAGCGCCACCTGCACCAGTTTCTCGCTGCGGGCGTCAAGCGCCGAAGTGGCTTCATCTAGCAATAGAATCGGCGCGTCGCGCAATATGGCCCGGGCAATTGCCAAACGTTGCTTCTGCCCACCCGACAACATCACGCCACGCTCACCAACCACCGTGTCATAGCCTGCCGGCAATTCGCGAACAAAATCATCCACCAGCGCTGCCTTGGCAGCCGCCACCACATCGGCCTGGCTCGCTGCCGGCTTGCCGAAGCGGATATTGTCGCTCACCGAACCGGCAAAAATCGTTGGTTCCTGCTCGACATAGGCGAAGCGCTGCCGCAACTGGGTCGGATGAACATCACGCACATCAAGGCCGTCGACGCGGATAATACCAGCACTGACATCATAAAAGCGCTGCAACAGCGACAGAATCGTTGATTTACCTGACCCCGACGCGCCCACCAGCGCCACCGTCTGTCCCTTGTTGACGGCAAAGCTCAGGTCGCGCAGCACCGTATCGTTGCCGGTGTCGTAGCTGAAATCAACTTTCTCGAATGCCATTGTGCCCAAAGGTGGTTCGGGCAGCGGTACGGTAGGATCGGCAATCTTGATCTGAGGTTCCGTTTCCAAAATTTCGGCAATCCGCTCCGTGGCCCCCGCAACCGTTTGCAAGATGCCCAAGACCTCCGATACGTTGGTCAACGCTCCCGACGCCATCAGCGCATAAATCAGGAACTGGGTCAGCTGACCGGCTGTAACCGTACCCTCGAACACTGACCGCGCGCCCCACCAAACCAGAAACACGACCGCTGCCGTGCCGAGAAAAATCACCATGCCCACGAGAACGGACCGGGCCAGCAGGCGGCTCGCCTCAGCGCCATAACTCAATTCGCTGCGCTGCTCATAAAGCCTTGTTTGCTCATTTTCCTGGGTGAAAGCTTTGACTGTGCGCGTCGCGCCCAACATCTCGGTCGCCATGGCCGACAGGTCCGCCAACGCATCCTGTGTGCGCCGCGACATGCCGCGTAACCGCTTGCTGAATGCCACAACCGGTATGACAATGGCAGGCGCGGCAATAATAACCGCCAGCGTCAATGATGGACTGGTCAGAAACATCATGATCAACGCACCCACAATGGTGACCATTGACCGCAAAGCCAGCGACGCACTCGAGCCAACCGCCGAGCGAATGGTCACGACATCGCCGTTGAGCCGCGACGTCAGTTCGCCGACCCGATGGGTGTCGAAATATTTGGCATCAAGTCCCAGCAGATGCTCGAACAGCGCCACCCGAATATCAGCCAATACCCGCTCGCCAATCAGCGATATGAAATAAAACCGCGCCCCACTCGCCAACGCCAGCAACAGGGCAATCAGAACTATGGCCCAGCCATAACTCGCCACCTTGTCAAGATTTTGCGCTAGAAATCCCTCATCGACGGCACCGCCCATGACGACAGGGATCGACAGCGAAGCTGCTGCCGACAGAAGCAGGAAAAATAATGTAAACGACAAGCGAACCGGGTAGCGCAGCACAAATGGCAACAGCTTTTTAAGCGGTCGAACCTGGCGCGCGGCGTCCTTGCCGATTGGTATGAAGGCTTCCTTTTCCGGCTGCTTGGCGGCATCGGCGGTGGCTGGTTCAGTCATTGGGGTGCAGCCATCCTCTGGCGTTTGCGCGGGCAGCCAGGCGCCCGCATCTCGACAACGCCCGGAAAATCTGCAATCTGCCGGGACCGCTCCTACATAGGCACTCCCTTGATGGCTCGCAACCGGTTTTGCCCCGACAAAATTGGCACCACGCTCCCACTTGCGGACAAGCCGCGTTTTCGCTAGAAAGCGCCCCAATACCAATTTGAATGCTCTCCGGGCGCTGCGGCGCCCGTTTGATTTGAGGCGATGGCTATGAAGAACGACATCCACCCCGATTACCATTTGGTCAATGTTGTCATGACCGATGGCACCAAATACCAGACCAAGTCGACCTACGGTAAAGAGGGCGACACCATCCAGCTTGACATCGACTGCCGGACCCATCCCGCCTGGACAGGTGGTTCGGGTCAGCTGCTCGACCGTGGTGGCCGCGTATCGCGCTTCAAGGAGCGCTTTAAGGGCATCCTGGGCTCGTAAGGCCAGATCGATACCAAATCAAAGCCCGGTCGCGTACCGGGCTTTTTTGTGCGTAATCATTTTTGCCGATACCGCGAAGAAATTACGCCCCCTCTAATCCGGTCGGCCGAACGCGGCCTTGAGCCGTGACAATTGGTCAGCAATCCCATTGGCAACGCCTGCTTCGAGCTCAGGCATCTTGCCGCGCTCAAGCACATCAAACTGCATCACCCGGTCAAACAGCCGGTCGCCCTTGGTAATGAACTCAAGCAGCGGTGGGGGCAAATGGCTGAAGCCGGGGCCGCCACGCTCCGAAGGCGTCGCCGAAAACTTGACCTTGGATTTTTCCGACCGGGCATTTTCCGCCGTAATCTCTCCCTCATTGACCGCCCGCTGCAGCAGCAGCCACGACGCAAGCTGCATCAGCCGCGTTGTTAAACGCATGGATTCGGTTGCATAAAGAAACGAAGCTTCGCGCGGCAACCCTTTACTGTCCTGCCGACCATCGCCGTCGAGATAGGCAGCAACCTCTTCGATCAGCGTCATGCCCTCACGATACAGCAGATCGAACCCACCGGAGGCGACAATGCGCGGACCGATTGCTACTGCCTGATTGCCATCGCCAAAATCTGTCACGCGCTCATCCCTGATTTGCCCAAGCCAAGATTACGCTTTTCAGGGCGTTACGTCATCCTTGGTGAACCCAAACACTAAAGAGAGTTTTAATTGTGCCGCCGTCTGCGCTCAAAAAATGAGGACAGAAAAAAGAGCCGTCGAAACGGCTCTCGAAGTTAACAGGGAGGCGTCAAACAGAGGGAGAAACCGCTCTGAAAAATCCAGAAGATCTGAATAACCAAACCTTACCCAACAAAGATTAATTGTCTGTTAACAGGAGTCGATTTCTTAACCCTGAGAAATCGTCAATGGCGAACGAAGTCGATGAATCACCGATGAACAAGCCGTTCCGCAAACATCCATGTGTTCGATTGTTTAGTGGAACGAACCATAACCGACGTTCCCGGAGTTGTGCCATGCCAATCCAATCCGACGCCAGCCTTGCAACCCTGCTCATGCTCAGCCTGTCTCTGGCGGCCACCACAGCCGCCGAGCCTGAACCCACCTCCTTAAGTCCTGCCGTGACTGCCGAACCCGATAGTGTTGACTGGCCGACGCCCTTCCGCGCCCACAACCAACTGCGCAGCGGTCAAAAATCCGCCGACAATCAGAACTTGAAAACTGAATCCGCAGCACTACGCGTCTGATGACGCGCCGAAATGGCAGATCGCAATCGTTCAATTTCATCGCTCAACAATACGATCCGCGCCTCCAGTTCCTCCACTGACATTGCTTCAATCGTCATGCCAACCTCATGGCCCTTGGGTTTGCTGATTTGATCGTCGTCCATAGCCGGCTCCTGTGGTGGAGAAATAGTCTAGCCGCTGTATCTTGCGGATCAAGCCGCGCCGTCCCAAATTCGTGTCATGAACAAAACCATGACAGCCATCGCCATTTCAACGCCAGGCGCCCCCGAAGTGCTTCAGGCAACCACAGTTGCCGTCCCCGAAATAGGCCAGCACGAGGTTCTCATCCAGATTGCAGCTGCGGGTCTCAACGGTCCCGATCTGGCGCAGCGGCGCGGTCTATATCCGCCCCCGGCCGGCGCATCGCCCCTACCCGGCCTCGAGGTTTCCGGCCACATCGCAGCTGTCGGCGAAAGCGTCAGCCAGTTCAAAGCCGGCGACGCGGTTGTCGCGCTTACCAATGGCGGTGGCTACGCCGAATTTGTCAGCGTCCCTTCCGGGCAGGTGCTTCCCCTTCCGCAAAACTGGTCAGTCATTGACGCTGCCGCTCTCCCTGAGACGTGGTTTACCATCACCCAGTCGCTGGTTATGCGGGCCCAACTCGGGGCCGATATGAGCGTCCTGATCCATGGCGCGGCTGGCGGGATCGGTGGCGCTGCCATTCAGATTTGCACCATCCTCGGTGCCAAACCAATTGCGGTAGTCTCAAGCACCCAGAAGGCAGCCTACGCTATGTCTTTGGGGGCCACCGCAACAATAGATCGCATTGGAGAGGACATAGCCGAACGTGCCAGGGCACTTACCAATGACACCGGCGTTGACCGGATCGTCGACATCGTCGGCGGCGCTACCACGGCGGTCAATATCGCCGCCGCAGCGCGCTTCGCCCACATTGTGCAGATTTCAACGCTTGGCGGCGGCAAGGCGACCGTGTCGTTGGCGGCTTTGATGGCCAAACAATTGACCCTTTCGGGCTCGACCTTGCGGCCGCAATCAGCCCAGACCAAAGCCCAGATCGCAGAGCATATCAAAACCCACCTTTGGCCTGCCCTGTCTCACGCCGATTGGCCGCGCCCCAAAATTGAAAAATTTGCGCTCAATGGT
Source organism: Devosia rhodophyticola (assembly GCF_028816475.1). Lineage (GTDB taxonomy): Bacteria > Pseudomonadota > Alphaproteobacteria > Rhizobiales > Devosiaceae > Devosia > Devosia rhodophyticola. The sequence goes on along the minus strand of NZ_CP118247.1, from coordinate 2,316,014 downwards.
GCGCCCAGCGCTCATCACGCGCTGGAAAACCAGGCCAGTTACGGTAAAATTCTGCTAGTCACGCCTTATGGAAACACGCTGGCGCAGTGACAATTTCATTGCGAAATCGCCTAAAAAGTCCTATATTGGTTTCTGTTCCCCTCAGCATGTAGCAAAGAGGCGGAGCGGACCGGAGGAAAACCGGCCGCGCCTGCAGGAGAATTTTATCATGGCCGCACCCCTGTTGATGCCCAAGGCAACCGCCGTCTGGCTGGTCGACAACACTGCTTTGTCGTTCGAACAGATCGCCGCGTTTTGCACCTTGCATCCTTTGGAAGTGCAAGGGATTGCCGATGGTGATGTCGCGGGCGGCATCATGGGCGCCAACCCGATCCAGAACGGGCAGTTGACCCGCGAGGAAATCGAAAAGGCCGAAGCCGATCCAAACTATCGTTTGGCCCTGAGCGAGCCAAAAGTTCAAGTCGCGGCAGCCAAGCGCAAAGGTCCACGTTACACCCCCATTTCACGGCGCAACGAGCGGCCAAATGCCATCAAGTGGCTGGTTCGCAGCCATCCTGAACTCAAGGACGCACAGATCATGCGTTTGGTTGGCACCACCAAGTCAACGATTGATTCGGTCCGCGAAAGCACTCACTGGAACGCAGCCAACCTGACGGCAATGGATCCGGTGACACTCGGCCTGTGCAGCCAGATCGACCTTGATCTTGAAGTCAAACGCGCCTCCAAGGGTGCCCCCGGCCCCGATGAAGCAGATTCCGGCACTACCCTGATGACCGCTGAAGAGGCACTCGCCCGGTCCGGTGCTCGTGGCCACGGCACCGAGGACGGCGAAGATGATATCGGGGGGCACCATGCGCCCGAGCATCAGGAAGAATTCAATGCCGACAATGTTTTTGCCAAATTGAAGTCGGTCACTCCAGAGCCGGAATCTGAGTAGATTTTTACTGAAATCGCGAGCAGGAGACGACTCTGGAACACAATTTCTTGCTCGCGATCTTCTTGCTGTTGGTGGTCAGCGTCGCGCTGGTGCCATTGGCCAAATATGCCGGTCTCGGCACTATTCTGGGCTATCTTGCTGCCGGCGTTGTAATTGGTCCCTATGGTCTGCGGATGGTCTCGGACAGCGAAACCATCCGCGCGGTCGCCGAGTTCGGCATCGTCATGATGCTGTTCCTGATTGGTCTGGAGCTGCAGGCCTCTGAAATATGGCGCATGCGCCACAAACTGCTCGGCTTGGGCGTGCCACAGTTGGCGGCCACCAGCGCCCTGATTGCCGGGTTGCTTTATTGGTCTGGCATCGCCTGGGCCCCCGCAATCATCCTCGGTCTGGCCCTAGCCATGTCCTCAACGGCCATTGCCATGCAATCGGTAGGCCAACGCGATATCACCAAAACCGATACCGGCCGCGCCAGCCTGGCAATTCTGCTTGTGCAGGATGTTGCCGTCATTCCCATCCTGGCGGCGATACCGGTGCTTGCTTACGCCCGTGGGCCCTTGCAGATCAGCAGCGAAGTCACCGAAGCAGTGCAGTCCATGCAAAATCCACTCGACTGGTTGACACCACTGGCGCTGATCAGCGCCTTTGCAGCGGCCATTTTGGCCGGTCGCTACGTTGTTCGGCCCATGCTGCATCTGGTTGCCCAAACCGGCCTGCGCGAAGTATTTACCGCGTTTGGTCTGGCGCTCGTCATCGGCGCGGCGCTCATCACCCAGCTTCTCGGTCTATCCCCCGCCTTGGGCGCATTTATCGGCGGCGTATTGCTGGCCGACAGCGAATATCGCCATGAACTTGAAAGCATTCTGGCACCATTTCAAGGGCTGCTGCTGGGCCTGTTCTTCATCTCGGTCGGCATGTCCATTGCCTTCTCGGTGCTTTGGTCGGACCCTATCCGCGTTGTCGCGCTCGTCGCCGGTTTTGTCCTCATCAAGATTGTCGTGGTCTTCGTTCTTGCCACACTCTTCCGTATGCATCTTGCTGACCGTCTGCTGCTGGCTTTTCTGATGAGTCAGGCAGGCGAATTCGCTTTTGTCATTTTGCAATTTGCCCAGAACGAAGGGGCGATCAAGGCCGATACTTTCTCAATCCTGACGGTCGCTGTTGCCCTATCAATGGCCACGACGCCCCTGTTGCTCTTTGCATTCGACAAACTGATTGCGCCGCGCCTTGATGCGCGTCACCAAAGTCGACAAAGCGACGAAATCGACACCAGTCAGGACATTGTCGTGCTCGGGTACGGTCGATTCGGTCAGATCGTCACCCGCATGCTGCGCTCGCAAGGCTTTGACATGACCCTGATCGATGATGATCCGGCCCAAATCGAACTCGTCAAACGATTCGGGGTCAAGGTATTTTACGGCGATGCTTCGCGACTTGAATTGCTGCATGCCGCAGGCGTGGCAAAAGCCAAGTTGGTGGTCATCGCCGTTGGTGGTGGCGAACGAATATCGACTATCGCCCGCTTGGTGCGACGAAACTTCCCTGAAGTACGCATCGCAGCGCGCGCCATAGATCGCGGTCACGCCCACGATCTGATGGATATCGGCGTTGAAGTATTTGAGCGGGAAACCTTCCTGTCCGCTCTTAGTCTGGGCACGAAATCGTTGATAACGCTGGGCTATAGCGAGGAAGAAGCACTCAGACTGGCCCGCGAGTTCGAATTGCACGATAATAACTTGCTCGCCGATTCATTCAGCGTTCGGAACGACGAGAGCGCCTATGTCGGTTTGCTACGCAAATCCATGGGGTTGCTGAGTGATGCCATGAGCGCCGATACGCCCCGCAAAGCTGATAAGCCTGACGTCCCGCCCACCGACTAATCCAGTCCATCCGGAATAAATAATGTTTGATCCATGGTTTGTCGCGGTCGCCGTGACCGCAGTCTTGATTGTTGGCCTGTCCAAATCAGGGCTGCTCGGCAGTCTGGGCGTTGTCGGCGTGCCGCTGCTGACACTGATCATGCCGGCCCGGGAGGCCGCCGGCATCATGTTGCCGGTGCTATTGGCCATGGATGCCATTGCCATCTACGCCTACCGCAAACAGGTTAACTGGCACATTCTCAAGATAATGTTGCCCGGCGCGGCTGTAGGCATGCTCTTTGGCTGGGCGATCTGGGCCTTTGTTAGCGACGCCGTTGTTCTGCTGATGGTCGGCGTTATCACCCTGCTCTTTGTGCTCGACGCCATATTGCCGATTCGAAAAAAGCTCGAAGGTCTACCCCCATCAACGCCCTGGGGACGGTTCTGGGGCGCTTTTGCAGGCTTCACCAGCTTTGTCAGCCATACCGGTGGTCCTCCATTTCAGATTTACGTTCTGCCTCAGCGCCTGCCACCGGCGCTCTACGCAGGGACATCGGCGTATTTCTTCGCTATGGTCAACACGGCAAAGCTCATTCCCTACTTCTTCCTCGGCCAGCTTTCGCTGCACAATCTCCAATTATCAGCAGCATTGGCGCCCGTTGGCATGTTGGGCGTTCTGGTCGGCGTATTCCTCGTGCGCCGCATATCTGCCAAGCACTTTTACCGCATCGCCTATTGGCTCGTATTCGCCCTCGCACTCAAATTGATTTGGGACAGCCTCAACGTTCTCCTGAACTGAGGCGAAAAAAAAGGCCGCGGCAATCGCCGTGGCCTCGTCAGCTAGATATTCGTCATCACTTATTGTCGCGCTGTACCAGTCAGCTTTGACAACTCGTCTTTGACACCCAACTTCTTGCGTTTGAGCGCGCTCAGCATGAGGGCGTCCTGTTGGGTGCTTTGCATTGCCGACTGGATCTGCCGATCCAGTTCTTGATGGCGCCGCTCCAAAGCAGCGATGTGGCCTTCAGTCGTCATAACAACTCCTCTAGCTCTTCGTGGACAGGTGATCGTCACAAATATTTCATGTCTTGTCGACACTCTTTCCACGCAAAGTGAAAATTGGGTGCAAAACGCGCCGCGATCGGTTAACCAATGCTAACGTTCCGCGACAATAAGAGTGCGTTTTCATATGCTGCCGCTGACCCGCGAACAAGAAGCCAACCTCGGCCTGGAACTGGCGACAAAACGGCAGGAACATGCCGATCTTGATGCCGCAATCGCGACCCTCACCCAATCGCGAGCCACGGACCAGATGTTGATCCAGCGCCTCAAGAAACGCAAACTTGCCCTCAAGGATCGCATCGTTGAACTGGAAACAATTCTAATTCCCGATATCATCGCCTGATCGGGCCATCTGGCTTGAATCGTGGCCGATTCTGGGCTAAATGCGCGCTTTGTGGAGCTTGGGGGGAACGGCTCTTTGCTGACCAAACCAAATGTCGCCATCATCATGGGTAGCCAGTCAGACTGGCCAACCATGCGCCATGCTGCTGAAACGCTTGAAGCGCTCGAGATCGAATATGAGGCGCGCATCGTTTCCGCCCACCGCACACCCGAGCGCCTGTACGAATTCGCCACCAGTGCCAAATCCGAGGGTTTCAGTATCATAATCGCTGGCGCCGGCGGCGCCGCCCACCTTCCTGGCATGCTGGCCGCCTTGACCCCGCTGCCGGTCCTTGGTGTGCCGGTCAAATCAAAGGCATTGTCTGGCCAGGACAGCCTGCTCTCGATTGTTCAAATGCCCGGTGGCGTCCCCGTTGGCACCCTCGCCATCGGCGAGCCAGGGGCCATCAACGCCGCGCTGTTGGCCGCCGCTGTTCTGGCATTGGGAGACGAAGACCTGGCCGACCGCCTCGATCTGTTCCGCGCCAACCAGACGGCCAAAGTTCCCTTTTTCCCCTCCGATACCGAGTAGTATTTCTTGTCCCAAGACCAGTCTCTGCCCCAAGGCACCACCATCGGCATTCTTGGCGGCGGCCAATTGGGTCGCATGCTGGCGCTGGCCGCTGCCAAGCTGGGTATGCGCAGTCATATCTTTTGCCCCGATCCTGATAGTCCAGCATTCGAGGTAACCCCCCACAAAACCGTCGCGGCTTATGACGATGAAATAGCGCTCGCCGCCTTTGCCGATACCGTCGATATTGTGACCTATGAGTTTGAGAATGTCCCCGCGGCAACCGCCGAGTTTTTGGCAGCACGCAAGCCTCTCCGTCCCGGTGCCAATGCGCTGGCCATCTCACAGGACCGGCTGGCGGAAAAGAGCTTTCTTTCAGCCCGCAATATCGCCGTCGCGTCCTATCGACCCGTTGAGACGATCGACCAGCTACGCAGCGCTCTGACCGAACTTGGCCAGCCTGCCGTGCTCAAGACCACGCGGCTAGGCTACGATGGCAAAGGGCAACGCCTGATAAAGTCGATTGATGAAGCCGCCGATGCCTTTGCCGCCCTCAGCCCCAAGCCATTGGTGCTAGAGGCCTTTGTCCCGTTCGAAAAGGAAATCTCGGTTGTTGTGGCGCGCAATCTGCAAGGCGAGGTCAAAACCTTCGAGGCTGCCGAGAACGTGCATCGTCACCACATTCTGCACACCAGCACCGTGCCAGCCGCTATTTCGTCGACGCTGGAAAAACACGCCAGCATGGCCGCCAAGGCCATTGTGATTGCGCTAAACTATGTTGGCGTTCTGGGCGTCGAATTCTTTGTCGTGCCCGGCAAGGATCGCCCCAGCCTCATCGTCAATGAAATTGCCCCTCGCGTGCATAATTCAGGTCACTGGACGGAGGCGGTCTGCCTGACAGACCAGTTCGAACAGCACATACGCGCTATCCTCGGCTGGCAGTTGGGCGATCCGTCACGCATGGCTGATGTCGTCATGCAAAATCTCATCGGCGACGAATCGTTGGATCTTGGCGATTTGTTGACTGCCGGCGCCCAACCGCACCTTTATGGCAAAACCGAACCGCGCCCGGGCCGAAAGATGGGCCATTTCAACAAGATTACGCCCAAAACCCCTACGCTACTGTGATGCCGGGCCAATTCGACAATTTTCCCCGGCCGCGATGTGATTTTCGCGCCCCAAGTGTGGACAAGTGCCAAGGCTTGGGCTATACAGCGCGCCACGATGACTAGCTCAGCTGGTCGGCGATAAGGCTTTTTGGCCCTAGCGCTATCATTCACACATTGTCCAAGTTTCGAAAGGGCGGTTGACCTTTGCAAGTAGTCGTTCGCGATAATAACGTTGACCAGGCGCTGCGCGCGCTTAAGAAAAAGCTGCAGCGCGAAGGTGTCTTCCGTGAAATGAAGCTGCGCAACTATTACGAAAAGCCATCTGAAAAGAAGGCTCGCCAGAAGGCTGAGGCTATCCGCCGCGCCCGTAAACTGGCTCGTAAGCGCGCTCAGCGTGAAAGCGGTCTGCCTGCACCATCGACAGGTCGCCCGAGTGCACCGCGTCCGGCAGCTGCTGCCGCACCAGCGCCAGCACCGCGTACCTAGTCAGCTAACGCGACTAAAGAATTTTAAGGCGCTGCTCCCCGTGAGCGGCGCCTTTGTGCTGCCCGCACGCTTGTGGAAGCTCGCCGCGTCCGGGCATAACTAGCCGCCGTTTGTCGCTTCGGCACGATTGAACAATCCGACGGCGTGGGACCAGATACCGGCATCCCAAAGGCTGGAGTGCGTTCCCCCGGTACGATCCATAATTCGTCCTTGTTGGGGACAAGATCGTAAAGCCGCTCTCCATTTGAAACATCAATTGTTGTATCGGCGGTCCCATGGGCTATCAGCACCGGTTCGCTGACCTTGGCTATCCACTCATTGACCGGAAATTGATCCTGCATCACCCAATAGACAGGCAAGAATGGATAACGCTCCGCCGCAACGTTGACGGCCGACAAAAAGGGCGTCTCCAGCAATAGGGCGTCGGCCTCGCGTTCGCTGGCAACAAAAGTCGCAGGTCCCGACCCCAGGGAACGCCCCCAGATAACGATAGGAAAGCCCTTGGCCTTGGCCCAGTTGAATGCGGCAACGGCGTCATCAAGAATGCCAGCTTGGGAAACATTGCCCGGTGAAGCAGGAAATCCGCGATAGTCAAAGGCCAGGAAGCCATAGCCATCCTGCGACCAGCGCTCGAAACGCTCATGCTCATGGCTAAAACTGCCCGAATTGCCCTTATAGTATACGATCAGTGGCTTTCCCGGCCGGGGCGGCGCATACCACCCCGCCAGGGTGCCTCCGTCCGACGCGATGGCCACGTTCTGGGCGCCGACAATTGTTGTACTTGCAAGGGCAGTGATGGCCCCCTCGGTGTCATATTGCAGCGAGCGCTGCATGACATACATTCCCAAAACAACCCCGCTATAGGCGAGGGCCGCCAAAACGATCACCCCTAGGCCGAGGCGCCGCGCCCATTTCATCTAACCCATCTCCGCCAAAGTTTGGGCAATCGCCTGCTCAAAAACCTGCTGCGGCTGAGCTCCGGACAATGCATATTTCTGGCCAAGCACAACAAACGGAACCCCCGTTATCCCCTGCTCGGCTGCCTGGGTCGCCATTTGCTCGGTGATCGCCAATTCGTTCTCATCATTGATTGCATCCATCGCGTCGCCCCGGTCAAACCCGAATTCTACAGCGATGTCCGCCAGCACATTGTCATCGTTGATCTGCCGATGCTCGAGGAAATAGGCCTCCGCGATTGCATTGGCCAACTCATGCTGGATGCCTAAGGGCTTGGCCAACCGGGTCAATGTATGCGCCTTGGCAGTTGGATAGCGCATCGGCTGCTTGGACAGGTCAAGCTCAACGCCGTCTTTTTTCGCTTCAGCCTCGACTCGATCCCACATTTCGCGCGGATCCTTGCCGTATTTGGCGCGCAAAACCTCTTCGTTGTTCACGCCCTCTTTGGGCGTGTTGGGGTCGAGATAAAACGGATGATTGTCGACGATTACTTCAATATCGTCAGGCAACGTCGCAATAGCCTTGTCAAGGCGAACAGAGCCGACGAGGCACCAGGGGCACACCACATCGGTGAAAATATCAATTTTGAGAGTCTTGCCCATCTGGCTATCCTTTATGCTCGCAGCAATTTGGTTCGTTCGGCCCCTCACATGGGACGCCCGACCCACGCATGCAAGACACCGAGCGAGCTAACGGGGCAATGCCTTTAGCGTCAAGTCACCCGGCTTGACCAATGTCACCTGGCGCGCCAGAAACAGCCTTCACACGGCTGGAGCCAATAATGACCGACCCGAATGCCATCGCTCACCGTCTCGATGCCCTGGAGATGCGGATTGCCTACCAGGACCACACGATCGATGAACTCAATACCACCATCACCGAGCAGTGGCGCATCATAGACTTGCTGACCCGCAAGTTGACCCAGCTGGAAGAACAAGCCAAGCTGACGGGCGGCGGCGCCGGTGACAATCGTGCCGAGCCGCCCCCTCCCCACTACTAGAAAGCTCTCTCGTGACTGTACGTCGTATCGTTTCCAATCTATATGCCGGCGATCCCCAGCAAGCGAAGTGCTTCTACCGGGATTTCCTGGGGCTGGCATTGGCGATGGATCATGGCTGGATCAAGACATATGTTTCCGATGGCACAGCAATGACCCCGCAGGTCAGTTTTGCAAGTCAGGGCGGGTCTGACACGCCTGTTCCCGCAATCTCCATTGAAGTCGATGACCTCGATCAATTGTATCAGCGCGCCCAGGACGCCGGGATCGAAATCGTTTATCCGCTAACGGTCGAACCTTGGGGTGTGCGTCGTTTCTTTGCGCGTGATCCCTTCGGAAACATCGTCAATATTCTTTCCCATAGCGAATAAAAAAGCCCGCCGAAGCGGGCTTTCATATTTAGTGATCGAGAGCTTTAACGATGTCCTCGGTCATTTTCTTGGCGTCGCCAAACAGCATCATGGTGTTATCGCGGAAGAACAGTTCATTTTGCACACCTGCATATCCGGCGGACATGCCGCGTTTGATAAACAACACCGTTCCAGCGTCCTCGACATTGAGCACTGGCATGCCATAAATCGGCGATGTCTTGTCGGTTTTGGCCGAAGGATTGGTCACATCGTTAGCGCCAATGACAAAGGCGACGTCGGTCTGGGCAAACTCCGAGTTGATGTCCTCAAGCTCAAACACCTCATCATAAGGCACATTGGCTTCAGCCAGCAGCACGTTCATATGGCCGGGCATCCGACCCGCGACCGGATGAATGGCGTATTTGACGGTGACGCCTTCTTTCTTGAGCATATCCGCCATTTCGCGTAGCGCATGCTGAGCCTGTGCCACCGCCATGCCGTAACCCGGCACGATGATGACCTTGCTGGCGTTTTTCATCAGGAATGCAGCGTCGTCCGCTGCGCCCTGTTTGACCGGACGGTCATCTTCGCCGCCAGTTGACGCCGCTGCCGTCTCGCCACCAAAGCCACCTAGAATCACCGAGATGAAACTGCGGTTCATTGCCTTGCACATGATGTAGGACAGAATGGCGCCCGACGAGCCCACCAGCGCGCCGGTGATGATCAGTGCCGAATTGCCCAGCGTAAAGCCGATACCGGCCGCAGCCCACCCCGAATAGGAATTGAGCATCGACACCACCACCGGCATATCTGCCCCGCCAATCGGGATGATCATCAATCCACCCAGGACAAGGGCAAGGATCGTGATCAGCCAGAAGTAAACCGGGTTGGCAGTCATGGTCAGCGCAATGATGAGAATGACCAGAAGCACCCCGAGAGCAATGCTGATCATGTGCCGGGCGGGCAGAATGATCGGCTTGCCGCTCATATTGCCGTTGAGCTTGGCAAAAGCGATGACCGAACCGGTAAAGGTAAAGGCGCCAATGGCAACGCCAAGGCTCATTTCAACCAAAGCCTGGGCATGAATGGCTCCGGTTTCGCCGATGCCAAAAGCTTCAGGCGCATAGAGCGCCGCTGCCGCCACGAACACCGCCGCCAGACCGACCAGCGAGTGGAAAGCTGCAACCAATTGAGGCATATCCGTCATCTTGACGGTGCGAGCCATATAGGCACCGATCGCTCCCCCGATGCCGAGACCGCCGAGGATAAGCAGCCAGCTGATAAAATCCGACGGGGCCGCCAGCGCCAGCGTGGTCAGAATGGCAATGCCCATACCGATCATGCCGAAGCGGTTGCCCTGCTGGGCGGACCGAGGGTTGGAAAGACCACGTAAGGCCAGGATGAAAAGAACGCCCGAAACCAGGTAAAGCAGGGCTGCAATATCTGCAGAGATCATCAGCTCAGCCCTTCTTCTTGTACATGGCCAGCATCCGCTGGGTGACGAGGAACCCGCCAAAAATATTGACGCTGGCGAAGATCAGCGCGATGAACCCGAACACTTTGGATATCCAGTTGCTGTCAGCGGCCAATTGGACGCCAACGGCCAGAAGTGCTCCCACAACGATCACCGACGAGATCGCATTGGTCACGCTCATCAGCGGCGTATGTAGCGCCGGGGTAACCGACCAGACAACGAAGTAGCCCACAAAGATTGCCAACACGAAGATCGCCAGGCGAAAGGTGAATGGATCGATTGCGCCACCGCTGGCAGCATGGGCTGCTGCGGCAAGCACATCGGCGGTTTGTTCTGCCGTTGTTTCCATTATTTGGTGTCCTTCGGAGCTGGTTTCAGTGCCGCCGACTTGCGCGTCGGGCTGGCCTTGCGCGCTGTTGTCTTGCGCGCCGCAGTCTTGGCAGGAACGGCCGCTGCCGTGTCCATGACCGCCGTTGCCTTGCGGACAGCAGCATGTTGCGACGGTGTTTTAGCCGCTTTGGTCGCCCGTGGCTTGCTGGTCTTGGTTGCGCCAGCCCCAGACGTAGCCTTTTTGGCAGGGGCCTTGCGGGTTGTGGTCTTGGCTGGCGTTGTTTTGGCAGGAGCCGCCTTTGCAGTGCTAGCAGGTTTTGCAGTGCTAGCAGGCTTGGCCGCGCCAACACCCTTGTCAGCTTCAGCAGTTACAAAATTGGGATGAACCACGGCACCGTCGCGTGTCAAAACGGTTGCCTTGACCAGTTCATCGTCCCAATCAATTGCCAGTGCAGCAGTTTTGGCATCGATCAATGTGGTCAGGAACGCCAACAGATTGCGCGCATAAAGCTGGCTGGCGGTGGTCGGGATGCGCCCCTGCACATTGGTATAGCCAATGATCTTGACTCCCTTGTGCTCGACGATCTTGCCCGGCACGGTCAATTCGACATTGCCGCCGCGCTCTGCAGCCAGATCAACAATAATAGATCCCGGTGCCATCGATTCAACCATCGCCTTGGTAATCAGCCGCGGCGCAGGGCGCCCCGGAATCAGCGCGGTGGTGATAACGATATCCTGCTTGGCAATGTGAGAAGCGGTCAATTCGGCCTGCTTGGCCTGATATTCCGCCGACATTTGCTTGGCATAACCGCCAGCGGTTTCGGCCTGTTTGAATTCTTCGTCCTCAACGGCAACAAATTTGCCGCCCAGCGATTCGACCTGTTCCTTGGCGGCAGGTCGAACATCGGTTGCTGAAACAACGGCACCCAGGCGTTTTGCCGTGGCAATCGCCTGAAGGCCAGCAACTCCGGCTCCCATCACGAACGTCTTGGCCGGACGAACAGTGCCCGCCGCCGTCATCATCATCGGCATTGCCCGGTCAAACTCAGCCGCCGCATCGATAACCGACTGATAGCCGGCCAGATTGGCCTGCGAGGACAGGATGTCCATGACCTGGGCGCGCGTTATACGGGGCATGAATTCCATTGAAACCGCCGTAACATTGGCCTTTGCCAAAGCCGCAACGTCCTTGTCATTGCCATAAGGGTCAAGCGCGCCAATCACCAGCGCGCCTTTGGCAACGCCCGAAAGGCTGGCAGCATTCGGTCGCCGAACGCACAAGACGACTTCTGCTCCCTTAAGAGCCGCAGCGGCGGTGGGGGCAATTCTTGCGCCAGCCGCTTCATATTCGGCATCCAGAATGCGCGATCCAAGGCCTGCGCCTTTTTCAACGCTGACCTGGGCGCCGAGCCCGACCAGTTTGCCAACCGTTTCCGGCGTGGCCGCGACGCGATTTTCGCCTTCAAGGCGTTCGCGCACTATTGCGATGTTCATGAACGTCTCCTGCCCGCCTGCCGGACGGCAGGCCCTGGGTTTTATCTGTCTCAGCGCTTAGGGCTGAACCCAGAAATAGAGGATCACCACGACGACAGCCGTAGTGATGATCGAATACTTAACCAGCGTCACAAACCCATTGTAGGTCTGTTCGTGCTGCTTGTAGTCCATTGCGCTTTCGTGAACCATGGGGGGGAGTGGTTCGTGGTTGTTGGCCATTTTGTCCTCAAATTTATATTCGTCTTTAGTCTAACCCGGCAGCCCCAAAGCTGGTTCTGCGGGTTTTACGCATCGCTGGTTGCTTCAAGTTCATCGATCAATCCCTCGATCATCGACAGGCCGAGCGACCAGAACTGCGGGTCCTTTGCATCAAGACCAAACGGTGCCAGCAGTTCGGAGTGATGCTTGGACCCACCCGCCTTTAGCAGATCAAAGTAACGTTCGGCAAAGCCATCCGCTGCTTTTTCATACTGTGCATAGAGCGAGTTCACAAGGCAGTCGCCAAACGCATAGGCGTAGACATAAAACGGGGAATGGATGAAATGGGGGATATAGCTCCAGAAAATGTCATATCCCTCGTTGAGCTCAATGGCATCACCCAGACTTTCCCGCTGCACTTCCATCCAGAGGGCGTTGATTTCTTCGGTGCGCAGTTCGCCATCGCGTCGGGCCAGATGAACCTTGCGCTCAAAGGTATAAAAGGCGATCTGGCGCACGACGGTATTGAGCATGTCCTCAACCTTGGACGACAGCAGGGCGAACCGCTGTTTCTTGTCAGTGGTCTTGTTCAGGATTGACCGGAACGTCAGCATTTCGCCAAAAACACTCGCCGTTTCCGCCAGCGTGAGCGGCGTGTTGGCCAACAAAGGCCCCTGCGCCGCTGCCAGACGCTGGTGCACACCATGGCCCAACTCATGGGCCAAAGTCATCACATCACGAGCCCGCCCCATGTAGTTGAGCATCAAATAAGGATGGGCGCTGGGGACCGTCGGATGAGCAAAGGCACCCGACAATTTACCCTTGCCGGTCGGCGCATCGATCCAGCCGCTATCAAAAAATGGCTGGGCCAGTTCGGCCAGTTTTGGCGAAAATTGCCCATAGGCATCCAAAACTGTCGACTTGGCGGTTTCCCAGTCAAAAACGCGCTCGTCTGCTGTCGGCAACGGTGCATTTCGATCCCAGGCATTGAGCTTGTCCTGCCCAAACCATTTGGCTTTCATCTTGTAGTAACGGTGCGACAAACGCGGGTAGGCTTCGCGTACCGCGCTCTGGAGCGCATCAACAACTTCACGCTCAACCGAATTGGCCAAATGGCGGCTGTCAGCGATATCGCCATAGCCGCGCCAGCGATCCGAAATCTCCTTGTCCTTGGCCAGAACATTGGTGATGTGGGTCAATAGTCGTGCATTGTCCTGCAATATTCTGGAGACGGCCTTGAACGCGGTTTCGCGTTTTTTGGCATCACGATCCGAAAGTCGATGCAGCGTTGCCTCAAGGCTGAGCGTTTCCCCGTCGACGTCCAGCGCCAGCGCCGCCAATGTTTCATCATAGAGCCGGTTCCAGGCAGAAAAGCCGGTGGTCGACTTGTCGTGGAACAATTCCTCGACCCGGTCTTCAAGCTGATACGGTTTGGCCTTGCGCAACTCGTCAAACCATGGCCGGTAACGCGCTAGCGCAGCATCACTCTTGAACGCCTCTTCAAGCACGGCGTCTTCGATACGATTGAGCTCCAGCTCAAAAAACAAAACCCTGGTGGAAAGCTTGGTCAACGCCTCATTGACGTCCCCCATGAATTTGGCACGATCCTGATCCGTTGCATTCTGGGCATATTGCAAAAAGGCAAAGGAGCCGATCTTGCCCGACAAATCTCCCAGCGCTTCGGTCGCTTCAATCGCCTCGATCAGCTTGCCCGATTTGGTCAACGCGACAAGCTTGCCCTTATATTTCTCTTCAAAATCGGCCGCATCCGCCGCCGCTTTTTCAAGGTCTGCCTTGAACTGGGCACTGTCCCGGCCTGAATAGAGATCGCTTAGATCCCATACCGGCAGTTTGCCAATGGTGTCCTGCCCCTCGGGGATCGCAGATTGACTGGCTTGAGCAAAATTGATCATAGGGCGCTCCTTGACGGCTGGAAATTGTGCCGGACAATAGACAGCCTCAGCGCCTCTGCCAAGGCTGGCAAATTCTCACACCTCTACGCCATTGTCTCGCATGATTAATCCCCTCTTAAGGCCCTTTGTTCATCATCATCCCAAAACGGCACAGCACGATTCGTGCACGACCAGAATTTATCAAGGGGTCCGATGACGCGCGTTCTAATTGTCGACGATGATCCGGTGCAATTGCGCCTCACCGCCGAAGTGGCCAACCGCGCCGGCTTCAAACCCCTGACCGCAACGGGCGGTGAACAGGCGCTATCCATCCTGCGCGATGACAGCACCATCGGTGCGTTGATCCTCGATCTTGTCATGCCCGACCTTGATGGTATGGCGGTTATGGAAGCAATGGCGCGCGAAGGGTTGCGAACGCCAGTCATCATCCAGACCGCCCACGCCTCCCTCGAAACGGTCGTTACCGCCATGCGACAGGGCGCAACTGACTATTTCGTCAAACCTGTGGCGCCCGAGCGCCTGATTATCTCGCTGCGCAATGCCATCAAACTCGACACGCTTGAAGCCGCAGTCCGTTCAGAGCGCTCCAGGCGAAGCGGTACCTTCACCCCCGCCGACATGATTGCGCAGGCCCCGGCTATGGCGCGAGTCTTGAGCCTTTGCGCCAAGGCGGCCAAGAGCACCATCCCGGTCTTGGTTGAAGGCGAAACTGGCGTCGGCAAGGAACTGGTCGCCCGCATCATCCAGGGCACAGGCGACCGCGCCGGCAAACCCTTTATCACAGTCAACTGCGGCGCAATCCCTCCCAATCTGGTGGAATCCGTGCTGTTCGGCCACAAGAAGGGCTCCTTTACCGGTGCCCACGCCGATCAGAGCGGCAAATTTGCCGAAGCCCACAATGGCACGCTGTTTCTCGACGAAATCGGCGAATTGCCGCTTGATATCCAGGTCAAGCTCTTGCGCGTCTTGCAGGAGGGGGAAGTTGAGCCTATCGGTGCGACCCGACCCGAGCGGGTCAATGTGCGCCTGATTTCGGCAACAAATCGACGTCTGCTCAATTTGGCCAAAAGCGGCGAGTTCCGCGAAGATCTCTACTACCGCCTCAATGTATTCCCGGTGTATGTGCCGCCCCTTCGTGAGCGCAAGCAGGACATTGCCGAACTTGTCGCTCACTTCATCGCCCGATTTGCCGCCGAAACCGGCAAGCGCATTTTGGGCGTCTCACCCGATGGTCTGGCCCTTTTGCAGACCTATGATTGGCCTGGCAATATTCGACAGCTTGAAAATACCATCTATCGTGCAACTGTCCTTTCGGATGGCGCTTATCTCGAAACTATTGATTTTCCTCAGATAATCGCCCACACAGCTGGCCGCGATCACGCAATGCGATCGCTTGACAATATCAACGTACCAGCATCCCCGACCCACATTGACAATGCGCCTGCCCGCACACGCACCCAGCACCCTCCCGATACCCAGCCTCAGCCCGATCGCTTCCTCGACAATAGCGGGGAAGTAACCGCGCTGGCTGAAATCGAAAGGGAGGCCATTGTATTTGCCATAGCCCACTATGGGGGACGCATGTCTCGGGTCGCAAGGGCGCTCAAGATTGGTCGATCAACGCTTTACCGCAAGCTCCATGAGTATGGATTGGCCGATACGGCGCAAAGCGACGCCGCCTGAAGCAGAGCAAGGATATCCACAGCTTCGCCTCCAACCGTTGCAACAGGGCCACACAGGCCACTCACAAAGTTGCGAGCGATTGCACCTGTTAACCTTTCCAGAGTAGGTAAAATGCTCTGAATCGGTGTGCATTGAGCCGGGTGTCGCGGACTAGGGTCCGCTTGAGGTGGAGAATTCATGTACAAGCTCTCGGTCTGCCTGCTCGCTGGTGCGGTTTGTCTGGGGCTAACCTTTCCCGCCACCGCTCAGGATATAAAAGTTGCAAGCACTAGCCTGACACGCATTGTTATTGCACCCCCTCAGACCGCTCTGGCGCGCACCATCAAATCCGGCCTATCTGCAGCCTATTACGGCGCCAAGTCCAACACCGCCGCTTATGATGAGGCCCAAAAGCTCTATTTTTTCTATGGTGAACGCCACTTTGAGCCACTCTGGCTGACCCAGTCCGCTGATGGCGTCCTTTCCTTTTCGCCGACCGCCGAAACCATCATCAAGGTATTTGCCGACGCTGGCGACGAGGGGCTGCGTCCCAAGGACTATCTGACGCCTGATCTTGATGTTGTTGCGGCCACCGGTGATCCGGCCAAAATGGCGGCACTTGAAACCGCGTTTTCGGCGGCCCTGGTGCGCTATGCCGACAATCTGCTCAATGGTCGCATTCGTCCTGGTTCAATATCGTCCGACCTTGACATGGCGCCTAAACCGCTCGACGCAACCAAACTCCTTCTCGACATCGCCAAGGGGCAGAACCCAAAGACCGTATTGGCCAAATTTGAGCCCAGGCATCGCGAATTTCTGCAGCTCAAGGCTGCCCTGGCAGATTTTGACGCTGACGCCGACAACCAGAAAATCGACATTCCCAGCGGCCCATCGCTGCGTTTGGGCATGAGCGACACACGCGTTGCCCTGCTGCGCCAGCGCCTCGAAATGACCGAGACGGCGGAAGACCCATCCGTTTACGACAAGGTGGTTGTTTCAGCCGTCAAGGATTTTCAGGCCAGCAAGGGTCTGACCTCCGACGGCATCGCGGGTCCGGCAACAGTTGCGGCCCTCAATGGCGGCCCGACTGTCACACGAGACGATATCATTGCCAATATGGAACGCTGGCGCTGGATGCCGACCGACCTCGGTAATTTCAACGTGCTCGTCAATGTCCCTGAATATAGGCTTTCGATCAACCAAAGTGGCAAGTCGATTTATTCGACCCGCGTCGTTGTCGGTAGCAAGGCGCATCCGACGCCAATTTTCTCCAACAACATCAAACACGTGGTGGTTAACCCCTACTGGAACGTGCCCGCCTCGATCATCAAGAATGAAATCGCCGGCAAAACGCTGGCCAATCCTAACTACATTGCCAGCCAGAACATGGATCTGATTTACAAGGGCAATGTAATCAACGCCAGTCAGGTCAATTGGTCGGAGGTGGGCAACAGCTTCCCCTTCCGGGTACGCCAACGCCCCGGTGCCGGCAACGCCTTGGGACGGATCAAGTTCCTGTTCCCCAACAAACATGATGTCTATCTGCATGACACCCCGTCCAAGTCACTGTTTTCGCGTAGCTATCGCGCATACAGCCACGGATGCGTTCGCGTTCAGAACCCAATGGATTTTGCCGACGCCCTGATGAGAAACGAACCCAACATCAGCGGCGCATCACTTGCATCCATGTTTGGCTCAAGCGAGCGTTGGGTCAATCCTGAACACACCATCCCGGTGCACATCGCTTACTTCACGCTACGCGTGCAGCCTGACGGCACCGTTACTTCCTATGCCGATGTTTATGGGCACAATGCCAAGCTGATTGCCGCTCTTAACAAATAGAAGCGCTAACATCGGCCCTGCGACCCGATTGGTTTACCTTATCTAAACGAATTCGCCTTGGTTCCGTCCATTTTTGCCCCTATGAACTTGCCATCGGGCCAAAATGGGTCAAAACATCACTGTTTAGCGTTAATAAGTTCTAATCGAAATTACGCTAACATCTATCCAGTATTGAATTGGTAGTGCGAGTAATGTTGGCGTGACGGGGACATCACCTTTGAGGCAGTTTCATTTTGCGCGATTGCTGGTCGCAGCAGTCATGAGCTTTACCCTGTCGCTAGGTGCATTCATTGTGCCAGCTCAGGCTGCCAGCGAACGCGCACTCTACCTATACTACACCCACACCAAGGAAACCGCCCGCATAGTCTTCAAGCGCAATGGGCGGTATGTGTCCTCAGGCCTGAGCCAGCTCAATTATTTCCTGCGCGATTGGCGCCGCAATGAGCCAACCAAGATGGATCCGGCGCTGTTTGATCTGATCTGGGAAGTCTATCAGGATGTTGGTGCCACCCAACCGGTTAACGTGGTTTCGGCTTATCGCGCCCCGGCAACCAATGAAATGCTGCGCTCCAGATCTGGATCTGGTGTTGCCAAGGATTCCCAGCACACCAAGGGCAATGCCATGGATTTCTTTATTCCGGGTATCTCTCTGACCAAATTGCGCGCCGTTGCCATGAAAAAGCAGGTTGGCGGTGTCGGCTATTATCCAACCTCGGGCAGCCCATTTGTACATCTGGATACCGGCAACGTGCGTGCATGGCCCCGGATGACCCGCGCTCAGCTCAAGCAGGTTTTCCCCGATGGCAAGACTTTGCATGTCCCAACAGACGGCAAGCCATTGTCCAATAGCGGCCGCCAGTATGCGCAGGCCCAGTGGCAACGCTGCCATATGGTGCCCTGCAACGGCTCAAGCAGCAGCCGGACCGCTGTTGCCAGCGCCGAGACAAAACACTCGGGCACCACGCTGATGGATCTGTTCTTTGGTGACAATGCCGACGAGGCCGAGGATCAGGCTGATGTCGCACCAAACGCCGCCCCCGTCAAAACTGCCGCCGCTACAAACCAGCCTCGCATAGCGCCGACCCCCTTCATGCGGCCACAGGGATTAGGCGAGATCACGCAGGTGGCAGCGGTGCAAAACCCCTCGGATTTCCCCTTCTCCAGTGTCGGAAGCGCGCCTCTATCCGCACCGCAACCGGCCATCAAATCCCACGCCATGCTGGTTGCAACCGCCGCCGCACTACCCGCTGGCCAGACCGGCCAAACCGCATTGACGGCGCTTGCCGAAATTGGCGCGCCAATTCCAGCAGCTCGTGTTCTGATGACCAACGATCCATCCAACATCGTGACAGCTTACGCACCATCGCCAGCAGAACCCGGCGCCCAACGTGCGGTTGAAATGATCATCGACCGCAGCACCAACACAGCTTCCCTCGCACCGGCCCCCACGCAAGCCTCAAAGCCGCGGCTGACCTTGACCGGCGCAAGTGGGCTTCGTTCCGCCTCGCTGGGCGGCGGCAATCAATTGGGAGATTTGGCCAATCTGTTTGACCTGACCTGGGGCGCTGTTGCCGATGATACTTCCGCAACCCCGATCGCGCGCGCTCTGGCAAAGCGGACCATCGGACAACCGCGCGCCGTTGATCTGATTGCGCCCGACCTCGAGCATATTGCCGACGTTTTCCTGACCCCGGTAGTCATGACGTCAGAACATTTCGCCGTCATCTATGATCACGACGAAGCCGATTTCAGCCCCGAGACGGAACTGGGCGCCGACGTGACCAAAATGGGCATTGGCGATGAGCCGCCCGCATTCAGCCACGAAAAATTTGTAACCAACGCCCCCCTGACGGTCGCGTTTCGCTGATCAATCCTTGAGCGATTGCAGCATCGTGGTTGCAATGGCGGTCCCCTCTCACTATTGCTGGTCTAAGCCCGCCGCGCCTTAATTGCGTCGACGCTCAGGTGATAATGCGTTTCGGCGCACCCGTTTCGTCGCCCCCGTAAAGGACAATTGCCTTGGCCGACAAGCCACAAACACCGCTGCTCGACACTGCTGACACGCCCGACAAACTGCGCGCCTTGCCTCGTGACAAGTTAGCCCAGCTGGCCGACGAGTTGCGTAGCGAAATGATCGACGCGGTCTCGGTAACTGGTGGGCATCTGGGTGCCGGACTTGGCGTGGTTGAATTGACCGTGGCGCTGCACGCCATTTTTGATACGCCGCACGACCGGATTATCTGGGATGTCGGCCATCAGGCCTACCCGCACAAGATCCTGACCGGTCGACGCGATCGCATCCGCACCCTGCGCCAAAAGGATGGACTGTCTGGGTTCACCCGTCGCGCTGAAAGCAAATACGACCCGTTTGGCGCTGGCCATTCGTCAACCTCGATTTCCGCCGGTCTGGGCATGGCAGTGGCCAGCGATCTCAAGGCGATTCCCCGCCATGTCGTTGCCGTTATCGGGGATGGCGCGATGTCCGCTGGCATGGCCTATGAGGCCATGAACAATGCCGGCGCCATGGACGCCAAACTCATTGTCATTCTCAACGACAACGACATGTCGATTGCCCCACCCACGGGCGCGTTGAGCGCCTATCTGGCGCGACTGGTTTCGGGGCCGGTCTATCGCGGCATGCGCGAAACCGCCAAGTCCATGACCAAGAAACTGCCGCAGTTTCTATATGAGCCTGCCCGACGCACCGAGGAATTTGCCCGTAGCTTTTTTACTGGTGGCACGCTGTTTGAGGAGCTGGGCTTTTACTACGTCGGCCCCATCGACGGGCACAATCTCGATCATCTCTTGCCGGTGCTCGAAAATGTCCGCGACGCTGATACCGGGCCCATTCTCATCCATGTGGTGACCAAAAAGGGCAAGGGCTACGGTCCCGCCGAAGATGCCGCCGACAAATATCATGGCGTCTCCAAATTCAACGTCATCACCGGGGCACAGGCCAAGGCGCCATCGAACGCGCCTTCATATACCAATGTCTTCGCCCAGAGCCTGATTGACGAGGCCAGGGATGACCCCCGTGTTGTTGCCGTGACCGCGGCCATGCCATCAGGAACCGGTCTCGATAAATTTGCCGAAATTTTTCCAGATCGCATTTTTGATGTGGGTATCGCCGAGCAGCACGCCGTCACCTTTGCCGCTGGCATGGCTACCGAAGGCATGCGCCCATTTTGCGCCATCTATTCAACGTTCCTTCAGCGCGCCTATGATCAGGTGGTCCATGATGTAGCCATCCAGCACTTGCCGGTGCGTTTTGCCATTGACCGCGCCGGATACGTCGGCGCCGATGGCCCCACCCATGCAGGCAACTATGATGCTGCTTACCTTGGTGCCATCCCCGGCATGGTCCATATGGCGGCTGCCGACGAGGCCGAACTGCGCCACATGGTCGCCACGGCAACCGCCTACGACAACGGCCCCATCGCGTTCCGTTATCCGCGTGGGGAAGGATCTGGCGTCGAACTACCGCAGCGGGGCACCATATTGCCAATCGGCAAGGGTCGGATCATTCAGCAGGGTTCAACCATCGCCATTCTCAGCTACGGCACGCGTTTGGCCGAGGTGATAGCTGCCGCCGAACGATTGGCCGCTTTGGGCCTGAACCCGACCATTGCCGATGCACGGTTCATGAAGCCGCTCGATGAAGAAATGATCGCCAAACTGGCCCAGGATAACGATGTGCTCCTGAGCGTCGAGGAAGGCTCGATTGGTGGCTTCGGCAGCCATGTGGCGACCTTTTTGGCCAGCAACGGCCTGCTCGACGGCAAGCTGCGCTTCCGCCCGCTGATGATCCCCGACACTTTTGTCGAACATGGCAGTCAGGCCACCATGTATGCCGATGCCGGTCTGGATCGCGCTGGCATTGTCAGCTCAGCGCTTTCAACGCTCGGCTATGACGAAGCATCAATGCTCGCCGCCTTGGGCAAGTCGCACTGATCGCTCCGCCTTCGCGCCAGCCGTTGGGCTGGCGCCAATCTGATCAGTCGTCGTTGGCCGGTTCAGCGACCATGCCCAGTGCGGACATGTAAAGCTCGAGCAATGCTTCCTGCTCCATGCGCTCATTGGCATCCTGCTTGCGGATCCGCACGATTTGCCGGATGACTTTGGTATCAAAGCCATTGCCCTTGGCCTCGGCATAGATTTCCTTGATGTCGGCAGCGATGGCAGCTTTTTCTTCTTCCATGCGCTCAATGCGCTCGATGAACGCCCGCAACTGGTCCTGGGCAACACTTTCTTCGGCCATAAAAATTTCCTCTTCGTTGGGACCATGTTTCAACATCAGCAGCGGCTGCGGTTCAAGACCTTTGTTGTCCAATCCACATCCCCGTGCCACCGATCCCCTCAATTCGGTCAAATCCGGCGTTTAGCGGTTGACACCGCACCATTCAATGGCCCAAACCAAGGCAGATTTTTCAATGACTTCCGGCAGCCCATTGCATTTTTTCCGTCACGGCGTAACCCTTGTCGGCGCGTTCTTATCCGGCATGTTTTTCTTTTCGGCGCCCGCCATGGCGGACCTGCGCGTGTGCAATGAAACCGGGAACATGGTTTCGGTTGCCATGGGGTATCGCGCCGAGCGGGGTTGGCAATCGGAAGGCTGGTGGCAAACCCAGCCCGGCGACTGTCAAGTTCTCTATCAGGGTAGTCTTGCCGATCGCTCCTATTATTACATTTACGCTGTTGACGATATTGGCGGCGGCGAGTGGGATGGATCGGTTTTCATGTGCACACGTGACGAAACCTTCACAATCTTTGGGGTTGAGGATTGTCTCGCACGCGGCTATGAGCGCACCGGGTTCTTTGAAATCGATACCCAAAAGCGAACCGACTGGACTTTGAAACTGACAGACAAGACGGGTGAGCCCGGCATCGTTGGTCCAGAGGACGATGCGCCGCTGGATAATCCCGACCAACCTGTCGATCCTGCCGGTCAATCCACAAACGCCACGCAAGATAGCGAAAGCACGGACACGCAATGAGACGGATGAGACGAGTTAAGATCCTTGCGACCCTGGGCCCGGCAAGCCAGGACGAAAAGATGATCGAGGAACTTGCCCGCGCCGGCGCGGATGTGTTCCGCATCAACATGAGCCACGCCAGTCACGACGTGTTGCGCCAGACGGTCGAACGAATTCGCAGCGTCGAAAAGCGCCTCAATCATCCATTGGGCATATTGGTTGACCTTCAAGGCCCAAAACTGCGCGTATCGAAATTTGCTGAAGGCGCCATCCATCTGGTTGCCGGCCAGAAATTTGTCCTGGATAGTTCGGATGCGCCTGGAACCATTGATCGGGTATTCCTGCCCCATCCCGAAATCATCGAAAGCGTTTCGGTAGGCGACCGCCTGCTGCTCGACGATGGCAAGTTGCAGCTCAAAGCCACCAAGGTTGGCAACGGTGCCATCGAGACTGAAGTCGTTTACGGCGGCAAGCTTTCGGACAAGAAGGGCGTCTCCCTGCCCGACACGTTGCTCCCCACCGGCGCGTTGACCGAAAAGGATCACGCCGATCTGGTTGAAGCGCTCAAAAACGATGCCGACTGGATCGCTCTGTCGTTCGTGCAGCGTCCCGAAGATATCATTGACGTCCGCAAGATCGTTCAGGGTCGCGCCGGTGTCATGGCCAAGATTGAAAAGCCGCAGGCCATCGAACGGCTCGAAGAAATCATCAAGCTTTGCGATTCCATCATGGTCGCGCGTGGTGATCTGGGCGTGGAATTGCCGCTGGAAACCGTTCCCGGCCTGCAAAAACGCATGATCCGCATGGCGCGCCGTTACGGCAAGCCCGTGGTTGTCGCCACCCAGATGCTGGAATCGATGATCACCGCGCCTGTACCAACCCGCGCCGAAGTTTCGGACGTGTCGATTGCCGTGTTTGAAGGCGCTGACGCCATCATGCTCTCAGCCGAGTCGGCCTCGGGCCAATATCCGGTTGAAGCCGTCTCCACCATGAACAAGGTGGCTATCGCTGTTGAAGATGACGCTAACTATCGCGGCATCATTCGCGCCGCCCAAACCGAACCTGAAGCCACAGCCGCCGACGCCATTTCGGCTGCGACCCGGCAAGTCGCCGAAACGCTCGATCTAGCCGCTATCGTGACTTACACGGCCTCGGGCTCAACTGGCATTCGCGCCGCCCGCGAACGGCCCGCAAAACCTATTATCGCACTTTCGCCCAATATGCGCACCATCCGCCGTCTATCGGTAGTGTGGGGTATCCATTGCGTGCAGACTGAAGATGCGATCAGCCTTGAGGACATGGTCGACAGGGCCTGCGTCATCGCTTATCAGGAAGGCTTTGCCCGCCCCGGCGACCGTATCGCAATCACCGCTGGCGTCCCCTTGGGCACACCGGGCGCAACCAACATGCTACGCATTGCCTTCGTACGGCAGGATGGCGCCGGTTCCAGCTAAACCAGCCGCATCGACAGTCCAAATTTTGAGCCCGGGTACTAATTACATCCGGGCTTTTTGCTTGTCGCCAAGAATTTGGCCAATGCGAAGGGCAATAAAAAAGCCCGCGCATGGCGGGCTTTTTCAACATTAGTCTGGCAGCGGGCCTAGCCCTGGCGTGCCTTGAAACGCTTGTCGACCTTATTGATGATATAGACCCGACCGCGACGGCGGACGAGCTTGTTCGCGCGGTGGCGAGTCATCAGCGCCTTTAGCGAGTTGCGGACTTTCATCGTAAAACCTCAGTTAAATAAAAGGGGCGCCAGAGCGCCCGAAAACTTGGCCGGAACATAAGGAAATTGCTTGCCCCTGTCAACGCGCCAATCGCAGGCATTTGCCCATTTCCAACACGGTCCGAAAACCCACGAAATTACAGGCGCTTCCAGTGCTCAGGCGGGTTGGTTTGCCTGCTCCTCTACTTCGATCTCCTGCCACCGGAGACACGCGACCAGCCTATTGTCTTCAATGGTTTCGAGCGGCGGTCGTTGCTGGGCACAAATATCGCGCGCATGCCGACATCTGGTCCGAAATGTGCAACCTGATGGCGGATTGATCGGCGAGGGAATTTCCCCATCGAGCGCATCAATATTGCGTTGTCGGGCAAGTTTTGGATCTGGAATCGGGACAGCCGTCAGCAATGCCCGCGTATAGGGGTGCCGTGGATCTTCATAGATTTCATCGCCCGTTGCCAGTTCGACAATGCGGCCCAGATAAAGCACCAGAATGCGATCCGAGACGTGGCGTACCACACTCAGATTGTGCGAAATGAAGATCAGTGTAAGCCCCAACTCATCCTTGAGTTCGGCCAACAGGTTCAAAATCTGAGCCTGGATCGAAACGTCGAGCGCTGATACTGGTTCATCACAAACGATAAGTTTCGGCTCGGTGATCAGCGCCCGAGCAATGCCAATCCGCTGCGCCTGCCCGCCAGAAAATTCGTGCGGATATCGGTTGATCATTTCGGGTAACAGACCCACCGATTCCATCGTCTTGAGAACCCGCGCCCGGCGTTCGGTCTTATCTAGTTCAGGGCGCAGAGTGCGCAGCGGATCCGCGATTATTTCGCCCACCGTCATGCGGGGATTGAGCGAGGCTAGTGGATCCTGGAAAATGATCTGCAGGTCCTGCCGCCGCTTGCGCATCTCCTCGGCTGGAAGGCGCGTCAAATCCTGGCCGAGCCAAAGAACCTGCCCCTCATCGGGTGCCAGCAACTGCAGGATACAACGCCCGAGGGTCGATTTCCCGCAGCCGCTTTCCCCCACAATGCCCAGCGTTTCGCCCTGATGAATAGTAAAATTGATATCTTCAAGTGCCGTCAGCGTCAGTGGTCGGGCAAACAGGCCATGGGCAATCGAGAATGTCTTCTTGAGGTCCCTGATTTCGAGCAGGTCGGCTGGCATCTGGTTCATCAGGCGACCTCTCCATATTTCATCGCGCCTTCATAAAAGCAGGCCTTTTGCCGGCCCTCGCCCGCTTCTGTCAGGGGCGGGCGTTCGGCATGACACCGGTCGAACGCGAATGCGCAACGCGGATTGAACGAACATCCCTGAGGCAAATGCTCAAGGCTCGGCGGCAATCCCTGGATGGGATCGAGCCGCGCCGTCCGTTTGGCAATGTGGGGTGTCGAATGCAAGAGGCCCAGGGTATAGGGATGACGAGGATCGTAAAACAGATCGTCAGTTTTTCCCGTTTCAACGGCACGGCCACCATACATCACCATCATCCGGTCAGCGATGCCCGCGACCACTCCCAGATCATGGGTAATGAGCACCAGCGCGGTGCCGAAATCCTCGGTCAGTTTTTTGAACAGATCCAGCATTTGCGCCTGAACCGTTACATCGAGTGCCGTTGTGGGCTCGTCCGCGATCAGGATTTTGGGTTGGCACAGGAGCGACATGGCGATCATGACGCGCTGCCGCATGCCCCCTGACAGTTCATGGGGATAGGCATTGGCGCGTTTGACCGGCTCGGGGATACCGACCCGCTCCAGCATTTCGATCGACGTCTTGATCGCTGCCTGCTTGTCGAAGTTGCGATGCGTGACCAAGACCTCGGCCAGCTGGGTCTTAACCCGCAGGGTCGGGTTGAGGGAAGTCATCGGGTCCTGAAAGATCATCGCAATGTCCTTGCCGCGATAGATATCAAGCTGTTTTGGCGCCATGCCAATCAGATCGACATCCCCCATGACGGCGCGCCCGGTAGCGCGGCCATTCTTGGCCAGCAACCCCATGATCGAGAGGAACGCCTGGCTCTTGCCTGAACCGGATTCGCCGACTACCGCCAGCGTTTCGCCTTCGGCGAGCGTAAAATTCATCTCGCGTACCGCATGCACTTCGCTATCGTGCAAATCGAACGTAACCGACATGTCTTCGACTTTGAGGACTTCACTCATTTCATCGATCCTTGGGGTCCAGGGCGTCGCGTAGGCCGTCACCGATATAGGTGAGGCAAAGCAACAGAGTGACCAACACAATGGCGGGCGACAACAGCATCCAGGGCAGCACCTCGGCAACCGGTGCACCGAATGAAATCAATGTACCCAACGAAGTTTGTGGCTCCTGCACGCCCAGGCCGAGATAGGATAAGAAACTCTCGGCAATGATAATTTCGGGGATGGTCAGCGTTGCGTATATTACCACAGGGCCGGTCAGGTTTGGCACGATGTGCCGACTGATAATGGTCCAGGGCTTGGCGCCGCCGGCCCGCGCTGCTTCGACAAACTCGCGTTCCTTGATCGAAAGCGTCTGACCCCGAACAATGCGCGCCATGGTCAACCATTCAATGGCACCAATTCCCACGAATAGTAGCACCGGATGACGACCGAACATCACCACCAGAATGATGACGAACAGGATATAAGGCAGCGCATACATGATATCGACGATACGCATCATCAACGCATCAACCCGCCCACCGAGATAACCCGCCACCGCGCCATAAATGATGCCAATGACCACTGAAACGATAGTAGCGACCCCCGCCACGATCAGGCTCATCTGCGTGCCTTGCAGCACCCGGGCCAGCATATCGCGACCGTTCTGATCGGTTCCGAAATAGTGTGCCTTGGCAAAATCGGGCGGCTTGCGGATCGAGGTCCAGTCGACCTCTGAATAGCCCCAGGGCACGAAATAGGGCCCGACAAAGGCGGCCAGCACGATGAAAACAACGATGGCGATGGAGATGACCGCCGCCTTGTTCCGCGCCAGGCGACGCAAAGCGTCCTGGGTCAGCGAGCGCCCTTTGGGCGCCTCGAGCGTTTCCAGACGCCGTGCATATTGCGTAAGGACTTCGTCCTTGCCTGTGATCCCGGCCATCAGCGGTACCTCACCTTGGGATCAAGCCAGGCGTAGACCAGATCAACAATCAGATTGAGTGCCAGAATAATGAACATGTACAAAATGGTCGTGCCCAGAACGACGCCATAGTCGCGATTGAGCGCTGCGGTGACAAAATATTTGCCAATCCCCGGCAGCCCAAAAATCTGCTCGACGGCCAGCGAACCAGTGAGCAGATAACTCATCCCTGGCCCCAGATAGGAAACAACAGGCAATAGGGCAGGCTTGATCGCGTGTCGCGCCAGAACCAGCCTCTGCCCCAGACCTTTTGAACGGGCCGTACGGACAAAATTAGTGCCCAGCACCTCGATCATCGAGCCGCGCATCAGCCGCGATATTCGCGCAGCGTGCGGCCATGCCAACACGGTTACGGGCAGCACCAGATGCGGAATGGACCCCGCGACCCAACCTCCCGCTGGCAACCAGCCCAGATAAACCCCGAACCATAATTGCAGCAAAGCCGCCATCAGGAAGTTCGGAATTACCACGCCGAGCATGACGACCAGCACCAGCACATAATCGGGCCATTTGTTTTGGTTCACCGCCGCGATCATGCCAGCAATGACACCAATAACCGTGGCAATCACAAAGGCCGACATCGCCACTGTCAGGGTAAAGGGAAATCCAATGCTGATCAGCTGGCTCACATTGAACCCGTCAATCACCATTGAGGGACCGAGATCCCCCTGCAGCAGACGCCAGATATAGATCAGATACTGCACGACCAACGGCTGATCGAGATTATAGTGGGCGCGCAGATTGGCAAGGACGGTCGGCGGCAAGGCGCGCTCTCCATCAAACGGGCCACCGGGCGCCAGTCGCAGCACGAAAAAGCAGACAGTTACAGCGATCAATGCAATCGGAATGGCCGATAGCACACGCCGCAGGGCGTAACCCAGCATGATGCAAAAACCTTTTGTGATCCGGCTGGCGCAATCGCGGCGCACTGCCGGAAAGGTTGATCGCGGGAGCCGACGCTCCCACGATCAATCCGTCAATGCTGAGCCTATTCGGACTTGGTCAGCCAGCGGGTGCGGTGCACATCCTTGGCATTGTCTTCAAAGCCGGTCACCTTGGGCGACACGATATTTTTGGACACGTACCAATAGATGGGGATTGCCGCGAACTGGTCCATGGCAAGCGTCTCGGCCGCATGCAATTCGCCAGCCCGCTTGGTCAGATCCTGTTCACTGGAGGCAGCTGCCAGTAGTTTGTCGAACTCGGGGTTTGAGTAACGACCGTAGTTGTTGCCCCAGTTCATGGTATCGCCCTGCATGGTACCTGTCTTGAGCAGATCCAGCGTATTGGACGCATCTGAGTAGTCGAGCAGCCAACCGGCACGCCCCACCTGGAAGTCGCCGGCTCGCAGGGCATCGTAATGCACGGCGGTTTCGGCATTGAACAATTCAACCTTGACCCCAATCGGCTCCCACATCGCTGCTATTGCCACGGCGATGCGCTGATGGTTGTCGTTCGTATTATAGCGCAGTTGCAGGGTCAGTGGATTGTCTGGCGTATAACCAGCCGCTTCCATGATGCCCTTGGCCTTGGCCACACGGTCTTCATAGGGCATTTTTGCCCATGCGGGCATATAGGTTTCGCCCTGATAGTTGGCAGTACCCTCGGGAACCCAGCCATAGGCAGGCAATTCGCCGGTTCCTAGAATATCAGGCCCAATCACATCGCGCATGATCGAGATCGACAGCGCTTCACGAATATTCGGATCGTTCAGCGGCGGCTTTTCCTGATTGAGAACATAGTAATAGACCCCCAGGAATGGCTCGACATGGGCCTGCCCGGGCAGATTGTCCTGAATCCACTGATATTGGTCGGCCGGGAAATCGGTTAGAATATCGAACTCGCCCGCGCGGTAGCGGTTGAGCGCAGCAGCCTGATCTTCAAGGACGTGGTAGTAGACCTCGTCGATCTGGACATTGGCGGCATCGTAGTAATCGTCGTTTTTGACAGAATGTACATAAGAGCCAGGCAGCCATTCCGTGATCTTGTAAGGGCCATTGGCAACGATGTGATCCATGTTGGTCCATGCATCACCATATTCATCAACCAAATGCTTTGGCACCGGATAGGCGGTATAATGCGTCAGAGCCTGCAGGAAGAACGGCGTTGGCGCTTCAAGCGTGATTTCGACGGTCTTGTCGTCGAGCGCCTTCACACCCAATTCGCTGAAATCGGTTATTTCGCCGGAATTGATCTTGGCTGCGTTCTTGATCGGATATTGCAGATAGGCATAATCAGACGCCGTGGCCGGGTTCATTAGGCGCTGGAACGCGAAGACAAAGTCTTCCGCTGTCACTGGCTCTCCGTCGGTCCACTTGATCCCGTCCCGGAGGTGGAAGGTATAAACTGTACCATCCTCGGAAATATCCCAGCTTTCGGCCTGACCCGGAATAGCGTCAGCCTTGGCGTCCTCGGTCACCAGGCCTTCAATATAATCGCCGACGATGC
The DNA here is from genome assembly GCF_028816475.1 of Devosia rhodophyticola. Taxonomy (GTDB): domain Bacteria; phylum Pseudomonadota; class Alphaproteobacteria; order Rhizobiales; family Devosiaceae; genus Devosia; species Devosia rhodophyticola. The sequence goes on along the minus strand of NZ_CP118247.1, from coordinate 2,286,185 downwards.
GGTTTTCCCAGTCGCCTGAAACCTTGTGTGGATCAAGCGAGCCCGGATCGGCACCATTGTGCATCTGTAGCGTCACCGCCGATGCGGCAGTGCTCATCATCAGCGCCATAACGCCTGCTGTCGCGACTGCTGTAAGGGTTTGAGTGAATTTCATTCGTGTCCCGCCTCCTGAAAAGCATATTGTTCTTGATTTTGATTTCTGTGTGCTGTGAACAGCACCCTGCCGCCGCCAGATTTGTGAACGTGCGGGCAGGTTGACTGGACGGTATCGTGCAATTCCGTCCACTGACAAGCAAAAGATTGACCTAAGCGTCAACTCAGCTGCTTCATGTGGAGAAGGATGTCACCCCGGGAAGTTGAATTCAGCCACCCTGGGGGGAACGATCAGCCCAGAAATCCGGAATATTGGGCAGCGCTCAATAAGCAGCCAAGCCCAATCAATCCCAACCACGCCACCCAACTGGGTACCGTGCGAAATTTGAAAGGCTTTTGGGCCGACTTTTTCTCTGGCTTTTTCTTGACCGGTTTGAACTTGATGACATTGTCGCTCATGAAAAAACCTTACGCCCGCTCGACCAGCGCCGCAACGCCTTGCCCACCTGCAGTGCACACAGAAATCAGTGCGCGCTGTTTGGCCTCGGTGTTGAGCAATTTTGCCGTCACCCCCAATATGCGGCCACCAGTCGCTGCAAATGGATGGCCATAGGCTAGGCTCGAGCCCTTGATATTGATCTTGGCCGGATCTATTTCGCCCAATACCTCGTTACGCCCCAACACATCCTTGCAGTAGGCAGGACTATTCCAGGCCTTGAGCGTGCACAGCACCTGCGCAGCAAAAGCTTCGTGGATTTCGAACAGATCAATATCATCAAACCCAAGACCGGCCCGTGTCAACATGTCAGACACGGCAATCGTGGGCGCCATCAGCAGCCCCTCGCCGCCTGCAAAGTCGTTGGCGGCGACCGCGCCCATGCTCAGATAGGCCAGAACCGGCAGCCCGCGTTCGCGCGCCCACTCTTCGCTCGCCAGAAGGACCGATGAAGCACCATCGGTCAGGGGTGTTGAATTGGCAGCCGTCAGGGTGCCGTGGCCCGAAGATTTGTCAAAGGCAGGCTTCATGCTTGCCATTTTGTCCAGCGTTGTGTCGGCGCGCACATTGTTGTCACGCACCAGCCCCGCGCAAGGCACCAACAGGTCGTCGTGAAATCCTTCATCATAGGCCTTGGTCGCATTTTGATGGCTGGCCAGTGCCAACGCGTCCTGGGCTTGCCGGGTGATCCCCCACTCCCGCGCCATCAATTCGGCATGCTGGCCCATCGATAGACCAGTGCGTGGTTCGTTGACTGAGGGGGCAACCGGGGTCAATTCGCCAAAAGAAAATCCCTTGAATGCCTTAAATCGTTCACCAAGGTTTCGTGCCCGCGACAGATTTATCATGCGGTGCTGAAATTTGTTGCCGAAAACAACTGGACTGTCACTAACCGTGTCCGAGCCCACCGCAATGCCACTCTCGATCTCACCCGTCGCGATCTTGGCCCCCAGCGTCAATGCCGCTTGCAGGCTGGTGCCACAGGCGATTTGCATGGTTGTGCCCGGCGTACGCGGGGAAAAACCGGCATCAAGCAGGGCTTCGCGCGTCAGGTTAAAATCGCGGCTGTGCCCAATAACGGCGCCACCCATCACTTCGTCGATCCTGGTGCCCCTGAGATCATATTTTTCCGCCAAACCGCGCAGGACGGTGGCCATCAACGACAGGTTGGTCTGCTCCACATAGGCTGTATGGCCGCGCGCAAACGGGATACGCGCTGAACCAACGATGGCGATTTTTCTCAGCTCAGTCATCTTACGCTTTCCCGTCTTTGCGCGCCTGCAACGGACCGCCAAGGAACGGCGCAAATCCGGTTCCCATGATCACCCCGATATCGGCCATGTCCCCATTGGCCACCACGCCCTCGCTCACCACCACTTTACTCATGTCGACCAATGGCTTGACCAACGCGCGCCCAAGTTCGGCGAGATCCTTGTGGTCGGGAACCGGCCCCTTTTGTGCCTTGCCATCAACCCACTTGTAAAAGCCTTCGCCCGACTTGCGGCCCAACTTCTTGGCCGTCACCAGCTTGGAAAATTTCGATCGCTCGGGCACCTCATGTCCCAATTCGGTTGCCACCGACAGCCCGACATCGAGGCCCACCGTATCCATTAACTCAATCGGCCCCATCGGCATGCCGAACGCAACGGCTGCGGCATCAAGCAACTCTTTGCTTTCCCCCGCTTCCACCCGCTGCACGGCATCCAGCATGTAGGGCATCAATACCCGGTTGACCAAGAATCCAGGTGCCGATTTGACAACGACCGGACTTTTGCCAATCGCCAGCGCAAACGCCGCACCCTTGCCGATTTCTGCGTCGTTATTGAAAGTTGAACGAATGATCTCGACCAGCGGCAGTTGCGCCACGGGATTGAAGAAGTGCAACCCGATCAACCGCGCCGGATCCTTGAGACCCTCGGCAATCCGCTCCAGTTCGATTGAAGAGGTGTTGGTCGCCAGAATCGCACCGGGTTTCAGCTTGTCCTCAAGCCCCGCAAAAATCTTGCGCTTAATCTCAAGATTTTCCACCACAGCCTCGATAACAACATCGGCGCGGCTAACACCTTTGCCAGCTGGATCTGCCTCAAGCCGGGCAACTGCAGCATCGACCTCAAATTTTTTCTTGAGCCGTTTTCTGAACAGCTTCTTGCCACGATCAAGCGCTGGCTTGATCCGGTCCATATCCAGATCCTGAAGCGTCACAGCCATACCGCGCAAGGCGCACCAGGCGGCAATATCGCCGCCCATGACCCCTGCTCCGATCACATGAACCCGTGCAAATTTGGCGCCTTTGGTACCTTGTTTTTTCAAGCCTTCGGACAAGAAGAATACCCGCCGCAGATTGGATGCCGTGTCCGATCCCATCAGAGGTGCAAAAGCGTCGATCTCGCCACCGATCATCGCCTGCCAGTCGTCGCCGTGCTTTTCAAACAGATCAATCAGTGCATAGGGCGCTGGATAATGTTCCTTGCGTGCCTTCTTGGCGACCTGTTCCTGCATCTTGGAAACGGCATAGCCCCGCAGCGGGCCCATGCCCATGACGCGTTTGAACAAGCCTGCGTGTTTGGATTTTCGATGTTGCAACACAGCTTTGCGCGCTTCCCAGCGCAGCATGTCGCGGTGGCGCACCAACTTGTCGACTAATCCCAACCCACGCGCAGCCCCCGCGCGCAATAGCCGCCCGCTCAACATAATGCTCATCGCATCGACCGGCCCCGCCTGCCGAATGGAACGACCGGTGCCGCCAAAACCCGGAAAAATGCCAAGATTGACCTCGGGAAACCCGATCCGCGTCTTGTCGTCATTGACCGCCACGCGATAATGGCAGGCCAGCGCCAGTTCCAATCCGCCGCCGAGCGCAAATCCGTGAATCCCCGCCACAACCGGGATTTTGAGATTTTCGATGCGCTGAAACAGAGCATGGGTGCGCTTGAGCGCTTCGGGCAACACCGAGAAATCCGACATGGCATCGAACTCGGAAATATCAGCGCCCGCGATAAAGCCACTGTCCTTGCCAGATAGCAGAATGACGCCAACCAGTTCGCGGCTATTGGCAAGATCCTCGAACCGCGCTACCAGCGTTTCCAATTCCATGATCGCTTCACGACTGAGCGTGTTGACCGGCGAATTGGGCGTGTTGATCGTCAGCCATCCCAGCCCTTCCACATCGGTATGGAAGTTCCAATTCTTGGTTTCGGTCAATTGCGGTTGGGGGGCCATGGGTCTCTCCTATTCCGCCGCAGATTTGGCGCGGTGTTCCGACAGTTGCCCGGGCTCAAAATCATCGACCCGGACCACCCGATTTGTCGCTTCATCGGCTGCCCGCATGACCCCTGCCTCATTTTCGTTCAATACGCCCGCAGCCACCGCATCCTCGATGGCATCGCGATCGAGGCGTCGTTCAATGGTGCCCTTGCGTGCCGCCTTGATAAAGCGCGATTCAATTTCTTCGGCCTCGGTAACTTTGACAAGCCCATCTTCCAGAACGCCGGTGACATCTTTTGGGTCCATTGAAACATAGACGCCTGTCGTCAGACGATTGCGGAATTCTCCGGGGCGCAATACCGCGCGCACCAACTTGTAGTTGAGCCGATCCGAACTGGGCCGCGCGTGCCGCCCCAGCGGAAAGCACAGGAATGCCATGGCATAGGCCACGAACCGATTTGGGAAGTTGGCGAAGACTTCGCCAAAGCTGACTTCCATCTTGGCGATATGATCGGCCATGATGGCATCAACCACTGGCTTGTCTTCGGCCAATGCGCCTTCCTCGTCAAAACGCTTAAGCGTTGCCGACATCATGTAAAGGTCGCCCAAGAGATCAGCCATGCGGCCGGAAATCTTCTGCTTGCGCTTGAGATCGCCGCCAAGAAATACCGTGGTCCAGTCCGCAACCAAAGCAAATGCCTGAGCATAGCGGTGCAATTGGCGATACCAATGAGCCATCTGCCCATTGTTGGGCGTTGAGGCAAATGCGGCCCCGGTTATACCGTGCAAAAAGCTGGCCGCAATGTTGCGCAACATGAAACTGGTATGCCCGGCAAACGCAGTGTCAAATTGCTCAACCCCTTCCCGCTTGTCGGGGTTCTGCGCTGCTGAAATTTCCGAATACAAAAACGGATGCGCTCGCAACACGCCCTGAGCAAAGGTCATCAGCGTGCGCGTCAATATATTGGCGCCCTCAACTGTGATCGCCACCGGCAACGCCATATAGGCGCCGAACAGATAATTGCTTGGTCCGTCCTGAATGGCGCGGCCGCCATGGATATCGAATGCATCATCCATGCTATCGCGCATTGCCTCGGTGGTGCGATATTTGAGAAGTGCCGAGATCACTGCCGGGCGCTGCCCCTCATCGACCATGGAAGCCGTGAGTCGCCGTGCCGCCTCATAGGTATAGGAATTCTTGAGGACGCGTCCCAGGGGCTCAGCCACCCCTTCCATGATGCCAACGGGAATGCCGAATTGACGCCGAATGCGAGCGTAGGCAGAGGTCACCCGGAGCGATTGCTTGATCGATATTGACCCGATGGCTGGAAGCGAAATGGCACGACCAGTCGACAGGCACTCCATCAACATGCGCCAGCCCTGGCCTACATAGTCGGTTCCACCGATCAGGAATTCCATCGGAATGAAAACGTCATCGCCCGTGGTTGGACCATTCATGAACGCCTGACGGGAAGGGTAATGGCGTCGCCCAATTTCAACGCCAGGATGATCGTGCGGCACCAGCGCCAGCGTAATGCCGACCCGCTCACCCTTGCCCAAAAGATTATCGGGATCGTGCAAGATGAACGCCAGACCGACCAAAGTGGCGATCGGCGCCAGCGTGATATAGCGCTTATCCCAACTCAGCCGGACACCCAGCGTCTCCTTGCCCTGATAGGTGCCCTTGGTGACAATGCCAACATCGCGCATGCCGCCCGCGTCAGAGCCTGAATGCACCCCGGTCAGCGCAAAACAGGGGACTTCAAGTCCCTTCGCCAACCGCGCAAGATATTTGTCCTTTTGGGCGGTCGTGCCGTATTTTTCCAACAGCTCGCCCGGCCCGAGTGAATTGGGCACCATAACGGTAATACCCGCCGCAACCGAACGGCTCGAAATTTTTGACACAATCATTGATTGCGCCTGCGCCGAAAAACCAAGGCCGCCATATTCCTTGGCAATCAACATACCGAGGAAGCCGTTGTCCTTGAGAAATTGCCAAACTTCAGGCGACAGATCAGCGAGATTATTGCGCGTGTCCCAATCGTCTATCATGGCGCAAACCTGGTCAACCGGACCGTCAAGGAACGCTCGTTCCTCCTCGCTCAGTGTCAGGGGACGGATCAAGGTCAACTTTTTCCAGTCGGGACGGCCTGAAAACAATTCAGCATCCCAACCCACCGTGCCCGCGTCCAGCGCTTCCTGTTCGGTGCGGCTTACCTTCGGCAGAATTTTCTTGACCATGCCATAGGCGGGGCCAGTAACGACCGCGATGCGCACTGGCTTGAGCGACAGCGCCAGCAAAACAATGCCCGGCAGCAAGGCAAAAATCAGGCCGCCAAAACCGGTGGCGACTTCCAAACCCCCGGCAGGAAAACTGATTCGGCTGAGCAGCCCCAACACCAGGGTCAACACACCCCACTGCCAAAGCGGCGACTGCCGTACGGCCAGCGCTGCGAAACCGACCAGCCCGACCAGAAACAATGCTAAACCCATATTCGTCTCCTTGGACCCGCCGGCCCCGCTTGCGCTCCTGCCCGGCGGGAGTCTTCGACAATCCCACTGCGCCTCTTGTCTGCGTGCGAAACACTCATTTGTCTCGCGCACTCTAGCGCGTGCCGCTTAAGATTTAACTCAGTTTATTCAGATTTACGCTTACGTCAACTAATTGCCTGTTGCGGAAGTTGTTGAAATTGATTTGATTGCGAACAGTTTTGAGGATTTCGGCAACCATTTGACGCTAACGTAAGGCCATGGAATAGTTTAGAGGCTCAATTCTCGTGAGCCAAAAATGGGTAAATGCCCTGGAGGACTGCGATGGGAACGAAAAGCACCGCCGTAAAGGCCTTGCGGCCATGGATCGCCAGCTATCCAGAAGGCATCGCCTGGAACGCAAAGATCGATACCCGACCAGTTCACGAGCAGGTTCTCGCAGCCTGCGCTAAAAATCCCGCCGCACTGGCACTGGATTTCCTCGGCGGCACCACCAGTTTCGGCGATCTGGCCAAAAAAATTACCGCTTTCGCCGGTGCACTGCAGCAGCAGTTCGGGATCAAGAAGGGTAGCCGAGTTGCCCTGATGCTACCCAATACGCCATTTTACCCCATTGCCTATTACGGGGTGCTGCGCGCAGGCGGCATAGTGGTCAATTGTAATCCGCTCTATACCGTCCAGGAATTGTCGCACATAACCAGCCATGCTGGCGCCGATGTCTTGGTCACGCTCGATCTGGCCCAGATTTATGAAAAAGCCGAGGCGCTGGTCAGGGCCGGTCACGTGCAATCGCTGATCGTTTGCCATTTTCCCGACGCTTTACCGCTGGTCAAAAAAGTCCTCTATACGGTTGCCAAACGCAAGGATCTGGCCTCGATTTCCAAATCGAGCGTAGCGGGAAAAGTGGTCAAGTTCTCGGACATGCTGGCGCGCGGTGCTCCGCCCAGCCCAGTGGTCATTGATCCTCAAAACGATATCGCTGTGCAGCAATATACCGGCGGCACCACGGGTCTGCCCAAGGGCGCACTTCTCACTCACGCCAATATTGCGGCCAATATGAGCCAGATCGACCATTGGGGATGTGGTGTTTTTGCGCCCCCATCCAAGGTCGTGGCAGTGCTGCCCTTCTTCCACATCTTTGCCATGACTGTTTGCATGAACGTGCCGTTGAGCAATGGCACGCCGGTCATCATGCTGCCGCGTTTCGAACTCAAATCGCTGCTTAACCTCCTGACCCGCACCCGCGCCAATGTCATGCCTGCTGTGCCTACCTTGCTGGCGGCGCTGGCCCGCGACAAATCAACCACAACCGAGCAGCTTGCGGGTCTCGAAGTAGTGATCTCGGGCGGGGCGGCCTTACCCAATGAGATCCGCGCCAATTTCGGCAGGCTTTCCAAGGCCACGCTGGCCGAAGGGTATGGACTGACCGAGGCCTCACCAGTGGTCTGCTGCGCAGCGCTACGTGTGTCCAGCAAACCAATGTCCATTGGCCTGCCCATTCCAGCAACGGACATCCGCTTTGTCGATGTCGACACTCAAAAACCCGTCGGGATTGGCGAAGATGGAGAACTGCAGGTCAAAGGCCCCCAAGTCATGAAAGGCTATTTTGAGGACGAGGATGGAGACAGCGGCGCCTTTATGGATGGATGGTTGCGGACCGGCGATGTCGGCCACATGGACGAGGATGGCTATGTGTTTCTCGTTGACCGGATCAAGGACCTGATTATTTGCTCGGGCTTCAATGTCTATCCACGCACCATCGAAGAAGCCCTGATGACTCATCCTGCTGTCGATGAAACCAACGTCATTGGCGTGCCCGACGATTACCGTGGCGAAGCCCCCGTCGCCTATATCAAACTCAAAGAGGGTCAATCTGCCACCCCTGCCCAGCTCAAGCAGTTTCTGCAGGAAAAGCTCAACAAGATCGAAATGCCAAAGGAGTTCATCTTTAGGGAAGCCCTGCCCAAAACCCTCGTGGGCAAGCTGTCAAAGAAAGAACTGCGCGAAGATTATGCGCGAATGAAAGCTGAAAAATCATGAACCGATCTGAAAACGATAATCGTGATCTGTTCGCGATCGCTGATCTCGCAAAGGAATTTGGCATTTCGACCCGCGCAATTCGGTTTTATGAGTCAAAAGGGCTCTTGTCGCCGGAACGCTTAGGCGCCACACGCGTATTCCGCCGCCGCGACCGCGCCCGATTGATCCTGATCCTGCGCGGCAAGCGGTTGGGGTTTTCGCTGCGCGACATCTCAGATTATTTGAGTCTTTACGACGCCAATCGCGATCAACAGGTCAATCTGCTGGTGGATATGGTTGATGAACGTCTGGGCTCACTTGAGCGACAAATGGTTGATCTGCAAACCACTATCGAAGAGCTCAGGCAAATCCGCAAACTTGCCTCAGAACGGATCGCCAAGGCGAGTTGAGACCTATTTGCGCCTATCCCGACCGTGATGGTGCGCTGTGAGCGGATCGGGTTTTTTCGGCTTCTTCCAACCTTTTGGCGGCTGGACAACCGGCTGGTTGGTTCCCAGCCCCATGGCACCGGGCGGCGGCTGACCAACCACCGTTACCGAGCTACCATCCTCGCCCTTGGCCTCCAGTTCCGGGCGCTCGCCCCGCAATTGCGCAATCTCGTCGCGCAATTGCGCCGCCAACTCAAAATCCATCGCCTCAGCCGCAGCGCTCATCTGCTGTTCCAAGGCAGCAATTTTGCGATGGATCGAGGCCGTCGACATCTGCTCACATCACCTTGGATACGCTCAAAAGGCCAGGACGTAACGCGTTGGCCTTCGAAATAGCGGCTTCCCCGCCCAGCACGACGACGTGCCCCTGCTCGGCAATCGCCTCAAGCGCTTCGGCCATGGCCACAAAATCGGCTCGGCTGGCGTTAAGCACCTCCTCGCGGCGTTGCTGGCGGAGTGCATCCGTCGTACCGGTCAATTCACGCCACATCGATGAATACCCCTTGGCGTCGGGGAATTCATATCCATCCATATCCCCAACAACACCAATGATCGAGCGGGTGAGATCTGCATCGCTGACCGGCGCTCGCAGCGCCTTAGCCGAGCCATCATAGGCATCGAGCGTCTTGATCAGGTTTGGATCACGGTAGCTCAGGAACGAAAAATTACCCGAGATCATGTCAAACCGACTCGAGCCGCCATAGGCGCCGCCCTGCACGCGGACCTTGTCCCAGAGCCAAGTCGTATTGAGAAATTTCAACACAACACTGGACGCAGCACTCAAGTCAAATCCGAGAGCCTTAAGGTTGGCGCCCTTGCCGACATAATTGACCTGCGCCGGAATGATCAGCCCTTCTGATGACCGCTCTCGCGTGTTTGTCCATTGCTGAAGCTCTCCGTCCGTTCGTGGAATGGTCGCGATAAACGCCCCCATGCCAGCGCGCGCATCCAACCATATGCCAGCATCGGCGGTAACATTGGCCACCATATGAGCGCGGTTAAACAGGCTGGTTCGAATGCGCTCCAGCGCCGCCTCAACCGAGGCCCAATCGCTATCGATCCGCTGGATCAGATCGCGTACAAAATCGAGGTAGCTGACCCCGCCGGTCAATTCGGCGACAAAGCTGGCTTCAGCCAGGCTGGATTTCAGTCGCGTATCAACAATCGAATTGCCTGCAGGCACAATCCGGGCTTCATATCCGGCCTTTTCTTCAAGCGCCATTTGCTTGAACCGCTCGCGATTGTCCAAACGCGCTGTCAGGATCATGTCCTGCATTATATCCAGCATTTCTGGAATTTTTGCCGGCACCGCCTTGCCAGAGAGGAAAAACCAGGCGGCACTATCCTGCCCGTGCTGGCGCGAGGAAAGCCCTCGATGCTGGCCGACCCCGCCCGTCGAGCGACCAATTCGCTGGGTCAGCGAAACAAAATCTTCCTTGGCCGTACCCATCTGCAACAGGGCCCGGCCAAACAGCGGCAGATAGGGAAGCAGGTCTTGATCCAGTGCATGCAGGTCAAACCCCAAATCCAGATAGAAAACCCCCAGCGTCGGCAGATCATGGTAAAAAAGCCTCGCACCCGCCAGCGTGTCGCGCTCGATCGGCACGGTGCGTATTTCGCGCGGCAAATCGGCCCGTGTAAGTGTCGGAATTCGCGCGACCAGATCCGGATCATCGACGGCATCCTGAAGGTCCTTGAGCCTTTGGGAACCGGCAATGACCGCTTCAATATCGGCTGGCCCCATCTTGTCCTGAACGGCCTTGAGCCGATCAGCTTCCGCTTGGGCTTCGCGCGCATCCTGCTGCTCATCGGCTGACAGAATGACCGTTGTGCGGTGGGGATTTTCAAGGAACCGCGTTTTGATCAGCTGTTCAAAATACCCCTTTTCCGCCTTGGCCTTTATCGTCCCGAGCGCGTCTTCAAACGCCAGCGGCGCCAGCGGGTCATCATCATGCAGCCAGGTGCTCAATGTCGCAAACATCATCGCAATGCCGCGCGGAAACGATCCGGTGTTATTTTCACGCAGCGAGAATTCGAACGTGTTGATCGCCGCCTCGATGGTCTGCTTGTCGACCCCGTTTTCGCTCAACTTCTTGAGCGTTTTCAGGATTAGTTCTTCGACCTTGCCTGCGTCGGCGGGATCAATACCCTTGAGCCCGAAACTGGCCATCGGCTGGCGCAGGCCGCCTGAGATGCCGCCACCGATAAGGCTCTCGCCCAATCCTGAATCAGTCAAGGCCTTGCGGAACGGCGCAGCCGAATTGCCCATCAGTATATAGGACAACAAGCCGTTCGAGAGTGCCTCCATCCGGTCTGCCGGGGGCTCGATCATCCAGTTGACACTTATCATGCCATCGCGCGGCTTGGCCTCATCCTTGCTCCCAGAATAGGTCGCAATTACCTGACGTGGCGAGTTGAACCGTGGCTGCAACTGCACTTCGGCATCGACCTGCGCACGCTCGAACTGAGAGAAGTAGGCGTCAAGAATGTCGAGCCGTTCATTGGCGTCATCGTCGCCCGAAAAGAAGGCACGCGCGTTGGACGGATGATAGTATTTTTCATGAAAGGATTTGAATTGCTGATAGCTCAGATCAGGAATGGCCTTGGGATCACCGCCCGAGGATTTGCCATAGGTCACATCGGGATACAGTGAGCGCTGAGAAATATCGCGCATCACTGCGTCGGGCGAAGAAAACACCCCCTTCATTTCATTGAATACCACGCCTTTGTAAATCAGCGGTGCGTCCGGTGCCTCGGCCTCATAATGCCAACCTTCCTGCCGAAAAGTGTCCTCTGAAATCAGCGGAAAAAATACCGCATCCAGATAGACATCGACCAGATTATAAAAATCCTGCAAGTTTTGGCTGGCGACGGGATAGGCGGTTTTGTCCGGAAAAGTCATCGCGTTCAAAAACGTGTTGAGCGAGCCCTTGATCAGCTCAACAAACGGCTTCTTGATCGGATATTTGCGACTGCCACACAGCACCGAATGCTCCAGAATATGAGCAATTCCAGTTGAGTCCTCAGGTGGCGTCTTGAAAGTGATGCCAAAAACCTTGTTCTCGTCATCATTGACCAGCGATAAAACCTCAGCCCCGGTCTTCTTGTGCCGAAAAAGTAGGGCCTGCGAATTGACCTCGGTTATTTGTTCGTCGCGCAATAGTTCAAATGCTGGATGATTGGACATGAAAGGCTCATATTATTTGAATTGTCACTTGAGGTAGGCACGGACGCGGCATTTTGCCAGTGCCGCCCCCGCTAAGTCGGGATAGGCAACCCATCAATGGGCGCTATCGGCAGTTTCGAAATAGTCCGGAAAATCGGCAATTGTTTGAGAGAGCAACACCTCGGCCCGCGCCAGATGTTTGCGAATCTCTTTTTCCGCCGACACCACATCGCCCGCCGCGACCGCCGCAGTGATCGCCTTGTGTTCGGCAATGGCATATTCGGACGAGGCCCGCCCCAGCGTCAAATAACGCACGCGATCCAGCTGAATCTTGTGATCCGCCACCAGTTGCCAAGCATATTCGACGCCCGCTAGAAGCGCCAACTGATGATGAAATTCTTCATCGAGGCCATGAAAACCTCGAATATCTCCGGCATCAGATTTTGCCTGCTGGGCGGCGATAACCCCGGTCAGTAGTGCAACAGTATCGGCATGAGGATTCCCCGCGACGCGGCGCACGATTTCGACTTCGATCGACTCCCGAATGAAGCGCGATTGGCGCACCCCATCTGCAGAAATCTTCTTGATCACTGTCGCCCGCTTGGGGCGGATCATCAAAAGACCCTGTTGGGAAAGCCGGATAAAGGCCTCGCGCACGGGCTGACGCGAAACACCATGTCGGCCCGCAATGTCGCTCTCGGAAATGATGTCACCGGGCTTGAGCGCCATCGTGACAATGTCGTCCCGCAACAAAGCAACGATGCGACTAGCCATGGTTTCAGGGAGCTCATCCAGCACCTGCCGAACCTTCCATTCAAGATGAGTTCGAGGATTAGCCCAGATCGCCCCGCAGGTCGACAGCCTCAATCATTGACCGAAGCCAGCATACCCGCATAAACGCCTGGCGTTGAATGGGGAATGATCATTGCATCGAGCCGCTTCTGGTAAAACGCCACCGGTCCTGGATCGCCAATGATTGCGTAGCCATAACCTGCCTCGCGCATCGCGCGCAGCGTCGAAATCAACAACACTTCACCGATCCCCTGCCCGCGCTGATCCTCGGCAACCCCTGTTGGTCCGAAAAAGCCCTTGGCCGTCGTGTCATAGCAGGCAAATCCCAAAATCTGGCCGCCCCGAACAGCGACGAGGCAGGTAACAGGCATTTGCGCCAATCCGTGGGTCGCTTCCGAAGCCCAGATTTCGCTGAAATGCTCGCGTATCCAGGCCAGCACGACGTGCCCTTCAGGCGGCAGGGCCCGGCGGATCACTACGCCCGCCACCCGCACTTTCTCCTCAGCTTCAAATTCAGGCAGATCGTAAAGCCGCACCAATAAATCGCTCATCTTGCTCTCCCAACACTCGACAGATACCACGCAGGCCGGTGCGCGCAATAGATTGGCCCAGCCAGCTGTGGGTTGAGGCTTTTTGGTGGTCCTCAAGCCCGGTAGCAAATGCTAGGGTCAAATTAACAAAGCCGTGCATTGAGTCTCCCCTGCGGGACCTGATCGCCGCAGACGGAGAACCAATGAAAGTCGACATCGACATGGGCGCAACCAAAGGCGCCGCGTCTGCCATGCTCGATCTCGAAGAGTTGCTGGCCACGCGCCTGTTGGTGCAGGGCAATTCTGGTTCTGGCAAATCACACTTGCTGCGGCGCCTGCTCGAGCAAAGCGCGCCCTGGGTGCAACAGGTTATAATTGATCCCGAAGGTGATTTCGTAACGCTGGCCGAAAAATTCGGCCACGTGGTGGTCGACGCTGCCCGCACCGAGACAGAACTGACCCGCATTGCCGGACGCATCCGCCAACATCGCGTTTCGGTTGTCCTTAGTCTTGAAGGACTCGATGTCGAGCAACAGATGCGGGCAGCGGCAGCCTTTCTGGGCGGCATGTTCGATGCCGACCGAGACTTTTGGTATCCAGTGCTTGTGGTTGTGGACGAAGCCCAGATGTTCGCCCCCGCTGTCGGCGGCGAAGTCAGCGACGAAGCGCGCAAACTGTCGCTGGGCGCCATGACCAACTTGATGTGTCGTGGCCGCAAACGCGGTCTGGCCGGTGTCATTGCCACTCAACGACTGGCCAAGTTGGCCAAGAATGTTGCCGCTGAGGCCTCCAATTTTCTCATGGGTCGAACCTTCCTTGATATCGATATGGCTCGCGCCGCCGATCTATTGGGCATGGAGCGGCGGCAGGCCGAGCAGTTCCGGGATCTGGCGCGTGGCTGTTTCATTGCGCTTGGCCCGGCGCTTTCGCGCCGCCCCCTGCCGATCACCATCGGCACGGTGGAAACTTTGGCACGCTCCACCAGCCCCAAACTGACCCCGCTCCCCGACGCGCCGCTCGACGCTCAGGACCTGATTTTTACCCCCGGTCCCGAAGAAGCCCGGCCGGTCGTGCGCCGGCCCGCGCCGCCGCCACCAACGCCAACCGCCGACATTCTGGCCCAACTCAGCAAGCCACGTATTGAAGTGGAAGCGCCGCCCCAAACCTTGTTTCCCGATATCGATGAGGCGGAGCGCGATGCCCTGATTAATGGGGTCATGGTCGAACTGCTCAGTGACCCTGACGCCAGCTTCCGCACCGTGGCGGTGCTCTATCAGGATTTTCTGGTTCGTTGCCGTATTCGGCGCGTCCCCGGTGAATCGCTCGCCCTGCCTGCCTTCAAGCGCCGTCTCGCCGTCGCCCGCGTTGGTCTGGATCAGGACACGGCGGCCAGCGAAACCTGGCAGCAGGCACTGACACTGTCAGAATCTCTGACGGACGATATTCAAGGGGTATTTCTGGTTCTGGCGCAGGCCGCGGTTACCAACGCCCCCTGCCCGTCCGACCTTACCTTGGCGCGCATCTATGGCAGCCATTCTTCGAGCCGCGCCCGTCGTTTGCTGACCTATTTCGAAGAACGCGGCTTGCTCGTCGTTCGGCTTGATTTCCGCAACAATCGCGTCGTCGCCCTGCCTGATTTAAACTGCGAAACAGCACCGGGTGACCCCAATGGCCCCGACGATCTGGCCGAAGACCGCCCCGCCGCCGAATAGCCACCAGGGTCGGACAAAACGAAACCCGCAATAATTAGTGCTTGAACAGGGCTTTATAGCCAAAGACCCGCTCAACGCCGGGCTTGAGCATCAAGGCATAGGGTCGGTGCATGATATCGTTGCTGCCACCGATCTTGGCAGCGGTGCCGTGCCAGGGCTCGATGCAAAGGAACGGCGCGCCGCGCTTGGTCCAAAGCGCCAGATTGGGCAAACCTGTCCAGGAGAACTCGATGCATTGGCCACCGGCCACCCCGTAAACCAGACTTTCCCCCGCCCCTTCCGAAAAGATCATCGCGTCTTCGGCAAACAATCCCGGCTCTAGCCTGAGCCGTCCCGCCCGAAAAGGCGACGGTTGGCGCTGGGTCGTCAGCAAGCCATTGCGCAAGCGTTGCAGCGCAGGGGCAGCATCGCCCGAAAGCCGGATTTCATGCACTTTCCCCTCTGCACCCGGCAGGGGCCAGACAAAGGCAGGATGATAGCCAAACTGAAACGGCATGCCGTTCGCGCCCAGATTAGTGACCGTGCCGGTCACCGCAACGCCAGCGCCAATCAACCGATATTCAATTTGCAGTCGGAACTGAAACGGATAGCTGGCCAGCGTTTCATCGCACGCTTCAAGTTTGAAAATGCAGTGATCAGCGTCAGCCTCAACCAGCTCAAATGACCGGCGCCGGGCAAAGCCATGCGAGGCCATGGCGTAATCCTTGCCGCCGATCCCGATCATGTCATTGGGCGTCTTGCCCACAATGGGAAACAGTACCGGTGCGCGACCCGTCCAGTATTTCTCGTCACCATGCCAAAGCCACGAACGGCCATCAGCGCCAGTGATCGACTGCATCTCCGCGCCCATGGCAGCGATTTCAATGCTGATCTGGCCATTATCCAGCTGAACTGATTGTTCCATGCCCTGTCCCCTTGTCCGCCGCTATTGAACACAAACCGACCCGATTAAACAGGCCCCTCTTGTTCTTCATCGGCTTTTTGGCCATGACAGAGCCATGTCGCCCACCCTTCCCGATCTTCCCATAAAGGCAGCCCTGCCCGAACTCCTCGCCGCGTTGGCACGGAGCCCCAGGGCGGTGTTGGTCGCGCCGCCCGGCGCTGGCAAAACCACCTTGGTGCCTCTGGCCTTGCTGGATGAAGCATGGCGACGAGATGGCAAAATCATCGTGCTGGAGCCGCGTCGGCTGGCAGCCCGGGCGGCCGCCCAGCGCATGGCGCAGTCGTTTGGAGAACCCGTGGGTCAGACGGTTGGCTATCGCGTCCGGCTCGACGCCAAAATCTCTACGCAAACGCGCATTGAAGTGGTCACCGAGGGTATCTTCACCCGAATGATATTGGACGACCCCGAACTGATCGGCGTTTCTGCTGTGCTGTTTGACGAATTTCATGAACGAAGCCTGGATGCCGATCTTGGCCTTGCATTGGCGCTGGATGCCACGGCCTTGCGACCTGACCTGCGTCTTTTGATCATGTCCGCAACCATTGATGGTTCTCGAATCGCAGCATTGCTGGGCGATGCCCCGACTATCGAAAGTCAGGGACGCGCTTTTGCGGTTTCGACCATTCACGTCGACCGCGATCCCCTTACCCGGCTCGAAGACCAACTGGCATCAACCATTCGCACCGCCATGCGGGATCACACCGGCTCGGCCCTGGTTTTTTTGCCCGGCCAGGCAGAAATCAGCCGAACCGCCGAACGACTGCAAGCCGCCTTGCCGTCCGACATCGACGTTGCACCACTTTACGGCCAACTCACAACCGCCGATCAAGATCGCGCTATCTCGCCTGCCCCGGCAGGTCGCCGCAAGATCGTTTTGGCCACCTCCATTGCCGAAACATCGCTGACCATTGAAGACATCACCATTGTCATCGACAGCGGTTTGCGCCGTGTGCCAGCTTATGAGCCAGCCACTGGGCTGACGACGCTGGAAACCCGCAAAGTCTCGCGCGCCGGTGCCGATCAACGCCGTGGTCGCGCCGGACGGACAGCCCCCGGCGTCTGTTATCGCCTTTGGGCGGAGGGACAAACGGCGGCGCTTGATCCCTATGATCTGCCCGAAATACTGGGAGCGGACCTTTCGGGGTTGGCGCTTGATCTGGCCAACTGGGGCGTTGCCGACCCCGTCCAATTGACCTTTCTTGATCCGCCACCAAAACCAGCGTGGAACGAGGCCGTCGTCCTGCTCAAAAGCCTTGATGCACTTGATGAAAATGGCCGCATAACACCGATTGGAAAGGCTTTGGCTCGCCTGCCCCTGCACCCGCGCATGGCCCATATGGTTCAAAGTGCAGCGGCTGAAGGCTCCACCATGCTCGCTGCGGAACTGGCAGTTCTGTTGACAGAACGAGGGTTGGGCGGCGATGGCACCGACCTGGTGCATCGCCATCACCGTTTCCGAAATGACCGCTCTAAACGTGCTGATCAGGCGCGACGTCTCGCGCGTCGTTGGGCAGAAATGGCCGATGGGAATAGTGTACCGGCTAGCGTTGCTGTCGCAACCGAAATTGGTCGACACTTGGCGTGTGCCTATCCAGACCGGTTAGCGCAAAAAGCTGGGGCGCCGGGCCGCTTCCGCCTTGCCAACGGTCGCGCCGCCAGTCTTGAGCCAACGGACGGGTTGGCTGCATCGTCCTTTCTGGTAGTGACCGATATTACCGGCGCGGCGGCGACAGGTCGCATCCGCGCCGCTGCAAAAATCGAACGCGTCACCATCGATGAATTATTTGCGCCGGCCATTGTCAGGCAAACCATCCTTGGCTTTGACACAGCCTCACAAAGTGTTCGCGCCCGACGCGTCGAGCGCCTTGGCGCCCTCAAGCTTTCTGACGAACCCGTCGCGATCGAACAGGCAGAAGAAGCCGCCAATCTGCTCGCCGCCCACTGTACCATTGCCAATCTGGGTTGGACCAAAGAGCAAAAGGCACTTCGCGCCCGTGCCACTTTTTTGAACGCAACCTTGGGCGACCAGTGGCCAGACCTGTCCGATCAACAGTTGAGCAAGGATCGGGACTGGATGAAGGTTCACCTTTTTGGCCTCAGCCAATGCGCCCAGATCAGCGCTAGCGAACTGGGTAACGCCCTTGACGTCTTGCTGCCGTGGAGCCAGCGTCAGGAAATGGACCGGTTGCTGCCCAGCCATTTCGATGCCCCCTCCGGATCGCGTTTGCCTATTGATTATGCTACAGAAAACGGTCCGGCAATCGAAGTGCGGGTTCAGGAACTTTTCGGGCTGAACCAGCACCCCACCATTGCTGGTGGGCGCCTGCCGTTACTAGTAATATTGCTGTCACCGGCCCATCGGCCTATCCAGACCACCCGCGATTTGCCTGGCTTCTGGCGAGGCTCATGGAAAGATGTCGCCAAGGACCTGAAAGGCCGTTATCCGCGCCATTTGTGGCCCGACGATCCAGTCAACACACCAGCCACCAGCCGCGCCAAACCGCGCGGCACATAAAAAATCGCGCCATTGGCGCGATTTCTCAGTTCTTATTGCAGCCTATTCTTTTGCCGTAAAATTCAGCGCCACCCCGTTGACACAATAACGCAGACCCGTCGGCGGCGGCCCGTCTGGAAAAACATGTCCCAAATGGCTACCGCAATTGGCGCAGTGGGTTTCTGTGCGCACCATGCCATGACTGCGGTCAACCGTATCTTCGGTCGAGCCGGGCAAGGGATCATTAAAACTTGGCCACCCGGTCCCGCTTTCAAACTTGAGTTTGGCTTCAAACAGCGGTTGGTCGCAACCGGCACAGGTGAAAACACCCTGTCGGTGTTCCTGCAATAGCGCACAGCTTCCAGGCCGCTCGGTGCCATGCCCCCGCATGACCGCATATTGCTCCGGCGTCAGCCGTTCGCGCCATTCAGCATCCGTCCGCGTCACCGGAAATTTCTGGGCATCCATGGGGCTCTCCATTCTTGAGATCTGGACCAATGATATAGGGTCATCGTCCGACTACCAACACCCCGTCACCGCCTAGCTCAAGTTCTTGTGACCTGAACCGGGGCAAAAACGCATGTCGGAGCGGCAAATGTTGGGCAAAAACTAAGCGTTGGACGCAACCGGTGTTTTGAGCTCTGGTATGGGAAAAACCAGATCGTAGGCCCAGTTGAAGCAAAAGGCATAGACCATGTAGAAAAGCGCAAATGAGATATCCATCAACAAGGCATCCATGAACGAAATACCCAGATACCAGGCGATGAACGGCATCAACAGTACCAAGAGCCCGAGCTCGAAAAGCACCACATGGACAAGCCGGATCAGCGGTGTTTTTTGCACCCGTCCGCGCAACCGCGCCATGGCGTGATCAAACGCCAGATTGAACGCATAATTCCAGAACGTGGCAAGCGTTGCCCCGACGAGGCTGATCACACCAATTTCGTGCAAAGGCTTGTCAAATACCCACGCACCCAACGGGGTGACTAACAATAATCCAAGGATTTCAAAGCTGATGGCGTGACGAATACGATCCCAGGTGGTGCGCATATGGCTCCCCTATGTTCTCGGGTCGTCCCGAACAGATCCCAAAATGGGGGAGGCCGTCCTCTCACGTGCCAACATAGGCATGTGTTCATCGCTCACCAAGAGCTGAAATCCACGAACGCCGCAAAAATGGTGGGAGTAACAAGGATTGAACTTGTGACCCTTCGCGTGTGAAGCGAATGCTCTCCCGCTGAGCTATACTCCCAAACACAACTTGAGTGGCGGGCAATCCCGGACTATGAACCGGACCAATGCCGCAACGGCTGCGCGAAGCCCCTGTCAGGCAGGGAAAGAGATGGTGGGCGTAACAAGGATCGAACTTGTGACCCCTACGATGTCAACGTAGTGCTCTCCCGCTGAGCTATACGCCCATCTCTCCGGGCTGGCGCAGCGCTAGGCCTCACCAGTGGCGCGGATAGACCATAAAACCACACAATGGGTCAAGAGGCCATTCCGCGAATTTATTATTATGCGGCCAGCAGCCGCTCCACTTCGTTGACCAGATCCTTGAGATGGAACGGTTTGGACAGCACCGATGCATCCTTGGGCGCGTCGCTGTCTGGATTAAGCGCCACGGCAGCAAAGCCGGTAATGAACATGACCTTGAGATCAGGATCCAGTTCCGTCGCGCGCCGCGCCAGTTCGATCCCGTCCATTTCCGGCATCACGATATCGCTGAGCAACAGGGCGAACGGTTCCTCGCGCAGCCGCTCATAGGCCGAAAGCCCATTGTCGAACGACACCACGTCATAGCCCGCGTTCTTGAGTGCGCGCGTCAGAAACTGGCGCATATCGTTGTCGTCTTCTGCAAGCAGAATGCGTTTCATCAATTTCCTCCGGCAAATCGGCATTGAGTCGGCCTGGATGAGGGATGTTTAGTCCAACTGGCCAAATCCGCAACCACGCGTTGCACTTGAGACACGCATTTTCCCGTTATTGTGGACATCGCGGGCGAACAAGGGCAAACTTGGCACTGAAAAGCATGAATGTCGCGCGTCGCGATTGTAACTCCGGGGAGGCAAGGTGCGGTCCGACTATTGGGATAAGCCCGCATTTGAAACCATACGACCGCGCCGTCTGGTGGCGCCCGTCGTATTCAATTCAGGCCATTCCGGACGCGTCTACCCTGAGCGGTTCCTGGCCATGACACGGCTGGATCATCTCTCGATCAGACAGTCCGAAGATGCCTGGGTCGAAGAATTGTTTGCCCGCGCCCCTCATCTGGGTGCCCCGCTGTTGCAGGCCCATTTTCCTCGCGCTTATCTCGATGTGAACCGCGAACCGTGGGAGCTTGATCCTACAATGTTCAACGAGCCACTTTCGGACCGGTTCAACACCACATCGCCACGGGTCGCCGCCGGACTTGGCACACTGGCCCGGGTTGTGGCGGAAAACAAACCGATCTACCGCGAACGCTTGTGCATCGCTGATGCCCAGATGCGCATCGAGGGCATTTATCACCCCTATCATACGGCGCTGCAAAAGCTGCTAAGCGAAGCCATGGCGGCCTTTGGCGTGGCCATTCTGATTGATTGCCATTCAATGCCGCGACTCACGCGCTCCGGCGACCGCCCTTCACCAGACATCGTCTTGGGTGATCGATATGGCACGACTTGCGCGCCAGGCCTCATTGATCTGGTCGAAACCGTGTTTTCCTCGTCAGGGCTTCGCGTCGCCCGCAACCGCCCCTATGCCGGTGGTTTTGCCACCCGCTCCTACGGCCGCCCCTCTCATGGGGTTCATGCCCTGCAGATCGAAGTCAGCCGTCATCTTTATATGAACGAAACAACCCTGACCAAGAACGACAATTTCAATGCCATCCGGCAACTGGTCGAGCGATTGATCTTTACCCTGATCGGGCTTGATCTCGTGGCCCTTTGCGGTCCTGCCCCAGCGCTGAACGCTGCCGCCGAGTAGCCATCCCCTTAGTGATGCCGGGTACGCCCCTACCTTTAACAAAGGCAGCCTTTCATGAGACCTCAATCGCTGGCCGATCTTGACCCGGATCTTGTCCGCAAAACCCTGCTCGACGCAGCCGACGCTGCGGCATCACACACAATGCCCCGGTTTCGCACAGCCCTCGCCGTCGACAATAAATGGGCCGAAGGCTTTGATCCGGTAACCGAGGCCGACCGACAGGCCGAAACAGTCGTGCGCGAACTGATCGCCGATCGCTTTCCTGATCATGGCATCATCGGAGAAGAGTGGGACGAGAAGGCCACCCAGGGCCGGTTTCAATGGATCATTGATCCAATCGACGGCACCCGCGCTTATATTTCAGGCGTGCCCGTTTGGGGCACGCTCATCGGCCTGATGATTGATGGGCGCGCCGTCGCCGGACTGATGGCACAACCCTTCACCGGCGAAACCTATCTCGCCATGCCCGGCGACGCTCAATATCAACGGCAAGGTCAAACCCAACCGCTGAAGACATCAAAAATTACCGAGTTGGCTCAGGCCAAGCTCACCACCACCACGCCAGACCTGTTTCGAAAAAATGATACCGAAGCGCAATGGAACGCCCTGTGGCCACAGGTCTTGCAAACCCGCTATGGGCTTGATTGCTACGGCTATTGCCTAATGGCTGCTGGTCACATTGATCTCGTGGTTGAGGCTGGCCTCAAGGACGTCGATATCTGCCCCCTGATCCCGCTGATCGAAAACGCCGGCGGCATCGTCACTACTTGGGATGGCGGCCGCGCCGAAAAAGGCGGCAATTGCGTCGCCGCTGCCACCCCCGAATTGCTTGAATCAACGCTCAAGGTCTTGCGCGATGCGAGAACCTAGCCGCTCTGTTCGGTGATGAACGCGTCAAATGCGGCAAAGACCTGGCCGCGGATGAAGTCATTTTCGACGAACATCTCGTGCCTGGCCCCGGCGATGACGGCATGACGCCCGGTGCGCAGCCGCAATCCCAATTGCTCGATAGCAGAACTTGAAACCACCTCGTCGCGCGCCGCCGCCAGCATCAACAGCGG
Source organism: Devosia rhodophyticola (assembly GCF_028816475.1). Lineage (GTDB taxonomy): Bacteria > Pseudomonadota > Alphaproteobacteria > Rhizobiales > Devosiaceae > Devosia > Devosia rhodophyticola. The sequence continues at coordinate 2,263,772 of NZ_CP118247.1, read as the reverse complement.
CACCCTGATGCGGCCCGGAAAATTGTCCCGCCCCGCCTCAGCCATGGCCGCCATTGCGGCAGCCACCCAGCGAATGGTCGGTTTGCCCACGCCCAGACCGGGTTCAGCGCGCACCACGTCGACCGAGCGCATATAGCGTGCCTTGTCAGACGTCAGCGGATTGTTGGGGAAAGTCCCTTCCGACATCGGCTTGTCAGCCTGGCGCCCGGCCGGCAGTTGCCCCAGCCCCAAAAAACTCAGCACTTCGGCAACTTTGGCCATACCGCCCATGCTCAGCGGTTGCTTATCGAGCGCCACCATGGGCGCTGACACAAATATCCGTTCAAACATCAACCGATCATGGACGCCCGCAAACAGCGACACCAACCCTCCCATTGAATGGCCGACGAGATAATAGGGCGGCGGGCAATCGGGCAGCAGAATTTCAGCATGAAAGCTTTTGAGGTCACACCAATAATCGGAAAACTGATCGACATAACCCAATCCTCGATTGCCGATCAGCCTGTCCGAACCGCCCTGCCCGCGCCAGTCAAACGTGGCCACGGCAAATCCGCGTGAGCGCAAATCGGCGATGGTCTCAAAATATTTCTCGATGAATTCGGTGCGTCCCTGCACAAGGCAAACCGTGCCCCGGTGAACCGGTCCGGTTCGCGGCCAGAACGCATAGCGCAGCCGCACTTGATCGCTGGTTTTGAAATAACCCAGCCGCACCCCGTCGGGAATGGGATTTGAAGCAACATTGGCCAGTTTGGGCCCATCGGGATCAACAATTATCGTCATGAACAACTCGTGCCTTTGGCGCTTTGCGCGCATTAGACCATGCACATATGAAAGAAAACCAGCATTCCTTGCGGAACGCTGGTTTTCCAGAATGCGGCCCGTGCGGGGGGCGGGTGACGGAGCCGCAGGAAGAGTGCACCTCGCCATTGGGTCCGGTACACATCATCGGTTTCTAGCAGCCCTGTTGTGAACCGTAGCGGAAAGTCCCATTCAGATAGCGTTCATCAAATCGAAGACCCTCACCCTCTTGAACCCACTTTTTCGTCGCCTAAATATTGCTTGTCCGCCGGATGTTCCGGGGATCGCCTGCCGCAGGACAATGCTCGCCTAATATTGGGGGCATGCCATGGCAGCGCGCAAAATCCACGTTGCTCACAGGAGAATGTGAAATGCAGACCCTTGATTTTACGCCTTTTTACCGTTCCACAGTCGGCTTTGACCGGCTGTTTTCGCGGCTCGACAGTGTTTCGGGACAGGAAGCCAAGACTTACCCCCTACAATATTGAGCGCCTCGGTGAAGACGCCTACCGCATCTCGATCGCCGTTGCCGGCTTCTCCAACGGCGATATTGCCATTGAGAGCAAGGAAAACAACCTGACCGTCAAAGGCGCCAAGGCCGCCGACGAAGGTGACAAGTCCCGCGAGTTCCTGCATCGCGGCATTGCCGAACGCGCTTTTGAGCTGCGTTTCCAGCTTGCCGACTATGTTGAAGTAACCGGGGCAAACCTTGAGAACGGGCTATTGCATCTCGAATTGAAGCGCGAATTGCCCGAAGGCAAAAAGCCGCGCCAGATTGCGATCAATGGCGGTGCCAAGAGTATCGACGATCAGTCGGTCAACTAACGACTGATTTGATGTGATCCAGGGGCGCGGTCCGCAAGGTCCGCGCCTTTTGTATACCCATTGATGGAACCGGCCACGCCATTGGATCATTGCCTTAGCAGGTGCCGCATTCGGCTCAGCATCTAGGAAAGTGTTCTAATGAAAACGCCATCAATTGATATAAAATCCAATACCAAATCCGCCATGGTCGATTTGCTTAACACCCGTTTGGCCGACGCCATTGATCTGGCACTTTTGACCAAACAGGCCCATTGGAACCTCAAGGGCCCCCAGTTTATCGCTGTCCACGAACTACTTGACCAGTTCCGCGCCGCAATCGATACCCACGTGGATATCGTAGCAGAACGCGTGGCCCAGTTGGATGGCATTGCTCTGGGTACCACTCAGGATGTGGTCAAGGCGACGAGCCTCAAGCCTTACCCTACCGATATTCGCAAAGTCACTGACCACCTTCAGGCCCTGGCTGAACGTTATGCCGCAACCGCCAAGTCGGTGCGCGAGGCCATCGGCACTGCCGATGAAGCGGGCGACGCCGACACCGCTGACATATTCACGGCCTATTCGCGCGAACTCGACAAGGACCTGTGGTTTATCAAATCGCATCTGGAATAGGCAAAGCAAAATTGAATAGGAAAGGCGCACTTTTCGCGCCTTTTTTGCGTTAAAACGACCTGAACGGCGAAGAAATTCCCTCAATCGGTGAAGGTTTGCCTATTAATTCCTATTTTGAATTGGCATTCCCCTATTCCAGACAGGGAAAAATGCACCATGACGCTTGCCCGGCACGCTAAACTATGCGAGTGTGCCCAAGATAGGACAACACTATTGTCCTTATCAAAGGTGACGCCCCGGTCTCCCCGGCAAGCGGCACACGCCGTTCTGGCTGGACCGCAATCGTAGCGGAAACAGAATGGCGGGGCTAATATCGCCCGAACGAGCGGCCATTTGGATGCAGAGCCGCTCCCCAATGAATGGACGTAATTGCTCTTTCGAGCCGTACCTTGTACGACCCGGGACAATATCACGTCCGTGAAAGGACAATTGTCAGCATCCTGCCTACCGCACGCGGTACAATGGCAAAGGTGTAAACGAACAGGACTTTGGCCCGTAAGGCTCTCAGAGCGAAAGATTGCGGCCCCGTAATTGAGACAAGGAATTGCGCCATGGCACATGAAATGACCGGCTCCCTGCAACCCGTCACCGACAACACTGCCATCGCCAAAACCAGCGGCCGTCCAGCCGATCAGGGACTATACACCGCCGCCAATGAACATGATGCCTGCGGCATCGGCATGATCGCCAATATCAAGAACAGGCCCAGCCACGAAGTGGTTCAGAAGGGCCTTGAAATTCTTGAAAACCTTGAACATCGCGGCGCTGTCGGTGCCGATCCCCTGATGGGCGATGGCGCCGGCATTCTGATCCAGATCCCACACGCGTTTCTGGAAAAGTCAGTAGACTTTGCCCTGCCCGCCAAGCACTACTACGGCGTGGCCATGCTGTTCTATCCCAACGAAGTTGCCATGCGCGACCGCTGCGCCGAGGCAATTCTTGGCTGTTTTGAACGCGAAGGGCTGACCGTCCTGGGTACCCGCATCGTGCCGGTTGACAACTCCACCCTTCCCAAGGGCGTAACTGACACCCAACCCATTATCGAACAACTGTTCCTGGCGCGCCCCGACGGCCTCAGCCTTGACGAGTTCGAGCGCAAGCTTTTGATCGTGCGGAAGGTGATCTCCAACACGGTCTACGCCAGCATCCCTGAATCCAACGACGACAACGGCTTTTACGTTGTGTCGATGTCGGCTCGCACCATAGTTTATAAGGGCATGTTCCTCGCCTTCCAGCTTGGCGCCTTTTATGCTGACCTGCACGACGAAGATTTTCAGAGCGCCATCGCTCTGGTGCATCAGCGCTTTTCAACCAACACTTTCCCCAGTTGGCGTCTGGCCCACCCCTACCGGATGACCACCCACAACGGTGAAATCAATACCATTCGCGGTAACGTCAACTGGATGGCCGCGCGGCAGGCGTCAGTATCCTCAAAACTGTTTGGCGATGACATCTCCAAGCTGTGGCCCATTTCTTACGAAGGCCAGTCCGACACCGCCTGTTTTGACAATGCGCTCGAATTTCTGGTGCGCGGTGGCTACTCGCTGCCCCACGCCGCCATGATGCTGATCCCCGAGGCCTGGGCGGGCAATCCACTCATGGATGAAACCCGCCGCGCCTTTTATGAATATCACGCAGCCCTGATGGAGCCATGGGACGGTCCGGCCGCCATGTCCCTGAGCGATGGCCGTTACGTTGTTGCAACCCTTGATCGCAACGGATTGCGCCCTGCCCGCTATCTGGTGACCAAGGAAGGTCATGTGGTTCTTGCCTCCGAATCTGGCGTTCTGACCATTCCCGACGAAGACATTGTAGAGCGCTGGCGCCTGCAGCCGGGGCGCATGCTGTTGATCGACCTTGAAGAAGGTCGCATCATTTCCGATGACGAGATCAAGCAGGCGCTCGCCACCAAGAACCCTTATGCCGAATGGCTGGCTCGCACCCAGATCGTGCTCGAAGACCTGCCCCAAGCAGAGCCGAAGGCCCCCAAGACTTCCGAAAGCCTGCTCGACCGTATGCAGGCCTTTGGCTACACCCAGGAAGATCTCAAGATCCTGATCGCGCCCATGGCCACCACTGGTCAGGAAGCGGTCGGCTCGATGGGCACAGACACGCCAATTTCTGCCCTCAGTGAAAAGTCAAAGCTGCTCTACACCTATTTCAAGCAGAATTTCGCGCAGGTCACTAATCCCCCGATTGACCCGATCCGCGAAGAATCTGTGATGAGCCTCGTCTCCTTCATTGGCCCGCGGCCCAATCTTTTTGACCTTGAAGGCGTCGCCAAGCAAAAGCGCCTTGAAGTGCGTCAGCCCATCCTGACCAACGAGGATCTCGAAAAGATCCGCGTTATCGGTGACATGGCCGACAACCAGTTCAAGACCAAGACACTCGACATCACCTATGCTGCCAACGAAGGCGCGCCAGGGATGGAGGCGGCCATCAACGCCATTTGCGAACTGGCCGAAACCGCCGTTCGCGGCGAATACAACATCATCATCCTTTCGGACCGTTTGGTCGCCGCTGATCGCATCGCCATTCCAGCACTTCTGGCCACCGCTGCGGTGCACCACCATTTGATCCGCAAAGGTCTGCGCACCTCTTCAGGTCTGGTTGTTGAAACCGGGGAAGCGCGCGAAATGCACCATTTCGCCATGCTGGCGGGCTATGGCGCTGAAGCCATCAACCCCTACTTGGCGTTTGAAACCTTGGCAGCGCTACACGCCGAAGGCGAATATCCGCCCGAGGTGGACGCCCATGAGGTGATCCACCGCTATATCAAGTCGGTGGGCAAGGGCTTGCTCAAGGTCATGTCCAAAATGGGAATTTCGACCTATCAGTCTTATTGCGGCGCTCAAATTTTCGACGCAATTGGCCTGTCGACCCCATTCGTCAAGCGCTATTTCTTTGGCACCGCCACCACTATTGAGGGTGTTGGCCTGCCCGAAATCGCCTCTGAAACCGTCAATCGCCATAAAGGCGCGTTCGGCAATGACGCCGTCCTGCGCAAGGCACTCGATGTCGGTGGCGAATATATGTATCGCATCCGCGGGGAAAAGCATGCATGGTCGCCTGACGTAGTTGCCGATCTCCAGCACGCCGTCCGTTTCCATGACCAAAGCCCCGAAACCGCCCAGACGCGCTACAACAGTTTTGCCGAGCGGGTGAACTCGGGCGAGAACGGTTATCTTGCCATTCGCAACCTGTTCGATGTCAGACCAATGGGGGCGCCCGTCGCCCTTGGGGAAGTCGAACCTGCCGTTGATATCGTCAAGCGTTTCGTGACTGGCGCCATGTCGTTCGGCTCGATCTCACGCGAAGCGCACACAACGCTGGCCATGGCGATGAACCGCATTGGCGGCAAGTCAAACACTGGCGAAGGCGGCGAAGAGCCGGATCGCTACAGGCCCCTGTCCGACGGCTCCTCTAATCCCCTCCGCTCGGCCATCAAGCAGATCGCTTCGGGGCGTTTTGGCGTCACCACCGAATATCTGGTCAACGCCGACGCCCTGCAAATCAAGGTCGCACAGGGCGCCAAGCCCGGAGAAGGCGGGCAATTGCCCGGCCATAAGGTCGACTGGATCGTTGCCAAGACCCGCCACTCGACGCCCGGCGTTGGTCTGATTTCGCCTCCACCGCACCATGACATCTACTCGATCGAAGATTTGGCCCAGCTGATTTACGATCTCAAGAACGTCAATGAGCAGGCCAATGTCTCAGTCAAACTGGTGTCCGAAGTTGGTGTCGGAACGGTTGCCGCCGGGGTCGCCAAAGCGCGCGCCGACCACATCACTGTTTCCGGTTATGACGGCGGCACCGGCGCTTCGCCACTAACTTCGCTCAAGCACGCCGGTGGTCCATGGGAAATTGGCCTCGCCGAAACCCACCAGACCCTGGTACTCAACCGCTTGCGGTCACGTGTCATCCTGCAGGTTGATGGCGGTCTCAAAACCGGCCGCGACGTCTTGATCGGTGCCCTGCTTGGGGCCGACGAATTCGGCTTCTCGACGGCGCCCTTGATTGCGGCGGGCTGCATCATGATGCGCAAGTGCCATCTCAACACCTGCCCCGTTGGCGTTGCCACGCAAGACCCCGTCTTGCGCAAGCGCTTCAAGGGCACGCCAGAGCACGTCATCAACTATTTCTTCTTCATCGCCGACGAACTGCGCGGCCTGATGGCCCAGCTTGGCGCCCGCTCGCTCAATGAACTGGTCGGACGCTCCGATCTGCTCGACCAGCGTCGGTTGGCCGATCATTCAAAGGCCGTGGGCATCGATTTTACCAAGCTGTTCTACAAGCCAGAACCACAAGGCGACGATACGCTCTATCATTCCGAACTCCAGAACCACCATCTGGAATCGGTGCTGGACCGCCAGTTGATCGAACTGGCCCAACCGGCCCTCGCAAACGGCACGCCCGTACAAATCGATCTGCCAATCCGCTCGCGCGACCGCTCGACTGGTGCGATGCTGTCGGGCGAACTGGCTCGCAAATATGGCCACGACGGTTTGCCCGACGATACCATTGCCATCAAGCTGACCGGCACCGCCGGCCAGAGTTTTGGTGCGTTCCTCAGTCAGGGCATTTCCATCGACATGATCGGCGATGCCAATGACTATGTCGGCAAGGGGCTTTCAGGCGGCCGCATTGTGGTGCGCCCCTCTGACAAAGCCGTCATCAAGCCCGAGGAATCGATCATCGTGGGCAATACCGTGCTTTATGGCGCAATTGCCGGCGAGTGCTATTTCCGGGGCGTTGCCGGTGAACGATTTGCGGTGCGCAATTCGGGCGCTATCGCGGTTGTCGAAGGCACCGGCGACCACGGCTGCGAATATATGACTGGCGGTGCCGTGGTCGTCATCGGCAAGACCGGCCGCAATTTTGCTGCTGGCATGTCCGGTGGCGTCGCCTATGTGCTCGATGAGGACGAGACCTTCCGCTCGCGCTGCAATCTGGCCATGGTCGATCTCGAGCCGGTGCCCGAGGAAGAAAACCTCATGCAAAAGATCCACCATCACGGCGGGGATCTCGAATGGCATGGCCGCGTCGATATTTCGGGCGACATGACCAAGCACGACGATGAACGTCTGCACCAGCTCATTTCGAACCATCTGCACTATACCGGTTCGACCCGCGCAAAATACATTCTGGATAACTGGGTTGAGATGCGGCCCAAATTCGTCAAAGTCATGCCCGTCGAATATCGCCGTGCCATCCGCGAAATGGAAAAGAAGCGCGGCGCCGGTCTTGGTGCAGCGGCAGCAGAATAGGAGAGAGCACAAATGGGTAAAGTTACAGGCTTTCTCGAGATTGATCGCGAAGAACCACGCTACGAACCAGCGTCAGATCGCGTGCGTCATTTTGGCGAATTCACCATCCCCATGTCAGAGGGGCGGATCATTGATCAGGCGGCGCGCTGCATGGATTGCGGCGTGCCCTATTGCCATGGCGATACCGGTTGCCCGGTTAACAACCAGATCCCCGACTGGAACGATTTGGTTTATAATGGCGATTGGAAAGAGGCGACGCGCAATCTGCACTCAACCAACAATTTTCCCGAATTCACCGGCCGCATTTGTCCTGCGCCGTGCGAAGAAGCCTGCACGCTCAATCTTGAGGACGTTCCTGTCGCCATCAAGACTGTCGAGCAGGCTATCGCTGACCGTGCCATTCGGAATGGCTGGATCAAGCCACAGATAAACCCCAACAAGACCGGCAAATCGGTTGCCATCGTAGGCTCCGGCCCTGCGGGCATGGCTGCGGCCCAGCAATTGGCGCGGGCCGGTCACGACGTTCACGTCTATGAGCGTGAACCTAAGGCTGGTGGCCTGCTGCGCTATGGCATTCCCGATTTCAAGATGGAAAAAGAACATGTCGATTTCCGTATTGATCAAATGACTGCCGAAGGCGTCACTTTTCACTATGGCGAGAATATCGGCGTAACCCGTCCCCTGTCAGACCTGCAAAATCAACACGACGCCGTGCTGCTGTGCGGCGGCTCCGAGCATCCGCGCGACGTCGACGCTGAGGGCGTAGATCTTCACGGCGTGCATTTCGCCATGCCCTTTCTGGTGCAGGCCAATCGCCGTTTGGGTGGCGAAGATATTTCTGGCGAGGCCCAATTGATCGCCGCCAGCAAACACGTTGTCGTCGTGGGCGGAGGCGATACTGCCTCGGACTGTGTCGGCACCTCCTTCCGTCAGGGCGCCATTGCAGTGACCCAACTCGATGTGCGCACCCAACCGCCCCATATGGAAGACAAACTGACCAACTGGCCCAATTGGGCGGTCAAGATGCGCACTTCATCCTCTCAGGCCGAAGGCGCCATTCGCGAATTTGCAGCCGGCACCATGAAGATCATTGGCAATGCAAAGGGTGAGGTTACCGGCGTTGAAGTCGCGCGCGTTGATCGCAAGCGTCAACCCATTCCCGGAACCGAATTTGTTATCAAGGCAGACCTGGTGCTTTTGGCTATCGGCTTTGCCCACCCGATCCACGAAGGCATGCTTGCCCAGCTCGATGCCAAGCTTGACCCACGCGGCAATCTGTTGGCCGATACGTTCAGCTATAAGACAACTGTCGGCAAGGTTTTTGCCGCTGGCGACATGCGTCGCGGCCAGTCGCTGGTGGTCTGGGCCATCCGCGAAGGGCGCCAGGCCGCCCGGGCCATTGATCTTGAGTTGATGGGGCGCACGGACCTGCCACGCTGAATGTCATTGGGGTGCCTTCGGGCGCCCCATACGCCACCATCAAGGCACGGCGGTCGAGCCATCTTCATCCGGCACCAAACCAACGCCAAACGCATCCACCCGCCCCATCGGTGCCTCAATGAGCTGCTCCAGCGGAAAAGGCTCGGTGCGCGCCAGGTCATGGGACGTCAGAAGTGTCCCGGCGGGCGCCGCTGATCGTCCCAGCGGGATCACGGCCCCTGCAACTTCAAGCAACCGCGTTTGCCCTAGCCCCTGATAAGGCAGCCGGACCATGGCGCCGGCATCAGTCCCCCGCAACGAATCCGACACCGCAACCGTGACCGCACCACCGCGGTAAAAGTTCCGAATTGGCTGGCTCAGATAGAACGCCAGTTTATCAGCGCCAGCGCTTGAAAAATGAATGCCGTCACTCTTGCGCATTCGCGCATTCTGCCCGTTCACATCGGGTCCATAGGACGAATATTTGCCATCCTCGCCCAAAAACCGTTCATAAATATCCAGGAACTCAGCCCCGCCCGAAACGCTGGCCAGCCGCTGCACGGCGCTGATTTCTCCAATGGCACCCGAATAGCCCGATTTGGACATTGGCGGCAGCCCAAGCCAGATCACCGGTTTGCCCGCAACCCGCAACTGGTTGAGAAATTTGGCGATACGCTCCTTGTAGATTGCCGTCCAACCTTCGCTCAGCGGTGAATAGCCCTTGCCCCCCTCGCGAATTTCCTGTCGATCATTGATACCGATGATGACAATGGCCAGATCAAAACTGTCAGCGGCAACCTGCTCGCCAATCGCGCGGTTCCAGTCAAAAAAATCATCGCGTACAAATCCCGACGAGCCCACCCCTTCATTTATCACTTCTAGATTGGGATCGCCCGCATAGCGTCGCTCCAGCGCCTTCGACAGGTCCACAGCCAATGAATCGCCAAACACTGCCAGCCGTGTCGCCCCTTGGGTCTTTTCTATTGTTGGTGCAGGCTGGCTCGCTGGCGCACTGGCCACCGGTGCGGCCTTGCGCGTCCGTTGTTGCTGGCGCACCGGCGGTGGCGGAGGGGCGGGGGCGGCTTCCTCACCAAACAGCATGTCAAAAAGCGTCCGGCGTTTTTCAGCCTGCGCCAATTCGACCCGCTCCTGCGCCCATGCAGGCGCCAGGTCGTTAACAACAAATACGGCCAACAGGGCAATAAACAGAACTCGGAACATGGTATCTCTGGCAATAAACTTCTGTCAGTTTATCGCATGCCACAAGGCTTGGCCAACGCCATTGCGCCAAAGTTACTGCACGGCCGCCTCAAGCTCGGCGTAACTGGCCCGGGTGATGAAACCATCGGCCATTTCGCCGCGAGAGGCCTGAAACCTGGCGTAGGCGCGTTGGCTGATCGGCCCAATCCGCCCATCGACCGCCCCCTGATAAAGGCCTAGCGAAATCAGCGCCTCTTGAATGGCCTTACGTTGACCAAGATTGGGAAATTTGGTGCTGCGGGGCCAATCGTGGACAAAACTGCCACTTCCCTTGAGTCGATCCGTCATGTGCGCCACCGACAGCGCGTAACTGTCAGAAAAATTATAACCTTTGAGCGCCAGATAATTCTGCGTCATCAAAAACTTGGGCCCATCCTTGCCAGCGGGAACATAGAGAAAGACCGGCACTGACAAATCGGAAAATTGCCGCCCCTTGACCCGGCTAACGCCCCGATCAGCATAAAACGCCACTGGCCGCAACTGCTCACGCTCGGCCAACAGATAATCGAATCCATCGGGCAACTGCACCTCAAAGCCCCAATCAAGGCCCGGCTCATACCCAAGCGCCAACAGAAATTTCGCACTGGTCGCCAGCGCATCAGCCAGCGAATGGTGCAAGTCGATCCCGCCGTCACCGTCGCCATCGGTACCATAGGCGACAACGCTTGATGGATTGACTTGCAGGTGTCCTATGGCGCCCGCCCATGATCCCACCAGCTGCCGACTGTCGAGCGGCCCACGCTGCACCAGTTGCAGGGCGGCAATCAAATCGGCGGTGTCCTCCTTAAGCCGCGAGCGTCGCTGATGTACCAATGTGGCCAATGACCGCACAATCGGGCGGATAAGGCTCGTATTGCCAAGCACCGCGCCGTAATCGGTCTCCATGCCCCAGATCGCCCCAAGAATATAGGGATCAACGCCGTAACGCGCGCCCACCGCTTCGAACAGGCCAGCATTGGCCCTCATGGCGGCCTGCCCACGCCTAATTCGTCCAGCACTTACCCGCGCATCCATATAGTCCCAGATCGGGGTGGTGAACTCGGGTTGACCACTCACGAGCGCCGGCGTTTTCGGATCAGGTGTTAGCCCTACCATCGCAGAACGATAGGTTGCCTCACCAATTCCCGCAGCCTTTGCCACACCGGCGAACCCGGCGACAAAGGTGTCAAAGCTCTCGGCGGGCTGCGCCAGAACCGGCCCGCACGACAGCGTCAAGAACGCCAGAACAAACCGAATCCGCATCAGTGGCTCCCAAATGAGACGAACCACCTTCCCAAATTAGCGCCTCGATGAAAACCCGCTAACCGCGACTGATCTCTAATCCAAGTGCTGCCCATTGGACAATTGCGGCAGCCGTGAGTGGTCCGGAATGGCTTGACCCGCTCGACCTCGCCGGGCATTAGGCACCGATCATATCCTGACGCGAAAGATTTTCCATGAACCCTTGGCAGCAATTGGACGTCGCCAGAATGCCCGGCAATGGGGGCGATCTGCGTCTGATGCAGAGGGCCGCTGAATATTCAATCATGCTGGGAACCACCGAGTTGATGAACAGCCGCCTCAGCGGCTCCGAGGAAGCGCTGGCGGTTCTGTCCTGTCGGCGGCTCGAACCCTACAATCGCCCCCACATTCTTATTGGCGGGCTGGGTATGGGATTTACCTTGCGCGCTGCGCAAAATGTGTTGCCGGCCGATGCGCGCATAACCGTTGCCGAACTCGTGCCCGCCGTCATCGATTGGGCGCGCGGTGCCATCAAACCTGTGTTCGGTGATTGCCTTGAAGATTCCCGCACCACTATCTGGCAAGGCGATGTCGGTAGCCTCATTGCCAACAGCGAAGCGATGTTCGACGCAATTTTGCTCGATGTGGACAATGGCCCCGAAGGACTAACCCGGCGCGCCAATGACGACATTTATGCATCTGCTGGATTGCGCGCGGCCCAAAAGGCCTTGCGTCCCGGCGGCATATTGTCAGTCTGGTCGTCGGCCCCAGATCCAGGATTTACCCAACGCCTGGGGCAGGCAGGGTTCAAGGTCGAGGAAATAAAAACGCGCGCCAACGGCAAGCGTGGCGCGCGTCATGTTATCTGGATGGCAAAGAAAGCCTAGCGCTTGCGGGCTTTGCGCGCTGCATAGCGCCGATCACGCTCGGCCTTTTTCTCTTCTTCGGTCTGAGCGCGTTTGGCTTCGTCTTCGGCTCGTGCCTCAGCCTCGGCCGCTGCCGCCGCTTCTGCTGCCGCCTTGGCCTCAGCATCCTGGCGCTCTGCCTTCTCGCGCTTTTCCTGCTCGCGCAGCTTTTGCCGCTCGGCCCGCGCCGCCGCAAGGGCCTCGCGCTCGGCTCGCTTGGCAATCATTTCGGGATCATCCGGCTTCGGCGCGGCCTTAAATTTTTCCAGAAGCCGCCGTTTGGCTTCTAGTGCTGTCTGGCGGCGTTCGGAAAAGCCGGTGTCTCCGGGCTTCGTCATATAGTTTTTCCTTGTCGATTATCTGGGTTTCAGCCGCATGACGCATTTGCGCAGGCCTGCCAATATGTCGGCCAACCGCGCATTTTCACGCGTCAGCGCCTTCGGTGGGCCGACATAGCACCCTTGGTGGGTGCATTTCCATGCCCAATCTGCCGCACGCACCACAAAAACCACGCCAAAGCGTTCGAAGGCCCCATTTAGCGATTTGCCGCAACACGCCGATTCTCGATAGTCTCAGCTAAAGTTGCCAGTAATATTCGATACTAAACTTGACCACCAAGTGCAAAATTAATGATAAACTGTTAAAACAAATTTCCACAGAAAATGCCTACAGCGCAAACTGTCTAAATCATTCTTAAACTTGTCAAATATACAAAATATTTGCACAGGATTATTATTTTCACTTACGTTAAGGTCAGCCCTTTGACTTATCGGTATTGTGTGGTTATGTTCCCCACTCTCCAAATATACACAGGAACGACCTTATGATATTCAGCTGGAAACGAGCAGCTATTGTCACGGCGCTTTGCGTGACCATTCCCCTTAGTCTGCCTGTCCAGGCTCAGGATAATGCATGCGGTACCGATCGGAAGATCGACATTGCTGAGATGACATGGCCATCCGCCGCTGCTTTGGCCCGCATCCACGCCACCATTCTTGAACAAGGTTTTGGCTGCAACGTCGAAATCGTCAGTGGCGACACAGTGCCGACATCTTCGTCGATGTTGTCGCGCGGTACGCCCGCGATTGCGCCTGAACTCTGGACCAGTTCAATCGAAGAACCCTGGGCCAAGGGCGTTGCCGATGGCAAAGTGGTCAAGCTAGGCGACGCCATCACCGATGGCACTGTTGAAGGCTGGTTTATCCCCGCCTACGTCGCTGCAGAACATCCCGAGTTGAAAAGCGTCGACGATGTTGTGGCCCGCCCTGATTTGTTCCCTGATCCAGAGGACACCTCAAAGGGTCGGCTCTATTCCTGCCCTCCCGGCTGGACCTGCGAGATTGCGACCGAGGCCGAATATAAAGCCTATGGCATGCAAGACACCTGGAACCTGTTTTCTCCCGGTTCGGGCGGCTCGCTCGATGCCTCGATCTCGCGCGCTTTCCTGCGCACCGAACCGATCCTGTTTTACTATTGGGGTCCAACAGCTATTCTGGGCAAGTATGACGCGGTCCAGTTGGATATGGGTGCGGTCGACAAGGAAGGCTACGCCTGCAACACCAATGCAGATTGCGACAAGCCACCCGTCAAGACAGCCTATCCATCTTCGCCTGCCATCATCGGTGCGGCTTCGTGGATACCTGAAGAAGCGCCCAACGTTGCCGCCTATCTTGCCAAGGCTGGCCTGAGCAACGCCGAAATCAGCAAGCTGCTGGTTTATGGTGATGAAAATCAGGCCGACGCCGAAGCAACGGCTGAAAACTTCCTCAAGACCGAACAGGATACCTGGACCAAGTGGGTATCCCCTGAGATCGCGGAAAAGGTTATCGCCAGCCTTTCGTAGACGGCCATCGCAGAAAATCGTAGCGGCCGGGTTTTCACCCGGCCGCAATTGGTACGTCACGAGGACAAAAAATGTTCCCAGAAATTATTGATACGCGCCCGTTGCGCAAGTCCATTGATGAGGGCCTTAACTGGGTCGTCACCAATTGGAGCCAGACGTTTGAGGCCATCGCGCACCCGCTACTGGTCCTTCTCAATCTCATACAAGGCCTGTTGTTAGCCACCCCCTGGTGGCTCATTATTGCCATTTTGTGTGCCATTGCATGGCAAGCCACGCGGAGCTGGAAGTTCCCGCTTCTTGTGGCAGGAGCCATGTTCTTTCTTGGATTGATGGATCTTTGGGAAGATTCCATGATCACAATGGCGCTCATGATCGCAGCCACATTGACCACGATCGTCATTGCAATCCCGGTCGGCGTTTTCATGTCGCGCTCCACACGCGTGCGCCAGATACTGACTCCGCTCCTTGATCTGATGCAGACGCTGCCCAGCTTCGTCTATCTTATCCCTGCCGTGATGATTTTTGGCCCCGGCAAGATTCCAGCGCTTATCGCCACGATCGTTTACGCCGCACCGCCCCTGGTGCGCTTGACCGATCTCGGTCTTCGCTCCGTCGATCCGGCCGTTATGGAAGCCTCGCGCGCCTTTGGCACCAACCCAAGCCAACGTCTGTTTGGTGTACAAATACCGTTGGCCCTGCCTACTATTCTGGCGGGCGTCAACCAGACCATCATGATGGCGTTGGCCATGGTGGTGATCGCTTCAATGATCGGTGCCGGTGGCCTTGGCTATCAGGTCCTTCAGGGCATCGGGCGCCTCGAAGTCAGCCGCGGTCTGTTTGCGGGCCTTGGCATCGTGGTGTTGGCCATTGTCTTTGATCGCACCACCCAAGCCTTCGGCAAACAACTGCAGGCAAAAATCGGCATTACCGAGGCGCGCACATGAACGCAATAACTGACAAGAACACGATGGCAGATAGCGCTCCCGCCAACGCCATTGAAATGCGGGGACTAACCAAAATATTTGGCAACGATCCCCAAAGCGCCTTGGCCCTGCTCGAGTCGGGACGTTCCAAGACCGATGTACAGGCAGAAACAGGCCACGTCATCGGGCTCAACAATGTCTCGCTCGATGTAGCCCGCAGCCAGATATTTGTGGTCATGGGGCTTTCGGGTTCAGGCAAGTCTACCCTGATCCGACACGTCAATCGCCTGATCGACCCCACAGCGGGCGAGATCATCGTCGACGGCGTCGATGTGCTCAAGATGAGTCTTGAAGAGCTTCGCGCCTTCCGACGAACCAAAGTGGCCATGGTCTTTCAAAAGTTCGGCCTTTTGCCCCACCGTTCAGTGATCGACAACGTCGCCTACGGACTAGAGGTACGCGGTGTCGGGCGCAAGCAGCGTCTCGAAACAGCTGAAAAATGGATCGAGACTGTTGGTCTCAAGGGTTACGAAAACTCGCGCATTCGTCAGCTTTCCGGTGGTCAGCAACAGCGTGTCGGCCTCGCGCGGGCACTCTCGCTCGACACCGATATCATCCTGATGGACGAGGCTTTTTCCGCGCTTGATCCACTGATCCGTGCCGGCATGCAGGACGAATTGATCACCCTGCAAAAAACTCTGCACAAGACCATCCTCTTCATCACCCACGATTTTGACGAAGCCCTCAAGATCGGTGACCGGATTGCCGTTCTCAAAGATGGTGCGTTGGTTCAGGAAGGCAAACCCGAAGACATCGTTCTTCGCCCCGCCAACGAGCACATCGAAGAGTTTGTTGCCCAGGTCAACAAGGCCCGTGCCATCCACGTGCGTTCCATCATGGAAAAGGGCGATCACGAACCTTGCGAGCAAAGCGTTGACATGGACGCGCGTTGCGAAGATGTGCTGCCACTATTTGCCGAGCAACAATGGGTGGGCGTCATGGATCGCGACGGCAGGCAGGTCGGGCGCGTCACAGCCAAGCAGGTCATCAAGGCCTTGGCCCGGCACACGCCGGGCGTTCCCTGAGGTTATTCTTGCCTAACGATTGCGCGTCAAAAGGTGACGCTCCCATTCGTAGGCTGATGTCACGATCTCGGTCAAATCATCGTGCTGGGGAACCCACCCCAGCACGGATCGCACCTTTTCCCCGGTTGCCGTAATAGAGGCAGGATCGCCGGCGCGACGAGGACCCTCATCGACCCGGAAGTCAACGCCCGACACCGCCTTGACCGTGTCGATCACCTGACGCACCGAATAGCCCTGTCCATAGGCGCAATTGAGTGTTGAACTATCCCCGCCGCCCCGCAAATGCTTGAGGAGCAACGCATGTGCCTCAATCAGATCGGTCACATGGATATAGTCGCGGACGCAGGTGCCGTCCGGGGTTTCATAATCGGTTCCGAAAATATCCATCTTCGGGCGCTGCCCCAATGCTGTCTGCGCCGCAACCTTGATCAGATGGGTTGCCAAAGGCGTTGACTGACCGCTGCGCTTTTGCGGATCAGCTCCCGCCACATTGAAATAGCGCAAAACCCCGTAGGTCATGGGGTGAGCCGCTGCCACATCGGCCAGCATCCATTCTGTCATCAGTTTCGAGCGTCCATAAGGCGACATTGGGCTGAGCGGTGTCTGTTCCACCACGGGCGCCAGCCCGGTCATCCCATAAACCGCTGCGGTCGACGAGAAGATGAAATGCTTGACCCCACCCTTGACCGCTGCAGCGATCAGGTCCCGCGAGGTCGCGGTGTTGTTGCCGTAATATTTAAGCGGATCGACCACCGATTCAGGCACAACAATCGAACCGGCAAAATGCACGATTTCATTGATCTTGTGGGTTGAAATCAGATCACCCACCAAGCTCTGATCGTTTGCCGAACCCTGGACAAACCGAGCGCGCCCATCAATCGCCCAATCATACCCGGTGACCAGATTGTCCAGAACGACAACGTCCTCGCCCGCATCGGCCAAGCGCAGCACCATATGGCTACCGATATAGCCCGCGCCGCCTGTCACCAGAACCGCCATTCGATTAACCCCTGTCACATATAACCAATTTTGACGTCATGCTAATCTCTAGGTATTGAGATAACTTTACACGTCCATTCAATGCGGAGCAGTCGATTGCAAAAACGTGTCAGAACCGCCGTGTTTCCCGTCGCAGGCCTTGGTACGCGTTTCTTGCCCGCGACCAAAGCCATGCCCAAGGAAATGTTGACCGTGGTCGACCGTCCGCTCATTCAATATGCCGTGGATGAAGCGCGCGAAGCTGGTATCGAGCATTTTGTGTTCGTTACCGGTCGCAACAAGGGCGTCATCGAAGATCATTTCGACCGTCAGTTCGAACTTGAAACGACGCTTGAAACGCGCGGTAAGACAAAAGCTCTTGAAGAACTGCGCCAGGACCTGCCCTCGGCCGGCCGTACCAGCTTTACCCGCCAACAAGAGCCATTGGGGCTCGGCCACGCCGTATGGTGCGCCCGCGAACTGGTCGGCGACCAGCCTTTCGCCCTGTTGCTGCCCGATATGATATTCAAGGCCCGACCGGGCGTTCTCAAACAGATGATCGAGGCATACGAAACGGTGGGCGGCAATGTCATTGCTGTCGAGGAAGTCCCACACAGCGAAATTTCCTCCTACGGCGTCATTGGGCGCGGTGCCGGCGACGATTCCGGCTTCGCAATCACCGAAATGGTCGAAAAACCCAAACCCGCCGACGCCCCCTCCAATCTGATCATCTCGGGACGCTATATATTGCAGCCAGGCATTTTTGATCTACTCGCCAATCAATCGCGCGGCGCCGGTGGCGAAATCCAGATCACCGATGCCATGCAGACGCTCCTGCAATCCCAACGTTTCACCGGCGTAAAATATCAGGGCCGCGCCTTCGACTGCGGCTCCAAGATCGGTTTTTTGACGGCCAACGTCGCTTTCGCGCTGGATCGCGACGATATTCGCGAAGGCTTTGTGGCCGAACTGAAAAAGCTCAACGTCAATCTCAGCCAATAGCGAGATGTTTGCCGCATTAGCCGGCAACATCATATCCAGCGGCGAACGGTCGATTTGTAATCAAGATAAGTCTGGCCGAATTTCCGCTCCAGATAGGATTCTTCCCGCGCGATAACGCCATAGCGCAGCAGGAAATACAGCGGCACCATCATGGCGAGCAGCCAAAGATCGTTGAACCCAATGGCAAAAGCGGCCTGGCCGAGCAGCATACCGACATAAACCGGGTTGCGGGTGAAGCCAAACGGACCGCTTGTTACAATCGTTGTCGTCGGCTTGTTGACCTCGATCCGGCTACCCGCCTTGCGGATTGTGGTAATGGCCCATATCGCCAACGCAAAACTGACGGCAAAAACCGCGATCCCGATCCAGACATTTGGCAGGGAAACTGGCATGAAAGGTAGTGGATATAGCCAACCCAAAGCCAATCCGACAAGGACGGTGGCGCCCCACCCGATTGGCGGCTGAACCACTGCGCCAGAACTATCGGTCGATCCACTCATTGCAGAACCCACCCTGTTACCGGTCATCAGATTAGCATGCAGATCGGGGATAATACTAGCGTTTGAGCGTTACACCAACGCTAACCGTATGGCTGTCTTCGGTGCCATCGGCGGTGCTTTCACTGTGATCATAAGCATAGTCCGCTGTAACCGAGGTTTGCCTGTTGACCTTATATTGCGCCCCTGCCCCAAGTCCAAAGCCACGCTCGGTATTGGCCGTGCCCGAAAAGCTCGCCGTGCGCCAATTAGCCAGACCATTCACGGCCAGCCACGAGTTGATCGTATAGTCGATCGTGCCGCGCGCCGCATATTCGGTTCTTGTGGTGCCGCTTGAATCGGGGCCCGGCGGTTCCACGGTGGTGGTAAAGCCACCGGTCAGCCTGAGCGTTGAATTGGGCAAATAGCTGACGCTCGCGTCATAAAGCGTGCTGCGCACTTCACCGAGACTAGCTTCGTCGAACCGGCGAAGCCCGACGCCTGCCGTTGCCTCCGCCTCCAGAACACTGCCCCACTGCCCCTTGATTCCTGCTTCAAGGCTTACGGATGTGGCATCAGTCTTGACCAGGAGAGTCGGGGAAGCGTGATCGAACATGTCGCGGCCCACGCCTGCCTGCGCAAAAACCTCGATGATTGGCGTTACACGATAGCCAACGCGCAATTCGCCGTCCACGCCCCAGATATTCTGATCGCCATTATCGACCACCGCGCCCGTCGTCAGCGTGCTCTGGCCATAAATTGTACGGTTGATCGCGCCGGTTATCCCGACATTGAACCGACTCAACTGCCGACTGACCCCGAGACTGCCGCTGCCTGAAATACTGGTTGGTGCACTTGCCACGCTGCTGGGCTGGCCCGGATCGCCCGCCTCGGGTTGATCGATCGTCAAGCCCAATGCTCCGGTCAGGCTGGTGTCCTGATCAAGCTGATAGTCGCCGTCAATTCCCAGGCGTAGCCCACTCACACTGATCTGGTCTTTGATTGGCTGCCGCACCTCGCCACTGGCATCAATATTGAGATTGGCCCGGTTGCCCTGGTGCTTGAGCGAAACTTCAGGAGCAAGAATTGCCTCATAGCGCTCACCATTCCCGTCGCGTCGATAAGTGCCGCGAAGCGACAGGGTCCAATCGGTCACAAAAAATGGCGTAAAGGGCTCCCGCAGCTGTGCCCTTTTCGGCAATGGATCTGGGGCAAGCGGATATTGGTTGGCCGGCAAGCGTGCTTCTGCGGCAACTGGATCAGCCCATGCCGTTCCCGCACCGGCCAACACCAGAATAGAGGCTGGAAGCAGAACTGCCCTGCCAGAAAAAATTAGCCGCCGGGACACTGTCTGCTCCATGGGCCGCCCAATGCGCGCCGTGCCGACCGATCAGGAGCGACACTAAGTGGTCATGGGACAGGCCGCAGCCGGTCCCTTATCAAGGCCACGATGCCAGATTGTGGTTAATGAAACCTTGCCAGCGCGTACCGAAATGAACCGTTTTGGCTGTTTTTTGGAGCGCCCGCTTCAGATCCGCTCGACTTTAAGCACTGCCCCCTCGCTGCCCACAACGCGCACCCGCGTGCCCGCAGGCAGGTTCGGCCCCGAAACGCGCCACACAGTGTCACCCAACGATAATCGCCCGTAACCGTCCACCACCGGCTCTTCGAGCACGCTCTCGTGCCCCACAAACCGGTCGGCACGTCGGTTAAGATAGGGACGGTCACTATTCTGGTGACGATTGCGGTTAAAGCGCACCCAAAGCGCAATGCTGACAAGGCTCAGGACGCCGAAAATTAGCCACTGCCAGGGCCAGGCAATGGGCTGGACCATTACGATCAACCCTGTCGCGATCCCCGCGATGCCCAACCACAGCAAGAAGCCGCCCGGCACCAGCAATTCGAGCCCGAACAGTACGAGCCCCGCAACGATCCACGACCAGGCACCATATTGACCAATGAAATCCACAATGCCCATGTCTGCCCGCCTATTGGCCGGTGGTGGGCGGACGCCCGGTTGGACGCGGCGCACTTGGTGCTCCACCGCCGAATGTCTCGCGGGCGATTTCAGCAATACCGCCGATTGAACCAATGACGCTCGCCGCCTCAAGCGGCAGCATCAGGATTTTCTGGTTTGGTGAGGTTGCAATGCCTTCGAGGGCCTTGATGTAGTTATTGGCGACAAAATAATTGATTGCCTGCACGCTGCCACTGGCAATGGCGTCTGACACTGCCGACGTGGCCTTGGCTTCAGCTTCCGCAGAACGTTCCCGAGCCTCAGCATCGCGGAACGCGGCTTCCTTGCGCCCTTCCGCCTCCAGCACCTGCGCCTGCTTGGCGCCTTCCGCCTGCAAAATCGCGCTCTGGCGGCGCCCTTCCGCTTCCAGAATCGCCGCGCGCTTTTCACGTTCGGCCTTCATCTGCCGGCCCATTGAATCAACCAGATCCTTGGGCGGATCAATGTCCTTGATTTCAATGCGGGTGATTTTTACGCCCCACGGCGACACAGCCGCATCGACAACGTGAAGCAGCCGCTTGTTGATTTCATCGCGATTGGACAACAACTCATCCAGATCCATCGACCCCATCACCGTACGAATATTGGTCATCGTCAAATTTAGGATAGCGTTCTGTAGGTCCGAGACTTCATAGGCCGCCGCTGCCGCGTCCAGAATCTGGTAAAACGTTACGCCATTGGCAGTGATCGAGGCATTATCCTTGGTAATAACCTCTTGATGCGGCACGTCGAGCACCTGCTCCATGACGTTTATTTTCTTGCCGACAGTATCTATGAACGGCACGATCAGGTTCAAACCAGGCTTGAGCGTACGCGTATATTTGCCGAACCGCTCCACCGTATAATTATAACCCTGTGCCACCTGTTTGGCGCCCGAAAACAGCACCAGAATGGCCAATACGCCAATCGCCAACAGCGCCACACCTGAGCCATCCAGCCCCAATTCACTCAGTAGTCCCATGCTGATTCTCCCGCGAACGCTTTGGCAGACAATATTGACGCAGGGCCGCCGACGCAATCACCCAGCGGGCATTCCGTGGGCAGTACGGCGATCCGCTAGCATCGCCACCAGAATAACGACGAAGGCGAACCCCACCAGCCCCAGCGACAGCAGGTGCGCCCGCCCCCACTCCAACCGCTCGACCGAATCATAAATGGCCACCGACAAAACCTTGGTTTGTCCCGGAATATTGCCGCCAATCATCAACACCAATCCAAACTCTCCCACCGTGTGAGCAAAGCTCAATACCACCCCGGCGATATAGGCTGGCCGGGCCATTGGTACGGCCAGTGCCCAAAAAATCTGCCATCGCGACGCGCCAAGCGTCGTCGCCGCTTCAACCAGTTCAGGCGCAATCGCGGCAAACCCGTTGCGCAGTGGTTGCACCATGAACGGCAGGGAATAGACCACTGATCCCATAACAAGGCCCGGAAACGAAAACGCCAGCGTCCGCCCACCCCACAAACCGGCAAGCCAGCCACCCGGACCAAATGGGCCCAGTGTTATTAGGAGGTAGAATCCCAAAACAGTTGGCGGCAGCACCAGTGGCAGCGCCACGACGGCGGCAATCGCTTCCTTGCCGCGCCAATTGCTGCGCGCCAACCACCAGGCAACCGGCGTCCCCACCATCAGCAAGATGATCGTTGTCAGACCCGCCAACGCCAGCGTCAGCATGACCGGCGGCCAGATCGCCTCAAACTCGCCCACAGCCTATCGCTCCACCGGATCTGGCAGACCATAGCCATCAGCACCGATGATTGCCCGCGCTTCGCTCCCACGCAAAAAATCCATGAATGCCCGAGCGAAGGGATCATTCTCACCCCGCTCCAGCAACACCGCATCCTGCCTGATTGGCTGATGTAATGCCGCGGGCACGCGCCAGAAATTTTTCTGCGCCCCCATTTGACTCATCGCCACAAAACCCAGTTCGGCATTGCCGCTTTCAACAAATTGCAGCGTTTGGCTGATGTTTTCTCCCGTCACCAATTTTGGCACCATCGCCTCATATTTTCTTAGCGCCATAAGCGTTTCCACCGCCGCCCGCCCATAAGGCGCCGTCGCCGGATCAGCAATTGCCAACCGCTCAAAATTTGCATCGAGCAGGCCCGCGCCTGCGCTAAGATCCAGCGTTTTGCTGTAAAGAGCCAATGCGCCCACCGCATAGGTAAAAGCGTCCCCCACTGCCAAACCTTCAGCAATCGCTTTGGCGGGTAGCACATCGTCGGCCGCCAGAAAAACCTCAAATGGTGCGCCCTGACTGATCTGGGCGTAAAGCCCACCGGTTGACCCAAAACTCAGGACCAACCGATCCCCCGTTCGCGCCGCAAACGCTGTCGCCAGCCGTTCTGCTGTCGCGGTAAAATTTGCAGCAACAGCAACAGTGACTGTCCCGGCACTGGCAGCCCCCGCCAGCCCCCAAAACACCAGTCCCGACACCAGCGCCAACATCACTTTCATCGAATACCCGATATGTTTTTACAAACATATCCTTATCGCAAGTCGCTGACGGATCAGCAAACGTTATTTCCGACCAGACATATCGGAAATAGCCAACCTTAGAGCCGCAACATCGTCGGCAATCGCCAATCGGGTCTTGTCCTGCATCGCCCGGTAGTGGTTCAGGACCGCCTCGCCAAACGCACTGAGCTGGGCCCCGCCCTGCGCACTGCCGCCGCGACTGGTCAGCACCAGATCCTGCCCGAAACCGGCATTAAGCGCCTGCACCAGCCCCCATGCCCGCTTGTAGCTCATACCCATCGTCTTGCCGGCGGCCGAAATCGAGCCGCTCTTGGCGATCTGCTCCAAAAGGTCGGCTCGACCCGGCCCGATATAGGCCGTTTCGCTCAGCGTTACCCGCAAGTGCGTTAGCCCGTCCTCGGGCACTGTCGCCATTCTAGCCGCGCAGCGCCGCAGCCTCGCGCGCCAATTGCTCGATGCGCGCATAATCCCCTGCCTCGATCGCATCTGCCGGCATAATCCAGGAGCCGCCAACGCAAATCACATTGGGCAAACTGAGGTAAACCTTGGCCTTCTCAGGGTTGATGCCACCCGTCGGGCAAAAGGTAATGTCAGGCAATGGCGAGGCAAAGGCCTTGAGCACCGGCGCACCACCCAGTGCCTCAGCCGGAAAGAATTTGAGAAACGAATAGCCTCGTTCCGCCGCTGCCATCGCTTCAGTCGGTGTCCCAATGCCCGGCAACAGAGGAATGGCGACATCGTCGGCTGCATCCAGCAGGCGAGGCGATGCGCCGGGCGACACCATGAACCGGCACCCGGCATCAACCGACTGCTGCATGTGCTGGGCATTACGAACCGTGCCCGAACCAACAATGGCACCTGACACTTTGGCCATCTCGGTCATCACCCTGAGCGCATTTGGTGTGCGCAACGTCACTTCCAGAATGGGCAACCCACCCGCCACCAATGCTTCGGCCAAAGGCTGCGCCTTGGACACATCGTCCAGAATGATAACAGGAACGACCGGAGCCATGGTCAGAATGGAGCGAATGGCGGCTGCGTCTTGGGGCATGAAATCTCACTTTGTGGCGTGGGCGATAGTAAACGGTTAGTGGCTTGGAAATATTCCTGCAATGCAGTTCATTGAAATCCGACAAAAAAATCCCTAGGTTCCGCCCTGCCTTAATGGCTCACGAGAGGCTACGCCCATGGTTCAGACCATTAACGCGCTCACTCCCCTGCAGGATGCCCGCGCCATTCTTGCCCAGAATTACGACCTGACCTTTTCCAAGGCGGTCGAGCGCTCCACTGAAAAAGTGTTTGAGCGCGTCAAGGACAAGATACCTGAAATCGAGTGGCCATTTTATGCGCCGCTGATTTTCCAGATCAATGCGCTCAAGAAGGAAAAGGACGCGGTGATTCTGGCGCACAATTACCAGACGCCGCAAATCTACCACGGCGTTGCCGACATTGTTGGCGATAGTTTGCAGCTGGCAGTCGAAGCCACCAAGGTCAAGCAGTCGGTGATCGTCCAGTGTGGCGTGCATTTCATGGCGGAAACCAGCAAACTGCTTAATCCCGACAAGACGGTATTGATACCCGATAGCCGTGCCGGTTGCTCACTGGCGTCCTCAATCACCGCCGCCGACGTCACCGCAATGCGTGAAATGTATCCCGGCGTCCCTGTCGTCACCTACGTCAACACCTCCGCTGCCGTAAAAGCCGTGACCGATGTGTGCTGCACTTCCTCGAACGCGCTCGACATCGTCAACGCCGTCGAAGGCGATACCGTCATCATGATACCCGACCAGTTTCTGGCTCAGAACACTGCCAAGAAAACTGACAAGAAAATCATTACTTGGGCCGGGGCCTGCGAGGTCCACGAAACCTTTACCGCAGATGATATTTCCGAACTGCGCCACGCCTATCCCACGGCAAAAATTATCGCCCACCCCGAATGCCCGCCAGAGGTCATCGACGTTGTCGATTTTTCCGGCTCCACCGCCGCCATGATCAATTGGGTCAAGACCGAAAGGCCGCCCCGCGTTGTCATGGTCACCGAATGCTCTATGTCCGACAATGTCGCCTCTGAAACAACCGGCGTCGATTTCCTGCGCGGCTGCAATATCTGCCCGCATATGAAGCGTATCAATCTTGAGAATATCCTGTGGTCGCTCCACACCAATACCGAGGAAGTCATTGTCGATCCCGCGATCATTCCCGACGCGCGCCGCGCGGTGGAACGCATGATAGAAATGAGCCGAAAAGGCAACTAGGGCCGACCCAATATTCGGGTGCGATGCCAAGCCAATTGCACCCGATCCGGATGATAAAGCCGATCCTTGGGCAGGAACAGCTTTCCATCTGCATCCAGTTTTTCGGCGAACGCGGGCGCCATCACATCTCGGTCGGTAACCACTGAATAATCGTCACCAATCAGCCAGTGCCCCCGCGCAAAAGCGCTAGCCGCAGCATTGGAAAGGCTGAGAAAATTGCTCACATGCAAGGGACCGCCCAATTCACGCGGCCGAATGGCAACCACTGCCAGGTCCCCATGCACGCCCTGTGAGATCGGCTCGAACGCCGCCCCCGTCAGCGCACATCTAAAACCATAGGCAACCAGAACCTGCTGATAGATTGCCAGATGCGTTCCCAACTCAGGTGCCTGTTCAAACCAGGCACCCGCCTCCTGCGCACCCCAGGTCTCTTCATCATCATCAGCGTCCAAACCCGTCGCCCCGTAGCACGTAATCATCCCAACCATAATACTACCTATTTTGGTTGGGTCGACGAAAAATACATGGTGGCGACTTGCCCCCGGTCAGCGCATGGCGCCCCTGCACGGTGCAAAAATCAAGGCCAAGGGTGGCATCTGCCCCCTCAACTTGCTAGCAAGGCCTCGCTGACCACCCGGACTGCCCACCAATGACCAAGAGAACTTTCCGCCGAGCGTTCTATTTGAGGACGCGTCGCGTCATGTTGCCCCGTTTGCAACGCCGAACCCTATTTGTGTTTGGCGGCATCATGATCGGTCTGGGCGCCGTTCTGATGGCCATGCTTGCGGATTGGGCGCAGGTCATCTTTTTCAGCTTTGAAACCCGTTACCCCTATTTACCTCTCCTGGTTACACCCCTCGGCTTTGCCATGATCGCCTGGGTCACCCGCACCTACTTCGACGGCGCCGAGGGCAGCGGCATTCCCCAAGTCATGGCTGCCCGCAAACTTGCCGATCAGGACGAACGAGGTCGCCTTGTGACATTGCGCATGGCGTTCGGCAAAATTGTGCTGATGGTACTCGGCCTCGGTGTTGGCGCGTCGGCGGGTCGCGAGGGACCAACCGTACAAGTCGGCGCAGCCCTTATGTTCGCGCTTGGCCGTTTCGCGCCGCATCGCCAGCCTGGACTGCTGCTCGCGGGCGCATCGGCCGGTGTTGCCGCCGCCTTTAATGCCCCATTGGCCGGCATCATGTTCGGCATTGAGGAAATGAGCCGCTCATTTGAAAGCCGCTCCAGCATTTTGGTCATCGTGACAGTCATCATTGCCGGCCTGACCTCGCTGGCCGCGCTCGGCAATTACACCTATTTCGGCGTTTCATCTCAGGGACTGGTTTGGGGATGGCAATGGCTGGCCGTGCTGGCGGCAGGCGTTGCCGGTGGCCTGCTTGGAGGCCTATTCAGTCGCCTGGTCATCGTCTTCTCAATGGGATTACCCGGTCGTCCCGGTGTCTGGATGAAGCGTTGGCCGGTTTGGTTTGCCGCCCTTTGCGGCCTCTTGATTGCGCTTTGCGGGCTTGCTGCTGGTGGCACGATATTCGGCACGGGGTATGAACAGTCAAAAGCCATCCTCGCTGGCGAAGCCATCCATCCCCTGTTCGGTATTCTCAAATTGGTCACCACCTGGCTGACCGCGATTAGCGGCATCCCCGGTGGCATTTTCTCGCCCTCGCTGGCAGTTGGCGCCGGAATCGCACAAAATTTGGCACCGATCCTGCCCGATATTCCGATTTCCGCACTGGTCATTCTGTGCATGGCCGCTTATCTTTCGGGCGTCGTGCAGGCCCCGTTGACGTCGTTTGTTATCGTATCGGAAATGACTGGCGACCACGCCCTGATTTTTCCGCTCATGGTAAGCGCTCTGATTGCATCAGCCGTTTCCAAGCTGATTTGCCCTGAAGGCGTCTATCATGTGCTCGCAACCAAATTCACCAAGGGCAAGGCACTGGTTGAACGACCCCGGTAAACCGGGGCGAAGGAGCATACATGACCATTTTCGACAACACCCTTGATGCCGATGGCGCCCTGATCGTCGGTGCGGGTCTTGCCGGTCTGTTCTGCGCCCTCAAACTGGCGCCGCGGCCCGTTACGGTTCTGTCGCCCAAACCCTTGGGCACTGGCGCATCGTCGGCCTGGGCCCAAGGTGGTGTTGCTGCCGCTGTCGGTCATGGTGACAGCTCCCATGCCCACGCGGTAGATACTGAAATGGCCGGTGCTGGCATTGTCGACCATGGCATCGCCGAATCCGTCACTGCCGAAGCAGCCGCCCGCATCGAGGATCTGGCCCATTGGGGCACCCCTTTTGATCGCGATGATTTTGGCAATTACGCCCTTGGAAAAGAAGCGGCCCACTCGGCCAACCGCATCGTCAAGGTCGAGGGCGACCGCGCCGGTTGGGCCATCATGCAGGCCATCATTGCCGAGGTGCGCCGAACTCCTTCGATCCGCGTTGTCGAAGGCATTACCGCAGTTGATCTCGCCCGCGAAGACGGCCGCATTGTCGGCGTCATCTGCCGCAAGCTGGGTGACCGCTATACCGAACCGGTATTCATTCGCGCCCGCGCTACAATTCTAGCCGCTGGTGGACTGGGTGGTCTTTACGCCGTTACCACAAATCCACCCGGCGTACGCGGTCATGCCATGGGCATGGCGGCTCGCGCCGGTGCACTGATTGCCGACGCCGAATTCGTCCAGTTCCACCCCACCGCGATTGCTACCGGCGCCGATCCAGCCCCACTTGCCACCGAAGCGCTGCGCGGTGAAGGCGCCATTCTGGTCAATGAAATGGGCGACCGCTTTATGACCGCCATTCATCCCGATGCCGAACTGGCGCCGCGCGATATCGTGGCCCGGGCAAATTTCCGGCAGATCCAGGCCCGTCATCAAGTGTTTCTCGACACCCGCAAAGTGCTCGGTGCCGACATTCTGACCCGCTTTCCAACAGTTGCCGCCTATTGCCGAGACGCCGGGATCGATCCGGTCAATGGCATGATACCCGTCACGCCCGCCGCCCATTTCCATATGGGCGGCGTCAAGGTCGATGAGCGCGGGCGCTCAAGCCTGCCCGGTCTTTGGGTCTGTGGCGAAGCCTCCTGCACTGGCCTGCATGGCGCCAACCGTCTGGCCTCAAACTCCCTGCTCGAAGCAACCGTTTATGGTGCGCGCATTGCCGAAGATATCGGCGGACTGGAACCCGTTCGAGCCTTGGCGCCGTTCAAGGGCCTTGGGTGGGATGATGCTGCGGGCGAACAGGCCGAATTCGTTCTGCGCAATCTCAAAGCCGTCAAGGATCTGCGCGCCACCATGACAGATCTGGTCGGTGTTGAACGCGACGCCGAAGGCCTGCGTCAGGCCTTGCGCAATATTGCCGATCTCGAAGCCAACGCCCAGCAGGTCACCCGTGCCTATCTCAATATGACCACTTCAGCGACGCTGGTAACCGCCGCCGCGCTCAAGCGCACCGAAAGCCGGGGGGGCCATTTCCGCACTGATTTCCCCGTTACCAATCCCGAATGGCTCCATCATACCACTATGACGTTAGAAGAGGCTTTGGCTATCCGCGCAGAAGCCTGATCATTGCGCCAACAGGTAGTTGGCGACCGCCTGCAAATCTTCGTCGCGCCACTTCGATGTGCCCTCGGCGATCACTTCGCCCATCGGCCCACCCAGCACATCAAACCCCGGCGTAAACCCGTCCTTGAGTGTCTGTACCAGCGTTGCCGCATCATAACCGTCCTCGATCAGCGCCGCCCGCGTCAGCGCTGGTGCCTTGCCACCAGTGCCACCCGGGCTACCGGCAAACGCCTTGCCCCAGTCCAGCGCCCCCAGAACGTTGCGCGGCGTGTGACAGGCAACGCAGTGCGCCGGACCAAAGGCCAGAAACTTGCCCCTATTGTACTCGTCCGACCGCTCCGGGTCAGGTTCAAACCGTTTTGGCTCAAAGAACATGTTTTGCCAACCCGCCATCAACAGGCGGATATTGAACGGAAAATTGACCTCACTTGCCGCCGCTGGCGTCGGCACCGATTCACTGACCATCAGCGCAGCATAAAGATCAGCAATCTGCTGATCGCTCATCAGCGTATAGCTCTCATAGGGAAAAGCGGGATAGAGATGCCCCTGCGGCCCCATGCCATTGCTCATCGCGTCCGAAAACATCGCCAGCGACCAACCGCCAATGCCAGCGGACTTGTCCGAGGTGATATTGGGTGGCACAAAACTGCCAAAGTCGGATTGGAGCGGCGCGCCGCCCGACAAGGGAGCCCGCCCAGTGCTGGCGTCGGTGTGGCAGGCAACGCACCCGCCCAGCCTGATCAGATACTCGCCCCGCGCCACATCACCGACCAGAGTCAGATCACGCGGCGGACCGGCCACGGCCTTGAACATATAAAGGCCGACGCCAACGCCCATTAGAGCAGCAATCGCTGCCGCGCCAATCCATCGCCTCGCCATGCCCAATCCCTAAATTGTTTGCACCATAAAACCAACCATCGCCCTTGGACACAACTAACCAAATCATTAGGTGTCGCTGATCTGGCCCTCGGCGCCACCCAACAAAGCCTCGACCTGGGCTCGTGTTGGCGGGTTACAGCCCTTTTGGCCGCAGTTAAGACCCGCAACCACCGCGCCAAATCGCAATACCGTCATGAGGGCTGCATCATCCAATTGCTTCAATGCCCCCGGTTTGAGCGCCTTGAGCGCACCCAACTGGGTCAATACGCCGGCCATCAAACTATCGCCTGCCCCGACGGTGTCACCAAATTGCGGTGGCGTGTACACACCCGCTGTGGCCCACCCATTAGAGGTAAACGCCCGCGATCCATGCTCACCCAGCGTTACCACCACTAATTCGCAGTTCGGTCGCGCCAACAAGTCCTGCGCATGCGCTTCGATTGATTGTGACGGATCGAGCGCTTGCAGATCTTCCTCGGAAACCTTGATAACATGCGCCAGATCGAGAAACCGCCCCAACCGTTCCTTGTAACCGTCAAAATCCTCAACCAGTGATGGTCGCACATTCGGATCAATCGAAATTGTGGCGCCCCTTGCAATGGCCGCCTCGACCGCAACAAGCCATTTTTCCGCGTCATCTGGCAGGATCGGGCAAAATCCGCCAATCTGATAGAGTTCAAGATCATCCGGCAGCGCCGCCGTGAGCAACCCGCTCTCAATCGCCCGGTCCGCCCCCCGGTAAAATTCATACTGCGCCTTGCCCTGTGCATCGAGCGTCACGACCGCCAGCGTTGTCGGCACATTCACCCGACCCCGGAGCAACTGACGCACGCCCGCTGCTTCCAGCGGCTCCAGCAGATAACTGCCAAAGCCGTCCTTGCTGATCGGGCACAAATAGCCGGTATCATTGCCCAGCCGCGATAGCGCGATGGCGCAATTATAGGGCGAACCGCCCTGATGTGCCTGCATGTGTATGCTGCCATCTGCCCCCCGTGGTGCCGAAACTAGATCAATCAGGCTTTCGCCGCCCACAACAAACATGCCCACTCCTCAACCCAAAAAATAAATTTCTACCGCCAATTATCATCTTTGGCCCGATTGTCACCAGTTCCCGGCGCTGATGTCGGCACAAGACGACACCAATGCCTCACCAAATGCCAATGAGCGTAGCAAAAACCGCTTTTGGCTTGAAATCGGTACTTTTTTACGTCACCACCAAAACCAACAAATGCTTTGGCGACCAACTGCCAGCAGGGAGGATATTCGTGCAAACTCTCGCCATGCTCGTAAAGGGCATCAGCGCCGTCAACTGGATTGTCGGCCAAATATTGTCCTGGTTGGCATTGGCAACTGTATTGGTCTGCTTCACCGTCGTGGTGCAACGATACTTCTTCCACATCAGTTTTCTGTGGTTGCAAGACCTTTATGTTTGGCTCGCTGGCGCCATGTTTACTGGGGTCGCAGGTTTTGCGCTCATGCGAGACGATCATGTGCGCGTCGACATATTCTATCGTCCCGCCTCGGTGCGGACCAAGGCCAAAGCCGATCTGTTCGGCGTCGCCTTTTTCCTGCTGCCCTATATCTATGTGGTGCTGGCCTATGCCTGGCCCGCCGTAGCGCGTTCCTGGAGCTATTGGGAAGGCTCGGGCAATATCGGCGGCATGCCGGGACTATTTGTCCTCAAGAGCTTTATCATTGTTTTTGCGGTGCTGGTTGGGCTGCAGGGCATCGCCATGGCCTGCCGCTCAATTCTGGTTCTGGCCAATCGCGGTGATCTCCTGCCCGCCAACCTGCGCTATCAAACCGAAGTCGCCGAGGAAACTGTTTAATGGATCCCGTGCTCATTGGCGAAATTCTCTCCGGTTTGATGTTCGTCGGCGTCATCGGAGTTCTTCTTCTTGGCTTCCCCGTCGCCTTTTCACTGGCGGGTACTGCCCTGATTTTTGCCTTGTTTGGCTGGATGCTTGGCGTTTATGACCCGTCCAATTTCGGCTCCCTGGTTGGACGCTATATCGGACTGATGAGCAATGAGGTACTGGTCGCCGTGCCGCTCTTTGTCTTCATGGGGGTCATGCTGGAACGATCCGGTATTGCCGAGCAATTGTTGCTCACCATGGGCAAGCTTTTCGGCAATTTGCGCGGCGGCCTGGGCCTTTCCGTCATCATCGTCGGCGCCTTGCTCGCGGCCTCCACCGGTGTTGTCGGCGCCACGGTGGTCACTATGGGCCTTATCTCGTTGCCCGCCATGCTGCGCGCCGGATACGATCCGAAACTTGCTTCTGGTGTCATCTGCGCCTCGGGCACGCTCGGCCAGATCATACCGCCTTCGACCGTCCTCATTTTCATGGGCGACATGCTCTCGGGAATCAATGCCCAGGTACAGATGGAGAAGGGCAATTTCGCTCCCGAACCCGTCTCCGTCGGCGCACTATTTGCCGGGGCTATTCTGCCCGGCGTCCTGCTGGTTGGCCTTTACGCCAGCTGGGTCATCTTCAAAGCCATCACTGATCCAAAGTCTTGCCCGGCGACCCCGGTTCCCGAGGACGAAAAAAGGATTTGCTACGTGAAGTCATGGTCGCACTGGTGCCCCCGCTCCTGCTGATCGTTGCGGTGCTCGGCTCGATATTGGGCGGCGTCGCTACCCCTACCGAAGCCGCATCGGTAGGGTCGGTTGGCGCCATGGTGCTGGCTGCCGCACGACGTCGACTCAGCTTTTCCATCATGCGACAGGCCGTCGTTTCCACCGCAACCATCACCTCGATGGTCTTTATCATCCTGTTTGGCGCAGCTGTGTTTTCGGTGGTGTTCCGCATGATGGGCGGTGACAATCTGGTCCACGCCTTCCTGTCATCCATGCCGGGCGGTGCCATCGGTGCCACCATAATCGTCATGTTTATCATGTTCTTGCTGGGATTCATTCTCGACACCTTCGAGATCATCTTTATCGTGATCCCCATCACCGCCCCGGTGCTTTTGACATTGGGTATCGACCCTATCTGGCTCGGCGTCATGGTTGGGGTAAACCTGCAGACCAGTTTCCTGACGCCACCCTTTGGCTTTGCGCTGTTTTATCTGCGTGGCGTGGCCCCCCCAGTATTGGTACGGGCACCATCTATAAGGGCGTCATTCCTTTCGTGCTCCTGCAAATGACAGGTTTGGCGATCCTGTTCATCTTCCCCCAACTCATCACCTGGCTGCCCCATCTGCTCTACAAATAGCGTCGATGACATTGTTACTTGCAGCAAAAAGCCCGGGCACATGGCCCGGGCTTTCGTGATCGTTTCGCGGAAATATTATTTGTAGGAAATATACTTCTCGCGTGCCGCAAGGAACGGCATGTCCGTGCCCTCTGTGCGTGTACGCAACAGATTGAGATTCGTCACGAAGCTTTCGGCGGTCTTCTTGGTCAGCGCATCACCGCTGTCGCGAATTTCCCCGATCAACTCCATCGCGGCCTTGGCGCCCGCTTCCAGAATTTCGTCCGGGAAGCGCCTGACCATGACATCATGCTCACTCACAAGGGCCTGAAGCGCGCGAGGGTCATTGGCGTACATGTCCGAGGACACATCGTCATAGGATGCCTGCGCGCAGACCTTGACCAACTCCTGCAAGTCTTCGGGCAATTCCAGCAACTTGGATTTGTTGACTGCAAGCTCAGTCGCCAACCCAGGCTCAACAAAGCTTGGGAAATAATAGTTCTTGGCAACCTGATAAAAGCCCAGCGCCAGATCATTATAGGGGCCGACAAATTCAGCCGCATCAAGTGTACCCGACTGCAACGCTGCAAAGATATCGCCCGCTGCCATATTGGTCACAGTGGCACCAAGCTTGCTCCACACCTGACCGCCCAGGCCCGGCGTGCGGAAGCGCAGCCCTTCAATGTCCTTGATACCGGTCAGCTCATTTCTGAACCAGCCACCAGCCTGCGTACCGGTATCGCCGGACAGGAAGCCCTGAACGCCGAACTGATCGTAGATTTCATCCCAGATTTCCTGGCCGCCCAGATACCGCACCCATGCCGCCAGTTCGCGGCTGGTCATGCCATAAGGCACACCAGTGAAAAAACTCAGGCCCTGGCTCTTGTTCTGCCAGTAATAGGCTGCGCCGTGGCTCATTTCAGCCGAACCGTCGATCACCGCGTCCAGTGCCTGCAAGGGCGGCACCATCTCGTTGGCGGCAAACACTTCGATGGTCAACCGACCACCCGAGGCCTTGGTGATCCGATCGGCAAGCCGTTGCGCACCAACGCCCAGACCCGGAAAATTCTTGGGCCATGTCGTGACCATGCGCCAGTTAATATTGCCCTGCGCAATTGCCGGTGCGGCAAGCGTTGTCGCTGCGGCTGCACCAATAGTGGCAACCGATGCGGATTTAAAAAATTCACGTCTCTTCATAAATACCTCCCGAAAATTGCAGGACTGTTGCCTGCAGCGTCGAAAGCGCCGGGGGCCCAAATCGGCCTATGGCACATTTCGCTGGCCGCCAGACAACCAGTAAGGCGTCAATATGTCCAGCCATGTTGCTGTCGAGGCAAGTGAATTTTGTTTCATGATAATTATTTTTGTCCGACAGGATTAAAATCGTCCCCCCGGTGTTGACCCTTGTGAGAGCCGGAAAACCCGTCTCCAAACCGGAGGGATAACCCATGCTGATAAAGTCCATGCTGCTGACAGCAGCCAGTCTTGCCCTGTTCGCTACCCCCGCACTTGCTGAGGACTATCTTGGCGGCGCCGTCAAATCTGTCGATATCGGCGGCCAGATGGTCCTGACCGATGCCAATGGCATGACCTTGTACATTTTTGACAAGGACGGACCCGGCGTCACCAATTGCTACGATAATTGCGCCGTCAACTGGCCGCCTTTGATGGCTGACGCCAGCGCGACGGCCGATGGCGACTTCTCCATTGTTGAGCGTACCGATGGCAACGCAATGTGGGCCTATAAGGGTTGGCCGCTCTATTACTGGAAGGACGATGTTGCCGCTGGTGATATTTCCGGCGACGGCGTCGGCGGTGTCTGGCATCTTGCAATCGAATAGAACCGGGACCGCGTAGAATTTTGAGTGATTTTCTCGACCAGATCGAACAGGCCGTGCCAGCCCTGCGCCGCTATGCGCGGGCGCTGACACGTAACCTCGATCTGGCCGATGATCTGGTTCAGGATTGCCTTGAGCGCGCCATTTCTCGCCGCAGCCTGTTTCGCCCGCGCGGTCCGGTGCGCCCCTGGCTTTTTACAATCCTGCTCAATCTGTTCCGAAACAGTTTGCGCTCTGAACGCCGCCACGGCACGGCCGTTGGGCTCGATGATCTGGCCACAGAGCCAGCAACGCCGGCACCCCAGCATGGTCATATGGAACTGGCCGAATTGGCTCGCGCCATCCAATCCCTGCCGCCCGAGCAAAAGGAGGCATTGCTGTTGATCGCATTGGAAGGCTTTTCCTATAATGAGGCCGCCAAAATTCTCGGCATTCCCCAGGGCACATTGATGTCCCGCCTTGGCCGCGCCCGTACCACTCTGCGCGCCAGCAACGGCAACAGTTCCGAGCCCCGTTTGAGGACCGTCAAATGAGCGCCCCGATGACGCGTGAAATGCTGATGGCCTTTGCTGATGGCCAACTGTCCCCCGCTGATTCTGCGGCCGTCAGGATCTATCTCGAAACCCACGCCGATGCAGCCGCCGAAGTCGCCTTGTTGCAGCGCCAGCGCGATGCCATCGCCACGCTTTACGCGCCAGCCGCCGCCGAACCCGTCCCGGCCCGCTTGCGGGTCCAGCGCCTCGCCGCCGAACAATCGCGCCATCACAATGTCCGGGTCCGTTGGGCCGCTGCCGCTATCATTCTTGTCGGATTGGGATTGGGTGCGGGCTGGTTTGGCCGTGCCTATCTTGACCGCTCGCCTAGCGCCAACGACCAGTTGATGGCCAGCGCCGTTTACGCTCACAATATTTTTGTTGCTGAAAAACGCCACGCCGTCGAAGTGGTCGCCGCCGAGCAGGATCATTTGGTGAGTTGGCTCTCCAACCGCCTCGCCACCCCGATTGGCACCCCTGACCTGACGGGCGAAGGATTTTTCCTTGTCGGCGGACGGCTATTGCCCGGTGATCCCAAAACTGGCCGCGCTGCCCAGATCATGTATGAAAACGCCGCTGCCGAGCGCGTCACTGTCTATATTACCGCCGCCGTGCGCGGACAGGGCGATGTCTATGAAAATGCCCGGTTCGATCAGACCGAAGCCCTGTTCTGGACCAATCCCTTCATCACTTGCACAGTCGTCGGCACCTTGCCCGACGCGCAGATGAAAACCATTGGTCGCGCGGTCTATCAGCAGCTCACTGCGCTTGAGGAGGCAAATAAACCACCGGAACGGCAGGGCTAGTCGCGGACCATATCGTTGGAATAGACATTCTTGGGCCCGATATTGAGAATATCGCGTTCTCCCATCAGCGCCATGGTTGTATCCATTTCCTTGGCGATAATATCGAGCGCCCTGGTGACGCCGGCCTGTCCGCCCGCGCCCAGACCATAGACAATCGAGCGGCCCAGAAACGTCCCCTTGGCCCCTAGCGCCAGTGCCTTGATGATATCCTGACCACTGCGAATGCCCCCGTCCATGAAGACTTCGGTGGCATTGCCCACCGCGTCGACAATCTCGGGCAGGACCTGAATACTCGAGGGTGCACCATCAAGCTGTCTGCCGCCATGGTTGGAAACGATCACCGCGTCGGCACCATGCTCAACCGCCAGCTTGGCATCTTCGGGATCAAGCACACCCTTGACGATAACCTTGCCGCCAAACCGCTTCTTGATCCAGGCCACGTCTTTCCAATTGAGCGTCAAATCAAACTGCGATGCCGTCCAGTGAGACAACGACCCCAGATCGACCACGCCACTGACATGGCCTGCGATATTCCGAAACGTCCATCGCTTGGTGCCCAACATGCCCATGCACCATTCGGGTCGCAACATCATTTGCCATACGCTATAGGCATTCAGTTTTGGCGGGGTTGATAACCCGTTATGAATATCCTTGTGGCGCTGCCCCAGAATTTGCAGATCCATGGTCAATACCAGCGTGCTGCAATTGGCCGCCCGCGCCCGATCAATCAGCCGCTCTACAAAGGGCCGATCCCGCATCACATAGAGCTGGAACCAGAACGGGGTTGTGGTGTTTTCGGCAACATCCTCGATCGAGCACACGCTCATCGTCGAGAGCGTGAAGGGAATGCCAAATTTTTCGCACGCCTTGGCGGTCTTGATTTCCCCATCAGCATTTTGCATGCCCAGCGTTCCCACCGGCGCAACGGCTGTCGGCATGGCAACGGGTTTGCCCAACATGGTGGATGCAATGCTGCGCCCTTCCAGATTGACCGCTACACGCTGGCGCAGCTTGATCTTTTGGAAATCGCTTTCATTCGCATTGTAGGTACCTTCGGTGTAGCTGCCCGAATCCGCATAATCGAAAAACATCTTGGGCACCCGCCGCCGCGCGCGTTCTTTGAGATCAGCGATGGTGAGCATTTTGTCGAGCGCGGCCATGGCGGGAGTCCCCTGCAAAAACGATAGCCATGCTCTAACCACTAACATGTTAGTCGTCAATGCATCCGACCCGACAATTTCAGCACTTGCCCAATTGTGCCCCTTCCTGTTGGATCAACTCAAAATTCTGGGGGATGCCATGGCCGAAACCGCCGCACATTTCGAAATTGTCGATCCGTCATTTGCCAACCTGATCAAGCCTCAGGCCCAACTTGAACCGCTTTTTGACCAATGCATCTGGAGCGAGGGACCGGTGTGGTTTGCTGACGGCAATTATCTGCTCTGGAGCGACATTCCCAACAATCGCATGTTGCAATATGTGCCAGACCTTGGTGTGTCGATCTTTCGCGCCCCGTCCAATTTCATCAACGGCAACACCCGCGATCTGTCCGGTCGGCTGATCTCCTGCTCGCACGGCGGCCGCGCGCTCCTGCGTACCGAGCCAGATGGCACCATCACCACCCTCGCCGACAGCTATCGCGGCGGTCGTCTCAATTCACCCAACGACGTCGTCGTCAAATCCGATGGCACCATCTGGTTCACCGACCCGCCATATGGAATATTGTCAAACCATGAAGGCTACCAGGCCAACAGCGAACAGGATGCCTGCTACGTCTTCCGGCTTGATCCCGCTGACGGCTCCCTAACCGTCGTAGCCGATGATTTCGCCAAACCCAATGGATTGGCTTTTTCGCCTGACGAAACAACGCTTTACATTTCAGACACTGGTCGAAGCCATGATCCCGACTGGCCAAGCCATATTCGAAAATTCGACGTAACCGGTGCCAATACCCTGACTAATCCTGCCCTGTTCACCGATATTGACGTTGGCCTTGCCGATGGGTTCCGGCTTGATAGAGAGGGAAATGTCTGGACCAGCACGGGCCAGGGTATCAACGTCTATTCTCCCTCTGCCACACTTCTTGGCCGCATTATCACCGGCAAGAAAACCTCCAATCTTGCCTTTGGTGGCCCCACTCGACAGCGTCTTTTCATTACCGCCAGCGAAATGGTCTATGCGTTGGAAATCAAAGCAATCGGCCTCCAAACCCCTTGAACCGGCTGGACAATGAGGAATTGTGATCACAATACGCGCGAAAGGTATATTTCGGCCCCCCGCGTTAATCCTTGATTGTTCGCCAGCCCCTAAAATGGCCGCCATGGGTTTATCAACCTTGGCGTTCGAGTAGGCTGTAATGAATAGTGCGTGGCATGATCTATATGCAAATCTGGCGGTTGTAGCGCTGCTACTGTCGGTGTGGACGCACGCCCAGTACTGGCTGGAAAGGCACGCGCCTTTGCTCCGCAATATCCTGTTTGGCACCCTGATGGGGGCTGGCGCCGTTGCAACCATGGTCCTTTCCGTCGAACTCCTGCCCGGTGTGTTCATAGATCTGCGCACTTCAATTCTGGCTGTAGCTGCCCTGTTTGGCGGGCCCTTGTCGGCACTGGTTGCCGCCTCCATTGCCATTGCCTACCGTTTGATTATTGGCGGTAACGGCGCCATAGCTGGCACAATGTCCATCGCGCTGGCCTCGGGGATGGGTTTGGGATTATTGGCCGCCATCCGACGCCGCGATATTCGACACACCGACGTGGTCGCATTGGCGCTGATGGTCGCCGCGGCCACTCTCTTGTCCATCAATGCCCTTCCTTCCAAATCGGCTAACTTGATGTGGGCGCAATTTGCCGTCCCCGCCGTGGTCATGATTTTTGTGGCCGTCGTACTGGCCGGCGCTGCAATCCTGCACGGGCGAACTGCCGCCCACGAACAATATCTCGTCCGCGCTGCGCTCGCCCAGGCGCCGAATTTTCAATATATCAAGAACGAGAAAGGCCAATTCGTCGCCGTCAATCAGGGTACCGCCAACGTCAACGGCTTTGCAGACCCCGCTGACATGGAAGGCAAGACCGACTTTGACCTGGTGCCCGAGGAACGCGCTCGCGAGTTGATGGAACAGGAACAGGTCGTCATGCGCACCGGCGTCCCCATTACCGAGCGCGAAGAACTGCTCCCGGACGCCCAAGGTACTGCCCATTGGTATTCCACCACCAAGGTGCCGCTGCATAATCGTGACGGTAAGATCATCGGCCTGGCGGGCGTTACCCAGGATTTTACCGCACGCAAGCAGTTGGAAACCGAACTACGTGACAGCCGCAATCTGCTCTCTTATGCCTTGGCCGAAATGTCGGACGGGCTGGCCATGTTCGACAAGACCGGCACATTGGTATTTGCCAACGACCGCTATCGCTCGATATTTCCGCACACCTCCCATATTCGGGTGCCTGGCACCCATCTGCGAGACATTCTTAAGGCCGTAATTGCAACGGGGGAGCAGACCAATATCCCAAAAAATTCAAGCGCCGCGTGGATGGAGCAGATCGTCGCCAATCTCAAATCCGAGAGCGTAGAGGAAGTCCGGCTCAGCGACGGAAGCTGGCTGTATATTCGCACCCGTCCAACGCCCGATGGCAGCGCCCTTGTAGTGGTTTCCGATTATACCGAGATCAAGAATGCCGAACAAAAACTCGTTGACCTAAATGTTGAACTTCAGCAGCTTGCCACGACAGACGGCCTGACAAACCTCGTTAATCGCCGCGCGTTCGACGAAACCATCGATATCGAACTGGGCCGTGTGGCCCGCACCCGCACCAGCATCAGCATCCTGATGATTGATATCGATCACTTCAAAACCTATAACGATACCTACGGGCACCCAGCTGGCGATGAATGTTTGCGCGTCGTTGCCCAGTGCCTGCGCTCAACATTGACACGCACGACCGACGTTGCGGCGCGCTATGGTGGCGAGGAATTCGCCGTAATCCTGCCCGGCGTAGACGAAGATCAAGCCTACCAGAGCGCCGAAAAAATCCGACTTTCCCTGCGCTCGCTGTCGATCCCTCACTCGGGCAGCACCAAGGGTGTAGTGACGGTGAGTATCGGCCTTGCCACCTACGACCCATCGGCCATGCATCGCCGCGCTTCGGAAATTCTGACCCGCGCAGACGAGGCCCTCTACGATGCCAAAGCCGCCGGTCGCGACCGCGTCACTGGCTGGCAGCAACGCTATGACATTGATGCCGCAATCAGCCCAGCGGGCTGACGCCGAACAGCAGGCCGTGCAGCCACAGCACGAATATTGCATAAAGCACCGTTCCCGCGACCAGTGCCACAACATCTCCGCGCGGTCCGGTCACTACCGGCGCCGGGTCCCCGCGTCCCATCGCGGACACGCCATTGACCGTCCCATAAACAAGAAAACTGCCAAACAGCATCACTGACGCCATATCGCCATTGGCCAGCAGATGCGCGATTGACCACAGGCCAACGCCGAGAAGCAGCGGATGCTTGACCCAATGTTTGATCCGCCCTGCAGGCATGTTGATATTGGATGCAACAACCATGATAAATGCCACCCAAACCAGGGCCATCGCGGCGTGGCGTCCCCAAATGGGTGGATCATAGACCGGCTCGGCCACTGGGCGGAACAGCACCCAGCCCCAGATAATCAGGGCAAAACCCAATAGCGAAACGAGCGCATAGAGGCCTTTCCACCGTCCCGGCTGAGCCCCGATTTGCGCTGTCCGAAATCCGGGCGCCACCATACGAACGCTATGAATGGCAAAAAAGATGACCAGTCCCGCAATCATTACCCACATGAACGGCTCCCCCCAACAGTTCGAGGGTAAGCGTCAATGCGCCAATTGCCAACTAGCGATGCTCTCCGCCCTACATGGTCGCGCCGACCTGCCAGGGCACGAATTCATTGTCGCCATAGCCCAAATCCTCAGACTTGGTGCGCTCGCCCGAGGCAACCCGCAGGATAGTTTCGAAAATTTCACGTCCCTTGTCTTCAATTGAGACGCCCTCAATGATATCGCCGCAATTGATGTCCATGTCGCCGCTCATGCGGGCAAACATATCCGAATTGGTCGCCAGCTTGATCGAGGGTACCGGCTTGCAGCCATAGGCAGATCCGCGCCCGGTGGTAAAGGTCAAGACATTGGCCCCACCCGCAACCTGACCTGTCGCCGAAACCGGATCAAATCCAGGCGTGTCCATGAAGACAAATCCCTTCTCGCGCACCAATTCGGCATATTCATAAACCGCCGTCAGCGGCATCGTGCCGCCCTTGGCTGTCGCCCCCAGCGACTTTTCCAAAATAGTGGTCAGCCCGCCCAACTTGTTGCCGGGCGACGGATTATTGTTCATTTCGCCATGATTGCGCGCCGTATAATCTTCCCACCAATGGATGCGTTCAATTAGTTTTTCGCCGACGTCCCTGTTGACCGCCCGACGCGTCAGAAGGTGCTCGGCACCGTAGATTTCTGGTGTTTCCGAAAGGATCGCCGTGCCGCCATTACGCACCAGCAAATCCACTGCATAACCCAGAGCCGGATTTGCCGTAATCCCGGAATAGCCATCCGATCCACCGCATTGCAGCGCCAGCGTCAATTCCG
This sequence comes from Devosia rhodophyticola, assembly GCF_028816475.1. Taxonomy (GTDB): domain Bacteria; phylum Pseudomonadota; class Alphaproteobacteria; order Rhizobiales; family Devosiaceae; genus Devosia; species Devosia rhodophyticola. The sequence continues at coordinate 2,221,963 of NZ_CP118247.1, read as the reverse complement.
ATGCATCAACCGTTTCACGTCGCGCCGCAGCCGCTACCGGCAGCATTTCCTTGATCTTTTCAACGCCCCATTCCACCATCTTCTTGGTGCCACCGCTTTCCTGGATGGTCATGGTCTGGAAAGTGTCGCTGTCAGCAATATTGTAGGTGTCTTTCATCCGGCCGATCTGGAATACCTCGCATCCCAGCCCCACCAGCAGCGCCGCACCCAGATTGGGGTTGGAGGCATAGCCCCACTGCGTACGCTTCAAAATATCAAAACCCTCGCCCCGGCTCTCCATGCCGCAACCGGTGCCATGCACGAACGGCACGACCCCGTCGATCTCGGGATAATCATCCAGAATACCCGAGCGGTTGATCTCTTCTGCCATGAACTTCGCAACGGTCGCCGAGCAGTTCACACTGGTCAGAATGCCAATGTAATTGCGCGTCCCCACCTTGCCATTGGCACGCCGAAACCCTTGGAAACTAGCGCGCTCTGCAACCGGGATCATATCTGGCTGAATGACACCGGCGCAAAAATCATAATTGCGCTCAAACGCCCCATGCTCTTCGCCCATCCCGCAATTGTGCTCATGCACCCATTCGCCCACCGCAATATCACTGGTGGCAAATCCGATGATCTGGCCAAACTTGACCACAGCATCGCCCACCTTGATCAGCCGCATCGCAAATTTGTGCCCCTTGGGCACTCGCTTGGCCACAATGGTGCCCTGCGGCGTTTGCGTGCCCGCATCAAGATTGGCCAGCGCCACTGCGATATTGTCATCGGCGTGCAGCACAAGGGTTCGGATATCGGGACGAATCATGGTTTCGGACATTAATATTGCTTTCCGTGCGGGCTCTGGGCAAAAGCGTACGAGCGTTCAGACTGTGGGTAATTCCGCTCTAATTGCGGCTTGCCCCATCATTCAGGTTGTAATGCGGTATTGGTGTTACTAACATGTTAGCATGAGAACGGATGTCGATCACTATCATTTTCTACAACGTCCCACCACTTTGTTGCGCGGCAGCGTCACTGTGGACGTCACTAATGCGCTGCGTCACGCCATTGTCACACTGGCCATGCCCCCTGGCGAAACCATTGACAAGGGCGCCGTTTGCCAGCAGTTGGGCGTGTCGCGTTTTCCGGTGAGCGAAGCCTTGGCGCGACTTCGGGCCGATGGCCTTGTCGATATCGCGCCCCAGCGGGGCTCCACCGTGTCGCTGGTTCGCATTGCCGATGTGCGCGAATATATGCTGATCCGCAAAGGCCTCGAAAGCGAAGCCCTGCGCGTTCTGATCGGTTCACACGATACCAGCCTGATAGAAGATCTGCACGCCAACATGGCAACCCAGCGCGAAGCCGCGCTTGAAGATGATGCCGGAGCATTTCACGCCATCGATATCGAGTTTCATGACATCATCTTTCGTTCGATGCGCTTTACCCGCATCAAGAACATCATCGACGGTGCCCGCGCCAATCTTGACCGCGCCCGCCGCTTGATCATCACGCCACGCCGCCTCAACCTCACGATCGCCGAACATCAGGCGATCTTTGATGGCATACTGGCTAACGATAATGCCCGCGCCACTCAGGCTATTCGCGCCCATATCGACGCCGTGATGATCGAACTGTTCGCCTTTGCGCGCCAAAACCCTGACCTGTTTGCCGATGGCGAAACCCTGAGCAAGGCCGGAGAACTCGACAGTTTCCCCTTCGGCTGATCCCCAACTCAATCCCAACTTCCAGAAAGCTTATTGATGCTCAAGTCGATCCCGCCAATTCTTGGCCCCGAACTACTTTATATTCTTCGCGCCATGGGCCATGGCGATGAGATCGCCATTGTCGACGCCAATTTCCCCGCTGAATCATCGGGTCCCCAGGTGGTTCGCCTCGATGGCCAAAGCGCCACCGACGTAACCGACGCCATTCTCTCACTGATGCCGCTTGACAGTTACGCTGACGAATCGGCTATCTGCATGCAGGTTGTGGGCAATCCCGATCAACGCGAACCCATCATGGACGAATTTGAAGCCATCGTTGTGCGTCATGAGACCGATAGGGCCCTTGGCTCGCTAGAACGCTTCGCCTTTTACGAACGTGTCGAAACCGCCTATGCAATCGTCCAGACCGGCGAAGCGCGCCTCTACGGCAACATCATTCTCAAAAAGGGTATCATACGCCCGAACTAGTCCGCCCCGCGCGCCCAACAGCGCCTGACATCTTTTCACTTTAACCTCTCCCACCACTCAAAGGCAAACCCATGAAACTGCTCCGCGTTGGCGCTAAAGGCGCTGAAAAACCCGCAATCCTTGATGCTGATGGCACGTATCGCGACCTGTCCGGCGTCGTCGGCGACATCGCGGGCACGGCCCTCACCCCGGAAGGCCTGGCCAACATCCGCGCCGCCGATATCGCCATGCTGCCCAAACTTGACGGCAACAGCCGCATCGGCCCCTGCGTCGGTAATGTCGGCAAGTTCATATGCGTTGGCCTCAATTATGCAGACCATGCGGCCGAAAGCGGCATGGCCGTGCCAACCGAACCCGTATTGTTCATGAAGGCCACCAGTGCCATCGTTGGTCCCAATGACGATGTGATCATTCCCAAGAACGCCATCAAGCCCGACTGGGAAGTCGAACTCGGCATCATCATCGGTAAGGAAGCCCGTTACGTTGATGAAGCCAACGCCTTGGATCATGTCGCCGGCTATTGCGTCGTCAATGATGTTTCCGAACGCCACTTCCAGACCGAGCGTTCAGGCCAGTGGGTCAAGGGAAAGTCCGCCGACACTTTCGGCCCCATCGGCCCATGGATGGTGACAGCCGACGAAATCACCGATCCACAGAACCTTTCGATGTTCCTCGAGGTCGACGGACATCGCTATCAGAACGGCTCAACCAAGACGATGGTCTTCGGTGTGCGCCATCTCGTCCACTACATCTCCCAGTTCATGAGCTTGCAGCCCGGCGACATCATCACCACCGGCACACCTCCCGGCGTTGGCATGGGCATCAAGCCCGAACCCGTCTGGCTTAAGCCCGGCAACGTCATGCATCTGGGTATCGAAGGCCTTGGCGAACAGCGCCAGATGACCAAAGCCTACTCGGCCTGATTATCCGACGGCCCGCAGCGCTTCGGCGTATGCGGGCCGCTATTCGGGGCGCTTGACCACTAGGTCAATCTCTACCAGTGCCCCTACAGCCAGCGCGGTCACCCCAATGGTTGTGCGTCCTGGTAACTTGCCCGCTTCAAAATAGCCTTGGTAAGTCTGGTTCATCTGGGCATAGTCGCGTTCGAACTGCGTCAGATAAATGCGGACAAACATCACATTTTCCAGCCCCAGCCCGATACCGTTTAGCACCAGCTTTAGATTTTCCATGACCCGCCGGGTCTGCGCCTCAATGCCTTCTGGCAAAGGCGCATCGGGCGCGTCGGGATCGGTCGGCATTTGCCCGGTGACAAACACCCAACCGTCGGCTTCCACCGCGTGGGAAAAGGGGGCTACAGGTCGTGGGCCTGTCGCAATCATATGGTGTAAGGGTAAGCTCAAGACTGGACTCCAATCGCGTTAGCGCCCAAGGTTCCGCCAAGTTTAGGAAAAGTCAATTGTCCGATACCTCCCAGCAGGTTAAAGGTGCAGCGCTAGCGGAGTATCCCCAGAACTCATGATTGATATTTTCCACGAGATTTCGGCCTATCTAGAGACATTCCTAACGGCGATCTCGGGAAATTTCTGGCTTACGTTTTTTTTCATTTTCGCTGTTGCCATTGGCGAAGCGCTGTTCGTAGTTGGGCTTTTTGTCCCGTCAACGCCGGTCCTGCTGCTGGTGGGCGGCATTATTGCCGAGGGACGCCTGCCGTTTTGGGAGGTCTATATTGCCGCAGTGGTCGGCGCCATTATCGGCGACGCCCTGTCCTATGGCATTGGCCATATGCTCAGCGATACCATCAAGGAAATCTGGCCATTCAAATATCATCGCGAACTGATTGTCCGCGGTGAAAAATTCTTTGCATTGCACGGCGGCAAGAGCGTCTTTATCGGCAGGTTCATTCCTGGCGTTAAAGCGGTCATTCCCGGCGTTGCCGGCATCATGGGCATGTCGTATCGACGCTTCACCATCATCAACGTCACATCTGCCTTCGTCTGGGCCGCCGCCCATATCCTGCCCGGCATGCTCCTGACGGCGTGGCTGAAATCCATCGGCCTCTCAATGGAACTTGTCATTGTCGTCGGCACGCTGGTGCTGACCGCCCTATTTATTCTGGTGCACTATCACCGTACCATCTTGCTGGCGCTTGCCCCCTGGCTCGGCGGCTTCGGTCGCTCCATTGAAAATCGCTGGCGCAAACCCGACGTTGGCAAACAGTAGTATCGCTAGACGCAAGAGCAATTCATGAGCCAGACCTACACCATTGAGCGGCAGCACCAGTCAGATCGTGGCCGCTATGTCATTGATCTCGACGAGGGATTTGAGGCCGAATTAACCTATGCCATGACCTCGCCCGACGTCATGCTCATTGATCATACCGGCGTGCCGCCTCAATTCGAGGGCCGTGGTATTGCCGCTCAACTCGTCGAAGCCGCCATTGCTGACGCGCGCCGTCAAAACTTTCGTATCGTGCCGCAGTGCCCCTATGTCGCGGTCCAGTTCAAGCGCCATCCAGAATGGGCCGACCTGCGCGCCTGACCTGTCGATCACTTATGCCCGGCTTATCGGGGCAGCTTCAGACAACGCCTTGGGGTCAAAAACCACCACCCGATTTCGTCCCTCGCCCTTGGCCATGTAGAGCGCTGTGTCAGCCAAATCGGTCGCGTGTTCCAGCGGTTCATCGGGTTCTGCCAGGCATGCCCCAACACTGATTGTAACATTGATTGCCTTGCCATCCGGCAAGATGATCGGACTATCGCACACCGCCGCCATGACGGCATAAGCAACGGACCGCAGCAGGTTAGGCGCGCCGTCGGCCAGAAGGACAATGAATTCGTCCCCACCCCACCGGCCGCAAAAATTGCCCGGCCCGATTGCAGCACTGATCCGCAGCGCCACCTCAATCACCACCGCATCACCCGCAGCATGGCCAAAACTGTCGTTGGCCTGCTTGAACCGGTCGATATCAATCAGCAGCATCCCATGCTGCCGGTCCGGCGTGCGCTTGCCATAAACAGACCCAAATCCACGGCGGTTCAGCACCCCGGTCTGCCCGTCGCGAAACGCCAGTTCTTCAAGCTCAGCGGTGCGCTCGCGCACCCGCTCTTCCAGCTCCTGGGTATGCGCACCCACGCTTTTTGCCATATCGGCAAATCGGCGCGACAACCGCCCGATTTCGTCCGGGCTCTGACTTTGTGTCTCCGCGGCGCCGAAGTCACCGCGCTGCACGGCACGCACCGCCCGATCAAGTCGACGCACCCGGTCCACAACCTGCCGACCGAATATGATCGACAGCACCAGCGCTACGCCAAGCACCGCCAGTCCCAACAACAGCCCGATCGGCCAGAACAGCCGCCGGTCAATGATCTTGTCGATATCCATCAGTGTGACATTGAACCAGCCAAGCTTGTCCAGATATCCCACACCCACCAACATATCGCGCCCATCAATCCGCACAAATGCCGAGCGCACCAGCGATCCGCCCGCAACAACCTGATTCATCAAATGCTGGACCCTGGCCTTGTCCTCAGGTCGTTCAAATAACGAGAACACGCTCTTCTTGGCATCCACATCATGCCCAAGGCTCTGATAGGCCACAAGGCTGCGGTCACGATGCGCCTGAATCGCCCCACCGCGATCGGCAAACATCGCCGTCACACCATATTGGGGTACATTGACGACCTCCTTGACGAACGCGGTCAGATCAATACCCGTGCCGAGAATTCCCAGCACCTTGCGCCCTTCGCGAATGACGCAGTTCATCCAGACCTTGGTGACACCCAGATTGCGATCATTATCCACATTGAGATGGCATCCATCGCCCAGCGCGGCGGTTGTATAGTACCATTTGTCGCGCGGATTATCCGGCGAGATCGTATAGCGATACTGCTCGCCGGCAAAACTGTTTGATGCATTGTTGAAGTAGTAATTGCCCGAGCTCGCCACGACGAAAAAATAACTCTTGTCGGCAAACGACTGCCGAAAGTGTTCAAGCTCACCCAGGCCACGACGGCGCCGCTCCGGATCATTCTCGTCCACGGCCCAGTCGCGAACTGCCTGCGCGCCCGACAAGGTTTCAGCCAACGACACCTCGCGGTTGAGCGCTTCAAGGCCACGATAACGGTCGTACAATATCTGCTTTTCGGCAAACAAAGTGCCCAGTTGCACGATGGTGCTGCCAACGATCCAGTCAAATGCCAGATAGGCAGGTGCGGCAACAACAGCAAAGCCCAGCAGCACGAGCAGCAACACCCGTGCGCGCAAACTGGCAGCAATCCGTTGTCGCAACTGGCCTATAGGGCGCTCCTCCATCCCGACTGACTCATGCGCAAGACACGCGCTCGGTCAGCCATAACTAGCGCCCCAGCCGTCTAAACTATATTAACAGGAAACGCGATATCGGCGCTCTATCGATCACTTTTTTGACGGACCTTCATGCCGTCAAAACGCTGTAATGGCTCAAAAATTGCTGTATCCGGCCAATCTCCGTCGCCACGATCTCATGCCCACCGGCATGATAATAGATCTCGGTCTGACTGCCCTGTACCCTGAAATAATCGCCCAGCCGCTCCGTCGCTTCTGCCGGACAAATCTGGTCTTGCCGCCCCGCCGTTATCAACACCTCGCGTCCGGCAAGTCCGGGCTGTGGTTTGGGCGCAAACGGGATCAGCGGATGCATCAGAACGCTGGCACCAAACAGATCCGGATTTTCAAATTGCATCGCCGCCAGAATATTGGCCCCATTCGAGTATCCAAGCCCAACCACGGCTGATGCCTCGCCCTCGGTCAGACGCTCCCTAACGAATGCAGACAAAGCCTGCGTACGCGTGGCCAGATCGGCCATGTCATAGACACCTTCCCCCGTCCGCTTGAAATAGCGCAGCGCGCCCTGCTCGGAAACATCGCCCCGCACCGCAATCACGCGCGCGCCAGCCATCAACTGCACCCCGAGATCAAAAAACTGGTTCTCATCGCCCCCGGTGCCATGAAATAAAAACAACACTGGCGCCTTGATATCGCGCCCTTTTCCTTCGCGAAAATGATAATGGCTCATGTTCATCTCCTTGCTTGTCCTGCGCCCAATATTGGCGTCGCGTGCGCTAAAACAAGCAAGCAAACCTGCCATACACTGTTCCCGATTGCACAACAGTCCCGATTGCCCACCATTCCGATTTAGCGCACAGTGATCTCGATGTTTCTTTCGGTATTTGACGTTTTCAAAATTGGCATTGGCCCCTCAAGCTCCCACACCATGGGGCCCATGAGCGCCGCCAACCGCTTTCTCGATGAACTCGCCCATGGCGACTGGCCCCGCGCCCGCAATGCTCAACCCGCGGCATTGACAGCAAGCCTGCATGGCTCACTGGCCTTTACCGGTGTCGGCCACGGCAGCGGACGCGCCGTCATTCTCGGCCTTTGCGGCAAAACCCCCGATACTGTCGATCCCGACGAAATGGACGCGCTCATCGCTTCGGTCGAAGCCTCAGGACAGCTTCATCCACCCGGCCATCCCGCCTATCGTTTCCGCCCCCAACGCGATCTCGTCTTTGATAAGCACACCAAGCTGCCCGGCCATCCAAACGGCTTGCAATTTGCCGCATTCGATGCCGACGGCGGTTTGCTGCTGCGCCGCGTCTATTATTCCATCGGTGGCGGCTTCGTGGTCAGTGAGGCCGAGCTTGAAACCGTCAAGGCCGCCTCGCCCGCCGATGCTGATGTGCCTTACCCATTTGCCAATGCCAGCGACATGCTTGCGATGGCCGCCGCGACGGGCCTTTCCATTGCCCAACTAAAACGCGCCAACGAACAGGCGACCCTATCGCGCACCCAGCTTGATAAAGGCATCGATGCGATCTGGTCCGCCATGTCCAACTGCATTGATCGCGGCCTTGCCCAAGACGGCATCATGCCCGGCGGGCTCAAGGTAAAACGGCGCGCCAAGGCCATCCACGGCCAACTCGATGCTCAATGGCAGCGCAATGAAATTACCCCGCTCATGGCCAACGACTGGCTGAGCGTTTACGCCATGGCCGTCAATGAGGAAAACGCCGCCGGTGGCCGCGTTGTGACTGCTCCCACCAATGGGGCCGCTGGGGTTATTCCAGCAGTCCTGCGGTATTTTCTCAAATTCAACGCGGGCGCATCCCCTGGCAATATTGCCGACTATATGCTGACCGCTGCGGCCATTGGCGGCATTATCAAGCACAACGCCTCGATTTCGGGGGCCGAAGTTGGCTGTCAGGGCGAAGTCGGCTCCGCGTCCGCCATGGCCGCCGCCGGTCTCTGCGCCATCATGGGCGGCACCCCGACCCAGGTCGAAAACGCCGCCGAAATTGCGCTTGAACATCATCTGGGCATGACTTGCGACCCGGTCGGCGGACTGGTGCAAATTCCGTGTATCGAGCGCAACGCCTTTGGTGCGGTAAAAGCCGTTACCGCCGCCTCGCTGGCCATGAAAGGCGATGGCATTCACGCCGTCCCGCTTGACGCCTGCGTTGAAACCATGCGCCAGACCGGCATGGACATGTCCGAACGTTATAAGGAAACCAGCCTTGCGGGCCTGGCGGTCAATTTCCCTGCCTGCTAGCGCTCAATCCTGCTGACGAACCGCGCCCGCGATTTTTCGATGTGAAGCTGCATCGCTTCGTGCGCGCCCGCCGCATCGCGCGCCGCAATTGCGCTCACTACCACCGCATGCTCACGCAGCGCCGCCGCGATTGCCTGCTCATGGTAGGCCAACCGGAACAGATGCACATGCGTATGCAATCGCCCTAGCGCCTCGCTGGCCAGACCGTTGCCGGAACTGACCGCCACCTGATCATGAAATTCCATGTCGAACCGGGCAAAATGGGCATATTCATCAAGACTGCCCTGTTCACCCGCACCATCCATTTGCCCACTGAGATCGACCAGGTGCCCAATGTCAGCATCACTGATTTTTTGCGCCGCCATCGCCGCCGCATAAGGCTCCAGCAAGAGGCGAAGATCGTACAAATCGTCAAACTGTTGCGCACTGAGCCGAGGCGCAGCGCGATAGCCAACCAGATGGGTTTTGGTAACAAGGCCCTCGCCCTCAAGCCGCCCCAGCGCCTCGCGGATTGGCGTCTGCGACACCCCGAGTTCGCGCGCCAATGCATCAACCGATATGCGGGTGCCCGGCGCGATGTCGAGCGACATGATCTGGGAAAATATCCGCCCATAGACCTCGTCACCCAAGCGCGCCGGTCGCTGCAATAGCCCCGCTACAGCGTTGGGAACCGCCATCCTACCAACTTACCGCTGTATATTTTGCCTCGCAGAATTCGAGGATCCCATGGTGCGCGCCCTCACGCCCCAGCCCGCTTTGCTTGACCCCGCCAAACGGCGCCGCAGGGTCCGATACGAGGCCGCGATTGAGCCCCACCATGCCCGCTTCAAACCGGTCCGCAACCTGCAAACCCTTTTTCATGTCCTCGGTATAGACATAGGCAATCAACCCATATTCGCTGTCATTGGCCAGCGCGATGGCTTCGTCCATCGTTTCAAACACTGTGATCGGCGCTACCGGCCCGAATATTTCATCGCGCACCAGATTGGCATCGCCCGGCACCTTGGTCACGACCGTTGGCGGATAGAAATACCCATCCCCCTTGCCCATTTCCCCGCCGACCAGCACATGAGCACCATCTTCCACCGCCTCGCGCACCCATTCATCAATCCGCTCGATGGCGGCCAGATTGATCATCGGACCACAGGTCACACCCTCTTCATAACCGGCACCCAACCGCATCGCGCCCATGCGTTCAGCCAGCCCTCGTGCAAACTTGTCGGCAATGCCGGCCTGCACATAAAAGCGGTTGGCTGCGGTGCACGCCTCCCCGCCATTGCGCATCTTGGCAATCATGGCCCCATCAAGCGCCTTTTCCAGATCAGCATCATCAAACACGACAAAAGGCGCGTTGCCGCCCAATTCCATCGAGCAACTGATCACCTGATCTGCCGCTTCACGCAAAAGAATCCGCCCTACATGGGTCGAACCGGTGAACGACAGTTTGCGCACCTTGGGATGATGCAACATCGCGCTGATCAGCTTGGCGGTCTTGGAGGATGTAACGACATTGACCACGCCCTTTGGCACACCCGCCTCGTCCATCAGTGCTGCCATCGCATAGGCGGTCAGCGGCGTTTCAGTTGCCGGTTTCAACACAACGGTACACCCGGCCGCCAATGCAGGCGCCATCTTGCGCGTCGCCATTGCTGCCGGAAAATTCCACGGCGTTATCAGGACACTGACTCCAATAGGCTGATATTGCACCATGATGCGATTATTGCCGTTCGGCGCCAGCGACAGATCGCCGTTGATCCGCACCGCTTCCTCGGAAAACCAGCGGAAAAATTCCGCCGCATAGGCAACTTCGCCCCGCGCGTCAGGCAGCGCCTTGCCGTTTTCAAGACTGATCAGCCGCGCCAGCATTTCAGCCCGCGCCACCATCAGCTCAAAACATTTGCGCAAGATTTCGCCGCGCTGCCGAGGCGGTGTCGCCGCCCACGAGGCCGCAGCATCCGAGGCCGCATCAACCGCTGCCAACCCGTCATCAACAGTGGCATCGGCAATATCGGCGATGACCTGTCCGGTCGATGGATCAAGCACATCGATCCGCTTGTTCTCGGCACCCTGCCGCCATGCACCGCCGATCAACAAATCGGTCTTGACCCCGTCCATCAGTCCAAAGCCTTCGAGCGATTTTGGTATATTGAGCATTTGTCCTGCCTTTCAAATTTCTGCGTCGAGCAGGTCGCGGCGCCCGGCATGGGCCGCCTTGATAATCGTGCGCATCGCTGCAACGTCCAGTGGTCGTGGGTTGTTCTTGACCAGACGCGCCGCACCCATCGATTGCTCGGCGCACCATTCCTGCTGATCGTGCTTGAGGCCCAACGCTTCAAGGTCGCGCGGGATGCCGATCTCGCCAAATAATGTTTCCACCGCCACGATTGCCCGTTCGGCATTGGCATCATCATCGTCGCGCGCAACGACAACGCCCATCGCCTCGGCAACCTGGGCCATCGAAGCTGTGGCGTGTGAGCGGTTGAAGTGCATAACATAGGGCAACAGACACGCGACCCCGGACCCGTGCGCCGTGTGGGTTAGGGCGCCAACCGGATATTGAATCGCATGGGCCGCCGCCGTTCCTGCTACCCCAAAGGCCATCCCAGCCAACAGCGCTCCCAGCATCACGCTTTCGCGGGCGGCCATATCTTCGCCTGATGCAACCGCGCGCGCCAGTCCATCACTGAGATGGCTGATTGCTTGCCTTGCATAGGTATCACTGAGCCCGTTCTTGCCCACAAAAACATGCTCATGCGTCGTTTGCCCATCAATCGGCCGAGCCAGCGCCGTCAACGCCTCAATGGCGTGGGTCAGTGCATCGGCCCCTGCGATTGCAGTCAACCCAGCCGGACAAGTCAGCGTCAGTTCAGGGTCGCAAATGGCGGTATGGGGAATTAGAAACGGACTGGCGATACCAACCTTGAGCACGCGGTCGCTATCGGCCACCACGGCTACCGGCGTTGCCTCGCTGCCTGTTCCTGCCGTGGTCGGCACGGCAATCAAGGGCACCACAGGGCCTGGCACTTTGAACTCACCAAAATAATCGCGCGGCGAACCGTCATGCGCCAGCAACAGAGCGGTAGCTTTTGCCATATCAAGACAGGACCCACCGCCGATCCCAATAACTATATCGGGCCCGAAGGCGCGCCCCGCCGCAACGCATTGCTCAATGGCAGCCAGTGGCACCTCGGGCGGCGTCGCGTCAAATATCTCAATGCTCAACCCGGCAGTGCGCAACCCGTCCATCATGGCGACGAAATCTGCTTCCGCCCCCATGCGTTCGTCCGTCACCACCAGCGCTCGCTGTCCCAATTGGCCGGCATAGCCGGGCAGGGATTGGCGTTGGCCACGTCCGAAAACGATATTGCGCGGCGACCGCCCTGTAGCAAACATCCCCATTTCAAATTTCTCCTCTGGCAAGCGCCGTATCACGCAGCCGCTGCATGCTCGACCAAACACTATCGGCTACCGGCACCCCGCCCCTGAGCCGTTCAGCTTTAAGCGCACGACCCCGCTCGCCGGGTATCAATACCTGATCAAAGCCGTCGGCGGGTTCGGCCTGACGCAAAATTTCGAGATACCGTGCAATCGCCTCACCCTGCCCCGACACCGGATCAATGACGATAAACACATCGCCCTTGTTGCAGAGCTGGTCGGCATCCAGCGTGCCAACGACATCGCGCCCCAACGCCGTCCCGGTCAGCGCCGTCACCATCAGTTCAAACGCCAGGCCCAATGCATAACCCTTGGCCGCGCCAAATGGTGCAATTGCCCCCGCTTTTGCCGCCTCGGCGTCGGTGGTTGTGTTGCCCTGTGCGTCCAGCGCCCAACCCTCGGGCAGCGCTTGCCCGCGATGCGCCCGATCGTGAATTTCGCCCATCGACACAAGGCTTGTGGCCAGATCAACAACAAACGGTCCGTCCGCGCTGGGAACACCAATCGCAATTGGATTGGTGCCGATCAATGCCTGCCGCCCACCATAGGGGTGCACCAGCGCTTCACTGGTCGAGAGCACAATTCCCACCTGCCCGGCGCGCGCAATCGCTTCTGCATAATAGGCCAGCATGCCGATATGGTTGGCGTTTGCGACCGCCGCCACGGCAATCCCCTGGCTTTTCGCAGCCGGTGAAATGGCCGCCAGCGCTGCTTCAGCCACCACCGGTCCCAGCCCGTTCTGCCCGTCAACGCTGACAAATCCCGGCCCGCGCCAATCATGGCTGCCACTGGCCGTAGCGCTCGCCACCCCATTGCCGATGCGCGCCACCAGTCGCTCCAACCGCAAAAATCCGTGCGACGGAACCGCCCGCAATTCGGCGTCCAACAACAGGTCCGCCTGCAATCGCGCACCGCCCTCGGGCACGCCTGCGCCCTTGAGCGCCGCCGTCGCCACGTCTCGCAATTCGACTGCATCAACCAGCGGCATGGAAAATCCTATACGATATCAGATATCGCAACCTGCCCGGCTCCGGTCCACACTGTCAACCGCTCCCGTGCAGATCGCAGTGCTTAGCCAAACACCACCGTCTTGTGCCCATTGAGCATGACCCGGTTCTCGCAATGCAGCTTGACCGCGCGCGCCAAAACCCGCGCTTCGATATCGCGGCCCGCCGCCACCAGATCCTCGGCGCTCATTGAATGACTGACTCGCGCCGTTTCCTGTTCAATAATCGGGCCCTCGTCCAGCGCTGGCGTCACATAATGCGCCGTCGCACCGATCAGTTTGACCCCGCGATCATGGGCCTGATGATAGGGCTTGGCCCCTTTAAAACTCGGCAGGAACGAATGGTGGATATTGATGATCTGCCCAAATAGCCGCGTTGATAATTTGTCCGATAGCACCTGCATATAGCGCGCCAGAACCACCAGATCGATGTTCTCGCGCTGCACAAGATCCATCACCAACGCTTCCTGCTCAGCCTTGGTGTCCCTGCTCACGGGCCAATAGTGAAACGGAATGTTCTCAGCTTCCGCAATCGAGCGCGCATCTTCATGGTTGGAAACAATTCCCACCACCTCGGCGTCCAGCCACCCCACCTTGATCTGGTAGAGCAAGTGCAACAACACATGGTCGAACTTGGAAACCATCACCACGATGCGGGGGCGGCTGGCCTGATTAACCAGTTGCGTCTTCATGCCGAACCGCGCGACCGACGGCTTTAGGGCCAACTCAAGCACTTCCCGGCTGGTGCCCATTGCCGCATTGAACGCCAGCCGCATGAAAAACTGCCCGGTCTGGCGATCCCAAAACTGGTTGCTTTCAGCAATATTGGCATCTCGCGCCGCCAGTTCAGTCGTGACTGAAGCCACAATCCCCGGTCTGTCCTCACAAGACAGCGTCAGCACAAAACTCTGCGGCTCCAAAATGCTCTCCATCGGCTTGCAAGCGTGGCTGCGCGAGGAACCGCGCAACCAAATTCGGCCTTTGGATAAAGCGCTTGGCCGCTATCGGCAAGCCAAACCTTATGGCGCGATTTCGCTGACCGCGACGCGACGCCCTTCAGCCACCGATCTCAAAGCCGCTTCGGCAAGGATCAAGGCCTTGAGCCCATCCTCGCCCGATGGCGTCGCCGCCTTGCCGCTACCAATCGCCGCAATAAAGCTGGTAATCTCGTTGGCATAGGCCTCGGTATAGCGCGTCATGAAAAAGTCATGCAGCGGTGGCCGGGTAAAACCCTTGCCATTGGCAATCTCGATCGAAACTGGCCGCTGGTTTTCCGCGCTTACCAGTCCTTGTGCTCCAAGCACTTCAATGCGCTGATCATAGCCATAGCTGGCCCGCCGCGAATTGGAGATTGAGGCCTGCGCGCCGCTCGCCGTTTCCAGAATGATATTGGCACTGTCAAAGTCCCCGGCGGCCTCAATCGCCTTGTCCACCAGCACCGAGGCATGCGCCGTCACCAGAATCGGCTCGTCGCCGAGTAGGAACCGCGCCATATCAAAATCATGGATGGTCATGTCGCGAAAAATTCCGCCTGACCGTCCGATATAGTCAATCGGTGGCGGTCCCGGATCGCGCGAAATGATATTGACCATTTCAACCGCGCCGATCTGCCCGTCGACAATCGCTTGCTTGACCGCCATGAAATGAGGATCAAACCGGCGATTGAACCCCACCATCAGCGTGCCTTTGTGCCTGGCCACAACCCCAAGACAAGTCCGCACTCGCTCAACACTTAGATCAATCGGCTTCTCACAAAAAACCGCTTTGCCAGCGACCGTGAACTGCTCGATCAAATCAGCATGGGTGTCGGTCGGGGTGCAGATAACCACTGCATCAATATTCGGGTCAGCAGCAATGCTATCAATATCTAAGACCACACACCCATATGCCTTGGCCAGATCATCAGCCGCCACTGCAAAGGCATCAGCCACCACAACCAGTTCGGCATCAGGATTGGCGGCAATTGCCTTGGCGTGCACCTTGCCAATCCGGCCCGCACCCAACAGCGCAAAACGAACACTCATTCAGAAAACTCCATTTAGGTCAGGGCTTGAGTAGCCACTCATGTTCAGCCGCATTGTGAAACTTCCAGATCCGCGTCGGTCCGGCCATCACGTTGAGATAATAGAGGTCATAGCCATGGGTCGCCGCGACCGGATGATAGCCCCTGGGCACCAGCGTCACATCGCCATCTTCGACCGCCATCGCCTCATCAAGCGAACGATCATCGGTATAAACCCGCTGAAAGCCAAAGCCCTGCGGCGGGTTCATCCGATGATAATAGGTCTCTTCGAGCTGGCTTTCGTGTGGCAGATTATCCTTGTCGTGCTTGTGCGGTGGATAGGACGAGGTATTACCGCCCGGCGTGATCACCTCAACCACCAGCAATGACTCTGCGGGCTCGGTCTCGGGTAAGATATTGACCACATGGCGCACATTACTGCCCTTGCCACGCGTCAGCGCCTCAGCATCCCTTGGCGCAATCACCCGAGCCACGAAATTGCCCACCGTTCCCGGCGCGGAACAAACTGCCAGCGTCAACTCGGTCGTCGCGGTAACCGCCCATTGCGTCCCCGCCGGCGCATATAGCGAATAGGGCTTGCCGTCAAACGGGCTCATCCTTTGGCCCAGTTCGCCAAAATCCTTGTCCCCCGCCTGCGCCGTGCCTTTGCCGCTGACAAAAACAAGGCACATTTCGCGCCCAGCTTCACCACCCGAAACAGTCTCGCCCACCGCAAGCTGATGCAGATCGAACCCGACATAGGTCCAGCCTGCCGTTTCGGGGGTCACATGATGCACCCGCCCTTTGCTCGCCTGCGGCTTGATCAATAGTTTCGACATAGTATTCTCCGGTTTGCAGCATCGGGCCGCCGTTATTGCTTGGGAAAGCCTTGCGTTTCCACGGTGTATCCGGCCGCTCCCATCACCCGCAAAAGCTCTTTGTGACCAACCTCTGCCATTTTTTCCGGTGGATTGGCCTTGGGGTCCTGCTCCGCCTCCACGACAAGCCAGCCCTCATAGCCATGATCGGCAAATTTTTGCACAATCGCTTCAAAATCCAGCGATCCGTCGCCCGGCACCGTAAACGCCCCGAGCGCCACCGCATCGAGAAACGATTGCCGGGTCCTGTCCAACGCCTCAATCACACCCATGCGCACGTCCTTTACATGAACATGTCTGATCCGCTTGTGATGTTTGTCGATGACACCCAGAACATCCCCGCCCGCAAAGGCCAGATGTCCCGCGTCATACAACAGCGGAATCCCTGCTCCCGACCCGTTCATGAAGGCGTCAAGTTCCGCTTCGGTTTCAACCACCGCGCCCATATGGTGGTGATAAGCCAGCGGCATGCCTTTTTCGGCGCACCACTCACCAAATTGGGTGACCTTATTCGCATAGGCCTTCATTTCGCTTTCATCTAGCCGGGGCTTTTGCGCCAGCGGTACCGAGCGCTGTCCCTGAATTGAACGCCCCACTTCGCCATAAACAATGCACGGCGCATCCACGGCCTTGAACAGCTCGATCATTGGCTCGATCCGCGCCATGTTGACAGCCAGCTCTTCATCTACCAGCGTGCCCGAAAACCAACCCCCGCAAAGCGTCACGTCCGCCGCCTTGAGGATTGGCAGCATCACGGCAGGATCGTCGGGAAACCGCCGCCCTTTTTCCATGCCGGTAAAGCCTGCCGAGCGCGATTGGCTCAGGCATTCTTCAAGCGTTACATCGTCACTCAGTTCAACCAGATCATCGTTCCACCAGGCGATGGGCGACATACCAAGTTTTGCCTTCACGGGGCTCTCCTGAAATATTAGGGCCGCTGCTTCTTGCGCGCCTGTTCGTAATTTTCGCGCGCCACATTGACTTCGCTGCGCGCTGAAACTTCAGGCACCGCCACATCCCACCAGTGCCCGCCCTCATCGGTCGTCACCAGCGGATCGGTATCAATCACGATAACACTGGTCACCGCATCGCCTTCCGCTTCCTTGAGCGCCGCTTCCAGATCACCAATGGAATTGACCTTGCGCGCCACCGCGCCCAGGCTTTTGGCGTGCGCCGCAAAATCTATCCTGGGCAGCTCAACATGTCGGGTATCCTTGAGCAGATTGTTGAAGTTGGCCCCACCCGTTTCCATCTGCAGCCGATTGATGCAGCCGTACCCGGCATTATCGAGCACAACAATGGTCAGTCGGGCCCCCAGCATTATTGAGGAAACAATTTCGGAATTCAGCATCAAATAGCTGCCATCCCCGACCATCACGACAACATCATCATCAGGTCTTGCCAGCTTGACGCCAAGCCCCCCGGCAATCTCGTAGCCCATGGTCGAAAAACCATACTCCATGTGATAATTGCCCGGTTTTTTGGCCTGCCAGAGCTTATGCAGTTCTCCCGGCAATCCGCCTGCCGCACACACCAGCACCGAATCTTCGCGCGTCCGCAATACCGCCCCGATGACCTGTGCATCGGACGGCAATTCGGCGTTGCCCGGTGCCATGGCCTTGTCGGCTTCATGCAGCCAATCCGCCTTGCCGTCGCGTGCCCTGTTGGTCCAGTCGGTTTCCGCTTCCCAACCCATCATCGCGGTGTTGAGCGCATCCAGCCCCACCTGCGCATCGGCAATCAGCGGCAGGGCGCGATGCTTGGCGGCATCGAAAATCTGGGTATTGAGTCCAATGATCTTGAGCGCTTCATTCTTGAACAGCGCCCATGAACCGGTGGTAAAATCCTGCAACCGCGTCCCCACCGCCAGAACCACATCTGCGTCCTCCGCCAGTTGGTTGGCCGCCGATGTGCCCGTCACCCCAACCGACCCCATGTTCATCGCATGATCATGGGCCAGCGCCGATTTGCCCGCCTGGGTTTCCAGCACGGGAATGCCATGGCTTTGCGCAAAACGCCCCAACGCCGCGCTGGCGCCAGAATAAAGCACCCCACCACCGGAAATGATCACTGGCCGCTTGGCCTGCATCAAGGCGCCCGCCGCTTCGGCAAATTCATCTGCATCTGGCATCACCCGGCGCTGCCGCCAGACTTTTTCATCAAAGAACCCTGTGGGATAATCATAGGCTTCCGCCTGCACATCCTGACACAGCGACAAGGTCACTGGCCCGCATTCGGCCGGATCGGTCAGCACCTGCATGGCACGCGCCAGCGCCGGCATGATTTGCTCGGGACGGGTAATCCGGTCGAAATAGCGACTGACCGGCCTGAAGCAATCATTGACCGTCACCGTGCCATCGCCAAAATCTTCGGCCTGCTGCAAGACCGGATCAGGCCGACGATTGGCAAACACATCGCCCGGCAACAGCAACATCGGCAATCGGTTGACATGCGCCACAGCCGCCGAGGTGACCATATTGAGCGCCCCCGGTCCGATTGAGGAGGTGCACGCCATGAACCGGCGTCGAAAACTGGCCTTGGCAAAGGCTGCGGCCGCATTGCCCATACCCTGCTCGTTCTGGCCACGATAGGTCGGCAACTGATCACGCACACCGTAAAGGGCTTCGCCCAGTCCCGCGACATTGCCATGCCCGAAAATCGCAAACACGCCGCCAAATATCGGGCACACCTCGCCCTCGATCTCAACCTTCTGCGCCGCCATGAACCGCACCAGCGCTTGCGCCATCGTCAATCGAACTGCTTTCTGGCTCATGCTAATCTCTTCCTGCTTTTTGCCAACTCTTACCGCCCCGCGACGGGGAGACCGAGGGTGCCTATGCTGCGACTTGGCCCGCTACCCGTTCCCAGACCAGCGTCAGTGCTTCAAACCGCTTGGCCATATCGTCAATTGCTTGGGCATCGCTCATCGTCCCCGCTAGCCAGCTGCGCGCCGCTTCGCCAAATATTGTGCGCCCCACGGCAAATCCCTTCACTGAGCGCGCCACTTGCGCTGCAGCAAATCCGGCCTCCAGTTCAGCCATCGGCGCGTCCAGCCCCAACAGCACAACGCCACGACACCAGGGATCATGCTGCTCAATTGTGGCATCAATTTCCTGCCACGCGGCGGGCGACGCCTGCGGCTCCAGCTTCCACCAATCTGGCTTCAATCCGGCCTGATAAAGCTCATCCAGCGCCCGGGGCAACGTGTCCTGCTCCAATACGCCGTGCTTGCCCGCGATGATCTCAATCAGCAATTCTCGTCCGACGGTCCGCGCCGCTTCCTGCAGGCTGCCCAGCTTTTCGATTTGGGCAGTCTTTAGGTCTGGCTCATCATCCGGATGATAAAAGCACAGCACCTTGATGCAGTGGTCGATATGCCAATCAATCAGGCGACTGCCCGCATCCTGGGAAAATTCGAACCGTAAGGGGCGTGAGCCGGGTTCTTCAAACGGCTTGCCGATCCAAAACCCCTGCTTTTGCGCAGAAAACAGGGCCTCGCGGCCATATTTATCGTCCAGCAGCATACCAAATCCCGCGCGTCCCCGGGCAATTTTTGTCGCCGCCTGAACTGCTAAAAGTTTGAACGCGCTGATTGCTGCACCATCGCGCCCCGCCGCTGCCGCCATTTCCTCAAGCTGACTGCGATGATCTATCGCCAGCGCCATTAATCGTGGCTGCTCAATGCGCCGAGTTGTCGCCCGATGCAAATGGTTGATTGCCTCATCCTTGCGCAGCGCTTTTTCCGGGCTACCATTGGTCAGGAAGTATTGAAGTTCGGCAAAGGTTGGAATTTCGGGGGAGCACAAGAGCCGCGACACCGCAAACGCGCCACAGGCATTGGCCCAGGTCGCCGAAACATTGTGCGTTTCCCCCCGCAACCAGCCGCGCAGGAAACCGGACATGAAACTGTCCCCCGCCCCCAGCACATTGAAAACTTCGATGGGAAAACCAGTCCCCACAATTCCCTCTTCGAGGTCGTCGGGAATCTCGCCCTCATAAACGATGCAGCCCATCGGTCCGCGCTTCAGGACAATTAGGCCATCTGAGACCGCCCGAATGGCCCTGAGCGCCGCCACCAAATCGCTTTGTCCCGCCGCGATCAGCACTTCTTCTTCAGTGCCCACGATCAGGTCGCAATCGGCCAGTACCGGCTTGAGTTTGCTCGTCACATAGTCAGACGCGACATAACGGCTATCGCCCGCCGAATGCCCTGCCAACCCCCAAAGATTGGGTCTGTAATCAATATCGAAAATAACCTTGCGCCCGTGCGCCTTGGCAATACGAATCGCCTTTTTCTGTGCCGCCTCGGTATTGGCTTTCGAAAAATGCGTCCCACTGACCAGAACTGCTCCGGCGCCGGCAACAAATGCTTCATCTATGTCGGTTTCTTCCAGCGCCATGTCGGCGCAGTTTTCACGATAAAATATCATCGGAAATGCCGCGTCATTCTCAATGCCGAGCAATACAAGCGCCGTCAGCCGTTCGGCGTCGGTCACGATGCCGGTTACGTTGACCCCTTCGCGAACCATCTGCTCGCGGATAAACCGCCCCATCTGCTCGTCGCCCACCCGCGTGATCAGCCCTGTTCTAAGCCCCAATCGCGACGTCCCAATAGCAATATTGGACGGGCACCCGCCAACAGCTTTGGAGAAACTGGCGACATCCTCCAGCTTGGTGCCAATCTGTTGGCCATAGAGATCAACTGACGAACGCCCGATGGAAATCAGTTCGAGTACAGGAGCCGCCTCGTCATCACCTGAATTGACCATCTAATCCTCCGAAAACCGCGCGATGTCACACTCAACGTTAGCAGATGCTAACGCAAATCCGCGCAAAAAATGCAGCACAGGTTCTATGTCATAGCCAACATGGAACGTTTATTCTATATTGAAAATGTCGAGGCGATCGATTTATGGCGCGCTCTTGTGCCGCCGCCGCCATTCGGCCACGGCCACTGTCAAAGCCATGGCCAACGCCATACCCGCTGACAACGAGCGAAATCCGGCATGGTCCGCCTCAACGACCTCAAACCAGGCTGCAGCCTCGCCAGCCAAGGGCGAGAACGCCGAATCTGTTATGGCAATCAATGGGATGCCCCGGTCCGTCATCATCCGTGACTGCCCCACAGTTTCGGGCGAATAGGGAGAAAAAGAAATCGCAATCGCCGCATCGTTCGGACCCGCCATCGCCACCAGATCGTCGTCGATCCCCACCGATGTTGCGATCAACTGGTTGCGGACGCGCATCTTTCCAAAGGCATAAGCCATATAGATGCCGATCGGCGCGGCCCGCCGCTTGGCCAGCAGATAAATCGTGTCCGCCCTGGCCAATAATTCCACCGACCGCTCAAATGTCGCCGGATCAATCGAGTGCGATAAAGTCTCCACCGACCGACCGGCAGCCGATAAAAACCCGTTCAAAATTCCAATGTTTTCCGACACTTCCGCATTGTCGGCTTCAAGTGCCCGCAGCCGGTCTTCATAGGTTGAATTGCGCTCGCGTAACCGAGCCCGAAAAATTTGCTGTAACCCAGAAAAGCCGTCAAATCCAAATTGCTGGGCAAATCGCACCAGTGTCGAAGGCTGCACCGCCGCCGACGCCGCAATGCTTGCAACGGTTCCGAAGGCAATTTCGTCAGGGTTATCAAGACTATAGGCTGCCACCTGCGTCAGCCGTTTGGGCAAATCATGCCGTCGTTCCATGATCGCCTGCCGCAAGGCCTCAAAATCCTGCGGGATCTGGCTTTTCGCGATTTCTGACAATTCTGCCCGCTCCTTCTGCTACCCAATTGTAGCCGCATTCACATTACGATTGAATACCAACAGTTTAATCGCGGGAATAGCATTTGCCACTAGGATTGGATTGATCAATCCCAGTCATTTCAGCAACTGCCCTGCCGACAAAATCGGCTCTACCCACCTTTTATCGGTGTTATCGCCTGTTGGCCCCTTTCCTGTCAGCTGAAATTTCCACATGACAAGACCGCGCTATATTTGGCCCGCCAAACTTTATCCGTACGAACGCAAATTCGCCACCGACGTGAATTTTTTGCCTCAATGATTGACATAACATCAATTCTGATATTACCTCACAATTATATGGTTCTACCAAAAATACGATGCGTGGCGTGACAGTACCGCACACAGCAAGGTTTTCTATCAGCTCAAATTAGGTTGGCGCCCCCAAGCCGACATGGAGGCCACAATCTCAAAACCCAATGTCATTTTCGTCATCACTGATGATCAGGGTTACGGCGATATATCTTATCACGGTAATCCGACACTAAAGACCCCACACTTGGACCGCATGGCCAGACAAAGCGTTCAGCTGGACAACCACCATCATGACCCCGTTTGCTCGCCCTCACGCGCGGCGCTGATGACCGGGCGCTATTCAACGCGAAGCGGCGTCTGGCACGTGGTTGAGGGCCGCCATCAGCTTGATACAAGCGCAACCACGATGGCCGATTACTTCGCCCAAAGCGATTATCGCACCGCAATGTTCGGCAAATGGCATTTGGGGGACAACTATCCCTTCGCGCCCCAGCATCGCGGATTTGAGACTACCATATATCATGGCGGCGGCGGCATCGGCGAACTACCCGACTATTGGGGTAACGACTTTTTCGATGATGTCTATTTCCACAATGGCGAGCCCAGGCAGCACGAGGGATACTGCACCGACATCTTTTTCGATGAAGCAATGGACTACATCGAAGGCAAGAAGGACGAGCGCTTTTTCGTCTATCTGGCGACCAACGCCATGCACTCGCCCTTCCACGTTCCCGAGTCCTATGCCCAACCGTTCCGCGATCAGGGCATCCCCGAAGAGCGGGCCCGGTTTTATGGGATGATCACCAATTTCGATGACAATATGGGGCGCCTGTTTGCAAAGCTCGCGGAGCTCGGGCTTGATGAGAACACCATTGTTGTTTTCACCGCCGACCACGGCACGGCCGCTGGATTTGATCCCGAAACCGGTTCAGGTTTTAACGCCGGCATGCGCGGAAAAAAGGGGGCCGTCTATGAAGGTGGACACCGCGTCAACTTCTTCCTGCGTGCGCCCGGATATCTCCCGTTCGAGCACAAGATCAGCGGCCTGACAGGCCACATTGATGTGCTGCCGACGCTGATTGACCTGTGCAAATTGCCGGTACAACCAAACGACAGCTTTGATGGCGTTAGCCTCGTTCCTCAAATACTTTCCGATGAACCCGCACCAGAGCGCAGCCTTTTTGTGCACCTGCAGCCAGACGTTCCCAGGAAATGGCACCATTGCGTTGTGATGCGCGGCAATTGGCGCTTGATCAACGGCATCGAACTCTACGACGTGAACACTGATCCCGGCCAGTCTACCGATATTGCCAGCAACGAGCCCAACATCGTTGCCGAACTGCGGCAGGACTACGAGGGCTGGTGGGAAAGCCTCCAACCGGCACTTGCCGATTATGTCTATGCCCTTGTCGGCTCACCGCCTGCAGATCCATGTCTATTGACCGCGCGAGACTGGCATCCCACCGCCGGGAAAATTCCATGGATGCAGGAATGGGTTAGCGATCCAGACCGAAATGCCAATGGTTTTTGGGCGCTCGATATTGTCGTACCGGCGCACTATGAGATCGAACTGCGACGCTATCCGCGCGGCGTCGCAGGTGGGCTCGGCGCGCAGACGGCTCGGCTGAAAATCGGCGAGACCGACCAGTCAGAACTGCTCAAGGGTGATGAGGATTGCGCCCTATTCAATACTTGGCTGGATACGGGGAAAACCACGCTTCAAGCTTGGCTTTCTGGTGAAAAGGACCAAGCCGAACGCGGCCCGTATTTCGTCTATCTCACAAAACTGGAAAAGACCTAAGGGAAGAGAACGTGACACTAAAACGATCAGACGTCGTCATCACGCGACCGGGTACGATGGAGGAATTCAAACGGTTCCGGGCGACCGCCCTTGGGTGGGGATTCTTGCCCGAACCCGACCGACGCGGACTTGAGCCGGACGAGGTGATGAAGCGCTTCGTTGACGAGGCACATCGCTGCGGGGTCAAGTTTCAGGGCCGCGTAGAGCTGGATGCCGACTGGATGGGCATGATCGACTACGACAGCAACTTCATGGAATCGGTGGTCCGCGACCTCGACTATATGCCTGTCACGACCTGGTGGGAGCACCGCTACAAGGGCCATCCCGCCTACCATTATTGCACCAACGCGCCCGGATACCGGGCTTATTTGATCTACCAGCTCGAGCGGGTCGTTGCATCTGGTGTGGATTGGCTGATGATCGACTCGGCAATTCCCACCATCGGCGCCCTGAGTCGCCGCTACGGCGGGTGTTTTTGTGATCATTGCATGTCGGGGTTCAAATCCTATCTCGGCCATAAACTGTCCAAAAAACAATTGGCAGAACACGGCATTTCGACCCTCTATGGCTTCGACTATCGAACCTACCTACGCGACAAAGGCGTAACCTCCGATCAATATCGCGAAGAAACCACCGTCCACCCCCTCCCTGCCCCTTCTCAAGGAATTTTTCGACTATCAGTGGGACGAAATAAACGGCCTGTTTCAACTCTTCAAATCATCCGCCTGCAACCTAGCCGGCCGCAATATCCCCATGAGTTCGAACTCGCCATTTTATAGTGCTTCTTATATGTACGCAGTCGATCAACACGACTTCTACACTAATGAGATGAAATATCTTGGCAACAAGGACGAAGTATTTCCGCGCGACGTCATCCATACCTACAAATTGGCCGACGCCATTGAACGGTTACTGGCGATTACAGCTGTTCCGCAAGACTTCGAGCCAGCCAGGCTGGACGATCGCATCGCCAAAATACGCCTATGGATTGCACAAGCCTACGCGTTTGGCCATGTGTTCATGGTTCCAACCAAAATGTGGTCGATCAGAATTACCAATGAGGCCGATCACTGGTATCACAGCAAAGTCGGCGACTATGAGGACCTCTATCACTTCGTTCGTGACTATTCGCAGCTTTTTGATGGGTATGAGGCGGTCGCAAAAGTCGCGTTGATCTTCAGCAACGGGGTCTCTCGAAAATACTCCAAGGAACAGTTTCAACGCAGCGCACCGGCGACCGCGATAGTTGATGCAACCGCCGCACTGACCCACGCCAATATTCCGCATCGATATATCGTGGCTGGGGATGATTGGATCAAGGACAGTCTATTGTCTGAGGATCTGACCAACCTTGACGCCGTCGTGTGCTTTGACAAGGAATACCTTAACGATGCACAAACCAGAAAACTGGATGAAATCGGCACCAAGCTAATCACTTGGACCAATGCCGAGCAGTTACTCAGCACCATCACCCCCTCTATTTCGGTGCATGGGGCCGACAATATTGTGGTTCAGGCGCGCGAGAACAAGGATGACGCTAGCGCACCTCTAATTCTGCACCTCGTCAATTTCAATCTCGACCATGATGACGACGCGTTCACGGTTCAAAATGACGTTGATATTGCCCTTGGCCGGTCATTGACCGGGCGCGCGTTTACTTCAGCCAGATTTTATGCGCCGGGCGTAGAGCCAGTGGCACTTCAGATCAATTCACAAGGTGAGGAAACCGTGATCCGGGTCCCACATTTGTCCATGTGGGGAATTCTCACGCTGGCGTAAATTATAGATTGGCGCGGCACCAGTTGCCGTGCCATTTCCGATCGCTCGTGCGCCTCAAGGCACGGCCAGCCGCCTGAGATCACTCTCGATGATTTTTTGGTATCGCCCAAAATGGTATCCATATTTTCCCCCGCCCGGAAAACGCGGCCCGTCAATTCATCGAACCGACCGCTAGCGAACGCCAAGGCTATCTCGGAAGCATCTTCAGGCGGCCGTGATTTCGCTTCGAGCATTTCGGCTTCGCGCTTAAACTTGTCTTGATTGCCCGGCATGTTGACCAATCCAGGCAGCAGGGCAAAAGCAAAAACACAGTGATGCTCCAGGGCGACGCTCTCCGTAAAGCGCATCATCGCTGTCTTGCCGACAGCATAACCGGTCACACAGGTAGCCTCGGCAGTGATTTCCCGGAATGGACCACAGCCCTTATGCAGGCCCGCATTGTTGACCAATAAGCCAACGGGCCCGTTGACTTGGTTACATTCGGCACACGCCCGCTCAACATCATCCAGACTGGTCACATCGGCAGCAATCCCGATCACCTTCCCATTAGATTCGCTCAGCTCGGCCACCGCGCGATCCAGTCGATCCTGGTCGCGCGCGATCAAGGCTACATTTGCGCCTTGCCTTGCAATCGCTGCCCCAATGACCAGACCAATGCCTTGGCTGCCCCTGGTGTCACTGATTTGGGAATATCCGCTTTCCTTGAAATATGGCGGCCGGCTAGTACCCCACCTCAACATCAACCACATTGACAAGTGGTCGATCCGAGCCGAAGCGCTTTGCATTTTCAATCAGAATGGCGACACCTCGCTCGTGGGTCTCAACGCAGTGGGCAGCGTCGTGTGGCGTCACGATGGTGTTTGGCAAGTCCCAGTACGGGCTATCAGCGTCGAGCGGCTCCACCAGATGCGCGTCCAGCCCCGCGCCTGCTATGCGCTTTTCACGCAGCGCAGCAATCAACGCGTCATCCTGAACGATGCCCCCCGCGACACACAGACGTAATAGGCGGTTCGCTTCATACAATCGAGCTCAGCAGCGCCAATCAAACCGATGGTATGCGGCGTCCGCGGCAAGGTGTTGACGACAAAATCTGCCTCTGCCAGCAAGCCTTGCAATTCATCCCCGCCGCAGACCCGATCAAACTCGGGCGAACTTGTGGGGGTTCGCCGATAGGCCAAAACTTTCATGCCAAAGGCACGCGCTCGCTTTGCCAGTTCCTTTGCCGAGTGGCCTGCCCCCAAAATGGCGCAGGTTTTGCCAGCAAGTTCGATGTTCACATGGCCTGACCACTGTCGTGCCGCCTGCGCCTGCCAGTAGCTAGGCATATCCCTGGCCAACATCAGCATCATCAGTATCGCATGTTCGGCCAAAGGAATTGCCCCGTTACCCTTGCTACAGGTCAGCGTGATATTGGTCTGGTTAAAGCTGGGGTATAGCTGATCCTGCGGCCCCGCCGCCCAGGAATGGACCCAGACTAGACGCTTGCTGGCCCGGGCTAACGCCGCCTCCGACACAAATCCCGCAACGGCATCAGCATCATGAATGCGTTCGCAAAGCGCCTCCTGACTATCAACAAACTCGATCTCGAGTTCAGGCCGCGAACGCCTCAGTTTATCCCACCACTCTTCCTCCCGTGCGCGATCACTCAAAATTTTTGACAGCATTGCTTCGGCAACAAGTAGGCGCATTATGTTTTGTCCTGACGTTTCAACGAGGGGAAGCCTAAAACAGACTGGCAACGTTGGATGCTGGATATCCAGAACCAACGCGATTACTTTGGCGAGGATCAAGATCGAAACGCATCAGGCAGTTCCACTTTTCCGCTCTCTGATCCAAATGACACAAACCCCATTGAATGCCTGCAAGTGGGTGTGCCTCCTCCTCACCGGAGCGGAAAGCGCCACCGCCCTGCGGCGTGTTATTGACGTGCGCCATCAACTCGAAACTGACTCCATCCGCCGCCCACTGGATGGTGTCCTGCTCCGGCCCATCTCTGTTCAACAGGGCGGCGATGCCTCCGTTGTAATGCCAAAGCATGGTTTCGTGGCCGCTATTGGTGATCGGGTTCAGAGGCGAGTGCGTGTAGGGGCCTTCCGGACGAACCGATGTTGCAACGCCCCACCGGGTATCGGGGCCCGAATGCTTATGAGGGTTCACCCCGCTTACAGCATCGGCAGCTGAACCACACTTGTAGTAAAGCCAGAACGCGCCCTTGTAGAAATATAGGCTCGGATCGTGCGTTACCCCAACGAACGTGCCACTATTGTAGCTATCGTCGTTGCCGAACCAGTCCCCGTTCTCCATAGGAGTTAGAATTTCTTCGCGGAACTTGCGCCATGGCCCGGCTGGCTTGTCCGCAATCGCCATTCCGACGCTCTCTGATCGGCCAGTGAAGTAGGACGCCTTGTCCGACTGTGTCTGATACACCATGTAAAATTTGCCCTCGTACTCGAGGACGTCTGGCGTGCATACCGTTCTTGCGTCGAACGACCCCTTGGGACCGCGCTGAACCGAAGGTCCCTGCTCCTGCCATACGATGCCGTCGAGGCTGGTCGCGTAGTAAATGTCGGCAAAATCCCAAGGATACAATTTTGCTCGACCCGCGCCGGCGCTTTGACGACCGAAATGGGGCCCAGCTGATCGTGTGTAGTAGACGTAATACAAATCATCGACCAGCAGCACGCTACTTGGATCCCGGCGGTGAATGCCAACCTCAGGGCCCAGTCCTGCGATCGGCGTATAGGTAAAATTGCCGTACCACTCAGCCCCATTTTTTCGATAGTTTGCCGCACGCTGCGACGCAAGACTACGAGTCATACTCGAGTATCCTCATTAAGGTTGACGGTAAGGTCGGGGGACATTTTCACGCGATTTCACCCTCAGCAGCAGTCTTGGAGCGCCAGCAGGTAATGTTCTGCGGCACCCCAATGTGGCTAGATCTCACCAATGGTGGATTTGGCGTATCCCATTGCGATCGAATGGCTATGGCGCGGATCCACATCAAACCGAACCATATAATTCCATTGTGATCCCTGCTGGTTCAAATGGCACATTCCCCAACGAATGCCATCAAGCGGGTGCCCGTCGGAACTGGCGGGGCGGTACGCGCCTGCGGCCTGCGGCGTGCTGTGCACATGAGCCATGATCGAGAAATTGATCCCATCGGGCGCCCATTGGATTGTATCGGACTCCGGGCCATCGCGGTTCAACAGAGCCGCGATACCACCCTTGTAGTGCCACAACATCGTTTCATGGCCACTGTTGGTGATCGGGTTGAACTCAGAATGAGTATAGGGGCCCTCGGGTTTATCGGACATCGCCACACCCCAGCGAGTGTCGGGGCCGGCAAACTTGTGTTTGCCGCCCTGCATCTCCTTGGTTGACCCGCACTTGTAGTAAAGCCACCACTGGCCTTGATAGAAAAACAGGCTGGGGTCGTGCGTTATGCCGCCGAACAGGCCGCTATTATAGTTGTCGGATTTTCCGAACCATTCCCCGTCGTCCATGCGTGTGAGGATTGGCGTTTCAATTTTACGCCAAGGTCCACGCGGGCTGTCCGATATTGCCAGGCCTACCCGCTCCGAGCGCCCCGACGCATAAGGTTCCTTATCGGATTGCGTTTGGTAGACGAGGTAATATTTTCCCGCATGCTCCAGCACATCGGGCGTGCAGACGGTCCGGGCATCGAAGCTGCCGGGTTCACCGCGTGCTACCGCCGGCCCTTGCTCTTCCCAGACCATGCCGTCGGCACTCGTAGCGAAGTAGATGTCAGCGTAATCCCAGGGGAATATTTTATGCTCGGTTCCATCACCGACACCTCGACCAAAATGAGGGCCGACAGATCGGGTGTAATATACATAATAAAGCCCATCGACGCGAATAATCGAGCTGGCATCCCGGCGATGTACACCCGGTTCATACCCCAGCCCGATCAACGGGGTGTAGCTGAAACCGCAATACCATTCGCCCTGTTTTTCCGGATAGTTTTCGGCGCGTTTTGTGGCTAGGCTCAGTGTGGTCATCTCTTCCTCCGATGGACTTTACAATCGTCTTGTTACAAATTGAGAGCAGACGTCGCCGCGCGATGCAGCGGTGCGCTGATCGTTCCACTCCCCCTCACGGTATTTGGCGCAAGTTTTTTTGGTGCGGTTGCGGGCCTAAAAAATGCCGCCCGCACTTGAAGGTGGATAGGAAAAACCGACCCTGTAGCCCTGTCGTTGGTCGGCATCAAAACGCATCAGATAATTCCAGTGCGCGCCGCGTTCATCAAGATGACATAGACCCCATTGCATGCCAGCGAGTGGGTGCGCTTCCTCTTTTCCGGATCGGAAAGCACCGCCGGCCTGCGGCGTCGCGCTGACATGGGCCATAACCTCGAAGTTGATCCCGTCAGGTGCCCACTGGATCGTATCCTGCTCCGGACCGTCCCGGTTCAAAAGCGCAGCAATGCCATCGTTGTAATGCCACAGCATCGTCTCATGTCCGCTATTGGTAATCGGGTTCAGAGGCGAGTGTTGATAGGGACCATCAGGGTTGGCAGACGTCGCCACACCCCAACGGGTATCTGGTCCGGAGTGTTTGTGGCGCTTGGGGCCCTCATCAAACGACGCCCCTGAGCCGCATTTGTAATAAAGCCAGAACTCACCCTTGTAGAAATAGAGACTTGGATCGTGCGTTACACCTGCAAAATTACCGCTGTTGTATGTACCCTCGCCGCCAAACCACACACCATCGTCCATAGGTGCGAGAATCTGTTTGTCCACCTTGCGCCATGGGCCGGTTGGGCTATCAGCGATGGCCATGCCGATATTTTCAGAGCGGGCAGAATCGTAAGAGGATCGATCGGACTGCGTCTGATAGACCAGATAGAACTTTCCCTCATGCTGGAGCACATCTGGGGTGCACACCGTGCGTGCATCAAACGAACCTGCTGAGCCCCGCGTGATCGCCGGTCCCTGCTCCTGCCACACGATACCGTCCTTGCTGGTGGCATAATAGACGTCGGCGTAATCCCAGGGGAACAACTTGTTGGTTGCTGAACCAAGCTGGCCCCGGCCGAAATGAGGGCCACTTGAGCGCGTGTAGTAGACATAGTGCACCCCATCGACCAGCAGGATGCTGCTGGGATCGCGTCGATGAATGCCGACTTCAGGACCAAGGCCAACAAGTTGGGTATAGGTAAAATTGCAGTACCAATCCGCCCCTTCGCTCCGATAGGTCCCGGCGCGCCTGGACGCAGCACTCAAGCTCTTTTCTTGCACTATTTCCTCCAACAAGAATGATCAGACCGCACCCACAAGGCTGAGTTCTTCAGCCCGATGGCACGCAGCCAAATGATTGTTCTGCAGCGCCCGCAATTCGGGTCTCTCGGTTCGGCACTTGGGAATTGCGTATTTGCAGCGATCACAAAACGCACAGCCCGGCGGCACATTTGCCGGATTTGGCACTTCGCCATCCACTGCCGCCTGTCGCTTGACGTCGGGGTCTGGGCTTGGAATGGCCGAAAGCAGCATTTCGGTGTAGGGATGCATCGGCTTCTCAAACATTTGGTCGGACTCGGCCAGCTCGACCAGCCGACCCAGATACATCACCGCAATGCGGTCCGAGATATGGCGCACCACCGACAGATTGTGTGAAATGAACAGGTAGGTAATACCCAATTCCTGCTGCAAGTCCTTGAGCAGGTTCAATATCTGCGCCTGAACCGACACATCAAGCGCCGATACCGCCTCATCACACACCACAAGCTCGGGATTTGTCGCCAGCGCGCGCGCAATCCCGATTCTCTGCCGTTGCCCGCCGCTGAACGCGTGGGGATATCGGTTGAGGAATTTAACCTCCAACCCAACCATTTCCATCAGTTCGGCGACGCGCTCAGTAAGCTTCTTCCCCGAAATGCGACTTTTCGTCGTCAATGGTTCCGCAATGATGTCGAAAACCGTCATTCTGGGGTCAAGCGATCCATAGGGATCCTGAAACACCATTTGCATTTGCGCCCGCAGGTCGCGCAACGATTTGGTATCCAGCTTCAGTATGTCCATATATGTGCGACCGTTGAGGAACTCGATTTTGCCCCCGCTCGGCTCGATGGCGCGCAGAATGCAGCGGCCCAACGTCGTCTTCCCACACCCACTTTCGCCAACCAGTCCCAGCGTCTCGCCACGTTCCAGAGTAAAACTGATCCCGTCGAGCGCTTTCAATTCTGAGGGCGGCTTGAACCAACCCCCATTGACCGGATAATATTTCTTCAGATCGTTAACGACCAAAAGCGGCTCATTGCCAGTCTCTTGAGATGAAGCTTCCATCTTATGCGGCTCCAGCAATGTCATGTGGTTTTGACGAATTTTCCGCTTCGGTCTTGTCGCTGTGCAGGAAGCATCGAACATCGTGTCCCGACGATAGCGGCGTCAGCGCTGGAATATGGACATCGCACTTTCCCTTGATCGCGAAGTCGCAGCGGTCAACAAAACCGCACCGGCGTGGCGGATCGATCGGAACCGGAACGCTGCCGCGAATTGTCTGCAATCGATGGCTTGATTTATGGGCCATCTGCGGCACGCTGCCGATCAGACCCTTGGTATAGGGATGCTGTGGATTCTTGAGTACCTGGCGAACCGAACCACTCTCAACCACCCGTCCCAGATACATGACAGCGACCGTATCGGCGACCTCGGCGACCACGCCCAGATCGTGCGTGATATATTGTATCGCCATATTGAACTCGCTCTGGAGGTCCTTCATCAGCTGCAGAATTTGCGACTGAACGGTGACATCAAGCGCCGTCGTTGGCTCGTCAGCAATCAGGATCGAAGGGTTGCACGACAGTGCCATGGCAATCATGGCGCGTTGGCGCATGCCGCCCGACAGGTGATGCGGATATTCCCTGAAGCGCTGTGCCGGGTTGCTCATTCGCACCCGATCCAGCATTTCAAGCGCAATTTCCTTGGCTTCCTTCTTATCCGTTGTGCGGTGCAGCAGGATCGCTTCGGTAATCTGATCTCCAATTGTGTGCACGGGCGAAAGCGAGGTCATCGGCTCCTGGAAAATCATACTGATGACGCCGCCGCGGACCTTGCGCAGAGCTGCGCCGCCCGGATGCATTTTTGCCAGATCAATCGGCTTGGAAAAATCACTACCGTGCCAGGTTTCCACCCGCGCCTCGGGCTTGAGTTGGCTCGGATCAAGCAGGATTTTGCCGTCGGTTATGACGCCCGGTCGCGGAATGATACGCATTGCGGCGCGCGCCGTAATGCTCTTGCCAGATCCACTTTCCCCAATGATCCCCAACGATTTGCCGGCACCAACTGAATAGCTGACGCCATCGACCGCCTTGAGTGTTCCCTTGAACAACGGGAAACTGACCTTCAGGTCCTCAACTTTGAGCAAATCGTCCATTCGTTACGTCCTCCCGACACGTTAAGACCCGGCATCTCGCCGCGTCGGCTATTGTCGTTCCGCACCGCCCGCAAGCGGCCTGAATTTTATCAAATCCCGGCTCATTGGGGGTCTGATATGTCTGACCAGCTCATGCCTGCCCACTGCCGCCTGACGTCTTTGAGTTGTCCCACCAAAGCGCCCCGCGTCTCAGGTCCGTCCACCAACGGCGTTCGCTCGAAATAATTGATCAGGCGTTTCGACCGTGCCATCGCAAACCATTTCCCCGCACGCCCGCCGCCAGCCCTGACAATCAGCTTCCGCCGCCAAGCGAGAGGTGCCGCGCCGGTCGAAAGCATATATTCGGCCTCATTGTGCTTACGCCAAACCAGATTTCTGAAAACAAATTCCGAATACCACCGTAGGAAAAAGAACAACAGACTGAGCGAAACAATAACAAACAGAGTAAGTGATAATATTAGCAGCATTTATTTGTACGGATCTGCCGCATCCCTCAAACCATCGCCAATGAAATTGTAGCAAAGAACCGTCACGACGACGAAAATTCCAGGGATCAGCAACCATGGACTTTCCGAGAGCGCTCGCGGACTTTGCGCTGTTTGCAGCAGTACGCCCCAACTCACGGAAGGTGGCTTGATGCCAATCTGCAGGAAGCTAAGTGCGGTTTCGGCCAGGATCATGCCCGGAATACCAAGACTGATGCTGACGATCAGATAGCTCGCAAAGGACGGCAGGATGTGTCGAACGATGATTTTCATCGTCGGCACGCCCATCAACCGCGCTGCCAGCACAAAATCGGATTCGCGTAGCTCCAGCGTCTTGCCGCGCACGACGCGCGACAGATTTGCCCACCCCACCATTGATAGGATGAGGGTGATGCCGAAAAACACCTGCGTGCTGCTCCACGTCGATGGCAGCGCGGCCGCCAACGCCATCCAGAGTGGAATTGTAGGAATGGCCAGCACGAACTCAGCCAGGCGTTGGATGAAGATGTCAACCTTACCGCCAAGATACCCCGATAGGCCACCCAGGGTGCTGCCGATCAGGAAACTCAGGAACACCCCGATAATGCCGATGAAAAGCGATATCTGGCTCGCCACCAAAGTGCGCGAGAACATGTCACGCCCGAATTCATCTGTCCCAAACAGGAACCATTTGCCTTCACCCTCAACTCCGATGAAGTGGCGATCCAGGTTGAACAGGCCAAATAGTTTGTACGAATGTCCCTTGGGAAACAGCGATAGCGAATATTTTTGGGTTGTGTCGTCCTTATAGATCGTTTCCCAGGTATCAGGGTCAATATCTGAAGCAATGCCATAGACAAAGGGACGAAGACTGAAATTCCCCTCCGTATCCACAAAATGGATGCCTTGCGGCGGGGCCAGCACATAGTCCTGATGATATTGATCGGGTTCGTTCGTCGCAAAAAACGACGAAAATATCCCGAGAATATAAAGCATAATCAGGATCGCCGAGGCGACCATCGCCAGCTTGTGCTTACGAAATTTATGCCACATCAACGTCCATTGCGACGCAAAGTAGTCGTCGTTCGCAATGTCTGCCTCTGGCTCTATCGCCAATGTTTCTGTGTCACTAGCCACGGTCAGCACTCTTATCCAGTCGAATTCGTGGGTCGACAGTCACCAACAGGAAGTCAGCGAGCGAACTGCCGATCACAACCAGGAAGGTCATCATCATGAGTATCGAGGCGGACAGATAAATGTCCTGACTGATCAGCGATCGCAAAAGCATGGGACCGGCTGTCGGAAAACCCAGCACGACTGCGGTAATCGTTGCGGCAGATATTGTCGCCGGCAGGATCATCGCGAATTCGCTGATGATCGGATTGAGCGCCAGCCGCACAGGATATTTGAATAGCAACGCCGTCTCGTCGACACCCTTGGCGCGCGCGGTAACCACATACTGCTTTTGCAGTTCATCCAGTAGAGAAGCGCGCATCACGCGGATCAGACTGGCCGACAGGGCGGTACTGACCACGAGGACCTGCACCGGCAGATGCATCATCATGTCGATGAACCGCCCAAAGCTCCACGGCGCTGCGAGATATTCGGAAGAAAACAGACCGCTTAGATCGACATTGAACCAGCGCAGCCCGAAAAACAGGATGACAACGGCAACCAGGAAATTGGGTGTCGCCAGCCCCAAGAAACCAAAGACGGTAACGACATTGTCCCCAATCGAATATTGATGGGTCGCAGAGTAAATGCCGATTGGAATGGAGATCAGATAGGTAAAAAACACGATGATAATGGCTATGAACAGCGTCAAGACCATCGGTTCAGCGATCAGGGAAGCAACCGGGCGTCCCCACTCGAACGAATATCCGAAATTACCGACGAAAAAGCCCGAAATCCACTTCAGATATTTCATGTGGATGGGCAGATCCAACCCGTATTGTTGGGTCATGGCCGCAATTTGCTCGTCAGATAGCGCCGTACCAGTCTGCTCAAGCTTGGCTATCACTGTGGACAGGTAGTCGCCCGGTGGCAACTCGATCACGAGGAATGACACCATCGAGACCAGTACCAATAAGACCAGGGCATAGAATATGCGATAACCGATGTAGCGCGCCATCACAGCCTCCCGAATTTGAAGACCGCGCCGCCCCATCGCGAAGAGGGGGCGACGCTATTGTTCGTATTTACTGCTTCAACCAGAATTGCTCTGGACGGAACTGCACCCACTGGCGATAAGTCCAGGACCACAGCCCGCTGTCATCGGGCGAATTTTGCAGTTTGGTGCTCGTAAGGACCGGCTGCGGAGGCAGACCAACGGTACCGATCACGTAAAGATTCTTGATCTGGGTTGTGAAAACCTTCTTGCCCAGTTCAGCAAACTTTGGATCATCAAGGGTAAGTTTGAGCATCTCGTCGTAATCGGCAGCAGCTTGTTTCACGTCTTCTGGCGGCTCAGTCCCCTTTTCGCCATTACTGTCGATCCAAGTCCGCCATTCGACTGCACCATCAGCGTAAGGTGCAACCCACCGCACCAGATCGCTACCGGCCCAGATGCTAATCTCAGAGACGTCATAGGCCCATGCTGGCACGTCCAGTTGACCTGCTTTACGCTGCTCCCGGAAGAGTTGGGTCTGGATCATTTTGAACTGGGTGCGCACACCCACTTCGTTCCAGTATTTGGCGACCAACTCCATGGATTTAACCCATGCAGGCTCGGGAGCGCCTTCAATCATTTCGAGCGTGAACGGCTTGCCGTCGGGTCCCAGGCGGAAGCCGTCACCATCGCGCTTGTCCAACCCCGCCTCGTCCAACAACTTGTTGGCAAGGTCGGTGTCATATTGAGCGTAATAATCCTCCATCCAGTCTTCATAGAAGCTATCGTTAGGCACAGGGACGGCCTGGCGCGGCTTCGCCTTGCCGAAATAGACCAATTTGTTGATCTCGTCGCGATTTATGGCAACGGACATTGCCTCACGGAATTTGAGATTCCCGAACACCTCGCGCTTGATCGGGTCCGGGTGGGTAACGTTGAAGGCAAATGTTATTTCATTGCCACGCAGATATTCGAGTAGATTGGTGCGATAGCCCCCGGCTGCCTCACCTTTCTTGTAGGTGGTGTAATTGGCCAAAGCGCCCCACCCGAAGTGCGTATAGTCCCCGGCCATCGCGCGCAATTCCTGCACGTCGATATTGGCCACCAAAAGTCGATGCATTCCATCAACATAGGGCAATTGATTGCCGGCAGTATCAACTTTGAAATAGTATGGATTGCGGGTAAACGTCTTGTTGCCCGAGGAATCAATTGAACTATAGACATAGGTTTCAATCGTTGGCTGACCCGGGTCCAGATCGGAATCCCCGTACCAAGTATAGGTGTAAGGTTCCAGTTTGGCCAACATCATGGCCTTCCAATTATCGTAGCCCTGTTCCTTTGCCAGCTTTTCTGCATCTGGATTGGTAGTGAGATGGAATCTTTCCAGATAATGCTTGGGAACAATGCCGGTGTAGGCCCGCTCGGTGGCGAGCTTTGCCAGAAATGCGGGATTGGACGCAGCAAAAACCCACTTGAACGTATAGTCGTCAACGCGTTCGAATTTGACGAGTTCGCCGCCCGCGCTCCAATCGGCGCTCTGCGCTGGGGTAACATCGGTGTCCGTCAGGACGCGGTCGTAAAAAAACTGGACGTCGTCAGTTGTAACCGGCTCACCATCAGACCACTTCATGCCTTCACGCAATTTTAGCGTTATGGTTTTGCCATCTTCGGAGAGGTCAAACGATTCAGCGATATTGGGAATGATTGTCTTGTAGTCAGTGTCATATGTCAGCATCGGCTGAATACGCATTTCGAGCGTATCCCAGGAGCTTTGGTTGGGCACAGTGGCAGGACTTGAAAGCATGCCGCCATATTCACCAATTGAAACAGCAGGCCGGACAATTGCCGGGTGCATAGGCAGCCGCTCTGCAACGGGCGGCAACTTTCCCGCTTCGACCTCGGCAGTCAATTTAGGAGACTCGTGATAGGCCGCTATGGCAGAACCGCCAGCGGCCTCAAACGCCTCAATGTTGGTGAATTGCTTGGCAAGCCCGTCCGTGGATACCGCCTGCGCGTAAACCTGTCCGCCTGCGGACAGTAAAAATGTGGCGGCAACAAAGCCCGCTCGGGCTCCCCACCGGCTGAATATGCTGGTCATCGCATCCTCCGTTAATGCCAAACATTGAGCGCCCCCAAATTGAATCGAGGGTCACACCCGTACTGCCCTGACTCCTCTGTCACCAGCAGCTTGATGGTATTGGTAGACAATTTGCCTACTTTGGTCTAGCCAAAATATTATGTGTTGGGGATAAAATTTTGCAATTTCGCCATAGTTGGTACCAATTTTGCTATTTTGGCCTTACTCGAGGTCACGATTCAATGTTTTGGTAGAGTTATAGCGTCTTGAGATTTGTTGAAGGGACGCCTTGTTGGTAGGAATTTGCGTTCTTATGGCGAGAACCGCGATGTGCGGGACCTGTTTTCTGGCGTTCACCGAAGGTAATTCGAGATAGAACGCACAAATTGTCCGGCCCAGAATCCTAATGGAAATCCCGCGAATTTGGTATGACACGGACATTGCGAGGATGGGTTGGGCGGTAAAGGGTGCGCGCTGTAGACTGCGTGTTCGTCAACGCATCCAATTCATACGTGCGGTCATAAACTGCCTGAGCCATGAGATGGATGACCCCTTCAGCACTTTTTTGTACCTTGCCCTCAATCAGCATCAGCTTCGCGCCCATGATGGCGCGGCGATATCGTTCAAAACGACGCGCCCAGATAAGTGCATTGGCAATGCCCGTCTCGTCTTCCAGGGTCATGAAAATGGCGTTCCCTTTGCCGGGGCGCTGTCGGATGAGCACAACTCCGGCCACCCTGACATGCGCGCCATCTGCCTGATTGGCAAGATCGCCGCAGGAGAGGATATTTTCCTTGCCAAACTTGCCGCGCAAGAATGCCATCGGGTGCGCTTTCAATGACAGGCGTGTGGTCTGATAGTCGGCAACCACATGCTCGGAAAGCGGCATTTGAGGCAAATCTGTGAATGGTTCATCGCCAAGCTCACGCGCATCGGCAGCCGCAAAAAGCGGCAGGGGATTGTCGTCAGGCAAACGTCTGATTGCCCAGAGCCCGGCGCGGCGATCCAGATTGATTGACCCAAGACCGTCCGCGTCAGCAAGCAGTTTCAGGCCATGCTTGGGCAAACCCGTCTTGCGCCATAAGCTCTCGACACTGTCGAACTTTGCGGTGCGCAGTCGCATGATGTCGGCAGCCCAGCTTTTCTTGAACCCATCAATCTGGCGCATCCCCAGCCGCAATATCATCGCTCCATCAGCCCCAATTTCAATAATATTGTCCCATTGGCTGGCATTGATATCGATGGGACGAACCTCAACGCCATGCTCGCGAGCATCGCGAACAATCTGTGCAGGCGCGTAAAACCCCATGGGCTGGGCATTAAGCAAACCGCAGGCAAACACGGCCGGGTAATGGTGCTTTAGCCAAGCCGATACATAAACCAGTTTGGCAAACGAGGCGGCATGGCTTTCGGGGAAACCATACTCGCCAAAACCCTTGATCTGATTGAAACACCTTTGGGCAAATTCCGGGTCATAGCCGCGTCGCACCATGCCATCGACCATCTTGCCTTCAAATTCGCTCATCGTGCCTAAATGACGAAAGGTTGCCATGGCCCGACGCAGACCATTGGCTTCGTCGGCGCTAAATTCAGCAGCAACCATGGCAATCTTCATCGCCTGCTCCTGAAAAAGCGGCACGCCAAGAGTGCGATGCAGGACCTGGTGGAGCTCATTGGGATCATGAGGCGGCGCAGGCGACGGATAGATCTCGGCTTCCTCGTGATTGCGACGGCGTAAATAAGGATGCACCATGTCACCCTGAATTGGCCCAGGCCGTACAATGGCAACCTGAATGACCAGATCGTAAAATTCCTTGGGACGCAGACGCGGCAGCATATTGATCTGGGCCCGACTTTCGACCTGAAACACCCCGATCGAATCTCCCTTTTGCAGCATCTTGTAAACGGCAGGATCTTCCTGTGGCAGCGTTGCCAGATCATAGTTTCGTCCGGCATGGGTCCGGATCAGATCAAAACATTTGCGGATGCAGGTGAGCATCCCCAAAGCCAGCACATCCACCTTCATCAGTCCCAATTCATCGATATCGTCCTTGTCCCATTCAATAAAAGTGCGATCATCCATGGCGGCATTGCCAATCGGCACGATTTCATCAAGCCGGGAGCGGGTTAGAACAAAGCCACCCACATGCTGGGACAAATGGCGCGGAAACCCAATAAGTCGCCCGGTCATTGCCACGACCTGCTCAATGAGCTTGTTGCCGGGATCC
This sequence comes from Devosia rhodophyticola, assembly GCF_028816475.1. Classification (GTDB taxonomy): domain Bacteria; phylum Pseudomonadota; class Alphaproteobacteria; order Rhizobiales; family Devosiaceae; genus Devosia; species Devosia rhodophyticola. The sequence continues at coordinate 2,182,017 of NZ_CP118247.1, read as the reverse complement.
AGCCCCGCCTCTCGCACCCGCAGATCGCTTTGCGACTTGCTCCAGCTGCCCCAAACCGTACTTGCCAGTCGGCTGGTAATATCTTCGGTCAGACCAAATACCTTGCCTACTTCGCGAATGGCGCTGCGGGAACGATAGGTAATCACCGTGGCGGCAATGCCGGCCCGATCCCGACCGTAGCGCTGATAGATATGCTGGATAACCTCTTCGCGTCGTTCATGCTCAAAATCGACGTCGATATCGGGCGGTTCCTTGCGCTCCACTGATATGAACCGGGCAAACAGCAAATCATGTTCGGATGGATCGACCGCAGTAATGCCCAGGGCATAACAGACCGCAGAATTGGCCGCCGAACCGCGGCCCTGACATAAAATGCCTTGATCCTCGGCGTACCGCACAATGTCATGGATGGTCAGAAAATAGCGCGCATAGTCCAGTTGCGCGATCAGCGCCAATTCCTCATTGAGAATTTTAACGACCTTGGCTGGAATGCCCTGGGGATAGCGCCATGCCGCACGGCGCCACGTCAGCTCTTCAAGCCAGGCCTGTGGCGTTCTTCCCGGCGGCACCGGCTCCTCGGGATATTGATAGGTAATTTGATCCAGCGAAAATTCGATGCACCCTAGAAAATCGTCAATCGCCCCGAGCGCTTCAGGCATATCGCGAAACAACCGTGCCATTTCGTCGGGAGACTTGAGATGCCGTTCGGCGTTGGCATGCAGCAGCCGACCAGCCGAGGCCAAGGCAACCCCTTCACGAATGCAGCTTACAACATCCTGAAGACTGCGCTGGTCTGCATTGTGATAAAGCACATCATTGACCGCGATGAGCGGGGTGCCGGTGGCTTGGGCAAGAGCATTCAAACGGGCTAAACGGGCTCGATCATCACCTTGGAAATAAAACCCAGCCGCCAGCCAGACGCCCCCCGGGCGCGCATGATTGAGGCATTGCAGGAGCGCGCTTAATTGCGGGTTCACCTGGCTCGGCATGACAATAAGCGATAGCCCGTCACAATGGTTCAAAAGATCTACCAACCGCAAAATACAGCCAGCTTTTTCCGCCTTCAGCTTGCCAAGGCTAAGCAGACGACACAAATGAGCCCAACCAGCGCGGTCTTGAGGATAGGCAAGAATGTCGGGGGTGCCATCATTAAATACCAGCCGGCTGCCCACCACAAATTTGAACGGCATCGGCGTATCGGCGCCATATGCCTGGGCATATTGTGCCCGCGCTTTGTTGAACGCACTATAGGCGCGCACAACACCAGCAACCGTGTTGCGATCAGCAATGCCCACGCCTTTATGTCCAAGCTCAATCGCAGTCTTGAGAAAATCCTGTGGATGCGAGGCGCCACGCAAAAAGGAAAAATTGCTGGTGACCGCCAGTTCGGCATAGTCGCTCATGCAAAAACTCCATGCAAAAACCAGCTGGGAATGAGCGATTCGGTGCCATAAAGCCCTTCGCGAAACACCCAGTACCGCCGCCCCTGCCGATCCTCGATACGATAATAATCGCGTGTCATGCTGGTGTGGCTGAACCCGTTATTGTGCCACCATTCAGCAGCAATACGCTCAGGGCCCTCGGCACGGCCGATTTCATGCAAAACCTGACGCCAGCGAAACCGCAATGGCGGACCATCAGGCACTTCGGCCAGCGCTTCAATTGGTTGAGGCGGGTTAAACAGATGAATGGGACGAATGGGAGCACCGCTGGCGGAAAACATATCCCAACCGACACCTGGTTTGATCGGTGCCCCCTGAGCCGGGATCATCTGCATGGCACTTTCAGGAATATGGGTATCAACGGCTATGAATTTTTTGACCGCCTGACTGCCAAAACGGACGCTGAGGCGATCAGTGAGCCTCTCAATCTCTTCTTGTTGACGCGCAATATTGTCAAAGCTGGTCTGAAGCGAGGAAAAGCTTTCAATATTGCTGGCACTTAACTGGATCATATCAAACCCGAAACCGGGGTCGAACGGATCGGACAGGGATGCCAGGCGCTCATTGAACAGGCGCATGATGATTTGTGGATCACGTTGCGCATTGCCCGTTTCAATAGCGATGCGAAAGACATGCCCATCGGCACGAAAAAACACGGCTTCATAATAGCGGCCGCTTTGCCCCTGCCTTTCAAGCAAATTGGCAAGGTGCTGGGCCAGCGTATCAAGGGTCAGGGCAATATCGTCCTGAAGCCCTATAGGGTCGGCAAAGCGCTGCTCGACCCGATAAGGCGGCACAGGACGACGAGGGGTAATGCGCGCATCCTTTTCACCCAATGTGCGGGCCAGTTGCAGAATGAGGCTTTCACCAAACCGGGCGGCAAGGGGTTGGCGAGGGCGCTCCGCCAAATCGCCTATGGTTTTAAGTCCAGCCCGGAACAGACCCGATATCGTATCGGGACTGGTGCCGAGCGCTACAACTGGCAGAGCCTGCACAGCCACTGCCTCAGTGCCGGGCGCAGCAATTGCTTGCCCCCCGAAACGGGCCAGAGCACGGGCGGCATCGGGCGTACTGGCAATGCTGGCGTGGGTCTCAATTTTCGCCTTTTTTAGCCGTTCCAACAGATCGGCACGCAGATTGTGCTCGCCATCGAACAAATGCGCGCACCCTGTAATATCCAGTACCAGCCCATCGGTTCCATCAAGGGTCGTTAATGGTGTGTAACGGTCACAAAAATCGGCCAGCGCCACAAGAAATGTCGCGTCTGCTGCCTCATCCATGTCCTGTACATCGAGCAAGGGGATACGGGCGCGCGCATCAGCCAAAGCCAATCCGATGGCCAAGCCAAGTTTTTGCGCCCGCCTGTCCACCGCTGCAATGCGCAAGGCGCCTTTGACTTTGCTAACAAAGACCCGGGGCAGTTCATGAGGCGCGCGCCCGCTGGGGGGCGTGCTGAGTTCGCGACGCTGCTGGCGCTGGTAGCGGTCCGCGCACAGGAGGGGAAACCAAAGGGCCAGATAGCGGCGTGAGGACGGTCGGTTGGCGGAAAATACGGTGTTCATGGTCCCACTCCAATTGCCAGCTTTGGCCTGCTGGGCCAGAGCGTTGGCGCAATAGGGTGATATTGAAAACTGGCAGACCCGGCCCATTGGCTAGCCCCGGCCTTGATGCTGCAGTCCCAATCTGCCAGCGGGTTTGGGCCGCGCTATGTTGTGGCTCTATGCCAGGACGGAGCAGAAATACCGGTACGCCAGATTGGGTCGCCGCCAGCGCCATACGACGCGTTGCGGTAAAATCGAGCGCTTGGGGCTTTCCCCATGGCTCAAGAATAACAGCGCCCAATGCGGTGCATTTCATGGCTTCGAGCCCGGCTCGCAACAACTCAAGAGTGTCGCGCAATTCAACCAGGATCATCTGGTCGGGATTCAAGCCCAGCGCCTTAAGCCCGGGGGCATAAAGGTTGCCTGTGGCATAGCCGGAACTGGTTTGACGCACCCAGACAACAGGTTGGGCTTTTTCCACAGCGCGCAACGCCAAGGCTATCGCAAAACCGGCAGCAGCACCGACATCGGCGGGATGGCTGGTCAAAATTTCATGAATTGCTCCCCGCTCCAGCCCAGCGCCGAGTACTGTGTCGATGGGCGAAAAACCCAAGCCGAACTGTTGGGTAGAATCGCCCACACAACCGCTCCGCTCCAAGGCATTCAGCTCTTGGCGCAAGGCTGCAATTCTGGTTTGTGCGTTTAGCTTGTTCTTCATTTGTTCTATTACAGCGCCATCGCCGTCAAGAGTCAATCCAGATTCACAATCCGGTTAATCGATGCCCAAATCAGAGCCGAGAACAGGCTCGTTCGTACTCGAAATGACACCATTTTGGCGCGCTGCACGCAGGTCTGCCCTGTACTGTGCGGGAGACGTAGACACCTATCGGAATAATAACTTCGTTATCAATTTCCGCGTCAAACATCGCACCAGTTAAGCAGCGAGGATTTGCCCATGCGTGGCGACCCAAAACGACCCGGCGGGCAGTAATTTGCGTTGGCTGGAGTTTATAATTCATCGGCAGCGCTACCATCAGCGAACCCTATATCGCTATCTGGCCAGTCAGGCCGATCCAGGACGGACGTTGCAGAACGGCAAAATCGCACTGAGTCGGCAGGTCGCGATTTGCACAAAAGAGCTCGCCGACATTATCTGCTCAGATAAGACCTCACTACATTATTAGACAGTGCCACTCAACGAGCCTTCCAGCGTTGCCAACTCCTGCCCGCCTGCCATCATGTCTTGGAGTTCCTCTGAGGTAATTTCACCTTTGGGCGCAGTGCCCAACGTCTTGCCGCGGTTAAGCACGGTAAACCTGTCGCCAACAGCCATCGCATGCCGGACATTGTGGGTGATGAAAACGACGGCTACGCCCTTCTTGCGCACCTTGTCGATCGTCGCCAAGACATTGGACGTCTGACGAACGCCCAGTGCCGAGGTCGGCTCGTCCAAAATCAATACCCTGGCACCAAAATATACAGCCCGCGCGATCGCAACCGTCTGCCGTTCACCCCCCGAAAGCGTGCCAACCGCCTGATCCGGGCCGCGCAAACTGATTCCCATCTTTCGCATTTCAGCCATAGTGACCTCATTGGCCAGTTCATGGTTGAAGAACTTGATCGGCCCACGCCCGACCAACGGCTCATTCCCCATGAAAAAATTACGGCTGATCGACATCAGTGGGATCATCGCCAGATCCTGATATACCGTAGCAATCCCGGCATCGATGGCATCGCGCGGCGTGTCGAAGCTAAGGGGGGCCCCATCGAGCAATATCTCACCCTTGGTCGGCTTGTGCACGCCCGACATTGTCTTGATGAACGTGGACTTCCCCGCACCGTTGTCGCCGAGGAGGCAATGGCATTCACCTGGCACCACCTCAAGCGACACACCGGCCAGGGCGATAATTTGACCAAAGTGCTTTTCGATATCTTTCATTTCGATCACGGGTTTGGCCATTTTACCGCTCCCCGGTGATCAAGCGACGGATATAGGTGTTCAGCACCACCGCAAGCAGCAGGATAAGCCCCAGGAAGACTCGGAACAGCGAACTTTCGACACCCGCAAAGAACAGGCCCTGTTGCACGACACCAAAGATCAGCGCACCAAGTCCGGCCCCAATGATCGATCCATATCCACCGGTCAGCAACGCGCCACCGATTACAACCGATATGATCGCCTCGAACTCCTTGAGCACGCCGCGGTCGGCGCCGGCAGAGCCAAATTCCATAACCTGACACGTCGCAAGGACGGTCGCGCAAAACGCTGTGAAAACGAACATCAGGATTTTGACGCGATTGACCGGCACACCGACGTAACTTGCCGCCCGGGCATCACCGCCCGACGCAAATATCCAGTTGCCAAACCGTGTCCGGGTCAACAGCACATGGGCAAAGACCACCAGCACTAGTGCCCAGACAATCAGCGCCGGAACACCGTCCACAATCGGCTTACCCGCATTGACACCACGGTCGTAGACCTCAATCCAGCCATTGTCTCCCATCCAGGAAAAAAGCGGTGTGAGAACCTTGCCGCCAAACAATGACGCCAGCCAATCGCCATCCGCCGCTTCGCGAATGCCGCCAATGATGGTTTTGCGCTCCAGCGTCTGCGGCACGAAGATGGTGAAGCCGCGCAGGATGAATAGCAGCGCCAGCGTCACGATAAAGCTAGGTAATCCGGTCTTGACGACGATGAAGCCATTGAGGGCGCCGATCGCAAGACAGATGGCAAAAGTTACAAGAATGGCCGCCCACATCGGCCAACCAAATGTCACCGCGAGCAGAGCGATGGACATGCCTGCAAACCCAATCATGGAGCCTATCGACAGATCGAACTCGCCTGCGATCATCAGCAGGCACGCGCCCACCGCAATGATCGCGAACTGCGCAGAAACCGTTGACCAGTTCAGAATGCCTGCCGCCGAAAACATGCCCGAATTTGAGGCAAGCAGGGCGAACATGGCAAACACCACCACCGTGCCGAAAATCGCGCCCAGTTCGGGGCGCAGCAGCGCCTTCCGAAGGGGTGAGGTGGTCTTGACGCGTTCGTCGCCTGAAACGACTGTCGCCGGATCCGACATGTTTTTCCTCCCAGATAATTTGAGGGGCAGCTAATTGATAGCCGCCCCGTCGCGAAGTCTAGCGGTACTCGCCTGCGAATTTTTCCACCATTTCCAGGCCGTCCTTGGTTACAAAACCCGGGCCCGAATTGATGTTGTTCCCCGGCAGCACGCCGTAGCGATCATAGTTAGTCAGAATGATCACAGGCAGATAGGCCTGCAGGAACGGCTGTTGGTCGATACCCCACTGGATAACGCCCGATTTGATGGCCTTGACGATTTCGGTACCTAGATCGAAGGTGCCAAAATAGATCTGGCCAGCCATGCCATTTTCCTCGAGCGCCAGAATTGTCGGATCAGCCGAAACCGGGCCCAGTGTGATGATGGCGTCGACATCGGGATTGGCCGAAAGATAGGCCAAGACACGGTTTTTGATTTCTGCGGGATCCTGTCCCACATCGATCATCGAGTCGCCAAGATCAATTCCGAGACCATCGGCGAAGCCACGGCACCGCTCGGCCACCGCAGCGTTGGAAATGACGTGATTGACGCAAACGAAACTTTCGACCCCATCGCCTTTGGCCCGCAGACCGGCGGCGAATCCAGCATCATACTCTGGCTGACCGACAAACATGAGCGCGCCAACTTCACGCGCCTGTTCGGCCGAACCTGAATTGATGATGATAACGTTGATGCCCTGATCAACAGCCGCACGAATGGGACCGCTAAGTACATCAAAGTCGGCAAGCGTAGTGATGATACCATTAGGACCAGAGGCGGCTGCCTGATCGATCAGGCGTGCCATGTCGCCAAGGTCGCCGGTGGGTGGATTGCGGTATTCAACCTCAACCCCCATCTGCTCGCCAGCAAGGGCAATCCCGTTCTTGATAGTGTTCCACCAGCTGTCAGAGTCCGGTGCATGACTTACCAGGATATATTTTTCACCCTCAGCGTTCGCCGTAGTCGTGAAGGCAAGCGGCGCGACGGCAATGATGGCCGTCAGAGCTAGGGCCTTAAACATCGATTTCATGAATTCCTCCCAGAATAATGTCGGCGTTTCGACCGAAAAAGGCGGTTCCCTCCGCCTTCAGATCGCCAGTTATGCACACCAAAACGTATTTTGCAATCGGTTGCAAAATATCCCATACTAATCACACTGAACGCGGTTGAATTAATGTTGTAAGTATCGCGCCGTAGCTCATGGAGAAAACGCGATGATACCGACGCTCAAGGATGTAGCCGAACGCGCTGGCGTTTCCCGCTCCGCCGTTTCGCGCTGCTTCACTGAAGGGGCGTCGGTTTCAAAAAAATGCGCACCAAGGTGGCAAAGGCCGCGACCGAGCTCGGTTACAGCCCCAATATCCTGGCGCGAAGCCTGACAACGCGGCGTACCAAACTCATTGGGTTGGTGTCGAGCAACTTCAAGAACCCCTACTTTCTGCAGGTCTTTGATTTATTCACCCGTGGATTGCAGGATCGTGGTTTGCGGCCGCTGCTGGTCAATTTGTCCAATGAGACTGACCCGGCAAACTCCGTTCAGATGCTGCGGCAATATTCCGTCGACGGCGTCATTGTCGCCTCCTCCACTTTGCCGCAGGATTTTGCCAAGGCTTTCCGCGCTGCCGCCATACCAGTCGTACACACCTTCGGGCGAAAATCAGGTTCACCCGAAGTGCACGTCGTGGGCATCGACAATCAATATTGCGGCCAAATGGCAGCCGAGGAGTTTCTGGCACGCGGCTATACTAACGTGGGTTTTTTGGGTGGCCCCGAATACGCATCCTCAACAAGAGATCGCTGGCTTGGCTTTTCAAGCGAACTGGCCAAGCACAGGAATGTCACCGTGTCATGCTCCTTTGCCGGGGCCTATACATTCCCCGCCGGTCGCAAGACGATGTCGACGCTTCTGCGCAAAACACCCGCACAAGCCTATTTCTGCGGCGACGACGTCCTTTCGATCGGTGCTTTGAGTGCAATTCGCGATGCAGGTCTCAGAGTACCCGAGGATGTTGGCATCCTCGGCCTCAACGACATGGAAATCGCCGGCTGGGAGTCGGTTCAACTGACAACCATTCATCAACCCGTCGAAGACATTGTAAATTCTTCGATCGAGTTGATAGCGTCGCTGTTGGAGACGCCCACGCGGCGCCCCGAATCGCGCACCTTTGCCTGCCATGTGGTGGAGCGCGGAACCTTGCGGCCCCGCACGCGCCCAACGGCTTAACCGCGCAACATAGGTGGCCGCGCATCCACCCATTCACCATTGGATCTGGCCGAGTAAACTGCACCATGAACCGCAGCCATCGATCGCAATCCGTCCACGGCCATGGGGCAAAGCATAGCGGCCGGATCGGCCGGTCGACCTTGTTTGGCGGCACCGATCAATTCGGCAAGATCCGAGTATATATTGGCAAACGCGAGGGGCATGCCCTCGGCGTGCCCCACCGTCACGCGACTGGAACGATCAGCTTCAGGCGACAGATTTGCTTCACCGCGCTCAATGATTTGCACCCTGCCGCCTACAGGGGTCCAGTACAGCTGGTTCGGTTGCTCCTGAGCCCACCGCAATCCGCCCGTTTCACCAAACACCTGAATCGTCAGGCCGTGTTGGCGCCCGATGGCCACCGATGAGGTCCATAACCGGCCAACCACCCCGCCGCTCATGCGGAAATTGACCATTGCATCGTCCTCCAGCTCCCGTGAACCAATGCACGACGCAAAGTCGGCCGAGAGCTTTTCAACTTCTTGACCTGTGACAAAACTGGCCATGTGCAACGCGTGAATGCCACAATCTGCAAACTGCGCTGAAACACCCGCCTGGGCTGGGTCATAACGCCAGCGCACCCGCGGATTGTCGGCATCTGCGGCGTTGGCATGATGCCCGTGCGCAAATTCGGCGACCACCAGCCGTACATTGCCCAGATCGCCCCGGGCCACCATGGCGCGCATATGGCGGACCAGCGAGTAGCCGGTATAACCGTAATTGACAGCACAGATTGTGCCAGAGTTGGTGGCCGCGCGAACGATTTGCTCCCCTTCCTCAACCGTCATGGTCATCGGCTTTTCACACAGCACGTGAAAACCAGCTTCAAGAAATGCCTTAGTGATTTCGAAGTGCGTAGCGTTGGGCGTCGCCACAGTGACCAGATCGACCCTGTCCCGGCGCGCACTCTCCCCAGCCAACATTTCTCGCCAATCGCCATAGGCGCGATCGGACGCTATTCCCAGGCTTTGAGCATAGGCCCGACCGGCCTCAGCATTATGGTCCAACGCCCCCGCGACAAAGGCAAACGCGCCATCCAGCCCGGAACCCAGGCGATGCGCTGGACCGATCTGGCTGCCCTGCCCGCCACCAATCATGCCCCAGCTCAGCTTCTTCATTTGATCAGTCCCTAGTTAAATCCGATGGATTCCAGATATTGACGATTGGCTTCTGCGTCCTTGACCGGAAGTGTGCCACCGAGCGGATCACAGTCTTGTTCTACCGTGCACCAGCCCTCAAAATTGTTCTTCAGCAGAATGTCGCGCACGGCAGGAAAGTCGACGTCCCCCTTGCCCAGATTGCAGAATATCCCCTGTCCGCAGGCATCATAAAAGCCCGTACGATTGGCAATGACGTCTAGCTTCACATTTGGGTCGATATCCTTGAAATGCATATAGGAAACGCGCGAAATATGTTGATCGAGAAAGGCCACCGGGTCAAATCCAGCGTAGGACTGATGACCCGTGTCAAGGCAGATCTTGAGTATTCCCTCATCCACCTCATCGAGCAGACGTTCTAGCTCGGGTTCAAAATCCATAAAGCCTGCAGCATGCGCGTGAACACTGACTTTGAGTCCGTATTCCTCAGTGCCCAGCCGCGCAATGCTGGCGAACCTGTCACGATATGCAGTCCATTCGGCTTGACCCATTTGTTCGGCTTGGGAGGCACGCCCTGCTGTTGGAGCTCGACGTGGCGAGATCGAGTCAATAAGGACGAGATGTTGTGCGCCATGAGCCGACAGCGCCTCGCAGGTCCGTACCGCAGCGTCGCGCACTTCGTCCCATGCGTTCGGATCGTGAAAGGGCCTGAAGACCACACCGGCGACCAGCTCTAACCCGAAATCGTCGAGCGCCGATCCCAATATTTCGGGTTCCTCGGGCATATAGCCGACCGGCCCCAGTTCAATGCCTTTGTACCCGGCCTCAGCGCAATCCTGGAGCACTTTCCGCCAGGGGGGATTGCCGGGAGCATCGGCGAATTCAATTCCCCACGAACAGGGCGCGTTGGCGATCTTGATAGTCATTTAAAACCCCTTCCGGACGTCATGCCACCGGTACAGAAACCCAATTTTTGGCGGCGCTCGACGCGTGCGCTGCGGCCACGATGCGGTTGACTTGCAAGCCGTCGTCAAATGTCGGCCAGACCGGCTTTCCCGTTTCAATGGCTTTGAGGAAATCGTGTGCCTCAATGATGATCTGATCCTGATAGCCAGTGCCATGTCCCGGTCCCTGGCAGAACGCCAGATAGTCCGGATGGCTTGGCCCGATCAGGATTTTACGGAAGCCTCGTTCGGGTTTTGGATCGGCGCTGTCATAGAGCCAGAGAGCGTTCTGATCTTCTTGATCAAACCGGATAGCCCCGGCAGTGCCGACCACCTCATAGGCGTAGCCCATCTTTCGGCCAGTCGAAATTCGGCTGAAAAATAGATGACCCATGGCACCGTTGGCGAAGCGGCACATCATCTGTGCCTGATCGTCATTGTCAACCCGAACCGGGCCATCCGACCCAGGTCGGCTCCGGTGCACCGTCTCCACCTCGGCAATCAGACCGGCAATGGGCCCCACAAGAGCCAAGGCCGCATTGATCATGTGCGGCGCCAAATCGCCCATCGTGCCGTTGGCCGCACCAACTGTGCGCCACGATGCCGGTTCCCGCGGATCGGCATAGAAGTCTTCAGTGTGCTCACCGCGGAACCAGGTAATTTTGCCGATGCGCCCACTGGCGATCAGGCGACGGGCAAACTGGGACGCCGGGGTTCTGATATAGTTGAACCCCACCATGTTGACCGCACCGCTGGCATGCGCCGCAGCAGTCATCGAAGCGCTTTGCTCCAGACTGCCCCCCATGGGTTTTTCACAGAACACCGGCTTGCCGCAGGCAAAAGCCGCCTCCGCGATTGCCATGTGGGTTTCCTGAGGCGAAGCGATGACGACGGCCTCAACTTTGGAGTCATTGACTAAGGCGCGCCAATCATCGGTCGCGCGCGCAAAGCCGTACGCGTGCCGGTATCGCTCCGCGCTGGCCGGGCTCGCGGCGCATACCATCTCGAGGCGTGGCCGCAAGGCAGTGTCAAACACGGCACCGACTGCAGCCATCGCTACAGCATGGGCCTTGCCCATATACCCGCCGCCAACAATGCCAATTCCAATTTGGGCCATCCAGACGTCCTCGTCCAGCGTTGCGTTCGCTTGCAATTCCCTTGCAACCGGTTGCAAAACTTGTATTCTATCCTTCGATATCGCGTCAACTGGCAATCGGTGACGCTACGGACCTGACCTAAGAGGAATGCGATGAGTTCCGCCACCGAAACAATTCGACTGACCACCGCACAGGCCATAATTCGTTACCTGGCAAGTCAATACATCATCATCGACGGTCAGGAGCAGCGCGTTTGTGGCGGCGGCTTTGCCATATTCGGGCATGGCAATGTGACTTGCCTTGGCGAGGCGTTATACGAACACAGGGCCGAATTGCCGGTCTATCGCGGCCAGAACGAACAAAGCATGGGCTTCGCCGCCGCGGCCTATGCCAAGCACCATTTGCGCCAACGCTTCATGTTTTGCACTGCGTCGGCCGGGCCCGGCACTACCAATCTATTGACCGCCACGGCACTGGCCCACGCCAACCGGTTGCCGTTACTTTTGCTGTGCGGCGACACGTTTGTTACGCGTTTGCCGGACCCGGTCCTGCAGCAAATGGAGCACTTCAACGACCCCACCATGGGCGTTAACGATGCCTTCAAGGCTGTGTCGCGATATTGGGATCGGATAACCCACCCTGCCCAGATCATTCAGTCGTTACCTGCGGCAATCGCCACCATGCTCGATCCTTCCGATTGTGGTCCGGCCTTTATCGGACTGCCACAGGACGTGCAGGGCTGGGCCTTTGACTATCCCGTGGATATGTTCAAAAAGAAGGTCCATCGCATTCGCCGACAGGGCCCAGATGCCGATGAGATGGCCGACGCGGTCGCCCTGCTCAAATCCGCCGCGCGTCCAGTGATCATTGCCGGTGGTGGCGTCCAGTATTCGCGCGCAGTTGCTGAATTGACGGTACTCGCGGAACGCCATTCCATCCCCGTGGTTCAAACCATCGCCGGACGAGCAAACATGTTGGAGAACCACCCTCTCAATATTGGGCCGATCGGGGTCACCGGCTCCGACAGCGCCAACGCCATAGCGCGTCGGGCCGATGTCATTGTTGCAATCGGCACACGGCTGCAGGACTTCACAACTGGTTCGTGGACTGCGTTTGCCGGAGACGCGCGCATTCTCGCCCTCAACGCCGCCCGTCATGATGCCGGCAAGCATCAATCCATGCCGGTTGTCAGCGATGCAAAGCTGGCAATGACCGCGCTTACTACCGCCCTGGACGATTACATTGCCCCCGCCGACTGGCTGGCATTTGCCAAAGGTGAGCGTGAGAAATGGGACACCTACGTTGCCGACAACGTACGGATCGGCAACAAACCACCGTCCTATGCCCAGGCCATTGGCGTGGTGAACGCGCACTGCGGCGCGCGTGATCGCATCGTGGTGGCTGCTGGCGGCCTGCCCGCCGAGGTAACTGCCAATTGGCGCACCCTAGATATTGGCACCGTTGACGTGGAGTTTGGCTTTTCCTGTATGGGATACGAAATAGCGGGCGGTTGGGGTGCGCGTATTGCCCAGACGGAACGGGAGCCAGAAGCTGATACAATCGTTATGGTCGGCGATGGTGCCTATCTGCTGATGAACTCCGACATCTATTCATCAGTATTGAGCGAGAAGAAACTGATCATTCTGGTACTCGACAACGGCGGGTTTGCTGTCATTAACAAGCTTCAAAACAATACTGGGAACACCTCGTTCAACAATTTGATTGCCGATAATCCAACCATCACCAGTCCATTCTCTGTCGATTTTGAAGCCCATGCCCGAGCCATGGGTGCCACCGCCGAAACAATCTCCCGTCCCGCTGATCTGGCCGACGCATTTGGCCGGGCCAAGGCGAGCAAGAAAACTTATGTCATCTGCATGCGCGTTGATGCCCACGAAGGTTGGACCAATCAGGGGCACGCCTGGTGGGAAGTGGGCACTCCGCACGTTACCGACAATGAACGCGTGCGTTTTGCTCACCTTGAACAGGAAGCTGGGCGAAAATTGCAACGAAGAGGTATTTGATTTGCTTGTCGTTCTTCATACGAGCCGCGAGTGCCAATCGTGACCGGCGCACTAAGCGCTCACCAACGGTTCCTCGTACTGGGACGCGCCGGTATGGACCTCTATCCGGATCCGCCGGGTACACGCACCGAGGAGGCAACCAATATGGTTGTCAGTCTGGGTGGCTCAGCGGCCAACATCGCAGTAGCACTCACCCGCCATGACTTGCAGGCCGCATTGCTGACGCGTGTTTCGGACGACGCCATCGGTCGCTATTGCATCAACCAGTTGGCCTACTACGGCGTTGATACGCGCCACGTCACCCCGGTTGGGGGCGAAGCCCGCAATTCCCTTGCCGTGGTCGAAAGTCGGATTCAGGACCACCAGTCGGTGATTTATCGCAATGGCGCAGCTGATTTCGAGCTCACCAACGAGGATATCGAACACATCGATTTTTCCAGTTTTGACGCTCTGATTTCTTCCGGTACAGCGCTTGCTCACGGGCCGTCGCGCACAGCGACCTTTGAAGGATTACAGCGTGCCCGTGATGCGGGATTACCGGTCATATTCGACATCGACTACCGCCCCTATTCATGGCCGTCTGCCGCAGTCGCGGCGGATGTATATTCCCGTGCCAGTAGCTATTGCGACATCATTGTTGGCAATGAAGATGAATTCGGTTTCATGGCGGGCACCAGGGACCAGGGGCTGACGATGGCCCGTCAACTTGGGCAGCGGCCGGGGCGAATCGTGGTTTACAAGATGGGCGAAAATGGCGCCATCACCATCACACCCACCAACGAAACCCGCACTGGCATATTCACTGTCACCGCGCTCAAGCCGACCGGGGCCGGCGACGCTTTCATGGGTGGGTTCATTGCCGGTCTGGTGCGCAAATGGCCGCTCGACCGGGCAGTTCTGTACGGATCCGCGGCCGCAGCCATCGTCGTTTCAAGAGTCGGTTGCGCCCCAGCCATGCCAACGAGCGCCGAGCTGGATGCCTTCCTGTCGAGCCACCCTGGCCCAACAATAACGGAGTAGAGTGCCATGCACATTGCCCCCTTTGACAATCAGAACCGGCCTATCGTTGATGTCGACGACGCACGCGTCCCGCTGACCTATTTCAACATCGTGAAGCTAACACGCGGCCAGGTCTTTGAATATTTGGTGCCCGGATATGAAACGTGCATCGTGCCCGCGACCGGTTCCGTGGATGTAAACGTCGCCGGTATGCAGTTCACCGGCATCGGCGGCCGGGGAACGGACGTGTGGGATGGCGAACCCGAGGGCGTTTATGTACCCTCCCACACCCGCGCCACCCTCATGTGCACTTCTGATCGGGCCGAGATATTTATCGCTGGCGCTCGATTTGACCGGGTGCTCACACCCTTTGCCGTGCGGTCGGACGAAATCGATGTTGTTCAATATGGCTCCGACGAAACCAAGACCCACCGCAAGATCAAACATATCCTGGGCCAGCGGTATCATGATCGGGTTGGCCGGCTTCTGGTAAGCGAGCTCTACACTGTCGGTCAGGGTGGCTGGTCCGGCTTTCCATCGCACAAGCACGACACCGACCGTCTACCGCTCGAAACACGGCACGACGAAACCTACAATTTCCGCTTTCGGCCCAATACCGGCTCTGGTGTCCAAATGTTGCAACGTGAGGACAACAAGCCGGGCGACGCCTATCACATCGTGGACGGCTCAACGATCTGCCTCGACAGGGGCTACCATCCATGCGCTGTTCTGCCTGGCTATGAGATGTACTATTTCACCATCCTCGGCGGCCTGAGCCAGCGCCCTTTGGTCCAGTATTTTCAACCCACACACGCCGGACAGATCGAGACTATCCCGGGCATCAAAGACATGATTGCCAAATTCAAATGAGCCTGGTCACTCTGGGCGATGTCCTGATGCCAGCCCGCGACAGGGGCTACGCCGTGGCCGGTGTGGTTGTGCTTGGCTGGGAAGACGCCCGCGCCTATGTCAATGCCGCCGAGGCCGAAGGCCTGCCCGTCATCCTGCAAGCAGGACCAGGCTGCCGCGCGCACACACCTCTGCCTGTGCTGGCGGCCATGTTCAAGGCACTGGCACAAAACGCCAGTGTGCCTGTCGTCGCCCATCTCGATCACGGCGCATCGCTTGAGGAATGCCGCGCCGCTATTGAGTGCGGCTTTTCCTCGGTCATGTTTGATGGCTCGCGGCTGCCACTACAGCAGAACATTGCCGAAACCCGTGCCGTTGCCGATATGGCACATGCGGCCAGGGTTTCCTGCGAGGGTGAAATCGGCTTTGTCGGCTATGCGGATGGCGATGCTTCGGCGTCGACCAGCACTGTCGACGCCGCCCGGTTCGCTGCGCAAACGGGTGTCGATGCATTGGCAATATCGGTTGGAAACGTACATTTGCAGAAAGTGCAGATGGCGACAATCAACGTTGGCGCCGTCCGCGCAATTGAGGCCGCCACAGCGGTGCCCCTCGTCATTCATGGTGGATCGGGCGTTCCCGGCGATATGCGCCAGTTCCTCGCGCGCAACACCAATGTCAGCAAGTTCAATATTGGCACGGAATTGCGCATGATGTTTGGGGCCGCTTTGCGCAAATCCCTAGCAGCGGAGCCAGACCTCTTCGACCGCATCGCCCTGCTAAAAGCCGTCGAGGTGCCCATCATGGACGCGACACGGGCGGTTCTGCGCCAGATTGGCCCCGCCTCAGGCGAACGCTAACCCCTGCCACGGATTTTAAGAACCTTGGCGGTGCTCGCCCCATGCTCGTTCGATATTGTCGAGCAAAATGTCGGTGAGGCCTTGAACAGCTTGTTGGCTGGCCCAAGCAGTATGAGGGGTCAGGATAACATTGTCGCGCTGAGCCAATCGCATGATCGTGCTGTTGGCCGGCGGTGGTTCGGGCGCGGTGACATCTAGCCCGGCGCCGCTGACTTTGGCGGCATCCAGCGCCACCTCCAGTGCGATTTCATCGATCAGGCCCCCCCGCGCGGTGTTGATTATCAACGGTTGCCGGTCCATCCGGTCAAATTCGCTTGAACCAAGCAAACCCCTGTTGGCGTCGGTCAAAGGGCAGTGCAGGCTGATCACGTCGGCCATGGCCAGCGCGTCATAAAAGGGCGTCTGTCCTGGTTTGGTTGCCCCGTCTCTGCGACCGGCGAAGACCACGCGCATGCCGAAAGCCTCGCACAGTCGGGCAACCGCGCTACCGAGTGTGCCAGACCCAATGATCGCAACGCACGATCCGGCCAGGTCTCCAATAGGAAAATCAAAAAACGAAAACTGCTGTACTTGCTGCCAACGACCCGCCAATACCGCTTTGCGGTAGGGCACCAGTGATCGTTTGAGGGCGAGCATCAGGGCCATTGTGTGCTCAGGCACGGTGCGGATTGCATATCCTTTTACATTGACCACCGCCACGCCCGCCGCAATAGCCGCCGCCACATCGACATTGTCCATCCCGGTTGCCGCGATTGCGATGAGTTTCAGTCGCGTCGCACCGGCCAATGCGGACCGGTCTATTGGTGCCTTGTTGGTAATAACGATATCGGCGTCGGCAATGCGTTCGGCGACCTCGCCCGGGGCTGTCCTGTCGTACCGGATCATGTCGTGCGGAAACCCAAGCTGGCGCCAGTTTACCGATGGCGGCAGAGTTGCGGTGTCGAGAAATACAATGCGTGTCATGACCAACCTATGCCGTTCAAAGCGTAAAGTTCAAAAATTCCAGTGTGTTAATAACTCTATTTCGGCGCATCGCATAGATGTCCAACCCCGCAGCTTGGCCTGGGACCAGTGTGACTAGCGTATTACTGAGCGGGTTGTTGGAGGCTGACTAAGGCAGTCGCCAACAGATCATGCCAACATGCGGGCTATCAATTACCCCGCTGCGTTCACACGCTTCGGTTCTGCGCGGTCTATCCCCAGTTCGGCGAGGGTAACCGGCCTGCCGAAAAGATAACCCTGGCCGACCTCGCAATCCAGGTCCTTCAGAATTGATCGTTGTTCTTCAGTCTCGATTCCTTCAGCGACGATTGTTTTTTTAAGTCGATGGGCAAGCGTTACTATTGTTTCCACGATTGCCAGACTATCGGGTTCTGGCAGCCCACGCACAAAGCTCTGGTCAATTTTCATCTTATCAATGGGCAGCCGAGCCAGATAGCTAAGGGACGAATATCCCGTCCCGAAGTCATCCATCGCGATACCGATGCCCATATCGCGCAGCGCATCAAGTGCGAACATGATGCTGCTGTTGTTATCGACAAACAGGCTTTCGGTGATTTCGAGATCCAAACGGCTGGGATCCAGACCAGACATCGCCAGTGCCTTCTTCACCGTGCCCACCATATCACTCAGTTCGAACTGAACCGCCGATACGTTTACCGACAGGCGGCCCTGCCAATCGCAGGCGGCAATCCTTTGGCAGGCGTCCTGCAAGACCCATTCACCGATTGCAACAATCAAACCAGTCTCTTCGGCCAGCGGAATGAAATCGGCAGGCGACACCGTTCCCATGGCCCCGTTTTGCCACCGAACAAGCGCTTCGACCCCGATGACCTCCTGTGTGACCAGATCGACCTGCGGCTGAAACAGCAGATGGAACTCATTTTTCCGCAACGCTCGGCGCAGAGAGATGTCTTGGCTCTGCCGTGCCCTGATGCCGGCCTCAAGCTCAGCAGCGAACATTGCAAACCGCCGGTTAGGCTCGACGGAAGCCTGGGTGAGCGCAATATCCGCATGGCGCAACAACCCCGCCGCGTCCGATCCCGATATCCGCGATGTAGTGACGCCCAAGTGGGCGTCCAGAATCGCTGTATGGCTATCGACATGGAAGGGGGACTGCATTGCGTCAAGAATTTTGTCACATAGCTTGCTCAATTCATTGGCGTTCGAAACACCGGCGAGTGCAACGGCAAAAGTATCACCAGAAAGTCGCGCCGGGTGCGGTGTTATGGCGCGCAGCCGTTCAACAACCAGTTCCAAGACGCGGTCGCCAATCTCGTGGCCCAAGGCCTCATTGGCAATTTGCAAGCGGGTAAGCTGGATGACGATGACCGCACAATCCCGGCCGCACGACAGCGTTGTCTCGATCTGATCGACCAGGGTCTGGCGCGACAATGCGCCGGTGACGGAGTCATGTTGCGCCAGGTACGCCAGTCGTGCCTCCTGGCGATGACGTTCGGTGATGTCCTGGAAAGTAAGACAGGTAATCTCGCGCTGACCTCTGTCCTCTTCCGCATCCGGAATCCATGATCTTGTTACAACCAGTTCGAGAGTGCGCTGTTGCCCCGCAATTTCGCAGCCACATTGTTGAGGCACACCAACATTCGGTTGTGCAAGATGAGCAAGAAGTTCGGCCGGAAGCACCTTGTTCGACTGGCATTCCTGAAGATCCTGCTTGCGGCCCAGGATTTGACCCGCCGCCGCACTCGCCGCCACGATCATTCCAGTGTCGTCAACCACGAGGATGCCACCAAAACTGTCAGTGACAACACGGTCCAGAATGCGTTGCATAACCTCGCGCTGGCGCTGTAGGCGGCCTTGTTCTCGGCGCCGTGAGGCAAGTTCAACGGTCAAACTCACAGCCAAGAGCCCCATCAGGGCCGCATGAACAACGCCCGTATCGCAGCTTATCGCCCACAGTTTGAGCGAAAGGAACGTCACAGATTCGACAACAATGCCGACAACTATATAGATTCCGGCTTCCTGCCAACGCCGCAGTTTCGGTGCAAACCTTAGAGCCAATACCGACAACATTATTGCCAGTACAAGCCCCGGCCAATAGCCAAGCATGGTCAAGGCGCGATGAGCCTTGAGAGTTTCGGCGGCAGCAATCTGGACCAGTGCGCCCGGCACAATGCCGAACCGCGGCACCGCGAATAAGTCACGCAATTCAATGGCGCTGGCGCCGATCACAACCTGTTTGCCTGCGATGCGAGCAGGATCCACGTCGCCGCGGATAATTTCGGAAGCAGAAATCCGGTCAACGCTCAGCAAATCGATACTAAAATCTATTGCCACGGGCACATTCACGGCCGCGCTGGAGTCCGCCAGAACCTGCGCCATCGAGGGGACGACGCGCCCGTCGCTTTGCGTCAATCCACCCGCGACGCGACGCAGCAGGGTTGCCGGGCCAGCTTCGACGTTGACCAAAACAGGATCGGCATATTGGGCGAAGAGATCAATCGGCCGATTCAACTGAATCTCGCCCTGGGGATCAGCCACCTGCTGGAACGCGGCGAGATAGGCGTAACCGCCTGCGCGCTTTAGAGAGTCTGCAAATATACTATCCTCTTGCGCAAATGACGCGGCACTGAAGTCAATATCGAAAGCGACTTCGTTCGCACCCATGGCGATGATCTTATCGAGCAACTGTGCATGAAGTCGGCGCGGCCACGGCCAAACCCCAAGCTGGGAGAGACTCTTTCCGTCGATCTGGACAAAGACTATTTCGCCACTCGCTGGACGCGACGAGGCTTGGAAGTGCAAATTTTCGACTGATCCGTCTAATGTAGAAAATAGGTCTTGTTGACTTGCAAATCCTAAGACGAGCAACAGACAAAGGGTTAGAGCACCACGATATGCCTGTTCCGACCAATGTCTGATATTTCTCGGAATTTTTTGCATCGGCTCACAGGAAATTGGAACTGCGCCCTTGTAAGGACGCCGCAGGCACTTGCCCCCAGCAAGTCTAGGCCAACCAAACTATTAATCTCTTAATGGCCACCACTGGCCTGCCCAGGCACCACGCTCCGTTGGCGTTGGCGTTGGCGTTTCGGACCCGGTGTCACTGAGCGCGTCGCCTGCTGCGGGACAGAACCTCGATCAGAGGCATCCGGTCGCCCGCTCCAGGCTATTGCACAATCGGAGAGGCATACTGCCCATCAATGCCGGTTACCTCCGCCATGACCTCCACCGCTATTACCGCCGCCGTTACTGCCCCCGCCTCCACCGTTATTGCCACCGCCGTTACTACCCCCGCCTCCGCCGTTATTCCCGCCGCCGCTACCACCGCTTCTATTGCCATTTCCACCAGTATTGCCGTGGCCGCTTCCTCCACTAATGCCGTAGTGGTTGCCGACATTTTTGTCGCGGCCGTTGCCGCCGCTGTTGTTGCGGCTGTTGTCAGAATTAAGTTTTTCTACAATATCGTTGCGTTCGACGATTTCCCCCTTAAGCGTTTGAACTGTGGACACGGCGCCAGGCCCCGAGACCTGGAGCACTTCATCGTCGGATACAGAGGCAGCCTGGCCGCGTATCACATTTGCTATAACATCGTGCACAGTGTCACGGACCTGCACCACACCACGGTCGACCACAACGTTGCTTGCCCCATTACGGATGCGAACGGTAAACCGCGTTCCTTTGACGACGGCCGCCAGATAGGGCGTCAGAACAGAGAAATGCTGCACATTCCTGCGCTCGGCCTCAATCGATACGGTGCCGATCAGTTGTAAAACTGTTGTCATGCGCCGACTGCCAGCGGCATCAGATATCTGAATGTCGGTGTCGCCCCCCACCGAAATGCGCTCAGCACCACGCACGAACTCGACCCGCCCGCTGGCAAGTGTGCGAATATGGCGATCATCAGAAATGACTTCCCCACGTACGACCGGGCGCCAATCTGTGCCATCAAGCTGCATTACGATGCCACGTAGGCGATCCGCGGTCCAATCGTCCGCCAAAACGGCGCCAGCGCTGGACAATGCAATAACTATTGATGAGGCAATAACAAGTGTTGTCAATTTCATGGATCTATTCCTTGATTGCGCGATCCCAGATTTTTGTGGCCCTATTATTCAGACAGTTTGTCAATGAAAAGTGAAACCGCCGACCGCAATTACACTTGTACTGTGGTGAAATAAAAAACACTTAATACCCAGTTACCGCCAGCAAGCTTGCGTCCGCCGTTGCTATCGCTGTGGCGCTCAACCTCTTTTTCGTCGAAGTCGCCGCCGAGACCGGGGCATTACTGACGTGCATTCAGCACTCAAGCCTGTGCTGCGAGGGCAACGGGCGTCGCATTCGAGCGTGCCTATTACCAAATATTCCTGAATTTCAAAATTGGAGGCCCAGGCATTCAGATGCGCCGGGCAGCCGGGCACAGCTACTTGGACATCCACTTGTAGACACTGGCACTGCTAACGCCTTGCGTGAACAGCACCGAGACCGGCTTGGCGGCGAACTAGCTCTCAAGTTGCACCAGCAGGCGGTCGTGCACTAAACTCGTCAAAGCGGCAATGTCTGGCCGCCGACAGGCACTTCCAGCAATGCCGTCCGACATTCAGAATCAATTCAGATCGATTGGTCGGTCGCGCTGTCGAACAAATGGATGTTACTTGGCTCAATGCGTACGCCGACGGTTTCGCCCGATTTGGCACCGCTGCGACCGGTTTCAACCACGGTCAATTCAGGTGTGGTGGCGCTGGTGACATATGTCATCGAGCCAGTCGATTCCACCGCCTGCACCGACACTGTGATGCTGGCCTCATCGAGCGATACCACGCTTAAGTGTTCCGGCCGCAACCCGACTGTGACCTTGCGATTGGGTTCGACCTGGCGACCCAAAACGATGCTAGGGGCATCAGGAAAATCCAGAACGACTTCGGTGCCATTGGCCGATATTGTGCCCGGCACGAAATTCATTGCCGGCGAGCCGATAAAGCCGGCGACAAACTTGTTGCTCGGCGTATCGTAAAGCTCCAGCGGGCGACCCTGCTGTTCAATGACGCCGTCACGCATTACCACCACAAAGTCGGCCATGGTCATCGCCTCGATCTGGTCATGGGTGACATAAACCGAGGTGGCGCCCAGCCGATCGTGCAAGCTGCGGATTTCCTTGCGCATTTGTACGCGCAGTGCCGCATCGAGGTTCGACAGTGGCTCATCAAACAGGAACGCCTTGGGATGGCGGATGATGGCGCGGCCCATGGCGACCCGCTGGCGCTGTCCGCCCGATAGTTCGCGCGGGTAGCGATCCAGCAACCCGGTTAACCCAGTGGTCGTTGCAATTTCCTCTGCGGCCTTGCGGGCCTCGGCTTTCTTTATGCCTTTGATTCGCAGCGAATAGGTGAGATTTTCGGCCACGGTCATATGCGGATAAAGCGCATAGGATTGAAACACCATGGCGACGTCACGCTTGCGTGGCGGCACGTTGTTGGCGACGTTGCCAGCGATCCGCATAGTTCCGCCGGAAATGCTTTCCAGCCCGGCGAGCGATCGCAGGAGCGTGGACTTACCGCAGCCAGACGGCCCGACCAAGGCCACGAAACTACCCTTCTCGATCCGCAGATTGACGTTCTTGAGCGCGTGGAATGTACCGTAGTGCTTATTGATATTGCTCAGTTCGATTTGGGTATCGCTCATTTTACGGCTCCAAGGACTGGCAGAATAAACGTGATTCTTTGGATCATTTGACGGCCCCCACCACGACGCCGCGCGTCAGGGTACGTTGGAAGACCAGGAAGAACAGCAGGGTCGGTGCAATACCTAACATCGACGCCGCAGCGCTGAACGTTGGGTCGGACATGTTCTGCCCACGCGTCAGGCCCATGGCGACGGCGACAGTCTGATTGTTGTTGGATACCAGCATCACCAGCGGGATCAGGAATTCGTTCCAGGTCCAGATAAAAAAGAAAGTACCAACCACCATCAGCGATGGCCGCAATACGGGGACAACCACCTGCCATAGCACTTGCCACCGGTTGGCACCGTCCATCTCCGCCGCCTCGATGATTTCCTTGGGGAAACTTCTGAGCACTGACGACAGCAAGTATGTTCCAAAGGCGCTCTGGATCACGGCAAAGATGATGATCACGGCAAGTTGGGTATCGTAAAGCCCGGTGGCTTTGGCCATGTAATACAGCGGATAAACAATCGATTCCTGCGGCACCATGATGCCGAGTAGAAAGATGACCAGAAATATACGCGAACCTTTGATCCGGCCAATGCCAATGGCATAGGCGTTGAACAGGCTGATCAGCACGCCGAAAACTGCCACCGTTATGCTGATGATCGCGCTGTTGACCAGCTTCCGACTGAAATCGGAGACATTCCAGAACTTCTGGAGCGACCCAAAATCGATGGAACTCGGCAGCGACAATGGGCCACCCACTGCATAGTCGGCAGCGGTCTTTATCGCATTGATCACCGCCAGAAAGAACGGAAACAGCGTAAGTAACAGAAGCAGCGTCAGTATGAACAGAACCACCCAGCGCAGCGGGCTGCGCCGCGGCGGCTGATACGCATCATCAGCGAAAGAATTCGAGCCTTGGCTCAGGGTTACGTTGGCCATGACCTACTCCTTCGACTCTTGTCGCGCCTGGAAGCGCAGGAAGATCACCGCCAGCACAACAGTGAGGATGGTCTGCACCACAGCGATCGCGGCCGCGTAGCCAACGCGCTGGGTGGTAAAGAAGTGGTAGTAGGTCAGATATGACGGCACCAGCGTCGCGTTATCCGGCCCACCCGAGGTCAATACAAAAATCGGTGCGAACACCTTGAGCGCCGCAATCAGGGTTGTCAGCGCAACGACGAAAATTTCGGGTGCCAGCATCGGAATGGTGATCGTCACCAAACGATGCCACCACCCCGCGCCATCCAATTCGGCGGCCTCATATAGCGCAGGATCAACGCGCGACAGGCCAGCCATAAACACCACAAGGCAATAACCCACCTGAATCCATACAATTACAAAAGAAACGGCCGGTAGCGCAAAGGTCGCGTCGCCTAACCAGTTCTGGGCCATGCCACCCAAGCCAACGGCATCGAGAATGGTATTGACCACGCCAACCGGGCTCAAAATCCAGCCCCAGAGCACGCCTGCAGCTGTGACCGGAAGAATTTGTGGAAGGTAAAAGCCGGCACGAAACAGGCTGGAAACCGCCTCACCAAATTCGTCGCGAATGTAATCAAACAGCAGCGCCGCGAGAACTAGTCCCAGCACCACTGGAATGATGGTCATGGAAATAATGAACAGCAGCGTGTGGCTCATCGAGCCCCAGAACTGTCCGTCGGTCAAAAGCCTCAGGTAGTTATGCCAGCCCACAAGGCGGGGCACGCCGACACCCTTCCAGCTGGTAAAACTCAGCGCGAAATTGGCGATTTGCGGAATGAGAACAATCACCACAAAGCCGATGGCGCCTGGTAACATATAAAAATAGTAACTTCGCTTATCGTCAGTTGACGCACCGCCGATGTCGGCCATTTTCCCCTCCAATTCTGTTGGGCCGCACCATCGAAAGGAAGATGCGGCCCAACAAGCTCAGACCCTACTGGTTTTCCTGCGCGTCATCATAAACCTGCTTCAATTGGGCGACGAACTCGTCTGGAGTTGAAGTGCCCTGCAGCAATCCGGCGACCTTCTGGATCAAAACGTCATAGAAGCCCGGAACCGGCCAGTCGGGGTAGAAGCCCAGACCGTTCTTGTCAGAGATTTCCTTGAACACGGAGGCGGCATTCTTGCCGACCGGATTGGTGATCGTGGCGGGATCAGCCGCAATTGCCACGCCACCGGCATTTGCCATTTCAGTTTGGTACTTCGGTGACAAGGTTAGGCTGATGAACTCTTCAGCGAGCTCAACATTTTTGGAGCCCTTCGGGACCACCCAAAGATTGCCGGTGGAACCAACCGAATACTTCGGGGTCGGAACCAGGAACTGACCCCACTTGAAGTCTTTGATATTGGAGTTGAATTTGCCCAGGTTCCACGTACCTGAAATGTATATCGGCGCCTTGCCCGACATAAACTGCAGGGCCGCGTCGTCGTCATTCATACCGGTCGAGTCTTTGCTGACATAACCATTGGCGACCCAGTCAACCATGGTCTGGGCAGCATATAGAAAGGGCGCTGTATCGAGTGGAGCCCTAAGCCCCTGATAATTCTGTATCCAGGCGTCGTCAGCCTTGGTGTAGGCCAGTGAAGCCAGAACGTGCTGGCCGCTGGTATCGGCACCGCCCAGGGCGAGTGGGATAATACCCTGCACCTTGAACGCTTCAAAATCGGCAACCAGTTCGTCCATCGTGGTCGGAACCGTCAGACCGGCCTTGTCGAACATGTCCACATTGTAGAATGCCGAGACATACTCGCCGTAGACTGAAATGCCCCAGATATGACCCGAACCGTAGATGCCCATTTCGTCGTACTTGCTCAGCACGACATCGCCTTCATTCAGGATCTTGTCCCACCCTTGGGCGGTGAAAGCATCATCGAGCGGCAACAGAAGACCTTGGCTCGAAACCAGACCGGCTGTGGCATTGCCCTTGTTGTACTCGAGTAGGTCGGGCGCCTGGCTGGAATTCAGAATCATGCTGCCTGAGGCCTGCAACTGGGCAAAGGTCTTTTGCTCGAAGTTGACAGTCACATCGGGGTGGTTGGCTCTGAGTTCGTCAAGAGCATGGCTCCAGGCGATTCCCTCGGCAGAATCGGCATCTTCAAACCACCAGATGTTGAAAGTCTTCTCCTGCGCGTGAACCATGCCAGTCGTCAGCACCATGGCGCCCATCGCCATAGCCAGTATCGATTTTCTCATCTTAGTCCTCCCATTGTGCGGCGGGCGCCGCGTTACGTATGAAATCGCCTTGGTCCTCTGCGGGACCTACTGTTGGCATTCAGGTAGGATCAACGACGAATTCGCCGCCCCTACATTCCTTGAGGTAATTGAGCGCCCGGACCTGCCCTGTCATCTCCAGTGCATCGCGATAAACCGGATCATGCCAGCCCTCGATATCGATGGAGCCGGTATAACCAGCCAGTCGCAGTTCCGAGATCACATCGGTCCAATTGGTATCGCCGAACCCGGGGGTGCGCATGAACACAAATTTTTCCTTGCCGAATATCCCATGCTCCCTGATTACTTCCCAACGAATGGTGGCATCCTTGCCATGAACGTGGAAGAATTTGTGCGCCCACTTGCGAATTTGAGGCATAGGATCAATGAGATAGACCAATTGGTGACAAGGCTCCCATTCGAGCCCGATATTGTCCTCCGGCGTTTCGTTGAACATCAGTTCCCACGCATCAGGATTGTGCGCGATATTCCAATCGCCAGTCGCCCAATTGCCATCCATGGCGCAATTTTCAAAGGCGATTTTGATGCCTTTGTCGGCAGCACGCTTGGCCAGTTCGGACCACACTTGCTTGTAGCGCGGCAGGCTATCAGTCAGCGGTTTGTTGCGGATACGCCCGGTAAATCCCGCTACGCAGGTGGCACCGAAATGGTGAGCATTGTCGATACAGTCCTTCCAGCCCTGCATCGTTTGGCGATCCATATCCTGATCCTCCAGTGGATTGCCGAACATGCCGATGGTCGAGATGGTGATGTCGCGGTTGCCGATAGCATCAAGCGAACGCTTGCCCAGTTCCGCCAGATCCTGCCCATTGGTAGTCTGCCAGAAGAATGGCTCAAAGCTCTCAAAGCTCATATCGGCAATCTGCCCGATGCGTTCTGCAGCCTTGCCTGACGAAGCGCTGACCATGGTCCCGACGCGAATGGATTTTGTTGGAATCGTCACTGCAATATTTCCCTAGATTGAGATCTCGACCCGGCGGTGGCTCTTGGCGCTTTCGATCGCACCAAACACCATGGCTAGGCTGTTGATATTGTCGGAGCTATCGGTTTCGGGCTTGCGGCCAGTTTCGACGGCATCAAGGAATTCGGCCAAAACGCTAGCATGACCGTGGGTCTGGGCATCATTGGCAGGCGCGGGCACGTCTATAAAGCGCAGTTCGCGCAGGAATCCAGTGTCGTTCGCTACCACTTTGGCTTCAAAATGGTCGGCCCCATCCCAGATCAGCGTGCCCTTGGAGCCGATGATCCGCCACGCCGATTCCCAGCTCGTCGTCGCTCCTTCGGCGCACCACGAGCCGCGATAGTTGAACACCACATTGTCGGAAAGCTCGAAAATCGCATTGGCCGCGCCGCCATGTGTATACCAGGAACCATTGGGGTTGGTTTCGAGGCAGTACACCGCTTGCGGCAGCTTGTCCGCCATGAAGCGCGCAGCGTCCATGGTGTGGATAGACATATCCAGCAGCAGCGGATTCTCCATTTCGTCGCGGAAACCGCCAAAGTGCGCACCAACAAAGAAATCGCAGTTAAGTGAACTCAGTTTGCCCAATGCGCCACTTTTGATCAATTGTCTTATCCGGCGTACTCCAGCGACAAACCGACGGTTCTGTATGATGGCATGGATGCGACCGACCTTGGCCGCCAGTTCGACCAACGACTTGCCGTCGGACAAGGAATTGGCCATCGGCTTTTCGCTCAAGACGTGGCAACCATGGCACAACCCCGCCTCGACCACGGCGCGACGCGCCACCGGCACTACGACGTCAAACAGCAGGTCAGGCTTGGTTTGGGACAATAAGGCATCAATGTCTGTGCCGACCGCGACGTTGGTCAGCCCGAATTCCGCTGCACGTGTCTGCGCCGTCGCCAGATCAAGATCGACCAGACCAACAATTTCTACGCGGCCGACAACAAGCGCGCTTTCGGCAATGGCCGTAAGCCAACCTTTTGACATATTGCCGCAACCAGCGAGAACCGCACGAAATGACAAAATAACCTCCCCAGTGGATCAGCTTCCTTTCTACCGCAACCGTCTTTGCGGAAATTTGCAGAGCTGCCCCCGTAAACGTTTACGAGGATATATTTGACGCGCCGATGGTGTCAATGGGTCGCAGGAACATTTCAGGTCACGGATGCTGAACTAACCGCAGACGCGCTACTTTCGCTCGCTTGCAATCCAAGCTCTATATTTGCACGACGTTTCGTGCCAAACGGGACACGAGAAATTATTTCACAACGGTGGAGACCGCAGGATCGATGAAGGGCATTCGGCGCTTGGCGCAGCACCTAAACATCTCGATCGGCACCGTTTCCCGGGCGCTCAACGGCAAGCCCGATGTCAACGAAGATACCCGCAGGCGCGTCCTCGCTGCCGCCGTCGAGCTCGGGTACATGCCCAACCAGGCTGGACGAGCGCTGCGCAGGGGCTCGACCAGTGTTATTGGCCTGATGATCGAAACCAGCCCAGAAACCGCTGCCAACAGCGATAATTTCGTTGTCGGCCTGATGGACGGATTGCAGAGCGTGCTGGCCCGCCATGAACTGGATCTGATCGTACTCCCCTGCTCCTCCGATGAAGACCCCGGTAATTACCTCCAGCGCATCGTCGGCCGCCGTCTGGTTGATGGCATGATCCTGACATCGACCCAACACCGCGACACGCGTGTCGATTTCCTGGCCCGCTCCAAAATTCCATTCATCAGCTTGGGCCGCTCGGATGCCGGCGACACCCATCCCTGGATTGATCTGGACTTCGAAGGGGTGGCTAACCGTGCGGTGGATCGGTTAGTCACTCAATCACACCATCGCATTGCAATCACCATACCACCCACAGACATCAACCTTGGTTACGTGTTCCTTGATGCCTATAAGGCGGCACTCGAACGTCATGGCCTGCCGTTTGATCCAGAGCTCGTGATCCGGGCAAAAACGAGCGAACAGGGCGGCTATCTCGCGGCTGACCAGATGCTGAATATGCCCGAGCGCCCAACCGCCGTAATGCTGATTTATGAATTGATGGCCATTGGTTTCTATCGCCGCCTCAGCGAAGCCAGTTTGCAAGCCGGCACCGATATCGCCGTAGTCGGCTTCCGTGAGTCGCCACAGTCCCGTTTCCTGTCGCCAACGCTGACCTGCTTTCGCCTGTCACTTCGCGACCTTGGCATCGCTGTGGCAGAATCTCTCTTGGCCACTATGCCCGAATATCAAGCCCAATATCCGCTGGGCGAGGTCCACATGATCTGGCCGATGGAACTGGTCGAGGGTGAAAGCGACGCACTGCCTACCGCCGCACCAACTTAATCGACAAGCGCAGTATCATGATGTCACAGAGAAAGCCTCTTCCCGCTGGCCTTGTCGAATAGGTGCAGACAATCTAGGCGCGGAGCCAAATTCACGGTGGCCCCGGGAGTCAGCACAATGCGCTCACGCAATGCGGCGGTTAGCGTTTCACCGAAAATATCGAGCGCGACATGGGTTTCCGAGCCGGTGGGTTCGACCAGATTGATGGTAGCGACAAAACCATCGTCGGCCAACATAAAATGCTCCGGGCGCAGACCGATGACGACCTGCTGGCCCTCTGTGACGCCTGACGTTTGCGCCGGCATGGGCCAAATGGTGCCGCCCTCGGTTCGCACTCCCTTGTCGGTAACAACACCGCCGATCAGGTTCATCGAAGGCGACCCGATGAAGCCTGCAACGAAGACATTGGCAGGCTGGTCATAGAGATCGAGAGGCGTGCCAACCTGTTCGACATAGCCGTCGCGCATGACCACGATCCGGTCGGCCATGGTCATGGCTTCTATCTGGTCGTGCGTGACATAGACCGTCGTTGCCTTGAGGCGCTGGTGCAGCGCCTTGATCTCGGCGCGCATCTGCACACGCAGTTTGGCATCGAGATTAGATAGGGGTTCATCGAAGAGAAAAACGGCGGGATCGCGGACAATGGCGCGGCCCATGGCGACGCGCTGGCGCTGGCCGCCAGAAAGCTCGCGCGGATAGCGATCCAGCAAATGACCTAAGTCGAGAATGCCTGCGGCATGATCGACCATGGCGTCGATTTCGGTTCGACTGCGCCGGGACAGCTTGAGCGAGAAGGCCATGTTGTCGCGCACCTTCATATGGGGGTAGAGCGCGTAATTCTGGAACACCATGGCGATGTCACGGGCTTTTGGCTGCAGGTCGTTGACGATGGTATCGCCGATACGCACGTCGCCGAAGGAGATGGTCTCCAACCCGGCAATCATGCGCAACAGTGTGGATTTGCCGCAGCCCGAGGGGCCAACCAGCACGACGAACTCGCCGTCATCAACATGCAGATCGACGCCATGAAGTACTTCGAGTTCGCCGTAAAATTTCACCACATCAATCAGGTCGAGGCTGGCCATGGCTCAGATTTCCTTTGTGTACGTTCGGTCATCAGCGGCCGCCGAACCCGGCGCCGACCGTAATGCCCTTGTAGATGATGCGCTGCAGCAGGATGGCGAGGATCACACCCGGAATCATGGAGAGCGTGGCGCCGGCCATGATGAAGTTCCAGGCGGTGCCCTGCTGGGTCTGGAACATGGTCAGCCCCAGTGGCAGCGTGGCATATTCCATGCCGTTGACGACGATCAGCGGCCACAAGAAGTTGTTCCACTGGCCAATGAAGGTAAACAGCGAGAGCAGACCTATGGCTGGCATGGACAACGGAATAATGATCGACACCAGAATGCGCAGGCGCGACGCCCCGTCGATCAGCGCCGCCTCTTCCAGTTCACGGGGGATGGAGAGAAAGAATTGGCGCAACAGGAAGGCACCGAAGGAGCTGAATGCCATGGGAAGGATCATGCCCTGATAGGTATTGACCATGCCAAGCTTGCTGATGATCAGGAACAGGGGAATAACCAGCATTACCTGCGGAATCATCAGCGTGCCCAGATAGGCGACTAGAATGCCCTCACGCCCGGGAAATTTGAGCCGCGCGAAGGCGTACGCTGCCAGCGCCGAAACCACGACAGTGATGGCAGTGACACTACCGGCAACGATAAAGCTATTGAGAAAGAAGCGGCCGAATGGCAGGTGCAGCCAAGCTTCGACGAAGTTGCCCCATTGATACTCGTTGGGCAACAGGCGTGGCGGCACCGCGAGTACTTCGTTGTTGCCCCGGACGGCGTTGGAAACCATCCAGAAAAACGGGAACAGAAACAACAGCGCGACAAGTGAAAGCCCCAGAAGGCTGAGGACCTCGATGGCGATGGTGTGGAACTGGCGCGGCGGCTGGTGCGGTATTCGATGCTCAGGCGTCATAATGCACCCATTTACGCTGGAGCCAGAATTGGAGACCGGTGAGCGCCATAATCATCACGAACATCACCCAGGCCAGCGATGAGGCATATCCCATCTGGTAGTTCTGGAAACCATTGGTGTAGATGGCGAAACCGAGCGTCGCAGTGGACGAACCTGGACCACCGCGGGTGATGACATAGATTTGGTCGAAGACCTGCAGCGAGGTGATGGCGGTCATGACCGTACCGAAAAAGATGGTCGGCGAGATAAGGGGTAGGCGGATTTTCCAGAACTGGTCCCAAGCACTAGCGCCGTCGATACGCGCTGCTTCCAGATAGCTTTGCGGCACCATGTCCAGGGCGGCGTTGAACAGCACCATGTTGTAGCCGACACTGGCCCACAGCGTGACGATGATGACAGCCTGCATGGCCAAATTGCCGTCAAGCAGCAAGTTGGGGACGTTCAGCGACAGGGTCTGGAACACGTAATCCATGACGCCGCCGGGGGTGAAAATCAGCAACCATACGATTGAGACGGCGATGGTGGGGGTGAAGGTAGGGATGAAGAAGATAACTCGAAACCACTGCTGGGCACGCTTGAGACTGGAGATCCAAACTGCCAGCGTCAGCGAGATGACGATGTTAAGGACTAGATATTCGATGGTGAAGAACAGCGTGTTGCCGAGAACCTTGAAGAAGGACGGGTCGGTGGTGAGCAGGCGGATATAGTTAGAGAAGCTGATGAATTCGGGCGGCTTGAGCAATTGCCAGTTGGTGAAGCTGAGACCAAGCGAGGCGATGATCGGGATCAGCATGAATGCCAGAAAGCCGAGCAGACTGGGCAACAGGAACAGGAACGCGGCGCGCGTTTCGGCCGCTGATATCTTGTCTTTTCTCCGACGCCGCCGCTGAAGCGGCGCAGGCGTTGAAACTAGGTCGGTCATAGGCCCTCACATGCAGAAAAGAGGAGGGCGACGAGCCCGAAGGTTGGTCGCCCCCGGAGGAACGCTATTGGTTTACGGCCAGGCTCTGGACGGCATTCATGGTCGCTTCGGCCGTCGCACTGCCGGCAAAGGCCTGCGGGAAGTACTGATTGAACAGGTTCTCCACCGCATTCCAGTTGTCGGTAATTTCGTATGTGGCCGAATGGGCGAGGGAATATTCCAGCGCCTCGCGGGCACCGGCCACGTCCTTGGCCGCCACGTCATACCAGGTTACTTGCTGGGCGGTGCGGGCCGGCAGGGCACGGCCCTGGGATGCCAGATATACGAGGGCTTCCGGGCTGGTGATGACTTGAATGGCCTGCCAGGCCGCATCTTTATGCGTGCTGGAGGCGGAGATGCCAAAACCGGAACCGGCGGTCGCTGCCTCGAGGTCGCCTTCGCCGCGCGGGAGCGGCGCTAGCCCGATCTGGAAGTCAACCGTGTCGATTTTGTTGATCATCGCCCAGGGGCCATCAATATACATGCCCACATTGCCAGCATCGAAACGGCCGGAAATGAAAGCGCCGGGATCAGAACCGGATGCAACCACAGGTGCGACCTTGTCGGTTGCAACCAAGTCTACCATTGACTGGGCAGCTGCAATTGCGCCGGCATTGGTCAGATCGAGCGTGCCATCTGTAACGTAGTGGTCACCCAGCGCCGAGGCGATGATAGAAAAATTCTGAGGGGTGATGCCGGCGCCGTAATTGCCATCCTTGGTCAGTGCTTTAGCCGTCGTCACGAATTCGTCAAAGGTCCAGCCGGGCGTCGGTTCAGCCACACCGTCAGCGGCGAACATGTCCTTGTTATAGAATATCATCCACGGGCCCACGTCATAGGGCAGACCATACAGTTCTCCGTTGGCCGACATGCCGCCAATGATGGAGCTGTCAAAGGCATCGACATCAAAGCTGTCAGCCTTTGCCCGGTCGCCAAGCGGCTCAAGGATCGAATAGAAATTGGGCATGCGCAGTGACTGCATGGCGACGATGTCGGCAAGCTGACCGGAAGCCGCCAGCACCGGCAGCTTGGTCCAATAATCACCCCATGGGGCAGTTTTTAGCGTCACCTTGATGTCAGGATGTTGCTCTGTAACCATATCGGCCAGATGTTGCCAAGCCGCGATGTCGGATCTCGTTGCTGCCCCACATCTGCCAAGTCAAGTTAACCTCGTCCTGGGCCAGCGCCGATGTCACCAGTGCCGTCGTCAACAATGCGGCAGCGGCTAAACTCTTGATCGTCTTCATAGAGGTCTCCTCCTCAGTTACCAAAGGGCAGCCCGGCTCCTCAACCGGACCACCTGTGAGCCAGGCGTCAGTCCTTCAGGATCAATTCGATGACGGGGACAACGACGTCAGGTTTCAGGACAGGTAGTTCCAGCGTTATCGAGCCCCGGGGGATGGCGACACCGATATTGCTGTCGACTTCTGGCTCAGGCGTAAGCCACCGCACTTCGCTGGCATCACTCAGAAACTGCGCGTATTTAAGCTTGTCGCCGAAGCCATCGATGTGAATATGACGGAACGGCCAAGAGTAAATATGCAGATATAGACGGTTACCATTCTGGGTAAGGCGGCAATCCGCCGGTGCCTGAACCTGGCTAGGTCCGGCCCCGTAAATAGACCGTCCGTTCACGCGCAGCCATTCGCCATAAACTGCCAGTGCATCATTGGCGCGGCCATCAAAGGTGCCGCGACCGGTGGGGCCGACATTCATCAGCAAATTGCCGCCGAGCGAGACGGTGTCAACCAGCATCTTGATCAGCTGCTCCGGGCTCTTCCAAGTCTGCTCATCGCGATAGTATCCCCAGGAACCGGAAAAAGTGTGGCAGGCTTCCCAGGTAACGTCCTGTCCCTTGACCTTTGGCGCCTGGCGCGGTGTGTATTGCTCGGGCGTTGTGATATCGGGAAGGAAACCTTCCTCGTCGAGCAGATCGAGGCGATTGTTGACGATGATATCGGGCTGCAGGTCCCGCACCAACTTAAGCAGCTTGTCACTTTCCCAATCGGCGCGCCCCTTGCCCGGGAGATCGCGATAGACGCGCTTGGGGTACGAGAAATCGAACCACATGACGTCGATCTTGCCGTAATTGGTCAGCAGTTCGGTGACCTGCTCCCGCATGTAGCCGGCGTAGTCGATTATCTGGCGGCCTTTGTTCATCTCGGCCGCGTCGAGGCGATTGCGCTGGGGGTGGTGCACATCAATGCCGAAGTCGTCATGGTGCCAGTCGATCAGCGAATAATAGAAGCCAACCCTGAGACCTTCAGATCGGAACGCATCCACGAATGGCTTGATGAGATCCTTGCCGTAGGGTGTGCTGGTTGCCTTGTAGTCAGTTGCCTTGGTGTCAAAGAGGCAAAATCCTTCGTGATGCTTGGTGGTGATGACGACGTATTTCATTCCCGCCTCGCGGGCCCGGCGCGCCCACTCCTTTGGATCATAGAGGTCGGGATCGAAGTTATCGAAGTACTTCTGATAGTCCGCGGTGGTGATCTCTTCGCGATTTTTCAGCCATTCGTGGCGGGCTCCCAGCGAATAAAGCCCCCAGTGAATGAACATTCCAAAGCGGTCGGCAACAAACCAATCCTTCTTATCCTGGGCCAGGACCAAGTCCTTAACCGAAATCTGATCGTTCATGTCTCATCCTCGAGTTGCGCTTTGCTCCGCGCGGCTCGACCTGCTTCATAGCTGGCCAAATTGCCGCAAAATATCGCCGGGACACTGGTAGCCTCGTACTATTTCGCAGCCGTCCAGAGTTCTGTTAGGACGCGAATTAAATGTATGACGGCAAGGCTGTCAAGTGGTAATACCAGTGGACAGCCTGAATTCATGAAGCTATGAGGGGTACACCGCCACGAGAACGTGCAAGAAAGCACAACCAGCACTAGGTAAGTCATGAAGCTTCAGGCCGTTTCAAACAGGAAGCTCTACGTCCAAATTGCAGATCAAATCCGAGATCAGATCGTTTCGGGCACAGCCAACGTTGGACAACAACTCCCCTCCGAACGTGACTTGGCGATCAGTCTAGGCGTATCGCGTCCCACCGTCCGCGAAGCTCTGATTGCGCTGGAAGTCGCAGGTTTGGTTGAAGTTCGCGTTGGCGTCGGCGCCTTTGTGAAGAGCCAAGGCGGCGGAACTATTGGCCTGCCTGAGCACAATCATTCCCCAATTGAAATCATTGGCGCTCGCCGACTGATTGAACCTGAGGTGGCAGCACTCGCCGCGCAGAACATTGGACCAGAGAGCAAGGGCAAATTGCTACGGATCGTTGATACCATGCACGCAGAAATAGCAACCAACCGGTGGTCGTCAGAGAGTGACCGTGCACTCCATACGGTCATCGCCGAAGCCTGCAATAATTTGGTGCTGCGTGAAATCTTAACCAGTCTTTGGGACTCTCGCAGCGAGGAGCTGGATACGCGCTTTCACCAACATCTCGCGGATATCAGTTCAGTACGCAAACACATTCTCAATGACCACTCGCAGATCGCAACCGCGATCATAAATGCAGATTCTGCAACGGCGCGATCCGCCATGAGCGCGCACTTGCGCTATGTGGAATCTGCCATGTTAGCAATTTGGGATTGAGTTTGTAGCTGACGGCGCCGCAATATCTCAAGGCCTCAACAACAGAGTGGACAATATCGGAGCCCATCCGGTACCGGTCACGATGCTATACCACTTTAATCTTGACTACCCTCGTCGACCACGAAACCGCCCCTATTCATTCATCCTGACCACGCGCAATGTCAGGGACAGCATCGCGCTACCTGACCCAGATCCCGGCCTGATGCCCACGCTCCTCGATGTCTTTGGTGCTCTGTGCCACATCAGGTTCGCGGACAGTCAATATTGCCGGCGCTGGTTTCCCCAGTACCGCATCACGAATCCGGCAGGTTTTGACTAAGTGGTCTGGACTTGCCCGTCTGCGACAAGCCATTGAACAGCTTCTTGCACGGCCGCGAGTGAGCTATACCGTGGGCGAAAGTCGAGCAACCGTCTCGCTTTGTCCATGGAACAGTTTGGGCTGCGCACGATATGCTCCCATGTAGCTTTGGCGTCTTCTGTTTGCTGGTTTTGCGACCATTCATCGTAGGGCAAAAAGTTGAGATTTGCGGAGTTACCAAACCAATTTGCTGCTGCTTCGGCAAAGCCGCTTAATGTGACTGCGCCCTCGGATACGGCATGAAAACTCTCGCCAACCGACTGGCTTCGATGGGCTAGCGCTGCCAGGCACAATCGAGCAATGTCGTCGGCGTGGACGTGATGCACCGTCTCCATTCCGAAATTTGGCAGGGTGACAGGTTCTCC
The DNA here is from genome assembly GCF_028816475.1 of Devosia rhodophyticola. Classification (GTDB taxonomy): domain Bacteria; phylum Pseudomonadota; class Alphaproteobacteria; order Rhizobiales; family Devosiaceae; genus Devosia; species Devosia rhodophyticola. The sequence continues at coordinate 2,145,436 of NZ_CP118247.1, read as the reverse complement.
TCGAGCCAACATCGAGAACACTTTGGGGTTGAAGTTGCCCGCCGGATTTACCGGCAACCATCCAGGACCCACAATATGACCCGGATGGAGAACTGTCGCTGGAATACGCTCCCTTTGGACGGCGTCGTGCAGAAAAGTCTCTATCGCTCGCTTTTGGATACCATATTCGCCAAAGGGATGCTTGGGTGCCTCTTCGCGGGTGGGCACAACGGTTGAGCGGCCGTGCGTCCAAATCGTTCCCACGTGAATAAAGTGACTTACGCGCCCTCTTAAAGCCGCCACCAACTGTTTGGCGCTGGGCAGGGTGAAGCAGAACAAGTCGATAACGATGTCGCTGTTAAGCTCGGCAATTGTAGTACCAAACGTTCCCTCCGACTCAAGTTTTTCACGATCCAGGGTGATCCGTTCAACGCTAGACCATGCCGCGTTGTCGCGATAAGGAGGGCGCTTGCCTCGGCTAACGGCCACAACCTCGTAACCTGCCTCAACCAGGCGCGGTACCAGATAGGTGCCGATGTGCCCGGTGGCACCTATAACAATTGCTTTGGTCATGATTCCGCTCCCATTGGTCTTCGTAGGTCAACTTGATCAAAGGCACCTCAGTGGACGTTGATCCTTTTGCTGTGAACAGTTCCATCTTTCCCAAAACTGGAGAGTAATGGATATCTCCCGCAAAAAACGTCGGCAGTCGCGTTCATGCAGATGGCTCGTCGGCCGGCAATCGTCTGATGAATAGCCATCCGCCAGTGACGCGCGGAAGTTACCCAACACCGTCGCTAAATAACATCTAGTGCGTCGCGGTCACCCAGCGGTGGGAAGGGCGCAGTTGGCAGTGTTTGGTACCAATAGGCCACCGAGGCAATATCGTCCTGGAGTGGCAGATAGCGGCGATTTTTTTCGATCCGCCAGCCCAGTGCCTGGATCGTCACGGCGAGATCGATCTCGAAGCGCACGGGATCCGTGATATGCCAGCGATAAAGACCGAACCGCTGCTGGGCGTTGTAAAGCCCATCAGGTCGGATTACCTGTGGCATACCCGCATAGGCAGTGCTGTATTCGGTGTAACCGCCAGCCTTGCGAGGGTCGATGCTGCCGGGATCAAAATTGTAGCCGCCACAAAAATAATCTTCCGTACCGGTACCACAGATGGTCGGGAATGGATCATCGCCGTCGATGAAGAACTTGATTTCGCCTTCACCCCACCAACCATTATTGTTGACCCCCCAAGCCATGTAGGTGCCGACATAATGGCCCTGCCCGCTAATGCCATCGAGGATGGTATAGACCTCGCCATTCGGCAAAGGGTTGGTGCGCCGGAACTGTGCATGAAAATAGGCAGCGTCAGGTGGCACGTCTGTCAGCGTGTAGTTGAACTGATAGTAAAGCGTGGCGGGTTCGCCATCGCGGTTTTCCAAAGTGATGCAGCACCGCTCGCGAAACGGCATTTCCCAGTAGCAGTTAAACGCCCGACCCGGATTGACGCATACTGGCAGCGAATTGACGTGGGCATAAATACCCCAACCATTTGCAAAGAAATCGCCAAGTGGCACCTCCACCGAGGGGTGTTCTTGCTCGTCCCAGTATATGCGCAAGATCAAGCTGCGCCATTTCTGAGAATTGGTCACCATCCACAGCTGCTGGATCGCCCCCGGGCCGGCGATGTCGGCCAGAATGCGGGTCTCGCCCGCTGCAATGTCAATGGAGGGAGACACCTTCCACCCCTGCCCCAGTTCGCGCGCATGAATGGCACCGGTGCCCTCGGTAGCCATGCCACCACGGCCCTTTTCACCGGTGAAATTTTCAGGGCTTATCGAGCGTGTCCGGGCGTGCGACAGCCGCGAAAGCGTACCCATATCCATACCAAGGCCAGAAAACGGCGTCATGGGAATCTATCCATTCATGAGGTCAAGGGCCCGCCGCATCACGGCGGGCCACAGAGATTTGACAGTTGACTACCAGACGGCGTTGAGCGTTGGTGGCGTGGTGCCCCACCACCTAGTGTAGTATTCATTATAGGTACCCGAGGACACAAATGTCGACGCAAACAGGTCCATCCAGCGCAGGAAGCTGGGGTTGTCCTTGCGCACGCCGATGGTGATCGGATCGGACGAGTAGGTATCGGGCAGGCTCATCATCTGGTCCGCGTAGGTCTTGGCAATCCAGTCGATCCCAAGACTATCCTCGACATAGGCGTCGGCCTTTTTTTGCCTCATGATCAGGATCGCGTCGCCGGGGCTCTCGATATAGACGAGCTCCGCGTCAGGCGCACGAAGCTTTACCATGGCTTCACCGGTCGTGCCGCGACCAACGACAACCTTTTTGCCTGCCAGGCTGTCGAAGCCGGTTATGTCACCATCTTTTTGAACCAGAATGCGAATGCCGGTGCGCAAATAGGGGAAGGAGAAGTCCACTGACTTGGCCCGCTCCGTCGTGGCGGTGATATTGCAAATAATGACGTCGATCTTGTTGGCAAGCAACATTGGAATGCGCGTTGAGCCGGTCACTTCGACGATTTCAAGTTCGACGCCAAGCTTTTCAGCCAACAAGGTGGCAACATCCACGTCATAGCCGACGGGCAGGTTCTGTGCATCGCGGAAGCCCGCCGGTTCGGACGTCAGGCATACGCCGGCGCGCACCTTGCCGGCGTCGATGATGGACTGCAGGTCGTCGGCGTGTGCTGCAGTCGCAGTGGCCGCCAACAGGCCAATACCCGCCAGCGCTGTTTTGATCCAGGTTTTCATTCGTCTCTCCTCCTAAGTGCACCAAACCGGTGCGGTTGCGTTCCATCGCAGCGTCAGGCTGGCGATTTCCTAGACATCCAGATGTATGGCCACACGCCTCTCGGGGTGTGTCATGCCATCCTCCCAAACCCAGTATTCGACCCCTTTTGCCTCACCGAACGAGGCGACCCGATGCGCGCCTTTGGCATCGATCGCGTGAATGGCTACCCCCCGCAGCAGGCCGCCACGCAGGCGTTTCAAGTCGCGACCGGCCTCATACAATGCATCTTCCAGCGTCAGCCCCATTTTGAGATAGAGCACTACCGAACGAGAGGTGGCGGCGCGGATGGTCATTTCGCCGGTATGAGTGCAGGCGCAGGCGCCATAGGCGCCGTCGGCATAGCTTCCCGCGCCGATGATCGGGCTGTCGCCAAGGCGTCCAGGATACTTCCAGGCCCAGCCTGAGGTGCTGACAGCGCTCGCCATGTCACCAGCACCATCGATGGCGAGGAACACGGTTGTGTCCTTCTGATATTCCGGATCGGTGGCCCGTTGGCACAGCGCGGTCAAGGCAATGTCGGGAAATGCTTGACGCTCTCTGGGCGACAGCCACTCTTTGAGACCACGTTGCCACGTGTCACGGCTAGCCTCGGAGAGGTTTTCAGCCGTTTCTGCGCCGATTTCGCTAGCGAACCTTGCTGCCCCGGCACCTACCAGAATTTCGTGCGGCAGACGCTCCATGACCGCGCGTGCCACCGACACCGGATTCTTGAAGCCGATAAGTCCGCCGATAGCACCAGAGCGTAACGTCGCACCATCCATGACGGCGGCATCCAGTTCGACCTGTCCTAGAATATTTGGCCAGGAATTATAGCCGACGCTGCGAATGGAGGGGTCGTCTTCGACCATCCGGACCCCGGCCTCAACTGCGTCAAGTGCGCCAACTCCCGCCGCCAGGTCGCGCGCTGTGGTGTCAATACCGACACCGCCTTCATGGTTGGTTAACACGATCATCTCAGTGTTTCATCTTGTCGACGAAGCGGCTGATGCGCTCTTCGCTCTGGTGGTTGAAAAACGTTTCAGCGTCGCTATGGGCGACCAGTTTGCCGCCCTCCATAAATGCCACTTTGTCGGCGATGCGACGGGCAAACTCGATTTCGTGGGTTACCAGGATCAGGGTGGTCCCGGTGCCAGCCAACTCCTCGATGACGCGCAGCACTTCGGCTGTCATCTCTGGATCAATCGCGGATGTGACCTCATCGAGCAGCAGATGCTGCGGGTTCATCGCCAACGCCCGGCAGATTCCAACCCTTTGCTGTTCACCGCCGGACAGTTCGGCAGGATGACGATCGCCCTTGCTGGCCAGTCCCACCATGTCGAGCAGACCACGAGCCTGCGCCTCGACGTCGGCCTTGTTTTTCCGCAACACCTTGATCGGTGCGAGCGTGATATTCTGCAGCGCTGTCAGGTGAGGGTAGAGATTGAAGTGTTGGAATACCATTGAGGTCTGTTTTTGAATATCGAGCACAGCCCGCTTGTCGCGCACCGATTTGCCATTGACCACAATATCGCCGCCCGAAATCGCTTCGAGGCAATTGATGCAGCGGATTAGGGTCGATTTTCCGGCCCCGCTCGGCCCGAGAATAGCGGTTACCTCGCCATCGGCGAAGTGCATGGAAACGTTGCTGAGCACCTGCAGCGAACCGTAGTGCTTATCGACATTGGAGAGCTCTATCATCGAATGTCCCTACGCTGCGGCCTGAAACCAGCTGTTCTTGGTCTGCAGGCGCCGTTCGACCCTGACGGCAAGGACCGACAGGATTTTGGCGAGAATGAAATAGATCAGCCCGATAGCCGGCCAGATCAGGAATGGCTTGAGAGTGCGCGTATAGAGCATGGTGCCAACACGGGTTAAATCGGCCACGCCTATGATCGAGACCAGCGACGTTGTCTGCAACTGGCTAACCGCAAGGTTCATGGTCGGCGGCAGCGCTGTACGAATGGCTTGCGGCAACACGATATAGCGCATGGTCTGGCCGTAGCTCAGTCCAAATGCCCCTGCCGCCTGCCACTGACCCCGCGGCAGGGCGTCAAGCGCAGCCACCAGGTTAACGACGGTAAAGGCGGCGGTGTTAATAGCGACGGTAAAAATGGCCGCCTCTGCGGGACCCGGCGAAAAGGGCGTCACAAGCGGCAGGCCGTAAAACACCAGAAACAACTGTACCAGAAGTGGCGAATTGCGAAATGTTTCGACAAACACCGTCACCAGTTGCGACAGCACTGGCACACGCGCATGGGCGACCAATCCGAGCACGAACCCGAGCCCGATGCCGAGCACCATCGAGGCGCTCCACACCAGCAGCGTCCATTGTAACCCGCGCCAGAGCAGATCGAGGTCGGCCAGCGTAAAATCGACGTTTTGATACATCTCGTACATTATGCCGCCTGCCCCCGAATGACCGGCCGCTCCGCCATGCGAGCGAAAAACAGCGCGTAGACAGCGTTTACCACCGCTGAAACCGTGAATGTGACGGCGCAATAGATCACCAATACCACCAGATAAACCTCGAACGGCTTGAAGGTTTCCGAGGAGATATTGTTGGCGTTCCCCGTCAGGTCGTTGACCGTGATGGTGGACAGGATCGAGGTGGTGAGTACCAGATTTACGAACGCGTTGCCGAGCGGGCGCCAAGCGACACGAAGCGCAATTGGCAAGATCACGTAGCGATAGACCTGGAGCGCCGAAAGTCCGTATGACCGGCCCGCCTCGACGACACCGCGCGGCACCGTCTCAATACCTGAACGCACGATCTCGGCATTACCGGCGGCAGCGGTGAGGCTAAGCGCCAGAATGCCCGTTGTCACCGGTTCGGTAGGAATGCCGATTTCGGGCAGGCCGAAATACAGGAAAAACAGCTGAACCAAAAAAGGCGTATTGCGGAAGAGATCTATATAGCCCGCCGCCAAAATCCGAACAGTGCGATAGCGGGAAATTCGACTGGTCGCGACCAGCACGCCGATGGCAAAACTCAGCACAATTGCGGCGAGAGACACCATCACTGTCAGGCTAAGCCCGGACAGCAGATAGTCCAATCGTGCCAGCACTGGTGAGAAGTCGATCCGCATTGCCCCTCCTGCAGCGAGACAGGGCCCGCCTTGCCTGAAGTTATGTCGCCCGACACCACAACGTCAATCACATAACGCTATTTTTTTGAACTTTTATGATTTAACGCAGCTGATTTCGTCGATACCAGTTACATATGCCACGATACGATCATGTACGGTCATAATCTTGATTGACGATGCCTCGCGGTTACCGTTATTGTCGGATCGCTGATGTTGCTGGGGAAACGGGATGAAAATTGGTCGACTGGAAGCGGTCCGACAGCACCTCTATATCAATGGCGCAAGTACTATTACGGAGTTGTGCGAGGCCGTCGGCGCCTCCGTTGCCACACTGCGCCGCGACTTGATGGTTCTGGAAAAGGGTGGACTGATCGAGCGCGTGCATGGAGGTGCACGCCTGGCGGAAGGAACGGGCATAGAGCTTGGCTTCATCCAACGGGAAAACGCCAACATCGCCGCCAAACGCGCCATCGCTGACGCCGCATTCGAGTTGATCCAACCACATTCAGCAATATTTTTGGACGCCGGCACGACGGTCCTGCAATTGGCCCGCCGGTTACGCCTTAATCCGATGCCGCTGACCGCTGTGACCAATGGCCTGCCGGTGGCGCAGGATCTGATGGGCGTGACGGGAGTGAAAGTCTTGCTGGTGGGTGGCGAACTGCGCCCAGAAAATGCGTCGCTGGTCGGTCCGCACGCCGAAGCACAATTGGACCGCATGCAGTTCGACCAGTTGTTCATTGGTGCCGGTGCCATCAGCGAGGATCTGACCATTTTCACCAAGGATCTTGCCGAGGCCAGCTTGAATGCCCGCATGCTGGCGCGCTCGCGTCAGCGCATAGTTCTGGCCGACGGCAGCAAGTTCGGCCGCAGCGCCACTTATGTAGTGGGCAAATTTTCAAATCTGACCCATGCGATCACCGACGATACGCTACCAACTCGCTGGTGTCAGGAAATCAGGAACACTGGCGTCGAGTTGATCGTTACCGGCGGTTCGGGCGGCGCGGATCCATGACACCCCTCATTCTGGGCATTGATGGCGGTGGCAGCAAGACTCAACTCAATCTGGTCGACCGCACCGGTTTGGTGGTGCATTATGGCCGTGTCGGGGGCACCAATTTGGCCGACAATCCCCACTGGCTTGAGGCGCTCGAAACGCTATTGGCCTCAACTGAGCCGTTCCGATCCGACATTGTGCAGGCAGTCGTAGCGATCGGCGGCTATCGGGAAAACCCGGTGCTTGACCGCCGCGTCGAGGATGCCTTGAAAACCTTACTGGTCGACATCCCCACCGTGATCGACAATGACGTATATGTCGCCCACGACGCGGCCTTTCTCGGCGCTGGCGGCGTATTGCTGATCGCGGGGACCGGATCAATGGCGGTTTCGCGCTCAGGTGCAGGAACGCTCACACGCACTGGCGGCTGGGGCGAGTTGTTCGGCGACGAGGGCAGCGCCTACTGGATTGGACGCGAGGCGCTCGGCCTTGCAACGCGCGCCCTTGACGGACGTGGACAGGCGACCCGCCTTGTCGACGATCTTCCGTGGCGCTTCGCGGGTGCACCGGAAGATCGTCTTGCGGCCATTTTTGAGTGGATCGGCGCGCTGCACCATCCCCGTTCACAAATCGCGGCGCTCGCCGCCACTACTATTGCTATTGCCGAGGACAACGATCCGGTCGCCAGGTCCCTGATCGAGGCCGCGGTTGTACATCTGAGTGCCCATGTGCACGCCGGACGCCGGAGCGGTGGTTTTGGAACAGAAGGTGCCTGGAGCATGCTGGGCGGGCTCAGCGCCAGTCCCTTGATCCGTTCCGGTCTGGAGCGGCAACTGGGGCCGATGGTCACGCCAGCCCTGCCGCCCTGCGGCGGTGCGCTCTGGCGGGCCTCAAAACTGGCCGATTGGTCCATCGACACGCATTGGCTTGCACAATTGGGTCAGCAACTGGGTGCACAAACGCGGCAGCACTCAGTGCCAACAACGCAATTTTCAAATACGGGATCATGAACATGAACGCCACAAAACGCAGCATCGTTGAGCAGTTCGCCCAGTGGCGGGGCCTTGCCGATCAAGGCGTCCGCGCTGAGCCGGGCACTCGCTATGTGGTAGTAGGCTGTGGCACTTCGTTTTATCTCGCCCAGACGATTGCCGCCCAGCTAAACGCCCAGCACATCGACGCAATCGCGGCACCGGGCCATGAGTGGACGATCCGTCCGCACAATTATGCTGTCGGCCCCGTGACCGTGATTGCAGTGTCTCGCAGCGGAGAATCCACCGAAACTGTGGAGGCGGCTCGGGCTAGCCAAGCGCGCGGTTCCAAGGTCATCGGGCTTACCTGTGAGCCCGCCAGTGCGCTGGCGGGTCTGGCCGACGCCGTGCTGATGGCCGAGACGCACCCGGACGAAGGTATCGTAATGACCGCCTCCGCCAGCTTGATGCTATTGCTTGGGCTGCAATTTGCGGGGGTCGAACTGGACTTGCCAGCGCTTGCCGACATGGCGACGGCCACGTTGGATGCCATGCTTGCGGTGAACCTTGACGATATCGGCCAGCGGCGACATCTGGTGTTTCTTGGCGGCGGCGCGCTTTATGGTATTGCCGCAGAAGGCGCCCTCAAGTCCCAGGAAATGAGTTGCACGGTGACTCAGGTATTCCACCCGCTCGAATATCGGCATGGCCCGATCAGCCTGGCCGACGACACCATGGCTATTGTCATGCTGTACGGCGCCGACGATGTCGCCGCTGAGGCCAAGTTGACTGACGACGTTCGAGCGCTAGGCGCGCTGGTTATGGCCATCGGCGGGCCAGGCGACGTTGAGATCCCCAATGTCGCTCCTGCGGCGGTACGGGGGCTTGTTAGCCTACCCGCGTTGCAGATGCTGGGCGAACGGCTGGCGGTGCTCCGCCAACTCGATAGCGCCGCCCCGCGTCACCTGACCAAAGTGGTCAAGGTTGCCTAGGGATGAGCAGGCTGTCTCCCCATCCGCTGTTGGCACTGCGCAAGTCCCGTGACGCTGGACGGCCCGTTGGACTGGTCTCGGTGTGCTCGGCCCATCCGCTGGTGCTTGAGGCCGCATTGACCGAGGCTCGCGACAGTGGCAGCGTTGCGCTGATCGAGGCAACTTGCAACCAGGTCAATCAGGATGGTGGATATACCGGCATGCGGCCAGATGATTTCAGCGCCCGTGTGCGGGCACTGGCGGATCTTATCGGCCTGCCGCGCGATAGAATCGTTCTGGGTGGCGATCATCTCGGCCCCAATCCGTGGACCCGTCTGCCAGCGGCGACAGCGATGGCGCGCGCCGGCGTGATGGTGGCCGCGTATGTGGCGGCGGGATTTGAGAAAATCCACCTCGATTGCAGCATGCGCTGCGCAGATGATCCAGCACAGTTGACTGACGCATTGATTGCGGAGCGCGCGGGCCAGCTCTGCGCGATAGCCGAACAGGCCGCCGCCCGTCTAGGCACCACCCCCTATTATGTTGTCGGCACCGAGGTGCCACCGCCCGGTGGCGCGATCGAGGTGGAAACCAGCCTGGCCATTACCACGCCTGAGGCCGTGCGCGACACTATCGGGCTGCATCAAGATGCTTTTAGCCGCCATGGTGTCGCAACGGCCACCGCGCGCATCATTGGCGTTGTGGTCCAGCCTGGCGTCGAGTTCGGCAGCACCAGCGTACATTTTTATGACCGCGCCGCTGCCGTCGCCCTGCCCCCGGTTCTCGATGAGTTTCCCGGGTTGCTGTTTGAGGCCCATTCGACCGACTACCAGCGTCCAGGAGGGTTGGCCGATCTGGTCTCTGATGGCTTTGGTATACTCAAGGTCGGGCCATGGCTGACCTTTGCAATGCGTGAAGCACTGTATGGGCTGGATGCTATCCGCCAGGCCGCCACGCCCAACTCACCAATGCTATCGACAACGATGGAGCGACTTATGTTAGCTCGGCCTGCCTATTGGCAGCGTCACTATGCCGGCTCCGAGGCCCAATTGCGGCTTGCCCGACACTACAGCTATAGTGATCGCATTCGCTACTATTGGGATGAAGTCGACGCTCAACGTGCGGTTACTGATCTGCTCTCAGCCGATTACGCCATCGATGAAACCATGATCAGCCAGTATTGCGGCCACATCTATGATGACGTCCGGGCAAGCCGAACGTCATCGGACCCGCGCTCGCTGGTCCTGGCATCGATTGGCAAGGTACTGTCCGCCTACCGATTGGCGGTTACTGGCACCCTTCCCCTCTGAAAAACATTTCCTCCCGAGCTTCCGTCCTAAAAATATTTGACTAGCATTTTTCAGCAGCTTTTCCTTAACTGTCTCACTGAGCTGTTCGCTGTAATGCCGCACATTCAACGCGATGGCCCCGCGCCCCGGCTTTCAACCGGTGCAGCCACCCCAAAAAGTGTTTGACGATGGCGGCTCTGGTCACGGCGCGATGTAACGACACTTCGAAGATTTTGCACGACTTCACGATGCTCTCATGCGCACGCGCAATGTAACGCCGCAAGGGAGTTGACCGCTTGCGCGTTAAGCGACATTATTCCAGATATAAAATTGACATTCTTCACGTGAAATGTGTTGAGTGTGCGAATGGGCGAGATCCATTTCCTAAGAGCGCGAGATGAGACTGCTGATGATTGTTGATGTTCACTCTCACACACCGCAATTCCGCGAACATATTCCCGACGGAATGAGGCAGACCAATCCTGCCTGGCGCCCAGACCGTGCGGTTGAGTCAGTGTACACCTGGACCAACTTCATGGAGGCAGCGGAACCTGCAGACCGAACGCTGGTATTCCCGATAAAATGGCACCCAACGGAACGAACCGGCAGCGTCAACGGCCCCGATAAGCCGGGTGACTGGTCGGATGCAAACATCGCCACTGCCGAATTCGTCAGAGCATTTCCCGAGAAACTGATCGGCTTCATGTCGCTCCATCCATACGACATCCATGCGCTCGAAGAGTTGGAACGTTGCCGTACGGATTTTGGCCTGAAAGGCATCAAGATGGGTGCGAACTACCAAATATTTGACCCACTCGATGCCCGTGCGCTGGCAATTTACGCCGAAGCAGAACGCCACTGTCTGCCGATCCTGTTTCACATCGGCACATCCCCGGTTCGCATGGCGCCGATCCGTTACGCGCATCCGCTGGTGGTGGATGAGATTGCCCAGCGATATCCTGACCTCAAGATCATCATGGCCCATATGGGCCATCCATGGACAGCCGACACAGTTGTCGTCGTGCGCAAGCATCCCAATGTCTACACCGACATTTCCGGCCTGTTCTACCGGCCTTTCACGCAATGGGAGGCCCTGGTTCGAGCCACCGAGTGGAACATCCTCGACAAGGTTCTGCTGGCTTCCGATTTTCCCATAACCACCATCCAGGAAACCATCGACGGGCTCCGCCGGGTCAACGCGATTGTCGAAGGCACAGAACTACCGCGCGTTCCCGAGGAGCGCATCGAAGAGATTATCAACCGCAATAGCCTGTCACTTCTCGGGCTGGGCTGAACCAACAAGGGTTCAAATGAAATTCCACCTCTCTGCCCGCCAGCGGGATCGCGCAAAAAGGTCATACCCGGCGGAGTGAATTCGGCCAGCCGCCGCCTCCCCGGTCCATTCAGCTGGGACTGGGCGGAAGGCGCCTATATGCGGGACGTGGATGGCAACACCTTTCTTGACTACCACGCGGCCTTCGGCCCGATAGTGCTTGGCCACAACGACTCCGCCGTCAACAAGGCCGTCGCGCAGGCGCTTGCTGGTCCCGACATCACCGGCATCGGCTCCGACGAGGGAGAAATACTACTCGCCGAAAAGGTTGTGCAGCACGTGCCCTCCGCCGAGCAAGTGCTATGCTTCAATACCGGTTCAGAGGCGACCTATATGGCAGTGCGGCTAGCCCGGGGCGTAACGGGCCGGACCAAGCTTATCAAATTCCAGGGCACTTTCCACGGCTGGCACGATTACTTGTTAATGAACATAGCCAGCCCCGCCAACATGATCGGCAAGCAAGACCCTGGGTCGGCCGGACAATTGCAGGATGCGATCGACAATACGCTGATTGCGCGTCTCAATGATCTTGAGAGCGTGGAGACATTAATTAAGGAAAACACCGACCAGGTCGCGGCAATTTTCCTGGAGGCCATACCGCACAACATTGGTTGTGTACTGCCGAGGCGAAACTTCGTGGAAGGGCTGCGCCGACTGTGCGACGAACACGGAATTGTCCTGGTATTTGACGAGGTCATTACTGGTTTCCGCCACGGGCTCGGCGGCTTTCAGGCCCATATCGGGGTAACGCCGGACGTTACAACGATGGCTAAGGCCATCGCTAATGGTTATCCCTGCGCAGTGCTTGCTGGAAAGCGCGAGGTGATGCGCCATTTCAGCACCGAACCGGGCGGCAAGGTGTTTGTCGGCGGCACCTATAACGGTCATCCGGTCGGAACGTCGGCGGCGCTGGCCACCATAGCGGCACTTGAGGATGGCAGCGTCCATGAACGGACTTTCCGCTTGGGCGAGAAAATGCGCGCGGGCTTAAGCGAGATTGGGGAGCGGTTGGGCATTCCTCTGGAGGTCGCCGGTTTTGGGTCCGTGTTTACTCCCTACTTCATGACGGGCGACATCAGCGACTACGAGGACCTGCTGCGCAATGACACGACCAATGATGTCAGGTTCCGTCAGGCAATGTGTGATCGTGGTATCTACATGCTTCCTGTCGCGATGAAGCGCAATCATATCAGCGCGGCCCACACCGAGGCCGATATCGACCGCACGATCGATGTGGCAGAAACAGTTTTAAAAAGTATGCGCTGACAGATCTGGATCACACAGCCGACGCTCGACCTTAGTGAACAGGGCCTCCGCAAACGACGATGTTTGCGACGCCCGATTGTCAGAAAAGGGTTCCGTCAGATTTCAGGGACTTGGAGTATCAAAACTGCTCGACCAGAAGACTGGTTTCAGCCTGGGAAAGCGCCCCGAAGCGGATTTCAGTCGAAAACGTCTGGCCTGGCTGAAGGTAGAGCAAATGCCCGGCGGCCTTGGCGGCCGCGCGCCCCTCAGGTCCTGCCGTGGCGGGTAGTATGATCCCCAGCGCCTGGCGCTCAGGTGCGCGAGTTATCCAGCGTACGCCGAAAGGCAGGTCAGCGGGGCGATAGCTGACGAAGTCGGCGGATCCATCGGGTAGAACTTGTAGCGCGTGTGCCCAGCCATCGGCATCTGCGGGTAATCTCACCGTGGTCACGAACTCCGGCTCGACGCGATCGTGTGCGTGAATCTGGCGATGGCGCCCGGGGGAAGCACTCACCTCGTCGTGCCAACGATGCACCTCAGGCGGGGCATCTGCCGGCAACTCGGGTTTGTACCACTGGATCGCGGTCTCGGTCGCCAACCCGTCCAGCAATCGCCCGCCATCGACTGGGCGGAAATTGACATGTCCAAGATACATGAAAGGCATGGCCGCGCCGCCGATATTCTCAACCTCGACCGTGAGATGGACGTCGGCCTGCCCCTCGCGAAAACGCAGCCGGGGCCGAAAGGCATAGGCATGAGAGAAAGCTTCTCGGTCATGGGCCAGGCCAGTCAATTCGATATATCGCCCCTGGTCACCATCCCCAAACATCAGCCGGGCACTATCAAATGTGATATTGGGAAGTTCGCCGTGCGGCATGTGAGTTTCACCGGATTGCGGACTTCCCATCGCCGTTGCACCGCAATGCACAAAGAAGGCACCATATGTCCGTCGAAATTCGCGCGTAGCGAGAGGCTCTTGGAAGACCGATTTCATGGTCAATCGTCTTTCGCCAGTCCAGGCATCCCAGATTTGCTGGCCCTGAAACGGCAGGAGCACAAAGCATGCAGAACCGGTGTGCACCTCAAGCGCGGCAACGCCGGAGGGATATCGAAAACTGAAGATTGAAATCGCACCATGCGCAGCCAGAAGACGGCGGTCCCGCGCGAACATTTCTTGAAAAAGCTCTACTGTTGTCGCCATATTCAGACCAGTACTCAGGGACCTCTTTGCCTGCCCTATTTTTTGACACGTGGCGCCGCTTCCGGTTGAGGCAACGGCGAAACCAGCGGTGCAAGCTTGCCGCCCATAGTCATCGAAATGCTGTCGGCAGCCGCGTGAAGCATTGAGACAACAACAGGTAGCGGCTTGGCCACGCCAAAAGTCCCCAAATAAGGCACCGTTACCGCTGCAAGTGCATTGCCCGTGCTATCGAGGATGGGAAAGCAGATGTCGATGACACCCGGGATCAGACGGCCTTCGACGATCTCGCACCCATTGGCGATAATTTTGTCCACGCGATTCCGGGCATAATCCAATTCCTGTCTTTCCAGATGCGTGGCTGCCTGTTGCAGGTACCACTCGCGCACCAGATTTGGCTGAAAGGCGACCAGCGTCCGCCCGGACGACCCCATGACCGCGGGGCTGTGAGCGCCCACGCGCAACCGCACGCCTATCGGCTGGGGGCTATCCACCTGGGCGATGATGCACATGCGCAAACCATCGAGCACAGCAATATGGGCCGCTTCACCACTTTCGATCGCCAGATTGTTTATGATGGGTTGGGCTACGTCCACCACGCGGCGAAACGGGGGAAAGCGCGTCGCAAGTCCGTATAGCTGGGTAGACAACACCAGCGCCTCGGTCCCGGGCGGCCGGATAATGTAGCCGCGCCCTTCGAGAACCAACACGACGCGGTAAACTTCCTGGAGCGAGCGGCCCAGTTGCTGGGCGATCTGGCTCGGCGTCACCGGCCTGGACAATTCTGACATCAGTTCGAGGATGTCGAGCGCTTTGTCCAGTGCAGGCACCGAATAAGATACACCCGATGCGCCTTCCCGCGCGCCGGTTGTCGCCCCGGTCTTCTTTGCGCTGATTGACTTGGATTTCTTGGCAATTGCTTTTTTGTACATGCTGATAAGGTCTGCTGTCTGCCTGATTTTGCCTGTTGCTTAGCGCAGATCGTCAGTCGGCGCGAGAGGATCTATGTCATCCGATGGGCATGCAACCACCCAGCACCTTCGCATTCGAAAAGCGACTTCACTTGTTGCGGCACGCCGTCACGCAATTCAAGGGCCACGACGAGCGACGAATCCCAGCCCGCTATCATAACGCACTCCGGTCTAACCAGTATGTGCTGCGGCCAGTTGACTGTGGTGTCGATCTCGGCGACGAACGACGGGAGATCACTGCTTACATCGAAGGTTGCCAACGTATTATGGCTGCGATTGGCAAAATAGACATGGCGACCATCCTCAGACCGGCGGATGTCGCCGGGATAGTTGCGCTCCCAGCGCGAGCGGGCGGGCCCGTTGATCCGGGTACTGCGGACATTGGCCCAATCGGCTGCCGCGCATCCAAGATGGCCGGTCAGCAGATTTTCACCCAATTCTCCGCTGATCGCCAGCCGACCATCAGGCAACACCACGCCATGGCGCGGCCCGCTTCCCGCCGGCACTGGCGTGGTGCGGACTTCCCTTATGGCCACGGAGCCGAGTTGCTCGAAATCCACATGAAATTCGCGGATAAGATCGGCGCCGAGATCTATAACAATAAGTGTTTCGTCGAGAAAAAACACTTGATGGGGATGGGCATCGTCCTGTCGATCAATCTCCGGGCCGCCCCCAGACAGTTTGACCAATGCCAACGGCCCCAGGAAGGAGCCGTCGCTGGCCAGAGGTTGCAGGGCCAGGGTACTGCTTGTGTAGTTGGTTGCAATCAGCAGTCGCCCCGATGGATCGACCACGAGGTGGCAAGGCTCTGCGCCCTGGCTGGAGGCTGCCGACAACGCCACCTCGCCGGCCTCGTCAATCCGCCAGGCATGCAACGTCCCCTCCTGGGCAACCCCGGCAGTGCCATAGACCACCGGAAGACGCGGATGTCCCGATAGCGACGAAAGTTGCCGGACGGTATCAATCTGGCGCCCATTCCAGTCGCTATCCGTGCACTTCCATTGCCAGAGGCCGTGATGTGCCTCCAACCCTCGCGAAGCTACCAGAAGCACCTCGTTCTGATCCATTCTCATATTGACACCTTTCCTTACTCCGAAGCGCCGGCTCCAAATCCCTCCCACGTGTCCACAACCTTCTGGTGCGACAAAACGGTCGCTTTTCGCAACAGGGCAAATGCCATGCAGACATGGTTGGGCACGATCTCCAAACGGGTTCCCACGGGCAGTAAGGACGGTTTGCCCTGTCCATGCCAACGTAACCAGCCATGTTCCTCGGACATTTTTTCGATGATCCAGCCGGGCGCGTTCACCAACATGCCGTGGCCGGGATATTCCGCCCGGTGGGCACCAGCGGGGACGAGGTCTGTGGACAGCGATTTCGAACCCGCATCGATGCAGGCGCGGTTTGGATCAGGATGACTGGTGACAGTGGCAATAACCCGGATCGCCGTTGTGTCCAACCCGGCATTGCCAAGTGCGATTTGCCCGACATCATTGAAAGCAAATATCCCGGGACGAATCTGGGTCACTCCCGGCACATGTGCAACGGCCCTGGCCGAGGCGGAGGCTCCCATCGAAACCACCGGCAGCGGCAGGCCTCGCGCCCGGATCGCTTCGGCCGTGTTCGCCATCAGCGTACCTGCTGCCACGGCGCGGGCCTCGAGATCAGCGCGGTCGACAGCGCCGTAGGTGGAACCTTCATGGGTATAGATGCCGACTAAATCAACGCCAGGAAGATCTGCGGCAGATGCAGCTACATCGGCCGCCTTGTCGGGATTGACGCCTTCACGACCGAGCCCCGAGTCAATGGCGAGCATTAGCTTGATCGTCTTGTCGGCGGAAGCGAAGCACGCTCCGATGGCTTTGGCAGCATCGACGCCATCAATCGCGAGCGTCAGGTCTACACGCCCGGCCAGATCCAGCGCGCGCGCCAGCTTGTCCGCACCGATAACCGGGTTGGCGACGAACAAGCGGGCGATCCCCGCATCCGCAAAGGCCTCGGCTTCCCCAATCTTGGCCACGCACAAACCAACTGCACCTCGCTCAATCTGACGTTGGCCGACAGCGGCCATGCGATGCGTCTTGGCGTGGGGAACCAGTTCCACGCCGGCCGATCGGGCAATGGCAACCATCTCGTCCATATTGGCATCGAACACGTCGCGATCGAGAACTAGTCCTGGAGTTGCCACGGGTAGCGCGACCCAGTCGCGACCACCAGATACGGCGGGGAGTTCCTCAACCATCTCAGGCCTCCATGCCTTGTCCGAGTCGAATAACGCGTCCGGCGCGTTCGCCAGTCACAATTCCGTTCTGAAGCGCAAACGCGCCGTTGACAACCACATGCGATATCCCAGTTGCGGCCTGCCGTGGATGCACATAGGTCCCCGTTTCGGAAACTGTTTCGGGATCGAACACGACGAGGTCGGCGCGCATCCCTTCGGCAATGACACCCCGGTCATCCAATCGCAGCCGGCGCGCGGCGGAACTGGTCATGTGGCGGACGCATTCTGTCAGCGTCAGCACCTTTTCCTCACGCACATAAGTTTCCAGCAAGCGCGGAAAGGTACCCCAGCTGCGCGGATGAGGGCGATCACCGACCAATATCCCGTCGCTACCCACTGTGTGTACGGAGTGCTGCATCAACGCACGGACATGGGCCTCGATGCCAATAAAGAACACGCAGGGCGCTGCCCGCTCGGTAGCAATCAAAATGTCCAGTGCAAGTTCAGACGGACGTTTGCCGATCTTGGCGGCGCATGCGGCCATATTGTCGTCCATCGTCCAATCCAGCTCGGGCGCACCGGGCAAGCCGGACATGTGGACACCAGACCAGTTGACCGTCAGGCCCTGGTGGCCGTCCGACCCGCTCACATCAAGGGCATGGATAATCTTCTCGCGCGTTTCGGGATCGCGAAGCCGCGCCATCTGCTCATGGCCGCTCCCCGCCAGTGCCCATCCCGGCAGCTGGGACAACAGCGTTGTCATGCCGGCGAGATAAGGATAGCTGTCGAAGCTGACATCAACGCCATCCTCGATCGCTGTATCGATCATCGAGATCAGCGCCGGCAGCTTGCCCTGATTGCAGTCGAAGCTCAGGTGGCAATGGGCCAGGTGTAGGGCGACGCTGGACCGTCTGGCTATATCGAAACATTCCCGGTAGCCACCCAGCGCATCGATCCCGTAGTTGCGATGGTGCGGACAGTAAAAGCCGCTGTATTCGGCCACGACCTCGCAAAGCGCGACCAGCTCGTCGGTGTCCGAATACATGGCTGGCACGTAGGTCAGTCCCGTTGAAAGGCCGACGCCTCCTTCTTCCATCGCCTGACGCAGCAGCGCCTTCATTTCGTCCAGTTCCTTTGACGTGGCGAGACGGTCTGCGTTGCCCATGACGAGCATCCGCAGATTGCCATGCGGCACCAAATACGCGCAATTGGTGGCGGTATTGCCATCGAGCCTGGCCAGATACTCGCCCACTGTGCGCCAGTTCCAGTCAAAACCAGCAGGATCGTCGTTCCAGCCCTTGAGCTGACTGCGCAATTCAAACAACGTTGCCTCATCGACTGGCGCATAGGAGAGCCCATCCTGCCCGAGAACCTCGGT
The DNA here is from genome assembly GCF_028816475.1 of Devosia rhodophyticola. Lineage (GTDB taxonomy): Bacteria > Pseudomonadota > Alphaproteobacteria > Rhizobiales > Devosiaceae > Devosia > Devosia rhodophyticola. The sequence continues at coordinate 2,127,016 of NZ_CP118247.1, read as the reverse complement.
CGTTACGCCCTGCGAAAGTTTGGAGGTATGATCGGGATTGCAAAGAATTTGCAGGTCCGAATGGGTATGCATGTCGATAAAGCCCGGCGCGATGGTCAGCCCGGTGATGTCGACCACGCGATCAGCGTCGAGGGTTTCCGTCCCGTCGGTAACGCGGACGATCCTATCACCTTGGATCAAAACGTCGCCTGGACGAGGAGCAGTTCCCTGTCCGTCAACGATGGTGCCACTGGAAAACAGGACGGTGGAGGTCATGGGGTTTCTATCCGGAGTTTTGCGCCACTGCGGGCGCTTTGGTAGATTGCGTCGGTGATAGTTACAACTCTGGTGGCAAGCCTCGCGTCCAACGAGGCAGGCGCTGCCACTCCGCGGGCGCAGGCGATTAGTGCTTTTGTGGGGGCACCGGCGTCATATTCGCCCGACGCATCGCGCTCCTTGAAGGTGACCATTTCGCCATTGGCACGAACCAGGCGCAGGTGGTCGGCCATAGAATCGAGCCAGATCTGACCCTTGCCGCCATAAAGCGCCATGTGCCACTGGGGTCGAGCGAGATAGGGATGCGTTGAGGCGCAGGAAATGGCGGCCGAGCCACCTCCTGCAAATTCAGCGTTGACGGTCGCGTGAAGATCAATTCGTGCACCGGCCGGGAATGTGCTGGCCTGCACCGCCACGATTTCGTCACCCGTCAACCACTCGGTGAGACCCAACTGGTGGGACATCGACACGGCGACCGACCCGCCTGCGGAGATTCTTGGGTCGGTATAGGTGGCGCTTTTCGAGGCCGCTCCGCCACCCCAGCCGCCATCGGTACCACCACAGAGCAGCGCCCGCGTATTAACGGCCAAATGAAATGTCATGTGCTCGATCGAGCCGATCTCGCCAGCTTCAACCTGAGCGTGAGCACGGGCAAAAATGGGGGCGGCGGGCCAACCGAAGCCGACCAACAAGTGCTTTCCGGCTGCTATGGCGGCGTCACGCATACGAACCGCCGAAGCGGTCGCGAGCGCGAAAGGCTTTTCAACAAGAACGTGGGCCCCGGCCTCCAGCGCGCCGATGACCATTTCCTCGTGGGCCACCGGCGGCGAGGAGACGACGACGAGGTCCGCACCTTCCGCCAGGGCATCACGCCAGTCGGTGGTCCAGCGTGGTACGTGGAACAGGCCAGCCAACTTTTCCGCAGTTTCCGCATCTGGGCTCGACACCGCCACAACATCGACGTCATCTTCGCCAACCAGCGCGGGCAAGTGGCTAGATCGCGACCATGCGCCCGCGCTGAGCACCGCGGCTTTGATGCGGCTCATTTGCCCACCCCAGCAGTCAGCGAGCCCACCACATTTCGCTGGAAAACCATGACGAGCAGAACCGGCGGGATCATCGACATTACCGTCGCTGCAGCCAGCGCGTTCCAGTTAAACTGCTGCACCGATTGGAAACCGGCCAGCAAAGACGGCACAGTCAGCTGATTTGTCAGCACCAGCGAATAGAAAAATTCGCTCCAGGCTTCGAGAAAGATCAGGACACCTGCGGCGACCAAACCGGGCCGGGCGATGGGCAGGATGATGATCAACAGTGTCTGCAGTCGCCCTGCACCGTCAATCTTGGCCGCTTCCTCGACTTCGCGGGGCAGTTGATCGAAGTAGTTCTTCATGATCATGATTGCGAGCGGCAACGTGAACACGTTGTAGCTGATCACCAGTGCCCAAGGTGAATTGAGCACGCCGATCACCCGAAAAGCTACGAAGAACGGGCCGATAATGGCGATAGCTGGCACCACGCGGGTGGCGATCACCGCCAATTCGAAGCGGCGCGACCCCGGAAATGGATAGCGCGACAGTGCATAGGCGGCCGCCCCGGCAACTATCAAGTTCAACACCACAAGAATGCTCGAGACCAAAAAACTTTGCCCAATCGCAGGCAACAGCCGTGATCCAATATCGGTGCTACCGATGCCAGCGCCGCCGGTGCTGCCGGTGAGCACCGACAAGTAGTTATCAAAGGTGATTGATGTCGGAAAAAAGCTGAATGAGCGCGATCCGAGCTGCTGCGGTGTTATCAGGCTGGATATCACGAGATACCAGACTGGCAACAATATCCACAGAACGAACACTGCCACGCCAGCGTAGAGCGCAACGCTCTGGACCAAGCTGCGACTATTGCGGCCGCCAGCAGCGGGCTTTCTGAAAATTGACTGCCGTTGCATCAGTTCGCCGCCTTTCCACGATAAAGAACTTTTACCGTCACCAGACCGCCGATCAGCGCCGCTAAACCCAAAACCACGGCCAATGCCGACCCAAGACCGATCTGGGTCACCACAAACAATTGCCGGTAGATAAGAATGGACAGAACCTGTGTGGCGTCGCCGGGCCCACCTTGCGTCATGGCGAAAATCACGTCGAACTGCAGGAATGCGTAAATGATGTTGAGCACGGTTACCGTCACGAGCACTGGTCGCAACCAAGGAATCGTGACGTTGTTGAGCCGCTGCCACCAGTTGGCGCCATCGAGCTCTGCGGCCTCATACAACTCCCCCGGCAATGTCTGCAAACCCGCCAACAACAGAATTCCGGCAAAGCTGGCCTGACGCCAGACTGCGGCGGTGATGGCCAGCAGAAGGGCTGAGTTGGGATCGGATAGAAAATTCTGGTACTCGCCGGTAATACCCAGCCCAACCAGCAGTGCGTTTAGCCCACCGACACTGCCGTCGGCATACCATTTCCAGAGAATACCGATGACCAGCCAGGGCGTGGCCCAGGGAATAATGAGCAACCCCCGAGCCAATCCCCGTCCCAAGAATTCCTGGTTGAGCAGCAGCGCCATGGCCAATCCGAACAGGGTGGACAAGACTACAAAGCCGACCGAGAAAACCACGGTCACCCAGACCGAACGCCAGAAAACATTACTGGTGAAAATGATCTCGTAGTTCCGGAACCCAACAAACTCTCCAAAGCTAGAGCCGTTAGCAGGCACGTTGTGCAGGCTGTAGATAATGGTCAGGGCAGATGGAATGATGAGCAGGACTGCCATCATGATGGCGGCCACTGCACTCATTTTCATGCCGAACCAAGCATCTGCCCGAGCCAGCGACCCGTTTGAGAATGATGAACTCATATAAGCTAATCCTTGCGGGTCGCTGGCTCGGGTTCGGGTCTGGCCGTTACAGGCTTGGACCGCCCTGGGCAGTGTTGGCGGCAGCGGTCAGCGCGTCGACGGTTTGCTGCGGCGTGGCCTGACCCAAAAGCAGGGCGTGGACAATATCGCCAACACGAGCCTGGAAGTCGGGATACCAAGGCATAGTGCGCGCAGGGACCACCTTGGAGCCGGTTTCGAAGATCTGCGAAAGACCTGGAAGATCGTAATAGTCAGGGAATGCCGCAACCACATCGGGATCCGTGAAAAAGCCGGGATAAGGCGCTGCAAGACCTGCAGCGTCGGCCCACTTTTCGAAGACTGTGAACTTGCCAGCCTGATCCTTCCATCCGTAGTATTTTGCCAGTTCCCAAGCGGCGAGACGACGCTCTTCGTCCTCGATCTGGCCCAACTGGATCACTTCACCGATCTGTAGCGTAGCGTTTTCGCCACCGATCGGAGCGAGTTGCACATTGGCAGACTGCGGCCCCTCCAAGGATCTGATGGAGGTGAGGAAGTAATGATGCAATACATAGAGGGCCGCGTTACCCTGCGCCATTTCGTTGGAGAGCTTTCCGGGATCATCGGTAAGCACCGAAGCCGGCGCCAGGCCTTCGCGATACATATTCTGCCACCACTCGAAGACGCCGACGGTACGAGGGTCATCACCAAAGATAGGCTTCCCCGCCTCATCGAAGGCTTCGATGCCTTCGTTGAGCAGATAGGTGTGTAAGTACTCTTCGCAGAATTCCTTGACCCAGAAGGCGACATAAGGCGCCTCAACGATTCCAGCTTCACGCAGCTTTAGCGAAGCGTCGTAGATGTCTGCCAGCGTGGATGGGACTTTGTCGATACCGGCATCGGTGAGAAATTGCGCGTTGTAGTGAAGCGTGTGCACGGCCGAGAAATACGGCACCGAAATCACGTCCCCTGCCGCGTTCACATGGCGGGCACGTGCGCTTTCAAACATGTCGCCTATGAGTTCGTCGACACCAGGCAGGTCGTTCAGTTTGAGCGCCCATCCCTCGTCGATGAATTTCTGCGAATTGTAAGCGAAATTATAATAGAGGTCGATCTCAGCGCCGCCACGCAGGCGGGTCTGGATGGCCGGTGAGTAGCCCAAATTTGGGATAACCGCGACATCGACCGCTGGATTGCCTTCCGCAGTCCAGGCGCTGACCAGGTTGTTGATCATGTCGGGCTGAAAATCCCAGGCCAACATGTCCAGCGTTCCAGTATAGGCTGCATGTGCAGTGCCGGACATAATTGCGGGAAACGCAGCAAGGCCAATGGCCGTCGCCGCCGAACCGCGCAAGAAGGATCGCCGATCCACCCCGCGCTTGGTCGTGTGCTGATTTTTCATTTCAAAAGTCATGAGAACCCTCCGTTGCGGTTTGCAGACATCATGCTTGCCAAAGCCTTGCTGACGTTTGTGACTGGACGACTCCCCTCGCCCGAACGCCGTAAGCGGCGCATTAGCAAGGCCACGTACCAAGATAGCTTAAAACGATATTCTATCATATATCAATGTTGAATTTTATAATTGATAGACGTTTACTTTGACCGGTCAACACGCCGCGTCTTCGCGCTCCTGCCCGTAGACACGGGCACGTCGTGTTCAGCAGGTTGATAATCAAATTTTACGACCGGCCAATTCAGGCCGGCCAGGATTACGGCATCAGAGCAACTGCCGAGATTTCGACCCGCAGGCTTTCGATCGCCAGGCGCGCCTCGACAGTGGCTCGGGCAGGCTTGTTCTCGGGATCGACCCACTTATCCCAAATGCGGTTCATCGCCTCGAAGTCACGGATGTGAGGAAGGTAGACCGTGGCCGAGAGCAGCCGCGATTTGTCAAGCCCTGCCTTGGCTAACAGTGCGTCAATGCGGGCGAGGACTTGCTGGGTTTGCACCTCAATCGAGCCGTTGTGGTCATCAGCGATGGTGCCGGAAATGTAGAGATGGCCACCGCCTGACACGGCTGCGGAAAAGTGCTGCCCGGGTTCGATACGGGTAATGGTCATGCTGCTATGGTTCCTTTTGTCACTGGCCCAGGCGATTGCCGCTCTCGGCATCAAAGAGTTGGATGGTGCCCCCCATCGGCTTCAAATGCAGCCGATCTCCTGGAGCAAGGTTCAGCCTTTCGCGGAAGGAAACAAACACGTCGCGGCCCGCCATGCGGGTTACAATCTGGGTTTCCGCCCCCGTCGGTTCAACAGTCAGTATCTCGGCTTTCAAGCCGCTGTCAGCTATGACCAGATGTTCGGGTCGTATGCCAGCAACCAGATCTCGGCCCAGAGCATCTGGGCTCAAGGTCATGGGCACCACCGTTCCGTCTTCCAGTTTTAGCCCTTCTGGCATGCCGCGACCATAAAGAAGATTCATGGCGGGGGAGCCGATAAAGCCTGCAACAAACAGATTGGCCGGGCGGTCGTAGAGTTCGAGGGGAGAGCCGACCTGTTCGATCTTGCCCGCGTTCATCACCACGATCCGATCAGCCATGGTCATGGCTTCGATCTGATCGTGAGTTACATAGACAGTGGTCGTCCCGAGCCTGGCGTGATTCAGCTTGATCTCACTGCGCATCTGAACGCGCAGCTTGGCGTCGAGATTGGAGAGCGGTTCGTCGAAGAGATAGACTTGAGGATTGCGCACGATGGCGCGGCCCATAGCCACGCGCTGTCTTTGACCGCCGGAAAGCTGTCGCGGCAGACGTTTGAGATACGGCGCGAGCCCGAGAATTCCTGCGGCCGACGCCACTCCTGCGTCACGCTCTTCCTTTGGAACCCTCTTGAGCCTCAGCGAGAAGCTCATATTGTCCTCGACCGTCATGTGAGGATAGAGGGCATAGGACTGAAACACCATTGCGATGTCGCGATCCTTGGGTGCCAGGTCGTTTATCAGCCGCCCCGCAATGCTGATTTGACCGTCACTGATGTCCTCAAGCCCGGCGATCATGCGTAGCAACGTAGACTTTCCACAACCGGACGGGCCAACAAGAACCAGAAACTCACCATCTTCGATGGTCAGCGACAAATTTTCGATCACGACCATTTTGTTGTACGTTTTCTGTACAGACTGGATGCTGACAGCGCCCATCATTGCGACTCCAGTTCAATAAGTTGCGCGGCCACCTTACGCATAGCTATGTGACCCTTCCTATTTTCTGATGGTCCGAGTTCAACATAGATTTGACACCACAGCAATACATAATTTCGCTCACAAAATTTTACTTTTGTATGCGCAACTTATTGTCTGGTGCCTTTTCTTGCGCGCTGCGAGCGTCCAATCAGCAGGCCATCGCTGCTGGGCCGGGGGAGCTTCGGCAAAGTTGGCGACGCGCGATTTCTCGGTCTCAAGCTGTTTTGGACTTCGCCTGACCTCTGTAAATCATTGTCAGCTGACGATCGGCAGACAAGTCGCGCACCCATTTGAGAGCGCTCACATAAAGATGTTGATCTCGGGAGGCCTACGCTGTGGCAATACCTAGTTCAGTTACCCTTTTGGCCGGACCTGTTCTAGTTCGGCCCAATGCCTTACATCGGGTCAGCTCTGGTTCGGGGGAGCAAGCCCAAAAAGCCCCCCATAGCGAAACGCGGCGAGGAAATGTCCTCATCGGTTAATTGCTCAATTGCCCATTGCGCCGCATTGCGCACCGACGCCTTTATTCCAAGTAAGGCAAAGACATCTTCCAACGCGCGACCAAAATCAGTTGAGGGATAGTTGCCTTCTCGCGAAATGCCAAAAGTAGGACGTTGATTCTTTTCGTTCGCATATAACCGTGCCAGCCGAAGCGCTATAGTACGCGCGTAATAGTTAGGCGCGCGATTTGCGACGTTCCAAAACTCTTTCTCTTGGTCTTGCAAATCTATAAGCCTTTGATTATAAACCAAATTCATATCAATTACTATTCGCAAAGAGTTCGTAAAAAATCCGGTGTCTGCAATGTTTTTAAGTGCGAGATCACTCGGCTCATTCAGCGGTTTATCACGGTATTTTTGGGATGCACCTACCTCGATAGCGTATGCGAGGCGCCGACAAAGCTCTCCGTATTCGGGGATTTCATCACTATGTAGCACTAAAATCTGATCAATTACGCTGCGCAGATTGTCGACGACTGTTTTCACCAGCGTGAACTCCTGCAGGAAAACTTTTTTACTATCGTGAATGTTTGGGCGAGAAATATCAAACGGAGGTGTAAAGCGCGCAAGGGCATTCAAAGGCGCGTCCTCACGCCCTAATAGCTTGTCAACAATGTCTTTCAATTGTTTTATTTGGTTTTGGTTCAGCATAAAGGTCACATTACAACAACCTTTCAGCATTTCAATTATCGAAAATCAGGCGTTATTATCAAGGAGCGGTTCCGAAAGGCTGACGTATGCCATGCTTTCGGCATTTACTTTTTTCGATACCCGCCACAAAACCTGTCCATTGGACCATCAATACGCGCCGCTTTTCGAGCAAATCCGACCGCGCATAGGCCCGCTCAACATCTGAACCGACCTTATGGGCTAGACTCATTTCTGCAATCTCGCGCGGCGCGTTCGCGACTTCGGACGCCCAATCCCTGAATGTGGACCTGAACCCGTGCACTGTAACGCCATCAACCTCCATTCGGCGCAACAGCATTAGCATGGCCATATTCGACAACGGCTTATGCCGCTTTTGTCCCTCAAACACATAATCCGACTGCATCTCGCGCAATGGTTCGATGATTGCCAACATTTCAGCGGTCAACGGCACCCGGTGCGCCTCGCCCATTTTCATCCGTTCGGCTGGGCAGGTCCAAAGTTTTGCCGCCAAATCCAACTCGCCCCAGTGCATCCCTAAAACCTCGCCGGTGCGTGATCCCGTTAGGCAAGTGAACATGAGAGCTTTAGCGGCCATGGCATCGCGGGTCTTTAAGTCAGCATAAAAGGCGGGCACGTCCTGCCATTTCATCGCGCGGTGGTGCTTGGCCTTGGTTTTGACCCTTGGCAACACTTGCGCATCAAAAATCGCGGTCACCGCATTTTCGCCCGACCGAAAGCCTTTGGATTTAGCCACGTCCAAAATAATTTTGATCCGTTGCGCCAGCCGCCGCGCGGTTTCGTGTTTGTCGGTCCAGATAGGCGAAAGGCACATCAGCACTTCGGGCTGGCCAATGCTATCGACAGGCATCCGCCCGATCTTGGGAAAGGCATAATCGCGCAAAGTGTTGATCCATTGCGCACCGTGCTTGGCATTCTTCCAAGTGGGCATTCGTTCAATATGAACTTGCCCAGCAACTTCTTCAAAGCTGGGTATCTCGCGGCTGGCATTAAAACGGGGGTTCAACCCCTGTTTGGCCATCCGCCTATATTCTAGCGCCCGTTCGCGCGCCTGGTTCAGGGTTACCACATCGACCCCACCCAAACCGAAGTCTGTCCGAAGTGGCGCGCCCTTCAAATTCCTCTGACCTTTGACCACCGCCCGCACGATCCACCGCCGCGCACCCGATGGATCAACAACCAGATAAAGACCACCGCCATCGCCATGCCGACCAGCGCCAAGATTTTCCACTAGCTTCTTGGTCAGCTTTCCAACGAGAACCATGATTCATACCACATTTCATACCACGCAAGAAAAGAATACGGGCACAATCGAAATCCAGCACAATCAATGAACGCGCAAAAACCCAGCAAAACAAACAAAAAAAGGCCGCCCAAGGCGACCCATTCAAATCATCAAAAAAGGTAAGCTGGCGGAGAGGGAGGGATTCGAACCCCCGATGGAGTCACCCCCATGCCGCATTTCGAGTGCGGTGCATTCGGCCACTCTGCCACCTCTCCGCGAGGTCGATGGCCTACAAAACAGTGCGGGCCCGGTCGAACAGCGGGCTTATGGCATAGCGGGGCGGCGGCTGCAATATGGCGGAAGGCGTTTTTTAAGCGCCAATTTGTGCCAGCATCTGCACAAATCAACGGCACAAACGTTAGCGTCGCGCTAACCGTGACGGTAACGCGTTCGTTAGTCGCCTCATTTGGGAGAGGCTGTCATGATGATTGCTGCGCTCTTGCCCCATGAAAGGAACTTTTCATGACCCAACGACGCCACGTCATTGCGGGACTATCCGCACTACCATTTGCCAGTTTCGCCCCGTTTGTTTCCCATACATTTGCCCAGTCAGGTGAGACCATGCTTGAAGGCGATATCATTGAAACCAGCGACGGCGACCTAACGATCCATCCGGTTGATCATGCTTCGCTGCTGCTGGGATGGAGAGATCAGGTGATATATGCCGACCCGGTGGGTGGTGCCGAACGCTATGCCGACCTACCCGCCCCAACCGCCATTGTCATCACCCATGGCCACGGCGATCATTTTGACGTGCCCACGCTTGAAGTCATCGCTGCGGGTGGCGTTCCGCTAATTGCCAATCAGGACGTTTTTGACAAGATGCCCGAGGCGCTCAAGGCCAATGCGACCGCCATGACCAACGGCGACGAAGGCATGCTCAACGGGCTTTCGATTGCCGCCATATCCGCTTTCAATACCACGCCTGATCGAACCAAATATCACCCGCCCGGCGTCGGCAATGGCTATCTGCTCAAATTTGGCGACAAGATCATTTACGTGGCGGGGGACACCGAACCCACACCAGACATGCTGGCGCTGGAAAATATTGATGTCGCCTTCCTGCCCATGAACCTGCCCTATACCATGACGGTGGAACAGGCCGGCGAGGCGATTAATACCTTCAAGCCCAAGATCATCTATCCCTATCATTACGGCGATAGCGATCTGTCGATCCTTGAGGGAATGGTGGGGGATGCCAGCGAAGTTCGGCTACGCGATTGGTATCCAAACAAGGCGTAAATTCCCCGGCGAGCCTTGACTCTTGGCGCATTTGCCCTGATAAGCCGCACCAGTACGCGCACCGGAGCTATTCCGGCGCGCTTCTTTGGTTTGAAAACCGCTGCTTGAGGCTGCCCGCCGGTTATACTGGCTGCATCTTGAAGTCCGCAGATTGGGACATTGTCCCGGGGCATTGCTGCGGCGCCACAAAGCGCGACAAAATGGGACCGACACGTTTGACGCGTGCGGTACAATGAATGACTTTTGCAGTGATCAAGACTGGTGGCAAACAGTATAAAGTTGCCGCCGACGATGTTCTCAAGATTGAAAAACTCGACGCTGAAATCGGCTCGATCGTAACGTTCGATCAGGTTTTGATGGTTGGCGACGAAGTTGGTGCCCCTCTGGTTGAGGGCGCACTGGTTGCCGCTGAGCTGGTGGAGACCCGCAAGCAGAAAACCGTCATCATCTTCAAGAAGAACCGTCGCCACAATTATCGTCGTCGCAATGGCCACCGCCAACTGCTGTCGACCGTGCGCATCACCGAAATCCTGACCGGTGGCGCCAAGCCAAATCTCAAGGCTGCGGCCAAGCCCGCTGCTGAAGCAAAGCCAGCCGCCGAAGCCAAGCCGGCCAAAAAGGCCGCAGCGCCCAAGGCAGCTGCTCCAAAGGCCGAAGCGCCAAAGGCTGAAGCTGCCAGCCAAGCCAAGGCTCCAGCGGCCAAAAAGGCTGCCAAGGCTGATGTTGTTGACGACATCAAGCTGATCGGTGGCGTTGGCCCGGCGCTTGAAAAGAAGCTGAACGAAGCCGGTATCACCAGCCTCGCCCAGATCGCAGCCTGGACCGCTGAAGATGTCGCAAAATATGACGACGTCCTGAGCTTCAAGGGCCGGATCGAGCGCGAAGAATGGATTGATCAGGCCAAGGAACTGTTGGCTGGCAAGGCGCCCCGCGCCAAGGCCGATAAGAAATAAGGAAGAAGCACCATGGCACATAAAAAAGCAGGCGGTTCATCCCGCAACGGTCGCGATACCGCCGGTCGACGTCTTGGCGTCAAGAAGTTTGGTGGCGAAAGCGTTATTGCCGGCAACATCCTGATCCGTCAGCGCGGCACCAAATGGCATCCCGGAACCGGCGTTGGTCTGGGCAAGGATCACACGATTTTTGCACTGGTTGACGGCAAGGTTTCCTTCCGCACCCGCGCCAACTCCAAGGTTTATATTTCGGTCGAGCCGGCACAGGCAGCCGAATAAACCGGCGTGCTCCAGCGCGGCCGGTGACCAGTTCCCCGGCAAGGCGCAAGAGCCAGATCAAATTTCAGGGGAACCGGTCCGCCGGTTCCCCTTTCGCGTTCAGGGCTGTTTTCAGAACAGTTCGACCACCGCATGGGGAACCAGTTCAAATCCGCAAACCAGTCCCGACGAACGAACAACGGCTCACCAAATATCCGACCGCTTCCAGAAAATGAAATGACCCAGTCCGAACCCGAAACATTGCTGCCCAAAACCATAAATACCGAGCGACTGACCCTGGCAGCGCCTGCGTCGGCACATGCCCCCGATATTGCGGAATTGGCGAACAATTATCAGGTCAATCGGGTGCTGACCCGCCTGCCCTTTCCCTATCTACTCAGCGACGCGCATTTTTTTATTGATCATCTGGCCCGCGCCGATGGCGAATGGGCCTATTGCATTTGCCTCAAGGGCCAGGTCATTGGCGTCACCAGCCTTCGTTTCAGCGACGCCGATGTACCCGAACTCGGTTATTGGCTAGGTCAGCCCTATTGGGGTTTTGGCTATGGCACCGAGGCAGCGCGCGCTCTGGTCACGGCCGCACGCGACACCGGGCAGATACCGGCGCTCCGTTCGCGCGCGTTGCATAGCAATATTGGCTCGATCCATGTGCTTGAAAAGGTCGGCTTTTCCATCGTCGGTGAGGCGCCCGAGCCCGACGGCCCCTTAAAGGGCCAGACCATGATATTGCTGCATCAGACATTTTTTGACGATGCGCAATATCACGAATCGATACCGCGTGCCGCACCATGAGCCCGATCTTGACGACGCCCCGGCTCACGCTGCGCCTGCCCGCCAATGACGACGCTGAGCGGATCACCTTGTTTCTGAGTGACTATGCGGTTGCCAGCAATCTGGCACGCGTACCCTTTCCCTACCGGATGGGCGATGCAAGGGCCTGGTTGCGCAGTCGCCGTCCCGACCTGCCGCCTGAAGAAACCAATTTTGCCATTGAGCTGGCAGATGAAGGCTACGCCGGGCAGGTCGGCTTTCATCGGGGCGACAACGGCATCATAATCGGCTATTGGCTAGGCACGCCGTTTTGGGGACGCGGCATCATGACCGAGGCGGTGACGGCCGCCCTTGGCTGGTTTTTCAATACCAGCGATGCCGACAAGGTGCTTTCTGGTGTCTTTGTCTTCAATCTGGCGTCGCTCGCCATTCAGGCCAAGTTCGGATTTACCGAAACCGGCCGCTCTTCTGTTCTGTCTCTTGCGCGCGGCAGAGAGGTGGAGCATATCGACACACAGTTGACCCGCGCCCAATGGATGGACAAACACTCATGAAATTCCTTGATCAGGCCAAGGTCTATGTCCGATCCGGCGATGGCGGCGGCGGCGCCGTCTCGTTCCTGCGCGAAAAATTCGTCGAATTCGGCGGCCCCAATGGCGGCAATGGTGGCCGCGGCGGCGATGTGGTGATCGAGTGCGTCGATGGGCTCAACACCCTGATCGACTATCGCTATCAGCAACATTTCAAGGCCAAGACCGGCACCCATGGCATGGGCAAGGATCGCGCTGGCGCCCACGGTGAGGACGCCGTTCTGCGCGTGCCCGTTGGTACCCAGATTTTTGAAGATGACAATGAAACCCTGATCGCCGACATGACCGAGGTGGGTCAGCGTCTTGTCATGCTGAGCGGCGGCAATGGCGGCTTTGGCAATGCTCATTTCAAGACCAGCTCGAACCAGGCTCCGCGCCACGCCAATCCCGGCCTGCCGGGTGTTGAAAAATGGGTGTGGCTGCGCCTCAAACTGATCGCTGACGCAGGCCTGGTTGGGCTGCCCAATGCGGGAAAATCAACGTTTCTGGCGGCAGTATCCGCCGCCAAGCCCAAGATTGCCGACTATCCCTTTACAACGCTGCACCCCAATCTGGGTGTGGTCAGCATTGGCGAGCGCGATTTCGTACTGGCTGACATTCCGGGTCTGATCGAAGGGGCCAGCGAAGGGGCAGGTATTGGCGACCGCTTTTTGGGCCATATCGAGCGCTGTGGCGTTTTGATCCATCTCATTGATGGTACCCAGGACGATATCGAACACGCCTATAAAACCATTCGCACCGAATTGAGCACTTACAACGTCCAATTGGGCGAAAAGCCTGAGCTTGTCGTGCTCAACAAGGTCGATGCGATTGCCCCTGAAGAGCTTGCAGCCAAGGTCAAACTGCTCAAGAAACTGAGCAGACAGAATGTGTTGCAGGTTTCCGGCGTGACCGGAAAGGGTGTCGATCAGGTACTTTATGGCGTTATTGAAACGCTTGATGCAACCAAGGCCGCAAAAGCCGAGGCGCTTCGGCGCCAGACCACACCCGGTTGGGCCCCATGACCGGCGCGTAGCGCCAACAAAAGATCTCGAAATGACCAACGCCCTTTCGCCCTTCAGCCGCATTACCATCAAGATTGGCTCTGCCCTGTTGGTCGATTCAGCGACCGGCAAGCAGCGCGCGGTATGGCTCAAAAGCCTTGCCAGCGACATTGCCGCGCTCAAGGCAAATGGCGCCGAGATCGTCATCGTTTCCTCGGGCGCCATTGCGCTGGGACGCAGGCTTTTGGGATTGAACGCCATGAGCCTGTCGCTCGAGCAAAGTCAGGCCGCCGCCAGCGCCGGGCAGATTGCCCTCGGCCAAGCCTGGGCCGATGCATTGGGCCAGCATCAGATCGTGACTGGCCAGATCCTATTGACACCCAACATAACCGAAGAGCGGCGCTATTTTCTCAACGCCCGCACCACGATCGCGACGCTCTTGTCACTGGGGGCGGTGCCAATTATCAATGAGAATGACAGCGTTGCGACGGCCGAAATTCGCTATGGCGACAATGATCGACTCTCGGCCCGCGTTGCCACCATGATCGAGGCCGACTGCCTGATCCTGCTCTCGGACATTGATGGGCTATATACCGCCCCGCCTGCCCAGAATCCTGACGCCGCCCATTTGCCGGAAGTGGCCAGCATTACCCCCGTCATTGAAGCCATGGCGGGAGGCGCCGCCAGCCATTTGTCGCGCGGCGGCATGACCACCAAGATCGAAGCGGGCAAGATTGCAACGCTGGCCGGAACCGCCATGATCATTGCCAAAGGCACCGAACAGCATCCCCTCAAAGCCTTGATCGAAGGGGCCCGCCATACCCTGTTTCACGCTGTTCCCGGTCGGGCCCAGGCCCGCAAGCGCTGGATCATGGGCGCGCTGGGGGTTGCGGGCAGCATCAGCATTGATGCGGGTGCCGAGCGGGCCCTGCATGCCGGGCGTTCGCTGCTGCCTATTGGGGTTACCGGCGTCAACGGTATCTTCGAGCGTGGCGATACTATTGCCATTGTTGATGGCAACGGCCATGAAATTGCCCGTGGCCTGTCAGGACTCAATAGCACCGATGCCCTGGAGGTCAAAGGCAAGCGCAGCGCCGCTGTTTTGGCAATATTGGGCGCTGGTAGCCGTTCAGAACTAGTCCATCGCGATAATATGGTTATGGTATCGGGCAAAAATGGAGAGGCAGAGTGAACGTAGTGGCAAAAGGTGAACTCAAGGCAATGATGGCCGAGTTGGGCATTGCCGCCCGTCAGGCCGCGCGCCAGCTGGCCAGTGCTTCCTCCGAGCAGAAAACCCGCGCCCTGATGGGGGGAGCTGCTGTCATCAATGCCCGACGCGCCGAAATTCTGGCCGCCAACGCCAAAGACATGGAAGCGGCGAAAACCAAGGGCATCACCGCTGCATTTCTCGACCGGCTAATGCTGACCGACGCGCGCATCGACGCCATTGTCGAGGGCCTGCGCACCATAGGCGAACTGCCCGATCCGATTGGCCAGACCATGGCCGAATGGGATCGCCCCAACGGCTTGCATATCAAGCGCGTCCGGACACCACTTGGGGTTATTGGGGTGATCTTTGAATCGCGCCCCAATGTCACCGCCGACGCTGGGGCGCTGTGTCTCAAGTCGGGCAATGCGGTGATCCTGCGCGGTGGCTCGGACAGCACATTTTCCTCGCGCGCCATTGTCGAATGCCTGTGGGATGGCCTGCATCTGGCCGGTTTGCCGGTCGAGGCCATTCAGCTGGTGCCCACCACCGACCGCGCCGCTGTTGGCGAAATGTTGGCTGGGCTTGGCGGCAATATTGATGTGATCGTGCCGCGGGGCGGCAAGTCGCTGGTTGGGCGGGTGCAGGCCGAAGCGCGAGTGCCGGTCTTTGCCCATCTCGAGGGGCTGGTGCACGTCTATATCGACAAGAGCGCCGATCTCGATATGGCGGTCAATGTGACGCTCAACGCCAAGATGCGCCGCACCGGCATTTGCGGCGCAGCCGAAACCCTTTTGGTTCATCAGGATGTGGTCGATACCCATCTCGCCCCGATCATCGCAGCGCTTGTCGCCAAAGGCTGCGAAATTCGCGGCGATGAAACCGTGCGCCAACATGTCAAAACCGCCAAGCCAGCCAACGATACCGATTGGCAAACTGAATATGAAGACGCGATCATCGCTGTCAGGATCGTGCCCGACATTGAGGCGGCGATCGCCCATATCGAGCATTATTCCAGCCACCATACCGAGGCAATCATCACCGAGGATCCAGCGGCGGTCGAACAATTCTTCAATCGCATCGACAGCGCCATTTTGATGCACAATGCCTCGACCCAGTTTGCCGACGGCGGCGAATTTGGTTTTGGCGGCGAAATCGGTATTGCCACCGGCAAGATGCATGCACGCGGTCCAGTAGGGGTCGAGCAATTGACCAGCTTCAACTATCGCGTCACCGGCTCGGGGCAAACCCGCCCTTGAACCAGCGATTGGCGCCCGTACACCTCAACGGCATAACCCAACTGCCGCCCTCCGGGGCAGGCATGCGCATCGGCCTGTTTGGCGGCAGTTTTAATCCGGCCCATAGCGGCCATCTGCTGGTAGCCGAACAGGCGTTGATCCGGCTGGGGCTCGATGCGCTTTGGGTTTTGGTAACGCCGGGCAATCCGCTTAAGAACCACGCTGATCTGGCCCCACTGGCCCAGCGGGTCGATGGCGCACGCAAGGTGATGACCCATCCAAAAATCAAGGTCACCGGCTTTGAGGCGGCAAAAGGCTTTACCTATTCCTATCAAACCATTCGTTTCCTGACCCAGACCCTGCCCGACCGGCACTTTGTCTGGATCATGGGCGCGGACAATATGGTGGGATTTCATCATTGGCAGCGCTGGCGCGATATTGCCAATATGGTGCCGGTTGCCATTTATGTGCGCCCCGGATCGGCCCGACTTGCCCCCGCCTCCCGCGCCGCCGAAGCGCTCGAGCGCTATCGGATCGATGAGACTGACGCAACCGCGCTCGCCTTGCAGAAATCCCCTGCCTGGGTCTATCTGCACGGGCGCCAGTCAAACCTCTCCTCCTCTGCCATCCGCGCCCGCCGTCACGCAACGGCGACGAAATAGCGTAGCCCCACCTTGCGCGATTTGGCAAAAAAGCGCATATTGACGAGGTGTGATCATAGTCACCAGGACCGGGATTGACCGCTTGTCATTTGAAACGACGCGCGCCCATTCGGATAAACAACCAAGGATGCTGCACAAACGCATGACCCATGCTGTACAGGCGTGGGCACGGGGCCAATATTGATGGCCCAGATGCCCACAAAAACTCCCACCGAACAAGCTTCGGAAACCGCGCAAGCAACCCCGGAACGTCCAATGATCGATGTCGTGCTAGCAAGCCTTGACGATGCCAAGGCCGAGCAGACCATTGC
Organism: Devosia rhodophyticola; assembly: GCF_028816475.1. Classification (GTDB taxonomy): domain Bacteria; phylum Pseudomonadota; class Alphaproteobacteria; order Rhizobiales; family Devosiaceae; genus Devosia; species Devosia rhodophyticola. The sequence goes on along the minus strand of NZ_CP118247.1, from coordinate 2,110,062 downwards.
TGTTGATATCACCGGCAAGTCCTCGTTGAGCGACCATATGGTTGTGACCTCCGGGCGTTCGCAGCGCCATGTCGGGGCTGTCGCTGATCAGTTGGTCAAGGCATTGCGCGAAGCCGGTTACACCAAGCCGCGTATTGAAGGACTGCCCCATTGCGATTGGGTGCTGGTCGATGCAGGCGACGTCATCGTTCATATCTTCCGGCCCGAAGTGCGTGAGTTCTACAACATCGAAAAGATGTGGCAGGCCGAATTTGCCGAAGACGCGCACTGAGCCATTTAGAACCTTCGTGAATACCGGCATTTTGTTCAATATCGCCCATGATCCATGCGCCGCCGATCAATCATCCAATACGATGATCGGCATTGGCGCATGAAAATTTCTGTTGCGGCAGTCGGCCGCATGAAGGCCGGCCCGGAGCGTGAACTGGTGGATCGCTACCTTTCGCGCGCCATGGCCAGCGGACGGCCTCTGGGGCTGACCGGGTTTGATGTGATCGAACTGACGGAATCCCGCGCCTCAAGCGCTGCGTCACGCAAAAACGAAGAGGCGAAAAACCTCAGGACCGCCTTGCCCGATGGCATTGTGGTGGCGCTCGATGAACGCGGTAAGTCCCTCGGATCACCAGACTTTTCCAACCTTGTCGCCCGTTGGCGGGACGATGGGCGTGCCCATGCAAGTTTTGTCATCGGTGGCGCCGACGGGCTTGCCCCTGACTTTGTCAAAGCCGCCGATCTGACCCTGTCATTTTCCCCGCTAACCTGGCCCCATCAACTGGTGCGCATTATGCTGGCCGAACAATTATACCGCACCACCACCATTCTTTCCGGGCACCCCTATCATCGCGGCGATTGAAAATAGGGACAACGAGTCATGGTTAAGACTTATTAACCTCGGATTTGTCCGCCCCTTGCTAGACTGCGGGCAAATGATTCGCTTATCGGCCCCGGTCGGGACCAGCAGGACAATGGGAGCAGGAATGTCGGGGCGCGCCAACACGCGATTGGGACTCTTGGCGGCAGGCGTGGTGCTAGGCCTTTGCCTGTCCGGTCCCCTTTACGCGCAGGACGTGACATCCTCCGAAACCGAAACAACCCCTTCGGCCAACGAACCGGCCCTTCCCACCGAAGAAAATGCCGCCCCCTCGGACGCCGCAAGCGAAAACGCCGAAGCACAACCCAACCAAACCAGCAGCCAGACCGAAGCCGAACGCGAAGACGCGCTCGAGCAGGTGGAAAAATCCATATCCCTTAGCCAGGATCGTGTGGACGCGCTCAAGCGCGAAATTGCCGATATGGAAGGGGATCGCACCAGGCAAAATGCCGCGCTGATCGCCGCCGGGCAGCGGGTCAAACTTGCGGAAATTGAAGTTGCTGACGTTGAAACCCGTCTCAACGACCTGATTGTGCAGGAATTTGAAGTACGGGGGCGCCTTGATGGCGCCGATACCGAGATCGCCAATGTGTTGGCGGCCCTGCAACGCATTTCACTCAATCCGCCCCCGGCATTGATCGTTGATCCCGCCGATGCTCTGGGCTCGGCCCGCAGCGCCATGCTGATCGCCTCGATTGCCCCCCAACTGCGCGCCAAGGCAGAAGCGGTTTCTGCCGATCTCAAGCACCTGACAGAAATCAAGCAGGAAGCCCAGAAAGAAGAGCAACTGCTCAAGGCCAATCATGCCGTGCTCGAAGAAGAGCAATTGCGCATCGCCACCCTGATCCTGGCGCGTAAGCAGGGCGTTTCGGTGATGACTGACGAATTGCGCGCCGAGGAACAGGCCGCCATCGAACTGGCAACACGCGCCAAGACCCTCAAGGAACTGATCGACAAACTGGGCGAACGCATGACCAGCGTCAATGAGGCGGTCAACGCTGCCGCCACAACAAGCCCTGCGGGCGAAACCGTCACTCTGTCGACCGCAGCCATCAAGATGGCGCTGGCCAACACCGCCCGCACCGAACCGGCCATCCCTTTTTCCGCCGCTCGCGGCTATCTGAACATGCCCGCCAACGGCGTGGATGTGCGCGAATATGGCGCCAGCGACGGCTTTGGCGGTATTGCTCATGGCACCTCGGTCGTGACCCGCGCCGATGCCCAGGTGGTTGCACCCGCCGATGGCTGGGTGCTTTATACCGGCCCTTACCTCAATTATGGCCAAATCGTCATTATCAATACCGGCCAGAATTATACTGTGCTTTTGGCAGGACTGGAAAAGGTGACCGCAACCATCGGCCAATTTGTCCTGATGGGCGAACCGATCGGTACCATGGGATCACGCACAATTGGCCGAACCATCACGACCAGTGCTGGCAACTCCCAGCCGACCCTTTATATTGAGCTGCGAAAAGACAATGCGCCTATTGACCCCACCGGCTGGTGGGCGCCCCCTTCGAACACGACACAAAGTGGATAAACCCAGATGCGTTTGACCAAGATCCGCGCCGCCATACTAGGATTGGCGCTACTCGTGCCGGCAACCGTCCTGATCGCTCAGGAAAAGCCGGCCCCGGTAGAAACGCCCGATACCAGCACGGCCCCGGCCCAGCCGCGCGACCCTAAGGAGGTCTATTCCGACCTTGCTCTCTTTGGCGAAATCTTTGACCGCATTCGCGCTGAATATGTCGACCCACCGGACGAAAAGGAACTGGTGCGCGCCGCCATTCAGGGCATGCTCACCTCGCTTGATCCTCATTCCAACTATCTGCCGCCTGCCGACTATCAGGACATGCGCGAAGATACCTCAGGCGAATTTGGCGGCCTTGGCATTGAAGTGACGCAGGAAGACGGGGTCATCAAGGTCGTATCTCCCATCGATGATTCACCGGCCTCACGCGCTGGCATGTTGTCAAACGATCTGATCGTTAAGCTCGACGGCGAGGAAGTCCAGGGCATGTCGCTGGACGATGCCGTGGGCAAGATGCGCGGCGCCATTGGCACCAAGATTACCCTGACCGTGGTGCGTGAAGGCGTTTCCGATCCGCTCGAATTCACGCTGACCCGCGACACCATTGCCATGCGCGCTGTGCGCTGGTCGATGGAAGGCGATGTGGCGGTAGTTCGTTTGTCACGCTTCTCCGAGCAGGCGTTCATCGGCATTCAAAAAGCCGTTGACGGCATCTACAAGGAACGCAAGGACGTCCCCCCCAAAGGCATTATTCTGGACCTGCGCAACAATCCCGGTGGTCTGGTTGATCAGGCGGTCTATGTGGCCGACGCCTTCCTCAAGCAGGGTGCCATCGTGCTGACGCGCGGACGCGGCCCACAGGATAGCGCCCGCTATGATGCGGCCCCCGATGCGCTCGACAAGGAACTGACCAATGTGCCGCTGGTCGTATTGATCAATGGCGGCTCGGCCTCGGCTTCCGAAATCGTCGCCGGCGCCCTGCAGGACCATAAGCGCGCGACCCTTGTTGGCACCCGCTCGTTCGGCAAAGGCTCGGTGCAGTCGATCATTTCACTGGGTGCCGATGGGGCCATGCGTCTGACCACGGCGCGTTATTACACCCCCGATAACCGCTCCATTCAGGCACTGGGTATTCAGCCCGATATTACCGTGCTGCAAAATGTTCCCGACGAACTCAAAGGCAAGGATGAGATTATCGGTGAGGCCGGTCTGGCCGGACACATCAAGATTGATGGGCAAAAGGAAACGTCGGTTGGCTCCTCGGTCTATGTGCCGCCCGAAAAAGCCGACGATACCCAGCTCCAATATGCCATTCGCCTGATTGATGGCGAGGAGACTGACCCAGCCTTCCCACCTCACCCAACCGAGCAGGCAGCCAAATAGACCCCGCCGACACGGGTCGATGAGTGTGATATAAAAAATCAGCGGGGCGAAGCGGTTGATTCGCCACTTCGCCCCCATTTTTTGCGTCACAGCCAGAGCGGTCTGAAACGATGGCGGACAATTTAAGCACACCCCTGCCCGGGCGCAGAAAACGCCGCCAGATGGCTAAACGCCATTTTCCGCTTGGCCGTATCCTTATCGGCATGGTGTTGCTGCTCGGCCTTGCCTTTGCGATGCGTCTGGTGCTGGTTGATGATCCTGATGGCGGGCGGCCGGTTGCTGAAGCATCGGTCAGCGCCACGCGCGAGGGCAGCGCCGTTGCCAGCACACTGGCCGAACGCCCCATTGACGGGCCAATAACTATTACCGCCGATCCCCAGCAGTTTCCGGCTCAGCAGGTCCAGGCCGCCGCCGAGCAAGCCAGAACCGGTGTACTGCCTGATCTTAGCGAAGAAACAAAAGACGGCCCAATACCGCGAAAGTCGGCCACTGGCGTCACCCCGTTTGCCGCCTATGCCGCCCCATATGACACGGCTGCTGCCACCGGCAAACCCAAAATTGCCATTATTGTTTCGGGTTTGGGGATCAACGAGAGCGGCACCATGGACGCCATCGAGGCGCTGCCGCCCGGCACCACTCTTGCCTTTGCCCCCTATGGCAAGGCTCTCAAATCAACCGTGTCGGCGGCCCAGAACAGTGGGCACGAGATTTTTCTCGAAATTCCGCTCGAGCCTTTCGACTATCCCACCAATGATCCCGGTCCCCAGACACTTTTGACCGGCGAATCCCCTCGCGCCAATCTCGATAAGCTCTTTTGGCTCATGGCCCGGTTCGGTGGTTATGTCGGCGTCATCAACAATATGGGCGCCCGCTTTACCGCCTCCGGTGGAGATTTTTCGCCGGTAATGGAAGAGTTGGGCACCCGCGGCCTTGGTTATCTTGACGATGGCTCCTCCAATCGTTCAATCGCACCACAACTGGCAGCCAGCAACAAGGTACCGTTTGCCCGCGCCGACATGTTGATCGATGACAACCCGGCCCGCGAGCCGATCGAAGCCGCGCTCACCGCACTTGAAACCAAGGCCAAACAAAGCGGCAGTGCCATTGGCATCATCAGCGCCCTGCCCATCTCGATCCGCACCGTCTCAGAATGGTCACGTGACCTTGCCAATAAGGGCTTCGTGCTGGTGCCAGCCTCCGCCCTGATGCAATAGAAAGTTTTCCCATGCCCACCAAACTCGACCGCGAAACCATGCCCTATCGCGATTGTGTCGGCATTGCCGTGTTCAACGCCCAGGGAAATGTCTTCATCGGCCGCCGCATGCCAGAAACGGACCCCGAGGATAGCGCCGAAGCCGGGGCGCCCTGGCAAATGCCTCAGGGTGGTATCGACAAAGGTGAGGACGCGCTAAAGGCGGCCCTGCGCGAGTTGCACGAAGAAACCAATATCACCAGTGTCAGCCTTCTGGCCGAAGCCCCTGAGTGGATCCATTACGATCTGCCCGACGACGCCCTCGGGATTGGCCTTAAGGGCAAATACCGCGGCCAGCGGCAACGTTGGTTTGCCTTCGCTTTCACCGGCAACGAAGCCGAGATCGACGTCATCACCCCAGGCGGCGGCAAACATCCGGCTGAGTTTGACGCCTGGCGTTGGGAAAAACTGAGCCGTACCCCGCAATTGATCGTGCCATTCAAGAAGGACGCCTACGAAAAGGTCGCCGTCGCCTTCGCCGACATTCCACAGCGCTTTACGCATGTGTAGGCCATGAAAACCATCGGTTTGATCGGGGGCATGAGCTGGGAATCAACCGCCCATTATTACCGGGTGCTCAATCAGGAAACTGCCCGGCGACGGGGCGGGCTGCATTCCGCACCACTGATTATCCATTCGCTCGATTTCGCCGAAATCGCCGCGCTACAGGACGCTGGCGAATGGGACAGGGCGGGTCAGATTCTGCATGGCGTGGCAGGCGGTCTGGTTGACGCAGGCGCTCAAATACTGGGTCTCGCCACCAACACCATGCATATTGTGGCAGACGCCATTCAGGCCGACCTGAACACACCCTTTATCCATATTGCAGAGCCAACGGCCGCAGCCTTGCTTGCCGATGGCTTTGATACAATTGGTCTTTTAGGCACTAGCTTCACCATGGAGATGGATTTTTATCGCAATCGGTTGATCGCCCAAGGGCTGGAGGTAATGATACCGGATGTTGATCGCACCAATCTCAATGCCATCATTTACAACGAACTGTGCCGTGGCGTGGTTACGCCCCAATCGCGCCAAACCTATGTCAGCGCTATCGCTCGCCTGCAGCAACGCGGTGCCCAGGCTGTCATTCTGGGGTGCACCGAGATCGGCATGCTGATCAATGACGACATCAGCCCATTGCCAACCTATGACACAACCGAACTTCACGCTCACGCATTGGTGGCAGCCGCCCTTGCATGACAGGACTGCATTTTCTGGCAATAGCAGCGCCAATATCCTGCCACCCCTATAGTCGGTGAACCATGATTTATGTTCCGATACCAATCCGTGCTTTCGCACTCATTTGCGTTTCACTCATCATAAGCCTGATCAGTATCAACGCCACGCTGGCCCAAACAACAACCCCAACAGATGGAGCGCCCCAATCCGGTCCACGACTAACAGTTGGGGTTTACGAAAGTCCGCCCTTCGTCATGATTGATGGCGATCAGGTCACCGGCATGGCGATTGATCTATGGCAGTCATTCGCCCAAAACCTCAATCTCGAATATGAATACAAGCCTTTTGAAAGGCTGAGTGATCTGGTCGACGCGACAGCGGCAAATCAGGTCAACGTCGCCGTGACCAATTTGACCGTCACCGAAGACCGTGCCGCCCGCATTGATTTCACCCAACCCTGGTTCGATGCCGGCCTGCGCATTATGGTCAATGAGGATCAGGGGCCGGGCCTTGCGGGCCTATGGGCGGGACTGCGCGATTCAGGTTATTTGCAGGCCTATGGCTGGCTTGCGTTGGTGATCGTATTGGCAACTGTCGGCTTCACCTTCTTTGACCGCCGGTTTGACAAGAACTTTCCCAGACATTGGCCTGCCGGACTGGCGGAAAGCTTTTATACGGTTATGTCGATCGCGACCTCTGGTCGGCCTCCCTCCCGCAAAAATCTCTTCGGATGGCTCGGCCGTTTCTGGCAAGGCATATGGCTGGTTTGCGGTATCGCCGTTTTCGCCTATGTGACTTCTAGCATCACCAGCGTTATGACCACGCTTTCCCTCAACAATCACATTCACAGCCTTGATGATTTGGCTGGAAAGACCATCGGCGTCGCCCAGGGCAGCACAGCCCAGAGCTTTATTCAGGCGGCAAACCTAAACTCGGTGCCCTTTACCGGCATGACCGAGTTGGCAAACGCGCTGACTGATGGCAAAATTGATGCCTTGATTGGCGACAAGCCCGTGCTCGAATATTATGCCCATATCCATCCCGAACTGCCGCTGTCGGTTGTGGGCAATGTCTTCCATCCCGACAAATATGCCTTCGGCTTGTCGCCCGACATTGCCCTGCGCAAGGCACTAACAGTGGAAGTAGTTGGCGCTCACGAAGACGGCCTGCTGGGTGATTTGAACAGAAAGTACTTTGGCGAATAGTTTCCGTGCCTGGCCCAGGAAGCAGCGCCCGCCGCAGCTAGGCGGCCATCAGCAGCTTTCGAACAGGTTGGATTGCTTTTGACGGGTCGATATACCGCCAGCAGGCTGTCGGCGGTGTTGGAGCGGGTGCCGCTTGACGCATTTATGGCTTGGCGGGGTGGGCTTGCGGTGGGTTTGGCGCTCGATTTGTGGATATTTTGGGTACAAAAAAACCCCGCACGATTAGTGCGGGGGTTTTGTTGTTTCGAGATTGTAAAGAGACTGAGCTGTTTTTGGCAGACCTGGCGGCGACCTACTCTCCCAAGCCTTAAGACTTAGTACCATCGGCGCAGCAGTGTTTAACGGTCGAGTTCGGGATGGGATCGGGTTTTGAGCACCGCGCAAAAACCACCAGATCGGCGAAAAACAGCTGGCGTAAATTCTGGTTAAATATTTGGACCACGCTTTCCCATGCAAGAAGCGTTGGTCTGGTGTTTTTTGTGACCGATGTTTTCGACAATGCGTATCAGGTTTTTCATCAGCGCTCCCGGAGGAGCGCAGCGAACGACCCCGGCCAACTTTTTGGCCGCCCCGCCGGCGGGTCTTTGACCCGTGAGGCAGAGAGATCGTAACGGCAAGGCCGTTACGAGCATTGATTAATGAGAACGATCAAGCCAATCGAGCTATTAGTACCGGTAAGCTTCACATATTGCTACGCTTCCACACCCGGCCTATCGACGTGGTGGTCTTCCACGGCTCTCAAGGGAATACTAGTTTTGAAGGAGGCTTCCCGCTTAGATGCTTTCAGCGGTTATCCCGTCCGAACTTAGCTACCCTGCAATGCGGCTGGCGCCACAACAGGTCCACCAGAGGTTCGTCCAACCCGGTCCTCTCGTACTAGGGTCAGCTCTTCTCAATATTCCTACACCCACGGCAGATAGGGACCGAACTGTCTCACGACGTTCTAAACCCAGCTCACGTACCACTTTAAATGGCGAACAGCCATACCCTTGGGACCTGCTCCAGCCCCAGGATGTGATGAGCCGACATCGAGGTGCCAAACAATGCCGTCGATATGGACTCTTGGGCATTATCAGCCTGTTATCCCCAGCGTACCTTTTATTCGTTGAGCGATGGCCCTTCCACGCGGGACCACCGGATCACTATGACCGACTTTCGTCTCTGCTCGACTTGTCAGTCTCGCAGTCAGGCAGGCTTATGCCATTGCACTCGTCGACCGATTTCCGACCGGTCTGAGCCCACCATCGCGCGCCTCCGTTACTCTTTGGGAGGCGACCGCCCCAGTCAAACTACCCACCATACGCTGTCCCGGACACTGTTATGCCGCGGTTAGACATCTATGACGATAAGGGTGGTATCTCATCTTTTGGCTCCACAGAAACTGGCGTTCCTGCTTCAAAGCCTACCACCTATCCTGCACATGCCGACACAAATGCCAGCGTAAAGCTATAGTAAAGGTGCATGGGGTCTTTCCGTCTGACCGCAGGAACCCCGCATCTTCACGGGGAATTCAATTTCGCTGAGTCTATACTGGAGACAGTGGGGAAGTCGTTACGCCATTCGTGCAGGTCGGAACTTACCCGACAAGGAATTTCGCTACCTTAGGACCGTTATAGTTACGGCCGCCGTTTACCGGGGCTTCAATTCAAGGCTTGCACCTCTCCTTTTAACCTTCCGGCACCGGGCAGGCGTCAGACCCTATACGTCGTTTTGCAACTTCGCAGAGCCCTGTGTTTTTAGTAAACAGTCGCCACCCCCAATTTTGTGCCACTCATACAAGGTTGCCCTCGCATGAGTCATGCTTATCCCGAAGTTACGCATGCAATTTGCCGAGTTCCTTCAGTATAGTTCTCTCAAGCGCCTTGGTATACTCTACCAGTCCACCTGTGTCGGTTTAGGGTACGGTCAATGTCGATGGAGCTATTTCCTGGAACCGGCTCATCGCACCCCCAATCCGTTAAGGGGATACGAACCTGCGCGATCCGTCACTACCATCTGGTTCACGAATATTAACGTGATTCCCATCGGCTACGCATTTCTGCCTCACCTTAGGGGCCGACTAACCCTGCGCTGATTAGCATTGCGCAGGAACCCTTGGACTTTCGGCGAAAGTGTCTCTCACACTTTTTGTCGCTACTCATGTCATCATTCGCACTTCCGATACCTCCACGGCCCCTCACAGGTACCGCTTCGCAGGCTTACGGAACGCTCCGCTACCGCTTACAACAAAGTTGTAAACCCTAAGCTTCGGTGGATAGTTTTAGACCCGTTACATCTTCGCCGCAGGATCGCTTGACCAGTGAGCTGTTACGCTATCTTTAAAGGATGGCTGCTTCTAAGCCAACCTCCTGGTTGTCTAAGCAATCCCACATGCTTTCCCACTTAACTATCACTTGGGGACCTTAGCTGTAGGTTAGGGCTGTTTCCCTTTTGACGACGGACCTTAGCACCCGCCGTCTGTCTCCCGAGTAGTACTTCTGGGTATTCGGAGTTTGGTTAGGTTTGGTAAGTCGGTGAGACCCCCTAGCCCATCCAGTGCTCTACCCCCCAGAGTATTCGCTCGAGGCGATACCTAAATATCTTTCGCGGAGAACCAGCTATTTCCGAGTTTGATTGGCCTTTCACCCCTAGGAACAAGTCA
>NZ_CP118247.1:1830000-2095000 GCF_028816475.1 Devosia rhodophyticola | reverse complement strand
CGCTACGGTCGCCTTGACCGACAAAGGTCAATATGTACTGGGCCTCAAGCCCGCCCCGATCACCTTCCCCGAGGAAGATACCGAAGAGATCAACGTCGCCAACCTGCCCTCGATCTATCGCTCAATTTGGGAAACCGGCCGCAAGCATGATCTCGACGATGCCACGATCAAACACATCATCGGCATGTATGCCTATGATGTGGATATGAACAAGCGCATCGGCGCTGGCGATTCCATTGAAATTCTCGAAACCGAGCCGGATGCCAGCGGGCAGCAGGATCTTCTTTATGTCGGGCTGACGCTTGGCACGAACTTGCGTCAGCTTTATCGCTTTGTTTCGCCCGATGGCGGCGTCAGCTATCTTGATCCTGAAGGTCAAACCGGCAAGCGTTTTCTCAATCGTCGCCCACTCAAGGGCGGCGGCACGCTGCGGTCGCGTTTCGGCTATCGCATCCACCCCATCTTCCACACCCGCAAATTGCACACTGGCGTCGACCTTGCAGCTCCCCGCGGCACACCGATCTATGCTGCTGGCGATGGCGCCATCGAATTTGCCGGTCGGCAATCGGGCTATGGCAACAAGGTCGAGATCAAGCACGTTAACGGTTACGAAACCGCCTATGCCCACATGAACGCTTTTGCCAAAGGCATCAAGGTTGGCACCAAGGTGCGTCAGGGGCAGATCATAGGTTACGTTGGAACAACCGGTTATTCGACCGGTCCGCACCTGCACTTTGAGGTCAAGATCAACGGTAATTTGGTTGACCCGCTCAGCGTCAAGCTGCCGCGCGAAAACACCTTACGAGCGCAGGATCAGGGAGCGTTCAAAAAGGTGGTCGCCCAGATCAATGACCTGATGCAGCGCGCCCCGGCCCCGGTTTCGGTCGCCTCAAACTAGGGTCGACCGTTCAGCGGTTTGCGCTCCAGCGTCCACCAGGCGATTAGCGCAGACGCAAGGCTCAACGCCGCCGTGATATAGGCTGTGGTAGCAAAGGCGCTGTTGGTGGCGGCAACCCGTAGCGCTTCATTGGCAGGGCTCAATGCCTCCTCCGGAGCAAGTCCGAAAAATATCGCCAGTTCCGCAGCGCTTCCCAATGATTGCTCGAAAACCGAGGTCACCACCGGCCCCATCATGGCAACGGCCAAAAGGCCGGCGACGCGCGAAACCGCATTGTTGATCCCTGATGCAACGCCGGTATCACCATCCTCAATCGAGGTCATGACGGCCGTCGACAAGGGCGAAACCACCAGCCCCATGCCGATGCCCAGGACCATGATCGAGGGCAAGGTGCCAAGCCAAAGCAACTGCCAGGGGGCGGTATAGCCCAACCCCGCAAACGCCACGCTGACCAGAACCGCGCCAATCGTGATCGGCCATCCCGCGCCAAACCTGTCTGCCAGTCTACCGCTCAGCGACGACAGGACCGTCAGCATCGCGCCAAATGGCAACATGACCAGTGCCACTTCGGCCGGCGTCGCGCCCCACCCCACAATCACCGTCATCGGCAGAAAAAACAGCACGCCCGACAGTGAAAAATACAAGACGAAAGTCAGCGCCTGCGCACCCGAAAATGCCTTGCTCGCAAACAGCCGCAACGGCAACATTGGCGCCTTGATCCGTGCTTCCCAGATCAGAAATGCGCCAAGGATGACCACGCCAATAGTTCCATACATCAGCGTATGGGATAACGCCGGGACGCTATCGCTACCGTCCCCGGTAAGCCCGTAAACCAGCGCCAGAAGCCCCACACTGGCCAGAACGCCACCAACAACATCCAGATGCCGAACCGGTCCCGGCTCATCCGCGGGAACCTTGGTCCACAACAACCAGAGCGCGATCCCACCGAGCGGCAAATTGACAGCGAACACCAGCCGCCAACCCCAGTCGCCAAGCCAGGTCAGTAACGCGCCGCCGATGATCGGCCCCATGATGGTTGTGAGTGAGGCCGCCGCCGCCCAGACGCCGATCGCCCGCCCCCGCTCGGCCCGCGGATAGGCCTTGGCAATGATCGCCAGACTGCCCGGCACCATGAAAGCCGCGCCCAGCCCTTGGATGGCGCGCGCAGCAATCAACAACGTCGGGGTTGGTGCCAATGCCGACGCAATCGAGGCCAAAACGAACAAGCCAATGCCCAGACCAAAGACCAGACGCAGCCCAAAACGATCGCCGGTCGCCCCGCCCAACAGGATCAATGAACTCAAAAACAGCATGTAGCCGTTTGAAATCCATTGGGCATCAGCCAGCGTTGCCCCCAGATCGGCGCGGATGGCTGGTATGGCAATGGAGATCACCGAACCATCAATGAACCCCATGCTCGACGCCAGAATGGCAGCGATCAGCACAAAGCGGCGCCGGTTGGCAGGACAAAATACCGCCGCCGCACCCGCTGGTTCCGCCTCAGTTGCGCTCATCGCCCCACCCGTACCTCAGTCGGTTTTTACCATCCAGACGGCCATTTCATTGCCGCCTGGTTCGCGAAAATGAAACCGCCGCCCGCCCGGAAAATCAAACTGCGGCCGCGTGATCAGGCCGCCAGCTGCCCGCACGCGCTTTTCGGCGTCATCCAGATCATCACTGCGCACAATGGCCATACTCGCCTCGACCCGCTCGGGCGCCTGATCAATGCCCCCATCAAGACCAGCACCATTGATCGCGTCATAATCGGGACCATAGGAGGTTAGCGACCAGCCAAATGCCTTGACGAAAAAATCGCCCGTTGCCGCGCGATCCTTTGAGGGAAATTCAATGTAGTCAATATGCTCAGCCATGCCTGCTCCTGTTGATCGCCCGTATGACGGTGGGAATAAAAAAGGCCGGTCTTGAAACCGGCCTTTACGCTTTGATCAGGCCGAAGCGCTGGCGCTTTCGACTTCCTGGGGACGCAGGATCAACCCTTCCTCGCCAATATCGACAAGGACATGGGAGCCATCCGAAATTCGGCCCCCAAGAATTTCATCGGCCAGATTATCCTGAACCTCGCGCTGGATCACCCGCTTCAACGGCCGCGCGCCATAAAGCGGATCATAGCCCTCATTACCCAGCCAGTCGCGCGCCAACGGGCTCAACTCGAGCGCAATATCGCGCTCCTTGAGCAATTCGCGCAACCGCATCAGCTGGATATCGACAATCGCGCCCATATGCTGGCGCTCCAGCCGATGGAACAGGATGATATCGTCGATCCGGTTGAGGAATTCGGGTCGGAATGCCGCTTTGACCGAATCCAACACCTTGCCGCGCACCAATTCCACCGTTTCCCCTTCCTTGAGCTGGACCAGATGTTCCGAACCCAGATTGGACGTCATGATGATGATGGTATTTCGGAAATCAACTGTGCGACCCTGACCATCGGTCAACCGCCCATCGTCCAGCACCTGCAGCAGGATGTTGAACACATCCGGATGCGCCTTCTCGATCTCGTCGAAAAGCACAACCTGGTAGGGCCGCCGCCTCACCGCCTCGGTCAGAGCCCCGCCTTCGTCATAACCGACATAGCCCGGAGGCGCGCCGATCAGACGGGCAACGGAGTGCTTTTCCATGAATTCGGACATATCTATCCGCACCATGGCGTGCTCGTCATCGAACAGGAATTCGGCCAATGCCTTGGTCAGCTCGGTCTTGCCCACGCCGGTTGGCCCCAGGAACATGAACGAACCGATCGGCCGGTTCGGATCCTGCAATCCGGCACGCGCCCGGCGCACCGCCCGTGCAACGGCCGCGACCGCATCTTGCTGGCCGATTACGCGCTCACCCAGATGGGATTCCATCTGCACCAGTTTTTCGCGTTCGCCTTCCAGCATCCGGTCAACCGGAATACCGGTCCAGCGTGAAACGACCTGAGCAATGTGGGTTGGCAAAACCACTTCCTCGACCAGAACACTACCCGGTCCAACTTCGCCTTTTTCCGCCTCGGCAACCTTGCGTTCTAGATCGGGAATGATGCCATAGGACAATTCACCGGCGCGCCCGAGATTGCCGACGCGTTGCGCGGCTTCAAGCTCGGTGCGGGCCTTGTCCAGCTCTTCCTTGATCTTCTGGCCACCCTGCAAGCGCTGCTTTTCGTTCTGCCAGCGCTGGGTCAGCCCGGTTGCCTGCTCTTCAATATCGGCTAACTCGGCTTCAAGCTTGTCGAGCCGGGTCTTGGAGGCGTCGTCCGTTTCCTTGCGCAGGGCTTCGCGCTCGATCTTGAGCTGCATGATGCGCCGATCCAACTCATCGAGTGCCTCGGGCTTGCTTTCCACCGCCATGCGCAACCGCGCCGCCGACTCATCAACAAGGTCAATCGCCTTGTCGGGCAGGAAGCGGTCCGCAATGTAGCGGTTGGACAGGGTTGCTGCGGCCACGATGGCTGAATCCGAAATCCGGATACCGTGATGCAGCTCATATTTTTCCTTGAGCCCGCGCAGGATCGAAATCGTGTCTTCGATGGTAGGCTCATCGACAAACACCGGCTGGAACCGCCGCGCCAATGCCGCGTCCTTTTCCACATGCTTGCGATATTCATCAAGCGTCGTGGCACCAACGCAATGCAGCGACCCGCGAGCCAACGCAGGCTTGAGCAGATTTGAGGCGTCCATGGCCCCATCCGATTTGCCCGCCCCAATAAGGGTGTGCATTTCATCGATGAAAAGGATGATCTGACCCTCGGCGCTGTCGATCTCATTGAGCACGGCCTTGAGCCGTTCTTCGAATTCGCCGCGATATTTTGCGCCCGCGATCAGCGCGCCCATGTCCAGCGACATCAGCGAGCGGTTCTTGAGACTTTCGGGCACGTCGCCATTGACGATACGGATCGCCAGCCCCTCAACAATGGCGGTCTTGCCAACGCCGGGTTCGCCAATCAGCACCGGATTGTTCTTGGTGCGGCGCGACAGGACCTGCACCGTGCGGCGGATTTCTTCATCCCGTCCGATTACCGGGTCCAGCTTGCCCTCGCGCGCCGCCTCGGTCAAATCGCGCGCATATTTTTTGAGCGCATCATAGCCGTTCTCCGCCGAAGCCGTGTCAGCGGTCCGCCCTTTGCGCAATTCGTTGATCGCATCATTGAGGGCCTGGGGCGAAACTCCGGCAGCCAAGAGGATTTTGCCCGCATCGGTTTCCTTTTCGACCGTCAGCGCCAGCAACAGACGCTCAACTGTCACAAAGGAATCGCCCACCTTTTGTGCCGCGCTTTCAGCTGTCTCGAATACTCGAGCCAGTTCGCGCGACAAATAGACTTGCGCGCCATCCCCCGAAACCACAGGGATTTTGCCAAGCCCGGCTTCGGTCTGGGCCAGCGCCAGTTTGGCATTGCCACCAGCGCGCCCGATCAGGCCCGCGGCCATCCCCTCTTCGCTATCGTCCAGTAAAACCTTGAGCAGATGCAGGGGCCCCACCTGCTGATGTCCCTTTGCCAAAGCCAGAGTCTGGGCATTCTGAATAAAGCCGCGTGCCCGTTCGGTATATTTTTCAATGTTCAATTCAACTCTCCTTGTCTCGCCCGCCAGCTCGCCCAATGGCACGAAACTGGTCGTCGGAAGTGTTGTCGTCCGGCAGCCCGCTTGCGGCGCTGACCGGTAACGTCCTGAATATAGGAACAACCGCCCCCCCAAAAAAGAGGCAGCCGAACCAAATGCGGTGTCCTATGCGAGAAACAGCAAGGGTAAGATGAGCAACGGGGAAATGGGCAGGCCCACAGCGTTGAGCCCGATCACCAGCTGCGGCAGTCCCCACGCCATGACCACCAGACCATTAAGACCAAGGGGTCCGAATTTGGAGTTGCCGGGCCGTCTCGCGATCAGCAATGCAGCGCACAGCAACAAAGCCAGATCGTAATTGTGCATATAGGGCGTCATCAACACCGTGGCGATCAGCACCATAGCGGCTCGCCGCATCGGATCGAGGACGGCCCGCAAGCGCACAATCAGCACAATGCCAACCAGAACTGCAGCGATGCCATGAATTATCACCGCAAGATCGCCATCCCCAGTCAAAATTCGCACGGCCATGAAGGTTGACGGGATCATCAGGGTAAATAGCCCGTGGCCCGTTTTTTCGAGCAGGCTCAATTCGGGCAGCGTTTTGCCCGCATAGTCGAGCCAGGCCGCAGACCCAAAGATCATTAAACTGGCCAATGCCAGCGACAAACCGCCGACTGCCGCCACCGCAATTGCCCTCCAGCGCTTTTGGAACAGCCACAAAAGCGGCAGCAAAAACCCGCTTTGCGGTTTCATTGTCAAAAGCGAAGCTGCCAGTCCCGCGCCGCCCCCACTGACCCGTCCTGCCGCCAGCGCAATGAGCATGAGACCGGTAAAAAGACTGCCCGACTGTCCGCCATAAACACAGAGAACCGTTGCCGGTGAGGTCAGGATGATCGCGATTTCCAACCCGTCAAATCCGAAGCGTCTCGCCCCATACCAAAGCACTGCCAACCCCAGAACCGACCAGGCAAGGAGTGCGGGATAGAAACCGAGTAGGCCGAAAGGCCAGCTAAACAGGAGCGTAGTAGGCGGATAGGCCCAAACTCGATGACCAATCGGGCTGCCGATGAAATCCAGCTGATAGGCCATGAACGCGTCGGGCACATAAATCTCGCCCCATCGACCCGCGAGGACCATCCTGGCGCTCGACCAGAGATTGATGAAATCGGCGCCCACTGGGCTACCGTCGGAATACAGATAGCCCCTGATCCCCAGGCTATTGGTGATCTGCCCGATCATAAAGCCCAGCAAATGAGCGAGGCTCAGACCCAACAGGACAATTTTGAAATTGCGATGGGATGGAAACATTTGACTCCCAAGGCGCATCCGACAGCGGGTCCGGCAGATTAACCGCAAACCGGCTTAATATGCAGTTACAAAAAAAGGGCCAGGTAAAAACCCGGCCCTTTCGCAATTGACATTTCTTTGGCCTATTCGGCCGCGTTCGACGATCCGCCTGCAGTAATAAAGGCTGGCAATTCGCCAACTTCAGGCTGCGGTGCCTCGCCGGGCTCGGCAGCAACTCCATCGGCCGCCGTAGGGCGACGGCGACGGGGCCGGCGTTCACGCACCTTGCGCGGCTCTTCTTCGCTGGCCACAACAGCGGCTGCCTCAACTTCAGTTGCCGACGTTTCGCCTGTCGCTACTGCATCGTCGCGCTTGGGCGCTTCGGTCGGTGCTGCTTCTGCGGGTGGGCGAGTGCGGGGCTGCCGGGACTCGCGATTATCGCGACCGTCGCGCTGACCGTTGCCACCAGCGGACTGACCGCCATTGCCCTCACCGTCGCCATCAAACTGGGATTGGGGAGCGGGTTGAGGTTGAGGCGATGAAAACCGATTGGTTGGCTCGGGCATATCATCGTCAAGATCGTCGCTTTCGCGGCCGTTTGCATTGTTTTGAGGCTGGGCCGCCGAAACGATGCGGAAATAATGCTCGGCGTGCTGGAGGTAATTTTCCGCCATCACTGAATCGCCCGACGACTGGGCATCGCGCGCCAACTGCATATATTTCTCGGCGATATGGGCGGCGTTACCACGCACCTTCACATCGGGTCCATTGCTCTCGAAATTGCGCGATAACGGATTGACATGCTTGCGTCCGCCGTTGCGCCCACGCGAGCGGTTGTTGTTCTTGTTGTTCTGCTGATTGGGTCTCATCTGGTCGCTTTTTTGTAAACTCGTGAGAAACAAGCGTCACGCTTCTGGCGGACCGGCAAAATGCCCTTGGTCGGCCTTGTCCCGATGATCCTCACGGATCCAAAACATCGGAAATAAACTGGCTTCATGAAGACCTGGAATGCCGACAGCGATGCCACCCCGTCCGATACAATCAGGCCGCGAATTGGAAATTCCAAGACCCTCGCTGCAGCGTGCAGCTATACCAATGATCGGGTGGCCATCCCCGTGGCGCTCATGATGCGCCGTTGACAGCACGGTCAAACTATCTGGTTCGCCATCAATTTCCAAGCGGAAAATAGGTCGCGCCTCGTTTGACGGCACTTATTCACCCATTATTGTGCCCAACAATCACACGATCAAGCCCCGACAAATCGCAAAACCTATTGATACTCAAAAGCCCGGCCTCAGCAAAAAGCGCCATAACAGCAGCACCTTGGTCATATCCGATCTCGACGGCCAACTGCCCGCCCGGCCTCAGGCGTTGGCGCGCCTCCTCCACAATAACGCGATAGGGCACCAGCCCGTCCGGGCCGCCATCAAGTGCCAGCATCGGGTCATGCTCGCGCACATCGCGTGCCAGTGCAGCAATGACCTTACTGGCAATATAGGGTGGATTGGAAACAATCAGATCAAACCGCCGACCCGGCTCCAGCGGTTCGAACCACGACCCCGCCAACAATTCGAGCCGTCCGGCAACGCCATGGGTTGTTGCATTTTGCCCCGCAACCAGCAGCGCATCTGCACTTAAATCAACCGCAATGGCCCGCGCCTGCGGTGCATTGGCCAGTATGGCAATCGGAATGCAGCCCGTCCCGGTCCCGAGATCCAGAATTTCGACTGATTTTTTGCCAATTGCCTCAAGCGCTATATCGACCAGTAATTCGGTTTCCGGTCGCGGCACCAGCGTTGCCGGTCCAAGGGCAAAATCTAGCCCATAAAATCCCTTTCGGCCCAGGATACGCGCCACCGGCTCACCTGCAAGCCGCCGTTGCATCAGCGCTTCAACCTGCCTTTTCTGTTCGGGCGCGACCACATTGGCCTCGTGCACTGCCAGCCCCAGCTCATCCAGATCCAGCGCCGCGCCGGTCAAAAGCTTGGCATCCATATCGGGACCGGCCACGCCGTTGTCCGCCAACTGGTCGCGCCAATGGCGCCAGAGCGCGCCAATCGTGTTGGTCGGCCTCAGTTCGACTGCTCCATTGCCGCCAACTGCTCAGCCTGATGCTCGGTAATCAGCGCATCAATCAGTTCATCCAGCGCTTCCCCGATAATCACCTTGTCGAGCTTGTAAAGCGTCAAATTGATCCGGTGATCAGTAACGCGCCCCTGCGGGAAATTATAGGTGCGGATACGCTCGGACCGGTCGCCCGACCCCACCTGCCCCTTGCGTGCTTCGGCCCGCGCACTGTCGCGCTGTTCGCGCTGCTGCTCATAAAGCCGGGCCCGCAATACCTGCATTGCCAGCGCCCGGTTCTGATGCTGGCTCTTTTGGGCTGACGTCACCATGATTCCGGTGGGCAGATGGGTAATGCGCACCGCACTGTCAGTGGTGTTGACGTGCTGTCCACCCGCGCCCGAGGCGCGCATTGTATCAATGCGGATATCTTCGGGCTTGATCTCGACATCAATGTCCTGAACTTCGGGCAAAACAGCAACTGTTGCTGCCGAAGTGTGGATGCGTCCCGATCCTTCGGTCGCCGGCACCCGCTGAACCCGATGCACGCCGCTCTCAAATTTCAGCCGCGCATAAACACCCTTGCCCGTAACATTGGCGATGATTTCCTTAAAGCCCCCCATTTCGCCGGGGCTCTCTTCCATGATTGAAACCTTCCAGCCCTGGGAGGCAGCATAGCGCTCGTACATGCGGAACAGATCGCCCGCAAACAGCGCCGCCTCGTCGCCGCCCGTTCCGCCACGAATTTCCAGAATTACCGATTTATCGTCGGCCTCATCCCGGGGCAGCAGCAGAATCCGAATTTCATCGACCAGCTTTTCGATGCTTTCGCGCAGCGCGTAAACTTCGGACTCGGCCATTTCGCGCATTTCGGGGTCACCCGATTTCATCAACGCCTCGGCCTCAGCCAGATCGCTTTGCGCCTTCTTGTAGGTAACGATTGGCCCCACAATCGGGGCCAGCTCGGCATGTTCCTTGGAAAATTTGACGAACTCGTCGGGTTCGGCACCACCAGACAATGCCGCCTCAACATAGTTGAACCGCATTTCGAGCGCGTCGAGCTTTTCCTGAGGAAGCGTAGCCATCAATATTCCCTTGTCGGCGGGGTTTCCTCCGCCCTTGTCTCTTAACGCCCAAAACTGGAACGATCAGCAGCGTTTAAGGCGCGCAGACGCGAACTGCAAGCGCAGCACCCGCCCAAGCCGGGACAGTGCCGCCGCCCAAGACCTCAAACCGGCAAATTCTGTTTGTCGATCCACTCTTCGAGCAGCGAGCGAACCGAGACCCCGTCCGCGCCATCCAGCAGCGCCGCAGAAACTGCCTGCCGGATTGGCCCCAACTCCAGATTGAGCACCATTTCCTTGATCGGGCCAATCGAGGCGGGGCTCATCGACAGCCGGGTCATCCCGATAGCCAGAAGCGCCAGCGCTTCTACCGGGCGACCGGCCAGCTCACCACACATGGTAATGGGCACATTGTAGCGCCGCGCCGCATCAACAACATGCCGAAACGCCCGCAATCGCGGCAGGCCTATAGCGTCATACTTGCTCGAAACGCGCGGATTGGCCCGGTCCGAAGCGGTCAGGAATTGCACCAGATCATTGGAGCCAATCGAGACGAAATCTGCCTCGGGCAACAATTGATCCAGTTCGAACAGCAGCGAAGGAACCTCTACCATGACCCCAAGTTCGACCCTGGAGGGCACCAACTGGTCGGCGCGCCGCAGCCGCTCCATTTCCTTGGTAACGATCAGGCGCGTGCGACGAAATTCAAATGTCTCGGTGACCATCGGCACCAAAATCTTGATCGGGTTGCCCTGCGCCGCGATCAGCAGCGCCCGCACCTGGGTGCGCAACAGCCCGGGTCGATCCAGTCCCAGTCGGATCGAGCGATAGCCCATCGCCGGATTTTCCTCGGCGGCTGAGCGCAGATAGGGCACAACCTTGTCGCCACCAATATCGAGCAGCCGGAAAACGATGGGGCGCGTGCCTGCAATGCGCATCGCTTCGGCGTAAAGATCAACCTGCTCCTGCAGCCGTGGCAGTTTCGAAGCGATCATGAACTGCAATTCGGTGCGAAACAGCCCGACCCCGGACGCTCCCGTATCGTCGAGCATTGGCAGGTCTGCCACCAACCCCGAATTATGCAACAGCGTCACCGCCACCCCATCCTTGGTGACTGACGGCAGATCCTTGAGCGCTGCATAATGAGCGCGCCGCTTGGCCGACAGCCGCACCTTGTCGATATAGGTCTGTTCGATATCGGGCGTCGGACGCAGATGGGCGGTACCGGCCGTGCCATCCAGAATAATGTCATCGCCCGTTTCGGACATGGAAACGATGGATTGGGCCTGCCCGACCGCGACAAGCCCCAGTGAACGCGCGACAATGGCCACATGGGCCGTCGCGCCGCCTTCTTCGAGTACGATGCCGCGCAGTTTGGTGCGGTCGTATTCGAGCAGCTCGGCTGGCCCCATATTGCGGGCCACCAGAATGGCATTGTCGGGTAAATTGCGCCCCAGCCCCTGATGATCGCCGGTCAGAATGCGCAACAGCCGATTGGCCAGATCGTCCAGATCATGCAGTCGATCCCGGATATAGGGGTCGGTCTGGCGCAACATCCGGGCCCGTGTGTCGTTTTGAACCCGTTCAACCGCCGCTTCAGCCGACAGCCCATTCTCGATGGCTTCGGTCAGCCGATTGACCCATCCGCGGTCATTGGCAAACATCCGATAGGTCTCAAGGATTTCACGATGGTCTGAGGACGGCTGCATGTCGCCGCGATCGAGCATCGCATCAATCGAAACGCGCATCCGCTCAAGCGCTGAACTCAGTCGTTCCTTTTCCTGGTCGGTGTCCTCGGCGATAAAATTGGTCACGACGACGCGCGGATCGTGCAACACCACCGTGCCCAGCGCGATGCCATCGGTAAAACTGACGCCGTTGAACATGCGAGGCCGCCTGAGATCGATATCGGACCCCGGCTTGATCAGATTGTCGAAATCCGAGGTTGCCACCATCTCGGCCAGAATTGTGGCGGTCGTGAGCATGGCTTCGATTTCGTCTTCGCCATATCGACGCCGCTCGGCATTCTGCACAACCAGAACGCCCAGCGTCTGTCCGGCCCGCAACACCGGCACACCCAAAAACGCGTAATAGGGATCTTCCCCAGTTTCAGGACGATAGGCAAAGGCGGGATGGCTGGGCGCATCATCGAGGCTGAGCGGTTCGGCTTCGGCCGCAATCTGGCCAACCAACCCCTCGCCCAGTCGCAACGTCGTCATATGGACTGATTCTGCGGCCAACCCTTTGGTGGCGAACAGTTCGAGCGCACCATCATCGCGCAAAACGTAAAATGAGCACACATCGGCGCGCATGTTGTGGGCAATCAGCGACACGATCTTGTCGAGACGGTCCTGCGAGGCCAGCGGCTCCGCCATGGTCTCGCGCAATTGCCGCAACAGCACACGCGGGCCGCCAATATTTGTGCCCATATTCCCTATGGCGACCTCAGCCGCCCCCAATGACCCGGGCGCAGCTGAAAGGTCTCAGCCGAGCTCAGGCGTCCTTCTTGTCCAGTCCGTAATAAGTATGCAGAGCCCGGACCGCAAGCTCAGCGTACTGATCATCTATCAAAACCGAAGTCTTGATTTCCGAAGTGGTGATCAACTGAATGTTGATTCCCTTATCCGCCAATGCCCGGAACATTGACGACGCAACGCCCGCGTGAGAGCGCATTCCCACCCCAATAACCGATATTTTGGCACCGCCCTTGGAGCCGACAATCTTGGCGTATTCGATACTATCGTTATTTTCGAGCGCATCGACAGCTTTTTCATATTCACTATCGGGCACGGTAAAGGTGATGTCGGTAACGCTTCCGTCATCGGAGACATTTTGCACGATCATGTCGACAACGATCGAACGATCTGCCAGCGCGCCAAAAATGGCAGCGGCAACGCCGGGCTTGTCCTTGACATCGCGCAGGGTGATCTTGGCTTCCGACTTGGCCAACGTCACGCCCGAAACAATCTGCTTTTCCATGATCTCATCCTCGTCGCAAACCAGTGTACCGGGAATTCCGGGCGTTCCATCGGGCGCCAGCTGGGGCGCCTCGGGATCATCAAAACTCGAGCGCACCACCAACCGCACCTTTTGTGCCATGGCCAGTTCGACCGAACGGATCATCAGCACCTTGGCGCCCAGCGAGGCCATTTCGAGCATTTCCTCAAAGGAAATCTTTGACAGGCGCCGCGCCCTGGGCACGATCCGCGGATCGGTCGTATAGACCCCATCCACATCGGTATAAATTTCGCACCGATCTGCGCCAACGGCAGCCGCCACTGCAACGGCGCTGGTGTCCGATCCACCTCGCCCCAACGTTGTAATGCGTTGATGCGGCGATACACCCTGAAACCCGGTGATCACCGGCACCCATCCCTGACACAGCCGCTCGTCCAGCGTACTCGGTTCAATCCCGGTAATGCGCGCGGCCCCATGAGCGTCATCGGTATAAATGGGCACCTGCCAGCCGGCAAACGAGCGCGACTGGATGCCCATTTCGCTCAAAACGATGGCCATCAGGCCCGCCGTCACCTGCTCGCCCGAGGCGACTACTGCGTCATATTCGCGGGCATCGTGAAATTTGCTGGCTTCATTGACCCAGCCGACCAGCTCATTGGTCTTGCCCGACATGGCCGAAACCACGACCGCAACCTCGTTGCCAGCGTCCACTTCACGTTTGACGTGCCGGGCTGCCTGGCGGATACGTTCCACATTGGCAACCGAGGTGCCACCGAACTTGACGACTATGCGGGCCATGTGTGTCCCCAATGACCACCCGTTGCGACCGGGCGGCAGACTTTATTGATTGGCCGCTGCCATGCCACAAAGCCCGCGCGCAATCAACACTGCTTGATGTCCCGTTGCGCCGCGATGCCGCACTTGCCGCTCACACATCTATCACGTCATATGAACCAAACCAGCGGAGCCAGTAATGACCGAAACCACGATCAACGAGGCCGAAGTCGCCAAATTCACGGCTATGGCCGAGGAATGGTGGGATCCCACGGGCAAGTTCAAGCCGCTGCACAAATTCAGCCCGGTGCGCCTGGGCTATATTCGCGAGCATGCCCTGCGCCATTTCGCCCGCGACGGCGCAACAATGCGTCCGCTCGAAGGGTTGCGCATCGTCGATGTCGGCTGCGGCGGTGGGCTGCTGTGTGAGCCGCTATCGCGCCTTGGCGCCAGCGTCACCGGCATTGATGCTTCCGAGCGCAACATCAAAATCGCCGCACGACACGCCGAACTCTCGGGCGTTGATGTTAGCTATCAAGCTACCACCAGCGAGGCGCTTGTTGCCACGGGTGCCCAATTTGACATCGTGCTCAATATGGAAGTGGTCGAGCATGTCGACAATGTGCCACTTTATATGAAAAGTTGCGCCGATCTGGTCGCGCCGGGCGGTCTGATGCTAACCGCCACGCTCAACCGCACCGCACGCGCCTTCGCGCTCGCCATCGTCGGGGCTGAATATGTTCTGGGCTGGTTGCCCAAGGGCACCCACGACTGGCACAAATTCTTGACGCCCGACGAAATCCGAACCCTGTTAAGCCGCAACGGCCTTGATATCACCGCCGAAACCGGCGTCGTCTATCATCCGCTTGCCGATGATTGGCGCAAATCCAGAGACATGGCGATCAACTATATGATCTTGGCGCAAAAACCTGCCCTGGACTGACCGCTCAGAATTTTGCGCTGCTCAAGCGCAAATAATAGCCATCGGGATCAACAACACGAAAGTCGTTTAGCCCCCACGACTGAGCCTGAAGCGGACCCGAGATCGGCCACCCGCTCGCCACGACGGCACGATAGGCAGCCTCGATATCCTCGAGCTCGAGCACGATCTCGATCCCTTTGCCCAACAGCCCGCCCGGGTTGATCTGAACCGGGTGGTCAGCTGGAAGATTATTTCGATCATTGAGCGCGACGATTGCGCCGTCGCGCCGCATGGCCATGTATGGCTCCGCCTGTCCGGGCAAAGCCGAAAATCCTAATACATCGGTGTAAAATCGCCGCGAAGCTGCCAAATCGTCGACAAACAATTCAAGCCGAAGTCTGGCGTGCGCCCGGCTTTGCTGCTGTAGTTCTTCGACTGTATTGGTGAGGCCCAAAACCTCTTTTTCGCGCATTTGATCGATCTTGGAATGCAGCAGCACGATCTGCTCCTGCATAAGCTCGATTTCGAGTTCGGCCTTGATATTGATGCGATAGTCATTTTCAGCCTGACGCCGATCAATATCCTGCTGGCGGTTCTGGCTCATCATGATGAACGGTGCTGCATATGCCGCCTGAAACGATAGCGCCAGATTGAGCAGAATGAATGGGTAAGGATCCCAGCGCATCACCAGCCCGGTGACGTTCAGCGCTACCCAGACCACCAAAATACTGGTTTGGATGAGAATGAAACGCCACGATCCCATGGTTGCAGCGACCTGATCGGCGATATTTTGCCCGCGCGACAAATCCGCTGGACGCGTAAGCGATTTGTTCTGCCGCTGCTTACGGCGCAGCGCCCGCAAATCCTTCAGCATTTTAGCCTCGGCGTCGCGCAAATGCTTTTTCTGGGCCTTGTCGTCCACGTCTGCACTCCTTGTTCGCCTGAACCGCAATAAACCGACGTCCCAGCGTCTGGCCGAGGCGGCCATCATTCCGCGTTCCGAAAAAGCAATAACGCGTCACCGGAAGTGTCGCCACATAATCTAGTTCAGCGGCAGCTGCCCACGCAGACAGTACCGTACGGTACGGTACGGTTTTTTGTTGCCGCTGACCCTAATTGGGTTTAAAAGGACCGCAACACTAGCTGTCGCGACAGCACTGAACCGCCGAGGAACCTTCATGCCCGCATATCGTTCACGCACCACTACCCACGGCCGCAACATGGCCGGCGCCCGCGGCCTTTGGCGCGCCACCGGCATGAAGGATGGCGATTTCGGCAAGCCGATCATTGCAGTGGTCAATTCCTTCACCCAGTTCGTGCCGGGTCACGTGCATCTCAAGGATCTGGGCCAACTGGTCGCCCGCGAGATTGAGGCCGCAGGCGGCGTCGCCAAGGAATTCAACACCATAGCGGTCGATGATGGCATCGCCATGGGCCACGACGGCATGCTTTATTCGCTGCCCAGCCGCGACCTGATCGCCGACAGTGTTGAATATATGGTCAACGCCCACTGTGCGGACGCCATGGTCTGCATTTCCAATTGCGACAAGATCACCCCCGGCATGCTGATGGCCGCGATGCGCATCAATATTCCGGTGGTCTTCGTCTCGGGCGGCCCGATGGAAGCGGGCAAGGCCATGATCAAGGGCCAGTTGCAGGCGCTCGATCTGGTCGACGCCATGGTCGCAGCGGCCGACGACAGCTACACCGATATTGAAATCGCCACCATCGAAGAAGCCGCCTGCCCCACCTGCGGTTCGTGCTCGGGCATGTTTACCGCCAATTCGATGAACTGCCTGACCGAGGCCCTAGGCCTTTCCCTACCCGGCAATGGCTCGACCCTGGCCACCCACTCGGACCGCAAGCGCCTGTTCCAGGAAGCGGGCCACCTGATCGTTGATCTGGCCAAGCGCTGGTACGAACAGGATGACGCCAGCGTTTTGCCCCGCTCGATTGCCACAAAATCGGCTTTCGAGAATGCTATGGCGCTCGACATTGCCATGGGCGGCTCCACCAATACCGTCCTGCACATTCTGGCCGCCGCCCACGAAGGCGACGTCGATTTCGACATGGATGACATCGACGCCCTGTCGCGCCA
The DNA here is from genome assembly GCF_028816475.1 of Devosia rhodophyticola. GTDB lineage: Bacteria > Pseudomonadota > Alphaproteobacteria > Rhizobiales > Devosiaceae > Devosia > Devosia rhodophyticola. The sequence goes on along the minus strand of NZ_CP118247.1, from coordinate 2,078,376 downwards.
TGTCCCCGTGCTGTGCAAGGTCGCGCCCGCCAAGCAGGATGTTCACGTCGAGGACGTGCATCGTGCCGGCGGTATCATGGCCATTCTCGGCCAGCTCGACCGGGCCGGCCTGATCAATCGCGACGAACCCACCATTCACGCGGCGACCATGGGCGACGCCATCGACAAATGGGACATTTCGCGCACCAATTCCGAGGCCGTGCGCAATTTTTTCATGGCCGCCCCCGGCGGCGTGCGCACCACCCAGGCTTTTTCCCAGTCCAATCGCTGGGCCGAACTGGATCTGGATCGCACTGCAGGGGTTATCCGCGCGCCCGAGCATCCATTTTCAAAAGATGGTGGTCTGGCCGTGCTCAAAGGCAACATCGCCATTGATGGCTGCATCGTCAAAACCGCTGGCGTTGATGAATCCATCCTCAAATTCACCGGTCCTGCCCGCGTTTTCGAAAGTCAGGACGCCACGGTCAAGGCTTTGCTGCACAACGAAATCAAGGCAGGCGATGTTATTGTCATCCGCTACGAAGGCCCGCGCGGAGGCCCCGGCATGCAGGAAATGCTCTATCCCACCAGCTATCTGAAATCCAAGGGACTGGGCAAGGACTGCGCCCTAATCACCGATGGCCGCTTTTCCGGCGGCACTTCGGGTCTATCCATCGGCCACTGTTCACCAGAGGCGGCCGAGGGCGGCACCATCGGGTTGGTCCGTGAAGGCGATACCATCGAAATCGACATCCCCAACCGCTCGATCAGTTTGCTGGTGTCAGATGATGAGCTGGTCCAGCGCCGCCACGATCAGGAAGCTCTGGGCTGGAAACCCGGGCACCCGCGCAAGCGCAATGTCACGACGGCCCTTAAGGCTTACGCCGCATTCGCCACCAGCGCCGCCCGCGGCGCTGTCCGCGATCTGGGTGACCTGGGCTGAGTAAATATGACCCGGCACCAGTTTGCTGGTGCCAACGAAAAAACACCCGCGCGCCCTTATCGAGCCGCGCGGGTGTTCATGACAATATTGTAGCTTTCCCCAATTGCGCATGCTAGAGCCGCGCTCAGCCGAAGGTGGTCTGCCAAGACTGCCGGTTGGTCAGGCTCGATGGCGGGGATTCCACCCTCCCCATCGCGCCGACCAAAAACCCTCAGCCCTTCTTGCCGATCTGGTTCAATATCGCAAAGTCATCATCCGACAGGCGGATGGCGGCGGCGGCAACATTTTCTTCCAGATGCTTTACCTTGCCGGTACCCGGGATCGGCAACATCACGCGCGAGCGCATCAGTATCCATGCCAGCGCAATCTGGGCAGGCGTCACCTCATGTTTCTTGCTGATCGCTTCAGTATCCGGATTGGCCGCGATCAGGTCACCGCCCGCCAGTGGGTACCATGGAATGAAACCGATATTGTTGGCTTCGCAGAAATCAAGCACGTCCTCACTCGCCCTGTTGGCCAGATTGTAGTGGTTCTGAACCGTGGCCACGGGGAAATATTTCTGAGCCGCCTTGATCTGCTCGACGCTGACCTGACTAAGTCCGGCATGACGGATGATGCCCTCTTTTTGCATTTCGGCGATCACTTCGAACTGCTCAGCCTGCGGCACCTTGGTGTCGATACGATGCAACTGCCATAGATCAAGCCGCTCCAACCGCAGATTGCGCAGGCTTTGAATGGCCCCCTGACGCAAAAATTCGGGCCGACCCAGCTGTTGCCACTGATCCGGTCCGGTGCGCGTCAAGCCGCTCTTGGTGGCAACGATTGTCCCCTTATCATAGGGCGCCAAAACCTCCCCGATCAGCCGCTCGCTGACGTAGGGACCGTAACTTTCAGCGGTATCGACGAAATTGACCCCCAGTTCAGGCAGCCGCGCCAGCGTTTTTCGGGCTCCATCGGCATCTTCGGGCTCGCCCCAGATACCCTTGCCTGTAACCCGCATGGCTCCAAACCCCAACCGATTGACCTCAAGATCGCCGCCAATGGAAAATGTCCCCGCTTGCGCTGCATTTTTCTCTGTCATCGTATCATCTCCTGTCAAAAGAGTTGGCCCGCGACACCGCCAATAGGGGTCATCCGCGCCGGCCCGCTCAAGCCAACGCGCCAATTTCCGATTGGCTCACAGACCATCAGTTTTTATCGTCGGGAAATTCCGGCAGTGGCATCAATTCGATCCCCTCATCGACCAGATCAACCACTTCCTCTCGGCTCGCCTGGCCGTAAATGCCCCGTGCCGGTGCATCATTGTAATGGATCTTGCGGGCCTCTTCGGCAAATTTCTCGCCAACATTGTCAGCTTCATTTACCACCTTGTCACGCCAGGCCTTGAGCGCGGTCCGCAGTTTTTCGGCCTCGACCGGGGTATGGGCAATGTCGATCTTTTTGGCCCCCTTACGCCCCACAGCGGGCGCCATCAGGGCTTTGCTCACAGCCGAGGAATTGCACTGAGGACAGATGACAATCTGGTGTGCTGACTGCTCGTCAAAAGCCTGGGCGCTTTTGAACCATGCGTCGAACTCATGATGTTGGTCACAAATCAGCGCGTACTGGATCACGCCAAGCCCTTTCTCAAAATCCTGGCCCCGTCGGCCGACCCTCGCTTTAACCCGAATGGGCGCGCATTGGCCAGCGCCGGAATGCGCCGCCGTGCCTCATCGACTTCGGCCAGATCAATATCGGCCAGCACAACGCCTTCTCTATCGTCAGCCCTTTCGGCAACAACACGGCCCCAGGGATCAATGATCATTGAATGCCCATAGGTGGCGCGACCACTTTCGTGTTGTCCGCCCTGAGCCGCTGCAATCACATAGGCACCGGTTTCGATCGCCCGCGCCCGCAGCAGCACTTCCCAATGCGCTTGCCCCGTTGGCACGGTAAAAGCGGCCGGCACCGCCATCAGATTGGCGCCCGCCCCCGCCAGAACATTGTAAAGCGCGCCAAAGCGAACATCGTAGCAAATGCTCATACCCAGAGTGAACGGATCAAGCGGCACCGTCACCGCCGCATCACCGGCTCGATAGCTGTCGCTTTCGCGATAGGCCTTGAGCCCGGTCAACATCGCATCAAACAGATGGATCTTGTCATAATGGGCCAAAATTTGGCCGTCGGGTCCAAACAGTACCGAGCGATTGGCAAACTTGCCGTCCTCAAGCGCTACCGCCAGCGACCCCAGATGCAAATGGATGCCTAACTTTGCCGCCAGACGCGACAGCGATGCGATCCCCTCATTGCCTTCAAATGGTTTGGCCTCGCGCGCCAGCCCGGTGCTGTCCTTGGCAAAAACCAGACTGACCTCGGGCGTCAATACATAGCGCGCGCCCGCCTCGGACGCATGGGTCACAAGGCCAGTCAGCGCATCAATGTTTGGCTGGGCTCGCGTACCCGATCGCATCTGAACTGCGGCAATTCTCATGGCACCCTGCCTGTTTCTTAGGACGCCAGCAGCGTATCCAGCCGCCCTTCCCGCTCCAACGCCGCCATGTCGTCATAACCGCCAACATGGGTTTGCCCGATAAAAATCTGCGGCACGGTGCGCCGACCGTGCGCCCGCTGCGTCATCTGGGCGCGCAAGCCTGCGTCAAGAACGGTAATTTCTTCATAATCGGCACCCTTTTGAGCCAGGAGCGACTTTGCTGCATGGCAATAGGGGCAGGTCGGGGTGGTGTAGATTTCGATCTTGGCCAATTTTTTCTCCACGGGAGCGTTTATCCGCCCTATATGGGGAGTTCTTCGCCGCTGACAACGCGGGCAAAGCTCAAAACGTCAATTTGATCAATGCCGCCCCGCTGCAGGGCACGGGTTACTGCATTAACAGTTGCCCCGGTCGTATAGACGTCATCGACCAGAACGACCCGCCGTCCGCCGCTGCGCGCTAGCGCTTCGGGATGCGGCTCGAACGCACCCACGACATTGCGCGCCCGCCCCTTCGCCGAAAGCCCGACCTGCTGCCGGGTCGGCTTGACCCGCACCGCCAACTGCGGCTCAACCCGCAGCCCGGTCAATTTGCCGATCTGGCGTGCCAGCTCGCTCGATTGATTGTAACGACGCCGAAACTGGCGCCTGCGATGCAGCGGCACTGGCACCAATATCGGATCACCCGCCAGCAGACCATGCCCCGCCCCAACCATCAACCGGGCGCAAAATCGCGCCAGCTCGGGCCGGTCGCCATATTTCATTCGCGAAATCAGACGTCCCACATGATCGGAATAAATCACGGCGGCGCGCGCCCGCGCAAACGGCGGCGGATCAGCAATCGCTTCGGCCGAAATCGCATCCGAGCCAATATCGGCAGCAAATGGCACACCCAGAACCGGGCAAAGCGGCGCCGTTATGGCGCGCATGTGGCCAAAACAGTCCCCACAAAGACTGTCGTGGCTTACAACCGGCTCGTCACACACCAGACAAACTGGCGGGTAAAGCATATCCAGCGCCCCGCCGCCCCAAGCCCTGAACCTTGGGAACAATTGGCCCAGCCGTATCCCGCTTTTGACATTGTGCGCGTCAGTCTCCATAAGGCCTGAGTGTGCCAGCCCAGAAGGCCCTTGTCGTCCCCGCCATGCAACTATCACCCAGGATTTTTGATCGCGCCCTGATTGCGCGTCATCTCGAGCGTCGCCCATCCAAGGTCGATGATTTTGTCACCGCACTGGTCCTGCGCGATCTTGAGGATCGACTGGCAACCCTGTTGCGCCCATTCCCCGCCGCCGTGATGCTCGGCCTCGATGCCAATGCGCTGCCGGCAACCGCGGCCAGCGGCCAGGGAGAAATCCGCTTTGAACGCGTCAACGCCCTTGGCGCAGATGGTGAACTGCCCGCCTTTGCCCAACCCGGATATGACCTGATCGTCTCCATTCTGGATCTGCAGGTAGTCAATGATGTGCCCGGCTATCTCAGCCAGTTGGCGCGTCGGCTCAATCCCGACGGTCTGTTTCTGGCCGCTGCCCTTGGCGGCAATACGCTTTCGGAATTGCGCGAGGCCTTTCTAGCCGCCGATAGCGAGCTTTCAGGCGGTGCCTACCCCCGCGTCGCGCCCTTTATTCAGGTCCGCGACGGCGGTGGCCTGCTTCAACGCGCCGGGCTTGCCCTGCCGGTTGCAGACATTGAAAACCACGTGGTCCGCTATGCCAATCCCCTGGCCCTGATGGCGGAAATCAAATCGTTGGGCGCTGCCAACCCGCTCCATGATCGCCCACGCAAGCCCGCAACGAAAAAACTGCTTGGCCTTGCCGCCCAGGCCTATGCCGAGCACGACGCCGATCCTGACGGGCGCATCCGCGCTACGCTGGATATCCTTTGGCTCAGCGGCTGGGCACCCCACGAAAGCCAGCAAAAGCCGCTTGCCCCAGGTAGTGCCACCACCAGCCTCAAATCAGTTCTGGAAAAGCCGAAAGGCTGAATTGTCATGGCAGGCTTGACGTGGCCGCCGCCATCACATTGCCCGGTCCTTGAACACCATAACCGAAAAGGTTGGTCACATTATTGCCCAACAGGGAGAAGGAAGCGATCAGGGCCACCGCGATCAGCGCGGAAATCAGTCCATATTCGATTGCGGTCGCACCCGCTTCGTCGCTTTTGAACCGCTCTAATTGCGCTGCCAACATGGTCTGTTCCGTGCCCTCGTCGTCGAATCCGGTCAAAGCAGATCGCAAAGAGCCGCGATCAACGGTGCATCGGCCGGTGGCATCGGATAGTCGCGCAAACCCTGTGGACGCACCCATTTCAGGGCCATATGTTCCTTGGGCCGTGGCGTTCCCTGCCATTTTCGGCAGGCATAAAGTGGCATCAATAAGTGAAAATTGTCGTAATTGTGGCTTGCGAAACTTACCGGAGCCAGACACGCACTCTTAGTGGAAATGCCTAGTTCTTCTTCAAGCTCGCGAATGATTGCCGCCTCGGGCGTTTCACCGATCTCAACCTTGCCGCCCGGAAATTCCCATAGGCCCGCCATCGATTTGCCCTCGGGCCGCTGCGCAATCAGCACCCGCCGATCCGCGTCTACCAGCGCACAGGCCACAACCAGTAACAAGCTCATAGTACCGCCCGCCGATAGTGATAATCATAGATTTCGGTAAATCCCAGCCCCTGATAAAGCGCCAACGCCGGACCATTGTCTGCCTGCACCTGAATGGCCGCCCGCTGCGCTCCGCCCTGCACCGCCCAATTGAGCGCGCTGTGCATCAAAGCCTGTCCAAACCCCTGTCGCCGGGCATTTTGCGCCACCACAACATTGAGAAAAACAGCGATCCCGTCGGCACTGACCACCAGCGCCGCCCCAACCGGTTGTTGGCTGTCATCGTAAACCAGCACCCCTTTGGCGGGCACGGCAATCCGCGCGATGATTTCACCCAGCGCCGCTGCATTGGCGTTGCCGCCTGCCATGTCCACCAGCGCCGCCTGCCAATGAGCGTCGGTCAGTTCAAACAATTGCGTTAATGCCCCCACAGCGCGCATGGCTTTGCGCAACGCCATGGTTTGCACCACGCTCCGGTCAAACCTGGTCCAGCCCCTCGCCTCCAACGCCTCCACAGCCCCTTTCGGCGCCAGGGGAGTTATCCGATAGCAGGGGCGCATCTGCCGCGCCTCGCAGGCCGCTTCCAGCCGCGCCATGCGCTGGGCGAGCGCGCCATCCTCGCCTGCACCGCCCATAAAGACGATGGAATTGGCCCGCTTGGTGTAACCACCCGAGAACCGGGCGACCCAATCCCCGTCCCGCAGTTCCTCAACCGCTGGCCATGCCCTTTCAAACACCGCCTCTATGGCCTGCACATCTTCAAGACTACTCATTAGCTGCGATAGTCGCCATTGATGGCGATATAGCCATGTGTCAGATCGCAGGTATAAACCGTGGCACGACCTTCCCCCAAGCCAAGACTGGCTGTCACTTCAAGCTCCTCGCCCTTCATATAGGCGCTGGTCGCCGCTTCATCATAATTGGCGGCGCGTTCCCCGTTCCGGGCAACCAACAGATCGCCAAACCGGATCGATAATTTGTCCCGGTCGGCAGGCTCCCCTGCCTTGCCCACCGCCATCACCACGCGCCCCCAATTGGCGTCTTCCCCCGCAATCGCGGTCTTGACCAGGGGACTGTCGGCAATCGATTTGGCAATGCGAAAGGCGCTCTCATCGCTTGTTGCCCCCTCGACATGAACAGCAACCTGCTTGGTCGCCCCCTCCCCGTCGCGCACCACCTGGATTGCCAGGTCAAACAACACATCGCGCAACGCTTCGCCAAAAATTTCCGCCCGTGGATCATCAAGCGTTTCAATCGGCTCGATCCCCGTGGCCCTACCCGTGGCAAACGCCAGTAGCGTATCGGAGGTCGATGTGTCGCTATCCACCGTGATGGCGTTAAAACTGGTCTTGACGTGCCGGCCCAGCAGCGCCTGTAGCACCTCGGCCTTGATCGGCATATCGGTGAACACAAAACTCAGCATCGTCGCCATGTCCGGCGCGATCATCCCCGATCCCTTGGCAATGCCGTTGATGCAAATTTCGACTCCATCAATGTCGATGCTGGCAGCGCTCAGCTTGGGAAAAGTGTCGGTGGTCATGATCGCCTTGGCAGGCTCCATCCATGGCAGATCATTGAGCTGACCGGCCATATTGTCGAGCACGCCAGAAAACTTGCTTGCGTCGAGCGGTTCACCAATGACCCCGGTTGAGGCCAGAAAGATTTCCTCAACCGAACAACCTACCGCCTTGGCCGCAATCGCGGCGGTCTGCTCAACGCTTTGCTTGCCCTTTTGGCCGGTAAAGGCGTTGGCATTGCCCGAATTGACCACCAGCGCACGAGCAACACCCCCTCCAAGATTGACCTTGCACCAATCCACTGCCGCCGACGAGCATTTCGAACGCGTCAAAACGCCTGCAACGCTGGTGCCCGCATCGAACACCGCCAGCAAGACGTCAGTACGGTTCTTGTATTTGATACCCGCCGCCGCCGTTGCAAAGCGCACCCCGGCAATGACCGGCAGGTCGGGAAATGATTTGGGGGCAAGGGGAGAAACCGGGAGCGCCATGATGCATGCCTTGTTTGCAGGACAACTGGCTTGGGTGTGCCTCACAATTTTACCAGACGCAAGCCACAAGGCCCATCGGGTGGCCCGGCACGGCCTTATCTATCACGGCGCGAGCCCAAGCGTCGCGCCGTGAACAATCATTAGACTTGTGAGCTTAGTTGGCAGGTGCTGCCGCCGCCGCTTCGGGATTCATCTGTGCGTCGATCTTGGCTGCCAGATCCTTGTCGGCAATCTCGATACTGGCCTTGTCGTGCAGTTCATTGCTGATCTTGACGAAAGCGGCGTTGACCACTTCCTGCTGCAACTTCTGGCCAACCTGATCCATGCTGGGAACCGGGCTCGTGCGCTTTTCGGTCAGCTTGATCACGTGCCAGCCAAACTGGGATTTGACCGGCTCGGAAACCGAACCGACTTCGCCGAGCGCAAAGGCTGCCTTTTCAAATTCTGGCACCATCTGCCCCTTGCCGAAAAAGCCGAGGTCGCCACCATTGGCAGCACCTGGATCGATCGACTTGGCTTTGGCAACTTCAGCAAAATCCGCGCCGTCAGCCAATTCCTTTTCGACGGCCTTGGCCTCGTCCTCGGTCTTGACCAGAATGTGGCTGGCGCGCACTTCGTCCTGCGGCACGAACTGGGCAGCAAACTCATCATATTTCGCCTTGACGGTATCGGGGGTCACCATCGTGGCCAGCTTTTCGATATAATAGGCGCTGCGCAGCGCCTGCTCATCGAGATAGGCCAGACGTTGCTTGAACACATCGGTCTGATCAAGCTTTTCCGCGCGCGCTGCACCGGCCGACAATTTCATGTCGATCAAAACGCTCAACACATAGGCCTGACGCTGGTCAACGGGCATCTGCGCCATGTCCTGGCTCAAATCGCGCGCCGCAAAATCGACATCTGCCTGGGTAATGGTCTGGCCATCAACCGTGGCGACTACCGCATTGGGATCCGGCTGGGCAGGCGCTGCAGCATCGGCGGCCGGCGCATCCTGCGCCATTGCCATTGGTACGGCGGCAAACCCGCCCATGGTAAGCGCCAGCACACTAACTGCCTGCGCAAGGCGTTTGGAACGATCAAACATGAACGACATTCTCCTTGGTCGGTGCCAATATGGGCACCGCTGCTTCTGTGGTACACCCAGATGCACCGTTGATTTCGTAACGGGTCGGATGGCCCGTCGCGTCGCACGCCCTCGCACGGCAACAGGGCCAGATTATGCCACGCAAGAATAATTGTTCTGCGCTCACGCAACAATCGTACAAGTTGCCTGTTGTTAAGGGCGCGGGTGGTGTGGCCGATTTTGTCGACGTTGACAAGACGGGGGTCCGCTCTTACATGTCCAGCGCTTCCCATGACTTTGCCGGGCCAAGCGCCATTTCGCTGGCCCATAGTTGTGTGACCAGTTTTTCGGGGTCAAAACCGGCCCACCATCGCGTTGACGAGGCATATTAGGGCTCGACCAGCCCATTGATCGCACCATGAAAATTGCCCCTTCGACGATGGCCAGTAAAAGGATCTGACACTATGGCTATAGCCGCGCTCGCCCGGCGGATCTTCGGTTCTCCGTCGGATCGGCATGTCAAACGCTTCCAGCCCAATGTGGCCGCGATCAACGCGCTGGAGCCCGAACTCGAAAAATTGAGTGACGAGGAGCTGCGCGCCCGCACCGCCGAATTCAAATCCCAGTTGGCCAATGGCAAATCGCTCGATGATCTGATCGTTCCCGCCTTTGCCACGGTTCGCGAAGCCAGTAAGCGCGTGCTTGGCATGCGTCACTTTGACGTACAGCTGATCGGCGGCATGGTTCTGAACAACCGCTCCATCGCCGAAATGCGTACTGGTGAAGGCAAGACCCTGGTCGCCACGCTGTCGGTTTACCTCAATGCGCTGACCGGCGAGGGCGTTCACGTCGTCACGGTCAATGATTATCTGGCCCGTCGCGACGCCGCATGGATGGGCCAGATCTACAATTTCCTCGGGCTAAGCTATGGCATTATCGTGCATGGCCTGACCGACGCCGAACGCAAGGCCGCCTATGAGGCCGACATTACCTACGGCACCAACAACGAATTCGGCTTCGATTATCTGCGCGACAATATGAAATATACCCGCGCCCAGATGGTCCAGCGCGGCCACGTTTATGCCATCGTTGACGAAGTGGATTCGATCCTGGTCGATGAGGCGCGTACGCCGTTGATCATTTCAGGCCCGTCCGAAGACCGCACCGAGCTTTATCTGACGCTTGACGCCCTCATGCCCATCATTGAGGAAGGTGATTTTGAGGTCGATGAAAAGCATCGTGCTGCAACCTTTACCGATCAGGGCATCGAAAAGCTCGAGGAGCGCCTCCGTGCCGACGGCCTGATGAAGGGCGAGTCTCTGTTCGACATCGAAAACGTCGCACTCGTTCACCACGCCAATTCGGCCCTGCGCGCGCACCGCCTGTTCCACAAGGACAAGGATTATATCGTGCGCAATGATGAGGTGATCATCATTGACGAGTTTTCAGGCCGCATGATGCCCGGGCGACGCTACTCCGAAGGACTGCATCAGGCGCTGGAAGCCAAGGAAGGCGCCAAGATCCAGCCTGAAAACCAGACCATGGCGTCGATCACCTTCCAGAACTATTTCCGCCTCTATAAAAAACTTGCCGGCATGACCGGTACAGCCGCCACCGAGGCCGAGGAATTTGCCGACATTTATAGCCTCGACGTTGTCACAGTGCCCACCAACCTGCCGGTTCAGCGCGTTGACGATGAAGACGCCATTTTCCGCACCGCTGCTGAAAAATTCGACGCCATCGCTGATCTGATCAAACAGTGTCAGGAGCGCGGTCAGCCAGTTCTGGTGGGCACCACCTCGATTGAAAAATCCGAAATGCTGGCCGAATTGCTGCGTCAGAAAAACGTCGGCACCATGAATGTGCTCAATGCCCGCCACCATGAACAGGAAGCCCATATCGTTGCCGATGCTGGACTGCCTGCCGCCATCACCATTGCCACCAACATGGCTGGTCGCGGTACCGACATTCAGCTCGGCGGCAATCTAGAAATGCGCATCGAACGGGAAGCTGAAGGCCTTGAAGGGGCCGAACGCGACGCCAAGATCGCCGATATCAAATCCACCATCGCCACCGACAAGGCCAAGGCCATTGCCGCAGGCGGGCTGATGGTCATCGGCACCGAGCGCCACGAAAGCCGTCGTATCGACAATCAGCTGCGCGGTCGTTCAGGCCGTCAGGGCGACCCCGGCCATTCAGCATTCTTTTTGTCCCTGCAGGACGATCTGATGCGCATTTTCCCTGTAGACAGCATGGATTCAATGCTCGGCAAACTGGGTCTGGAAGATGGCGAAAGCATCACCCACCCATGGGTCACCAAGGCTATCGAACGGGCGCAGGGCAAAGTCGAAGCCCGCAACTTCGATATCCGCAAGAACATCCTTAAATACGATGATGTGATGAATGATCAGCGCAAGGTGATCTTCGAACAGCGCATCGAAATGATGGACGCTGAAGACGTCAGCGAGACCGTTCGCGACATGCGCCACGATGTGGTTGAAGCCATCGTCACCAAGGCCATTCCGCCCCGTTCCTATCCCGAACAGTGGCAGGCCGAACAGCTTGAAGCCGCTGCCAAGACCTATCTCAATATCGAAGTGCCGGTTCGCGAATGGGTCGAGGAAGAGGGTATCGATCAGGAGATCGTCGAGCAGCGTATCCGCGATACGGCCGACCAACACGCCGCATCCAAGGCCGCCAAATATTCGCCCGAGATCATGCGTCAGGTCGAAAAGTCGCTGCTGCTGCAATCCATTGATGGCCTATGGCGCGAGCATCTGGTCACCCTTGATCACCTGTCCAAGGTCGTTGGCTGGCGCGGCATTGCCCAACGCGACCCGCTGACCGAATACAAGCAGGAGGCCTATGAATTGCTGCAGGCACTTCTGACCAACCTGCGCGAACTGGTGACCACCCAGCTCAGCCATATCGAGCTGCAGGTACGCCAGCCCGAACCGACGCCCGAACCCGATCTTTCCCAGCTAAGCGAAGTCCATATCGATCCGCTGACCGGTGAAAACGACGCCGAGGATGGAACGGTCATGGGTGGTTTGACTGGCGGTGCCACCACCGCGGGCAATCAGGCGCTAAAGCCGATCGATCCAAAGCTGCTCGTTGGCGTCTCACGCAATGCGCCCTGCCCCTGTGGCTCGGGCAAGAAATTCAAACATTGCCACGGCGCCTTCTAGGTAGCAGCGATGCGAAATTAAAAGTCCGGCGCTGCCGGGCTTTCTTATACCTTGCGCGCCGTTTCGAGAAAACCGGCAACCGCCGCAGGATCAACATTTTTTTCGATAAAAGCCTGCCCGATACCGCGTGTCAGGATAAAGGTCAGCGCCCCGCGCGACACTTTTTTGTCCTGACCAATTGCGGCCATCAGCGTGTCGGTCGCCCCGATTTCCCCGCCGATATGGCTCAACTGCGTCGGCAGGCCCGCAGCGCGCAAATGCGCCTCAACCCGGCCCGTATCCTGCGATGGCGCCATTCCCAGCTTCGCCGAGAACCCATGCGCCAGCACCATGCCGATACTGACGCCTTCGCCGTGCAACAATCGGTTTGAATAGCCGGTGTCCTTTTCCAGCGCATGCCCAAAAGTATGCCCCAGATTAAGCAGCGCCCGCACACCAAGCTCTTTTTCGTCCTCGATCACGACCCGCGCCTTGGCCTTACAACACCGCGCAATCGCCTCGCCACGGGCCGGACCACCGGCAAAAATCTCAGCCCGGTTTTCCTCCAGCCAGAAGAAAAACGCTTCATCATCGATCAACCCGTATTTGACCACTTCCGCATAGCCAGCTGCAAACTGTCGCGCCGGCAACGTGTCGAGCGTCGACAGATCCGCCAGCACCAGTTTGGGTTGATGAAACGCCCCCACCAGATTTTTGCCATGCGGGGAATTGATCCCGGTCTTGCCGCCAACGGAGCTATCGACCTGCGCCAACAGCGAGGTCGGCATCTGCACAAAATCCATGCCGCGTCGGGTAATCGCCGCCGCAAATCCTGCCAGATCGCCGATCACCCCGCCGCCCAGCGCAATCACCAGATCCCCGCGCTCCAGCCGCGCTGTCAACAGCCCCTCAACCGCGCTTTGCAGATGAGCATAAGACTTGGTGCTCTCCCCGGCGGGCAGGATGATGGTTGAATAATCGAGACCAGCCGTATCGAGTGAAGCGACCAGTCGGGGCAATTGCGCCGCCGCAACATTCTCGTCGGTAATTATGCCAAACCGCCGCCCGGAAAATCGCGTCGCCAGAATGGCGCCTGCCTCGTCCAGCAATCGGTCTCCGATCAAAATATCATAGGCCCGTTCGCCCAGGGCAACATGCACCGTGTGATCAGCCGCCATTGCCTGGCTCCCGCGCTTCGAGATGAGAAATAACCGCTTCAATCAGGTCCGCGGCCACCGTTTCATGGGGGACGTCGCGTGACACCACGGTCACATCGGCCTCCCCGTATATTGGATAACGCTCCTCGATCAGCGCCTTGAGCGTTGCCCGCGGATTATTCGTCTTGAGCAGCGGCCGGTTGGACCGGCGCGACACCCGCGCAAACAGCAAATCGAAATCCGCCTTGATCCATACCGATACTGCGTCCGCCTTCACCAGCGCCCGCGTTTCGGGATGCACGAACGCGCCGCCCCCGGTCGCGAGCACCACGTCGGACTCCTTGAGCACCCGCGCAATTACTCGGGTTTCCCCGGCACGAAACTCGGCCTCACCGCGCGTGCTGAAAATATCGGGAATATCCATTTGCGCCGCTTTTTCGATTTCCTCGTCGCTGTCGAGAAAATGTCGACCCATGCGCGTCGCCAGCCGCCGCCCCACGGTGGTTTTGCCCGCGCCCATCATGCCCACCAGCACCAGCGGTCGCCCGACCAGCAGGTCAACGAGATGATTGGCGCGCTCATTGCGCCTTGCTGCTTCCATTCGCGTCACAAACCGCTCCACATTGCTGCGCGTTTGAACCGGTCGCAGCGCCCGATGTCAAGAACCACTGGCTTGAAGATCGGGGCAAAACCGGGTCACACTGGCGTGCCTACCAGATAGAAACCATTTTGGTGATAAGATCGCCAGTGTCATTGATCATTGAACCGGACTGCGCAATTCATGCCCACCCTCATTCGTCTACTTGTTGCCTTGCTGTTTCTTGCCGGTTTGGCCTATGGGGGCATGATTGCCCTGATCGCTTATGTCCAGCCCACTCCCAAGGAAGTGACGGTGCGCATTTCAACCACTGACCTGTTGCGTGCCAGCGCACCCGACAATGGCCCACTATCGCCCTTACCCTCCCCATGAATGACATTCATCTGATCGAGTCTTTTCTTGAAATGATGAGCGCCGAGCGCGGCGCCGCCCGCAATACGCTTGCGGCCTACCGACGCGATCTGGAGGACTACCGCGCCTTTCTGGGGGCCAGGAAACTTGATTTTTCCACCGGTGATCGAAACACAATCACCCATTACCTAGACGCCCTGAAGTCAGAGGGCCTTTCGGCGGCCTCCAGCGCTCGGCGCCTCTCTGCCATTCGTCAGTTTCACAAATTTCTCTGCGCCGATGCCATTCGGGGCGATGATCCCACCCGTATTATTGCCAGCCCTCGCGCCCGGCGCGCCTTGCCCAAGGTGTTGAGCATTGCCGAAGTCGACCGCCTGCTATCGCTGGCCGAAACCGAGGCCAATGCGGATGTGTCGCCCGCCAAAAAAACTTCGGCCCTGAGGCTTTATGTGCTGCTGGAGCTGGTTTACGCCACCGGCATGCGCGTTACCGAGCTGGTCGGGCTCAAGCGTTCCGCCGTGATGCGCGACGCCAGCTATCTCACGATTATCGGCAAGGGTAACAAGGAGCGGATCGTGCCGGTCAATGACCGCACCCGCGATGCCGTGCGCGCCTGGCTGACAACGCTTAAGCCCGGCACCATGCTGTTTCCCGCCGCTGGTGTGGGTGGCCATTTGTCGCGGCAGGTCTTTGCCCGTGATCTCAAGGCTTTGGCCGGACGCGCTGGCATATCCAGCGCCCGCGTCGCCCCCCACGTACTGCGCCATGCCTTTGCCAGCCACTTGTTGGCGGGCGGTGCCGATTTGCGCGTCGTTCAGTTGTTGTTGGGCCATGCCGACATTTCGACCACCCAGATTTACACCCATGTTCTGGACGAAAAACTGCGCACATTGGTCGAAACCCACCATCCTTTGGCCGATAGCGGACCTTTGTCTGGTGATGCATCTTGACACGCGCTTGCGCCATCGTCACTTTCCGGCCACTTTAGAGCGCAACAGAGCGACCTCAAATTCGGGTCGCATAACGACCCCTAACGGGCGGGTGGGATGCAGTCTTATTTAGATTTTGAAAAGCCGGTAGCCGATCTCGAGGGCAAGATTGCCGAGCTTAAATCCCTCGCCGCAACAGATCAGGCCGTTAGTATCGATGAAGAGGTCAGCCGACTTTCGAGCCGCGCCGACGAAGCCCTCATCGATATCTACAAGCGCCTGACCCCTTGGCAAAAGACCCAGGTGGCCCGCCATCCGCAACGCCCCCATTTTTCCGACTATATCAAGGGCCTGATCACCGAGTGGTCGCCTTTGGCCGGAGACCGCAAGTTTGCCGAGGACTCTGCCATTCAGGCTGGGCTGGGGCGTTTCAACGGCCAGCCGGTTGCTGTTATCGGTCAGGAAAAGGGCAATTCCACCGAAACCCGCCTCAAGCACAATTTCGGCATGGCCCGCCCCGAGGGCTATCGCAAGGCCGTCCGCATCATGGAAATGGCGGATCGCTTCAATATTCCGGTGATCTCGCTCGTCGATACCTCGGGTGCCTATCCCGGCATCGGGGCTGAAGAACGTGGTCAGGCAGAAGCCATTGCCCGCTCGACCGAAAAGAGCCTAGAGCTGGGTGTGCCCAATCTGGCCATCGTCATCGGTGAAGGCGGTTCGGGTGGTGCCATCGCCATTGCCACTGCCAGCCGCGTACTGATGCTCGAACACGCCATCTATTCGGTGATTTCGCCCGAAGGCGGCGCCACCATTCTGTGGCGCGATGCCGCCAAGGCTCAGGATGCCGCCAACAATATGAAGATCACTGCGTCCGATCTGCTTGGATTCGGTGTGATCGACGGCATCATTGCCGAGCCGACCGGAGGCGCCCATCGCCATCCTGAAACCGTCATGAACAATACCCGCAGCGCCATCGCCGGTTTTCTTGATGATTTTGCCGACAAGTCCCGCCTTGAGGTGCGCGAGCATCGGCGTGAAAAATTCATCGCCATCGGCACCAACCTGCCCTGATCTCAAACAACTTAAAGTTGAATTGATCCACAATTGCGTGAGATGGCTGGCGCTGTTAACAATTCATTCACCGCGCCGCTCCACCATGCGCTAACCAAAATGAAATAGGCCGTCCACTTCCCGCATTGTCTGGATCGACCCCAATTGAATTTTTTCCTGCTACGCAAGTTTTGCTCGATCTTCATTCTCGGCTGGATTGCCTTGAGCCTTGCGGCCTGCGGCGGCTTTGCCACTGGTGACAACCGACAAAATCAGCCGCTTTCCAGCGTCCTTCAGGCGAGCCTGCGCAACATTGGCTCGTCCCCCGGCGCGCCCATGGTCATTCGCCTGTTCAAGCAGGAAAAGCAGGTGGAAATCTGGAAACAGAGCAACACCGGGCAATATCGCTTGCTCAAGACCTACGAAATTTGCGCCTTTTCGGGCAATCTTGGACCCAAGATCAAGGAAGGTGACCGGCAAAGCCCCGAGGGCTTTTATACCATCACCCCGGGCCTGATGAATCCCAAGTCGAATTACTACCTCTCATTCAACACTGGTTTTCCCAACAAGTTTGATCGCGCCTGGGGCCGCACCGGCTCTGATCTGATGCTGCATGGCGATTGCTCGTCGCGCGGCTGCTACGCCATGACCGACGGCGGCATTGCCGAAATCTATGCCCTTGCCCGCGAAACCTTCAAAGGTGGCAACTCAAGCTTCCAGCTTGAAATGTTCCCTTTCAAGATGACCGCTACCAATCTGGCCAAACAGTCGACCAATCCCAATCTGGGCTTTTGGAAAGACATCAAGGAAGGCTACGATTATTTCGAGGTGACCAAGACCCCGGCCGTCTGGGACGTCTGCGAAAAGCAGTATATCTTCAACCCCTCCGGTTCTGGTCCGCTGGACGCAACAGGCGTCTGCCCCGCCAGCAAGTCCAATCCGGCACTTTTGGCCAAACGGGCCGCCGATCAGGTTGCCTTTGCCGAGGAGCTGGAAACGCTGCAACAGCGTCAGGAGCGCCAGGCAGCCGAGGCAGAGCGCGCCGCCGATGCCGAAGCCGCTGCCAAACAGCGCGGTCAGGCTATCTCGGGATTCTTTGGCAATATTTTTGGTAATCAATCGGCCAGCGCCGCAACCCAGACCAACGCATCAAGCACCGCGCCCACGCCTGCCCCCGCGCCCAGCCGCTAGAGATTTCGCGGGCCCATGGATCAGCCAAAAGCGCTCGAACCTGGAACAACCAGCCGCGCAAAGCTATCCAATACCTTGTCAGAACAGGGCTTTGCGCTCGGCAATCCAGCTTTCATTCGACTTTTCAAGACTGAAAAACGGCTCGAGCTCTGGCTGGCACGCAATGGCCAGCGCTTTGCCTGTTTTCGACACTATCCCATTCGCGCTTTTTCCGGCCATCTCGGCCCCAAGCTGGCCGAAGGCGACTTGCAGGCCCCCGAAGGTTTTTATCGGGTGGGCATAAAACAGCTCAACCCACGTTCGCGCCATCACCTCGCCTTTAATTTGGGCTTTCCAAACGTCTACGATCAAGCGTTGGAGCGCACCGGTTCTGCGCTAATGGTTCATGGCGGCTGCACTTCGAGGGGGTGCTATGCAATGACGGATGTCCTGATCGAAGAAATTTACGTTATAGTGGAGGCGGCGCTTTTGGCGGGACAGGAGGCGGTCGATGTACAGGCCCTGCCTTTTGTTCTAACCGACGGGGCGCTGACACACGCATCAACCAGTCCCTGGTTCGCCTTCTGGACCAATCTGAAACAGGGCTTTGACCTGTTTGAACAAACCAGAACGCCGCCAGTTGTAGGGGCCTGTAATGGATACTACCGATTTGGATCAGGATTGGACGCTGCCGGGGGTGACGAAATCGGATACTGGCGCTAACACGCCCCCCGAACAGCCCCCGGCCCGTCCGTCCCTGCATCAGACAATTCTGCTGCTGGCGGTGGGTCTTGTGGGATTGACCGCCATCATTGCCTGCGTCTGGGTCTATACCGATACGCGCCGTGAAGTCCTGCGCCTCGCAACCGAAGTTGCCCAGCTGCGCCTGAGCCTAGATCTTTATGTTCAGCAGAAACCCGGCACGGCGGCGGTAAACCCTGATGCCATGCTGAACCTGCAAAACCGTCTGGCCATTCTCGAGGACAGTTGGCGCAATCAATCCTCGCCCGTTCCGGCTATAACCGCCCCGGCAGCAGTCGCGACCGGAACCGCTACCGCCCAGGACGACTGCATGCCCCAGGCGACAAAATTTCTTGTTTCAAGCGGCGACAGCTATCCGCTGTGCAATACCACTGGTGTAATATCGGTCCTCACCGTATCGCCGGATCGCGTAAGTTTTACCGATGGTACGGTGATCCCCGCAGGCGGCAATGGGCTGCTTAGCGGCACAAATTGCCGCATAACCGTACTTTCTTCGGAAGCCGATGGCCTATCGGGCTATGCAGAGCTGCGTGCCTCTTGCTAAACTGGGGTTGAGACCACATCTGGTTTTTTCACGGGCACTATTTCGATGGTCAGGGCATGTAGCCGCCCTTTCAACTCACTATTGAGGGCCATCATGACATCCCGGTGTTGCACCACGCGCAGCTTACCGGCAAAATGGCGAGCCGCGATTCTGACCCGAAAGTGCGTTTCGCCACCTTCCTGCCACCCGGCATGGCCAAAGTGCTGGTTGGACTCGTCGATGACCTCTAAAATCTCGGGGTCGAAAGCAGCGGTGAGCTTGTCTACGATGGTGTCATGCATGGACATCGGGGCACGCCTGGGTTTGTTGAATGAACTTTACTAGTTAGGCGCAATGAAATTGGAATCCAAGATTTTCGACAACATCCGCATTCGCCCCCGCCGCGAAGAAAAGCCGGCGCCGATCGAAACCCCATGCGACTGGGAAGGCTGCGAGAAGGCCGGCACGCACAAGGCCCCCAAAGGCCACCGCAAGGCGGGCGAATATCATAATTTCTGCCTTGAGCACGTGCGCCACTATAATACCGCGTTCAATTTCTTTGCCGGCATGGACAAGGACGATCTGGACGAGGCACTCCATGCCCCGCCCCAGCCCGAAAAGCGCCAGAGTTTTGCAACCGGCCAACCCGGCGCCCGCCATTCGGCAACTGCGCGCACCGCAGGGCTTCGCCCGGGCGATAAATATGGCGACCCATTTGGCGTTTTTGCCAAATACCGCCATCGCCAGAACCAGACCCCGGCGGCCGAACGCGTCAAGCCTCTGCACGAGCCTGACCGTCGCGCTCTTGAGGCACTGGGCATTATCGGGCAAGCCAAATCCGATGACATCAAGAAGGCCTACAAGGCCCTGGTCAAGATCCATCACCCCGATGCCAACGGCGGTGACAAATCGTCTGAAGACCGCCTGCGCGCCATTATTGCTGCCTACTCCCATTTGAAAAAAGCCGGGTTTGTGGCGCGCTGATCAGCGCGCCAACCTGCCGCCTACCCGCCAGCGCGCAATCCTGCTATAGAGCGCGCCAGAACCATTGCCCTAAAACTTGCGCTGCGAGCCTATCATGAGTGAATATACCAATCTGCCGGACACTGATTACAAGGCCCGCGATCTGTTTGCGATCGATACGGATCTGGTCGTCAAGGGCTATGCCGAACGCACTGAACATGTGCCCCCCATTGACCCCGACTACCTGTTTGACCGCAATACGACGCTAGCCATTCTAGCTGGCTTTGCCTTCAATCGTCGCGTCATGGTCCAAGGCTATCACGGCACCGGCAAATCCACCCACATCGAGCAGGTGGCCGCGCGCCTCAACTGGCCCATGGTCCGCGTCAATCTCGACAGCCACGTCAGCCGCATTGATCTGGTGGGCAAGGACGCCATCGTGCTCAAGGATGGCAAGCAGATCACCGAGTTCCGCGACGGCATTTTGCCATGGGCCGTCCAGAACAATGTCGCCCTGGTCTTTGACGAATATGATGCGGGCCGTCCCGATGTGATGTTCGTGATCCAGCGCGTGCTCGAAGTGGCCGGTCGCCTGACCCTGCTCGACCAGAACCGCGTCATTGTCCCCCACCCGGCCTTCCGGCTGTTCTCGACCACCAATACCATTGGTCTGGGCGATACTTCGGGGCTCTATCACGGCACCCAGCAGATCAATCAGGGCCAGATGGACCGCTGGAGCCTGGTGACAACGCTCAACTATCTGCCCCATGACAAGGAAGTCGGCATCGTTCTGGCCAAGAACAAAACCTATGCCGCCAACGACAAAGGCAAAAAGACCATTTCCAACATGGTCCGACTGGCCGACTTGACCCGATCCGCCTTCATCAATGGCGATCTGTCCACGGTCATGAGCCCGCGTACGGTCATCACCTGGGCCGAAAATGCCGAAATTTTTGGCGATGTCGGCTTTGCCTTCCGGCTGACGTTCCTCAACAAATGCGACGAACTCGAACGCCCCGTGGTTGCCGAATTCTACCAGCGCGTCTTTGGCGAGGACCTGCCCGAAAGCTCAGCCAATCTGGCTGTTACCGCCTGAACCGGGACGGTTTTCTTGGCCCAGAATATTTACGATCAACCCGCGTTTTTTGCGCAATATAGCCAGCTCCCCCGCTCTCGCGAGGGACTGGCGGGCGCACCCGAATGGCCCGTCGTCCGGGCCATGCTGCCCCCGCTTGCCAACAAGCGCGTATTGGATCTGGGCTGCGGCTTTGGCGCCTTTTGCCGTTGGGCCCATGAGCAGGGCGCCGCAAAAATCACGGGCGTCGATCTGTCGGAAAAAATGCTGCAAACCGCCCGCGAACGCGGGCTGGGCCTGCCCATCGACTATCAGCAGGCCGATCTCGCCCATTACCAACCCGATTCAGCTGGTTTCGATCTGGTCTTCAGCTCGCTCGCCGTCCATTATCTGGCCGATTTCGACGCGCTTTGCGCCCGGCTCCGCGATGGCCTACGCGCTGGCGGCGGTTTCGTCTTTTCCATGGAACACCCGATTTTTGCCACCCGCGCCACCCCCGACTGGATCAATGGCGATGGCGACAACCGCGCATGGGCCATTACTGACTATGGAAAAGAGGGTGAACGGGTCACCAACTGGCTGGCCGATGGCGTCGTCAAATATCACCGCAAATTGTCCACCTGCCTCAATAGCCTGCTCGCCAATGGCTTTGTGCTTGACGCAATAGAGGAGTGGACCCCAACATCGGTGGACTTGGCGCAAAACCCTCAACTGGCGGATGAAATAATCCGCCCGATGCTCCTGATCGTTGGTGCCCACAAAGCCTCAACCATTACCCCGCCCGCTTAATCGACCGGACCTCACCATGGCACAACCGCCGCGCAGCAAGGCCAATCGGCCCGACAATACCCAGGCGTTCAAGTCCGCCATGGGGGCAACCGTGCGCGCTATTGGCGGCAAGCCTGAACTTGAGGTGAGTTTTACCACCGACCGCCCCCTGCTAACCTCGGACAAGGCGCGTCTGGCCAATCTGCCGCGCCTGCCGACCCGGCGCGACATTGCCATTGCCCGCGGTCAGGGGGATGCCATGGCCATGCGGCTGGCCAGCCACGATCCCGATGCCCACCGCAAGCGCGCCCCGATAGATCCCATGGCTCGCGCCGCCTTTGACGCGCTCGAACAGGCACGCGTCGAAGCCCTTGGTTGCGTGCGTATGCCCGGCATGACCGGCAATATTGGCGAAATGCTGGAAGATCGGCTGTTTCGCGCCAATTTTGCCGAAGTTTCCAACCGCGACGACGCGCCCATCGCCGAGGCACTCGGTCTGATGCTGCGCGAAAAGCTCGCCGGGGTGCCCGTGCCGCCCTCGGGTCACGCACTGGTTGATCTCTGGCGCGACGATATCGAGGCCAAAGGCGGCGCGTCGCTGGCCCAGTTGCAAACCCTGTTTGAAGATCAGGAAGCCTTTTCCAAAGCCGCCAAAACATTGCTGCGCGATCTCAATCTCGTGCCAGAAAGCGAATTGGACAATCCCGATCCCGCCGACGAAAGCAATGATCAGGACGACGACGACCAGGCAGAAGGCACCGATCAGAACCCCGAACAGGGTGACGGCGAAAGCGATCAGTCCGAGGCCCAGGAAGATCAGCGCGCTGGCGACAGCGAGGAAACCGGCGACGTCGATGGCCTTGAAAGCGATATGGCCGACACCGACGAGGATGCCGAGAGTGATGCCGGTGACGACGCGCCCATGCCCCCGCCACCCGGCAAGACCAATGAATTGGGCTCCAACCAGTTCAACTACAAGATTTTTACGCAAAAATTTGATGAGATCGTCAAGGCCGCCGATCTGTGCCCGCCCGACGAACTCGATCAATTGCGCACGCTTCTGGATCGCCAGCTGGAAAACCTCGCTGGCGCCGTGGCCCGGCTCGCCAACAAGTTGCAGCGCCGCCTGATGGCCAAACAGAACCGCTCCTGGCAGTTTGATCTCGAAGAAGGCGTGCTCGATAGCGCCCGGCTTACCCGCGTGGTCATAGATCCAATGCAGGCCCTGTCCTTCAAGGTCGAAAACGACACCGACTTCCGCGATACGGTCGTGACCCTGCTGATCGACAATTCCGGCTCGATGCGCGGTCGCCCCATTACCATTGCCGCAATCTGCGGCGACATTCTGGCCCGCACGCTCGAGCGCTGCGGCGTCAAGGTCGAAATATTGGGCTTTACCACCCGCGCCTGGAAAGGCGGCAAGAGCCGCGAGGCATGGCTTGAAGCCAATCGCCCCGGCAATCCGGGTCGCGTCAATGACGTACGCCACATCATTTACAAGGCCGCCGACGAACCATGGCGGCACGCCCGGCGCAATCTCGGTCTGATGATGCGCGAAGGTCTGCTCAAGGAAAATATTGACGGAGAAGCCCTGGAATGGGCGCGCAAGCGCCTGATGGGGCGCCCCGAATCGCGGCGCATCCTGATGGTGATTTCCGATGGTGCCCCGGTCGATGACTCAACACAGAGCGTCAACGCCGGCAACTATCTCGAAGCCCATTTGCGTCAGGTCATCGAGGATATCGAGACCCGCTCCCCGATCCAGCTGGTTGCCGTCGGCATCGGCCATGACGTCACCCGTTATTATCGCCGCGCCGTGACCCTTCTGGACGCTGAAGAGTTGGCGGGTGCCTTGACCGACGAACTGGCGGCACTGTTTGACGAAGAAGCCCCCACGCAAGGACGCCGGAGGGCACGGTGAGAAGAGCGGGCAGCCTCAGCGCAATAATCCTGCTGCTGGTGGCCGCGCCCGTCACGGCCACCGAACTGACGATCAGCGCCGCTCAGATCGACCGCTTCAAGGGCGCCGCCATAGGCGAGCCCGTCGACAATCTGATCTGGCGCGGCGGCATTTCCATGGTCAGCCAAACCGATACCTTTGGTGGCCTGTCAGGCTTGGCCTTTACCAGTGCCAACCAGCATTTGAGCTTTGTCTCGGATCGCGGCAACTTCGTTTCCGGCCAGCTGATTTACGAAGACGCCACCCGCTTGCTCGGCTTTATTGGTGTCAAAATCGAGCCAATCCAGAACTCCAAGGGCGCGCCGCTGCCGCGTCAATATAGCCGCGATGCCGAAGCTATCGACACCATCTATCGCGACGGCCTACCCGTCGGCGTACGCGTCGGCTTTGAACATCTGACCCGCGTTGCCGATTTCGCCCTGACCGACAATGTACCCGGCGGCGCCGCGCGCGAAGTGCCCATTCCTGATTGGCTCACCGATACCCGCACCAATGAATCACTCGAAGCGGTCTGCATCGCCCCCGATGCATCTCCCATTGCCGGATCGACCCTGTTGCTGACCGAAGGGGTCAAGGACAATGATGGCCAGCACGTTGCCTGGCTGCTGGGCGACCGCGACAAGGGCCAGCTGACCTATCGCTCATCGCCTGACGTCAATCCAACCGATTGCGCATTCCTGCCCAATGGCGACCTGCTGGTGCTCGAACGCGGCCTGTCATTCCTGACTTTTTCCATGACATTGCGCCGGGTTGCCGCCGCCGACGTGCGTCCGGGCAATCTTATGTCCGGCGACATTCTGCTCGAAGCGCGTGGCGGCGATATTGATAATATGGAAGCCGTTGCCGTTCATACTGCTCCCGATGGCGAGTTGCGCATCATTTTGGGGTCGGACAATAATTTCAACGATTGGGAGCGCAATCTCCTGCTCGAGTTCGCGCTGCAGCCAGATCAGCAATAGCTCCGATATCAGGCAGACGCCGCGGCACGGCGCTTCGCCAGCGACCCCATAAACAGACGATAGGGCACCAGCAGCACAAGCGCGCTCAAGAGTTTGACGCTGAAATCCCCGCTCGCCAGCGATGTCCACAACGGCACTTCACCACCAACACCCAGCCACGGCGCCCCAAACCCCAATGATCCATCGGCATAGCCGAACAACAGGTCGATCCCGGCAAAGATTGGCGCAAACGCCAGCGTGAAGAAAATCATCGTATCGAGCGCTGACCCCACCAGCGAAGCGACAAACGGGGGCACATACCAAATCCAGTTCCGCAAGCGCTGAAACACCGAAATGTCGAGCAACTGCCCGATCAGGAAGGCGCTGCCCGAGGCAATCGCTATGCGCGGCGTTGCCAGATAAAACGAAATAGCCAGCGCCAGAACAAACCCCACCAGCACCACCAGCCGCGCCACGGTCGGGCCTTCGCGCCGATTGGTGAGGTCCGACACCAGGAACGCCAGCGGATAGGTAAACGCCCCCCAGGTTAGAAGGTCGGCAAGGTTGATCGGGCCGAGATTGGCCTCAACCGGAAACTGCACCAGAATATTGGAAGCGGTCACCACGATCATCATGGCAACGACGGCCAGCGCGAAACGCGCCGACATAAGGCGAGAAAGCAACATAATGCACCTCTATGGACTGCAATCCGGCAACAGACCGGCGCAGCTTGACTTTGGCGCAGACGCTAGCCTCATGCCAGTCCTGCCCAAAACAAAACCGCGCCGACCAAACTGGCCAGCGCGGCAAATATCAATCGTCCGCTTGATGCTTAGGCAGCAAGGCTGGCGCGAATTTCTTTTTTGATGCCCAGCGCCAGTGGCGACAGGTCGGCATCAGCCTGCTTGAGCAGGAAGGCATCAAGACCACCGCGATGCTCGACAGTGCGCAGCGCGTTGGTGCAGATGCGCAGCTTGACGGGACGCGACAGCGCATCCGAAATAAGAGTAACCTTCACAAGGTTCGGCAAGAACCGGCGGCGGGTACGATTGAGCGCGTGGCTCACATTGTTGCCGGTCATAACGCCCTTGCCGGTCAGTTCACAACGCCGTGCCATGGTCATATCCTGTTTGCATAAACGGCCCGGTTGCGGAGATCGAGCCCCGCATTGGGCCAGTCTTGTTCTGAAATCTGGGCGGTAGATAGAGAAAATGGACGCTCACGTCAAGCACAAGCGCATTTCAAACCACCGCAATCGCCTTGCAAGCACCCGATTCTGGCGGCACCTTTTCGGTAAAACTGATTCGGCGCCCCCGCGCCAGTCCTTGACCCTGCCACTTGTGCTGAAAGATTGTGCCCCGTGAACCTTGCCAGCCACCTGCGCGCCCTGGCCTTTGCCAGCCTGTTCTGCCTGCCAGCCGTAGCCGGCACCATGGCCAGCGAAGTCGATGGCACCGCCAAATACGTCATCACCCTTGGGGGGCTCAACATTGCCAGTGTGGCGGTTGATCTCAATGACAATGGCTCAAAATTCTCGCTTGATCTCAGCGCCAGCGTCAGCGGTCTGGCCAATTTCGTCGCCAGCGGCACCGCAAAAATCACCTCGCGCGGCCGCTCGACCGCGCGCACGCTGACCCCTGAACAGTTCAACCTTGATACCCGCGCCAACGGCGAAAGCTTTACCGTCGATGTTTCATATGCCGACGGCAATGTCTCAGGCTTCCGCGTCAATCCTCCCATCGTCGACAATTACAATCGCGTGCCGATCGAGCGCAAACACCTCAGTGGCGTCACCGACATGCTTTCAGCTTTCGTACTCAAGGGCACGAGCCTTGATCGTAGTCTTTGCCAGCGCAAGATGCAGATATTTACCGGCGTCGAACGTTTCAATATCGCGATGAGTTTTGCCGCCGAAGATGAGGCAACCTCCCCCCGCACCGGCTACCAGGGTCCGGTAATCCTCTGCCGGATCAATTACACCCCCGTCGCCGGCCACTTCACCACCTCGGAAATGACCAGCTATCTGGCCAAGAGTGATCGCATCCTGATCTGGTACGCACCGGTCGGCGACAGCGGCTACTTCATTCCCTATCGCGTCGTACTCACCACCAGCATTGGTGACCTGTCGATGGTTTTGACCGCGCTGCGCTACTAAAAAGCGACCAAACGCTAACCTTTGGTTACTCAGATGTTAACGTCCGCGTCGTCCCGCGACGGGACGGTCAACAGGTGTTTTCCTCAATTTACTGATCATAACGCGCCCGTTTCCGCGGCCTGGATCGCTAAGCTACAATATTTTATGCCCGCGCCCGCCTTTACCTTTGCTTAGCATTTGATCGCGATTCCAGGATTTAAGTCCTTATTTAATAAAGATAAATTCAATTATCCGTTTCACGACGACCTTTCGCTGCCATCGCTTCGGCCTTGTGGGGCAATTCTCATCCACCCCCCATATCTGGCCGTGAACAAACCCGCATTGCGCCTCTTGGCCCGATTCGGTCCGTGTTCGTTCCTGTTTTGATGCGATGATTAATATTGGGCACCAATAGCCTCTCAAACTGTCCCGATGCGGGATATCCCCGCTTTCACCGCCAGCGTCGCGCTCAAAAGCATGGTTAATCAAACCCTACCAAATCCATTGTCCCGCTTTGGCACGGTCAACTGCAAAATCATCAATTATCCGCCCCTCCCCGCCCCGCAACGGCGGCTCCGCGTCTCAACAGCCAGATTAATTTGCCCCATTCCCCGTTAGGATTTCGGTAACACATCGCCTTGGGTGCCTTGAAGCCATACAAAATTAACTCCTTGATAATGCAGGTGAATGCCATCCGGCTGTTTTGTCACCAATTGGTCGCCAGAATTTCGCCTTAGTGCCGAATCGATTTTCTTCACACTAGATGCGGTATGGAACAAACCCGGACTCACGCCTTGGCGTCGATTCGGTCCGACTTTGTTCCCTATTCGTTTCAGATTTGAATTGATCGAAAAACAGGTCGTGCTAACTGTCCTTTCGTGGGACACTCGCAACCCAACCCGGAAGGCCCTACATAGGCGCCAATGACCTTTTTATCCTCCAGTTCGCTCAAGGCGATTCTCGGCCCCACCAATACGGGCAAAACCCACTTTGCCATCGACCGCATGCTGGCCCACGCCACCGGCATGATCGGCCTGCCGCTGCGCCTCCTGGCGCGCGAGGTCTACCACCGCGTGGTCGAGCGGGTTGGCGAGCAGGCGGTGGCGTTGATAACCGGGGAAGAGCGGATCATTCCGGCAAAGCCGCGCTATTGGGTCTGTACGGTCGAGGCCATGCCCACCGATATTCCGGTGCAGTGCGTCGCCATTGACGAGATCCAGACCGCCACCGATTTCGACCGGGGACATATTTTTACCAATCGCATCCTGAACGCCCGCGGCATCAGCGAAACCCTGCTACTGGGCGCGGCGACCATGGCCCCGATCATCCGAACCCTGTTGCCGAACGCTGAAATCATTGATCGGCCACGCTTTTCCCAACTGACTTATGCAGGCTCAAAAAGCTCTCGCGCCAGCCAACCCGCTCAGCAATCGTGGCCTTTTCCGCTCAGCAGGTTTACGCGATCGCCGAACTGATCCGGCGTGAACGCGGCGGCGCCGCCGTTGTCATGGGTGCCCTTAGCCCGCGCACCCGCAATGCCCAGGTTGAACTTTATCAAAATGGCGACGTCGATTTTCTCGTTGCCACCGATGCTATCGGCATGGGGCTCAACCTTGATATTCACCACGTCGCCTTTGCCGACGACACAAAATTTGATGGCCGCCAGAGCCGTCCGCTGACCCCGGCGGAACTGGGTCAGATCGCCGGTCGAGCTGGTCGACACAGCCGCAATGGCACCTTTGGGGTTACCAGCGGCACCGAGCCATTTGAAGAAGAAATGATCGTTGCGCTGGAAACCCACGACTTTTCGGCGGTAAAAGTGCTGCAATGGCGCAACAATAAACTTGATTTTTCCTCCCTTGCCGCGCTCCGCGACAGCCTTGATGCCGCACCAGACCATCGAAAATTGACCCGCGTGCCCGTTGCAACCGATCAGCAGGCATTCGAATTTCTGGCGCGAAACGAAGCGGGAAAGCTGGCGACAGGCCCGCAAAACGTGGCTCTTTTGTGGGATTGTTGCCAGACGCCGGACTATCGCGGCATCTCACCGGCAGCCCATGGCGAGATCATCACCCGCATTTATGCCGACTTGCGCCGCCATGGCGCGGTCAACGCAGACTGGATTGCCGAGCAAGTCCGGTTCTGCGACAATAGTTCGGGTGATATTGATACTCTGTCCAACCGGATCAAGCAGATCAGGACCTGGACATTTATCGCCAACCGTAAAAACTGGCTTGAAGACCCATCCCATTGGCGCGAAAAGACCCGTGACATAGAAGATCGCCTGAGCGATGCGCTCCATGAACGCCTCACCCAGCGCTTCGTTGATCGCCGCACCAGCGTGCTGCTTCGTCACCTGAAAGACAAACGTATGGCATCTCCAGAAATTAATGATCGTGGCGAAGTTTGGCTTGAAGGCCATCTCATTGGCACGCTCGAAGGCTTCCGCTTCTCATTGGCACGCACCGAAGGCGATCTTGACGTCAAGGGCCTGCGCGCCGCCGCCGACCATGTGGTCGCACCCGAAATTCACAACCGGGCCGACCGGTTGGCTGGCGCCCCCAACGAGGAATTTGTGCTCGCTACTGACGGTCGCCTGCGCTGGCGCGGCGACATCGTCGCCGAACTGCTCGAGGGCGACGAACTGTTGCGGCCCCGCATTTTGATTTTGGCGGACGAGACCTTGACCGGCCCGGATCTCGAACGCGTGCAGGACAGGCTGAACCTCTGGCTCCGCCACCATATCAATACTGTCCTTGAGCCGATCGTGACCCTGGCACAGCCTGCGGACCTTGAAGGCACCGCACGCGGCATCGCCTTCCAGCTTTCCGAACATCTGGGCTTGTTGCCCCGTCAGGCCGTCGCCGATGAGGTCAAGAACCTTGATCAGGATGTGCGCGGCAGGATGCGCAAACACGGCATCAAGTTTGGCGCCTACCACATTTATTTGCCGCTGATGCTCAAACCCGCCCCGCGCGAGCTGGCCATTATCCTTTATGCGCTCAAGCACGGCGGCGTCCGCCAGCCCGGCGTAACTGACCTGCCCCATATCGTCTTGTCAGGCCGCACCTCATTCCTTGTCGATCCCGAGGTTGCCCAGAGCCTTTATGAAGTGGCAGGTTTCAAGGTTGTCGGCAAACGCGCCGTTCGCGTCGATATTCTTGAACGTCTGGCCGACATCATCCGCCCCCTGATCGCCTTCGATCCGGCCCGCAATCAGAACGAGCCCCCCGCTGGTGCGGCCGAAGCCAATGGTTTCCGCGTTACCGTGGAAATGACCTCGCTTCTGGGATGCGCTGGCGACGATTTTGCCTCGATCCTCAACGCCCTGGGTTACCGGCTCCGCCGCACACCCAAAAAGCCGATCGAAACCCCTACGCAATCTGCGCCCGCGTCCGAAACGCCCGCGCCCGAGGCACCCGCTGTGGAAGTAGTGGCCGAAGCGTCCGCCCTTGAGACAATCCAGCAGGAAAATCCCGACCCCGTCGCGCCGACCGCCGCACCTGACGCTGAGGCAGTCCCGGCTTCAGAGCCTGAGATGGTCCCCGAGGTTCCTGCCGAAGCCGCCGTTACGTTGGCGATACCGGCTGAAACCGCACCCGCAGAGCCAGCCGCTGCAACCGCCGAGCCCGCAGCCGCATTAGCGGAACAAGCTGACGTTGCAACGCCTGATGAGGAAACACCCGCCGAACCCGAGTTCGACGAAATCTGGTTCCCGAGTGGACGGCGCGACAATAATCGCCGCCATAGCGCCCCGCGTCGACCTGAGGGAGAAGTGCAAAAACCTCGCCAGCAGCGCCCGGCCAACCGTCGCCCCGAAGGCGAGGTCCAGGATCTGAGCAAGGCCGCCCACCTCAATGGCAAGGCTCGCTTTGAAAATCGCGGCAAGGCCGAAGGTCGTCCCCGTGCCGACAAGCCCCGCAATGACGCTTCTCGGCAGGACAAATCGTCGCGGCCCGAGCGCAAAACCGGCTTTGATCCCGATAGCCCGTTCGCCGCTTTGGCGGCGCTGCGCAACAAGAAGCCTGAATGAGTACAGCGGGCAAGGAGCGTCTAGACAAGTTCCTGTTTTATGCACGTGCGATCAAATCACGCACGCTGGCCCAAAAGACTATTGAAACCGGCGTGGTGCGCGTCAATGGCGAGCGCACCACCGCCAGCGACCATAAGGTCGGCCCCGGCGACGTCCTGACCATGAGCCTGCATGAGCGCATATTGGTTTGGCGTATCGTTGCAACCGGCACCCGCCGTGGCCCGGCAGCCGAGGCGGCCCTGCTCTACGACGACATTTCCCCGCCCCCCATTGCCCGCGAACAGCGCTCCGCCTTTGACGTGGCCATTGCCGAGCGCGATCCGGGTTCCGGGCGCCCGACAAAAAGCAGCGCCGCCTGACCGACCAGCTCCGCACGGACAACGACACCTACAACGACGACTGATCAGTATACGAGCGCAAAAGACGGCGAAAAATCACCAGTTTGAATCAAGAATTGCAACGCTTGTCGCCAGCACGCAACTTGCTTCTAGCCAGAGCCACCGCCGCGCCAAAACCTGCTCTTTGTCGCACTTGCGGCTGCATTGAAAAGAGTTTAGCACCGTCTGGGTTGGCCCCCGTTTTGACGCGAGGCCAGCCTATCCGCCAGAATTGCCCGCAGGAATTGCCCGCCAGATGACCTATCTCGTCACCGACAATTGCATCAAATGCAAATACACCGATTGCGTTGAAGTGTGCCCCGTGGATTGTTTCTACGAAGGCGAAAACATGCTTGTCATCCATCCTGACGAATGCATCGATTGTGGCGTCTGTGAGCCGGAATGCCCTGCCGAAGCCATCGTTCCCGACACCGAAGGTGGCCTCGACAAATGGCTGGAGATCAACACCAAATACGCCAATGTCTGGCCCAACCTTTCCGAGCGCCGCGATCCGCCTGCCGACGCTGAGGAGTTTGACGGCAAGCCCGACAAGTTCGAAAAATACTTCTCCCCCGAAGCGGGCGAAGGCGACTGAGCGTTTTCCACAGGGCCGACCTCAGTGTCGCGGACGAACACCCCCGATTTGCAGGCCTACAAGCATTTCCAGCACTATTTTTGTGCATGTGGCGGTTTTATCGGTTCAATTCGCAACCGATTGCTAGTTGATTCGCGCCTTTGATTTTGCTGAATTTTTGTGCTATGTTGTCTTTACATGCAGCATAAGCCCGTCTTTCGACACGTGCCCCAGTGGCACTCTTTTTTTGACAGGATCATCAACATCGATGCGCAGTAGCCCGGCCAATGCGGAACCGGACTTCTGTGAGTTTGACTGCGTGTAGCCCGCTCAGGGCAATAGAGTGTGAAGTGGATGTCCTTCCCGCAAGGAACCATCCACCGGGGCGTCAACAAGGAGTTCCAAATGGTAGTCAAGAAGACACAGCAACGGCTCGGTTTCAAAACGGGCGAGTATGTTGTCTATCCGGCGCACGGCGTCGGCATGATTGTCTCGATCGAAGAGCAGGAAATTGCTGGACTTACCCTAGAATTGTTCGTCATCAATTTCGAACAGGACAAGCTGACGCTGCGCGTTCCAGTCGCCAAAATCAAGTCTGTTGGCATGCGCAAGCTCGCTGAGGATGACCTTGTTACCCAGGCCTTGCACACCGTTACCGGTCGTGCGCGCGTCAAGCGTACCATGTGGTCGCGTCGCGCCCAGGAATATGAGGCCAAGATCAATTCCGGCGACCTTATCTTTATCTCCGAAGTTGTTCGCGACCTCTATCGCTCTGACGATCAGCCGGAACAATCCTATTCGGAACGCCAGCTGTTTGAGCAGGCCATGGATCGCATGAGCCGCGAAATCAGCGTCGTCAATCGTCTGACACTGACTGAATCCGTGCAGCTCATCGAAAAGAACCTCGCAAAGTCGCCACGACGCACCAAATCGGATGCCTCTGACTCCGACACCGAGGAAGCTGCCGCCTGATTGGCGACTCGAATTTGAATGAACAAGGCCGGGAGTAATCCCGGCCTTGTTTTTTTGCCAGGTTCAGTTGGCGCCATGATAGACCCTAAGCCGATGGCCGTCGCTGTCCTCCGCCACAAAATTCAGCCCGAAATCGAGCATAATCGGCTCCTGGATCATTTTAACGCCCAACCCCGACCACTGTTCAAAACAAGCGCCAACTGCGTCCATGTCCGGTTTGGCAATGCAGATTTCACTGCCGCCTCCCGTCCCGACCCCGGCCCCTTTCGGCAGTACCGCTTCGCGCGCCCAAAACCCGATCCTTGCCCCGTCGGGTAACACAAACATGGCAAAGCCAGCCGATTGCTCAACCGGCTGCACGCCGAGAAGCGGCGCATAAAATTCGGCGCTGGCCGCAGGATCGTTGACATATAAAATCGTAAAAACCGACATGGCGATCTCCTTTGTTTGGAGCTCCACGCTAACCCATCGTACTGCCAGAAATTGGCAGCATGGATTGCGCTACATCGGTAATTTTTCGCTGGCGCGCCAGCGCTTCAACAACACCTGACGTCGCGGCTGATAGCGACTGCCGCTTACTTGCATGTCACTGATACGGTCCAGCCGAAAATGGCGAAATGCCTGACGCAACTCACACCACGCCAGCACAATTTGCACCCGGTCGAAAAACCCTAACCCAAACGGCCAGACGGTGCGGTCCGTCCCAGCCCCGCTCACGTCCGCATAGGTTATGTGCACCTTGCGCTCAGCCCGGATGGCCTCGCGCAATTGGGCAATATCGATGTTGACCTGTTCCAGCGGTGCAGCCGTGCCGACCAACAGGGTCGACCTTTCCAGCTCGTCCCGAAGCTCGGTGGGAATGACGGCGGCGATCTTGGCCAACGCATCCTTGGCAGCGGCACCCAACTGGTCGTCAGCCCGCCGCGCTACCCAGCGCGATCCCAAAACCAGCGCTTCGATCTCGTCGGCTGAAAACATCAACGGTGGCAACATGAAACCGGGACGCAAGACATATCCCACGCCAGCTTCGCCCTCAATCTGGGCACCCTGCGCCTGAAGGCTGGCAATATCGCGATAAAGCGTGCGGATGGACACACCAATATCGCTTGCCAACACCCGCCCGCTGACCGGATGCCGATATCGGCGCAGCGCCTGCAACAATTGCAACAAACGTTCGGATCGCGTCATCAGTCCGCGCCTCCCGACCCCCGACGCCAGACTATTGCAGCGTCACGGTCTTGTACTGTTTGCCCGTCTCCACCGGGTCGCCCGGGAACAGATTATTGATGATATAGAACAGCTCGGGCCCCCGGCTCAGCCCGGACATTCGGCCGGCCAGACTATTGGCCGTATCGCCTGATTTGGCAGTAACCACCCTGATGCCAACCTTGTGGATCGAACCAAGATCGGCTGCCGTGGTGCGACGGAAACTCTTTAGCGTTGCTTCGGCGCCCGTTGCAAACCTTGACGTATCCGCCTTGGCCGCAAAAATGAACCGATAGACGTCCCCATCCAGCCGAGCCACCGACACCCGGAAATACCACTGATCGGTGCGGGCAACGCCAGATGCCATCTCGATGCCATTATAGCTTTGCGCCTTGACACTTTCGGGCTTCAGCCCGGCAATCCAGCCCGAATTGAGATAGTCGACCAGCGGCACATCGGACGCCACTTCTGCGCTGTCGAACCGCACTGCCTCGCCATCGCCAGCAACGCCAACAACAGCACTTTGCGAATTTTGTAGCGTATAGCCGCTCGGCACGCTGAAAGTGAACTTGCTCGAAGACTGAATGAAACGCCGGCCAATGATCGAGCCTTGCTCCGGGCTATCGCCAAACGTCAGACCATCAATCGAGGCCATATAGCCGGAGCGATCAGTATCCCCTGCCCCGGCAGCACCAAACAGATTGCTCGCTGTCTGCACCGCCTTGGCGATCCGGTCTGGTGTTGAGGGGTGTGAAGACAGGAAGTCGCCGCCAGATGACTCACCTGCCGAAAATTTTGCAAACCGCCCCATGACCCCAAGGAAGCGCGCGGCAGCATGCGGATCATAGCCAGCTTTTCCGGCAATCTTGATCCCTTCGCGATCCGCCTCAAGCTCCTGATTCTGGCTGAAGGCCGCCATCGACTTTGCACGATTGGCAGCCTCGGTCTGGCTATCTTGCCCGAAAACCGAACTCAGCACCCGGTCGACCAACCCGGTCGTACGATTGCGCTCGGTGCGCGCCCGCGCATGGCGCAATGTCACATGGGCGATTTCGTGGGCCAGAACTGCTGCCAACTCGCTGGTGTCAGACGCCAGCGCCAAAATACCGCGCGTCACATAAATATAGCCCCCCGGCAATGCAAATGCGTTGACCTCGGCACTGTCCAGAATGGTGATGGTGAACTTGGTGTTAGGCTGATCAGCCGCCGAAAGCAGCCGACCCACAATCCGGGCAATCATGATCTCGGCAGGACGATCCGAATAGACCCCGCCATAAGCCGCAATGGTGCGCGGATGCTCACGCCGCCCAATGACCTCATCATCAGGCTCGGTCCCGGCAGGTACAACGGTGGGCGCGCGATTGTCGCCAATCGAGCTGACCGCGACGTCAGAACCGGTGAGGGAGGTGCAGGCCGCCAACGTCACCATGGCGGCGAGCAGCACACTATTGCGCAATGCAAACGACAAGCCGACAATTATCTTCATGGCGTGGCCAGGACCTCGATCTGCTCGGGATGGGTAACTTCGATGCGCGGACCGTCCCGCTCGTCCACCCATCCCCTGATACGCACCAGCGAGCCCTCGAACCGCAGTGGATCAAGATCAACGCCCGCAAACAATTTCAGCGCCGGCGCTTCGATGACCGCGGTGAAATCTTCCTTCCACCGCCGCCCGAAGTTGAGATAGATCCGCCCGCTCGCTTCGTCGGCCAGCAACACCCGGCCTTCGACCAGTTCATAATGGCCAACGCGCTCCAGAATCTTGTCTGGATGCTCGGCCAGTCGAACGCTGTAATATGGGTCGCTCCAAATGCCAAGCCTTGCCGCGCGCGCGCGCCCTCTGCGGCATAAAGTTGATCAAGACATCGGCGATTGTCAGCAAATGAATAGACCCGCGCCAATCCCTGCTCCACCATTGCCTCTTGCGCCCAGACGTCACCTGTTTCGGTCTTGATGTAAACATGGGCCAACGCACGGTCATAGCGGTCAACCTGCGCGCCGCCATATTCGAGCCGAACCTGCTGATGCAAGGCCAGCTTTTCCAGCGCCACTTTCGATTCTTCAGCCTTGGGCCAAACCTCAAAACCTTCGCGGCCCAGCGGCAGTTTGGGCGCCTGCGTGCCAATCATGCGCACAACAAGACCACTGTCGAGCACGATCGTGTCGCCATCGGTCACCTGCACCACTGTGCCGACGGGACCCGGACGCAACTGCGCGCACGCTTGCGCGTCCACAAGACTCGCAGAAAAGGCGGCGACCGCTGCGATACTGGCAATTGTCGATTTGAGCAAATCAGGCCTCGGACAAGAATTGGTTCACCATGCATCTTAATAAGGCAAAAAATGATTACTTCGGTCGCACACAATTTTTTTTGTTGTCCCGATCCCCCGATACTGCTCCCAGTGTGTCCCTCATGCGCCACATTTGGCCGCACGCTGCCCAAATCGGTTGCCATCGCACCGGCAAAATGAGGCGGGCAATCCCATCGGTGCGCGAATCAGGGCAATATCGCCATGAACGCCCTGCCTGACGGATCGCTTCCATGCTGGCCGAAATCACCGCCTATGCCACCAGCATGATTGCCACCCCAAAACCCTTTCGCCAGCACCTCGGCCCCGCGATTGGCCTTTGGGCGCGTGGTCGTCGTCAACAGGTCGCCTGGGCGCGCCATATAGCGCGCACCAACCTGCTGTTGCGCCAGAGCTGCGACGCCCAGTCCGGCCAAAATACTGTTGTGATCCTCGGCTCCGGGCCGTTGTTCGACGTCCCGCTGGACGCTCTGGCTCAAAAATTTTCCCGGGTGCTGCTCGTTGATATCGCCCATCTCGCCCCGGCCCGACGCCATATGCGCAATTTCGCCAATGTTGAGCCAATTTGGCGCGATCTGTGCCCGGCAAAAAATCCCGCCGCACTCGATTTTCTCCACGCCATCAACGGGCTGGATTGGGTCGTTTCGCTCAACCTTGTTTCCCAATTGGCCGCCGCTGTGTCCCTGCCCGACCAGCGCGGCATCATCGATGCCCATCTTGAGGCACTTTTGGGGCTTGATTGCCCGGTGTCGCTGGCAACTGACCTCAGCTGCGTCATAACTGACAGGAGTGGGCAATCGCGCCAGACCTTTGATCTACTCGCAGATCGCCCCATGCCGCCCGCACCCCATCGCTGGACCTGGGAAGTCGCCCCGTTCGGCGAAGACAGCCGCAAATGGCGCCGCACACACGACATGGCCTTTTACCCCGATTGGAAAGCTGCCTACTCGGGCTAAAATCGCTTTATTCCTCGCCCCTCTTTGTCTAAGTTGCGCCCGGCTGGTCCCGTAGCTCAGCAGGATAGAGCACGAGATTCCTAATCTCGGGGTCGTGGGTTCGAATCCCGCCGGGATCACCATTTCCAGCGCAACCTGGCCTCGACGCGGTCGCAGGACCTCAGCCTACCCGCCCGAAACGATTTGCCGCTTCAATTTGTAATTGGAGGTCGGGAGTTCGATCCTCCGTCGGCACCA
Source organism: Devosia rhodophyticola (assembly GCF_028816475.1). Taxonomy (GTDB): domain Bacteria; phylum Pseudomonadota; class Alphaproteobacteria; order Rhizobiales; family Devosiaceae; genus Devosia; species Devosia rhodophyticola. Next base: position 2,041,103 of record NZ_CP118247.1, on the reverse strand, counting down.
TTCTCCTCCTCAATGACCGGCCAAGGATGCCCTTTTCGTCGGGTTTCGTCATTCGACCCGAATGATAGCCGCAGCCTTCGGGTCATACCGGTGCTTAAGGATTCTACCATTCAGCATCATGGGGATGGCCTGCTCAATAACCTCCAAGGGCAACAAGAACCATTCTTTTGGCCTGAATGGCTTCTTGAACCTGTCCGTGATTTCGATGTCCAATCTTGCCTCACCGAAAAAGCGGTGCAGCAACGTCTCAAACATCGATATGTTCAAGTCGATTGCATCATAGGTACGAAGCGGATGAACGGGCGCAAAGAGGAATGTCGGGTCATCGTTAGCAGCCCTGATTCGATCCTCGAATGGCCCTGTCGTGAAGCCAATCTTGAAAAGATGGCCATCGTGCGCCAGGTCGTCAAACTGGTCGGCATGGTCAATGCACCGCTCGACTTTGCCGATCATCCGCGCGTGTTCAATGGTTACTCGGACCTGATGGTTAGCGTATTTGGCGAAGCAATCGGCAAGCACGCTCGGTCCGCGGTGGGCATGGCCTCCCTACCGGGCCAGATGAGCGTAGAAATCGAGACTGTCTTCGCCATTAACGAGCAGTAGACAAACTACAGATCACAAGACCAATTTCGGTTTCCACGAGCGCCTTGAACGACGCGATCGTCAGGCGGAACAGACAGCTATGTGGCCGCATGGAGCGTCGGGTTTCGGCTCGTGGTCGTCCTGGCGCTGATCGCCTAGTCAACTACCTGCGCAAGGTAGAGCAGTCCTTCGGACCAGTGGACATTGGGATGTCGCCAGCCCGTTTGCGGACGAGACACCCTTTTTTGCGCGTGCGAAAGAACATACTGCCTCCATGGCTGGCTTCTCCGACGCTCCGAGCGTACGTTGAACCCGTGTGCCGAATCCAACTCGGTGCGAATGCAGGCCGTAGCCAACTATGATTTAACTTGCGATCTCGAAAATTTTAGCGGGCAAAGGACTCGATTGCACCTAATGGAGAGCGCCAGAGTCTGGTACCCGATGTTGCCTCGCCACTGCAATTGGAATGCCGAACGAAGGCTCAGTTGGCGCGAAAATACAGGTTTATGTCTTGCTTCCAGTATTGCGACACTATGCTGGCTGGAACCGGCGATTTGAATGATGTTATTTTCTAGGTGAGCGGCTGGTCCTGGACCTACCCAAAGGTTTAGCGTCCACACTCCAATCTGACCGAATTCCGCCTCATGCTGCGCGGTATTAGGCAAACGAGGCGCGAAACCATGGCCGAGATGGCATTCACCACAAAGGGTTTGACCAAAGTTTACGGAACTGGTCGCTCTGCCGTCCATGCCCTGCGTGGCGTCGATCTGGAAATACCCAAGGGCGAGATCGTTGTGCTGCTTGGCCCTTCGGGCAGCGGCAAGTCAACACTTCTAAACATCATCGGCGGGCTGGACAGGTCAACAGATGGGGTGGCGGCATTTCAAGAACAGAATTTGACGGACATGTCAGACCGGGAATTGACGAAATACCGAAGACAGTATGTTGGTTTTGTCTTCCAATTCTATAATCTGATGCCAAGTCTGACCGCGCACGAGAATGTCGAACTGGTGACGGAAATTGCTGACGATCCGATGGACCCGGATGAAGCACTGGCGATGGTTGGATTGAAAGAACGGGTCGACCATTTTCCGGCTCAAATGTCGGGCGGCGAGCAGCAGCGGGTCGCCATCGCCCGTGCGGTGGCAAAAAATCCTACTGTGCTTTTCTGCGATGAACCAACCGGTGCGCTCGACAGCAAAACCGGGAAGTCGGTGCTGAACGTGTTGCGAGACGTCAACCAGACACTTGGCGCAACGGTGCTGATCGTGACCCATGCCGCCAGCCAAGCCCAGATGGCCGATCGGGTGATCCATTTTGCCGACGGCAACATTCGCCAGGTCGTCAAGAACGAGCACAAACTCACCCCCGAGGAGATCGAGTGGTGACGCCGCTCGATCACAAACTTCTGCGCGACCTCTGGCGCATGAAAGGGCAGGCTGCTGCCATCGGTATGGTGATCGCCGTTGGGGTGATGATGCTGGTGATGATGACCGGCCTGGTAACGTCGCTCGATGAAACCAAACGCGCCTATTATGAACGCTACCGTTTGGCCGATGTTTTTGCCTCCGTCAGCCGTGCGCCGGATAGTCTGCTTGGGCGATTGGCTGGTATCGCCGGAGTCGCATCGGTCGAAGGCCGGGTGCAGGGCGGTGCGTTGATAGATCTCCCGGACAGCGCCCTGCCGGTGCAGGCGCAGGCCGTTTCCCTGCCTGACCGGCGTGATCCCCGGCTCAACGCAGTCTACCTGACCGACGGTCGCATGATCGACAACGACAAGAGCGACGAGATCCTGTTGCTCCAGGCGTTCGCCGATGCCAACAGTCTGCGGCCGGGGGACAGTCTAACGGCTACCATGAACGGTGCGCGCCGAAAGTTCCACATTGTCGGCCTCGCCCAGTCGCCGGAATTTCTCTACACGACCGCACCCGGCGAATTGCTGCCCGATGACGCCCGATTTGGCGTGATCTGGATGAGTAATTCCGCGCTAGCTGCCGCCTACGACATGCAGGGGGCCTTCAATGAAGCGCTGCTGTCGCTGGCGCATGGAGCCTCGGAGCCTGCGGTCCTGGACGCGGTCGACCGGTTGCTGGATTCCTATGGCGGGACAGGGGCCTACCCGCTATCGGAACAGACCTCGAACCGCTTCGTATCAGAGGAAACCAACGGGCTGCGCGCCGCAGCCACAGGCGTTCCGCCAATATTCCTCGCTGTCGCGGCCTTTTTACTATACATTGTCATCAGCCGAATGGTGCAATCGGAACGCAGCCAGATCGGCCTGATGAAGGCTTTCGGTTACACCAACGCCGAGGTTGGAGCCCATTACTTCAAGCTGGTTCTAGCCATCGCAATTGGGGGAGCCCTGCTTGGCTGTCTCATGGGCATCGCCGGTGGCCGCGCGATGATCCAGGTTTACACTGCCTATTTCAAATTTCCATTCCTCGTATTCCAACTCGAACCGTCCTCCTTCGTGATTGGTGTTGGTGTTAGTATTCTATCCGCTTCGGCTGGCGGCTTGTTTGTGCTTAGACAGGTGTTTACACTTACTCCTGCCAGCGCGATGCGCCCGCCCGCGCCGCCAGATTTCTCCAGAACCGGGCGTATCGGCAGATCGCTTAATCGTATTCTCGACCAGCCGAGTCGAATGGTGCTGCGCCGCATCACCCGGCAACCAGGGCGAATGGCCGGATCGGTCATCGGCATTGCGGCGGGTATGGCGTTGAGTGTCGCCATGCTGACCCTGTTCGAGGGGTTCAACCGAACCATCGACCTGACTTTCAATGTTGTTGATCGCAGTGACGTGACGGTTAGCTTTACCCATGCCGCTCCGGACACGACCATCTACGAGCTCAAGCGATTGCCCGGTGTTTTGCTGGTCGAGCCGGTGCGGATAGTGCCTGCGGTGCTGCACAGCGGGCTCTACAGCTATCGCGGCGCGATCAACGGATTGACCCAGGCACCGCGCCTCAACCGCGCCATTGACCAAGGACTTGCACCGATTCCACTGCCGAAAGAAGGCGTGACGCTCGCGTCGGCGCTGGCCGATATATTGCACGTCAGGGCGGGCGACACTTTGACGGTTGAAGTGCGTCAAGGTCGTCAGCCCGTTTTAAAGCTGCCCGTTGCCGGCATTGCCACAAGCCTTCTCGGGTCGCCTGCCTATATGAACCTCACGGCGCTCAATCGGGCGTTACGAGAACCAAACCGGGTGTCGGGCGCCTATCTCTCCATAGATTCCAACCAATCCGAGGCCATCTACCAGACATTACAGGACATGCCCTCTGTCGCAGGGGTCAGCCTCAAGGCCGACGCGCGGAACGCCTTTCGGACTGTCATGAACCAGGGCGCAGGTGCAATCCGTTATGTGATGGGCGCCGTCGCGTTCATTATTACCTTCGGCATCGTCTATAATGCCGCGCGAATCGCCTATGCAGAGCGAGAGCGCGACCTCGCCAGTCTGCGGGTTATCGGTTTCACCAAAGGCGAGGCCGCTTTTGTCCTGCTAGGCGAATTGGGCATTGTCACTCTGATCGCAATCCCGCTGGGATCAATGTTGGGATATTACATCTCATTCGGCGTTGCTGCAGGATTTTCAACTGATCTCTACCAGATTCCGGCGGTTTTCCATCCCTCCAGTTATGGCACCGCTGCCGTTGTGGTAATTGGTGCAGCGGTCGCATCGGGATGGCTGGTGAAGCGCGACATCGACCGGGCAGATTTAATTTCCGCCCTGAAGACAAGGGACTAACAGGCAATGGCAAACAAGAAACATTCACGACATTGGCTTATGATCGGAGCCGCTGTGGTGGTTGGCGGCGGCCTGACCGCAGTGTTTTGGCCGCGCCCGACCATGGTGGACATGGGGGTGGTGAAACGCGGCGAGATGATGGTCACAATCGACCAGGATGGACGCACGCGCGTCAAGGACGCCTATATCGTTTCGACCCCCGTAGCTGGTCGTTTGCAACGGGTAGAGGTCCAACCCGGCGATTCCGTGGTCAAGAATGAAACGATCGTTGCGCACATGTTGCCGATCAACCCTGTTGCGATGGATATCCGAACCCGCGAACAAGCCCGCGCCGCAGTGACAGTTGCACAGGCGGCACTGCGCGTAGCGCGCGCCGGTCTCAACGCCGCGATTGCCAATCGCGACTACGCCGAAAGTTCGCTTTCGCGCACCCAGCAACTTGTCGACCGTAACGCTGCCAGCGAGACAACGCTGGAACGTGCGCAACAGAGCTTTCGCGTCGCCATGGCAGACGTCGAGACCGCCGAAGCCGAAATTTCCCAAAGGGAAGCTGACGTAGCGAACGCCCAGGCCCAGCTCATCGGATTTAGCGAGACTGGACTAAGTGCCTCTGTCGATGCCAGTGGCAGCACTGACATCCCGCTTTATGCCCCAGCGGACGGACTCATCCTGCGGGTGATTCAACAGAGCGAAACCACCCTGCCCGCAGGTGCGCCCATAATGGAGATTGGCAACACCTCTAACGATCTTGAAATCGTCGTCGATCTGCTGTCCACCGATGCGGTGCAGGTCAAGGTAGGCGACCGCGTTATCGTTGACGACTGGGGTGGCGATACGACGCTTTCCGGCGAAGTTGTTCGCATAGACCCTTTCGGCGTAACCAAATTCTCGGCGCTCGGGGTCGAGGAGCAGCGGGTTAACGCAGTTTTGCGCTTCACCGAACCGTCAAGCGACTACGATGGTCTCGGCCACGGCTTTCGCATCGAAACCCGGATTGTCGTCTGGGAAAAGAATGACGCATTGATTGTGCCATCCGCAGCGCTCTTTCGGTCAGGCGACGGCTGGTCAACCTTCGTGGTTTCAGAGGGCTCCGCCCGGCTCACGCCCGTCAGCATTGGCCACAACAACGGGATTGAGGCCGAGGTGTTGAGTGACACGTTGTCCGAGGACCAGCAGGTTATTCTTTATCCCGCCTCTGGCCTTAACGATGGGGCGAATGTGTCGAAACGGGAGATCGAGTAAGTCGTGTTGCCCAATGTGTCACCTTCGTCCTTCACCCAGCTCACTGCTCGAGCTTTGCATCAGGCCGGTCGTTCACTCAAAAAATAATAGGCGTCGACGGTTCAGGGGCATGCAACCACGCCAATCATCCGCCTTCAGCTTGCTGCAAAGGCCGCTTCCAGCGTCGCGATTTCAATCTTGTTCATCTCCATCATCGCGGCCTGCGCCCGTCCGGCAGCCGCCCGGTCTTTGGCGCCCAACATTTCGGCCAGTGCCTTCGGCACGATTTGCCACGAGATGCCGAAGCGGTCCTCTAGCCAGGCACAGCGCCCCGCCTCACCACCGTCGGCGATCAGAGCGTCCCAGAGCCGATCTGTTTCGGCTTGATCTTCTGTCAAAACCGAAATCGAGGCCGCCGGAGTTGCCTTGTAGTGCGGCCCGCCATTGAGAATCTGAAATGGCGCGCCACCGAGCGTAAAGTTGACAACAATGGCATCGCCCCCGGGTTGAGCCCGGACCACATCTTCAATCTCGCTATTCGGGATCAGCGCGACATAGGCATTTGCCGCAGCTTCGCCGTCCTTGTCAAACCATAGGCAGGTTCTAACCCTGTGATTGCTTGGCATTGCGTTTCCTCATTGTTGAGCGTGGGAGGGTAATTTGAAGTACAAGTCATGATTTGCGTGGACCGGAAAACATCATTTTCGCACCCTGCGGATCGTCGGCCTGAAACAGCCAGCCGCTATTGTCCGGCAACTCGTTCGGGCCGCTCCGTACCGTGCCACCGCCCGCTTCGACGGCCGATTTGGCCACGTCGATATCGGCAACCTGCAGGGCAAAATTCCAGTAGGGTTTGGTGCCTTTTTCCGGCGCATTCATGACCGCACCGATCATTGCCCCGTGCTGGTTGATGAAGGTGTAGTCGCCCAGATCCCCCATCGGCATCGCGCCGCCCTGCTCCCAACCGAACAGGCTGACATAAAATTCAAGCGCTGCCTTCTGGTCTGAGGTGACCAGTTCATTCCAGCTGAAGTGGCCGGGCTGCATGGTCGAAAAAGCGGTACTGTCGTCGTCGCTGTCGCCGCGCATCAAATAGAAATGGGCCCCCTGCGGGTCGCTACAAAAGGCAAACCGGCCGACCCCGGGAATGTCGGTTGGTTCAATGTCCACTCTGCCGCCCAGTGACTTGACCTGTTTAGCCGACGCATCGACATCATCCACACCGAAATAGACGAACCACATGTTGGGCATGTTCTCGGCATGCTCTGGCGTTTTCAAGAGGCCCGCAACTGTTTTGCTGCCGCTCGAGGCAATCCAGTACTCAGCCGCCGACCCGCCCGGCATTTTCTCGACCGTCCAATCCAGAACAGCGCCATAAAATGCCCGCGCCGTATCGGGTTGGTCTGTCATTAGTTCATACCAAATAGGTGTGCCTTGGCGATTGCTCATGATCTTTCCTCCTCTGTTTACGAACTTGACTGCCTGCTGCGACGCCGCCGGTCATTCTTTGCTCGACGCCCCTGTCCTGTCTTGGGCAAATAGCAGCTCGATATGGCGCTTCAGATGACCGACACTTTCGCGTGGGTCATTTTGCTTGTCGTGCCCTGCCCGCTCAGGCGTTGGATCTTTCGCCGATGCGGGCGGGTCAGTCGGCCAAATTGGCAGCGCTGTGGGTGGTTGGGACCGTCAATGATCGATAGGACTTGCCCATGACCACCGAGGTCCGAAAGCGCCTTATGTTGGGATCATCAAAAAACAGCCGTTGCGTCAGCAATTCATAATCATCCATGTCGTGCGCCAGCACGATCAGGACGAAATCGGCTTCGCCAGTTGTATAGTATGCCTGCTGTACCTGGGGTTCTTTGCTGGCTTTGCGCCGGAAGGCGTCAATCTCGCTGGCGCGTTCTCGGTCCAGTTCCACCGAGACGATGAAGGTCATCGCCATGCCGACTGCCGCCTCATCGACCCGCACCACCTCGCCAGTGATGACTTTGCTGTCGCGCAATCGTTTGATCCGCCGCTGCACGGCTGCCGTAGACAGGTTGACCTGTGCCGCAAGGTTTTCAAGCGATTGGCGCGCATCCTGCTGCAGCAGGTCCAGAAGATGTCGGTCGGTCCGGTCCAAGTCAATCACCACGCAAAAACCTCTCGCCACCTCCCCGAAATTCGCAACATTTATATTGAATTCGCCTTCGTGGTGCAAGCGAGCGGCGTTGCAGCCTGTTAGACTTTGCAGACACAAGACCAAGTAGCAGCAAGGTGCCTTATGGCGGTTTTTCGTAATCCACATCGCGGAACTGGATTGACCGATATGGTGGGATTGGCGGGTGGCAGGATTCTGTCGGACCCTGCCGAGCCCTATCGCTTGTTGGCCCATTGCCCTGCCGCGAACACCACGACGCTGCGCGACATGCCCGAACTCGCTCGCACGAACAACGTTGCCAAAGTCTTTGTCAAAGATGAAAGCGCCCGCATGGGCCTGGGGAGTTTCAAGGCGCTGGGGGCAGCATACGTCATTGCCCGTTTTGCCATGGAACGCGCCGGCGGGCCCGAGGCACTGGCCCGGCATTCGCAGCGGCAGACAATTCTGTCCGACATGGTATTCGCCTGCGCCAGCGCGGGAAACCATGGACTGTCGGTCGCCTCGGGCGCGCGGATTTTTGGTGCCCGCGCCATTGTCTATATAGCAGATTCCGTGCCCGAGCCGTTCGCCGGACGGCTTCGCGATCTGGGCGCAGAGGTCCGCCGCGTCGGCGCGTTCTACGAAGCCAGCATGGAAGCGGCAAAACTCGATTGCGAGCGCAACGGCTGGACGCTGCTCTCGGACTCCTCCTGGCCCGGCTATGTCGAACTGCCGATGCGTGTCATGGAAGGCTATCTCGTTGTCGGAGCCGAAGTTGCCGACCAGATCGACGCACCGCCCACCCACATTTTTCTGCAGGCCGGCGTAGGCGGCTTCGCAGCGGCAATGACCGCACATTTCCGCATGTGCTGGGGCGAAGAACCAACAATCATCGTGGTCGAACCCGACGCTGCCGCAACACTGTTGGAAAGCGTCAGGGCGGGTCAACCCACCGATGTGCCGGGCCCGGAATCCATCATGGGTCGGCTCGATTGCAAATCACCATCACATCTAGCGCTCGCCGAACTGGCGCGCAACGCCGACATATTCCAGACCATATCCGATCAGCAAAGTCTTGAAACCGTTGGCGATCTTGGCCGCCTCGGCATACCGACCACGCCTTCGGGCGCTGCCGGGTTCGCCGGTTTCACCCACCTCGGCGCCGACCGCGACACGTTCGGCCTCAATGACCAAAGCCGCGTGCTCATTTTCGTAACTGAAGGCCCGGAGGGTTAGGCGTGAAAATTCGCTTCGCACTGGTCCGGACGGCGTTGGCTCGATGAGTATCGCGCGCGGCTTTTCAAAGGCCGAGTTTGCAGCAAGAACCAGGCATGCCCAACAATTGATGGCTGAGCGCGGACTAGGCGCGCTGCTTGTTTGCACCGAGCCGGAGGTGCGCTACTTCACCGGCTTTCTCACCCCGTTCTGGCAAAGTCCGACCCGACCCTGGTTCCTCATCGTTCCGCCAACTGGAAAACCCATTGCCGTAATCCCCGAAATCGGGGTGCCGCTGATGGCAACAACCTGGCTGGACGACATCAGGCATTGGCCTAGCCCTCGCCCAGAAGACGATGGCGTTTCCCTGCTGATCGAGACCCTGACTGACATTGGTGCCAGCCACGGCAACATTGGTCTGCCAATGGGACCAGAAACGGTTCTGAGAATGCCGCTCAATGATTATCAGCGACTGCGCGCGCACCTTTGTGACGCCACATTCGTTGACGCGACCGACATCATCCGGACCCTGCGCATGGTCAAGTCGGAGGCCGAAATCGCCAAGCTCGCCGATATATGCCGCATCGTCTCGAATGGCTTTGCCGCCGTTCCCGCCAACGTTCACGCTGGCGACCGATTGTGCGATGTCTTTGCCGCCTTTCGCACCGATCTCATCGGTCGCGGCGCCGACGAAGTGCCCTATCTGATCGGCGCGGCAGCACCGGGCGGCTATGACAACATTATCGCCCCGCCCCGTGACGCGCCACTCGCGGCTGGCGATCTGCTGATGATGGATACCGGCGCGACCCGAGACGGCTATTTTTCCGATTTTGACCGCAACTTCGCCATTGGCTTTGCAGATGACGCCACGCGCAGGGCCTATGACACACTTTTTGCCGCAACCGAAGCAGGGCTGGCGGCGGCGCATCCCGGCGCAACCTGCGCCGATCTGTTCAACGCCATGGGACGGGTGATTGCCGACGCCGGATACCAAATCGGCAACGCGGGCCGGTTCGGACATGGCCTGGGCATGCAGCTGACCGAATGGCCCTCCCTGAGGGCAGCCGACCGGACGGTGCTAGCCCCGGGCATGGTACTGACACTTGAACCCAGCCTCTCGACCGGCCCCGGACGCGGCATGGTGCACGAAGAAAATATCGTCATCCGGGTTAATGGCCCCCAACTGATCAGCCAGCGCGCCGCGCCCAAACTGCCAGTGATAAACCCGTAAAGCCTGCTGGGGGGCGACAAACACCCCCATTGCCGCTTCCTTAAGGGCTTTGTGATACCAAAGCCCGCAGTGCGCCTTGGAATTGACGTGAACTGCGGCAATGAGAGCGGCTAGACATTCACCTCTTGAGGAAAATCATGACGGCCCACAACCAGACCGCACGCTCGCTTTCCCGCCTTGCCGCCGCAGCCATTGTCGTGGCAACCGGGTTGACCGTTGCTGCCTGCAGCAGCGGCGGGGCGATGACACCTTTGCATCCCGGCCTGAGCGCCCGCATGGATCAGCCCAATGCAGTGCTGGATCGCACGCAGGCCGTGGCCATCGTTAATGCCTATCGCACGACCCAAGGTGTCGGTCCCCTGTCAAACGATATTGGTCTGGATGGTACCGCCCAGGCGCTGGTCAATCAATATGCCTCAACCGGTACCCCGCCAAAAACCCCATCGGGGCTTGTCGGCATGAAGTTGAGCGCTGGCTATTCAACCTTTGCTGAAACCTTTTCCGGCTGGCGTAACAATCCCGCTGATGCTGCGGGCCTGACCCCAGCCAACGCCACCAAGGCTGGTATTGCCACGGCCTACAATGGCACCTCCGGCTATGGCGTTTACTGGGTATTGGTCCTTGATCAGTGATCTTTTCCTGATCGACGCGCGCGGGCTCAAATGCCCGCTGCCGGTCCTGAAAATGGAAAAACGCCTGACCCAGTTGGCGTCCGGCCAGACCCTGACCATCCTTGCCACCGACCCGATGGCAAAGATTGATATTCCCCTGTTCTGCCGCCAGAACGGGCATGGCCTGTCAATCGAGCAACAGCCCGACGCCATGCGCTTTGTCGTCGTAAAAGCCTAATTCAAAAACGCCGGGCGCGGCCGTGGATGCGGAATATTCTGGTTTGCCGGATTGGCCACCAGTGCCGGGCGTAAATCCGGTGCCAGATCGGCCTGAACCCCCATCTCAGGCAAATGCAGTGGCCGGGGTCGCGGCAGCATCACGCCGGTTCGGATTCGCCCCATGGTGCTCGCCTGATAAACAACGGGTGACAACGTGTCGGTCAGATTGGTCGGCTGACCCTTAAGACCGTAGGGAAACTCGCTTTCCTGCGCCTTTACATAAACCTTGGCGTCCTTGCCGCAGATTAGCGGCCGCATATTGACCGGCGCCACCCCGACATTATTGGCCAAATTCAGAACCGATTGCCCCCGCCCCTTGAGCGTCCCTGAAAACCCCTTGAGCATCAGTTCGGCTGCCCGCTCATTGCGCTCGCGCGCTGACGATGCGCCCAGAACAACGGCCATATAACGCCGCTCCCCGCGCTTGACCGTCGCGACCATGTTGAGCCCCGAGGCACAGATGAACCCGGTTTTCATGCCGGTAGTACCGGCAAAACTGGTCAATAACTCATTGTTTGATTCAAGCTTGGCCTTGCCCAACTGCACATAGTCAGTCCCGAAGATCGGCCCGTATTGTGGAAAATTCTGCCAGATATAGAGCGACAGGATTGCCAGATCACGCGCCGAGGTCACCTGTTGATTGTCGTCTAGCCCGTTGGGATTGACGTAATGGGTAGCGCTCAACCCCATGCGCGCTGCCGTCTCGTTCATCATCGCTGCAAATCCGGCTTCCGAACCGCCAACCGTCTCGGCAATCGCCATGGCAACATCATTGGCCGATTTGACCAGCATGATATAAAGCGCATCCTTCATGGTCATGGCCGTATCGACCGGCAGGCCCGACTTGCTCGGCGCCTGATTGACCGCCTTGCGCGAAAGCGTCACCGGGGTATCAAGACTGATCCTGCCCGCCGCAATCGCTTCAAAGGTCACATAGGCCGTCATCAGCTTGGTCAGCGAGGCCGGATGCCATGGGGCGCCCGCGTCCTGTGCATAAAGCACCTCGAGTGTATCCATATCGACCAGCAACATCGGTGTGGCACGCGCCACCCCGGCTCCAAGGCCGATCACGGCAAGGACAATAAAAACCAGTCGTTGAGCAAATCGCACGAAGAAACGGCTCCGGATCGGGGAAATGGCGCGCGCCTCTCTTAACAGCGCCACGCCCCGATCTCAATGCACCGCGCCGCACCTGACAGGGTTTTGAACCGGCAACGCAATGCGCTCCATTGCGGTTAGGCAACTGCCCCGAACTGGGCCTGATGTAATTGCGCGTAAGCCCCTTTGGCTGCAAGCAATTGGGTGTGCGTGCCCTGCTCAACCAGACCGTTTTCCCCCACCACAACAATGCGGTCAGCATTGCGAATTGTGGCCAGGCGATGGGCTACAACCAGCGTGGTGCGACCTTGTGACAAGGCCGCCAACGATTGCTGGATCGCAAATTCGGTGGCCGTATCCAGTGCCGATGTCGCCTCGTCCAGAATGAGAATCGGTGGATTCTTGAGAAAAATCCGGGCAATCGCCAGCCGCTGCTTCTGCCCGCCCGAAAGTTTGACCCCGCGCTCGCCCGTTAGCGTATCCAGCCCCTCCGGCAACCCCAGCACAAACCGGTCCAGCGAGGCACGGCGCAATGCCTCGACGATTTCATCATCAGTCGCATCCAACCGCCCATAAGCGATATTTTCGCGAATGGTGCCGCCGAACAAAAAAACATCCTGCGCCACAATGCCGATCTGCGCCCGCAAACTGGCCTGTGTCATGTCGCGAATATCGCGCCCGTCAATCAAGATCTGCCCGCCATCAACCTCGTAAAATCGCGGCAACAACGAACAGATCGTCGTCTTCCCGGCTCCCGACGGGCCGACAAATGCAACCGTTTCACCCGCCTTGATCGAAAGGTTCAACTCCTCGAATACCTTGCCAACCTCGCCATAACCAAAACTGACATCGCGATATTCAATATCGCCGACAAGCGCGCCAACCGCCACCGCATCGGCCCGATCGGCAATGTCGGGTGCGGTATCGATGAGACTGGTAAAGCGTTTGAACCCGGCAATCCCCTTGGGATAGCTTTCCAGCACCGAGGTAATCTTGTCGATGGGCCGGAAAAACACATTGACCAGCAGCAGAAAGCCGACAAATCCGCCATAGCTCAATTCGCCGCCAATCACGAAAAATGTCCCCGCCACCATCACCACCAGCTGCACGAATCGGGTGCTGAAATAGGATAGTGTGATGCTGGCCGTCATATAGGCATAGGCATTGAGTTTGGTGGCGCGATACCCTTCGTTATTGACCGCAAAAAGCGCTCGCTCATGGTCCTCATTGGCGAACGCCTTGACCACGCGAATGCCGCCAACGCTTTCCCCGACTCGGGTGTTGAACTCGCCGACCTGACGAAACAACCGCCGCCAGTTCTCGGTCATCTTGGCGCCATACCGGCTCACCAGCCAGGTCATGAATGGCACGATTGCCGTAACGATCAGCGCCATCTTCCACTGCACGGTAAACATCAGGATGAACGCGCCAACAAAGGTCATGATGGCGATGAACAGATCCTCGGGCCCATGGTGCGCTACCTCACCAACCTCTTCGAGATCCTTGGTCACATGGGTGATCAGATGCCCGGTTTTGTTGTTGTCGAAATACCGGAAACTAAGTTTCTGGATATGATCGAATGCCTCACGCCGCATGTCGGTTTCAATCGAAATACCCAGCGCATGGCCCCAATAATTGACCACCGCCATCAACCCGGTATTAAGAGCATATATCCCCAACAGCAGCGCTGCCACCGCCGCGATCAGGCCCCAGTTCTGCCCCGGCAACAAAGTGTCGATGAAGAGCTTGACCGCCAGAGGAAAGCCGAGTTCGAGCACCCCCGCCAGCACGGCACAGCCAAAATCGAGCAGGAACAGCCGTTTGTAAGGCAGATAGTAGGCAAAAAAGCGGGCTAACATGATATTTCCAGCATAGGCGGTCCATCACGAAGACCCGCCAGGTTCACAAACGCGACGCATGGCCCCGCGCCGGTGGCAATCACCCGGCGCCTCAGCGCATAGCACCATCCCATAGTTTGCTGCAACATGGGGCTAGGCACAACTAGTAACTGTGTCTACAATAGTAACCACACCACATAAAGTGAGAAATGACCATGTCGCTGACCGACACAAGCCAATCATCCAACTGCGCCGCCATGTCTGACGTGCTCAATCGTATTGGCGACAAGTGGAGTGTTCTGGTCGTGGGCATCCTTGGGCGCAGCGGCACCCTGCGTTTTAACGAACTCAAGCGCACCATCAATGGCGTTTCCCAACGCATGCTGACATTGACCCTGCGCAATCTGGAGCGTGACGGTCTGGTCACCCGCACCATTTATCCTGAAGTGCCGCCCCGGGTTGAATATGGACTGACCGAGCTGGGCAAAACCCTGCAGGTGCCGATCAGTGGCCTTTGGGATTGGTCGGCCGAACACCATGCCACCATTGTTGAGGCCCGAGCCAACTACGATGCCCGCCAGCCCGGTACGGACAATGCTCCCGCCAAAATCGCCTACGCCCGCGGCTAAGCCATGCTGACCCGCGCCAACCTCGCCGCCCAGTTTGCCGATCTGGGCCTTGAGGAAGGCGACGCCGTACTGGCCCACGCAGCACTGCGCAAGGTCGGGCCAATTGTAGGCGGTCCCGACGCCTTGATTGCCGCCATCATTGATGTCATCGGCCCCAGCGGCACCTTGTTGGGCTATTGCGATTGGCAGGGCGAGGACGATGCCAACGCATCGCCGGACCTTCGCCACGCTGTGCCGCCATTCGATCCGCAATCGTCCCGGTCAACCCGCGACAATGGCGCATTCCCTGAATTTTTGCGCACCACCCCCGGTGCCCGTCGCAGCGCCAGCCCCGGAGCCTCCTGCGCCGCGCTCGGCGGCAAAGCCAACTGGTTCACTGCCGATCATGCCCTCAACTATGGCTATGGTCCGCAATCCCCTTTCGGCAAACTGGTGCAATCGGGTGGCAAAACCATGCTGATCGGCGCGCCCCTCGATACCATGACCCTGCTGCATCATGCCGAACATCTGGCACAAATCCCCAATAAACGCCTGCGGCGCTACGAAACGCCCATGCTGGTCAACGGTCATAATATCTGGCGATCAGTCGAGGAATACGACACCTCGATCCCGGTGGCCGCGGGTCTGGCCGACGATTATTTTGCCGACATTGTCAGCGCTTTCCTCGCCACCGGTCGCGGCAACGCTGCCTCAATTGGCCTCGCGCACACCGTCCTTGTTGATGCCCGCGAAATCGTGCAATTTTGCGTGGATTGGCTGGAGAACCGTTTTCCCGACCGACCATGACCTTGCCATCGCCAACCCATATGCCTGCCATCAGCAAAATTCATCGCAAAGCCGATTTCCTACCAACCGCGAACGCTATAGCGTGCGCGCCATGAACGCCCCGGCCCCCCACACCCGCCAGATCGCCAAGGACCAGTTTTTTCTGGGCGCCCGCGCCTGCATTCCCGTTGCCATTTCTGTTTCCGCTTATGGTCTGGTCTGGGGTGTTCTGGCCAAGGGTGCCGGGTTGACTGTGCTCGAAGTAATCCTGATGAGCGGGCTGGTTTTTGCGGGTTCCGCCCAATTCGTCGCTCTTGAACTCTGGACTGCAACGCCCTCAGCCCTGCCTATCGGCGCACTGATTATCGCCGCCCTGATCGTCAATCTGCGCTATATGTTGTTGACCGCGACCCTGCGGCCATTGTTCGCCCCCGATCAAATGACCGGCGGTTTCTGGCGCATGTTCCTGGTCACCGACGAAAACTGGGCCATGACCGTGGCCGAAATGGCGCGTGGTGGCGGCTCCCGCGCCTTCCTGCTCGGCGGCGGCGTTCTCGCCTATTGCTGCTGGATGGTGTCGACCCTGACTGGGCGAATGCTCGGTGCCGTCATTGATGATCCCAGCCGCTACGGCCTCGATTTCGCCTTTACCGCCACTTTCCTTGCATTGCTTTTGGGCATGTGGCGCGGCAAGGCCGACCTGATTCCCTGGCTCGTCGCTGCCGTTACAGCCATCATCTGCGCCAAACTGCTGCCGGGCAGCTGGTACATTTTGATCGGTGGCATCACCGGCAGCCTTGCTGGTGCCGCCATCGAAACTTTTGTCGGGGGCCGCCGTGCTGAGCTCGCCTGAAGCCCTCATTGCCATTGCCGGGATGGCGCTGGTGTCGTTTGCCATCAAGGCCAGCGGCCTGATGCTGGCCAACAAATTGCCGCGTCAGGGCTTTGCCGCCGCCTGGATCAAGAACATTCCCGGCGCGGTCCTGGCTTCGCTTGTCGCCCCCGCCATCATCACCGGCAATCTGGCCGAAGCGCTGGCCGCCATCGCCACCGGCATTGTCTTCATTCTCACCCGCAGCCTGATTGCCGCCATGGCCATTGGCGTGCTGTCGGTATATCTCGTGCGTCTGGCGCTCGGCGCTTAAGGGAACACCATACCGCGCAAAATCGTTGTTCTCCTGACCCCTGTCATTGGAGGATCAAATGAGAACCGTAACTGCGCTTTTTGAAGATTATGACCACGCCGCCAGTGCCGTGCGGGCGCTCGAAGCGGCCAATTTCAAGAGCGACGAGATTTCCCTCGTCATCGCAACGCTTGAAGACAATATTCCCGAAGAGCCCACCCCCGTCGATGACGAAATCGCCGACGACGCCCAGGCGGGCGTCGGCATTGGCGCGGTGGTTGGTGGAGCTGGCGGTTTTCTGGCTGGCCTTGGCGCATTGGCCATTCCCGGCATCGGGCCGGTCATTGCTGGCGGTTGGCTTGTCGCCACGGCAATCGGGGCAGTAACGGGCGCAGCCGTTGGTGGCGCCACCGGCGGCATTGTTGGCGCGCTCACCCAGTCAGGCGTGCACGAACCCGATGCCCACGTCCTTGCCGAAGGCATTCGCCGTGGCGGCACCGTGGTTTCGGTGCGCACCAACGATCAAGACGTCCACACCGCCGAAGCCATATTCGATCAGGCCGGTCGGGTGGATCTCAATGAAAAGCGCGCCCAGTTCGAAACCACGGGCTGGGAGCGCTTTGATCCAGACGCCCCCGCCTTCGTTCAGGATCCGCTTCTGGGCGGCCGCGACCTGCGCAATTTTCCCCGCCGACACTAAATCTGACGCGCGAAAATTTCGATCTCGCCATTCTGCCTGTTGCGGCCAGCAAAATCCTGCGCTAGAGAAGCCCTGTGCCCTCCTGGCGGAATGGTAGACGCACCTGACTCAAAATCAGGCGGGGAAACTCGTGCCAGTTCGAGTCTGGCGGAGGGCACCACTTTCCTTGATTATAGACCAGAATAGCGCACGCCGCTTGAGCGCGCATTTCAAGCGCGCAAAGACGCTGCAAGGCTCAAAAAGTTATTCCCGCAGGATCTTGTCCATTGCCTTGCCCTTGGCAAGCTCGTCAATCAGCTTGTCCAGATAGCGGATTTCGCGCATCACCGGTTCCTCGATATCTTCGACGCGAACCCCGCAAACCACACCCTTTATCAATGATCGGGCGGGATTCATCCGCGGTGCCCCGGCAAAAAAATCCTCAAAACTAACGTTCGTTTCTAACTGCTCCTCAAGCGAGGTCTGATCATGCCCGGTCAACCAATGGAAAATCTCATCGACTTCTGCCTTCGTGCGCCCCTTCTTCTCGGCTTTGGCAACATTTAGGGGATAGACGCTTGCGACACTGACAGAATAGGTTCGGTGCTTGGTCATGCGCCTTCCTGACGGTTCAAAAATTCCCTTGGGTCAGCACAGATTATGACCGCAGCCAAAGGTTGTGCAATCCTTTTGGCGCCAATCACGGGTAACGCTGGACAATAGCGCGATAGGGTTTCATCGTGCTCGCAAAACTATCGCCCGTATCGCCACCGAATGCGGTTGCGCGACGCGCCAAGGGGAAATCAATGAAGGCCGTTATCATTCACGCCGCAAAGGATCTCCGGGTCGAACAGCGGTCCGCCGCCGAGCCCGGAACCGGCCAGGTTGGCATCACCATCGGCGCAGGCGGAATCTGTGGCTCGGATCTGCATTACTACAATCATGGCGGATTTGGTGCTGTGCGCGTCAGGCATCCGATGGTGCTTGGCCATGAGGTAGCCGGCACCGTGACCGCGATTGGCCCCGATGTGAAAAACCTTGCAGTCGGGGACAAGGTCGCCGTCTCCCCGTCCCTCCCCTGCAATCAGTGCGAATACTGCCTTGCGGGCCAACAAAACCACTGCCTCGACATGCGCTACTATGGCAGCGCCATGCGTAATCCACACGTCGATGGCGCGTTTCAACAACAGCTGGTGGCCGAGGCGCGTCAGTGTCACAAACTGGCTGAGGGTATCTCGCTGGTCGAAGGTGCTTTTGCCGAACCGTTCGCCGTTACCTTGCACGCCATCAGGCGCGCCGGATCCCTGCTCGGCAAGCGGGTGCTGATCACGGGATGCGGCCCCATCGGGGCGCTATGCGTCATTGCGGCCCGAGCCCACGGCGCCAGCGAGATCATCATCACCGATGTGCTCGATGCCCCCCTCACCTTTGCGCCAAAGGTGGGTGCCGACAGAACGATCAATGTGGCGGACGCGCCGGAGAGCCTGGCAGCGCTTGCCAGTGGCAAGGGCAGCGTTGATGTGATGTTCGAGGCATCCGGAAACGCTGCAGCGTTCACCTCGGCGCTAAGTGTTCTGCGACCCCGCAGCATTCTGGTGCAACTCGGCATGGGCGAGGACGTGCCCCTGCCGCTCAGCGTTCTGGTGGGCAAAGAGATTGATATCCGGGGCTCCTTCCGCTTCCATGAGGAGTTCGCTTTGGCGGTGGATTTGATCAACCGGCGTCGCGTCGATGTCATGCCCTTGCTTAGCGACACTTTGCCAATCGAGGATGCGGTCGCAGCCTTCGAACTTGCGTCGGACCGCTCGCGGTCGATGAAGGTGCAGCTGGCGCTTTAGACCAGCAAGAAGTTTATAATTTGTAGAAACTGGTGGCCGTTCCGCCAAATAGCGCCGCGCGCTCGTCGGTGCTCAGGGATTGGGCCAGCCCCGTGGAACGCTCGACCCAGCCCGCGTAATCGGCGGCCAGATTGAGCACGGGCCAGTCGCTGCCCCACATCAGGCGATCAGTCCCAAAGATGTCCAGCAGATCATTGACGCTGGCGTCCAGCGATCCGCTCTGTCGCCAGCCTTCGACATCGTGCGTTGCCAACCCGGAGAGCTTGCACATGACCTGTTGGTGTCCCGCACACGCCGCCAATCCGCGTCGCCAGGCGGGATCAGGTTCGGACCGCCCCGCAATTTCGGGATTTGCCCCATGATCGATAACGATAGGCAGGTCCGGCAGTTGGCGCGCCAATCGCTCGATCACACCAAGATGTCTGGGTTGAATCAACGCATCAAGGCAGAGATTTAATCGTGGCAGGTGGGACAGGGCGGCAACAACCTTATCGCGGTGCACCCAATTATCGTCAGACATGCCCTGCAGGATCGGACGGACACCCTTGATCAACGGTTCACGCGCCAGTTCCTCAAGGCGCTCCACTGCATCAGGCGCCTCAAGATCCAGCCAACCAACGATACCGCGCACAAAGCCTGCCCGCTTGGCTTCATTGATCATACAGGCGTTTTCATCCCAGGTTTGGCTGGCCTGAACCAGCACGGTTCCATCGACGCCACTGGCGGCCAATAGCGGCCGTAGTTGGTCCGGCCCCAAATCGCGCCGAAGCACAGCCATATCGTCTCTGATCCAATCGTGGACGCCACGACTGATATCGATGAAATGTTGGTGAGAATCGATCCTTGGTGGTGCCACCTGACTGCCCTTCGTATAATCCGCGTCGGGCCAAATATCACTCGCCCGATCTTATGGTTGCAAGAACACGCATTCCATCCGCGCCCAGGACGTTTCGCCGGGCAGAGGAACCTGCATTGGGTCGCACAGCGCCCGCCAGGCCTTGGTTCGCGGATGAAGCGCCATGGCGCGCATATCCGCCTCATAATCGTTGCCGACATATTCGAAATAGGCAAACTCGTAAAGTTTGCCATCCGGCATTTGGTGAACGAAAATATTGAAGTTGCGGATATGAAAATCATGCAGCACATCGCGCACACCCGACCCGGCGTGCAGTTCGACATATTCGGCGCGCCGCTCCTCGCGCAGCCCGATCACCTGCCCAAATCGTTGCATTAATAACTCCTGTTTCTCCGCCAGTTTGGCGATGGATCAAGTTCCAGGGGGCGCTGAACCACTCGCTTGACCGCTCGCTGGTATGGGCACCGCCATGTCCTCGCTACGGTGGCAGGCGGCAAAATGCCCCTCACCCACCGGGCGTAGCAATGGCTCAACCTCGGCGCATTTCGAAATTGCCATCGGACAGCGCAGGCGAAACCGGCAACCGCTGGGAAGTTCTCCCATATTCGATATTTCACCGCGCAGCGCAGCCGGGCGACCGCGCTGGCGTGGGTCCGGCGTCGGTGAGGACGCTAGCAGCGCGGCTGAATAGGGATGACGCGGATTGGCAAAAAATACACGCGAAGGTGCCGTCTCGACGATTTTTCCAAGATACATCACCGCGACCGTGTCACTGATGTGCTCGACCAGACCGAGATCGTGTGAAATGAACAGATAGGCCAGCCCCCGGCTCTGTTGCAGATCCAAAAGCAGATTGACGATCTGCGAACGGATCGAAACATCGAGTGCTGAAACTGGTTCATCGCAGATCACCAGTGCCGGCTCCACCGCAATCGCCCGCGCAATGGAAATCCGCTGCCGCTGCCCGCCCGAAAGCTCATGGGGAAACCGCCGCCCGATCTCGCCCGATAGTCCAACCGATTCAAGCACCTTGGCGACCCGCTTGTCGATTTCACCCGAACTGCAAATTCGGTGGACGATAAAGGGTTCGCGCAGGATCGCACTGACGCGCATATGCGGCGTCAGCGAGGCATAAGGGTCCTGAAACACCATCTGGGCGTTCCGCCGCAGTCGCCGCACGCTATGGCGGGCATCTGCCTCAATTCGCTCGCCGCTCAACCAGACTTCGCCCTGGTCTGCCTGTTCGAGCTGAAGGACGAGTTTGGCGGTTGTCGGTTTTCCGCAGCCGGACTCGCCGACCAGGGCCATGGTCGTGCCAGCTTCTATATCAAACGAAACGCCGTCGACCGCTGGCACCTTGGTGCGCCGCTGGCCCGGCAGCGTTGTTTTCAAGCTGTAGTGCTTGATCAGGTTCTTGACGGTAAGGACCGGGTCACCGGGAGCCGTGTTGGTTGTCATGAGCCAGCTCCTGCGTCCGCCAGCACGAATTCGGGCAGTTCACGCCAACGGAAACATCGAACCCAACGGTCCTCGGTGATCTGCTCGAGCGCCGGATTTTCAGCGTCGCAGGTGCCTTTGACCGCAAACTGACAGCGATCAAAAAACCGACAGCCGGCAGGCGGATTGGACGGGTCCGGCACGGAACCCGAAATTGTTGCGAGGTGTGTTTTGGACGCGCTGATCCCGCGTCGCGGCATCGATTCCAGCAGCCCGCGCGTGTAGGGATGTCTGGGGACATCGAACAGATCAAGCACTGGCGCCAACTCCACGATATTGCCAGCATACATGACCGCAACCCGGTGCGCTGTCTGGGCAATGACCGCCAGATCGTGGGTAATCAGGATCACCGCCATCTTCTGTTCTGACTGGAGCTGCATGAACAGTTCGAGAATTTGCGCCTGAATGGTCACATCAAGCGCCGTGGTCGGCTCATCAGCGATCAAAAGTTCGACGCCGCCGCAAATCAGGGCCATGGCAATCATCACCCGCTGCCGGATGCCACCGGAAAGCTCGTGCGGATATTGGCTAAGTCGCTGTTCAGCAAACTGGATGCCAACCTGCTCCATGACAACCAGCGCACGGGCGCGCCGTTCATCGCTGCTCATGGTGGGCCTGTGTGCCCGCAGTACTTCGGTCAGCTGATCCCCGATCCTGAGTGTGGGATTAAGGCTTGTCATCGGCTCCTGAGGCACAACCGCAATTCTGTCGCCACGAAGACGTCGCCGTTCGTCCTTGGACAAGCCAACCATATCAACGCCATTGAACAGCATGGTGCCGCCGGTGGTCACACCAGGTGGCGGAACCAGCCCCATGATCGAACGGGCCAGCATTGACTTGCCGCATCCCGATTCTCCGACGAGACCCAGCACCTCGCCGTGCGCGACCGACAGATCCACCCGGTCAACCACCGCAAAAGTGCCGCGTGCCGAGGGAAAGCGTACCTCGACCTGGGCGAGGTCAAGAATGGGCCCTTGCGCAATTGGGGCATTGGCGCTGCGCAACGGGCTCACGGATTGACCTGGCTTTGAAGACGCGGATCGAGCAAGTCGCGCAGTCCATCGCCGATCAGGTTCAGGCTCAACACCGTCGCTGTGATCATCAGGCCCGGTGCAATCATGATCCACGGCGCGGTTCGGATGAACTCGCGGGCGGCGCTGATCATATTGCCCCAGCTTGGGTCCGGCGGCGGCGGTCCAAGACCCAGAAAACTGAGACCCGCTTCGACAAGGATTGCCCAGGCAAATCCAAAAGTCAGCTGGACCATGACCGGCCCGAAGGATTTGGGCAGAATGTGAACCACCAGCAATCGCATGTCCCCCACCCCTACGGCGCGCGCGGCCTGAACGAAATCTGCCGACCGATATTCAATGATCGAGGCCCGCACGGTTCGGATGACGCGGGGGACATAAAGAACCACCACCGCCAGCACGACATTGAATTCGGATGGGCCGATCGCCGCCAGGATCATAATCGCCAACACAAAGCCCGGGAAGATCATCAGCGCGTCCGAGAACCGACCAATAATCGAGTCGGCGAGCCGATACTGGCCCGAAAGCGCGCCCAGCGTAATCCCCACCAGTGCCGTCAATGCCGTTGCAGCAAACCCCACGCGCAGCGATAGATGAGCCCCGATCACCAGCCGGTCGAACACTTCCCTGCCAAATTCATCGGTCCCCAACCAGTGTTCGGGGCTTGGTGGCAGCAGTTTCTGGGTGACATTGATGCTGAGCGGATCAATGGCCATCACCACCGGTATCAGAACCGCGGCCAGAACCAGCAACAACAGGACCGCGCCACCACCGAGCAGCATTGGCTCGGATCGCATCATTGACCAGAGCGTCCACAGACCGGAGCGGGCGTGCGGTGATGGCAAAACCTCAGTGGCGTCAGCGGATTTCATCACGAATATCGGATCCTGGGGTTGAAATATGCATAGGCAAGATCGACCACCAGATTGATCGCCAGCGCCACCAGGGTCAGGTAGAAAATGCCGCCCTCAAGGGTTGGATAATCGCGCCGGACAGCCGCTGTGGTGATCAGTTCGCCCAGCCCCGGCAGCGCAAACACATTCTCGATGATCACCGAGCCGCCAAGGCCCAGCGCAAAGACCAGGCCAATGACGGTCACGATCTGGATCATCGCGTTGCGCAGGGCGTGCTTGAGGATGACGGTGCGCTCCCGCAATCCTTTGGTCCGCGCCATCCCGACATATTCGGTGCCCAGCACCTCGATCATTGTCGATCGGGTCATCCGGACAACCAGGCCAATTTGTGAGACGCTGAGCGCTGCAACCGGCAGCAGCAGGCGGCTGAACCAGTTCCAGAACCCGAATTCAATCGGTCGGTAACCGGACGCGGGAACCCATTGCAGCCCGACCGCGAACACCAGCATCAACATGAACCCAAGCCAGAATGGCGGCAATGCCATGCCAAGGCTCGACAATACATTACCGAAATAATCAAAAATGCCACCCCGCCGCATGGCCGACAGAATCCCAATCGGAATCCCGATGGCAATCGTAACAATCAGGGCGAGAAAGGTGAGGCTGAAGGTGACCGGAAAACGATCAAGGATCACATCAACCACCGGCGCCGAAAAGAACATCGACTGCCCGAAATTACCGGTGACGACCCTCGGGAGCCACTCGATATATTGCTCCCAAACCGGCCGGTCGAGACCGAGTTGCTGCGCCATGGCGTCGATTTTGGCGGCATCAACTGACTGATTGCCGATCAGCGCGGTAATCGGACTGCCCGGCACCAGACGCGTAATCACGAAGATCAGCGTCACCGCGATGAATATCGTTGGGATGAATTCCAGAACTCGACGCAGCGTATACCGGAGCATTGCGGTCTCTTAATAAAAGGGCGGGACTAATTGATCCCGCCCATCCCATGATGTCGCCAGGCTCAGGCGTCCAGATAGACCCCATTGAGGGTAAGATTGCCCAATGCCAGATTACCGTCTGGATCCATCACATTGCTGCGCTTGGCCACCAGTCGATAGACATAGCCGAGGTTGACCATGGCGACCTGAGAATAGAATTCGCGCTGCAGGTCTTCGCCCAGTGCCTTGCGCTTTTCGAACTCGGTTTCAGCCGAGAGTTCGTTGAAGATCTTCTCGGTGGCATCGCTGATGAACCCGACTTCGGGCGACGGGAACGTGCCATTGAACTCCGCATTCCAAAGCGATGGATCAACCCAATAACCGCCTGAAGTGTAGATGTTGAGTTTTTCGGGATCCCGGCGATTTGCCACCCAGGTTGCCAGATCATAGCTCAATATCTCAAGGTTGAGCCCCGCCCGCTTCGCCTGCTCGACAATGGCAACCGCCAGCCGGTTCTGCAGCGAGTTGGTGGCAATGACCTGAATGGTGACGGGTTCGCCATTATAGTTGGCTTCGGCCAGATATTCCTTGGCCTTGTCAATGTCGCCGGGGGTATAGAGCTCAGAACCAGCATCAGTATTATAGGCGCTTTCAGGCGCATAAATGCTGGGGTTGGTGAGCGCAAAATCCGGGTTCGACACCGCAGCCGCCGCAATTTCAGATGGATCGATCAGCGACTGGATAGCTTTGCGGATATTGAGCTGACTGGTTGGGCCAACCTTGTGGTTGAACATCATGTAGAGCAACACGCCCGGACCGTTCTTGATCGCATCAAGATCGGGATTTCCCTCGAGCCGCGTCGCTTCGCCATCAGGCACTTCGGTAATGATGTCATATTCGCCCGATTCAAGGCCCGCCACCCTCGTGGTTGCCTCGGGTACGATCCAGAAAATGATCTCGTCGAGATTGCCGACTTTCTTGCCGGTCTGATAGTTGGGTCCATCATCACGCGCCACATAGTCATCGAAGCGGGCAAGCCGGGCGTATTGGTCTTCCTTATACTCAACAAAGCGATAGGGCCCTGTTCCCACCACTTCAGTCAACTGCCCCGGCGTCGTTGACGCTTCGGCAATCGCCTGCGGCATGATCACCGCCTTGTTTTCGTCCGAACCAAGCAGCAGCAGCAGGAAGCGGCCCATCGGTTCGTCAAAATTCATGACCACCGTCAGATCATCCGGCAGGTCAATCGAGCCAAGAGTATTCAGCCCCGAACCCTTGGGACCAACCGTACGCCACCGCTCCAGCGACGCCTTGACATCGCTCGATTTGAGCATCTCGCCATTATGGAATTTGACACCGGGACGCAGCTTAATCGTCCAGGTCTTGCCATCGGTCGCCGCCTCGACGCTTTCGGCCAGTTCAAGCTCGGCGTTGAAATCCTTACCAAATCCGAACAGGCCCTCAAACACATGCCCCATGACATGGGGCAGCGGGTGGGACACGGTGGATTGCCAGTCAAGTGTTGTAAGGGGGATATGCAGGCCGACATTAAGCGTGCCACCCTTGATTGGCTCGCCCGCCGCCAGTGCGGTTTGGACCAATCCCCCGAAGTGCAGATTCAGCGAGGTTGCGGCAATGCCGCCTACCACCCCACTCAGTAAAGTGCGCCGACGTACCATAGTGCTCTCCTCCATGAAAGGTCGTGAGGTATATCGTTATACTTCTTTATCTCAGTCCTCGAATTCCTACAAGTCGAAACTCACAAAAGCGACAATTGGCTGGTTCGCTCAGGTGCTAATACGGACCGATACGCGGCGCGCCGCGGTCGATAATGGCGATTGAGGCATTGTAACTGGCAAGCGTCAGTCGAAATCGCTCCTGTTCGTGAGCCGGGTCGTCCCACAAATTGTGATGTTCCCATGGATCTGTTTGCAGATCGAACAATTCACCAAAACCGTGCTGGTGGTAGTGCACGATCTTCCAGTCCCTTTCGCGATACATCGTTGCCAGCGTGCCATCAGGCAGATCAAGCGCGTCGTAAAATTCACACCGGACAAAGTCCCGATGTTCCGCCGGGCTCTTCTCACCCACAAGGATCGGCAACAGGCTCTTGCCTTGCATGTTCGCGGGCACCTCGATACCGGCCAGATCGAGCAGGGTCGGTGTGACATCCAGCAGTTCTACCAGCGCGTCGCTCCTCACCCCGGCCCCCAGTCGTCCCGGACAACTGACGATGAGCGGCACCCGGACCAGCCCCTCGTAAAACCTGCACCCTTTCTGGATCAATCCGTGATCGCCCAGAGTCTCGCCGTGATCGCTCATGAAGATGATGATCGTGTCATCCGCCAGATTTTGCCGTTCGAGTGTCGCCAATATCCGGCCCATCTGATCATCGATCAGCTTGATCATGGCATAATAGGCTGCCTGAAGCGTTTGGGCGTCGCGGGCACCAGCGGTCATTCCAGCTGGATCACGTTCGCCACGCTCAAGCGACTTGGGCAACACCGGATTGGCGATATCCAACTGGGCCGGCTGGCGCGCTTCGGACTGAAAATCCACGCCTGCCAACCGGCGCTGCTCGTCAATATCTTCTGGGCGAAAGTGTGGACCCGGCATCTGCGCCGGATCGAACATGTCGCGATAGCGTTTCGGCGGATTGAACGGGGGATGAGGATCGTAAATATTCACCGTCAGCGCCCAGGGCGACCCGGCCTGCTGCTCAATAAACGCGATGGCCATGTCCGCACACCACGTAGTCTGGTGTAACGCCTCGGGAACACCGTCGGCGCTGGCCGTTAGTTCTTTCAGACTGTGCCCGGCGGCGGCGAGCCAGTCGGCATAATCATGCCCCTCTGCCCAATCATCGCGCGGCGCGTGGCTGTATTTGAAATAGCTGTAACCATCATCAACCCTTGGCTCTGCCCGCTTGTAGGCGCTTGCCAGATGCAGCTTGCCAACATTCCCGCAGCGATAGCCAGCCTCCGCCAAAAGCTTGGTGACAAGGCGTGGGCTCTGGGGGAATTGGTCATTTCCATTGCCGTTCACATGCACGGCGCTGGGGTACATGCCGGTCAGGAACGACGCACGGCTGGGCGTACAAATGGGCGATTGGCAAAATGCGTGGGTAAAGGCTGTTCCCTGCCGCACCAGCCGGTCGATATTGGGTGTATGCACGCTGCTGTTGCCAAGCGCCCCAATGGTGTCAAAGCGCTGCTGATCGGTACAGACCCATAAAATATTCGGCTGCGCTTTCATCGTCCCTCCGATTTACCCGATGGCTTCCGCTACGTTCTGACGTAAAATTTCAATCCCATTTCAAGTCCACACCCAGACCGCTACCCTGCCCCAAGGGGTCCATTGCCTCGGTTTGGTCCGATCCAAAATGAACCGGACAGCTCCCGTGCACGGTAACCGCCAGATGGCCCATCGCCGCGCGTCCCACGGCGCTGCGGCACGTTCCCGACACCATGACGCCAATGGCAGCGCTCTCGCACATATTGGCAATACGCCGGGCATTCAGCAGGCCACCGACACGCCAGATATCAAGCACAATCCGATCCGCGACACCCGTTCGCACGACCTGACTCATTGCCGCTGGTGAGGTGATCGACTCTTCGAGAACAATCGGTATCGGTAGTTTTTCCCGCAGTCGGCGGTGTCCTTCAAGATCAAGCTGATGCAGCGGCTGCACCAGGCCAAGATTGGGCCAGAATTGCCGGGTCAGCAGATTTTCGACCAGCATGCTGGCTCTTGCCTCATTGCCGAGCGACTGCTCCGCGACAATGTCAACCAATGGGCGGTGGCCAACAGCGTCAAGAACAGACTGGATCCGCTTAACGGTTTGGGCCGAACCATCTTTGATCTTCAATCTGATAGCGGCGAAGCCCGCTTCGATCATTGCGCTGGCAGATCCGCCAACATCTTCGTCATCGCTCCCGATTTGCCCGACCCGTTCAAGCGTGTCGCGATAGCCGCCCCCCAGCACCACATGCAGCGGACAATCGCGCGCCTTGCCGATCAGATCATAAACCGCCATTTCAACAGCCGCCCGTGCTGCCGGGCATCCGGACTTGCCCCCCGCATCGACCCCGTCCAGCAATTGGTTCAGTCGATTGATATTGCCGCACTCGGCGCCCACGACCTCAGCACCATATCGGTTCAGCCAATCCGACACCGTGGTTTGGGACCCCAAGACGCTCGTTTCGTCCGTCGGCGCCTCCCCCAAACCCGTCAGCCCCGACTGCGCCCGTACCCGAACCAATATACCCAATCCGGTCGACGACGCCATTGCGCCACTGGCATCAATCGCTGCTAATTCCAAATGTTCGATCTGCATCACATCGCCCCCGTGTCGTAGGACATATCGGACGGCAAAACCTGATCCAATTGCCTGGTATTGGTTCGGGGCGCTGCAACCGACTCCCGCTGGATCAATTCGGATTTGAGCACGATTTCGCGGGTCTGACCCGCAGGTGATGCGCGGTCTTCAATGTTGGCCACCAGAGCATCAAACGCCAACTTGCCCATATAAAACCGCTCTTCGCGCAAGCACGACATCGACGGGGTAAAAAACGAGGCCCAGTCCGGATCGTCAAAGGCGATGACACTCATCTCGTCCGGAATGCGCACGCCGTGATCCTTGAGGCAGCGCAGAACGCCGCCGGACATCAATTCCGAACAAACAAGAATTGCCGTTGGCGGCGTCGGCAACCCGATCAGGGACCGCGTCGCCTCATAACCACCGACCTGCTTGAAATCGCCATAGGCAATCAGAGTTTCATCTTCGGGCATTCCCAACTGCTTGAGCGCATCGCGATAACCGCCAAGGCGCGCGCGTCCGGTCTCGAATTCCTGCGGACCGGCAACGATGCCAATGCGCCGATGACCAAAGTCCGCAAGGTGCCGCACCGCATCGACGGCGGCGCTGCGATCATCAGAGGTGATGTGAACCAGCTTGCTGCCTGCGATTTGGGCATTGACCACAACCGCAGGAAAACCGGCGGGTCCAAGCTGCTTGAAGGCGCGATGATTGGCCGCTAACGGCGACGCGATGATGCCATCCACGCCGCGTTCCCGCATTTCGGCGAGATATTCAAGCTCGCGTTTCGGATCATCATTGGTGTTGCACAGGATGACGTGATAGCCGGCCTGACGGGCCGCCTCCTCGACGCCTTGCACAAAGGTAGTCCAATGGTAGCTGGCAATCTGGCTGATCAGCACGCCAACTGAATTGGTGCGCTGCAGGCGAAGCGACCGCGCCACCCCGTTTGCCCGGTAGCTCAGTTCATGAGCTGCGGTTTCGACCCGTTCACGTGTTGCGTTGCTGTAGGAGCCATATTTGCTCAGAACCCGGCTCGCCATGGCCAGTGAAACCCCGGCCGAGGCGGCGACATCCTTCAAAGTGGCGGGTTTTTTGGTCAACTGGGGCGCCTTGGTGTCAGCGTGACTTGCCGGTCGAAGCGATGATGTCCCTTAGCGATTGAATTGTGGGACGTCAATGTATATCGATATACTAACTGATTGGAAATGATGCGCCTGAAGCGTTGTTCCCACCCAAATTGAAGGGTTTTGGATGAAGATCACGGCGATCGAAATGATCCCCCTCCATCTTGAGATGCTGGGCACGGCCACGGCTACCGGGCCAAATGTCAATCCTGAGGAGCAGATGAACCTGCCGCCTGAGGAAATTGCCAAGCTGCGCTATACCCCGCCCGAAACGGTTCTGGTGCGGATCAAGACCGATGCCGGGCTAGAGGGCCTCGGTGACGGTGCCACGCTCCCGCACTATTTCGGCCACGGCATCGGCAGCATGATGGATTGGCTGGGGCGCTTCCGTTCCGTGCTCATAGGCTGCGATCCGCTAAACATTGCCGGCATTCACCGGGCCATGGAAGGCGTGGCCAGCATTGGCGTGCCCGGTTGCCGACCGGCGCAGGCTGCCATCGACATGGCTATTTATGATTTGGCCGGAAAGGCGCACGATTGTCCGGTTTATGAGCTGCTCGGGGGCGCATTGCGCACCGAACTGGAACTGCAAACCCAGATGCACGGCTATTCGCTCGAACAGCTGCTCGGCGTCTGCCATCATTATCTGGATCAGGGATTCACCGGCCTGAAACTCAAGATCGGCGGGCAATTGCGCCGCGAGGGCTATTCCAAGGCGCTGGTCGATGAGGAAGCCGAAAAGATTGCCGGGGTGGTGGGACATTTGCCCGGCACCGTTCAGGTCGACGTGGACGCCAATCAGGGATTGATGAACGCCAAGGTCGCAATCGGGCTATTCGAAAATGTTCGCCGGATCGCCCACCATCCCAATATGTCGATCGAACAGCCGCTGCATCACCTCGACCTCGCCGGACACGCCCTCATTCGCCGCGTGTTGCCCTATCCGGTGATATTGGACGAAGCCGTCACCTCGCCCGCCGCCATGATTCAGATCGTGCGGATGCAGGCAGCTGATCGCATCGTTCTCAAGCCCAACCGGGTGGGCGGCCTTTGGCCTGCTCTCAAGATAATCGACATCTGCGAGGCAAACGGCATTGGGGTCAGCCTCGACACCATGCCATTTACCGTTCTGGGCGACACCATGCTCTGCCATCTCGGCGCAACAATACGCACCCATTATCCACTCGACGCGGAAGGCCACACCTTCTTCAGGCAAACGCCGTTTGTTGGCGGCATCTCACTCAGTGATGGCCGCGCCCGGATTCCAGATGCACCCGGATTTGGCATCACCGTCGACGAAAACCGCCTCTCAGCCATGTCGGTCCAACTTAAAGTGGGGGCATGATACGGTGGCTCCATACGGATCTGGCCCGACCTCGTTCAGGCTGCACAAACCGCGGCGATCAACTCTGAAGCCGAATAAGAACCCAGATCGTCGCGCGCCATGGTGGCGCATTCCAACGTTGTCAGCATTTGATCGCCGTTGCGGTCAAAAACCAGCGGAGTAGGGCCATCGGGAAGCACTTGACGGTCGATGACCCAACTCAGTTGCTGACGGATCAGCACGGGGTCGAGATGCGGCGCGCGCGCCAGCACAGATGCCACCCCAAGGTCCGGGTTTGCCCGGCAATCGTGCCAGGCCTGGGTTGTCGCACTGCGAAGAGCATCGAGCAGACCAGCATTGGCTTCCAGCAAATCTGCCCGGCAGACCAGACTGCCGGTATAGATGTCGAGGCCATGGTCAGCGAAGTACAGAAAGCGGACTTTGCTGCTGTCATGTCCGCGCATCGTCATGGCAAATTTGAGCGTTGCGTCAAAGCAGGTTGCCGCGAAGGCGGCCCTGGAGGCGATCATCGCATCGCGCTCGTGCGGTTGCACCCAGCGCATCTCGTATTGCAGATCGCCAAGCCCGTTTCTTTGCAACAACAGCGGCAACAGGCGGGCCGATGTGTCCCCATTGGGGCCGCACAGCACCTTCCCGGCAATATCGGCCAACTCGAGCGGTCGCCCCGGTGCAAGATATCCCAGCGCGCATGGGCTGCGCTGGTAAATTGGCATGACGGCCTGGATGGAGGGCGAACCGCTGGTGATCGCATGTGTCATCAGTGAAGACAGATCGCCGAAACCACAATCCGCCTCTCCCGCAGCAATGGCCTTGGTCACCAACGAGGAACTAAACCCTTCGATAAACGCTATTTCGATGCCGTGGCGTGCATACAGGCCTGCATCGACGGCATATAGAAAGGGGGCATTTTGCCCCTGATATAGATAATTCAGCTTAAAACGCAACTTCATGCTTTAATTCTACCGATACAGGGAACGTAGTGCTAATTTGCTCAATTTTTGAGCAACATAATACTAAGTATTGCATACTTTGAGCTTTTTTTATCTTTTAAAAGCGTATAGGCTGAAAGGCAGCTTGGCAAGTCGAGAGCAAAGGAGCCCAACATGAAGTTTACCAAAATTGTAACGTCTGCCATCGTGGCAGTAAGTGTCCTGACAGCGATGCCGACCATGGCGCAGGATTTCAAGGCCGGTCTCGTGAGCGCTGATACATTGACCATTGGCACGTCCGGTTCCGCGCCCCCATTCAGCATGACCGGGCCCACCGGCGAACTTGAAGGTTTCGACATCGACGTCGCCACCGCGATTGCCGATGCACTGGGGGTCGAGGTCAAATTCGAGCAGCTTGATTTTGCCGGCCTGCTGCCGGGTCTGGCCTCTGGGCAGTTCGACATCATCGCATCCGGCGTCACCCGGACGCCCGAGCGCCTGGCCTCCACCGACTTTTTTCTGCTCTCGCCCTATATCGTGAACGGCGTTGCCGTAACGCGGCGCGAGGACAGTGCCGATATCACCGGCTGGGAGACCGTATGTGGCAAAGTCATGGGCTCGGTGCGCGGCGGTACCTTCCAGAAGGTGGCAATGGAAAATCTGCCCGCCGACTGCGTGACCGAAACGCGCGAATATCCTGGCGCCACTGAACTCTTCCTCGATCTGGCCAACCGACGCATTGATTTTGCCGCACACGATTTCCTGGGACCGAACTATCTGGTCAAATCGGGCAAGCTCAATGGCGTTGTAGTGATCGACGATCTTCTCGCCACCATTACCCAGTCGGTAGCGGTCAGTGCCAAAAACAAACCCCTTGCCGACGAAATTGATTCTTTGTTCGTCACGTGGCGAAATGACGGCACCCTGCAAGGGCTGGCCGAAAAATGGTTTGGCGCATCAATCGACTGGTCAGCGGCAGAATAAGCATGACCATCACGCCGCTTGACCTTGCCTTGGCGTGGATGCCTCGGCTGATCTGGGCAGCGGTGTTGACGCTCGGCCTGGCGGCGGTGATTTTTGCAATCTCCGCCGTCTTCGGCTTGATGCTGGCCATGACCAATCGAGATGGCAACAAGTGGGTACGCCGCTGCATCGAGATGTTCAGTGGATTTTTCCGCTCCATTCCAGAGCTGGTGATCCTGTTTTTCTTCTACTTCGGCGGGCGGCAACTGGGGCTGCAATTCGGCCCCGTTGGCTCCACCATTCTGGCATTTGGACTGGTGGGCATCGCCTACGACTACCAGGTGTTCAAGGGCGCACTGGGTGCCGTCAGCAACGGACAGTTCGAAGCAGCCAGGGCGCTCGGCCTGCGGCCATGGAAGGCCTATCTCCTCGTCATCCTGCCCCAAATGCTCCCCATCGCCCGCAAGGGATGGATCACCTATGCCATTGGCACCATCAAGCGCATCTCGATCGCCTCTGCGGTCTCGGTGAGTGAAATCATGTATGTGACCAAGCAGGCGATCGCTGCAAGCAATGCGCCCTTCCTGTTCCTGTCCATAGCTGTGGGACTCTACATTGTGATCGTCATGCCGCTGTTGGTGTTCAACGAGCGACGACAGGGAGCGCGGCTATGAGCTTTGTGTTCGATCCCTACTATCAGGGGCTGTTGATCCGTGCCCTTGGCACAACAATTTTTATCTCGGTGGTCGTCATCGTCGGCTCAAACATTTTGGCCCTGCCCATGGCCATATATATGCAGCGCCCCCGCGGACGGCTTCGTGGCCTCATCATCGGTTACAGCTTCTTTGCCCGCGCCGCCCCGGTTCTGGCCCTGCTGTTTGCGCTATATTACGGGCTGCCTCGATTTGGCATCTATCTCGATCCGCTGCCCTCGGCGTTGATCGGGCTGACCTTTTCTTCCACCGCCTACAATCTCGAATTTCTGCGGTCCGGATACGAGAGCATTGCGCCGGGACAGATGGACGCGGCGCGTGCCCTTGGGCTGCGGCCGGTGGCCACCCAGTTCAAGGTCATGGCCCCGCAAGCCTATGCCGCGGCTTCCCCGGCTCTGTTTTCCAATGCCATCCAGATGGTCAAGGGCAGTTCGCTGGCCAGCCTCGTCGCCATTGACGAGTTGACAGCGGCATCCACGACCATCATTTCGGAAACCTATAAGGCGCTCGAAGTCCTGCTGGTCATCGCCTGCTTTTATGGACTGATTGCCTTGGCGGTTCTGGCGCTACAAGGGACATACGAAAGGCGCCAGCGCTGGATCTCACCACGATCCTGATGCCAGCGTCGCCCGATCAGAAAGACACAGCGCCCTCGCCACCAATTTTCACCTGACAATCGCCGCACTTTCTCCGACAATGCCCCTCAAACGGAGGCATGGCGATGAGCAAACTGGAAAATGTGCGCACTGGAACCGCCGGCTGGGTCTATGCCCCTTGGCGCGGTGAATTTTATCCCGACGGGCTGGTGCAGAAAAAAGAACTGGCCTACGCCTCCTCCCTGCTCGGCAGCATCGAAATCAACGCCACCTTCAGGGCCAACCAAAAGCCCGCCAGTTTTGCCAAATGGGCCGACGAATCGCGCGACGGCTTTGTATTTTCGATCAAGGGCCCGCAACTGGTCACCCACATCAAGCGGCTCAAGAACTGCGAAGCCGAGCTGGCCAATTTCTTTGCCTCGGGTCCGTTGGCACTGGGCGGGAAACTGGGACCGTTCGTCTGGCAGTTGCCCCCCAACCTCAGCTTTGATCTCGGCGTGCTGACCAACTTTATCGCCATGCTGCCCAAATCATTGCCCGACTATGTGGCGCTGGCCAAAAAGGCCGATGGCCGGCTGAAAACCGAGCCTTTTCTCGAAACAAGCGCCGACGTGCCGATCCGCCACGCCATCGAAGTGCGCAACGCTGCCTTTTATACCGAGGAAATCTTCAACCTGTTCGCCGAACACAATGTGGCGCTGGTATTGGCCGATGTCGCCGAACAGCCAAAACGCTTGCGTACCGCCGATTTCGTCTATTGTCGCCTGCAAGGCCCCGCCTACGAAGGGGCATCCGGCTATGGCCAACAGGATATTGCTGATTGGGCCGCCGTGATGTCGAACTGGGCCGAGCAGGAATTTCCCGTTTTTGCCTATTTCGTCCACGAGGACAAACTGCACGCCCCCGCCAATGCCATCGCCCTGCGCAGATCCCTCGGCATCGCCCTGCCCGGCGATAATTGATCACATATCGGTTGAACGCTGGCCATTCGCACCTACCCACAGTAAGGACGACCAGCGTCACTCCTAAAGGCTTCCCCATGTCCACCTCGCTATTCGCCCCCCTCGACAAGAAATCCGCAGCACTCGCCTTTGTGCTCGCACTTTTGACCATCGCGGGCGCCTGGACCTCGCAATTGTTCGGGCTGGTGCCGTGCGAGCTGTGTCTTGAACAGCGCATGGCCTATTATTGGGGCCTGCCGATCCTGGGGCTGATCCTTTTGATCTGGAACCGCCTGCCGCTGCCTGTCTGGTATATCGCCATGGCCATCGTCGGTGCCATTTTCGTCTGGAGCACCTTCATGGGCGGCTATCATGCCGGGGTCGAATATGGCTTCTGGCCCGGCCCCACCGCTTGTACCGGCACCGGAGAAACAACAACGTTCGATGCACTTTCGAACCTCAATGCAGCCCATCTGGTGCCCTGCGATCAGGTCCAGTTCAGCTTTCTCGGCATTACGCTGGCCGGCTACAATGCCATAATCTCGGCCATGTGCGTTGCCCTGATCGGCATTTCCATGTTGGCCCAATACCGCCACAACCGCACCGCTTGATCGAGACTTTCACGAGGAATTCTTGAACCGCTTCGTTGTCATTTCAGGTTGCTCGGGCGGCGGAAAATCAACGCTTCTTGCCGAACTGGCCGCCCGCGGGTTCAGCACCGTGCCTGAACCTGGCCGCCGTATCGTTATCGAGGAATAAGCCGGCGATGGCGCGGCCCTGCCATGGATAGACCCAAAAGCCTTTTCTCGGCGCGCCGTCGCCATGGCACTGGCAGACCGCCAACTGGCAAAAAGCCATTCAGGCTGTGTGTTTTTTGATCGTGGTATGATCGATGCGGCGGTCGCCTTGAAGGCTTCGGGCGACGAAACAGTTTTCAATCAAATGCAGCACGATCACCGCTATCACCACCGCGTCTTTCTGATCCCGCCATGGCCCGAAATCTACGTCACCGATGCCGAACGCCAACATGGGTTTGATGTCGCCCTCAAGGAATATCAAAGCCTGTACACGGCCTATCCGGCCCTTGGCTACCAGATCATCAAACTCTCCAGAGTTTCAGTGAGCGAACGCGCCGATTCCCTGCTCGCAGCTCTGGCAAACCCCAGTCCCGATCAAGGCTCCAGTTCGATATCCCAATAGAGATAATCGAGCCAACTCTGGTGCAAATGGTTGGGCGGGAAGGCCCGGCCATTATTGTGCAAATCATGCACCGTCGGATGATAAGGCGCCTGCCGCGGAAACATCCTGATGTCGGCGGGCATGCGATTGGCTTTGCGCAAATTGCACGGCGCACAAGCCGCCACCACATTTTCCCACGTGGTCAGCCCGCCCTTGGATCGCGGAATGACGTGATCAAACGTCAGATCCTCGCGCGTCCCGCAATATTGGCACTGGAAGCGATCACGCAGAAATACATTGAACCGCGTAAAAGCGGGATGCCGCGCCGGCTTGATATATTCGCGCAGCGAAATAACGCTGGGCAGCTTCATTTCAAAGCTGGGACTATGAATTTTCAGATCATATTCCGAAACGATATTGACCCGATCCAGGCACACAGCCTTGATGGCGTCCTGCCACGACCATAGCGACAAGGGATAGTAACTGAGCGGCCGGAAGTCGGCGTTCAATACTAGAGCGGGACAGGACTCAGGCGACACATGGATAGTCACTTGAGGCTCCCGGAACGGGAATCGAGTAGGTCCATAGCCCCTATATTCTAAGCCTTTTGTGACGTGGCTGTGAAGCGGGATTACAATGATTTATCGTTGTTTCTTGTTTGGGATGATCCCACCGATGAAATCGGCGGCAAAGGCCAGCCCGTCCGGGGCAATCCCGTGCCCGACACCAGCCGAATTGTGAAATTTGACCGCATAACCGGCCTTGGTCAGCGTTGCCGCTGCCGCCTCGCCCAGCGAAAACGGCACAACCGTGTCCATATCACCATGAACAATGGCCACCGGCGGCTTGGGCAGATTTTCGGCACCAAAATTGTCGGCGGGCTGGAAAAGGCCCGAAAAGGCAAGCACGCCCATCAGCGGCTCGGGCAGCGACAGGCCGAAATGCAACGCCATCATCGCCCCCTGGCTGAAACCGGCCAAAATCGTATCCTGGGCACCAAGCCCCGACTGGGTCCAAAAATCGCTCAGAAATTCGCCCAGCACAGGCGCTGCCGCATGCAGACCCTTTTGGCGCATGGCAATGCTGTCCGCTTCAAAATCAGGGGCAAACCACTGATACCCCGACGGGTGGCCCGGCACCTGCTCGGGCGCGTTGGGCGCGATAAATACAGCGTCAGCCAGCATGTCGCGCCAATGCGGCGCCAGCCCGATCAGATCATTGCCATCCGAGCCATAGCCGTGCAGCAAAATGACCGCCTGTTTGGGGTCACCACCCGAAAGCGGCGGCATCATCGGACCTGAAAGTTTGGGCATTTATCCGTCCAGTTTGGTGGTAGTGCTTTCCAAGTGCCAGCGCCGCAGCACCTTGGCAACCCCACCCCCGATTTCCAAACTCTATAGTGCGACCCCATCCCGCTCCTTGATCGCGGCAAAATAGCGCCAGAATAATAGCGCAGCTGCGGCCCGATGTGGCGTCCAGAGCGCCGCGATTACATAAAGTTCAGCGCTGGTGGGCCGGGAATTGAGTTTTAATCCGTGCTCCACGGCCTTTTGCAGCGCCAGATCACCAGCCGGAAAAACGTCAGAATGTCCTGCACAAAACATCATGTAGATTTCAGCCGTCCACGGCCCGATCCCCTTGAGCGCCGTCAACACCGCAATCGCCTTGTCAATTTGGAGCGTTTCCAACGCCTCAAAATCCAGATCTCCTGCCGTGATGGCTTCGGCAATCACCCGCACGGTTCGAAACTTCCCCGCCGAAAAGCCGGTGGCCCGCACCGTCTCTTCGCTCAGTGCCAGAAAACTGTGCGGCTCGGTCGCCCCGGCGAGCGCTTCAAACCGCGACCAGATCGCCCGAGCGCTCGCCACCGACAATTGCTGGCCGCAAATCACCTTGGCCATGCCCGAAAAACCGCGTGGGCTGACCCGCGGATCAACCGCGCCCGCAACCGCCCGCACCGCGGCCAGTCGCGGATCACATGTCACCAAACGATCAATATGCAGCGCCAGCGCCTCTTGGGTATCGAGCCGTGTCGGCAGTGTTTGAACCATGCTAGACCGATCTTTGAAGGAAGGATTCGATGTCGGCAAATCTACCACTTCTGCGCTTTGCGCCCAGCCCCAATGGCCTGCTGCATCTGGGCCATGCCTATTCTGCCCTTTTTACCTGGCAGGCCGCCAGTCAGTTGGGCGGGCGCGTCCTGCTGCGGATCGAAGACATCGACCTTGAACGCTGTAAACCCGAATTTGACGCGGCCATGTTGCGTGATCTGGCATGGCTGGGTCTGGACTGGCCCACCCCCGTCTGGCGCCAAAGCCAGCGTTTTGCGCATTATAGCGCCGCCGCCGACCAGTTGCGGGCCCTCCAACTACTCTATCCCTGCTTTTGCAGCCGCCGAACCATAGCCGCTCACGCCAGCGGCACCGATCCCGATGGCGCCCCGCTTTACGCTGGTAATTGCCGACACCTGAACCAGGATGACATTGCCGCAAAGTTCGGGCGCGGCGAACCGGTCCAATATCGGCTTGATATGGACCGCGCCATGGCCATGACCGGCCCCCTCAGTTTCACCCTTGTCGGCCCCAGCGCTCTTGACCGACCCCAGATCCGTTATGCCCGCCCCCAACGTTGGGGCGATATAGTGCTCCAGCGCAAGCAGACGCCCACCTCCTATCATTTGAGTGTTGTCGTCGACGATGCCGCCCAGGCCATCACCCACGTTACCCGTGGTCGCGACATGGAAGCGGCCACCGACATTCACATCTTGCTGCAATTTCTTTTGGGCCTACCCAGCCCGATCTATAATTTTCACACCCTGATCCGCGACGAAAACGGCACCAAACTGGCCAAATCCAGGGGATCGCCCAGCCTGGCCAGTTTGCGCGAGAGCGGCTGGACGCCCCAACAAGTGTGCGCCCAGCTCGGTTTTGCCTAAGCCGCCTTGGCAGGTTCGGCGAAATATTGCACGACGCTTGCCCCCACAGCCGCCCCGAACTCGGTGCCAAAATCGGACCCCAGAATGTCGACCAGCCGCTGGTCCTCAAGCCGCATCGGATTGTCCCAAAGATAGCGCATCTTGACCACTTCGCGGATCATTGGCATGCCAAGGCCCATCAGGCGCAGCAATATCCACGGCATCGGCACCACCCGCAGGGGCCGCGACGAACTTGTCTTGATCGCCGCCATCATCGCGCCGTGGGTGACGTAGTGACCAGCAAAATGAAACCGATCAAAACTTTTAAGGTTTTGACGCCGCT
The DNA here is from genome assembly GCF_028816475.1 of Devosia rhodophyticola. GTDB lineage: Bacteria > Pseudomonadota > Alphaproteobacteria > Rhizobiales > Devosiaceae > Devosia > Devosia rhodophyticola. The sequence goes on along the minus strand of NZ_CP118247.1, from coordinate 2,001,573 downwards.
CTGCCAGTTTGACAAAAGCCGCCCCCAGATCGGGCAGATAGGCCCAGGCGTGCCCAAGGCTCAGATCCGCCATATGGTGGAGGCGCCCCTTGCCAATATTCATCATCATCGCCTGATCGAACCAGTCGCCTTGGTTGTTGGGGCCATAAAAATCCCCGGCCCGCAAAATAATGACCTGTATATCGCCCGCCTCGGTTGCCCGCTCCAGCATTTGCTCCTGCCGCACCCGGATGGCGCCGCGCGCCGTTTCAGGATGCTGCGCAAGCTCGGGCGTCAACACCCGGTCGCTGGCGGCAAAATTGTAGATATTGCCGGGAAAAAGAAGCGTCTTGCCCGAATTTTTGAGCGCCGCCAGAACCGTTGCCAACTGCGCTTCGGCCCGCCCGTTGTCCCATTTGTCATACGGCAGGTTAAGCCCGTTAAAGACAACTTCGGCCCCGGCAGTCGCCGCCTCGATGTCGCCCTTCTGCCCGGCATCGCCCTTGATGAAACCAACGCCTTTGATTGGCTTTCTGTTACTCCGCCCAAACCCGGTCACCTGCCATCCGGCCGCTGCAAACGCCTCGGCTGCCGCATGCCCGATGTGGCCATTGATACCCAGGATGGTGATTTTATGCTTGTCCATGGTCTCGCTCCAATCTGTTGATGGACACAGCATCCAATATTCATTATCGTTGCACCATTCGCAAAATTTGCAGAATTGATATTCAAAAATGAATAGATCTGTCGATTGGACCCTGTGGCGCAGTTTTGCCGCCGTCGTTGCAGCCGGCTCGCTTTCCGGCGCCGCGCGCGCCCTCTCCCTCTCCCAACCAACGCTCGGCCGCCATATCGAAGCACTCGAACAGCATCTGGGCATTCCCCTGTTTGAACGAACCCTCAGCGGTTTGAAACCCAACCCCACCGCCCTGCGCCTGCTCGAACCGGTCGAGCTCGCCCAATCGGCACTGGCCGAGGCATCGATGATGGCCCAGGGGGTGCAACAGGACCCGAGCGGCTCGGTACGCGTGACCGCCAGCGCCGTCGTCTGCCACTATATGCTGCCGTCCATACTTGTCGGCATCCGCGAAAAATTCCCCAATATCGCCATTGAACTGGTGCCCACCGACAGCGCCGAAAATCTGCTGCTGCGCGAAAGCGACATTGCCATTCGCATGTTTCGGCCCACCCAATTGGATCTCATCACCAAAAGACTCGGTGAATTGCCCATCATCTGCTGCGCCAGCCAGAGCTATCTCGACCGTCGCGGCACGCCCCAGGCCATCGAGGATCTTTACCAGCACGATCTGGTCGGCCTTGATCGGTCCGAACTGATCATCGCCCATGCCAATTCGCTTGGCTTTGCTTTGACGCGCGATCATTTCGCCCTGCGCTGCGACAGCCAGACCAATCTCTGGGAATTGATCCGCGCCGGTCTTGGCATCGGCTTTGCCCAGCGCCATATGGTCGCGCATACTCCCGGTATGCGGGCGTTGCTGCCCCAATTGCCGGTGCCCGCGCTCGAAGTCTGGTTGACGACCCATCGTGAACTGTTCACCAGCGGGCGAGATCCGTGCCATCTATGATGCGCTTGCCGAAGCACTTGTGAGCCAGATCGCTGGCAACCCCGTATAAGGCAGGCACGATCCTACCCCTGAGGTTACCATGCACGTTCTATTCAACATCGCCATTGCCCTTGCCCTGCTATTCGTTCTCGGGGTGCTTGGCATGGGCTTGTGGAACATGGCCAAGGGCGGCCCCGGCAATACCAGTCAAAAACTCATGCGCCTGCGCGTCATGGGTCAGGCCGTCGCCCTCATCCTGTTGATGGGCGCCCTGTTCTTCTTCGGCAACGGACGGGGCTGAACCCATGGTCAAGCTCAATCGCATCTATACCAAGACCGGCGACGATGGCACCACTGGCCTCGTACGCGGTCCCCGGCGCGCCAAATATGATCTGCGCGTTGCCGCCTACGGCACCATCGACGAGGCCAATGCCTTCATTGGCCAGGCCCGTCTGCATACCACCTCAATGCCCAAGATCGACCGATTGCTTGGCCGCATCCAGAACGATCTGTTCGATGTTGGCTCCGATCTGGCCACCCCGGGCGAAGACGCGCCGGACGGGCCAAAGTCACTAAGGGTAACCGAGGTACAAACCGCCTGGGTCGAGCGCGAAATTGACCAGTACAACGATGACCTGACCCCGCTCAAAAGCTTCGTCCTGCCTGGGGGCACCCCCACCTCGGCAACGCTGCATATTGCGCGCACCGTCGTGCGTCGTGCCGAGCGGATTGTGGTCGAACTGGCCAGCATCGAACCCGATGTCAGCCCCGAAGCCATCCGTTATCTCAATCGCCTCTCCGATCTGCTGTTCGTTCTCGGCCGGGTCACCAATGCCAACGGCGACAAGGATGTAATGTGGGTGCCCGGCAACAATACACGAACCACAAAACAGGACTGATCGGGCGCCGGAACCATTCGCCAAGGAGAAGCAATGTTCCTGCCCCTGCACGATTCAAACCCCATCCGCTACGTCAAGGTCGCCTACGTCACCTATGGGTTGATCGCACTCAACGCCCTGATTTTTCTCATCGAGGCAAATCTTTCCCCGGCAGCCTTTGAACAGGCAACCATCGGCTTCGGCATGATCCCGATTGTCGTGCGCGACCTTTACCCCCAGCCGGTTGCCTGGCTCCCCGACTGGGCCAACCTTTTCACCTACGCCTTCCTGCACGCCGATTGGCTGCATCTGCTCACCAACATGCTGTTCCTGTGGATTTTCGGCGACAATATCGAGGATGCCATGGGCCACTGGCGCTTCCTCCTGTTCTATCTCAGCTGCACTGGTCTTGCTGCCCTTGCCCACCTGGCCTTCAATCTTGATGGCAATGGTCCGCTGGTCGGCGCCTCGGGAGCCGTTGCCGGGGTCATGGGCGCCTATGTGCTGCTGTACCCCCACGCCCGCGTTTTTGTTCTGGCCCGCATCGTCATTCCCATACCCCTGCCCGTGCCCGCCTTCTGGATGCTGGGGTTCTGGATCGCCAGCCAGATTTTTTATCTCATCATTGATCAGGGCGAGCCTGTTTCATGGTGGGCCCATCTGGGCGGCTTTGCCGCCGGCATCGCCTTGACGTTCATCCTGCGCCGCCGCGCCGTGCCCTTGCTGGGCGGACGATAAACCCGGCATTTGCATAAAATTATCTATCCAGCCCAAGTCTTTTTTCACACCCGCCCCCTAGGGTGCCGGTGCAATACTGGCTAGGGAGACCGCAATGGATACCGATTTGACAATGCAGATGGTTGCCATGTCCAATGGCTCCAGCCGGGCAAATGTCCAGCAGGCAGTGCTCAAGAAAAGTCTTGAGTTGGACCAGGCCACCGCCAACATGGTCGCCGAGGTCAGCCGCGCCGCCCCGCCTGCCGGGCAGGGTCTTAAAATCGACAAGCTGGCATAACCATCATGGCCAACGCCGTCGGCATCAGCCCTCCAGCGATGATCAACCGCATCGTGCACCGCGAAGCCACCCCGACCGGCGCCGAACTGGCCAGGGTTGCGGTGCTCGCCCAAAAAGTGCGCACCGCCATTGAAAACAGCGCCGACCCCAAAACCACCGATCAGCCGGACCCCAAGCCCATCGTGGTTTCGAGCGGCGCTGATGTCGACCGGTTGGTTTAAGCGCCCTTGCCCGCCAATCCGATCAGGGTCTTGATCACAGCTTCCCCGTCCGGCGAATTCCATTCTGCCGGCCCCTGCAATACCGCCAACTCGCAACCATTGGCATCCAGCACCAACGTCGTCGGCAACCCGATGGCGACTGCATCGGTCTGCAACTTCTTGAACGCGGCAAAGCTTGCATCGGTATAGATTGGCAAATTGGTCAGCCCCTGCTCGTCCATAAATGCCTTGGCCTTGCCCGGCCCCTCATCGCCAATATCGAGATTGATCGGCAATACCATGAAATTGTCCGAATTATATTTGGCCGCCAGCGCGTCCAGCGCCGGCATTTCCTCGCGACATGGAACACACCAGCTGGCCCAGAAATTGACCAACAGCGCCTTGCCCTTGAAATCGGCGATGGTCATGTCCTTACCGGACGCGTCTTTGAACGCGGTCTTTTCGTAGCCCCGCCCTTCCCCGGTCGGGTTGAGCGCCGCCAACTCGCCGACAGCCGCACTATCAATCACCGCTGCTTGAGCGGCCTGCACCGGACACTCCCTGGCGGTCGCGCTGCCATTGCTAAGGTACACCCACCCCGATATAGCTAGCGCCACGCTGGCCAGCCCCAGTGTAACGATCAGTCGGGGAGTATTGGACTTCTTGGCGGGGGGCGGGCTTTGTTCGGACATTCAAGCTCCAGGGATTATTGATGAGCAACAAGATGTGGGGCGGCCGTTTTTCATCGGGCCCCGACGCCATCATGGAAGAAATAAACGCCTCGATCAGCTTTGATCAGCGCCTTTTCAAACAGGATATTGCCGGATCTATCGCCCATGCCAACATGCTGGCGCAAACCGGCATACTGACGCAGGACGATACCGATCTGATCATATCGGGTTTGCAATCGGTTTTGGCAGAGATTGAAGCGGGCACGTTCACATTTTCGCGCGCGCTCGAAGACATTCACATGAACGTGGAAAACCGCCTGCGTGAACAGATCGGCGATACCGCTGGTCGATTGCATACCGCCCGCTCGCGCAATGATCAGGTCGCAACCGACTTCAAACTCTATGTCCGCGACGCCATCGACACGCTGATCACCCAGATCAATACCCTGCAACTGGGTCTGGTCACCCGCGCCGAAGCCGAGGCCGAAACCATCATGCCCGGCTTTACCCATTTGCAGAGCGCCCAGCCGGTGACATTTGGCCACCATTTGCTGGCCTATGTCGAAATGCTCGGCCGCGATGCATCCCGCTTTGCCGATGCCCGCAAGCGCCTCAATGAAAGCCCGTTGGGGTCCGCCGCCCTTGCCGGAACCTCATTTCCCATTGATCGACACATGACCGCCGAAGCCCTTGGCTTTGATCGGCCCACCGCCAACTCACTTGACGCTGTGTCAGATCGCGATTTCATTCTCGAAACCCTTGCCGCCGCCTCCATATGCGCCGTGCACCTGTCGCGCTTTGCCGAAGAACTGGTCATCTGGAGTTCGGCCCAGTTCGGATTCGTGCGTCTCTCGGATAAATATTCAACCGGCTCCTCGATCATGCCACAAAAGCGCAATCCTGACGCCGCCGAACTGGTCCGCGCCAAGATCGGTCGCATTCTGGGCGCCCTGACCTCGCTGATCGTGGTGATGAAGGGCCTGCCGCTCGCCTATTCCAAGGATATGCAGGAAGACAAGGAAATTGCCTTCGACGCCCTTGATAGCCTCTCGCTCTCGCTGGCCGCCATGACCGGAATGGTGGGCGATTTGAGTATCAATCACGACCGGATGCACGCCGCCGCCAGCGCTGGCTTTTCCACCGCCACCGATATTGCCGACTGGTTGGTGCGCGAGGTCAACATGCCGTTCCGCGATGCCCATCACGTCACCGGCCAGATCGTGGCATTGGCCGAAAAGAAAAACTGCGGGCTTGAGGGTCTGACCATCGAGGACTTCAAGCAGGTCGACCAACGGATCGATAGCCGCATCCATAAAATTCTGACTGTTGAAAGCTCGGTTGCCTCACGCCAGAGTTATGGCGGCACCGCCCCGACAAATGTCTTGAATCAGGCCGCTCGCTGGAAGTCGGTACTGACTGGCCAAACCCACGAACCGCGCCCACTGCGCGGCAAAAAGCATGGCGGCCACGGCGATGGTGGGGTTGAATAAAATCTTGTTCATCGCCACGCTCAACCCGGTTCGCCCTTGGGAGAATGCCCGTACATCATAGGTTTGACCATGCCAAGTGCCCCACGACTAATGCGATTGACCGAGCGTCACGTCCAGTTTCTGCAGCCCGAAAAAGCCGTCGACACCATGCCCGAGCCCCCTGAGGGCATGGAGGAATCAACGCCCTCTGATCATCAGCGCACCTATGAGCAACTGCTCGATGCAAATCCGGATGCCAGCGAAATCTGGTTTTTTGCCTATGGCTCGCTGATTTGGAAACCGGCCTGCGACTTTGTCGAAATGCGCACCGCGCTGGTGCATGGCTGGCACCGTTCATTTTGCCTCGGTTGGAACAACCGCTTTCGCGGCAGCGATGAAAACCCAGGCCTGATGCTGGCGCTCGACCGTGGCGGAGCCTGCAAAGGTGTACTTTATCGCCTGCCACCGGACCGGATCAAAGCCAATATGATCAAGCTGTTCGAGCGCGAAATGGGCTGGAAGCCCTCGGCCTTCCCGCCACGCTGGGTGAATGCCAGAGTTGAAGACCGCAACATTCGTGCCCTGACCTTTTGCATGGATCGCAACAGTGGCCGCTATGTCAGTGGTCTGAGCGATGAACGTGTTGCCGACGTTTTGGCAACGGCCACCGGACCGCGCGGCTCGATGGCCCAATATCTGTTTGCCACCGTCCGCCACCTTGAAGACATGGGCATTCAGGACCCTCATTTGTGGTCCTTGCAGTCCATGGTCGCCGAGCGCATCGAAGCCACCTACGAGGCGCGTTAAACGCACACTTTCGTTTTCCCTTTCCTTGCTCTAGACAAGCGCTACGCCTTGCCGCCGCCGGAGAATTGCCATGGTCCATCATTTTCAACGTCGCGACGGTGTCCTGTTTGCTGAAGACGTCGATCTCAATGCGCTGGCCGCAAAGGTGGGCACGCCATTCTACGTCTATTCAACCGCAACCCTGCGTCGCCACGTTCAGGTGATTAGAGCCGCCTTTGACGGCATTCCGACACTTCTGGCCTATGCCATGAAGGCCAATTCCAATCAGGCCGTGCTTAAGCTGATGGCCAGCGAAGGCGCCGGTGCCGACGTTGTCTCGCTGGGCGAACTCGAGCGCGCTCTGGCCGCGGGCATCCAGCCCGAGATGATCGTATTTTCCGGCGTCGCCAAAACCATCACCGAAATGCGCCGTGGTCTGGAAGCGGGTATTCACTGCTTCAACCTCGAAAGCGAGCCCGAGCTTGAACGGCTCGATATGATTGCCGCCGAAATGGGCAGGATCGCCCGCGTCTCGGTGCGCATCAACCCCGATGTCGACGCGCGCACCCACGCCAAGATTTCCACCGGCAAGGCCGAAAACAAGTTCGGCATTTCCTACAGGCGCGCCAACGAAGTCTACGCCCGCATTGCCGAGCTCAAACACGTCAAGGCGGTCGGGGTCGATATGCATATCGGCAGCCAGATCACTGATCTTGAGCCTTTTGGCAACGCCTTTGGCCTGATGGCCGAACTGGTCAGATCCCTGCAGGCCGATGGCCACGCCATTGAGCATGTCGATATCGGCGGCGGTCTGGGCATTCCCTATAATCAAGATCAGGAAGCCCCACCCCACCCCGACGCCTATGCGGCCGTCGTGCGTGAGAAGATCGGACAGTTGGGCGTCAAGTTGGTGATCGAACCGGGTCGCCTGCTCGTGGGCAATGCCGGCATTCTCGTGACCAAAGTTGAATATGTAAAACCCGGCGCTACCAGCTTTGTCATTGTCGATGCCGGCATGAACGATCTGCTGCGTCCCACGCTTTACGAAGCCCATCACGACGTCGAGCCGGTCAATCCGTCAAACCTTGCCCCGATCACCGCCGATATCGTTGGCCCGGTTTGCGAAACGGGCGATTATCTGGCCAGGGGGCGCACTATTCCGGGGGTTGTCGAGGGTGATCTTTTAGCCATCATGAGCGGCGGTGCCTATGGCGCGGTCATGGCCTCAACCTATAATTCGCGCCCGTTGGTGCCCGAAATTCTGGTCAATGGCGAGGACTATCACATCATCCGCCCGCGCCCCTCGCTTGACGCCTTGATCGCACTCGATAGCGTGCCCGACTGGCTCTAAAGCAACGTGCGGAAAAGTGGAAACCGGTTTTACGCAAAAAACGATGCGACACCAAAAAAGCTAGAGCGCAAGTTCCGATTCTATCGGAACGCCCGACCGGCTCTAGCCGTCGCGCTCGCGCCGCGCCAGTGACAACACTTCCACCGGCCGTCCTTCGAGCGCATCATCGACCTTGGCCAATAGATCAGCCAGCGTGAACGGTTTGACGATCACGTCATAGATCAGCGTCTCGAGCCCATGCGCCCGTTCGCGCTGATCGGCGAAGCCAGTCATCAGCACAATGGTGATATCGGGGTAGTCGGCAGCCGTGCTCAGCGCCAGCGCAATGCCATCCATGATCGGCATCTTGATATCGCTGAGCAGCAGGTCGAATTTCCCCGCCTCCTCCGCCAGCGTTTCCGCGGCTAATCCGCCGTCTTCGGCTGCAATAACCTCATGCCCCTTCATGCCCAGGGCACTGACCACAAAAGCGCGAACCGAATCATCATCTTCGGCAACAAGAATTCGAGCCATTATCCATGCTCCTGACTGGGGGCGGGTTTGGGTGAGGCAGAACCGGCCTCATTGGGAGCGGCACCATCGCCAGGCGCATTGCCTGGTGCAGCCGCGGTCGGCGCATCGGAAGAACTGTTCCCGCTGGCAAAGCTCAGCTTGACCTTGGCAACATTGCCCGGCGGCAACGAAAGCTGGGTGCTGATGCTGGCCGTCTTGCCCGGCACCAGTGAACGCACCAGCGGACGCACGCTCCACTGATATAGATTTTTGCCCTGCGCATCGATCAGCGTCAGCACCACGGGCGGCACCGGCATCCGCCCCAGCGCAACATTGACAATTTCAGCTTGGACCAGCAGCACTTCTTTGCCATCGCGCAGCGTCCGCTGGGTCCGGACATCGGTAAAATTGAGCCCCACGACATTAACGCCCAGCCCCATGGATTCATAAACCCCCGCCATTGACGGAAACATTTCCACCACCTGGGTGCGGCCAAGAAAGCCGAAACCGATCATCCCCACCAGCGTGCAGGCGGCCCCAATCCGCGCCGCCCGGCGCAGACGCGCCATCGGCAATTGCGCGATCATCGAGCTTTGCCGCTGCGAAAAAGCCCGCTGCCGCTTTTTCTGCAATGCCGGGTCAACCGGTTGCCCGCTTGTTTCAGCCCCATCCTCGGGGTCGCCCCGCGCTTCTGCCGCTTCCTCTGCCGCCCGATTGGCCGCCTGAACAAAGGCATCATCGAGCGCATCTTCGCTCATCGCCGCCTCGTCTTCTTCCACTGGCAACGGCACCTGCCGCCAGTCGCGTTGGCAATTGGCGCATTGCACCTTTCGACCAGCCGCACCGATTGCCTCAAAGGCAACCTGATAGCGTGTCTGGCAATGAGGGCAGGTGATGATCATGAAAGTAGTGGGCGCCTGTCGGTCTGAATTGACCCAATTCTATTGCGGCGAAGTTAAAACTCCTCAAACCACCCCGCCAGAAGCCGCAATAAACATAAATGCACCGCAATCCACACCCAAACCCGCCCCAAACGCCGCACAACCGCCTTGCCCTGATATGATGGGGTGCGCGTGATTCGGTTTGCGGTCGCACCGAAACAGGACAGACTATTGAGGAGCCTGGAACTTTGATCGAATTTTCCGATGTTGGCCTGCGCTATGGCAATGGCCCGGAAATCCTGCGGGACCTGACCTTTTCGGTCGAGCCCGGCTCGTTCCACTTTCTGACCGGCCCCTCGGGCGCCGGCAAAACCTCGCTGCTGCGCCTGCTGCTGCTGTCGCTCAAGCCATCGCGTGGTCAGGTCACGATGTTTGGCGAGGATGTCACCAATCTGAGTCATGACCGCCTGCTGCAGATGCGCCGCCACATCGGCATCGTCTTTCAGGAATTTCGCCTGCTCGATCACTTGACCACTTTCGAAAATGTCGCCCTGCCGCTGCGGGTTCTGGGACAGGCCGAAAGCGAATATCGGCCCAATGTGACCGAACTGCTCGAATGGGTCGGCCTGGGCGAGCGCATGCATGCCCTGCCGTCCCTGCTCTCGGGAGGCGAAAAACAGCGCGCCGCCATCGCCCGTGCCGTCATTGCCCGCCCAAAGGTCTTGCTAGCCGACGAGCCCACCGGCAACGTCGACCCCGAATTGTCCTCGCGCCTCGTGCACCTGTTCGCCGAACTCAACCGCACCCTGGGCATGACCATCATTCTGGCGACCCATGAGCTGCCGCTACTCGATCAGTTTTCCTACCCCCGCATGTTGCTCTCCAAGGGCGAGTTGGTGATCCATGATTGAGCAGATCAAAAATCTAATTCCCCGCCCCGGTCGTCCCGCCCCCATCGTGCCCGAACGTTCAGTCGCTGGTCGCACCCTGATGCTGCTGATCGCCATCATGACATTTCTGTCCGCGGTGACCCTTGGCGGCGTCGTGCTGGTTCAAAAATCAGCCATTGCCTGGTCGGCGGACGTTGGCCGGGAAGTCACCATCCAGATCCGCCCGGTTGAGGGCGAGGTGATGGAGTCCAACCTGCGCACTGCCGTTGCGCTCGCCGAGGCAACCCCCGGCGTTGGCTCGGCCCGCGCCCTGACTCTGGCCGAAAGTCAGGCCCTGCTCGAGCCGTGGCTGGGTGCCGGCCTGGATCTCACCGCCATTGAAATTCCCCGGCTGGTTGTCGTCCATCTCGACGATCCGCTGGATGCCGACATTGCCAAGCTCACCAATGATTTGACCGCCGTCAAAGGCGCAAGCCTTGATACTCACGCCGTCTGGCGTCAGCAATTGAACGCCATGTCCGGGGCCATCGTGCTCTCGGGATTGTTGGTATTGGCCCTGATCATCGTCGCCACCATGCTGGCCATCGTTTTTGCCACGCGCGGCGCTATGGCTTCCAATCGCGAGATTGTCGACGTGCTCCATTATATCGGGGCCTCCAACAAATTCATTGCCGGCGAGTTTCAGGGACGGTTTTTGTCCATCGGGCTGCAAGGCGGCGTCATTGGCGGCATCGCGGCCATCCTGTTCTTCACCCTTGTCGGCACTGCCGCCAGCGGCGTTTTGCCGGGCGAAACCAGCCAGCAGGTCGGCATTCTGTTCGGGCGCTTTGCCCTGGGCATTAGCGGCCTTGTCGGCATTGCTGCCGTTGTGCTGGTCATTGCTGCCCTGACCGCGACAACCTCGCGCGTCACCGTGCGCCGGTTCCTCGCCCAGACCTCATGATCATCGGCGTTTACCCGGATCTGCTGGCCAAAAGCCCGCCTCCCCGCTAAACCATCGCAATATCAAAATGCCATTGGAGATATCGAACTCATGGTGATGCAGGCAATTCGTTCGGCAATATTTTATCTGCTTTTTATTACCCAGACGGCCCTGGTTGCCATCGCCATTGGCATATCGGCCCTGATTACGGGCCGCCGAACTGCCTTCAGCTGGGCCACGGCAAAATACTGGTGCCGATCAATCTGGTCTTGCTGCGCCTGTTTGGCGGCATCAAGACCCGGGTCTCTGGCGAGGAAAACATTCCCGAGGGCGGCTGCATCATTGCCGCCAAGCACCAAAGCGACTGGGATGTCTTTGCCATTTTTCCCTATACCGGGCGCCCCGCCTATATCGTCAAAAAGGAGCTGATGCGCCTGCCGTTCTTTGGCCGGGCCGCGCGCACCCTTGATTGCATCGAGGTTGATCGCTCCAAAGGCGCAAAGGCCATTCCCCTGATGATGGAACAGGCCCACGCCGCCGTCGCGCGCGGTTGCCGCATCGTCATTTTCCCCGAAGGTACCCGCCGCTCCCCGCTGGCCAAGCCCGAATATCGCCAGGGCATCGGGCGGCTTTATGCTGAACTCGGCGTTCCGGTCGTTCCCGTTGCGCTCAATTCCGGTCTTTTCTGGGGCCGCAACAGCCTGCTTTTGTGGCCCGGCACCGCCGAGGCAAAGTTCCTGCCGCCCATCGAGCCGGGGCTGGCGCCTGACGTTTTTACCAAAAGACTCAAAAAAGCCATCGAACCAGAATCAACTGATTTGATTCTAACAGCGGTAGACCGGGGTTTGGCCCGGCCGATCGACAAAAAATTGCGACAGGCCATCGATGATGCGAGGCAGAGCCGTAATCAGGCCTAAACACTATATGTTGACAAAAAGCCCGACTGGCACCATAGATATAGAGATAGAATTTGAATCGACTTGACGTTAACTGTTTTTTGTTCTATTTTTGTTCTTCTTCTGGAGTGCAGGGGAGATGGGGAAATGGCATCACTTGGTAAAACGACGACGTTGGGACCGAATCAGCAGCGCTCGGTAAACTGGTTCGGCCGTTCGGGCCGCGCCTATGGTCTGGTCAGCGAAAGTCTTGAGCAATTTCGCCTGGCCGAACGCGAGCTTTATCTGATCGCCAAGGGCAGTCTGGTGCTTTGGGTAGGCTCGGTTGCCGAGTTGGTCGTTGACCCGATGAGCCGCACCCGCTTCAAGCTCGCGCTTGATTGCGCCGACCGTGCCTTTCGGCTGGCAACCCCGCGCGATGACGTTGAGCGCATGACCACCATTTGGGATCTTGAAGGCGCCGAGCCCGAAACGCGCCGTTCAGCGGCTGCCTAATCAGGACGGCGGCCGAGTAACCTGACCAGCGCGTCCAGCGTCCGGTCACCAATACCCAGTTCGCGCAAATGCTGGGCGGTATTGAGCACGTAATCAATATTGGGGCCCGATTGGCCGATTGCCAGCCGCACCATTTCGGCCTGCGCCACCAGGCTAAGCTTGCCCGCATATTGCACGTGATGTTCATCAACCAGATAAGTCACCGCGCGCATTCGCCCGCCGCTCGCCAGACAGATCGGGCGTTCCGCCTCCCGGTAAACATGGGTTATCAGCTCCCGCGCCCGCAAATACCCGATCGTTTCGTCCCACTGATCTGCAGCCACTTCAAACGCCATTCCCCGGCACGAACCACCCCGCGCCAGCCCGAAAACCAGTCCCGGCTGCGCCTCGGTACCCCGATAATGATGGGAATAGACGCTCAGGCTGCGATGGGCACCCCATAGCGTTGCCCGTTCGGCCCGCAAAAAAGCAAAGCCCGGATTCCAGATCAGTGATCCGTAGCCAAAAACCCAATAGCTTGTCGAACGGGAAGGTGATTCGCTCATCGCCATAACCTGACCCAATTTCGGGGCAAGGACAGCCCCGGATTGAAAAATCACCGGGTTGGTGCCCGCATCAAGCAAGGCTAATACTACATCATGAAGCGAATCATCTATCTCGGCATCGCCGTATTGGTCGTCGTTCTGGTCTGGACCGGCGGCTGGTTTTATATAGCGGGCGAAATCCGCAAGAATATCGAATTGATGGCCGACGCCGATGGCACCACCGCCCCGATGTTAAGTTGCGGAACCCTTGATATTTCCGGCTATCCCTTCCATTTCAATGCCGATTGCGAAAATGCCAGCCTGCTCAGCGGCGATGTCCTGACAACCATTCCGGGTCTGCGCGTCAGTGCTCAGGTCTACCAGCCCACCCATTTGCTGGCCTCAGCGCTTGGCCCCGTAACGATTTCCGATAATTTCACCGGCTCAAGAAGCGATGTCAACTGGGACGGTCTACAGGCCAGCTTGCGGCTCGAAGGCTGGCGCATCGCCCGCCTCTCCATCATCGCCGACAACCTTGTCTGGACCGACAAACTGTTTGGCCAACCCATCGCCAGTGCCCCGAAAGCCGAATTTCACCTGATCGATATTCCCGAACAATATGATGCCGAACGCGGCACCGCCGCCTTGGCGCTTTATACCGAGGCCCACGATATCGCGGCTCCCGGCCTGACCATCGCCGATGGCACCGCCAGCATCCAGGCCGAGCTTTCGGGCCTGCCCGACGATATCCGCCTGCTGGGCAATCCTGATCTGCTGCGCCAGATGCAGCAGGCCGGTGGCACGCTTAAGCTCATCGATATCACTGCCAGCGACACCGAAACCAGCAAGCTCAGCGCCAGCGGCGAATTGAGCCTTGATCCGCAGGGCTTGCTCAACGGCAATATCGACATCATTTCAACCGGCGTCGTCGAGCGGGTCGGCCCCTTGCTCGAAGAACCCTTCCGCACGCTCACCTTCGGCAATGCTGGTCCCGACGGCAGCTACACCCAAAAACTCAGCGCCCGCAGCGGCGGCATCTTTTCGGGACTGGTGCCCATCTCGAGCGTCCCGCCATTATTCTGAAGCCTAAGCGTCGTGCGGAAAAGTGGGAACCGGTTTTCCGCAAAAAACGACGCGACACTAGGAATTAGAGCGCAAGTTCCGATTTTATCGAAACGCCCGGCGCTCTAAGCGTCGTCGCCCCCGCCGTGATCGCGCACCGCGCTAACCGGCGTGGGGTCGCTGTCGCTCTGGTGCGGGCGACCAAAATCGGGCGCTGCCGTTTCCTGCCCCGCATCAATGACCGAACGGCGAATGGCGCGGGTGCGGGTAAACATCGCCTCAAGCGCATCGCCATCCCCCGTGCGCACCGCGCGCTGTAACACCGACAAATCCTCGGAAAACCGCCCCAGCATTTCCAGAACCGCATCGCGATTTGTCAGGAATACATCGCGCCACATCACCGGGTCAGAAGCCGCAATTCGGGTAAAATCGCGAAATCCCGACGCTGAAAACTTGATGACCTCGGATTGCGTATCCGCTTCCAGATCCGCCACGGTCCCTACGATATTATAAGCCACCAGATGCGGAATATGGCTGGTTATCGCCAAAACCATATCATGGTGCGCCGGGTCCATGGTTTCGACCTGACTGCCCATGCCACGCCAGAACTTTGTCAGCTTTTCAACATCGACGGACCGCGCCTCGGCATCAGGCGTCAGGACGCACCAGCGCCCCACAAACAATTCAGCAAACCCCGCCTTGGGGCCCGAATGTTCGGTCCCGGCCAGCGGATGCCCCGGAATAAAACTCACCCCCTTGGGCACCATCGGCGCCAAAGTCTTGTGCACAAAGCCTTTAACCGACCCCACATCGGAAAAGATCGCCCCCGGCGCCAAGGCCGGTGCGATGGCCCGCATCACCGATTCATAGGCCCCCACCGGCACGCAAAGGATAACCAGATCCGCCCCGCGCACAGCTTCGGCCGCGTCCAGCGTATAAACATCACCCAGTTCAAGCGCCCGCGCCTCATCCAGCGTCTCGCTTTTGCGTGTGGCAATGGCGATGGCATCAACCAGCCCGTACCGCCGCGCTGCCAGCGCAATTGACGAGCCGATCAACCCAATGCCGATCAGGGCTAGTTTTTTGAACGGCGCACTCATCAACCAAACACCATATTCTTGAGAACATCGGCAACCGCACGCATCGCTGCTTCCGGACCGATGGAAATGCGCAAGCCATTGGCAATGCCATAGGAGGAGCCAACCTGGCGAACAATCAGCCCCTTGGCTAACAGCGCCTCAAACGCAGCATCCGCATGCGCCGGCTCGGCAAACAGCACCATGATAAAATTGGCCTGGCTCGGCACCACCCGCATCTGGTTGCTGCCCAATTGCGCGCTCAACCAGTCGCGCCATTGCGCATTGTAGCGCGCCAGCTTGCGGGTAAAATCCACATCGCGTGTTGCCGCTGCCGCCGCCAACTGTCCGCCCAGATTGACATTGAACGGTCCTCGGATGCGATTGAGCGCATCAGCGACATGGGCAGGCCCATAAAGCCAGCCGACCCGCGCCGCCGCCAATCCCATCTTTGAAAACGTCCTGACCATCACCACATTGTCAGCGCGCTCAACCAGATCCACCCCGACCGAATAATCGCTCGTCGTCACATATTCAGCATAGGCGCTATCAAGCACCAGCAGCACATCGGGCCGCAGCCCCGCCTGCAACCGCCGCACTTCGCTGGCACCAAGATAGGTGCCGGTGGGATTGTTGGGATTGGCCAGAAAAACAATCCGCGTCCGCTCGCTCACCGCCGCGAGAATGGAATCGACACTGGCCACAAAATCACTCTCGGGCGCCATCACGATGCGCCCGCCCGCCGCCTCGGTCACGATCGGATAGACCGAAAACCCATACTGGCTCATCACCGCTTCGTCGCCATCGCCGATATAGCATTGCGCCAGAAGATGCAGCAGATCATCCGAACCATTGCCGCAAACGATCCGTGACCCATCCAGCCCGTGCACTTCAGCCAGCGCTTCACGCAGCACCGCGCTCGAGCCTTCAGGATAAATTTCAAGATGATCGCCAACGCCCTTATAGGCCGCAATAGCCTGCGGCGAGGCGCCCAGCGGGCTCTCATTTGAGGACAGCTTGATCGCCTTCTGCCCCGCCGCCGCCTGCGAGCGACCCGGAACATAGGGGGCAATTTCAAGGATGCCGGGCTGCGGCTTGGGTCGGTTCGTCATCAAAAATTCTTGGGTTGGTAAGGCCGCGCGGACCATAAGCAAAGCCCCTGCGGAACGCAAAGGAAACTGTTTTTCCTCAGGACGACCGCGCCGTCTGCGCGCTCAGTCCCGGAACCCGCACATAGCGCTCGGCCCGCCGCCGCCGTGGGATCGCTGGAAACGCCTGCTTGCGTGCCCGAACGCAGATGACACCCGAAAATGTCGGCCCGAACAGTCGCCCCGCCCGCTCGAAAAATCGCACGGACTTCAGCACCAGCGAGGATTGGAATGGCGGCAGAAATAATCCATCCCGCCACCCCACCGGCACGAATGAATGATCCCGCAACAACTTTTCCAATTGCCCCGCCGAATAGGGATTGCCCTGACCAAACGGCGTGGTGTCGCGTTGCGCCCAAATGCCGCGCCGTCGCGGCACAACTATGATCAATTCGCCATTGGGTGCCGTGATCCGCCACAATTCGCGCATCAATTCCTCCGCATCGGCAATATGCTCGAACGCATGCACCGCAATCGTCAGATCAATCGCTGCGTCAGTCAGCGGCATTTCCAGCGGATCACACAACACCGTATGCGATGGGCCCTCGCGCGGCCAGGCCGAAGCCCCCTGCCGCTGCGGCATGAAGGCGATGACCCGCTCGGCTTTTTCCAGCGTAAAGCGCAGATAGGGCGTCGCAAACCCCAGCCCCAATATCCGCTTGCCCGCAACATCGTCGGCCAGTCCCACGATCTGCTCGCGAACCAGCGTCCGCGAAATGCGGCCCAGCGGGGATTTGTAATACTCAATCAGGCGTTTCACATCGCTGGTCATTCTTCAACTCTGCATGAGCGCACAAAACTTGTCTAATCCGAGCTTGTCATTGTGCGCCCACGTCCCTAGCTTTCAAGCCAAATCGCACGAAAGGATATGCCGCCATGAGTTTGATCGTTGATGTTTTTGAAGCCCGCGACGACAATTATGGCTATCTGGTCCACGACAGCGACACCGGCCGCACTGCCGCCATCGACGCCCCCGAGGCGCGCGCCGTCAAGACCGCGCTGCTGCATCGCGGCTGGACCCTTTCCGATATTTTCATCACCCACCACCACCTTGATCACGTCGAAGCCATCCCCGAACTCAAGCGCGATTTTGAGGTCACCGTCTGGGGCCCCAAGGCCGAAGCCGACAAGATCGAGGGCCTCGACAAACTTCTGGCACCCGGCGATGAGGTCATGCTCGGGCAAACCCGCTTTGATGTGCTGAGCGCCCCCGGCCACACGCTCGGTCACATCGTTTTCCACGACCGCGCCGGCGGCCACCTGTTCTCCGCCGATGCCCTGTTTTCGCTCGGTGTCGGGCGCATGTTCGAAGGCACCCCCGGCCCGATGTGGGAAGCGCTAAAAATCCTGCGCGACCTGCCCGACCGGACCCTGGTCTATTGCGGCCACGAATATACCGCGGCAAATGCCCGCTTCGCCCTCTCGATTGATCCCGAAAACCAGGCGCTCAAGGCCCGCGCCGCCGAAGTGTCCGAACTGCGCGCCGCCGGTCGCTTTACCGTCCCCGCCCTTTTGGGCACCGAAAAACTGGCCAATCCGTTCCTGCGCGCCGACGAACCGGGCCTTGCCGCCCATTTTGGCCTGACCGGCGCACCGCCAGCCGACGTTTTTGCCGCCATCCGCAAGGGCAAGGACAACTTCTAGAGCATCGTGCGAAAAAGTGGGAACCGGTTTTCCGCAAAAAACGACGCGACACCAATAACTAGAGCGCGAGTTCCGATTCTATCGGAACGCCCGCCGCTCTAGCGCTTCGCACCGTCGGCACCGCGCCATCATTGCGCTCTTGGCCCCGAGCGCTTATTTGTGGGCCAGCAAGAGGACGCAATAATGGCTGGTCCATCCCATCGCAGAAATTCAGTTGGTGTCGATATTGGCGGGATCGTCGTCGGCGGTGGTCACCCCATCGTCGTCCAATCAATGACCAATACCGATACCGCCGATATCGAGGCAACCTTCCGTCAGGTGGCCGCGCTCGCCCGTGCCGGGTCCGAATTGGTCCGCATCACCGTTGATCGCGACGAGGCCGCCGCCGCTGTGCCCCACATTCGCGACCGGCTGGATCGCGCCGGCATTACCGTGCCGCTGATCGGCGATTTCCACTATATCGGCCATAAGCTTTTGACCGATCATCCGGCCTGCGCCGAGGCGCTGGCCAAATATCGCATCAATCCAGGCAATGTCGGCTTCAAGGCCAAGCGCGACACCCAGTTCGCCACCCTGATCGAGTTGGCCATGCGCTGGAACAAGCCGGTGCGCATCGGGGTCAATTGGGGATCGCTCGACGAAGAGCTTTTGACCCGCCTGATGGATGAAAATGCCCAGAGCGCCAACCCGGTGACCGCGGCCGCCGTACAGCGCGAAGCCATCATCCAGTCGGCCATCGGGTCGGCCGAACGCGCAGAAGAACTCGGTCTTGGCCGCGACCGGATCATCCTTTCAACCAAGGTCTCGGACGTCCAGCATCTGATCGCGGTTTATCAGGATCTGGCGGCGCGCTGCGATTATGCGCTGCATCTGGGGCTGACCGAAGCGGGCATGGGCACCAAGGGCGTTGTCGCCTCCTCCGCCGCGCTCGGCATTTTGTTGCAACAGGGTATTGGCGACACCGTCCGCATTTCACTCACCCCCGAACCGGGCGGCGACCGCACCACCGAAGTCAGGGTAGCCCAGGAATTGCTGCAAACCATGGGCTTTCGCCAGTTTATTCCGGTGGTTGCCGCCTGCCCCGGCTGCGGGCGCACAACCTCCTCGACTTTCCAGACGCTGGCCAAGGAAATCCAGGACCATCTGTCCGCCTCGATGCCCGAATGGAAAGAGCGCTATCCCGGCGTTGAAGCCATGAGCGTTGCCGTGATGGGCTGCATCGTCAATGGCCCCGGCGAGAGCAAACACGCCAATATCGGCATTTCCCTGCCCGGCACCGGGGAAACCCCCGCCGCCCCGGTATTTGTCGATGGCAAAAAAGTCGCCACCCTGCGCGGCGCCGACGTTGCCGATCAGTTCAAGCAGATGGTTGCCGACTATATCGAAAAAAATTACGGCAAATCTGAAACCATGGCGGCGCAATAGCGTCGCCTCAGATCGATTTCAGCAACACCCGTTTTTCCAGCTTTGCCGCCGCTTCCTTGCGTTCGCTATAGCGCGAGGTCAGATAGTCGCTCGCACCGCGATTGATCAGGGTGAACTTGACCAGTTCTTCCATCACATCGACCACCCGGTCATAAAATGACGAGGGCTTCATCCGCCCGTCTTCTTCGAACTCCTGCCAGGCCTTGGCGACCGAAGACTGGTTGGGAATGGTCAGCATCCGCATCCAGCGCCCGAGAATCCGCATCTGGTTGAGCGCATTGAACGATTGCGAACCGCCCGAGACCTGCATCAGCGCCAGCGTCCGCCCCTGTGTTGGCCGAACCGCACCGCCGGGCAAGGGTATCCAGTCAATCTGCGCCTTGATCGTCGCCGACATGGCTCCGTGCCGTTCAGGGCTAGTCCAAACCTGCCCTTCCGACCACACCATCAGGTCGCGCAATTCCTGCACCTTGGCGTGGCTGGCGTCGGCATCGTCGGGCAACGGCAATCCATTGGCATGAAATATTTGCACCTCCGCGCCGAACGCCTCTAAAAGCCGCCGACCTTCCTCGGTCAGAAACCGACTGTAGCTGCGCTGCCGCAGCGAACCATAAAGCATCAATATGCGCGGCTTGTGCCCGGTTGGTGCAACGCCCAGCCGGGCAGCATCGGGACGTTCAAAAGCGTCCTGGACAATATTGGGCAAATCAGACAATGCGTTGCCCCGCGGCATCAATAATCACCTCGCCATCCTCCTTGGTGAATGGCCCGATATCGGGATTGTCCAGAACATCGAGCACGACTTCGGAAGGCCGACACAGCCTTGTCCCCTTGGGCGCGACTACAAAGGGCCGGTTCAGCAAAATCGGGTGCGCGGCAATGGCCTCAAGCCGCTGTACGTCGGTCACACCTGGCTCGCCCAGCCCCAAATCGGCAAAGGGCGTGCCTTTCTGGCGCAACGCTTTGGCGAGCGTGAGACCCGCATTGCCCACCATTTCGATAATAGTGTCGGCATGGGGTGGCGACCTGAGATACTCAACTACAACGGGTTCCACCCCCGATTGGCGGATCATCGCCAGCGTGTTGCGCGAGGTCCCGCAATCTGGATTATGATAAATCGTGACACTCATGGTTCTACCCGCTTTTGCTCATTGCGGCGCACGGCAGCGCCCGCTTCGTACCAGCCCTTTGAATTATTGACGATCCAGACCACCGAGAGCATGACTGGCACTTCCACCAAAACCCCCACAACCGTTGCCAGCGCCGCGCCCGAATTGAATCCGAACAGGCTGATCGCCGCCGCCACCGCCAGTTCAAAAAAATTCGACGCCCCGATCAGTGCCGATGGACCGGCGACACAATGCTCTTCGCCACTGGCCCGGTTGAGCACATAGGCCAGCCCTGAATTGAAATAGACCTGAATGAGAATGGGCACCGCCAGCAACAGAATGATCAGCGGCTGCGCAATGATCTGCTCGCCCTGAAAACCAAACAGCATCACCAGCGTCAACAAAAGGGCGCCGATCGAAATCGGTTGTAAAACAGCCAGCACCTTGTCGATGGCCACCATCCCACCATTGGCCAAAAGCCACCGCCGCAACATCTGCGCCGCAAGTACCGGCACGACGATATAAAGCGCAACCGACAGCATCAGCGTGTCCCAGGGCACGGTAATGGCCGAAAGACCCAGCAACAGCGCAACCAAAGGCGCAAACGCCACGATCATGATCGCGTCATTGAGCGCCACCTGCGACAGGGTAAAATGCGGCTCCCCCTTGGTTAGGTTGGACCACACAAACACCATCGCGGTACACGGGGCCGCCGCCAGAATGATCAGACCAGCGATATAGCTATCAATCTGCGTTTCGGGCAGAAACGGTCGGAACAACCAGCCGATGAACAACCAACCCAACAGCGCCATCGAAAATGGTTTGACCGCCCAGTTGACGAAAAGCGTCACACCAATGCCGCGCCAGTGTCGTCCAACCTGCTTGAGTGCGGCAAAATCAATTCGCACCAGCATCGGAATGATCATCAGCCAGATCAGTACCGCCATCGGCAGGTTGACTTGCGCATATTCGAGCCCCCCAATGGCCTGAAACAGACCGGGGATAAAATGGCCCGCACCAATGCCCACCACAATGCAGATCGCAACCCAAAGGGTCAGATATCGCTCAAAAATAGTCATGAATTCACTCTAATGGGTATTTTTGGGAGGACTATCGAATCTGACACCGGCTTAGTCGTGCGGGACGTCCCGACCGACCGCGCTTTCCCCGCTGCAGCAAGGTGTCATGGCCGCAATCAACGGCTCACACAATTCAGGCCGTCCCCCGCAACAATCCTGCACCAAAAATGTCGCAAGCTCGCGAACCCGGTCGATCACGGCCCGATAAATGATGGTCCGGCTCTGCCGTTCGGTCTCAACCAGACCCGCCCGCGCCAGAACCGCCAGATGCGTCGACATGGTGTTTTGCGGCACATCCAACAACCGAGCCACGTCGCCCGCTGGAAGCCCCGACGGCCCGTGTTTGACCAACACCCGAAACGCTTCCAGCCGCGTTGATTGCGACAGGGCAGCAAAGACATCAATAGCTTGATTTGATTCCATATATCGAGATTACTCGATATATGGATATTCGTCAAGACGCTCCAAACGCCGAGCTATGCAAAATTGTGGGGTCAAACCAGCGGCGGTTCACACGCATCGACCCAGCGCGCGCCTGTCAACGTTACCAATCTGCTAACACTTAGGCGCACTGAACTATGCGTTGACCCACCTGCGGGGATCACTTCGTCATAGATTTTCAGCGACACGTCAGCATAGATCGGCAATGGCTTGGGCAGCCCGAACGGACAGACGCCGCCGACCTTGTGACCGGTCAACGCCTCCACTTCCTCGGCCCCCAACATGCGTGGTCGCCCACCAAAAGCGGCCTTGGCCTTCTTGTTATCCAACCGTGCATCCCCGCGCGTCACCAGCAGCAGTTTTTCTCCGCCAACCTTGATGCACAGCGTCTTGGCGATCTGTCCCGGCTCCACCCCATGGGCAATTGCGGCCAGCGGCACCGTGGCCGAACTGTCCTCGGTTTCAATCACCTCAATGTCGGGCGCATGCGCTGCAAAATAGGCGCGAACAGAAGCAAGTGTCATGGTTTAGCTCATTCAGCTTTGGCGAGTCGTTTCTCAAAATCTTGACGCATCTTATAGTGTACTGGCGTTGCCAGAACCCGCGCCATATAGTCAGCATCCAGCTCACGTGTACCCTCGTGCGCCATCAGCTCGGCCACAGTCACGCGCGGCCCAGCAAATGGCTTATGTTCTACCTTATCCCCGGCGGTAACCGCCCCGGTCGTCATCACCCGGCAATAGGCGCCCGACCGTCCAGCCGCCAGAAAACGTTTGATAAAACCAGCGTCCCCCATCCGCGCCGCCAGCGTCCGGCAGGGCGTTCGATGACAGGTTATTTCCAGCACCACATCACCGATAATAAAGCGGTCGCCAATCGCAAGGTTATCGCCAATAATTTCCGAAATTGTCAGGTTCTCGCCAAATGTACCGGGCGAAATTGGCGCGTTCAATTCTTGCGTCCACCAATCATAATCGGTATTCAAATAGACATATACAGCCTGATCTACACCGCCATGATGACGGCGATCTAATACGGCGTCGCCTATAACTGCTTCGGCCCCGATCTGAACCGATCCAGACTGCGGGCGCTTGAATATACCGGTTAATCCAGCCTTGGCATCAATTTTTTCAGGCACACCAATATTGACACTGACCAAGTTTGGCATATCAATTCCTCCTGTCGCCAAAATATTTCGCAGTTGCGCGCAAACCATCTGCTTTCGGACCAAAGGTTCTAAGCCCAATCAGCGCGTCATTGACGGTTTTTGCTAAATGTTCGCGCGCGCCATCGACACCAAGTTGCTGCACCAATGTTTGCTTTCCCGCCGCCGCATCTTTTCCGGTCGCCTTGCCCATCGCCTCAGCACTTGCGGTAACATCAAGAATATCGTCCGCCAACTGGAACGCTCGCCCCGCCGCTTCGCTATAAAAGGTTAGCGCCGAAAGTGCACGCGCGTCTGCTCCCCCAATAGCGCGCCCATCCGCACGCTGGCCCGGATCAGGGCGCCGGTTTTCATCGCCTGCATCTGGCTGATATCCTCGGCCTCCAGCGCCGACCGTTCCCCTTCGATGTCCCGCATCTGACCGCCCACCATGCCGCCCGCCCCGCTGCCGCTGGCAAGCTCAGCCACAAGCGCTATGCGCACCGCCGGATCAGGGTGACAATCGGGGTGCGCCAACAGCATAAACGCCAGCGTCTGCAACCCATCGCCAACCAGAATAGCCGTCGCATCGTCATAGGCCTTGTGCACGGTCGGACGTCCGCGCCGCATATCGTCGTCATCCATCGCTGGCAGGTCATCATGCACCAGCGAATAGCAATGCAGCACCTCGACCGCCATGCCCGCCATCAACGCCTGTTCGGGCCGCACCCCAAAAACAGCCGCGGCCTGCCGCACCAACAGGGGTCGCAACCGCTTGCCACCATTAAGGCTGCCATGGCGCATCGCTGCCACCAGCCTGTCAGAAGCGACGCCCGGCCCCGCCAGCCTCTCAGCGGTTACATATTGATCAAGCGCCACCTCGATCGAGCGGGCGCAATCGGCAATGTCGGCATTAAAATCATACATGGCTTGTTGCTAACCAATCGCGCCCCCTCCGGCAATCCATCTTTGACGTTGGTCCGCGCTGTGGCTAGGAACAGCCATGGCTCGAAGAAAACGCACCTCCCGACGCAAGATACTGCAGGCAATGTCCTGGATCGGCATTGTCATAGGCGTACTTGTGGCCATTCCGCTCATTTTAACCCCGCTCTATCTGGTGATTAATCCCCTCTCGGTCCCCATGCTCGAACGCTACGTCACCGGCCGCCCTGTGACCCGCGAATGGCGCGATATCGAGACCATTTCAGATCGCCTCAAGGCAACCGTTATCATGTCCGAAGACGGCCAGTTCTGCCGCCATTGGGGCGTCGATCTGGCGGCCCTTCGCGATGAAATCAATAATCTGATGGCTGGCGAAAAGACCCGCGGCGCCTCGACATTGACCATGCAGGTTGCCCGCAACCTATTCCTGACCAACGCCCGTAACCCATTGCGAAAACTGCTCGAAATCCCCCTGGCCATCTACGTCGACCTGATCATACCCAAAAAACGAATCATGGAAATCTACCTCAATATCGCCGAATGGGGCCCGGACGGGCAGTTCGGGATCGTGGCTGGAACCGAGGCCGCCTTTGGCGACGATGCCACCGCCATGACCTGGCGCCGGGCAGCCCTGATGACCACTGCTCTCCCCAACCCGCTTTTGCGCCGTCCCGCGATGCCCTCATCCGGCATGAACCGCATTGCCACGATCCTGATCAACCGCACGCGCGAGTACGGTCAGCGCGCCGCCTGTGTTGCCAGCGGCACCAAGCTGGCGCTATAAGCGGGATGAACGCCAAATCTGCTGCAAAATCCTCTAGCCAAGCGGGGGATTGTGCTCTATAGACGGCGCCAATCCCTACAGAGCTTACGTCTCTGGGCCGCGCTTTGGCGGCGCAACGATATTGAATTCGGAGTTACAAACATGGCAGTGCCAAAACGAAAGACCTCGCCGATGAAGCGCGGCTTCCGCCGCTCGGCCGATGCACTTTCCGCCTCATCCTATGTTGAAGACAAGGATTCTGGCGAGCTGCGCCGTCCGCATCACGTCGACCTCAAGACCGGCATGTACCGCGGTCGTCAGGTTCTCGACGCCAAAAAGAACTAGAATCGACGCGCCATTTTGCGCCCGTAATCAAAAATTTGCAGCGGTCGGTCCTTACGAGGGCTGGCCGTTTGCGTATGCCTGCGTCCTAACTCCACTGGAGATTTCCCATGACCATGCGTGTTGAATCGGATCTCGATGGGCACCATCAACGTCCCGACCGCCAAATATTATGGCGCCCAGACCGCGCGGAGCCTGGCCAATTTCGATATCGGCAGCGAACGCATGCCCAAGGAAATCGTCACTGCTTTCGGTATTCTCAAGAAAGCTGCTGCCCTTGCCAATCACAAGCTCGGCTTGATGGACAAGGCCACCTGCGACCTGGTTGTTGCTGCGGCCGACGAAGTCATTTCAGGCAAGCTCGATGATCATTTCCCGCTGGTTGTCTGGCAGACCGGTTCGGGCACCCAGTCCAACATGAACGTCAACGAGGTGATCTCCAACCGCGCCATTGAAATGGCTGGCGGCACCATGGGTTCAAAAAACCCGTGCACCCCAACGACCACGTAAATATGAGCCAGTCGTCCAACGACACTTATCCCACGGCAATGCATATCGCGGCGGTTGAAGCGTTGGAAAACTACTTGTTCCCGCGCATCGATACCCTGCGCAACACGCTGGCTGCCAAGGCCGAAGAATTCATGGACGTGGTCAAAATTGGCCGCACCCACTTGCAGGACGCGACCCCGATTACGCTGGGGCAGGAAATGAGCGGCTGGGTCGCCCAGCTTGATCTTGCCGTCAAGGCGATAAAGGCCACCATTCCCCAATTGCACGAACTGGCGCTGGGCGGCACGGCCGTCGGCACCGGGCTCAATGCGCACCCCCAATATGGACAGACGGTCGCTGGTGAAATCGCCGAGCTCACCGGTCAAACCTTTGTCACCGCCCCAAACAAATATGCTGTTATGGCCGGACACGACGCCTTCGTGGGCACGTCTGGTGCGCTCAAGCAATTGGCCGCCGCCCTGATGAAAATTGCCAACGACGTGCGCTGGCTCGCCTCGGGGCCACGGTCGGGTCTCGGTGAACTGTCCATTCCCGAAAACGAACCCGGCTCATCGATCATGCCCGGCAAGGTCAATCCAACCCAGTCCGAGGCGATGACCATGGTCGCGGTGCAGGTGATGGGCAATGACGCCGCCATCGGCTTTGCCGCCAGTCAGGGTAATTTCGAACTGAACGTTTTCAAGCCCGTGATCGCTTACAACTTCCTGCAATCGGTCCGCTTGCTGGCTGATGCGGCGCGCTCGTTCAATGACAATTGCGCCATCGGTATTGAGCCCAATCGCGAACGCATTACCGAACTGGTCGACAAGTCGCTGATGCTGGTGACGGCACTCAACCGCAAGATCGGCTACGACAACGCCGCTAAAATTGCCAAGAACGCCCACAAAACCGGATCAACCCTCAAGGAATCTGCGATCTCACTGGGTCTGTTGACCGCCGAGGAGTTTGACGCCGAGGTCAAACCCGCCAACATGGTCGGTCCGCTAAAACTCAAAAATTAGCGGACCGCCGACGGTGCGCCAGATATTGGGTATCGGCAAACGCGCCGCTATTCCCCCGGTTTCGATCGCGGGCGCTGGTCGCGACGTGACCTGACGATGCGTTAGACGACAACCATTTTCCGATAACCCTGTGGCATGCGTAAAACAGCAATCTGCGCCCCATTGGTATAGGCGGTAACCGCAGGGTTGGCCGACCGCATCAATTTCTGTTCCGACTGGCGCCGCCCGATCAGCAATTGACTGACGAATGCCGCCGTCGTTTCACTGCGCTTGAGCGAAGGTCGCGGCCGCTGGGCCTCAATCACCATCGGCAGGCCCGGTGTCAAATTGGAACGCTTTATGCGATTGATCTCGGTCATGGTGGCTCACCTGTGCCAGAATGGGGCAATTGTCTCGAATTGAAACAGAACGAACGCCGTTCTACCCATTAAGTGGCAAGCCGCGTGCCAAACGTAAACCTTTTGTTAATCTTTTCCCGCTCGACACACTTTCGTGGTTAAGAACCGCGCCCTCTTGATCGCGCCCGATAGGACACCATGTAATCAGCATGATGAAAAACCTTGGTCGCTCCGCATTCGCCCGCATCATCCTGTTCCGCAAGGAAGTCGTGACGCTCTATCACGCCTTTCTCGACCCGTTGACGCCGGCCTATCTCAAGTTTTCCATGATCGGCGTGCTGTTCTATCTTCTCAGCCCCATCGATCTGGTGCCCGATTTCATCCCGGTTCTGGGATGGATTGACGACGCCCTGCTGGTGCCAATGATGGTGAGCTGGATCGTCTCGCGCCTACCGGTCAAGGCAACGGTAAATGCCACCTATCGGCACCGCCGCTAGTCCAGTCGCGCCAAAGCCCCGGTTGGCCAAAAGCGGGCCGCCGGTTGATCCCCAAAAATTTTGCCGCGTTGAGCGGCCAGGGCGAGACCTTGTCTCGTCGCGGGTCTTCCGCAGTTTTGAGTGAGACCAGGTCTCGCCCCAGCGGCCGGATTTTTTATTCCATAGAGGCGCTTGGCGGGTAACGGCCATGATCCCGCGTTGTCGCTGCACCTGTCTTGGCGCTGCAGCGCTCAACGTTATCCCGGCGAGGGAAGATAACGGGGCACCAAAATAGAACCTGGGCCCAAACGACTTCGGACCCCCGACCACCCCGCACTCATCACTCGTCATGATCGCGCTCTGGCGCAAGGCTGGGATGGATTATGCGGGAGTGGTGAGGGGGCGGGGATATCTTTTTGTTTTTGGTTTTTGGGTTGGGTGGTGGTTGTTGGCGAGAACATCCCAGAGTCAGCGTATCATGCCCGCGACACTACCTACTGTGGCCCACCGTCCACCACTGCGTGTCATCCCCGCGAAAGCGGGGATCCATTGTGAGAATTCGGGATAGTGGGTCGACAGGCGATCTGGCGGGCGGAGAAATTTCACGATGGGCCCCGGGTCAAGCCCGGGGTGACAGTTGGTGGGTGAGGAGAGGGAGCGTAGGGGCGCTGCCGGGCCTGCCGGCAGCGCTTCAGAACATGCAAGTGTCAGGGGTCGAACCCGCTATTCGAAGCGGATCAGCAGATCCTTGGCATCAATTTGATCGCCCGGTTTGACCAATACCTCGGCAACCACGCCATCGGCCTCGGCATGGATAGCCGTTTCCATTTTCATCGCTTCGATCGAACACAATACATCGCCAGCAATGATCTTCTGGCCCTGTTTGACCGCCAGCCCCGAGATGACACCCGGCATCGGCGCTCCAACCTGCTTGGCATCACCGAGTGCCGCCTTGGGCCGCGCCACGATCTCGCCAGCCATCAGGCGGTCGGGCACCGTTATGGTGCGCGGCTGACCGTTCAGGTCAAAGAATACCCGAACCTGTCCCTTTTCGTTGGTTTCGGCGCGACCGAGATATTGCAGGACCAGCGTCTTGCCTTTTTCCAGATCAACCAGAAGTTCTTCGCCTTCCTTAAGCCCATAAAAATAGACCGGGGTCGGCAACACTTCGGTGGGACCGTACGCATCCTGGGTCTTGGCGAAATCCACAAAGACCTTGGGATACATCAAGTAGGATGCCAGTCGGAAATCGTCGATTGCCATGTCGCTGGCTTCAGCGGCCTTGACGCGTTCGGCCTCAAGATCAACATCGTCCAGATACGACCCTGGCCGATTGGTAAGGGGCTTCTTGCCCTTGAGCACTTTCTCCTGCAACGCCTTTGGAAAGCCGCCGGGGGGTTGGCCCAGATCACCGGCAAAGAACCCGACGACCGAATCCGGAAAGGCCACATCGCGGCGCGGATCTTCAACGTCAGCCCGGCTCAATCCCGACGAAACCATCGCCAATGCCATGTCACCGACAACCTTGGAGCTTGGCGTCACCTTGACGATGTCACCAAACATCTGGTTGACGTCAGCATAGGTCTGCGCGACTTCATGCCAACGGGTTTCAAGGCCCAAAGAACGCGCCTGTTCCTTGAGATTGGTAAACTGCCCGCCCGGCATTTCATGCAGATAGACTTCAGAGGCGCCGCCCTTGAGATCACTTTCAAAGGCTCGATATTGCGTGCGCACGGCCTCCCAATAAAACGAAATTTGCCGAATGGCCTTGGCATCCAGACCCGCGTCGCGTTCGCCATCGGCAATCGCGGCGACAAGCGATCCAAGCGTTGGCTGGCTGGTGGTGCCCGAAAGGGCATCCATGGCCGCATCCACAGCATCAACCCCGGCATCGACAGCGGCCAGAACCGTCGCTGCCGCTGCCCCAGATGTGTCATGAGTGTGCAGATGGATTGGCAAGTCGGTTTCCGACTTGAGCGTCTCGATAAGCTTTTTGGCCGCCGCTGGCTTGAGCAACCCGGCCATATCCTTAAGGCCAAGCACATGGGCGCCAGCCGCTTCCAGCTCGCGCGCCAAGCCGACATAATATTTTAGATCATATTTGGCCCGATCCGGGTCCAGAACATCGCCGGTATAGCAGATAACGCCCTCGGCAACCTTGTTGGCCTCAAGCACCGCATCCAGCGATACGCGCATGTTTTCAACCCAGTTCAAGCAGTCGAAAACACGGAAAATATCGACCCCGCCGCGCGCCGCCTCTGCAACGAAAAACTTGACCACATTATCGGGATAGTTGGTGTAGCCCACCCCGTTTGAGCCGCGCAGCAGCATTTGGGTCAAAATGTTGGGCGCGCCTTCACGCACCTGCGCCAAGCGCTCCCACGGATCTTCATTGAGGAAGCGCATCGCAACGTCGAACGTCGCCCCGCCCCAGCATTCAAGCGAGAACAGATTGGGCAGACCGCGCGAGTAAGCCTGGGCGATACGCGTAATATCAAACGAGCGCATGCGGGTGGCCAAAAGCGACTGATGTGCGTCGCGCATTGTGGTGTCCGTAAACAGCACGCGCTTCTGCTCTTTCATCCAATTGGCCAACCCCTTTGGCCCTTGGCTGTCGAGCACCTGGCGGCTGCCCCCGATTGTGGCCAGAGGCGCAAATTCAGGCACAATCGGTGCGGCAGCATCGGCGGGTGGCCGTGGCCGATCCCGCGCCTCGGGATGCCCATTGATCGTGACATCCGCAATATAGGTCAAAAGCTTTGTCGCCCGATCCTTGCGGCGCTTGAGATCGAACAATTCCGGCGTCGTATCGATAAACCGTGTCGTATAGCGATTTTCTATAAAGTCGGGGTGGGTAATGATGTTTTCGAGAAACGCCAGATTGGTTGCGACCCCACGAATGCGGAACTCGCGTAGCGCGCGATGCATCCGACTAATCGCCTCGTCGGCTGTCGGCGCCCAACAGGTGACCTTTTCCAAAAGCGGGTCATAATAGCGCGTGATCACCGCCCCGGCATAGGCCGTGCCGCCATCAAGTCGCACACCGAAACCGGTGGCGGCGCGATAAGCAGTAATCCGGCCATAATCAGGAATGAAGTTTTCTTCCGGGTCTTCCGTGGTCACGCGGCACTGAATGGCATTGCCATTGAGCCGGATATTTTCCTGCAATGGCACGCCCGATTCAGGGGTACCAATTACCGCCCCGTCAAGCAGCTTGATCTGGGCCTTGACGATATCGATGCCGGTAACCTCTTCGGTGACCGTATGTTCCACCTGAATGCGGGGATTGACTTCGATGAAGTAAAACTCATCGGTGTCGGCATCCATCAAAAACTCGACCGTACCCGCACCACGATAATTGGCGGCCTTGCCCAGCTTCAGGGCAGCATCAGTCAGACCCTTGCGCACCGTGTCGTTGAGATAGGGCGCTGGCGCGCGCTCCACCACTTTCTGATTGCGCCGCTGCACCGAGCAATCCCGCTCAAACAGATGCACCAGATTACCGTGATCGTCGCCGATCAACTGCACCTCGACATGGCGGGCCCGCTCCACCAACTTTTCGAGATACATTTCGTCCTTGCCAAACGCCGCCTTGGCCTCGCGCTTGCCTTCGGAAACTTCCGATTTCAACTCCTTGGCCGAACGGATAGTGCGCATGCCGCGCCCGCCGCCGCCCCAACTGGCCTTGAGCATCAGCGGATAGCCGACCTTTTCGGCCATGCGTGCCACTTCATCCATGTCTTCGGGCAGCGGATCGG
This sequence comes from Devosia rhodophyticola, assembly GCF_028816475.1. Lineage (GTDB taxonomy): Bacteria > Pseudomonadota > Alphaproteobacteria > Rhizobiales > Devosiaceae > Devosia > Devosia rhodophyticola. The sequence continues at coordinate 1,970,301 of NZ_CP118247.1, read as the reverse complement.
TTGCTGGCACAACCGGCACATCCGAAGCAACGGCCATGGCGCGGGCCGCAACCTTATTGCCCAGATCGCGCATGGTTTGGGCGCGCGGCCCGATAAAGATGATCCCGGCCGCTTCGCACGCATCGGCAAATTCAGGGCTTTCCGACAACAGCCCATAACCGGGATGGATCGCATCCGCCCCCGAAAGCCGAGCAATGCGCAAATATTCATCGATCTGCAAATAGGCCTCGACCGGCCCCTTCCCCTTGCCGATCAGATAGGCTTCATCCGCCTTGAACCGATGCAGCGCCAGTTTGTCTTCTTCTGCAAACGCCGCGACGGTTTTCAAGCCAAGCTCGTTGGCTGCCCGAAACACACGGATGGCAATTTCAGAACGGTTGGCGACAAGTATTTTCTTGATGGGCATCAATTACTATCCGAGCAGGAGGGATAAAAGCAGCCGCCGGTAGCCACGCCAGAGTAGCGGACCGGCGCCGTAAAAATTCAGTTCTGGCCGAGATGGCCGGCCAGATGAGACATGTCATATCCGGCGTCAGCGGCCTGGGCGACGATATCCTTGGCATCCATTACGCCAGCCTGCGACAGCGCCCAAAGCGTTGTTGAGCGGGTTCCCGACCGACAATAGCAAAACACCGGGCCGCTGCTCCCCTCCAGAGCGGCCTTGGTTTTTTCCACCATATCGGGGGAAACGCCCTCGCGTCCGAGCGGGATGGCAACATAATCAAGCCCCGCAGCTTTGGCAGCCGCTTCGATTTCAGCCCCGCTCGGCTGATCCGGTGACTCCCCATCCGGACGATTATTGACGATAGCAACGAAGCCGGCGGCCTTGAGCGATGCAACGTCGCTGGGTTGGATTTGCCCCGAAACACTGACGTTGTCGTTGATCCGCTTTAATTCCAAGGCAAAACTCCTGCTGCCGATATTAATGCTGGGCCCTTTATATCCACCCACTGGTCCCCAAGGCAACTGCAACCATTGGTCAACACAGCCAGGACTGGCACAATTGGCTTGTCCTATTGACCCGTTGAACCAACCCACCCGCTCCAGATGTCGCCACGTTCAGCCACGAACTGATCAGCAACACTCTCAACACTGGCGCCCGGCGCGTTCAACGCCATCAATAATACGCTCATTTCACTGGTCGGCAGGATGGCACGGGTGAAATAGGCAGCAATGCCTGGCGCGTCGGTGAACACCCATTCGGACAACGCGATCATGACGCTTTCTGGCGCGAACGAAGAAGGCACGGGATCAGCACAACTGCTTTGGGCCAGGCATTTGAAGGCTTCCTCGTTATAGGGCCCCAGATTAACCGGGCTAAAATTGAACTGTGCCAGGACAGCGTTGGGTTGCCAATAATACAGCAGCACCGGATCGCGTTTGCTCACGGCCTCGGCGATCAAACTATCCATGGCAAACCGATTGGCGGGTGTCACAATGTCGACCAAATCCTCAATACCCAGCGCCCGAACAAGATTTTGGTTGATGATGCGACACCCCCAATCGGTCGGGCATGAGATCAGGGTTATCTTTTGCCCCCCGGCAATTTCGGGCAGGATTGCTGACAGCTTTGCGGCATCAACAATGTCGGGATAGGCCGCAACCAGATAGCTGGGCGCATACCAACCCTCAAAAACCTGATCACTGTAAGTGGTGGCCGCCGGGCGCACCATCTGCGCCTTGATTGCCCCGTTCCAGACATCCGATATGCGCGTCACCCACATTTCAGGCGCAACCGCCGGTTGCCCGGTCGAGCCCATTGACGAGCCGGTGGTTGCCAGATCGCCGGGTACCACCTGAACCTTGCAGTCAAATGCCCTGGTCAGGACACGGGCATGAATTTCGGCCATCAGCGCCGCCGACGACCAGCCCATTCGGGCAATATTGATGGGTTTTGTGCCGCAAATCGGTGGCGGCGCGGCCGGATCATCAGGTGCGGGCGCATTGGTCGCGGACCCTGACGCGTCCTGAGCCTGATCCAGCACCGTAAATTCGGCTTGCGCAAAGCTCGCCGGGATCGCCAGCAATACCGCCAGCACCACCAAACCATAACGAAGCGTTCCCAGCATATATCTTGTCCACGCCACCAAATCAGAGTGCAAGCTTAGCGGTCCTGCCCCCGTTAAGCAATCGAGTCGGTGATTTGACCAGATGATCAATACCGGGTGACTCATACTTGAAAATTATGCAATATCGCCTCCAGCGGGGCACAGGTCGTGCCCCCAATGCTTGTCGGACAGCTGCAGAGATGCCAATTCAATGCGCACTGGCTGTTCGACCAAGACAGAGGGAAAACATGAAACTGAACAAGACACTATTGAGCGTAGCGACCGCCGCATCGGTCCTCGCCCTCGTCGTCCCGAGCGTTGCAGAGGACGTCACCATTGGCTTCATCGGCGGCTTTACCGGCCCGATCGAAAGCCTCACCCCACCCATTTTTGCTGGCGCTGAACTGGCAGTCAAGGAGGTCAACGAACAAGGCGGCATTCTTGGCGGCCAGCTGACCCTGGTATCGGCCGACGGTGCCTGCGACGCCACCACCGCAGCAGCAGCAGCCGACAAGGTTATCAATTCCGACAATGCGACCGCCATTGTTGGAGCGCTGTGCACCGGTGAAACCATCGGCGCCTTCAACGGCTCAGGCCTGTCGGGCAACGTCGTTTTCATCTCGCCAGCTTCCTCAGCACCAACCCTGACAACGCTCGATGACAACGATCTTGTCTATCGCACCACGCCTTCGGACGCGCTTCAGGGCGTCAAGATGGCCAGCCTTCTGCTCGAAAAAGGCATCGACGATATCGCGATTACCTATGTCAACAATGACTATGGCAAGGGTCTGGCCGACGCGCTTAGCGCTGCCTACACGGCTGGCGGTGGTACTGTTGCTGCCAGTGTCGCCCATGAAGATGGCAAGGCCGACTATCGTGCCGAACTGGGCAATCTGACCGCTTCGCAGAACCTCGTCATTCTGGCCTATGCCAACTCGTCGGGAAACACCATTCTGCGTCAGGCCGTCGAGAGCGGCAATTTCACCGCTTACATTGGTGGCGACGGCATGGTTGGTGACGACCTGCTCAAGGGCATCGACGCTGCCTCGGTTGAAGGCATGGTTGCTACCCGCGCCGGCGCGCCCGAAGGCACCGCCACGGACCTTTATACCAAGCTGGCAACCGACGCTGGAAACGACCCCAACAGCACCTACGCGCCTCAGGCCTACGATGCGGCGTTCCTTTTGGCGCTGGCCATCGAAAAGAATGGTTCGGGCTCACGCGATGGTCTTTCCGCCGCCCTGCGCGAAGTTGCCTCGGCCCCGGGTGAAAAAATCCTGCCAGGCGAATGGAGCAAGGCTGTCGAGCTGATCAAGGCCGGCACCGATATTGATTATGAGGGTGCCGGTGGCGCGCTGGACTTTGATGCGGCTGGCGACGTTGACGGCATCATCGTTCAACTCGATGTCGAAGGCGGCAAATTCGTCGAAAAAGGCCCGATCAACTAATCTGGCCAACCACAACAAATCAGAAGGCCCGGGAGCGATTCCGGGCCTTTTTCATTATTGATGTTTCTCGGCGCGGTTGGCATGGCCAGTACGCTGCCGGTCACAAAAAACTACTTCTCGCGATGCACCACTTCGGGGATCAACCCCCTTGGCGCGTAACGCAGCGCGATGGTAATCACGAGGCCCAGCACAAATACCCGCATCTGCGCTGAACGCGCCTCAATATCGGGAATATCATGCCAGCCAATGCTGGTGGACCAAAAGCTCAGGGTGTCAAAAACCGCTTTTGATAATGGTTCGGAGATGATCCAGATCATCCAGATCAATACCGCCCCAAATACCGCCCCCCAATTATTGCCAGCGCCGCCCACGATCACCATCACCCAGATAATAAAGGTATGGTTGATCGGCTGGTAACTGGTGGGATCGAAAATCTGGGTGAACGACACCAGAATGCCGCCACCAATACCCATCAGTACCGAGCCGAACACGAAAATTTCCAGCTGGCGGTTGGTAACGTTCTTGCCCATCGATGCCGCCGCGATGTGATTGTCGCGAATGGCGCGCATCATGCGCCCCCACGGCCCCGAATAGGCGCGCGAGATCAAGAAGAATGCAATGGCAAGCACCAGCAATGTCAGCACCAGATAGCCCGAACGCGCATAAAGTAGCGCCGTCAGGTTTTCCATGCCACCGCTCTGCAAATCCTGGGGCAGCGGCGTTGGCCAGGGGATGGGCGACACGGTCAACGTGCCGCGCGTCAGCCAGTCCATGTTCTTGATCAGCGCCCGGATGATCTCCGAAATACCGATAGTGGCAATAGCCAGATAGTCAGTGCGCAACCCAAGGCAAATCTTGCCAATGATATAGGCAACACCGGCGGCCAAAACCCCGCCGAACAGCCACCCGAACACCGGATTGATTCCGAGCCCGCCGACAAAGCCGGCATTGGCCTCGATATAGGCGGCCGCCGGATCAATCTGGCTGCGATAGGTACAATAGGCGACAAACCACACCAGCACCGTAAGGGCCACTTTCCAGCCACCCCTGATACCAATGCGATGCGACTGGCGCGCTGCCAACACCAGCCCCGCCCCGATGGCGAAAGCAATCAGCGCCCGTCCCAGCATCCACGGCCCGTCCGAGCCCCAGAAATCGGGATTGACCGGATAGGACATGAAGGTGACGGCAAAGCCGCCCAGCATCAGGAAACCCATGACGCCAAAATTGAACAGGCCGCCATAGCCCCACTGGATATTGAGCCCCAGTGCAATCAGGGAATAGGCCGCCGCTTCAACCAGGCGACTTGAGGTAAATGGCGCCCCCAATATCGAGCCGATCAAAAGGATCAGGACAAACAGGCCGAAAAACAGGGTGAGCGAGCGCCGGATCATGACGACGCTCCCTTAAAAATACCGGTCGGTCGCACCAGAAGCGTCACCACCAGAATGAGGAACGCCACCGTCAGCTTGTATTCCGTCGGCACCAGCGCCAGATTGCCGGGGATTGAAATCCAGTCGGGCAACACCGACTTGAGCGGCCGCAGCACGATGGACCAGTTGAACACCGAAATGGTTTCGGCAAAACCAATGAGGAACCCGCCCGCAATGGCGCCATAGGCCTGCCCCAGCCCACCAACGATGGCAGCCGCAAAGATTGGCAGGATGATATTGAACGCCAGATCCGGCTTCAGCGTTACATCGAGTGCCAGCATGGTGCCCGCCATACAGGCCAGCGCCCCGGCAATGATCCAGGTCACCCGCACCACCAGCGCGGTATTGATCCCCGAGACCTGCGCCAGATCGGCATTGTCCGCCATCGCCCGCATCGCCTTGCCCAGCCGCGACCGGGTCAGGAAGAAGTGCAGGGCCACCACGGCAATGATGGTGACCACGACCATGAGCAACTGAGGCTGGGTGATTACCAAGGGTCGGGTTGATCCCAGCCACGAGGTATCAATGCGATAGATGGCCTTTGATTCGTTCTCGAAAAAACTGTAGCTGCCGGTGCCGAAAAACAGCCGCACCAGCCCCTGCATCATCAGCGTCACGCCGATCGAGGCGATCAACAGCGTAACCGGCCGCGCCCCCGCTTGCGCAGCGGCGCATAAAAACCCTTGTCGATGCCCAATGCCAAAGCGGCGGCCAGCGCCATTGCAATCGGCAGCACCACAAAACCGGTGGGAATGGGCAGCGACACCCCCATTGAGGAAAACCAGAGCGCCAGCAAAAACGCGATGAACGCCCCCGACGTCATCAGCTCGGAATGGGCAAAATGAGCAAAGCGCAGGATGCCGAAAATCAGCGTGATACCGATGGCGCCCAGCGCATAGATTGAGCCTAGCACGGCGCCAGAAACCAGCACTTGATTGAGAAAAAATACGAACTCGGTCATGAAATCCTCAGCCCCCAAAAAGCTCTTGGCGACTTCCGGGTCGGCAATCAGTTCGGCACCGGTGCCGGTAAAACGGTTCTGCCCGTTGGCCAGAACAAATCCTTTTGACGCAAAGGCCAGCGCCTGTCGCGCGTTCTGCTCAACCATCAGGATGCCGACGCCTTCCTTGTTGACGCGCACAATGGTCTCGAATATCTCGATGACATAGCGCGGCGACAATCCAGCCGAAGGCTCGTCCAGCATCAATAGCTTTGGCTTGCTCATCAGCGCCCGACCCATCGCCACCATCTGACGTTGGCCGCCCGACAACTCGCCCGCCGGCTGCCGACGCTTTTCCTTGAGCGCGGGAAACATGTCGTAAACCCAGGCCATGGTGTCGCTGAATTCGTCGCGCCGCGTGAACGCCCCCATTTCGAGGTTTTCTTCAACGCTCATCGAAGTGAAAACGTTCTTTTCCTGGGGCACGAACGACAGCCCGCGCGGCACCAGTTTGTCAGGAAGCGAGTTGGCAACTTCCTCGCCATCAAAAACGATGCCGCCACCCGTAACTTTCAGCAGTCCAAAGATTGCCTTGAGCGTCGTTGATTTTCCGGCCCCGTTCGGCCCGACAATTACGCCAATATCGGAGCGTTCGATGGCCATGTCGATGCCATTGAGAATCGGTGCCCCACCATATCCACCGACCACGTGGCTCAATTCAATCAATGCCATTCCGGCACCCCCCGATACTGCGGATGCGGACGTCGCCAAATTATATTGTGCATCAGGCTTCCACCACCGGCGAACCGAAATAGGCTTCAACAATTGCTTCGTTGGCACGAATGTCACTCATCGGGCCCTCGGCGATTTTTTCGCCCTGCGCCATGACGATCACTGGGTCGCATAGCCGACCAATCAGATCCATATCGTGTTCGATGACAAAAAAAGTGTAGCCCAATTCGCGGTTCATGCGCTCGATATTGCCCGCCAGATCCTGCAGCAATGTCTTATTGACCCCCGCCGCCACTTCATCGAGCAGCACGATCTTGGCGTCGACCATCATGGTGCGGCCAAGCTCAAGCAACTTTTTCTGCCCACCCGACAGATTGCCCGCCAGCTCATTGCGGACATGGCCAAGTTTGAGAAAATCGATGACATCGAGCGCCTTTTTGCGCACTTCGGTTTCGCGCGATCCCGCCAGATGCGGGCGGAACCAGACATTGCTCAAGTGCTCACCCGGCTGGTCACCGGGCACCATCATCAGATTTTCGAGCGCCGTCATGTGGGAAAATTCGTGCGCGATCTGGAAAGTGCGCAACATGCCGGTGCGAAACAATTGATGCGGTGGCAAGCCGGTGACATCAACACCGTCAAACATGATCTGGCCATCATCCGGTACGATATTGCCGGCTACAATGTTGAACAAAGTCGATTTACCGGCCCCATTCGGGCCAATCAGACCCGTGATCGATCCCCGCGCCACTTGCAGGGAACAATCGTTGACCGCGGTCAACCCGCCAAATCGCTTGGTGACGTTTTTAACGTCAATGACTGCATCGAACGACAACCGGATCCCGTCCTGATTTCCTGAAAACAATCTGCCCCGGCCCTGGATTGTTCCGGGCCATTTTGCGGCATCTGTTCACAAGCAGGGGCGCTGGTCAACCGTGAGCCCCATTGCCCCCATTATCCTTGAGCGCGTTGAGCACCGCATCAGCCGTGATCTTGTTGCAGGCAAACAGCACATCATAAAGCGTAGCCAGCCGCGTCAACGCCTTGACGTCCACATCGTGAGGCTGGGCTGAAAGCGGATCGATCAGAAAAATCAGAACATCCAGTCGCCCCTCGGCGATCATCGCGCCCAATTGCTGATCGCCCCCGAGTGGCCCGCTCTTGAGCAGGGTGACGCTAAGTCCTGTCGCCGAGACAATGCGCGAGCCGGTCGTTCCGGTCGCGAACAGATCGTGTTGGCTCAGTTGGTCCTGATGGGTCTTGACCCATTTGGCCATATCGTCCTTACGGTCATCGTGGGCAACGAGGCCAATCTGCGCCATTTACGCTCCTCAAAGGTTGCAGCCTTCAACCATGAGACCGTCCGCGACGCAAGATGATCCGCAGGAAATCAGAATTCGGACCAATCGGGATCGATTGCCGTATTTCCCTGCGTGCTGAACTGGGGCGCACGGGTCGGTTGCTGCCGGGTCTGACCCGGTGTTTCGGTCACGACCGCAGCTTCCAGCTTGAAGACATCAACAATCGTATCGAGTTCAACCGCCTGAGTCTCCGTCTGTTCGATGGCCGCATTTGTCTGCTCGACCAGTGCAGCATTATGCTGGGTCATCTCATCCATCTGCCGCACGGCGATATTGATCTCTTCAATCGAAGAGGCCTGCTCGCGGCTGGCGACGGCAATCCCTTCGATCAGAGCTGTATTTTCCTGAACCGCGTCGAGCATATTGAGCAATTTGCTGGCCGCGTCAGCGACCAGTTTCGAGCCGCCCTCGACTTCGTTTGCACTCTGCTCAATTAGAACTTTTACATCAGCCGACGCGCTGGCCGCCGATTGCGCCAAACGACGAACCTCGACGGCAACGACCGCAAATCCCTTACCCGCATCGCCCGCCCGCGCCGCCTCAACCGACGCATTGAGCGCCAGCAGATTGGTTTGAAAGGCGATGTCGTCGATCATGCCAATGATGTTGGAAATCTTGCCCGACGAAACGGTGATCCGCTCCATGGCTGCATTGGCTTCCCGCATGACCTCGCCCCCATCGGCGGCGCTTTGGCTGACGGAGCGCGTCTTGGCGCTGGCCGCATCTGCTGCCTTCGCGTTTTCATTGACGGTAACCTCGAGCTGCTCCATCGTTGCCGAGGTTTCCTCAATCGTTGCCGCCTGTCGCGTCGTGCGCTCGGATAGATCATTGGCACCCGCCAATATTTCTCCGGTAGCGGTTTTAAGGGAGCGCGAGGTGTTTTTGAGCCGCGTTACTATATCGGAAAACCGCTCCAACGTCTGATTATAGGCCAGCCGCAGTTGCTCATACTCGCCGCTGAAACTGGTGTCGATCCGGCCCAAGAGATCCCCGTCTGCCAGCCGCACCAGACTGTTACGCAACTGGGCAATGATGCCCTCGGCAACTTTTCGCTCGGTGATGTCGGTCGCAAATTTGACCACCTTGAACGGCTTGCCCTTGGCATCAAGCACCGGATTATACGAAGCCTGAATCCAGACTTCTCGCCCGCCTTTGCCAATGCGCCTGTATTCAGCTGCGAGAAATTCACCCTCGCGCAACCGCTGCCAGAACCGCTCATATTCTGCGCTGCCTGCAAATTCACGCTCCACAAACATGCGGTGATGACGACCAACGATCTCATCAAGGCCGTAGCCGAGAACGGAGAGGAAATTTTCATTGGCACTGCGAATGGTGCCGTCCAACTCAAATTCGATAACCGCCTGCGCCCGAGAAATTGCCGCAATCTGGCCGGCATGATCTGCGGCCTGATTTTTTGCCTCGGTAATATCAGTTGCAAATTTTATGACGCCGACCGGCTTGCCGCGGCCATCCAGCAGCGGGTTGTAGCTCGCCTGCAACCAGATCAACTCGCCCGCCTTGTTCAGGCGTCCATACTCAGCCGTCTCGAACTCGCCCCGGCCCAGTTTTTGCCAGAACGCGGCATATTCGCTCGACTGCGCGTGCGATGGCGCAACAAATATCCGGTGATGCTGGCCAACAATTTCGTCGAGCCGATACCCCATTGTGTCGAGAAAATTCTGGTTGGCATCAACGATGGTGCCATCGAGGCCGAACTCGATAGTAGCGTGCGATCGATTGATCGCATCAATTTTGCTGCGTTCGTTTAAACGTCGGTTGGACGAGAAAAGCGCCATTATGGCCATGCTCCTTATGGGTCCCATCGCCAGTGCGCGGGGTCGGGTGTGGGACGTTCTGAGCAAGCTTAAATTGCGCTGGTTTCTCCTCAATTGATTGGGAAGTAGGTATATTCCGGTAACGACTGGCCAACCCCGTCTAGAACTCGTTCCAATCGTCAGAAATCGCTGCATTTCCCTGGCTCATGTAAGTCCGGGATGCCGATTGCAATTTGTGGACCTCAGGCCGCCCGGCAGGCGGCTGTTGCCATGCTGGCTCCTGTTCCTGATGGACCACAAAAACGTCGACCACGCCATCCAGATCACGCGCCTGCGCTTCAGTTTGTTCTATCGCCGCGTTGGTCTGCTCAACCAGTGCGGCATTGTGCTGGGTCATTTCATCCATTTGCCGCACGGCAATATTGACCTCTTCGATAGCAGCCGCCTGCTCACGACTATCGCGCGCCATGGCTTCCATGAGCGCGCCGTTTGCCCGCGCACTTTCCAGCATCGCGCTCAGCCGCGCCGCAGCGCTGGCCACCAGCTTGCTGCCGCCGCTGACCTCGGTTGAGCTTTGTTCAATCAACTGCTTGATGTCCGAAGAGGCACTGGCCGCCGACTGCGCCAGCCGCCGCACTTCAACGGCAACAACGGCAAACCCCTTACCGGCATCCCCCGCCCGCGCGGCCTCAACCGAGGCATTGAGCGCCAACAGATTGGTCTGGAACGCAATGTCGTCGATCAGCCCGACGATACTCGAAATCTTGGTCGAAGACGTGGTGATGCGGTCCATGGCCTCATTGGCCTGCCCCATAACAACGCCGCCCTCCTCAGCTGCAACAATAACTTCACAAGCATTGTTGGACGCATCCCTGGTGCGCTCGGCGTTCTGCGTAACCGTGCTGGCCAGTTGTTCCATGGCCGCCGAGGTTTCCTCGATGGTCGCCGCCTGCTTGGTCGTGCGCTCTGAAAGATCGTTGGTGCCCGACAGGATCTCGCCGGTCGCGGTGCGCAGCGCTCGCGACGTCTGGCGCAGTTGCAATACCACCGAACCCAACTTGTCTCCCACCGCGTTGATGTCGGCTTTTAGCCGGGCAAAGGCGCCCTGATAGTCGCCATCCATGCGCTTGGTCAGATCAGTATTGGCCAGGGCAGCGAGTACAATACCAGTATCGCCAAGGCCCCGATCAACCGTCTCGACCAGGCTATTGACGCTGGTTGCCAATCCGTTCAGTTCGGGATCGGCGAACTCAGTACCGACGCGCTTGGTAAAATCGCCCGCCACCGCCGCATCGACCACCTCGCCAAATGCGGCGCGCAGGGCCTGCATCATTTGCGCGCGTTCAGAATTGCGACGAACCGAGGCCGACCGCTCATCCTCATTCATCTCGCGAATTTTGAGCCCATTCTCCCGGAAAACTTCAACCGCGCGAGCCATGTCGCCAATTTCATTGCCGCCCTTGGTGTATGGCACTTCGGTCGCATAGTCCCCGGCCGAAATTTCCGTCATGACCCTGGCCAACTTTGGCACCGGAGCCATCATCAGGCGCGACAATGCCAACCCGACAATCCCCAGAATGGCTGTTGCCATCGCGCCCCAGAGCGCCGTTAAACGAAGCGTATCAAATATCACCGCTTCCGCTCGAGCCTTGTCCAACCCGACATAGATAATGCCGCGCTCCTTGCCGGACGAGATCAGCGATGGGCTGATAAGCGGTGAAATAATTTTCACCCTCAATATTGGCTTGACCACGATAGGGCAGGCCGGCCGTAATCGAAGCGAAGGCCGGGTCAGTTTCGTCGAGCGGCATGCCGACCAATCGCTTGCCGTCTGCGTCACGCAGGGTAGTGCTAAGCGCTTCAAATCGCTGAGCCTCATCGTTCCAGGTATAAAGCGTCGCAGATTCACCAGTGATCCGGACAATTGAATCGACCAGGTCGTTGTTGAGAAATTGGCGCGGCATGACCCAGGTCTTGATCCCGTCCAGAGAGCCGTCATCATTCCAGCTAACGGTGGCGCCGGGCAGCAGGCTATTCAAAACAGTGGCCGCGGTCTTGAGGTTTGAAGTTTGTTGGGTCTGGGCAGACTCGCGCGCCGACTCACTCAAGGTGACATATATCGCCGCCGAAATGGCGGCCGCCGACACCACTGTCGCCGAAATGACCAAAACAGCAATCGTTGTGGTCAGTTTGATATTACCGAATGCGTTTCTAATCCGCTCAAACATACTCATCCCCCATTTGCGACACGCCATGACGCGGGTTCGCCCGTAGGCACAAATACCAAAGCCTGCTTAATTGAGCGTTTACTGCGACCCAACTGAAAAAAGTGATTGATGATCCGCGCGCCAACCATGCGCTATGGCGGAACGCTTAAGTCAGGGCGCCGATGACGGCCTCTATGCGCCGCCGCATCGTTGAGGCGTCATAAGGTTTGACGATGTAATTGTTGACACCAAACGTAATGGCTTCCTTGACCTGCTCTTTATCGGAGCGCCCCGTCGCCATGATGAACGGCACAGCCGTTGTTCGAGGATGCTTGCGCACGACCTTGAGCAGGGTCAGCCCGTCGATGTCGTCCATGTTCCAGTCGGAAATGATCAGATCGACACTGGCTTTTTCGAGCTTACCCAGCGCATCGCGCCCGCTTCGTGCCTCAACGATTTCCTTGAACCCCAACTGAGTCAGAATATATTTGCAAATACCACGCATGGACTGCTGATCATCAACGATCATGACGCTCACAGCGCTGGCTTTTGGCATTAACGTGTTCACCCGTTCAGAAAGCCGGATCTGTCCGGACTTATCCAACGAACCTAAGCCCCAACCGTTACGAATCCATCAATCGAACCCTTTGCGTTGCCACGCACCGGGCAACAGGTTTTCAACTCTTGCCGTTCCCACTCAATCAGGGTGCCGACCTGGCCCGGCCAAGAGCGTTTGCCAACCGCAACGCAATTTCGTCAAGCGGGGCCTGCTCAACCACGGCTCCCTCTTCGAAGGCAACTTTGGGCATCCCGTAAACCAGGGCCGACGCCCGGCTTTGACCAATTGTGTGGGCGCCCGCGTCCCGCATCTGCCCGAGGCCACGCGCGCCGTCCCGGCCCATTCCGGTCAGGATGATGCCGATCCCGGCCGCACCAACAGTTTGCGCCACTGACCCAAACAACACATCGACGCTGGGTCGGTGCCCGCTTTCCTGATCTTTTTGATCCAGGCGGCATTTGAGCTGGCCCGAACGGCGCTCAATCCGCAAATGATAGTCGCCGCGTGCAACGTAAGCATTGCCTGTCTGAACCACCATACCATCTTCGGCTTCAACCACATTGATGGCGCAAAGACTATCGAGCCGTGCAGCAAACCGACTGGTAAAGCCCGCCGGCATGTGCTGGGCAATGGCAATCGGGGGGCAATCAACTGGCAGGGCACTGAGGACGGCACGCACTGCTTCAACACCCCCGGTTGAGGCACCAATGGCGATCAAGGCTCCAGCGGGCCCCGCTGCCGTACGGACCGCAACCTTGGGCGCATCCACCCGTTGCGCGCGACCCCGAACATCGGAGGTAGCAGCGGCGCGAATCTTTTCACGCAGCCCCGCTCCGAAAGTTTCAAGACCTCCATCCAACCCCACACCGGGTTTGGCAACAAAATCCACAGCGCCCAATTCAAGCGCCAGCAATGTTTCACTGGCACCCTTGGTCGTCAGCGTTGAAACCATCACCACCGGCGTCGGCCGCAGTCGCATCAACCGATCCAGAAACTGCAGCCCGTTCATATTGGGCATTTCAATATCGAGCGTGATCACGTCGGGATTGAGCGTCTTGACCTTTGCACGCGCATCAATCGGATCAAGCGCCGTCCCCACGACTTCGATATCACCCTCGTTAACCAGCATCCGCGTCAACACACCCCGGATCAGAGCAGAATCATCGACTACCAGCACCTTGATCGTCATGCGGCTTCCACCCGTCCCAGTCCGGTCTTGCACTGATAGATGGTCTTGCCGACCAGTTTGAAGTCGCGTGACCCGCTGCCGATATTTTCCGAGTGACCGATGTAGAGAAAAGCGCCGCGTGCCAATAGGTGGGAGAACCGCGTAAACACTTCGCGTTGCGTAGCCTTGTCAAAATAAATCGCGACATTCCGGCAGAAGATCGCGTCAAATGGCCCCTTCATCGGCCATTGTGTCATCAAGTTGAGAGGCTTGAAGGCCACCAGTTCCTGCACTTCGCGCCGGACGCGAACTGTACTGCCTGCCGAGTGCTCCAACAGTCGGGCACGCTCGGGCGCCAGCCCTGACAATTCTCCGTCGGGATAGATGCCCGTTGCGGCCTTGGCCAGAACCGCAGTGTCAATGTCGGTAGCCAGTATTTTGAAATTCCAGCGGCGCAATTCCGGAAAGGCTGAAATCAACGACATCGCGATACTGTAGGGCTCCTGGCCGGTCGAACAGCCAGCAGACCAGATTCGCAGCCGGGTGCCGCGCGGACGCGTTTCAATCAATTTCTCAACATGGGCACACAAATGTTCAAAATGGTGCTCTTCGCGATAGAACCGCGTCAGGTTGGTGGTCAGCGCATTGATGAAGTCCTGACGCGCCGCGCCGTTCGCATTACGCTCCAGAAAATCGAGATAGTCGGCAAAACTGACCATGCCGAGGGTGCGAACAATCTTGGAAAGTCGCGAAATGACCAATGTCCGTTTCGCATCGCTCAGGGAAATCCCCGCCTCGGCCCGCACACGGGCCTTGATCCTCTCAAATTCGATGTCGTTGAGAGTGAACTCGACCTGTTCCATTCAATGCCATCCAAACTGCGCAACACGCCAGAAATTCTAGGAGGCGCGCCGCAGAACTGGTGCACGCGCCGAGGTGGAACCCTGATTAACTGGCCCCAGCCGGGCCTCGATCTGAGCAAGAGACTGCCCATCCTCGCTCAAATTGCGCGCAATACTGCCCGCCTCATTGCTTATGTTGCGTAAACGCTTTTCAAGATCGACAGTCATTTGCTGCAATGACGTCGATTCTTTAACACCGGCAGTCATATTGGCGCGCCCACGGTCGACCACCGCCCTGATGTCCTTGGCGGAACGATTGGTGAGCTGTGCCAGCATGCGCACTTCTTCGGCAACCACGGCAAATCCGGCACCCTTCTCCCCGGCCCGGGCCGCCTCGACCGCAGCATTGAGCGCCAGCAAGTTGGTGCGGAAGGAAACTTCTTCAATGGCCGCAACGAGTTTGCCGACCTCTAGCGTCATGATGTCGAGATCGCCGACAACAACCTGGGTCCGGCGCGCGCTAAGATCGACCTCGCCCGCCAGATCTGCCGCGTCCTGTCCCATCGCGCTCAGTTGCGCGGCGCTGGCCACGCCGCCCACTACCCGGTCGCGTATGCCGTTGACCCCTCGGCGTGCGCCCAACGCCATGTCACGCATACGGTCGGCCTGGGCCTCAAAATCGGCAACCAGTTCCGCAATCGCTGAAAGCTTGCGCTCCACCGCCAGCCGCAAGACCTGTTGCTGATCCCGTTCGCCCTCTATGCCCATGATTTTTGCCCTGACAGCATCGACCTGCCGCGTCAGACCGGTAACGTTGGCAGACGCCATATGGCCGGCAAGTTCGTCCAGTGCCCGCACGCTTTCGTCAATCGCCTCAATGCCCAGGTTGAGCGCGGCAAGGCCCGGATTGAACCGGGCAACATCATCCTCAAATCGAAAGCCGGTTTGCCCACCTGCCAGCGCCGAAGCAAAGGCATCCAGATCATCATCTTCGATGAACTGACCCGCCGGAGAAAATTCCAGAATGTAACGACCCACACCAATGGCCCGGCGGCTCACTTCAAATCGCCGTCCGCCCAACAGAATCAGTGACTGCTCGGCGCTTCCTCCACCTGTTTCGAGATAACCCGCCCCAAAGACAGCATCGAGAGTTTCCCCTTCCACCTTGCCCTTGACCAGGGCTGCCGCCCCCCGGCTTGCCGCTTCAATTGTCCCACTTTCGGTGACCAGCAGCACGGGTTGCCCGATCGCCTCAAGGCCGGCTTTGAAATGGTGTGCCCGCTCCAGCCGGGTGCCCATTCGAGCCACAATGTCACGAATGGAAAACCTTTCGTCCGCGACCTCGGTCAAGCCCGCAGCCCGCGCGATTGCCGCCAGTGTATTTCGATGCCCGCGCTGGTGCATGATTGCCGCCAGCAGCGACAGAACCACCGCCAGACCGAAGAGCGCTCCAATGGCCACGATGATCTCGGCGCTTGAGCCAAATGCCAGCAGCAACCCGGCTGCCGCAGCGATTGCAACCAGCCACAGGCAGCACCCGACCAACGCTAGGCGCAAATATTGCATACCGGTAAACGTCCGCCGCTCAAAAGGAGTTAATGTCCATGATTGGCACACTAAGCCAGCAATGGTTAACCAACTCTATAGTTTGCTTGACCTTGCTAACACTTTGATAAGGCCTGCTACGCCGCTCCACCCCTGCCAAGGGCGCAGGCACTTCAAAACGACATTTCTCAGAACAATTCGATGTCGGGCAAAGCCTGTTTACCCCCATGCTTGCTCCGGGCGTCCACCAGCTCCTGGGTGGCGATCAACATGCCCGCCGCGCTATCGAGCCGCTTGACGAATACGCGTCCTGACGCCGGTTTGAACAGGACCCGCCGGGCAAAATTGCCCCCCAGATCGTGGCCGGCAATGTCGTATCCCTCGGCCCGCAGGAACCCGCGCACGAAGTCAATGTTCTTGCCACCCACATCATCAAGCGCTGTATTTATGCGGCCGCCGCCAAAAATCTTGATTTCGAGATTGGCTTTGTCGCCTGTCCCCAAGCTCAGAACACGATTGATCAACCGCTCCATCGCAAACGCCCCATACCGCGCCGAAGCGCCGAATTTCTCTCGGGCAGATCCCGGTTGTTCGGCCAAAAGGAAATGGTTCATCCCCCCAACCCTGGCAACCGCGTCGTGCACACAGGCTGAAACGCAGGATCCCAACACCGTCGACAAGGTCACCGCGGTCTGGTCAGAGACACGATAGTCGCCCTGATGGATGGTCGTCACAACGCTTCGGTCGAATTCGGCGGGAAGAGTTTGCCTCAAGGCCATTTACGTTTGAATTCCATCAGTGTGTACCAAAGCCTAGTGCCAACCGGTTATTGAATTGCTAACCAATCCATAAGGGCTTTGCCCGCATGGATTTTTCGGCAAGAACCACTTCAGACTTCTACGATATGATAGACACCACAGGTGAGGAATTGGTCCCAATGGCGATGCAGCGGCTGGCAACTGAACTGGAGGAAACCGCGCGGCAGACAGCCGTGCTGGTCGATGGTATCAATCAGGCACTGCAGATTCTTGCCGAAACGGGTGTCGATCCCGAATCCGCACGCCAGCGCGCCATGACCCAGATTGTCAAAACCCTTCAGGACCAGGATCGCATCGAGCAGCGCTGTCGCGGGCTAGCGTCAGTTGTGCGGCAGTTGGATGGGATAAATGCTGCCCAGCCTCGAGATATCGACGCCATTTGGGCAGGCCTGACCCTGGACGAATTACGCCTGCCGGCCCTTTCGGGCATCGCAGCGCACCTCAAATCGGGCGAAGCTGAACTGTTCTAGCGGCGTGCACCTCTGATGCAGCGATCAGGCGTCGGCCCTGGCGCTTGAAACCACCGCGAGCAAGTCAATCAGCCCCACCATCCGGCCCTCATGGGTGACAATGCCATTGAGCAATTCGGTATCGATGGAATTGCCTTCCGGCACATTGTGAATGTCATCGCGCGAAACGGTCAGAATATCGCTGACGGCATCCACCAGAATGCCCACCCACTTGTTCCCAACGGACATCACAACAACCACGTGATTTTTTGTCGGCGTCGTCTTGCCATCGCCAAATCGAGCTCTCAGATCAAAGATCGGCACAATGGTGCCGCGCAGATTAATGACCCCGCGAACATAGTCGCGTGTATTGGGCAGAGGCGTCGCTCCATTCCACGCGCGGATCTCCCGCACCGTGGTGATTTCGACACCATAGGTCTGCTCGCCGATTGAAAAAGCGATCAGTTGCAGGGCGTTTTGCGCCGCAATAGCTGATTGGTCGACCGCATCGTCACGCATATCTAGCGCTTCCATCATTTGCCTTTCCGCGCCTTGTCAGGCCGCTGTCCTGTGCGGATCACTCGCCTTGAGCCCTTGCACATCCACAATCAGGGCAACATTGCCATCACCAAGGATTGTGCCTCCCGCGATGCCCTCAACGCGTTCGAAATTTTCTTCAAGAGATTTGATGACCACTTGCTGCTGCCCCATGATGTCGTCAACGATCAGCGCAATCTTGTGGGACCCCTCGGCTTCACAAAGCACCAGGAACCGGCTTTCCGCATCTCGTGCGCCATCAAGCTCAAAACGCTCTGCAAGGTCGATCACCTGGACATATTCCCCGCGAACGTGCAGCACCTGCCCGCCGCTCGGCACCCGCGAAAATGCTGCGCGACTGCATTGAATCGTTTCGACGATGGAGGATAGCGGCACCACATAGCGGCTCTGGCCCACCTGAACCAACATCACATCCAGTACCGCAAGGGTAAGCGGCAAACGCAGGGTCATGCGCGTTCCACGACCCGGCCTTGAGCGCACATTTACCGAACCACCGATCTTGCGGATATTGGACAGGACGACATCCATACCGACCCCTCGACCCGAGATGTCGCTAACGGCCTCAGCTGTCGAAAAGCCGGGAGCAAAAATCAACTGGTCGATCTGCTCGTCGGTGGGGTCTGCATCGGGCGCCACAACGCCTCGGGAACGCGCCACCTGCAGCACCCGCTCGCGATTGATCCCTGCCCCGTCGTCCTCAATAGTGATCAGAATATTGCCGCCGGCTTGCTCGGCCCCCAGTCGAATCGTACCAGCTTCAGGCTTTCCTGCCGCCAGCCGCACCGCACCGCTTTCAATGCCATGGTCGGCCGAATTGCGGATCATATGGGTAAGTGGATCGGACAATTGCTCGATCACCGTCTTGTCGATTTCCGTGGCTTCGCCGACCATTTCGAGCTTGATCGTCTTGCCGGTCTTAAGGCCAAGCTCCCGCACCAGCCGCGGCATGCGCGAAAACACCGATTTGACCGGCTGCGCCCGGATCGCCATCACCGAGTCCTGCAATCCCCGTGTCGTCTGCGCCAAAACCTCGAGCCCGCGAACCAGTTCGGTATATTGCGTGCGCAGCGTTTCATCCATCTGCTGGGTCAACATCGATTGGGTGATGACCAATTCGCCCACCATATTGACGACCCGATCTACCTTTTCGAGATCAACACGGATGGACTGCACGCCAACCGCCCGTCGGTCGCCTTCATCAGCCAACTCGACAATCGGTTTAGCACTCGTCGGCTCAGGAATACCAGCTTCCGGCCCGGCCGCAATCGCCTCTTGGGGTATGCTCGCGCCCACCGTCTCTTGGCCAACCAGAGGTGCCTCGCGCAGGTCATCCGGTTCGCCAAACTCAATCATCGCGCCGATTTCGTCGTCGCTGAGCATCAGGAAATCATTGATATTTGGGTCCAGTACGTCGGTGGCCGATATGGCAACCTGCACCGTTACGTCATTTTCCCCCGTCCCCGTCTGCTCGCCCAGACGAACCACCGATATATCGCAATCGCCTTCAACGAATTCAAAAACTTCGCGGATCATAGCTTCAGTGAGGTCAGGCGAAACCAGGGAAATCGTCCACAGGCAATAGACTCCAAACGGTTCGAAATCGGCCAGAGGCGGTAAATCAAGCATTTGGGCCTGCACACTCATATGCCCAAGCGCCGCGAGTTCGCGGAACAACAGCAAGGGGTCGTTAGCACGCGCGTAAAGCGCCGCGTGCGGCCGGAAGCTAATTTCCCATTGCCCATCAAGATCGGTTGAAGGTGCATCGGCGAACTGATCGGTATGAACCTCGATCTTGGTTTCGGCTTCGTCCTTACCCAGATCAACCGCAATGGGCGTAAAATCGAAGTCGAAATCATCAAGTTCGCCGTCGATCGCCTGCCCTTCTGCCAACGCCGCCATCTGGAGTTTTTCTGCCAGACCATGTTCAGCGGCCAGCGGTGCGTCGCTGCGCGCCGCTCCAACAAAATCGGCGAGCAGATCGTTGGCACGAATGCACAACGTCACCACGTCGTCGCTCATGGATACGCGCCCGTCGCGAACCTGATCCATCAGGGTTTCGTAGCCGTGCGCAAATTCGACCAGCGCGCTGAAACCGAAGGCGCCTGCGCCTCCTTTTATCGAGTGCACAGCCCGAAATGCCGCGTTGATCCGCGCGCTATCGCGATCGCCCAGCTCGATAACTGCAAAAATCTCTTCGAGCTCGCCCAGAAGCTCCGAGCACTCGTCGAAATAGGTGACTTTGAATTCGTCCAGATCACTCATGAGCGGCGCACGCGTATTTTGGTAGCGGGCTCAATGGACAACCCGGTGAATGACGCTGATCAGCTTTTCGGGATCAAACGGTTTGACGATCCATCCGGTACCACCCGCAGCCTTGCCCTGATCGCGCTTGTCCTGGCTGGTCTCGGTGGTAAGAATTATCACGGGCAGGCTTTGGAATTCGCCACTGGCGCGCACCGCCTTGATAAACTCAATGCCATCCATGATCGGCATATTGATGTCAGTGATGACCACATCGACTTTTTGGGTGCGCAACACTTCAAGGCCCTGTCGCCCATCCTCTGCCTGAAATACCTCAAACCCCGCGTTTGACAGGGTATGATGTAGCATCGCCAGAATGGTTCGGCTGTCATCAACAGTCAGGATGCGCAAACCTGTCATCTTCCGATCGTTCCCTCAAATTGATCACCCAGCCCAAGACGCTCGATTGCAGTGGCCATGACCCGACTCGGATTGACAACCTCAAGACCGACCTGATTGCGCCGTGCCGACCCGGCAGCGCTCAGCAACATGAACAACGCATTGGTCGAAACCCGCTCAACCCCCGCCGCATTCACACTCACGGATCCAACCTCGATAGCTTCGAGCAAGGTATCCCGCACGCCATCCAGCGCATCGAGATCCAGAATTGCCGGCAAGGCAACGGATCTGGCAGCAATTGAGTTCATGATATGGCTCGCGCTAACGGAGACTTCTCCAGAGCGAACTTTGCCCGCTAACGGTTTAATAAGTGCTAACCTTAGGGGTCGGTCTGTTCCAGACGCCTCTAATCATTGGCCAAATGCGAATGTTTGGACTGTTTGCCCGCCCTCTGATAGACCCTTGTCAGACCACATTATTTCCAGCGCAGCACCCCAGGGTGCTAGAGCCAACCCACCACCCAGACACCTTTGACAAGTCAGTTCGCCATGACCGCCAATGTAGCACTTACCGGGCTCGCCCGGGACCTCAAAGCCCGCGCCGATGCCGGCAAGACCATTCGCGTCGGCGTCATTGGTTCAGGGGAAATGGGTACCGATCTGGTGACCCAGGGCAGCATGATGGATGGCATTTCCATTGCCGCCATTGCAACGCGCCGCCCCCACACGGCCCTTGATGCCATCCGGATCGCCTATGGCGATGATACGCGCGGCCGTGAGGCCGATACCCCGGCACAGGCAGGCACCGCCATCGAGGCGGGCAAGATTGCCATCACCTCGGTCGAAACCCTGGTCACCACCCCCCAGATTGATGTGGTCATCGATGCCACCGGCAAGCCGGGCGTTGCCGCCGACTATGACCTCATGGCCATGGAGCACGGCAAGCATCTGGTGATGATGAATGTGGAAGCCGACGTGACCATAGGCCCCTATCTCAAGAGTCAGGCGGACCGACTTGGCGTTGTCTATTCGGTCGGTGCAGGCGATGAACCAAGCTCGTGTATGGAATTGATCGAGTTTGTTTCAGCCCTTGGCCTACCCGTTGTTGCCGCCGGCAAAGGCAAGAACAATCCGCTGCGCCACAATGCCGTTCCCGACGAATATCGCGCGGAAGCGACGCGACGCAACATGAACCCGCGCATGCTGGTTGAGTTCATCGATGGTTCCAAGACGATGGTGGAAATGTGTGCCATTGCCAATGCCACGGGACTTGTTCCCGACATTCCGGGGATGCACGGGCCCAAGACCGACCGCGATGACATGGCCAAGGTCCTGATCCCACGCGCCGACGGCGGCATTCTTAACGGGATGGGCGTGGTCGACTACACTATCGGTAAGGGCGTCGCGCCGGGTGTCTTCGTTATTGCCAAGGCAGAACATCCTCGCATCATCGAGCGGATGGACGATCTGCACATTGGCCACGGACCCTATTATTGTTTCTTTCGCCCCTACCATCTGACCAGTCTTGAAGTGCCCCTGACCGCCGCACGCATCATGCTGTACGGCAAACCGGACATGGTGCCATTGGCTCGGCCCGTGGCGGAAGTCTGCGCGGTCGCAAAGCGCGATCTGGCCGCAGGCGAGCCCTTGGATGCCATTGGGGAAACCTGCTATCGCTCGTTCACCATGACCGTTGCCGACGCCCGCGCCGCCCAGGCGCTACCAGTTGGTTTGCTCGAGGGGGGCAAAATCATGGCACCGGTCAAGCAGGGAGATTTGATCACCAGGGCCAACGCTACGCCCGACACAACGACGCGTCTTTACGCCCTGCGTCAACTTCAGGACAAAATGCTGGAAGGACTTTAGACCATGCGCTTGTTGGTTACTGGCGCACTCGGGGCAGTCGGGCGCACAGTCATGACTGCTTTTCCGGATAGCGTTGGCCTCGATATCCGGCCCGGAACTGATATTACCGCCGATCTTGGAACGATTGATTATAACGATCCCCGGATTGTTACAGCACTCACCAACGTCGATGCGCTGGTGCATCTGGGTACCAGCCCCAATCCCAAAGCCGCCGATGAAGTTCACTGGCAGGCTGTTTCCAACTGTGCCCGCCTTCTTCAGGCCGCTCAGCGAATGCAGGTAAAAAATGTTGTGCTTGCCTCGTCTAATTGGGCTGAGCCAATCAATCCCGCGATGATTATCAACGCCTACGGCGATTCCAAGCGCGTATTCGAGCAGCTCGCGGCCATGTATGACCATGGTGAAGGACAAAGAGCCGTGGCGCTGCGAATTGGCTGGGTGCCGCATTCACCTGACCAATACACCAAGGCAGAACAATGGCTTAAAGACAATTTTTGGTCTGGGGAACGCCTGATCGACGAGATGCGCCGCGCCCTCGGGCTCGCCGACGGGCAGCACAAGACCGCAAACAGCTAGAGCCGAAACGGTAATTTGAGGAGAAGATGATGGCGAATACTGACGGAAAAGTCCGCTGGGGCATTCTATCCACCGCAAACATCGGCATGAGCAAGGTGACCCCTGCCATCATGAAGGCCCCGCATGCCGAGGTCGTCGCCATCGCATCGCGTGATCTGGCCAGGGCACGGACGGCTGCCGACCAATTGGGTATCGCCAAGGCATTTGGCTCATACGAAGAACTATTTGCCGATCCCGACATAGACGCCATCTACAATCCGCTTCCCAACCATTTGCACGTGCCGATGACCGTTGCAGCGGCCAGGGCTGGCAAACACGTCCTGTGCGAAAAGCCCATTGCCCTTGATGCAGCGGACGCCGAAGCCTTGCGTCAGTGCCCGCCCGACCGGCTGATTCTCGAAGCCTTTATGGTGCGCTTTCATCCCCAATGGCAGCGAGCCCGCGACATCATCCGCTCGGGCGAACTTGGCCAGATCAATGCCATCAATGCCGTCTTCAGCTATTTCAACGACGATCCGGCAAATGTTCGCAACATGGCCGATATTGGCGGTGGCGGCATCATGGACATCGGTTGCTATCCCATCGCCGCGGCTCGCTTTCTGTTCGAGGCCGAACCCAGGCGTGTGGTCGCCCTGGTAGATCGCGACCCCACCTTCAAGACCGATCGCCACGCCAGCGTCATCGCAGATTTCGGCCAGGGTAAAGCCCTCAACTTCATCTGCTCGACCCAGTCGGCTGGCCATCAGCGAGTTCAGGTTCTCGGCAGCAAGGCAAAACTTGAAATCATCATTCCTTTCAACGCGCCTGCCGACGAACGCTCCGCAATCACCATCGACGTTGGCGGCCCGTTTGACGGTTCGCTCGCCCGTCGCGAAATCCTGCCCGCATGCGATCAATATACCGAGCAGGCCGAGGCATTTTCCCTGGCCGTTCTCGGCAACAAGACCCTGCCTTGGGGTATTGATGACGCCATTGCCAACATGCGGGTCCTCGACGCTGTTGTTGCCAGCGAAAAGGCCGGCGGTTGGGCCGAGGTGGGGTAGCAGCTCAAATTCATCGCTGCCTGTCAGGAAAATGCCGGAACAATTGCGTGCTCCGGGCGTTTTACACTGACCCTAAACCAGTCAGGACGCAGCGACATGCAGGCTTGGGCCCAAGAAGCAGTCGAAAGCGCGGCGTCCCCATCCGATGCGCCAGTCGAACAGATTGATGTCTCGCCCGACGCCATTGTCATCACCATCAACAACTGGATTGACGGCTTTTTCCGGCTGCTGCCCAATATCGCGGTCGCCATTGCTTTGTTGGTGGTATTTTTCTTTATTTCCATGGCCATCGAACATGGCGTCCGCCAATGGGCGAAACATCGCGACCGAAGCAATTTGGGCGATGTGTTGGGAGGCTTTGTCAAAGCGGTGGTGATTGCTCTGGGCGGTCTGCTGGCCCTGACAATCGTCCTGCCCTCGGTCAAACCCGGCGATTTGGTCGCTGGCCTGGGCATTGGCTCAGTTGCCATTGGCTTTGCGTTCAAAGACATATTGCAGAACTGGCTGGCCGGGCTGCTTATCCTCTTACGACAACCATTTCGTCCCGGCGACCAGATCGTGATCAATGGGTACGAAGGCACGATCGATCACATCGAAACCCGCGTGACAGCCATTCGAACCTATGATGGGCGCATGGCGCTCATCCCGAATTCCGATGTCTATACCAATGCGGTGACCGTCAACACCGCCTTTGACAAGCGCCGCTCGCAATATGATGTTGGCATCGGCTATGGTGACAATATTGCCGATGCCAAGAGCGTCATGCTTAATGCTGTCAAGTCCGTGGAGGGTGTGGAACAAGACCCCGCTGCCGAAGTTTTGGTGGTGGATCTGGCTGCATCGTGGATCACCCTTCGGCCACGCTGGTGGACAAACTCCTTGCGGACCGATGTAGTGCATACACAGTCGCGCGTCATTGAAGCGATCAAATCGGCGCTTGATGCGGCTGGCATCGACATGCCATTTGAAACAGCCATTCAGCTATTTCACGATCAGACCGAAGAAAACGACGGCGTTCGGGGGCGCCAGCGTGAAGGCTGGCCGGGAGCGGGCGACAGTCCTCCCCGATCCAGGTTGCAACTCACAATAGAGCAGGTTGAAGCATCAACGGATGGTACCAGCCAGGCCCCTCCAAAGGTCAAGAAGAAGCCCTAGCGGTCGCCGCCCGGTCGGGCGATGCCATGCCCAACCGAATGATCACGGCATCCAGCGAAAGCTTGCCGCCGCCAAACGCCATCAACGACAGCGCCTTGACCGCCCACGGCAGGTGAAAACTCAGCCAGCCATCGGGAATCGTCAATTGAATGATGATGGTCATTGCCAGAATGCCCAATCCCGCAAAACGGGTGAACAATCCCAATATCAACAGAACCGGTAGTACCACCTCACCGACCCCGGCCAGAAATGCCGTAATCAGCGGCGCCGGATACGCAAATGTCTGGCCCAGAATGTGGAGTTTGAACTCCTCCTGAAACAAGTAGCGCGTTCCGCTCGATAGATTGAGAAACCCGTCCCACTTGGTCATGCCTGACCGCCAGAAGGGGATGGCCAGCGCAATGCGCAATCCCAGAAGGGCGACCGAGTGAGGAAAACTGGCGATCAGCCGGTCCGCGCTCAAATAGGACTTGAGGGTAGCCCGCAATAAATTAGACATGACGTTTAATCCTCAGTCAAAAAGGCCCGATTAGTCGCGAGCAACCCCAATTTGCAATAGTTCGGAGGTCCAGTCTTGGACCCCCGGGACATTGGAGCTCAGAAATCAGACGTTTGGAAGGTCGCGGTCAAGGGCTTCAAGCGAACCCATGCGATCGCCTTCTACCGAGATGGTGGAGCAGGTGCCGGTTGGAACAGCTTTCCAGGCATTGCCCTGAAAGTCGATAACCGAGGTGCCAGCGCAAGTGGTGCCAGGACCGGCGGCACAATCGTTCTGGCCAGCCAGCGAAATACCGTAGCAATGCTCGGATGCGCCTTCCGCCGCAGCGACTTGGGTAACCGACGCACCCGCAACGGCAGTAAGCAGTGAAGCGGCAAGAGCGATAGTGGACATGCGGTTCATGAGAATCTCCTTTTCACGGGCGAAACCAGTTTCGTTCCGTAGTGTGAAGTTCGTTCCGCAGACAATATCGTTACGCGTCGCTGCGCGCTTTTTGATCACAGGACCGTGATCGAGCGTAACAATATCCCTTCGGACATCTCCAGACTACCAAAGGCCCAACAAGGCAAGAGCGCCAAGGCTGAGCCCCAGGAGCATCACGATGGACAGCACACCGCTCGTCAGCACCCGGCCATTGGCGTGCATCATCGTACCTAGATCAACGGAAAGCCCTAACGCGCCCATCGCCGCCGTGGTCAGTATCGTAGAAACGACACCGACGGGACCGATGACCGCCACCGGTATGACATTGAGGCTGCGAAGCCCCATCAGGCACAAGAAACCGACAATGAACCATGGCACAAGCCGTCCAACGCCAGGCCTCAAACCAGCCTTGCGTCCAGCGCCCAGCCCGAGCGCAACGACAACAGGCCCCAGCATCAGGACCCGGATCAGCTTTGCCAGTGTTCCTACCTGGATTGCCACCAACCCCACAGGCGCGGTAGCGGCGATGACTTGGGGTACGGCATAAACTGTCATTCCGGCCAGAATCCCATAGGAACGCTCCGCCAGCCCCAACCCCGGAAGCGCGAGCGGCAGAACCAGCACCACAATGATACCCAGCGCCGCAGTGAAGGCGATCGAGGCTGCCACATCCTCGGCCGACGCATCGATAACCGGCGCGGCCGCCATGATCGCTGAATTGCCACAGATGGAATTGCCACACGCAACCAGCACCGCCAACTGGTGCGGCAACCCCATTGTACGCCCAATCCCGTAGCTGAGCGCCAGCGCAATGAAAACTACCCCGGCAATCGCCCCGATCAGCAGTGGGCCAAAATCGCCCAGCGCCCTGACGCTGAAGGAGGCGCCCAACAGCATCACCCCGATTTCCAGCACCGTCTTGCCAGAAAAATGTACGCCATCCTCAAAGGCCGGGTGCAGGCCAAATATAGAGCGCGCCACTGTCCCCAGAATCAGCGCCAACACCAGCGCTTCAAACCAGGCCTGACCCAGCCAGTGCCGCTCCACCTGCTCCACGCCCCACGCCAATGCCGTTAGCGCAAAGGTCAGCAAAAGGCCGGGGAGCAAACGATGGATCTTGAACATATCTCATTCTCGGAACGTGGTTCGACCCGAAACTGTCACGTGGTTCTGTGTACTTCCATCGAATAATATTCTACGTTTCATTCGATTAAGTCGAACGAATTACCATGACCCTCGAACAACTTGAAATCTTTGTTGCCGTCGCCGAGCGCGAGCATCTCACCAATGCCGCCCACGCCATCGGCCTCACCCCATCAGCGGTCAGCGCCTCGATAAAGGCACTGGAAACCTTCCATGACGTGCACCTGTTTGAGCGGGTTGGCCGGCGCATCGAAATCACGGCAGCAGGACGCGCCTTTCTCGTCGAAGCCAAAACCATTCTGGCGCGTGTGCGCACTGCCGAACTGGTGTTGAGCGAGCTGAGCCAGTTGCACAGGGGAACACTCGCGGTTCATGCCAGCCAGACTATTGCCAGCTATTGGCTGCCGTCCCGTTTGATGCAGTTTCGCACGGCCTTTCCCGGCATTGATATTCGCCTGCACGTCGGCAATACCGAAACAGTGGCTCAGGCCGTCCTGGACGGGCTGGCCGAAATCGGGTTTGCAGAAGGCGACATTGAAAACGCAGCCCTTGCAACCGAAGTCATTGCCAAGGATATCATGGTGATTGTCGCCCGCCCTGACCATCCTCTGGCAACCGCCAGGAGCATTACCGCTTCCGATCTCTTGGTGCAGACCCAGTGGATCGCGCGTGAACCCGGCTCCGGCACGCGCGCGGCTCTGGAGCAGGCGTTGCGCGACAATGGCTGCGATCCTGCAAAGTTGCAGCGCTCGCTCGTGCTGCCGTCTAACGAAGCGGTTCTGGCGGCGGTGGCGGCCAGCAATTGTGCCGCAGCCGTCTCCCTGTCCGCCGCTGCTCATTTGCTCGATCAGGGCGAACTGGCAATCATCGATTTCGCCCTGCCGACACGCGCCTTCCATTCGGTTCGCCACAAGGAGCGGCGACACGGCGAAGCGGTTCGCCAATTGCAGGCCATTTGCGCCGGCACGTTTGTCGCAGGGCCAAGGCACTAGCGATTTTGACCTGCGATAATTCAGAAAAGACAATAGCGATGATCAACTGGACAAGGCCTGTGTCGCTGTTCCATGGTCGCCGCGTTCAGCAAAAGAGTGATTGCCATGCCCGTGCCTAATCAAACCCTTGACGCCGTTCTGGCCCAGGTCGATGCCAGCCTCGACCAAAGTCTTGAGCGCCTGTTTTCGCTGTTGCGAATCAAGTCAATTTCCACTGATCCCGCCTTTGCCAGCGACTGCCAGCGGGCCGCAGACTGGCTTACCGAGAATCTGCAATCATTGGGATTTGTAGCGACCGCCCGCCCGACGCCCGGCCATCCGGTTGTCGTTGCCCATCAGCACGACGCTGCCGGGCCCCATGTTTTGTTTTATGGCCATTATGACGTCCAGCCGGTCGATCCGCTCAACCTGTGGCACGCCGATCCCTTCGAGCCCCAGATCAAGCAAGGGCCCGATGGCAAGATCATCGTTGGCCGGGGCACGTCTGACGACAAGGGGCAATTGATGACCTTTGTTGAGGCCTGCCGTGCCTGGAAGGCTGCAACCGGCGCGCTGCCAGTCAGGATTTCCATGATGCTGGAAGGCGAGGAAGAAAGCGGCGGCAAGAACCTGCCCCCCTTCATGCGCGCCAATGCCGATGAGCTCAAGGCCGATATCGCCCTGGTCTGCGACACCGATATGTGGGACCGCAAGACCCCTTCGATCACCACCATGCTGCGCGGTCTTGTCGGGGAAGAAATTGAAATCACCTGCGCCAACAAGGATTTGCACTCGGGCATGTTTGGCAATGCCGCCCGCAACCCTATTCAGGTGCTGGCCAATATCATTGCCGACCTGCGCCGCCCCGATGGCAGCGTGACCCTTGAGGGATTTTATGACGACGTTGCCGAAGTGCCAGATGCCGTCAAGGCCGGATGGCGCGATCTTGGATTTGACGACGTGGCTTTTCTTGAGGGAGCCGGCCTAGCGCTTCCCGCCGGCGAGCAAAACCGCAGCGTCCTTGAACAGATATGGGCGCGCCCGACCTGCGAAATAAATGGTATCACCGGTGGCTACACTGGCGACGGCTTCAAGACCGTTATACCGGCCAGGGCCAGCGCCAAGATTTCCTTCCGGCTGGTTTCTGGTATGGACCCCGACAAGATACGCACGGCCTTCCGCAAACACGTCCGCGATCGCCTACCCGAGGATTGTACTGTGGAATTTTCCGAGCACGGCGGCGCTCCGGCGATAACGGTGCCCAGCGACGGCATCTTCCTGCAAAAGGCATTGGCGGCCCTGACCGATGAATGGCCCAATCCGGCTGCCATTACCGGCTCAGGCGGCTCCATTCCGGTCGCAGGCGAATTCAAGAAGATTCTTGATATGGATACGCTTCTGATCGGCTTCGCCCACGTCGACGATGCTATCCACAGTCCTAACGAAAAATACGATCTGGCCAGCTTCCATGGCGGCATCCGGTCTTGGGTACGTATCCTCGCCGGTTTTGCTGACTAGACGAGGATCAGGGCAATCATGGCGGCCACGGCTGGCACTGTCTGGATGAACAGGATCCGGCGTCCGACCGTGGCGGCCCCAAACAGTCCAGCGACCGCGACACAGGCCAGAAAGAACAGCTGAATCTGCCAGCCAAATCCGAAGTCCGGTTGGATCAGCCCCCAGATCAATCCCGCCGCCAGAAAGCCGTTGTAAAGGCCTTGGTTGGCTGCCATGGCCCTGCTTGCCTGCGCAAACTCAAGCGTCGTGCCAAAGGCCTTAAGAGCACGCGGGCTGGTCCACCAGAACATTTCCAGAGCCAGAATATAAAGGTGCAGCAGCGCAATCGACGCCACCAAAATTTGCGCAATGATCAGCATGATGTAACCCTTGTTGCCTATGTCGCACCGGCTGCCAGTTTGCCCATTTCGCCAACCAACCGCTAGAGCGGTTGACCACCGATGGCCTGAACCGCCCGCGCGCCTGCAGCAATCCCTGCTTCCAGCGCCACCTCAACGGTTGCGTCACCGAGCACCGCCGACAGGAGCCCGGCGGCAAAGGCATCGCCTGCCCCGGTGCTGTCAACCACACGAACCTCAGGCGCAGGCGATGTCAGCACCACACCATCTCGACCGCCGACCGCAGCGCCCGACCGCCCGCGCTTGATCACCACATTGTCAAAATTCTGACCCAGAACCCGCATTTGTTTTTCAAGCCGGGTCGACCCGGTCAAAACCCTGGCCTCATCCTGATTGGCCAGCAACCAGGCACAACCACGGGTCCATTGAAGAAAATTTTTGGCACCCACTTCATTGAGGAACCCGATCGAAGCCGCATCAACGGCAATGGCAATTTTGCGTGCCCGCGCTGCTGCAAAAAGACCAAGCACCGCAGCGCGCGGACCCGGCTCGAACAGACTATAGCCAGAAACCAGGACCAGACCCACATCATCAAGCAGGCTATCGGGCAAATCCTCGGCGCAAAGATTGAGATTGGCGCCGCGGTCAGTCAGAAAGCTCCGCTCGCCGTCGGGATCAACAATGGTAACCAGAACGCCCGTCGGCAACTGGGTGTCGCTGGCCAACACGCCAACCACGCCCTGACCGCGAAAATAGTTCTCATAGCCCATGCGGTCCGAACTGCCGACGCGCGCCGCAAATATGACATCGGCGTCTACCGAGCCCAGCCATGCCGCCTGATTGGCACCCGAACCGCCGGGGCGGTTGCGTATCTTGGCCCGTCTGTCCGATCCTTTGACCATCGGACCTTCGGGCATGACGATGATATCGGTCATCACATCGCCAACAACCAGAATGCGGGCACTCATGCGCGTCGAACACTCGGCCTGGGTGCCGACTTGCTTGCCAATGCCACTGCAATTTTTGCACCCAGAATGGCGTTGTTCTCAACCAGCGCGATATTGGATTTGAGCGATTGCCCATCGGTCAGTTCAAAGATGCGATTGAGCAGGAACGGGGTCAGCGCCTTGCGATTGACCCCCTGGCGTTCGGCGTCGGCAAGGGCCTCCCCGATCCGCGCCTCGATCACATTGGCCTCGAGTGCATCGGCTTCAGGAATTGGATTGGCCACCAACAGGCCACCCATTCCCAAATCAATCTGCAGGGCCAAGACCTTGGCAATTTCGTCGGCGCTATCAAAGCGATGATCAACCCTGAACCCGCTCTGACGCGCCCAGAAAGCGGGAAACTCGTCACTTTGATAGCCGATGACCGGAACGCCGTTGGTTTCAAGAACTTCCAGCGTCTTGGCAATATCCAGTATCGATTTGGCGCCAGCGCACACAACGGCAACGGGGGTGCGGGACAATTCTTCAAGATCAGCCGAAATATCGAACGTGTCTTCGGCACCGCGATGCACCCCACCAATACCGCCGGTTGCAAAAACGCGGATGCCCGCAAGCCCGGCAATCTGCATTGTGGTGGCCACGGTCGTCCCCGCCATGCCCCCCTGCACCAGCAAGGCGCTAACATCGCGTCGCGACGCCTTGGCGGCCTTTCCCCCTTCCAGCGCCAGCCTTTCGAGATCATCCCCCTCAACACCAACAACAAACCGTCCGTCCATGATGGCAATCGTGGCGGGCACGGCGCCATGTTGGCGCACGATCGCTTCGACATTCCTGGCCATTTCCAGGTTTTGCGGATAGGGCATGCCGTGGGTGATAATGGTAGATTCCAGCGCCACCACCGGCTTGCCTTCGCTAAGGGCTTTTTTGACGTCGCTGGAAATCGAGAGATAGGGTTTGGCGCTCATCAGAGGGCGCTCCTTGGCTTGGGACTGTGGCTCGAACACGAGCCAAACGCGCCCGGTTTTGCGCCATTGGCGCGTTTGCGGTCAAGCCCCTTGCAATCATGTCGCACTATCACTTGTCGCCCTTCCAATTTCCCACTAGTTTGGCGCGGTGAACATTGAGCAGGGTAAACTTCACTGGAAAAAGCAATTGCTGACCGCGCCGCCGAGGCAGGTCGATCAGCGCCCGAGACCGGGCTACACGTCAAAACTGTTTCCGCTGTAGCCAGTCGGTTGCATGCAGTTGTGTCATTGCCATCCCTGCCCGTGCGTACGCGAATTTTCGCCTCCCCCATTACCTCCAGATTTGATGTCATCGCCGCGTCGCGATGCCACAAGGATCCCCTTTAAACTCAACAGGAGTTCATTTGATGAACAAGTCGCTCATCTTGGCGCTTGGCGCATTTCTGATTGCGGGTCCCGCGCTGGCCCAGGAAGAAGCCGTCGTCAACGTCTACAACTGGTCCGACTATATCGCCGAAGACACCATCGCCAAGTTCGAAGATGCCACCGGCATCAAGGTCAATTACGATGTGTTTGACAGCAACGAACTGGTCGAAGCAAAATTGTTGGCTGGCAATTCTGGCTATGACGTCGTGGTGCCATCGGGCTTTTTCCTCGAGCGTCAGGTTGTCGCTGGCCTGTTCCAGAAACTGGACAAATCCAGGTTGCCAAACCTGGCTAACATGGACCCGCAGATCATGAAGGACACAGCCGTTCATGATCCCGACAATGCCCATTCGGTCGATTACATGTGGGGCACCACCGGGCTCGGCTACAATGTCGACAAGCTCAAGGCTGCGCTTGGACCGGACCAGCCGCTCAATACATGGGATATTCTTTATAAGCCTGAACTGGTTTCAAAACTGGCTGATTGCGGTGTGACGCTGCTTGATGCGCCGGTTGAAATGGTTGCCTCAGCGCTCAATTACCTTGGCCTCGACCCGCTTTCCGAAAGCCCTGATGATCTGGCCAAGGCCGAGGAATTGCTGACCTCCATCCGCCCCTATATCCGCTACTATAATTCGTCCCAGTATATCGATGATCTGGCCAATGGCGAAGTCTGCCTGTCGGTCGGCTATTCGGGCGACGTGTTCATTGCCCGCGATGCCGCCGCCGAGGCCGACCAGGGCATTGACGTCGAATATGTCATCCCCAAGGAAGGCGCGCTCAAATGGTTTGACCTTCTGGCCATCCCAGCCGACGCACCGCATCCCGACAATGCGCACAAATTCATCAATTTCGTGCTCGATGCCCAGATTGCTGCCGACATAACCAATTATGTCTTTTATGCCAGCGGCAACAAGGCAGCGCTGGAATATGTGTCCGACGACATCAAGAACGATCCGGCCATCTATCCCGATGCTGAAACGGCCTCAAAGCTGTTCCCGATGAAGTCGCACACACCCGATTATGACGAACTGCTGACCCGGACCTGGACCCGGATCAAGACTGGCCAGTAACCGCGCCGGGGGCGGTTCTGGCCGCCCCCAAAATTTTCTCCACGCCGAGTAGACAATGTCCAAACAGCCCTTGATCGCCGCCGATACCCGTCCCTGGCGCGACCCCGCGGCCAAACCTTTTGTCCGTATCAACAACGTCACCAAGAAGTTTGCCGATGTCGCGGCAGTCTCCGACGTGTCGCTTGAAATCTATCAGGGCGAACTGTTCTGCCTGCTGGGCGGATCGGGGTCGGGCAAATCAACGCTTTTGCGCATGTTGGCGGGATTTGAAACCCCGACAGCGGGCACGATTGAGATCGACGGGCAAGACATGACAGCGGTCCCACCCTACAGCCGACCGGTCAATATGATGTTCCAATCCTACGCGCTGTTTCCGCATATGAATGTCGAACAGAATATCGCCTATGGGCTCAAACGCGAGAACATCGCGTCAACAGAAGTGGGCCAACGCGTTAACGAACTGTTAGCGTTGGTGAAGCTTGCCGAGTACGGAAAGCGCAAACCCCACCAGCTTTCCGGCGGCCAACGCCAACGCGTCGCGCTGGCCCGCGCGCTCGCCAAGCGGCCCAAGCTCTTGCTGCTCGATGAACCCCTCGGCGCGCTCGACAAGAAGCTGCGCGAGGAAACCCAGTTCGAACTGGTCAAGATCCAGGAAACGCTGGGCGTGACCTTTATCGTTGTGACCCACGATCAGGAGGAAGCGATGTCGCTGGCCACCCGGATCGGGGTGATGAACCAGGGCGAAATTGCCCAGATCGGCGAGCCGACGGACATTTATGAGTTTCCCAACTCCCGTTTCGTCGCCAATTTCATCGGCTCGGCCAATATGTTTGAAGGCGTGGTGACCGAGGACGAGTCCGATCACATTATGATTGATAGCCCCGAGGCCGGATGTGCCATCTATGTCGACCATGGCGTCGATTGCGCGCCAGCACAGCGCCTCTGGTGGGCCATCCGCCCCGAAAAGATATTGCTGACCCGTGACCGGCCAGACGGGGTGGCCAATATTACCCGCGGACTGGTCGACGATATCGGCTATCTCGGCGACACCAGCGTTTATCAGGTGGTACTTGATAGCGGCAAGAAAGTGCGCGTCACCAAAGCCAATACCATGCGCGGCGATCTTGAAGCCATCAAATGGGATGAGCGGGTATATCTGAGCTGGGCGGGTAACGCCGGATCGGTTTTGACGGCATGAGCCGCACGCCTGAGCCATCGACGAGCGTGCCCCGCCCCTTGAAACTGGCCGAACAGGCCCTCAGCCGTCTCGGTGTGTCAGGTCGGGCATTGATCATTTTTGCCCCGGCCGTGTGGTTGACAATTTTCTTTCTGGTCCCGCTGGCCGTCGTCTTTGGGATATCCCTGTCGACCAAACAGTTTGGCCGCCCGCCCTATTCAAACCTGTTGACCTTTGGCGAGGCCGGTACGGTGCAACTGACGCTGCACCTGTCCAATTTCGTCAAGCTGTTCTCGGATTCCCTCTACGTCAACGCCTATATCAATTCGATCAAGATCGCGGCCATTGCCACACTGATCGCTTTGGCGCTCGGCTATCCCATGGCCTATTTCATTGCCCGCGCCTCGGATCGCTGGCGCAATGTGCTGCTGATGCTGGTCATCCTGCCATTCTGGACATCGTTCCTGCTGCGCGTTTACGCCCTGACCGGTTTCATGCGGGGCAATGGGGTGATCAATAATTTTCTCGGCCTGTTCGGCATCGAACCTTTGATCATGATGCAGACCGATTTCGCAGTCTATGTCGGCATCGTCTATACCTACCTGCCGTTCATGATCCTGCCGCTCTATACCAATCTGGTCAAACTCGACGGAACGCTGCTCGAAGCTTCGGCTGATCTGGGGGCGCGTCCGTTGCGCACTTTTCTGGCCATCACGCTGCCGCTTTCGGTCCCCGGCATCATTGCCGGAACGATGCTGGTTTTCATTCCTGCTATCGGGGAATTTGTAATCCCGTCACTGCTGGGCGGACCCGGCACCTTGATGATTGGCCGGGTCTTGTGGGATGAGTTTTTCTCCAACACCAATTGGCCACGCGCCGCAGCGGTTGCCATCGCCATGCTGATTGTCGTGGTCGTGCCAATCATGCTGATGCAGCGCGCCCAAAGCGCCACGGTGGAGCGGTAGATGCGCAAGGGTCCGTTCCTGCCGACAGCGGCAATTTTGGGATTTGCGTTCCTTTACGCGCCAATCATTTCGTTGGTCATTTTCTCGTTCAACGAAAACCGCTTGGTTACCGTCTGGTCCGGGTTTTCGGTCAAATGGTACGGAGAGTTGCTTGCTGATCCCCAGATATTGGGAGCCGCTGGTCTTTCGCTACAAATCGCCTTTGCCAGCGCCAGTCTCGCCCTGGTTCTGGGAACGCTGATGGCCATTGCCCTGGTGCGCTTTCGCCGTTTCCGGGGCCGCACCATGCTCGCCGGCATGATATCGGCGCCCCTTGTCATGCCCGACGTCATTACTGGACTGTCCCTTTTATTGCTTTTCGTGGCCATGGAATCGTTAATCGGTTGGCCCGCCGGGCGTGGCACGATGACCATCATTATCGCCCACACAACCTTTTGCATGGCCTACGTGTTTGTCGTCGTGCAATCGCGACTCGTGGATATGGATATCAGCCTTGAAGAAGCGGCCATGGATCTGGGCGCCACCCCGTTCCGGGTCTTTGTCGATATCACCCTGCCCATAATTGCCCCTGCCCTGATTTCGGGTTGGCTATTGGGCTTTACCCTGTCGCTGGACGATCTGGTGATCTCCAGTTTTGTCTCGGGGCCCGGCTCTTCGACCCTGCCCATGGTGATCTTTTCCAAGATCAAACTGGGCGTTTCCCCCGACGTCAACGCCCTCGCCAGTATCATAATTGGCGTGGTTGCATTGGGCGTTGGGATCGCCACCCTGCTGCAATTGCGGGGGCAGAAAAACCCAGTCGGCGCTAGCGCGTCAGAGATAATGTGAACGGGCTTTCCCCGCTTGTTCGCCCAAGTGCCTTTACAGACTGGAAAAACCGGCGCATCCTCAACTCATGTTCAACTAACGTGAAGGAGGTGATCCAATGTCTAATGAGATTACGGCGCTCAATGAGGGTCTTGGATATGGGGTAATATTGTCGGAGGCGATCCTCGGATAATCCCACTTCCTTCGGACTGCAAGACAGTCAGGCTCATGAGGCCGAATACTCATGGGAGGGTCGCCGCAAGGCGACCCTCTTTGCATCTCGAATATTATTTTGGATAGTGACGCTGCTATTTTCTTGCCCGGCGTCCGGCAAAATCCCCTAGATCAGAGCTGACGCCAGCATATCGTGGTGCGATGGCAACACAGTTTCCTGAGCGTGAGTGGTAATGACAAAGCCCAGTGCCAACGCGGCTATGAGCCCCGCAACCGCTACGTATTTGAGCATGTACGTCATAGTGACCTCCACATGGTTAGAGGTAT
Organism: Devosia rhodophyticola; assembly: GCF_028816475.1. Lineage (GTDB taxonomy): Bacteria > Pseudomonadota > Alphaproteobacteria > Rhizobiales > Devosiaceae > Devosia > Devosia rhodophyticola. The sequence continues at coordinate 1,933,386 of NZ_CP118247.1, read as the reverse complement.
ACTCTAGCGCATTAGTAGAGATTAATAAAGCCCTTATGAAAGGCTGGTAAGGCCCGCTTTTGAGAATGCCATTCCAAGACGGTCAGATTGGGAGTAAAATCGGGCTAATGTCCGACATATTATGGCATTTGGCGCAATATTGTTCCAATTTTGCGTTGCTCGCGCATTCAGTCGATCTCGCTGGCACCCGTCAGGGCATCGGCAACGCTGGTGCTGTCGAGTACTTGCCGCGTTGCCATTGCCACACGCATGAAGACATGCCGCACCTCGCAATTGGTCTCATTGGAGCAATCATCGCATTTGCGATAGGCGATCAATGACAGGCAGGGCAACGGCGCCACCGGCCCGTCGATCAATCGCAGCACTTCGCCAAATCGAATGTCCTCGGGTGCGCGCAGCAGGCAATAACCACCGCTGCGCCCGCGAAGGCTGGTGACAAATCCCGCCCGCTTCAATTCGAGCAGGATCTGCTCAAGGAATTTTTTCGGAATGGCTTCCTGCTGCGAAATCTCGCCGATCACCATCGTCTGGCCGTGTCCGGCTTTGGCTAGCGACACCAGCGCCCGCAGTGCATATTTGGCCTTTTGCGAGATCATGACCGTCGTCCGCCCCGCTCAGTTTTTGGGTTCGGGCGATACCGGTGGCACCGAAGGCTTGTCGGACTCCTCTGCCACCTCATCGGCCTCTGCGGGCGACTGCGTCGTGCCATCGGCGTCGGCAGCTTCTACATTGCCCTCGACGTTACCCGCGAGGGCCGTTTCGGCCTGGGCCTCATCCGATGGTGGCGGCCCTAAAATGATAACCGCCTCCTCGGTATCGCCATTTTCTGCCGTTGCAATTTCGGCCTGTTCATCCTTGGGCGTCTCGTCGGAGGATCCATCGGCGGGCTGCGGGTCGGTCTTTTCTGTGGGCTCATCCAACTTGACGCGCGCCGTTCCTTCAACTTCCGCCACCGCCTTGCGATCCGGATCGTCCTCACTTCCCGCCTCTGTCGGTTCAGACACATCAGCCAGATTCTCGGGCGCGTCGATGATGGCACCGGGATCAGTTTCCACGACCTCGTTCGCCGTGGCAGTGATAATGACATTTTCGCCTGGATCGAGCCGAATTTCGCTCTCCATGCCCGCCGCTGTCGCATTGCCGCGTTCACCGGCAAACCAGGCGAGCATGCCCAACCCGATTTCGCGCTCGCCCATGACAACAATATCGGCGCCCAGCCCACTCAGGTAACTTTGTTCCTCATCTGAATAGGCACGCGCGATGATGTGCAAACCGGCGTTGAGCTTGCGGGCCTGCTCGGTTACCTGACCCGCTTCAAACGCATTGGGAATGGCGATCAACAGGCTTTTTGCGCCCGCCACGTTAGCGAGCTCAAGTACCTCGACGCTGGCAGCATTTCCAACGATAACCTCAATGCCCAATTCACGCGCAGCAGCGATGCTGCTATCGGAATCTTCAACCACCACCAGCGGTGCCCCACGGGCCTGCAACCCCGCGCCGACCACACCCCCGACGCGGCCGAACCCGACCAAAATCGTATGATCACTGAGACTGGTTGGCTCGATGACGATCTCGTCATCCTCATCGACAACAGCTTCGGCGGGCTCAACCTCAACCTCTTGGGGCGTTGCTTGTGTTTCGCCCGGCTCAACCCGTTCGGCCTCTGGTTCAACAGGGGCAACCCTTGGTCCGCCAAAGCGTGCCTCAAGCGCCGGGCGGGCCAGATCCAGCCCCCAAAATACTGCCGGGTTGAGTACGATGGAAATCAGTGCGCCTGCCAAAATCAGGTTCTGTCCTTCCACCGGCAAGATGGCCAGCGACACACCCAGACTGGCCAGAATGAACGAGAACTCGCCGATCTGGGCCAGACTGGCCGAAATAGTCAATGCGGTCGACATTGATCGCCCGAACAGGCGCACAATGCCGAAGGCGGCCAGCGACTTGCCCACAACAATAATGAACACGGTTGCCAGCACTTCGAGCGGATTGGTCATGATGATCGAGGGATCAAACAACATGCCGATAGATACAAAAAACAGCACCGAAAAGGCGTCGCGCAGCGGCAGGGTTTCCTGCGCGGCGCGATGACTGAGCTCGCTTTCGGACAGGATCATCCCGGCAAAAAAAGCGCCCAGCGCAATTGAAACCCCAAATAGAACGGCCGACCCCAGGGCCACCCCAAGAGCTATGGCCAGAACCGCCAGCCGGAACAGTTCGCGCGAGCCAGTATGGGCAGTGTGATGAAGTGCCCAGGGAATGATGCGCCGACCCACGATCAGCATGAAACCGACAAAAGCCGCGATCTTGACCAGTGTCAGGCCCAGAATGCCCCAGATCCCGACCTGCATGCCAATGATCCGTTCGACAAAGGTCACAAACGGGTCGTGCGCGACGGCCTCCCCACCCGCTAGACTGGCAAAGGCGGGGATCAACACCAGCGCCAGCACCATCGACATGTCTTCGACAATCAACCAGCCGACCGCAATTTTGCCGCGCTCGGTTTCAATCAAGCGTTTGTCTTGCAGGGCCTTGAGCAACACGACAGTGGAGGCGACAGAGAGGGCAAGGCCAAAAATCAGACCCGCCCCGGGTCCCCAGCCCAACAGCATACCCAGCCCGAATCCCAAAAGTGTAGCCAGAAAGATCTGCGCCAAAGCGCCCGGAATCGCCAGTGCTCTGACGCTCATCAAATCCTTGAGCGAAAAATGCAGCCCCACCCCGAACATCAGCAGGACAACACCAATTTCGGCCAACTCATTGGCCAGCGCCTGATCGGCAACAAAGCCCGGTGTGGCCGGGCCTACCATGACCCCGGCAATCAAATAGCCCACCAACGGCGGCAGGCGGAAGCGATTGGCGATCATGCCCAGAATATAGGCCAGCACCAATCCACCGACGATCATCGAGATCAGGGGCGTGTCATGGTGCATGCAAATTCCTCCAGGGGTTGAGATTGCCAATTACCGTTATGGCCTTAGGATGGGGGATAGCGTCGCTGGGCGCAAGCACCAGAAATCGCATAGGCCCCAGACCTTTGGCCAATATCGCGAACAAAATTGGTCCCGCTCATTAATGGGCCAAGTTTGTTCCAATCATGACGCAATGCTGCGCAATGGCCTAACTGACGACGGTAATTTTCTCGGCAGCGCGCGTAATACCTGTGTAGAGCCAGCGCGCCCGCTCTTCGCGGAACACAAAGCTTTCATCGAACAGATAGACATTGTCCCACTGACTGCCCTGCGCCTTGTGCACTGTCAGGCAGTAGCCAAAGGTAAATTCGTCATACTGTCGCCGCTCGGGCCAGGCCATTTTATCTTCTTCGCCCGCAAAAAACGCTTTGTGCGTCAGAACCTTGGCCTCGCCACGCCCCTCATCGTCGGCCAGCAACAACTGATATTTGCCGTTGGCCTTGCGATTGACCTCGGTGACGATCCAGATCTGGCCATTGAGCAGTTTCTTGCGCGGATTATTGCGCAGACACACCATGCGGTCCCCGGTGACCGGCTCATGATAGGGCAAGCCCTTCAATTCACGCAGCCGGTCATTGTACTGAAGCCGCGTCTTGTTGCGCCCGACCAGAACCTGGTCGGCCTCCAGAACCGCGCCACGGTCCACGTCCTCGCGCCCAACGACAAGGCTTTCCCCATAACGGCCTCGTTCGAGATAACCACCTTCGCGGATGTCCATCGACAGGCGAATGATCGGATTGTCCGAGGCCTGCCGGTGAATTTCGGTGAGCATGATGTCGGGCTCTTCGCTGGTAAAAAAGCCTGCCCCCTGCACCGGCGGCAGCTGGAACGGATCACCCAGGACCAGAATTTTGGTCTCAAAACTCAATAGGTCGCGTCCCAATTGCTCGTCCACCATCGAGACCTCATCGATAACGATGAGGTCGGCATCGGCAGCCGGTGACTCGGGATCGAGCACGAAGCGAGGCTCGCCCTCTTTTTCCGATACCAGCGAATAGATCAGCGAATGGATGGTCTGGGCACCCTTGCAGCCGCGCTTGCGCATGACAAGCGCGGCCTTGCCGGTAAAAGCGGCATATTTGACCGATTTGACGTCCTGGGCCAGATGCACGGCCAGCGTCGATTTGCCGGTGCCGGCCCAGCCGAACAGACGAAACACCTGCGGCCCCGACTTGTCCTTGAGCCATGCGGCAACAGCCACCAAAGCCTCATCTTGCTGTGCAGACCACTCGACCATTAAACGATGATCGTGCGCAAACTGCCCACACCTGCAATTTCGGCTTCAAGCACATCGCCACGCGCCACAGGGCCGACACCAGCCGGCGTGCCGGTCATGATCAGATCGCCTGCCCGCAGGCCGACAAATTGCGATAGATAGGCAATGGTTTCAGCCACCCCCCAGATCTGATCGGCCAGGTCGCCGCGCTGCTGCGGAGCACCATTGACGCTCAAGGTTATACAACCCTTGTCGGGGTGGCCGATCTGGGTAACTGGCTCGATACTGGACATCGGGGCGGAATGGTCAAAACCCTTGGCCATGGCCCAGGGCCGCCCCGCCTTTTTGGCCGCCGCTTGCAAATCGCGTCGCGTCATATCAAGGCCGACGGCATACCCATAGACATGTTCAAGCGCTGAACCCACCGCGATATCCTCTCCGCCCTGACCAATGGCGACGACCAGTTCCACTTCAGGGTGCAAATCGGCGGTCTGGGGTGGATAGGGCGTTGAGGCGCCACCGACGATCACCGCGTCCGCCGGCTTGGCGAAAAAGAACGGCGGCTCGCGCCCGTCATGCCCCATTTCGCGGGCGTGTTCGGCATAATTGCGCCCGACGCAATAGATCCGGTGAACCGCATATAGTCCCCCCCGTGCAATCGGCACACTGGGGGGTGATGGCGGGGCAAACAGGAAATCACTCACCTTGGTCTTCTTCCAGATGCGGGCCAATCAGATCGCGGTCAATGGGGCCTAGACGATCGTGGGCGGTAAAAGCCTGATGCCAATAGGGATAAGGCAAGTTGGGCTGGCTGACGGCGTTTAGTCGGGCGCGCTCGCCCGCACTCAGGACCAATTCAGCCGCAGCCAGATTGTCGGAAAACTGTGCCTGATTGCGTCCGCCGATCACAACCGATGTTACGCCGGGTCGACCCAGGGTCCACGCCAGGGCAACCTGGGCACCCGAAACACCACGCTCGCGCGCGATTTCAACGATCACATCGACAATGTCATAAAGCCGTTCGCGATCATGGATCGGGGGTTCTCTTGAACCACCGACATGCCGACCGGTATCTGGCCCACCGTCGCGCCGGTATTTGCCAGACAGCAGGCCGCCGGCCAGTGGCGACCAGACCAGAATGCCGAGCCCCTGATCCTGCGAAATTGGCACCAGTTCAAATTCCGCCTCGCGCGAGTAGAGCGTATAGTGGATCTGTTGGGAAATGAAGCGCTGGTAATTGTGGGCTTGGGCTGCGCCCAGTGCCTTCATGATATGCCAACCCGAATAGTTGGAGCAGCCGACATAGCGCACCTTGCCATGCTTGATCAGCGTATCGAGCGCCTCCATGGTTTCCTCAATGGGGGTCATCCCATCCCATTCATGCACCTGATACAGGTCGATCACATCCGTCTGAAGCCGTTTGAGGCTGGCTTCGGCCTGAGCAATTATGTGGTGGCGCGAGAGGCCGACCTCGTTAGGGCCCTCGCCTATCCTGAAGCGCACCTTTGTGGCCACAAGACTTTTTTGCCGACGTCCATTTTCGGCCAGGGCCACCCCGATCATTTCCTCGGAGACCCCGTCGTTATACATATTGGCGGTGTCGAGCAGATTGATCCCGTGATCAAGGCAAAGATCAATTTGATTGGTCGCCTCACGTTGGGCCGTGTTGCCAACCTTTTCAGACCCGCCAAAGGTCATGGTTCCCATGGTGAGCACCGACACCTTGAGCCCCGAGCGTCCCAGATAGCGATATTGCATCGGTCCATTCTCCCTTTTCAATCAGGACATAGGGCTAGAACGCAATAAGAGTCGGGTCAATCGGAACCGGACCGCACTGGCCAAATTCGACCCAAGCTGGTTTATGGGGGCATGAACCAAATCCAAGCGGCAGAAGATGCCGGTCAATTTGATTGCCAGTCCTGCGGCGCCTGCTGCGCCTATTCTGCTGACTGGCCGCGATTTTCGACCGAACCCGAAACCGATCTCGATCTGATCCCTGAAAAACTGGTGGCTGTCGATCTGGGCGGCATGGCCTGCGATGGCGAGCGTTGCCGGGCGCTCAAGGGCGAGGTGGGCAAAGCGGCAACCTGCACGATTTATCAGGTTCGCCCTGTGGTTTGCCGCACTTGCATGCCCGGAGACGCAGAATGCCTTACCGCCCGCGCAGCTTTTGGGTTATGAGCACATAAAATCGAACAGGGAGTAGACCTTGAGCCGCGCAAATTCTGATGCCGCCCGCATGCGGCGCCTCAAACGCATCGCAACCCGCAAGGGAGTCACCATCATGACCATTCTAAAATCCACCCCGCGCACCCGAGCGCACGGCGGCTATATGGTGCGCGATGCACAAAGCAAGGCCATTCTGCTGGGCAACGCCGATTATGAGTTCAGCGCCAGTCTTGACGAGGTTGATGATTATCTGAGCGCCGATGGGTCCGGCGATCAGGAGTAGCGCCGGGGAATAGCCCCGACGCCATTATTAAACTAGAGCAGTGCCAGATTAGTGGCGGAAACCTTGCCGTCGCGGCCGCTTTCCAGCTCATAGGAAACCTTCTGGCCTTCATCAAGGCCGGACATGCCAGCGCGCTCAACGGCCGAAATATGCACGAATGCATCCTTGGAGCCGTCTTCTGGCGAAATGAAGCCGAAGCCTTTGGTGGAATTGAAGAATTTTACTGTACCGTTGATAGCCATGCTCGAAACCTTTTGATGTGACCCGTCGCGCAAATCCGCGAAAGCGCCGGTTGCCCAGAACACAACATGCGTCTGGAGCCTTAACGTTCGCAAATTCAGGGGTAACCGTGCATTTCCGGCGAACCAGACATGCACTGAGCCTGTGAGGCCTGAAAACGTAGCGAACATTCATGACCGCTTGTTGGCCGTAAAGCAAGTCTGCTGTTGTCCACGCTAGTCCAACGTCTGCCGATAGCGCAGCATGGCGACCGCAGATATGACCAGAAGCGTTAAAACCAACGCCCCCATTTCCGGCATGATATCGCCGATCTCGGCGCTCTTGAGCATGACTTTTCGGGTAATGCGCAAAAAATGGGTCGCTGGCACGCCCTGCCCCAGAAACTGCGCCCAGCCCGGCATGCCGGCAAAAGGAAACATGAACCCCGACAACAGGATCGAGGGCAGGATGGTAAAAAACGAAAGCTGCATCGCCTGCATCTGGGAACGCGCCGCCGTTGAAATCAGAAAGCCCAGCGCCAGATTGACGACGATGAAAAGATTGAAACCCATGAAGAACGCCAGCGCCGAACCTTGAAACGGCACCTCAAACACCAGATAGGCAGCGGTCAGAAACACGATGGTTTGCACATAGCCGACCATCACATACGGCAGGATTTTACCCAACATCACCTCGAGCGGGCGCACCGGCGTCGCGATCAGCATTTCCATAGTACCGCGTTCACTCTCCTTGACGATGGCGACGGCGGTGATCATTACCATGGTCATCGACAGAATGATCGCCAAAAGGCCCGGCACGATATTGGTGGAAGTTTTGCCCTCGGGGTTATACTGGCGGTGCACGATGACCGAAAAAGGTGGCGGTGGCGGCACGATGCCTGCCAGGGGGCCGCTGAAGGTTTCGCTGATGGCCACCTGCACTATACCACCCAGTGCGCCCGCTGCCCCGCCGACCGCTGATGGATCGGATGCGTCAGCATCCAGAAGGACTTCGGGACGGTGCCCGCGCACTACATCGCGTTCAAAATTTTGCGGAATGACGACGACAAAGTTGGCGCTCCCACGCCGCAACGCCTCGTTGCCGGATGCCTCGCCACCGACAACGCCTTGAAAATCGAAATAATCCGAATTTTGCATGCCCGCGATCACAGCGCGGGTAATCGGGCCATTGTCGCCCAATTCAATCAGGGTTGGCAAATGGCGGGGATCGGCATTGATAGCAAAGCCAAACAGCATCAATTGCACAATGGGCAGACCGATCATCATGGCAAATGTGACGCGGTCGCGCCGCATCTGGATGAATTCCTTGATCAGTACGGCGCTGAACCGGGCAAAGGAAAAAACCGCGTTCATGGTGAAGCGGCCTCGTCAGGTGCCGCGGCAAAATTGTCCTGTGAACCGGCCATCAGATAAATGAAGGCTTCCTCAAGCCCGGCAATCTGCTGACTCCAGCGATGCGTGCCCTCGGCCTTGAGCGCATTGACGGCTTTCTCAAAGGCTTGCCTGTCGGTGCCGGACACATGCAGTGACGAACCAAATCGGGCAACCTGAACGATGCCCGGCATGGATTTGAGTCGCGTTTCCAGCGCGGCAAGGTCCGGCCCTTCCACCCGCCAGGTTTCCAACCCCACTTGCTGCGGAATTTCGGCGGAGGGGCCGTCGATCAGCTTGCGGCCATAGGCAATATAGGCGATCCGGTCACACTGAACCGCTTCGTCCATATAGTGGGTGGAGACCAGAACGGTAACGCCCTGCCCCGCCAAACGCCGGATCTCATCCCAGAAATCGCGCCGCGCCTTTGGGTCAACGCCGGCGGTGGGTTCGTCCAGCAGCAGGAGCTTTGGATCGTGCAAAAGGCAGGCGGCCAGCGCCAACCGCTGTTTCCAACCACCCGACAGGGTTCCCGCCAACTGGCTCGCCCTATTGGCCAGTCCCAGATCATCGAGCGCCGCCGCAACCCGCTCGCCCCGGTTCTTGACCCGGTACATTCGACCAATGAAGTCAAGGTTCTCGCGGATCGACAGATCTTCATAAAGCGAGAACTTCTGCGTCATGTAGCCAACCTGCTCCTTGATGCGGTCGGCCTCGGTACGGATATCAAATCCCAAGCAGGTGCCCTGCCCGGCGTTAGGCGTTAGCAGCCCGCACAACATGCGGATCGTCGTTGTCTTGCCGGAGCCGTTGGGACCCAGAAATCCATAGATTGCCCCGCGCGGCACGGTAATGTCGAAATCATCGACCACCCGCTTGTCGCCATAGATCTTGGTCAGTCCGGTAACCGCAATGACATCGGTCATTTCATCGGCTCGACACTGACCGGCTGGCCCGGATGCAGCCCCTTGGGGGCATCAATAATGGCTTCGACCAGATAGACCAGCCGAGCGCGTTCATCCCGACTGTAGATCACTGGCGGGGTGAATTGGGGATCGGCAGCGAAGCGGCTGATGTGGGCGGTGATATCGGGCGCACAGGCATCGCAACCGATACCAACCTGATCTCCAAGAGCAAAACTGGCGCGAACCGGCTCGTCGACATAAAATTTGACCTTGAGTGCCCCCGCCGGAAGCAGCGCCACCACCGGCTGGCCAACACTGGCCATTTCGCCACGGCTGAAAAACAGGCGATCCACAATACCGTCGCTGGGCGCCAGAACCGTACGTTCGGCAAGATCTGAACTGGCCTTGGCCACATCCGCCCTGGCGGCCAACAGATTGGCTTCCGCCGCCAATTGCTGTTCATTCCGTGCCGGCAGTTCGGCCACCTGCAATTGAGCCGACAATTGCTCGACCTGCGCCTCAGCGCTCGCCCATGTTGCCCGATCCTGATCCAGTTTGGCCTTTGGCGTCAGGCCCAGTTCGCTCAGTTTTTCCGAGCGCTCCAGTGTCGTCTGTGCCAACGCCAGATCTGTCTTTGCCCGATTGAGCGAAGCGCGAATGACATCAACCTCTGCGGCGCGACCACCGGTGGCCAGATTTTTGGCAGTGGCATCGGCTGCGGCCACCCGCGCCTCTGCCCCCGCCAGCAACGCATCCTGCTGGGCGTGATCAAGGGCAAACAGCACCTCGCCCTCTTCGACAAGCTGCCCTTCGGCAACCGAAAAACTCTCGATACGGCCGGGACTGGCAGGGGCGGCATAAACATATTCAGCTTCAATATAGCCGCTAAAGGCGGTCCCCGGATCTGTGCCGAAGCCGGGAATGACAATGCCGAGCAAACCGGTCAGGAACCCCCAAATGGCGTTCATGGCGCACCTACCTGTTCCGGCGCACTCAACCCGTCGAACAATATGGTCAAATGGTTCTCGATCAGGCGATCAAACGACAATCCCTCAGGCGGGGAAATGTCAAAAACATCTGCCAGCATCAGATGCACGAGGATCGGCCCGATGAGGCTGCGCAAGGTCAGATTGGCATCGACCTGGCGAAAATAGCCTGCGTCAATGCCGCGTTGAATCAACATCTCGATGGCCGGCAGCACCCGATCCAGCACTTCATGCCGATACATTTGCGCCAATTCGGGCACCAAAGCGGCTTCGCGCACAACCAGCTTGGGAATGGCCAGAATTCTGACATCCGCCAAACCATGGGCCAACTGACGCAGCGCAGCTGAAATGCCGTTGCGTGGATCACCGGCAAAGGCGCCGGCATGCGCCAGAGCCCGCTCCGCCACCGGCGTTACGGCCCGGCGCACCAGCGCTTCGATGATCGCCTGCTTCGATGGGAAATAGAGATAGACCGTGCCTTTGGAAAGCCCCGCGCGCTTGGCGATTTGCTCAACTTTGGTATTGGCGAACCCCTGATCGGCAAACAGCTCCAAGGCAGCATCAAGCACTTCGTCGGGCCGGTCATCGGCGCGGCGCCTGAACTTTGGGGCAACAGACTTTTCGCTTCCGGGCATCTCACTTCACCACAGAGATTGGTACACTCGCATATTAATAACTGACCGGTCAGTTATTTGCAATGTTTTTCCGTTACCACGATAAGAATGGGGTGGTCGCCGAGTCCCATGGGTCTTGCCGGACGCGGCACGGCCCCCCACATTGGGGCCAATGATCAGGCGCAATGACATGGCGCCAGCCCAAGGAGCGCACGATGAATATCGGCACAGCAGCAAAGGCCTCAGGCGTGTCGGCCAAAATGATCCGCTATTATGAATCCATCGGGCTGATTACCTCGGCGGCGCGCACCGAGGCGGGGTATCGCGTTTATGACGACAAGGCGCTTCATGGTCTACGCTTTATCAGCCGGGCACGGGACCTCGGTTTTTCGGTCGATCAGATGCGTGATCTGCTGGCCCTTTGGCAGGATCGGTCGCGGGCCAGCGCCGACGTCAAGGCAATTGCTCTTGAACAGGTTCGCCTGCTCGAACAAAAGGCCGCCGCCCTCCAGGAAATGAGCGCCACACTCAAGCATCTGGCGCACAATTGCCACGGCAATGCACGGCCGGATTGCCCGATTCTAGACGATTTCGCCGCCCCCCATCCTCAGCCATCAGCGCCCGGAAAGCGCCAACGATTTGGGACTGCGGCAACTGACGCTCGGCTCCAGACTGGATCGGCGCGCCCAACAGCCTAATCGACCCAGGCCATGTTGGGATCGACGGAGGCACAAAACAAGGCGGCGCTCATGCGCGATTGTTCGACCACCCGGCGGATAAGATCAATATCGGTTGTCGCCTGATAGGTGCCGATGATCGGCATCGGCGGAAAACGCTTGGTCACCTGAATGGGATGCAGCAGTCCCATTTGCAGTTCGCGCAGAATCGTGACGCTGGGAATAGCGCCCACCCCAAAACCGTCGATCAACAAATTGATGATTGAATAGAGCGAGTTCGAGCTGGTCAGCTTCCCCGCCAAAATCTGCTCGTCCTGAAAATAGGGCGCGACCATGCGATAGGGCGGCGTGTCCTTGGGGAAGGTTATGATCGGCATCCGGGCCAGATCATCCACGCTGTATTTATGATCGGGGTCGATGATGCGGGGCGAGCCGGCCCAGGTCATTTGCAATATGCAGGACGTAAAACTGCGGAACGTATTGCCGATGGCCGGGTCCAGCGCAAAGATCACATCAAACTCGCCCTTGTTCATGCCTTCGACCAGATTTTTGGTACCCTCGACTGTCAGCTCGATCTTGAGCGTTGGAAACGTCTCGTGCAGCCGTTCAACGAACGGGGTCATCCATGTCGATGATATGGAATCAATGGCCCCGATCCGCACGACGCGATTTGTGTGGGTTTCCCCATCTGCCAGATCATGCTTGAGCGCATCGTATGACGACAGGATTGCTGAAAAAGTTTCGAGCACCGTTTCGCCCGCCGCCGTCAACGAAAAGCTGCGCCCGCTCCGCTGGATCAGTTGGCAGCCAAATTCCTGTTCCATGGCGGCAAGGCGGATGGAAATGGCAGGCTGAGTTGTATGCAATTCCTTGGCGGCCCGACCAAAATGGCGGTGCCGTGCCAAAGCAACAAAGGTGGTCATGTCCAGAATGCGCATGGCCCCACCTCTAGCAGACTTGGCAGCCACCAGAAGCGATTTTCGCGCATTTGTCATAAGGGGCGCTATCGCGGCAGGACGCGAATACGCTGCGGATCTATGCTCAATCCAACCGATTGTCCGGCGCTGAATTCGACGTCATTGGCGGTCAGCGCACGCAGCGGCTCACCGGCAAGCCCCAGGACATAGCGGTTACGCGCGCCCAGGAATACACGGGTCCGCACTTTGGCCTTGGGACCATCACCGTTAGCATCAAGGCTCAAATCCTCCTGACGCAGCGCAATAGTGACCGGCCCGCGCGCCGACACCTCGAGCGCCAGCTGCAGGGTCTGACCATCGGAAAATTTGGCCACCGGACCCGTTTCGCCGTCAATGATTTCAGCAGGCAGCAGATTAGCCGAACCAATGAAGTTCGAGGCAAAACCGGTCTCGGGCTGAGAGTATATTTCGGCCGGCGTGCCCTCTTGCTCGATCTTGCCGCCGTTAAGCAGCACGATCCGGTCCGAAAGGCTCAGCGCTTCTTCCTGATCGTGGGTCACAAATATCGTTGTCAGACCAAGGCGCTGGTGAATTTCGATCAGTTCGACCTGCATGTCTTCACGCAGGCGCGCATCCAGATTGGACAGCGGCTCATCGAGCAACAAGACCTTGGGTCGCGAAACAATCGCCCGCGCCAACGCAACGCGTTGTTGTTGCCCGCCCGAAAGCTGGCGCGGGCGCCTGTCGGCAAGATGATCCAGCTGTACAGTTTCAAGCGCAGCGGCAACCTTTTCAGCCTGCTCCTCGCGACTACCGATGCCGCGCATGCGCAAGGGAAAACGCACGTTTTCTGAAACGCTCAAGTGCGGCAGAAGCGCATAGGATTGAAACATCATGGCGATGTCCCGCTTTTCGGGCGGCAGGCGCGTTACATCGACACCCTCGATTTCAACCCCACCAGCGGTAACGCTTTCCAGCCCCGCAACGATGCGCAGCAAGGTGGTCTTGCCACAGCCCGACGCTCCGAGAAGAGAAATGAACTCTCCCGATGCAACGTCAAGCGAAATGCCATGCAGCACATCGGTCTTGCCGAAGGATTTTTTGATCGAACTCAAACGGACATTGGCCATGGGTCAGGCGCTCGCAAATCGGGTCAGACCAAGCATTCGGTCGATAACGAAAATCAGGATGACAGTCAGCGCTATCATGATCGATGAAACCGCCGCCACTGACGGATCAGGAGAAAATTCAAGCTGGCCATAAATCTGTACTGGCAATGTTGTCAGCGTTGGCCCGCGCAGGAACAGGGACAACACCGCTTCATCAAACGAAATATTGAAGGCAAAAAACGCGCCAGCCGCCAGGCCCGGAATGCATTGAGGCACGACAACAAAAGATAATCGCTGCAACCGATTTGCCCCCATGGTGCGCGCTGCCTCTTCAAGAAACGGATCGGATTCAGCCAACACCGCCAGCGTTGTACGCACCACATAGGGCAGCGCGATTATGGTGTGACTCAGCGCCAGGGTGATGGGAGAAACCGGCCCGAAGGCGGCGCTCCAGAACATCAACATGCCGATAGCATAAATGATCGTCGGCAGGACCAGTGGCGACAGGAACACCGTCGCCAACAGGTCCGAAAATATCAATTGACGCCGATGAATGGCAACGGCCGCCGCACCACCAATTAGCGTCGCCAGAACGGTGACCATCAAGGCTATCTGGATACTGATCCAGCCAGCCCCCAGATAGGCATTTGAGGACAGGACCTGTTGATACCAGCGCAGGCTCAACCCATTTGGCGGAAAGGCAATGAACTGGCTTTCTGATATCGAGACCCCGATCACCACGAAAAGCGGCGCCAGCAGGATCAGTGCGGTCGCCAAAACAAAGACAAAAGCGGCAACACGCAACCATGTCGGGATCGACCTAACCATCTTTCGGCCCCGTCATTTTGATATAGGGCACCAGAACCAGCAGAATACCGGCAAACAGAATGACAGCCTGTGCCGCCGCAAACGGCCAGTCAGGCGTCTGGGTCACCGACTTGTAAATCGAGGCCGCAAGGACTTGTATCCGCGTGCCGCCGAGCAGATTTGGCGTGACAAAAGAACTCGCCGAAAGCGTGAAACACAATAGCGAACCAGCAACTATGCCTGGTAGCGCCAAGGGCAAAACAACCGTACGGAAAGACTGCAGGAACGAGCACCCCATGGTGCGCGCCGCCTCTTCCAGTCGCCCGTCGATTCGGGTGATGACACCCAGGATGGATAGCGTCATGAACGGCAGCAAAACCTGCACCATGCCAATGACAATGGCAGCCTCGGTTTGCATCAGTGCAAAGCTACGACCCACAAGGCCCATGTCCCGCAGCATTTCGGGGATCATCCCACTTCGACTGAGCAGGACCATCCAGCCAAATGTGCGCACAACAACGCTGGTCATCAATGGCAGGATAACCATGACCACCAGCCAGAGCCGCAGCTTCGGCCCGACGCGAGCCATGATGTAAGCGAGCGGGAAGCCGATGGCAGCGCAAATGATGGTAATTACTAGCGACAGGCGCACAGTGCGCCACAAGATGCCCAGATAAAACGGATCAGACAGGAAGCGGACGAAATGGGACAGCGTTACGCCATCGGGTCCTGAAACGCTCAGGATCAACATCTGGCCAATAGGCATGAAAAACGCCAGCACCAAAAGAAGCAAACCGGGAAGCGCCAGCAGCAAACTTTCAGTGCGATCATTCATCGGCAGAAAATCCTTGGAAAGGTGGTTCAGCTGCCAGCACTAAACCAGCAGGCCTCCTCGGCGTAAGCTGACCGCCACAGCGTGGCGGTCCGGGCAAAATGCAATGCCCGGACCAATATTTGATCAGCGCGCTATGGTCTTGTTCCAGGCCTCAACCCAAGCCGTGCGATTGGCTTCAATCGTTGCCGGGTCAAAACGGATCAACCCTTTGACGCCATCTTCGCCATAGGCGATATCGGCGGCCACTTCAGAGCTCAGTTCTGCCTTGGAATTGGTCGGAGAATAGCGCAGCGCTTCGGCAAAGCACTCCTGAGCGGCAGGAGAAATTTCCTTGTCGATGAACTTGAGCGCCAAGTCCATATTGGGCCGACCAGCGACCAAATTCGCCGTAATATAGCTGGCAGGCGTGCCTTCAGCACCTTGAGCAAAACCAGATGGCAGCTCGGCCTTGCGCAGCGTATAGGCATAGTCGGACGCGTAAGGGGCAATCCAGGCGTCGTTCTGGGCAAATTCCTGCTGGATTTCGGGCGACGTTGAAACAATGATCGCACCGGCATCAAGAAGCTGAGTTACCGCATCAAGACCCGGCTGGATATTGGACAGATCACCCCCCTGCACCTGATTAAGCATCAAGAAGCCCAGCATTCCATAACCATTGGAAATATCGGTCAGAACCAGGTGCTCGCTATAATCGGGATTGAGTAGATCGGTCCATTTGCTGGGCGCTTCAGGCAAGGCCTCGGTATTGTAGACCAGCCCAATGGCCGCGATCGAATAGGCCGGGCCTTCGCCCCCCGCCAGATTGGCCTTGGCGAAATCATATACATCGGCAGCATTGGTCAGCTTTGCCGCATCGATTGGAGCCAGAAGACCCTCGCTGGCGCCAACAATTTCCTGGCCACCCGAAAAGTGCAGGACGTCAAATTGCGGCGCATCCTTTTGCGCACGCAACTGGGCGAACGCATCAGCCGAATAGGCCGTAACCACATTGACCGTGGCCCCGGTTTCTTCTTCAAACGGGGTGATGATGCAGGCACGATGGGCATCCTCATAGGCGCCACCGAACGAATTGATCGTCAGCGTATTGTCCTGAGCGAAAGCCGTCGTCCCCATGAGGGCGGATAGCGTAATCACACTTGTCTTGATCGCAATCTTCATTTCTTATTCCCTTCTGAAAGTGGTGAACCGGGCCTCCCAGCCCGGCAGCAGCTTATACGAGGCGGCCCAACTCGACCGTCTTGGCGCCCTCGATGCGGATCAGGCGGCATTGCTCAGCCACCGCATCAAGGTTTTGGGTCATTTTGCCGAAATAGGTGCAGGGGATCCAACCCGTTGGGCCAAATGTGCGACCGCCCACACCGTAAAACATGCCAATTTCCCAGAATTCGCTGGGGTCAATCTTGAAAAAATTCTTCGGCTGATAGAACCAGAGCAATTCGCCTGCCTCGGGCAAAACCGTCTGGTTTTCAGCAGGCAACGCCGTTGGGTCGAAGTTGCGGTGAGTTTCGGGGAGGCCCATCATGATTTCGGGCCCCGAAAACATCGCATGGGTAGCCCGCCACTGGATCGGCGTCGCCAACGCGTTCCACAAAGCTTCGCAGGTTTTGGGCGCATTGTCCCAATAAAGCGAAATGATACCCTGAACATCGGCATCGACGAATTTGAGATAAAACTTTTTGTCAGACATGGAACGCCATCTTTGGAATTGATGGCCAATCAAATTCCCTGACGCCGACGCTGTCCAATTTTGATTCAAAATTCTTATGATAATAAATTTTTATCGTTACGCACGACCGCGCGCAATTTTACCTATGGATTGGTTCGACGGGCGTTTGATTTTTGGCGCCGACCGGCTGGCGCGATCAATTGCGATTTCGCATTGAGGATAAATGGTAGCGAAGCCCAGATTTGAACTGGGGACACACGGATTATGATTCCGCTGCTCTAACCAACTGAGCTACTCCGCCCCAAGGGGCTGCCGACAACGGGCTGACGGATCAGCATTTGCATGGCGCGTCGACTTATTAGATTTGCGCCCCGGCCCTGTCAAGACTTCAAAGCCGGGCGCGATCATCCAACCCCATTTTAGCGCTTGAGCGCATTGAGCAGCAAGCCCGAAACATAGCCATCTGCGGGCAAGCCGTTGCGTTTTTGGAAGGCAATGACGGCGGCGCGCGTCTTGGGGCCAACCACCCCGTCTGCACTGCCGACCGCATAGCCTGCTTTGTTGAGGCGCTGCTGCAATTCAACCCTTTGGCTGGCATTGAGGCCATAGTTGCCAGCGGGCCATGGCGTAGCAAAATCGCCGCCGCCAATGATCCGGTCTGCCAGGTGACCAACGGCCAAAGCGTAGCTGTCCGAATTATTATAGCGTTTAATCACGTCAAAGTTCGGCGTGAGCAGGAAAACCGGTCCAGTGGCGCCCGCAGGCATATAAAGACGCGTCACATCGCTTGGGCGCGGAAATGGGCGGCCCGACACGCGCCTGATCCCCATTTTTTCCCAGGTTGCGATGCTGACCTTGCCCGTAGCGCGCGCTCGATCATAGTCAAAGCCAGTCGGTAACTTGACCTCATAGCCCCATGTTTCGCCGTAATTCCAGCCGAACGAATTCAGATAGTTGGCGGTGGAGCCCAGGGCGTCGGGGACTGATTTCCAGATGTCCTTGCGGCCATCCCCATTATAATCGACGGCATAGCGCATATAGCTTGATGGCATGAATTGGGTGTGGCCCATGGCGCCGGCCCAGGACCCGACCATATTGGCCGGGGTGACATTGCCATCAGAAATGATCCGCAGGGCGGTCAGTAGTTCGCTTTTGAAAAAGCTCGACCGGTAGCCGCCCTCAGTCAGTGAAGCCAACGCGTAGATGGTATTGTTGCCACCCATGAAGCCACCATAATTGGTTTCCATGCCCCAGATTGCCAGCACAATTTCGGGCTGCACGCCGTACCGTTGGGCGGCACCGGCCAGGGTTTGGGCCCACTCGCTGCGCATGACCCGCCCCTTGCGCGCCTGCGAGTCGGTAACGCGCTTGTTGAGGTAATCGGCGACCGTGCTGGTAAATTCGGGCTGCTTGCGCGTCAGTTCCATAACCTTGGGCAAGTACGTGTAATTGGCAAAGGCTGCATCGAACGCAGAACGGCTGACGCCTCGGGCGGCAGCCTCAGGCCAAAGGGAGCGCACGAATGCAGCGCTATTGGCCACCGATGCACCCGTCCCGGCCAGCCCCAGGATAAGCACAAGTATCAGTACCCGAAGGGCAGTTAAATGGGAGAAGCGATTGTCGGTTTCAAGCAACATGAGCAGGCCTCATAGAATCGAGTGATGCGGGTGAGCGTTTCGGCCGCCACCGGACGCGCCCCTTTGCCACAACGGCGCGCTATCACATGATTAACCTATGACCTTAAGATGGCGCTAAGGATGCCGAGGCGCTTGATCACAACTTCGCCAGCGAAGTGTGGACTAGCCCGCCAGCGCCAATGCTGCGGTACCGCCCGGCGCCTGCACCGATCGGCTGCCCAGATCAATGGCGGCCCTAAGGCAGTCATCTGCAGGCCTGCCATTGAGCCAGGCATGAACAAACCCCGCATTGAAGGCATCGCCCGCGCCGGTTGTATCGACGACTGAAACACGCGGCGCAGCAATGCTGTGTCGGCCATGACCGTCAGCAGCGACTGCGCCTTCCGCGCCAAGCTTGATCGCGACGAACGGAAAATGGCGCGCCAACATATCGAGTGCCCTTGTTGCGTCTGCTTGTCCCGATATCGCCCGTGCCTCTTCAAGATTGGGCAGGAACAGATCAACACCGGTACAGACCGCCAGGAAATCCGGGCTATGAATGAGCGTGGCATCCCAACTCGGATCGAGTGACACCGTCATGCCAGATTGCCTGGCCAGACGCACTAGATCGGGATGTTCCTTGAGTGTGGCAAATTCGGCGATGTGCAAATGACTTGCAGTAGTCCCCCCAAGAACTGCGTCAAGATCATTTGGCAAGGCGGTGCCTGCGCGGCGCGACAGGAAGGCGCGATCCCCATCGTGAGCCATGACCACGGTTATCTGCGGACCAGCGTCGGCATGCCGCTCCACATGCTCCAAATCAAGGCCCGCAACGGCAAATTGAGGCGCCAGCGCCATTGATATGGGATCGGTGCCAAATCGTGACAACAGTTTGACCGGGCGCCCCAGCGCCTGCAAATGCGCCGCTGCGATAAAAGCCCCCCACCCAGAACGCTGTCCATGGCGGAAGCAAAAACTTCACGCCCGAGATCAGGCATGGCGGGCAAGCCGGAAAACACCAGATCGCAATAGATTCTGACCCGCGCAGATAACGCCAGATCGACCCGCTTCACGACTCATAGCCGACCTAGCGCCTGTTCTGTTTTTGCGTCGAAGAGATAAAGAGCGCCGGGCGCAGCCGAAACGGTCACTTCGCTATTGACCTTGGGCATCAGTTTGCCCGGTGCCGTCCCAATGACTTCGGCCCCAGCCACGTCCAGATGCACCAGCGTTTCCGAGCCCAGCGGCTCAACAGCGGTAACCCGCCCTGTCATGGCCAAGCCATCTGCCACGGTTTCCCCGACCAGCAAATCATGTGGACGCACCCCGACTTGCACTGCCCCATTCGGCAACCCACTCACTTTTGCATCGGCCAAAGTCGCATCGGCAACACTGAGCACGCCGTTATTGATGGTGCCATATACAAGGTTCATCGACGGGCTACCGATAAAGCGCGCAGTAAATATATCAACTGGTTGTTCATACATTTCCGTCGGCGTGCCCACCTGCAATATGCGCCCATCGCGCATGACCACGATCCGGTCAGCCATCGTCATGGCCTCTACCTGATCATGGGTTACATAAACAATGGTAGTGCCCAGCCGCTGATGCAGTCGCTTGATCTCGATGCGCATTTGTGCCCGCAATTGCGCGTCAAGATTGGACAGCGGCTCATCAAACAAAAAGGCCACTGGATCGCGCACCATGGCGCGGCCAATGGCAACGCGCTGGCGCTGACCACCCGAGAGAGCAGCAGGGCGCCGCTCCAGCAGATCTTCAAGTCCAAGTGTTTCTGCAGTTGCAGCAATGCGGGCGCGTTTTTCATCGGCGTTCAGCTTGGAGGTGTAAAGGCCAATGCCAATATTCTGACCCACGGTCATATGGGGGTAGATGGCGTAATTCTGAAAAACCATGGCGATGTTGCGCTGCTTGGGCTCGCGTTCGTTGACCACTTCCCCGCCGATACGCAGCTCACCGCCCGTTATGTCTTCAAGGCCGGCAATCATCCGCAGGGTCGTTGATTTACCGCACCCTGAAGGGCCAACAAAGACCACAAACTCTCCATCGGCAATCGTCAGGTCTATGCCATGGACGGCAGTGACTTTTCCATATTTCTTGACCAGATTGCCAAGCTCGATTTCTGCCATCACGCCGCTCCCGAAAGTAAATTGAACCTGGTTTCCAACTCAGTCGCCGCCGCTGCTTCGACGTCTGCATGGCCGCGACAACGTTGCGCAAAATCGGCTGCTCGGGCCTGATAACCCTTGAGCGCCAAACCAAGGGAATGAGGAGCCGGCCCACCAAACCGTGTCCTGACCCGCACAAAATTTCGGGGCGAAACGATCTCGGCGAACCGGTTGGCGTCTATGGTGCTCGCCCGGCCCGTCGCTTTTTCGAACGCTTTGGCAAATGGCGAAAAGCCATCAATTGATAACTCGCCGTCAATTGCGATAACCGCACGCGCAACCGCTGCCGCCACTTCATGGCTTTGACGAAACGACAGCCCCTCGTCGCGCACCAGCGTATCGGCCAGCTCGGTAATGGTGATGCAGGAACGCCTAATGTTGTTGGCAACGCGATCAGGCTGAATGCTCACCTGTTCAACAACGGCGGCCATGAGATCAAGCACGCGGAAGGCGCTGTCAAAGGCCTGATAACCCATCGCCTGGCTTTCACCCTCGCTGTCATTCATGTCGGTAAAAGGCGTGTTGTGCATGATGTCGAGCATGGCGCGGGCGCGCCCGAACGTCTGGCTCGAGAGATGGCGCAAATGTTCGATCGGCACCGGGTTGCGCTTCTGCGGCATGATCGAGGAAATCTGTACCAGCGCATTGGGGACATAGAGTTGGCCCACCTCAAAGCTGCTCCAGAACTGAAAGTCCTGGATGGGTCGGCCCATATGCAGGAACATCAGTTCAATGGCACTGTAGGTGGCAGTGATATAGTCCACCGAAGCGATACAGCCGTATGAGTTCTGCAAGGGAACGGCAAAACCCAGAAGATGGGCAACGCGTGCCCGATAGATCGGGAACCCGGTCGTGGTGATCGCCGCCGCACCCATTGGGCACAAATCAACCACCTCGCGCGCCTGAAACACCCGCTCGATGTCCCGGCTCAACACTTCAATGACCGCCCCCAGATAATGGCCAAAAGTCGTTGGTTGGGCAGGTTGACCGTGGGTGTAGGCAACAATGAGCGTATTCTTGTGCCTGGTGGCCGTGGCAATGAGCACATCGAGGAGTGCCGTAGCCTTGGCCAAGAGTAAGTCGATACGCGCCTTGAGCCCAAGTTTGAACAAGGTGTGATCAATGTCATTGCGCGACCGCGCCGTGTGTAACCGACCCGCCAGATCCGGACCGAGCCGGGCCTTAAGCTCTTTTTCGATCAGGAAGAAATAGTCTTCGACTTCGCCGGTATAAACGAGCTGGCCAGGATCAATTTCGGCATCAATGGCCATCAGGGCCTGCCCGATTTCACTGGCCTGCCTGCCGGTTAGAATACCAGTCTCGGCAAGCATGACCAGGTGCGCCCGGTCGATGGCGCGAAAACCGTTAGCATGATGATTGCGTGCGCCGTCAAAGAGAGGTCCGAGTACGGTTTCCTTATAGACCGGATCGGGAAAACTGCTGGTATCCTGTGCCTCAAGGTCGCCCATTTTAACCCTTGAGTCCGGCCAGCATCACGCCGCGCACGATGAAGCGTTGCAGCACCAGAAATACGATCAGCGTCGGAATGGTCGCGAGCGCCGCTCCGGTCATGATCTTTTCCCATTGGATCGATTGCTCAACCGAGAAACTCGAAAGCCCCACCGGCAGCGTGTAAAGTTCGCGGCTGGTGGTGACAATCAGCGGCCAGAAGAACGCCGTCCAATTGCCCAGGAAGGTAAAGATCGCCAGCGCCGAAATTGCTGGCGTTACCAGCGGCATGGCAATCTTCCACCAGATGGTGAATTCGTTCATGCCATCAACCCGCGCCGCTTCGAGGAAATCATCGGGCACGGTTTCAAAAAACTGCTTCATCAAGAACGTGCCGAACGCGGTCATCATACCCGGAAACATGATACCCCAATAGGTATCGATCCAATGCAACTGAGAGGACATCAAATACCAGGGAATGACCAGCATTTCGGTTGGGATCATCAAGGTCGACAGGATCGCCAGAAAGATGAAATAACGGCCGCGAAATTCGAACTTGGCGAGCGTGTACCCCACCATTGAATCGAAAAACACATTTGAAACGGTAACGATTGAAGCGATCAGCGTGGAATTGACGAACCAGCGCATAAACCGGCCGTCCGAAAGCACAGAGATGTAATTGTCCAGCGTTGGCGCTGCCGGAATGAGCTTGAGATCATAGATCTGGCCCGAGGTCTTGAGCGACGTGGCAAACATGTAAAGAAGCGGCGTGATCATGACCAGACCGCCCAGAAGCAGCAATGTCCAGGTGAGGATCTGGCCCGGGCGAATGCGCATGCGATTGGCGGGCAGTTCTACATCCATGGTGCTCATCAGCGCTTCCTCATTACCCAAAGTTGCATCAGCGAAACCACCAGGAGAATCGTAAACAACACCACGGTTTGAGCAGCCGCATAGCCCATTTTGTAAGATGAGAAGGCCGTCTGATAAATCATCAGTACCAACGGCTTGGTCGAGTTGAGCGGCCCACCCGGATCATTGGTGGTCATGTTGTAAACCTGATCGAAAATCCGCAGAAATCCGATTGAGGAAAACACCACCAGAAAGATTGTTGTTGGCTTGAGCAAGGGCAAAGTGATCTTGCGGAAGATTGCCCAATCGCCAAGCCCGTCAATGCGCGCCGCCTCATAAAATGTTGAGGGAATAGCGCGCAACCCGGCGATGAAAATGATCACCTGAAAGCCAAGGCCGGCCCAGATAGCTGGCATCAAAATGGAAACCAGCGCCGTATCGGGGGACCGCAGAAAGGTTTGCTGAGGCATGCCAAGAACGCTCAAGAACCCGTTGAGAACACCGATCGGCACCGGCTGGTAGAACCAGCGCCACACCCACCCCATGGCAGCCGCTGTGGTGAGAAACGGCAAGAAATACAAGGCACGAATGAACCCGTGCATGAACCGCACGCGATCCAGATAATAGGCAATGACAAATGAGATCAAAAGGCTGAGCGGCGTGCCAATGATCAGATAGGCAAAGGTGTTCTGGAACACGCGCCAGAACACCGGGTCGGATAGCATCGACTGATAATTTGCCAGACCCACGAATTTTGCGGGGCGCAACAAATCCCAGTCGGTCAGTGACAGCCAGAATGCCTGAAACGTCGGATAGAAGCGAATGCCACCGTAAAAAAGGATGGGCAGGGCAAGAAATGTCCAGGCCCAGATCACCCGCTTGGTGCGAATGGAGAACCTGTTCCAGATCGTTGTCGGTTCCTGTCCAACCCGTTTTACGCTATCCGACGCCATGCTCATGGCGGATTACTGCGCCGCGTCGTCGATAATGGCTTGTTCCTGCTTGGCCGCTTCGTCCAGCGACGCCTTTGGATCATCACCGTTGATCAGCACACGGTTGACCATATCAATTGCGGTTTGACGTTGTCCCGCTTCATCGACGAACTGGGTCGTGTGGGCATAAGCAAGACCTTTCAGGAACGGACCATAGATTGGGTCTGCTACATTATCGTCGGTCAGAGCGACTGCCTTGCGGGCAGGCAATTCACCCACAACCTTGAGCCATATCTGCATGGCCTCAGGAGAGGAAACATATTTGAGGAACTTTTCTGATGCCTCAAGTTTTTCCCCGGTTGCCGAAGCGCCGATACAATTGGCAAAATAGCTGGCATAGTTCGAACGAACCCCGTCAGCATTTGCTGGCAATTCGGTGACGCCCCACTTGAATGAATTGGAAGCGAAAGAACCCAGACGGAAAGTGCCGTCAATCGTCATGCCTGCCAGACCGGCACGGAATGCAGCCTGTCCTTCATCCATGAAGCCGGCCATGCCCACTTTTTCCTTGGTTTGCAGGTCGGTGTAGAACTTGAGCGCATCAACGCCGGCCTGATCGTCATAGGTGACCGTCTTATAGTCATCAGTGTAGGGCGCTCCGCCAAACTGGCGCACCAGCGCCTCACGCCACCAATGGTGGTCCTGTCCGGCGAAATCAAGCGTCATGCCTTCGGTCGTGATGTTGCCACCACCGTCCATCTTGGTTAACGCCTTGGCGGTGGTGACCAACTCATCAAGCGTCTGGGGGGATTTTCCGGGTCAAGTCCGGCTGCCGCAAACATATCCTTGTTGTAGAACAGTGCCAGCGAACGCACGGCGGTTGGCAGGCCGTAATAGTCGTCGCCACGCTTCATCGCCGAAACGATAGGGAAAAAGTCACTCTCGATTTCATCGTGTGGAAATACCGCTGGATCGAGCGGTTGAAGCAGTTCGCCGGATTTGAATTTGTCGAGCCATCCATAGAACAACTGCATGACATCAGGCCCCTGCCCGGCAAGTTTTGCTGCAACTATGCGGGTCTGATAATCGGCGTAGGGAAAGGTCACCTGCTTGACGGTGATGTCGGGATTTTCCTTCTCGAAATTGGCGATCAACTGGTCCATCGCCTGGACGCGGGTATCAAAGACATACTGCCAGTATTCGATCTCAACGGCCTGAGCCGCGCTCATGGCCATCAGGCTGATACCGGCAACGAGGCCAGCAATCGTAAAGCGTTTGCGCATCTAAATCCTCCTTGTGGTCCGCCCTCGGCGTGCGGCGTCTGACCGTGCGGACAAATATCCCTCATTTCGAGAATAGTCGCGACCATCTCAAGCCCGAAAGGTCAGCCGACCCAGCCCCAAATGTCAATACAATAATTTACTTGAGTTATTATCGTTGTCAAAATAGCCTCTAGTTTGGAGTGCCAGATGAGCAAAACCCAACACAACGGACTACAGGCCAAATTGGCCATCGGGAGCAATCCTGGCCGCAATCGCTCGCACAATCGCCGTGTCGTGCTCGATATGGTGCGCGCGCACGGACCGCTGGGACGCACCGAAATAGCCCGGCGCGCTCACCTGACCCCACAAGCCGTGACCAACATTGTTGAGGAACTGGTCGGCGAAGCCCTGTTGATCGAACTGGGGCGGCGACGCAGCGGGCGTGGCCAGCCACCCATCCAGTTTGCCATCAATCCCGATGGTCCGATGACCGTGGGCATCGAAATTGCCGCCGATCATATGGTCACGGTCCTGATCGACCTGTCGGGCCAGATCCGCGCCCAGTCAATTCGACCGGTCAAGAATACCGATCCGGCTCACATTCTGCCTGAACTCAATGGCGCAGTTTCCAGCATTCGCACCACCCTGCCCCAGCAGCCGACAAAACTGCTTGGGGTCGGTGTCGTCATGCCCGGGCCTTTCGAAATCGAAGGCATGAGCTCGGTTGGCCCCGCAACTTTACCCGGCTGGACCGGCCAGAACGCCAAGTCCATTGTCTCCGAAGCCATCGGCGAACCTGTAGAGATCGAGAATGATGCGACTGCCGCAGCAGTGGGCGAGCGCCTTTATGGAGCCGGGCGCAACCATGCCAATTTCTGCTTTTTATATTTCGGCGTCGGCCTTGGATTGGGTGTCATTCATGAGGGGCGCCCGCTTCGCGGTGCATTTGGCAATGCCGGCGAAATCGGCCACATCTGTGTAGCGCCACGTAACCGCACTGCCACTTTTGGACCCGAGGCCAGCCTTGAGCGCGTCGCCTCGCTTTTTGCCTTGCGCGAACGGCTGGCCGGCGTTGGACTTAAGGGCGAAACAACCGCCCAGCTTCAGGACCTGCACGATACCGCCAATCCAACATTGATCGACTGGATCGCCGAAGCAGCTGACTATCTGGCCCCCACTATGGCAACCATTGAAAACCTGCTCGACCCTGAAACCATCATTTTGGGCGGTGCCCTGCCCGATTCCATAATTGATGCCTTGATCGCAGCGCTCGATCCGCTGCCAGTTTCGATTGCGGCCCATCGCGGCCGGACGGCACCACGCATCATGCGGGGCCAAACCGGTCAACTTACCGCCGCCCTTGGTGCCGCGGCGCTGCCGATGCTTGAAACCATAACCCCGCGCCTCAACCTCGCACCCCATATCGCCGTACAATAGGAGCCTGCCATGTCGACCGCCCGCGAGCGTCTGGCCAAGCAAAAATCACGCCCCATCCTGGTCCAGCTACACCGTGCGCTGTCGCGCCTGACCTCAACTTTAACGGTCATGAATTCCGGCGCACACCCTGACGATGAGCATTCAGGCATGCTGGCCACCCTACGCTATGGCTATGGCATGCGACTGGTCATTGCCTGCTCGACCCGTGGCGAGGGCGGCCAGAACAGCCTTGGCCCCGAGCGCAGTGGAGCGTTGGGCGTGTTGCGGACCCGCGAAATGGAAGAGGCGGCACGCGTTCTTGACGCCGATGTCGCTTGGCTCGGCCACGGCCCTGACGACACCGCCCACGATTTTGGTTTTTCCAAGAACGGCACCGACACACTGGCGCGTTGGGGGCGTGACAAGATTATCGAGCGCATGGTCACCGCCTATCGCTACTATCGGCCCGATATTGTCATTCCCACCTTCCTTGACGTTCCGGGACAACACGGGCATCACCGCGCCATGACCGAGGCAGCGGAAGTCGCGCTGAATCTCGCCGCCGCACCCGAATTTGTCACACCCGGTCTCACCCCATGGACGGTCGCAAAATACTATCTTCCGGCAAGATCAGGCGGCGGCGATACCTATGACGACGAACTGCCACCACCCCCGACCACTGTTGAGATAACGGTGCCCGGACGTGATCTGCCGACCGGCGCCGCCTTCGATCAGATTGGCCAATGGTCACGCGCTTTTCACGCGACCCAGGGCATGGGGCGCTGGAAGGCCGAGCCGACAACGCGGTGGCCACTGCATCTCAAGCGCGGCCCGAGCGAGCCAGAAACCGACATTCGCGCCAATTTACCAGCCTCATTGGCCGAACTGGCAGACCTGCTGCCCGAAAAAAGCGGCGTCGCTTTGCGTGTCGCGCAGGATCATATCAATCAGGCGCTCAGGTCGTTCCCGCAGCGCGATGGAATTGTTACCGCCCTTATTGCCGCCGCCGAGGCCATCGAGATTGCACTGGCCCACAGCGATAGCGCCAGCCTTGTTGCCCATCGCCACCGCCTCGACCGCAAACGGGCTGAAATTGACATGGCCCTGCTGTTGGCTCAAGGCGTCGAACCCACCATCTGGGTTGAACCGAACCGGTTGGCACCCGGTCAGAACGCCGCATTATTCATCCACACCGATCCCGACAGCACCCCCATAACCGCAACGCCAATTGCGCGGACCGACGTTGGCATTGGCGCCCCCAGGAACGACCCGCAGGGATTAAGGTTTGCCGTTACGGCGGCGCCCGACACACCATTGTCCGAGCAGTTTCCGCACCATTTTCACAGCCTTGGTGGCAATGGCGAGTTGAGTGTGGAAATTAAGGCCGACATCAAGGGCCGCAGCGCTCGAGCCAACTTTGATCTCGAAGAGGCCTTGAGCATCTCTCCCGCCCACTCCGTTGATCTGGTGCCTGACGCAATCATTCTCCGGACTGGCCAATCGGCACCCAAAGCCCTCCGGAGCGATTTGCGCCCAATGCTGGCTGACCATTCATTGGTGCTCGAAGCCCCCGACGGCTGGCAAGTAGCGACCACCTCAACCGGTTTTGCGGTGTCCCCGCCACAATCGGTGGCCCCCGGTCGTTATCATCTGCCGCTACTGGTCGATCTCACCCCCGCATATCGTACCAACGAGATTGCCTATCCCCACATCGGGCGCAGTTATTACCGCCAGCCGCAAGCGCTCGACATTCTGGCGCTCGAACTGATGTTACCCAAATCATCTATCGCCTATGTTGGCGGTGGCAGTGATCGCGTACCCTATTGGTTGCGCGCCATGGGTTTGCGGGTCGATGAACTCGATGATGACGCACTGGCCGCTGATCTCTCGACCTACACGACCATCCTCATTGGCACCTTCGGCTTTGGTGCACGCCCGGCACTCAATGCCAATAGCCAAAGACTGCACCAGTGGGTGGCCAATGGCGGCCATTTGCTGACGCTCTACCACCGCCCCAGCGATGGCTGGAACCCGGACAGTACGCCACCCAAACGGCTGGTCATCGGGTCGCCATCCCTGCGCTGGCGCGTGACCAATCCTGATGCCGAGGTCACAATTCTACAGCCCGATCACCCGTTGCTTAATGGGCCAAACCGCATCAGCCCGGAGGATTGGGCCGGCTGGGACAAGGAACGCGGCCTCTACTTTGCCGCCGAATGGGATCCAATTTATCAGCCAATCATCGCAATGCACGATGCGGGCGAAGCCCCGCTCGAAGGTGCGCTGCTTTCGGCCAGCATCGGCAAAGGACGTCATACCCACACAGCGCTGGTTCTGCATCATCAACTCGATAAACTTGTGCCCGGCGCATTTCGCCTGTTGGCCAACCTTGTGCAACCGGCCTGAACATGCGCCAGTATGACTATATCGTTGTTGGCCTGGGGGCCATGGGGAGTGCCGCCCTGTGGCACCTGGCCAAATCAGGTGCCAGGGTTCTTGGCATTGACCGGTTCACCCCACCGCACAATCAGGGCTCAACCCATGGCGAAACCCGCATCACCCGCCGCGCCATTGGAGAGGGCGAAGCTCTGGTGCCGCTTGCATTACGCTCCCACCAACTCTGGGCCCAGATCGAAGCTGAAACGGGCGCGGATCTGTTCCATCAAACCGGCAGCCTGATTATCGGTCGGCCGGGCGACAATGTGGAACGTCCCGGCCGCACCGGGTTCGTTGATCGCTCGATAGCCGCGGCCCGCCGCTTCGACATCGATCACGAAATCCTCACCGCCGACGAGATAACCGCCCGCTATCCCAACTTTACCCCGCAGCCCGACGAGATTGGCTATTTTGAACCTGGTGGCGGCTATTTGCGTGTCGAAGCCTGTGTCGCGGCCAATTTGACACTGGCCCAACGCCACAACGCAACCATCCAGCTCGATACCGAAGTGCGCGACATTGCCGCCGATCAGACCGCCGTCAGAATAGTGACCGCCGACGAAACAATTCTTGCGGGGCATGTGGCCGTCACCGCCGGGGCCTGGGCACCCGCCCTGTTGGGTGCACCATTTATTGATCTGCTCAAACCCACGCGGCAGGTGATGCATTGGTTCATGATTGAACCTGACGCCAGATCCATCTGGGAAAAATCCCCGGTGTTCATGTGGCCTCATGGCGATGACGAGTCGGGCTTTTTTTACGGCTTTCCCAGTATCGATGGGCAGTCGATGAAAACAGCCGATGAATGTTACGGCCCCGCATCCGATCCCAACGCCATCGACCGCCTGGTGACGCCTGAGCAATCCTCCCAGATGTACCAGTCCCATATGGCTGGCCGATTTGCTGGTTTGACGCCGCAGGTCGCGCGCACCCAGACCTGCATTTATACCGCTTCGCCCGATAGCGGCTTCATTATCGATCAGCATCCACAAAGGGACAATGTGCTTGTGGTTTCGCCCTGCTCGGGACACGGATTCAAGCATTCTGCCGCAATCGGCGAGGCCGTTGCCGCCCGTCTATTGCAACAGCCGCACCCCATCGATTTGAACGCTTTTTCACTGTCGCGCTTTGGCACCAACCCGGCCACATCGCCGCCAGACTGATAAACCACTGGGATTGCTTGATTTTGCCGATATCTAGGCGAATTAACTAGCATTTTGTCAAAAAATAGCATATTGTACTCACAATCTGCAATTTTACAGTATTGGCGTCGTAAGGAATGACTGTCGCATCTCAATTCATCGTTGACGGTTCCACCGCCGAAACCGTGCTGGAGCGCGTGCGCCGCGATCCCGCGCTGACGCAATGCCCCGCATTTGCGACCCCGTTCGGTACGCGCCCGTTGATCTATGCCGATTATACAGCATCGGGCCGCCAGCTCGATCTGATCGAAGACGCTATCCGCACCCACGTCTCGCCATCCTATGCCAATACCCATTCCGAGGCTGCCTATGGCGGGCGCCGCACCGGCGCCTTGCGCGAGGCGGCGCGGCAAACAGTGCGCCAATGCGTCGGTGCCGGTGACCAACATGCAGTGATCTTTGCCGGATCAGGCGCCACCGCGGGCGTCAACAAGCTGGTTTCTGTGCTTGGTCTTTCCCTGCCCTGCGACAGGACGCTGCGCGACAGGCTGATGGCGACAATTGATCCGTCGGAGCGACCCGTCGTCCTTGTCGGCCCCTATGAGCATCACTCCAACGAACTACCCTGGCGTGAGTCGTTGGCCGAAGTTGTGCGCATTCCGCTGGCTGCCGATGGTCAGCCCTGCAATGACGCGATCAAGGCGGCTTTGCAAAAATACCAGGACCGCCCCAAGCTGATCGGGGCATTTTCCGCCGCCTCCAATGTGACGGGCATCAAGACCGACGTCCGCGCTCTTGCCCGATTGCTGCACCAGTTCAATGCCTTGTGCGTAGTCGATTTTGCCGCCGGCGCGCCCTATTTGCCCATCAGCATGTCCCCAAGTCAGGCCGATGCCAACGACCAGATCGATGCCATTGTGCTCTCGCCCCACAAATTTATCGGGGGCCCGGGGGCATCCGGACTTCTCGTTGCCGACCGTGCAATGTTTTGCATCGAACGTCCCTCGGCGCCCGGCGGCGGCACTGTCAGTTTCGTGACCCCCGACCAACACGCCTATCTAGACAATATCGAAGCGCGCGAAGAGGCCGGAACGCCCGGCATAATTGGCGATATCCGCGCTGGGCTGGTGCTTCAGCTCAAGGCTGATATGGGCATTGATGCCATCGAGGCGGCAGAAGCGCAGGCCGTCGCCCGTACCGTTCGTCTTTTCGAAGCAACACCGGGGCTGCATTTACTGGGTCCATCGAGCGCCGACCGGCTGGCGATCTTCTCATTCAATATTGCCTCGGGCGGTCAGGTCTTGCACCATGGGCTCGTC
Source organism: Devosia rhodophyticola (assembly GCF_028816475.1). GTDB lineage: Bacteria > Pseudomonadota > Alphaproteobacteria > Rhizobiales > Devosiaceae > Devosia > Devosia rhodophyticola. The sequence continues at coordinate 1,902,013 of NZ_CP118247.1, read as the reverse complement.
GTCACCCTTCTCAATGACATTTTTGGCATTCAGGCCCGCGGCGGTTGTTCCTGCGCTGGACCTTACGGTCACGACCTGCTGGGCATTGGCGCAGAAGTTTCGGCGCAATATCGCGCGCTGGTGCTGGAGGGGTTTGAGGTCATGAAACCCGGTTGGGTCCGTTTGGGCTTCCCCCGGTCATGGACGATGCATCAATTGACTATTGCCTTGATGCCTTGGCGTTCATCGCTGAGCGCGGTCACGATCTGATTGATCTATATGCGGTAAATCCACAAAGCGGCTGCTGGACACTCAAGTCCGCCCGGCCCGAGCCGACAACAACGCTTGAATCGCTTTGTGCGTGGCGGCCTGATCCCATACCCGCTTCGCCGCAACTCAAGGCGCCTGCGGCAGCGGAAATATTTGCGGTCGCCCAAGATTTGGCTGATCGGGCCCACGCGCACCGGCATTCCCCTTGCATCACCCTGCCTGCCAATGCCGATCAATTACGCTGGTTCCAGCTCTAACGCGCTTCGCGCGTAAATTATTGCGCGCCCTTCCCGCCAGGAGAGCAACTGATACTGCAATTGAAGGCGATATTCGAAACCTCTTGCTTCTCCGTCCCTTCCAGTTGTGCCGCAAATGGTTAGTATGCTCCTGAGCTGACTTCAGGGCCAAATTCGGTCCATTTACCTCAGAGGGAAAATCGCATGAAGCTGGAAACGCTGGCCCTTCACCACGGCTACACGCCCGATCCGACAACCAAATCGGCCGCAGTGCCAATTTACCAGACCACCTCATATACATTTGACGACACCCAGCACGGTGCTGACCTGTTCGATCTCAAGGTCGCCGGCAATATCTATACCCGTATCATGAACCCCACCACCGCCGTGCTCGAACAGCGCGTAGCGGAAATGGAGGGTGGCATTGGCGGGCTGGGCGTTGCCTCGGGCATGTCGGCTATCACCTATGCCATTCAGGCCATCGCCGGGGCTGGCGACAATATTGTTTCGATCAGCCAGCTCTATGGCGGCACCTATAACCTTTTCATGCACACTTTTCCCCGCCAGGGCCTTGAGGTTCGCATGGCTGGTGCCGACGATCTCGATGCCATTGACGGATTGATCGATAGTAAGACCAAAGCGGTCTTTTGCGAATCCATCGGCAATCCGGCCGGCAATATCGTCGACATCGAAAAGCTCGCCAACATTGCCCACAAGCATGGCGTGCCGCTGATCGTCGATAACACCGTCGCCACGCCCTATCTTTGCCGCCCGATTGATTTTGGTGCCGATATCGTTGTGCACGCCCTCACCAAATATATCGGCGGGCACGGCAATTCCATCGGCGGCATGATCGTTGATAGCGGTAAGTTCGACTGGGTTGCCAACAAGGAACGCTTCCCGGTCCTGAACGAACCCGATCCATCCTACCACGATGTGGTCTATACCGAAGCGCTTGGACCCGCCGCCTATATCGGCCGCTGCCGTGTCGTGCCGCTGCGCAATACCGGTGCCGCGCTTGCCCCCCACAGTGCGTTCCTCTTCCTGATGGGGTTGGAAACGCTCGGACTGCGCATGGAGCGCCATTGCGAAAATGCGCTCAAGGTCGCCCAATTCCTCAAAAATCATCCCAAGGTAACCTGGGTCAATTATGCGGCCTTGCCAGACAGCAAGTATAGTGACCTTTCCAAGCGGCTGACTAAGGGCCAAGCCTCGGGCATTATCAGCTTTGGTATCGAGGGCGGCAAGGAAGCCGGTGGGAAGTTCATCGATGCGCTCGAAATGATCCTGCGGCTGGTCAATATCGGGGACGCCAAATCACTGGCCTGCCATCCAGCTTCGACTACCCACCGTCAGCTCAACGAACAGGAACTGGCCCGCGCTGGCGTGTCCGAAGATCTGGTGCGCATCTCGGTGGGCATCGAGCATATCGACGATATCATTGCTGATATCGAACAGGCACTAACCAGGGCCTGATCCAACTGCATCGCGGTGTCGGGAACCTTTTGTTGCCGACACCATCCAATAGGGCAGTTGCGGCAGTTAAGCCCGCATCAACCTGTTGGAGATGCATTAATGAGAACGTCAGCCCTGATCGCCATGATCCTGTTTGCCAGCACACTGCCCGCGCTGGCCCATGAACTTCCAGATACAATCGCCAAGGCCCCGCCTGCTGGAGAATTTGCGGCGGTCAGTTCCCTGGTGCCGCTGCCCGACTTCCTGCCCGGCATGGGGCAGTTGTTTGTCGATCCCGCCACTCTGCCCGCAGGACCCTTCCTCGCCTATGACCATGATGGGGCGCTGGTCAGCACCATCTATATGTTGCCCCTCAAGGACCTCAATCCCGACAACAGCTTTGACAATCTGTCTGCGCCAGCGGGTAAGGTCGACCATGTCGATGTCTATTACAACGCCGGTCACCCTGGCGTCGCCGAACCCCATGTCCATGTCGTGCTGTGGAATATTCCGCAGGCCGAGGAAAGCCGAGTGGCACAATAATGATAACCCGTCGACAGGCCCTGCAGGTCGGCGGGGCATCCTTTGCCCTGCTAAGCATTCAACCTACTTTGCTGGCTGCAACCGATGTCATTGACATCACCATGGCGGGCCGACCGGACGGCTCCCACGTCTGGTTTGATCCTATCGGGGTGCATATTCAGCCTGGCCAGACAGTGCGCTGGACCAATAAGGATGCAGCCAATGCCCATACCGCCACTGCCTATCATCCCGATATTCTGGATCGCCCCAGACGCATACCCAATGGCGCGCGGCCGTGGGACTCTGGCTATCTGATGCCCGGCGAAAGCTTTGAGATGAGGCTGACGGTAACTGGCGTTTACGATTACTATTGCCAGCCGCATGAGCACGCTGGCATGGTCGGCAGGATAGTGGTTGGGCGACCACCAGACCGCGACTATCCCAATACCGCCAGATCTGGCTTGATCGCTTTACCCGACGCTGCCCTCGCCAATTTCCCCACAATTGCTGATATATTGGCCTCTTCGAAATGAGGGAAACATGAGCATCGTCCAGCAGCAGCCAGACATAGCTGCGTCTGTCCACAGCGAATCCGAATTGGTCGAGCAGGCTCGCTTGGGCAACGAAACGGCCATCCGAAAACTGATCAAGGCTAACAATCAGCGCCTTTTCCGCATTGCATGGGGCGTGGTCCGCAATGACAGCGAGGCCGAGGACGTAGTGCAGGAAACTTACGTGCGCGCCTTTACCCATCTCGATGGATTTCTCGGCACCGCGCGTTTTTCAACCTGGCTGACCCGCATTGCGTTGAACGATGCCATCGGCAGGGTTCGCAAACGGCGGCCTATGACGGATCTCGACGCCTTGGAAAATGCAGGAATGGCCGATCCGGGCCTTGCCGCTCTTCAACCAATTTCCCTTGCCCCGGGGACCGCCGACAGTGAGGTCGATCGAACCCAGATGCGTACACTATTGGAAAATGCAATCTCACAATTGCCCGAGACGTTTCGGCTTGTTTTTTTGATGCGTGATGTTGAAGGTTGTTCGGTCAATGAAACTGCCGAACAGTTGGGCCTGAAACCCGAAACCGTCAAGACCCGCCTGCATCGTGCCCGGCAGGCTCTCCGTCGAACGCTGACGGAAAAAATTGGCAACTCCTTTGCCGATATCCTGCCCTTTGATGGCGCACGCTGTGACAGCATGGCGGACAAGGTTATCGACCGGCTGGGTGCCAGTGGCGTTATCCGTCGCCCGGAAAATTAGGCGGCGTCTGAGGCGCGGCGGTGCAGTTGATCGACACGCTTGGCCGCGACCATGGGACCAACTTCAGCATCAAAAGCCTTGAAATGGTCAGCCTTCAGATGAGTCTGAAAATCATCCGGCGTATTGTAGACTTCATACAGCATGACACGATTGGCCCTGGCTGGATCCACCAGCACATCAAACTGCTGACAATTGGGTTCGAGCCGCAAACTGTCAGCGGCCTGCTGCTCGACGCGGGCAAGAAACGCTTCGAATTGACCGGATTTGATCTCGAACTCAACGATGATGGCAAACATTGTAATCCTAGGGCCTGGTCTTAAGGGCTTCGGCCTGCGCCGGGGTGAGCGGGCGAATTTTGTGGCCTTGCAACAAAAGGAACAGCTTGGCGGTTTCCTCAAGTTCCTCGGTGGCATACTGGGCGCTGCGCAAATCAGCACCAGCGACCACTGGCCCATGATTGGCCAGCAATAGTGCATGATGTTTGGCTGCAAACCCTGCAACAGTCGAGCCCAGCGCCGGATCACCCGGCCGGAAATAGGGAATGAGCCGCAAAGCGCCCACCTTCATCACATAATAAGCGGTAATGGCAGGCAGCACATCGGCGGGGTCAATATCCTCAAGCACGCTGACCGCAACCGAATGGGTCGAATGCAAGTGCACGACGGCACCCGCATCGCGGCGCGCGCCATACATGGCGGTGTGCAAAAAGGTTTCCTTGGTCGGCTTGGGCCCCTCTATCCAATTTCCGTTTTCATCAAGAATCGACAATTGGCCCGGATCAAGATCGCCCATCGCCACATTGGTCGGGGTAACGATCCAGCCGCCCTCAGGGCGCCGCACAGAAATATTGCCCGAACTTCCAAAAGTCAGCCCGCGCGCATACAGGGAATGACCAATCCGGCAGAGCTCTTCACGCAGCGCCGTCGTCATTGCCCGATGCCCAATTTTTCAAGGGCGTCGAAGAAAAAGCTCTCGGTGCCAAAATTGCCAGACTTGAGGATCGCCCAGACCCCGTCCGCCTGCATCCACGGAACGCCCGGCGCAACTTCAACGCCGATCTGCATGTGGTCAATCCCAAGGCCGCGCACCGCAGAACCCGATGTTTCACCACCCGCAACCACGAATGCGTTGAACCCGTCGGCGCGAGCCGCTGATGCCAGCGCCTCAAAAAAGCTTCGATGCGCTCGCCCGATTCAGTCACGCCCAAGGCTGCCTGCGCTTCGGCGACATCGCTGGGATAGGCCGTTGCATAAATCATCGGCACGGCGCCATTCTTGCCGATGCGCGCCAACACCTCGCGGGCCGAAACCGCAGGATCAACAATTTCGATCGCCTTGATCTGCACCGCATCGACATTTTTTGCCAAGGCATGCCGCACCTGAGACTGGGTCATGTCCGAGCCAGACCCGGAAAAATGATGGGGCGAAGCGTGGCCGGGTCGGCAGTCGCCGGCCCGCGCTGTTCGACGCCCTGACTGTTCTGCAATCGCGCCAGCGCTCCACCCATGGCGGAGCCCCCCGAATAGAGCCTTAGCTTTGGCAGAGCCGCGGCGACGACGTCCAGATCCGGCGTCTGTATTACGTCGCAGATTAGAACCGAACCCGATGCGGCTTCCTCAAAAGTCTGCCGTACGGCATCGGCCCCTGAATCGATCACCAGTTTGGAGATAAGGCCCACCGGCCCCGGCCGCTGGCGACCCAGGACACGGACAATGTCGGGGTCAGTCATTGGCGTCAGCGGATGCCGTGCCAGCGAACTTTCCGATAGCAATCGATCCTGGACGAACAAATGGCCCATGAACAATCGCCGGCCATTTTCTGGGAAGCCGGGGCTGGCGATGGTTTTGGAAACATCCAGTTCGGCCATCAATGCATCAAGTACCGGGCCGATATTGCCTTTGTCAGTGGAATCAAACGTCGAGCAATATTTGAAATAGATCGCTTCAGCCTGCATTTGATCACGCAGGAAACGCGCCGCTGCCAATGACTGCGCCACGGCGTCACTAGCAGCGATATTACGGGACTTAAGGGCTATGATCATCGCGTCGGCAGCGTCGCGCGGAACGTTTTTGGGCACCCCGACATGCAGGCTCACCCGCAACCCTTCACGCGCCATCAGCGCGCCAAGGTCAGTTGCTCCGGTGAAATCGTCGGCGATACAGCCCAAAAACATCAGTTTGCCTCACTCGCCCGTGCCTGGCGCCATGACCGGGATCTTGCGCCGAAATAGTTGCCGGACCATGGGCAATTGCGACAGGATTAGCAAGACGTTGCAAGCCAAAAGGATTGCGGCTGCAGGACGCGTGAAAAAGCCCGACAGATCGCCGTCCGAAATCAGCAATGTGCGGCGGAAGCTTTCATCAAACAGCCCACCCAGAATGACCCCGATGACCAGAGGCGCGATGGGATATTTCATTTCGATCAAAGCGAATGAAACAATACCCACCACGACCATCAGGAACAGATCGTTGATACCCCCGCCAACCGAAAACGAGCCGATGGTGGTCAGTGCCAGAACGACCGGCAGAAAGATGGACTGGGGAATTTTGAGCACATGAATGAAGGCGCGCGCAGTAAACAGGCCCATCAGGAACATGGTGGCCGATGCCATGACCAGGATCGAGACAATATGAAGGATCAGGTTGGGGTCGATGTTGGGGCCGGGAATGACATTGTTGATCATCAGCGCCCCCAATAGCGCGGCCGCTGGCGGCGAACCGGGAATGCCCAGCACCAGAAGTGGTATCAGGGCCCCGCCAATCGCAGCATTATTGGCGGTCTCCGAACTCAACAGGCCATCAATCGCGCCCTTGCCGAATTTTTCTTTTTCCTTGGAGAGATTTTTGCCGATGCCATAGGACACCCACCCCGCGACGTCTTCACCAACTCCGGGCAAGGCGCCTATACCGACCCCAAGCGCCCCCGAGCGAGCAATGGTGGGCATCCGCTGGCCGATGGTGCGCCAGTTGGGAATGATCCGGCCGATCTCGCGAACCTTGGAGATCAGTGTGCCTTCAAGCAGGCCCGAAATGATCTGGGGAATGGCGAACGCCCCCATCAGCACCGGCACCACCTGAAAGCCGCTGAGCAGATAGGCCCAGCCAAAAGTGTAGCGCGGCTCACTCAATAACGGATCCAGGCCAACCATGGCCATGCCCAGACCCAAAAGGCCGGCGATCCACCCCTTGATCACCAAGTCCTGACTCATAAGGGTGCCACTGACCAGAATGCCGAAGAGAGCCAGAAGCGCCTTTTCCGGCGAGGCAATGGATTGGCTTATCATCAAAAGCAACCCTACCCCGACCAAAAGACAGAAGGTGCCGATCAATGTGCCAATGAATGAGGCTGTTGTTGTGAGGCCAAGCGCTTCGCCGCCACGACCCTGTTTGGTCAAGGGATAGCCGTCCATGGCCGTCGCCGCCGAGGCTGCTGTGCCCGGAATATTGACAAGGATCGACGGATAAGAGCCGCCGTAAATTGCCCCGACATAAGCGCCAATCAAGGCGATAAGCGAATATTCGAGCGGAAACTTGTTGCCAAAGAAACCTGTCAGAATGGTGACCGCCAACGTCGCGGTCAGGCCCGGGAGCGCACCAAAAATGATGCCCAGTGCGACGGCGGGCAGCAAATAGAGATAAGTAATGGGATCAATGATCAATTGGGCCAGCGAATAGGCGAAGCCCGTCATTTGGGAAGCGATGAGTTCCATGTGGCTCAGTCCTTCCGCCCGTCAAGCAGAGGCTTGAGCGTGACGTAATAATGATATTCGATTTGTGAAAACAACAGACCCGTCCGATTGGGCACGTTCTGATGAAAACCGAAGGCCATGGCGATTACCAGCAGCAGCGGCGTGAAAAAACTGATTATCGGCACATAGCGCAAATAGCCCGGCAGCGATCCATGGGTACGAATGGCCTCAACTAAAGCCACCCCAACCAGAACGACAAAGCCGATTAGAGTGACGATATCGTCGTCGTGCGGCTTGGCCCATTGCTCGCTGGGAAAATGAACAATCATGGCATAAACGGAAGGCAACAGGACAAGGATCAGGCTCAATATAGCGGGGCGCATCCGCCCTTCATAAAACCCATAGGTCAGTGCCATCATCACCAGTGCGGTGGCGAGCGTAAAATCAACCCGCGGTACCAGCCCAAAAATATAGGCCAGCAGCATCAGGCAAATAATGCAGAATTTCTGGAATAGCGGCGCGCGCGCCTGCGCGGCAATTTTTTCCAGATCCGCCCTGGTGGGCAAACCATCGCCGCGAATGGAAATTACCAGCAGTGTCACCGACAATACAAACAGCAGTCCAAAGACCATGTAAGGCACGATAGCCGCCGAATTGTACCATTTGCCGTCAGCAATACCGGCTGCACGGGCCTGAAAAAACGGTATCTCAAGTGTTTTGAACAACAGCCCTGCCGAGGCGGCCATCAATGCCAATGCGGCCCAGAAATCTTTCTGACGCAAAGAGCGCTTCTCGTCTGTCAAATTAGCCTCCCCAGGCTGCAAAAAGACCGGCCCTTGGGCCGGTCAAATCATGCTGATTATGCGCCTATGGTTTTGGAATTCCCAGTGTTTCCGGGTCTACCGTTGCCGCGCCCAGATCCCAGAGGGTCCAGGCAAAAACACTTTCCAGCTTGGCAAATGTCTGGCTGGCAGCATCACCCATCTGACCGGAGATCACATAGTGATTGTCGTTAGCCCACTTGCTCACTGTGTCCGATGCCATAGCCTGAGTGAAGGCCTCCGACAGCACATTCTTGACATCGTCTGAAGCCGAATTGGCTACAGCAAAACCAATAGACTGGCTCAGCGGCAGATATTGCTTCAACGATGGAAATTCGCTCAGGGCATCTGGAATGGTCTTGCCGCCAATAGAAGCTTCCTGACCGCTCAACATGGCCAATGGCTTAAGCTTGCCCCCGTCGATCAGTGGGAACTGTTCGGCCAGCGAGCCGATAACCAGCTGCACTTCTCCGTTTACGGCCGCTTCCATAGCGGGAGCAGAGCCCTGATAGGGAACGAAACGGAACTTGGCGTCGGTACCATTTTCCAGTGCCAGAAGATTGAGGTGATGGATCGAACCCGAACCACTTGCAGCGGCCGGAATAGTCTCTGGCGCGGCCTTAGCAGCAGCAACAAGTTCTTCAAGACTGTTGTACTGTGAACCGGCAGGCACCGAAATCATCAGTGGCGAGCCACCAACAATGAACGGGAACCAGACGTTCATGCGCTTGTCCCAGCCACCTTGAACGGCAGCGGTCACGTTGGATTCTGAAATACCGGCAAGCGTGTAGCCGTCGTCGGGCTGATTGAGCACGTAGATCATGCCATTCGAGCCAGCGACGCCGCCAGTCTGATTGATTACCGAAATACCAACGGGCAGAAACTTTTCCATTTCTGCCATCACCATGCGATTGATGGTGTCGGTACCGCCGCCAGCCCCCCAAACCACGGCATTTGTAATATCGCGGAATGGATATTCCTGAGCCTGGGCAGCGCTCGCGCCTACCATGCTCAAAGCTGCTGCAACAGCCAAAGCTGTAAATTTCTTCATGCTCTCCTCCTGTTCATCAACTCTGCCACGTGGCCGACATTGACGACCGCCGAGTGCGCAAAGTGGCGCATAACGAGCGCTCCACTATTTGCGTATTGGTTAATGTATGCATTGTCAAGCGCGTTGAAACCCGCTATGCAGACCATAACGAATTTGCCGGGCGCAGGCGCGGCCACCCAGGAGATCGACGATGAATGATGTAGCGGCCCGCGTTAAAAATCTGGATATCGCGGTTTTTGACGGTGACGGAATTGGTCCCGAAATCATGGCTCCCACAATTGCGCTGATCCAGCAGGTGACCAGCCAGGTGCCCGATTACGCGCTCTCATTCCGGTCCCATCCAGCCGGTGCAGGTCATTACGCCAAGACGGGCCAGTCGCTGCCCGCCGAATCGCTCACCGCGGCCCGCAAGGCCGATGCGATTCTTCTGTCGGCCATGGGCCTGCCTTCAATCCGCTATCCCAACGGAACCGAAATTTCACCGCAGATCGACCTGCGTATGGAACTCAATCTCTATGCAGGCGTCCGTCCCGTCACCATCTTTCCCGGCGCGCCCTGCCCACTGGGCGATCCGCGCGCCGCCACGGTCGATTTTGTCCTGATCCGCGAATCAACAGAAGGACTTTTCGCTTCGCACGGCAAGGGCACCATCAACGGCAACGAGAGCGCCACCGAAACGCTGGTGATCACCCGCAAGGTGTCGGAAAAACTCTTCGATTTTGCCTTCAAGCTTGCCCAACGTCGCAAGGCCGCCGGACGCGGCAAGGGCGTTGTGACCTGTGTCGACAAGGCAAACGTCTTTCAGGCATTCGCCTTCTTCCGCTCGATTTTCCTGGAACGGGCCAAGGCATTTCCCGACCTCACCGCCAACAGCGCCTATGTCGATGCGACGGCCCTTTGGATGGTGGAGCGCCCCTGGACCTTTGATGTGCTAGTAACCGAAAACATGTTCGGGGACATTCTGTCCGATCTTGGCGCCGGCCTGATGGGCAGCCTTGGCCTTGCGCCATCCGCTGACATTGGTGATGACATTGCCCTGTTCCAGCCATGCCACGGTTCCGCACCCGACATTGCCGGTCAGGGTTTGGCCAATCCACTGGCTATGATCCTTTCCGGCGCCATGATGCTGGATTGGCTGGGCCACGAAAACAACAGTGACGGATTGATCCAGTCCGGCAAGCGGCTCGATGATGCCGTTCGCGCCGTTCTGGCCGAAGGCAGGTTCCGCACCCGCGATATTGGCGGCACATCGACCACCCAGCAGATGGCTGACGCCGTGGCCGCCCACCTTTAGGGTGGGTGCAGGCCAACAACGAAATAGCGTGACCGGGAAGAGTTGATGAGTGAGTTGAAACTGGCGGCAGTCGGGGCAGGATACTTCTCCCAGTTCCAGTATGAAGCCTGGGACCGGATCGATGGGGTTCAGCTGATCGGTGTATGCAATCAGACGCTGGGGAAAGCCGAAGCGGTGGCAACGCGCTACGGCGCCAGGGCCTTCGCCGATTTTGGAGAGATGCTGGAAACAACCCGGCCTGATCTTGTCGACATCATCACTCCACCATCAACCCACTTTGATTATGTATCGCGTGCGCTTGAAGCGGGCGCACATGTCATTTGCCAAAAGCCCTTCTGCGAAAATCTGGAGCAGGCACGGGCCGTGACGGCAAAAGCCGCCGAATTGGGCCTGACTATAACCGTCCATGAAAACTTCCGCTTCCAGCCCTGGTATCGCGAGATCAAGACGCTGTTGCAAGACGATACGCTGGGTCAACTATATCAGGCGCGCTTTAGCTTGCGCCCCGGCGACGGCCAAGGGCCGGAGGCCTATCTGGCACGCCAACCCTATTTTCAGCAGATGCCACGGTTTTTCGTGCACGAGACAGGCGTGCATTGGGTCGACACTTTCCGTTTTCTTTTTGGCAAGCCATCCTGGGTTTTTGGCGATCTGCGCCGCCTCAATCCGGTGATTAAGGGCGAGGATGCAGGGCTCATCCTGTTTGGTTATGACAATGGCTTTCGCGCCGAACTCGACGGCAACCGGCTAAGTGATCATGTGGCTGAGAACCGCCGCCTGACAATGGGCGAAATGCGCATTGAGGGCGAAAAGGGGACGCTTGAACTTTCCGGCAATGGTGAATTGAGCCTGCGCGCTTTCGGCACAAATTCATTTGCCCCTCATGCTTATGAATGGGAAAATCGCAACTTCGGTGGAGACTGCGTCTTTGCGTTGCAATCCCACGTGATCAGCCATCTGATCGAAGGCACGCCATTGGAAAATAGCGCTGCGGACTATCTCGATGTTATCATGTATGAACAGGCTATCTATCGAAGCGCACAGGGCGGCCATCGTATAGCGCTGTCGGGATAATCATGGGCACCAGACACATGTCTCAGACCGAGCGGGCCGTAACCGAGCTCAAGCGCAAGATCATGAGCAATGAACTTGCCCCCGGCTCCAATCACCTTGAAGGTGAATTGGCCGCGCTTCTGGGTTTATCGCGCACACCGGTGCGCGAGGCCATGTTGATGCTCGAAGCGCACGGTCTTGTCGAGGTGCGGCCACGCCACGGCATGCGTGTTCTGCCCATTTCGGCCGCTGACATGGAAGAAATTTACCAGATCCTGACCGAACTCGAATCCTTGGCGGCCTATGATCTGGCGGCGCGGCGCCCCGCAATTGAAGAACTGGCACCCATGCGACAGGCCGTCGATGACATGGAAGTGGCGCTTGGCAGCGATGATCGCGTCGCTTGGGCAGAAGCCGACAATCACTTTCATGAAGCGCTGGTCGACCTGGCTGGCAACCGGCGGCTGAAAAGCATTGTCTCGACCTATTCCGACCAAGCCCACCGCGCTCGCATGATCACGCTGCACATGCGGCCTAAACCTTCTAAGTCCAACGAAGATCACCGCGCCTTGCTCAAGGCGATTGAAGCGGGCGATGCCGAAACTGCCCGCCAGATTCACCGCAATCACCGGCTGCGTGCCAAGGGATTGATGCTCGATCTCCTGCGCAAGCACGGCTTTTTTCACGTCTAGGAACATTGATGGCCGACGATCAATACGAAGTTTTTGCGCTCAAATATGCGCAACGCAACGGCCGGACGCGCGCCGACTCCTTCCAGTTTGACGACGACCATGCCTCACCCCACGACATGGATTATTTTGTCTGGATATTGCGCAATGGCGCCCGCACCATTTTGGTCGATACCGGTTATGACACCAAGGAAGCTGCGCGCCGTGGCCGCCCGATTCTGTCCGAACCAATCGACATGCTCAAACGGATGGACATCGCCCCAACCGACATCACCGATTTGATCGTTACGCACCTGCATTATGATCACGCCGGTAGTCTTGACCAGTTCGAGCACGCCCAGTTCCATCTTCAGCAAGCCGAACTTGGCTTTGCCGTGTCGCCCTGCATGTGCCATTCGGCGTTGCGTGCACCTTTTACCGCAGATCATGTCTGCACCGCCGTCAAGCAGCTCTATGCCGGCAAGCTGACCTTTCATGACGGTAGCGGGCAGATTGTCCCCGGTGTGCGAGTGCATCGGGTCGGCGGCCACAGTTCCGGCCTGCAGATCGTCGAGGTCGATACCGCTAACGGGCCGCTGGTCCTGGCCTCGGACGCCAGCCACTATTATGAGAATTTCGAGCGCGAAAAACTCTTTCCCATCGTCGTCGATCCGCTAGCAATGCTTGATGGTTTCAAACTGTTGCAGACCTATAGGGCCAAAGGTGCCATCGTAGTGCCGGGCCACGACCCTGAGGTCCTCAAACGCTTCGCCCCAGTGCACGACGATGGCATGACTGTTCGGCTCGACCAGCCGCTATAGCGCGCTAACAAAAAGGCCACCCGGGGAGCACCCGGATGGCCTCAACTTTTATGTACGGGATCAGCGATCAGAACGGGGTGTTCTCATAATCGAATTCAGACGCATTTTCCTTGGTGATAAGCGTTGAATTGATGATGAATTTGCCGTCGACCTGAGCACCGGCGACAAAGTGCAATGCGGTCAGATCAATAGCGGTCGCCACCATGTTTGGATTGTAGCTGACATCGACCGGCACTGATGTGTCACCTGCTTCAACCATCTTGATGATCTGGTTCATGCCAGCACCGCCGACAGACCACATTTCCTTGTCGCGACCAGCTTCTTTAAGGGCCTTGAGCACGCCAACCAGCGTGTCGTCGTCCTGCGCCCAGACCGCATCGATCTTGTCATATTTGGTCAGAAAATCCTGCATGATCTTGTAACCGTCATCACGGTTCCAATTGGCGAACTGGCTGTCGAGCACATTGATCTTGGTGCCTTCGATACCAGCCATGAAGGCATCCACGCGCTGCGCATCAATCGGAATGGGAGCACCACGCAGAATAACGATGTTGCCACCGTCGGGCAGGGCTTCCTTGAAGTAGTTTGCAGTCGTGGTGCCCAGACCCGGATTATCACCGGCAACGTAGAGGTCCTCGATGCCCGGCTGGCTCAGCGCGCGGTCAACAACGGTCACCCATTTACCGGCATCCTTGACCTTCTTGATCGAGGACGTCATGGCGTCCGGATCACCCGGTAGAATAACCAGACCATCAATATTGCGGGTCGTGACCATATCTTCCAGATCAGCCGCCTGCTTGGTTGAATCTGGCGCACTGGTCAGAACAAAGCTGAGATTGGGATAGGCCTTGGTAAGGCGATCAACTGCCTGCTGGGCAAAAAGTTTACCCCACCGGTCCAGCCATGGTCAGCCGTTGGTACCGAAACGCCGATTGTGTAGGTCTTTTCCTGTGCGATAGCCGAGCCACCAAGAGCCAGGCTCCCGATGGTCAGGGCCAGTGCGGCTGCTTTGATAAATGACATAATTGCAGTCCTCCCGATTTGCCTCTGGTTGAGGCGTTGATTTTGGTGACTAGTTTGCCACCCGTTTCGATCTTTGCAGCAACACCGCCACAATAATGATGGCACCCTGGAATGCCTGATTGAGGTAGGGGCTGATCAGGCTTTGCAGATTGAGAATATTACCGATCAACTCCAAAATGATGACACCGACAACCGTACCCCAGACGCGGCCGGAGCCACCCTTGAGCATGGTGCCTCCAATGATGACCGCAGCAATCGCCTGCAGCTCCCATAGAACGGCAGTCGAGCTGTTCGCCGAACCGAACCGGGGCACATAAAGCATGGTTGCCACGCCCACCAACATGCCCTGAAGTACGTAAGTCATCAAGCGTACGCGTTCAACATTAATCGCTGAATATCGCGCGACCTGCTCGCTGGACCCAATGGCAGCCGCGTGGCGGCCAAACTGGGTGCGGCGCAGAATAATTTCAGCTCCAATCGCAATCACTGCAAAGACGAGAATTGGCACCGGAATACCGACGATATCGCCTGAATAGACAGGCGCATAAACATCAGCGACCTCGAAATTGAGATTAAGCGTACCACCATCGGCCAGAAAGGTAATGAGCGCTCGAAAAATGCCCAGTGCGCCGAGCGTCACAATGAACGGTTCGATCTCGACCCGCCGTAATCAGAAGCCCATTGGCTGACCCGGCGGCACCGCCGATCACGAGGCCGGACAACATGCCAATAGCAACCACCAGCCAACCCGTGCCGAGCGATGGCACCAGTGCATTCATGATGATGATCATCAGCCCGGCGACAAAAGCGGCCATCGAGCCCACCGAAAGATCAAGGCCGCCCGAGGTGATGACAAAAGTTGCACCAATGGCAATGATGCCGATCGGGGCAGCGCGCGCCACCACATTCATCATGTTGCCCAGCGACAGGAAGTTGCCGTTGAGCAACGCACCCAGGATCAGCAGCAGGGCCAGGGCAATCAACGGCCCGAAGACGCTTAGCTTGAACGGCGCATTAACGACGCGCACCCGCTCTTTGGTGACAGTATTGGTCAAGCGACTGCACTCCCCTCAATGCCCATGGCATAACGCACAATGGCCTCCTCCCCAATCTGGTCACCAGCCAGTTCACCCACGATCCGACCGGCCTTCATGACGATAACCCGATGACAAAGCCCGATGACTTCGGCCATCTCAGATGAGATTACGATAACGCTTTTCCCCGAACGGGCCAGCGTGTCGATAAAGCCATAAATCTGTTGTTTGGTGCCGATATCAATGCCGCGTGTCGGCTCATCGATGATAACGATATCGGGCTTGATCAGCATGGTTTTTGCCAACAGCAGTTTTTGCTGGTTACCGCCCGATAGATTGCCTACCCGCACAGCACGGTCTCCGGCCCGAATGTCAAATTCTTCGATGGCCGTATCAAGGGCGCGATCCTCGGCCTTCTCATCGATCAGGCCATTGGTGAACTGATCGAGCGCCAAAAGGGTCAGATTGGGCCGCATCTGCTTGTCGAGCAACAGGCCGCGATCTTTCCGGTCTTCGGTTAAATAAGCAAGACGATGTCGGGAGGCATCGGCCAGTGTTCGGATGCGAACCGGCGCACCATTGATCAAAACGGTGCCGCGCGATGTTCGCAGCCCGACCAATCCCTCCATCAATTCGGTCCGACCGGCGCCAACAAGACCAGCAAACCCCAACACCTCACCGGCGCGCAGCTTAAAGTCGGCATCCCAAACTCTACCAGCTACCGAAAAATTGCTGACCTCAAGCACGGCCTTGGCATCGGCAATATCCGACTTGGTCGGAAATAGATCCGAAACGTCACGCCCAACCATCTGGGTTGCCATGTCATCCACGCTCAACGCGTCAACCGAGGTGGTTATGACGTGTCGGCCATCGCGCAGAACGGTTACGACGTCTGCGATAGCCTTGACTTCCTCCAGCTTGTGCGAGGTGTAAAGGATGGCAACGCCCTGCCGTTTAAGTCGGTCAATCTGGCGGAACAAAACCTCAGATTCACGGGTGGTCAACACAGCCGTCGGCTCGTCCATGATCAGGACACGCGCGTCGCGTATCAAGGCCTTGGCAATTTCGACCATCTGCTTTTGCGGCACCGAAAGATCGGATACCAGTTGGCGGGGATCGATCTCGGTTTCAAGCTCGGCCAACAATTGCCGCGCCCGCGCCCGCATCCCCTGCCCGTCAAGAAAGGGGCCCGATTTCATTTCGTGGCCAAGAAAGATATTGGCTTCAACGCTCAATTGCTCGGCGAGATTGAATTCCTGATGGATCAGCGCCACACCCTGCCGCTCGGCGTCAGCGCTATCATGGAAAACCACCGGGCGCCCATCGAGCACAATTGTTCCAGCGCTGGCGCCCTGATAGCCGCAAAGCACTTTCATCAAAGTGGACTTGCCCGCCCCGTTTTCCCCGATCAGCGCATGCACATGCCCCGCCTGAAGGGACAAATCGACGTCATGAAGTACTTCGACAGGACCAAAACTCTTGGCAATGGACACGCCCGCCAGCAGAGCGCCATTTGCTTCAATCACGCCTAATCCCCACCCTGGCATTTGTGGTCATTGCCACAATTTATCGTTGCCGGACCTTAACATGGGCTTTGAGTGGGTCAACGCCAATCACGGAAAACTGCTGCCGCCGCCAGGTAAAATGATCACGGCGGGCCGAACGAGATTTGCGCTATTGCTGCATCAGAAATTCAGCCATCATCCCCTCGGACATCATGTCGAGAAGTTCGATGCCATAGCCATCGGGACGCGACGCGCGGATGCGACCGGTGAACGAAGTGTCCTCAATGATCAGGCTGACAGTATCGCCATCGCGCTTTTGCAGATATTTCGAGGCTGGCCGAAACCGCATGCCACCCAGCGACATTTCGTTGACTACACCGTCGATTTGCTGGGACGTGTTCTGCATGACCATGCGCGCAACAATAAAGGTCGAGTGGCGCTCAAACCGACGCTTATGGGCGTTTTTCTGTTCATCCTGCTGCAGGCGACGACGCAGGGTTTCGGTATCGATGGCAAGATTTTCAGTGGACATGATGGCTCCTATCGTGCCGCAGTCCGAGGCGCGTCAGCCGCCGGATCTTCAGTTTGTGGCGGTGCGTCATCCTCGCTCCACAGCCGATCGCGCACCTTGCCCAACTCACCGGTGAGCAGGCTCGCCTTCAATTCCTCAAGCAGCCGGAAGGCTTCTGTCGATTGCGGCGTCGGCAATAGTGCCGCCTCTGCCTCACGCTGGCGCAGCGAGGTCAACGTCTGATCCAGTGCCGAAAGGCTTTGTGCCAATGACTGGTCGCGGGTTTGCAATTGGCGACCCAAGGCATTGGTGGCTTCCACGATCTCGCTTTTGGCATCCGTGCCGCTAGCGAGCGAGCGCATGGTTTCAAGGTTTCGCGCCATCGCCTGGCTCAAAACGCGCGACTGGTCCTGCAATTCGCTGATACCACCGAGCACTCCCTGCACCGCATGGGTTTGTCCGGCAGTGACCCGTGCCAGCTCCACCATATTGGCCGAAAGAGCATCCAGCTGCGCATTGAGCCGGGCATTGGATGAAACACTGATCCGCGCGGCGCGCAGCACCAGCGCCAACTGCTTGGCTTCCATCAGACTGGAACCTGCGACGCCCGCAACTTCTCCCTCGGTGTCATCATCGATCCGCACGATGTTGGCCAGCCAGCCTTCAAAATCCTGCGTGAATGTCGAAAACGCCATCGACGAAAACCGCACCATCATCGACAGCACGAGCGAGCTGACCGCGCCAAACAGTGAGGAGCTGAAACCCACAGCCATGCCGCGCAGCGGAATTTGAAGATTGGCCAGAAGCGAGGCAATTGCTGTCGTCGGATCCGTACCCGAAATATCCAGTTCGCCCAGAATTTTGCCCACTGAGGCGAGCGTGTCGATCAGGCCGATAAACGTACCGATCAGGCCGAGCAGAATGAGGATGCCGGCAATGTATTGCGTCAATGAACGACGCTCATCGAGCCGGAGCTGGATTGAATCAATCAGCGTCTGCATGGTCGCGGTCGAAATATTGACATCGCGTCCGCTCGCCAACTCCTCGGAGATCAGTTGATAGGCGTGTCCGAGCACTTCGGGCTTTTCAAAGACAATCGCCAACTCATTGCAGCGATAGTGGCGCCAAAGCGGGTCCGCTACCTGACCATTGCTCAGATTGCGCGCGTCCTCGTGCATCTCTTTGAGAGCCTGAAACGCAATGTCTTCGTTCCGCATGCGCAACAGATTGCGATAGACCAGAACCACGCCGAACGCGAATGTGCCCCAAATCGAGAGGTTCAAATACACATTGGACATCATGGCGCGATAGACGAAGTCGTGCTGCCAGGCGCCCAGGATAACCAGAAGGCTCAACACCACCGATATACGCGTCACCGGCCCCTTGATACTTTCGGGCAGGCCAATGAACAGGGTGATCGGAGATGAAGGGGACATCAAACGCGGCAGTTTGAGTCTTCGAAACATGGACGTAACCTACGCAATACAAATGGTTAGCGTCACTATCGGTACAATTCCTTGCAAAATCATTGAATTCTGGGCAATTGCCCTATTATTGCAAGAAAGCCTTTACGCTATCGACGTCAGTTGAGTTTTCAGCGGCGCGAACGCTGATGACAATATTGCCACCCTCAACCTGCCCATTCAAAAAGGCATTGCGCACAGCCAGCAGCCTGAAATAGGCACTTCGCTTGGCCTGGCTGATCGCGAGCGTGTTCTCGTCATAAAAGCCAAACAGCGAGACCGTGCGACCTTCCAGAACAGCTCTGTTCGCGGCAACAAACGCCTGGGCCTTTTCGCTCGCCTCAGCGCTTAGATCCAGCGACCCCGCCGGGAACCTGACCGTGAGCACTTCACGCGCCGCCGTCACCTCAACAGGCTTTTTGTCGGTCGCGTCCTCTTCGGCTGCCACAACGATTTCGGCTGGGTCAATGACCGCCCGCGACGTGATTTTCATGGTGTTGTCAGCTTCGACTTTTTCTTCAGCGGTCGGCGCAGCCTGCGCGGTCAGCGTTTGGGTCGCAACCGATCTGGACAGTTCGGCAATGATCTCGGTTTGCTTTTCAATCTCCTGAGTGGCCCTGGCCAGATCAGTCGACTTGGCGGCGGCATCGGCTTGCGCACTTTGCATGGCCGATTGCGCCTGCGCGGCCTGTTCGGCCAGATCCTGATTGATCTCTTGTTGCTTATCGACCTCTTCGGCTTGCGCAGCCGCCGTGCTGGTGGACGCCGTCAGCTGCTCGCTCAGTTCAGCAACCTTTTGTTGGGCTGCCGCCACCGCGGCCGATGTCGATTGCAGGGCCTCACCATTTGCTTCCGCCGCGGCGCTCGCCTCGCTCAAAGCCGACGTGGCTGCTTCCAATTGCGCTTGCTGTTCGGCAACGTCCTTTTTTGTGTCCTCAAGCTGCGCGGCCAGTTCATCTGCCTTGGTTTCGGCAGCCTCCTGCGCCTTCTTGCTAGCCTCTGAATTTGCCTTTGCCATTTCGGCCTGCTCCCGCGCAGATGCCTCAGCCGCTTCAACCGCCGATTGAGCCGCCTGTTGTTTTTTGGTGAGCGTTGTAATTTCAGCCTGTTTTTGTTCAAGCGCTTCGCTCAACTGGCTGGTTTGCTCGGCAATTGCCTTTTTGCTGATCATTGTGCCCTCGCTCAACGCCTTGGACACCTGCGTTGAGATGGCGAAAATAACGATCCCCAGAATGATCAGAAGGAACGTGACAACCATGACAATCGTGGAAAGGGCATCCACGAACCCTGGCCAGTAATTCTCCTCTTCTTCGCTTCGTCGCGCCATGACTACCTATGCCGCCTTCGACAGGGATGCCAGAATTTGCGCCTTGGGCCCATCGGCCACAACGCGTCCCTGATCCATCCAGATCAGCCGATCAACCAGCGACAGCAATTGCATTCGATGGGTCGCAAGGATCACCGTGCGCCCATCAAGGAACGCCGGTAAGTTGCGGATCAGATTGGTTTCGGCAGTGCTGTCCATGGCCGCCGTCGGCTCATCGAGCAACAGGATGCGCGGATCGTTGAGAATGGCCCGTGCCAACCCAACCGCCTGGCGCTCGCCACCTGACAGGAATTCTCCGCGCGGCCCAACATTGGCGCTATAGCCCTCAGGATGGCGGCGGGCAAATTCAGCAACCCCCGACAAGGCAACAGCGCGGTCAAAATCTGCCGGATCAACCCGGTCCAGCCCCAGACAAATATTGGCCCGCAGGGTGTCGTGCATCAAGATGGTATCCTGCGACATCAAACCTATGTTGCGGCGCAATTGCTGCGGCGCCAGTTGGCGCGCGTCGGTGCCATCAAACAGGATGTTGCCGCTATCGGATTCATAAAGCCGAGGCAAAAGCTTCAGCAGGGAACTCTTGCCGCACCCATTGCGCCCGATGATACCGATGCGCTCGCCCGGCGCGATGGCGATATTTACCCCGTCAACCGAACACTTGACGTTGCCGGGATAGGAAAAACCGACCCCCTGCAGATCAATCTGTCCCTTGAGTTCGCGTCCAGCCAGCAATTTTTCATCACCCCCACTTTCCTCCGCGCGGTCGATGACGGCGAAAAAACCGCCGATGGCGACACGCATGTTCAGAAGTGATCCGGTGCTGGAAACAATGGTGTTGGCCGGTGCAATGATACGCCCGACCAACAGGACACAGGCGGCAAGATTACCCAGCGTCATGTCCCCGGCACTGATCTGTATCGCGCCCACAACCACGGTAAAAGCAATGACCATCTGCGTGGCGACAAGCGAAATCTGACCCGACCACGCCGAGGTCTGGCGCGCGCTATGGGCCGCATAGGCTGCAGCATCTGTTGCCTCGGCCCAGCGCCCGATCAAGGCGCCTTCCGCCCGCGCGGCCTTGATTGTTGCAAGCATGGCGCTTGATTCAATGGCCTGATCCTGCACCTTGACCCGCAAGCCATGCGACAGGGTCGCGGCGCGCCGGGCGCGTCCCGCCCCGATGGCGGTGATAAGCGCGACCACGAGAACACCCATGAGCGGCACCATGACAACGATGCCTCCGAGGTGGGCCACCAGCGTCAGCATGATCACCACAAAAGGCAAATCAGCCAGAAGGCTGACCATCAGGGCCGGCATGGTGAGCGATGCACCATCCACTTCATGCAAAAGTGCGGTAACGCCCGAGGCTATTTTGGTATTTTTTGCCAGCGGTGCGCGCATCAGTTTGCGATAAAAAAGCCGTTGCAAATGCAGGCTGATCGAAACCCCAATCGCTTCCAGCAAATTTATCCGCGCCATGCGCAGGCCAATGTCGACGGCAAAAACGATGATGACGCCCATGCAAAGCGCAGAGAGCGTTTCAAAAGCGCCATAGGGAACAACCCTGTCATAGACCGCCGTGATGAACAGCGGCAGAACCACCAATAACATGTTGGAGAGAAAGGCCGCCGCCAACAATTGGATCAACTGCGGGCGCCGTGCCCCCGCCACCAATTTTGCCAGGCGCCCAAGATTGGCCCAACCCGACGGCTGGGTTTCGGGATCAGCGGCTTCACTGGCCCGGCTTACCTCGATAATATCATGCCTCGACAGACGTTTGAGCGCGCGCGGGCTCATTTCGAGCACTCCGGCGGCGCCGACGCAGGCGAGTTTACCACGCTTCGTCCGCCCTCTTACCACCAATGCCGAACCATCGTCGAGCATGCGAACATGGGGGAACTGCGCACTACCAAGTTTTCTGGCAGGCGCAGTGACCAGATCCATCCCGTGCTCACGCGCCAGTTCACGCAGATTATCATAAGCGGGATTTGCACCGAACCGCATCATCAGATCAGTATCTGTTGGCACCTGGGGGAAAGCGCCGGACACCATGATCTGGCGCAGGGCCACCACCAGCGGTAACCCGATCAGGGCCTGACCGGCGGCGTCATGACCGAACGCAACGGCAAGCTTTTGCTGCATGACCTCAATGGAACCTGCCCCGGCCGGGGGGCAGCGACATGATTGTTTGACGGATCTTGCACGGACTAGCCCCATTGGCACTTATGCCTATCAGTACCGCCCGGGGTTAAACATCTGGTTAACCTTAACTGGTAGTAAAGGAGATACGCCATTTCCTTTGATCCGGATTGCCCCTGACATGACTTTGGTCGCCCCCGATGAGACCGTTGACGGCATTGGCAGCCACGCAGGTATTTTCGTGCCCCGCACAGATCGCATCGGGCGTTCAGCCAATGCCATTTTCATCCTTGTCACCCTGTTTGGCTTTGCAGCATTTTTCACCTGGGCGGCAACCACCTCTGTCGAGCAGGTGACACGGGCCAGTGGCCGGGTGATCCCGACTGAGCAAAACCAGAATGTGCAGCACCTCGAGGGTGGCATCATCTCCGAAATTCTCGTTCATGAAGGCGATCTGGTGAGAGCTGGCGACGTGCTGGTGCGTGTCCAGAACAGCTTTAATCTGGCGGAACTTCGTCAGATCAAGGTTGATCTGGCGGCCCAGGAAGTTCGCTTTGCCCGGCTCGATGCCGAAGCGACCGGTGCTGCCGAATTCGCCCCACCCCAGAACGAGGCTGAACGCTATCCGCAATTGATCGACAATGAAGTGGCTCTGTTCAAACGCCGGCAAGCAAATCTGGATGAGCAGTTGGCGATTTTTGACGATCAAGCCAAGCAACAACGTCTGGGTCTGGTGGAGCGCCAGACACGCCTGACCAATACCCGCCAGGCCTATGATCTGATGAAACAGCAGGTGGAAAGCCTGACGGATCTCGTGGCCCAGGGCGCCGCATCGCGCAATGCCCTGCTCGACCGTCAAAGCCAGTTGCAGGACATCCAGACGCAGATGAGCGATCTGCAATTCCAGATTCCGCAATATGAGTCTGGCCTCAGTGAATTGGTACGGCGCCGCCGCGAGGCCGAACTGCAGTTCCGCTCCGATGCCGAAAATGACCGCGGCGATGCGCAGATCAAGATCGTCAAACTCAACGAATCCATCAGCGCCATGACCGACCGGTCCGAGCGCACCAATGTGACCGCCCCGATCAGCGGTCGCATCAATCGATTGCTGGTTTCAACTGTTGGCGGCGTTGTGCAGCCCGGTCAGACGCTATTGCAGATCGTACCGGCTGACGCTGCCGTTTCGATCGAGGCGCGGGTGTCGCCCAAGGATCGCGGCGATATTTATCCCGGGCTCGAAAGCGTCATCAAGATCAGCGCCTACGACTATTCGATTTATGGCGGATTACGTGGCAAGATCGTCGAAATTTCGCCCGACGCGCTGCAGGATCAGGACGGTGAGCCCTACTTCCGCGTGCGTGTCGAAGCCAGTACCCAGTCATTTGGTCAGACTCAACAGGTCGTACCCGGCATGCTGGCAGAAGTGGACGTCCTAACCGGCTCCAACACCGTCCTTGATTATCTGCTCAAGCCCATCCGGCGCGTCGGCGAGAGGGCCCTGCGGCAGTAGCCGATCAGGAATTAACGATCAGCGTTGCAATCGAAGGATTGGTGTGCCCGGCATCATCAAAGAAGGTGTAGGTCGTCTGGCTGCCGCTGATCGCTGTGTCAAAGAACCCACTCGCAGAAATACTGTCTCCTGCGTCGGTATCGAGCGTCAGCGTATCGCTGGTGCCGGTTATTGACTGCACATTACTCGCGTCAAGGCTTAGCGTTGCATCGAGCCCCGCATGGGTAAAATCTATGACTTCAACATCGCTCAATATTGAGGCCAGGGCCGACGCGTCATTAAGGGTGCCGCCATCTGAAAAGCTGACGCTGTCCGTGCCGCTACCGCCATCGACATGAGCGCCCGGCAGGCTGATCATGCCCGTATCAATAAGGAAACTGTCAGCCTGTGAAGTCCCGATTGCGCGCTCAACCCCATTGAGGGTATCGCCCGCGGCATCCCCACCACTTGAGGCCGTGCCGTCAAAATGAACATTGACCCCGGCAGCCGATGCCGAATAGTCGGCAGTGTCAATGCCCGTACCGCCCGTAAGCGTATCGCTTCCCGCACCACCGATGAGCTGGTCGTCCCCGGCGCCGCCGGACAGACTGTCATTTCCCATACCGCCGACAAGAATATCGTTACCACCGGATCCGTTCAGCACATCATTAAAACTCGACCCAACGACGCGCTCGACCCCGTTCAGTGTATCGCCTGCGGCATCGCCGCCAGTGGAAATGGTACCATCGAGATGCACGGTAACCCCGGCGCTCGACGCCGAATAATCGGCGGTATCGGTTCCGGCACCGCCATCGATGGCGTCTGCGCCTGCGCCGCCCACCAGCACATCGTTGCCGCTTCCGCCAAGCAACGTATCGTTGCCGGCCGCACCATAAAGTTGGTCTGCCCCGTCGCCGCCGTTCAGTTGATTGTTGCCCGCGTCCCCGGTCAACACATCGGTATAGCCCGAGCCGATCAGATGTTCGATTGATATCAGCGTATCATTGTGGGCATCACCCCCGGTCGCTGTTGAGGTCGTCAGATTGACGGCAACACCGCTTGTTGAGGCCGAGTAGTCAGCGGTATCCTCACCCGCACCGCCATCGAGAACGTCGCTCCCGGCCCCGCCATCAAGTCGGTCATTGCCAGCCCCGCCGCGCAATTGCTCGCTGCTGCTCGATGTGCCAACGAGCACGTCGTCATAACCCGAACCGATAACCTGTTCGATCCCGCTCAGAACATCGCCTGCGGCATCGCCACCGGAGGATGGGTCATGGTTCATATAGACGGTCACGCCGGCGCCAGAAGCGGCATAGCTGGCAGTGTCAAATCCGGCATCACCCTGCAGATCATCAGCGCCCGCACCGCCTATCAGCAAATCGTCATTATCGCCACCGATCAGGATATCGGCCCCGGCACCCCCTGAGAGGCTGTCATTGCCAGCCCCACCGCGCAACTGATTGGCATTGCCATCGCCGACCATACTATCGGCAAAGCCCGATCCGGCCAGATTTTCGATACCCGACAAAGTGTCGCCCTGTGCGTGACCGCCAACACCGGTCCCCGCTGTCAGATCAACCGTCACCCCGGCGTTGGAGCCGCTATAGTCTGCCGTATCAACCCCGGTGCCACCGACGAGCGTGTCATTCCCCTCGCCACCCATGATCGTGTCATTGCCCGCGCCACCATCGATATTGTCTGCGCCGCTGCCGCCGCTCAATATGTCACTGTCGTTGCCACCGGTGATGATGTCATCACCGTCATCGCCATTGATGGTGTCATTGCCGTCGCTGCCGATCAGGGTGTCATTGCCCCCACCGCCTGAAATGACGTCATTGCCCAGACTGCCATCCAGAATATTGTTGCCAGCATCCCCGGTTATCGTGTCCGAAGCCAGCGAACCGGTGATGTTTTCGATGGACACATAGGTGTCACCCTGCGCGTCACCGCCGGTGTTGGTTCCCGTGCCAAGATTGACATTGATGCCGCTGATCGTACCGGCGTAGCTGGCCGTATCCGAACCAGTCCCACCATCCAGCCGATCTGCGCCGCCAGCGCCGATCAAAATATCATCGCCCGCCCCGCCGCTGAACTCTTCGTTCGCCGCCGTACCAAGGATCGTGTCGTTATAGGCCGTCCCGACGACATTCTCGACCCCTGTTAGCTGATCCCCCGCCGCATCTCCGCCCGAAGAGGCCAACCCGTCCAACCGGAGATTGATGGCCGCCAAGGATGCCGAATAGTCCGCCGTGTCGGTCCCAGCGCCACCACTTAGACTATCAGCACCCAACCCACCGATCAGCGTATCGTCGCCTGTGCCACCGGAAAGAACATCGTTGCCAGCGCCGCCATCGAGCACGTCATTGCCGTCATTACCACTGATCGTATTGTTGCCAGCGTCACCCGTGATCGTGTCGCCATAGGCCGAACCGTCAACATTCTCAAAATTGACAATTGTGTCGCCGGTCGCATCGCCACCACTGGCCGAATTGGCATCGAGATTGACAGTCACGCCTGCGCTCGATCCGGTATAGTCGAGCGTATCAACGCCGCTACCACCATCCATGGCATCGGCACCCGCGCCGCCCGCTACGCGGTCAATCCCCGATCCACCGTCAATGGTGTCATCACCAGCTTGGCCGTCCAGAGTATCGTCTTCGTCACCCCCCTGGATAATATCGTTGCCGTCGCCACCAAAGATGGTGTCGTCATCGTCGCCACCGTCCAGATTATCAGCGCCCGCGCCACCATAAATAGTGTCGTCATCTTCCATGCCCAAAATGGTATCGGCGCCATCGCCACCCGACAAGATATCCGCGCCATCGCCGCCCTCTATGCGGTTGTCGAGGCTGTTCCCCGTCAGGGTATCGGCATAGCTCGAGCCAATGATATTTTCAAAGTTCGAGATGATATCAGATGCCGCATGTCCGCCCGATGCAGTCGAACTGGCCAGATTGATGGCGACACCCGCGTTTGACCCTGCATAACTGAGCGTATCGACGCCCACGCCACCATCGAGCGTGTCCCCGCCGGCACCACCGACGATGATATCGTCACCCAATCCACCACGAATGGTGTTGACGGCAGCATCCCCCGTCAATCTGTCATTGTAATCGGAACCGATCAGGCCCTCGATCGAGGTGAGCGTGTCACCCAGCGCATCGGCACCGGCATGAACACCACCAACCATATCGACCGTGACCGCTTCCCCGGCGGCCGAATAGTCGGCAAAGTCAAAACCGCTACCGCCATCGAGCGTATCCGCCCCACCGCGCCCAGCCAGAACATCATCGCCCGCCCCGCCGCTAAGCACATTGGCGGCCGACGTCCCCGAAATCGTGTCATTATTGGCGCTGCCAATGACATTTTCGATACCGGCATAGCTGTCGCCCTGCGCCAGCCCACCGGTGCCCGTCCCGGTCAGATCAACAGTAATGGCGCTCGAAAGCGAATAATTGACCGTGTCGGTGCCTGCTCCGCCGTCAATTGTGTCGTTGCCAAGATCGCCCCAGATCGTGTCGTTGCCGCCATCGCCGTTGATGGCATCGTCGCCGTCGCCACCATAGAGCGTATCATTGCCGTTGCCGCCGCTGATCGTATCGTTGCCGCCATTGCCATAAATGGTGTCATTGCCCTCGCTACCCGAGAGGATATCGGCGGCGGCGCCCCCATTGATGAGGTCATTGCCATAGTAGCCATTCAACGTGCTGCCGCTGTCCGATGCTGTCAGCGTATCGCCGGCCGTCGAACCGATGACCTCTTCTATGCCAGTATAACTATCGCCATTGGCGTAACCGGCCGAACCAACCCCGGTTTGCAAATTGAGCGTTACGGCGGATCCCACATTCTGGAAAGTCAGCCTGTCGTAGCCTGCGCCGCCATCGATCGCGTCGGCGCCGTTACCAGCGTAAATTGTATCATTGCCGTCGCCCGCAGAAATGGTGCCGGCCCCGGCCCCGTCGTAAATAGTGTCGTTGCCAAGACCGCCATAAAGGGTATCGGCCCCGTCTCCTCCCGAAATGGTATCGTTGCCAGAACCGCCGTCGATTATGTTAGCATTACCATCGCCACTCAAATTGTCGCCATAGGCCGAACCGGTCAGGTTTTCGATCCCTGAGTAACTATCGCCCAGCGCTTCGCCCGAGCTACCGACCCCACTTGCCAGAGATGCAGTGACGCCGCCACTGGCATTGGCAAAACTTGCAGTGTCGTTGCCGGCGCCGCCCACCAAAGTGTCGCTCCCACCACGGCCCTCAAGCAGGTCATCGCCTGCGCCACCGGTCAAAACATTATTGGCGGCATCGCCGATCAACGTATCGTTGTAGTCCGATCCGGTAAGATTTTCGATATTGGTCAGCGTATCATTGAGCGCATCGCCGGCTGTGCCCGTGCCAGTCGTCAGATTGGCGGCAATGGCTGAAGTTGCGGTGTCATAGTCGGCGGTATCAATGCCCAATCCGCCATCGAGCGCATCGGCGCCCGCCCCGCCAATCAGCCGATCATCGCTATCGCCACCGGAAATCGTGTCATCACCGGCATCGCCATAAAGAACGTCAGCGCCATCGTCGCCCGCAATCAGGTCCGCGCCAAGCCCACCATAGATCGTGTCATTACCCGACCCGCCGCGCAGGTCGTCATTGCCATCCATGCCATAGATCGCGTCATTGCCCCCGTTACCGCTCAAGACGTTGGCGAGCCCGTCACCGCGCAACGTGTCGGCGCTATTGGAGCCGCTGACATTTTCGATATCGGTCAGCGTGTCGCCTGCCGCATCACCGCCGGCATTGTTGGCGTTGTTCGCGAGGTCCACAGTGACCGCTGCCGATCCACTATAGTCGGCCGTATCATTGCCGGTCCCGCCCAGGTAGGTGTCCGCGCCAAGGCTGCTGCGGAAAACATCGTTTCCGGCCCCGCCATCGGCATAATCAGTACCGTTGGTGCCCCCGAAACTATCGTCAAAATTACTGCCGATGATCCGCTCGACCTCAAACAGGCGATCACCCTGGGCGTGCCCGCCTGAGCTGGAAGCACCGCCGAGCGTAATGTTGACCGCAGCGTCCGAGCCGGAATAATCCGCACTATCGGTACCCGTGCCACCGTAAATCGTATCGGCACCAACCCCGCCGACCAGATTGTCATCGTCGGCGCCGCCATAAAGCGCGTCGTTGCCGTCGCCACCCACAAGAGTGTCGTTGCCCGCCCCACCAGATATGACGTTGCTGCCCGCATCGCCAGTCAGGGTGTCTGCAAAGCCCGACCCGGTCAGATTTTCGATACTGGAATAGCTGTCCCCCAATGCATCGAGCGTATTGATCCCTGGATTGGCCAGGCTGGCGATAGTCCCCGCCGCAGCGTTTTGATAGGAGGCAGTGTCCGAACCAGCCCCACCGATCAAAATATCCGCGCCGCCACCGCCGACCAATATATCGTTGCCCGCGTCGCCATCCAGCCGGTTGACACCTGCATCGCCAATCAGGGTATCGCCGAAGGCTGAACCGGTCAGATTTTCGATGCCGGAAAGCGTATCGCCCTGCGCGTCTCCTCCCAGACCGGCGCCACTCCCCAGGTCCACGTTCACCGCAGAACTGGAATTGAGGTAACCTGCGGTATCGACACCTGCCCCACCCGCCAGACTATCGCCACCGGCACCGCCGTCGAGATAATCGGCGCCGCTGCCACCCGCCAGACTGTTGACATTATTGTCCCCCGTCAGCGTGTCGTCATAGGCCGTGCCAATCAGATTTTCGATCTCTAGCAGCGTGTCGCCTTCGGCATCGCCACCCGTTCCCGTACCCAACGCCAGATTGACGTTGATAGCGGCAGCCGAGCTGGAATAGTCGGCTGTATCGACCCCGGCATTGCCGTTCAACAGGTCAGCGCCCGCGCCACCGATCAGTGTGTCGTTGCCCGCGCCGCCATAAAGGAAGTCGTTGCCAGCCAAACCCGATAATATATCGTTGCCATCGCCGCCATAAAGACTGTCCACGCCCGCGCCGCCGGTCAGGATATCGTCGCCCGCCAACCCCTGCAGTTCGCTGCCCGTTGCGGCAGCCGTCAGCGTGTCACCCAATATTGACCCGTCGATCCGTTCAATGCTGATGAACGTGTCGCCAGTAGCATCACCGCCGGTCGCCGCATTGGTTGCAAGATTGACCGTCACCGCCTGAGCCGAGGCGGCGTAGGAGACAATATCATTGCCCAGACCGCCGTCGAACTGATCGGCGCCACCCAAGCCAACCAGAGTATCATTGCCGGCGCCGCCCACCAGAATATTGGCGCCACTATTGCCGGTCAGCGTATCATCAAACCCCGATCCATCGAGGTTTTCGATATCGGTCAGCTCATCGCCTTGTGCTTCGCCGCCCAGACCAAATCCACCGGCCAAAGTCACGATCACGCCCGCAGCAGAAGCCGCATAGCGCGCAGTATCATTGCCCGCGCCACCGCGCAGTTTGTCCGCGCCAGCACCGCCCTCCAGAATGTCGTCGCCCAACCCGCCTTCGAGCACATTATTATTGGTGTCGCCATTAAGGCGATCATCAAATCCCGAACCGATGACATTTTCGACGTTGGAAATAACGTCGCCCTGGGCATGGCCACCAACGCCGGTGCCGAGCGCCAGATCAATGGTGACGCCCGCGTTGGAGGCGGAATAATTGATGGTGTCGGCTCCAGCACCGCCATCGAGGGTATCGGCGCCGCCAAGTCCGACGAGAATGTCGTCATTGTCGCCTCCGCTCAGCGTATCGTTGCCGGCGTTGCCATTGAGCGTATCATCACCCGCCCCACCAATCAGCTGGCTGCCACTTGCAGCCGCTGACAGCACGTCGTTGCGCGACGACCCGATGACCGTTTCAATCCCTGAAATCTGGTCCCCTTGAGCATCGCCGCCCGTCCCTGTGCCTGCCGCCAGATCGACATTGACCCCATTGAACGAGGCCGCATAAGTCGCCGTGTCATTCCCGTCGCCGCCCGAAATTATATCAGCGCCACCTCCACCGGCAATAATGTCATCGCCACCGTTGCCGTAAAAGCTTTCCGCCGCCGCGGTGCCGTTCAAAACGTCGGCAAAGGCCGATCCGTCGAGAACCTCAATGCCACTCAAAACATCGCCAGCCGCTGTCCCACCACTACCGACGCTGCCATCCAGCGAAATCGTGACCCCAGCGGCCGAAGCTGCATAGCTTGCCGTATCAATGCCCGCGCCGCCATCCAGCGCGTCCGCACCCAATCCACCAACCAGAAAATCATCGCCCGCACCGCCTGCCAGAGCATTGGCACCATCATCGCCGGTCAGCGTGTCATTACCGGCGCTACCAATCAGGCTTTCGATACTGACGAGCGTATCACCCGCTGCGTCGCCGCCGGTCGCGGTACCTGCGCCCAGATTGACCGCAACGGCACCAGCGGACGAGGAATAATCGGCGGTGTCGGTACCGGCACCGCCATCGAGATTGTCAGCGCCCTGCCCGCCCGACAACACATCATTGCCCAGACCGCCGACCAAAACATCGTCGCCCGCCATGCCCGATAAAGTGTCATTTCCAGACCCACCTTCAAGCCGATTGGCCACGGCATCGCCAGTAAGCGCATCGTTGCCCGATGCACCAATAATATTTTCAATGCCGCTGAGTTGATCGCCCTGCGCATCCGAGCCCGATCCGAGCCCGGTCCCAAGATCCACGGTTACCGCGCCGCCAGCGCTTGAATAGTCGGCCGTGTCCGTCCCGGCGCCACCAACCAGCACGTCGGCTCCGGCACCACCCGACAGAATATCGTTCCCAGCACCGCCATCGAGCCTGTTTATCGTCGAATTACCCGTCAGCCGATCATCGCCGTCCGACCCGACAAGATGTTCAACGGAATCAAAACTGTCGCCTTCAGCATCCCCGCCGGTTGCCGTGTTGGCGCCAAGATCGACACTGATCGCCGCGGCCGAAGCGCTATAGTCGGCTGTGTCGGAACCAGCGCCACCGCTGAGCACATCCGCGCCACCAAGACCAGCCAATAGGTCATCACCAGCACCGCCCTCGAGCCGATTGCTCGCACCATCGCCCACCAGCGTATCGGCAAAACTTGAGCCGGTCAGGTTTTCGATGCCGCTCAGCGTATCGCCCAGCGCGTCCCCAGCCGTGCCGCTCCCCGTCGTCAGGTTGACGTCGACCCCGGCCAGCGCGCCAATATAACTGGCCGTATCATTGCCAGCGCCTCCATCAAGGGCATCAGCCCCAGCGCCGCCCTCCAGATTATCGTCGCCCGCTCCACCCCAAAGTGTATCGGCGCCCGTACCACCATCGAGCCGGTCATTGCCGTCACCACCCCAAAGCGTATCGCTACCGCCCAGGCCCGACAGCGTGTCGTTACCGGCGTTGCCGGTTAGAATGTTGGCGCTATTATCGCCGGTCACTACGTCATCGAAGGCTGACCCGCTGGCGTTCTCAATGTCGGTGAGTGTGTCGCCCGCCGCATCACCGCCGACGCCTGTCCCTGCCTGTAGATCAACGGTGACCCCCGCCGTAGAACCAGCGTAATTTGCCGTGTCATTGCCGCTTCCGCCACGCAGCGCGTCTGCACCTGCGCCGCCCGTTAGTACATCATTGCCCGCCCCGCCGCTGAGCGTGTTCGCCCCAGCGTCGCCGGTGAGCGCATCGTCAAAATCCGACCCGGCAATATTCTCAATGCCGCTAAAACTATCGCCCGCAGCGTCCCCGCCCGTACCAACTCCGGTCGTCAGGTCAACATTGACGCCCGCCCCCGAAGTCGCATAATCGGCGGTATCGAGCCCCGCGCCACCGTCCAGCACATCGGCCCCGGCCCCCCCGAAAGAATGTCATTGCCGTCGCCACCCACCAGGGTGTCGTTGCCACCCAGTCCTGCCAACTGGTCATTGCCCGCGCCGCCCTCGAGACGGTTAGCACCACTGTCACCGCGCAGATCATCGTTGCCGACTGAGCCAATGACGTCTTCAATGCCCGAAAGTGTATCGCCTTGCGCGTCGGATCCCAGCCCCGTTCCATTGCCCAAATCAATGGTCACGGCACCCGCAGCGGTCGAATAGTCAGCAATATCGCGGCCCGTTCCGCCAATCAGTGTATCAGCACCGGCGCTGCCAACCAGCCGGTCATCGCCTGCGCCGCCATCAAGTCGGTTATTGTTGGCATCCCCCACGAGCACATCATTGCTGTCCGATCCGACTAGATTTTCAATCGAATCAAAGCTGTCGCCAGCCGCGTCCCCGCCAGTAGCGGTGTTGTTGGCAAGATCGATGGTCACGCCCGCAACAGAAGCACCATAATCTGCCGCGTCAGACCCCGAACCGCCTCGCAGAACATCGGCGCCACCAAGACCGGCAAGCCGATCATCTCCGCTACCGCCATCCAGGACGTTTGCCGCACCATCGCCAGTCAAATCGTCCGCGCCGCTCGATCCCGTAATATTTTCAATGCCTGTCAGGCTGTCGCCCGCCGCATCCCCGCCCGTCCCAGTGCCGGTGGTCAGATTGATAGTCACTGCGCCAATCGAGCTGGCATAGCGCGCCGTATCAATACCATCGCCGCCGTCAAGCGTATCGGCGCCCGCGCCACCCTCCAGGATGTCGCTGCCACTACCACCCATGAGTTGGTCGTTGCCCAGCCCACCCTCGAGCACATCATCGCCCGCGCCACCATCAAGCGTATCGTTGCCACCGTTGCCGGCGAGCGTGTCATTTCCGGCGTTGCCGCGTAAATAGTTGGCCGCGCTATCCCCGGTCAGCGTGTCGGAAAAAGCCGAGCCGGAGACATTTTCGATATCGGACAGCGTATCGCCCTGGGCTGAACCACCCAAACCCGTACCCGAGCCCAGATCAACCGTTACACCTGCCGTCGATGCACCATAGTCGGCTGTGTCGCTGCCGGTGCCGCCCCGCAATACGTCAGCGCCCAGACCACCAACCAACCGGTCGTTGCCAGCGCCGCCGGTCAGAATATTGACATTGCCATCGCCTGTAAGCCTATCGTCAAAATCAGAGCCGGTAACATTTTCAATGGCGACATAGCTGTCGCCCATGGCGTCCCCGCCAACGCCGGTTCCGGTCGACAGATCCACCGTGACTGCTGCACTCGAACCCGCATAATCGGCCGTGTCCGAACCGGCACCGCCATCAAGCACATCGGCCCCGGCACCGCCCGCTAGTGTGTCATTTCCCGTACCGCCAATCAGCGCGTCGCTGCCCGCCTGGCCGGAAAGGATGTCATCGCCTGCGCCGCCATCAAGCCGGTTGTCACCAGCATCGCCGCCCAGAGTGTCGCCATTGACTGACCCGACAAGATTTTCGATGCCGGTAAGCGTATCGCCTTGCGCATCGCCACCTGAGCCTGAAGCTGTTGCCAGATTGACATTGACGGCCCCTGCCGATCCCGAATAGTCGGCCGTATCAATGCCCGTTCCGCCATCTATGATATCGGCCCCGGCGCCGCCTTCAAGATAGTCGTTGCCCGCGCCGCCCTCGAGACGGTTGGTGCCGCTATCGCCGATCAAGCCATCATCCAACGCAGAGCCACGTACATTCTCGATGGAACTGAAACTGTCCCCGTTCGCATCCCCACCACTGGCGGTACCCAATCTCAGATCAACAGCTACACCGGCCGCCGACGCGCTGTAGTCGGCGGTATCGGATCCCCCGCCACCCACAAGACTGTCAGCGCCGCCAAGACCGGCGAGCATGTCATCATCACCGCCCCCGTTCAGCATATTGGCACCGGCATCGCCAATGAGAATGTCGCTGCTGCTCGAGCCCGACAGATTTTCAATGCCACTGAGCGTATCGCCCTGCGCATCGCCACCAACACCGGTGCCGGTAGTCAAATTGACTGTGACGCCTGAAAGAGAACCGGCGTAGCTCGCAGTATCGGTACCGGCACCACCGATCAGCGTGTCGGCTGCGCCACCGCCCTCCAGCACATCATCGCCGGCACCACCGCTCAGTGTATTAAGCAGATTGTCGCCAATCAGATTGTCGGTAAAGGCGGAACCTATCAGATTTTCAACGCTGACCAGCGCGTCCCCTTCCGCGTCGCCACCAAACCCGATGCCACCCGCAAGGCTGACGGTAACACCTGCCCCTGAGGCGGAATAGTCCGCCGTATCAATGCCTGCGCCACCATCGAGCAGATCACCACCGGCACCGCCTATCAGCGTGTCATTGCCAAATTCGCCCTCCAGCGTATCCGCCCCAACCCCGCCCGAAAGCACATCGTCTCCGGCGCCGCCCGACAGTCGGTTGTCACCAGCATCACCGGTTAGGTTGTCGGCGGATGCCGAACCGGCCAGATTTTCAATGCTGGTGAGCGTGTCACCTGCCGCATCGCTACCGGTTGCCGTGCCAGCATCAAGATCAACCGTGACGCCCGCAAGAGCATTGGCATAGCTGGCCGTGTCGCTCCCGGTACCGCCATCAAGCTGGTCGGCGCCGCTACCGCCCATCAACACATCGTTACCATCGCCACCTGAAAGAACGTCATTACCGCCAAGGCCCGATAAAGTGTCGTTGCCCTGCCCACCCACAAGGGAATTGTTGAGCACGTCACCGGTCAGATTATCGTCGCCTGCCGTTCCGACGAGATTTTCGATGCGCATCAGCACATCGCCTTGTGCATCACCGCCGGTGCCGATGCCCGAGGAAAGATTAACCGTTACAGCCTGTCCCGAAGCACTGTAGTCGGCCGTATCAACGCCATCGCCACCGTCGAGCGTATCGGCTCCCGCCAGACCTGCCAGGGCGTCTGCTCCAGCACCACCCACCAACCGATTTGCTTTTGTGTCACCAACAAGCGTGTCGTCAAAAGCCGAACCGGTAACCGCTTCAATCGAGGTAAAACTATCGCCGTTAGCGTCGGCGCCCGTCGCGGTATTGTTTGAAAGATTTATGCTGATGGCCGCGCCAGAGCCCGCATAGCTCGCCGTATCAAAGCCCGATCCGCCATCAAGGCTATCAGCGCCCGAACCGCCCTCAAGCGTATCGTCGCCGCTATTGCCCAACAACTGATCATCACCAGAACCGCCATATAGAGCGTCATCGCCTGAACCGCCACGTAGCCGGTTGGATTGTGTATCGCCAATGATCACATCATCATTGCCCGAACCGTCAACATTTTCGATGCCGCTAAGACTGTCGCCAGCAGCATCGCCGCCCGAGCCGGTGCCCGCGATCAGATCAATCGCAACGCTATCAATTGAACCGGCGTAGCTGGCCGTATCAACACCAGCGCCACCAACCAGCGTGTCACCCCCGGCCCCGCCCTCGAGCGCATCATTGCCCGCGCCACCCTCAAGCCGATTGCTGGCTGCAGAACCCACAATGGTATCATCGTAGGCAGAACCAGTGATATTTTCGATGCTGACGAAACTATCGCCTTCGGCTTCGCCGCCCGTTGCCAGTCCCGAGCCTAGATCAACCTGTACCGCCGCGCCCGAAAGACTATAGTCGGCTGTATCGACCCCAGCGCCACCAATCAGCGTGTCGGCGCCATCGCGACCCCGCAGAATGTCATTGCCAGCCCCGCCGTCGAGCACATTGTCCGCGCCATCGCCGCTCAAAACGTCTGACAGTGCCGAACCAATGACGTTTTCAACCCCGGTGTAACTATCGCCGTCCGCATCCCCGCCAGTCGCCGTCGACAACTGCAGATCAACCGTGACCGCAGCGCCTGAGCCGGAATAGTCAACGGCATCAATCCCCGCGCCACCATCGATGGTGTCAGCCCCCGCGCCGCCTTCCAGTCGGTCATTGCCATCGCCGCCAAACAGGGCATCATCGCCCGCTTGGCCGCGCAAAATATCGTCTCCGGCGCCGCCTTCCAATCGATTGGCATTGGCGTCGCCCACAATGGTATCGGTGCCGCCCGAACCGACAATATTCTCAATATCCACCAGCCGGTCACCAGCGGCATCGCCTGCCGTGCCGGTTCCCAATCCAAGATCGACTGAAATGCCAACGACCGAGCTGGCGTAGCTGGCCGTATCGGTTCCCGCCCCGCCATAGAGCTGATCAGCCCCTCCCTCACCGGTCAGCACATCATCGCCCACGCCACCTTCAAGCAGGTTGGCACCGCTATCGCCGCGCAGTACGTCGGCAAAGCCCGAGCCAGCCAGGTTTTCGATGCCAGCGAGTTGATCCCCCTGGGCATCGCCGCCTGTGCCGGTTCCAAGGGTCAAATCAACATTAACTCCGGTACCCGAGTTGGCATAGTCGGCCGTATCCACCCCGTCGCCACCGGTCAGAATATCCGCGCCGCCGCGCCCCTCGAGCCGATCATTGCCCGCGCCACCATCAAGCCCATTGGCGCCGCCGTCGCCCACCAGATGATCGGCAAAACCACTGCCCACCAACTGTTCAATGTCGGTGAGCGTGTCGCCCGCAGCATCACCGCCCGTTGCCGTGCCAGTGGTCAAATCAACGCTGACTCCGCCGGTTGAAGCCGCGTAGGACGCCGTATCAATCCCTGCCCCCCATCAAGGGCATCGGCGCCGCCCATGCCCTGCAACAGATCATCACCCGCACCCGCTACCAGCGTGTTGGCCGCGTCGTCACCGGTGAGCTGGTCGGCAAAATCCGATCCTTCGACATTTTCAATGCCGTTGAACGTGTCGCCCGCAGCAGTGCCGCCGCTGCCCACCCCAGTCGAGAGGTTGACGCTGACCGCGCGATCCGAGGTTGCGTAAACGACCGTGTCGCGACCCGCACCACCCTCAAGACTGTCCGCACCCGCACCGCCATCAAGCCGATCATCACCGGTTCCGCCCAAAAGCGTGTCGTCGCCGTCGCCGCCCGAAAGAGCATCATTGCCCGCCCCGCCCGACAGGCTGTTGGCCTCAGCGTTGCCGCTCAGAACATCATCAAAACCTGAGCCCTCTACCGCCTCAAAGCCCGAAAAGTCATCGCCTGTCGCGGCGCCCCCGCTGGCAGTGTTTGTGTCAAGGGCGACAGTAACTGCAGCGCTTGAGTTCGTGTAATCTAGCGTATCGAAACCGTCGCCGCCCCGAAGAACATCAGCGCCCTCTCCTCCGCCGATGCGATCATCGCCAGCGCCACCATCAATATAATTGCTTCCGGCATCGCCATGCAGAATATCGGCATGATCCGAGCCAACAAGGTTTTCGATGGCACTGAGTTGGTCGCCCTCGGCATCTCCCCCAGTGCCCGAGCCGGTGATCAGATCAACATTGACCCCGGCTTCGGACTTTGTGTAACGCGCGGTATCAGTCCCGGCGCCACCATCCAGAACGTCTGCGCCAGCGCCACCGGCAAGCTCATTGTTCCCGCTATCGCCGGTCAATTCGTCAGCAAATCTTGATCCCTCAAGGTTTTCGATACCGCTCAGAACATCGCCCTGCGCATACCCGCCCGAGGCGGTACCGGCCAACAGATCAACATCAACCCCGGCGTTGGATTGGGCATAGGATGCCAGATCAATCCCGCTGCCACCCGCAAGCGTGTCCGCGCCCGCACCGAGGTAAACAATGTCATCGCCCGCACCTGCGTCGATAATATTGCCAGGCGGCGCCGCATCGATCGCGGTGATGGTCGAACTGGTGCTGGGATCGGTGTAGTAAAGGTCGGCATCACTAAAAACGTCCCGCAGACCGATCTCGGTCGTGGCCACCGAGGTACCCTCACTGCCATCTGATTTTTGCAACGTATACTGAATGGTCAGCGAACCGGTGCCATAGAACCCCTGCGCGTCAACCGGGCTGCCATCAGCGGGAAGCGTGTAGTTAAGAACCAGATTTTGCACCAAGGGATCGGCCGGATCGACGGCGACCGCCCAACCCAGATCCGTCTTGGTTGCCCCGACAATCGACATGCCGGGGGGAAGATTGGTGACGATCAGGCTGGTGGGCGTATATTCCTTGAATGGCAGATCAAGCGTTACTTCCAGGGCACGGCTACTGGTGCCGCTCGGCGCTAGATCGACGCTGTCGGCGTAAATGATATCGCGGCCTGCCGTGCCATTGAGCACTTCACTAGCCACCTGCACGTTATGGCTGGGATCGACGTCTGCGGGCGTCCGTGCGGTTGCACCAACGATTAGCGTTTCACCACTATCAAGCCGCGATACCGTCTGCCCTGTAACACCCAGAACCCGAAGTGATATTTCCGAATTAGGCAGGACCGTCGAAATACCTGTGGTCGCCGAAATGCCACTACTGGATGACGCCTCGCTGTACCGGCGGTCATGCTCGGCGGCCCCCATGTCGGCGTCAATCTTGGAGCGATCATATTCGTTGAAGGTGTCACCCTTGTGATCGTCGATGTGCTTTGGCTCGGGCTTGACTGGGGCCTGAACATCCTGCGCCGGGGTCGCTGCTGCCGCTTGCGCGTCGGGCGTCGGTTCGGCATCAACCTGGCTCTGGGCCATCGATGTGCGGATAGTTTCATCGGCGAGCGAAGCGCTGTCAAACTGCCCTACCTGGGCAATCACATCCTTGGGTAAGACTTCGAGCCCGTCGAACTGCATCGTCGGGATAACATCAAGCGCCGATAGCAAGCCGAATTCAAGCAGGATAATCTTGGCGCCGTCGGCAAAGGTTATGATCAGATCGACATCGGAAAGATTGACCTTCACGTCGCTCAGATCAAACGAGAACAGAAGTTTCTGTCCTTCTTGCACGTCTATGACCAGCGTACCACCGGCGTCGGGCTTGTGGATGATGGTTGAATTGTCGTTCGTTGCAACTTCGGCCAGGTCCAGCGCCGTTAGCGCCGCCTTGTCTTCCTTCTCGGGAGTATCAACCATTGCGCCGTGTGAACCTTGTCGTCGACCCGCCGCCGGACTGACACACGCCATTGGGCGCACCTGCGGCATTAGCCTCTAATTTGGTTCATAATGGTTACTAATTAAGAAACGCCGACTTTGGCCGCTAAAATACCACTGTTGATCACAAATCAATCAAAAGCGTACTCTTCTGCCCCTCTCAACCCTGCTTTTAAGCGATTATTAACCTTAAAAATTAATGCTGCATTCATCTAGTAAGAGGCAGTTGAATGTCAGCGTTGAGTGGTGCGGGGTCCGCACGCGGAATAGCCGTCGCCCTTGTGCTGACCGGCAGCGCGACTCTTTGGGGCTGCGCCAGCAGCCAGACGGCCAGCTATTCATCAAATTCTACCGGCGATATCACCGGCTCGATTGCATCCGCCGACCAATCTGCAGACTCTACAGCGCAAACCATCGGTGGATCGATGCCGCTGGGCAAGGTCATTGCCTACACGCTGCAAACCAACCCCGATATCGGCATCGCCCGGTCACAGGCCGAGGACACCAGCGCCGGGGTAGGGGTAGCCCAGGTGCCCTACATGCCGCGTGTCGACTATAGTGCCGCCATTGGACCCGAACACACCTATGCCTATGACACTGAAATAACCACCCAGGCCGATCGTGCCGAAGCAAGCATCCGCGCCTCCCAGCTGCTGTTCGATTTTGGCAAGACTGCCTCCGACGTCGACCGGGCCAAAGCATTAGAAAAATCCGCCACTTTGCGCCTCGACGCCAAGACCACCGAGGTTGTTACCAACGCCGTCGATGCTTACCTGGCGGTGCTTGAACTTGATCTGCAGATTGCCAATAGCCGCAACAACGAAGCCGCCCATCAGGAAATGCACCGCATTGTGACCCTGAATGAACAGGGCGGCAACGGCACCATGGCCGATGTACAAAAAGCCCTGACCCGGCTTGACGCGGCGCGCTCCCAGACCATTGATCTGGTCGCGGAACGACGCACCGCTGCCAGCACTTTTGAACGGATTACCGGCATGGCACCCGGGCGGCTCAAAATGCCGAAACCACCTAGGCCGAAAGGCCGGGTCAGTGACGCCGATATATCGCGATACGCCGCCACCGATCCGCTGCTGCTATCCATCAAACAGGACAAGACCAGCCTCTTGGCACAGATAAAGGCGCTGCAACTGGACTATCTGCCCAAGGTGACACTGGAGGGCAGCGCCCATATTCAGATGAACGTGGGCGGTGTTAATCCCGCCCGGACCGATGCCCGCGCCATGCTTTCGATC
Organism: Devosia rhodophyticola; assembly: GCF_028816475.1. Classification (GTDB taxonomy): domain Bacteria; phylum Pseudomonadota; class Alphaproteobacteria; order Rhizobiales; family Devosiaceae; genus Devosia; species Devosia rhodophyticola. The sequence goes on along the minus strand of NZ_CP118247.1, from coordinate 1,861,355 downwards.
AACGGAACCTTTTTCGATGGCGGTGATCGCGCTAACAAGATCCAACAGATCAAAGCGCGCGTCTCGGAAACCGAATATCGTTATCGCCGCGCGCTCGACAATTTACGCTATGACGTCGATGATGCCGATCGCGTGCTTGATACGGCCGCTTCTCGCCTGGGCAATATCGCCGGGCGGATAAAGTCAGGCGAGGACGTCGTCTCGCTTTATGCCCAGCAATTTCAGGGTGGCACTCGCGGCATTTTTGAACTGCTCGACGCCCAGCAGGAATTAAGCGCGGCGCGTTCAGAACAGATTACCGCCCAGTTCGACGTCTTGCGCGCCCAATACCGAATGCTGCGCCTAACCGGCGAACTAACGGAAGCACTCGAGCAATAACTTCACTTCCCTTGGGCATCCGCATGCCGCCAGCCAAGCAAGCGCTCGGCCTTGGCAGCGCTGAAAAAGCTGCGATTGCCACCTAGATCACCGGTAATCGGCACATTGGGAAATTGTTGGGCAGCGATGGATTGGCTCGGCGTGTCCTCTGCAGTGTCGGGCGCAACGATATAGAAGGCCTCATGTCCCTTGAACGGCGCTTCAAGACATTTGATTGAGGCGTCCGCCGCTGCCGCGCGCCCAGTCCATGCCCACAGATGATGATCAACGCTAAGATCATTGTTGGCATATATGGCAACCGCATCGGAGCGCTCCGGCACCACCATGTGAAAGCGCAGGCTCGATATGGCAATATCCTCATATCGCCGCGCAAAACTGTCGCCCTGTGCCTCGCATATCCACTTCGAAAGACTATAGGGATCCTCGCTATAATTAGCGTGGGTTTCATCAATCGGAAAATTATCATAGCGCGGCTTGCGGCTATAGGAATGTCCAATGGCATTGACGCTGGAGGCTTGGCAAATGCGCTTGATCCCCTGCTCGACAGCCGCCCGCAGCGCGTTATAGCTCCCCACCACATTGTTGTTGTGCACAATATGGTCGGGATGGCGTCCGGGCGAGGGAATGGCCGCCATATGGATAAGACCGTCACACCCGGCAAAGGCCTCAACCAACTTGTCATATTCAGACATGTCAGCCTGCACAAACTTTAGCGTGTCCGATGTGTCATCGTCGGGTACTACCCGATCAATGCACACCAGACTATGACCCTGGGCCAGCGCCATTTCGACGATGGCGCGCCCGATGTTGCCGCTGGTGCCCGTAACCGCTATTTTCATTTTTGGACCTGCTCCTCATAGACGGCCTGCTGCAATCCACGTATGTAGCCAATCGCATAAAGCCGACCGAAGGCGGAATAGCCGGCATTATCATTGCTGTCGCCCTCAACCGTGGGCACGTGGTCGGGTCGCAGCACCCCGTCAAAATTTATATCGCGATAGGCTTTCATGCACGCCAGCATGTCGGTCTTGCCCGCATCGTGCCAGCTTTCCTCAAACTTGGCCGGCACGCCGCGTACATCGCGGAAATGGATGAATGAGATTTTCTCCCCAAACTTGCGAATAACGCCGGGCAGATCGTCCGTCATCAGGGTAAAATTGCCCTGACACATGGTGATGGTGTTCATCGGGCTCGGTACAAGCCCGACAAGCCTCTCGAAATTCTCGACACTCCGCATGATCCGGCCAACCCCGGCGATTGGCGACAATGGGGGATCATCGGGATGCATTGAAAGCTTCACGCCAGCTTTTTCAGCAACGGGCAGGACGATCTTGAGAAAATACTCAAGATCCTCCCAAAGCGCCTCCTCACTGATCGGTGGCTCGCTCGTCAAATCGTCTGGCACATCGTTGAGATCAAAACTGGTGACCACCGATCCACCACGCGAAGGCGTCGCCAGATTGGTGCGCACCCAATTGAAGTCGGCCATCCATTCGTAGCACCAGACAGGAATGCCAAGTCGCCCCATGTTTTCGATCATGTTGCAGGTCACGGCAATCTCTTCGTCGCGTCCGGGCAGGCCCCGTTTGGCCTTGTTCAGCGGTGGACGCGCTTCGATCACGGCGAGCTTGAAACCCGCGTTCTCATAAACCTCCTTCATGCGCGATAGCGGTTCGTAATCGCCAATTTTTTCGCCGGCTTGAAGCGTATCAAATGGCAATCCGCCAACTGCCAGATTGACACCAGCCTGTTGCGCCAGTTTCCAGACCGGGGACGGCTTGGGACTGATAAATTCAGCGATTTCGAGCATGTAGCCTCACAATCTTGATATTTGAACATTTGGGGACTTGAAAGCAGCAGGTACCACCTACCAACTGGTCAGCGTACCATCCTCAAGGCGCGCCACCGGCAGATAGGCTGGTGCATATGGATATTTTTCCGCCACTGCCTCGTCGATATCAACCCCGTGCCCTGGCGCTTCGCCCGGCTGCAGATAGCCACGCTCATAAGACCATGCGCAGGGGAACATGTCGTGGGTGGCTTCGGTGTAACCCGAATATTCCTGTATGCCGAAATTGGGGATGGCAACATCAACATGAATATTGCACCCCATCGCGACAGGCGACACATCCATGGGCCCGTGGCAGGCCGAGCGGACATGATAGATCGAGGCGAAATCAAATATCTTCTTGAGCCCGGTCACCCCGCCCGCGTGGACCGAAGTAACTCGGATATAATCGATCAATTGCTCCGAAATCAGCTGCTGGCAGTCCCAGACGGTATTGAAAATTTCGCCTACAGCAAGAGGCTGCGTGGTGTGTTGGCGTATGATGCGGAACCCGTCCTGCAACTCGGCTGGTATGGCGTCTTCCAACCAGAACAGCCGGAACGGTTCCAGATCCTTGCCCAGCCTGGCTGCCTCAATCGGGGTCAGGCGGTGATGCACATCATGCAGCAAGTGCACGTCCCAGCCCACATTGTCGCGCAGGGCCTCAAAAAGCTTTGGCACCAGCGGCAAATACTTGTGCGTCGCCCAGACTTCCTCGGTGGGGAGCGCCTGAACCATGCCACCCGCCGCCTGATCGGTTGACGGTCCCGTGCCATAGATCGGTGGCAGGCCCGGAATTGAAACCTGAGCGCGGATCGCATCCAGCCCCTGCTCACGCAGCGCCTGCACACCATCGACGACCTCGGCGATGTCAAGCCCGCCAACGTGCTTGTAGACCATCACCCGCTCACGCGACCGACCGCCCAACAATTGATACAAAGGCATGATGGCGGCTTTGGCTTTGATGTCCCACAATGCCATGTCGATCCCGGCAATCGCTGCCATGGTAATCGGCCCACGCCGCCAATAGGCACCCTTGTAGAGATATTGCCAGATGTCTTCGATCCGGCCCGGGTCACGCCCAATCAGACAGGGCGCTACATGGTCCTGCAAGTATGCGACAACCGCCTTTTCCCGACCATTGACGGTTGCGTCGCCAATCCCATAAAGGCCTTCGTCGGTCACGACCTTGACAGTCACGAAATTTCGACCTGGCGAGGCCACGATAACCTTGATATCGGTGATCTTCATAAGCAGAACCTATCTGTCAGCGGACATCGGGATGGAAGGAAATACCGGTTGGTGAGCCGGTCGCAATCGGCGCGCCGAGTGGCGACAATCCACCATCACTGTGGTCATACCGAAACAGATTGATGCGGTCGCTTTCCTGATTGGCGACAGCCAAAATCTGGCCCGTGGGGTCAAAGGCAAAGTCGCGCGGAACATGTCCACCACACGGCGTTGTGCCGATAAATCGCGTCGACCCGCTGGTCTGGTCGATCTCAAATCTGGCAACGCTATCATCGCCGCGAATACCCACGAAAATGTGTCGCCCGCCTTTCGGGATGGCGATAGCAGAGCAGGAATCCGCCGGTAGGTTTGCATTGGGCAGGGTCGGCTCTACGCTCACGATGCTGAGCGTTCCCGCCTCGGCGTCAAATGAGAGCGTTGTGAGCGTGCAATCCAATTCGTTGGCGCAATAGACAAAGGGAAGCGTCGGGTGAAAACGAAAGTGCCGCGGTCCAGATCCGGCAGGCATAACCACTTCGCCATGCGGCGACAGGCCCCCGGTTTGATTATCGAACCCATAAACTATCAGCCGGTCCAACCCCAGATCTGTTACAATCAAGAACCGGTTGTCCGGGGTCCAGCGCGCACAATGCGCGTGCGGACGTTCCTGCCGCTGCTTGTTAGGACCAGTGCCATGATGGGTTGCGTGCGAAACCGGTGCACTCAAAGTGCCTTCGGACGATCGCGGATAGACCGCCAGCGATCGGTTCGGCTTTGCTGTTATTGGCAACCCCGAATAATTGGCGCTGGCAACGAAGCGCCCCGAATTATCGTGCGAGCAGTGCGCGGTCACATCACCCAATGTTGGTTGCTTGCTCAAATATTCGAGCGCCCCGTTGGTGGGATTTATGCCATAGCCGCTGATTGTGCCCTCGTTCCAACCCTCAACTTCGCTGGTCGCAATCAATGTCCGCCCGTCAGGCGAAACATCGACAAATGTCGGATTATCGATACCTTCTGTAACCCCCAGATGCGCCGCTTCGCCGCTCTCAATATCGAGGCGAAAGCAGGCAATACCCTTGCCCGTTGGGGCCGCTACATAACCCAGTTTTCGCGTGCAACTGCCGACATAGAACAAGACTTCAGGCATACAAACTCCAAATATCAGGCAAGAAATGAACGGAGACGACACGCTTCAGGCCAGTGTGTCGCCCCATAAAAATTAATCGAAGAAGTCGGCATCCTCTTCACGCAGATAGCGTTTGGTCGCCTCAACATTAAGATCCAGCCCAAGACCGGGCCGGGGCAAAAGATCAACCATACTGTCGGTCACAATCGGACCATCCGGCAACCCTTCCACCAGATCGCTCCACCACTCATCCGAGGCGCTTGGATACTCAAAGGCAATAAAGTTTGCCGGCAGCGTTGCGCACACGTTGATCAGTGCACCTAAACCGAGAAGGCCATTTGCCGTGCCGTGCGGGGCCATCAGGATTGAGTGCATCTGGGCAAATTCGGCGATCCACTTAAGCTCGGCAATGCCCCCCACATCCGCAGGATCAGGTCCCACCACGCGCACTGATTGGGTTTCAATCAGTTCCTTGAAATTATTGCGCAAATAGATCTGTTCGCCCGTGTGTATCGGGGTCGATGTTGAGTGGGTCAATTCACGATAGGCTTGGGAATTGACCCAGGGAACATAGTCTCCCGTCAGCATGTCCTCGAGCCACATCAGTTGATGCTTTTCCACCGCCTTCGCAAACCGGATGGCGTCCGGCAACATCCAACCCGGACCACAATCAAGTGCCAGACTGACCTTGTCGCCCAAGACTTCCTTCATTGCCTCAACGCAATCGAGCATATGGTTGAAACCGTGCTCGCTGATCACACCCTGATCCATCGCGCCGTGATAGTCGGGCGGCTGGGTCACGCCATAATGGAAATCGGGCACCGTGCGTTTCATGTTGGAATGAAACCCAATACCCTGCTTGACCATGAAGAAGTTCTGCGGTTGCTCCATCATCCATTTGACGTCGGCCGCATAATCCTCTGGCCTGTCGCCGCTGCGCTTTTGGCGGATCGAGCCATTATAGACCCGCACCTTGTCGCGCACCTTACCGCCGAGCAGCTTGTAGGCAGGCACATTGGCGGCCTTGCCAGCAATGTCCCATAAGGCGTGTTCAATCACGCTGACCGCCGCGCCATAGGGTTTAAACGATCCGCGCTGCCTGATTTTGAGCATCACCCGCTCGACATCCGTCGGATCTTCCCCAATCAACGCCTCGCGAAAATGCAATACCCATGGCTTGATATAGGGCTTGGTGTACTCGACCTCGCCCAACCCATAAATGCCTTCGTCGGTCGTAATCCGGATCACTGGGTGTCGCCCGATTACCGCGCACTTCAGGTCTGTGATCTTCATGACAACAACCCTATCCGGTTTGATTGGCCATACTTCCGATCATGCAATGGAATGCTCATTGAATCCCTCTCCCAAATTGATCATGCCGGGCGTTTTGACGCCTCTTGGCGTTTCGCTGCACCCATCTGTTCAATAATGTGGCGACCCGATCCCTCAACGTGCCGCCCGACTACCTTTGCTGCCGCATCAGCATCCTGCGCCCGGATCGCGGCAATCAATTCACGGTGCTCGCTCAATACCGAGCCGCGACGACTCAGGGATGTCGGATAACGGCGACTGATCGCCCGCAAGATCTCGCGATGCTTCCACCAGAGTTCGGCCGCGTGACGGTTATAGTGCCGGTCATAAATCAGTTGGTGGAACTTGGTATCGAGTTGCCCGTGCCGCGCGCGGTCGGCAAAATTGAGCGCTTCAATCTCGTCTTGCGCTGCCTCAAGCTCGGAAATGTCAGCATCGGTAGCAATCGAGACAAACCAGCGCGTCAGGGCGGGCTCGATCAACACTTCGATTTCAATGATGTCGCGCACAAAGGCTTCATCAATCGGGCGCACGCGCGCTCCGCGATTTGCCTCCATGATCACAAAACCCTCGCCCCGCAGTTGCTGCAGCGCCTCGCGGGCCGGATTGGTCGATGTACGATAGCGCTTGGCAAGGTCGGCGACCTTAAGGCGCGCATTGGGCGCAAACTGCCCCGAAACAATGTCCTCGCGGATCATTTCATAGACCGTCGCCGGCAGATCGTCTGCACTCGTCGCTGGCTGAATGACGTCGCTGGTTTGGCTCATTCCCTAGTGTTATGCCGGTTTTTCACACAAGCCAAGATGTCTTGCACGTAAATTACCGCTGTTTATGTGTGATCCAAGCATTATTGACATATACAATACAGTCTGGAACTGTCGTGGCTGGGAGATACGGGCAGCAAGCCCGACCCCGAGGAGGCGCAGCGCACGCTGCATAGGAAGTCCTGGTTCGGCCGACGGGGCTGGACGGTCTTCCACACGTGAGGAGGACTATCAATGACGAACTCGCAAGACCGCGCCCAGCGGTCGGGCTCGCCGGTGCGTCGGCAGCTCATTGGTTACGCCGTCGCAACACTGACAACTGCTTCGCTAATGTCGAGCACCGTATTCGCTCAGGCTGTTGATATCAGCCAATGGTCGCCTGAATATATTCGCTCGATTGCGGGCACCGAAGAAGTTGATACCGCCGCCACCTGCTCTGCGGTCGTTCCGCTCGACTACACGGGAAAGCTCACATATTGGTGGACTGGTCCCAATGAGGCATCGCCCGATATCGAACGCCAGATCAACGACGAGTTCTGGGCTGCATGGAAGGCCACCTATCCAAATATTGAAACCGACGCGCAAAACATCGACTACAACCAATTGCTCGATAAACTGCGGACAGCCCTCTTGGGCAATGCTGGCCCAATGGTTTTGCGCCTGCAAATTCTGGGCGGCATTGAATTTGCTTCCAAGGGATACTTCCAGGAACTGCGGCCTGAGGACGTAGGGTATGAAACGGCCAATTTCTGGCCTGGCGCCATGAAGTCAGTTGCCTACGACGGCAAATATTATGGCATCCCCACCAACAACGAAACCATGGGTTTCATCTGGAACGCCGACGTATTCAAGCGCGCCGGACTGGATCCTGAAAGCCCACCAGCAACCTGGGATGATGTGGTAACATATTCCAAGCAGATCCACGACAAGCTAGGCATTGCCGGATATGGCATGGTGGCCAAGCAAAATGCCGGGAATACCCCGTTCCGCTTCATGCCTCAGATGTGGGCTTACGGTGGTGGTGCGCTGGATGAAGCCAGCGACACCCCGACATATGACACAGTCGAAATCAACAATGAAGGTGCCAAGGCCGCTCTTCAGGCGTCATACGACATGTATGTGCGTGACCAGTCCGTGCCGGTTTCGGCCCTGACCAATACCCAGAACGAAAACCAGCAACCGTTCATTGCCGGACAGGTCGCCATGGTGATCGCCCACCCATCCGAATATGCAAAGATGGTGGATCTGGCAGGCAAGGCGACTGGCGCTGACAAGCCGGTTGCGGACGCTGTGGTTGCAAACATGCGCTATGGCCTGATCCCCAAGGGCCCAGCACGTCGTGCCGTGGTGTTTGGTGGCTCCAACATGCATTTCATCAAGCCCGAATATGTTGACGGTGGCTTCGATGAAACGGCTGCCAAGGCTTTTGCCTGCTTCTACAACAGCCCTGAATGGTCGACCAAGTTGGCATGGACCGGCTCCAACCCGGGCAATCTGGAAGGCTTCAAGACCAAGTGGATGAAGGAACGTCTCGACTCCATCAAGTTCCTAGATGTCACCACCTCGATGCTTCCCAGTGGCATTCCTTTCCCGGTTATCCCTCAGGCAACCGAGATCATGAACATCATTGTTCCTGACATGCTGCAAAATGCTTTGACGGGCAAAATGACGGTCGATGAGGCCGCCGACGACGCCGCTCGCAGGGTTGACGATCTGCTCAACGGCCTGTGATCCGATTCAAAATGACTGGCGGCGTTAGCGCCGCCGGTCTCCTAGGGGTCAGAGACGAGGTTTACAGTGAGCATCGCCACGGAACGTGAGATTGCGGCGCGGGCCAAGCGGCCCATTCGCTTCGGCGTGCTAAGACAAATGGTCGACCGGCGCAGCGATTATTTATACGTGCTGCCGGCGCTGATCGTCATGATGATCGTGATTGCCTATCCGATCTATTATACAATCGAGCTGAGCTTTTTTAACACGCCATCCAATTTGCAGATGAAGGACAAGGTCTTCATTGGCTTGGATAATTACGCGCGTATTCTGACCAGCCGCTCGTTCCGCGAAGTCACGATGAACACGTTCATCTGGACCGTCGCCTCAACCTTTTTTGCATTCCTGCTCGGATTGGGCGCTGCTCTTTCCCTGCATCGAGAATTTCTCGGACGAGGCGTGTTGAGAGCCGTGTTGCTGATCCCCTATGTGGTCAGCGCCGTGGCGGCATCCTATGTCTGGAAATGGCTTTATCATTCCGATTTCGGCGTCATCGGCGCCTTGGCGGTTCAGTTCGGTTTTACGGATCGCCCGATCAATTTCATCGACAACATTCACACCGTTCTGCCGTCGCTGATCGTGGTCAATATCTGGAAGGAATTCTCCTTCGCCATGATCATGCTGATGGCGGGGCTGCAGACCGTTCCCGACCAGCTGTTGCGAGCCGCCCAGGTGGATGGAGCCAATGCCTGGCAACGTTTCTGGCACGTGACTTTTCCCCATCTCAAAGGCGTCTCGATGGTCACAGTGCTGTTGCTGATGGTCGCCAACTTCAACGCTTTTATCATCCCATGGATCATGACTAGCGGCGGGCCCGCAGGGGCCTCCGATATCTGGATCACCCAGATTTATACCATCGCCTTCGGGCGCCAGCGTTACGGGTTGGCCTCGGCCTACTCGGTCATTCTTTTCATCGTCATGATGACGCTGGGATACTTTTATGTACGCGCCCTGACGCGCGGTGACGATACGAGGGTCAAATGAGTATGGTCTCCACCGCCCCATCCCGTCGCCGCCGGGTCAAGATCGACCCATGGCGCTGGGTCGGCCGTATTTTCTTGTTGTTTTTGCTCACCTTTACCGTCCTGCCCATGCTTTGGATGGTCCTGACCTCGATCAAGTCGCAATTCGCCGCCATGCAATATCCACCGCAATGGTGGCCGGCCGAACCGACATTGCAGAACTACGCCAAACTGCTCGATCCAAACGGATCTACCGGGCAGGAATTTTTGCGCTACTTCTGGAACAGTTTTTACGTCTCGATGGTCACGACCATTCTGGGCGTGATCGTTGCAGTGCCGGCGGCATATGCCTTTTCGCGCTTCACCTTTCCAGGGCGAACATTCCTGTTTTTCTCGGTGCTATTGCGCAACATGTTCCCCTCGGTGGTGTTTTTGATGCCACTGTTCCTGCTGATGCGCTGGATGGGATTGGTCAACACCCATGGCTCCTTGATCCTGACTTATCTCACCTTTGGCCTGCCGCTCTCCATCTGGCTGCTGAAAGGGTTTTTCGATAACATCCCAATCCAGCTTGAACAGGCCGCCCGCATTGACGGGGCAACCCGCTTTCAGGCGTTCTTTTTCATTGTAATGCCACTGTCGACCCCCGGCATCATTGCCACGTCGATCTTCTCCTTTATCGGCGCCTGGAACGAATATGTGTATGCCTATACGTTCCTCTCCAAACAGGATTCCATGACCCTGCCGGTTGGCATCCAACGCTTCTTCACCGAATTTGCTACCGACTGGCCCGGCCTGATGGCGGCAACTTTCCTGATGAGCGTGCCCGTCGTGGTCCTGTTCCTCGTTCTGCAAAAATACTTCGTTCGCGCCCTGACAGAAGGCGCCGTCAAACATTAGCGGCGCGCGCCATCGGCGTGACCATAAGCGTTCAAGGGAAAATGAATGGCTCAGGTAGTTCTAAAAGAAATCGTCAAACAATATGGCTCGCTCTATGCGGTCAATAATGTCTCCCTGACCGTTGAGGATGGCGAGTTTGTTGCCCTCGTCGGCCCCTCGGGTTGCGGCAAGACCACCACGCTCAATCTGGTTGCGGGCCTGTTGCCCATGACGGGGGGTGATGTTCTGATCGGTGATCGCAATGTCACAGATCTTGATCCCAAGGATCGCGACATCGCTATGGTGTTCCAGAACTACGCGCTTTATCCCAACAAGACCGTCTACAAGAACCTCGCTTTCCCCTTGCAGATGCGCAAGCTTTCCAAAGCTGAGATTGATACCAAGGTGATGGACGCAGCCAAGGTGCTCGATATTGTTCACTTGCTGCAACGTAAGCCACGCGAACTCTCTGGCGGCCAGCAGCAGCGTGTCGCGCTGGGGCGCGCTCTGGTGCGCGATCCGCAGGTTTTTCTGATGGATGAACCACTGTCGAACCTTGACGCCAAGCTGCGCGTTCAGATGCGCACTGAGCTAAAACGCTTCCATCAGGATCTCAAGGCGACGGTGATCTACGTTACCCATGATCAACTCGAGGCGGTTACAATGGCCGACAAGATGGCGGTGATGAGTGGCGGTTTTCTTCAACAGTATGACTCGCCCAAGAACGTGTTCGAGCACCCGGTTAACATGTTCGTTGCAAGCTTTGTCGGCAGCCCCGCGATGAGTCTCATTCCGCTCGAAGCGATCAACACCGGCGGCAAAATTGCCCTAAGCTCCTCGGAGGGATGGCAATTGCCCCTGTCCGAGGCCAATAGCAAGAAAGCTCAAACAGCCAGCACCAGCAAGATCGTTCTGGGCGCCCGCCATTCAACCTTGCAGTTGCATAAATCCAAGGAATCCAATTCGGTTCCTGGCCGGGTCTATACCGTTGAGCCGACTGGCGACGTCACCTTTGTTCAGGTGTTTTTGGGAGGCGCAACCGTCATTGTCAGCCTTGACCCTTCCGTCGACGTCAAATCTGACCAAGAAGTCTGGATTGAGTTTGACCAGGAGCGGCTTCATCTGTTTGATGGCGAAACCGAAATGGCACTTACCGACCCTTGATAACGCGGTCTATGCCAATTGGTCCTACCATTGTCGCAATAAATTCTCATCTTAGGTAATCATCGTCATGAAAATCACTGCCATTCGCCCCTACCCCACCTGGGTGGGAACGCGGAACCAGCTCATCGTCAAGATCGAAACAGACGAGGGCATATATGGTTGGGGCGAAAGCGGATTGTCCGGACGCGAAAAAGCAGTGGCTGGCGCCATTGAGCACTACCGCGAATTCCTCATTGGCCGCGACCCGATGATGATTGGCGCCCTGTGGCAGGAAATGTACCGCAGCCAGTATTTTGAAGGCGGACGCGTTCTGACCGCAGCCATTTCGGCGATTGATATCGCCCTGCACGATATCAAGGGCAAGGCGTTGGGCGTGCCCGTCTATGAACTTCTGGGCGGCAAGCAACGCAATCACATCCCGACATTTGCTACGACCAGGGGTCCCTGTGGTCCTGAGATGATCGAACAGGCAAAGGAATTGATCGCATTGGGCTGGACGTCGATGCGTCTGTCGCCGGCCAGTTTTGGCGACGACAAGATATTCGAGCCACGCCAGAGCATTGCCGAAACCGCCGAGTGGTGCATCAAGGCGCGTGAGGCGCTGGGGAGCACGGTAGTCCTTGGCATTGACTATCACCACCGCCTGTCGGTGGCCGAGGCTGCCAGCTTCTGTCAAAAAATGCCCAGCGGCACACTGGATTTTCTTGAGGAGCCGATCCGCGACGAAACCCCCGAAGCCTATGAGGCATTGCGCAAACTGGTCGATGTCCCCTTTGCCGTCGGTGAGGAATTTTCCAGCAAATGGCAGTTCCTGCCCTATATCGAACGCGACATCCACCAGTTCAATCGCATCGATGTCTGCAATGTCGGCGGCCTGACTGAATCGATGAAGGTCGCAGGCTGGAGTGAAGCGCATTACGTCGACATGATGCCCCACAATCCATTGGGGCCCATCTGCACCGCTGCCACGGTTCATTTTGCCGCGGCCGTTCCCAACTTTTCCTGGCTGGAAACCCGCGCATCTCCCGGAGAATCCTATCTCGGGTTTAACGATAGCGCCATTTTCACCGGCCAGCCTGTCCTCAATGGCGCCGTTTACGACGTGAGCGACGCTCCCGGCCTTGGTATCGAGGTTGATGAGGAAACGGTCAAACAACAAAGCTTCAAATTCTGGGAAGCACCACATTTGCACCGCAACGACGGTTCGATCACCAACTGGTAGGCCAATAGGCCAGGAACGGAGAGCTACAATGATTCAGCCACCCACAATCACCCGTCCGCCACAGGAAATCGTTGATGCCCTGTGCGCCGTGGGGGCCGCGACCGCCTCCAGTACCCTGGCCCATATGGGCTTGCGCAACTGTCACATTGATGGCCCTGTCGCTTGGGCGCCTGGGAAAGCGATTGCCGGTCCCGCACTGACGCTTCAGTTTATGCCCAAGCGTGAGGATCTCTACGGCGACGGCGAATATGAAGACCCCGAAAAGCAACTGCATCGCCACGTACTCTATCAGGTCGAAAAGGGCGACATTGTCGTGGTCGATGCCCGCGGCGACATGAGTGCAGGCATTTTTGGTGACATGATGATGACCTATTTCAAGGGGCGGGGCGGGGCCGGCATCATCATTGACGGCTGTGTGCGCGATTACACCAACGCCAAAAAGCTCGATATCCCGCTGTGGATTCGTGGCCTGACGCCAAACTTTCATACCCAGACCGGCCTGATGCCGTTTGCCGTTAATACGCCCATCGCCTGCGGCGGCGTTACTGTGATGCCAGGGGACATCATTGTGGCCGACGACGACGGAGCCGTTTGCGTACCTGTGGCGCTCGCCGCCCAGGTTATCGAGAACGCTTCCGTACAACACGAATGGGAAGATTTTTCTCGCATGAAACTGATGCAGGGCGAGCCCTTGCAGCGCTATTACCCCCTCCATGCCGACGCGCGGCAGGAATATGAGGATTGGCGCAAACTCAACCCCATTGCCACCCCGCCAAAGCAATAACGCTTCAACGGCAAAAGTCGCCCGCCACGCTTAGTTTTTGACCAAAGGATAAAAGATGGGCTAAAGAAAGTGCAATGGGCCGACAAAAAAAGCCCCTTGGCGCGAGTAGCAGGAACATGGCGTGACCTCACAAGGCACTGCGGGAAATGACTATCTATCGGTCAATAACATTCACAAGGACTTTGGTGGCCTCGAAGTGCTCAAGGGCATCAGTTTCGGTGCCCGTCAACACGAGGTAGTCTCGCTGATCGGCGCATCCGGCTCCGGTAAATCGACGCTATTGCGCTGCATCAACCTGCTTGAAATTCCGGAGAAGGGCGAGATTACCGTCGACGGAAAACGCTTGCCCCTTTCCCCTTCCGGCCGTGGTCACCGCCACATTACAAATAAGCGCGACGTCCGCTTGTTCCGCGCCAGCCTCGCCATGGTTTTTCAGAACTTCAATCTCTGGGCGCACATGACCATCCGTCAAAATGTCATGGAAGGCCCGGTACAGGTGCTTAAGGTGCCAAAGGCGGAGGCCACCGAACAGGCCGAGGCGCTTCTGGCCCGCGTCGGGCTATTCGACAAACTTGATGCTTACCCCGCCCATCTCTCGGGCGGGCAGCAACAACGCGCTGCCATTGCCCGCGCGCTCGCCATGCAACCCAAGATTCTGCTTTTTGACGAGCCGACCTCGGCACTCGACCCCGAACTTGTCGGCGAGGTTCTGGCGGTCATGCGCGATCTGGCGAGCGAGGGAAGGACGATGGTCGTGGTAACCCACGAAATGGGATTTGCCCGGGAAGTCTCGGAAAATGTCGTCTTTCTGCACCAGGGACGGATCGGCGAGCAGGGATCCCCCGAGCAGATATTTCAATCACCGCAAACCGACGCTTGCCGCAAGTTTCTGGCAAGCGTGCTCTAGCGGCCAAAATAAAACAACAAATTATAAAAGGAGAACCACATGTTCAAAAAGCTCGTAACCGTTGCCCTCGTCGCAACCATCGCGGCAGCGTCCGCCGGAAGCGCCATCGCTCAGCCGATGCAAATCCGCATTGCCACCGAAGGAGCCTATCCTCCCTTCAACCAAAAAGACGCTGCCGGAAATCTGGTTGGCTTTGACATCGATATTGCTAACGCTTTGTGCGCCGAAATGAAGGCTGAGTGCACTGTTGTTGCGCAGGATTGGGACGGCATCATTCCCGGCCTGGTCGCCAACAAATATGATGCCATTATCGCATCGATGTCGATTACCCCTGAACGCCAGCAGTCCGTTGGCTTCACCGAGCCATACTATTCAAATTATCTGCACGTCATGGCCAAAAAAGGCAGCGGTATTGCCGGCGCCGATGATCTGGCTGGCAAGTCGGTTGGCGCGGAACGCTCAACCGTTGCTTCGCAGTGGGCGGAAGACAATCTTGGGCGCAGCGCCGATGTAAAGCTTTATGACACGCAGACCGCGGCTTATTCTGACCTGGATGCGGGCCGGATCGATGCCATGGTTTCCGATATCTACCCTGCCTATGACTGGTTGCAGACGCACGACGGCTTCGAGTTCATCGGCGACAATATCGATATCGCTGACAAGATCGGTATCGCCGTGCGCAAGGATGACAATGAGTTGCGTGAAGCCCTCAATGGCGCGCTCAAGACCATCCGCGACAATGGCACCTACGCCACGATCAATGCGAAGTACTTCCCCTTCGACATTTACTGATCAAGCCAACCGGGGCGACCGTTTCTGAACGGTCGCCCCATCTACAAGCGAGGGTGCCATGAACAATGAATCGGTTTTCTCGCTTCTCGCCTTTGGCGACACGGGTTGGGGCGACGATTTGCTGGCAGGCGCATGGATAACCGTGCAGCTTGCCGCGGTCTCCCTTGTCTGTGGCCTGGCCCTCGGGTTGCTGCTGGCAGGTGGCCGTTTGTCGCCTTGGCGCCCCCTGAACTGGCTGACCAATACCTACATTATCTTCATTCGCGGCACGCCCGAATTCCTTGTGCTGTTACTGGTTTTTTTCGGGCTTGACCTTGTCGTTCAGCAGATTGCCGCCGGCCTCGGCATTCAAAGCAGTTTCGAAGTGCCAAAATTTGCTGCCGCTGTCGCCGGACTGAGCCTGATATTCAGCGCTTATGCATCCGAAGTCTTCCGCGGCGCTTATCTTGCCGTACCGACAGGACAAATTGAAGCGGCAACCGCCACTGGAATGTCGGCCGGACAGGTTTTCTGGCGCGTTCGCCTGCCCCAAATGTGGCGATTTGCGCTACCCGGCCTTGCCAACCTCTGGATGGTGCTGCTCAAGGACACCTCCCTGGCCGCCGTGATTGCGCTCGACGAACTATTGCGTCAGGCAAAGGTCGCCAGCGAATCAACCTTGCAACCGCTGGTGTTCTACCTTGCCGCTGGGGCCATCTACCTGGTCTTGACAGCCGTATCCGATATCGCCCGCCATCGCCTTGAGCTTGGTGCGCGGCGCGGCTATGCGCGGTAAGGGGCACCATGTTTGATTTTGTTCGCGTTTACCTGAACTTCAAGATCGCCGCCTCCGATGGCATTTGCGGCGCTCTTGCCCCGATCAGTCCCGACCTTTTCGTCAATGCCTGCCCGCGGTTTTTTGACGGCTTTTTTGTAACCCTTGAGCTGCTACTGCTCTCCTCAGTTTTGGGGTTCCTCATCGCCGTCGCTGTGGTTTTGGCGCGCGTCTCGTCCAGCCGCTTTCTCTCGATCCCCGCCCACGCCTATATCTATGTCTTCCGCGGCACGCCGCTTTTGGTCCAGTTATGGGTGCTTTATTACGGCTTGGGCTCCATGGGTGCCGAAGGACTCGGACCGCTTTGGCCTTTCTTCAAGGAAGGCTGGTGGGTTGGTCTTTTGACCTTGACCCTCAACACAGCCGCCTATGTCGCCGAAATCCTGCGTGGCGGCATTCAGAACCTGCCCCATGGCCAGATCGAAGCCGCCGAAGCCTGTGGCATGACATGGTCCCAACGCATGCGCCGCATCATATTTCCCCAAGCCATTCGCATCGCCTGGCCGGCCTATGGCAATGAAGTTATCCTGCTGATGAAAGCCAGTGCGCTGGTTTCAACCATAACTGTCATGGATCTGATGGGACAAACCCGCACCATCTTCTCGCGTTCCTACGATCTCTCGATTTTTCTCTACGGCGCGGCTTTGTATCTGGTACTCGCAGGCCTGCTCACGCTCGGTCTGCGGCTGGTTGAGGCCCGCATGACCATCCCAAGCTTTACCCAGCCCAAATCACCGCGCTGAACGCAACCATGAAGTTTTCAATTTTCTCCTGCAGTCTCGATCCGGCGAGTCGAAGTCTACTAATTGCCCGTGAAGTAGAGGCGCTGCTTGCCGGCAAGGGTCACGTCTCAACATTCATTGATTTAAGAACGACAGGCTTACCGCCGTTTGACAATACAAGTTGTTTCAACCATCCAGAATATGCGCTAGCTCATCGCGCAATCGAAGAATCCCACGGCGTATTTATTGCCTCTCCCATCTACAACTGGAGCTTGGAAAGCGCGGCGGCAAATCTAATTGAACTCACAGGCGCAACGGGCAATGGCGGAAGGCGCGCTGCTTGGTTTGATAAGATAGTGACATTTCTATGTGCAGACGGGCTGCCCCACAGCTACATGGCCTATGGCCCGGTCGCTCTATCTTTGATGCTTGATTTCAAATGCGTAATTAATCCGTACACAGTCTATGCAACTGACCAAGATTTCGACGCCGAAACTAGTTTCAGCACGAAGCTGCGCTCGCGCATTAATAAAACCGTCGAAGTCAAAATTGAGCTCGCGAATGGCCTTTCCAACCGCGTTTACCGATCGGGTTGGGAAGTGTAGCCACTGGCAGCGACGATGGCATGTCTGATCCGTAAAAGCCGACCTGCGCGCGACGAAACGTAAACGCGAAGGCAGCAGCAATCTTCGATTTCAATCACCCACGTCGAGGCACCGCCGACTTGCCATGGCTGGCACCAATCGCCCAAAATCGCAAAGATAAGACCCCGCCCTTGAGCGGCACTAATTTGGCCATTGCATGCGCCTGCTCCGCACGTCTTTGCATACCAATTCTTATGTAGTGATTGACATCAATTGACCCATCGGGACGACGCTTGATCTCGGGCGTTTCATCGCGTTGCATGATTCCAATTCTCCTCTGCCGCGAACCCAGTAAACGCTGAGAACTCCGTCAAAGCTTGAAGGGCATCTTTAGAACTGCTTGTCATTTCGATAATTTCTGACAGCACCAGCCTAATGCCCTTGAGGAGCATTGCCTAAAGGCGGCTTAATGAGATCCATGACATATCAGTTCGCCAATTGTTCGATCGACCCTGACAAGCACGCCCTTCATCGCGACGGCCTACCCGTCCATGTCGAACCCCAAGTGTTTGAACTGCTGCTCGTCCTTGTCGAAAGGCAGGGCCGGTTGGTAACAAAAGATGAATTGATAAAAACCGTCTGGCGTGGTTTGAACGTGTCGGACGCGACAATTAGCGCGCGCATGAATGCCGCGCGAAAAGCCGTCGGAGACTCGGGCCGCGATCAGGCAATCATCAAGACCGTTCACGGTCGGGGCTTTCAGCTTATTGTTGAAGTGAGAAACAGTTCAGAAATGGTAGCAGCCGCACCCAACCGTGCAACTGCGCATTCGATTCATTTCACACAGTCTTCTGACTCCGCAAAAATAGCGTATTCACAAAGTGGCGACGGCCCGCCTTTGATCAGGGCGGCACATTGGCTGTCTCACCTGGAACTCGATTTACACAGTCCTGTCTGGCGACCACTTATCGAGGGTCTGGAAAGCAACAACACGCTATATCGCTACGATCAAAGGGGGACAGGTCTGTCGACGCGCGACCTCGAGGGCGCGGATATCGACGCCTTTGCCAATGACCTAAAGGCGGTTGCCGATGCCAACAACCTGGATCGATTCCCGATCTTTGCGGCATCGCAGGCCGTTCCTGTAGCCATACGTTTTGCCCAACAATATCCGCGTCGTGTCACCGGATTGATTCTATATGGCGGCTACGCCAAGGGGCGCGCGTTGCGCGGTGCGTCCCATGAAGACATCGACGAAGGCACCATATTAGGGCTTATCCGTACGGGTTGGGGCAAAGCCGACAGTCCGTTCATCAATGCCTTTTCATCACTGTTTGTGCCGGATGCAACGGCCAGCCAAATGGCAAGCTTTGTCAGGATGCAAATCGAAACAATTTCTCCAGAAAACGCAGCACGGTTAAGACAGATAATCGACCGGTTTGATGTAACAGATATCCTGCATTCAGTTTCCGCCCCCACGCTTGTCATTCATGCGATTTCGGACGCAGTGCAGCCCATTGAGCAGGGGCGTATCCTGGCAAGCGAAATACCGAACGCGCAGTATGTTTCACTGGAAAGCAGAAACCATGTCCCTCTTCCTCAGGAGAAGAGCTGGTCGCAGATGATGTATGTAATCGGCACATTTCTCGAAGGCCTCAGCCTCTGAGTTAGACATTTCCCCAACGCCTAATTGGCAGTCTGGTCGGTGTCCCGTGCGCGTCCTGAGACACTCGCAACAGAGATACCGGTCCAAAGCGCAAAATGGCTTCTGAGTTTCACGGGGACTCGCCACATTATACGTCAGCGGCTTTCGTAATATTCCAACAATTTCGTTGGCCAGGTTTTTGGTTGCGGGAGTAGGATTTGAACCTACGACCTTCAGGTTATGAGCCTGACGAGCTACCGGGCTGCTCCATCCCGCGCCAAGAAAAGTCCCTAAATCTGAGACCTTCAACACGACCGGCGTCGCGCTGTGACGGCTATATAGGGGTTGGGGGCGCAGACCTCAAGGTCTAATTCTGCCATTGTGATAGTTTTTTGACTATTCCCCAATTTGGCTCACGAACACCCCCGAATTAAGCCAGATATTGCAAAAAACTGATTGGTTACAGCCATTTGCCATTCCATATGCGGTCACACCGAATTAGGGTGCCGCCAAATCGAACAAAGAGCTTGGCGTATGAAACTCAATCCACTTGGCCGCACCGGGCTGAATGTCACCGAAATCTGCCTGGGCACCATGACCTGGGGCAGCCAGAATACCGAGCAAGAAGGCCACGATCAGATCGATCATGCGCTCGAGGCCGGCGTCAATTTTATGGACACCGCCGAACTTTACGCAGTTCCGCCTACGGCAAAAACCTCAGGCCGCACCGAGGAAATAATCGGCAACTGGTTCAAAAAGACTGGAAAGCGCGACCAATGGATTTTGGCCAGCAAGATATCGGGCGGCGGCAATGATCACATCCGCGACGGCGTTCGCGCCAGCGGCGGCTCGATCCGCAAGGCGGTTGATGCCAGCCTTTTGCGTCTCAAGACCGACTATATCGATCTCTACCAGATCCATTGGGCATCGCGCGGCAGCTACAATTTCCAGAATTCCTGGACCTATGCCCCACACACCCAGGACACCGACGATGTCATGGATAATTTGCTCGACATGCTCGAAGCACTGGACGATTTAGTCAAACAAGGCAAAATCCGCCATGTCGGCGTTTCCAACGAAACCACCTGGGGCATTTCCCAGTGGCTGCGGTTGGCAACCCAGCACAATCTGCCGCGCATTGTCAGCGTTCAGAACGAGTATAGCCTGCTGCGCCGCCACTTCGATCTCGATCTAGCCGAGCTGGGACACCATGAGAAAGTCGGCCTATTGGCCTATTCGCCGCTGGCTGCCGGGCTTTTGACCGGCAAGTACCGCAATGGGGCAATCCCCAAGGGCAGCCGCGCCGACTATCAGAACGGCATTTGGCGCGACAACGAGGTTTCCCGCGCCGCGGTGGACGCTTATGTCGAGCTGGCCGGGCGGCACAATGCTGATCCCGCCCAACTTGCGCTGGCGTTCTGCCTCACCCGCCCCTTCATGACCTCGGTCATCATTGGTGCAACCTCCCTTGATCAACTCAAGACAAATTTGGGTGCGATAGATCTGACCTTGTCGACTGATTTTCTGGCGGAGATCGAGGCGCTGCACCGTCGCTATCCGCGCCCGTTTTAGGCACGAACCTCGCCAAACGTGCGCATTTGCGTATAGTCGGCCAACTGCAACTGGACAAATGGACCGCCATGACCCTGGTGTCGACCCTGTTTCCGCTGCTCTGCTATTTCGTCTACAACGTCGGGGTACCGTGGATCGAAAAATTGCGGCCCTCACTGTCCGTGATCATGAACATGCAGCGTCGACGCTGGGTTGCAAACGCCGCGCGCCGCGACAACCCATTCGATGCCATTCTCTCCGGCAATATCATGGGCTCGGTCAGCTTCATGGCCTCAACCGCAGTGTTGCTGGTGCTGGCCGTGTTTGCCGTATTTGGCCAGATGGCGCCGCTGATGGAAGCACTGGCGTCAATCTCGACGGAACGAATCTATTCCGTCAACGAGGTGCAGCTGCATCTAGCCGTCATGCTGGCCATGTTCGCGCTGGCATTTTTTTCATTCACCCTGTCGCTGCGCCAGTTCAACCACTTCTGCATCATGCTTGGGGCGCTCAATCGTGATACCGATCCCGCGCCTGAGGAAATTGACTCGATTGCCAAGGTCAATGCCCTTGGTGCCCAGAATTTTAATAGCGGCATTCGCGCCTATTATTTCTCCGTCGCGACGGTGGCCTGGTTTGCTGCCGAATGGCTCGCAATATTGACCAGCCTGCTCACCGTATTGCTACTGATCCACCGCGAGTTTTTCTCAACCGCCCATCGCGCCGCAGCCTCGGCAGCCGTTCAGGCTAATCGGCGCGCTGGTCATCGGCGCTGAGGGGCGCCCTTTTGCCCAATTGAGCGCCCAGATGCTGTTCCAGAAAATCGCCCAGTTCGGCCAGAACCGGCGCCCGCCGCCGCATCAGCACACCCAGCGCCATCAAAGTCCCCGGATGCCCCAGATTGGCATAGTGGCGTTCGGTAACCTCACCGCCAGCCGAGCGCAGGACCTTGGCCAGCGCCACTGTGTTCCGTGGATAGACCAAATTGTCTCGATCGCCACTCGCCAACCAAAGGGGTGGCACCTGCCCACTTACCAGATTTATCGGCTGGGTGCGCTCGGGCTCCTCCACTGCGCCAAAGGTTCGCAGCGTAATCTTGCCGTCAAAAGGGAAAAAGTCATACGGTCCCGAAAGTCCGGCAACAGCTTTGACCCGCGCCATCAGGTTGCGCGACGCCAGATATTGCGGGTCCAGCGCCAGCATCAAGGCGTTGTAGGCACCTGCCGAATGGCCCACCAAGGCCATCCGCTCCGCGTCCCCGCCAAAGTGGCCAATCATGTCAACCACATGGGCGAACGCATCGCTGCAGTCACGCAGAAAGTCCGGATATTCAACTTCAGGCAATAACCGGTAATCGGCAATGACCGTTACAAAGCCTAATGCAGCGATGGCCCGCCCGACAAAATCATAATGATCCTTGGCACCGTCGCTCCACGAGCCGCCATATACAAACATTACGACTGGCAACTTTTCCCTGGCGCCTTTTGGCGCATAAATATCCAGCCGGTGCCGCGCGGCCGGGCCATAAACCAGATCCCGCGCAATCTTGGCAGAACCGCGATCTTTAGGGGAGAGAAAATTGATCGCGCCAAGAATGGAAAATGCCATTGTTTCATCCGCTAGTTTGCTCTGGCCCAATGTGATGCCAACACTAGCCGACAAGCATATTCAAGCCGTTACCAGCTACGCAGTAACCCGCACTTAAGTTTCCCTCGTCACTATGCGGGTTCAAGTGCCCCTCAGGCGCGGGAGTATCAATTGGCCGGTTCGGCAAATTCACGTGGCACAAATTTTGCGGTTCCCTCTCCAAAAGGGACGTCGGCCATGCCCAACAGTTACACCCCTCTCGTAGCGCCAAGCCCAGAGCATCTCGGGCGCTTCGACCACATTACCCATCTGCCGAGCCGGTTGCAGTTTGAGGACTATTTTTCCTGGCGCCGCGATAGCGCTGTGGATCAGCCAGGAACACTGGTTCTGGTGACGCTGGCTGATGCGCGTCATTACAATGAAGTCCTGCGTGCCCTCGGCATGGCATTTGCCGAAAACTTCGTCCGAGCCGGCGCCCGCCTTTTGACCTCGGTGCTCCCACCTTCCACACCGATCTTTCATGTCAGCGTTCTCAGCTTCGCGTTCACCATTGAGCAGACCTGTCTGGACGCCCACCCCAACATCGCAACAACCATTGCCCGCAGTTTTTCCGACGCCATTGATGTTGATGCCATCCCCATCAAAACCCGCGTTGGCGTTGGTCTGCTGCCGATCAACGCTGTGCGGTCCGCGGCCGAATCCTTGCGCGCCGCTCTGACAGCTGCTCAGGACAGTCGCGGCACCGAAACCGGCATCTCATTTTATAATCACGGTTCCGACGCCGCCCACCTGCGCGCCTTTCGCATTCTGGCGGATCTTCCTGCGGCCATTGCCCAGCCGGGCCAATTGACACTGAACTTCCAGCCGCGCATCCAAATGCAGACTGGCCAATGCAAAGGTGCCGAAGCCCTACTGCGCTGGACCCATCCCGAACTGGGGCCCATATCGCCTGCCGAATTCATACCGCTGGTCGAACAGACCGCCCTGATTGCGCCTCTCACCGATTGGGTCATGGCCACGGCGATGACCACCAACCGGGCCCTGCTCGAACTGGGCCACAGCCTTCGCATGTCGATCAATGCGTCGCCGGTCAATCTCTCTGAGCCGGGGTTTGACGAAATGCTACTGGCCAGCTGCAGCGCCCATCGGCTCGAGCCTCACCATGTCGAACTGGAATTTACCGAGGGAACGTTAGCAACCAACGCAAATTGCGCCATCCAGCAACTGGCTCGCCTGCGCGCAGCCGGTGTCGACGTCGCCTTGGACGATTTCGGCTCGGGATATTCAAACCTTTCCTATCTTGATCGCCTCCCCGCCGATGTGCTCAAGATCGACCAATCGTTCGTACGGCCGCTGCGCGAACCTGGCGACGATGACTTTTTATTGCGCCAAATCCTGCTGTTGGCCAAGGGCATGGGATTCCGCGTTTGCGCCGAGGGCATCGAAACCAGACATGCCTATGACCTGCTGCGCGATCTGGGGTGCGACGAGGCGCAGGGATATTATATGGCCCGCCCTATGCCTGAGGCTGAGTTCCGCGCCTGGCTGACGGCACACAGCTGATATCCCTTGTCCGCACGCTGATGTGACATTATCTGACATTGACAATCATAAATTAGAACGGCTTTATGCAGCCGATATCATTGACCGCTTCAACCAGTACCAATCATGCTTGTCTGCCAGTGTAACATGATCAGCGCCGCCGAGATTGAGGACGTCGTTCTGTCCCTCCTGCGGCAGGACCCGTGGCAATTGGTGGTCCCCGCCAAGGTTTACCGCGAATTGGAGCGCCGCGCGCGCTGTAGCGGTTGCGTGCCAAATGTGGTGGACATTATCGTTCGCGTCACGGAAAACTATCACCGTGAGCAGGCCTGTACGCCAAGCCAATTGTCCAGCGTGCAGGCCCAACTCGCCACACTGAAATCCAAAAAAATCGAGGACATCATGAAGGGCGAACAAAAAGTAATAGAGCGGCTTAACGAGGCCCTGTTTCTCGAACTGGGCGCCGTCAATCAATATTGGGTGCACTACCGACTGCTTGACGACTGGGGCTTCAAAAAGCTTGCTGCCAAGGAACGCGCTGAATCCATCGAGGAAATGCACCACGCCGATCGTCTGATCGAGCGCATCATTTTTCTCGAAGGCCATCCCAATCTGCAGCGCATCGCTCCCTTGCGCATTGGCGAAACCATCAAGGAAGTGCTCGAAGCCGACCTGGCCGGCGAGTATGATGCCCGTACCGCCTACAAAGCCAGCCGTGAACTTTGCGAGGAACTTGGCGACTATGTTTCCAAAAATCTCTTTGAGTCTCTCCTGACCGACGAGGAAGGCCACATAGACTTTCTCGAAACCCAACTCGACCTTCTCGGCCGTATCGGCCCGGAAAAATATGGCCAGCTGAACTCGGCCCCCGCCGACAATGCCGAATAAAAGCGGTCGACTTTGTCCTATCTGTCCGGTCGATCCGGGCGGCCCCATTTGAATCCAAGAATGTGGCAAAGGCTTTTAGCCGCCAATTTATTCAGCGCCGCTGGCGTGCCTCAAGTTCAGGCACACTTGGCCATGGCTCAAACACCAACTCCGGCCAAATCGCCATAGCGCGCCGCGCCTTGGCCTCATGGGTCGCGCAATTGTCCAGCGCCAAATTGGGCGCCAGTCGGAAAGAGAACATATCATCCAGCCCGAACGGCGCCTCAATGGTAAGCTCGCCGTCGATCTTTAACTGCACCGCAACCGCATATGCCCTGGTAGAAAAGTAGGTCAGCATATCGACGCTGCTGCCTAGTTCGGGATAGGCAATGCCGAACTTTTGAGGAAACCACAGGTGCACCCGCGCCTGATTTCGCACCTCAACCGGCACGTCAATGCTTGTGAACTGGTGCTGTGCCCGCTTGATCACCATGTCCCGGCCTCGTAGGAGCGATCAAGTGGCTCAAAATAGGCAACATCGATATCCTTGACACCCGTCAGCGTCGGCCGTCCCACTAGGGCGTTCCACGCAGTATTGTAGATGGCACCGGAAACAATCCAACTGTCGGGTAGATCAAGCGCACGCAGCCCCGCCAATACATCCATGAGTACTGGCGATGACCGCACAATGCCTTTTAGTTCCGCCAATTGTCGCACCGGATCGGCCCCGGCCAGCCGCAAATGATCTACCATGCGTCAACGCTAAATCGATTCCGGCTGGTCCGTCTGCCGACTAATTTTCTATCGGCTCAAACATCTGGTCGAGCTGGTCGATAATTTTACGCATCGGCTCAACTGCCGTCGCGGGAGCTTCTGGCGCCACCGCTACATAGGGCACGCCGCTGGGAAAGGCACCAAACCGGGTAAAAAACGCGACCATGTCGTCCAGAACCGGCATGCGCCAGCGCCACAGCGCGCCCATGGCGATTACCGGCTCCATATGACCAAAACCTTCGTAATATTTGGTGGTTACCCAGACCCCGCTGGCGGTCAGTTTGGCGGCCAGGTTCTCGGTGTTCTGGACCCGCACGATTGGATCCGTCGTGCCGCTCGCCAGATACATCGGCGGAGCATCAGGCGTTACAAGATTAATCGGTTGAGTACCCTCAGGGCTCGGTGCATCGCCAAAGGCGTTTTGAACCTCGCCATATTCAAATGGATAGAAGTCAAATGGCCCCGAGAGCGCCGCGACCGCTCGGATCGGCATCGTGACCCCATATTCAGCTCGAAATGAGGGATCGAGCGCCAGCATCACGGCATTGTAGGCCCCTGCTGAATGCCCTGCCAGAAAGACCCGATTGGGATCGCCGCCATATTCACCAATATGATCCTGCACCCACCGCAGGGCCGACGCATTGTCCTCGAGAAATTCAGGATATTTAACCTCGGGTACCAGTCGGTAATCTGCAATGACAGTGACAAATCCACGTGCAGCCAAAGCGCGGCCAACAAATTGGTAGTCGCTGCGCTCGCCCCGGTTCCAGCCGCCGCCATATATGAAAAACACGACCGGCGCCGCGACCCCGCGCGCCTCTGGCGCATATACGTCCAGATAGTGCCTCTGCCCGTCGGCATAGGCTATCCCGTCACCAGCCTTGACCGTGCCACTGTCCATGGCCGCTGGGATATTGAAAGGATCCATGACCGACAACGCCCTCGCCGGCGAGGCTCCGAACACAGTCAAAAAGAACAACAAAAATACAATGGGAAACGAGCGCAACCAGGACATGAAATTTCCGACACTTGGGAATATCCCGCGCCGATGCGCGTCAAATCCGAATATTTCAAGGCATTCGTGAACACAAATAGCAATTTGGCCCTTTGTGCCCAGGAACACAAAGGGCACTAACGGCGCGAAAAACTAAAAAATTGCCTGCGCAATAAACATCAAAATCGATGCCACGATCAAATATCCGAAGTCGATCAGCACGACAGCTTGCGGTTTGCGCGCAAATAGTCCGCCCGACGCCTGCAACACCCCAAAACCGAGAACCGCCAGAATAAAGGTGAGTAGGCGGCTCTCCACTGCCGTCACCCCAACAAACCAGGCAACCAGGAACAACCCCACAAACTGCAGGCCCATGGCCATCATTGGCATTGACGCCGCCGACCCCAGTTCAACCCCATTGCCTGCTGCCCAAGTCTTGCCGAACAGCATCGGGGAGTACCACAACCAACCCACAAAGAACGCCGCAATCGTTCCTACAATGACTGCGATCCAACTCACATCAGTTAAAATTTCCGCCATTTTTCGCCCCCTTGATCAAGGCTCACCATGAACCAGATACACAAAATACCTCAGGACCGAATATTATTCAACCATATGGTTGACGAATTATTTGATAAGCCGTTTCCTACCGGCCCCGTTTCAGCCAAGACGCTGTTTGATCTGCAGATGAACTGGGAGCGGGCTTGGCGAGGACAGGCAGACCACAACGACTGCGGGGTACGCCTGCCCTCTGGCTTAAGCGTGCTCATGCTGCCTTCACCTTGTTAACAAAGAGTTAATGGTGGATGGAATTCTGCTAAGCGACCATTTACCAAATACAGCCAAGATCTGATCAGCGACGCGGGAGTCGAAGCGGCCATTCACGACGGGTTTTCAGACACAATCGCTAGACACCCCGGATCATTTCGGTGCCCAAATGGTTAAGGTTCGCGGGAGTAAGTGGCATACTGGCCGTGCTCTTAATGAACAGAATAACACTCCCCCGGCTGCAAGGAACCTGCTGCTCGCTGTCGAAACGCAACGGTAAATCCTTTGCACGTCAGTCAATCGCATCCTCCTTTGGGACACATGGAGCGATGGCAACTTGGACCCCATCGCCTTCCCCGCATTGTTCGCCTGGACCACTTTGTCCACTTGGCCATTCGAGCGGGCGCTCTACAGGACGGGGGGAAATTGATGGCACGGCGAAGGTCCGATTCGCTCGCTTCAATGCCACTACTCACTAGCGATTGTTTTTCGCCCTCGATACGATCATCTGCAGTGCCAATTAATTGAAGTAATTTTAACAATATGACTATTTTGACCCGCCTGGACGATAACATTTGGACCGCAGAGGGAAACATCGTCGATTTCTATGGCTTCGCCTATCCAACTCGCAGTGTCATCGTTCGTTTGCCGAACCAAAAACTGTGGATTTGGTCTCCGATCACTCTCGGCCCTGAGCTAAAGGCAGAAATTGACGCGCTTGGCAGCCCAGCCCATCTGGTTAGCCCCAACAAGATCCATCATCTCTTTCTCCCCGACTGGAAAAATTCATATCCAGATGCGCAATTGTGGGGACCACACACGACGATAAAGAAGCGGAACGACCTCATGTTCGCCGCGCCACTCGAACACGACGCGCCGCCACAATGGCAGAACCAGTTCGAGCAGGCATGGTTCTTTGGCTCGCCATTTCTCGAAGAGATTGTGTTCTTTCACAGGCCTTCTCGCACAGCCATTCTCGCCGACATGTCAGAAAATTTTTCGGAGACGTTTCTGGCTAAGCACTGGTCGGGCTGGCAGCGTTGGATCGCCCGCCTATGGGGTATTGTCGAAGGCAAGGGATACGCCCCACTCGAGCTACGCTTGACCTACTTCAATCGCAAGCCGGCCCGAGCCGCCCGCGACAAAATTCTGGGTTGGCATCCGCAGCGCGTCATCATGGCTCATGGTCGATGGCAGGCTCAAAACGGCGAGCAGTTCCTGAAAAAGGCTTTTGAATGGATATAGACCCGTGGCCGCCGCAGCTAGGCGGCCATCAGCAGCTTTCGAACAGGTTGGATTGCTTTTGACGGGTCGATATACCGCCACCACGCGGAGGGCGCGATTGAGTATTTGCTGCGCTTTGGGCCGGCCCGATGTCGGGGGCGTTGGGCGTTGGGCGTTGGATTGGAGGTTGGTTTGAGGAGTATAAACGCAAAAACCCCCGCTTTTGGCGGGGGTTTTGTTGTTTCGAGATTGTAAAGAGACTGAGCTGTTTTTGGCAGACCTGGCGGCGACCTACTCTCCCAAGCCTTAAGACTTAGTACCATCGGCGCAGCAGTGTTTAACGGTCGAGTTCGGGATGGGATCGGGTTTTGAGCACCGCGCAAAAACCACCAGATCGGCGAAAAACAGCTGGCGTAAATTCTGGTTAAATATTTGGACCACGCTTTCCCATGCAAGAAGCGTTGGTCTGGTGTTTTTTGTGACCGATGTTTTCGACAATGCGTATCAGGTTTTTCATCAGCGCTCCCGGAGGAGCGCAGCGAACGACCCCGGCCAACTTTTTGGCCGCCCCGCCGGCGGGTCTTTGACCCGTGAGGCAGAGAGATCGTAACGGCAAGGCCGTTACGAGCATTGATTAATGAGAACGATCAAGCCAATCGAGCTATTAGTACCGGTAAGCTTCACATATTGCTACGCTTCCACACCCGGCCTATCGACGTGGTGGTCTTCCACGGCTCTCAAGGGAATACTAGTTTTGAAGGAGGCTTCCCGCTTAGATGCTTTCAGCGGTTATCCCGTCCGAACTTAGCTACCCTGCAATGCGGCTGGCGCCACAACAGGTCCACCAGAGGTTCGTCCAACCCGGTCCTCTCGTACTAGGGTCAGCTCTTCTCAATATTCCTACACCCACGGCAGATAGGGACCGAACTGTCTCACGACGTTCTAAACCCAGCTCACGTACCACTTTAAATGGCGAACAGCCATACCCTTGGGACCTGCTCCAGCCCCAGGATGTGATGAGCCGACATCGAGGTGCCAAACAATGCCGTCGATATGGACTCTTGGGCATTATCAGCCTGTTATCCCCAGCGTACCTTTTATTCGTTGAGCGATGGCCCTTCCACGCGGGACCACCGGATCACTATGACCGACTTTCGTCTCTGCTCGACTTGTCAGTCTCGCAGTCAGGCAGGCTTATGCCATTGCACTCGTCGACCGATTTCCGACCGGTCTGAGCCCACCATCGCGCGCCTCCGTTACTCTTTGGGAGGCGACCGCCCCAGTCAAACTACCCACCATACGCTGTCCCGGACACTGTTATGCCGCGGTTAGACATCTATGACGATAAGGGTGGTATCTCATCTTTTGGCTCCACAGAAACTGGCGTTCCTGCTTCAAAGCCTACCACCTATCCTGCACATGCCGACACAAATGCCAGCGTAAAGCTATAGTAAAGGTGCATGGGGTCTTTCCGTCTGACCGCAGGAACCCCGCATCTTCACGGGGAATTCAATTTCGCTGAGTCTATACTGGAGACAGTGGGGAAGTCGTTACGCCATTCGTGCAGGTCGGAACTTACCCGACAAGGAATTTCGCTACCTTAGGACCGTTATAGTTACGGCCGCCGTTTACCGGGGCTTCAATTCAAGGCTTGCACCTCTCCTTTTAACCTTCCGGCACCGGGCAGGCGTCAGACCCTATACGTCGTTTTGCAACTTCGCAGAGCCCTGTGTTTTTAGTAAACAGTCGCCACCCCCAATTTTGTGCCACTCATACAAGGTTGCCCTCGCATGAGTCATGCTTATCCCGAAGTTACGCATGCAATTTGCCGAGTTCCTTCAGTATAGTTCTCTCAAGCGCCTTGGTATACTCTACCAGTCCACCTGTGTCGGTTTAGGGTACGGTCAATGTCGATGGAGCTATTTCCTGGAACCGGCTCATCGCACCCCCAATCCGTTAAGGGGATACGAACCTGCGCGATCCGTCACTACCATCTGGTTCACGAATATTAACGTGATTCCCATCGGCTACGCATTTCTGCCTCACCTTAGGGGCCGACTAACCCTGCGCTGATTAGCATTGCGCAGGAACCCTTGGACTTTCGGCGAAAGTGTCTCTCACACTTTTTGTCGCTACTCATGTCATCATTCGCACTTCCGATACCTCCACGGCCCCTCACAGGTACCGCTTCGCAGGCTTACGGAACGCTCCGCTACCGCTTACAACAAAGTTGTAAACCCTAAGCTTCGGTGGATAGTTTTAGACCCGTTACATCTTCGCCGCAGGATCGCTTGACCAGTGAGCTGTTACGCTATCTTTAAAGGATGGCTGCTTCTAAGCCAACCTCCTGGTTGTCTAAGCAATCCCACATGCTTTCCCACTTAACTATCACTTGGGGACCTTAGCTGTAGGTTAGGGCTGTTTCCCTTTTGACGACGGACCTTAGCACCCGCCGTCTGTCTCCCGAGTAGTACTTCTGGGTATTCGGAGTTTGGTTAGGTTTGGTAAGTCGGTGAGACCCCCTAGCCCATCCAGTGCTCTACCCCCAGAGTATTCGCTCGAGGCGATACCTAAATATCTTTCGCGGAGAACCAGCTATTTCCGAGTTTGATTGGCCTTTCACCCCTAGGAACAAGTCATCCCCGTCTTTTTCAACAGACGTGGGTTCGGCCC
Source organism: Devosia rhodophyticola (assembly GCF_028816475.1). Taxonomy (GTDB): domain Bacteria; phylum Pseudomonadota; class Alphaproteobacteria; order Rhizobiales; family Devosiaceae; genus Devosia; species Devosia rhodophyticola. The sequence continues at coordinate 1,830,490 of NZ_CP118247.1, read as the reverse complement.
TCCAGTAAGTGTTACCTTACCTTCAGCCTGCTCATACCTAGATCACTCGGTTTCGGGTCTAATCCAACTAACTTAACGCCCTATTCAGACTCGCTTTCGCTGCGCCTACACCTAACGGCTTAAGCTTGCTAGTTAGACTAAGTCGATGACCCATTATACAAGAGGTACGCAGTCACCCTTGCGGGCTCCTACTGTTTGTATGCATCCAGTTTCAGGAACTATTTCACTCCCCTCGTCGGGGTGCTTTTCACCTTTCCCTCACGGTACTTGTTCGCTATCGGTCGTGCACGAGTACTTAGGCTTGGATAGTGGTCTACCCATGTTCAGACAGAATTTCACGTGTTCCGCCTTACTCGAGGACCTCTTCGCTTTCTACCGGTACGGGGCTATCACCCACTATGGCTGGAATTTCCATTCCATTCCCGTTCTTACAAAGAGGCCACTGGCCTGGTCCGCGTTCGCTCGCCACTACTAACGGAGTCTCGGTTGA
>NZ_CP118247.1:0-1825000 GCF_028816475.1 Devosia rhodophyticola | reverse complement strand
CACATTCATGATACGACCAAGCGTTTCTTCACCCACCGGCACCGAAATAGCCGAGCCGGTATCAATCACTTCACCACCGCGAACCAGACCCTCGGTCGTGTCCATGGCAATGGTGCGAACAGTGTTCTCGCCAAGATGCTGGGCAACTTCGAGCACCAGGCGATTGCCGTTATTGGTGGTCTCAAGCGCATTCAGAATTGCGGGCAAGTGGCCGTCAAACGTTACGTCAACAACGGCACCAATGACCTGCGAAATGCGGCCGGCCTTTTTCTCTGCCATTTGAAGGTCCTCGTGTTAGAGCGCTTCCGCGCCCGAAATGATTTCAATGAGTTCTTTGGTGATCTGGGCCTGGCGCTGGCGATTGTAGCTCAGCTGCAGCTTTCCGATCATTTCGCCGGCGTTACGCGTCGCATTATCCATCGCGGACATTTGCGCGCCATAGAAGGAAGCGCCGTTTTCGAGCAGGGCCCGGAAAATCTGTACGCTCACACTGCGGGGCAGCAACGCATCAAGAATAGCTTCTTCGCTCGGCTCATATTCGTAAGGCACACTCGCCGCATCATCGGCTTCTGCAGCCTCAAACTTGGCCGGAATGATCTGCTGAGCAGTTGGAATCTGCGAAATCACCGACTGGAAGCGCGAAAAGAACAGCGTCGCGACATCGAACTCGCCGGCATTGAACATCGTCAATACCTTTTCGCCGATCTGCGCGGCATGGCTGAAACCAACCTGCTTGACTTCACGGAAGGTGACGAAATCAATGATATTGCTGCCATGAGTACGCTTGAGCACATCGTTGCCCTTGCGGCCCACAGTCATGATCTTGACCGTCTTGCCCTGAGCCAGAAGCTTGACTGCGTGATCGCGCGCCATCCGCGCGATTGACGAGTTAAAGCCACCCGCCAAACCACGCTCGCCGGTAGCAACGATCAGCAAATGGGTCTGGTCCTTGCCTGTGCCACCCAAAAGGGTGGGCGCATCGGCCCGCCCTTCGTATGCGGCGCCCAGACTGGCCAGCACCCGATCCATGCGCTCGGCATAGGGACGTGCTGCTTGAGCCGCTTCCTGTGCCCGCCGCAACTTGGCGGCGGCCACCATCTGCATGGCCTTGGTGATCTTCTGAGTCGATTTGACCGAGGAGATCCGGTTTTTAAGGTCTTTTAGCGAAGGCATCGGCCTCTACTTCCGTAAAACGCTTAAGCCGCGTAGGTCTTCTTGATGGAATCGAGTGCCGCCTTGAGCTGGCTGCGCAGATCGTCCGACAGGGCCTTTTCCTTGGCAATGGCAGCCAACAGATCGGCGTGTTTGCCACGCATGTTGGACAGAACCGTCGCCTCAAAATCGGTAACCTTGTCAACCGGCAAATCATCGAGATAGCCATTGGCACCGGCATAGATAACCGCAACCTGCTCTTCGATTTTGAGCGGGGAAAACTGTGGCTGCTTCAGCAATTCGGTCAGACGCGCACCACGGTTCAGCAAACGCTGGGTCGAAGCGTCAAGATCGGAGCCGAACTGGGCAAAAGCGGCCATTTCGCGATACTGGCTCAATTCACCCTTGAGCGAACCGGCAACCTGCTTCATCGCCTTGATCTGGGCGGCCGAGCCCACGCGGGACACCGAAATACCAACGTTCACAGCCGGGCGGATACCCTGGAAGAACAGATTGGTTTCAAGGAAGATCTGGCCGTCAGTGATCGAGATCACATTGGTTGGAATATAGGCCGAAACATCGTTTGCCTGCGTTTCAATAACCGGCAAGGCTGTCAGCGAACCAAGACCATGGTCTTCGTTGAGCTTGGCAGCGCGCTCGAGCAGGCGTGAATGCAGATAGAAAACATCGCCGGGATAGGCTTCGCGACCGGGCGGACGGCGCAGCAGCAACGACATCTGACGGTAGGCCACGGCCTGCTTGGTCAAATCGTCATAAGCGATAACGGCATGCATGCCATTGTCGCGGAAATACTCGCCAATCGCACAGCCGGTAAACGGCGCAATGTACTGGAGCGGCGCCGGGTCAGATGCGGTTGCGGCAACCACGACCGAATATTCCATGGCACCTGATTCTTCGAGCTGACGCACAAACTGGGCGACGGTCGAACGCTTCTGACCGATAGCCACGTAGATGCAGTAAAGCTTTTCAGTTTCCGAGGCATTGGCGGCGTGCGCCGGCTTCTGATTGAGGAAAGTGTCAAGAATAACAGCGGTCTTGCCGGTCTGACGGTCACCGATGATCAGTTCGCGCTGGCCGCGACCAATTGGAATGAGCGCATCAATGGCTTTAAGGCCAGTCGACATCGGCTCATGCACCGACTTGCGTGGCAGAATTCCTGGGGCCTTGACGTCAACGCGGCTGCGTTCGGTGTGCTCGATTGGCCCCTTGCCATCGATTGGATTGCCCAGACCATCAACAACACGACCCAAAAGGCCTTTGCCGATCGGCGTATCCACGATCGAGCCGGTGCGCTTGACGACGTCGCCTTCCTTGATCGAACGGTCATTACCAAAAATAACCACACCGACATTGTCGGCTTCAAGGTTCAGCGCCATGCCCATGATGCCGCCGGGAAATTCAACCAGCTCACCGGCCTGCACAGCATCAAGCCCATAAACTCGGGCAATACCGTCACCGACAGACAGAACCTGGCCGACTTCGGAAACCTGGGCTTCCTGACCAAAATTCTTGATCTGGTCCTTAAGGATCGCGGAAATTTCCGCAGCTTTGATATCCATTACCCGACCTCTTTCATGGCGATCTTCATCGCGGTCAATTTCGATTTAAGCGAGCTGTCGATCATCTGCGAACCGACCTTCACCTGAAGGCCGCCGATCAAGGATGGATCAACAAATTGGTTAAGCGTGACAGTCTTGCCGATCTTGGCCTTGAGTGCCTCGGCCAGCGCCGAAACCTGCTCATCGTTCAAAGCGGTTGCCGACGTCACATCAGCTGATACTTCGCCACGGTCGGCCGCAGCCAGCGCGCGAAAAGCGGCAATGATCTGCTCAAGTGCAAAAAGCCGTCCCTTTTGCGCCACGAGACGCACAAAGTTGGCGACCAGCGGATTGGTTTGCGCCTTGGAAAGGATCGCATCAATTGCCGAAGCCTTCACATCGCCCGTGATAACGGGCGAGCCGAGAAAGCGGGAGAAGTCATCGCTTTCCCCGATCAGGCGGGAAATGTCGGAAAGACCGGTTTCAACTGAGGCCAGTTGATTCTCGCTCTGGGCGAGATCGAACAGAGCGGACGCATATGGTCGCGCGATCTGTACAAGCACTGAATTCTGCGCTGCCAATGCCGCATCACCCTCTTGGTTGCTTGCCTGCTAAACCCGCCTCAAAGTACGAAAGAGCCGGGCGGTTGCTGACGCTTGAAATTATTCTTGCAACGAGGCCGTCCGGAGACCCCGCAGATGTTGCGCACGCTCTACCACAGCCACAGCGAGCCTTGCAAGGCTTGCCGCGCCGATTCATGGCCGGAAAAGTGTCGCAGGGAAAACCTCACATGAAGCTTTGCGGATCGATGTCCACCTGCACCCGCAAATTGCCACTAACCCGCTCTGTCGAGGCCAGCCAGAACCGCACATAGCCCGACAGGTCAAACCCCTTGCCGCTCTGGGCCAGCAACCGCACGCGGTGCCGACCGCGCACCATGGCCACAGGCGCATCTGCCGGGCCGAATAATCGCACACCGTCGGCCATCGGAGCCGCCGCCAGCAGTTTTTTGGCGTGCCCCATAGCCACGTCATGCTCGCTGGCCGAAACGATCAGTGCGGCCAGCCGTCCGAAAGGGGGCATCCCGCCCGCTTCGCGCGCCGCTAGTTCATGGGCATAAAAGGCTTCCCGGTCCCCCGTCACCATGGCCCGCATCACCGGATGATCAGGATGATAAGTCTGCAGCAGCGCTCGACCAGCCCGCGATGCCCGCCCGGCGCGCCCCGCGACCTGCGTCAATATCTGGAAGGTTTTTTCCGCCGCCCGTGGATCACCGTGGGCAAGCCCCAGATCTGCATCAAGGACCCCCACCAGCGTCAGCTTTTCAAAATGATGGCCCTTGGCGACCAGTTGCGTGCCAATGATCAAATCATAATCGCCTTTTTCCACCTCCGAAAAGCGGTCGCGCAAATGGGCATTGCTGCCCATGTCCGACGACAGAATAACCCGACGGGCGTCGGGAAAGCGCGCTGCCGCCTCTTCGGCGATGCGTTCGATCCCGGGCCCGACTGCAACCAACGCATCGACTGCCCCACACGCCCCGCAATCCTTGGGTATTTTCTGTTCATGCCCACAATGGTGACAGGCCAACACACCCCGAAACCGATGCTCGACCAGCCAGGCCGAACAGTCGGGACATTGATATTGATGCCCGCACTGCCGACACAATGTCAGCGGGGCGTAGCCGCGTCGGTTAAGAAACAGCAGCGCCTGCTCACCACGATCCAGCGTGCCAAAAATTTCCCGCGCCAAGCGCGGCGCGATCCATTCGCCCTTTGCCGGCCCTTCCTCACGCATGTCGATAGCAGCAATGTCAGGCATGGCCGCCTCGGCAAATCTGGCATTGAGCATGATGTGACTATAGCGCGCCGCATTGGCATTATTGCGCGTTTCCACCGATGGCGTTGCCGACGCCAGAATGACCCGCGCCTTGGCCAGATTGGCGCGCACCACCGCCATGTCGCGGGCGTGATAGGTGATGCCGTCCGATTGTTTGTAGGCGCCATCATGCTCTTCATCGAGCACGAGCATGCCCAATTCGCGAAACGGCAGGAATAAAGCCGACCGGGCACCAACGACGGCACGCACATTGCCTTCAAGTACGCCGCGCCAGACGCGACCGCGCTGAACCGGGGTCATGTCTGAATGCCACTCCGCCGGTTTTGTGCCGAACCGTTTGGTAAAGCGGGCAAGAAACGTGTGGGTCAGCGCAATCTCGGGCAACAGAATCAATGCCTGACGGCCCGCTCGCAGCGTATCGGCCACCGCTTCAAAAAACACTTCGGTCTTGCCACCACCAGTTACCCCGTCGAGCAACGCCACGCCAAACGCATGCGGATCAAGCGCACGAATATCATCAAGCGCCTGCTGTTGCTCGGCATTGAGCGTGGCAACGTCGGTATCGGGATCAGGTGGCATCACAACCGGTGGCGGCGGCACTTCGAGCCGCTCCAGCGCCCCTGCCTTTTCCAGCCCCTCAATCACAGATGCTGAAACCCCGGCCGCACCGACCAGCGCGGCCTTGGCCCAGGCCTGCCCATCATTGAGTGTATCGAGCACCCGCAACCGCGCGGCTGTGAGCTTTTCAGGCTCATACGCGGTGGCGCGAAAAACGGTCAGCGGGCGCACCGGCTCCAGCGCCTCATGCGAGCGCAAAACTGCGCGTAACACCATGCCCGGCGCAGCCAGCGTGTAACGCGACACCCAGTCCACCAGCGACAGCAATTCCTCGCTGAGCGCTGGCACATCAAACACCCGCGAGATGTCCTTGAGCCGATTATGGGCGAATTGGTCCTTCGGCGCGCCCCAGACAACGCCGAGTGTTGGACGCGGCCCTAGCGGTACCAAAACAATCGAGCCACGCTCAACCCGCATGCCCTCCGGCACGCGATAGCTATAGGGTCCCTCAACGGCAACCCCGACCATCACTGCAACAATGTCTGGTGTCTGATCCATTTGTGCCTGTTCTGTTCCAGACACATTAAATAGGGCGCTTATGCGATTCGGCCAGTCACGCCGTTCAGAATTTTCCCTTGAGCCCGCCGGTCAACGTCAGGCTCTGCAACTGACCAGCGCCACCATCGCGAAAGGTTGTAGCGGTGCCCGTTGTCGTATCAGTACTTACCGTGTCGCCGCGCTGTTCCATGATCTGGTCATAGCGGGCGGCCAGAAACAATTCTGCGTTCTGGCCCAGTTTGTAACCGATATCGGTTCCCAGCGCGAACGAAGGCGCAACTTTGAGCGTGTCAACAAAATTGATATTGCGCATCCAGTGATCATCGGTCGCGCGCGAATAGACCGTCAGCCCGCCGCGCATCATGCCGCCCCAGCGTACATTGTCAAACTGCACATCGCCATCAAATCCGGCAAAAATCTCCGGAAACTGCTGGCGGTAAGCGATCGCGGGCGAACCGGCGGGGAAGACGCCCATCGTGTCGCGAAGAGTTGTCGTACTATAGATATAGGAACCACCATAGGCGGACCATTTGACGTCGGTATATTCGCCACCGGCCAGGAAGCGCACGTTGGATTTTCCATCATTGAACAACTCATAGCCCAGCGCCAGACTGCCCGAGAAATAATGGTCGAGCCGTGTATCGTCATGTTGGGAGCGATGCGTCCAGTTCGCCTCGGCATCCGAGCCGCCCAGCCAGTCATAGTCTTCCATGTAGCTGGTGCCAAAACCGGCGGCGCTGCCTTCGGCACGCACGCTAAACCGGCTGGCCAGATTAACGTCGATGCTGCCGCGCAAGACGGGTGCCCGGCTCTGCCAGTTTAGTCGACTAACCCGATAGTCCCCGGAATAGACATACTCATTGCCCTCAAGAAACATCGCGCCAACCCCAATGTCGGCGCGCACGGTTTCATCGGGACTGATATATTGTGCGCCGGGCGCTCCATCAGGACCGAAAAAGCTGTCGGAGCCGAACCCATCGTCAAACTGGGCCAGTGCTGTCTGCGACATGGCCATCAATATCAGTGTCGATAGGGCTATCCGATTGGTCATAGGAGGCTCCACATGCTCTAGCCCTAATTTCGGCGTTTTGTGTTAAATCGGGGTTAACCATGTGCGATTGCCGCGTTAACATCATGTCACACTTTGCTAACGCCGACGCCGCTAGAATAGGAAAATGAGCGACACCGCCTTTGCCACCGACACCACTGTCAAAATCCATATCGCCAATTGGCAGCGCGAACTGGGTTCGGTCAAGCGATTGTCCGAAAATACCCTCGAAGCCTACAGCCGGGATCTGGGCCAATTCCTCAATTTCCTTTCCGCCCATTGCGGTGGCACTGTTGGCCTCGAAACGCTCAGAACGCTGCGTGGCGCCGACATTCGCGCCTTCATGGCCGTCCGGCGCGAGCAGAGCCTGGGCTCCCGCTCCCTGGCGCGCGCGCTTTCGGCCCTCAAGTCCTTCTTCAGGTATCTTGAGCGCGACGGGGTAGTGTCGACCGAGGCGCTCAATACCATCCGGACGCCAAAAATGGCTCGTTCCCTGCCCAAGGCGCTGACAGTCGCCGAGGCCAAAAGCACTATCGCCACGACTGCCGAAATGGAGGAACGCCCCTGGGTTGCGGCGCGCGATATGGCCGCACTGGCACTATGCTACGGCGCCGGGCTGCGTATTGCCGAGGCGTTGGCCGTCACCCGCAGCGATCTTGAAGGCAATTCCTTGCGCGTGACCGGCAAGGGCGGCAAGGTGCGCCTGGTACCACTGATCGAGGGCGTACGCGCCAGCATCGAAACCTATCTTAAACTATGCCCGTTCAAGCTCTGGCCGGATGATCCGCTGTTTCGCGGCGTCAGGGGTGGCGTGCTTTCGCCGCGTTTGATCCAGATGCGCGTGGTGCAATTGCGCTCAGCGCTTGGCCTCCCCATCAGCAACGCCACATGCCTTGCGCCACTCGTTTGCCACCCACTTGCTGGGGCGAGGTGGCGATTTGCGCGCCATCCAGGAATTGCTGGGCCACGCCTCGCTGTCCACCACCCAGATCTACACTGCAGTTGATACCGATCGGTTGCTTGAAAGCTACCGCCTGGCCCATCCGCGCGCCTAGACCAGTTATTAAGTATGCGAACAAATACTCTTTACCGGACAATGCCCGGCATGTAGCAATGGTGCCATGAACGCGCCCGTCATTCTCATTACCCGTCTTTTGATTCTTGGCACCCAAAGGGTCCGGGACGAGCGCTGACATCCAAAGCGAATTCGATTTCACCGGCCCGCCATCAGGCGCCTCCGGTGAACTGATGGCAGGCCTATAAGGACCAGTTCCATGCCTACCGTTACCGCCGCTGCCCCAATTGTGCCCGCCCCTATTGATTTGACTGGCTATGCGCTGGCCATCGGGGGTGCCGTACTCTTTTCCACCAAGGGCATTTTCATCAAGCTTGCCTATGCCTATGGGGTCAGCACAGAAACCCTGCTGGCGCTACGCATGCTGGTCGCCATGCCATTCTATATCGGCATATTCATGACAATGATCTGGCGCGATTCGTCGTCCCGGGCACGCCTGACCCCGACCAATGTGCTCTTGAGCATGGCGGTTGGATTGTTGGGATATTATGTTGCCAGCTACCTCGATTTCGCCGGTCTCAATTTTCTCTCGGCCCAATATGAGCGGTTGGTGCTGTTTACTTACCCATTCTTCGTGCTGCTGTTCGGGGTCTGGTTTTTTGGCGACCGGATGATCTGGCGGGTTGTCCCGGCAATGGCGATTTCGTACGCAGGCCTGCTTGTCATCTTTGGCTGGAACCTGACGGTTGCCCCCGATGGGTTGGTGACCGGCACGGCGCTGGTGCTGGGATCAGCTGTGACCTTTGCTTTTTACCAGCATCTGGCCAAGGCGCAGATGAGCAGGATTGGCGCAGGATTATTCACGTGCATCGGCATGACAACCGCAGCCATCGCCGCCCTTGGCCAGAATACCGTTCTCTATGGTGTTGATTCCTTTGCCCAAATGCCGCCTCAAGTCTGGATTTACGGCCTGTGTCTTGGTCTCATCTGCACAGTGCTGCCCTCGTTCCTGCTCAATAATGCCATTCAACGTATCGGCGCGCGGGCCACATCGTCCATGGCAACATTCGGGCCAATATTTACCATCGCGCTGGCCGTGATTATCCTGTCTGAACCCTTTACCCCCTTCCACGTCGTCGGCACCCTGCTGGTCATCCTGGGGTCCGTAATGTTCAGTCGCGCCGAGCGAACGGCGCGCGACTTAGTCTGATCAAAGGGCTTTTGACACTATCAAAGCCGTTGTAGGGTACGCCTCATTGAGGCATGCCCCCGGGAGAGAACTAATGAACATTACCAGCCACTTGCGTAACGGCACGATCCTGGGGTTGCTGCTTTGCCTTGCCGCCAGTCCCGCCCTTGCCCAGACTGACGCGGGAACAACCGCCCCGCAACAGATGCGATCAACGCAATCGATTTTGGCGACGACACCGGTCAATGGGCCAACGACACCGAGTGCGATGATCCGCGCTTTATCGGCTCGGCCATGGCCGCCGAATTGGAAGATGTCGATATTGGCAAGGATGCAACGGACTGCAAAACGGCGTTCGAGGCGGGCACGATCACCCTGCGCGACGACTCAGACGTGCCCGAGGCCGCCCCGGAACCTGCAACAACAACGCCCGATGTCTCGGGAACCCAGGGCATTGATTTTGGCGACGATCTGGGCCAATACCCCTATGACGGCGATTGCGACGACCCGCGCTTTGAAGGCAGCGCCGCCATCGAGTCGGCCGAGGAAATCGACACGTTGCATGACGCAACCGACTGTCGCGCGGCAGTCGAAGCGGGTACCGCCACGCTCAAGGCCTCAGCTGTGCCGCCACCACCTTTCGTTCAGCCAACGATCGGCGAGGTCAAATTTGGTGACGATGCCGGGGCCTACCCCAATGACAATGAATGTGACGACCCGCGCTTTGAAGGCGCTGGCCTGTCGGACGATCCGGCCATTGTTGATGCACTGCACGATGCGGCCGATTGCCGGGCCGCCTTTAGCGCAGGCACCGTGGTCATGCGCGATACCACGCCCATCGCCGGATTTGCCATGGGCACCGACAACTCACGATATGCCAACGACAACCAATGCGATGATCCGCGCTTTGAGGGACCAGGCACCGACAAGAAACTGCTGCCCGCCGACATGTTGGCCGATGCGACGGATTGTGCGGCAACAATGAGCGAGGGGATGGTTTGGCCGCGCGCGGTCTATCAAGCAACCTACCAGAGCAAGGCACCCTTCGATGCCAAGGCCAGCGGCATTGATTTTGGTGACAATACCTCAAGCTATGCCAATGACGACGAGTGCGATGATCCACGCTTTGAAGGCCCCGGCGTTGCCGGTGATCTCAGCTACGAAAATCAGTGGCACGACGCCAATGACTGCCGAGCTGCCTTTGAAGCCGGTACTGCTGCCGCCACGCCCTGACGGGACAGCAATAAAAAGAGGCGGATCGCTGCAACGATCCGCCTCCCAATATCTCAAATAGACCGGACAGAGCCCGGTGCTAGATGTGAATAGCTCCATCGCCCAGCGATAACGATGCTTCGCGCACAGCTTCGGAAAGGGTTGGATGAGCGTGGGTCGTGCGCGCCAGATCCTCGGCAGCACCTGAGAATTCCATCAGTACCACCAGTTCGTGGATCATCTCGCCAGCGTTCTTGCCCACAATATGAGCGCCCAGAACGCGATCTGTTTCCACATCAGCCAGGATTTTGACAAAACCCTGCGTCGCCAGCATCGCCTTGGCCCTCCCATTGGCGGTAAAGGGGAATTTGCCGATCTTGTAATCGATCCCCTCAGCCTTGAGTTCATCCTCTGTCTTGCCGACCGAAGCAATTTCAGGGTTGGTGTAGACCACCGCAGGCATTGCCGCATAATTGACGTGTCCGGCCTGACCGACCAGAATTTCTGCAACCGCAATGCCCTCATCCTCGGCCTTGTGGGCCAACATTGGGCCGGCGATCACATCGCCAATGGCGTAAACGCCTTCAACCGAGGTGCGGTATTGGGCATCAACCCGCACACGGCCACGCTCGTCGAGCGCAACGCCAACAATATCGAGCCCCAAACCGTCGGTATAGGGTTTGCGCCCGATGGCAACCAGGGCCACGTCGGCATCGAGAACTTCGGTTTCGCCGCCCTTGGCCGCTTCCACTTTGAGTTTGAGCCCGCCATTTTCGGTCTTTTCGATGGCCGAAACCTTGGTCGAGAGCTTGAATTCCATGCCCTGTTTTTGCAGCATGCGCTGGAACTGGCGCGCTACCTCACTGTCCATGCCGGGCAGGATGCGATCCAGATATTCAACGACCGTGACTTGTGAACCCAGGCGGGCCCAGACCGAGCCCAACTCCAGCCCGATAACACCGGCACCAATGACCACAAGCTTTGCCGGGACCTTGTCCAGCGTCAACGCACCAGTCGAAGTTACTATCTGCTTTTCGTCAATTTGAATGCCCGGCAGGGTTGCCGCAACCGAACCCGATGCAATGATGATATTCTTGGTCGCGACTTCCTGTGTCGGCCCGCTTTGCGGCGTCACCAAAACCTTGCCTGGTGCCGCGATCGAGCCGATGCCGCGCAGGGTCGTAATCTTGTTTTTCTTGAACAGATAATCGACACCGCCAACGTTGGAAGCAACGGTTTCGCTCTTATGCTTCATCATCTGCGGCAGGTTAAGGCCAGGATTGGGAATATCGATGCCCAGCGCCTTGAAACCGTGACCAGCCTCTTCAAACATTTCCGAGGCATGCAACAAGGCCTTGGACGGAATACAGCCGATGTTGAGGCAGGTGCCGCCAAGCGTTGGCCATTTTTCAACCACGGCAACCTTGAGCCCCAGTTGGGCGGCCCTGATTGCCGCCACATATCCGCCCGGGCCCGAGCCGATTACCACGAGGTCGAACGCGTCTGCCATGATTTCTTGCCCCAAAACAAATTAATGCCGCTGCGCGACAGCCACTCGAACCGCCAGCACGATGAATGTAATCCCGCTTATCCGATTAAACCACCGTCCCAACCGGAAAAATCCCTGTCGCACCCTTGGCGTTGTAAAGAAGACAGCGACCAATGCGAACCAGGCAAATAGCATGAGGCTCATGCAGCCAACGTAGAACGCCTTGATCTCAAGGCTGGTATGAGCCGAAACCAGCGACGTAAACAGCGCCAGAAAAAACAGAATGGCCTTGGGATTGAGCAAATTGGTCAAAAACCCCAGCACAAACGCGGACCGATCGCCATGCGAGCGCGGGCCCGCGAGCAGATCTGTGGGCGGTTGGGGCGGCGGCGCCCTCAGCGCTGCGATGGCCAGCCACACCAGATAAGCCGCTCCCACCCACTTCAAAATATTAAAGACCAGCAGCGATTGGGCAACGATGACACCCACCCCGAGCAAGGTATAACTGCCGTGAACAAGAATGGCGCTGGCAACGCCCGCTGCGGTAAACAGCGCCGGACGGCGTCCCTGCGCAATCGACTGGCGCAGCACCATGGCAAAATCTGCGCCCGGAATGATAGCGCCAACCCCAAAGGCCAGCATCAACCCGGCAAATTCAATCCATGGAAACGCCACTAGATCACCACCGCGAAAAACATCAGGGCCAACCCCAAAACCGATACCAGCCAGCAGAGGCTCCGGACATAGGGCACCCCGATCAGGTACGATGGCAAATAGACCCAGCGGGCCCAAAAGTATAGCTGTCCGCCCCAAAAACTGAGGCCATCGGCACGCCCCGAAAGCTCCAACGCCAGGCTCAGCGCGACAAAAACCGCATAGGTTTGGCCCAGATTGTCAAGTGCGCGGCGTGATCGCCCAGCCATTTTGCCCAATGGCCGCTCATTATCGCGCGGACCAGCGCCATGAGTAACGCCAACATCGAGCTGGTAGGCCAGCGATTGAATCAGCACATACCCCGCGATCAGCGTCGTGCTCCAGGCCAATAATGTAAGGGTAAAACTCATGGCCGCATCTGACCATATTGGCGGACCCGTGCAACCATTTACTCGCTGGCGATGGCCTGCGCCTGCTTGAGGATTTGCGGCAGCTGCTGGTCGATATCGAGCTTACCGTCCTCGACCTGTCCCAGAAAACCCCTGCAAAAGCCGTCCTTGTCCTCGGCCTGATTATAGGCGCTCATGATCTGGGCGCCGCTGTAATTGCGCGCAGCTTCCGCTTCGGCCGGGGTTTGCCCGCCCAACCGGTCAATGACCCGGTCAGCCAGTTCCAGAAAACCGACATTGCGCAAGTACCAGTTTTCCGCCGCGCTCTTGAAGCTGGAATCAAGGCCGGTGGTTTCATAGCAATGCGTGGTCATGACCAAAACGATAGTTTCCGTGCCGTGAAAACCCAGCAATTCTCCCAAGAGCGCGGGATCGTCGCTTTCCTGGGCCACGACACTGCCGCACAAACCAACAACCAGCGCCGCAATGCTCAACCCGATAGTTTTCACGCAGTCTCTCCAGTCTTTTGTTGCCCGCCATAAATGGCGAACAGATTGATTTTGGACACGGGCGGTTGAACGGGCCAAATCGGGCAAAGCTGTGGCTGATCCACTCACAGCCGCGTGTGCCGGACGCCCAGCCTACCCTTTTGACCACCATACGCAAAACGCGGGCCTGTATGAGAACAGACCCGCGCCTAAATATCTGGAGCCGGTTGATGCCGGGTTAAGCAGTTTTTAGAGATCGAGTACCAGGCGCTCGGGTGCCTCAAGGCTTTCCTTGACCCGCACAAGGAAAGTAACCGCTTCCTTGCCATCAACGATGCGATGATCGTAGCTGAGGGCCAGATACATCATCGGCCGCACAACGATCTCACCATTGACGACAACCGGGCGCTCCTGGATCTTGTGCATGCCCAGAATTCCCGACTGCGGCGCATTCAGGATCGGCGTCGACATCAGCGAACCATAAACCCCGCCATTGGAAATGGTGAAGGTGCCGCCCTGCATATCGGCCATCGACAATTGCCCGTCGCGGGCCTTGCGGCCCAGACCATTGATCGATTTTTCAATCTCGGCAATGCTCATCTGGTCAGCATCCCGCACCACGGGAACCACCAGGCCCTTGTCGGTACCAACGGCAACCCCGATGTGGGCATATTTCTTGTAGATCAGATCATCGCCATCAATCTCGGCATTGACCGAGGGGATTTCCTTGAGCGCGTGAACCACCGCCTTGGTGAAAAAGCCCATGAAGCCCAGCTTTACGCCGTGCTTTTTCTCGAACATTTCCTTGTAGGTGGCGCGCAGGGCCATGACTGGGGCCATGTCCACCTCGTTGAAGGTGGTCAGCATGGCGGCGGTGTTCTGGGCATCCTTGAGACGGCGCGCAATTGTCTGGCGCAGCCGGGTCATGCGGACCCGCTCTTCGCGCTCATCATCACCGGCAACACTGGGGCTACGCGTGGGCGCTGCCACGGCGGCGGGCTTGCTCGATTCAGCCGAAGTCTGCGCGCTAGGAGCGGCGGCGGGTGCTGGACGGCTCATGGCTGCCAGTACATCCTCCTTGAGGACCTGCCCATGCTTGCCCGAACCTTCCACCGATGTGGCCTCGATGTTGTTTTCCTTGATCAACTTTTGCGCCGATGGGGCGGGTGCAGGCTCGGCCTTTGTCGGTGCAACGGGCTCGGGCCCTGCAGCATTGGAGGCCGGCACTTCCGCCTTTTCAGCGACCGTTTCAGGCTTGGGCGCTTCAGCTCCACCAGAACCAGCGCCAATGGCCCCCAAAAGCGCACCCACATCGACGGTATCGCCGGGCTGGGCGGCAATGGCTTCGAGCACCCCGGCCGATGGGGCAGGCACTTCGATGGTCACCTTGTCGGTTTCCAGTTCAACCAGTGGCTCATCAATGGCGACGCTGTCACCAACCTTTTTGTACCACTGACCGATGGTTGCCTCGGTAACGCTTTCGCCCAGCGTTGGCACACGGATTTCTGTCGACATAGTAATAACCCTTTGTTGGTCGTGCCTATTTGGCGAAGGCGTCTTCAAGGAAGGCGGCGAGTTGGGCCAGATGCGTGCGCATCAACCCGGTTGCCGTTGAGGCCGAAGCCGGACGCCCCACATAGCGTACCCGCTGATTTGTCCGGCCCATCTGGTCCAGGACCCATTCAATATAGGGCTGGATAAAGGCCCAGGCACCCATGTTCTTTGGCTCTTCCTGACACCAGACGATCTCGGCGTTCTTGAAGCGATTGAGTTCATCAAGCACAGCCTTTGCCGGGAACGGATAAAGCTGCTCGACACGCAACAGATAGACATCATTGACGCCGCGTTTTTCGCGATCCTCCAGCAGATCGTAATAGACCTTGCCGGTGCACAGGATGACACGGCGGATCTGGTCGTCGCCTACCAGTTTGATATTGGTCTTGGCGGCGCCCGGTGCCTCGGCATCATCCCACAACAGACGATGGAAGCATGATTCAACGCCCATTTCGTCCAGACCAGAAACGGCCCGCTTGTGGCGCAGCAGCGATTTCGGCGTCATCAGGATCAACGGCTTGCGGAAATCGCGAGTCACCTGCCGACGCAGAATATGGAAATAGTTGGCCGGGGTGGTGCAATTGGCGACCTGCATATTGTCTTCAGCACACAATTGCAGGAAGCGTTCGGGCCGAGCCGAGGAATGCTCTGGACCCTGTCCTTCATAGCCATGCGGCAACAGCATCACAAGGCCCGACATGCGGAACCATTTACGCTCACCAGAGGAGATGAACTGGTCAATCACCACCTGTGCGCCGTTGACGAAATCGCCGAACTGGGCTTCCCAGATGGTCAGGGCGCGCGGTTCGGCAAGCGAATAGCCATATTCAAAGCCCAGCACCGCTTCTTCCGAGAGCATCGAATTGATGACCTCGAAGCGTGCCTGATCTTCGGCCAGCTTGTTGAGCGGGGTGTAGGTTGAATCGTTTTCCTGATCATTGAGTACCGAATGGCGCTGGCTGAAGGTGCCGCGTTCCACATCCTGACCACTCAGGCGCACGGGGTGCCCTTCGGTAACCAAGGTGCCGAATGCCAAGGCTTCGGCGGTCGCCCAGTCAATATTCTCGCCCGCCTGGATGGCACTCAACCGGTGATCAAGGAACCGTTTGACCGTCTTGTGGACGTGAAATTCTGCCGGAACCTTGGTCAGCAGCGCGCCAACTTCTGAAAGTCGATCAACCGGCACGCCTGAAGCGCCGCGACGCGGCCCTTCCTGTTCGGCCGGTTTGAAATCCTTCCACTGGCCATCGAGCCAATCAGCCTTGTTGGGACGATAATCCTGACCCGCCTCGAATTCGTTTTCGAGATTGGCGCGCCAGTCAGCCTTGACCTGATCAATCTCGGCTTCGCTCATCACCCCTTCGGCAACCAGCTTTTCCGAATAAATCTGCAGCGTTGTCTGGTGTGCCCGGATTTTGGCGTACATCAGCGGCTGGGTGAATGATGGCTCATCGCCTTCATTATGGCCAAATCGGCGATAGCAGAACATGTCGATGACAACAGGTCGCCCAAAACGCTGGCGGAATTCCACCGCCACCTTGGTGGCAAACACCACAGCTTCGGGATCATCGCCATTAACGTGAAACACCGGCGCCTCGATCATCTTGGCAACATCGGTGGGATAGGGCGACGAACGCGAATACATCGGGCTCGTCGTAAACCCGATCTGGTTGTTGATGACAAAATGCACCGACCCGCCGGTGCGATGTCCTTTCAGGCCCGACAGGCCCAGACATTCAGCGATTACGCCTTGCCCCGCAAATGCCGCATCGCCATGAATGAGCAGCGGCAGCACCATCGAACGGTCGGGTTTGACTACATCGAGATTGACCAGCTTGCCATTGGGGGCAATGTGTTGATCCTGCTTGGCGCGGGACTTGCCCAGAACCACCGGATCAACGATTTCGAGATGGCTGGGGTTGGCGGTCAGCGACAGATGCACCTTGTTGCCATCGAACTCGCGGTCTGATGATGCGCCAAGGTGATATTTAACATCGCCCGAACCCTCCACGTCTTCGGGATAAAATGCGCCGCCCTTGAATTCATGAAATAGCGCCCGATGCGGCTTGGCCATCACCTGGGTCAAGACATTAAGGCGCCCGCGGTGGGCCATGCCCAGCACGATATCCTTGACCCCCAGCGCGCCACCGCGCTTGACGATCTGCTCAAGCGCAGGGATCAGCGCTTCCGAACCATCAAGCCCGAACCGCTTGGTGCCGGTATATTTGACGTCGAGAAATTTCTCAAAACCCTCGGATTCGACCAGCTTGGTCAAAATTGCCTTCTTACCCTCAGGGGTAAAGGTGATTTCCTTGTCCGGCCCCTCGATCCGCTCCTGCAACCACTGCTTGGCCTCAGGATCGGAAATGTGCATGAATTCAATGCCGACCGTGCCGCAATAGGTGCGGCGTAGGATTTCAAGCATTTCAGGCAGGGTGGCGTATTCGAGCCCAAGATAATTATCGATGAAGATCTTGCGGCTGTAATCGGCGTCGGTAAACCCGTAGGTCGCCGGATCAAGCTCTGGTGCTGGCTCATCGGCCTTGAGCTTGAGCGGGTCAAGATCGGCATGAAGATGCCCGCGCATGCGATAGGCACGGATCATCATGATGGCACGAATTGAATCGCGCGTTGCCTGAAGGACGTCGCCGGCTTCCGCTGCCGGGGCACCAACCGCTTCGGCTTTTTTGGTCAGAGCCTTTTCGGTCTTGACCGCGATATCGCCCCAATCGCCATCAAGCGCTGAAACCAACTCGCCATTGGCACTCAGGGGCCAATCGCTGCGCGCCCATGAGGCACCCTCTGCGCTCTTTTGCGCATCATCGGCGCTATCATCAAGCCGGGAAAAAAACGATGACCAGGTCGGATCGACGCTGGCCGGATCAGTTTTGAACTGCGAATAAAGCTGTTCGATGTAGTCGGCGTTCCCACCATAGAGGAACGAGGTCAGCAAGAACGAGTCGTTCTTTTCCTGTCGTGTCATCGCTTTGTTACGAGGCGCACGCCCCGCCATCCTTTTCATCGGGCTGGCATCGCCAGCCGCACATGTCACCATCAAAGTTGATCAATAATGGTTGGTTATCCTTAGTATCCTGTTAAATCCCGCGGCGCCTCGCAAGGCGCCGCTTATCGCTCAATCGTGATCGCCGCCGCAGTTTTGGCGTACCATAGCCCCATACCCAAAACCCCAGCTACCAAAGTTTAACCCTTGAGCACTTCGGTCAGGGTCTTGCCGATACGCGCAGGCGACTTTGAAACTTTGATCCCTGCTGCTTCCATCGCTGCGATCTTGTCTTCGGCTCCGCCCTTACCGCCTGAAATTACGGCGCCAGCATGACCCATTGTGCGCCCCTTGGGCGCGGTCAGGCCCGCAATGAACCCGGCCATCGGCTTTTTGCGACCCTTCTTGGCTTCATCGATCAGGAACTGGGCTGCATCTTCTTCAGCCGAACCGCCGATTTCACCGATCATGATGATAGATTTCGTTGCATCGTCGGCCAAAAACATTTCCAGCATATCGATAAATTCGGTGCCCTTGACCGGGTCGCCGCCAATGCCGACGGCCGTGGTCTGGCCCAAACCCTCGTTGGTGGTCTGAAACACTGCTTCATAGGTAAGCGTGCCCGACCGCGAAACAATACCCACCGAGCCCTTGGAAAAGATCGAACCCGGCATGATGCCGATCTTGCATTCTTCCGGGGTCAGAACACCGGGGCAATTCGGCCCCAATAGCCGCGAGTTGGACTTTTCCAAGGCCCGCTTGACCTTGACCATATCGAGCACCGGCACACCCTCGGTGATGCACACGATCAACTCGATCTCGGCCTCGATAGCTTCAAGAATGGCAGCGGCAGCGCCGGCTGGTGGCACATAGATCACCGAGGCATTGGCGCCAGTCTTGTCGCGCCCTTCGGCAACGGTTGTAAAAATTGGCAGGGAAGCGGAACCGTCGAGCCCGCTAGTCCAGGTCTGGCCACCCTTTTTGGGATGAGTGCCACCCACCATCTGGGTGCCATAATAGGCCAGCGCCTGTTCGGTGTGGAACGTGCCGGTCTTGCCGGTCAGCCCCTGGACAAGAACTTTGGTATCTTTATTGACGAGAATGGACATGGAAGGCCTCTGATTTGGCTTGCCGAAAGGAAATGGACGATCAGGCGTTCTTGACGGCTGTCACGATTTTTGTGCAGCGTCATCCAGATCGTCGGCCGAAATCACGTTAAGGCCGGACTTGTCGAGGATTTCTTTGCCCTCTTTGACGCGGGTACCTTCAAGGCGCACCACTAGCGGCACCTTGAGACCGACTTCCTTGACCGCCGCAATCACACCCTCCGCAATCACGTCGCAGCGCATGATGCCGCCAAAGATATTGACCAGAATGCCTTCAACCGCTGGATCGGCCGTAATGATCTTGAAGGCGGCTGTAACTTTTTCCGTCGTCGCGCCACCGCCAACGTCGAGAAAGTTGGCGGGTTCTGCGCCATAAAGCTTGATGATGTCCATGGTCGACATCGCCAGCCCCGCACCATTGACCATGCAGCCGATATTGCCATCGAGCGCCACGTAAGCGAGGTCGAATTTTGACGCTTCGATTTCTTTCTCGTCTTCTTCGCTCATGTCGCGCAGCGGGGCCAGATCGGCATGACGGAACGCCGCATTATTGTCGAACGACACCTTGGCATCGAGCACCCGCAACCGGCCATTATCCATGACGATCAGCGGATTAACTTCCAACAGACTCATGTCGGTTTCGGTGAAGGCCTTATAGAGAACTGGGAAAAGCTTGGTCGCATCGTTGCGCGCCTCACCGGTCAGTGCCAGCGCGTCGGAAAGGGTTTTGACATCGGACGCAGTCACCCCGGCATCGGGGTCAATCGAAAGCGAAATGATCTTGTCAGGGGTTTCCTCGGCAACCGCCTCGATATCCATGCCCCCCTCGGTCGAAACGACGAAAGCGACACGCCCGGTGGTGCGATCCACCAACAGCGAAAGGTAAAGCTCGCGCGCAATGTCGGCGCCATCTTCGATATAGAGGCGATTGACCTGCTTGCCAGCCGGGCCGGTCTGCTTGGTCACCAGCGTATTGCCCAGCATTTCCCTGGCATGGGCCACGACATCATCAATGCTCTTGGCCAGGCGCACGCCGCCCTTGGCCTCGGCACCCAATTCCTTGAACTTGCCCTTGCCGCGCCCCCCGGCGTGGATCTGGCTCTTGACCACATAGAGCGGTCCCGGCAGTGACCTGGCAGCGTCCGCCGCCTCGTCGGCGGAATAGATCGCAACGCCTTCGGCAACCGGGGCGCCAAACGATTTAAGCAGCGCCTTGGCCTGATGTTCGTGGATATTCATGTCTAGCCCTTCCGTGCGGCACTCATTTGAGTGCTCTGGCACCCAGCCGCATGATGGACCGGGGTAAATTTGATTGTGCGAGGCTTCGCAATGTGCGTGCCCCTTTAGTCAAAAGCCGCCCCGTTTCCGAGGGCGGCTTTATTTATGTGCTAGGCCAGCGCCGGCGCTATTTTCTTGCACGCCTCGATCAACCCCTCAACCGCCGACACTGACTTATCAAACGCCTTCTGTTCAGCAGAGTTGAGTGAGATTTCGATGACTTTTTCGACCCCATCGGCGCCGATCACTACCGGCACGCCGACATAAGTGTCCCTGACCCCATATTCACCCGAAAGGAACGCTGCAGCAGGCAACACCCGCTTTTTGTCCTTGAGATAGCTTTCCGCCATCGAAATGGCCGAGGCGGCGGGCGCATAAAACGCCGATCCAGTCTTGAGCAAACCAACGATTTCAGCACCGCCATCGCGGGTGCGCTGGATGATCTCGTCGAGCTTGTCCTTACTCATCCAGCCCATCTTGACGATATCAGTCAACGGAATGCCGGCAACTGTCGAATAGCGCGGCAATGGCACCATGGTGTCGCCGTGCCCACCCATAACGAACGCGTTGACGTCTTCAATCGACACATTGAGCTCGTCGGCAATGAAATGGCAGAAGCGCGAGCTGTCGAGCACGCCGGCCATGCCGATTACCTTGTTGGACGGCAGGCCAGAGAATTTCTGCAGCGCCCAGACCATTGCATCGAGCGGGTTGGTAATGCAGATAACGAAGGCGTTCGGCGCATATTTGGCGATGCCGGCACCAACCTGGCCCATGACCTTGAGGTTGATTTCGAGCAGATCATCGCGACTCATGCCGGGCTTGCGGGGAACGCCCGCTGTAACGATGATCACATCGGCGCCCGCCAGATCCTTGTATTCGGACGTGCCGGTAATCTTGCCGTCGAACCCTTCGACTGGTGCAGACTGGCTCAAATCCAGCGCTTTGCCCTGCGGCACCCCGTCAACAATGTCGAACAGAACGACATCGCCGAGGTCCTTGAGGGCCGCTAGATGGGCCAGAGTTCCACCGATCTGTCCAGATCCGATGAGAGCAATCTTTTTGCGCGCCATAAGCATCCATCTCCGACTATGTTGAATTTGGCCAGTTTCTTACGCCCTGACCTTTAATGAGGCAAGTGAACCGTTCGTCTAAAGCGCATACCCGATTGGTCATGGGGGCTTGCCGAAATATCATGCCTCCGGCGGCCCCGTGTCACGCAGCGCCTGCGCCAGATATTCATCAGAACTCATTTCCATCAATCGCGACGCCGTGCGGGCAAATTCGAAACGGGTCTTGTCATCCTGCCCCAACGCCTCGATCGGCACCGCAAAACTGGCACCCAGCTTGACGCCACGATCATAAAGGTTGTCGATCAAAAGGATAAACCGCTTGGCCGCATCGGTGCGCACCCGGCTGAACTGGGGCACATCATCAATCAGGATGGTGTCAAACGCATGGGCCAGGCGCACATAGTCACGCACCCCCAAAGGCTTTTCGCAAAGATCGGCAAAATCAAATCGCGCCGCACCCATTGCCGCCAGCGGCACGTGAATTTGTCGTCCAAGACTTTCAACGCTGGTGGGCCTGGCCTCGACGCCACCCGTCACCCGTGTCCAGAGCTTGTCCATCCGCGCCCGCGCGGCGTCGCCCTCGCCAATGGCGTAAACTTTCTGACCGACAAATTTTTCACGCCGATAGTCGCGCGCCGCCGGGAGCGCCGCCACTGTTGTATTGGCCTTGAGCAGTTCGATGAACGGCAGGAACAAGTGCCGGTTCAGACCATCCTTGTAGAGGCCGTCCGGCGCGACGTTGGACGTCGCCACCAGCACAACACCATTGGCAAACAATTGCTCGAACAGGCGCTGCAAAAGCATGGCATTAGTGATGTCGTGCACATGAAATTCGTCAAGGCATAACAGCCGCGATGTCTTGATGATCGGCTTCACGACGGCCGCTATCGGGTCGCTGTCATCGCCTCGTGCCTTGGCTTTTTTGCGAAACTGCGCAATGCCGACATGGATCTCGTCCATGAACTGGTGAAAATGCACGCGCCGCTTGCGAGGCTCGGCAACGCTCGAATAGAACAGATCCATCAGCATGGTCTTGCCGCGCCCGACATCACCATGCAGATACGCACCCGTCACCTTGGCAGGCGCATCAAACAAGCGTGCCAGAAACCCCACGTTCCGCGGATTTTTTTCAAGCGCCCGCGCAATGTCGTCGAGCAATCCGGCAGCTTCGAGTTGGGCTGGATCACGGTGCAGGGCCCCACGCTCGATCAGGGCGGCATAGGCCACGCTGACCAGTCCGTCGCCGGGAACTGTCAAAGGTTCGGAAATCATCAGGAAGCGCTGCACAAAAAAGGGGCACGAATGCCCCTCCTTAGCAGTCCGACTTTAACGGGTCATTGAAATTCCCTGGCCACCCGATGTGGTGCCGATATAACCGCCACCGTTCTGGGCAACTGCTGCGACCATATTATTGTTTTCGTCAAATATCTGGACCTGATTACCCACCTGCTGCCAGGACGCAACATTAGTCAGACCCGGCATGGCGCAACCCGGTGCAGACGCCCGGAATTTGCTGGTGCCGGTCTTGGTGGTCATCGGCAGATTGAGCCGACAACGCGAAACACCGGAAACCACGGTCCAAACGCCTTCCGGACCAGCGCTAACGCCACCCGAACTTGCAGCCAGCGGATCAAGGCTGACAAATGAACTGTCATTGGCGCTCGCTGTCTGCGTGGGGGTGGTTGAAACCCCGCCCAGTACCGGCTGGCCCGACAATCCCGGTGCGGGAGCCGCACTTGTGCCAATCGCCGGCAGGGACTGCGTTGCAACGGTTGAATTGGCGACCGCTGGCAAGCGCTGTGGCGCTGGCAAAGTATTGACCGGGGGCTGGGCCGTCGAGCATCCTGCCAACACTACCGCCATCGCCGCAAATCCTGCAACGGAGAATGATCCGCGTGTCCAATCCGTCATTGGCGTGCTCCTGCCATAAGGCTTAACAAAAAATAAACGTCGGGGTTTATAGCCAAAGCCCCGTCCCGGTTCAATCGCCGCAATCGAGTGAACTATCAACTATAGTATTGTGGCAACCGTGGGGGTGCAATGTCTGGAACGCAGAATTGTTGCAATCAATCATTGGCTTGTTGGCCAGTCAGCCCAACATTTCGCGTAATAGATCATCGGCGAGCATCCGTGCGTCGCGCACTTCTTCTTCGGGAACCTGAATTGGCACCCCGCCTTTGCCGAAGACAGCACCAACGCCGGGCAGGCCGCCATCGCCACTCTCGAGCGGATGAAAGCCGTGGGCGCGAAGGGCGGTGATCAGCACCCGCGCCATCGACGGGTCCTCAACCTGGGCGATGATCTCAAACATGACGGCACCCTCGGTTGATCACGGCATTGCGCTTAAAACTATCAGGCGACCTTGCGTTCGACCATCATCTTCTTGATCTCGGCAATGGCTTTGGCCGGATTGAGGCCCTTGGGGCACACCTTGGCACAATTCATGATCGTGTGGCAGCGATAGAGTTTGAAGGGGTCTTCAAGATCATCGAGCCGGGCCTGCGTGGTTTCGTCACGACTGTCGATCAGCCAGCGATAGGCCTGCAGCAGTGCCGCCGGACCAAGATATTTTTCCCCATTCCACCAATAGCTCGGGCACGACGTCGAGCAACAGGCGCACAGGATACACTCATAGAGCCCGTCCAGTTTGCTCCGCTCCTCGATTGATTGTTTCCACTCGGTCTTGGGTGTTTCCGAAGTCGTTTGCAGCCATGGCTCGATGGCGCGGTGCTGGGCATAAAAATTGGAAAGATCCGGCACTAAATCCTTGACCACCGGCATGTGCGGCAAGGGATAGATCTTGATCGCGCCGGTCGAGTCATCCATGCCCTTGGTGCAGGCCAAGGTATTGAGCCCATTGATATTCATCGAGCACGATCCACAGATGCCCTCGCGGCAGGAGCGGCGCAGCGTCAGGGTCGGATCGACTTTGTTCTTGATCCACAACAACCCGTCCAGAATCATCGGCCCGCAATCGCTGGTATCAACGAAATAGGTGTCGATCCGCGGATTGGCATCGCTGTCCGGATCATAGCGATAGATGTGATATTCGCGCAGCGACTTGGCGCCCGCAGGTTTTGGCCATGTCTTGCCTTTGGCGGGGCGAGAATTTTTTGGGAGCAGCAGCTCAACCATATCCGGCGTTCCTTATTCTAAAGCTTAGTAGTTCGGCTTGCAGATCTGGTTCGATTTGGCGACGTAGGTATTGTAGGCCACGGCATATTTCGGATCGAGCGTCTTGCCCTTCATTGAGGCAATAACCACCGCCATGAAATCGCTGTCGATCAGGCGGGGCGTTGCTTCTGCCTTGCAACTGCACAGTGTTTCATTATGGGCAATGCCCATGCAGACCGAATGAAATTCAGTCTTTTGCGCTGCACTTGGCGGCGCCGCCAAAACCGGGAGCACCAGAAAACTGGCCACAAGGCCCCCTAGTGCCATTACCGACCAACCCCCCGGTTTCATCGCAGCTCCTTGCGGATCATCAATTTTAATCCCGACCACACATCGTCAACAGCGCAGACTTTGACGTCGACCAGACCCAACGGCAAAACCACAGAACGAATGACGTCTTCGGTAATGTCGGTAGCAATCTTTGCTGCCTTTTTGGGCCATGAAATCCAGACCATGCCATTGCGCGCAATGGCATCCATCATCGGCCGGGCCAGCTTTTCGAGCACGGCGCGCGCCGACGTGAACAGAACTATGACATCAAAACCGGACCAGTCACGCCCGAACTGATCAACCTCGATCTGCGCAACGTCCAGAAAATTGCGCGATCCGATCAGTTCACGCTGCGCCGTTGGCAGATCAATGAACAGCACGCGCTGCCCATCCCTGAGCCCCAGCTTTTGTGCCAGCGGCGTGCCAGAATATCCGGCGCTCGATCCCATCAGTAAACGCGCACTTTCGGCGCAATCTTCTTGAGGTCGATGCCGCCATCGCTGTGCGGGGTCAGGGGATCAACATGGACTGGCCGATAACCCAGTCGCACCTTGCCCGCATCATCGATCCAGCTTAACGAATGCTTGCGCCACGCCACATCATCGCGGTCGGGGAAGTCCTCGCGGGCGTGGGCACCACGGCTTTCGTGCCGCGCTTCGGCCGAAACCACTGTGACCATGGCATTAGCCATCAGGTTTTCCAGTTCCAGCGTTTCCACCAAATCGGTATTCCAGATCAGCGACCGGTCGGTCACCTTGACGTCGGGCAGTCGCCCATAAATTTCGCTCATCCGCGCGACGCCCGACTGCAGCGTTTCCCCGGTGCGGAAAACGGCGGCGTCTTCCTGCATCGTGTGCTGCATTGCATCGCGCAACTCAGCCGTCGGTTTGGAACCGTTGGCGTTCCGCAAACGATCAAACCGCGCCATGATCTTGTCGTCCTGCGCTTTGTTGATCGCTGGAATTGGCGCGGAACGATCAATGACTTCCCCGGCGCGCAACGCGGCGGCGCGGCCAAAGACCACAAGATCGGTCAACGAATTGGAACCCAGTCGATTGGCGCCATGCACCGAAGCACACGCCGCTTCGCCCACAGCCATCAGACCCGGCACGATCCGGTCCGGTTCAGCATCGGTCGGGTTGAGCACTTCGCCATGATAATTGGCAGGAATACCGCCCATATTGTAATGGACCGTCGGCAGCACCGGGATCGGCTCGCGCGTCAGATCGACGCCAGCAAAAATCTTGGCCGATTCGGTAATCCCCGGCAGGCGCTGATGCAGCACTTTTGGATCCAGATGATCCAGATGCAGAAATATATGATCCTTTTTAGGACCAACGCCGCGCCCTTCGCGAATTTCCAGCGTCATACAGCGGCTAACCACGTCACGGCTGGCCAGATCCTTGGCATTGGGCGCATAGCGCTCCATAAAGCGTTCGCCTTCGGAATTGGTCAGATACCCGCCTTCTCCGCGCGCGCCCTCGGTAATCAGAACGCCAGCACCATAGATGCCGGTGGGGTGGAACTGGACAAATTCCATGTCCTGAAGCGGCAGACCAGCGCGGGCTACCATGCCATTGCCATCACCGGTGCAAGTGTGGGCCGAAGTCGCCGAAAAGAATGAGCGACCATAGCCGCCGGTTGCCAGAACCGTGCTCTTGGCGCGGAAGCGATGCATCGTGCCATCATCGAGCTTCCAGGCAATCACGCCCTCACAGGCACCATCATCGCCCATGATCAAATCGAGCGCGAAATATTCGATGAAGAACTGCGCATTGTTGCGCAACGACTGGCCATAAAGCGTGTGCAGGATTGCGTGGCCAGTCCGGTCCGCCGCAGCACAGGTGCGCTGCACCGGCGGGCCATCGCCAAATTCGGTCATGTGCCCGCCAAATGGGCGTTGATAGATATTGCCTTCTTCGGTGCGCGAAAACGGCACCCCGTAATGTTCAAGCTCATAAATGGCGGCTGGTGCCTGACGGGCCAGATATTCCATGGCGTCATTGTCGCCAAGCCAGTCCGATCCCTTGACAGTATCGTACATATGCCACTGCCAATTATCGGGGCCCATATTGGAGAGCGAGGCGGCAATACCGCCCTGTGCCGCGACCGTATGTGAGCGCGTCGGGAAAACCTTGGTGATGCAGGCGGTATTAAAACCCTGCTCGGCCATGCCAAGCGTCGCGCGAAGGCCAGCGCCGCCGGCACCAACAACCACCACATCGAATTCGTGGTCGATGATTTCGTATGCAGATGCCATTGCCCGCTAACCCCAGATTACCAGTTTCAATATTGCGATAACCCCGATCAGCCCGACCCCGAGGCAAAACAGGGTATTGAGCATCAGGCTCAAGCGATTGGTGCGCGGATCCTGAACATAATCCTCAACGATCTCGACCATGCCGATGCGCATGTGCACCAACGCCACCACCAGCAGCACCGCCAGAATGATGCCAGCAATCGGATTACCAACGACGCTGATCATTTCGGCCCGGTCGGCCCCCGCCAGCCGCACCACCATCCAAACCAGAAAGCCTACAAGCAGCACATTGACCGCCCCGGTCCAGCGCTGGGCAATGAAATGGCGCGAAGCGGCCTTGCCGTCGCCATAGCTGGTTTTTGGATCGGCGATAGTCTGAGTGGTTATTACTTTTTCGCGCATTACCCTACCCACACAAAGATTAGCCACACCAGGAGCGTCAGCACGATCGAGACGATCAGATTGGCCCAGGCCAGCTTTTCGCGCTCACCCGGCTCCATGCCGATGATATTGTCCCAGAGGAAATGGCGCAGCCCACCCAGCATGTGATGAAACAATGCCCAAGTGTAGCCGAACAACACAAGCTGGCCGAACCAACTCCCGTAAAGGGCATTGACGCTGGCAAATGCCCCCTCGCCAATCGCAGCCGCCGCCAGCCAGATCACCAGCAGTAACGTACCGGCATAAAGTGCAATGCCGGTGGCGCGATGAAATATCGACATCGCCATGGTAATGGTCCAGCGATAGATTTGAAGATGCGGGGATAAAGGACGGGGTCGGACTGCCATGTGGCCTCGCTGTCACGCGGCAACAGGCCGCTGCAGTTTGGAATTGTTCGAGACTTCTAGACCCGGCAAGCGCTCACGTCAAAGCCACAAAACACGCAAAAGCCATAAACTTTGGCATCAGAGGGCCAATGATTGGGGCTGGAATTGCGTGCCAAACTTGCCCATACACCCGCTACACAAGCGACTGGACGGTATTTGAATGGCGCAACGCATAAAAAACCTTGCGGTTGAGACCCTGTCGAAAGCCTGGGCAACACTGACCCGGGCCGAATATGATATTCTTCGCCGCGACGGCAAGTGGCAGCATCACAGCCGCAGATCATATGACCACGGCCACGCCGCTGCCATGCTGCTGATAAATCCGGCAACTGCTCACGTGCTGCTGACACGCCAGTTCCGCTATCCGGTCCATGCTTCGGGTGATTCGGGATGGATGCTCGAAGCATGCGCGGGCCTGCTCGATGATGATGATCCCACCAGCGCCATCATTCGCGAGGCCATCGAGGAAACCGGCCACCGCCCGACCGGGGTTGTCCATCTTTATGATGCTTATATGAGCCCTGGCTCATTGACCGAAAAACTGTCGCTGTTTGTTGGCCACTATGATGATCAGACGCAAGAGGGTACCGGCGGCGGACTGGCTGAGGAGGGCGAGGACATCGAAATTGTCGAACTGGGCTTTGCCGAGGCGCTGGAAATGATCCAGTCTGGCGACATCATCGACGCCAAGACCATCATGCTGTTGCAGTGGGCAGCGCTTAACCGGCCAGAACTTCTGAACTAAAACACCCTTGACGTCAGTCCAAACGCGTCGGCCAACAGGCGATAGGAGCGCTGGCGCAACTCATAACTATGCATGGTAGTGGTGATCATCACTTCGTCAGCGCCGGTTTCGGCCACTTTGGCCATGATCTTTTCGCGCACCGTCTCAGGGCTGCCAATGATCCACAGGGCGCTTTGCTGGGTGATGATGTCGCGCTCTTTCTGGCTGTATTCGTGGGCGGCAGCCGCTTCGGGCGATACCAGCCTGCGGATCTGTCCCGAGTGAAACAAGGCCCAGTTAAGCGCCTGTGAACCCGACAGGAACTGCGCTTCTTCGTCGGTCGGCGCACATACAACTGAAACGCACAACATGGCGTGAGGCTTTGGAAAAAGTGCATTGGCCCGAAACGCATAGCGATAGGCTTCGAACGCAGGCGCTGCCGGGGCATGACTGAAATGGGCCGCAAAGGCATAGCCCGCGCCCAGACTGCCCGCAGCGCTAGCGCTGGCGCCGGACGAACCCAACAGCCAGATCGGCGGCAATTGTACACCCGACGGCGTTACCTGCACCCGTGAAAATGGATGTTCAGGCCCAAAATCATCATTGTCAAACGCCAGCATTTCGCCCAACTGCTCGGAAAAATGCTCGCCGCCGTAGGAGCGAAGTGCCTGGAGTGTCCGCCCGTCGCTGCCCCCGGCGCGACCGATGCCCAGATCAATCCGGTTCGGATAAAGCCCGGCAAGAGTTCTATAGGTCTCAACCACCCTGAGCGGAACATGATTGGGGAGCATCACTCCGCCCGAGCCAACATGAATGGCCCTGGTGCGCGCCGCCGCGCTGGCAATGAGCACTTCTGGCGACGAAGAAGCAATCGAGGGCATGCCGTGATGCTCGGCATACCAGACGCGCTCATAGCCAAGGTGGTCGGCCAACTGCGCCAACGCCACGGTTTGCTGCAATGCGGACTCAGTGCTGGTGCCTTCGGAAACGGGGGCGAGGTCTTGCAGGGAAAGCGGAATTAATTGGGTCATGGCGCGCAGATCGTCACTTTGGTGCCAAAGGTCAAGTCATTATCGTCAACTACCGATGAAATCGCCGCACCAAAAAATTTCAGCCAGTGAAACTTAATGTGATGAGTGCTCGTACCTCCAGCTGACTTCAACATGAGATCTCAGGGAGAGAACCAATGCACATTTCCATCAAGGCCATCGCCGTCGCCGCCCTCTTAGCCACAACCAGCACTGCAGCCATGGCGCAAATGTCGGTTCGCGTCGGTGGTGCACCAATGTTTGACAACATGAACATCATCGAAAATGCCGTCAATTCCAAGGACCACACAACCCTGGTCGCAGCGGTCAAAGCCGCGGGCCTGGTTGATGCCCTTTCCGGCCCCGGCCCGTTCACCGTTTTTGCGCCCACCAATGAGGCCTTCGCTGCGCTGCCCGCTGGTACGGTCGACACATTGCTGAAGCCCGAAAACAAGGGCATGCTGACCAAAATCCTGACCGCCCACGTCATTTCCGGCAAATATTCGGACGCTGATCTTTTGGCCAAAGCGGAAGCCAACCCCAAGGGCTTTACGCTCAAGACGCTGTCGGGCGACCGCCTGCAGTTCACCAAGCTTGGCTCGGTCCTTTATGTCGTTGATGAAAGCGGCAACGCTGCCAAGATCACCATTTCCGACGTCAACCAGTCCAATGGCGTCATCCATGTCGTCAATAAGGTTCTGCTCCCCAAGTAAGCTGGGCGACACGCCATACTTGAGCCCTCGCCCCAACGGCGGGGGCTTTTTCATGTCAGCATGATTGATGCCCCGAGCATTGACTCGGCATCAAGACTTGAGGTTAGTACCATTGAGCACATGCGTATGGATTGGCTGGCACTTTGATAAGCAAATTTGGACTGGCAATCATCGGCGCACTGTCGCTGGCAACTCCGGCGTTGGCGCAGGACTTGCTCGATCCCAATCCGCTTAGCGGTGTGGTGGATGAATTGCGTATCGGCTTTGCGGCCCACAACGCTCATTATGCCTTGCTGCCCTCCGATATTCAGAATTTTGACCTCGGCCACGTCAATGACCTCAGCTTTGATGTGCTGTTCGTTTCGCCGGACGTTGATGTCTTTCGCTGGATCGGCTCACCGCGTCCCGAAATCGGCACCACCATCAATTTTGCCGGACAGGACAGCATCGCCCATTTGAGCTTGACCTGGCAGTTGCCGCTGTTTGACACGCCGCTGTTTCTTGAGGGTAGCTTTGGGGCGGCGGCCCACAATGGCTATCTGACCGGGGCCCCGGCTGGCCGCAAGAATTTTGGCTGCCGCGTCAATTTCTACGAGCGCTATGGGCTGGGCTGGAACATTTCCGACAAAGTTACCGCCTCGCTCCAGTATGAGCACACATCCAATTGGGAATTGTGCAGCGCCAATGCCGGTCTATCCAATGTCGGCGTTCGTTTCGGCCATAAATTTTAAGTGGTAACCCCCGGTTAAGTGCAATTTTAAGCACTTCTTGAACCAAGTTCTCACCACGTCCATGGTTTTCCCCTCAACAAAAGGGAATGCAAATGGGCCTGGCGGCGCGAATATTGGTGGTTCTGGTCTGGCTCTCGGCCGGGCTGGGCATGGCGCATGCGCAGGTCGACATCCTACCCGAAGTGCGTACCGGTATCCTGTCCCACGATGTTGGCAACGGCACCAATGCCCTACTCGATCCGCAGCGCATCAGCGACGCCAATGTCGAACTGCTGTTTTCGCTGGGCGATCTGTCCAACATTCTGGTTGTTGCAGAATTGCGTCCGCACATTGGTGCCACGCTCAATTTCAAGGGTGAGGATAGTTTTGCCTACGCCGGTCTGAGCCTGACTGCCCAACTGCCTCTGCTACCGGTTTTTATCGAAGCAAGTCTGGGCGGTGCTGCCCACGGCACCCCCTTCGCCACCAGCACAACACCGGCGCCGCCACGGTTTGGTTGCGTAGCGGTGGCGCGCGCCGCCGCCAGTGTCGGTGTCAATGTTCTGCCCGGTGCCTCGATCATCGGCACGGTCGAGCACTATAGCGACGGCGGACTGTGCGGCACGCCCAACGACGGGGTGACCAATGTCGGCCTTCGCATCGGGTTTCGATTCTAGGCGACCTGCCCCGCAGCCCAACCCGAGGCCCACGCCCACTGAAAATTATAGCCCCCCAGCCAGCCTGTCACATCGACCACTTCGCCGATGAAATATAGGCCCGGCACCGCCCGTGCCGCCATGGTCTTGGCGTCCAGATCGCGCGTGTCAACGCCTCCCAGGGTTACTTCGGCTGTGCGATAGCCCTCAGACCCCACCGGCTTGAGCGTCCAACTGGTCAAAGCATCGGCGACCACGGCCAGCTTCTTGTCGGAAAAATCCCCGATCATCCCGGGCATTTCCAGATCTTCGCCCAAGAGCTGCGCCAGCTTTTTGGGTAACCACGCACTGACGACGGTCTGTATCTGCAGCTTTGGAGATTTCGCCCGCGCCTCGCGCAGCAACGCCATGACGTCGCTGTCCGGCAAAAGGTCGATGCAAATTTCGTCGCCTTCGCGCCAGAACGATGAAATCTGCAGGATCGCCGGCCCTGAAAGACCGCGATGGGTAAACAGCAGTGCCTCGTCAAACCGCGTCTTGCCATGGCTGACTGTTACGTCCGTTGCGATCCCCGCCAGCGGTTTCAGCCGCTCCAACGCCCCTTCTTCAAAGGTCAGCGGCACCAAAGCCGGACGGGTTTCAACCAGCCGCAGGCCAAATTGGCTGGCCATCTGATAACCAAAGCTGGTGGCACCCATTTTGGGAATCGACTTGCCGCCGGTGGCCACGATCAGGCTGTCGCAGGTGGCATTGCTGTCGGACAGGGCTACCCCAAATCCATTGACGGTCTTGTTGACTGAAACAACGCTGGTGGAGAGCGCCAGCTTGACGCCAACCGCACGCATTTCGGTGGTCAACATCGAAATAATTTGCTGGGCGTTGCTGTCACAAAACAGCTGGCCGAGAGTTTTTTCGTGAAAGGCAATGCCATGCCGTTTGACCATGGCGATGAAATCGGTCGGCGTGTATCGCGACAGAGCCGACAGGGCAAAGCGCGGGTTGTGTGATAAAAAGCGATCTCGCTGAGTGTTGGTATTGGTAAAGTTGCAGCGCCCGCCGCCCGAAATCCGGATCTTTTCGCCCGGAAATTTGGCGTGATCCACCACCATGACCGAACGCCCGCGTTTACCCGCCTCAATGGCGGCCATCATGCCAGCAGCACCGGCGCCAAGAATGATTACGTCATAGTGCGCCATGAATGCCGGGCCGATCAGGATGAAACAAGGCCCTGCTCTAATCCAATCGGCCTGCCATGCCAACACTTGGTGAGGCTGGATCGGCCGACGTGCGTGTTTGAGCGCTAATGTGAAGCCAATTTCATTGACTTTTGAGCTGTTGCGCGTAGAAAGGCGTGGCTTTCAATCAGCAGAAATATCATGCGCAATCTGTTCACCATCGCCGAACTGGCAAGCACCGGGCTCAACGCCCAGTGGCGTGAACCTGCGCCTACCACCAAAACTACCAAAACCACCTGACGCTTTTCCCCGGGTCGTCTCCCGACGGGGAGAGGTTGAACCCGGATGGGCCGCGATCACAAGGATCGCGCGGGAGCGGAAACTGGTAAGGGACTGGAGTTCCAATATGGGCTATCGCGTCGCAGTAATCGGTGCCACAGGCAATGTGGGCCGGGAAGTTCTCAATATTCTGGCCGAGCGCAAGTTCCCGGCCAATGAAGTCATCGCCTTGGCCTCGTCCCGCTCAACGGGTCGCGAGCTCAGCTTTGGTGATAAGGTTCTCAAGGCCAAGAACCTTGATAATTTTGATTTTACCGGCGTTGATTTCGCCATCATGTCGGCCGGATCCGATATCTCCAGGAAGTGGGCGCCCAAGCTGGGTGCCATGGGCATCATGGTTATCGATAATTCCAGTTTCTGGCGTTATCATTCCGACGTGCCCCTGATCGTGCCCGAGGTAAACGGGGCAACGCTTGATGCCTATATGGTGCGCACCAATCGGCAAAATATCATTGCCAATCCCAATTGTTCGACCGCCCAACTGGTTGTCGCGCTCAAGCCGCTGCATGATCTGGCCAAAATCAAACGCATCGTAGTGTCGACCTATCAGTCGGTTTCGGGCGCCGGCAAGGAAGGCGTTGACGAGCTTTGGAACCAGACCAAGGGCATTTTCGTCAACGATAGTGCGACCCCCGGCAAGTTCCCCAAGCAAATCGCCTTCAACGTCATCCCGCACATCGATGTGTTCATGGAGGACGGCTACACCAAGGAAGAGTGGAAGGTTCTGGCCGAAACCAAGAAAATTCTCGATCCCAAGATCAAGGTGACCTGCACCGCCGTACGGGTGCCGGTATTTGTGGGTCATGCCGAAGCGGTCAATATCGAGTTTGAAAACTCCATCTCGCCTGATGAAGCACGCGACGCCCTGCGCGACGCACCCGGCATTTCGGTAATCGACAAGCGTGAGACGGGCGGTTATGCGACCCCGGTAGAATGCGTTGGCGAATATGACACTTTCGTTTCGCGCATCCGCGAAGACAATACTGTCGAAAACGGCCTGGCCATCTGGATTGTGTCGGACAACCTGCGCAAAGGCGCAGCGCTCAATGCCATCCAGATCGCTGAGACCCTGATCGAACGCAATCTGATAAGCAAAAAGGCCGCCTGAGCGGCTATCCTACGCGGCGGGCATTAATGTCCGCCGCCAGTTTATTGATCCGCCGTCCCTTCCGTGCATGGGGCCCGGCAATTCAGCTCCCGAAAGCGTCCGATGCCCATCCGCGATATCGCCCTGGCCCTGTTCGTCATTTTGGTCTGGGGCTTCAATTTCGTGGCCATGAAGTGGAGCGTCGCCGAGATTTCGCCGTTCATGCTGACGGCTCTGCGCTATATCGGCTGCGTTTTACCCGCCATATTCTTCATCCCGCGCCCCGCCGTCAGTTGGCGACTTCTGATCATTTATGGCACCACCGTGGGCGTGCTGCAGTTCAGCTTTCTGTTTTCCGCCATGGAGATGGGCATGCCTGCGGGGTTGGCCAGCCTTGTCATGCAATTGCAGGTTTTCATCACCACTGGCCTTGCCATTCTCCTGCTCGGTGATCGCCCCAACAAATTGCAGATTGGTGGGGCGCTGTTGGCGCTGGCAGGATTGGCAGCAATTGGCGCCGACTATATCGGCAGCGCCGTGATGATCCCATTGATCATGACTTTAATCGCCTCCACCTTCTGGAGCATTTCCAATATCATCAGCAAGCGCGCCGGAAAGGTCGACATGCTGGGGTTCGTCGTTTGGGCTGCCCTGATCCCCCCCATCCCGATGCTGGTGTTGGCCATGATTTTTAACGGTCCTCAGGACTTTGTCGCCGTTACCCAATTAAGCCCACTGGCGCTAGGCTCGGTTTTATTTATTGCTTATGGATCAACCCTGATGGGCTATGGCGGCTGGGCCATTCTTTTTGGCCGTCACCCGGCCAGCACCGTCGCGCCGTTTTCGCTATTGGTGCCGATTGTCGGCTTTGCCGCCGCCTATATATTTCTGGGCGAAACCTTCAGCCGTGCCGAATTCATTGGCAGCGCCATGATTTTTGTCGGTCTGGTGATCAATGTCTTTGGCCCGCGCTTGCTGAACAAGCGCCGGGCCGTGACGATCAGCTGATGCCGATACGCCATATTGCATTGGCGCTGATGGTGGTCGCCATCTGGGGCTTCAATTTTGTCGTCATCAAACTAAGCGTCGATGCGCTGCCACCCTTGCTGGCCGCCGCATTGCGGTTTCTGCTGGCGGCCATCCCCGCCGTCTTGCTCATCAAACCGCCCAATGCCCCCTGGCCCTATGTTGTCGGTTTCGGTCTTGCGTTCGGGGTAGCGCTCTATGGTTTTCTCAATTTGGCGATGGCTTGGGGCATGCCAGCAGGCCTGGCCTCGCTGGTGTTGCAGGTACAGGCGTTTTTCACCATGGGGTTGGCCTTCCTGATCCTGGGAGAGCGCCCTGGCCGTTTTCAGATCATCGGCGCGGTCATTGCGTTTTCCGGCATTGCTGTCATTGCCGCTGATCGTCTGGGCGGCGCATCATGGCTGCCGCTGGTGATGACGCTTCTGGCAGCCTTCTCCTGGGGGCTTGCCAATGTGATCACCAAGAAAGTGGGGAAGGTCAACGCCCTGTCCTATACGGTTTGGGGGGTGCTGGTGGCGCCAATTCCGTTGCTCTGCCTGTCGTTTCTTATCGAGGGTCCGGCAGCGATTGGAACGGCAATAAGCCAGTTTGACTGGAGCGACGCCACGCTGATTGCTTTTCTGGCCTATCCGGCAACCCTGCTCGGTGCCTCGATCTGGAGTTGGCTGCTCGGCCAGCATCCAGCCTCCGTCGTGGCCCCTTTTACTTTGTTGGTGCCCATTACCGGTATAATCTCGGGTTATCTCGTTCTGGGCGAGCAAATAAAACCGCCCGAAATTGTGGGCGGTTTGCTGGTATTGTCGGGATTGATGGTGACCCTGTTGCGGGCCAAGGCGCGGCATATGCCGCTAGCGCCTGGGGCGTGAAAGGCCACCCTGTCGCGGGCGGCCCTCCAACGGAACGAAACGCTTATTGAGCTGGCGCTTCGGTCAGGGTCGCATATTCGGTGGCGGACAGTTCACCATTGGCGTCCAAATCGGCGGCAGCAAACTGCTCGGCAGTCACGTCAGGCATGGTTGCCTGCACTTCAGCAAGGCTCAACTCACCATTGCCATCGGTATCAAGAGCCGTGATGTCGGTGCCGGCCTGGGCAAAGGCTGCTGTGGAAAGGCCAAGAACAACGATCGAGGAGAGGATGATCTTTTTCATAAGAAGTGCTCCAGATTGGGAGAATAGCAGCGCCGGGTCATCCCGGTGCCGACGCGCCACTTGCTGCGGCCCGTGCAACAATAGCTAACCGGACTTTGTGGTGCCTCAACGCCGCAATATGGACGGGCCCGGGGAAATATCAGGGCTATATTGAGGCGGCTAAACTACCGAAATATAAGGTTTTTTTGAATCTAACCAGCAACAGGGAAATACTGCGACCGCGATTGTGGCAGAAATGGTAACGTGCAGGTTCAACCATGCGGCGGCGGGAATCGGGGCGCAATGGAAGCACTATATCCTTGATCACGAACCCGTGATTAATTGCTACGGCGACCCGCTTTGACCCACTTGGTCAATAGAACCTGAATTACTTCACGCCTCAGGGCGTACGAAATCGCCGCTGTCACCATCCATGATCCAGAGCTCGCCGGTCGAAATATCGAACCAGGCGCCATGTACCGCCAGCTTTCCCTCATCCTCAAGCGCACGTACATAGGGGAAGGTGCGCAAATTGGTGATGGAGTTACGGATCGAAATGCGCTCCAGCGCGGTCTGGCGCTCACTCTGGGTCATCAGCTTGTTGTCGCTGACCTGTGCCGAAACCGGCCCCAGCATCGCCATCCATTTGCCAATGAAGTCACCAGCATCCAACGGTGCCGCATTCGGATCGAGCGCCGCGCGAATGCCACCGCAGCGGCCATGTCCCATGATGACGACATTTTCGATGTTGAGCGCTTTGACCGCGAACTCAATCGCCGCCGAGGTGCCGTGCTGGGCCGAGATCTGGCTGATAGGTGGGCACGAGGTTTGCCACATTACGCAGTACGAACAATTCGCCGGGCCCTGCGTCGAAAATGGTTTCGGGTGCCGAACGACTATCGCAGCACGCGATAATCATCGTCGTGGGGCTTTGCCCATGACTGGCCAGTTCTTTGTAACGCCCCTCTTCACGTTCATAGCGCCCGGCCATGAAGTTGGAGTAGCCCGAGAGTAGATGCGATGGAAAGTTGTGCATGTAATTCGATTAGCGCTAAGAGCAGACAAGATCAACTGCGCTGTTATGCGTCTGCAACATTGGGGGAATGCATCATGCTGATCTATCGTTTACTGACCGGGGAAGACGACGTGGGCTTTTGCCACAAGGTGACCAAGGCCCTTTCTGAAGGCTGGGCACTGCACGGCAACCCAACCTATGCCTATGACGCCCACTCCAGGAAAATGCGTTGTGGTCAGGCGGTAACAAGGATTGCGTCCAATCAGCCCTACGATCCTGACACGAAGCTGGTCGACTACTAGCCATTGACCTGCGGCCCGACTCACGCCGAGCCGCAGAAAATAGTGTTGCTAGGCCTTGAGTTTGGCCAGAATGGCGGCGCCCATTTCCTGGGTTCCAATGACCCTGTCATCGCCCTGGGCAATGTCAGCCGTGCGCAAACCGTCCTCGAGCACGTCGGCGATGGCGTTTTCGACCCGATCGGCCAACTCGAGCATATTGAACGAATAACGCAACGCCATGGCAAAGCTTGCGATCATGGCGATAGGATTGGCAATGCCTTTGCCCATGATGTCGGGGGCAGAGCCATGGACGGGCTCGTAAAATGCCTTGCGCTTGCCGGTTACCGGATCCGGCGAACCCAGCGAGGCGGAGGGCAGCATGCCCAGCGACCCGGTCAGCATCGCGGCAACATCAGACAGAATATCGCCAAACAGATTGTCGGTGACCATGACGTCGAATTGCTTGGGGGTGCGCACCAACTGCATGGCAGCATTGTCGGCCAGAATATGTTCAAGCGCCACATCGGGATAGTCCTTGGCCACGCCCTTGACCACTTCGTCCCACAGGACGCCCGACTTCATCACATTTTTCTTGTCGGCTGAATGCACACGCGAACCACGCGTACGCGCCAGATCAAAAGCAACGCGTGCGATCCGGTCGATTTCGTAGCTCTCATAGACCTGGGTATCGATGGCGCGCTTTTGGCCATTCCCCAATTCCGTAATCGTCTTGGGTTCGCCAAAATAGACCCCACCGGTCAATTCGCGCACGATCAGGATATCGAGCCCCTCGACCAATTCGCGCTTCAGCGACGAGGAATCGGCCAACGCCGGATAGCAGATCGCCGGGCGTAGATTGGCAAATACCGCCAATTCTTTGCGCAGGCGCAAAAGGGCCGCCTCGGGCCGCTGATCATAGGGCACATCATCCCATTTAGGACCCCCAACCGCGCCGAACAGTACCGCATCGGCTGCCAGCGCCTTGGTCACA
This sequence comes from Devosia rhodophyticola, assembly GCF_028816475.1. Lineage (GTDB taxonomy): Bacteria > Pseudomonadota > Alphaproteobacteria > Rhizobiales > Devosiaceae > Devosia > Devosia rhodophyticola. Next base: position 1,786,434 of record NZ_CP118247.1, on the reverse strand, counting down.
TCGCCATCGGTGATGGCAACACCATGGGCATCATAAGCGACGCCGCCAGCCAATCCACGATCAATGATAAAATCGGTCAGGCCCGTCTCATTGGTCCAAGCGATCAGCTTTTCGACCTCGGCCATGATTTCGGTGCCGATGCCATCGCCGGGAAGCAGGAACAGGGACTGGGACATCAGAATTTTCCTTAACTGTTGGCGACGCCTTCGCGCGTCGCCACGTCGATTTCTATTTTCAGGTCTGATTTGATCATTTCCACGACCAAACTCGAACCGATTTGGCGATTGTTCTCCAACACCGACCGAACGGCAGCCCTGTGGATACAAATTGCACTATACGCTGGGGCGTTCTGGCCGCTGCCCTTAAAGCCAGGGGCGACTTTCGCTCATCTTGGCTTCAAATCCCGAAATGGTTGGGTCCGATTTCAATGTCCCCGCAATATCGTCCAGCCCTTCAAGCAGGGTCTGCTTGCGAGATGGATCAATATCAAAATGCAACTCGCCACCGTCCGGCCCCTTGATCGTCTGGGCTTCGAGATCGACAGTGATCGTGGCGTTTGAACCCCGCTCGGCATCATCCAGCAGCATCGCCAACTGCTCTGGCGTAACGACGAGTGGCAAAATGCCGTTCTTGAAGCAGTTGTTGTAAAAAATGTCGGCAAAGCTGGTTGAGATCACGCAGCGGACACCAAAATCCAAAAGCGCCCAGGGGGCGTGCTCACGACTCGAACCGCAGCCGAAATTGTCGCCTGCAACAATGATCTTGGCCTGTCGATAGGCTGGCTTGTTGAGGACGAAATCGGCATTTTCGCTGCCATCGTCATTGTAGCGCATCTCTGAAAACAGCGCCGTACCCAGCCCGGTGCGCTTGATGGTCTTGAGATATTGCTTGGGAATAATCATGTCGGTGTCGATATTGATGATCGGCAGCGGTGCCGCGACCCCGGTCAATGTCGTAAACTTGTCCATGATGCATCCTTGTCTGTTGGCGCTGTAATGGCGCAACAGCGGGGTTTCGGTCAAGTCTGGAATGGCCAAATACGTCCAGATCGGCTAGTCGGCCAGCCCGGTGTGCACGTCGACCCCCAGCATCAGATTGAGATTCTGTACGGCCGCGCCCGACGCGCCCTTGCCCAGATTGTCATAAACAGCGACCAGCAACACTTGCGCCTGGGCGTCGTTGGCAAACACATGCAGTACCATCTTGTTGGTATTATTGTAGCGCTGCGGGTCGAGTTCGGGGCTTTTCGCCAACGCTTCATAAGAGGCCAGTGAGACAAAACTGTCCGTCAGTCCCGCCAGATGCCCGCCAATCGCGGCGTGAACATCTTCCCCCGTCGGTACCGTGCCGAGCATGCCCAGCTGCAACGGCACACAGGTGACCATGCCCTGCGCATAGTCGCCCACCGACGGCACGAACAGGGGCGCGCCCGTCAACTTGGTATAGGCGGTCATTTCAGGCACATGCTTGTGATTGAAGGTCAGTCCATAAGGCATGAAATGGCTGGCATTATCTCCAGCCGCTTCATATTCGGCAATCATCTGCCTGCCACCGCCACTATAGCCCGAAATGGCGTTGACCGTCAGCGCAAAGCTGGGCGGCAATAACCCCGCCTCGATCAGCGGCCGCACCATAATGATCGGTCCCTGCGGATAGCAGCCGGGATTGGAAACGCGCCTGGCCTCAGCAATTGCCTGGCTTTGCCCCTTGTCCATCTCGGCAAAACCATAGACCCAGTTCGGGTCAACCCGATAGGCGGTTGAGGCATCAATGACGCGGGTGGTGCCATTACTGATCAGCGACACGCTCTCCCTGGCCGCATCATCGGGCAGGCACAAAATGGCGACATCAGCTGCATTGAGCAGTTCGGCGCGCGTATCAATATCCTTGCGCTTGTCCTGCGGGATCGACAGGATCTCGATATCGCTGCGTCCAGCCAGCCGGTCGCGAATTTGCAAACCAGTGGTGCCTGCCTCGCCATCAATGAAGATCTTCGCGCCCATTATAGTTCTCCTGCGGTCCAATGGCTAAATGAACGTCAACCTTGGCAAGGTCAAGGCCGCAACGCGCACCCTTGCCCTGCCCCAAGCGCAATGGCAGTGTCGGGCAACCAGACCAGACAAGGGCCAACCATGACACCGCACAACCACGCCAAGCCGGGCGACTATGCCGAAACCGTACTCTTGCCGGGCGACCCCTTGCGGGCGAAATGGATTGCCGAAACCTTTTTCGAGGCCCCAAAACTGGTCAATTCGGTACGCAATTGCCTTGGCTACACCGGCACATGGAAGGGCGAGCCTGTTTCGGTGCAGGCATCAGGCATGGGCCAGCCTTCGTTGGCCATTTACGTGCATGAACTGATCAACAGCTATGGGGTCAAATCCCTGATTCGTGTTGGCACCTGCGGTGGGCTCAACAAGGATGTAAAAGTGCGCGACATTATTCTGGCACAGGGTGCATCGACCGATAGCAGCATCGTCAAGGGGCGTTTTGGCGCCTTCAATTTCGCGCCCATTGCCGACTTTGGCCTATTGCGGTCCGCCGCGGAAAAGGCCGAAGCGGCAGGTCTGCGCTTTCATGCCGGCAACATGTTGTCGTCCGACATTTTCTACCACCCCGACGGCATGGCCGGTTATGATAAATTGCCAGATCACGGCGTTATCGGCGTCGAAATGGAAGCTGCTGCGCTCTATACCCTCGCGGCCCGTTTTGGCGTCAGGGCGCTGACCATCTGCACCATGACCGACTGCCTGATTACCCATGAAGAGATTGACGCTGACCAGCGCCAGACCTCGCTCAACGATATGGTAACGCTGGCACTCGACGTCGCAGTTGGCGGCTGATTATTTTGGGACCAGTCGGTCCGCCGGCGACGGTTGGCCATTGCGGACTGAACACAGCAGGACCAACAAACGCACCGAATTGGCAATGGTGGCCGCAACGCGCTGATGCGCGCATGCAGGAATTCTTGAGCATCGTCGGATTTGTCGTTGCCCTTTCCCATCTCTGCCAGCAGCTCTCGCGATCGGCAATGCTGAGCCCCGCCTAGTGGCGGCAGGCGTTGGATATTTCGCTCGACGCACGCGATCGCAGCAGTCCACGCCGTTCATAGAAACGGAGCGCATTACGGCTCAATCCTGTCCGCTCGAAAACGGGCGGGTGTAATAGCGCAAACGTGTCGGATCGTCGGGAATAAGGTCTATTTCCTGCCGCCATCAGCGTGTTAACTTGGCTTCAGATTTTCGGCCCAGTGCCACGAGGTTTGCAATGCAGCTCAAGAACAATGCCTATCGCCTCAACGAAACCGTCAAGGGCGTCGAGACGATGACGCGGTTTGCATTGGCGGTTCTGGCGCTGGCGTCAGGGGTCTATACCTATCTTGGTGTGCGTGGCCTGCTGGATGGCAGCGCCACGTTTGTCTTCTTTGCCGCCATCATCTATTCGGCTGCCGTATCGGTCGCCATCTATGCCTTCTGGACCTTCATGATGCGGTTCATCCCGCTGGTGGTCAGTGGTGTCCAGCGCATATCGCTGTTTATTACCATGGCCATTGGCGCCATGATGATCATTGCCATGTCCTCCTGGCTCAATGCTGCCGCACTGGCCGGTTCCGCTGCGCTGGAACAGCATATGGCCGTAACGCTGCAGGGCTATGCCGAAGATCTCGACAACGCCCACGCCAGTGCCCTGGCCAGCCAATCGCTGCTGCCAGACGTGCAACGGGCAGCCGAGCGCTTTTCGCGCCTGGCGGCGGACGAGCGCGAAAGTGGCGCGCTGACCGGATCAATTGGATCAGGAAGCGTCGTACAATTGCTCACCCAGATGTCAGCCCAAATGACTGAACTGGGCTCAACCATCACCTCAAGCCGCGATGAGGTTGCCGGCATTTTCGCGCAGGGCTCGGAACGCCTCGCCTCGATGCGGGAACTAGTGTCGACGCCCGGCGCCATCGAGCCGCGCTCGGATCAGTTTCAGGCCGAGGCGGTACAATTGACCGCACTGATCGCGGCTTTGCAGCAAACCGGAGTCGCGGCCTCGGTACAACGCGCCTCGGCTGACCTGTCGGCGGGCTTTATTGCCCCCGTCGCCAACGGACAAAATCCGGATCTTGCCAATCGTCAGGATCAAGTGATGGAAACGGTGCGCGCTTCGGTTGCGGCCCAGTCTGCGGCGCTGTCTGCGGCTGCCAATGAAATTCTTGCCCAGCCCAAGGTCGGTCAGCGCCGCTTCGTGCCCCTCTCCAGCGCCGAAGCGGTGATCCGCTATTGGACCGACTTTATTCCTTCGTGGGCCGGCGCCATTTCAATCGACTTGCTTCCTGTCGTGCTGGTTCTCGTGCTGATGATCGTCAATGATGCCCTGCGACGCGATGCCGAATCACTGGCCGAGGCCGAAAATATCACCGCCGCCGAAATGATCCGCGCCATGGCCCTCTATCGCCAGATGCAGGATGCCGGGGTTGTGCTGCCGTCAACGGTCATTGCTGAAACGCCTGAAGTATTGGCCGAGGCAAATATGGATCCAGAACAGGCGCCCGACGACGAGCAGACACCTCCGGATACCGGTAGCGTCACCCCGATTGATGCCGCCAAACGCCAACGCGGCGATGGTCCGGGCCGCACTTGATGGTGGCAACCTCCGCCAACGCGCGCAATAGCAATCGCGACGGTCCGTTCTATCGCCGCATCCCTGTCTGGATTGGCAGTTTCGACGACGGCGCCATCATGCGTGCGGCTTTCTTTGTGCTGCTGTTCGGTACAATTTCGGTACTTTATGTCGACTATCGCGAATTGACCGCCGCGGATACGGCGTTGCTGGCACCAACCCAAACGATCCTGCCCCCGTTCAACCCAGACGGACCAGCGCAGTCCCCCGTCCCGGCGGTTACCACCGACCCTGCCCTACTGCAGGCGCCCCTAGCCATCTCACTGGAACCGGGGGGTATATTGCGTCTGACCGGCACCATTGAACCGGGTTCGGAAACCCGGTTTGCCAACGAGATTGCGGCGCGGGGCGAATATGTCCAAACTGTAAGCATTGATTCGCCGGGAGGCTCGGTGATGGATGCACTGGCAATTGGCGCCCTGATAAGGGAAAAAGGCTTCGCAACCGAGGTTGCGGCTGGAGCATTTTGCGCCTCTTCCTGCCCATTGATATTGGCTGGAGGCCTTGAACGCATTGCCTCGGATAAAGCCGCCATTGGCGTTCACCAGATCTATGCCGCAGCCATTTCAACCGATCCGCAGCGGCTCAGTCGCACGGCAGGGCTTGCAATGTCTGACGCCCAGACCACGACTGCCCGAATTTCCAGATATCTGTCATCGTCCGGCGTTGATCCAGCCCTATGGTTGCACGCGCTCGAGACGCCGCCTGATCGATTGTATTATTTATCCACAAAGGAGCTCGAAAGCCTGAAACTGGTCACAAAGATCGTTCACTAATTGCGTTGCGGACGGAACCCGCGCCAAGTCGGGACCGTTGATTCACCAATTGTTCACTAAATGGCGGGGAGGCCAACTATGAAAGATAGTCACACGCTTGTCAGGCATCAGGACATTCGGAATTGGGTCTGCGACAAAAGGGAATCCCGGCAATTTCCCGGGTTCGCGACAATTTTGGCGATGTTAAGTCCCGCCTGTGCCTGAGTTTTGACAAACGCCGTCATGACGCCGCTACCGATCAGGATCAGGACGACGGCATGAGCCCGGTTTCATGGACCGCCTGGTTGGCAGAACTGGATCGCCAGCAATTGGCCCTTAAGGTTTCTGCCAGCAGTACTGAGGACTGTGAACTGGTACAGCGGCGCGAGGCCGCAAGAGAGATGCCACAGTCGCACTAAGTGCAATCAGATCGGCGGGGCTAGCGTGTCGTGTAGCCCCCGTCGATCACCAACACCTCACCGGTGACATAACTGGACGCGTCAGAGCATAAATAAAGTGCGGCCGCACCAATGTCCTGGGGCGTGCCCGGTCGACGCATTGGCGTCATATCGGTCCAGATTGGCGCCCATTCCTCATTGGCAAAGCCACCCGCCGTCATGGCAGTCGAAATATAGCCGGGCGCAATCGCGTTGACGCGGATATTTTCCTCGGCATAGTCGCTGGCAAGGCTTTTGGTCAGCATGTGAACCGCAGCCTTGCTGGCGTTGTAGGCGGCCTGGCGCTGGGGAATGTTTGAAATATAGCCCGATATCGAGCCAATATTGAGAATAACGCCGCCTTTTTGCTGCCGCATCGGCGTCAACGCAGCCCGGCAGGTATAAAATACCGAATCCAGATTGATCGACATCAGACGGCGGTACGTGTCGGTTGAAAATGTTTCAGTGTCGCCATGCTGGGCGACCCCGGCATTGTTGACCAGAATGTCCAATCGACCGACCAGAGCCAGCGTGTCGGCAATCAGTTTGGCCGGCGCGTCCGGATCACTCATGTCGGCATTGATATAGTCGACGTTGTAGCCCGCGTCGCGCAGTTCGGTCAGCGCCGCTTGGTTTTCCTGACGTGAGGCGATAACAAGCCGCGCGCCTGCGTCACCCAGCGCCTTGGCGATGCCAAGACCAATGCCACGGGTCCCCCCGGTCACCAGAGCCGACTTGCCATCCAATCGAAATAGGTCAAAAATCATCATTGCCTCCCAGCGATCAGACATTAGCCCATTCACGAGAAGGCGCAATGGTTTGGCACGCAGAGGAACCATCTTCCCCGCCCCGACTTGTCCTGCAACACCACCAGGAGCGCCCAATGCCAAAAATCCTCACCTCCCACGACGACATTCGCCAATGGACTTCGGCACGCGGCGGCAACCCGATGCTGATGGAAGTGCCTGATGGCTCGGACACGCGCACCATCCTGCAACTGACATTCGGCCAGGAGGCGCTAAATTCCGACCATAATCAGGGCCCCGACCGGATCGGTGGGTTTCAGTTGGTCAGTTGGGATGATTGGTTTGCAGCGCTTGATGAGAATAATCTGTGGCTGCGTGTTTCCGATGATCCATCGGGTGGCAATGAAGCCGAATTTGAATTTGTGCCCCGCGATTAGCCGGGCTTCGGGAGCGCCACGAGCGCTCCCGAGAGCATCAACTTACTGCCAGTCACGAATGTCAACGAAATGGCCGGTAACGGCTGCCGCCACCGCCATTTCGGGCGACACCAGATGGGTGCGGCCCTTAAAGCCCTGACGGCCTTCAAAATTGCGGTTTGAGGTCGAGGCGCAACGCTCCTTCGGCTTGAGCTTGTCGGCATTCATGGCCAGGCACATCGAGCAGCCCGGCTCACGCCAGTCGAACCCGGCGTCCTTGAATATCACATCCAGACCTTCGGCCTCTGCCTGTTCCTTGACTAACCCGGAGCCGGGTACGACCATGGCTGACACATTGCCATGAACCTTCTTGCCCTTGACCGCGGCCGCGGCAACGCGCAGATCCTCGATCCGCCCATTGGTGCACGACCCCAGGAACACCCGGTCCACCGTGATGTCGGTGATCCTGGTGCCGGGCTTCAAACCCATATATTCGAGGGCCCGCCACTTGGAAGCACGTTTGTTTTCATCAGCAATATCATCGGGATTGGGCACTTCGCCCGTGACCGCAATCACGTCTTCAGGCGAAGAGCCCCAGGAAACGATAGGCGGCAAATTGGCCGCGTCGAGTACCACGACCTTGTCGTAATGGGCGCCGTCGTCGGTATAAAGCGTTTTCCAATAATCAAGCGCCATGTCCCAAGCCGTGCCTGACGGCGCGCGATTGCGGCCTTCGACATAGTCGTAGGTTGTTTGATCCGGCGCGATCAATCCGGCGCGCGCGCCCCCTTCGATAGTCATGTTGCACACCGTCATCCGGCCTTCCATCGACAGCGCTTCGATGGCTTCGCCAGCAAATTCAATCACGTGACCATTGCCGCCCGCCGTGCCGATCTCGCCAATGATCGCCAAAATGATATCCTTGGCGGTAACATGGGGCGGCAGCTTGCCATCCACCCGCACCAGCATGTTCTTGGCCTTTTGCTGGATCAGAGTCTGCGTGGCCAGCACATGTTCGACCTCGGACGTGCCGATGCCATGGGCCAGCGCGCCAAAAGCGCCGTGTGTCGAGGTATGGCTATCGCCACATACAATAGTCATGCCCGGTAGGGTGAATCCCTGCTCGGGACCGACGATGTGCACAATGCCCTGCCGCTTGTCCAACTCGTCGAAATATTCGACACCGAACTCGCGGGCGTTCTCGGCCAGCGTATCGACCTGTAATTTGCTTTCAGGATCATCGATTCCGGCGCTGCGGTCAGACGTCGGCACATTGTGATCAACCACCGCCAGCGTGCGTTCTGGATGGCGAACACGGCGCTTGTTGAGGCGCAGGCCTTCGAATGCCTGTGGGCTTGTCACTTCATGGACCAGATGCCGATCAATATAGAGCAGCGAGGTGCCATCTTCGTTGTTCTGAACCAGATGGTCGTCCCAGATCTTGTCGTAAAGCGTGCGCGCCTTGGTCATGTAATGTGTGTCCAGCAAAGCTTGGGAAAGATTTCTGGAGCCGTTCTAATCCCAGCGCCTGCGAGGGTCAAGATTTTGCGCCAGCCAATCGTTCGGCCCGCTTCTGCATCAGCGCTTTTTCGACTTGATTTTGCGTCAGAGCCGCAGCCCTCGCAAAGCATGCCGATGCTTCCCCATCCCGGCCTAGCCGTTCGAGCAACTCCCCACGCGCCGCGGCAAATAGCGGATAATGCGCCAATGCTTCGGCATCGACATGGTGCTCGAGATGGTCAAGTCCCGCCTTTGCGCCATGCGCCTGCGCGATCGCCACCCCGCGATTGAGTTCAATAACGGGGCCGGGATTGATTTGTGCCAATTGGCCGTAAAGTCGGGCAATCTCGTTCCAGTCGGTTTCCGCAGGACAGAGCGGCCCGCGCGTGACAGGCGGCAATGGCGGCCTGCAAACTGTAGGAACCAGGGTGCAGCGACTCGGCCCGTGCCCGATCAACGCCCGCAAGCCCCCGCCCGATCAAAGTTCGATCCCAGCGGGCGCGATTTTGCTCAGCCAGCAGGATCGGCGTGCCATCAGCACCATGGCGGGCCGCGAACCGGGACGCCTGCAGTTCCATCAAGGCAACCAGCCCGTGTACTTCGGATTGATCGGGTACCATTTGCGCCAATATCCGGCCCATGCGCATGGCTTCCTCGCACAATTGTGGTCGCATCCAGTCCTGCCCGGTGGTCGCCGAATACCCTTCGTTAAAGATCAGATAGAGGACACCCAGCACTGAACCCAGCCGCGCCTGCCGCTCGGCACTGTTTGGAAATGCGAACCGTTCGCCCGCCTCGGCCAGTGTTCTCTTGGCGCGTACGATCCGCTGCGCCATGGTGGCTTCGCTTACCAAAAAGGCGCGTGCAATTTCATTGGTGCTCAATCCCCCAATCAAACGCAGGGTCAGCGCCGACTGCGCTTCGGGCGACAATGCTGGATGACAGGCCACAAACATCAGGTTCAATAAGTCATCGCCTGACCCTGCATCGAGCAAGGCTTCAGGATCCGGTGCCGCCGAAGCGTCGGTGGGTGTCGCATGCGCAATTTCTGGCAGCTTGCGGGCAACCATGGCATTGTGCCGAAAATAGTCGATGGCGCAGCGCTTGGCGCTGGTCATCAGCCATGCGCCCGGATTATCCGGCACGCCCGATTTCGGCCACGACTGCAAAGCGCCAACCAGTGCTTCCTGCGCCAACTCCTCCGCCAGGCTGATATCGCGCACCATGCGCACCAGCCCCGCCACCAATCTGGGCGCTTCCATGCGCCAGACCGTTTCAATGGCGCGGCTGATATTGTCGCCGTTCATCAAATCAATATGCAGGCGTTAGCCATTGGAGATGGGCTTTTGCGCGTCCCGGAATTCCTGTTCCTTGGCGAGATGTTCCTCGGTAATGCTATCTGAAACAAAGTCAGATGCTTCGAACGCCTTGCGCAACTCTACTTCCATCCCTGCATCGAATGGGATCCGCTTGCACCATTCCAGCGCCTCTTCGTAGGATTTGGTCTGGATCATCCAGAATCCAGCGATCAATTCCTTGGTTTCACTGAACGGCCCATCGGTGACGACAACCTTGCCGTTTTCCGATTTTATCCGCGCGCCCCTGGAGGATGGATGCAGCCCATCGCCGGCCAGCATCACCCCGGCCTCAATCATTTTCTCGTTGAACACGCCCATTCTGGCGATGGCTTCGGATGAAGGCATGACTCCAGCTTCGCTGTCTGCATTGGCCTTGACGATAATCATGAAACGCATTTGGATGCTCCCCTGTTGTACCGGGCCGGTCCCCATGACCTGCCCGAATACCAACACGACGAACCAATGGTAGCTGGATCGACACGCCAGACAAAATAAATTGTCCGGCGGACAAATTAATGGCGGAAATGGCGCATACCGGTAAAAATCATGGCAATGCCGGCCGCATCCGCCGCATCAATCACTTCCTGATCGCGCATAGATCCACCCGGCTGCACGACCGCCGTCGCGCCCGCTTCAACCAATGCTTCAAGTCCATCAGCAAATGGAAAAAAAGCATCTGAGGCGACGACCGACCCTCGGGTCAACGCCCCCTCGATCCCGGCGGCCTGAGCGGCGTCGATGGACTTTCGGTGCGCCACGCGGGCCGAATCAACTCGGCTCATCTGCCCCGCGCCAATCCCAACTGTTGCCCCATCTTTGACGTAAATTATCGCGTTGGATTTGACGTGCTTAGCCACCTTTGCCGCCAATTTCATATCGGTTAGTTCAGCGGCACTGGGCTGTTTTCTGGTCACAACCTTGAGGTCGCAGTCATCGACACTGGTATTGTCGCGTGTCTGCACCAACAGTCCGCCCGAAACCGAACGCACCGTCAACCCGTCGGCTTTCGGATCAGCGAGCCCCCCGTCAGCAGTAGCCGCAGGTTTTTCTTGGCGGCAATGATCTCGATTGCCTCAGAGGTAGCCGATGGTGCCACGATCACTTCGGTAAATACCTTGACGATCTCAGTGGCAGTCGCCGCATCAATCTCGCGGTTGATCGCCACTATGCCGCCAAAGGCACTGACCGGATCGGTGCGCAACGCCATGCGATAGGCGTCGATAATCGTATCGGCAACCGCAACACCGCATGGATTGGCATGCTTGATGATCGCCACCGCTGCCGTTTTGACCGGATCAAATTCACTCACCAATTCGAACGCGGCGTCCGTATCGTTGATATTGTTGTAGGAAAGCGTCTTGCCTTGCACCTTTTTGGCGCTGGCCACGCCGGGCCGCGCATCCCCCGTGGTATAAAAACCGGCCCATTGATGCGGATTTTCGCCATAGCGCATGACTTCTGCCAATTGCCCCGAAAAACTGCGATAGGGAATTTCGGGATAATTGATGGCCTTGGCAAACCAGCTCGAAATTGCCCCATCATAGGCAGCGGTCCGTGCATAGGCTTTGGCCGCAAGCCGCTGGCGCATATCAAACGGCACACCGCCGGTTTCAGCAATTGCCGCAAGGATCGCCGGATAGTCAGTCGGATCGACAACAACGGTGACATAGGCATGATTTTTGGCGGCCGAGCGGATCATGGCAGGCCCGCCAATATCGATGTTCTCGATAATGGTGTCGTAATCGGCGCCCTTGGCGACAGTTTCCTCAAACGGATAAAGATTGACAGCAACCAGCTCGATACCGCCGATTTCGTGGGCGTCCATGGCCGCCTTGTGCTCGGCATTGTCCCGGACCGCCAAAAGCCCGCCATGCACCTTTGGATGCAGGGTCTTGACCCGGCCATCCATCATTTCGGGAAAGCCGGTCAGTTCCGAAATTTCGCGCACCGTCAGCCCTGCGTCGGCGATCAGGCGATGCGTGCCGCCCGTTGACACCAGATCGACCCCGGCCGCCGACAGCCCCTTGGCAAAGTCCACCATGCCGGCCTTGTCAAACACCGATAGCAGGGCCCGCCCGACCTTGACTGTCTTGCTGTGGTTCATGAACGCGCTTCCCGATTTGAATTGATGGGGGCGCTATAAGCCAGATAGGGGCCTGCGGGCAACGCCCCTGCGCCATTTTGCGCGGCGTAAGCCCAATTGATCGCATTTCAGGACTGTTCCAGCGTCACGATCCAGGCAATTTCATCGCCCACTTCGACATCGGCCTCGAGCACCAACTGCTGCGTGCGGTGAAATCCGACATAGGACGATTGCCGGACGCTTTCCTCGACGCGAAGGTCCGCCCCCTCCCACAAAAAACTCCAAACCGCGCCATTTGGCAGCACCAGCCGCACGATGCCTTCATTGCCGATACGGCGCACCATGACGCCGGGTGCAAGATGGAACCGGGCCGTGATCACGCCTGAAACTGGCGCTTTGCCCGCCCGGATCATCCGATCCTGACCCACAAGGGTGGTCCCGCTCGACAAGAGAGTTATGCGCCGCTCCAGCGACACCCCGAAGCGAGCCGCATAGCCATTTTGAACCAGGCTCAACAGCTGATCGGCGCTATTGAGCGTCAGGCCGGGCCCAGCGCCCGTCTGATGGGGTATTTCGGCCAATGGGCCTTTTTCGCGAATACGCGTCGCACTTTGGGCATTGATAGTGGGCGCCGAATGAGCCACGCCGCGACGAAACAACAATTTGCTGTCGGGCAAATCGGCGGGTGCGGGGCCACAATTGCCAATAATCTGCTCGGTACCATGGCTGAATTCGAACGAAAGGGCACCAGCATGGGCTTCGCGGGCAAACTCAGGCGGCGGCACCTGTCCGCCATCGGCAATGACCACGGCTTCGCCATCACGTAACACACCAAATCCACTCAACAGGCGACTGACTTGCTTCTGGGGTACGCCGCTCGCCTGCACGGCGATCAATACGTCGTGCGGCAATTGCCCGGTGCCGTTGGCATAAACCGGCTCACCGCTGCCCAATGTCAGGGCATCGAGCGCCTGGTGCATTTTTTCAACCTGATTGCCAAGTCGATGGCCCCAGTCACTGTTAAAATTTGAGAGGCCCGAACGCACGCTGGCAAGCTCGGCCAGCAACAGCAGCTGGACGCGGGGACTGCGCGCGAGATGCAGGCCATCGCTGTCAATCTGGGCGGCCAGCACCGCATCCAGCCGCAACGCGGCCGCTTCGATGTGATCCGAGGTTTCCTGATCGCAAAGCGACGCGCCCAGAACCGCGATGCAGGCCAGCAATCGATCAACCGGATCGTTGATCAGTTTGCACCGCACCTTGAGGCTCTGGATCTGGGTCCCAAGCGAGCGCATGATGGTGCGACTTTGTTCGGCATTGGCTCCCTCAAGCAGCAAATTGAGATGACGCAGCCAATTCAAAACCCGTTGGGCGCAAACCCCCGGTGCCCAGGTTTCGCGCTCAAATTCACCCGAGCGCCCGATCCAATCGAGCACCAGCATACGAGCAAATCCGCGCTCGCCAGCGTCGCGCACGTCGCGAAAATGGCGCAGCCACGAAAACCCCTGCAGGTTGATACGCCAGTCAACATGCTCGGTTTCTATCCCGAAGGGCGAAACGCCCCCTGTTTCCACCAGCCTGGATGCCAACAGATAGCGCCCTGCCATCATGTCGCGCACAGCATCGCGATCACTGGGACGATATTCGGGCAGATTGCTGTCGTAGCCGGTATCGGCGGTGCCGGTCCACGTCCAGCGCAGCATTGGCAGGGTGACAATGCGGTCAGCCAAGCCGTTAGCGAGCCGCCCCACGGCAAATTGCCATGCGTCCAGCATCATACGCCCCCAGCCGCTTTGGCTGTCAACACTGGCAATTGCAAACCGTTCAATGAACCACTCAACTCAACTGGACTAACTGCATTCCTGGGCGATGCACTGCATCGAAAAACATTCACTCAGTGTCGCCCGAAGCGGGCCACAAAAAATCCATCCATGCCACCCGGTTGTCTACCCGGCGCCATTCCAGGATGCGTACGCAGCAGGCCATCGGGCGAAACCGCTCCCGCCAGATCACCACCGATTTCGTCCGGGCCAATCGGCAAAAGCTTTAGGTCGGGCAAATGCTGAAGTGCCCATTCAACCTGTGCCTCGCCCTCCTCCGGCTCCAGCGAACACACACAATATAGCAGCACCCCACCCTGATTGAGACAACGAAACGCGTTAATCAATAACGCGCGTTGCACGCTGACCCGTCCGGCGATGTCACTCGCCATCCGATGCCAGATAACCTCGGGGTGCCGCCGAAAGGTTCCGGTTGCTGAACACGGCGCATCCAGCAACACCCCGTCAAACCCGGATTCGGGCGCAAATGTAGCGGCGTCCGCTGTCACTGTTTCGGCCTCGTAGTCCAGCCGGGTCAAATTGATCTTGAGGCGCTCCATGCGCTTGGCGTCTGCATCAAGCGCGGTGACCTGGTAGCCGGCCTTGATCAATTGCGCCGTCTTGCCACCGGGCGCAGCGCACAGATCAAGCACCCGGGCGCCCTTTTCCAGTCCCATGAGACGTGCAGGGAGCGCTGAGGCTGCGTCCTGCACCCACCAGCGACCTTCTGCATAGCCGGGCAATCCTTCAACCGGCCGATCCCGTGTTTCGACCCGAACACTATCGTCCATCAATGGAACCGCACCCAGCGCCGCAATCAGGTCGGGGTCATTGTCCTTAAGCGTCAGATCAAGCGGGGCGCCGGCAATCAGAGCATCGGTAAATGCAGGTATAGCTGCCTCGCCGTAGGCATCCACCCAGGTATCGCCGAACGTTTCGGGGATCAATAAATCATCGGACAGCGACCAGTACTTGGCCGAATTGGCCTGCGCCCGGCGCAGCACAGCATTCATCAATCCGGTCAGATGCTGGGCCTTCTTGTCACGCTTGAGCGCTTCAACGGCCAAAAACAGCGCGCTGTGGGCACCCAGATCAGGCAGATAAACGAGCTGGGCCAGCGATAGGCGCAACACCGCTTCAAAGCTGCCGCTCTTGCCCGGTAGCCCCTTGTCGAGTAGCGCGTGCATTATGAAGTTGATTTGCCCATGCCGCCGCAGCGCCATCGTGATCAGCCGATTGGCGGTTGCGCGGTCGCGGCTATCGGCAATATCGTTTGCGCCCAGCGCCACAAAATTGTCGCCACTCAACACAGCACGCAACCGCGAAGCCGCCACGAGGCGCAGGCTCAGGCCTGCTGGTTCTTTCTTTGCCGTCAAAAGCTTTCACTCATCCCCAGGGACCGCGACTGTCGCCATCCTCATCTTCGCGTCGTATTTGTGGTACGCGCCAGCTTCCACCCTGACCCGGCGCTGCCCGCACCGTGCCCGAACGCGAAGCACTTGTCGGGCTCTTATGGTTCACCTGCATCGCACTCGCAAGGTTTGTCAGCGCTTCAATGCGATTGGCGGTGTCGGGATGAGTGGAAAACAGATTATCCATGCGCTGCCCGCTCAGCGGGTTGATGATGTACATGTGCGCCATCGCCGGATTGCGCTCGGCGGCAACATTGACCTGTCGCCCGGCAAGGCCCGCGATTTTGCGCAGGGCCGAGGCCAGCGCCAGCGGATCGCCCGATATTTCGGCCCCCGCCTTGTCGGCCTCATACTCGCGGGTCCGGCTGACCGCCATCTGCACCAGCATGGCTGCGACCGGGGCCAGGAACACCATGAGCAGCGCGCCCATGCCGCCCAGCGGATTGTCGCGCCGATTGCCACCGCCAAAGAACAGGCCAAATTGGGCCAGCATAGATATAGCACCGGCAAACGTAGCCGTGATCGTCATCGTCAGCGTATCGCGATTGCGGATATGGCCCAGTTCATGGGCGATAACCGCCGCGACTTCGCGGGTTTCAAGGTGTTTGAGCAGGCCCGCCGACACAGCGACCGCGCCATGTTGGGGATCCCGGCCGGTGGCAAAAGCGTTGGGCTGATCGGTTTCGATCAGATAGACCGCCGGGGTTGGAATGCCCGCGCGTTGGGAGAGCGTGTCAACCATTTCATATAGTTCGGGCGCTCGACTCTGCGCCACCGGCACGGCATTTTGCATGCGCAAAACCAGTTTGTCCGAATTCCAGTAGCCAATGGCGTTGGTTACCAGCGCAAATCCAAACGCCATGACCATGCCGCCGGTACCGCCAATGAAATAGCCCACGGCCATGAACAGCGCAGTCAGCGCCGCCAACAGAACCCCGGTACGAAGTGCGTTGAACATCTTGCTTGATCCTGCCAATCTTTGCCCAATATGTTGGGAGCCGACAGGTTCGGCGCAAGATGCCCGGCTGAATGAGAAGATTGCAATGCCCGAAACGCCCACACAAGCACTGACGAAAACTCTGACACCTGCCGCCAAACGCGCTTTGGCCGAAGCCGAGGCGCGCCGTACCGAACTGGACCGACAGTTGGCCCAATTGCCGCCCGAGACCGGTGGTCGTGGCGGTCTGGAGCCTGCTCGTTATGGTGATTGGGAAATCAAGGGCCTGACCAGCGACTTTTAGGGTTTGACGGCGCGAGCACGCTTGATCGCGGGCAGAATTTCCTTTTCAACATCCGCCCCCGTCATTGGGCCGACGTGCTTGAAGGCAATGACCCCGCGCGCATCCACGATAAAGGTTTCGGGCACTCCATAGACGCCCCAGTCAATCGAAACACGTCGGTTTTCGTCAGCCCCGACCCGATCATAGGGATTGCCCAGTTCTTCAAGAAATGCCACCGCATTTTCGGGCTTGTCAGCCTGATTGATGCCAAAGAGTCGGACCCCGGACACATCCTTGAGCGCGGTAAGCACCGGATGTTCCTCGCGGCAGGGAACGCACCAGCTGGCAAACACATTGACCACAGTCACCTCGCCAACAAGGCTTTGGGTATCAAAGCCGGTCACCCCCAGACCAGCCACCGCCGGCATGTCGAATTGGGGTGCGGGCTTGTCGATCAAGACCGAGCGCACCAGGTTCGGATCACGGTTGATCGAAAAGGCAAAAACGCTCAACAACGCCGCCAGCAGCAAAAGCGGCAGGCCGAAAAATACATAACGCATCAATGATTATCCGACCGGCGGCGCACGCCTTGCGTTTCAAGTGTTGTCAGCCGCCTTGATACACGCCGCGCATCAAGCAATACCGCCCCGACCAATCCGGCAACCGCAATCGCCGACCCGACATAGGCCCAGATGATAAATACCGCATGAGGTCCCAGATCGATCATGCCAAAGCTCCCGCAGCGCGCCGTTCCAGCCCCATCGCTTTGCGGCGCCGGATCTCGGTATGCATGGCCTTGAGGTGCAGCACCAGAAACAAAAAGGTGAAGGCAAAAAACATAAGGAACAACGGGATCAGAATGGACGGTGGAATCGTCGGACCATCTGGGCGGAACACGCTGGCAGGCTGGTGCAGCGTGCTCCACCAATCCACCGAAAACTTGATGATCGGAATATTGACCGCCCCGACGAGCGTAAAGACCGCAATAACCCGCGCGGCGCGCAACTGATCATCAAATGCCCGCCACAGCGCGATAATGCCCAGATAAATAAGCAGCAGAACGAGGGTCGAGGTCATGCGCCCGTCCCACTCCCAGAACGTACCCCAGGTGGGTCGCCCCCAGAGCGCACCGGTATAGAGGGCGAGTGCTGTGAAAACCGCGCCCAATGGGGCGGCAGCCTTCATCGAAACATCGGCCAGCGGATGGCGCCACACCAGGGTGCCAAGCGCTGAAACCGCCATGATCACATAGACAAATTGGCTCAGCCAGGCGTTGGGGACATGCACATACATGATGCGCACCGTTTCGCCCATTTGATAGTCTTCGGGCGAATTGAAAAAGGCATAGTAGAGCCCGACAACAAACAATACCGCCGTGATCCCCACCAGCGGCCACAACAGCGGCTGCGTCCAGGCCATGAACTGGCCGGGATGGGCAATGCGGCTGAACCAGCCTTGTCTGGATTTGGTATCAATGCTCATAGGAGGCCCTTAATCTTCCCCCCACTTTATCGCAAGCGCGGCCACAAAGGGAGCCAGCGCCGCTGTCATGAGACTGATTGCCGCAAGAAACAACAGTGCCGCGTCCGATTGATCAGGTCCGGCACCCGTCGAAATCGTGCCAACTCCGAAAATCAGGATGGGTATGGCCATCGGTAGGATCAGCACCGGCGCAATCAGCCCACCCCGCCGGATTGATACCGTTACCGCTGCCCCAATGGCCCCCAGCGCCACCAGTGCCGGTGTGCCAACCAATAATGAAACGACGGCCCTTCCCAATGTTGGCATGTCCATGGCCAGCATGATCGCCAGCAAAGGGCTGGCAATAATCAGGGGCAGCGCGGTCAATAGCCAGTGGGCAGCCACCTTGGCACCAACAATTGCTGAAAACGGCAGATCGGCCTGCCGCAACAGAACCAGTGTGCCATCCTCATGATCAGCACGAAACATTCGATCCAGCCCCAGCAGCATCGAAAGGAACGCGGCAATCCAGACAATCGCCGGGGCCAATCGCGACAGCATCGCTTTGTCGGGGCCCATTGCAAACGGCACGATTACCCCGATCATCACAAAAAACAGTACCAGCGTCAGCACATCGCCGCCGCTGCGTGCTGCCAATTTCAACTCTCGTGCCAAAACGGCCCCAAAAGCGTTCATGAGGCTGCCCCCAGCCGCAGGACTCGGCCACGTGCAGTATCGCCAAGCGGCAAATCATCGTGCGTTGCCGCAATCACTACGCCGCCCGCGGCCAGATGTTCGTCAAGCAGCACGCCGATCAGTTGGTCGCCCGCACTATCGAGCGCCGCCATCGGTTCATCGAGCAGCCAGACAGGCCGATGACTAACCAGAAGCCGCGCCAGCGCCAGCCGCTTTCCCTGCCCGGCTGACAAATGTCCCGCATCCACCGAAGCAATGGCGCCAAGCCCCACACGGTCCAATGCCGCCGGAACGCTATTACCGGTGCCACCGTTTAGCGCCGCCCAGAACTCAAGGTTCTCAAAAACGCTTAGCCGTTGCTTGATTGCATTATGATGCCCGCAAAAATGCAGAATTGGTGGCCCCTCGGAATCAGGGCCATCAAACTCAATTGTGCCTGCCGCTGGTGTAATCAAACCTGCCAGCGTCAGGAGCAATGTAGTCTTGCCCGCCCCGTTGGGGCCGCGTAGCGCCAATGCCGCTCCGCCCGGAACCTCAAAATCGAGCCCGGCAAAAAGGATATTGTCGCCACGTTGGCCGCTAAGCCCCGCAGCGCGCAAGATGATTTTCTCAAAGGCTTGCCGATCTGTCATGACCCCATGTCGTATTGAAACAAAGTCCGCACTGGCAAGCACCAAATTGTTTGGGTATAAGCCCTTCCAGATTGGACTCATTCCAGCAAAGGCGCTGCGCCCTCGTGCCAAACCGGGCAGACCTGCCCCTCTTGGCCTGGCCGTATCGCCTTTGGAACCTAGCTAAAAGGCGGGCACCATGACCTCATCTCTGAATAGCTTCAATTCAAAAACCACCCTCGATGTGGGCGGCAAGACCTACACTTATTTTTCGCTGCCACTGGCCGAAAAGAATGGTCTGGAGGGCATTTCCGCCCTGCCACACTCGATGAAGGTGGTGCTGGAAAACCTGTTGCGCTTTGAAGATGGCAGCACCGTTACCAGGGATGACATTCTGGCAGTTGCCAAATGGCTCAAGACCCGCAAGTCCGAACACGAAATTTCCTATCGCCCCGCACGCGTGCTGATGCAGGACTTTACCGGCGTGCCTGCCGTGGTCGACCTTGCCGCCATGCGTGACGCGACCACCGGTCTTGGCGCTGATCCGCAAAAGATCAACCCGCTGGTGCCGGTTGATCTGGTCATCGACCACTCGGTCATGGTCGATAGTTTCGGCACCGCTGGCTCCTTCACCCGGAACGTCGAGCTGGAATATCAGCGCAATGGCGAGCGCTACGAGTTCCTGCGCTGGGGCCAGAAAGCCTTTGACAACTTCCGCGTTGTGCCTCCCGGCACCGGCATCTGCCATCAGGTCAATCTTGAATATCTGGCCCAGACCGTCTGGACCAAAGACGAAAACGGGGAAACTATTGCGTACCCCGACACGCTGGTTGGCACCGACAGCCACACCACTATGGTCAATGGTTTGGCGGTTCTCGGCTGGGGTGTTGGCGGCATTGAAGCCGAAGCGGCCATGCTCGGCCAGCCAATCACCATGATGATCCCCGAAGTTGTGGGCTTCAAGGTCACCGGCAAGATCAATGAAGGCATTACCGCCACCGATCTGGTGCTCACCATCACCGAAATGCTGCGCAAGAAGGGCGTCGTCGGCAAGTTCGTTGAATTTTTCGGCCCCGGCCTCGATTTCCTCTCGCTTGAAGATCAGGCAACCATTGCCAACATGGCGCCCGAATATGGCGCAACCTGCGGGTTTTTCCCTATCGATACCGACACCCTGCAATATCTGACCACCTCTGGTCGCGAGGCCGACCGCGTCGCACTGGTTGAGGCCTACGCCAAGGCGCAAGGCATGTTCCGTGAGACAGCCTCCTCCGATCCGGTTTTTACCTCGACGCTCGAACTTGACCTGACAACTGTTGTACCCTCGATTTCGGGCCCAAAACGCCCGCAGGACCGCATCGCGCTCGACGCCGCCAAATCGGCATTTGCCAAGGCGCTGCCCACCGAGTTCTCAAAAACCGACGATCCAAAGATCAATGTCGACGGCACGGACTATGCAATCGGCCACGGCGACGTTGTAATCGCCGCCATCACCTCCTGCACCAACACCTCCAACCCCTCCGTTCTGGTCGCTGCCGGGTTGGTTGCCCGCAAGGCACGGGCGCTGGGCCTCGATAGCAAACCGTGGGTCAAAACCTCGCTTGCCCCCGGCTCGCAGGTGGTGACCGATTATCTTGATAGCGCGGGTCTGTCCGACGACCTCAACGCCATCGGTTTTAATTTGGTCGGCTATGGCTGCACCACCTGTATCGGCAATTCCGGGCCGCTGCCCGCCGAAATCTCCAAAGCTGTTCAGGCCGGGGATCTGGTGGCAGCCTCAGTACTTTCAGGAAACCGCAACTTCGAAGGCCGGGTTAATCCCGACGTCAAGGCCAATTTCCTCGCTTCGCCGCCATTGGTTGTGGCCTACGCCTTGGCCGGTTCGATGAACATCGACATTACGACCGAACCTTTGGGCACCGGCTCTGACGGTAAGCCCGTCTATCTCAAAGACATCTGGCCCACCAATCACGAAGTCGCGGACATAGTGCGTACCCACGTGACCCAGGAAATGTTCAAGGGCCGTTATTCGGACGTCTTCAAGGGCGACACCCATTGGCAGGGCATCGCTGTGGATGACGCCGAGACCTACGGCTGGAACTCGGGTTCAACCTATGTACAGAACCCGCCATATTTCGAGAATCTGAAAATGGAACCAGCGCCGGTCACCGATATCAATAAGGCGCGTATTCTGGGTCTGTTCCTTGACTCGATCACCACCGACCATATTTCTCCGGCTGGATCGTTCAAGGGCAACACCCCGGCCGGCCGCTACCTCGAGGAGCATCAGGTCGCCCCGCGTGACTTCAATTCCTACGGCGCCCGCCGCGGCAATCACGAAGTCATGATGCGCGGCACATTTGCCAATATCCGCATCAAGAACCAGATGGTGCCCGGCGTCGAAGGCGGCTTCACCAAAGGCCCCGATGGCACTGAGATGGCCATGTATGACGCGGCAATGGCCTATCAGGCGCAAAACACCCCTCTGGTCGTATTTGCCGGCAAGGAATATGGCACCGGCTCCAGCCGTGACTGGGCCGCCAAGGGCACCAACCTTTTGGGCATCCGCGCCGTCATCGCCCAGAGCTTTGAACGCATCCACCGCTCAAATCTCGTGGGCATGGGCGTGCTTCCTCTGCAGTTCGCCGACGGTGAAAGCTGGCAAACTCTTGGTCTGGATGGCAGCGAAACCGTCACCATTCAGGGCATTACCCAGATTGCGCCGCGCGCCGATGTCAGCGTCCAGATCGTTTCAGCCGATGGCAAGGAACGCACCATCACAACGCGCTGCCGCATCGATACTGCGATTGAGTTGGATTACTACCGCCACGGAGGCATCCTGCAATATGTCTTGCGAAGCCTCGTTGCCGCCTAAGATCCTGCCGCATTGAAAAGCCAAATGGCGACCTACGGGTCGTCATTTTTTTGCCTTCACCCTGATTTGACTGGCAAGAACCATCGGGCTGGCCTTACAACATCGCATGCGAACAACTTCCCTTCTGGCTTTCAGCTTAAGCCTTGCCGCCACAATGCTCCTCGCCGCACCGGCGCTGGCCGAAAAAAACCGACTGCAGGCCAAGGCTGTGGTCGAACTTTTCACCAGCCAGGGCTGTTCGTCCTGCCCACCGGCGGACAAACTGTTGACGCGCCTGAGCGCCGACGACGACGTAATTGCCTTGGCCTATCACGTCGATTATTGGGACTATATCGGCTGGCCTGACACGTTCGGCTCCCCGGAAAATTCCGAATATCAGCGCGCCTACGCCAAAAATTGGGAATCCTCGCGCATATACACCCCGCAAATGGTCATCAACGGCACGACCGGCGTTGTTGGATCACGCCAGAATGATGTGACAGGCGCCCTGAGCGACGCCGCCCTGGCCGTGCCCATCGATCTGAGAATGGGCAATGACATGCTCAAGGTGTCAATTGCCGGAAAAGCGGGTGCTGGCAAGGCTACTGTCTGGCTTGTGAGCTATGCAACCCGCTCTAGCGTGGTCATCGAGCGCGGCGAAAATGCTGGCAAGACCATGATCTATTCCAACGTGGTCAAAGGCCGACATATGCTCGGCATGTGGGAACCCGAAACGGGCGCTGAACTGAAACTTCCGCTGGGCGAATTGCTTCAGTCACCCAATAGCGGTATCGCGATTTTGGTGCAGCAGGAGCATGGCAACCTGCCCGGCCCGATCATTGGTGCTGCTGCCATCGAGAACTGACCAATGCCATCAAAGCAAAAAAATCCCGCTCCTGGGGGCGGAACGGGATTAACTAGACTTGGTAAATAAGGCGATCGGCAAACAGGCTTCAGGTTTGGGGGCTCATTCGGCCCGCTTGCCGATCACTGGAGGCAATGGTTAATTTGTGACAGTGCAATTCGGCACAAGCGGGTTCAAACTGTGACCAAAATGAGGTAATTTAGTATCCTCATTTTATTCACCCATTGCCAAAATCAGCGAATGCCGCAATCATGACGGCTCTGTCATGGGAGAGCGCGCGTGGCCGAGGGCCATAACAACAGCGACAAATCCGGCGTTATCGCCCTGGTCCACGCCAATGACCGGTCCGCGCCCACCAGCACGGCAAAACCTGCGCCGATGGTGGCGTTTGACCGACGCGAGCTTACCCTCATTCTTGCCGTTTATGGCCGCAAGGTCAGCGCTGGCGACTGGCGCGACTACGCAATGGATTTCCTGCGTGAACGTGCCGTATTTTCCATTTACGCCCGCGTTTCCGAACGGCCATTATTCCTGATCGAGAAAACCCCGAAATTGCGTAACCGTCAGGGACAATTCTCAGTGACCAACCAGCAGGGCCGCATCTTAAAGCGGGGTCACGATCTGGGGCAGGTTCTACGGGTGCTGGACCCGCAACTGGTGCTGATCCGCTAGAAAGCGGCAGGCATCAAATCGCGGCAATAAATTCAAGCAACACCTGGCGCGCACCTTCACTCAACCCCTGAAACCGCGCCCGAGCGCCGGCGGCTTCCCCACCATGCCATAGAATGGCTTCGCTCAATGTGCGGGCCCGCCCATCGTGCAAATAGGTTTCTCGGCCACTGACAGCCGCACTGAGTCCGATCGCCCAAAGCGGAGCGGTGCGCCATTCCGCCTCACTCGCCCGTCCCACGGTAATGCCGTCAGCAAGGTCTGGCCCCATGTCATGCAAAAGAAAGTCGGAATAGGGCCGGATCTGCTTGCCCTTGAACACTTCATCCTCGCCCGTCGTCACAAATTCTGGAACATGGCAGGCAGCGCAGCCGATGGCCTCAAAAACTTCGCGGCCCGCAACGGCGCCAATACTCTGCAAATCCCGACTGGCAGGGATGGCCAAATGCGAAACGTAAAATTCGATCAGGCGCACCGACTGCTCATCAAGCTCAGGCCGCTCCGAACCCTCTGCCTCACAGATGCCCTGCCCCGGCATGCAGTCTCCATCAGGATCGCCATGGGCTGGAGAACTAAGCCCCATATCCAGAGCAGCCGCCCGCTCGGCTTGCGCACGAATACTCGGTGCGCTGGCTTTCCAACCGAACCGCCCCAGCACCAACGCTCCCGACGCCTTGTCGGTCACGAAATTGGCACGACCGCTGATGCCGTCGCCATCGGCGTCAAATTCGTCGGCATTGGCAATAATGTCATCTGCATCGATCGCCGCGACGAAACCCAATCCAAATATTGGCGGCGCAATCCGCGGACCCAGCCGAACATCCGGTGCCAACGGCCCATAGCCCAAGTCGACTATCTCATAGTTGGGGCTGCGCAATTGCACGGTGGTATCGCCCAGTTGCATAGGAACATCATCGTAGGTGATCGTAATGCGGCCCTCGGGGAGGACGCCGGCGGTTGCCTGTTCCTGAAGCTGCAACCCATACCGCGGGTCGGGCGTCTGCGGCCCATTGGCGGCCACAGGGACGCCAAGTTGCATGACAAAGCCCGATATCGCTGGTGCGTCAGGTCCGGGAGGCTGACCCCGCCCGTCGCGCACATGGCACTGCGCGCACCCCACACCATTGTAAAAAGGCCCAAGGCCAGTCGCGGTCCCATCGGGATGCGTTGACCGGGACCATTGATGCTCAAATATCCCCCGACCATAGTTGAACTTGGCAACGAAAGTTGAATCAAGGCCCGCAATAAGATGGCTGAAACTGAGTCGACTATTGGTGGTGGCTTGCGCCAGAACCGGACCACCCAGCAAAATGACCACCAGCCAAATCGCCAGCCGACCGGCACGATCAAATCCTGGGCCAGACTTAATCATGGGGCAGCATAGGCCTGCCGCCGCCTGTGGCGCAAGTGTGCGCCTTATCAGTCCCTAATATGCGGGAAGCTGATGAAACGCTGCATAAATGAACACCAGAAGCGCAATACTCCAAAGTGCAATCATCGCCCCTGCCAGATTGGCCAGCGTGTTGACAACACTGGCATCGGGATTTTTCTCGACCCACGCAGGATATTCAGTTTGGCTCATTCGATTTCCTCCATCCACAGACTTGGGGGTGCCTGCCTTTGTTCATTTGAGCCAAGATCGGCATGCTTTGTCAAAGGCTTTTGCCGCACTTGCCTAGTTGTTTTCCGGATCGAGCAGGCGCAACCGATGAGCCAGTCGCGCCGTTGGAGCAATCGGATCGATTTTGGCTGCCCAATCAGAAAACAGACGTTCGCGTTCGCCTGCCGTAGACATAAAGAACGGGTAGCGATCAGCGACCCGATTTCGGATGATCGGCACTTCGGCCGCATATAAGCGCATTGAAAACTGTAGCTCGGCAAAGTTACGCTCATCCCCCAGTTGATGCGATCCAAATATTCGTTTGTAGAAAGGGGCATGCTCGGGCCGCACGGCCGAAATGCAATAGCGAGCGTCAAAATGCTCACACGCCATCGCCACAATGCGCAGCGTCAGATAGGGCAGCGCCGGAAATGCCAGTGAAGCGTCGTGATCCGTCGTAAAGCGGCTTGGATCAATATAGCTGTGGCCATCGGCCAGCACCGGATCAAGAACATCGGGCCAGACCGAGCGTCCCGGCGACGTCGGATCAGTCGGCGTCACATGATGAAATCTGACCGAACTGACCAGCGATTCATCGATATAGACCCCGAAACAGTAACAGTTATCGGCCTCGTCAAATTCATCGCGGGTGATCAATTGTGGATTGGTCGGCACAAACTCTTCGCGTCGATACGCCTGGTATCGCAAGTGATAGACCGGATCGAATTCATCATCGACGCTGACGCGCCGATATTCCACCCTATCGAGCAAATCGATCAAAGTCCCAGCAAACCGGGAAACCCCGTCTGCTGGTGATTGGGTCGCTGTCCGCATAGCCAAGCCCCCGCCGCCATATGGCAGGGATATAGACGCCAGAACGTCGGAAATGAACATGCGGGTTTTTGCCACCGCAACGGCGTGACGGACCAAAACCTTGCTCGAACGCGAGCAATAGCCATAAATTAGAATAGGTTAACGCGCGTTAACCGTGTTTGCGAAAATTATCGAACGTCTGATCGTTCAATTGATCGATCAGGGCCCCGATGCCACTGGCCGCCAGCGGACGACCAAACAGGAACCCCTGCACAAGATCGACACTGGTGTAGTCTTGCAGTACCTTCAATTGCTCCGCCGTCTCAATCCCCTCGGCAACTACCGTCAAATCGAGATCTCGTCCCAACCGGGCCACATTGGCAAGCAACCGCCGCGAGCGTGGGTTGGTCGCAATATCAGCCACGAAACTGCGGTCGATCTTGAGTTTGGAGAACGGCAGCGCCTGAAGATAGCTGAGGGACGAATAGCCGGTGCCGAAATCATCAAGTGCGATACCGATTCCGCGCTCGACCAGCATATCAAGCACCGCCTGGGCCAGATCGCGCTCTTCAATCAAGGCGCTTTCAGTGACCTCGATTTCAAGCCGATGCGCGGCAAGTCCCGACGTTTCCAGCGCATTCGTCACCATTTGGCCAACGTCACCGCCGCGGAAATCGCGCGCCGATATGTTTACCGCAACACTGATGTCCGCGGGCCAGTTCTGGCATTGACGCGCCGCCGCCGACAAAACCCAATTGGTAATGTCGGTAATCAGGCCCGTCTCTTCGGCCAGCGGGATAAATACCGTTGGACTAATCGAGCCGAGCGAAGGGTGATCCCAGCGGGCCAATGCTTCGCAACACACCACTTTGTTGGTTGCCAAATCCAACAGCGGCTGAAACGCCAATGTCAGAGCGCCATTGGTAATTGCTTCTTGCAGGTCTGCTTTGAGTCGCTGGCGATAGTGATAATCAACATCCATCTGCGCGTGGAAGATCTGGCTCCTGGCCTTGCCATCGCCCTTAGCTGCATAAAGCGCCAGATCGGCTTTGGCCATCAGCCCGTCCAGATCGTCGCTGATTGGTGGATTGACGACCACGCCCACGCTGACATTAACCGATATCGCTGTCTCAACCAGCGCGAATGGCTGGGCAAACGCCCGCAGAATGGCTTCAGCATCCTGTTCAGCCTCTGTTGGGTCGATCATCTGATTGCGGTAGATGATGAATTCGTCGCCACCCAAGCGCGCCAAAGTGCACTGCGAGCCCACCGCCTCACGCAAACGGCGCCCCGCTTCCTTGAGGAGCTGATCGCCCACCACGTGACCCAGCGCATCATTGACGTGTTTGAAATCGTCAATATCCACAATGGTCAGCGCCACGATACGATCCGGCGCCCCGAGGCTGGCAGCCTCACGTCGATCCTGCAGATCCTCTGCCACAACGGTGGTGAAGTGGGTCCGATTGGGCAATCCGGTCAGACCATCGTGGCGCGCCAGGTAATTGATGCGCTCTTCGGCCGCGACACGCTCGCTGATGTCTTCAAACAACAGAACCGTATTGGTGCGGCGCGAACTGATGGTCACCTCGCAATAGCGGTCGCCGGGCAAACATAGTAAAATCTTGCCCGTGCCGCGCTTGGCCACCAGACTCATAAGCCGCCGAACCACCGCTTCGGAAACAATGTCGCTTTCACTCAGTTTCTGGGCGACATCGGTGAAGTTGGCACCGATCATATTATCGATACCCAGAAGCCCAAGAAGTCGAACCGCCCGGTCATTGGCAACACGTACGCGCCCCTGCTCATCCAGCATGCACAAACCGTGCTGAAGCGTGCGCATGGCCATATCCAGCTCGCCCGCCAACCGAGAGGCCTCGACACGCCCATGCACTGCGCTAAGCAGAATGGTGCGGATATCGGTCGCCAGCTTTCGAAAGCTGATCAGCATGATAACCAACAGGCCGGCGAGTACCGGATGATAGAAATCACCCCGGAAGAAGAGGCCCATCGCCAACGGTACACTCAACAAAACTGTCTGGATGGCCACCAGCCGATCCAGGCCGAAATTGCGCGCGCACACCCCCACCATCGCAGCCATTGAAAGACTGATACTGACTAACTCTGCATATGGATCGCTGACCAGCAGCATCGACACCAGACACCAAAGTCCGTAGACCAAGGCAACCATGCCCCCACCAATGGTGGCGCGAATTTCCCAGTATTCGGCAGCTTCAACATCTTCGCTGTCAATTGCTGCTCGCCAGAAGGCGCGCATGTTGTGGTACCGGATGAAACCTACCGCGACAAAGGCAACAGCGATCAGGAACAGGGCAAAGGACTGGCTGCGATAGGCAGAAAGCCCGGCCGCCGCCGCGCTGGCAAATGCGCCAAACAGCAACGCCCGCCGATCACCATAGACCGAGCGCACAATCGACACATAATCCAGTGTCGGCAATGATTTGCGTGCAGAAGTCAGCACTTAGCCAAGCTCCTTTCAATGGCTTCAACTGACGCCCGGCAAGTTAAAAACTTGTGTCTATCCAACTATGGCGTTCGGTTTCATTGAAAAACCCGCCCCTAAGGTGAACACTTGCTTAAGGGTTGAAGTTGATTTGAAAATTGCTGTGACTCTCGTTCGCGACGCGTTGTTGGCCTTGGAACAGTCACTTTGTGAGACTATCCATATCATCCTGAGTTTGGGAGACTAAGATGGCCGAAATATTGACCGACAAGCAGCGCGATAAAGCATTGGCGACGCTTAATGGTTGGGTCTACGACGATGTCGGCGACAGCATCAGTCATGTCTTCAAGTTCAAGGATTTTTCCGAAGCATTCGGCTTCATGTGTCGCGTGGCGCTGGCGGCTGAATCGGCCAACCATCACCCCGACTGGACCAACAGCTTCAACAAAGTGACCATAATACTGACCAGTCACGACGCTGGCGGACTTACCCAAAAAGACACGGCTCTGGCAAAAATTATTGATGAAATACTGATTTGAGGTGTGGCGGGCAAAGCTCAACGCCGATCAAGAGTGAGTGTTTGGCCGCGGCACAGGTTGAGACGCCGGGCTCGGAAGACTAGATAGACCGACAAGCGCCATCGCGGCGTACTGTCCGGAGATTGCGCCATGTTCGAAGCTTTGACCCGCATTTTTGCCAAGCCCGAAGCGGCGGCGGTCGGGCATGATCCAAAATTGGCCGTTGCGGCCTTGCTCGTTCATTTGGCCGCCGTTGATGGTCAAGCAACAGACCAGGAGCGGTCGGCCGTAAAAGAGGTGTTGCAGGACCAGTATGGGCTCGATGAACCTTCGGTTGACACCCTGATCCGCCAGGCGATGGCGCGCGACGCCGATGCCGTCGATCTCTACAATTTCACCTCCGCCCTTTCCGGACTCGACAGCGATGAACGCATCGAGATTATCCGGATGATGTGGCTGGTGGTTTTTGCTGACAAGAAAAACCACGAGCTTGAGGACAACATGGTTTGGCGCATCGCCGAGCTGATTGGCGTCTCCTCTCGCGACCGCACTATCCTGCGTAATCAGATCGGCAAACAACGCGCCGACTGAGCGGCTACCAGGCCGTAAATGGACTGCTGAATTCGGGCTGGTCCTGGCGACAATCAAAATTCCCCGCGGTATCGGCGATAGCGCGTGCTGCGATATTGGCATTGCTGATCGACGAGGCATCGACATAGCCAATGTGACAGCTATTGCCCGGCACTAGCTGGGTAATCACCAGAACCTGCTTGTCCTTCTCGCTCTCCTGATCATCAACGAAAAAGCGCAATATCGTGGCAATTGGCCTGAAATCACCGCTGGCATTGGACAATCGCCATTCCAGCTTGGTGCCTGGATGATTGAATGGGGGCGGCGTCTGGGTGGCAGCAAATTCGTCCGGCGCTTTGAAGCCGTAGCTGACCATAAAGCGCAAATCGCCTTCTGCGACGTAGACGGGATAGCCGCGATAGCCGGGACAGGCCCAACTGGCACCAAAATCGTCGGCGTTCATGATGGTACAATCATCAAGGTTGATGTCAGTGTAGCCGCTGTCGATGACAGCCGCGCGGGCGGGTGCACCAAGCAGCACGAAAGCGGCCAGAACAATATTGGCCAAGGCGATTTTTTTAGGCATGAGGGGCAAATCTCCTTATGTGCATGGCTGCACCGACAAGGTTATGGGTTGCAATTGGCGCGTTGGCTGGGCAGAACGCGAGCACTGTGTTGCCACCGACCTGAATGAGAACTGAACGATCATGAACATCGATGCAATCCCAACCGGCAAGAACCCGCCCGACGACCTCAATGTAATCATCGAAGTGCCGATGGGCGGCGAGCCAATCAAGTACGAAATAGACAAGGCCAGTGGCGCCCTGTTTGTGGATCGTTTTCTGTATACCCCGATGCGCTATCCCGGCAATTATGGCTTCATCCCCCACACGCTTTGTGGCGACGGCGACCCGCTCGATATCATTGTCATGAACTCGCGCTCGCTGGTGCCCGGTGCCGTGGTTCGCTGCCGCCCGGTTGGTGTTCTGTTCATGGAAGACGATGGCGGACAGGACGAAAAAATCCTCGCGGTACCTGTCTCCAAACTGACCCGCATGTATGACAGCATTCTCGATGTCGGCGACCTTCAGGCAATTCAGGTCGAGCGGGTCAAGCATTTCTTCACCCACTACAAGGATCTCGAGCCCGGAAAATGGGCCAAGATCGATCGCATCGGCAATCTGGCCGATGCGCGCCGGGTTATCCTTGATTCGGTGGATATGCACGCCAAAGCCAGATAGACGAAAATGCAGGCGCCCGGTCAAATCGTCATTCTTAACGGTGCCCCGCGCGCCGGAAAGACATCGATTGCCCGGGCCATCCAGAACCAGTTCGACGGGGTCTGGATAAATCTTGGTGTCGACGCCTGCAACGCCATGTTGCCAAGTTCGCTCCTGCCGGGTATCGGCTTGCGGCCCGGCGGCGAAAGACCCGATCTCGAACCGCTCCTGCCCAGCCTTTTTGCCGCGCTTTATGGCGCGATCAATGCCCACGCACGGCTCGGCCTTAATGTCGTGGTCGATGTCGGCCATCACGACGGCTATTCCCGGCCCCTTGGCATCCTGCCTGCCTGTGCTCGCCAGTTGAGTGGGTTGCCGGTGTTGTTTGTCGGCGTCTATTGCGGGCTCGAAACCATCATGGCGCGGCGCAATGCCGAACCGAACGGCGGATTGTATCTCGGCGGCGAAACGGCACCGGCCCCGGTAAAACGTTGGCAAACGGCGGTGCACCGGCCCGGCATTTATGATCTTTGCGTTCATGCCGATCAGATGGACCCCGCGCAATGCGCCAAAACCATTGCCGAAAAATTGGACGGGGGCATTGCCCGACCCAGTGCCTTTGAGCGGTTGGCAGCGGGCTAGCCAATTCACCCGACCGCCTTAATCGACGGCACCGCCACATTGTCGGCGATGCGGAAAGTGTTCCGACCTTCGGCCTTGGCCGTATAAAGGGCGGTGTCGGCAAGCTTGAATAGATCATCGGGCGACTGGCCGTTGGCAAAGGCGACGCCGACCGAAGCATTGGGGTGAAGTTCAATATCGCCCAGTGTAAAACGGCCCGCCAATTGCCGAACAATTTCTGCGGCAAGGCTGGACGCCGTATCGTGTGCCAATCCGTGGGCCAGCAGGACGGCGAATTCATCGCCGCCAATGCGGGCAACCAATTGGGCTTCCCCACACGCTTCCCGAAGGCGCTGAGCCACAACCTTGAGGCATTCATCACCTGCATGGTGCCCGAAACGATCATTGATCTGCTTGAAACCATCCAGATCGATCAGCATCAGGGCACCGGACTGGTTCTTGTCGATCAAGGCCTGAAACTGGCCGCGATTGGCCAGCCCGGTCATCAGGTCGAACTCGGCCAGATAACGGGTGCGGTCGGCCAAAATCTTTTCCTCAGTAATATCCTGCTTCATCCCGTAGATGCGCACCGGCTCGCCCTTGAGACAATCAAGCGTTGCGGTAATCCTGATCCAGCGGTGATTGCCCTTGGCGGTATTGATCTCAACGTCCAGATCGAAGCCGGTCCTGTTCTGGATGGCCGCGCTGCGCGCCTGTGTCAGCGCCGCACGGGAGGTTTCGGTATAGCAGGAAAGCGTTTTTGCCCGGCTTAGCTGGCTGCCGCGCGGCAGATCGAACATGTCATAGACGCCATCGGTCCAGTGCAGCACGTCGCCCGCCAGATCGCATTGCCAGACCCCGATCCGGGCCGTTGCCGAGGCCCGCTCGAACAATTCCAGATTGCTGGTGACATGGCCGGCCAACGCATCCAACTCGTTAATACGGACGCGCAGACTGGTTTCAAGTCGGGCGATGGTCTGGCGGGCCCGGCGTTGCGCGGCAATCGCCATCACTTCGCCGGCCATTTCGGTCAGCGCAGTGGCAAGCTCGGCGCTGCGGGGCCGTTGGTCATAAAAAGACAAAAGGCCAATCGGCCGGTCAGCCCCCGCGAACAACGGAATGCCGGCATAAAAGCGAATATGGGGCGCCCGCGTCACCAAAGGATCGAGCCAGAAGCGGGGATCGAGTGTAGCGTCGGGCACAATCAGCGGCTTGGGGCCAACGCGAGCCATACTGGCAAACAGAGTTCCCTGACCGAGACACGCCGCCATGGAACCGTCGCGGCACTGGCTGTGAAGATGGTCGTCCTCATCAAGGCAGATAACAACCGCCGCCATGCCAAGACGATCCCGCACCCTTGCCAACAACCGGTCTATGGCATCGTCGCCAGAATCAGCCGTTGGTGTCGGGGAAAACCACGATTGGCCTTTTTGGCTCTTTCTAGCGGCTTTCATGAAATATCAGCGGCCCCTGGTTAACGGCAGGACCTGAACTTAGCCTATTGTAGCTTAAGACTTTCTGACGGGCCGGGCATAAATTCGGCTCATTTTTTGCCAGTGGCGGAAAGGCCGGGAACACCCCGGCCTTCTCTCATCTAGTGCCGTACTAACCCAGATGCGCCAGCACCGCCAAAAGCAGCAGCGCCACGATATTGGTGATCTTGATCATCGGGTTGACGGCTGGGCCAGCGGTATCCTTGTACGGGTCGCCGACCGTATCGCCGGTGACCGAGGCCTTGTGGGCTTCCGAGCCTTTTTCATGCTTGACCCCGTGACTATCGGTAAAGCCGTCTTCAAAGCTCTTTTTGGCATTATCCCAGGCACCACCACCGGCGGTCATCGAGATAGCCACAAACAGCCCGGTCACGATAACGCCCATCAGCATGGCCCCCAGCGCTGAAAAGCCAGCCGCTGGGCCCGCAATCCAGTTGATGAGGAAGAACACCACGATCGGGCTTAAGACCGGCAACAGGGATGGCACGATCATTTCCTTGATCGCGGCCCGTGTCAGCATATCGACCGCCCGCGCATAGTCGGGCTTTTCCGTGCCCGCCATAATGCCGGGACGTTCCTTGAACTGGCGGCGTACTTCAACCACGACCGATTGAGCTGCACGCCCCACCGCTGTCATCGACATGCCGCTGAACAGGAACGGCAACAGGCCGCCAAACAGCAGACCAACCACGACATATGGATCGGCCAGCGAGAAGGTCAGCGTACCCATGCCCTTGAAGATCGCGGGCGCATCTTCGAGCCCGGCGAAATAGTTCAAATCCTGGGTATAGGCTGCAAACAGCACCAGAGCGCCAAGTCCAGCCGAGCCAATGGCATAGCCCTTGGTGACGGCCTTTGTGGTGTTGCCCACCGCATCAAGCGCGTCGGTATTGTGACGGACCGAGGCATCAAGTCCTGCCATTTCGGCAATGCCACCAGCATTGTCGGTGACAGGTCCAAACGCATCAAGCGCCACAATGATACCAGCCAGTGCCAGCATGGTTGCCACCGCAAAAGCGATACCGAACAGGCCAGCCAGCGAGAAGGTGATGATGATGCCCGCAATGATCACCAGCGCCGGTAGCGCTGTTGATTCCAGCGACACCGCCAAACCCTGGATGACGTTGGTGCCGTGCCCGGTAACCGAAGCCTCGGCAATCGAATTGACCGGACGACGATCGGTGCCGGTGTAATATTCGGTGATGACGATGATTAGCCCGGTAATCACCAGACCGACCGCCCCGCACCAGAACAGGCTCATCGGGGTAAAGGTTTTTCCGATGGCGGCGATTTCGACATTGAGGTCACCAAACACCATCCAGAGAACTGGCAGCAGGGCGATCAGCGACAAGACGCCGGTAGCGATGATACCCTTGTAGAGCGCCCCCATGATGTTGCCCGATGGACCGAGCTTGACGAAATAGGTGCCAACGATCGAGGTCACGACACAGGCACCGCCAATGGCGAGTGGCAGAACCATGCCCATCAGCTTGAAGGCATCGGGCAGAACGATGGCTGCCAGAACCATGGTCGCAACAATTGTAACGACATAGGTTTCAAACAGATCGGCGGCCATACCGGCACAGTCGCCGACATTATCGCCGACATTATCGGCAATGGTTGCGGGATTGCGCGGATCATCCTCGGGAATGCCTGCTTCGACCTTGCCGACCATGTCGCCGCCAACGTCGGCACCTTTGGTAAAGATACCGCCGCCCAGCCGGGCAAAGATCGAGATCAGCGACGCCCCGAACGATAGCGACACCAGTGCATCAATCACCGTGCGGCTGGTAGGCGCAAACCCCATGCCAGTCAGCACCATGAAATAGAGTGTTACCCCCAACAGGCCAAGACCGGCCACCAGCATGCCGGTGACGGCACCCGATTTGAACGCCAGATCCAGCCCCTTGGCCAGCGACGTCGTAGCCGCCTGCGCAACCCGCACATTGGCGCGAACCGACACATTCATGCCGATAAAACCAGCCGCACCAGACAGAATCGCCCCAATCAGAAAACCGATGGCTGCATAAATGCCCAATAGGAAATATGCCGCGATCAGGATGACCACGCCGACAATGGCAATGGTTGTATATTGACGCTTGAGATAAGCCGATGCGCCCTCGCGCACCGCGGCGGAAATTTCCTGCATCCGCGCGCTGCCCGAATCAGCGGCCAGCAGGGCCTGCGTGGTAACCACGCCATAAACGATAGACAGAGCGCCGCAGACGACGATCAGCCAAAGTGCCAAAGTCATAGAACATCCCTCAATTTTTATCCTTTAAAAGTCCCCGCCAAAGCGCAGCGATCCTCCAATCGCAAAGCTTGAGCCCTTCTGAGACTTCCCTCTTCCGAATGATTATTCGGATTTGCCGCTTAAGCAATGGAAATTGCGATGTTTTGTTGCGAGCAGCACAAATGCCCGCCGGGCACGAGGCCTGCGGTTTAAAAGATTGCGACATGCGGCGAGAACCGGCCTCATGTGATTTTTAAGTTACGAGACTGGTCTCGCCGCATGCGATGGGCTTTCAGGACTATGGAGCGCTTTGTTCCAGCCTGGCCGGACAAACCCGTCACACGGACCCAGGAGCGCGCGACCGCCTCCCACCCATCTGCTCTCCCACGGACCGTTCGTCGCGACCCCGCAATCGCGTGGGGAGTGAAACCATTGTGGCAGAGGTTTTGGGCGTGGGGATAAGTTTGGGTTTTGGGGTGTGGGTCTGGCGCTGACCTTCCACCCTCACCGTGTCATTCCGGCGGAGGCCGGAATCCATCATGACATGCCGCAACCAGCCGTGCGGGCGGAAAGATATCACGATGGGCCCCGGGTCAAGCCCGTGGTGACACCGAGAGGGGGAGGTGGCGGCGTGACAAAGGTGACAGTGTGAATGGGGGCGGGGCGATTAGGCGAGGGTGGGCAAGGTTCGACTAAAGCGCCGTCAATTGCTGGATGATTCGGTCTGGCTCGGCGCTAAAGAACAGCGTCTTGAGGCGCGCAGTCGCACCGGCGGTCACCGAAATGTCTGATTTGGGAAGCCCGAATTGTTTGGCGAGGAGCGCAATGACCGCCAGATTGGCGCGGCCCTTGTCGGGGACGGCGCTGACGCGCACCGGCAACACCGCACAACCATCGTCGCGCACCTCGATGCCATCAATGCCATTGCGCCCCGCATTGGGCGTAACGCGGACAAAAAGGCTCAGCCCATCAGCCTCGCGCCGATAGCAGAGCGCCAATGGCTGGGGCCTAATACAGCCCCATCAGGCGCGGCAGATCATTGGCCAGGAACGATTGCAGGAAGAAAATCGCCACGAATACGATCAGCGGTGACAGGTCCAGCCCCCCCATCGGCGGAATGATCCGGCGAATGGGCGCCAGGATCGGATCGGTAATGGCGTTGACGATCTGCCAGAGACTGGCCACGAACCGGTTGCGGGTGTTGATCACATTGAAACTGATCAGCCAGCTCAAAATGATCATGATGAGAAAGACCCACCAAACCAGATTGAGAATCATCGAGAGGGTCTGGAGCAATGCGATCATCAATTCATCCCGTAGATAAGTTTGGCGCCTGAACCGAGCGCCGCAATGGTGCGTCACCTATGTAAGGCTGACCGCCCAAGTCGACAAGTGCGCTTTGCAAATGAGCCCCGCACCGGGCAAAACGGGCGAGGCTCGAATGACTGACGCCGGTACGCAAAACAAAACCCGGCTGGCAAGGACACTGCACGAACCGTGCCAGTTCAAAAGCGACCGGTTTCCGGCAATCTTACGGTTAATACATTGATAAATTTCGCTTTTTGCGCAAGCTGCCATTGCAGAATGCGAAAACCATGCAATTTGCGACGCCTTTTAGCCGATCGACTTGATCGGCTTCCAGGTAACGAAGCGATAGACATAGATGACAACAACCAGCACGATTACCGCCGTCGTCACCGGGTCGAGCCAGCCTTCGACACGATCATAATTGTCATGCAGCACATAGCCGGCCCCGGTCAGAAACGCCGTCCACAGCGCCGTGCCGATGGTGGAGACCACCAGAAACTGCGGCAGGGACATGGCGGCCAACCCTGCGGGGACCGAAATCAGCGTGCGAATGGCGGGAACCAGCCGCCCGAACAGGACCGCCCAGCGCCCGTAACGGCCAAACCAGTGCACGGCGCTGTCGATATCCTGCTCGGAAATGGTGGCAAAGCGGCCAAACCAGTTGCAAAGCGCCCGAAAGCGCTCAAGCCCCAACAGGCGGGCCGCATAGTACCAGGCCAGGGTGCCGAAAATCGATCCGGCGGTGCCAGCCAGCACCACGCCAACCACGTTGAGATCGCCATTGGCGGCGGCAAAACCGGCAAATGGCATGATCAATTCCGAGGGAATGGGCGGAAAGACATTTTCCAGCACCATCATCAGGAAGACCCCGACATAGCCCCAGTCAGTGACAACCGATATGATCCACTCGCTCATTGAGCCTAGCTCGCCTTGGCGCGCAACGCCCGCTTGCGATCATTGGGGTCAAGGAAGATCTTGCGCAGCCGGATAGACTTGGGCGTGACCTCGACATATTCGTCTTCGGCAATATAGCCCAGCGACTGTTCCAGCGTCAGCTTCTTGGGCGTGGTCAGGCGCACCGCTTCATCCTTGGACTGGGTCCGGATGTTGGTGAGCTGCTTGCCCTTGAGCGCATTAACCTCAAGGTCATTCTCGCGGCTGTGCTCGCCGATGATCATGCCTTCATAAATATCAACGCCGGCATCAATCATGATGGCGCCACGGTCTTCCAGATTCCACAACGCAAAAGCCACCGACTGGCCGGTGCCATTGGAAATCAGAACACCCGTACGACGACCGGGCAGGTCGCCCTTGTAGGGCGCAAATTCATGGAACAGGCGGTTAAAGATCGCCGTACCGCGCGTATCGCTGAGCAATTCAGGCTGGTAACCGATCAGCGAACGGGTCGGCACATAAAGGCGAATGCGCGTCCGGCCAACGCCCGAGGCACGCATTTCGGCCAATTCACCGCGCCGTTCGGTCATTTTCTGGACAACCGAGCCGGTGAACTCGTCGTCAACGTCGATAATGACTTCTTCGATCGGCTCATATTTGACGCCATCGCGATCCTGCATCAGCACCTTGGGGCGACCGATGGTCAGCTCAAAGCCTTCGCGACGCATGTTTTCGATCAGCACTGCCAGCTGCAATTCGCCACGGCCCGCCACATCGAACGAATCATTGTCGTCGCCCGGCGTCACCTTGATCGCGACATTGCCTTCAGCTTCGCGCATCAGTCGTTCACGAATGACGCGCGACTGCACCTTGTCGCCTTCGCGACCGGCCAGCGGCCCATCATTGATGCGGAACGTTACCGAAAGGGTTGGCGGATCAATGGGCTTGGAGGCCAGAGGTTCGGAAACGGACGGTACGCAAATGGTATCGGCAACCGTTGTGGTTTCGAGCCCGGCGATTGAAACAATATCGCCCGCCTCGCCCAGATCAACCGGGGTACGCTCCAGACCGCGGAAAGCAAGAACCTTCGAGACACGGCCCTTTTCGATGATCTTGCCGTCGCGGCTAAGCGTATGGATTGGCTCACCCGCCTTGACGGCGCCCGAAAAAATGCGACCCGTCAGGATACGGCCCAGGAACGGGTTGCGCTCAATGGTGGTAACCAGCATGCGGAACGGGCCAGCCTCAACAGTTGGCTCGGGCACATAGTCGAGCACCTTGTCGAGCAACGGCGCCAGACTTTCCTTTGGCCCCTCAGGCTCGGTACTCATCCAGCCCTGCTTGGCCGAACCGTAAAGCACCGGGAAATCGAGCTGTTCAGAGGTCGCGTCGAGCGCAATAAACAGATCAAAGATTTCCTCGAGCACTTCGAGATGCCGCTCGTCGGATTTGTCGATCTTGTTGATGGCAACGATGGGGCGCAGGCCCTGAGCCAAGGCTTTGCCCAAAACGAACTTGGTCTGGGGCATTGGCCCTTCGGCCGCATCAACGAGGATAACCACGCCATCAACCATCGACAGAATGCGCTCGACTTCACCGCCAAAGTCGGCGTGTCCGGGCGTGTCCACAATATTGATGCGCTGGTCCTTCCACATCAGTGATGTGACCTTGGCCAGAATGGTGATGCCGCGCTCGCGCTCGATGTCGTTGGAATCCATGGCGCGTTCTTCAACGCGTTCGTTCTCGCGGAACGAGCCGGATTGCTTTAAAAGGACGTCGATCAGGGTGGTCTTGCCATGGTCAACGTGGGCAATAATCGCAATATTGCGCAAAGACATCGGTTGGTCAGCCATTGTTGGCATGATCCCGAAACCGAAGGTGCTCACTTTACGTGGGGACCGTTTAACGACCAGGACCGTGCGGGAAACAAACAAGCGCCCAACCCGTTCCCGGGTGGCGCATTCGGGGCTGCCATACCCCATGGCGAGGCTGCAGACAAGGTCTTGTCACGCAACTCTGACCTGCATGGCCCCTAAAACCGTGCCAATCCGCCCGCTCAATGCCCCGCAATAGGCGCGGTCTGCCCGCTATGCGCGCCGCTGCAGCCGGTCCCGTTCAGCGCTCAACAACCGCTCAAGCTTTTTGCGCGGAATCGGGGGGAGAACAGATAGCCCTGGATTTCATCACATCCCTGCGCCTGAACCATTTCAAGTTGTTCCTGCGTTTCAATCCCTTCAGCCGTGGTGGTCATGCCAAGGCTTTGGCCCAGTCCCACAATGGCCTGGATGATCGCCAGACTGTCTTTTCGCGTCGTCAGCCCGCGCATGAAGGTGCGGTCAATCTTGATCTTGTCGAACGGAAAACTGCGCAAATAGCTTAGTGAGGAATAGCCGGTGCCAAAATCATCAAGACAGATGCGCACGCCCATGGCGCGCAATTCGTGCAGGCTCGCCAGCGTCTGTTCATTTTCGCTCAGCAACAGCGATTCCGTAATTTCGAGTTCCAGCCGACTGGCCGACATTCCCGCATCGGCAAGCGCGGATCGCACCTGCCCAACCAGATCCTGACTTTTGAACTGGACGGGGGACAGATTGACGGCGACGCGCGCGTTGGTGGGCCAGTCAGCGGCCAACTGGCACGCCTGACGCAATACCCATTCCCCGATGGAAACGATCAAACCGGTTTCCTCAGCGATGGGAATGAATTCGGCCGGGGATATGATCTGCCCTTCATGCTCCCAGCGCAGCAATGCTTCAGCGCAGGTGATGGCGTTTTCCCGCACCCCGAATATCGGCTGGAACATCAGATGCAACTCATCATTGGCCAGCGCCTGACGCAACCCGGCCTCGATGGCGC
The DNA here is from genome assembly GCF_028816475.1 of Devosia rhodophyticola. Lineage (GTDB taxonomy): Bacteria > Pseudomonadota > Alphaproteobacteria > Rhizobiales > Devosiaceae > Devosia > Devosia rhodophyticola. Next base: position 1,746,279 of record NZ_CP118247.1, on the reverse strand, counting down.
GCCGCTGCTGCAACGCCGCATCCATGCCGCTTTCAAAAAAGTGGAAGGTCGAGCGTCCTTCGTTCTTGGCCTTGTATAGCGCCAGGTCAGCGTTGCGCATCAGCGTATCGGCTTCGATACCGTCGCCCGGCGCCATGGCAATGCCGATGCTGACGCCAATGTCGATCTGCTGGCCATCAATATGAATCGGCGCCCGGATCGATTTGACGATCCGCTCGGCCACCCGCGCCACCTGCTCGGGTGTATCAATGGGCCGGATCAGCAGGGAAAATTCATCGCCCCCCAGCCGCGCCAGCACATCGGTTTCCCGCGTTGCCCCCCACAATCGCGCCGAAACCTGCTTGAGCACTTCATCGCCAATGGCGTGGCCCAAAGTATCGTTGACCGCCTTGAACCGGTCCAGATCTATGAACATGACCGCCGCGACCTCGCCCCGTCGGGCGCCCGCCTCGGTCCGCGCCATCTGTTCGAGAAATTCGATGCGATTGGGCAGATCTGTGAGCGCGTCATGACGCGCCAGATGGCGAATGCGCTCCTCGTTCTGGCGCTGCTCGGTAATGTCTTCGTGGGTCGTTACCCAGCCCCCATCCTTCATCGGATGCTGCTGCATCATGATGGTGCGCCCGGCAAACTGATGGATTTTTTTGCCATATTCGGCCCGCGAACCGACGTCACGGCGCCACTCGAGATAGGCGTCACGCCCCTCGCTGGTCTCCAGCCCACGATCAAACAGATGCAACAGGATGTCTTCAATGGCGGTGCCCGGCCGCAACAGGCGCGGCGGCAGCTTGTAGATGTTGGCATAGGGCTGGTTGCAAACGATCAGGCGGCCCAGCGAGTCGCACATGACCAGCCCCTGGGAAATATTATTGACCGCCGCGTCCAGCCGCAGATTTTGCCGCTCCAGTTCGCGTTCGCGCTTTTGCTGCAACTGGTCGCGCGCCACTTGCTCGGAAACGTCCTCGTGGGTCACGACCCACCCCAAACCCACGGAATAGACATGGGCGGTCTCGATCCATCGCCCGTCCTGCACCAGTTCCCGGCTTTTGACCCGCTCCCCGGCGCGATTGCCCAAAAGGCCTGCGGTATATTGTTCGTAAAAAGTCTGCGCGTCGGTTCTTGGATGATTGCCAAGCCGAACAGAAAGCTCGACCACTTCCTCCAGCGTCATGCCGCGCCAGAGTTGGGCCAGGGTGAACCCATAAATATCGCGATATTTGCGGTTCCACATTACCATGCGAAACTGCGGGCTCCAGACGCAAAAGCCAAAGGGAATGGCTTCGAGCGCTGCATCAAGCAGCAGCGCGTCGGCCAAAGTCTGTTCCTTGCCAGCGTCCTCTGCTTGCACTTCGATCCTTCGCGCCCCAACGCGTTCCCTGAACCAAAATTTAGGCGGTTATACTTAATGAGGGCTTAAGATTGCTTAGTACGAAAACGGACGGCCCAAAGCCGGGGCCGTCCCGAAATCCTTAGTTGCGCTGGGCCATCAGCCGGGCGCGCGCCGCATAGGTCTTGAGCCGCAAACCCTGCAACTTGATGAAGCCTTCGGCATCGTGATGATCATAGGTGCCCGATCCCTCTTCAAAGGTCACCAGATCTTCCGAATAGAGCGAGAATGGCGAGGTGCGGGCAATCACATTGACCGAACCCTTGTAGAGCCTGAGCGTCACCTCGCCGGTGACCAGTTCCTGGCTCTTGTCGATCAGCGCCTGCAGCATTTCCCGATCCGGGCTATACCAGAAGCCATTATAGATCAGCTCGGCATATTTGGGCATGATCTCATCCTTGAGATGCGCCGCGCCCCGATCCAGCGTGATCGATTCAATGCCGCGATGGGCAGCCAGCAACACCGTGCCGCCCGGGGTTTCATAGACGCCGCGCGACTTCATGCCGATAAACCGGTTTTCTACCAGATCGAGCCGCCCAACGCCGTGCTTGCCGCCCAGTTCGTTAAGCTTGGTCAGCAACATGGCGGGCGAAAGCTTGACCCCATTGACCGAAACCGCATCGCCTTTTTCAAAGCCAATGGTGAGAGTTTCAGGAGTGTTGGGGGCATCCTCGGGATTGACGGTGCGCTGATAGACATAATCCGGCGCAACCTCACCGGGATTTTCGAGCACTTTGCCTTCCGATGAAGTGTGCAACAGATTGGCATCGACCGAGAACGGGGCTTCCCCCCGCTTGTCCTTGGCAATGGGGATCTGATTCTTTTCGGCATATTCAATGAGCTTGTTGCGCGACTGCAAATCCCATTCCCGCCAGGGCGCGATGACCTTGAGGCCTGGATCGAGTGCGTTGACCGCAAGCTCGTACCGAACCTGGTCGTTGCCCTTGCCGGTCGAGCCATGCGACACCGCATCGGCGCCAGTCTCGTGGGCAATTTCCACCAGCCGCTTGGCGATCAATGGCCGCGCAATCGAGGTGCCGAGCAGATATTCGCCCTCATAAACCGTATTGGCGCGAAACATCGGAAAGACGAAATCGGCAACGAATTCCTCGCGCAAATCTTCGATGCGGATATCCTTGATCCCCATCATTTCGGCCTTCTTGCGCGCTGGCTCCAGCTCTTCGCCCTGCCCGAGATCAGCGGTAAAGGTCACCACTTCGCAATCATAGGTTTCCTGCAACCATTTCAGGATGATCGAAGTATCCAGACCGCCCGAATAGGCCAGCACTACTTTTTTGATGTCTTTTGTCATTGCAAACCCATGCTCGATGGCCCGTCCGCCGGGCAAATTTGGCCGCACCCTATTCAAGCCGCAGGGCGCGTGCAATTGTCCGGCTCAAGATTTTTGGTTTTGAGTGGATTTGAATGCCCGCCTTTGTGCCTGACCTGCCGGTCGTCCTGACCTTTGCCCTTGCCGCCCTGTTGCTGGCAGTCACTCCCGGCCCCGATATGGCGTTATTTATTTCGCGCACCATGAATTATGGCCGCCTGCACGGCTTCGCCACAGTATTTGGGGCAATCTCGGGCATTGCGGTGCATACCGCGCTCGTTGCCTTTGGCATTTCGGTGCTGATTGTTGCCGCGCCTGCCGCCTTTTGGGCGCTCAAGATCGTTGGGGCACTCTATCTGATCTGGCTGGCCATTCAGGCCATCCGCTCCGGCACGACCCTGACGCTCAACCGGCGGGCCGGCAAGCCGCCGCGCATGGCCCATAGCTATATGACCGGCCTTGGCATCAATTTGACCAATCCCAAGGTAGCGCTGTTTTTCGTGACCTTCCTGCCCCAGTTCGTGTCCGCCCATGATTCGGATGCTTCAGGCAAACTGCTGTTTCTGGGCGTCGAATTTGTCACCGTTTCGCTGCCGATTGTCATTGCCGTGGTGCTGGCCGCCGAATGGCTGACCAAGATATTGCGGGAAAAACAATGGGTCGGCCGCGCGCTCAACTGGAGCTTTGCCGCCGTCTTCATCGCCTTTGCCGCGACCATCCTTTTGGCCGAGGGACGGCGCTAAAGTTTGAACTCGTAATATTTGATCGTGTCTTCCGTCCCACCAAGGGCACGATAAAGACCCTTGGCCGCCTCATTATCCACTTCGGTCCCGAGCCACGCCTCGGCGCAGCCCGTTTCGCGACCCCAACGGAACAATTCAGCCATCAAGGCGCGCGCGATCCCCTGCCGCAAATAGGCATCCGCGGTGCCCACCTCATCGACATAAAGTTCGCTGACCTTGTCGGGATGGTGATGCACCACACCAACGCATTGCCCGACCACCAGATCGCCATCAAAGGCCAGAACCATCAGATTGCCCGGCGTCCCAAGATAGGTTTTGAGCCGCTTCGGATCGATTGGTTCGTCAAAGACCCCGTCGGCAACACCGGCCAAAAGGGCCGTATCATCGGCGCCGATGCGTCGATAGGAAATGGGCATGGATCGACCCCCGCCAATGCTTGTTGCCACCATGGACATGCAACCATGGTCCATGAACCAAGCCAAGGAGTTTTAACCAACCAGCGCGTCGCGATCCTTCTTGCTCAGCCGTTCGCTTTCAGACTTGAGTTGGCCGCAGGCGGCAAATATATCGCGACCGCGCGGGGTGCGCACCGGGCTGGCATAACCGGCCTTGTTGACGATATCGGCAAAGCGCTCGATCCGCGACGACGGCGAGCAGCCATAATTGGTGCCGGGCCAGGGATTGAATGGGATCAGATTGATCTTGGCCGGAATGCCCGCCAAAAGCCGCACCAGTTCGCGCGCATCCGCATCGCTGTCATTGATGCCATCGAGCATCACATATTCAAAGGTAATGCGCCGCGCGTTCGACAGGCCCGGATAATTGCGGCAGGCCTCAAGCAATTCGGCCAGTGGATATTTCTTGTTGATCGGCACCAGCACATCGCGCAGATCATCATTGACCGCATGCAGCGAAATCGCCAGCATCACGTCGATTTCCCGACCCGTCGGCTCGATTAAGGGCACAACGCCCGAGGTCGACAGCGTGATGCGGCGCTTGGAAAGGCTCATCCCGTCACCGGCAGACGCAATCAGCAGCGCCTGCTTGACGTTTTCATAATTGTAGAGCGGCTCGCCCATGCCCATCATCACCGCATTGGTAATGGCGCGGCTATCGCCACCCGGCACAAGGCCGCCATCTGCCGGACGGCTGCCGCCGGGAAAATCCCCCAACCGCTCACGGGCCATCAATATCTGTCCCAAAATTTCGCCTGCGCTCAGATTGCGCACCAGCTTTTGCGTGCCGGTATGGCAAAAAGTGCAGGTCAGCGTGCAGCCAACCTGCGAGGACACGCAAAGCGTGCCCCGATCCGCTTCGGGAATATAGACGGTTTCCACCTCGACGGGGGGCAGGCGCGGATTGGCCGGATCCCGAAACCGGAACAGCCACTTGCGCGTGCCATCGGATGAAATCTGCTCTGAAACAATCTCGGGCCGATCCAGAATGAACTGATTGGCCAACAGCTGGCGCACCGGCTTGGCAATATTGCTCATCCTGTCGAAATCGGTGACGCCATTGACATAGAGCCAGTTCCACAACTGGCTGGCCCGCATCCGGCTTTCTTTTTCGGCAATGCCAACGCCAGCCAGGGCCGCCGCCAGCTGCAGCTTGCTCAATCCGATAAGCGAAGGCCGCCCGGGCGCTGTGGGGCGCACGGCAGTCGAATGGTCAAGATCAAGCGCAAAGCTCATGGGGCCAAATGTCCGGAACCAGGGGAATGGCGCGGCCAATACCATATCGGGCAGACTTAGGCAAAGTAACGCTGTGCTTACCAGCTATGCCAGAAGCACTTCAGCACTCACCGGCAATCGCCTGCGACGCCGCGGTCGCGCCCGAAAGCGAATAGGTTTCCTTGATCTTGATGCCGCCCGCTGATGTACCCTCAATCACAAGGGTTGAACCGGCGCGAATGGCCCCGGCCAGATTGGCGCTCTGGCCGGCATCATCGAGCCAGGCCGCGTCTTTTTGCGTGAACAGGGAAAAACTCTGCCCACCAATCGAGACCGTTGCTTTGCTGTCCGGAGCGAAGTCAAAGCCCGCCACCAGATTGAATTCATTGGTGACATTTTCGCTCGGGCGATGCGCAACGTAAATCTGCGCCTGGGTGTAGCCATTGGGCTGGGGTTCCACCGTCTTGGGCTTGCTCATGGCAAAGCACACCTTGTTGGTGGTGTCGGTCGAGGCATAGGCCGACCAGTCCCGGTAGTCACCCAAAAGGCGGACTGTTTCGGCACTAGCTGCCTGCGACATCGCCAAAACAAGACTAAACGCCAGAAGCGAGCGGAATTTCATCGGTAAGCCTCGTTCTCAAAAGGGGGCCGGGCGCCACGATTTAACCGCGCCCCAACCCGGATAGGCGGTTTGGCCGCCGCGAGCAATCACCGAAAGGCTTTTATTTGCACGCCGCATCAATGGCATTCATCGCCGCAGTTGCCCCGGAGAGCGAATAGGTATCCGTGGTGGTGGTGCCGCGCTGGCTGGTGCCCTTGACGACCAGCTTGCTGCCAGCCTTGAAGGCGGTCACAAAACCACCCTCATCAGCGGTCGAGGCAAGCCATGCGGCCGAGCCTTCGGTCACCATCGGATAGGATTTGCCGTCAATGGTGGCGCTGGCGTTGGCTTTGGTGGTGCTGAACGGATAGCCGATGATCGTCTGGACCTCGTTCTTGATGCCCATCGCCTTGCGGTGAATGATGATGAAATGGATCGGATCCCGATTAGCCCCGGCTGGCAGGCTGGATTGGGGCACACCCGAAATATAGCAGGTCATGCCGCTGGTATCATTGCCTTGCCAGGCTTCCCATGCATTGAACTCGCCCAGAGCAACCGCTTCTTGCGCCATAGCGTGGGGGGCCAAGGCCAGGAAACCGCCGACTGCCAGACCAATTAGGGGGCCAAGGTTTTTGATCGTCATTGTATTCCATCCTTTTATTCGAGTGGGCCCAACATTCTGGTTTGCCGCCCGCTAGCATGACCAGAACATGGTTACCAAGGAGTCAAAGGCCGCCACATTTGAACTAATAGCCACGCAAATGGGCGTCAAAGGTGACAGCAATTTGGCGGGACACAGACCGTTTTTCGGGTTTGCGCTCCTAGAGTTAAATTTTCGCTAACAGTTGCGTGAGCGGCTTCAGGCCACAAATTCGCTCAAGGCGTAGCTCTGCTCGATCAGATACGGTCCGCCCCCCACCGAATCGCGGCTCGAAAACAACACGAAGCGCGGTACCGCAAAACTCAATGGCTCGAACCGTCCAGCCATGGCCATGAACCGCGCCAGATCGCCAGCCGTAGCCCCGCGCAACCGGGCCAGGGCAACATGGGGCACAAATTTGCGCCCCTCGGGGGTAAGACCCGCCCGCTGCAATATCCGCTCTTGCGCTGCCTGCAGCCGCAAAAGCGCCTCATTACCTTCCATCCCGGCGTAGAGCGCCCGCGGTTTGTCGCCGCCAAAAGCGCCCAGGTGATTGAGTTTTATCGAAAAAGCCGCCGAACTTGTCAGCCGGTCCAGACTGTCAGCCACCTCGTTGGCGGTGCCATTGTCGACGTCGCCGATAAAGCGCAGGGTGATGTGATAATTTTCCGGATCGAGCCAGCGTGCGCCCTGCAGGCCACCCCGCTTGAGTGACAGCGCGAAGCCGATATCCGTCGGCACTTCAAGACCGGTAAAGAGCCGGGGCATGGCGCCCTCCTCTTCAAGAAACTGCGCGATTCGATAGCCCGACGCTAACACAATCCGCCAAAACGCCCAGTCCCTTATCGTCACACCCGAGCGATCCGACTTGTAAAGCGGTGATCATGCATCCATATTGTTGGCAAGTGGCGCGCAAACGACGCCTCCGGCGGGCAAAAGTTTCCGCAACAGTTTGATGGGAAAGGGACATTACTCATGGCTGAATATGACCGTCAGACCCTCAATACGCGGGCCGGCTCGGCCGCGGCTATTGACGAGGGTCTTCGCAGCTACATGCTGCGCGTTTACAATTATATGGGCATCGGGCTGATCGTTACCGGCGTCGTCGCCTATTTCGTCAACTCGATGGCAATCGGCACGGCTGATAACGCCGTCGGCCAGCTCGCCAACGGCACCTATGTGACCCAACTCGGGGCGCTGCTTTATGGCAGCCCGCTGCAGTTTGTCGTCATGCTGTCGCCGCTCGCTTTCGTGATGGTGCTCAGTTTTGGCATCAACAAGATGAGCGCCGGCACCGCACAGATGGTGTTCTGGGCATTTGCGGCCGTCATGGGCCTGTCGCTGTCGTCGATCTTTCTGGTCTACACCGGCGCATCCATTGCCAAAGTGTTCTTCATCACCGCCGCAACCTTCGGCGCGATGAGCCTTTACGGCTACACCACCAAGCGCGACCTGACCCAGCTCGGTTCGTTCCTGATGATGGGCCTGATCGGGCTGATCATTGCTTCTGTGGTCAACATGTTCTTCCCCTCGGGTCTGATGGGCTTCATCATCTCGGTGGTTGGCGTTTTGATCTTTGTCGGGCTGACCGCCTATGATACCCAGAAGATCAAGGAAAGCTATTCGGAAAGCCACGGCGCCGACGTCATGGCCAAGAATGCAATCATGGGCGCCCTGTCGCTCTATCTGGACTTCATCAACCTGTTCCTGATGATGTTGCGCCTGTTCGGCAATCGCAACTAAGACAGGACGTTGATCCCGGCCTTGATCAGCTGATCAAGGATTTGGTTGGACGGATAATCGGGCCGCGGTCTAAAAGGACCGCGGCCCGCACTATTTTTTGAGAGTAGCACCGTGTCTGAAACGATCCTGCGCCCATTTGCCTGGCGTGACATTCCCGCCATCACCGGCATTTACCGCCACTATGTGGAAACCTCGGTCGTCACCTTTGATACCGAAGCCCCCAGTGAAGCAAAGATGGCGACCAAGTTCGGGGCCATGCTGGCGCAGGGCCATCCAGTGATCGTGGCGCAGCAAGACGACAAGGTTTTGGGCTACGCCTATGCCTCGACCTACCGCCCCCGCCCCGCCTACCGTTTTACCTGCGAGGATTCGCTTTATCTGCATCCCGACGCCGTCGGCAAGGGCCTTGGCGGCACCATGCTGGCCGAGCTGATCGCCCAGAGCCAGGCTTATGGATTCAAACAAATGATCGCCGTGATCACCGCCGGCACCCAATCCTCCATTCGCCTGCACGAAAAATTCGGCTTCAGCCACATCGGCCTGCACACCGGTCTGGGGCTAAAATTCGACCAATGGCTCGATATCGTTCATATGCAGCGCAGTCTTTAGGGGAAACTGGACGCACACAACTAATCCGAGCGCCTGGATGATCCATCGCGCAGCCCATTGGCAGGTGCACGCGACTCAGCCCCATGCAGGCAGCTTTCTTGCGGTTTACCCGCGCGTGCGAGCGGCAAAGGTGGACAGAGAGTTTAAACACAGGCATGTAAAAACCAGTGTTGCTCAACGCAGACAATTTCTCACGTCCCTGGCGCCAACGTGCGCAGCAACTTGCGTTGAACGTTGTTCATTCGGTTTCTAGCTATCAAGAGTGCGTGCCAGCCCGGCTTTTACCCTGCGTAGCGGTATTGAGCTTTCGATTGAGGCCACGCCCGGGATTTTGGTGAAGGTGCCCGTCAGAAAGCGCTCAAAGTCGGCGAGCCCACGGGTAGCTACCCGCAATAAATAGTCGCGATTTCCCGTCATCAGCCAGCAATCGACGACCTCAGGAAAGCTCCGTATAGCGGATTCAAACCGCGCCAGAGCGTCATCGACCTGCCGGTCGAGCTTGACCGATACAAACACCGAAAACTCGTAGCCAAGGGCCGCCTCGTCAATTAGCGCGGCATAGCCTGTGACAATGCCCGCTTCCTCCAGAATGCGGAGGCGCCGTGCAACCGGGCTGGGGCTAAGGCCGACCCTCTCGGCAAGGTCGTTGATCGATATCCGGCCTTCGCGCTGCAAAAGCCGGAGGATGGCTATGTCGTGCGGATCAAACTTAGTCGCAATCATCACAAACTCCAATTTTTTTGATATAAATAACCAAAAAATCAACAAAATCGAGCGAAAAAGAACGAAAACATGTGTGATGTCGTTGATATAGTTATGCGAGACAACGTCTCTCTGCAGGACTTTTTCATGACCCACGACGACGCGTTCCATCTCAAAACTATCGAAGCGCGCCTTCTATGGCTCTCGCACTGGATGATCCATTCCGCCAATCACATCCGCCCCAAAGTGGACGGCATCAAAATTGGTGGCCATCAGGCGAGTTCGGCCTCGATGGTGTCAATCATGACGGCGTTATATTTTTCTGCATTGCGTCCAGAGGATCGCGTTGCGGTCAAACCTCATGCCTCGCCGATCTTTCACGCCATGCAATATCTGATGGGCAATCAGACTCTTGAAAAAATGCAGAACTTTCGCGGATTTGGCGGTGTCCAGAGCTACCCTAGTCGCACCAAGGACATAAGCGATGTCGATTACTCCACGGGGTCCGTGGGGCTGGGCGTGGCGATCACCGCATTCGGATCAATCATTCAGGATTATATCCAGACCAAAGACTGGGGACGCGATTTACTGCTCGGTCGGCACGTGGCGCTGGTCGGCGATGCCGAACTGGACGAAGGCAATGTTTACGAGGCGCTGCAAGAAGGCTGGAAGAACGATCTGCGCAACTGCTGGTGGGTCATAGATTATAACCGTCAGTCACTAGATGGTGTTGTGCACGAGGGCCTGTTCGGGCGGATTGAAAAAATCTTTGAAGCCTTCGGCTGGCATGTCATTCGGGTTAAGCATGGCGTTCTGCAGCGCGCCGCGTTTAAGGAAGAGGGCGGCATTGCCCTGCGCGACTGGATCGACGCCTGCCCGAACCAGCAATATGCAGCGCTGACCTATCAAGGCGGCGCGGTTTGGCGGAAGCGGTTGGAAGAGGAGCTCGGTGATCAGGGGCCGGTAAGCGCGCTGATCGGCAAACGATCTGACGCAGAACTTGCGGCCCTGATGGAAAACCTTGGTGGGAACTGCGTGACGACGCTGTCCGAGGTGTTTGCGAGCGTGACTGATGATCGCCCAACCTGCTTTCTCGCCTATACCATCAAGGGCTGGGGCACGCCCATTGCTGGCCACAAGGACAACCATGGTGGGCTTATGACCAAAGCCCAGATGGCTGAATGGCAAAAGCACCTTGGAGTGCCCGAAGGGCAGGAGTGGGACAAGTTTGCAGCTGTCGACGACAAAATTGCACTGCAAGCGTACCTGGATCAGGTTCCCTTCTTTGCAAAAGGCCGCAGGCGCTATGTTGATGACACTTTGCCGGTGCCGCCTATAAAGCTTGATCCCGAACGTGAGATTTCGACGCAGATGGCCTTCGGCAAGATCCTCGATGGACTGTCGAAGGGCAATAGTCCACTCGCGGAACGTATCGTGACAACCTCTCCTGATGTGACAGGAACAACCAACCTCGGCCCCTGGGTGAACCGGCGTAAGCTATTTGCACGCGCCCCGCGTGCAGATGCCTTCATTGAACACCGTATTCCTTCAACTGCAAAATGGGAGTTTACACCCCAGGGGCAGCATATCGAACTTGGTATTGCCGAGATGAACCTGTTTCTGCTTTTGGGCGCAGCAGGCTTGGCTCATTCGCTGTTTGGCAAGCGCCTGATCCCTGTTGGCACGCTTTACGACCCCTTCGTCGCCCGTGGTTTGGATGCACTCAACTACGCCTGTTATCAAGGGGCGCGCTTCATCGTTGCCGGAACGCCGTCGGGCGTTACTCTGGCCCCTGAAGGCGGCGCGCACCAATCTATAGGCACGCCGTTAATTGGAATGAGCCAGGACGGCTTGGCAGCGTTTGAGCCTGCATTTGCCGATGAGCTGGCCGTCATCATGGAATGGGCCTTCGGCTACGTGCAACGAAGCGGGGAGGACGTTCCGGACGAGCGCACCTGGTTGCGAGACGAGACCGGGGGGCAATCTATTTGCGGCTATCGACCAATCCAATCGAACAACCTGAGCCTCGTTCCACCCAAGATTGGCGGCAAGGCGTAATCGACGGGGCATATTGGCTTCGCCAGCCTGGCCCCAACTGTGACGTGGCGATTGTCTATCAGGGCGCCGTTGCGCCGGAGGCCATTCAGGCAGCGGGGCTGCTGGCGGAGCATCGTCGCGATATCGGTGTACTGGCGGTGACCTCGGCCGACAGACTGAACGCCGGATGGACAGCCGCGCAACGCGCTCGCACGCGCGGCAATCGTGGAGCAATCGGCCATGTCGAGCGTCTCATGCAGCAATTGCCACAACATTGCCGATTGGTAACCGTCATCGACGGTCATCCCGCGACACTGGCCTGGCTCGGTTCTGTGCAGGGACACCGAACAATTCCACTGGGAGTCGAACATTTTGGGCAAACCGGGACGATTGCGGACCTCTACCGACACTTCGGAATTGATACGAAAAGCATTGTTGAAAAGGTCAATGAACTGACGGCCGGTCGCAGCACAAACTGGGTATGACAGAAGTAATCGACAGCGGGGAACGGGCTTTACTGTTTCGTCGACAAGCGGGCGCTGTGAACCGAACAGGGAGTGTGGCCTTGAAGAGCAGCGCCATATTTCAGCAGAATGATGGCGTTACCTCGAATTGGCCTCAGTCCGGGCCAACTCAAAAAAGTCATTACCATTGCATATACAACCTGTCCGACAACTGATAACCTACAGGTACGATCTTCAGGACTGGAGGAGTGAGTTTTAGGTGGGAAGTCGTTCGAGCAAAAACGCTGGCGATCGCCAAGGTGACAAGCGCGCTTCAGCTGAAGCCGCGTCATTTCTCAAGCCCATAATCAATCAAACTCGAAATACCGCGGTTCTGGATGCGCTTGCGACCATGATCGAGCAGGCAGGGCTGCTCGTTGGAGACCTTATCCCGTCCGAAACGACTTTGGCCGAGCGTCTGCAGGTCAGCCGTTCCACCATTCGCGAAGCGCTAAGGGGCTGGGAAAGCCTTGGCATCGTCCGCCGCCGCAAGGGCGCGGGGACTTATCTGGTTGCTGAGGTGAATTCGCACACCTTTAACGTTCCCTTCAATTTGCAGTTGGAGGGCGTGGCGCTGCTGCGTACCACCCAAGTTCGCCGCGCACTAGAAGTGGCAGTAATGCGTGAGGCCGCGCTGCACGCCACCGAGGCACAGCGCAATCTGATCCGAGAAAAATATGATCTGTTGATGCAGACGCTCGATTCTGGACGGCCATGGCGCAATGCGGACGCGGCCTTCCACATCGCCATTTATGATGCTTCGGGTAATCCGCTGTTTGGCCAGCTTATTCGCGAACTCGATGGTGCTTTCCATCGCATCTACAGGGTCCCGTTCGGACAGGACGACATTGGTATGTCCTCGTTCGCGCTGCATGGTGAACTATGCGACGCGGTTTTGGCAGGCGACCCGGACCGCGCGGTCCACGCCATCGAGGCCATCATCGATCTTGTTGAAGAAGAAGTAAGGCAAACCATCAAATGAATACAGATTGCCGGTCCACCACCGACCTGCCCATTTCGCTAGCGACCGCGATGGCGGAGTGTTATCCCAACGAGATGGGCTCACCCGTCCCGCCCATCTATCAAACATCGTTGTTTACCTTCAAATCTTATGACGAACTGGTCTCCCGTTTCCGCGAGGAAATTGATCACCCGTTCTATAGCCGCATCGACAATCCCACGGTGCGTGAGTTTGAGCGCCTGTTCGCCAAGGCGGAGGGCGCAGATTGCGCTGCCGGTTTTGCTTCCGGTATTGCCGCCGTTGCTGGAGCGATCCTGTCAGTTGTCAAGCAAAGTGACCGTATCATTTGCGTGCGCAACATTTATCCCGACACCTACCGGCTTCTGGAGCGGGTGATGACGGCGTTCGGCGTCACCACCACCTACCATTCAGCCGCCGAGCTTGAAAATAACCCGTCCATTTATGACGGGGTTAAGTTGGTGGTGCTGGAAAGTCCGGTCAGCGTTACCTTTGATGTTGTCGATATCACCAAGGTGGTGGCGCACGCCAAGGCGCACGGCGCCAAAACCATGATTGACAATTCCTGGGCTACCCCGGTCAATCAATTGCCTTTGAGGCACGGCATCGACCTCGTGGTGCACTCAGCCTCCAAATATATTTCAGGTCATTCCGACACAGTCGCTGGTGTCGTTTCGGGTTCGCATGCCGCCATGCAGACCGTGATCAATACGATCGTGCCGCTGTTTGGTGCCAAGCTGGGGCCGCTCGATGCCTGGTTGCTGGTGCGTGGCCTGCGCACACTTGATCTGCGCATGGAACGCCACGGTAAATCGGCAGCGCTCATAGCCGAGCGTTTGGCCAATCACGCCTTGATCCAAAAGGTCAATTTCGCCAAGGCCGGTTCAACGCCCACCCTGCATGGCAGCTCGGGACTGCTGTCGTTCGAGTTGAGCGAAAAAGGCGACATCCGCAGCTTTTGCAACGCTTTCGAAATTGTTCGATTGGGCGTTAGTTGGGGCGGATTTGAAACCATAATGTTTCCTACCAAGGCCGGTTTGCAGCAGAAATCGGAACGTAACTCGCTTGATGAGTTTGGTGTTTCCGAGAACCTGGTTCGGCTGAGCGTTGGTTTGGAAAATGTTGAAGAACTTTGGGCCGATATCGCACAGGCACTTAGCAAGAGCCGTCTCTGAGGGGAGAGGGCAAAGACCAATAGGGAAGGAAACAGACTATGAGAAAACTGATGGTATCCGTCGGCGTGGTTGCCCTGAGTGTTATGCTCAGCGCAACCGCGACCATGGCCGAAACCACGCTCAAGCTGGTCGAAGTAATTACCAGCCCGGAGCGGACAGAAACGCTGAAGCAGATGATCGGCACATTTGAAGCCTCCAATCCAGGCGTCACTGTCGAGATCACGTCGCTGCCCTGGGGGCAGGCCTTCGAAAAAGTTGCGACCATGGTCGCAGGCGGGGATATTCCCGACGTTATCGAAATGCCCGATACTTGGGTCGCCCAGTATGGTGGGTCCGGTCAACTCGTTGATCTGGAAACCTATTTACCCACATGGGATGGGGCCAAAACCTTGACTCAAAAGACGATCGACATGGCAACGCTGGTCGATGGCAAGACATATATGATCCCATACGGGTTCTATCTGCGGGCCATGTTCTACAATAAAAAATTGCTGGCTGAGGCCGGTGTAACAGCGCCACCCGCAACCATGGACGAATTCATGGAAGCATCGAAAAAGGTTTCTGCTCTTCCCGGCAAGTATGGCTACTGCCTGCGTGGTGGGGTCGGTGGCACCAACGGCTGGATCATGATGGCCGCAGTCGAGAATGGCACCAACGAGTTTTTCACCGCCGACGGTAAGAGCCGCATTAACGAGCCGGGCTCCGTCAAAGGCATTCAGTTCCTGCTTGATCTATACCAGAAAGGCTATGCACCCAAGGATGCTGTGACTTGGGGCTTTAACGAAATTGTCGCTGGTTTTTATTCAGGCACGTGTGCCTTTCTTGATCAGGATCCCGATGCGCTGATCGCCGTTTCCGAACGGATGCCTGCCGAAGATTTCGCCGTTGCACCAATGCCAACGGGTCCGTCCGGCAAAGCGTTCCCCACCATCGGTTATTCCGGTTGGTCGATTTTCAACGCATCCGAACACAAGGACGAGGCCTTCGCACTGATTGCGTCGCTGTCCAGTCCAGAAAGCAATGCCATATTCGCCAAGCGGGTCGGCGTTCTGCCGATTCACACCGGGGCCGACAAAGACCCATTCTATGCAACCGAACAGTTCAAGGGTTGGTTTGAAGAGCTCAACAACTCAAATTACGTGCCAACTATCATGCCGACTTATCTGGCAGGCTTCTCTGAATTTGCCAGCGTGACCGTCCCAGAAACGTCGCAGGAAGCCCTGCTTGGTCAACGTACCGCGCAGGACCTGGCCGATGAATGGGCCGGAATTCTGACTGCCGAATACGCGAAGTGGAAGGCCAATCAGTGAGCACCACTGCACGGCGGGCCCCGGGAATTATCCCGGGGCGTTTTCAGAATTGGATTGGGGCCGTTTTCGAGCCTTACCTCTATCTTGGCCCCGCAATCATCCTGATCGCGCTCATTATGTTCGTGCCGCTGGTCATCGGCATATCATTCGCCTTTCAGAACTACACATTAATCAGTTCGACGGGGCCTTCTTGGACCGGACTGACCAATTTCGAGGCGCTCATCGATGACAAGCGATTCTGGGGTGCAGCGCGCAACACCCTGTTTTGGGCTGTCAGTTCGGTGTCGCTGCAGTTTTTCCTCGGCCTCGGGCTGGCGCTGCTCCTCAACCGACCATTCTTCGGCCGCCGTATTGTTCAGGCCCTCGTACTATTGCCTTGGGCTGTGCCTGGTTTCTTGACCGGACTTACCTGGGCGTGGCTGTTCAACCCCATTATTGGTCCAATTTCGCATTGGATGGTGGCGCTGGGCCTGTTCGAGCAACCCGACAATCTGTTGGCAGATCCGCAGAACGCCATGTGGGGACCAGTCATTGCCAATGTCTGGTTTGGCGTGCCGTTCTTTGCGGTAACGCTGTTGGCAGCACTCCAGTCCATTCCCGATGAACTCTATGAGGCAGGGGCAATGGATGGGGCCTCTGTGTGGCAGAGCTTTACCAAAATTACCTTGCCGTTCTTGGCGCCGATGATCGCCATTACCGTGCTGTTGCGCACCATCTGGGTGGCCAATTTTGCCGACTTGGTCTACATCATGACGGGGGGCGGACCCGCGAATTCCACCCAAATTCTACCAACCTACATTTTTACCACTGCCTTCCGAAAGCTCGACTTCGGATACGCGTCCGCGATCTCGGTGGTGCTACTTCTTCTGCTCTTGTTGTACGCTGGCATCCTTTTACGGATGCGCCAGACTCTCGTGAAAATTTAGGGGCCGCCGATGAACGCCACGCTCACCAGTCGCGCCGGTTCTGTCGCCCACTATCTAGCGCTCATGGCTTATCTTGCTTTTGCGCTTTTTCCGATATTCTGGCTGGTCAAGATTGCTGTCACGCCCGGAGACCTGCTCTACACCGAAGGGGTCTCGCTTTGGCCAAGCCGTGCGACGCTTGATAATTTTGAGAGTGTAATCCTCAAGACCAACTTCATGTTCTACTTCGCCAATTCGGTCATCGTTTCGCTAAGTACGGCAGCCATCGTCACACTGATCGCTGCTGCCTCAGGTTATGCATTGTCGCGCTTCCAGTTTCGCGGCAAGGGCATCATCGTTTTTGCCATGCTGCTGACGCAAATGTTCCCGCTGCTCATTTTGATCGCGCCAATCTACACCGTCGTCAGCAAGCTCGGTCTGCTCAACTCACTTTTCAGCCTCATCGCGGTCTACACCGCCTTTAACATCCCCTTCGCCACCTTCCTGATGCAATCGTTTTTCGACGGGATCCCCAAGGACCTTGAAGAGGCGGGTATGATGGACGGCTGCACCCGCTTCGAGGCACTGCGCAAGATTATTTTCCCACTCACCCTGCCTGGCCTTGCGGCAACGCTCGGCTTCGTCTTCACCGCAGCCTGGTCAGAATTGCTCTTTGCACTGATGCTGATCAGCAAGAATGACGCGATGACATTCCCGGTGGGGCTGTTGAATTTTATCTCCAAGTTCTCCGTCGATTGGGGGCAGATGATGGCAGCCAGCGTCTTGGCGCTCATTCCAAGTTGCCTGTTCTTCATCTTTATCCAAAAATTCTTGGTGCAGGGCCTCACCGCGGGTGCCGTCAAAGGCTGATATGTAAGGAATACAAGATGGCCACTATCACACTGAACAATATCGCTAAAAATTACGGCGCTGTGGAAGTCATCTCTGGCCTCGACCTGGATATTTTCGACGGTGAATTTGTCGTACTGGTCGGCCCGTCCGGTTGTGGAAAATCCACATTGCTACGCATGATTGCTGGGTTGGAAAGCATTTCCGGCGGCGACCTCGTCATCGATGCTGAACGGGTTAATGCAAAACCGCCACGCGACCGAGACATCGCCATGGTCTTCCAGTCTTACGCGCTCTATCCACATATGAACGTGGAGCGGAATATGGGTTTCAGCATGGAGATCCGCAAAGAGAAAAAGTCGCTGAAAACCGACCGGGTTGGAAAGGCAGCCACCAAACTTGGACTGACACCTTTTCTCGATCGTCTGCCCAAGGCGCTCTCGGGAGGGCAGCGTCAGCGCGTTGCGATGGGCCGCGCCATCGTGCGGAATCCCAAGGCATTCTTGTTCGATGAACCACTCTCCAACCTCGATGCCGCGCTACGCGTGGGTATGCGGCTCGAAATCGCGCGCCTGCACCGAGAACTCGGCACCACGATGGTGTACGTCACCCACGATCAAGTAGAAGCCATGACACTTGCCGATCGCATCGTTGTGATGAATTTGGGTAATATCGAGCAGGTTGGCACGCCGATTGAGTTGTACGAAAAGCCCGCAAATCTGTTCGTCGCCAATTTTATTGGCTCGCCAACAATGAACATCTTTGACTGTTCGTTTGCCAATGGCGGCATCATCCTGCCCAACGGTACGTTCCTGCCGCTTCCGGCCTATGCCATATCAGATCAACAGGTCAGTCTCGGGATACGTCCTGAACACATTCAGATCGCCACCAATGGCCCCGGCCAATGTCAAGGAGAAGTCGAGATTGTGGAACGGCTGGGCTCGGACACCATGATCTACACCAATGTTTCGGGTTGGGGACTTCTAGTCACGCGGCTGAACGGCACCATGGACATCAAGATTGGCGATGCCATCGCACTTGCCTTCGACCAACCCCACATCCACCTGTTCAACGACACTGGCGCCGCTATTCGCGTCGGTGTCTAGTGTCCGTCGTCAGATGATGTGGCTCGGATTAAGTCGCCGACAGGCGGATGGTCGGGCACGGCCTGGGGTTGATGATGTGGCGATTTTGCTGTGCTTCAAGGACAGAGGCGCAACCTGACGTCGCGGCGATCATGACGTTTTCGTCGCCATCATTTTTGAGGATCGCAGATCAGACTGTGTACACGACTTCTTCGCAGCATCTGGGCGTCAGCGGCCATTCTCTTTACGTGTGGCGGAAGCAGTTTTCGGCTGCCCATGCCAAAGGCGATGAGCAGGCAGAGGAGGTCCGGCCTAAAGATGCCTGAACGCTATGACACCGAAGATCACAATGAGGCTGATCCGGTGGTTGGCGAAATCACCCTTGAATTCGCCAAGTTTGATCCCGTTGACCGCAAAGGCAATCCAATTCCGGTCGCGTATAACGATTTGCATCTCCCAACGTTGGGTGACGTCATGAACCGGTGTCGCCGGAAACTTCTCGGGACGGGTATTTGAGTGATCGGCGCTACGCCTTGGAAACTCAAGTGTCTATCCAAATCTGGAAACGGCGTAGGGCGTTGGGTCGATGAACGGCGTCTCGCCAGTCATCATCTCCGCCAGCAGGCGCCCGGTCGCGGGGCCGAGTGTCAAGCCGTGATGGGCGTGGCCCAGCGCCAGCCACAGGCCCGGGCGTCCCTCGGGACCGATGATCGGTTTCATGTCGGAAGTACAGGGACGCGCGCCGATCCATGGGTTCGCGTCGAGCCGCTCACCCAGTGAATATGACACAGCGGCGATCTGCTCAGCGCGATCCAGTTGGGCTGGATTTGACGGCGCGTCGAGCAGGGCGAATTCAGCACCGGTGGTCAGGCGAATTCCGCGATGCATCGGCACGACCAAAAAACCCGCCTCATCATAAATCGGCATGGAAAGTCTGACGTTGTCCCGTGGCGCGTAATGCATGTGGTAGCCGCGCTTGACGCCAAGCGGCAGCCGCCGCCCAAATTTACGCAGCAGCATATCGGACCATGGCCCCAGCGCCACAACGGCGTCTTTGGCAATAATCGCCCCGCTATGACTATCGACCTCCCAGCCCCCATTTGCCGGGCGCAAAGTCGCGGCATCCCCCATAATGAACTGGCCGCCTAGTTTGCGAAATAGGCCAAGATAGGCTTGAGTCAGCGCCAGCGGGTCACGAACCGTCCAAGGCTGGGTCCAGTGGATGCCACCTGCCAATTCGCCAGCGATCCCCGGCTCTTGCGCCCTTAAGCCCGCGCCATCAAACGCCCTGTGGGTCAGCCCAAATCGACGGTGTTCTTCCGCTTCAGCCCGCGCCACCGCAAAACTTTTATCGTTTCGATAGACTTCCATCCAACCGGCCTTGCCAATGAGGTCATGGGTATCGGTCTCCTCGATCAGCGGCGCGTGCTCACTCACCGCATGGGCAATAAATTTGGCATAATCTTCCACGATGGTCCGATAGGACGCCGAGCGCGAATACCACCAATACTGGAGCAAAAAGTTCGACAGGCGCGGCAGGGCACGCCATTGAAACCGCATGTCAGTGCTTTGGTTGCGCGCATAGTTCAGCAGCGTCAGCAAATTCTGGGGAAACAAATGCGGCGCCACGCCTTCTCGCTGGATCAACCCGGCATTGCCAAACGAGGTCTCCTCGCCGGCCCCCCGTCGATCAATCAGCACCACCGAACGATGGCGTTTGCTTAGATGGATGGCAACGCTAACCCCAACAATGCCAGCCCCCAAAACGATGACATCGGCTTTCATTTACATTTTCTCACCCACCGAAAACCCATTACGCCTGCATTGACAGTTTACGGCTACTGGCAATCAGGATCTGCTTTAACTCCTCCAGCCTGTCGCCATAAACATCCATCGGCAACACCAGACAAATGGTGGCAAGAACTTGCCCATCAACCCCCTAATCGGTGAAGCCAGGCATTGCGTAAAGCTACTGATCAAACCCGTTGAAGCGACAATATCGCTGCCGCGCGCGCCAATGCAGTCAGCCACAAAATCGGCGACCGCCACCAGTTTTTTGTTGGGCAAGATCATATCTTCGGGTGACAGCAAAGCCTCGATCTCGCTCGATGTCATCTGCGCCAACAGCAGTCGACCGGACGCCGTCCATGGAAGCGGAATTTGCCCGCCAACTTCGGAGCTGATCCGCAACGGGCGCGACCCCGAATGGGAATGCACGATCGCCTGCCGGTTGCGATGCAACATGCACAATTCGCTGGTTTCCCCGGTCAATTTGGACAGCGCGTCGACTTCAGCCGAGCCACGTCTGACCAGGTCGTTTTCGCGCAAATAATTGATGCCGTAGAGATAAATAAGTTTACCGAAATAGACCTTGTTGTCGTCCCCGCTCAACTCGAGAACTCCCGATTCGGTCAGCACGCGCACCAATTCATAAATCGTTGAACGGGGCGCGCCGAGCGCTTTGGGAAGTTCGGCCACACGCACCGGATTCCCACGTTCATTGAGGTATGCCAAGAGCTTGAGCACCCGATCAATGCCGCGCTCGCGGGTTTTCTCCGGTTTGTTTTCGATGGTCGTAATTGCGGTCATAGCGCCTCCTGCAAACACCCCTATTGCAAATCATAAACTTTGTCATTAGCGTCTTACATATCGGATCATTGTCCGATATACCAGACAACGCCAAATCTGAGCGTGGCTGGTGGGAACAGGAAATCCAGGAGGCGACGATGACAGACATTGCAAAACGTAGGGAATTTCTAAAGCTCGGTATGGGTGGCGCGGCTTTGGCCGGTGGCGTTGGTTTGGTGGCATTAAGCGCCCAACAGGCGATGGCTCAGTCAGCCAGCGACAGCGTGTTGCGCAAGGTAATTGACCGCGGACACCTCATTGTAGGCACCGGCAGCACCAATGCACCATGGCACTTTGAAAATGATGCGGGCGAACTGGTCGGCATGGACATTACCATGGGCAAGATTTTGGCCAAAGCTTTGTTCGACGACGAAACCAAGATCGAGTTTGTCCTCCAGGATGCGGCCCAACGCGTTCCAAACGTGGTGACCGGCAAGGTCGATATTTCGATCCAGTTCATGACGATGTCCGGCGCCCGCGCCCAGATCATCGCCTTTTCGCGCCCCTATTACGTCGAAGGTGTATCGCTGCTCACCAGTCCCAAGGGCACAATGAAGAGCTTCGATGAGCTTCTGGCCGGCGGTGCCGATACGCGCGTCTCCATCCTGCAAAATGTTGATGCCGAAAACGGCGTGCACGAAGTCTTGCCAGATGCTCAGGTTATGCAAATCGACACCCAGGCCAACGTGATCCAGGCGCTTGAAGCGGGTCGCGTTGACGCTGCTGCCGTTGATCTGTCGACGGTCAAATGGTTGGTTGCCCGCAATCCTGATCGCTATGTCGATAGCGGCAAATCCTGGCGCGCTATGCTTTATGGCGCGGCTTTACGCCAGAGCGATCTTGATTGGCTGCAATTTGTCGACACCGCCTTTGCCATCGCCATGTTCGGCCATGAAAATGCGCTTTATGACGCCGCCTTCAAGGAATATTTCGGCTCTGCCGCGCCGGTTCGCACCCCCGGCTTCCCAACGATCTAAACCAACAGCACCAGCCAGCGCCTCCGGGTGCTGGCTCTCGGTTCCCGCACGGATTGCGGCCCCTCGCACGAACGGCAGGCAGCATGGGCTATCAACTCAGCTTCACTCAGATTTGGGCTAATTTCGACAAGTTGAGCGGCGGTCTGCTGCTTAGCCTTGAACTGGCGCTGATCTCCATTGCGATCGGCGCGCTAATCGGTCTGGTGCTGGCAATCTGGTACGTTTCGGCTGGCCGTATTGGCCGGACCCTGATTTCGGCCTATGTCGAATTCATCCGCAACGTGCCGCTGCTTTTGCTGGTTTATCTGGTGTTTTACGGCCTGCCGACTGCGGTCAACATCGCCTATAGCGCTCCGGTCTCGTTCGTTGCCACGCTCTCGCTTTATGCCGGCGCTTATCTCGTCGAAGTGTTCCGCTCCGGGCTCGACGCCGTGCCCAAAGGCCTGATGGATGCCGGCAAGGCCATGGGCCTCACCCCCTGGCAGCGCCTGATCTATGTGCGCCTCCCAACCATGACGCGTATCACCCTGCCAGCGCTTTCAAACACTTTCATTTCGCTTTTCAAAGACACCTCTATCGCTTCGGTGATTGCCGTCCCTGAGCTGACCTATGGCGCCCAGTGGATTAACAACAAGACCTTCCGCATTGTTGAAGTTTATGCCGTAACCACTGTGCTCTATGTCGTTACCGGCTACGTCATTCTGTTCGGTCTACGCCTCTTGGAACGCCGTTTTAGGGTGGAGCGCTGATATGGACGCTGTTCTTTATTCCATCCCCTATTTGCTCGACGGGCTGGGTATTACCATTCTGGTCTCACTCATCGTCGTTGCCCTGTCACTGATCATCGGCGTAATACTTGGCGTCGGCATTATCTATGGCCCACTGCCATTGCGCCTGCTGATCCGCCTCATCGGCGATGGCATCCGCGGCATCCCCATTCTGGTGCTGATCTTCCTTGTATATTACGGCATGCCCGCGCTTGGACTAAACCTAAGTTCATTCTGGTCGGCCGTAACGGCGCTGACCATCTTCAAATCCGCCCACGTCATCGAATATGTCCGGGGTGCCGTGCTCTCTATTCCGCGGGGCCAAATGGAAGCGGGCATGTCGATCGGCCTCGTTTTTCGCGAGCGCCTGCGTTTCGTGATTTTTCCCCAAGCCGTCCGCCGCTTTTTGCCACCATGGCTAAATGGGGTTACCGACGCCGTCAAAGGCAGCGCGCTGGTGTCCCTGCTCGGCGTGGTCGATTTGATGCACGCCATCAATCAGGTCATCGGGCGCACCTATGAGCCACTACCGCTCTATATTTTGGGCGCCTTACTATATTTCGCGATCAATTACAGCCTTTCCACCCTCAGCAAGGTTTTGGAACGGCGCTACTCATACATTCGGGAGTGAGCCGCATGAGCGCGACCAGTCTTTTGCAAATCGACAAACTGAACAAATCCTTCGGCGAAAATCAGGTACTGACCTCGGTTGACCTCAACGTCGTTGCCGGCGAAGTCGTCACCATTATTGGCCCCTCAGGCAGTGGCAAAACCACCCTTTTGCGCTGCGTCAATTTCCTAGAAACCTATGATGGCGGCTCGATCCAAATTGATGGTCGCGAAGTGGGCTTTACCGATAGCGTCAGCCGCAAGCGACGCGGCGAGGCCGATCTGGCCGGCATGCGTGCCGAAACCGGCATGGTGTTCCAAAGCTTCAACCTATTTCCCCACCTGACCGCCGAACAAAACATCATGCTCGGCCTCCGCCGCGTGCGCAAAAAACCCCACAAGGAGGCCCGGGAAATCGCCCAACACTGGCTGGCGCGCGTCGGCTTGGATCACAAGGCCGATAGCCTCCCCTCTGAATTATCGGGCGGCCAACAACAGCGTGTCGGCATTGCCCGCGCCGTGGCCATGGACCCCAAGGTCCTGCTGCTCGACGAGATCACGTCGGCGCTCGATCCCGAACTGGTCAATGAAGTGCTCGATGTCGTGCGCCAACTTGCGGTGGAGGGCATGACCATGTTGGTGGTAACCCACGAAATTGCCTTCGCCCGCGATGCCAGTCACCGCATTGTCTTTATGGCCGATGGCTCAGGTCGAGAATAATGAGCGGCTGCGCAACTTCCTGTCACGCTTTAGCGCCGCAACCAATTAGAGCTTGCAAGGTGACGAGCCACTTTGCCCCAATTGAAAAGAGACGACCCATGCCAAACCCGGCACGCCTTGAAGCGCTAGGCCTCCAATTGCTTCCCATTGCGCCACCCATCGGCAATTTCCGCAACTTCATCCGCGCGGGATCACTGGTTTTTGTCTCGGGACAAGGCCCGCGCGAGGCCGATGGGGCGCTCCATCGCGGCAAGGTCGGCGTCGATGTTTCAACCGCTCAGGCCTATGAACATGCCAAACTCACCGGGCTTAATATCTTGTCAGTTCTTGCCGGTGCGGTTGATGATCTGGGCGAGGTCAAACAAGTGGTAAAGCTACTCGGCCTGGTGAATGCCACCGACGATTTTGCCAGCCATCCCGAGGTCATAAATGGCTGCTCGGACCTCTTCACCGAGGTTTTTGGTGAAATTGGCCAGCACGCGCGCTCGGCAATCGGCGTGTCCTCACTGCCCAACAACATTACCGTCGAGATCGAAGCCATCTTCGAACTCCACGCCTAGGCAAGGTTTTTCTCATGGCATCCCTCATTAATACTCCAAGCAATACCCCGATCCGCGAGCGTCTTGGCCTGCGCCCGATCATTAATGTGTCGGGCACCATGACCACGCTCGGCGCCTCAATCATGGTGCCAGAGGCGATCAAAGCCATGGCCGAAATCGCCCCCCAATTCGTCGAAATCGACGATTTGCAACGCGCCGCCAGCGCCACCATTGCCCGCAGTACCGGGGCTGAGGCGGGCCTTGTCACTGGCTCTGCGGCGGGCGGCATTGTCATGGCCGTGGCCGCCGTCATGACCGGCGATAAATTGCTCGCCATCGACCGCCTGCCGCTCGATACCACCGGGCTTAAATCCGAAATTATCCTCCAGCACGGCCACAATGTCGGCTATGGCAACAGCATTGATCAGGCAATCCGGCTGGCCGGTGGTACTCCCATTTTTGCGGGTTCCGTCAGCGCTACTCAAGCCTACCAGCTTGATGAGGCCATCAACGCCAACACTGCCGCCGGTATCTATGTGGTCGCCCATTCCACCATTTCCTATGGCATGCTGACCCTGCCCGAATTCGCCGCCATCTGCCACGCCAAGGGCATACCCGTGATTGTCGATGCGGCATCGGAATACGACTTCCGCCGCTTTATCGCCGAAGGGGCCGATCTGGTCATCTATAGTGGCCACAAATTTTTGGGCGGCCCGACCTCGGGCCTTGTCGCCGGTCGCAAGGGACTGGTGCGCTCCTGTTATTTGCAGAACCGTGGCGTTGCCCGTGGCATGAAGGCTGGCAAGGAAACTATTGCCGGGGTCATGGCAGCGCTCGACGCTTGGGAAATACGCGACCATGACGGCATCCGCGCCAAAGAAAGCGCAGCCCTTGAACTCTGGCAACAAACACTGGCCGGGCGCCCCGGCATTGCGGCCAAAATCAACCCCGACCCGACCGCCAATCCGCTTGACCGTCTTGAAATTCGGGTGTCGGCCAAAAGCGGCTTTACCGCTTATGGGCTGGCCACAACGCTCGCCAGTGGCTCCCCACCCATTATGGTCCGTGGGCATCAGGCAGAGCGGGGTGTTTTTTGGCTCGACCCCTGCAATTTGCATCCCGGCGAGGCCAATGTCGTTGCCACAAGGCTGGCCGAAATATTCGACGCCGAGCGGCCCGCCAACGCTATGGCGACCCCTACCAAATCAACTGCCGGCATTTTGAAATGGCCCGATTAGGCGTGCCATGCTCCACCGATTTTCCGGCTATCCGTCCCACCCCAATTTGAGGTCTTGTCGTGTCCAATGATATCCGTCTGGACTTAGGGCTACGCCCGGTCATCAACGTTTCCGGTACTATGACGGCGCTAGGCTCCTCCATTGTCGTTCCCCAGGCCATCGAGGCGGTGAGCCAAAGTCTCAATCAGTTTTTCGAAATGGGCGAACTCTACAAACAAGCCAGCAAGGTCATTGCCGACCTCACAGGTGCCGAGGCAGGCCTGGTAACAGCCTCTTGCGCATCGGGCATTGCCCAGGCCGTTGCGGGCGCCATTACCGGGCAGGACCTGTTGGCCATTGAACGTCTGCCCGATACCGGATCCCTCAAAAATGAAGTCGTCACTCTGTCCGGCCACATGGTCGGCTTTGGCGCGCCGGTCGAGCAAATGATCCGTCTCACCGGGGCCAAAGTGGTTCCCGTCGGCCAAGCGACATCCGCCTCGGCCTATCAATTGGCCGCCTCAATCACTGATAAAACCGCCGCCGCCGTCTTTGTCGTGTCCCACCACGTTGTTGATTATGGACAGATCCCCATCAAGCTCTTTATCAATATCTGCCATGAAAAGGGCGTGCCGGTCATTGTCGATGCCGCGTCTGAATATGACATGACAACAATCCTCGCCCTTGGCGCCGATATCGTAATCTGGTCGGGCCACAAATTTTTGGGCGGCCCAACCTCAGGCATCGTTGCCGGGCGCAAAAATTTGGTGCGTGCCGCCTATCTGCAAAACCGGGGCATTGGCCGCGCCATGAAGGTCGGCAAGGAGAGTATTGTGGGCGTCATCGCGGCAATGACCGCTTGGAAAAGCCGGGATCACGACGGCATCCGCGCCCGCGAGCGCGCCGCACTTGAGGTGTGGAGCCAAGCGCTTGATGGCAAGCCCGGCGTCACGGCAACAATTGTGCCCGATCCGACCAATAATCCGCTTGAGCGCATGAAAATCGCGATCGACCCACAACAGACCCATATTTCGGCATGGGACCTCGCTGCGCGTTTAGCCGCCGGGGATCGCCCCGTCATCGTGCGCGACCACGAAGTGGAACACGGCCACTTCTTCCTCGACCCTTGCAATCTGCATCCGGGGCAAGAATTCATGGTCGCCGAGCGCCTGACTGAGGAACTGGACAAGGCTGCCCTCGCCAACGATATCATCGAGATGCCCATCGAAGAGGTCTGGCTTGCGCGCGAGGCCAGCATTTTGAACTGGCCGGATTAAGCAAAAACCATCTTGAAAAGCTCAAGAGCATGAATACGCGGCCACCGAAGCGGTACCGGTGTGGTGCAAACTGTGAGCATCGCGGGAACGTATCTTCGTCCCCGTCATAACCAATGCCGCGCAGCTCTTCTTTGAGCATTCGCGGCAATCTTCACTTGAGTCGAGTTTCGCCTTCAGCAAATATCCGCCCATGGTCGACTTGATCCCTGAAGGCTACATCCCACTTCCCGCGGCATTTGTGCTGTTCAACCAGTTACTCTGGAATGGCGGTTCTCCCGTAGAGGAACTACGACCTCACGGGCCGCCTGAGCGCCGTTCTGAGGCATCGTGCGGCTCAGCGGGCCCAGTGCATGTGCCGGGTGGGGTGCCCAGCGCATCAAAGCCGGTCGGTCAGAAGATCTGCCGCGGTCGTCTCGAGCGCTTAATAGATAGCCCCAAACCCTGCCTGAATGAGCGCTACCTCAAGGAGCCCGACAACCATGCCTAAGCATCATCCTGCCAATGAACGCATCAAACGCAAATACCTGACCTATCTCGAGGAGGCCAATCGCATGGCATCGTCATCGGTGGACCAGGTAGCGGCTGCAATTGCACTGTTTGAAGAGGGCACGGGCCACCGTGATTTCAAGCAGTTCCATCTTGAGCAGGCGCGTAAATTCAAACGCCAACTGCACGAGATGAAAAACATCTCGACCGGTAAGCCCTTGGCCACTGCAACCATTCATTCACGCCTGATGGCGCTCAAGGCGTTCTTCAAATGGCTGGCCGGTCAGCCCGGTTACAAATCCAAGATCACCTATTCCGACGCCGATTATTTCAATACCAGCGCCAATGATGCGCGCATCGCTGGCGCGTCGCGTTCGCGGCCCGTCCCCAGCGTAGAACAGATTCGGCACGCTCTGCACGCCATGCCAGCCGAAACCATCCTGCAGCGACGCGATCGCGCGGTGTTTGCGTTTACGCTGCTCAGCGGCGCGCGGGACGATGCTATCGCCTCCTTTTCCCTTCGCCACGTCAACCTGATGTGCCGCACTGTCGATCAGGATGCACGGACCGTGCGGACCAAGGCGCGCAAAAGCTTTGTCTCCTGGTTCTTTCCGGTCGGCGCCGATTTTGTACAGATCGTTACCGATTGGATCAATGAGCTGACGAACACGCAGCTGTTTGGTCCTGATGATCCACTGTTTCCCGCCACGCGCGTCGGCCTGGGAGCGAGCGGGCACTTCGAGGCTCTCGGTCTTGATCGCAAGCACTGGAAGGATGCCGCCGCTATCCGCCGCATCTTCAAGACGGCCTTCGAAGCAGCAGGGCTGCCCTATTTCAACCCACACAGCTTCCGCAGCACCCTGGCATTGCTAGGTGAACGAATCTGCCGAACACCAGAGGAGTTCAAGGCCTGGAGCCAGAACCTCGGCCACGAGCAGGTGTTGACGACGTTGACCAGCTACGGCGCCGTATCTGCCCACCGCCAAAGCGAAATCATGGGTGAACTCTGGGCTCAGCGGAATGCTCCAGCGCAAGGCAAAACGGGCGAACCTGATCCCGAAACTGTGGCGCAGGTTCTTGCCTTTCTGCAGGCACGCGCATCATAGTGCGTTCCATAGCTGCCAACTGATTTGATTGATTCATATGTACGAAAACGCCTTTAATAGCATTGAAAAAGACCTTCGCGCCGAAGAAGGCATTGGCAATGAACTTGATTATGTCGAGCAGATCTCCTGGGTGCTGTTTCTGAAATATCTGCACGATCTTGAATCGGATCGCCGCGATCAGGCCACGCTGGAAGGCAAGAGCTACACCCCCATCATCGAGGGCGAATTCACCTGGGACCAGTGGGCCGCGCCGAAGAAGAATGGCGCGTTCGACCACAATGTTGCGCTGATTGGCGATGATTTGATCGCCTTTGTTGATCAAAAACTGTTTCCCTATCTCGGCGGCTTTCGCCAGTCGGCGACCGGGCCACAAACGATCAATTACAAGATCGGCGAGGTGTTCACCGAACTGCGCAATAAATTCCGCTCCGGCTATATTTTGCGCGACGTGCTCGAAACCGTCGATGCGCTCAACTTTAATACCCAAGAAGAGCGCCACGAACTCTCCCAGCTTTACGAAACCCGTATTCGCCGCATGGGCAATGCCGGCCGCAATGGCGGCGAATATTACACGCCCCGCCCGCTAATCCGCGCCATGATCGCCGTTACCGATCCAAAAATGGGCGAAACCGTCTATGACGGCGCTGTCGGCTCAGCGGGCTTTTTGTGCGAAGCCTATGACCATATGCGCCGCGACGACCTCAGCGCCTCGGACTATGAGACGCTGCAGAAGCGCTCCTTTTACGGGCAGGAGAAAAAATCTCTCGCCTATATTATCGGGATCATGAACATGGTCCTGCACGGCATTGAGGCCCCCAATATTATCCACACCAACTCGCTCAATGAGAACGTGATGGATATTCAGGAAAAAGACCGCCACGATATTGTCCTCGCCAATCCCCCCTTTGGCGGCGGCGAGCGGCCCGAAGTGCAACAAAATTTCCCTATTCGCACCGGCGAGACGGCCTATTTGTTCTTGCAGCATTTCATCCGCAAGCTGCGCGCCGGTGGCCGCGCCGCAGTGGTGATCAAAAACACTTTTTTGAGTAATACCGACAATGCCAGCATTGCCCTGCGCAAGGAATTGCTGGAGGCCTGCACGCTGCACACCATTCTTGATCTGCCGGGCGGCACATTTCAGGGCGCCGGGGTTAAAACCGTGGTGCTGTTCTTTGATAAAGGCGCGCCGACGCGCGACATATGGATTTACCAGCTCGATCCGGGTCGCAGCATGGGCAAGACTAATCCACTCACTGATGGCGATCTGGCCGAGTTTGTTGAGTTGCAGCCAACCCAGCCCAACGGGCCAAAAAGCTGGATCTTAGACCGCGCGGATCTGGATGAAGCAACGTTTGATCTGTCGGTGAAGAACCCCAATGCGCCAGAAGCCGCAGCTCTGCGCGGTCCAGAAGACATCATCGCCGACATTTTGGCGCGCGATGCCGAGACGGTCGAGATTCTCGAAAGCATCCGGGGGATCTTGTGAGGGCGGGGTGGAAGGAAGTTCAGGTAAAAGATGTTTGCTCCGTTAGGACTGGAAAAAAGACGTAAACCAAGGGAATCCATCGGGGCGCTACCCGTTTTTTACCTGTGCTAAGCAACACACATACAGTGACGAATGGTCGTTCGAAGGCGAGGCGCTGCTGATTGCTGGAAATGGTGACGTCGGGAATTTAAGCTACTGCAGCGGAAAGTTTGAAGCCTACCAAAGAACGTATGTTCTAATGGACTTCAACTCAGTACTCCCGCACTTTCTCTACTACGTCTTCGAGTCAGGTCTTAAGCCTATGCTGTTTGGGCAGAAGCTGGGTAACACGATGCCCTATATCAAGAAGGGGATGATTACCGATTTCCCCGTTCCCCTGCCGCCGCTCAAAGAACAAAAACGAATTGTTGAGGCTCTGGACGAGGCCTTCGAGGGTCTGGCCCGCGCCCGCGCCAATGCCGAAGCCAATCTGCAGAATGCGCGGGATTTGTTTGAGTCTTATGCCGCCGCGCAGTTTGAGGCCCTAACTGGTGACCAATCTACTTTGCTTTCCACGGTCACTGATCTAGCGCTGCCGGACAAGGGAGCCGTCCGAACGGGGCCATTTGGTAGCCAGTTACTGCACAGCGAATTTGTTGACGAGGGTATTGCGGTACTCGGTATCGACAACGCGGTGGCCAATAAATTTCGTTGGGGCAAAAGCCGATTTATCACCGATGAAAAATATCAGCAGCTTAAGCGGTATAGGGTCAGGCCGGGTGACGTTATAATAACGATCATGGGTACGTGCGGTCGTTGTGCCGTTGTCCCCGATGACATTCCGCTCGCAATCAATACAAAACATTTATGCTGCATCTCGTTGGACCAGAACAAATGTCTGCCGGACTACATGCATCAATACTTCCTATTCAGTCCCGCGGCACGGTCCTATCTATCCGCGCAAGCTTCGGGCTCCGTGATGGACGGTTTGAACATGGGGATCATCAAAGAAATGCCGGTCGAGGTTCCCAGCATCGATCGACAGAAAGCGGTTGTTACCAATATCGCGGAACTAGAGATCGCAACTGCTGCGCTGCATTCAAAGTATAAGTCCAACCTGCAAGACATTCACGATCTCCGCCAATCCCTATTGCAGAAAGCCTTTGCAGGCGAATTGACCTGAGCCATAGTTAAGCCGATTGGAGTGTTCCTTTGGCCGTATCGCAGCGCAAGCCGGGTGATAGCAACCCGAATGACCAGATCCTGATCGCGCGCACCGATCGGCCCGGCACCGATCATTTGCAATATGTATGGGTGCTCGTCTGCGCGCGCCGCAATCCCGGTGGCGCGATCTGTGGTCATCGCTATGGCGCCAACGGTTCCGATTTCCACATCCGCAAATGCCCATCCTGCCAAGGCGGAGCGACTGGGCTGGGTATCGAGGGTTTGTTGTGACCCACGACGAGACAGAAGCCGACACCCGCGCCGAGCGCATCGACCCTGTTCTCGCTGCGGCTGGCTGGGGCAAGGTCGACGGCTCGAAGTTGCGGCGCGAGGTCATCTGTCCCGGTCGCATTCAGACCGGCGGCATGCGTGGCAAGCCCCTGTCCTGCGACTATGTGCTGATCCACAAGGGTCACAAGCTGGCTGTGCTCGAAGCCAAGAAGGCCAGCGTCAGCCACCGCAATGGCGTCGGCCAGGCCAAGGACTATGCGCAGCGCCTCAAGACCCGCTTTGCCTACGCATCCAATGGCCTTGACTGGTATGGCATCGACATAGAGACGGGCAAGGAAGGCGACATCGCCCTGCCCTTCCCGACGCCGGATGAATTGTGGGATCGAACCTTTGCCGACCACAACGCCTGGCGCGAGGCGTTCGGCGCGGTAGCCTTCGAAACCGATGGCGGCAAGTGGGACCCACGCTACTATCAGCACAATGCGATTACTGCCGTGCTGGACGCGATCGCCGAGGGTGACCGGCGCATCCTCCTCACCCTCGCCACGGGCACCGGCAAGACCTCCATCTCCTTCCAGATTGCTTGGAAGCTCTTTCAGGCCAAGTGGAACCTGACCAACGAGCCGACCCGTCGCCCGCGCATCCTGTTTCTCGCCGATCGCAACATTCTGGCCGATCAAGCCTACAACGCCTTTTCGGCCTTCCCAAACGACGCGATTACCCGCATCGACCCCGACAACATCCGCAAGAACCACGGCAAGCCACCGAAAAACGCCAGCCTGTTCTTCACCATCTTCCAGACCTTCATGACCGGCGACAGCCAGCCGATCTATCTGCAATACCCGCCCGATTTCTTCGACTTCATCGTCATCGACGAATGCCACCGCGGCGGCGCCAAGGACGAGAGCGAGTGGCGAAAGTTGCTCGAATATTTCGAGCCGGCAGCCCAGCTCGGCATGACGGCCACGCCCAAGCGCAAGAACAACGCCGATACCTACGCCTATTTCGGCGAGCCGGTTTACACCTACTCACTGCGCGAAGGCATCGAGGATGGCTTTCTGACCCCTTTCAAGGTACGTCAAATGGCCAGCACCATCGACGAATATGTCTATCACCCCGAAGACGAAGTGCTTTCCGGCGAAGTGGAAATCGGCGACAGCTTTGACGAGGGTGATTTCAACAATCGCATCATTATCGCCGACCGCGAACTTGCCCGCGTCCGCGAATTCATGAACCAGATCGACCAACGCCAGAAGACTTTGGTTTTTTGCGCCACCCAGGAGCACGCGGCACTGGTGCGCGATCAAATCAATCAGGTCAAAACCAGCACCAATCCCGACTATTGCCACCGCGTTACTGCCAACGATGGCGCGGTCGGTGAACAACACCTGCGTAATTTCCAGGACAATAGCAAAACCATCCCTACGATTTTGACCACATCGCAAAAGCTCTCAACCGGCGTTGACGCCCGCAATATCCGCAATATCGTGCTGATGCGCCCAGTTCGCTCAATGATCGAATTCAAACAAATCATCGGCCGCGGCACCCGCACCTATGACGGCAAGGACTATTTCACCATCTGGGATTTCGTCCGGGCCCACGAGAATTTTGAAGACCCCGGATGGGACGGCGAGCCGCTGGAGCCGGTGCCGCCGGTGTCCCGTCCTGCCGTTGTCGAAGGCGAGAACGGCAACGAAGGCGACGGGGAGGGTAGTGATCTTGACCCGGTTGAGCCGGTACAAAGGTTGGTCATCAAGCTGGCCGACGGCAAGGCCAGATCAATCCAGTTTATCGCCACCACGACCTATTGGGGCCCGGACGGCAAGCCGATGTCAGCGCAACAGTTCTTTGAACGGCTGTTTGGCGACCTGTCTGGCTTGATCCTTGACGAAGACGCCCTACGTGCCGAATGGAGCGACCCCGACCGCCGCGAAAAGCTGATCGAGGTGCTGGCAGACCGGGGCTATGACGCCGACAAGTTGAACGACATGCGCCAGATGATCGACGCGCCCGATAGCGACCTGTTCGACGTGCTCGCCTATATCCGCTTCACTATCCCCGCCAAAACCCGCGCGCAGCGCGCTGAGGCCGTTACCAACGGCGCCTTGGCGGCGACCGAAGACGAGATGCACGAATTTCTCATCGGCGTCCTGCAGGCCTATGCAGCGCACGGCGAAAGCGAACTGTCGCTCTCCAAACTTTCATCCTTCCTGACGGCCCGTTACGGCACTCTGGCCGATGCCAAATCCAGACTGGGAAATACTGAAGAGATCCGCAACGCCTTCGTGAATGTTCAACACGAGCTTTATGCGGACTGATGTGGCCGAAGGTTGTGTCATCGACCGCTCGACCATTTGCTCCGCGAACTCGGCATGGAGCCACGCATTCTTGAAGTGGTGGCGACCCGGTGGCGCCCCACGGACAATTGCCGCTCCAGCGATCAGGAACACTCAACAAACATTGAACGATTTCAATTGGTTAACTGGTGCCGCATAGGTGACTCGAACACCTGACCCCATCATTACGAATGATGTGCTCTACCAACTGAGCTAATGCGGCGTGTCGGCGGGGTGCGCTGACGGGCGTTCTTTTACTCAGCGTTGCCCGCCCGTGCAAGTGCCAAGACGTCGCCATCTGAATCTTGTTTGGCCGGTTCTGGCTTGAGCGGCGCCGGTGGGGCGATGGGAGTTGGGGTTGCGGACGTCGGGTTGCGGGTCGCGCTGAGGCTAACGGGCACTTTCCATTCGAACGCATCGAGCTTGCCGGTCACCGGAGAAACCGGCTCCCACTCATCGCTGACTAGGCCATCGGTGGTCCAGGCCGGGTCACGCGGCGCGCGCACCGCCCGGGCCAGCCATTCGCGCGCCTTGCCCTGATCGCCTGACTGACCCTCTTCAATTTCGGCCATCAGACTGGCGACGCCCTGGCTGGCTTGTTCACCAACGAACGACTTGAGCGCCTCGCGCGCCAGGACCCAATCATAGGCATCGACCGCCGCGCGCGCCATAACCACCGCCTCCGCGCGATTGGCCACCGGGGTGGCGATCAGTTCGCGGGTGCGCTTGAGCCGATCAACCGCCGAGGCACCGGGTTGGGCATGGGCGTAAAGCCGGGCAACGTCAGGATGGCCAGTGCCGCGCCAGATGCGCCGCAACAGACTCATCGCCTTGCGCGTTTCGCCGCGATTAATGTGGATGCGGGCTGCAATCAACGCAGCGGGCACAAAATCGGGCAATAGCTTGAGCGCCGTCAGCGCGTGATCAAGCGCGTCCAGAGCATTACTGGTTTCATTTTCGCGTGCTCGCGCCGTTTCAATGACCGCCTGCCGACGCCGCTTTTGCGCCCGCTCCTCGCGATTATTGGCCGGTTCGCCATTGACCATGCCCACCGCCTGCGCCCAGGCGCCTTGCCGCACCAGATCATCAAATACCGCCGCACTGGCCCAGTCCACATTTGGGACGAGCGTCAGCGCCTTGCGCGCAAAGGTCAGCGCCGCCTCGCCGCGGTTTTGCGTGCGGGCCTGTTCGTAAAGCCCCGAGAGCGCGGCCATGGCGGTTTTTTCATTGGAGATCAGTGCGCGATAATGCTGTCGGGCGGCGCGCATGTCGCCCAGCGCCAGATCAGCGCGTGCTTCCAGCAATAGGGCGGCTGCATTTTCGGGCAGACGCGACTGGGCATCGCGCGCCAATGAGCGAGCCCGCCCCAGATCGCCCGCCTGCAACGCAATAAAGGCATCCGAAAGCGCATCAACCCCTTGCTGCTTGCGCTTTTCCTGATTGCGCCGGGCCAGATATTTTGGCGTGCCCAACACCCGCCGCACCACCGCCCAGACGAAAATGACCAGAGCGGCAACAATCATCAGCATGAAAATGGCCGTGCCCAGACGCGGTTGCATGCGATAATTGGCCACTTCGAGCGTCACCGTGCCGGGCAGCGAAATCATCCAGGCGATCAGCGCCGTAACGACAAGGCTGCCAATGATCCACGAGGCCAGCCGGGTCATGGTGCAACCTCGCTAAGGGCCTGCTGACGCAGGCCATCAAGAAACAAACTGGCGGCCGCCTGCGCCTTGACCATGACCGGAACGTCCCCGGCCGCTGCCCGCATGGGCGCGGGCAATTGAGCAAAGAGCGTATCTGCCTCGACAAAATCGCGCCGACCAATGGCGGCGTTGAGCCGCGATACAACAGCCTCTGGATTATCCCCTTCCATTGCCTCGGTCGGGCGCAGCGCAATGGCCGAACGGAACCAGTCCAGCGTACTGTCCTGCCAACTGGCATCGGGATTGGCCGGCCGGCCCGCCAAAATATTGGGCAAGACGGCGGCAAACTGCGCTTCGATCACATCACCCCGGGTCAGCCCGCCAACCGCGCCATTAGCAATTTCGGTCGGCACCGTCGCGTCGGGCAGACCGGCGCGCAAAGCATTCAATTCGGTTTCATAGGGCCGACCGCTGGCAAAGGCGGTTTCCAGCCCCGACAGGATCAGCGGCAATTGCAGCACGGCATTGATGTCGTTGGGCTGCTTTGACACCGCCTCGCTATTGGCAGCAACGCTTTTGTCGAGCTGATCCAGCCCGCTCTCGGCCGTGCCGATCCGCGCGCTCAGTTCACCGAGGTTCAAGCGGAATTGGGCCAGATCGTCGCGAATGCCGGACAGATCAAGTGCCGCAGAACTTTCGCCGCTGGCGGGCTGGGCCGCGATCTGGGTCTTGAGCGCCTCGATCTCGGTCTGCAGGTCGGCTATCGCGCTTGGGCTATCACCCTGACCGCCTGCGGGGACTGCCTGCATTGGTTCAGCGCTTTCGAGCGCTGCAACCCGTTCGACAAGTCCAGCTACCGCGCTCTGGGCTGACTGGGCCTCGTTGCGCAGTTCGGGCAAAACCTGATCATATTGGGCCAGCCGCGGATCGGGTTTAGCTACCGGGGTCGGCCAATAACCCGCCCATGCCAGGCCATAGGCCGCCGCCAGTCCCAGAACGGCTCCGGCCAACGCTGCGCCCACAGCAAGGCCACCGCGACCACCGCCAGATGGAGCGGCAGTGGGCGCCGGCTCGGTCTGGCTGGTCTTTTCCGAAGTGGAATGCGCGCCCGGCCGCGGCTTTGCACCGGTGGCCGAGGGCGCTGTGCTGGCCGCAACGGGGGCGGCGGTTTTGGTCTCGGGGGCTCTGGCCGATTTTGCGGCCGGACCACTGGCGGATTTGGTATCGCTGGCAGAAGCTGGCTTTTCGGGGTTGGACTTGATGTCTTTTTCCCCGCTTGCAGCACTCGCTTCGCGCGCGCTCAGATCGATCACCGGTGGCTTAACCGGCCCGCCTTTGGAATCAGCCATTTTCCGGCTCCTTGTTCGCCGTCGCCATTATGACGCGTTTCGCGCCCGCGCAATAGTTAAAGCCAGCGACATCATCGATTCTTCGTCCGGGCGTTCTGATACCCCGCCTAGGGAAAACCCCGCCCGCACCAATGGTTCCGCGACCGCATCAGATATGCACAGCACACTAAGTGCCGATCGCTGTTCGGGACTGAGCCTGTCGGCCAGTGCGTTAACAAAACTGGTCGCCGTCCGCCGCGAAAACAACAGAGCTGCAACTATCGAACCATCGGCAATATCCTGGACGATTCCCTGCGGCATCTCTGTGACCGCAACCATGGCATAGACCGGGGTGGTAACGACCGTCCCCCCCACCGCGCTCATCATCGTTCCAAGGTCGCCCGAAGGCGTCTGGGCCGAAGGATAAAATATCGGGCCGCCCAATTTTGCCTCGGCCAGCACATCGACAAGTTCGACAAAACCGCCCGCAGCGCTCGTGACATTGGAAAAACCCATGCCGACTGCCTGCATCGCGGTGCGGTCCCCTA
The DNA here is from genome assembly GCF_028816475.1 of Devosia rhodophyticola. GTDB lineage: Bacteria > Pseudomonadota > Alphaproteobacteria > Rhizobiales > Devosiaceae > Devosia > Devosia rhodophyticola. The sequence goes on along the minus strand of NZ_CP118247.1, from coordinate 1,708,907 downwards.
CCGCATAGACCGGCAAGTGCCGATAGTTATGCAGCGCATCCCGCTCCGCCAGCGCCCGCAGGGCATTGGTGCTGGAAACCGCCATCGCGGCAAACTGGTCGGCCTTTGGCAAGGGTGTGTCGAGCACCTGTTTGACCAGCAGCGGGGCGGCCACCGGCTCAATATCGAGTAATTCCAGGCGCCGCATTGTTCCCTGCGCATCGGCCAGCGGTCGTGTTACCAGCATCTTCATGGAACGGCCGCCCACTGCGCCAGAAAGGCAGTGCCCGCGCTTTCCAATAGCCTTTGCCCCAATGCCGCACCCAGCGTTTCAGCCGCCGCCAGCGGCCCCGACGCGCTTGCGGCAAAATGCTGCTGGCCATCAAGGCTTAATATTTCGCCGCGCAACTCGATCTGATCGCCCTGCAGCGCTGACCACGCGCCCACAGGGGTGCGGCACGACCCATCGAGCACCGCCAGCATGGCGCGTTCAGCCACAATGGCACTGTGGGTTGACCGATGATTGAGCGGCGCGATCAAGGCCTGCGCCGCCGAATCATCGCATCGGGCGGCAATTCCGATGGCCCCCTGGGCCGGTGCCGGCATGAAATGATCAGCCTCCAGAATAGCGGTAACCCGGTCAGATTTCTCCAGCCGATTTAGACCTGCAACCGCCAGCATCGTCGCATCGGCGACCCCATCAGCCAGCTTTTGCAACCGGGTATCGACATTGCCACGAAACGGCACGACTTCAAGATCCGGGCGCAACCGCAGCACCTGCGCCGCCCGCCGAGATCGAAGAGGTGCCAAATTTGCCGCCCTGCGGCAGCGCCATCAGCGATTTGAACCGCAGCGAAATGAACGCGTCGCGCGCATCCTCGCGCTCAAGATAAACCGGCATCGCAATACCGTCCGGCAATACTGTCGCCACATCCTTGGAACTATGCACGCCAATATCGACCTGCCCGCCCAGCATGGCCGCGTCGATCTCCTTGGTGAACAGACCCTTGCCGCCAATTTCGGCAAGGCTGGCATTGGATTTCTGGGACCGGTCCCCGCCGGTGGAAATCGCCACGATCTCAATCGCACTTTCGGCCAACCCATGATGCTGTCGCAGCAGCCTTGCCACAAGCCTGGCCTGCATCATGGCAAGTGGCGAAGCGCGCGTACCGATTCGAACAAGGGGGACGGGTGATTGCAATGCACTCATATCCTATAGTAGGCAAAGGCTCCCTAAAGGGAGTAGACCAGATCGTCGTGACCGGGCAAGCGCAAGCTACCATATTGGGTATCGAGACCAGCTGCGACGAAACCGCCGCCGCCATTGTTGTGCGCGATCACAATGGCGTGGGCACCATCGTCTCCAATGTCGTGCGCAGCCAGTTTGACGAACACGCAGCCTTTGGCGGTGTGGTGCCGGAACTGGCGGCACGCGCTCATATCAGTTTTCTCGACCACATAATCGCTCAGGCCTGCCGCGAAGCCGATATGGCGCTTGATGATGTCGACGCTATTGCCGCCACCGCCGGTCCCGGCCTGATCGGCGGGGTGCTGGTCGGGCTGACAACCGCCAAGGCGCTGGCCGCCGCACTCGATAAACCGCTTCTGGCCATCAACCACCTTGAAGCCCATGCCCTGACGGCACGCCTGACCGACAAGGTCGCCTTTCCCTATCTCATGCTGTTGGTTTCGGGTGGGCACAGCCAGTTCGTTCTGGTGCGTGGCGTTGGCGATTATCAGCGCTGGGGCACAACGATTGATGATGCGCTCGGCGAGGCCTTCGACAAGGTCGCCAAAATGCTCAGTCTCGGCGTTCCCGGCGGCCCGGCGGTCGAGGCAATCGCCAAATCGGGCGATTCAAAACGCTTTCGCTTCCCGCGCCCGCTGCTGCGCGAAGCCCGGCTCGACTTTTCATTTTCCGGGCTCAAGACCGCCGTGCGATTGCAAGCCGAAGCCATTGGCCCGCTCAACCAGCAGGACGTCGCCGATATTGCCGCCAGTTTTCAGGCTGCGGTGGCCGAAGTGGTCGGCACGCGTGCCCGCGACGCGCTGGCACGGTTAGCCACGGAACTGCCCCACGCGCCGACAACGCTGGTGGTCGCCGGTGGCGTCGCCGCCAACCGCACCATTGCCGCCGCGCTTCAAACGGCGGCAGATGTCGCTGGTGCCACATTGATCGTGCCGCCCATAGCGCTCTGCACCGACAATGGCGCCATGGTGGCCTGGGCCGGGGCCGAACGATTTGCCATGGGCGCGCGCGATGGACTGGATTTTACAGCCAGGGCCCGCTGGCCGCTTGATTCAACCGACATGAAGGTGATCCCCCATGAAGCTTGAAAAAATCTGCGTCATTGGGGCGGGTGCCTGGGGCACCGCATTGGCACAAGCCGCCGCCATGGCTGGCCGCGAGGTCGTTTTGATGGTGCGCACCAGCGAGCACGCCGCAGAAATCAACGATCATCATCTCAATAACCGCGCTTTGGGCACGCAGGCGCTGTCTGCAACAATAACCGCGCAAACCACCCATCCGGTCGCCGATTGCTTCATTCTGGCGGTGCCTGCACAATCAAGCCGCGCCGCGCTCGGCGATATCGATCCTGACCTTCTGGCCGACAAGCCGGTTGTGCTCTCGGCCAAAGGTCTTGAAACCGGCACCCTGCAGCGCCAGAGCGAAATTCTGGCCGATATGGCCCCTGACGCCATCCCGTTTGTACTTTCCGGCCCCAGTTTTGCCGCCGACGTTGCCGCAGGGCGCCCCACTGCCGTTACCTTGGCAGGCGATGATGCCGATCTGACTTCGGCGTTGGCCGCCGCCTTGGCCGGTCCAGGATTTCGCCCCTATGCCGCCGATGACCGGATCGGCGTTGAATTGGCCGGCGCCCTCAAGAATGTTTACGCGCTGGCCTGTGGGGCCGTTGAAGGGGCCAATCTGGGCGCCTCGGCGCGCTCGGCCCTGTTGGCACGCGCCTATGCCGAAATGGCCCGGATGGTCGTCGCCATGGGGGGCTCCGCCACCACATTGACCGGGCTGGCAGGCCTTGGGGATCTCACGCTTTCCTGCACCTCTTCCCAATCGCGCAATTACCAGTTTGGCATGGCGCTGGGGCGCGGTGAAAAGCTGGCAGACATTCTGGCCCGCGGTGCTGAACTTGCTGAGGGCGTCGCCACCACGCCGGTCGCCCGCGCCCTGGCCCATAGCCTCCTTGTCGACGCCCCGCTGATCAGCGCCGTCAATCAACTGCTCGACGGGCACGCCGACATTACCACCATTGTGGCAGGCCTGATGGCTCGGCCGCTTAAACGCGAGGAATAATAATGCTTTACGCCATTATCGCCCGAGACAAACCAGACGGCGTCGACCATCGTCTGGCAGTGCGCCCCACCCACATCGAGCATTTGAAATCGGTTGGTGACAGAATCGTTTTCGCGGGCGCCCTTTACGGCGAGGATGATCAACCCAACGGCAGCCTGATGGTCGTTGAAGCCCGCGATCTTGCCGAAGCCAGGGCGCTGGCTGCCGCCGATCCATTTGTAACCGAAGGCGTATTCGCCTCTTATGAGGTCATTCGCTGGAACTGGGCCATCAACAACCCCACCGGGCGAGGTCAATAATGGCCTATTGGTTGCTCAAGTCAGAACCCAACGTTTTCTCGTTTGAGGACATGCAGGCCAAGACCCAAAAGGGCGAGACAGAGGAATGGGACGGCGTGCGCAATTACGCCGCCAGGAATTTCATGCGCGCCATGCAGATAGGCGATGAAGCCTTTTTCTACCACTCCAATGTCGGCAAGGAGATCGTCGGTATCGTGCGCATCGCAGCGCTTGCCCATCCCGATAGCACCGCCGATCTGAAGGACGGCAAAGTGGTGTGGGAATGCGTTGATATTGAAGCGGTCAAACCCGTGCCCAAACCCGTGACCCTGGCCACCATCAAGGAAACTGAAAGCCTTGCCGAAATGGCGCTGGTCAAACTCTCGCGGCTGTCGGTTTCCCCGGTGACACCAAAAGAATGGCAGATCATCTGCAAGATGGCCGGGCTCTGAAACTGTTACAAAAGCCGGATTTCGTTTTAATGTGATGTTGGCGTCGGGGGACGCCAATCTGGGGGGTAAACATGTTCTTGCATATTTCAGTGAATTGGCTGGCCATCATTCTGGCCGTTGTTGCCAGCATGGCTCTGGGCATGGGCTGGTATATGGCGCTGTCGCGACAATGGTTGGACGCATTGGGCAAAAAGCCCGAAGACATCAATTCGGCTGACCCCAGCCCCTATATCTGGTCAGTCGCCGTGCAATTGGTCATGGCCTATTTTCTGGCTGTCCTGATCCCGGCACTGACCGGAGCCATCAACCCCGCGAACGGGGCGCTGGTTGGCGCCCAGCTATGGTTCGGTTTTGTCATCACCGCCATGATCCTCAACCATCGCTATCAGGGCGCCAAATGGTCGCTGACCTTCATCGACGCCGGCTATCTGCTCGGCGTTCTGGTGCTGCAGGGCGTGGTTATCGGCCTGTTTGGTTAGAGCCGCCGGGCGTTCCGACAGAATCCGAACTTGCGCTCTAGTTTTTTGGTATTGCGTCGTTTTTTGCGGAATACCGGTTCCCACTTTTCCGCACGATGCTCTAAGGGTCGACCACAATCGGGGGCACATGCGTCGGCTCGGCAGGCGGCGCATATTTGTTGAGCACCCGAAGCTGGGCCAGCGAGAATATGATGGTTATGGGCATAACGCCCCAGACCTTGAACGCCACCCACACATCAGTGGAAAAATTGCGCCACAGAATTTCATTGATGATGGCGAGCACAAAAAAGAACACGCCCCAACGCAGCGTCAGAATGTACCAACCGCGCGGCAACAGCTTGTAGACATCGCCAAACACATATTTGAGCAGCGACTGCTTGAACAGCAGTCCGCCCAACAGCACCGATCCAAACAGGCAATTGGTGATCGTCGGCTTGATCTTGATAAAAGTGTCGTCCTGAAGCCAGAGCGTCAACCCGCCAAACACCAGCACGACAACGCCGGTAACCAGCGGCATGACCGCGACCTTTTTAAGAATCATCCAGCTTAGCGCCAGCGAGACAACCATCGCGCCCATGAACCAGGCCGTGGCCGTAAAAATATCAAACCGCGCATTGACGAAAAAGAACACGACCAGCGGGCCAAGTTCCAGCACCAGCTTGATCGCCTGAGGCCGCAGTTCGTCCCAGTTCACGTCCGGCTCGGCATCCTCGGCTTTATTCTCTTGGCTCATCAAAACTAACTCTTTGGTCCGCTCGCGCTCGGGGCAAGTCGACGCCCCTTTACAGCCCGAACATGGTTCAATTTAGGTGTCTTGCTCGGAGGTTCCAGCAATGGCTTGGGCAAAATCGGCCGCCTCGAACGGCTCAAGATCGGCAACGCCTTCACCAACCCCGATGAAATGGACGGGCAGGCCGAACTGTCGCGCAATCGCGACCAGAATACCACCCCGTGCTGTGCCATCGAGCTTGGTCATCACCAATCCGGTGACCCCGGCGCGCTTGCCAAAGATTTCCACCTGCTTGAGCGCGTTCTGCCCGGTTGTAGCATCCAGCGTCAAAAGCGTCGCGTGCGGCGCGCTGGGGTCAACCTTCTTGATGACGCGAATGATCTTTTCCAGCTCATTCATCAATTCATCGCGATTTTGCAGCCGCCCCGCTGTATCAATTATCAAAACGTCGTGGCCCTCGGCCTTGGCGCGCGTTACCGCATCAAAAGCCAGCCCCGATGCATCAGAACCCGCCGCCTTGCTGACCACCGGCGCATTGGTGCGCTGTCCCCAGATCTGCAGTTGTTCGATGGCGGCGGCGCGAAATGTATCACCCGCCGCCAGCATCACCGATTTGCCGTCGGCGCTGAGCTTTTGCGCCAGCTTGCCAATCGTTGTCGTCTTGCCCGAACCATTGACCCCGATCATCAGGATGACAAAGGGCTTTTGGCTGGTATCAATCACCAGCGGCAGAGCCACCGGGGTCAGCACTTTTTCAACTTCAGCCGCCAGTACAGCCCGTACATCCTCGCTCGACACATCCCGGTCAAACCGGTCCCGCCGCAGCGCTTCTGTAATGGCAACCGCAGTGTCAACGCCAAGATCCGCCTGGATCAGCACATCTTCAAGATCATCAAGCGTTGCCGCGTCGAGTTTTTTCTTTGTGAAAACCCCGGTAATCGAGCCGGTCAACTGATCCGAGGAACGCCGCAACCCGGTGGTCAGTCGCGAAAACCAGCCCTGTTTGGGCGCTGGCGTCAAAACCTCGGATGGCGTGGCCGCGACCGGGTCCGGATCGGTTGCCAAAACCTCGGGATCGCCCGCCTCAACGTCTTCAATATAGTCGGGTGTGGTCTCAGGTGGCCCTGCTACACGGTGATCGGGCGCCGCCTCCTCGGCATCCGGCACCAAATTTTCTGGCGTCCCAGGAACGGGCGTGTCTTCAGGCGCCCCAAACAGGCGTTTGAAAAATCCCGGTTTCTTGCTTTGATTCATGCAGCATCCTTGATGGGCTCACCGACCAGACCATCGGTCGAGATCGCCTTTATTCGAACTGGCACTATCTGGCCCGGCAGCGTGCCGGGAACGACCACCGGCACAAATTGTTCGGTCCGGCCCAACCCGTCGCGCTCAATCAATACGCTTTCCACCAGACCGACCCGCGAGGCACAGAGTTTTGTAAACTGTTCAGCCCCCAGCGCGCGCAACTGAGCCGCCCGTTGCCGCGCCACGCTTTTTGCCACCTGTGGCATCCGCGCCGCTGGCGTACCCACGCGCGGCGAATAGGGGAAGACGTGCAGGTAGGTCAGATCAGCTTCGCTGACAAACTGCAAACTATTGGCAAACATCTCGTCGGTTTCAGTGGGGAAACCGGCAATGATATCGGCGCCAAACACCATATCGGGTCTTAACGAACGCAACTTGGCAACGATCCCCAGCGCATCCTCGCGACTATGCCGCCGCTTCATCCGCTTGAGGATCAGATCATCGCCCGATTGCAGCGACAAATGCAGATGCGGCATCAACCGCCGGTCGCTGGCCACCGCCTCATAAAGCGCTGGATCAGCCTCGATGGAATCAATCGAGGAAATTCGCAATCGACTGAGCCCCGGCACATGCCTAAGGATCGCTTGCACCAGCTTGCCCAGACTCGGCGTTCCCGGCAGATCGCCGCCATAAGAGGTAATATCAACCCCGGTCAGCACCATTTCGCCATAGCCATTGCCGACCAGTTTTTTGATCTGTTCGACAACCAGCCCCATCGGCACCGAGCGCGACGGGCCACGACCGAACGGAATGATGCAGAAGGTGCAGCGATGATCGCACCCGTTCTGCACCTGCACAAAAGCCCGCGCCCGCCCGTCCATGCCTTCGATCAGGTGCCCGGCGGTTTCGCGCACGCTCATGATGTCGTTGACCTGGACCTTGTCATTAAGCGGCGTGCCGAAAACCATTGGCGCATAGCTTTTCGCCTCCAGCTTGTCGGCATTGCCGATCACCAGATCAACCTCGGCCATGTCGCCAAAAGTGCGCGCCTCGGTCTGGGCGGCGCAGCCTGTTACAATGATCCGGCGTTGGGGATTGTCGCGCTTGGCCTTGCGCACCGCCTGCTTGGCCTGTCGAACCGCCTCAGCGGTCACGGCGCAGGTGTTGATGATGATGGCGTCCTCAAGGCCGGCCTTTTCGGCCTCGACCTTCATCACTTCACCCTCATAGGCGTTCAAACGACAACCAAATGTTAGCGTTTCGACACTCATTTTGCCGCATCCGCTAACGCCCGAGACCACTCTCCGGTGCTGGGATCGACCGTGCCAGACCATTCAAGTTCAGCCGGCCCGGTCATGACCACGTGATCATTGTCGCGCCAGTCGATATGAAGATCGCCGCCCGGCACCGTCACCGTCACCTGCCGCCCGGTCCGCCGCGTGCGGGACCCATTGACAGCTGCCGCACAGGCCGCCGTGCCACAGGCCCGCGTCAGCCCCGCACCGCGCTCCCATGTCCGCAGGATCATGGCGTCACTGGCCGTCACCTGGGCAATTGAAATATTGGCGCGCTCGGGAAAGATCGGATGGTTTTCCAGCATCGGCCCGAATCGGTCGAGCGCATAATTCCAGACATCATCCTTGACCCAGAAGATGGCATGCGGATTGCCCATCGAGGCAACCGAGGGCGAATGCAGCACTGGCGCATCAATCGGCCCGATCTGCAATTCGATCTTGCGGGTGTCGACAAATTCCTCGGCCAACGGAATTTCCGTCCAACCGAAGCGCGGTATACCCATATCGACCGAAATCAGCCCGTTTTCGTGCTCATCAGCGGTCAGAATTCCGGCGATGGTTTCAAAGACGAAGCTTTTTTGCCCCTGCTCCCGAGCCAGCGCCTGCACCACGCAGCGCATCCCATTGCCACAAGCCTGCGCCATCGAGCCATCAGAATTGACGATCTCGATATAATTGGCGGTGCCGGGGGTTTTGGGATCATGAATGGCCATGATCTGATCGAACGCCGTATCCTGGGCCCCATTGAGCGCCACCGCCGCAGCCGGACGTACCCGACCCGGGCGGCCACGCATATCAACGACGATGATCTGGTTGCCCAAACCGTTCATCTTGGCAAACGGAACGCCGCTCACTCTGGCCTCACTCATGATTATTGCACTGCACTGTTGTCTGCCTATATGGCCGAACCCGGACCAAATTGCCAGTGCGCCACGCACCCACGCCCCTGGGCGGCCTGACCACAGGGGCAATATATAAGGTTTTGTAAGGACTTCGGGCTTCATGCCCCCTTAACCAGCCCGACAGGTCCGTGGCGCAATTGCGGCGATATTGAGTTAGGTTCAGCAAGATCGAATATTTGACCAAACCTATTGCCCCCTTTTTGCCTGTGCGGAGTCCGAAATCATGAACATGAATTTGATGACCAACCAGATCCTCACCGACTGGCAACCCCACCACGCATCCCTGTTTGGCAACCACTCGCTGGCGCTGGCCCATAATCTGGCGACATCGAGCCTGTTTACCGACGAGGCACTGGCGCGCCTGATCGAAAATAGTCCGCGCGAGGCCTATCACGTCAATTATTCGCAAAAGACCCCCGGCAATCCCCCGAAGCGTCGCGAAGGCGAAATCAAGGGTCTTTCAGGACTTGAAGTGCTCGACACCGTGCGCAACGGCAATATCTGGGTCAATTTGACGGCCCCCGGCACGGTCGATAGCGCCTATACCGACCTGCTCAATTCGATCTATGCCGAGTTTGAAGAGCGGGTGCCCGGTTTCAAGAGTTACAAGCGCAATCTGACCATCCTGATTTCCTCCCCAAACGTATCGGTCAAATATCATTCCGACGTGCCCGGCCAGAGCCTGTGGCAGGTGCGTGGCACCAAAAAACTCTATGTCTATCCCGCCTCAAAACCGTTTATCTCCCAGCCGGCGCTGGAAAAATTGATCCTGGGGCAATTGCGCGAAACCGACATGCCCTATGAGGCCTGGTATGACGATTACGCCGAAATGCACATGCTCGAAGCGGGTAAGATGCTGCATTGGCCGCTCAACGGACCGCACCGCGTGGTCAATGAGAACATGCTCAACGTCAGCTTTACAACCGAGCATTGGACGGACGAGTTGCGCAAGCATTATGCGGTCAATTACGCCAATGGTTTCATTCGCGGACGGACAGGCGCCAACAATCTGTCCCAGCAGATAACGGGCCTGAGCTACTATGCCAAGTTGGGATTGGCCGGTCTGGTAAAATTCAGCCCGCTCAACCCGCAGAAAAAAAGGTCTACACCGTCGATTTTCAAGTAGACCCCATGGCGCCTGAAGGTGTGCGCGATATTGACGGCTACACCTTCGGCAAATGAGTGATATGGGCGCCGTTTTGCCTGAAGAGCTCGATCTTGATGTCGCACCCGTGACCGACATGTCAGCCGCGACCGGTTCATTGCAGGCAACGGTAGTGCGCACACGTCAGGAATTTGATGCCATGGCGCAGGCCTGGATGGCGCTCGAAAACGGCAGTTCCTCGGCGGTGCTTTTTCAAAGCCACGCATGGGCCAAGGCGATTTTTGATTTTGAAGCGGCACGCGGCAACAACGACTTTGAACCCGTAATTTCCGCGCTTTATGAGCATGGCACGCTCAAGGCGCTTTTGCCGCTGGAGCGCGTGCGCAGTCGTACGCGCACCGTGCTGACCAGCCTTGGCCACGGTTTTGTTCAATATGGCGATATGCTGCTGGCGCCCGGCGCAGATCCCAAGGCCGCGCTATCAAAACTACTCAAGGCCGCCACCAAGGCCGCGCCCTGCGATGCCATCACCCTGCTAAAGGTGCGCGCTGACAGCGCCCTGGCCCGAGGGATGCCCGCCAACCATCTGGTCACAGGCACGCTACAGGGCGCCCCCTATGTGCAGCTTGAAAATTTTCCCGATTTTGCCAGCTATTTCGCAACAATCAAAACCAAGACGCGCAAGAACATGCGCAACGACCGCAATCGGCTTGAGCGCCAGGGTCCGGTGGCCCATCAGGTAGCCAAGACCGCCGAGCAGGTCCGTGCCCTCATAGAACGCACCATGCAGGGGCGCGCCGACCGGCTCAAGCAGCAGGGACTGACCTCACGTGCCTTTGGCGACAGCGCTTTTTTCGATTTTTGCCACGGCCTGCCCGATCAATCAGATCTTGAGCTTATGGCCATGTCGCTGACCCACAATAACGAGCCGATTGCCGAACAATGGGGCTTTGTGCACAACAAGCGCTATTACGCCTTTGTGGCCAGTCGCGATTTTGCCAATGCCGAAAGTCCCGGTAAATTGCAACTGGGAGAAATCATCGAAGTATGTGCGGCCCGCGGTCTTGTCGGGGCCGATCTGATGGTGCCGGTTATGCCCTATAAACTGACCTGGGCCACCAAGGTGGTTGAGGTCACCGACTATGCGCTGCCCCTGACGCTGCGTGGCCGGTTGATCCTGACCTTCTGGGACCAGAAACTGCGCCCCATAGCCAAGGCAACCGTCATGGCGATGCCAAGCGGTATACGCGGCCTGGTGATGAAACTGCTCGGCAAGAGCTAGATCAAGACTGTTCGACCATTGCGCGCAAATAATTGACTCCCCACCCATCCCACACTATAAGCGCAACGACTTAACTTGAGTGCCGAAAACCGAGCCACTTGTTTCCCCCGGAGGGAAACGGTCACCACCCGCCAGCGCGTTGCGCCCACGGGTGTTTTTTGGTTTTGGCATTCAAGCACCATATCTCCTGGCAGAGCCAGCGAGAAAAGGGATGCGATATGTTCGATAGCTTAAGCGACCGCTTAGGAAAAATCTTTGATGGCCTGCGGGGCCGTGGCGCGCTGAGCGAAGCAGATGTCGATCTGGCGCTGCGCGAAATCCGTCGCGCCCTGATCGAAGCCGACGTTTCGCTTGAGGTTGTTCGTGCCTTCATGGAACAGGTGCGCGAGCGTGCCGTTGGCGCCGAGGTCACCCGCTCAGTCACCCCCGGCCAGCAGGTGGTCAAGATCGTTCATGATCAGCTGCAGAGCGTTCTGGGCGATGCGGCGGTGCCCATTGATCTCAATGCCGTTGCCCCGGTAACCATTTTGATGGTCGGCCTGCAGGGCTCGGGCAAGACCACGACCACCGCCAAGATTGCCAAGCGTTTCAAGGACAAGCAGAACAAGAAGGTATTGCTGGCCTCGCTCGATACCCGCCGCCCCGCCGCCATGGAGCAGTTGCGTGTTCTGGGCGAACAGGTTGGCGTTGCCACCCTGGCAATCGTTAGCGATGAAACCCCGGTCCAGATTGCCAGGCGCGCCGCGCGCGAAGGCAAGCTGGGTGGTTTTGACGTTCTCATTCTCGATACGGCTGGTCGCACCCATATCGATGAAGAACTGATGGCGGAAACCGCCGAGATCAAATCGGTTGCCAATCCCCATGAAGTGCTGTTGGTCGTTGATGCGTTGACCGGTCAGGATGCCGTCAATCTGGCGCGCTCGTTTGACAGTCGCGTCGATATTACCGGTATCGTTCTGACCCGCGTTGATGGCGATGGTCGTGGCGGTGCGGCTTTGTCGATGCGGGCGGCCACTGGCAAGCCGATCAAGCTGATTGGTGTCGGCGAAAAGATGGATGCGCTTGAGGATTTTCATCCCTCCCGCATTGCTGACCGTATTCTGGGCATGGGCGACATTGTTTCGCTGGTCGAAAAGGCCGCCGAGAATGTTTCGGCCGAAGACGCCCAGAAAATGGCGAAAAAGCTCAAGAAGGGCTCTTTCGATCTCGAAGATCTGCGCGGCCAGTTGCAGCAGATGAAAAAAATGGGCGGCATGGGCGGCCTGATGGCCATGATGCCCGGTGTCGGCCAGATGAAAAAGGCCATGGCTGGCGCCAATGTCGATGAAAAAGTCTTTGATCGTCAGATCGCCATCATCGGCTCGATGACCAAAAAGGAACGGACCCAGCCCGACGTGCTCAACGCCAGCCGCCGCAAACGCATTGCCGCCGGTGCCGGGGTTGAAGTTTCCGACATCAACAAGCTGATCAAGCAACACCGCCAGATGGCGGACATGATGAAAAAAGTCTCCAAGGGCGGCATGGGCTCTCTGTCGGGTATGTTTGGCGGCAAGATGGGTGGCATGATGGGCGGTATGCCCGACATGTCCAAGATGGCCCCCAAACAGCTCGAAGCCATGGCCCGTCAGGCCGGCATCGATCCCAAACAACTGCAGCAGGGCATGGGCGATCAGCCCCAGTTGACCGAAAAACTGCCAAGCGATGTTGGTTCGCTTCTAAAATCCGGCTCTGGCCTACCCGGCCTTGGCGGGTCCCCCGTTTCCCAGGCCTGCCAGGCCTGGGCAAGAAGAAATAACGCAATCCAGATCAACAATTTAGCTTTTACAAGGAACTCAAAATGGCTCTCAAGATTCGTCTGTCGCGCGGTGGCACCAAGAAGCGCCCTTTCTATCATATCGTTATTGCTGACGCCCGTTCGCCCCGCGACGGTCGTTTCATCGAGCGTTTGGGCTCGTTTAACCCGCTGTTGGCCAAGGACGACGAAAATCGCGTTATCCTGGACACAGAGCGCGCCAAGCATTGGATTGAAGTTGGCGCCCAGCCAACCGACCGCGTGCTGCGTTTCCTCGACGCTGCCGGTCTCGCCAAGCGCGAACCCCGCAACAACCCCGAAGCTGGCAAGCCCGGCGCCAAGGCAACCGAGCGCGCCGAAGCCAAGGCTCAGGCTGAAACCGACCGCAAGGCCGCTGCGGAAGAAGCCAAGAACGCACCTGCGCCTGCCCCCGAGACTGAAGCACCTGCCGCTGAAGAAGCCGCTGCCGAATAAGGCGTGGAACATTTTTTCAAGGGCCCCGTCACGTCCGTGTCGGGGCTCTTTGTGTCTTACCCGCAAGAATCGGGAAGATTTCCAACTGTTGTTCGGCCTGTTAAGGCAAACGTTTCGACGCTGCGGAGCGGCCCATGTCTGAAAAAACCAAAATGCTGTTGATGGGCAAGATCGGCGCGGCCCATGGCATTCGCGGCCAGGTGCGCATTACCCCGTTTACCCAATATGCCGACGATATTGCCGCCTATGGGCCGCTCGGCACCAATCGTGCGGGGCTGACCATTACCATCGACGATCTGCGGGTGCAGAAAAACATTGTAGTGGCGCGGATCAAGGGCATTTCCAGCCGCGAAGACGCCGAAAAACTCAATGGCGTTGAACTATATCTCGACCGGACTCTGCTGCCCGAGAACGAGGACGAGGATGATTTCTATCACGCCGACCTGATCGGGTTGGAAGCCCGGATCGAGGATGGAACGGTGATTGGGGAAGTCATCGCCCTGCCCAATTTCGGCGCCGGTGACCTGATTGAAATACGCGATCCCCGCAGCGGCGATACATATCTTTATCCCTTCACCAAGGCGGTTGTGCCCCACGTTCGGATCGCCGATGGTTTCATATCGATTGCCGTGCCAACTGACGCCGATCCCGGACAAGAAGAACCCGATTGAGCTTTTCAGCAGACATCATCACCCTGTTTCCCGAACTGTTTCCTGGCCCGCTTGGCGCTTCGGTGCTGGGACGGGGGCTGAACGAGGGACTATGGTCGCTGCGCGCCAACCAGTTGCGCGACTTCGCCCATGATCGCCATCGCACCGTGGACGACACCCCCTCGGGCGGCGGCGCCGGCATGGTGCTCAAATCCGACATTCTGGCCAGTGCCATCGACACTATCGCACCGTCAACCGACAGGCGGCCCCGGATCCTGATGTCGCCACGCGGCACCCCACTGACCCAGGCGAAGGCACGGACACTGGCGCAGGGACCCGGAATTGTCATTATCTGCGGTCGGTTTGAAGGCGTGGACCAGCGCGTCATCGAAGCGCGAAACCTCGAAGAAATTTCAATCGGCGACTATGTGCTCGCGGGGGGAGAAACTGCTGCCATGGTGCTGCTCGAAGCCATCGTCCGGCTGCTCCCGGGCGTTTTGGGGGCGCCTGAAAGCCATGCCGACGAAAGTTTTGAGAACGGCCTGCTCGAGTATCCGCAATATACCCGCCCGCAGCTCTTTGAAGACGCCGAAATTCCGGCGATCCTGACCTCGGGCGATCATGGAAAAATTGCCAAATGGCGGCGCGAGCAGAGCGAAAAGATCACCCGCGAACGCCGACCTGACCTGTTGAAGTAACCTCAGCGCGGCGCGATGGCCGCCGGATCGAAAAACATCGCCAGCTTGAAATTTTCCGCCACCCGCTGCGCCTTAAAGAGAAACAATTGGCCGGTTTGTGGTCCACAAACTTCAATGGCGGCGGCCTCAAAAAGTGCCAACCAGCGATCAAAGTCCTCTGGCACCACTTCGGATCGAAGCGCCATGTGCTTGGGCATCGGGCGGCCCTTGTAGCGCCCGCTGGTCAGCATCAGCGATGACCAGAAGCCGAACATGATTTGCAGATGTGGCTCCCAGTCTTCCCCGATGTGGCGGGCAAAGATCGGCCCCAACACGCTATCCTGACGGATTTGCGTGTAAAAAAGCCGCACCAGCCTTTCAATCATCGCCTCGGTAATCGGCTGTGCGCCTGCATCGTCATGGTCTAGGGTTTGCATGGCCGCACTATAACGCCAAGCCCCTGGCTTGGGCACCATCCAGCTTGTCGCAGGGGCATGTCGCGACAAATCGCGCAAAAAGCCATGGACTCAGGGCGATTTTTGCCCTATAGCGCGGCCACTAAAGTGCTGCTGGGAAACTACCCGGCGCGAAGACGACCAAACTCCGTGTAACCAAGACCGGGCGATCGGAACCTCAGGGTTTCGAATCAACGCTCCTTTGAAAAGATCAGAACGGATCAATCATGAATATCATTCAGCAGTTTGAGCAGGAGCAGGTTGAAGCGCTCACCGCCAAGCGCCAGCTCCCCGACTTTACCCATGGCGACACCGTCAAGGTTTGGGTCAAAATCCGTGAAGGCGAAAAAGAACGCCTGCAGGCCTATGAAGGCGTTGTTATAGCCTGCAATGGCGGCGGCATTACCGCCAGCTTCACGGTTCGCAAGATTTCCTATGGTGAAGGCGTGGAACGCGTTTTCCCCATGCACTCGCCCAATATCGACAGCGTTGAAGTCTTGAAGCGCGGCAAGGTTCGTCGCGCCAAGCTCTATTACCTGCGCGATCGTCGCGGTAAATCAGCGCGTATTTTCGAATCGACCAATTCGCGCACCAAGAAGATCGAAGCCACCGAGCGCGCAGCGGCTATCGAGGCAAAGAACGCCCGTGAAGCCGAAAAGATTGCCGCCGCAGAGGCTTTTGCCGCTGAACAGGCTGCCAAAGATGCCGAAGCCGCAGCAGCGGCTGCGGCAGCCGAACAGGCCGCCGCAAGCGAAGAGCCCAAGAGCGAATAATCTCTCCACGCTTCGTCAAGAATTACAGAACCCGGCCGCAAGGCCGGGTTTTTTGTGATCGGTACAATTGCAAAACTATCTCAAGATATATCTTGAATCGCGCGCCCCGCCCGCCCACGTAAAGGCAAGACAAACCTGTGGAGCAAACAAATGCGCGACGATGACGACGACTTCGCGGCTCAGTGGCGCCGCTTTGAAAATATGGCCCGCAAGGGCTTTGATCGGCTAACCGGCTGGAGCGATGCCACCAGCCGCGAGGGCTTTGGCAATAATCTGCGCATGGGCCGAATGCTGGCGGCAGGCGATGTTCGCCTTGTTGCCCTGTTCCTGATCGAACAGCAGCCCCGCCATGGTTATGATCTGATCAAAGCCATCGAGGAGCATTCGCACGGCTTTTATGCCCCCAGCCCCGGCATGATCTATCCAGCGCTGACCTATCTGGAAGAAGCGGGCTACGTGACCTCGCAAAGCGAAGCCAACAAGAAGCTCTACACCATTACCGATGTGGGCCGGACTCATCTGGCGGACAACCGCGACGCCATCGCCACAACGCTGGGTTTTCTGGCCAAGGCCGGCGAACGAATGAACCAGTTTCGCGACATGGCCAATGGGGACTGGAAGTCGGGCAATAATGAGGGCGATGAACACAAATCGCGTTCTCAGCAGCCCGACCGCGACATGAAAGACGTATTGCCCGAGGTCAATGAGGCTCGCCGGGCGCTCAAGGCAGCGATTGCCGAAGCGGTCAACCAGGGTGAAGCAGCCCAACGCGAAGCGGCCCGCATCATGAAAAAGGCCGCCGACAAGATCGTCAAGGCCACCAGCAACGATATCGATCTCTAACAAAAAACCCCTCGCCAAGGCGGGGGGTTGTAGTTTAAAAGCATGCGACCATACTAACATGTTAGTGTCAGAGGAGCGTGACTTGAACCAGATATCAGCCATCACACCAGATCGGCACGCTGCGGGTCTGCGCGTTGCGGCGCGGCTCAAAGATGTTGTTGCGCCCAAAAAGCTGATGACTGATCCGCTGATGACTTATGCCTGGTCCGGCGACGCCAGCTCCTACCGGCTAATCCCCGCCGTTGTCGCTATTATCGACACCGAGGATCAGGTTCGCGCCGTCATGCAGGCCGCACGCGCCGAAGGGCTGCCCCTGACGTTTCGCGCCGCCGGCACATCGCTTTCGGGTCAGGCTGTAACAGACGGCGTGCTCGCGGTTCTGGGCGACGGCTGGCGCAAGATGCAGATTTTGGACGGCGGTGAGCAGATTGTTCTGGGACCGGCGATCATCGTTGCCAACGCCAATACCGCGTTAAAACCGTTCAATCGCAAGATCGGACCCGATCCCGCCAGTCAGGCGACGTGCAAGATCGGCGGCGTCGTCAACAATAATTCCTCGGGCATGTGCTGTGGCGTGGCGCAGAACACCTATAACACCATGGCCAGGTTACGGATCATTCTGACCGATGGCACGCTGCTCGATTCGGGCGACAATGATTCACGTGAAGCATTCCGCGCCAGGCGCGCCGACCTGCTCGACCAGATCCAAGCCCTGCATCATCAGGTGATGGCAGACGCTGAACTCGTGGCGCTGATCCAGAAGAAATACCGGATCAAGAACACGGTCGGCTACTCGCTCAATGCCCTGGTTGATTTTCACGATCCGCTCGACATTCTCATTCATTTGATCGTTGGCTCGGAAGGCACTCTCGGCTTCGTCTCCGAGGTGACCTACAATACGGTGCCCGAGCATCCGTTCAAATCCACAGCGCTCGTCCCCTTCCCCGATCCCCACTCCTGCGCCCGAGCCATTTCGACCCTTGCCAACGGCGGCGTCCATGTCACAACCGGGGTAACGGCGGCTGAATATATCGAGCGCCGGGCGCTGGAAACTGTCATCCACCTGCCCGCCATGCGCCCGCTGGTGCCGTTTCTCGACGAAAATTCACCCGCCGTCCTGATCGACGTCACCGCGCCTGACGCCGAAACGCTGGCTGCTGAAGTTGCCAAGGCCGAAGCGATCCTTGCCGCTGAGGGCGCTACAGCCATTGATTTTTCAACCGACGAGGCGCGCTCGCACGCCCTGTGGGATATTCGCAAGGGCTTTTTTGCCTCGGCAGGCGCAGCGCGGCCCAAAGGCACCTCAATGCTGACTGAAGATGTCGCCGCTCCCATTGATCGGCTGGCCGATTTCGTTATCGATCTGCGCCAACTGCTTGATGAGCATGACTATGAGGACGCGGTGATCTTTGGCCACGCACTGGCCGGCAATCTGCATTTTCAAATGGGCGATGATTTCTCCCAACCCGGTTCGGCCAAAAAGTTCGATCTGTTCTCCAAGGCCCTGTCCGACCTCGTATCGATTCAATATGGCGGCTCGCTAAAGGCCGAACATGGCACCGGGCGCGCCATTGCCCCATTCGTGGAGGCCGAGTGGGGCCCGACGGCCTACGCGCTGATGCACCAGATCAAGGCCCTGTTCGACCCCGAGGGGCTGCTCAATCCCGGCGTGCTGCTCAACCGCGATCCAGATATTCATGTCAAAAATCTCAAGCTGATGCCGCTGGCCGATCCGCTGGTTGACCTCTGCATCGAATGCGGCTTTTGCGAACCGGCCTGCCCCAGCCATCAAATGACCCTGTCGCCGCGCCAGCGCATCGCGGTGACCCGCGAACGCGCCCGCCTGCGCGCCTCGGGCGAAGATCCAGAGCTATTGGCCCAGCTCGACAAGGACTTCCAATATCCCGGCCTTGATACCTGCGCTGCTTGCAATCTCTGTTCGCTTCGCTGCCCCGTTGGCATTGAAACCGGCACCATGATCATGGGCCAGCGCGCCGAACGGCGAGGCGACTTCGCCAAATCGGTTGCCCATTTTGCTGCGGGCCATACCGGCATGATCGAATCGGGCATGCGTGGCGGCGTCGCGCTCGCCGACATTGGCCAGGCGGTTATCGGCAAGGCGGCGATGCAAACCATCACCAACGCCGCGCGGCAGGCAACCGGACGACGGGTTCCCCGCATTTCGCCGCAGCTGGACGCCGGACCGGGCGCCCCCAATGCACCGGCAACTATTTCGCGCAGTGATCCGCGCGCCACCGGCTTTCCGGTGCCGATTGCCCAAGACGATCGGCCGAAAATTGTCTATTTCCCCGCCTGTCCCACCCGCATGTTCGGGGCGGCCAGAACCGATCTCGACCTGCTGTCCGCCCCTGAGGCGATGTTGGCGCTGCTTGATCGTGCCGGATTTGATGTGATCATGCCCCAAAATCTCAATGGGCAGTGCTGTGGCCAACCTTTTGTTTCAAAAGGGTTTCCTGAGGAAGGAGAACGCGTCGGCAGTCAGTTGGTCAAGAATTTGTCGACCCTTATCGGCGAGGACGCAGTACCGGTTCTGACCGACGCCTCGACGTGCGCCAAACATCTGACCGATTTGCCCGGCACCGCCAGCATCGTCGACAGTGCCCAGTTCCTGGCCGAAGCGCTTTTGCCGCGCCTGAGAATCACCAATCCCTTGCCGGTGGTGGCTGTGCATCACAATTGTTCCGCCCAGCGCCTTAAAGAGCAACCCGCCACCGAAGCCGTCGCGAATGCCTGTGCCAATTCCATCGCGGTGCTCTCTTCAGTGACCTGTTGCGGCTACGCCGGGGACAAGGGGCTGTTCACGCCCGAACTGAACCAGCACGCCACGCGTTTTGCCAAGAACGATATTCCAGCAGGCTGCACTATTGGAGTTTCGACTGTCTCAACCTGCGCCACGGGCCTGTCTGAATATGCCGACATTCCCTTTGTCTCGCTCGCCAGCCTGTTGGAGTTTGTCAGCCGCCCCTGAACCCGATCTTCCCCCCGGTCAGGCGAATTACCTTGTCGGCGCGCCTCCGAAACGGCTAGGTAGCCCCATGATCAGCACCGTCACCATTCAAAGCCTTGGCCAACGCGCCGAAGGCATCGCCGAAATCGACAATCAGCGGATATTTGTGCCCCGCGCTCTGCCCGGCGAAGTGGTCGAGATCGAACAAGATGGCGAGCGTGCGACATTGCTGGCGGTCAAAGCCGCAAGTGCAGCGCGCATTGCCCCGTTTTGCCCGCACTTTGAGCAATGTGGAGGCTGCCAGACCCAGCACATGGATCAGCCCAGCTATCAGGCGTTCAAGACGGGTCTAGTCGAAACCGCGCTGAATTTTGCCGGTATTGATGTGCCGGTCAGTAATTTTGTTGATGCAGGCGGAAGGGGCCGTCGGCGCGCGACGCTGCACGCACGCCGCGAAGGATCGGGCTATATGCGTGCCCGCAGCCATGAGGTCGAACCCATCGAGCACTGCCCGATCCTGGTGCCCGCATTGGCGCGCGCCCCCGCCATTACCAGCGCCGTTTATCAAGCAATTGGCGAAGCCGATGTCAGTTTTACCGCAACTGTCACCGGGCTTGATGTTGCCGTGCACTCGGAAAAAACATGCCAGCAGCCCACGGTTGGAACCATTGGTGGCCAGATTTCATCTGGCGCGATTGACGCTCAACGGGGAAATGGTGCTGCAAACCCAACCGCCTGCCGTCAGCATGGGCAAAGCCACTATCGAGCTGCCCACCGGCAGCTTTTTGCAGGCCACCGAAGCCGCGCAGGATTTTCTGGCCGACTATGTGGCCGAAGCGCTCAAAGGCGCCAAAAATGTTGCAGATCTGTTTTGTGGGGTGGGCCCCTTTGCGCTGCGCCTGGCCCAATCAAGCAAGGTCTTTGCAGCAGACAGTGACAAACCCGCCATCGAAGCGCTCGATCAGGCGCGACGGCTAACCCGTGGTCTCAAACAACTGACGGCCAAGCGCCGCGACTTGTTCCGCGAGGAAATGACCCGATATGAATTGGCCGATTATGACGCGGTGGTGCTTGACCCACCGCGCGCAGGTGCACTCAATCAGGTACGCGAACTGGCGGCATCAAAGGTAAAGACCATCGCCATGATCGCGTGCGACCCGAAAACTTTTGCCCGCGACGCAGCCACATTGATTGCTGGCGGCTACAGGATGAAAGATTTGATGGTGGTGGATCAGTTCGTGCACTCAACCCATATCGAAATTGCCGCAACCTTTTCCCACTAGACTTCCAGTTCTCGTCGCGTTTGCGCCAACGCCGCCGCTGTTGGTCCAATGGGGCGATATTCCAGCCCAACGCATCCTTTGTAGCCGTTGGCAAACAGCCATTTGAGCGCTGCGGCCAACGGCAATTGACCCGTGCCCGGCTGATTCCGCCCCAAATGATCGGCGACATGGATATGGGCAATGCGGTCAACCCGGCCCTCAAGCACCTCGGCGGTCTTCTCGCCCATCACCATGGAATGATAAAGATCATAGAGTAGCCCGATTTCGGCGCGCCCCACATTGTCGATGATATCGAGCCCTTCAATTGTGGAGGCCAGAAAATACCCCTTGTGGTCGATCAGCGTATTGAGCGGCTCAAGCGCCAGCGTAACCCCCGTTCCTTTGAGAACATCGGCGGCCCGCAACAGACAGGCTTCAATTGCGGCGCGCTGCTGAGGGCGACTGCGGCCCGGCAGATCATCACCCGCCTGCGCAATCAAGACCTTTGCCCCGAGGCGCTGCGCCACCGCTACTGACTGCACCAAACCCGAAAGAAAGGCGTCGTGCTGGTCCGGATCGGTCAATGGCACCATCGGCTCAGCCACCAGACCCGCCAAGGTCATGTCGTGCGTTCGCATCGCCATTTCGATGGCGTCGATATCCTTGTTGGTCCAGCGCCAGAATTCAAATACCTCGAGCCCTGCTGCGGCCGCCAGCCCGATACGCTCGGCAAAAATTTCGGTTTCCGGCGCAAACAACATTTCGATACAGGCTGAAAAACGCATGCGTGACCCTCCAGGAGCCATCAGACGTGGCTTGAGGCAGACAAGGCCAATTCGGCGACCGGATCAAGTACTTGCAAACAAAAAGGGTCCTCACGGACCCTTTGTCATCAAAGGTTTGCCACCCTTTGATATTGGAGCGGGCGATGGGATTCGAACCCACGACCCTAACCTTGGCAAGGTTATGCTCTACCCCTGAGCTACACCCGCACTCCAGTGTCTTTCGTGCGATGCCTTGGCACCGACGCGACGCGCGCCTATATGCCCAATGCGCACTCCGATTGCAAGCAATAATCTGCATGCGGATGGCGATAGACTCTCAAGGGCTTGTCACAACGCTACCGCAAGGCGCACAAAGAAGCCCAAAACCGCAAACAGTACAGTCGCGAAGGCCCAGTTATGACATTTGAGTTGAACGGCGCAGCCGCCCCAAAAAACGATGCCACCCCCGCTGGTGCTCTTATCGCCGAATCAACCGATCAGGGATTCAAGGCCGATGTAATCGATGCCTCCGTGCAAACCCCGGTACTGGTGGATTTCTGGGCCCCATGGTGCGGCCCCTGCCGGGCACTGACGCCGGCGCTTGAAAAAGTGGTGACCGAAAAGGCCGGCAAAATCCGCCTGATCAAAATCAATATCGATGAACACCCCCAGATTGCCGGGCAATTGGGCGTTAAATCCATCCCGGCGGTTTTCGCTTTTGCTGGCGGACGACCTGTCGACGGCTTCATGGGTGCACTGCCCGAAGGCGAAGTGCGCCGCTTTGCGGAAAAAGTGATCGCTGGAGCACCAGAAGCCCCGCCAGAACCCGAATCGATGGACGAGCAGATTGCCAAGGCCATTGAAGCCGCCGACGAGGCGTTGGGCGCCGGCGACCTCGGTCGGGCCGCCCAGATTTTTGGTATGGTTTTGCAGCACATGCCCGAAAATGCCAAAGCCCTGCTGGGCCTGGCGCGCACCTATCTGGCTGCGGGCGAAACCGAACAGGCCAAGGCAACTCTTGAAATGCTGCCCGAAGATGCCCGCGTCGGCGATGACTATGCGGCCGCCATTGCCTCCATCCGTCTTCTGGACGAAGCCAAGGACCTGTCCGAAGCAGATAGCCTGGTTGCAGCCGTTGCCGCCGATCCTGACAATCATCAGGCCCGCTTTGATCTCGCCGTGGTTCTTAATGCCAGGGGCGACCGACTTGGCGCCGCAGAATCGCTGGTCGCGCAAATGAAGCGCGACCGGACCTGGAACGATGACGGCGCGCGCAAGAAATTGATCGAGCTGTTCGAAGCCTGGGGGGTAAAGGATCCTGCAACCATCAAGGGCCGTCGGCTGTTGTCGGCAGTGCTCTTCTCCTAAGGGAGTCCGTCATGCTCAAACGTCCCGCCTCACCCGCTGATCTGCCAAAATCCGTGCCGGTCTTTCCATTGACCGGCGCGCTGCTGCTGCCGTTTTCCCATCGCCCGCTCAATGTGTTTGAGCCGCGCTATATTGAAATGGTCGACGCGGCGCTGCGCACCAATCGGTTGATCGGACTGATTCAGCCCGAAGATACGTCCGAGGAATCCCCCAAGGGGCGCAGCCCGTTGCAAAAGGTCGGGTGCCTGGGTCGATTGACCCATTTTGAGGAAAATGGCGACGGGCACTATTTCATAATTCTCGAAGGCGTCACCCGGTTCAAACTGGTGTCCGAACTGACTGTCATGACCCCCTATCGGCAATGCATCATTTCGGGTCATGGGTTCGAACCCGACTTTGAGCGTAGCTTTGGCGAAGAAGGGGTGGACCGGGCCCGCTTTGTCAAAATGATGCGCGACTATGCCGAGTTCGCCAATTTCGAGTTGAACTGGGAAGAGATCGAGCGCACCGGCACTGCCGATCTGATCAATTTCTGCTGCATGGTGTCCCCCTATGGGGCCGCCGAAAAGCAGGTATTGCTCGAAGCCGATACGCTCGAAGCCCGGGCCGAAACCCTGATTGCGATGACCGAATATGAAATGGCTCATGGCGGCGACAATCCGGCCGCCCCGCTCAACTGATGGCTGATCCGCGCCACGTGGTTGATGTCAAAACGCTCGAAATGCTGGTCTGTCCGCTGACCAAGACCCGGTTGACCCTGGCCGAGGACAAAAAGGAACTGATCTCAATTGCCGGGCGGCTGGCATTTCCCATTGTCGAAGGCGTGCCGCTGCTGAGCCTCGATGAGGCGCGCACCATCGATCCCGAGGAACTCAAACGCCTGCCGCATGCCCGCACCATCGAGCAAGATAATGGCTAGATCGGCTGCCCGAGCAAAAGGCGCGGGCCGCTGCCGGTCAGGCCCGATGCATTGCGAATCATCGCGTCCTTGAGCGGTCCGGCGCGGTCCACGAGTCCGAGGCCCAGATCGCGCAGCGCCCGCACCGGGGCAATGTCATTGGAAAACAGCCGGTTCATCATATCAGTCACCATCGCCATGGCGCTGGTATCCAGCCGCCGCCAGGACTGGTAGCGCAAGAGAACATCGTCGCCGCCATGGTCCATGCCCAGCCGCATCGCCTCAATGACCACTTCAGCCAGTGCCGCCACATCTTTGAGCCCCAGGTTCAACCCTTGCCCCGCAATTGGATGCACGACATGGGCCGCATCCCCGATCAGGGCCAGTCGCGGCGCCACCATCTCGCGAGCGATTTGCATGCGCAGCGGAAAGCTCTGCACCTTTTCAATAATTTGGACTGACCCAAGGCTCGATCCCATGACCGATTCGATTTCGAGCGCCAGTTGCTGCGCGTCCATTGCCAGATAATGCGCCGCATTGGCGCGGGTTTCGGTCCAGACCAGCGAAGAGCGCCGGCCTGGCAACGGCAGGCTGGCAAAGGGGCCGGCGGGGCGGAAATGCTCATAGGCAACGCCCTGATGGTCCAGCTCATGTTCAATCGTTGTAACAATGCCATTCTGACCATAGTCGTGCGCGACCACGCCAATCCCGGCCCCCTGCCGCAGACTTGATTGCGCCCCATCGGCGCCAATAATCAGCGCCGCCTGCAACTGCCGCCCATCACCAAGCGTCAAGCGCGCGCCAAAACTGTCAAAGTCGGTCTTGACGATATCGGCGGGCGCCACAACCTCAATGCCATCGCCGAGTTGGGCCAATAACGCCTCAGCCATTGTGCGGTTGGGCACCATATGCGCAAAGGCTTCCCCCGGGGCGACATCGCCTTCAAAACGCAAATAGAGCGGGCGCGCCAGATCGCCCGCGCCAGAATCGGTAATATTCATTGCCGTGATCGGTTGAGCCTTTTCCGCCATGGCGTCCCAGACGCCCAGCGTTTCAAAGACGCGCCGCACTCCGGCGGCGATAGCGCTGGCGCGGCTGTCTTGCGGCACGCTCATGGGGCGGCGGTCGACAAGCCCGATGCGCGCCCCCGTCATAAAGCGGGTCAGGCTCAGCGCCATGCTCAACCCGACCGGCCCACCGCCGACAATCAAGACATCAAATCGATCCGCCTGGGCGACCATCATCACACTCCATTTGCCCCAATGTCGCGCGCGCCCGCCCCCAACACAAGCGCGCCAAACGCCGCGTCTCAAGTCTGCTCCAATTTTACCCAATTGCAAAACTGGTTGCACAAAATTTGTGCACAAAACCAAAGCCGTGAAAGCCAAAAAAATGGGCCACAATGTAACATATTGTTTTAAATAACGAAATTCTGGTGGTGCACAGTTGGCACGCCTTTTGAGTCTAGGAAGCCATCCACAGTGAACAGCGCACAGTCGCGAAGGGGCAAACATGAAACTGGTGATAGCGATTATCAAGCCATCACGCCTCGAAGAGGTCCGCCAGGCACTCAATTCCCTCGATATCCACGGCATGACCGTTACCGAGGTCAAGGGTTATGGCCGCCAGAAGGGGCATTCCGAAATCTACCGCGGCACAGAATACGCCGTGCACTTCCTGCCCAAGCTCAAGATTGAAATTGCCGTTGACGATGCCGTCAGCGATGCCGTCGCCACCGCCATCCGTGATAGCGCCCAAACCGGGCGTATCGGCGACGGCAAGATATTCGTCCTTGATCTTGAAGCCGTAACCCGCATCCGCACCGGCGAGACCGGCGCCGCCGCGCTTTAGGCGCCTACCCAATCGGAGAAAAAGAAATGACAGGTTTGAAAACGTCAACAATATTGGGTGGGGGTCTGCTCGCAACGCTGGTGCTGGCGCTGCCCGCCCTGGCTCAGGAAGCAGCAGCGCCGGTGGCCGAGGCCGCGGCCGCGGTCGTGCCGGTAATCGACAAGGGCGACACCGCCTGGATGTTGGTTTGTACTGCTCTGGTCATTTTGATGACCATTCCCGGCCTTGCCCTTTTCTACGGCGGCCTCGTGCGGGCCAAAAACATCCTTTCGGTTTTGACCCAGGTCTTTGCCGGTTTTGCCATGCTGGCCCTGCTCTGGGTCGCTTACGGCTATTCGCTGGCATTTGCCGGGCCAACCGAGGGTGGTCTTTCCGCCTTTGTTGGTGATTTTTCCAAGTTCTTCCTCATCGGCGTCACGCCTGACAGCACCGCCGCGACCTTCTCGGCCGGTTTTGAATTGCCAGAACTGGTGTTTGTCATTTTCCAGCTGACCTTTGCCGCCATTACCGGCACGCTGATTGTGGGTGCCATTGCCGAACGCATGAAATTCGGCGCCCTGATGGCCTTCCTGGCCATCTGGTTCACCTTTTCCTACGTTCCGGTTGCCCACATGGTCTGGTCCGGCCCGGGTCTGCTGTTCAATCTGGGCGCCTATGATTTTGCCGGTGGCACGGTCGTGCACATCAACTCCGGTATCGCCGCCCTGGTCGCTGCCATCGTGCTTGGCCCCCGCGTCGGCTTCCTCAAGGAACCCATCGCCCCGCACAATCTGACCTTCACCTATATCGGCGCTTGCCTGTTGTGGGTTGGCTGGTTCGGCTTTAACGCCGGATCGAACCTGGAAGCCAATGGTCTGACAGCTCAAGCCTTCCTCAATACCATCACAGCTCCTGCTGCTGCTGGTCTGGCCTGGGCACTCGCCGAAAGACTCAGCCGTGGCCATGCATCAGCACTGGGTGCGGTTTCTGGTGCTGTGGCAGGCCTTGTCGCCATAACCCCCGCCGCCGGTTTCTCCGGCACCTTCGGGGCGATCGTTTTGGGTGCTGTTGCCTCGCTCGTCTGTTTCTGGGCCGTGGTCAACCTCAAGCCAATGCTGAAATATGACGATAGCCTCGACGTCTTCGGCATTCATGGCATCGGCGGCATCGTCGGCGCACTCGGCACGGCCATTGTGGCCAGCCCCTCGCTGGGTGGCTATGCACTGGATGGCTATTCCATGGGCGGCCAGTTCATGATCCAGCTGACAGCAGTTGCCATTGCCGTGGTCTGGTCCGGTGTAGTTGCCTTTGTTGCCCTGATGATCGTCAAGGCCATCTTCGGTGGCCTGCGGGTTACCGAAAGCGCCGAGAGCGATGGTCTGGACCTCGCGACCCACGGCGAACGCGCTTACAACTGATCCTCTGGCCGGGCGGCGGATGCGCTGCTGCCCGGCACCTACCACCGATTGGTGGTCGCGTGCAGCTCGTGTTCCTCTTGGCCCGCCACAGAGGCTTCCCACTCGCAAACAGCATGGGCTGCACCCCACCACCAATCTGCAAAGGCCTGCCAGCAAACTGGCGGGCCTTTTTGCCGACCAATGCCCGATGGTTAGCACCAGATTAACTTAGCCCTTCTAGCATGATGCCAAATTGGGCTGTCGATCCCCGACGCCCCTGCCAAAGATTTGTTGCCATCCATGCCGACACATCCCACGCCCGTGCTTGATGAAGTGCGTACCACCCCTGCCCGCGGCCGCCGTCCAGCGGCAGCAAAAAAACCGGCAGCCAACCATGCCATAGCCATCCGCATACCCTTGCGGCTGGTCGGCCTGATTATGCTGGCGCTGGTCAGTCTGTGCCTGGTGGCTCTGGCGTCCTGGTCGGTTGACGACCCCAGCTTTTCCTACGCCACCGCCAAACCGGCCAGCAACTGGCTGGGGTTTGCCGGCGCCGCAACTGCTGACCTGTTGTTCCAGATTTTTGGACTGGCAAGCCTGGCGTTGCTGGTGCCACCCGCCGTCTGGGGTTGGGCTTTGGTGCGGCGTCACGCGCCCAGCGCCATGGGACTGCGCCTGTTTGCCTGGGTGGCATCCGCCCTATTGGCGGCTGGCGTTCTGTCCTTTACCGCCATGCCGGCAACCTGGCCGTTGCCAACCGGCCTGGGGGGATTGATCGGATCAGGCTTTACCAACCTTGCCACCATGATTGCGGGCGGCAATCCCCAACCCATTACCATGGCCCTGTTTGCCATCATCATTGCCGTGCCCACACTGGCGCTTTTCTGGCTGGCCCTCGGGCTAGGCACCGCCGCCCCTCATGCTGAAAAATCTGGCATGCCTGCCAAGCGCGGATCCGACAGCTTGGATGAAGGCGACAGCGATGAACCTGAAACCAACCCTATCGTAGACGTAACCATTGGCGCGTTGGTGCATCTGGGCTTTTCCCTACGCACTGCATTCCGCCGGGCCAAGGACCGGCATCAGAAAAAGCGGGCCGAGGACGCAGCACCATGGCGCGATGATGAGATCGAGCCAAATCTGGATGGCACGAACGCCCCCAACGTGGTTGCCGCACCACGCCGCATTCACGCAACGCCAGCAGAGCCCGCCGTGGCACCGCGACCAGCCGATTTTGATGATACCGCGCTCGATTATCCCGACGAGCCCGACTACGACGACATCCCGTTTGCTGCCGATCCGGCGCCAGCGCCGGTCAATCACCAGCAACGCGGCGATTCGCGCTTCAACCCCGGTGCAGCCCGTGCCAATGCCCCCCGCATTGCAGCGCCCGCCCCGCGCCCGGTGCAGGGCAATCGGATCGCCCGCGAAGCGCAGGGATCGCTTCTTGACGAGCCAGCCGGATTCGAATTGCCGTCGCTGGCGCTTCTGTCCGAACCCAAACCGCGCAGCGTCTCGCACGAGCATCGCCCCGAACATCTCGAAGAAATGGCGCGACGTCTCGAAGGAGTACTCGAGGATTTCGGCGTCAAGGGTGACATCATCAATGTGCGCCCCGGCCCTGTCGTTACCCTTTATGAACTGGAGCCAGCACCAGGCATCAAGTCCAGTCGCGTCATTTCACTGGCCGACGATATTGCCCGCTCAATGAGCGCCATTTCCGCCCGCGTTGCGGTGGTGCCGGGGCGCAATGCCATCGGCATCGAATTGCCCAACCAGAACCGCGAAACCGTTTATCTGCGCGAAATGCTGGCCTCCAGCGATTTTGAGAAGATGAAGGGCAAACTGCCCATTTGTCTTGGCAAAACCATTGGCGGCGAACCGGTGATTGCCGATCTCGCCCGCATGCCGCATCTGTTGATCGCCGGTACAACTGGTTCGGGTAAATCAGTTGGCATCAACACCATGATCCTGTCGCTACTCTACCAGATGACGCCCGAGCAGTGTCGCCTGATCATGATCGATCCCAAAATGCTCGAACTCTCAATCTATGATGGCATTCCGCACTTGCTGACCCCGGTCGTTACCGATCCGTCCAAGGCCGTGGTGGCGCTCAAATGGGCGGTACGTGAGATGGAAGATCGCTATCGCAAGATGAGCAAGATCGGCGTGCGCAACATCGATGGCTTCAATCAGCGTGTTTCTGAAGCTGCCAAGGAAGGCAAGGTCATCACCCGCACCGTCCAGACCGGCTTTGACAAGGAAACCGGTGAGGCGATCTTCGAAAGCGAGGAGTTCAACCTCGAGCCACTCCCCTATATCGTGGTCATCGTCGACGAAATGGCCGATCTGATGATGGTCGCAGGCAAAGACATCGAAGGGGCCATCCAGCGTCTGGCGCAGATGGCACGTGCGGCCGGTATCCATATGGTCACGGCTACACAGCGGCCTTCGGTCGACGTTATCACCGGCACCATCAAGGCCAACTTCCCAACCCGCGTGTCCTTCCAGGTGACCTCGAAGATCGATTCGCGCACTATTCTGGGCGAACAGGGTGCCGAGCAACTGCTGGGCAACGGTGACATGCTCTATATGGCGGGCGGCGGGCGCACCAAGCGTCTGCATGGGCCGTTTGTGGCCGATAGCGAAGTGGAAGCCGTGGTCAACCACCTCAAGGCACAGGGCCAGCCCGACTATCTTGAATCAATCACCGAGGAAGATGAGTACGGCCCGATGCCCGGCGACGATTATGCCGGTTCCGGCGACGAGCTATATGACAAGGCGGTCAATATCGTCCTGCAGGATCGCAAGGCATCGACCAGCTATATCCAGCGCCGCCTGGCCATTGGCTACAACAAGGCCGCAACGCTGATCGAACGAATGGAGCAGGAAGGCGTTATCTCTCAGGCCAACCACGCCGGAAAACGCGAAATTCTCGTCGGTGGTGACCAGTAACGAAACTTTGCGCGCAACCGCTGCCTAGCGAATTAATTTTGGATAGTGCGTTCCAGCTGTTGCCGTAATTGCTCGCTAAAAGGCGCAACCACTCAAGATCGGGACCAAAAGCCATGATTCGCCGCGAAGCCCTTTTTCTGGGACTGACCGCCCTGTTTGCCACGGCCACATCCAGCTGGGCACTTGATCGGGCGCTCACTCCCGACGAGCAGCAAATGATTGCCGACATCGGCACCCACAATTCAGCGATCCGCACTATGGTTGGGCGCTTCCTGCAGATTGATTCCCAGGGCGGGCGCACCGAAGGCACTTTTTATCTGCAGCGCCCCGACAAAATTCGCTTCCGCTACAATCCGCCCAGTCGCGAGGAAATCGTTTCGGTCGGGCGGGGTTTTTACGTCATGAATCGGCGTGACAAAACCTACTACGCCTATCCCCAGGATACGATCCCGCTACGCCAGTTCCTCGGCGACCAGATTGATTTTACCCGCTCCAACATCATCGATGTGACCACCAGCGACGCCTATTTGACCATCACCATTACCGACGATACTGTAGCGGGAACGGTACAGGTCTCGCTGATTTTTGACAAAAACACCAAGGATCTGACGCAGTGGAGTCTGGTTGAGCCCAGCGGGTCTGAGCTGACTTTTTCGCTCTTTGATGTCCAGCAAGACGTCGAAATTCCAAAATCCTTTTTCTATATCGACGCCACTTACACCGCCCTCGACCCGTCCTCTCGCTAGACGCGCGGTAAACCCCGCCCGGCGGGGTTTACCGCTCCACCTGCCTCAGCCATAAAGAGCCCTCAATTTCTCAAGGTCTTTTAATGTCTGTCTCCTTTGCCACCTGGAACATTAATTCCGTTCGCCTGCGCCTGCCCATGGTGCTCGACTTCCTGGAAAAATATCAGCCCGATGTGCTGATGCTTCAGGAGATCAAATGCACCAATGACCAGTTTCCGGCGGCGGCCTTCGCCAAAGCCGGCTATCCGCATCAGGCAGTACACGGCCAAAAAAGCTATCACGGCGTCGCCACCATCTCTAAACTGCCGCTGCGCGATGTTTCGAGCCGCATGTTTTGCGAAGTCCCCGACTCTCGCCACGTCTCAGCCCAACTCGATTTTGGCCATGGCCCCCTGACGGTGCATAATTTCTATATTCCGGCGGGTGGCGACGAGCCTGATCCCGAGATCAACCCAAAATTCAGGCATAAGCTGGGGTTTTTGAGCGAATTGGGTGACTGGTTCGCCGATCCCGCCTTTGTCGGCGAGCATCTGATTGCCGGGGATTTCAACATTGCGCCGCACGCAAACGACGTTTGGGGGCACAAGCAGCTGCTCAAAGTGGTCAGCCATACCCCGATCGAAACCCAAACCCTGGATGCCCTGCTGGTCAATGGTTGTGGCTGGACTGATTTGGTCCGCAAACACATTCCACACGACCAGAAGCTATACTCATGGTGGAGCTATCGCAGCGCCGACTGGCAGGCTTCAGATCGCGGCCGTCGGCTCGATCACATCTGGTCAACCCGCAATATCGCAGAGGTCAGCCAGGGCGCCGAAATCATTCGCGATGCCCGCGGTTGGACAGCAAAACCTTCTGACCATGTTCCGGTGATCGTGCGCTTCGCGCCCGCGGCAACCTAGCGTTTCATCTTGGCGCCGACCGGTTCCAAAGCACCGAGATAGGCCGCCAGATCCTGTTGAATGCGATCTGCGGCCCGCTCAGCCAGATCGGGCGACTGTCGACACAGCTTCAGAAAAGAAGCGCGCGGTACAAAAAGGGTCTGACACTCGACCACGGCGGTAATAGAAATCGGTCGTGACTTCGACAGAATGAGCGCAATGGTGGAAACGACACTGCCGGGGGTGCTGATTGCCGAAGGTTTGCCCTTACCCTCGGGCTGGATCTTGAGCGTACCCGAAATCAGAATATGGGCGCCAAGCGGCACTTCACCCGCCCGGTATATCATTTCATCGGGCGCAAAGAGGCGCTGTTCGCTGGAAAATGCCAGCAAACGCTTCTGCTCCTCATCGCATATATCAAAGAAATCGGCGCTGGCCAGTATCACCGCCGCATCGTCTAATCGCATCCCGCCCCACACTTACCCGAGCCCGCCACTAATGTGGCGCGCCCTCAACCTATAGGGCATTTCTTAGGATCGACTGAACCAAAAACTTTATAAAACCTTAAGGTACCAGCCGATATCCACCTTCTTCGGTGACCAGAAGGCGCGCGTGCGATGGATCGCGCTCAATTTTCTGGCGCAACCGGTAGATGTGGGTTTCAAGCGTGTGGGTGGTGACCCGGTTGTTGTAGCCCCAGACTTCCTTGAGCAAAATATCACGCGAAATCGTCTTGGGCCCCTGCCGATAGAGGAATTTGAGGATCGAGGTTTCCTTGTCCGTTAGCCGAACCTTGCCCCCCTCATTGGTTTCGAGCAGTTTGGCCGCAGGCTGAAACGCATATTGGCCGATGGTGAAAACCACATCCTCGCTCTGATCATGCTGGCGCAATGCCGCATTGATTCGCGCCAGGAGAATCGGGAAACGAAACGGCTTGGTCAGATAGTCATTGGCGCCTGAATCCAGCCCCCTGATCTGGTCGGCCTCGCTATCATGACCAGTCAACATCAGGATCGGGCTGCGAAATTCTGCATCACGCAGCAATATGACCGTTTCACGCCCGTCCATGTCCGGCAGGCCGACATCCAGTATCATCAGATCAAAATTCTGCTCACGCACAGCAGCCAGGGCCTCGGTGGCCGTGCCGGCTTCGCTGATCTCGAATTCCTGGGTTTGAGCCAATTGCTCCACCAACGTCTGGCGCAGCTCCGCGTCGTCATCAACCAATAGAATGCGGCGCTTGTTCATTGTGTTCTCCGGGGCAGGTCAGATAGGCAGATACAACACTATCATTATGACGAGGGGTATTGGGCTACCTCATCACAACGGCGTTATAGGATCAGCAACGGGTTGGGCGCCCTGAAAGTTGCATATCGGGCATGGGAAACAATGCGGCAAATCGAAGTCGTCGGGCAGTCAGCCAAGCGGTGCCCGCGCGCCGAAAAGCGCCGACCCGACGCGAACATGGGTTGCACCCATGGAGATAGCTGTTTCAAAGTCTCCGCTCATCCCCATCGATAATTCGTCAACGTTTGCCTGTCGCGCCAAACCGACAAGGCTGGCAAAGTAGGGTCCGGGCGGTAGGCCATCAGGTGGAATGCACATCAGACCAACGATATCGAGCCGATGTTCTGTGCGGCAGCGGCCAACAAAATCAACAACCTCGGTCGGTGCGATGCCATGTTTTTGTGCCTCGCCGCCAATATTTACCTGCACAAAAAATTTGAGCGACCGCCCTGCGCGATCCATTTCGGCCCGCAGGCTCGCCGCCAGCTTGTCGCGATCCACGGTCTGGATGCAATCAAACAGCACCACAGCGTCGCGCACCTTGTTGGTTTGCAGCGGCCCTATCAGGTGAAGCTCTATATCGCGATATTGCGTGCGCAGGGCCGGCCATTTTTCGGCAGCCTCCTGCACCCGGTTTTCGCCAAAAACACGCTGCCCGGCATCCAGATACGGCTCCAGGGACGATCCGGGAACGGTTTTTGAGACGGCAATCAACGAGCAAGGCGCGGCGGACGTGTCGAATCGCTTTTTCGCCCGCATCATCGCCTTGCGAACTTCAGCCAAACGTTCAGCGGCTCCATCTTTGGCCTGATCCACGCTTTTACCCTGTTCCTGTTGACCTCAAAGGGGTTTTCTGATGATGGTCCGGTAACCAAATTCCCCGTAAAAGGCAAGCAAGCACGGTGGCCGACCTCGCCCGACTGCCCTCTTACGATACGACCACAAGGATAGCACTGTGAGCGCCGAACGCTACAACCCGCGTGAAATGGAACCCCATTGGCAAAATGTCTGGAATCAGAACCAGTCATTTATTGCGCGCAACGACGACCCGCGTGAACGTTACTATGTGCTTGAAATGTTTCCCTACCCCTCCGGCCGCATCCATATGGGCCACGTGCGCAATTACGCCATGGGCGACGTTCTGGCACGATACCATCGTGCCCAGGGCAAAAACGTCTTGCATCCAATGGGTTGGGACGCTTTTGGCCTGCCTGCCGAAAATGCGGCGATCGAGCGCAAGCAGAATCCGGGCCCCTGGACCCGACAAAATATCGCTTCGATGCGCGAACAGCTCAAATCCATGGGCCTCTCGATTGACTGGACCCGGGAGATTGCCACTTGCGAGCCCGACTATTATCAGCACCAGCAGGCACTGTTCATTGATTTTCTCGCTGCAGGGCTGATTACCCGCAAGAAGTCCAAGGTCAATTGGGATCCGGTCGACATGACCGTTCTGGCCAACGAGCAGGTGATCGATGGCAAGGGCTGGCGCTCAGGCGCCCCGGTCGAGCAGCGCGAATTGACCCAGTGGTTTTTCAAGATCAGCGATTATGCCGATGAACTGCTTGCCGGACTCGACGGGCTGGAGCAATGGCCCGAAAAAGTTCGACTGATGCAGCGCAACTGGATCGGTAAGTCCGAGGGACTGCGATTGTTGTTTGAAATTGCGCAAGGCTCAGAGACTGGCGCGACCAGCATTGATGTTTTCACCACCCGCCCCGATACCATTTTCGGCGCGTCGTTTCTTGCCCTCTCCCCTGATCATCCATTGACCGGTCAATTGGCCGCCACCGATCCGGCTCTTGCCACGTTCGTCGACGAATGTCACAGCCTCGGAACCTCGACAGAAGCCCTGGAGAAGGCCGAAAAACGCGGGTATTTGACTCATTTGACTGTCAAGCATCCCGTTATCGAGGGTGCCACTCTACCCGTTTATGTCGCCAATTTCGTGCTGATGGATTATGGCACCGGCGCCGTTTTCGGCTGCCCCGCGCACGATCAACGCGATCTGGATTTTGCCCGCAAATATGATCTTGAAGTAAACCCGGTCGTCTTGCCGCCCGGAGCGGACGCCGCAGGCTTTGTCATTGCCAACGAGGCCTATGACGAAGCCGGTACCATTTTCAATTCCGAATTTCTCGATGGCCTGTCCATTGAAGACGCAAAAAGAGCCGCCACGGCGTTCTTCGCCGAACGCACCGTTGATGGCAGACCGCAAGGCACGGTCGAGATCAATTTCCGCCTGCGCGATTGGGGCATTTCGCGCCAGCGCTATTGGGGTTGCCCTATCCCGGTAATTCACTGCGAAGTTTGTGGCACCCAGCCAGTGCCCAAAAAGGACCTGCCGGTTATCTTGCCAGAGGATGTCAGCTTCGATCAGCCTGGCAACGCCCTCGACCACCATCCGACATGGAAAAATACAACCTGTCACCAGTGCGGTGGCGCGGCGCGCCGTGAAACCGACACCATGGACACCTTTGTTGACAGTTCCTGGTATTTCGCACGCTTTACAGCGCCGCAAGCAACGACCCCGACCGACCCAAAAGCCGCCAGCGCCTGGCTGCCAGTTGATCAATATATCGGTGGCGTTGAACACGCGATCCTGCATTTGCTCTACTCGCGGTTCTTCACCCGAGCGATGCAGAAAACCGGCCATGTTGCTGTCGCCGAGCCTTTCAAGGGCCTTTTTACCCAGGGCATGGTGACCCACGAGACCTACAAGTCCGCCGCTGGTGATTGGGTGCTGCCAACCGAAGTTTTGATTGAGGTCCACGGCGAAAAGCGCACCGCCAAACGCCTCGGGACGGATGCCCCGCTAACGATTGGCTCAATCGAAAAAATGAGCAAATCCAAGAAGAATGTTGTCGATCCCGACGAAATCGTTGCCACCTATGGTGCCGATACAGCCCGCTGGTTCATGCTTTCAGACTCCCCGCCCGAGCGCGATGTCCAATGGACTGAAGCCGGCGTTGAAGGCGCCAGTCGGTTCCAGCAACGCGTTTGGCGGTTGGTTGGCGAAACTGCTGCGTTGAATGAACAGTCTAAAGATATTGTTGTTAAAAAAGACGACAAAGAGGCGGTTGTACTGCGGAAAACCACGCATCGCGCCGTGCACGCTATCTCTGACGAGATTGAAGGTTTGCGCTTCAATCGTGCCGTGGCGCAGGTATATGAGCTAACCAACGCGCTGGTGCGGGCAGCTGGCGTTATGGCCGCTGCCCCTGAAAGCCGCCTCGACGCGCTGCATGATGGCGTATCACGGCTAGTTCAAGTCATTGCCCCAATGATGCCGCATCTGGCAGAGACGTGCTGGGCCGCGTTGGGCCACCAGGGTTTGGTCGCAGATGCACCGTGGCCCGAGGTGGACCCCAGCCTGCTCATTGATGACGAAATCATCATTCCAGTTCAGATCAACGGCAAGCGCCGCGGCGAATTGAATGTCGCGCGCGGCACGCCCAGAGCGGATCTGGAACAGCAGGTCTTGTCACTGGATGTAATTGTGCGCATGCTTGAAGGTAAGGCCCCCAAGAAACTGGTTATCGTGCCCGACAGGATCGTCAATGTTGTCATCTAAACAATTGATCAAATCTGGCCTTTTGATCGCCGTTCTACTCGCTGTGCCAGCATTGGCCGGATGCACCTTTGCCCCGGTCTACAGTGGCAAATTAGCCGAGCGGCCCAACATACCGCTCGCCTATGCCAAACCCGATAACCGTATGGAACAAATAATCAATCAGCAGCTGGCACTTCGGCTCGGCGCCTCTGATGTGTTGACGGCGCCATTGGCAAAAGTGGTCGCCAACAGTTCCGTGCGCGCACGTTCAATATCTCAAACCGTTAATCCCTATCGCGTTTATGAGGTAACGGTAACTGCGACCTTGAATATCGAGGCGCGCGACGGCTCTGAAAGCGAGCCACTCACATTTACCCGCGCCGCAACGGCGCAGTTCAATTCTAATAGCCAGGTTCTGGCCGATACCGAGGCCCAGATTGAGGCGCGAGAACGAGCCGCCAAAGCCGTTGCCGAGTCGCTTCGTCTCGCGGTCCTCGCGAGCCTGTCGCGGCGCTAATGGGTGCCCTCAAAGCCCACGAAGTTGCACGATTCTTAGCACGCCCCCGCGCCGACGCGGGGATTTTCCTCGCTTATGGTCCAGACGCCGGACTGGTTCGGGAAACAATAAGGATACTGGCCACTACCTTTGCCGGTGCTGGCGATGAGGCAGGCAGTGTCGTTACCCTGGATGGTGGCGAAATTGACGCCGATCCCGCGCTCCTTGCCGTCGAAGTCAAAACTGTTTCTCTTTTTGGTGAGAAGCGCATCATTCGCGTTCGCGGAACCAGCAAATCCCTGGTTACTACCCTTAAAGAAATCATTGGCGAACTTGGGGATACCAAAATTCTTATCGAAGCCGGAAATTTGACGCCGAAGGATGCCTTGCGCGCCCTTGTTGAGGCCCAGTCTACGGCACTCGCCCTGCCTTGTTACGCGGACAGCGACGAGACGCTGAATACATTGTTTCGCGAAACATTTGCTCAGCACAACATTAGGATTGACCCTGAAGTTGTTCAGATTTTGCGCGAGAATCTCGGAAATGATCGCGAAATTACGCGACGCGAGTTGGAAAAGCTGACACTTTATGCTGCCGATAGCAAACAATTGACGGCAGAGCAGGTGCTGGAGCTCTGTGCAGACAATGGCGCGACAATAGTCGATGCCATCATTGACGCGATGGGTACCGGCCATCCCGAAAAACTCGAGATATCGCTGGGACGGGCCTTGAATTCTGGCGTCGAGGCGCAACGCCTCCTTCGATCTGCGAGCCTGCACTTCGCGCAGTTGCGCCAGTGGCGTACCGCAGTTGATAGCGGAAAATCAATTCGAGAGGTTTTGGCCAGCGCTCGGCCCAAACCACATTTTTCCAGAACTGCATTGGTCGAACAGCAACTCCGCCTCTGGTCGGACACTGCGCTGGCCGCCGTCAACGAGAGATTGCAACAGGCGACCCGCGACAGCCGTCGCCAACCGGTGCTGTCCGAATCAATCGTGCAGCGCACTTTTTTGGCGCTCTGCATGATGGCGGCGACGCGGTGACCTAACGTTTCACTTGAAACGTTAGGTCAATTACGGACTATTGGCCGGTTAGTCTCGCGCAAATGCCGTCCAACTGTTCGAGCGTTTTATATCGAATTTCAACCTTGCCCCCCGACTCGCCATGCGACAGCGAAACTGACAGACCAAGCGCATCGGCCAATCGCCGCTCCAGCGCCACCGTGTCAGCGTCCCGCTCGACCGCTGCAGGTTTTCTTTTGGCGCCGCCTCACGCTGCTGACTAAGTGCTTCAGCCTCCCTCACAGACAGACCGCTTCCAACGATCTGCCGCGCCAGCGTGCCGGGATCTTCAGCCGTAATCAATGTACGCGCATGCCCTGCCGTAAGAGCGCCGCTCGAAACCATTTCACGCACATCTTCTGGCAGGCGCAATAGACGCATGGTGTTAGCAACATGCGAGCGGCTCTTGCCAATAACCTGGGCCAAATCCTGCTGGGTATAATCGAACTGCTCAATCAGCTGCCCATACCCCATTGCTTCTTCCAACGGGTTAAGATCGGCGCGCTGAACGTTCTCGATTATCGCCAGTTCGAGCGCTTCCTTGTCGTCCACCTCGCGAACAATAACCGGCACATCGTGCAATCCAGCCCGCTGTGCCGCACGCCAGCGGCGCTCGCCAGCGATGATCTCGAATATATTGGGATCCTCACTGGGACGCACCAACAATGGCTGCATCACACCCTTTTCGCGGATCGAGTTGGTCAACTCTTCTAGCTGATCGTCATCGAAACTGCGGCGCGGATTGGCGCGACTTGCTGTGATGAACTCAACGGGCAACCGTTTGACGCCGCTGCCGCTCTCGGCAATGCGCTGACCGTCCATCGTCGCCATATCGCCAATCAGAGCGGCCAGACCACGTCCCAAACGAGAAGGTTTTTCATTCATTTCCATGTCCTCACGCCGCCGCCAAATGCCGCTCACGGCGAATTACCTCAGTCGCCAGTCGCAGGTATGCCTGACTGCCTGCACACTTCAGGTCATAAAGCAGCGCAGGCTTTCCATATGACGGCGCTTCGCTCAACCTGACGTTACGGGGTATGACCGTATCGTAGACCAGATCACCCATTTCCTGCCGAACGTCCTGCAATACCTGTTCGGACAAATTGTTGCGCTTGTCGAACATCGTCATGACGACACCCTGGATCGACAGTCGCGGGTTCAATGTTGAGCGTATCTGTTCAATGGTCTGCAGCAGCTGGCTCAACCCCTCCAGGGCAAAGAACTCACATTGAAGCGGTACCAACACGGCATCAGCAGCCACCAGAGAGTTCACAGTCAACAGGTTTAGCGATGGCGGGCAATCAATTAGGACATAGCTGACGGGTTTATCATTGATTGTTAATTCATCCACCGCCTTGAACGCATTACGAAGTTTGAACGCTCGATCCGCTTGGCTGGCGATGGTCAACTCAACACCCAACAGGTCCATAGTGGACGGAATGATGGCGACATTTGGAACACTGGTCATTACCGCGGCTTCGGCGACGCGTGTTTCACCCAACAACAAATCGTAGGCGGATATTTCTCGATCGACGCGCGAAATTCCCAGTCCGGTCGATGCATTGCCTTGCGGGTCCAGGTCCACAATTAGAACGCGTTCGCCAATCGCCGCTAGGGCGGTTGCAAGATTTATTGCTGTGGTGGTCTTACCTACGCCACCTTTTTGATTGGCAAGTGTCAAAATACGCGGAGCCAAGTCGGCCTCCAAAACTGTTACCGCAACGAGCTAGATCGAGCGCAAATCGCTAAGTTCGATCAAGACACTGTCTTCAGCAGTGTCGCTTTTGGTTAATAGCACGTTAAAATGCCATTGCGCACCAGCTTCTGCTAATTCTTCAACATGTTCCCTGCCTTTATGCAGGATTGCGCGCGTACTGGGGCCAAAAAACGGCGCAATCATTGCGTTTAGCTGCGGCAGCGGTGCCAATGCCCGAGAGGTAATGACATTAATGGGTGGTGTTTCACGTGAATCTATCTGGTCGCTCCGGCGCCCGTCGACCTGCACTGCCAAACCCAATTCGCGCGCTACAGTTCGCAGAAAGCTGACTTTGCGCCCATTTGGCTCCACAAGAACAAACCGCGCGTCACTCCCCTTCAGGGCAATCGCCAGCGGTAGCGCTGGAAAACCACCACCACTACCGAGGTCCAAAAATGACCGGTCAGACCGTTTCAGCAGCGACAACACCTGCAAGCTATCAATGAAATGGCGCGACCAAATCAAATTCAGTGTTTCACGTGAAACAAGATTCTGTATCCGTTGCCACTTCTGCAGCAACGCAGAATAGGATTCCAAATCTGCAATAATATCGGCACTCGGTCTGACACATCTATCCAGGTAGCTCAGGACCCGATCAATCTCATCGAAACTGGCCACTTAACCAGTTTTCCGCATTTGACCGCGCCGAATGACCGCCAGAAGGAGCGTAATTGCGGCCGGTGTCATACCGTCGAGCGACTGCGCTTGGGCAATTGTCTGCGGCTTGAATTGCGCCAACTTCTGACGAAGCTCAATCGACAGCCCACCAATACCCGCATAGTCCACCCAATCTGGAATTACCCGGCCCTCGTCACGCTGAACCGCCGCAATATCGGCGGCCTGCCGATCGAGATAAACGGCGTAATGCGCATCAACCAGCAATTGATCAAGATGAACCGGTTCAATCATACCAATGTCTGGAAATAGCTCTTTAACCAGTCCAACGTCGATATTGGGGTAGGACAGTAGTTCAAAAGCCGTCCGCCTTTTGCCATCAGCGTTTACAGCCAGTCCAGCCCTGCTGGCAACACTTGGCGTGACGCTCAGTTCATCGAGAATTTTCCGACCGGTGCGGAGCCCCTGCGCCCTCTCCTGAAAAATTGCGCCGCGCGCTTTCCCAACCAACCCGACATCAATTCCCAACTGCGTCAGACGCTGATCAGCATTGTCGGCACGCAGATGCAGCCGAAATTCCGCACGTGACGTAAACATGCGGTAGGGCTCAGCAACACCACGCGTCACGAGGTCATCGACCATCACACCCAGGTAACTTTGTGTACGCGACATGATCAACGGCGGCTTGCCCATAGCAAGAAACGCCGCATTTGCGCCGGCTAGAAGTCCTTGGGCACCCGCTTCTTCATAACCGGTCGTGCCATTGATCTGGCCGGCCAGAAAGAGCCCCGGCAGGCGCTTCAACTCAAGTGTGTGCCGCAGTTCGC
Source organism: Devosia rhodophyticola (assembly GCF_028816475.1). GTDB lineage: Bacteria > Pseudomonadota > Alphaproteobacteria > Rhizobiales > Devosiaceae > Devosia > Devosia rhodophyticola. The sequence continues at coordinate 1,667,519 of NZ_CP118247.1, read as the reverse complement.
GCGGATCTACATGGTCATACTCAATGGCGTATCCCGGTCGAATGATCCGCACATTGGACAATCCCGGCATCGACTGGAGGAATGCCAATTGTACGTCTGCAGGTAGCGAAGTCGAAAGACCATTCGGATAAACGGTTGGGTCGTCCAATCCCTCGGGCTCGAGAAATATTTGGTGACTGTCACGGTCGGCAAATCGCACAATCTTGTCCTCTATCGAGGGACAATAGCGCGGACCACGGCTTTGAATTCTACCCGAATACATCGCTGAACGATGGATATTGTCGGCTATTATTTGATGTGTCTCGGCAGTCGTTCGTGTCACATAACAGCTGATCTGCCGAGTTGTGATTGATCGTGTCAACGCTGAGAACGGCTCGGGCGGATTATCCCCTGCCTGTTCGTCAAGATCGGTATAGTCAATAGTTGATCCATCGAGGCGAGCCGGCGTACCGGTCTTCAATCTGCCCAAATGTAGTCCGAGCGCTTCGAGTCTGCTGGAAAGCCCAAGTACTGGCTTTTCTCCGAGACGGCCGGCCGGCGTGGTTTCCTCACCACGATGAATCAACCCGCGCAGAAATGTTCCCGTAGTCAGGACAACCGAACGCGTAGCGAACGAGCGGCCATCCAGAAGAACCACCCCTGTCACCGTACCCTCGATGACTTGAATATCGTCTACCTCGCCTTCGATGACATCCAGATGAGGCTGAGCCGCAATAGCTGTTTGCATGGCTTGCCGGTAGAGTTTGCGATCTGCCTGCGCCCGGGGACCCCGAACAGCAGGACCTTTTCGACGATTAAGAACACGGAATTGGATACCTGCGGCGTCAGCCACTCTCCCCATCAAGCCGTCAAGCGCGTCGATTTCACGGACCAAATGACCTTTGCCCAAACCACCGATGGCGGGGTTACAGCTCATCTCGCCAATTGTCGCATGTCTGTGCGTAATCAACGCCGTCGGCACACCCGTGCGCGCCGCAGCGGCGGCAGCTTCACATCCGGCATGGCCACCGCCAACAACGATGACAGCATAGTCAGTCATAGAAAAATTCCTGTGAACGGCCTATTTAGAGCAATGTTTCACGTGAATCAATTTTTTTGCACCGGGCACAATGTTTCACGTGAATCATTTGCCAATGCAAAAACTCGAAAACAGCCGGTCCAAAACTCGCTCTGAATCAATTTTCCCAACGAGCCTTTCTAAAGCCTGGGAACAGATACGCAGCGATTCGGCCGCCAATTCGGGGGAATTCAGACTATCCAGTGTGCCAGTCAAGGCCTCACACCCTTGCCTCAACGCCAATCTGTCACGCTCACGGCTTACCAGAACCGGTTCACCGACACCAACCAATGTCTGGGCAAACTTAGACAACCGCTCGCGAAGTTCGACTAAGCCGATGCTACTGATCACCGACACCGAAATATCTTCTTCGCGTCTATCGTGAACAACAAGGTCAGACTTGGTCGCCAGTCGTAGAATTGGCGCGTCAGTCTCAGGTATCGCCTCTGGCGGACAATCTGGCGCGACGAGCCACAAGACCAAATCAGCGCGTAATATTTCGGCGTGGGCGCGCCTGACCCCCTCAGTTTCAGCCAGACTGTCAGATGATCGTAAACCGGCCAAGTCGAGTAGCACAACAAGTTGCCCGTCGATATCAATGGCAACTTCACGAACATCGCGTGTGGTACCAGCCTCCTGGGTAACAATGGCAATGTCGGAATTTGCCAGCGCATTGAGCAGGCTAGATTTTCCTGCATTTGGCGGACCCGCCAACGCGACCCTTAGACCCTCCCGTACCACGCGACCCCGTTCGACATTATCAAGCGACGACATCAACTCCATTTGAAGGGCACGGACCTTCTCGGCAAAGTCATCTGGCAATGCACCAACGTCGCCTTCATCCGAAAAATCGAGTTGTGCTTCTATTTCCGCACGCAAGTCCAGCAGCTGATCGAGCCAACGCTCAATCTTGTCGCTCAAACCACCTTCAAACCGAGCCAAAGCCTGTCGACGCTGAGATTCGGTTTCTGCACTCAACAGATCGCCGAGGCCCTCAACAGCCACCAGGTCCAGTTTGCCATTTTCGAAGGCTCGCTGGGTAAATTCTCCAGCTTCTGCAAGACGCGCGCCCAATTCAGTCAGAGTACGTAGGATCGCCCGCACGCCAGCGGGTGAACCGTGAACTTGCAGTTCTGCGCAATCTTCACCGGTAAAGCTGTGCGGTGCTTGAAAAAACACCACCAGACCACGGTCAAGGATAGTTCTCGCACCAATAGAACGCAGTGCCATCTGGCGAGGAGTAGGAACCTCACCACACAGTTGCTCAACCAGAAAGCGGGTCAAGGGACCCGATAGACGAATAACAGCGACGCCAGACGGTAAAGCGCCAGAAGATAACGCTACGATCGTGTCGTCGATAAGCATTATTCGATCAGGTATTCATTGAGTCAAAGAAATCGGAGTTCGTCTTTGTTTGACGGATCTTATCCATTAGGAATTCCATCGCATCAATAGTGCCCATTGGCGATAGAATTCGCCGCAAGACGTACATTTTCTTGAGAATGTCTGGCTCAACCAGCAATTCTTCCTTACGTGTACCGGACTTTGTAATATCAAGAGCTGGGAATACGCGCTTGTCCGCAACCTTACGATCGAGGATAATTTCCGAATTGCCCGTGCCCTTGAACTCTTCAAAGATCACTTCATCCATACGGCTGCCTGTGTCGATAAGCGCCGTCGAGATGATCGTTAGCGATCCACCGTCTTCGATGTTGCGCGCAGCGCCAAAGAAGCGCTTGGGACGCTGCAAGGCATTGGCATCGACACCACCGGTCAAAACCTTGCCCGATGACGGCACAACCGTATTATAAGCACGGCCCAGACGTGTAATGGAGTCGAGCAGGATCACCACGTCGCGCTTGTGTTCGACAAGACGTTTGGCCTTTTCAATCACCATTTCAGCAACCTGGACGTGGCGGCTAGCCGGTTCATCAAACGTCGATGAAATGACTTCGCCCTTAACCGAGCGTTGCATGTCGGTCACTTCCTCAGGCCGTTCATCAATCAGCAACACGATGAGATAGCACTCGGGATGATTGGTCGCGATTGATTGTGCAATATTTTGCAACAATACCGTTTTACCGGTGCGAGGCGGCGCCACAATCAGGGCGCGCTGTCCCTTACCAAGCGGGGCAACCAGATCCAGAATACGGGCACTGCGATCCTTGAGCGTTGGATCAGGCAGTTCCATATTCAACCGCTCTTCGGGATAGAGCGGTGTCAGATTGTCAAAATTTATTTTGTGACGCACATTCTCAGGATCTTCGAAATTTATCGTATTGACCTTAAGCAGCGCAAAATAGCGTTCGCCTTCCTTAGGCGAACGAATTTGTCCCTCAACCGTATCCCCCGTGCGTAGCGAAAATCGCCGAATCTGGGAAGGACTGACGTAAATATCGTCCGGCCCTGGCAGATAATTGGCATCTGGTGAGCGCAAAAAGCCAAACCCGTCCGGCAAAACCTCGACCACACCTTCGCCGGTGATGTCGACATCCTTGTCCGCAAGTTCCTTGAGGATCGCAAACATCAATTCCTGTTTGCGCATGGTCGAGGCGTTTTCGACCTCATGTTCTTCGGCAAATACCAACAGTTCGGCTGGCGTTTTGGCCTTAAGCTCGCTGAGCTTCATATTCTGCATGTGAGGGATGACCCTTTAGGGAAATCAGAGTGAGGCGGGAGTATATTCTGGGAGGGATTGCACCGCCACGGTGATCAGATGTGATCGAACACTTTGGATGCGATGACCTCCCTTAGCGCGAAGCGGTCCCGGATTCAAGAATGAAACCGGAAAAGTCGTAGATTCACGTGAAACAGCCTAAAATGGCCGCACGATGACCATAATGACGATAATGATCATCGCCACGGTCGGCACTTCATTGATCAGCCTGAAATATTTCGCAGGTTTCTGGTTCGCATCCTTGGCGAATCGCTTGAAATGACCGGCCAGATGGCCATGAAAAGCCGAGAGTACCAGCACGAAGAACGCCTTCACCCAGGGCCAACCCTGCGACCAGTCGATAAAACCGGCACCAATCATCCAAAGTCCGAAAATGAATGCCGCAATCATCGCTGGATTGATGATGCCACGCAACAGCCGACGCTCCATGACTTTGAACGTTTCTGATTGCACCGAACCAATTTCCGCATCGGCGTGATAAACAAACAGGCGCGGCAGATAAAGCATCCCCGCCATCCAGGCAATAACCGATATCACATGCGCCGCCTTGACCCATTCCATGCTGCTAACCCTTCTTGACTAGATCGACCAGTCGCGCCACGTTTTCGATCGGCGTTTGCGGCACAATGCCATGACCAAGATTGAAAACGTGCGGCCGCCCGGCAAAACCGTCAATAATTTCCCTAGCCCGCTGTTCCATCTGTTCGCCCCCGACCACCAGACGAAGCGGATCAAGATTGCCTTGCACACCAAAATCGGCCGGCAAAGCGCCATTGGCAAAGGAAAGTGGCGTTGCGTAGTCCAGCCCGACCATATTGACCCCGGTAGCATCAACATAGGAACGGACCATCCCTGCAGCGCCGCGCGGAAAACCGATAATCGGTGCATTGGGAATCCGCTGACGCAGACCCACAATAATCCGCCGATTAGGCTCGATGACATGTCGGGCAAAAGCGACTTCATCAAGATTGAGCGCCCAGCTTTCAAAGAGCTGAACAACATCAGCACCTGCTATGAACTGAGCTTCAAGATAATCAACGCTGACATCGACCAGAATATCCATCAGCTGAGCAAAGGCCTGCGGGTGCTTGAGCGCAAACAAACGCGCCGCCGCCTGATCCGGCGAACCCTTTCCGCCCAGCATATAGGTCGCCACGGTCCAGGGAGAACCGCAAAACCCAATCAGTGTCTTGGAGCCATCAAGAGTGCGGCGCAAGCGGACCAGCGTTTCAAAAACAGGGGCCAAATGGTCAAGCACGCGTTCTGGCCGGAGTATGCCGAGCGTTTCAACGCTCAGTGGCTCCAGCAGCGGTCCTTCTCCCTCGGCAAACCTTACTGATTGTCCCAGGGCATCTGGAATTACCAGAATGTCAGAAAAAAGAATAGCTGCATCAAGATCAAAGCGCGCCAATGGCTGCAGGCTGACCTCAACGGCCAGGTCGGGCGTATAACACAGATCAAGGAACCCTTTGGAGCGGGCCCGCGTTTCTCGATACTCAGGCAGGTACCGCCCCGCTTGCCGCATGATCCAGATGGGTGGTCGGGACTGGCGCTGACCAAGCACGGTTGCCAGCAATGGTTTGTCAGCCACAGCGCTCATGAGAACCACCCCTTCAAAACTCTATAAAAGAGTCTTTCTTTCTTTATCTTCTTTATCATGGCTGTGTTTTGCCCCAATTCACGGCGCTTAACAATCTGGGGTGTCGCGGCACAAAGGCGCAGCAACATGGTTAATCAGGTGTTAATATTTTCTTTTCGCACTGTGGGTTAATGGTTTGTTAAACCGGGTTAACGAAGTGTTAATAGGGCTTTGCCTCTGGCGTGTCCGACAACCGTGCATGTGCAAAACCGGGCCGCAATGGTTGCTGCATCCGAAGCGTTATCCCTAGAGCTATCCATTAGTACTTTTGGGTGAGGGGCGAAGTTGAATTGTTAACGAAATATGAAGCTGGTCGAATAAGTCTGACTGGAAGCGAAATCGCCACCCAATAACCACAACCGGGGCTTGAGCTGGGGATGACAGTGTGGAAAACCTGATGCCATGTTGATCCTTGCGTCACAGAGTAGCACCCGCAAAGCCCTGCTCAATCAGGCGGGTCTGAACTTTACCTGTGTGCCAGCTGCCATAGACGAACGCTGGCTGGAAGCCGAAGCGATTGCCAGTGGCGCCGACGCGCGCGACATCGCCAGCCTGCTAGCGATTGCCAAGGCACGCAACGTTGCCCAACAAAATCCTGGCGCGCTGGTCATCGGCGCTGACCAGACCCTGGCGCTGGGGACCGAACTTTTGCACAAACCACGCGATCGCCACGATGCCATTGCCCAGCTCGATCAGCTCGCGGGCAAAACACATCGCCTACACGCTGGCGTTGCATTGGTACGCGACGATACCATCATGTGGTCGAGTCTTGAGACGGCCGAACTGTCGATGCGTGATTTTTCCGCCGAGGAACGCGATTTCGTTTTGGGCCTTGAAGGCGAGACAGTGTTGGAATCGGTGGGTGGATACCGTCTTGAAGGACCATCCATTCGCCTGTTCGAAGCCGTTTCGGGTGACTATTTCACTATTTTGGGCCTGCCACTGTTGCCGCTATTGGCTGCCCTGCGCACTATTGCGCCGCAATATTTATTGGAAACCCCAGTCGCGTGACCAAAGCCTTCGTCATCGGAGACCCGATAAAGCATTCGCGCTCCCCGCTCATTCACGGTCACTGGTTGGCCCAGTTCGGCCTCGACGGCACCTATGAGGCTATCAACGTCACCCCCGAAGGGCTGCCGGAATTCTTTGATCGTTTGCGAACAAGCGAGTTTGCCGGTGGCAACGTTACCATCCCCCATAAGGAAGCGGTATTTGCGCTCTGCGATAGCGTTGACCCCCTGGCCCGTGCCATCGGAGCGGTCAATACGTTGGTCGTCGAGAACGCCAAGGTGCACGGCACCAATACCGACTACCTTGGATTTTTGGGCAACCTCGATGCTGCCGCTCCCGGATGGTCGGACCGGATCGAACAAGCCATTGTCCTGGGCGCAGGCGGGGCGGCACGCGCAATTCTTGTCGCCCTGGCCGCGCGCAAGATCGCCTCGGTTCATATTCTAAACCGTACTGTTGCGACGGCAGAAAAACTGGCGGTCGAAATCAATGGTCCCTTCCAGAGCCACCCATTGGGTGAATTTGAACAGTTGGCGCCCGATGCGGGGCTGCTCGTCAATACCACCTCGATTGGCATGCATGGCACAGCGTTTGAGGCTCTGAATTTGTCGTGCCTGCCCAAATCGGCGCTTGTGACCGATATCGTTTATACCCCCCTTGTAACCCCGTTGCTGGCCGAGGCGCGGACGCTTGGGTTGGCCACTGTCGATGGGCTGGGCATGCTGTTGCATCAGGCCGTGCCGGGATTTGAGGCCTGGTTCGGCCAACGCCCGGTGGTTGATCAAGGCCTTCGCGACCAGATCGCGGCGACCCTGGAGCATTGAGCATGTGGCGTATCGGGCTGACCGGATCAATTGCATCGGGCAAAACGACAATTCTTGAAGCGTTTGCCGCAGAGGACGTACCGGTCTTTTCGGCCGACAAGGCCGTCCACGAGCTTTATGCCGGGCCCGCCGTTTCTGCGGTAGAAAAACTCTTTCCCCAAGCCATTGTCGATGGCGCAGTTGATCGTGAAAAACTTGGCGCGCAGGTCCTGCAGGATCCGGCGCACCTCAAATCGCTTGAAGCATTGATCCACCCGATGGTGCGCCAACGGATTGCCGATTTTTTCAACAGTGCTGAAGAGGATGGCGCCGCGCTCGCGGTGGTCGAAGTGCCGCTACTGTTTGAATCAGGCCATGATTACGGCTTTGACGCCATTGCGGTAACCGTTGTCGATGAGGCAACTCAGCGCCAGCGTGCGTTGGCACGACCCGGCATGACCGTGGAAAAGCTCAATGCAATCCTTGCCCGCCAGCTGCCGCAGGACCAAAAGAGACAACGCGCTACCTATCTGTTCGATAGCGCTGGCACGATCAAGCAGAACCAGGAAATGGTTGCAGCGCTAGTCGCCGCGATCCGGGCACGTCAGGCAAAGCCATGAATCGAGAAATCGCCCTCGACACCGAGACCACAGGCCTTTCGCCGGCGGGCGGCGACCGTCTGGTGGAAATTGGCTGTGTCGAATTGATCAACCAGCTCCCAACCGGCAGGACTTTTCACAAATATTGCAATCCGCAGCGCGACATGCCCGAGGAAGCTTTTCGAGTGCACGGTCTTTCGGCAGATTTTCTAGCCGACAAACCGCTGTTCGATGCGATTGCCGATGAATTCTTGCAATTTATCGGCGACGCGACGCTGGTGATCCACAACGCCTCATTTGATATGGGTTTTCTCAATCACGAAATGGAACGCACCAAGCGTCGTTCCCTGACCAATAATGTCGTTGATACCGTAACATTGGCGCGTCAAATTCATCCAGGCGCGCGCGTCAGCCTTGACGCCCTGTGCAAGCTTTACGGCATCGACAATTCGCGCCGCACGTTGCATGGCGCGCTGTTGGACAGTGAAATTCTGGCCGAAGTTTATCTGGAATTGCGCGGCGGGCGGCAGGGTGGCTTTGCGCTCAATGCCCAAAACACGGTTTCGGCAGCCGAAGCAGTGGCAAATATTGCGGTTGCAGCCCGGCGCCCTACCCCATTGTCGTCGCGGCTGACATCAGCCGAAAAGCAGGCGCACCAAGCGCTGGTTGCAACGCTTGGTGCGGAATCGATCTGGGCCCAATACAAGGCCTGAGCACTGATCAGTTAGGCTTGTTGTCTTCTGGAGCCGCCTCTGCGCCGTCTGCCTGCTGCTTGGCGGCAAGCGTTGCAAGGTTCTGGCGATAGATAGCCGAGAAATCGACCGGCTCCATCATCAGTGGCGGGAAGCCACCCTGCTGGGTAACGCCGGCCAATACCTGCCGCGCGAATGGGAAGATCAGTCGTGGGCACTCGATCATCAGCAATTGGCTGAGTTGTGCTTCGGGAATGTTCTGGAGTCGGAAAACGCCGCCGTAAACCAGTTCCACGTTGAACAGAACCTTGGTTTCGCGCGTCGCCTTGGCGTTCAGTGTCAGCTCGACCGCATAAATATCATCGGTCTGCTTCTTGACGCCAACGCTGATCGACACATTGAACGTCGGCTGCCCCGAACCCAGCATGATCGAGGCGGGCGCGTCCGGATTTTCAAATGAGAGATCGCGAATATACTGCCCAACGAGGTTCATCGCCGGAGCTGTACCCGCCGGAGGCGTCGTGCCAGCCTGATTTTCGTCAGCCATTTCATATCCTTTTTGCACTAAAGCTTTGGTGGCTGGCTAGCATCTTTGACAACACTGGTAAAGCACCGGCCGGGCCTGCGGTTCAACTGGGTCGGTAGTCGTCGTCATCCAGATCAATTGTATCAGGGCGGCTAACCTTGGGATGCCCGCCCGGTTGGGCCTGATGGGCCGATCCGCGCACCACCACCCGACTGGCGAACTGGCGATAGATCCAGCCCCGGACTGGCGGCACCAGCAACGCCAGCGCAATGGCATCGCTGAACAGGCCCGGCAGTAACAGGAATACTGCAGCCACGCCCAGCATCATTGCCTCGGCCAGAGGTTGGCCTGGCAAGACCCCGCCATTCATGCTGGTTTGAATCTGGCGCAGGATCGACATACCCTGCTGGCGCAACAACAGCACGCCGCCGATAGCGCCGGCAATCACAAGGCCCAATGTTGGCCATAATCCAATGGTTTGCCCCACCTTGATAAATAGGGCAATTTCGATAATGGGGAGCAGCAAGAAGCTGATAATCACGATGCGAGCCACGTTATCGGTCCAATTTGTTAAGCCACATGGCAAATTGAGGTGACAATTCGCCCAAACGTGAACTGGTTTCAAGGTGAAGCATTGCCTATATATAGGAATACATCGACGCTCTGCGAGCGCGCGAGAACATTTTCGCCGCGCCAATGAACAGGTAACCTGAACCATGAACGAATTTTTTGATCTTCCCACCCTTGTCGTCATCGGTTTGGCTATTGTCATCCTGTTTCGTCTGCGCTCGGTCTTGGGCACCAGAACTGGCAATGAACGCCCACCGGTAGAGCGGAGCAAATCCGCATCGGCCAAAAATGAAGACACTGTCGTGCCATTGCGCCCTCGTGGTACTCCGGCGCCCGATCAGGACGATGAGTTTCGCGCCCGCAAGCTTGAAGCTGAGATCGAGCAGATGGCGCGTGATAACGAGCCGCTCGCTGCTGGCCTCAAGGCCGTGGCAGATGCCGATCCTACCTTTATGCCAAAATCCTTCCTTGAAGGGGCCAAGCAAGCTTACGAAATGATTGTGACCAGCTTTGCAGCGGGGGACCGCACCACGCTCAAAAATCTTTTGGAAAAAGACGTGTTCGAAGGTTTCCAAAGTGCCATTGCTGAACGCGAAGCTGCCAAACAGAGCGTTGATTTTACCTTCGTTGGTCTGCCTAAAATCGACATCTCCGAGGCCGATTACGACAGGAAGAACGTCACCGTTACCGTGCGCTTCCACGCCGAGGTTGTTTCTGCAACCCGCGACAAGGACGGCAATCTGGTCGAAGGCAATGCCGATCAGGTCCAGTCGATCGCCGACGAATGGAGCTTTACGCGCAATCCGAAATCACGCGATCCCAACTGGAAAGTGAGTTCCACCAGCCAGTTGAACTGACCCGTTTGGCAACGGAGACAGGCCATGGCAAAGCGCGATGCCAAGCGCCTGGCGGACTTTCACCTGTGGACGGCGGTTGCTGAAACCGTCGATCCGCTGCGGCCCAAACGATTGTACAAGATCGCTCAGGGCCCCTTGCCGATACCTGAAGCGACTAATCACCCAGCGCCCCCAGCTCCGCAAAAGTCCCGCCGCGTTGCCCCTGTTACCATGCCCGCCTATCAGGCGCCGCCTGCGCCAAAGCGCCAGCCGGGTCATGGCATTGAGCCGCGCTTGCGGCGCAAGGTTGTCCGTGGACGCATCGAAATTGACGGCACTATCGATTTGCACGGCATGCGCCAGACAGAAGCCCATCAGGCGCTCAATCGCTTCGTTCGCGCTCGTGTTGCCCGTGGGGATCGCACCATATTGGTCATTACCGGTAAGGGCGCACGCCAAAAGGACGATTTAGCCACGACATTCATTGAGCGCGGCATCCTGCGCGCCATGTTGCCAATGTGGTTGTCCGAGCCGACGCTTGCGCCCCTGATTGCCGGTTGGAACGCCGCCGCCCAACACCATGGCGGCGACGGTGCCTTTTACGTGAGGTTGCGACGCCCATGACCCCTCTTGGCGCCCGATTGCGGGCAATGCGCGAAGAACGCGGCATTTCGCTAAAACAGATGGCCGAGGCGTTGAACGTCTCCAGCGCCTATCTTTCGGCGCTCGAACACGGTCGGCGCGGCTTGCCCACCGGCTTCCTGCTGCACCGCATCATCACGTTTTTCAATGTCATCTGGGACGAGGCCGAGGAGCTGCAGCGGCTGTCGGAAATCAGTGATCCGAAAATTACCATCGACACCGGGGGAATGGCGCCCGAGGCAACTGAGCTGACAAACCGGCTCGCCGCCGACATTGGCCGCCTGTCGGTCGACGATCTGGCGTTCTTGCGAACCGAGCTGGTGCGGCGCTCTGGCAAAGTCAAAAGCTGACGCCGCACCAAGAATTAATTAGAGTACGAAGCGGCTAAGGTCCTCATCACCGGCCAAAACGCCAACCTTGTCGGCAACGAAGGCGCGGTCGATATGGATGGTCTCGCCCTGCTTGTCGGGCGCATCAAACGAGATGTCCTCAACTAATCGTTCCATGACCGTCTGCAGGCGACGCGCGCCAATGTTTTCAACTGTGGCATTGACCTTGACCGCCGCGTCCGCAATGGCTTCGATGGCATTTTCAGAAAATTCGAGCGTCACCCCCTCGGTCCCCATCAAGGCAACATATTGCTTGATCAGGCTCGCCTCGGTGTCATTAAGAATGCGCACAAAATCATCACGCGTCAGGGCCTTGAGCTCCACCCGGATGGGCAAGCGGCCCTGAAGTTCGGGCAACAGGTCCGATGGCTTGGAAACGTGAAACGCGCCCGAAGCGATAAACAGGATATGGTCTGTCTTGACCGGCCCATATTTGGTGGAAACGGTCGTGCCCTCGATCAGCGGCAGCAGATCGCGCTGCACCCCTTCCCGGCTGACATCACCGCCGCCTCGACCTTCGCGGCTGGCAATCTTGTCAATTTCATCCAGAAAGACGATGCCGTGGTTTTCAACCAGATCGACAGCCTCGATCTTGAGGGCCTCCTGATCGAGCAGCTTGTCTGCCTCCTCGGTTACCAGCAGGTCATAGCTTTCCTTGACCTTGAGCTTGCGTTTCACGCCGCGCCCGCCCATCGCCTTGCCGAGCATTTCTGACAGATTGATCATCCCGACATTGCCACCCTGCATGCCGGGCATTTCAAACATGCCGGTGCCGGGAGAGGGAGCCAGTTCAATCTCGATCTCGCTGTCGTCCAATTCGTTCGCACGCAGCTTCTTACGGAAGTTCTCGCGGGTTGATGGGGTGGCCGACGTTCCAACCAGCGCGTCGAGTACTCGTTCTTCGGCGTTGTGATGAGCCTGCGCCTGAACATCGGCACGGCGCTTGTCGCGCAGCAATGACAGACCCGACTCTACCAGATCGCGCACGATCTGCTCGACGTCGCGGCCAACATAACCCACCTCGGTGAATTTGGTCGCTTCCACCTTGATGAAGGGCGCCTGCGCCAATCGCGCCAACCGCCGGGCAATTTCAGTCTTGCCGACGCCGGTGGGGCCGATCATCAAGATATTCTTGGGGCTGACCTCCCGACGCAAATCGGGCGGCAACTGCTGCCGGCGCCAGCGATTGCGCAAGGCGACCGCGACGGCGCGCTTGGCGTCATTCTGGCCAACAATATTGCGGTCGAGCTCGGAAACGATCTCACGCGGCGAAAAATTTGTCTCGGACACTTTGTCCCTTTCCGGATCGCTCTCTGAGCCGATCCAATGCGTGGCGGCTGCCTGATGGCCAGCCTGCCCGTTTAATCCATATCGATGGTTTCGACGGTGACGCTGCCATTGGTATAAACGCAGATCTGCTCAGCAATCTTCATTGCCTTGCGGGCGATATCCTCAGCATCAAGCTCGGTATTTTCCGCCAGTGCCAGAGCCGCCGACTGGGCATAGTTGCCCCCCGAGCCAATGGCGATCACACCATGATCGGGGCTAAGCACGTCACCGGTGCCGGTCAAGACCAGCGTATCGGCCTTGTCGGCCACAATCATCATCGCTTCGAGTTTGCGCAAATAGCGGTCGGTCCGCCAGTCCTTGGCCAGTTCGACTGCCGCGCGCATCAATTGGTCAGGATATTGCTCAAGCTTGGTTTCAAGCCGCTCAAACAGGGTAAAGGCGTCTGCCGTTGCCCCGGCAAAGCCACCAATAACCTTGCCGCCTGCCAGCCGCCTTACCTTTTTGGCGTTGTGTTTCATGACCGTTTGGCCAACTGAAACCTGACCGTCGCCGGCCACAACAACCTTTTTGCCCTTGCGAACGGCCACAATTGTTGTGCCGTGCCAGCCGGGAAAACTGCTTTCACTCATTGGGAATAACTCCAGAACTGTTGGTCCTTATTTAGGCGGTGCCATCCCGATTGCAATGCAGAGCCTGCTCGCCGGGTCGCTATCTCAACCCAATCTTTATCCAATAGCGCGCATATGCTAGAGCAGCCGCTCAATGGAGAAACCCGATGCGCACCGCCAAGATTGCCCGCAAGACCAACGAAACTGCAATTGAAGTGTCTGTTGATCTCGATGGCACGGGTACCCACACCATGGCCACCGGCATCGGTTTTTTCGACCATATGCTCGACCAGCTGGCCCGCCACTCCCTGATCGACATGGCTGTCAGGGCTGATGGCGACCTGCACATTGATTTTCACCACACTGCAGAAGATGTCGGTATCGCGCTTGGCCAGGCGGTCCAGAAAGCCCTGGGCGACAAAAAGGGCATCCGCCGCTACGCCAGCTGCGATCTGGCCATGGATGGGACGCTGACCCGCGTGGCGCTCGACGTGTCCGGCCGTCCGTTCCTCGTCTGGAAAGTAGCATTCTCGGCCCCCAAGATCGGCGAGATGGACACCGAACTTTTCCGCGAGTTCTTCCAGGCATTTGCCATCAATGCCGGGATAACGCTGCACGTCGAAAATGCCTATTTCGACAATAATCACCATTTGGCCGAAACGTGCTTCAAGGCAGTGGCGCGCGCCTTGCGCGATGCGCTGGAAATTGATCCACGCGCTGCCAATGCCATTCCCTCGACCAAGGGAACGCTCTGACCCTTTCGCTTTTGGGGCAATTGCACTAAATCGACAACCAAAGTGTCTTTGGACCCCCATTTGGGGGCGACAGGCGCATGATGGGAGTACGCGGTGACCATATTCGCGATCTATGAATCCAGGCCGGACAATCGAGCAGCGCCGGTGGCGGTGGCCGAAAAGTTTTCGTGGCTGGCCTTTCTGTTGCCGCCGGTCTTTGCCGTGGTCCATGGCCTTTGGCTCGAACTGCTGGTTTATCTGGTCAAGGTCGCGGCACTGATCTGGTTGAGCAATTTCATCGGTGCCGACACCGCAATCCTGCTCTATCCGGTATTGGCGCTCTGGATTGGCCTTTCCGCGCCTGCCATGCGGCGCGCCCGTCTTGCACGAAAGGGCTGGAACCATCGGGCTGATCGCATTGCAGCAGGCCCCGATATCGCAACGCTTGCGTGGATGGAACGCCGATGAGCCAGGTTGCCATCATTGACTATGGCTCGGGCAATCTGCGCTCGGCCGCCAAGGCGTTCGAACGACAGGCCGCCATGCTTGATCATCCCCCGGAGATCATCGTAACTGCTGACCCCGACATTGTTCGTCGTGCTGATCGCATCGTGCTGCCCGGCGTGGGTGCCTTTGCCGATTGTCGCGCCGGACTGCACAATGTCACCGGGATGGTCGAGGTGCTGCGCACCCGCGTTCTCGATCAGGCCGTGCCTTTTTTGGGCATCTGCGTTGGCATGCAATTGCTGGCGAGCGAAGGGCGCGAGAAAACGGTAACGGCTGGTCTTGGCTGGATACCGGGCGCGGTCGTGCCGTTGGCGTCCACCGATCCGGCACTCAAAATTCCGCACATGGGCTGGAACACGTTGCAGATCGTGCAGCCTCACCCGCTGCTAGCCGGTGTGCCCGACGGCGAAACCGGTCTGCACGCCTATTTCGTCCATTCCTATCATTTACAGACCGAAAGCGCCGATACCCTGATTGCCGCCACCAAATATGGCGGCACCGTTACGGCTGCTGTCGGTCGCGACAATATATTCGGCACCCAGTTTCACCCTGAAAAAAGCCAGGCGTTGGGCCTGACGTTGATTTCCAATTTTCTGGGTTGGGCACCATGATTCTTTTCCCCGCCATTGATCTCAAGGATGGCCAATGCGTGCGCCTCAAGCTAGGCGACATGAACGAGGCGACGGTTTTCAACGATAGCCCAGCCGACCAGGCCAAGAGCTTTGAGGATCAGGGGTTCCAATATCTGCACGTTGTCGATCTCAATGGGGCCTTTGCCGGCCAGAGCGTAAATGGGAAAGCGGTGGAGGAAATTCTCAAGGCCGTTAAATTCCCGGTTCAATTGGGGGGCGGCATTCGCACGCTCGATCATATTGATGCCTGGCTCGACAAGGGTCTGGCCCGCGTCATTCTCGGCACCGTCGCCGTGCGCGATCCCGATCTGGTCAAGGCCGCTGCCAAACGTTATCCCGGCCAGATCGCCGTCGGTATAGACGCCCGTGGCGGCAAAGTTGCGGTCGAAGGCTGGGCCGAAACATCCGAACTCGATGTCATCGAACTGGCCAAACGTTTTGAAGGGGTCGGCGTCGCCGCCATCATCTATACCGATATCGACCGCGACGGTGTTCTGGCGGGGATCAATTGGGATGCCACCATCGCCCTGGCCCAAGCGACAATGATCCCGGTGATCGCCTCGGGCGGATTGGCGTCGATGGCCGACATTAATCGCATGACTCAGTCCGATACGCGCGTTCTGGCCGGGGCAATTTCAGGTCGGGCGCTTTACGACGGACGAATTGATTCACGTGAAGCATTGGCGCGCTTAAAGGCCAACGCCGGATGAGCGATCCAGGTCCACGGTTGGGATTTCCATGGTGGGCTTACGCATTGGCGCTGGCGTTCATCCTGATTTTCGCCCTATGGCCAATTGCCTCGGTTCTGTTGACCTATGTTGTGGCTGACGCCAATGGTTGTGTCGTCAATGAAGCCAGCGCCAATGGTTGTCTGGTTGCAGGCACCGATTGGGGCGGCACCCTATATACAATGGGTGTCATGGGCTGGTTTGGCTTGATCACCTTGCCGCTGGGCGCGGGGGCGGCCATTGTCTGGTTCATCTCGCTGCTCATCCACCGACTGGCCTGGCAGAAACACAAGGATGCAGAGCAATGACTTTGAAAACCCGGCTCATCCCCTGCCTCGACGTCAAGGATGGGCGCGTCGTCAAAGGGGTGCAATTTGTCGATCTGGTCGACGCAGGTGACCCTGTCGCAGCCGCCATTGCCTATGACACAGCTGGTGCTGACGAACTATGCTTTCTCGACATTACTGCCAGCCATGAAGGACGCGACACCATTTTCGATGTCGTGGCGCGCACCGCTGAACATTGCTTCATGCCGGTAACGGTTGGTGGAGGGGTCCGCTCGATTGAGGACATCAGAAAGCTGCTCCTGTCAGGTGCGGACAAGGTAGCGATCAATTCAGCCGCCGTCAGCGATCCTGATTTCATTGCCCGCGCCGCCGACAAATTTGGCAATCAATGCATCGTTGTTTCAGTTGATGCCAAACAGCGTCTCAGCCAGGCCCCGGGCGGTGACAACCGCTCCGAGTGGGAAATTTTTACCCATGGCGGCCGTAATCCCACCGGACTGGACGCCGTTGAATTTGCCGCCCACATGGTTGAGCGCGGTGCCGGCGAACTACTGGTAACCTCTATGGATCGCGATGGCACCAAGTCCGGCTTTGACATCAAATTGATCCGCGCCATAACCGACACGGTTAACGTACCCGTCGTTGCCTCGGGCGGCGTCGGCACACTCGATCATCTGGTTGAGGGTGTTCGGGAAGGACACGCCAGCGCCGTGCTGGCCGCCTCGATATTTCACTTCGGCACATTCACCATTCCCCAGGCCAAACAGCATTTGCATGATCATGGCATCGCCGTGCGCATGGATCGTGCCGCCCCTTAGCCGCAAGGATTTCCTATCATGAGTTTTACACTTGAACAACTCGACGCCCGTTTGGGTGAGCGCGCCAAGGCTACACCCGATCAGAGCTACACAGCAAAATTGCTGGCGCGCGGCGTCGAAAAATGCGCCCAGAAACTGGGTGAGGAAGCCACCGAAGCGGTTATCGCCGGGGTGACCAAGAACGCCCCCGAACTGACCAAGGAGGCTGGCGACGTGCTCTATCATCTGCTGGTACTGCTGCGCGCTGCCGATGTGCCGCTAAGCGCGGTTATGGACGAACTGGAAAGTCGCACCGGCCAATCGGGTCTTGCCGAAAAAGCTGCCCGCAAAAAGGATTGAGCATGGACAAGCGCATCAAGCCGCCCGCGCCCTATCATCATTTCACCAAGGCGCAATGGTCCAATTTGCGTGCCGATGAAAAAATGACCCTGAGCCGGGAGGACGTCAAACGCCTGCGTACCCTGTCCGATCCGATCTCGCTTGAGGAAGCCGAAGAAGTCTATCTGCCGCTGACCCGCTTGCTGTCGTTTTATGTTGAGGCCGTGCAAAGCCTGCACAATGTCTCGACCCGGTTTCTCGATACGCCCGACCAGAAGGTCCCGTTTATCATTGGCGTTGCCGGTTCGGTCGCGGTGGGTAAATCTACCACGGCCCGCATTTTGCGCGCCCTGCTCCAGCGTTGGCCCGCAAGCCCCAAGGTCGATCTGGTAACGACCGACGGCTTCTTGCATCCCAATGCTGTGCTCGAAGAGCGTGGCATCATGGAACGCAAAGGCTTTCCCGAAAGCTATGACCGGGCCCGCTTCGTTGCTTTTCTGGCTGATATCAAATCGGGCAAGGCAGACGTCGCCGTCCCGGTCTATTCGCATCTGGTCTATGATGTGGTGCCGGGCGAATTTGTCACGATCGACCGTCCTGACATCCTGATTGTTGAGGGGCTCAATATTCTGCAGCCTGGTGAATTGCCGCGCACCGGCAAGCCAATCCTGTTCGCGTCAGATTTTCTGGATTTTTCGATTTACATAGATGCTGCCGAAAGTGACCTGCGCGACTGGTTCATGGAGCGGTTCTTCCGCCTGCGCGAAACCGCCTTTCAGGATCCAAGCTCGTTTTTCCACCGCTTCGCCCAGATGAGTGAAAAAGAAGCCGGTGCATTGGGCAAAATGGTCTGGGAAACCATCAATTTGCCCAATCTGGTCGACAACGTGCTGCCGACGCGCGGACGCGCCGATCTGGTGCTCAAGAAGGGCCAGAGCCATATGATTGAAGAAGTTCAGTTGCGCCGCGTTTAGCTGAGGCGGTTGCCAATTGCGCTAGCCAGCGAGCCCGTGCGCCTCAACAAGGGTTTCGAGCTCGACAACCGGCCGCGCCCCGATATGGCTGATAACTTCTGATGCCGCCAGGCACCCTGTCTTGAGCGCACTTTCCATGCTTTGGCCGCGTGAAATGGCAAGTAGAAAGCCCGAGGCAAATAGATCACCGGCGCCCGTGGCATCCTCAACCTTTTCGACCGGGAAAGCCGGCACCGAAACAACCTCACCATTGTGAACAACCATGGCGCCTTCCGAGCCCATGGTAATGGCGGCCAGTTCGGCGTCCTTGGCAATCTCACGCACCGCCTCGCCCAGATCATCGGTCTGATAGAGCGATTTCAGCTCGTGCACGTTGGCAAATACATAGTCGATGGTCTTGGATCGGATGAGATCAAGAAATTCATCCCGGAACCGATCCACACAGAACGGGTCCGACAGGGTAAAGGCGGCGGCCTTTTCATGTTTGTGCGCATAATGGGCGGCCAGAACAAACGCTTTCTTGGCTTCCTGCGGGTCCCACAAAAAACCTTCCATATAGGTGACATTGGCTCCGCCAATCTCATCTTCCTTGATGTCGGCCTCGGTCAATTGATGGCAGGCACCCAGATAGGTATTCATGGTACGTTCGCCATCGGGCGACAGGAAAATCATCGAGCGGGCCGTCAGCGCGCCGTTCAACAGGCGACTCGTGCCATAGTGGACGCCAATCGACTTGAGATCGGTTTCAAACACATCTCCCAGCGGGTCCGCGGCAACCTTGCCCACAAACGCGGCTCTGCCGCCCAGCGACGCCACACCCGCTGCTGTATTGGCGGCGCTACCGCCAGAGATCTGGTGCTTGTCGGGGGGCATCTTGTCATAAAGATAGGCAGCGCGATCGGTATCGATCAAATGCATGATGCCTTCACTCATACCCTCGGCCTCCAGAAATCCCGGCGTCAATGGCGCAATGACATCAACGATGGCGTTGCCTATGGTTAGGACGTCAAAGCGCGAGTCGGACATGAGTGAGGATTCCGGGATCAGAAAAACTGCGCACGATGTAGCCGATCAAGGCCGATGGCGCAACGCTTTCAGGCGCAGCGCCCTGCTGTCGGCCTGATCAGTTTGACGTAGCCTTGCCCGACTTCGCCACCGGCTGCGGTGTTTTGGGTTCGAACCGGCACCATTGCGCGATGATGCACCGGTAGCATTCCGGCTTGCGCGCCTTGCAGATATAGCGCCCATGCAGGATCAGCCAGTGATGAGCGTGCAGCAGATAAGGCTCGGGGATGGTGTTGACCAACTTTTGTTCGACCGCTAGCGGTGTTGCACCCGGAGCCAGACCGGTCCGGTTGCTTACGCGGAACAGATGGGTATCAACGGCAATCGTGGGCTGCTTGAAAAAGATATTGAGCACCACATTCGCGGTCTTTCGCCCGACCCCTGGCAGGGCTTCAAGGGCGGCGCGTTCGTCGGGAACCTCTGATTTGTGCTTTTCGATCAGCAATTGGCTCAGCGCAAAAACATTGCGCGCCTTGGTGCGGTAAAGCCCGATAGTGCGCACCAGATCCTCAATTTTTTCAGGCCCGAGCGCCACCATGGTTTCCGGCGTCGGAGCCAGTTCGAACAGGGTTTTGGTGGCCTTGTTGACCCCAATATCGGTTGCCTGCGCCGATAGAACCACTGCCACCAGCAATGTGAAAGCGTTGATATAGTCCAGCTCGCCCTTGGGCTCGGGATCCATCTGCGCGAAGCGGGCGAAGATCGCTTCGACATCGGCTTTGGGCAAACCGTTCACTTTTTTTAGGCGTGCCATTCTCTCTCCCACATTTCTGGGTCTATACTGATCCAGCGAGTCAAAGCCAAATGCAAGATACCACGACAACACCGCTGTTTTCCGCCGAACTGACGCCACACCGGGCCCTGTCCCGCCGCGGGCGCTGGTTGGTAGTTGTTGGTGCCGCGATTTTGGGCGCCCTGCCAGCCATGATAGCTGTGGCATTGGGCGCCTGGCCAGTTGTCATTTGCGTCGCTGGGGCCGTTTTGGCGATTGCTCTGGCGCTCAATTATTCCCACAATGATGGCAAGCGTTGTCAGCGCGTGCAGATTTGGTCCGACCGGCTCGAGATAACCCGGGTTGGGCCGCGCGGGCACGCCCGATCGCGCAAGTTTTTACCCACCGCCGTTCGGTTGGTTGTAGATCGTGACTTTGATGAACGCACTATCGCCCTTCACATTCGCAGTGCCCATGATGAGCTTGAGATCGGTGAATTTCTCAGCCCTGACGAGAAATCCAGCTTTGCAATGGCGTTCGGAACGGCCCTGCGTAAGGCACGCATTCGGGCGGTAAAAACCGGGTCGTAAGCGACCGTTCGGCGCGCTATTGTAGCGCTCATGAACACGCACGCACTACCCACCACACAATCTGATTATGAGACTATCCGCGCCGCGATCCGCTATTTGAGCGAGACCGGCCCTGACGAAATTGATCTGCCTCTCTTTGCCCGGGCACTGGGACTGAGTGAGCGGCAGTTGACTGATCTGTTTCGGCGCTGGTGTGGGCTCAGTCCCAAATCCTTTGCCCAGGCAGTGGCGCTCGATCATGCAAAATCACTGCTGGCCGAGCACGCCAGTGTGTTGGATACGACTTTCGAGGTCGGCCTGTCCTCCAGCTCCCGCCTGCATGATTTATTCGTGACCTATGAGGCCATGCCGCCAGGCGTGTTCCGGGCAAAAGGCGCTGGCATTGATATGATCTGGGGCGCGGCGCCTTCTCCCTTTGGTACTGCGGTGGTGACGGCCACCAATTATGGTATCTCCGGGCTCGGTTTTGCCGACGGGGAAATCAGCATCGAAATGGCGTTCCAGGATTTGGCCAATCGCTGGCCCAATGCACGGTTTACACGAAACGATGCACGCGTAGCCCAATTGGCCGCCAATATTTTTGATCCCCAACGCTGGTCGGCCGACCAGCCGGTACGCGTTGTGCTGATCGGCACCGATTTTGAGGTCAAGGTATGGGAGACGTTGCTGCGCATCCCGGTTGGTGGTGCCACCACCTATGGCGCAGTCGCCAACTGCATTGGCCGTCCGGCGGCTTCACGGGCGGTGGGCGCGGCGGTGGGCAAAAATCCGATTTCCTTCGTCGTCCCATGCCATCGCGTGGTGGGGACCTCGGGCGCACTGACCGGCTACCATTGGGGCGTACCGCGCAAACGGGCAATTCTGGGCTGGGAAGCCGGGGTGGTTTCGGCGACCAGGCAATAGCAACTGGCCGCCGAATCAATTTTCGGTTAGAGCTCGATACGCTGGTCCAGCGATCCGTCGGCCTTGAGTTTATAAACGGTTGGCTGACCAGTGCCGATTTCGCGTTTGAGAATTTCTTCGGGCGTCAGCCCCTCAATGGCCATAACCAGTGCGCGCAGCGAATTGCCGTGCGCGGCCACCAGTATGGTTTGTCCGGCGGCCACCTTGGGCTGAATTTCGCTCTCATAATAGGGCAGCGTACGCGCTGCAGTGTCCTTGAGGCTTTCGCCGCCCGGCGGTGGAACGTCGAACGATCGGCGCCAGATGTGCACCTGCTCATCCCCCCATTTCTTGCGCGCATCGTCCTTGTTTAGTCCGGCAAGATCGCCATAGTCGCGTTCGTTAAGGGCGGTGTTGCGCACGATGGTGACGTTGGCAATGTCCATCTCTTCGAGCATCAGGTCCAGCGTATGCTGGGCGCGTTTGAGGCTCGAGGTGTAATAGAGATCGGGCACGATGGATTTGGCGGCCAGAACCCGTCCGGTTTCGCGCGCTTCCTCAATACCCTTTTCAGTCAGGTCCGGATTGCGCCAGCCGGTGAACAGGTTTTTGAGGTTCCATTCGCTTTGCCCGTGGCGCACGAGTATCAGGGTGCCGGTCATTGTTCTCTCCAATATTCAAATCCGTGAGGCGCTCAGTCGGTCAGCCCCAAAACCTCGTCCATACCATATAGGCCAGCCTTCTGGTCGCGGGCCCAAAGTGCAGCTCGTGTGGCGCCATTGGCAAAAATGGCGCGATCTTCAGCCCGGTGGACCAGTTCAATCCGCTCTGAGGGACCGGCAAAAATAACGCTGTGTTCGCCCACAACGGTGCCGCCGCGCAGCGTCGCAAAGCCAATACTACCCGGCTCACGCGCACCCGTATGGCCATCACGCACCCGCACTGAATGATCCGCAAGCGCGATGTTGCGACCCTTGGCCGCCGCTTCCCCCAAAAGGAGCGCTGTGCCAGAAGGCGCGTCAACTTTCTTGTTGTGATGCATTTCGAGAATTTCGATGTCATAGGCCGATAGCGCTGTCGCCGCCTTGCGCACCAGATTGGCCAGAAGCGTCACGCCCATCGAAAAATTGCCCGATTTGACAATACGCCCGCCCGCGTTTGCCGCCTCTGCAAATGCGCGATCCTGGTCCGGTGAACAGCCAGTGGTGCCAATGATATGGATCATCCCGCGCGCGCTGGTCTGGCGAGCCAGTTCGACGCTCGCCGTCGGGATGGTAAAATCGATCACCGCGTCCGCACCCGCCAGTGCCGCCTGCATGTCGTCGGTGATGGCAATGCCCAATGGCTCGATGCCGGCAAAACTGCCCGCGTCCTTGCCAATGGCCTCCGCACCTGCCCGGTCAACGGCGCCATGCAGCGCGACGCCAGCCAGCGCCGAGACGGCTCGAATATTGGCGGCGCCCATGCGTCCGCCTGCGCCCGCAACGACAATCTTTAAATCGGCCATTTGCAGCTCCTCGTTGCTAAGGCTCTAGCAGTAACAAGGCCCTACGCCAACCGCGTCCCGCCAGCCATTTCCGTCAGAATGGCTCGTGCGGCGGCGGCAGGGTCGGCGGTTTGAACGATGGGCCGCGCAACAACCAGATGCGTTGAGCCTGCATCAAGGGCCTGTCGCGGTGTCACCACCCGCTTTTGATCGCCGCTGTCTGAACCCGCAGGCCGAATGCCGGGCGTGACGATGGCCATACCCTGCCCGACAATTTGCCGAACCATGGCTGCTTCATGGGCCGCGCAGACCAGGCCGCCAATACCGGCCTTTTTTGCCTGATCGGCCCGCAGGGACACCAGCCCTGCCGTGTCACGAGCAAACCCGGCCTCAGCAACATCATTGTCGTCCATCGAGGTCAGAACCGAAACGCCAAGGATGGTCAATCCTGATCCGGCAGCACCGCGCACCGCTGCCCGCATCGCTTGCGGATAGCCATGAACGGTCAACATGGTTGCACCCGTGGCCGCAATTGCTGCCACGCCTTTTTCAACCGTATTGTCGATATCGAGCAGCTTGAGATCGAAAAATACCTTCTTGCCTGCGGCCAGCAGTGCCTTGCCCAGCGCAAATCCATCGGCTCCGTAAAAACACTGATAGCCAATCTTGAAAAAATCGACGCTGCCGTCCAGCGCCTCAATGATGGTCTCAGCCTGCTGGCGCGTGTCGACGTCGAGGCCAACAATCAGTTGTCCACTCATGAAGTTCATCTCCCAGGATTTCGCGCTTCCTTGCCACAGCCGACGCCCTTAGGCAATGGAGAGGTCCTGCCAGTTGGACGGCAGCGCTTCAAATGGTGTCCAATCGCCGATCAGCACCCCGGTCGCCCAATCAAATATCAACCCGTTGCCGCCGCCCGGATCCCCGCTATGGGATTGGTCCTCGCTGCGGTTAATCGCTCTCTTGGCAACATGGCACTTGAGCAATGTGCCCACGGCCCCATGGCCGCAAAAGACCACCGGGCCATCGGCTTCGGACAGCACCTCATCAACCGCCCTGACAATCCGGGCCTGCGCGTCGATCGCGCGTTCCCATCCGGCATAAGAATTTTCCGGTTCCCCAAAAAACCGATTCGCCGCCGCCTCGAATTCCTCTTTGGGCAAAAAGCCTGTCGCGGACCGATCATTCTCGTTGAAAGCCTCGCCATATGTAACCCGCTGATCTGTACTAGCAGCCAGAATCTGAGCCAGATCCATCGCCTTGCGTTCAGCGCTGGAACATAGCCGCGTTGCACGATCAAGCTTTAGCCGCTGCGATAATGCCTCGGCCCGCCTGCGACCAATTGCCGAAAGGGTCCATTGCGACACATCAATTGCTGGATCCATTTCAACCTGCGGGTGGCTGAGATAGAGCGAGAGCATTCTCAGACCCCGCGACTGAAATGGGTCAGCTCAATCACCATCTGATCGATCTTGCGCGTGGTGGCGGGCTCAATGAAGTTGCCGTCCGCATCAATTGCCTGCTCCACCGGTCCGATCCCTAAAAGCGTCGGCACCACCAGTGCCCCGATCTTGCTGAGGCTGTCGCGCAGATGAGACTGCGCCCAGATCGTTCCGTACTTTCCCGAACTGACGCCGCCAATCCCGAATACCGCGTGACGGAAAGGGCTGGGCCGTTGCCGACTGAGCCAGGCAATCGTATTGACCATCAGCGGTGTTATCCCGCCATTATATTCTGGGCAGGCGATGAAAATAACATCGTGCGTGCGAAACATTTCCGCCAACCGACTCGCTGCTGCTGGCACATTATCCGGCTCCAGATCTTCATTAAAGATCGGCATGTCGAAGTCGGCCAGATCAAGCGCGGTAACGGCCACCCCGGCCTCGCTCAGCTTGTGGCCCACATGCTGCTGCAATTGGCGATTGTGCGATCCGCGGCGGATGGAGCCGGAAAGTGTCAAGGCGGTGGTCATATGCAGTTCCTGTTTAATTTACACAACTTTGCCCGCCCACTCTGGCGGGCGCAACCCCGCTGTCGCCTCCGCGAACGCCTGGTGCTATTCTTTATCTTTCCGATGTTGGGAGGGTAGAATGGCCACTAGTGTTTTCATCAACCTGCCGGTCAATAATCTTGAACTGGCCAAGGCGTTTTTTACCAAACTGGGATGGAGCTTCAATCCCGATTTCACCGATGAAACGGCGGCTTGCATGGTGATTTCAGACACCATTTTCGCCATGCTGTTGACGCATGAGAAATTTGCCCAATTCACCCCGCGCCCCATCGCGGACGCCCACAAGGTCAGCGAAATGCTGATTGCGCTTAATCGCGACAGCCAAACCGAAGTTGACGCACTGGTCGACAAGGCAACGGCGGCGGGCGGCAGTGAGCCACGGGCGCTTCAGGATCTGGGCTTTATGTATTCGCGCGCTTTTGCCGACCTTGACGGTCACATCTGGGAAATTTTCTGGATGGACCCAGCCGCCATCCCGCAAACTGAATAATATGACGGCGCCGTCATTTCTCTAAACTTCGAACATCTTTTTGAGCTTGTCGAAAAAGCCATCCGATGTCGGATTGGTTTTTTCAGTGGTCAGGTTCTGGAATTCCTCGAGCAATTCGCGCTGACGGCGGCTTAGATGCTGGGGTGTTTCGATATCAAGCTGAACGTAAAGATCGCCTGTATCCTTGGTGCGGAGCACCGGCATGCCCTTGCCTTTGAGCCGAACTCGTTGACCCGGCTGGGTCCCCGCCGAAACCTTGACCTTGGCACGGGTGCCATCAAGCGTCGGCACTTCAAACTCACCACCGAGCGCTGCTGTCGTCATCGCGATGGGCACGCGCGCATATAAATCGGCCCCCTCGCGCTGGAACAGATCATGGGGGCGTAGCGAAATGAAAATATAGAGGTCGCCCGGAGGGCCACCGCGCAGCCCGGCTTCGCCCTCATTGGCAAGGCGAATGCGCGTCCCATCCTCAATGCCTTTGGGAATATCGACCGAGAGCTTGCGATTTTCCTGGCGCCGCCCCTGCCCGCCGCAATCGGTACACGGCTCATCCATCATTTCACCGCGCCCCTGACAAACGGGGCAGGTGCGCTCAATAGTGAAAAAGCCCTGCGCTGCCCGAACCTTGCCGTGGCCATTGCACTGGCGGCAGGTGTGCTTGCCGGTGCCCGGCTTGGCGCCCGAACCATCGCAAGTTGTGCACCCGACAAGCGTTGGGACATCGACCTCGACAGTCCGGCCCAAAAAGCTCTCTTCGAGCGAAATTTCCAGATTATAGCGCAGATCGGAGCCGCGCATCCGCGCCGAACCGCCGCCGCCGCCCCGGCGTTGTGCACCACCGCCACCGCCGCCGCCCATGAAGTCGCCAAAAATGTCTTCGAAAATATCGGACATAGACGAAGAAAACTCAGGGCCGAACCCCGCGCCCCCGCGCCCGCCGCCACCATTTTCAAAGGCAGCGTGGCCGAAACGGTCATAGGCTGCCCGTTTCTGGCCGTCTTTCAAAGTATCATAGGCCTCGCTGATTTCCTTGAACTTGGCCTCGGCTTCGCTGTTGCCGGGGTTACGGTCAGGGTGGTGCTGCATGGCGAGCTTGCGGTATGCGCTCTTGAGCGCAGCTTCATCCGCGCCTTTCTGGACGCCGAGCACATCGTAAAAATCACGTTTGGCCAAGTAGTCGTTCTCCTAGCGCGGCAGCCGAAACTGATCCGGTGCGCATCACAGGTCAAAAATACTGCTCCCTAGATGGCCATCAATATTGCTGCCCGCAAGGGGGAAGCCCGATTTGCCTGACCATCAGGAAAATTCGCCCCGCTCTTAACAAGGCTTGCCCTTCCATTCAATGCCAACAAAAAGCCCGGTGCAAAGACCGGGCTGGGTGATTCACGTGAAACCGTTGGCGCGTGTGAATTTATACCAAGGATGATTTAGCTCAGTCGTGCAAAATCAACCCTCCACTTCTTCGGCTTCGAGCCGGTCAGCACTGGTGATGCCGTGCTCCATCAGCTTGCGCCGCGCTGCATTGACCTCGTCGACCGAAAAGACGTCATCGTGCCGCAAGACCACCGCTTCGCCGGTCAGATCGCCGCGACCATTGGCCACCAAAATATCGAAACCTTCGGTAACGCCGTCTTCCATCATCAGGTCAGCCAGAACGCGCTGCGCGCCGACGCGCTTGTGCTTGGCCCGAATTTTAGTCAGCTTGGATGACTTGCCTGCCGCCGCAGTCTTGAATTCCTCGGCCGCAGCAATGGCGGTCCAGAATTCGCGCTCGACGCCGGCGTCGTGGCCTTCGCCCACCAGTTCGGCAATGCGAAGCTTGCAGTTGAAGGCCAGATCCTCGTGGCCCAGACGCACGGCATTGGCCATGAGTTTGCGCAGTTTAACGGGATCGGTGAATGTTTGGGGGTCTGGAATGTTCATAGGCCATCATAGGCCATGTCGTCTGGAATACCTAGAACAAAGGCAGCATCAGGCGATTAGCCGCATAGGCGGATAGGAGACGGAAGCGGCCACACAAACGAAAAAGGGCCCGGCTTTGCGCCGGACCCTTCAATCTTGAACTGAACCGGTCTATGCCGATTTCTGATCGTCGTCCTTGACCTCTTCGAAGTCAGCATCAACGACATCATCTTCTTCGCTGTCTTCATCGCTTCCATTGGCCTTGGCTTCAGCCTCGGCCTGGCTGGCCTTGTACATGGCTTCGCCCAGTTTCATTGATGCTTCGGCCAGCGCGTTGGTCTTTTCCTTGATCACTTCGCCATCATCACCGTCAATGACGGCCTTGAGCTCGGCAACCGCAGTTTCTATCGCGCCCTTTTCTTCGGCCGAGACCTTGTCGCCATATTCTGACAACGATTTCTCGGTCGAGTGGATGAGGCTTTCGCCCTGGTTCTTGGCTTCGACAGCTTCGCGTTTCTTCTTGTCGGCTTCAGCGTTCTGTTCTGCCTCTTCCACCATCTTTTCGATGTCAGAGTCTGACAGACCACCCGAGGCCTGAATGCGGATCTGTTGTTCCTTGCCAGTGCCCTTGTCCTTGGCCGACACATTGACGATGCCGTTAGCATCGATGTCGAAGGTTACCTCGATCTGCGGTACGCCGCGCTGCGCAGGCGGAATACCGGCCAAATCGAAATTGCCCAGCAGCTTGTTGTTGACCGCCATTTCGCGTTCACCCTGGAACACGCGGATGGTCACCGCAGACTGGTTGTCTTCAGCGGTCGAGAAGGTCTGGCCCTTCTTTGTCGGGATCGTGGTGTTACGATCGATCAGCCGGGTGAACACGCCACCCAGCGTCTCGATGCCCAGCGACAGCGGGGTCACATCGAGCAACAACACGTCCTTGACGTCGCCCTGCAACACGCCGGCCTGAATGGCAGCACCAAGCGCCACAACTTCATCGGGATTGACGCCCTTGTGGGGGTCCTTGCCGAACAGTTGCTTGACCACTTCCTGAACCTTGGGCATGCGACTCATGCCACCGACCAGCACAACTTCGTCGATCTGGGCAGCGGTAACACCGGCATCCTTGAGCGCCTGCTTGCAAGGCTCAATGGTCTTCTGGACCAGATCATCAACCAGCGTTTCAAACTTGGAACGCGACAGTTTCAGGGTCAAATGCTTGGGGCCCGATGCATCGGCAGTGATGAAGGGCAGGTTGATTTCAGTCTGGGTCGAAGCCGACAGCTCGATCTTGGCCTTTTCGGCAGCTTCCTTGAGGCGCTGCAGAGCCAGTTTGTCGCTGCGCAGGTCAATACCCTGCTCTTTCTTGAACTCGTCGGCAAAATAATCGACCAGACGCATGTCAAAGTCTTCACCGCCAAGGAAAGTATCGCCGTTGGTGGATTTGACTTCAAATACGCCATCGCCAATTTCGAGCACCGAGACGTCGAACGTGCCACCACCAAGGTCATAAACCGCGATGGTTCCGGCAGCCTTCTTGTCGAGGCCGTAAGCGAGCGCTGCAGCAGTGGGCTCGTTGATGATGCGCAATACTTCAAGCCCGGCGATCTTGCCGGCATCCTTGGTTGCCTGACGCTGACTGTCATTAAAATACGCAGGAACGGTGATAACGGCCTGGGTGACATTCTCGCCCAGATAGCTCTCAGCAGTTTCCTTCATCTTCTGCAGGATCATGGCTGAAACCTGGCTTGGCGAATATTTGTCGCCCGAAGCTTCCACCCATGCATCGCCATTGTCGGCCTTGACGATCTTGAAGGGGACCAGATCCTTGTCCTTGCCCACAACCTTGTCGTCATAGCGGCGCCCGATCAGGCGCTTGACTGCGAACAGCGTACCTTCAGGATTGGTAACAGCCTGACGCTTGGCCGGCTGACCCACCAGACGCTCTCCATCCTTGGAAAATGCCACCATCGACGGCGTCGTGCGCGCGCCTTCGGCGTTTTCGATCACTTTCGGGTTCGATCCATCCATCACTGCAACGCAGCTATTGGTGGTTCCGAGGTCAATACCGATTACTTTAGCCATTATAAATGCCTCTCTTTCAGCAAACCCATTTGAGACCCTTGGCAAAAAGCAGTCTCGCGGTCGCGGAACGACCGGGTTCCTATACCTTTGAACGTGCCCTGACAAAGGGCTTGGAGGCTATATAAGGAGGGCCGCCGAATGCTTCAAGCACTGTTCGGTGTAAAATGGGCTGCGCTTGACTGACCCGAACCATCTGATCAGCTTTGCAAAACCACTGCGCCCGATTACAAACGCGCCATGATTGCACCCGGTACTGTCCTGCTTCACGACACTATAAATCCGTCCGGACAGAACTTTTTGTTCACCCGGCCGGAGGAAATATTGTGTGCCCACGACGTGTCAGGTGCCCGTGCCGCGTTGGCTCGTCTTGAGCAGGCTCAGGCCGAAGGACTATGGGCTGCCGGTTATCTGGCCTATGAACTGGGCTATCTTTTCGAAGAGCGCCTGCTCCACCTGTTGCCGCAAAAATCGGCAACGCCGCTCCTTTGGCTTGGACTTTATCAGATCCCGCAAAAGTTTGATCGGGATGGCGCCCTCGGCTGGCTCGATGCCGAAGCTGATGCGACCCTACCCGGTCGCGCCAAAAATATCCGGCCCTCATGGGATCAGACCGACTATGGCGAAGCCTTTGAGGCGATAAAATCCTATATCGCGGCGGGCGACGTCTATCAGATCAATTTGACCTTCAAGACGCTGTTTGAACTCGAAGGCAGCCCGATTGCGCTCTATCGCAATCTGGTTCGGCAGCAAAATGTCAGCTATGGCGCGCTGATCGCGACACAGAACCGGACCATTCTGTCGCGCTCGCCCGAACTGTTTGTCGCCAATACAGCCGGTACGCTGACTGCCCGTCCGATGAAAGGCACCCGTCCGCGTGGTCGGTCTTTGGCTGAGGATGCTCTGGATCGCAGCGCCTTGGCCAACGATCCGAAAAACCGCGCCGAAAATCTGATGATCACCGATTTGTTGCGCAATGATCTGGGCCGCATCGCCGAGATCGGCAGCGTCCAGGTCAGTGATCTGTTTACCGTTGAAACCTACCGCAGCCTGCACACAATGACCTCAGGCATCGCCGCAAAAATGCGGCCGGGCCTGCGCACAACCGAGATTTTGGCCAATCTTTTTCCCTGCGGCTCGATCACCGGCGCGCCTAAAGTGCGGGCGATGGAAATTATCGCAGCGCTCGAGGCCGGACCGCGCGGCCTTTATTCCGGCGCCATCGGCTATTTCGCCCCCGATGGCGATTTTTGTCTGAATGTCGCGATTCGCACCTTGGTCATTGACCAGGATGGTCGCGGCCAGATCGGCATTGGTGGCGGCATTGTTGCCGATAGCGTGCTGGCTGACGAATATGACGAGGCTTTGCTGAAGATGAAATTCCTGACCGATCCGCCCACACCCGTTGCCCTTATCGAAACGCTGCGCTGGGATGCCGAGAACGGCTATGCCCTACTGGAGCGCCACCTGGATCGATTGGTGGCATCCTGCAGTTATTTTCAGATCGAGTGTGATCGCGAAAAGATCGAAAAATTGCTCGAGGAATCTGCAAGGGATTACGTCGGTACCATGCGCGTCCGGCTGCTGCTCGATGAGCGGGCGGGCCCATCGGTCAGCGCCGTTCCGCTGCCGCCCAATTCGCCGGTTTTCCGCTTTACGCTTGCGCCCGAGCCCTTGAATTCAGCCAGCATCTGGTTGGCTCACAAAACGACTAATCGCGCCTTTTACGATCAGCCACGCATAAGTGCTGCAAAGGAACTTGGCGTCGATGAAGTCGTATTCTGCAACGAAAAGGGAGAGCTGACTGAAGGCTCGATCACCAATATCTTCATAAGGCGCGCTGGCATATTGCTAACGCCACCGCTCACCGCAGGGCTTTTGCCGGGCACGTTGCGTGCCGATTTGCTAGCGTCTGGCAGGGCACGTGAGGCACGATTGACCCCCACTGATCTGCGCCAATCGGATCAGATCTATCTTGGCAATTCGGTTCGTGGTTTGCTGGTAGCAGAGTTTGTTGAAAAGACAAAAGCGAGTTGAAAGATGGCGCTCAGCATTTATCCAGATGATGTCTTGATCGTTGTCGATGTGCAGAACGATTTTCTGCCCAGGGGCAATCTGGCGGTTGCGGACGGCGATGCCATTATTCCCCTGATCAATCGACTGGCTAAAAAATTCACCAACGTCGTTCTGACGCAGGACTGGCATCCGGCTGACCATATATCGTTTGCCTCCAACCACCCCGGCAAAGCGCCGTTCGAGACCATCGAGCTTACCTATGGTACCCAGGTCCTGTGGCCTGACCACTGCGTCTGGCAAACCAGGGGCGCTGAGCTGGCGGACAAGCTTGATATTCCCCATGCCCAGCTGATCATTCGCAAAGGCTATGATCGCGCCGTCGATAGCTATTCAGCTTTTGAAGAAGCAGACCGACTGTCGCGCACCGGCCTCAGCAGCTATTTGCGCGAGCGGGGGCTCAGTCAGCTCTATGTCGTGGGACTGGCAACTGACTATTGCGTTGGCTGGACCGCGCTCGATGGCGTGGTGGGCGGCTTTGATGTGACAGTAATCGAAGACGCAACCCGGGGCATTGACAATGCGGGCTCTCTGGATCGGGCCTGGGCCGATATGGCCGATGCCGGGGTCAAACGCATCGCCAGCCGCCAGATATTGGACTAGTGCCCCCGCCCGATGGGCGAGGGATAGATTGATTAAGGCGGAGGATCTAGGCGCTCTTGTCGACCGCCTCATCGCCTTCGGTGTGACTGGCACCACCCTTGGCAACGCCCACCATCGCAGGCCGCAACACCCGTTCGCCAATGGCAAATCCGGCTTGAACCACTTGCACCACAGTACCCTCGGGCTTGGTGGGATCGGGCACTTCAAACATCGCCTGATGCCGGTGCGGATCAAACTTGAGCCCTTCGGCTTCAATTGGTTTGACCCCGTGCTTGGCCAAAAGCCGCTGCATTTCGCGCTCGGTCATTTCAATGCCGTCAATCAGCGATTTGGTCGTGGCATCGCCGCTTTCGCGAGCCTCGGCGGGCAGAACCGTCATTGCGCGGTTAAGGGCATCGGTAGCGCTGAGCATGTCGCGGGCAAATCCGGCAATGGAATAGCTGCGCGTGTCGGCGATTTCGCGCTCGGTGCGTTTGCGCAGATTTTCCATTTCCGCAATGGTGCGCAATAGCCGATCCTTGAGTTCGGCGTTCTCGGTCCGCAGGGCGTCGACCGGATCGATCTCTGGAGCGGTCTCTACTGCTTCGGCTTCGAATTCGGTTTCTGGCTCTGGCGTCGCGTTCTCGTCGCTCATGTGTATTTTCCGCAA
This sequence comes from Devosia rhodophyticola, assembly GCF_028816475.1. Taxonomy (GTDB): domain Bacteria; phylum Pseudomonadota; class Alphaproteobacteria; order Rhizobiales; family Devosiaceae; genus Devosia; species Devosia rhodophyticola. The sequence goes on along the minus strand of NZ_CP118247.1, from coordinate 1,634,634 downwards.
GTTAAAGGATTTGCCAGCCATATCGGCCAACCGGGCAGCAATTTCAAGCCTTGGCGTGCGACTGGCTCACTTGCGAGCCATCATCGCGCTGATCACGTGGGCGGTATAATCGACAACCGGCACGATGCGCGCATAATTCAATCGCGTCGGCCCAATGACCCCAAGAACGCCGACAACCTTGTCATTGGCGTCCTTATAGGGGCTCAGAATGACAGATGATCCCGAAAGGGAAAACAGCTTGTTTTCCGAGCCGATGAATATCCGCACGCCCTGTGCTGTTTCAGCGTCACCCAGAAGTTCAAGCAAGCCATCCTTGCTTTCCAGCTCATCGAACAATTGTCGCATCCGCGCCAGATCGTCCGAGGCCATGGTGTCATTGATCAGATTGGCGCGCCCGCGCACGATGATCGTGGGCTGCTCGCTGCCCGACGGCTGGGCCAGCGTTGCCAGCCCCTCATCGACCAACTTCTGGGTCAATTCATCCAGTTCGGCCCGCTGTTCGGCGCGTTGGGCCGACAACGCCTTGCGCGCCTCGGCAATGGTGCGGCCAACCACATGATGGGCCAGATAATTGCTGGCCTGCTGCAAAGCGCTCGCCGTCAGCCCCGGCGGCAGGGGCACGATGCGGTTTTCCACCTGCCCGTCCTGCCCCACCATCACCGCCATCGCCTGCTGGGTATCAAGTCGCACAAATTCGAGATGTTTGAGCACCATGTCCGATTTGGCGGCGATCACGACGCCCGCGCCCTGGCTTAGGCCCGACAGCAAGGAACTGGCCTCGGTCAGTGCATTTTCCACCTGCCCCTGACTGCCCGAACCCTGAAAATGTTGCGAGATTTGGCTGCGTTCACGTTCATCGACCGTGCCAACCTCGAGCATGGCATCGACAAAAAACCGCAAGCCTTCCTGAGTCGGCGCCCGCCCGGCGGAGGTATAGGGCGCGGCAATCAGGCCAAGATCCTCAAGATCGGCCATGACGTTGCGCACCGACGCTGGTGACAATCCCACCTGAAGCATCCGACTGAGATCGCGTGACCCCACCGGCATCCCGGTATCAAGATACCGTTCGACGATCTTTCTAAAAATGTCCTGACTGCGGGTATTGAGAACAACCAGAAAGTCTTCGGGTGGTTTGACCATGGGTTTGGCTAAAATTGTCCGCTTTAACGCTCTTGCATCATTTAAGCGCAAACCAGCCCCGCGCCAAGCGCCTCTGGCTTGTGAGTGGGGCGAATGAGGGTTAAGAGGCGGTTAATGTGAATTTTGCCTAAGGTGATTTGACCCATGCGGCCATCCGGACGCCAGACCGACCAAATGCGCGACGTGACCATTGAACGCGGCGTTTCGCTCAAAGCCGAAGGCTCAGCCCTTGTCAGCTTTGGCGCGACCAAGGTGCTGGTCACCGCCAGCGTTGAAACCAGCCTGCCGGGGTGGTTGCGCGGCAAGGGACAAGGCTGGGTCACCGCCGAATATGGCATGTTGCCCCGCGCCACCGGCAGCCGCAACCGTCGCGAAGCCACTGCCGGCAAGCAGTCGGGCCGCACCCAGGAAATTCAACGCCTGATCGGCCGTTCGCTGCGCGCAATTGTCGATCTGCAGGCTTTGGGCGAAGCCCAGATCACCGTGGATTGCGACGTCCTTGAGGCTGATGGCGGCACCCGCACCGCCGCGATCACGGGCGCCTATGTGGCGCTGGCCGACGCCATCAAATGGATGGAAGCGCGCCAGCTGACCAAAGGCCCCGTGTTGCGTGATTCGGTCGCTGCCGTTTCCTGCGGCATTTACCGCGGCACCCCGGTGCTTGATCTTGACTATCTCGAAGACGTGGAAGCCCATACCGACGCCAACTTCGTCATGACTGGTTCGGGTAAATTTGTTGAAATTCAAGGCACCGCCGAACAGGCCCCCTTTAGCCGCGACGAACTTGATGCGCTGATGGGGCTCGCTGAAAAAGGCATCGGCGAATTGAGTGCAATGCAAGAAGCGGCTTTGGCCAAATGAATCTCTTCAACTGGTTTAAGCGACGCTCCACCCAGTCTGAAACATCCCGTGGCAACGTCGACCGCGGTGCGCCCGGCCAGTCTTGTCCAATCTGGCATGATGTCTCGCGCGCCCTTAATCAGGCTCAGTCCAACCAGCCCAATCGCAATCGCGCCCGGGGCCAGCGATGAGCTCCATCGCCAAATTGCGTTCGGGTAACCGGCTGGTGCTGGCTTCGCACAATCTGGGCAAGCTGGCCGAATTTCAGGAACTGTTTGCCCCATTTGGTCTCGAAATCATTTCGGCGGGTGCGCTGGATCTGCCAGAGCCCGAAGAAACCGGTACTACATTTGCCGAAAACGCCCGTATCAAGGCGCATGCCGCCGCCAAGGCTGCCAATATGCTGGCGCTGAGCGATGATTCGGGCCTGTGCGTCGATGCGCTGGACGGCGATCCGGGCGTCTATACCGCCAATTGGGCCGGTCCCAACAAGGATTTTACCCACGGCATGAAACGGGTGGAAGATGCGTTGCAGGCCGCCAATGCCACAACGCCTGCCCAGCGCCATGCCTTTTTTAACGCCACGCTTTGCCTGGCCCATCCCGATGGGCGCGATGTGCTCTATGAGGGTCGGGTCGATGGCACGCTGGTCTGGCCGCCGCGCGGTGATCTGGGGTTCGGCTTTGATCCGGTGTTCATGCCAACCGGCTTTGACATCACCTTTGGGGAGATGCCCTCCTCTGACAAACATTCCTGGTCTCACGGCCAGATCGGACTTTCGCATCGCGCGCGCGCCTTTGCCAAATTTGTTGAGGGCGCCATTGAGCGGGAATGAACCCCGACGCGGTGAACTGGATTTCGGAGTCGATCATGCCTTTTGAAAAGTCCAATGATCTGTTCGGCATTTATGTGCATTGGCCGTTCTGCGCCGCCAAATGCCCCTATTGCGATTTTAATTCGCACGTTCATCGTGGCCCGTTCGACGAGCAGGCCTATGTCGCGGCCTATGAGCGCGAAATCGCCCATGCTGCCAGCCTGACGCCGGGGCGGTCCGTCCAGTCGATCTTTTTTGGCGGCGGCACGCCATCGTTGATGAGTCCATGGGCGGTCGAAGCTATCCTCAAGGCCATCGCGCGCCATTGGCATGTGCAGGCAGGGGCCGAAATAACGCTTGAGGCCAACCCGACCAGCGTTGAGGTTGATCGTTTCAAGGGCTTTCGCGCCGCTGGCATCAATCGCGTCTCGCTGGGCGTGCAATCGCTGCGCCCCAAACCATTGGCCGATCTGGGTCGACGCCATAGTGTCGAAGAGGCGGTCGCGGCGGTTCGGGTTGCCCAATCGGTGTTCGAACGTTCCAGTTTTGATCTGATCTATGCCCGTCCCCACCAGACGCTTGAGGATTGGGAAGACGAACTCAAGGAAGCGCTGTGGATGGCTAATGGCCATATCTCGCTCTACCAACTGACCATCGAGCAGGGCACACGCTATTTTGACCTGCACAAAGCGGGCAAGCTGGCTATGCCCGATGAGGATATGTCGGCCGACTTTTACGAATTGACCCAGGAACTGACCGCCGCCGCTGGCCTGCCTGCCTACGAGATTTCTAACCATGCCCGTCCGGGGCAGGAAAGCCTGCATAATCTCTTGTATTGGCGTTACGGCGAATATGTCGGCATTGGTCCGGGTGCCCATGGCCGCCTGCTGATCAATAATGAGCGCCACGCCACGGCAACCGAAATGCTGCCATTTGAATGGCAGAAAAAGGTTTTGGCGGCGGGCCATGGCCAGACCGTTGATGATGTCTTGACTTGGGAAGAACAGGGTGACGAATTTCTGGTCATGGGTCTGCGCCTGCGCGAAGGCATATCACCGCAGCGCTTTACCGCCATTTCGGGACGCCAGATTTCGGCCCAGCAGATCAGCGACCTCAAATCTTACGGCTTTGTTGAAACCCTGCCCAACGGCAATATCCGCGTCACCGATCGTGGATGGCCCGTTCTCGATGCGGTTGTTGCCGATCTTGCCGCCTAGCGCCTAAAGCCGCGGCCCATCGACAACGCTTGAACCACCGGGCACCACCTGCTTGACCACCAGCGCATAGTCGGCCTGCCCGTTGGGCTTGAAGCGGAAAATCCCGTCGCGCCCCCGGAATCCGGCGGGCGCGGTCATTGTCGCTGCATCATAGCGCGGCGTTGCCATCGACAGAGCTGAGGCATTGGCCAGAATGGTTGCCGTATAGGCAATGGTTGTCAGCGGATGCGGCGTGCTGCCGAATTGGCGCTGATAATCGCTGGCAATGGCATTGTAGCCTGCAGGATCGACCGCCGGATAAATCGCGCCAGTCAAATAGCTGGCATTGCGAATGGCATTGTCCCCTTCCCAATCGGCTGACCCGATAATGGCAATGGCCGAGCGGTTAATGCCCCCTTGCTCAATCATCGCGCCAAAGCTGGGAGCGGTGCCGCGATCGGGCAGAAACACCGCGTCAACCTGGCCACCGGCAATCTGGGGCAGCAATTGGGCTGTGACCGATCGCGCCTCGTTCTCGTTGGAAAAATGATAGATCGCAGCCGGTGTTACGCCCAACGACCGGCTCGCCTGAACAAATGCCCGCTCCTGCACCCGACCAAAGGCTGTGTTGGGGAAAATCGCGGCAAAGCCTTTTCGCCCCTGCGCCTGTGCCAGCGTCAGGCTGCGCTTAACCTCATTTTCGGGCAGAACGCTGAGCAGATATACCCCGGGCCCGGCAGCACTCGCATCATTGGAAAACCCGATAACCGGCACACCGGCGGCGCGCGCCACCGATCCGGCGGCCCGCACCTGATCGGCTTTGAGTGGGCCCAATATGAGGCTGGCGCCTTCGGCAACCGCCGCCCTCGTTGCCTGTGCCGCGCCACCCGCGCTGCCGCCGCTATCCTTGAGTACAACCGTAATATTGTCAGAAATGCTGCCACTGGTTTCGATATAGTTCATCGCCAGCCGCGCCCCATTGGCCATCGAAGTGCCGACACTGGACAATCCCGCATCCCCGCTCAATGGCAGGATCAGGGCGATCCGAACTGGTCCCCGGCCAAAACTTTGGCCGCTGGTTTGAACAGGGGTGCCCGGTAACCCGATTGGCACAATCTGATTGGCCATGGCATCGGGCACATCGGCCTGCGGCAGGCTGGGGCCCGGCCAGCTTATCGTGCGCGAGCCAATGGCATATTCGCCCGGCGCGCAGCCAGCCAGAACAGCCAGCGCCACCCCGGCAATACCCGCGCGTCGGCACCAGCCAAAAATCCGGTTCTGCGTTGAACTGTTGTACGTTCGGCTCACGCCTGTCCCCTATGCCGGTCGCGTTGGCTTTCGAACTCGACCAAGTTTGGTCCGATTGGGTTAACCAAATCTATACAAACAGTCTGTGGCTGTTAAAACAGCGCCAGCAACGAGGCCCTCTATTTGACCAACGAACAGCAAAAATCCGGCACTTACTTCATTACCGGCACGGCATTTGCCGCACCCAAACTCGCTCCCGGTCTTTACGCGGTGGCCACGCCGATTGGTAATCTGCGCGATATCACCCTGCGGGCGCTGGAAACCCTGGCCGCTGCCGATCTGGTTCTATGCGAGGATACGCGGCTGTCGGCCCGTCTGCTGGATCACTATGGGATCAAGGGGCCGCGCATGGCCTTGCATCAGCACAATGAGCGCGCCCGGATTGATAATATCATCGCTCGCTTGCAGCAAGGGCAGGCCATCGCCCTGATTTCGGACGCGGGGACGCCGCTGCTGTCTGATCCGGGCTTTCCGCTGATTCGCGCCCTCGGGGAAGCTGGCCTGCCGGTTTTCGCCATCCCCGGCGCCTCGGCACTGCTTTCAGCAATGGTGGTTGCAGGCCTGCCGACCGACGCTTTTACCTTCCACGGGTTCTTGCCCACCAAGACCGGCGCGCGGCTCAAGGCGCTCGCGGGAATGGCTGATTCACGTGAAACTTTGGTCTTTTATGAAAGTCCCAGGCGCCTTGACGATTGTCTTGCGGCCATGGGCGAAGCCTTTGGCGCCGACCGGCAGGCGGCGGTGGCGCTTGAACTGACCAAGCGCTTTGAGCGCGTGCATCGCGGCTCGCTGGCTGAGCTGGCACAAGAGTTTGCACAGGGCGAAACCAGGGGCGAGGCGGTCATTGTGGTGGCTGGCGCACCAGAAGCCACCCCGATTGCCGCCGATGATTGGCAGGCAGTGTTGGTCGATGCCCTGGCCGACCAACCCCTGCGGGCCGCCGTTGATGAAATCAGCACCGCTTTCGGGCTTAAGCGCAAACAGGTTTATGATGCCGCCCTTGCCCTCAAAGCCAAAAAGTAACGCCCGCCAAAAGGCCCATCGCGGGGGCCATCTTGCTGAATTTTGGGCCGCCTGGTTCCTGCGGCTGCAACTCTATTCAATCCTTGAAACGCGCTATAAAACCCCGGTTGGCGAGGTCGATCTGGTGGCCCGACGCGGCGAAACGCTGGTTTTTGTCGAGGTCAAGGCGCGCCAGAGCAGCGCTAATCTTGCCAGTGCGCTAGAAGCGGTCAATACCAGAAGGATCAGCCACGCCGCCGCTCATTATTTGGCACGTCACCCTGATTCTGGACAATTGACCTGCCGGTTCGACGTGATTTTCCTTGCGCCGGGCCACTGGCCGCGCCATGTCAGAAACGCCTTTCAAGCTCGCTAGGAAAAAGTAGATGTCGCTCAAAGTTGCCGTTCAGATGGACCATGTCGCCAGCATCAATCCAGGCGGCGATTCAACCTTCGCCCTGATGCTCGAAGCCCAGGCGCGCGGCCATGAGCTGCTCCATTATACTCCCGATACGCTGGCCCTGCGCGATAATGTGGTAACAGCGCTCGCCGCCCCGATTTCGGTTTTTGACCTACCCAAAGGCGAACATTTCAAGCTTGGTGAGGCAAGTCGGGTCGATCTGTCGACCCAGGACGTCATTCACATGCGTCAGGATCCGCCCTTTGACATGAACTATATAACGCTGACCCATGTGTTGGAGCGTTTGCATCCCAAAACATTGGTGGTCAATCCACCCGCCGCCGTGCGCAACGCGCCGGAAAAAATTCTTGTTACCGATTTTCCACAGTTGATGCCGCCAACGTTGGTGACGCGGGATCGCGCCATGATCCACGATTTCCGCAAGGAGCACGGCAACATCATCGTCAAGCCGCTATACGGCAATGGCGGGGCGGGCGTCTTCTTCATTCAGGAGGGCGACCACAATCTGGTTTCGCTGCTTGAACTGTTCGAGCAGAACTACCGCGAACCGTTCATGATCCAGAAATACCTTCCCGATGTGCGCAAGGGCGACAAGCGTATCATCATCATTGATGGCGAACCGGTTGCCGGGCTCAACCGCATCCCTGCCGAGGGCGAGGCACGTTCCAACATGCATGTCGGCGGGCGGCCCGAAATATCGGAGTTGACCGACCGCGAACGCGAAATTTGCGCCACTATCGCCCCGGCGCTCAAAGAGCGAGACATGATCTTTGTCGGCATAGACGTTATTGGCGACTATCTTACAGAGATCAATGTCACTTCCCCCACTGGCATCCGGGAAATCAAGCGCTTCGGCGGGCCCGATATTGCTGTATTGATCTGGGACGCCATCGAAAAGCGGCGCTGACTATTGCAACGCTTGTCCCGCAAGCCAATTCAGTTAGGCTGACGCGACAAAATTATTTCCGCCTGATTTGGAGTGCCCAATGCCGACGAGTGTCTTCTTTGTCGCTTTTGCGACCCTGTTCGCCACGGTAGGCGTTGCCGATATTGCCTTCATTTTTGCGGCCCTGACCAAGGACAATACCCCCGCCGAGCGCCGCCTGTTCGCAACGCGTGGCGTGTTGGTCGCCGGGTTCATCCTGTTGTTCTTCGGTCTATTGGGTAATCAGATCCTTGATCTGTTCGGCATCACCATCCCTGCACTGCGCACCGCGGGTGGTGTCCTGTTGTTGTTGATCGCCATCGACATGGTGTTTGCGCGCCATTCCGGTGGCACCGGCACCACCGATGAAGAGGAAACCGAATCGCACAAGCGCGATGATATTTCAGTGTTCCCACTGGCCCTGCCGCTTTTGGCTGGCCCCGGCGCAATTTCGGCAATGATCCTGCTGACTACCGGCGCCAAGTCCGATCTCGAATTCTGGCTGGTGTTGGCGGCCCTCGCAGCCATCATGATATTGGCGTGGCTGACCCTGTTGGTCGCCATTCCCATTCAGCGTCTGTTGGGCCTGACGGGCCTGTCGGTCATGTCGCGCGTCATGGGTATTTTGCTGTCAGCGCTGGCTATTCAGTTTGTCTTTGATGGGGTCAAGACCAGTGGCCTGCTGGGTGGCTAGCGTCATTTGTTTCAAATGCCAGCGTTAAGCAATACTTAACCCAATCATTGACCCAGCGTTCCGGCGAGCGCTGATATGGGCGGCAACTTATGTGGAGCCCTGACATGCGCATCGCCGCCGTGATTATTCTGATCATGTTTGCCATCATGTCGACTGCTGCCGCCAATCGCCAAACCGGGGCGATCGTGCCGCAGTCACAATCGGCTGTCTGAGATGGCGGCCAGTCGGAACTGGCCGCCCTGCACGCAATTACATGGACTGCTACTTTTTTTTGTGCGCGCCCAGCGTTGACGTGTTGGCTGCCGCTGCTACCGCCCCTGCCTTGGGCGTTTCTTTCTTCGGCTTTTTGGCTTCCTTGTTGCTCTTCATCTGACCCTTGGCCATGTGCGTCTCCTGACACGACGGGCGTTATCGCCCATCTGTAAACCCCGCAACGCTATGCCTTTGCCCAAAACCGCACAAGCCGGATTTATTTTTGGATCAGGCACCGCCCGGTGGGGCCCAGTAGAGCAATGGCGCGCGGATCGCAGCCGGTCAGCAGGAAATTGGTCCAGTCGTCGCGGCTGCCATAAAACGCATTGCGATCAACTTCTGGCCCGACCCCGTTGACAACGCCGGTCTGGGTCCACTGCCAGAATGTCCAGCCGTCGCGACCGCGATAGCGTTGGTGCGGTTCGGCAGCGGTCGAGCGCAACCAGAATGCATTGGGCAGATGCGCGCCTTCCAGCACATCGCGATGAAAGGTCATGTCTGTATAAATGATTGGCAGTTTGCCGGTATGGGCTTCCATGGCCGCCAGCATCAGGCGCACTTTTTCCAGCGCATCCTCGCGGTTCGGCTTGTTTGTGCAACTGCTGGCGTGGTTCCACTCCAGGTCGAGGACCGGCGGCAGGGCATCGGGGTCATTGGGCACCATTTTGACGAACCACGCTGCCTGTTCGGACGCCAGCGAGCACCAGGTCATGAAATGGTAAGCGCCGCGCGGCAAGCCTGCGGCGCGCGCCTTGGCCCAGTTGGTATAGAAATTGGGGTCGATATAGTCCTTGCCCTCGGTCGATTTCATGAAGACGAAATGCTGGCCCGATCGCCGCGCCGCATCAAAGTCAACCAAGCCTTGATAGCGGGCAATATCCATGCCCTGAATGGGCAGGCTACGGGCACGGGCCACCCCCGAGTGGGGCCGATTGTCACCGGGAATGGCGCTGCCGATGCCATTGCGCGCGCAGGCGGCCAGACTTATTGCCAAAAGGGCCAGCGCGCCGCCCTGCACCACACGGCGCCACATGTCGGATTTCTTGAAAGGGCGGGCAAACAACATGATACGGGCACTTTGGCAAAGGAGTTGGGTCAGCATTTGATTCAACACGGCGCGCTTAATGAAACCTTGTGCTAACCTTTCCTTCGCGTTGCGTGGTTAATGTCCGCGTTAATGTTCTTTAAACGTTCTTGTTCGCCACCCAAACCCCTGATAGTTTGGCTTCAAAATATTGGGGACAGCAACAATGGTAACCCGCGTCAAGACCGTCGCCTTTCAGGGTATCGAGGCGGTTCCCGTCGATGTGCAGGTGCAGATTGCACCCGGCCTGCCAAAATTCCTGCTGGTCGGATTACCCGACAAGGCGGTCAAGGAAAGCAGCGAACGGGTTCGAGCGGCGCTGGTCGCATCTGGATTGGGATTGCCGCCCAAACGCATCACCATCAATCTGGCCCCTGCCGATCTGCCCAAGGAGGGTAGTCATTACGATTTGCCCATTGCGCTGGGACTGATGGCTGCCATCGGGGCCATTCCCACCGATGCACTTGATGGCTATCTGGTGTTGGGGGAACTCGGGCTCGACGGGCGGCTGGCCGCCGTCAACGGCACCCTGCCCGCCGCCATAGCAGCCCATGGCCGCGAATTGGGCCTGATCTGCCCGGCGCCCAGCGGTCCAGAGGCCGCCTGGGCCGGTGAGGACATCGATATTATCGCGCCGGAAAGCCTCTTGGCGCTAGTCAATCATTTAACCGGACACCAACTGGCGGCCCGCCCGGTGGCCAAAAGGGCCTTGTCCAACAAGGCGCTGCCTGATCTGGCCGATGTTCGGGGTCAGCAGGTTGCCCGTCGGGCGCTCGAAGTCGCTGCCGCCGGTGGCCACAATCTGCTGATGATCGGCCCGCCCGGCGCGGGAAAGTCCATGTTGGCAGCGCGCTTGCCCTCCATACTGCCGCCGCTCAACCCGCGCGAATTGCTCGATATTTCCATGATCCAGTCGATTGCGGGTGAACTGGCTGGTGGTGCCCTGTCGGATCGCCGCCCGTTCCGCGCACCGCACCACTCCGCCTCGATGGCAGCGCTGGTCGGCGGCGGCCTGCGCGTGCGACCCGGCGAAGTCAGCATGGCGCACAATGGGGTATTGTTTCTTGACGAGTTGCCAGAATTCGCTCCCCAGGTGCTCGACGGTTTGCGTCAACCGCTTGAATCGGGCGAAACCGTTATCGCCCGGGCCAATGCGCGCATTTCCTACCCCTCGCGGGTGCAACTAATCGCGGCGATGAACCCCTGCAAGTGTGGCATGGCCGGTTCACCGGGACATACCTGTCGGCGCGGGGACGCCTGCGCCGCCGATTATCAGGGCCGCGTGTCCGGGCCGTTTCTGGATCGTATTGATATTCGCATCGACGTTCCGGCCGTTTCCGCCGCGGACATGATCGCCCCATCGTCAGGGGCCGAATCCTCTGCCGAAGTCGCGGTGCGGGTCGAAAACGCCCGCGAGCGCCAGCGCCAACGCTATCTCGCCCAGGGTGCCGCAGGCGTTTTTACCAATGCGCACGCCAGCGCAACCATGATTGAAGCGGTGGTCAACCCTGATAAGGAAAGTCAGGCGCTGCTGTTGCAAGCAGCTGAGCGTTTTTCGCTTTCGGCGCGCGCCTATCACCGGGTTCTAAAGGTCGCGCGCACGCTGGCGGATCTGGCCAGCGTTGAAAAGGTCGCCCGCCCCCATATTGCCGAGGCCTTAAGTTATCGCATCAATATGCAGGCGGGCTGAGATGGCGGTTGTTCATAGGATTGCTTGTGGCGCGCTGGTTGTTCGAAACGACAAAATCCTTCTGGTGCACCATTTTCGACCCGGCATCCATGATCTCTGGATCGCACCCGGTGGCGGCCTGGAACCGGACGAGTCTCTGTCAAATGCCGCCGAACGGGAAACATTTGAGGAAACCGGCATAAGCATCGCTATTGTGAAACTTGCCTATATTGAGCAGCTGTCTCGCGCTGACCAGAGTTCGGTCAAATTCTGGTTTCTGGCCAAACCCATTGGCGGCAGCCTTAATATCGCGGCTAATCCGGCGACAGATGAATCCATTGTGGAGGCCAACTGGTTTGCATGCGACGCACTGCCCGACGGCGCGGTCTTCCCCGAGCCCATTGCCACCCAGTTCTGGGACGATCTGGCGGCGGGTTTTGCAGCGCCGATCATTCTGCCCCCGCGCACCGCCCGTTTCTGATCAGACCGCCTGTGCATAAGTCTGTGGACAAGTGTTTCACGTGAATCGTTGTCAGCGCACGCTGGTATAGCCCCCGGGAACGCCATAGGGCGACAGAACCACCTGCCAAAGACCGATATTGCGCGACCGGAACAGCGCAGCAAAGACGCGCAGATAATAGCTCCACATCCGGTAGAACCGGTCGTCATACTGGCTTTTGAGTGCTGGCCATGCCTCTTGGAAATTTTCGTACCAAGCCATCAGGGTCTTGTCATAGTCGGCACCGAAATTGTGCCAGTCTTCCATCACGAATAGATTTTCGGTACCGGCGCCGATCTGGGCGACTGAAGGCAGCATGCCGTTGGGAAAAATATACTTCTCGCTCCAGGGGTCGCCGTGTGTAGTGCTGTGATTGCCCCCGATAGAGTGCAGCAGCATCAAGCCGTCATCACTCACCAGCGAGCGGGCCTTTTCAAAATAGCGACGGTAATTCTTGTAGCCGACATGCTCGAACATGCCGATTGAAATGACCCGATCAAACTGGCCTTCAAGCGACATATAATCTTGCAAAAGCGTTTCAACCGGCAGACCCTTTGAGCGCTCATTGGCCAGCGTCGCCTGCTCCTTGGAGACGGTCACCCCAACCCCGTTGACCCCATAACGCTCAGCGGCAAACTGCAGGAAGCCGCCCCAACCCGAACCAATGTCGAGAACACGCATGCCCGGCTCAAGGCCGATTTTTTTGCAAACCAGATCGAGCTTGGCCTCCTGCGCTTCATCAAGGCTTTTTGCTTCTTTCCAATAGCCGCACGAATAGATCATCCGCTTGTCGAGCATGGCCGCATAAAGGTCATTGCCGATATCATAGTGCTTTTCGGCAACTTCCTTGACCCGCAGGCGCTGGGTGTTGAGCAGACGCCCGCGCAAGGTGCTCAGAACCAGCGCAATGTCACGCGGAAAGGCGTTCTGTATTTTGGCGTTCATGATCCGGAACAGCGACTGGTCGAGGGCCTGGCTTTCCCACCAACCGTCCATGTACCCTTCGCCCAATCCGAGCGTACCGTCGCGCATTACCCGATCATAAAGACGCTCATCGTGCACCTGGATGTCCCAGGCACGATTGCCGTTGATCAGCACCCCGGCGCGGTGCAGTTGCGATTCTATAAAGTTCTTGGCTTTCAATGACATGGCTTTGACGCTGATAATGATCTACCTAACGATAGCGCCAGATTAGCGCCAGATTAGTCTAGACTGCAACGTCTTTGCGCCATCGGGGTTCCTTGGGCGGCGCAGCCTGTCAGGCGATTTCGATTTCACACCAATGGCGATAGGGGCGGTCGGGGCCGTGAATTATCGAGGGAAAATGCGGGTTGTGCAGCGCATCCGGAAAATTCTGGTCCTCAAGGCAAAGCCCTGCGTGCTTGCCATAGGTCTGCCCGCCAAGACCTGGCACCGCGACATCGGTCCATACACCATTGTAGAATTGTACGCCCGGCCTGTCCGTCCAGATCGATAGCGTCAGTGCTCCATCCGGGCCTTCAACCCGCGCCACGGGCATCTGCAGGTCCCGCCCATTATCGAGCACCAGATTGATATCATAATCGAGTGGCGCACCGGCATCGTCGCGCATGGTCCGGGGCGCACGCAGATCGTATTGAGTGCCCTTTGAGGGCAGGATCGCGCCAGTCGGACACAGGTCTGCACCCAGCTCGGTATAGGCGGTGGAATTGACTTGCACCTTGTGGTCCAGCACATCGGGCCCTTTGCCAAGGTTGAAATACTGATGCTGCACCAGACTGATCGGGGTTTCCCGGTCTGCCTTGGCGCTGAGGTCCAGCCGCAGCCGGTTGCCAACAAGGGTATAAACGGCGGTAAAGGTCACATCGCCGGGATAACCCATGGCTCCGTCCGGGCTGAAGTGGGAAAAACTGACGCTGTTTCGTTCCTGATTGATAACGCCATTCCAAACCTGCAGGCCCAGCCCTTCTGTTCCGCCGTGCAACTGCAATGCGCCGACATTGGGGGGCAATTTGAATTTTTCGCCGCCAAGCTCGAACGAGGCACCCTTGATCCGGTTGGCGACGCGGCCGGCGAGCGATCCGAAATGCGGGCTATGGCCGACATAATCATCCATGCTGTCAAAGCCCAGAACCACCGAGCGCAATTGCCCCTCGACCGGCACACGCCAGTCGCGCACCACAACGCCAAAGTTGATGATGTCCACCTCAACGCCAGTTTCGCTGACCAGGGTGAATTGCTGGACGGGCTGTCCCTTGAACTGGCCGAACGCGGTAACCGAAACTGACATGGCAAACTCCTTATTACCGCAACTGTCTAGCGTCAGCGTTCCGTCCTGACAATCTTGGGTCTTGACCTTTTCGCGCGCCGCGTCCCATCCTTGCCCAGCAAAAGGAGAGCCGATTGAACGAGATAACCACTCCGCGTCGTGCCACGGTTCATGATGTCGCGCGCGCTGCTGGCGTATCGCTGGCAACGGTTGATCGTGTGCTCAACAATCGGCCCGGGGTGCGACCGACGACAGCCAGGAAAGTTGCGGACGCCGTTACCAGTCTTGGCTTTCAGCGCGATCTCTCCGCATCCCTATTAGCCCGCGCCCGCGATTTGCAGGTACGGTTTCTGATCCCTGCGGGTTCAAATGAGTTCATGGATAGTCTGGCCGATGCAGCCTCACGCCGTATTGAATCCGCCCTGATCGAACGGCTGCAGATCGCGATTACCCGCCTGCCCCTGCTGGATGCCCGGGCATTGGTCGATAGCCTTGATGTGCTGATGCCGCATCAGTGCGATTGCGCCGTCATTGTGGGCACCGAAGAGCCCGCCGTGCTGGCTTCGGTCGAAGAGGCGACACGTCGTGGCGTCATGGTCATGACATTGGTGTCTGACCTGCCCGGCTCCAGCCGTCGCCACTTTATCGGAATCGACAATGTTGCCGCCGGACGGACCGCGGCTTCACTGATGGGCCGGTTTTGCCCGCAGGGCGGCAAGATCGCCCTCGTGGCTGGGTCAATGCATTTGCATGACCATCACGATCGGCTTGAAGGCTTTCGGGCCGTGGCCGCCGAATATCCCGGCCTTGAATTGCTCGAACCACTTGAAGGCCATGACGAACACCAGGAAACGCAGGCTTTGGTTGAGCAGCTTCTGGCGAGGCACTCCGATCTGGGTGGCATCTATAATCTCGGCGCCGGTACGACTGGTCTGCTAGCAGCCTTGCGCCGTACCAGACGCACAGGGTCCTTGCGGGTCATTGCCCACGAACTCTCCGATTGTTCCCGCGCCGGGCTTGCCGACGGGTCAATTGATGTGGTTCTGGATCAAAATCCGGATGGCGAGATTGGCGCGGCTTTGGCGGCTGTTCGGACGTTGGCGCTGGGCGCTGGAACACTTGAAAATAACGAGCCTATTGAAATCAGGATTTTCCTGCGCGACAATCTGGGCTAAGAAGCAGACCATCATGTCATTGCGGGTGCCCTCTGGGCGGGGAGGAAAAATTCCATGTTGATAGTCAAATTTGAGGTACGTGCCTCATGACGGCAACATTTCTCGGTATCGATATCGGCACCTCCGGGGTAAAAGCGCTCCTGATCAATGAGGGCGGCACGATCATCGGCGAGGCCACGGCCGCCGCCCGCGAACCCGTCCGGCCACACCCCGGCTGGTCCGAACAGGATCCCGCCGACTGGTGGAGCGCTACGCTTGCTACCGTCGATGCCTTATCGAAAACCAATGCCGAGGCCTTGGCCAATGTGCGCGGCATCGGGCTTTCCGGTCACATGCATGGCGCTACGCTTCTCGATAAAGGCGACGCGGTTTTGCGCCCCGCCATCCTGTGGAATGACGGTCGCTCCAGCGCCCAATGTACCGAGATGGAGGCCGCGCTACCCGAACTGCGGGCGTTGGCGGGTAACATCGCCATGCCTGGCTTTACCGCGCCAAAGATTGCCTGGGTACGCGAAAATGAGCCTGCAATTTTTGACAGGATCGCCAAGGTCCTGCTGCCCAAAGCCTATGTCCGCTTGCTGCTGTGTGGTGAGTATGTAGAAGACATGTCCGATGCGGCCGGAACCCTTTGGCTCGATGTAGCCAGACGCGACTGGTCCGACGCCTTGCTGGGCGTCACCGGGTTAGACCGCTCTCACATGCCGCGATTGGTCGAAGGCACCGAGGTTGCGGGAAAATTAAAGCCGGAACTGGCCAGCCGCTGGGGCATGCATGGCGAGGTCGTGATTGCTGGCGGGGCTGGTGACAATGCCGCCTCCGCCTGCGGCATTGGCGCCGTCCGCCTCGGCGAAGGCTTTGTTTCGCTGGGAACGTCGGGAGTTCTATTTGTCTCCAACGACAAGTTCCGGCCCAATACCGAAGGCGCCGTTCATGCATTTTGTCACGCCATACCCAACACCTGGCACCAGATGGGCGTCATCCTGTCGGCCACCGATAGTCTGAATTGGCTCGCCAAACTGACCGGACAGAACGCCGCCCAACTGGCTGGCACCGCTGAGGCCCGGTTTACCGGACCGGGCGAGGAAATATTCCTGCCCTATCTGTCGGGCGAACGCACGCCGCACAATAACGCCAACGCACGTGGCAGTTTTGTGGGGTTGTCGCACCTGTCCGATCCAGCGCGATTGGCGCAGGCCGTTATGGAGGGTGTCAGCTTTGCCTTCCGCGATTGCCAACGGGTTCTGTCCGATGCGGGCACCAAAATTGACCGCCTGCTGGCAGTTGGCGGGGGCTCAAAATCAGCGCTTTGGCTTAAAATGCTGGCCACCAATTTGGATATGGAAATCGCGTTGCCCGAAGATGGCGATTTTGGTGGCGCGCTCGGCGCCGCCCGATTGGGCCTGTGCGCCGCCACCGGTGCTGATCCGCAAAGCGTTATGACCATGCCAAAAATCAAAACCCTTATCGCGCCCGACAAATCACTGTCGACTGTCTATGCCGACCAATATGCGCGCTATCGCGCACTCTATCCCGCCATCGAGGAGGCAATTTCGTGACTGATTTCTTCAAAAATATAGCCCCGATCAAATATGAAGGCCAGGACAGCACCAACGCGCTGGCCTATCGCCACTACGACAAGAACGAAATGGTCTTGGGCAAGCGGATGGAGGATCACATCCGCCCCGCCATCGCCTATTGGCACAGCTTTGCCTGGGAAGGTGGCGATCCATTTGGCGGGCGCACTTTTGACCGGCCCTGGTTTGACAAGGGCATGGAAGGCGCCAAAATCAAAGCCGACGTGGCCTTTGAACTGTTTGATCTGCTCGATGCACCATTTTTCTGCTTCCACGATGCCGACATTGCGCCCGAGGGCGACAGCTTGGCCGAGAGCAGCAAAAATGTGCGTACAATTGCCGAAATTTTTGCGCGCAAGATGGAAACCAGTCGTACCCGCCTGCTCTGGGGCACGGCCAATATGTTCTCCAACCGTCGCTTCATGTCAGGCGCCTCGACAAACCCCGATCCCGACGTTTT
Source organism: Devosia rhodophyticola (assembly GCF_028816475.1). Taxonomy (GTDB): domain Bacteria; phylum Pseudomonadota; class Alphaproteobacteria; order Rhizobiales; family Devosiaceae; genus Devosia; species Devosia rhodophyticola. The sequence goes on along the minus strand of NZ_CP118247.1, from coordinate 1,617,333 downwards.
CGCCTATGCCGCCGGTCAGGTGCAAACCGCCATGCAAGTCACCCATGAGTTGGGTGGGGCCAATTATGTGCTCTGGGGCGGCCGTGAAGGCTATGAAACGCTGCTTAATACCCGCATCGGCCAGGAAATGGACCAGATGGGCCGTTTCTTGACGCTCGTCGTCGAGCACGCCGAAAAAATCGGCTTCAAAGGCCAGATCCTGATCGAGCCAAAGCCGCAGGAACCAACTAAGCACCAATATGACTTTGACGTGGCGACGGTCTATGGCTTCCTCAAGAAATATGGTCTTGAAAAACACGTCAAATGCAACATCGAAGTCGGCCACGCCTTCCTTGCCAATCATAGTTTCGAGCATGAATTGGCGCTGGCCGCCTCGTTGGGCATCTTGGGTTCGGTGGATGCCAATCGCAACGATCTTCAATCGGGCTGGGACACCGATCAGTTTCCCAATTCGGTGCCCGAAATGACACTGGCGTTCTATCAAATCTTGAAGGCTGGCGGTTTGGGTTCGGGTGGCTTTAACTTTGACGCCAAACTGCGTCGCCAATCCATTGATCCTGCCGATCTGCTGCACGGCCACATTGGTGGGCTCGACGTGTTGGCACGTTCGCTCAAGGCCGCCGTTGCCCTGATCGAAGACGGCACCTACGACAGGGTCGTGGAGGATCGCTACGCCGACTGGAACGCGCCGGAAGCCCAGGCCATGCTCAACGGCGAGCGCACATTGGCACAAATTGCCGCGCGCGTTGAAAAGGAAAACATCAATCCCCAACCCCGTTCGGGTCAGCAGGAATACCTCGAAAACCTGATCAACCGCTTCGTCTAGACAGGGATCTGGGGCAGGCAGAAAAGCCTGCCCTTCTGTCCGAACAAACCATCGAGCCAATTGCATTCCCCGCAATTTTATCCCTGAGGGTCGCGAGCCATGTCTCAAATCACCAATCCCATTCTGCCTGGCTTTAATCCGGATCCCTCAATCCTGCGGGTTGGCAAGGATTACTATATCGCCACATCGACCTTTGAATGGTATCCGGGCGTTCAAATCCACCACTCGACCGATCTGGCCAACTGGAAGTTGCTGACACGCCCGCTCAATCGCGCCAGCCAGCTCGACATGCGCGGCGATCCTGACAGCTGCGGCGTCTGGGCCCCCTGTCTTACCCACGACGGTGAAAAATTCTGGCTCGTCTATACCGACGTCAAGCGCAAGGATGGCTCGTTCAAGGACGCCCACAATTATATCGTCAGCGCCCCAGACATCGAAGGGCCCTGGTCCGATCCGATCTATGCAAATTCATCGGGTTTTGATCCATCCCTGTTCCATGATGACGACGGTCGAAAATGGTTCGTCAACATGCTCTGGGACCATCGCGCGCGTCCCCTGTTGTTCGCTGGTATCGCGCTGCAGGAGTTCGACGCCAAGGTCGGCAAATTGGTCGGCCCGATCAAGAATATTTACAAGGGCACAGATCTCAAATTGGTCGAAGGCCCGCATCTCTATAAGCGCAATGGCTGGTATTATCTGCTGACCGCCGAAGGTGGCACGGGCTATGACCACGCCATAACCTTTGCCCGATCACGCAATATCGACGGGCCATATCAAACCCATCCTCAAAAACACATTCTGACTGCCAAGGATCACCCGCTCAACCCGTTGCAGCGTGCCGGTCACGGCGACTTGGTCGAAACACCGGACGGCCAAACCTATCTGGTGCATCTGACGGGCCGCCCAACCACCCAGAAGCGGCGCTGCGTTTTGGGCCGGGAAACCGCTATCCAACAGGCCTATTGGGGTGACGATGACTGGCTTCACGTGAAGAACGGGCCAGTGCCATCTTTGCAGGTTGAGGTTCCCGGCGCGCGCGATGACACCGATTACTGGGCTGAACAGAACTATGACTTCACGGCCGACCACCCCCTGCCCATCGATTTTCAATGGCTGCGCACCCCTGAAACCGAACGCATTTTTTCGCTCACGGCCCAACCGGGCGCGTTGCGCCTGTTCGGTCGCGAATCGATCGGTTCCTGGTTCGAACAGGCCTTGGTGGCCCGGCGTCAAACGCACTTTTCTTTCGACGCTGAAACCATGCTGGACTTCGCCCCCACCGATGAACGCACCATGGCGGGGCTCACTGCCTATTACGGACGCTACAACTTTTTCTATCTCGCCGCGACTGCCGACGCCGATGGGCGGCGTGAGCTTTTGATCATGAGTTCGGAGGCCAGTTTTCCCGATGGCAAATTGCGCTTTCCCGCCGATCCCGTCGTCATTCCCAACACCGGCTCAGTTCGGCTTGCCCTGACCATTCGGGGCGCCGCCCTGCAATTTTATTATGCGCTGGACGATGCTGAACGCACCCCGATCGGGCCAGTCCTTGATGCCTCCATTCTTTCCGATGAATGTGGCGGTCACGCCGAGCATGGCAGTTTCACCGGCGCCTTTGTCGGCATGGCAGCCCACGACCTGAACGGCATGGCGACCCCGGCGGATTTTTCCCGCTTTATCTATCGCCCGTTTGCCGATCCGACCGATCGCCACGAAGTTTAGAAACAGGCCGAGCTAAGGGGCAGGCACCTTGCCTGTTCCTGCCTCGACCGGGATGGTCACGCAAAAAAGGCTTCCCATCGCGCCACTTTCCACCCGCAACGCGCCACCCAGTTGCCTGATCTGCCCGCGCAGCATTTTCATCCCAAACCCTTGGGCTGCATCAAGTTCAGACTTTTTGGGAATACCAACGCCATTATCCTGAACAGACAATTGGATCGCGCCACCCGCAACGGGCGCCAGACCCACGGTAATCTCGCCGGTGCGCCCATCTGGAAAACCATGCTTTTGCGCATTGGTCACCAGTTCAGAAACAATCAGCGCCATTGGCATCATCATCGCCCGCGTCACGGAAACATCCTCAAGCTGGCTCTGTACAGGAACAGGACTGATCTGAGTCAGTTTGGCGCACAAGGCTCCCAGAGTATCGGCAATGCGGGCGTCGGGCGCGTCGTCGGCGCTTTCTATGGTGCGTTGAATTTCAATCACCGCCTCGATCCGCCCCATTGCGCTCACGATGGCTTCGCGCGCACTTTGCTCCTGCAATGAGCTGGCCTGAAGCCGCAGCATACTTTGCACCAGCGACAGGGAATTGCGAACGCGATGCGTCATTTCGTGCGCCAGATGGCGTGTCTCTTCGGCCTGCAGGCGCAAGGCTTCGGTGTGCTGATCCAGCGCCTGTTGCAGCGCCTGCTGGCGCACTTTTCGCTCGGTGATATCGATCTGGGAAGCGACGAAAAACTCAAGTCCGCCCGCCTCATCATACATCGGCGCCATGTGCAGTTCGTTCCAGAACGCGCTTCCGTCCTTTTTGTAGTTCAGGATTTCGAGGGATATTGCCACACGATTAACCAGCCCCTGCGCGATGGAATGGCGATCGGCTTCCGCTGTTTTCGGGCCCTGCAGGAACCGGCAGTTGCGGCCCAGCACTTCGTGCTCGCCATAGCCGGTCAACGCCAGGAAAGCCGAATTTACAAACACCAACGGCATGTCGGCCGCGTGCGGATCAGCGATCACGATGGGCACGGCGCTCGCCTCAAGCGCTCTCACATAGGCGTGCCACCCTGTTCCTCTAATGCCGTCACGGTCCGTAGTCATGTTCGCTTGACCCATCCCGGCTCCTTGTCGCCCGCAAGCTTAAACACAATACCCCGAATCGCAATGGTTGGAAGGCACCCGACCCGGGTTCAAACCTGGCCTATCGGCCGGATTCACGTGAAACACGGGTCAGACGTGCCGATAGCGCTTTCTTGCCGGGCACAAATCCGGTCGATCACATCTCAAGGAAATCCGCGACAAAACAACGCACCTTGGCTAAGCTACCCCCAATGCAGACCGCCGCTTCGTCGGGGTCAATGTAACATTTTTGGCCCAACCGACGAATGTCTCTGCACCAAACGAGCGGAGTAGACCATGTCAAACTTTCACGTCGTTGCCGGTGCCACCGAAACACTGGCCCATCCTACCATTCGCAAGATCACCATTGCTGACCTGACGGAAAGTCTGCGGGCCGGTCTGGCAGATTTCTGGGAAAAGCCATCGCATCTAGTCTTGCTCAGCATCATCTATCCCGTCGTCGGCATTGTTTTGGCGATCTGGATGTCGGGATATTACACATGGCCCCTGCTCTACCCGTTGCTCGGCGGTTTTGCGCTGGTCGGACCGTTCGCCGCCATTGGCCTTTATGAAATAAGCCGCCGCCGTGAAGCGGGGCTGGATACGTCCTGGCGTCATGCCTTTGACGTGTTCCGCTCGCCCGCCATCGCCTCGATTGGCGCCGTTGCCATTTTGATATTTGCGGTGTTCACCCTGTGGCTGACCGCCGCGCAAAGCCTTTATGAGGCACTGTTCAGCGCCGCCCCGCCCATGACGCTGGACACATTGCTGGCCCAGATATTGACCACCCCACAGGGCTGGACCTTGATTATCGTCGGCAATCTGATCGGCTTGGGGTTCGCCATTTTCACCCTCTGCACCACGGTCGTCGCCTTCCCGCTGCTGATTGATCGCGACGTTGGGGCGCTGGTGGCGGTGCAAACCTCCTTTCGCGCTGTTCTTAAAAATCCTGTTCCCATGGCGGTCTGGGGGTTGATGGTGACGGCCGGCATTATCCTTGGCTCGTTACCCCTGTTTGTGGGGCTGGCGGTTGTCATTCCCATCTTTGGCCACGCCACCTGGCATCTCTATCGCAAGGTCGTGGTGCCCGAGGATGCGGAACGCCCGACGGCACGGCGAAAACGGGGCGTCAGCAAGGCGAGAAAAACCGCCTGATAGCTGTTGGAATTTGTGCGCCTTGCTCGTAAGTTCCCCGTTTTCCTCGTTGGGCAAAGAGCTGGATGAACAAGGCGCAAGACAGTGCTGCCATTAGCCCGGGGCAAACCCCCGCGCTAACGCCGATGATGGCGCAGTATTTCGAGATCAAGGCGGTAAATCCCGGCTATCTGCTGTTCTACCGCATGGGTGATTTTTACGAGCTGTTCTTTGAGGACGCCGAAATCGCCAGCGCCGCACTGGGTATCGTCCTGACCAGGCGTGGCAAGCATCTTGGCGATGATATCGCAATGTGCGGTGTGCCCATTCACGCCGCCAATGATTATCTCAACAAGCTGATTAAACTGGGCCATCGCGTTGCACTGTGCGAACAGGTTGAAGATCCTGCCGAAGCCAAGAAACGCGGGGCAAAATCGGTGGTCAAGCGCGATGTCGTGCGGCTGATTACGCCGGGAACGCTGACCGAAGACGATCATCTGGAGGCGCGGGCTGCCAATTTTCTGGCGGCGCTGGCCAGCGTTCGCCACGGCGAAACCGACTTTGCTCTCGCCTGGGCCGACATATCAACTGGCGAAACCCATGTTCTGGATGTGCCCGCGCACGCGGTGCAGGACGAACTGGCCCGGATTGATCCCGCCGAACTGCTCATGACCGAAGCCACCCGCGCCCAGCTAAGTGAAGCCCACCTGCTGCCGCCCAATCTGGCCAGCCTGGTCACGCCCCTCTCGATTGATCTGTTTGATAGCGAAACCGCGACCACGCAGTTGCGCACCGCCTTCGCCGCCGCTGATGTTGATCCCACCGCCTGGTCGCGCGCCGCCCGCTCGGCGCTTGGCGCGCTGGTTGGCTATGTTGTTGATAGCCAGAAGGGCAAGTCACCTGCCCTGCGCCCGCCCGCGCCGTCGGCATCCGCCGAGCACATGGCCATCGATCTGGCAACGCGCGCCTCGCTCGAACTGCTGGCGACCCAGCGTGGTGCCGCCAAGGGTTCGCTGCGCAGTGCCGTGGATTTGACAGTGACCGCGCCTGGTTCCCGTCTGCTCGCCCAGCGCCTTGCCGCGCCTTTGTGCGATGCCGAAGCGATCAACCGACGCCTTGATGCGGTGGCCATGCTGGTCAACGATACCATGCTGACCGGACGGCTTCGCGCCGACCTCAAGGCTGCGCCCGATCTGGCCCGGGCGTTGACCCGCGTGGCTCTCGATCGGGGTGGCCCGCGCGACCTGGGGGCCATCGGTCAGGCCATATCCGCCGCCATGGCGGTTTCCCAGCGCTTTGACGGCGTTCCAACCACAATCGAATTGGCAAGGCTGGTTTCGGCGCTGGCCGCAGCGCCCCTGCAACTGGCTTCCGAATTGGGTGCGGCGCTGGTTGACGAACCACCGTTGCTGGCGCGCGATGGTGGTTTTGTGCGCAAGAACTATCATGCCGAACTGGACGCCGAGCGCGCCCTTGCGACGGAAACCCGCGCCGTGGTGGCCGCGCTTCAGGCGCGCCTGATTGATGAAACAGAGGTAAAATCCCTGAAAATCCGCCACAATGGCGTTTTGGGTTATTTTGTCGAAGTCCCCTCGGCCCACGGCAGCAGGTTGCTTGAAGCGCCCCTGCGCGAAATCTTCATTCACCGCCAGACGCTGGCCAGCGTCATGCGTTTTACCACCCAGGAACTGGCGGAATTGGAGGGGCGGATCGCCCGCGCCCACGACGCGGCCATGCAGATTGAAGCGGCGATCTTTACCGAGCTTTGTGTGCAGGTTCTGGCCGCCACCGACAGTTTGCGCGCCATTGCCGATGCGCTGGCCGAACTCGATGTGACCACAGGTCTTGCCCATCTTGCGGCAACTGCCAACTATTGCCGCCCCGCCATCGACAAGTCGCTCAATTTCGCCATTGTCGGCGGCCGCCATCCCGTGGTTGAGCAAATGGTAGCGGCCCAGCAGCAGAGCTTTGTCGCCAACGATGCTGATCTGTCTGGCACTGACGCCATTGGCGGGGGCCGTCTATGGCTGGTCACCGGTCCCAATATGGGTGGTAAATCCACCTTTCTGCGCCAAAACGCATTGATCGCCATTCTGGCACAAATGGGCAGTTTCGTGCCAGCGACATCGGCGCATATCGGGGTGGTCGATCGGGTGTTTTCCCGCGTCGGTGCGTCGGACGATATTGCTCATGGCCGGTCGACCTTCATGGTCGAAATGGTCGAAACCGCGGCTATCTTGAACCGGGCGACCCGGCGATCGTTGGTGATCCTTGATGAAATCGGGCGCGGCACAGCGACCTTTGACGGCTTGTCTATCGCCTGGGCGGCCGTTGAGGCCTTGCATGAAACCACCGGTTGCCGGGCGCTGTTTGCCACCCATTTTCACGAACTGACCAGCCTTCAAAAACCCTGTCCCGCGTCTCCAATGTCACCATGAAAGTGCGCGAGTGGGAAGGCGACGTGGTTTTTCTGCATGAGGTCGGACAGGGGGCAGCGGATCGTTCTTATGGCATTCAGGTGGCAAAGCTTGCCGGATTGCCAACCCCGGTATTGAACCGCGCGCGCCAGGTGCTGACAATTCTGGAGCAGCGCTCCACCGGCACAAGCTCTTCCGGTAGCGTTGCTGCCGTGCTAGACGATTTGCCGCTGTTCGCCCATCGGCCTGCGGTTGAAAAACCAGTGGTCGATCCAGTTTATGAAAGGCTCGACACCATCCAACCCGACGAAATGACGCCCAGGGATGCAATCGAGCTGGTCTACGAACTAAAGAAACTCCGCGATGTCGCTCGCCGAAGCTGAAGTCAAACCGCGCAAATCGCTGTTCACCCTCAAGAGCGCTCAGACCCTTCTGGCCGAACTGGATGAACGCGTCGGTGATCAATCGGCCAATTCGTCGGGCGCCCGCGCCATTGTGCTGACCCATATGCGCGAAACACTGGCAACAGCACGCAGGGAGGCCGAAGCTGAATTGCTGGCCACCAGCAAAGGCATTCGCTGTGCTCAGAACCTGTGCAATGCCGAAGATGAAATCATCTCGGCAGTCCATTTGTTTGCGACCAAACGCGTTTATCCCGTCGATAATCCCTCCGAGGCCGAAACACTGGCACTCGCAGCGGTTGGCGGTTACGGGCGCGGCACGCTGGCGCCCGGCTCGGACATTGATCTGCTGTTCATTCTGCCTTACAAGCAAACCCCTTGGGGCGAGCAGGTTACCGAATATATTCTTTATATGCTTTGGGATCTCGGCCAGAAGGTCGGCCACGCCGTCCGCTCGGTTGATGAGTGCCTGCGCATGGCTCGCTCGGATATGACCGTGCGTACGGCAACACTTGAAGCACGCTTTCTGACCGGGGATAAAACCCTTTATGATCAGATGGTTGAGCGGTTCAAAACCGAAATAATGGCTAAAACCGGCCCCGAATTCATCGCCGCGAAAATGGCCGAACGCGATGAACGCCACAAATTGATGGGCAATACCCGCTATGTGGTTGAACCCAATATCAAGGACGGAAAGGGCGGGCTGCGCGATCTCAATACCCTCTATTGGATCGGCAAATATTTCTACCAGCTCAAGACCAGTCAGCAATTGGTGGGAAAGGGCGTGCTCAGCGCCCGCGAATATCGCCAGTTCCAGCGCGCCGAGGAATTCTTGTGGGCCGTCCGCTGCAATCTGCACTTCCTGACCGGCCGCGCCGAGGAAAAACTGACCTTTGACCTGCAGCCCGATCTGGCCGAGCGCCTGGGCTTTGCCAAACGCGTCGGCATGCTCGGGGTCGAGCGCTTCATGAAGCGCTATTTTCTGGTGGCCAAGGATGTTGGCGACCTGACCCGCATTTTCTGCACTTCGCTCGAATTCAATCACGCCAAAGACATGGATCTGGTCGGACGGGTTTTTGCCCCCTTCAAGCGCGGCAAGGTCAAGATCAAGGGCGACGGGGATTTTGTTGTCGATAGTGGTCGGCTCAATATCGCCAAGCCTGACGTTTTCACCAAAAACCCGGTCAATCTGATCAAGATGTTCCTGGTGGCGGGGCGTGAGGAGTTGCTGTTCCATCCCGATGCGATCAAGCAGATCACGCGCAGCCTGCGCCTGATCGACACCAATTTGCGCAACGACCCCAAGGCCAATAACTATTTTCTCTCGATCCTGACCGCGCCGCAGTCGGTTGAGCGTATGCTGCGCCAAATGAATGAGAGTGGCGTTCTCGGAAAATTCGTCCCCGAATTCGGCAAGATCGTCGCCCTGATGCAGTTCAACATGTATCACCACTATACCGTGGACGAGCACCTGATCCGCGCTGTCGGCGTCATGGCCGAAATTGCCAATGGCGGCCTGCGCAAGGAACTGCCACTGACCCATGAGCTGCTGCCCCAGCTCAACGACACGCGCCTGCTCTATGTCGCCCTGTTCCTGCACGATATCGCCAAGGGACGTCCAGAGGATCATTCAATTGCCGGCGCACGCGTTGCCCGCAAGCTCTGTCCGCGGTTTGGCTTGAGCCCGGCTGAAACCGACACTGTTTCATGGCTGGTCCAATATCATTTGCTGATGAGCGAAGTGGCTCAGGCCCGCGACATTCAGGACCCCGAGACGGCAAAGGCTTTTGCCGATGTCGTGCAATCGCCACAACGTCTGGCGCTGCTGATGATCCTGACCGCCTGCGATATTCGCGCCGTTGGGCCCGGTGTCTGGACCGGCTGGAAAGGCTCCCTGCTGCGGTCTCTCTATTTTGCCACCGAACCGCTGCTATCGGGCGGGCACTCCCAGGTCACCCATCTGGATCGGATCAACGAGGCCCGCAGCGTTCTTACCGAAAACCTCAACGATTGGCCCGAACAAGAGATCGCCGACTATGCCGCGCGCCAATATGATCATTACTGGCTGCGCGCCGAGCCCGAACTGCAAGTGGCCCATGCACAAATGATCCGCGCTGCCGACAGGGTCGATGAGGCCTTTGCTGGCTCGATCCGCGTCAAGGCCTTTGAAGGCATCACCGAAGTGTCATTTTATACCCCCGATCACCCCCGCCTGCTCTCGCTTATCGCCGGTGCCTGCACCATGGCCGAGGCCTCAATCATCGGGGCACAGATTTTCTCGACCCGCGACGGGCGCGCCATCGATACCTTCCGCCTGCGACGCACTTTTGCCTCGGACGAAGACGAAAAGGTCCGCGCCACGCGTATCATTGATACCGTCAAGCAATTGCTGCAGGGTAAACGCTATGTGCTGATCGACGCAGGCAAGGACAGCAAGCTCAATCGCCGCTTGAAACCTTTCAAATTGCCCGCCGATGTGGTGGTCTCCAATAATCTCTCGGAAAAGTTCACCGTCATCGAGGTTTCGGGACTGGATCGCACCGGCTTGCTGCATTCATTGACCCGCGAAATTTCCGACCTCAACCTCACCATCGGTTCGGCTCATATCGGCACCTATGGCGAAAAGGCGGTCGATGTGTTCTATGTCACCGATCTGACCGGTCAAAAGATTGCCTCCAAGCCGCGTCAGCGCAAGATTCATGCAGCCTTGCTGGATGTATTCAACCCAAAACCCGTCGAGGAACGCGCCAAGGCGGTCAATAGCTGATCCATGAGCCTTTACCGCAACTTTCTTTCGGTCGGCGCACTGACATTGCTCAGTCGGATCGCCGGCTTTGCCCGCGATGCCCTGATGGCGGCCGTTTTGGGCACCGGCCCGGCCGCCGACGCCTTTTTCGCCGCCTTCCGCTTTCCCAATCTCTTCCGTAGGCTTTTTGCAGAAGGGGCCTTCAACACCGCCTTCGTGCCGATGTTTTCGGGTGCGCTGGAACAGGATGGCCCTGATCAGGCCCGGCTGCTGGCTGCGCGCATCATGAGTTGGCTGGTGGCGGCGCTGGTTGTGGTGACCATTCTGGCCGAAATATTCATGCCGACCATTCTGGTGCCGTTCGTGCCCGGTTTTGACGATCCGGCCAAATTCGAACTGACCGTTCTTTTGACCCGCATCATGTTCCCTTACCTGATGTGCATGTCGCTGATGGCCGCCTATGGCGCCATCCTCAACAGTCTGGGGCGCTTTTTCGCGGCGGCTTTTGCCCCCGTCATCCTTAACATCGTCAATATTTCCGCGATGATCCCACTGGTAACCTTTGCGGTTCAGGCGCCCGCCGATGCCGCCGTCTGGGTTGCCATTGCCACCATGTTTGGCGGCGTTGCCCAGTTGGCGCTGGTCTATTGGTCGATCCGCCGCGCCAATTTCGTACCGCGCTTTCAGTGGCCAAGAATCGATAGGGAAGTGCGCCGGTTCTGGACATTGGCCATTCCCGCGATTTTGACCGGCGGCATCACCCAGATCAATCTGTTCGTCGGCACCGTTATCGCTTCCAGCGCCGCCGGGGCCATCGCCATTCTCAACTATGCCGACCGGCTCTATCAATTGCCGCTCGGCATAATCGGCATTGCCATTGGCACGGTGCTGCTGCCCGAATTGTCGCGCCACCTCAAGGGCAATCGCGCCGCCGAGGCCCGCGCCAGTCAGGATCAGGCTTTGCTGGTCTCGATGCTACTGTCGATGCCCGCCGCTGCCGCGCTGGTGGCCCTGGCCGAACCCATCGTCCGCCTGCTGTTCGAGCGGGGTGCCTTTACCGAACTGGCCACCATCCAGACGGCCAATGCTCTGGTTGCCTTCGCCGTCGGGTTACCGGCCTATGTGCTGATTCGAGTGCTCCAGCCCGGCTATTTCGCCCGCGAAGACACCATGACGCCGACAATTTTTGCCGGCATTTCTGCGGCCACAAATATCGGCATTTCGTTGCTACTGTTTCCCAGTCTGCTGCATGTCGGCATCGCCATTGCGACATCGGTTTCGGCCTGGCTCAATGCGTTGCTTCTGGCCATTTTTCTGGCCCGGCGCGGGCATTTTGCCCTCACAGCTTCCGAGTGGCGTCGGCACCTTGCCATCATCATCATTGCCTGCCTGATGGGGGGCGCGCTCTATGCACTGGCTCAGCGCGGCGCAGGGTTTCTGGCAAGCGGCCAACCGTTATTGATGCAAGCCGCTGCGCTGGCCTCGCTGATGCTCTATGGCGTGGTCATGTATTTCGTGCTGGTGCATTTTTCGCGTGTCCAGCCGCTTGGTCTGCTGCTAAGGCGTTTGCGACGAACCTGAAACAGCGACCTCACCGACCTGTGTTGACAGCCTTGGCGCTGTGCTATTCGGTCAGATCGCGAATTTGAACGTGCAATACTGCGGAGTTATCATGGCATTTGTGCAGCGCGTATTTTCTGGCATTCAGCCTTCCGGCGATTTGCATCTGGGCAACTATCTCGGCGCCATCCGCCGTTTTGTGCCGCTGCAGGATAGCCACGAATGCATTTATTGCGTTGTCGACATGCACGCCATCACCGTCTGGCAGGACCCCGATGATCTGCGCCGCGCCACCCGTGAAGTCGCTGCGGCCTTTATCGCCGCCGGAGTCGATCCGAAAAAATCCATCATCTTCAACCAGTCCCAGGTCATTCAGCACGCCGAATTGGCCTGGGTGTTCAATTGCATTGCCCGCATCGGCTGGATGAGTCGCATGACCCAGTTCAAGGACAAGGCTGGCAAGAATTCCGAAAACGTGTCGCTGGGCCTTTTGGCGTATCCATCGCTGATGGCCGCCGATATCCTGCTTTACAAGGCCACCCATGTGCCGGTCGGCAACGACCAGAAACAGCACCTTGAGTTGACGCGCGACATTGCCGCCAAATTCAACAATGACTATGCCAAGTCCATTGCCGATCAGGGGCTGGACCCCGAGTTTTTCCCGATAACCGAGCCCTTGATCGCCGGCCCCGCGACCCGCATCATGAGCCTGCGCGATGGCAGCAAGAAAATGAGCAAGTCGGATCCATCCGATCAGTCGCGCATTTCCCTGCTCGATGATGCCGATGCCATCGCAAAAAAGATCAAGCGCGCAACCACCGATCCCGAGCCACTGCCCGAAACCGTTGATGGCCTTGCGGGCCGCGCCGAAGCCGACAATCTGGTTGGCATTTACGCGGCGCTGGCCGATCTGACCAAGGTCGAAGTGATCGCCGAATTTGGCGGCAAGGGTTGGGGCACCTTCAAGCCCGCACTGGCCGAACTGGCGGTCGCCGTGTTGGCGCCAATGGCTGATGAAATGCGCCGTCTGATCAACGATCCAGCCACCATTGATGCCTATCTGCGCGAGGGCGCCGGTCGCGCCACCGCCCTTGCCGAGACCACTATGTCGGACGTTCGCAAGATCGTCGGCTTCATACGCTGAAAAAGGATGTGACTCATGGTTGATATCGCCGAATACCAGCGCAAATTTCTCGTGGTTATTGACGGTACTGTCGAATGCGACCGCGCCGTCACCTTTGCGGCCTACCGTGTCCATCGCACCGGCGGCACCGTGGTGTTGATGTCGGTTGTTGAGCCGCCCGACTTCATCGGCATGGGGGTGGAAGACGTCTTGCGCGCCGAAGCGGTCGAACAGGCCGAGCGCGATCTCGACGCGCGCCTGCAGCGGCTAAAAGCCATCGGCAACGTCAAGGTCGAATCGGTCGTCTGCGAGGGCAGCGGCTTTGAGGAAATCGAGCGGGTCATCAATCAGGATCGCGCCATCGCCATTCTGGTGCTGGCCGCCAGCATATCGGCTGAAAACCCCGGCCCACTGGTCCAGCACTTTGCCAATCGGGCCCACGCTCTGCCCATTCCCATGACCATTGTGCCCGGTCGCATGACTGATGAGGAAATCATCGCCGTCTGCTAAAAATAATTGCTGGTCCCTTGCCGCCTGCCCTATGGGCGATTGCCCTTGCAAATGGGGCGGAAATGACTATTTTAGAAGCATTCCAAATTCGTTTCCGATGGGAACTGCCATGTTCATTCAGACCGAAGCCACTCCGAATCCGGCGACGCTGAAATTTTTGCCCGGCCGCGATGTGCTCGTCGGCGAACCGCGCGATTTTCGCACCCCGGTTGCGGCCGCTGCTTCGCCGCTGGCCACGGGCCTGTTTGCCATTTCCGGTGTAAACGGCGTTTTTCTGGGCGCAGATTTTATCTCCGTCACCAAGGATCAAACCGACTGGGCCCACATCAAGCCCGCCATCCTTGGCGTTATCATGGACCATTTCCTGTCTGGCAAACCGGTCATCGCCGAAGGCAATGATGATGTCGAGATGGATGATGGCGGCGAAGAATTCTTCGAACCTGATGACGGCGAAACCGTTGAAGTTATCAAGGAACTGCTCGCCACCCGTGTCCGTCCGGCAGTTGCTATGGACGGCGGCGACATCATCTTCAAGGGTTATAAGGAAGGCACGGTCTTCCTGCATATGCAGGGCGCCTGCTCGGGCTGCCCCTCCTCGACCGCAACGCTCAAGAACGGCATCGAAAATCTTCTGCGCCACTTTGTTCCTGGCGTTGAAAACGTCCAACAGGTCTAGCGCCGCACTGCACACGCATACCCAGAAATGAAAAGGCCCGGATTGCTCCGGGCCTATTTTGTTCATTCTGCGGCTGTGTGCATATGGGCGTCGGTATTTGTGTCCACCTGCTCACCCTCGCGCCGCCGTCGGCGAATGCGCAGGCGCTTGATGCGCCGACTGTCAGCGGCCAGAACCTCGAAATCGAAATGATCCAGCTTGGATACCACCTCGCCCTTGGCGGGCACATGCCCTGCCAGGTCAAAAACCAACCCGCCAATCGTTTCGACGTCCTCAGCATATTCGCCCGGATTGAATTCGGGCCCGAGCAATTCCTGCACATCGCATAATTCGGCCCGCGCATCGGCCAGATAGGTATCAGGACCCACCTTGCGGATCAGGGCGGCTTCGAGCTCGTCGTGCTCGTCCTCGATTTCCCCGACGACGGATTCCAACAGATCCTCAATCGTCACCAGCCCGTCGGTGCCGCCATATTCGTCCACCACGATGGCCATATGCACCCGGCTGGCACGCATCTGTTGCAACAGATCCCCCACCGGCATCGAGGTGGGCACGAACATTGCCGTGCGCAAAATATCGAGTTTGGAAACTTTCTGGCGCAAGGCCGAGGAAATCAGCCGCACCGGTACATCCTTGGGGGAGGTATCCATCGGCTTTGGTTCGGCAATTCGGTGCAGCACGTCCTTGACGTGCACAAAACCCAGAATATTGTCCAGCCCGTCATCATAAACCGGTAGGCGCGAATGGCCCGCCTGACGAAACTCGGCCAACAGGCCCCCTAGATTGATATCGGAACTGACGGCCTGAATATCGGACCGCTCCACCATCACATCGACCACTGATACTTCGCTGAGCTTGAGCACATTCTGCAAAATGGTGCGTTCGCTCTCGGAGAAATCGGTCGTATCGGTGCCGCCCTGTTCATCCAGTGCTTCGCGCAAATCATGGCGCAGGGAAACGCTGCGCAGCGCCATCATCGCCTTGAGGCGCTCCCAGATTGTAGGCCCCCGCGTTGGCGCGGAGGCGGGACTAGAAGGAGGTTCGCTATTATTATCTGGCACCTTGGGCGCACTACTCGGTTCGCTGTCGTTCATGTTCATCTTGCCGTGGTCAAACGGCTTTCTATCCTTTTTTGCCTGTATTTCGCAACTGCCGCGCCTCTAGGTGTGATCGGCATAAGGATCACTAATGCCAAGGCCCGCCAGTATTTTGGTTTCAAGACCCTCCATTTCGAGGGCCTCTTCGTCATTGAGATGATCATAACCCAGAATATGCAGAAACCCATGCACAATCAGATGGGTGAAATGATGGCTAAAACTGATGCCCTGCTCTTCTGCCTCGCGCTCCAGCGTTTCGCGGGCCAGCACAATATCGCCAAGAATGCCAACCACAGCCCCGAACGGCTCGATCTGGGCAAAGCTGAGCACATTGGTGCTGGCGTCTTTGTCCCGCCATCGCTTGTTGAGTTGGCGTTGTTCGGCATCATTGCTCAGCACAATGCTGATCTCGGCGGCACCCTTGAGCCGCGATTTGCTCGCCGCAAGCGCTGCAAAAACCCCACGCTCTGCCAGCGGCCCAAGCCCATCGGGCCAGCCGTCGTCGTCATGGATCAGGGCAATTTCAAGTGGCAGGTCAGCGGCGCTCAGCGTGCAACCCCTTCGTTCAGCTTTTCCTTGAGCTTGCGCGCCGTGTCCGTTTCATAAGCCCGCACGATCCGCCCCACCAGAGCATGACGCACAACATCCTTGTCGCCGAAACGGGTAACATGAACCCCTTCAACCCCATCAAGCAGGGCCACAGCTTCAATCAATCCCGATTTTTCGCCGCGCGGCAAATCCACCTGCGTCGGGTCGCCCGTCACGATCATCTTGGAATTTTCGCCCAGACGGGTCAAAAACATCTTCATCTGCATGGAAGTCGTGTTCTGCGCCTCGTCCAGAATAACCACGGCATTGGCCAACGTACGGCCACGCATGAACGCCAGCGGCGCCACCTCGATAATCCCCGACGTGATGCAACGCTCGACGTTTTCAGGCTTCATCATATCGTAAAGCGCATCGTAAAGCGGACGCAGATAGGGATCGACTTTTTCCTTCATGTCGCCGGGCAGAAAGCCCAGCCGCTCGCCCGCTTCCACCGCCGGTCGCGACAGGATGATCCGGTTAATATCACCCCGTTCAAGCAGTGACGCCGCATGTGCCACCGCCAGATAGGTCTTGCCCGTACCGGCAGGGCCAACACCAAACACCAGTTCAGCTCGGTCCATGGCGCGCATATAGGCGTCCTGGGCCGGTGTTCTGGCCACAATGGTGGATTTGCGCGTAGCGATCTGGGCCATGCGCACCTTGCCCTTTTTCTCAAGCGTCGGCAGGGTAAGTTGGCTGTCTTCGGTCTCGATCATGCGGATGACCCCATCCACATCGCTCATATCGACCGGCCGGCCTTCTTCAAGCACGCCATAAAGTGATTCCAGCACGCGCCGCGCCTGATCAACACTTCCGGCAGCACCCTTGAGCATGACGTGATTGCCCCGTGGGGTCGCCGTCACTTTGAGTCGCTGCTCGATAAGGGCCAGGTTCTGGTCGAAATCCCCGTAGAGTTGGGCTACCAGCCGGTTGTCGTCAAAAGCGAGTTCGAGTTGGGATGCCAATGCGTTATCTGATGTCGGGGACAAGTGCCTGCTCAAGCTGGTTCTGCTCCTGAAATGAAGCGCAGCATGAGGTCACGCCACGCGAGACTCATCAACGCTAACAGATTTGCGCGTCGAGTCGTGCGAAATATCGCTATTGTTAAGCGCCGCTTGTGACAATTTCCCGACAAGCGAATTGGTTGAGGTCCCGATGATCTCGAGCGGTAGGATCTGCCCGATCAAATCGGTGGACCCCTCAAAATGTACCGCCTGCAAATAGGGAGACCGGCCGCCTACCTGTCCGGCCATCCGCCCCTTGCGCTCAATGAGCACTGGCAGGGTCTTGCCAACGCAGGAGGCATGGAACGCGGTGGTCTGTGCGTCAACCAGCGCCTGCAGCCGATAAAGCCGCTCGTTCTTGACCGCCTCTTCAATCTGGCCATCCAGATTGGCCCCCGGCGTGCCCGGACGGGTCGAATATTTGAACGAATAGGCCGAGGCATAGCCGACATCGGCGATGATCTTGAGGGTGTCCTCAAAATCCTTGTCGGTTTCGCCCGGAAAGCCGACGATAAAGTCGCCCGATAGCGCCATGTCCGACCGCGCCGACTTGATTTTGTCGATAACCCGCATGTAGTCGTCGCGCGTGTGGCGCCGGTTCATGGCCTTGAGCATCGTGTCCGAACCTGACTGCACTGGCAAATGCAGATAAGGCATCAGGATACCGAGGTCGCGGTGGGCCGCAATCAATCCATCATCCATGTCGCGGGGATGACTGGTCGTATAGCGCAGCCGCTCCAATCCCTCGATTTCGGCCAAGAGATAGGCCAGCTGACCCAGTCCGACCGATTTTCCTGCCTCATCCAACCCGTGATAGGCATTCACATTCTGCCCCAGAAGGGTAATTTCCTTGACCCCGCCTGTGACCAGCCCGCGCGCTTCGGCCAGAACCTGCCGCACCGGGCGCGAAACTTCGGCGCCACGCGTATAGGGCACCACGCAAAAGCTGCAAAACTTGTCGCAGCCCTCCTGCACGGTCAAAAATGCCGTCAGCCCCCGCTTGATCACCACTTCTTTCTGCGGCGCCGGCAGATGATCGAATTTGTCTTCCTCGGGGAAGTCGGTGTCGATGACCGGTTTGCGCAACGCTGGATGCAAATGGCGGCTTCCGGCGGCCTTGGCCACCATATCGGGCAGGCGATGATAGGCCTGCGGCCCAAAAACCATATCGACCACAGGCGCGCGTCGGGCAATTTCCTCGCCCTCTGCCTGCGCCACGCAGCCAGCCACGCCAATCAGCAGGTCCTGGCCATCCTCTCGACGTGCCGCCTGCAATTCCTTGAGTCGACCCAATTCGGAAAACACCTTCTCCGAGGCCTTTTCGCGAATATGGCAGGTATTGAGCAGCACAAGGTCTGCCGTGGCCATGTCCGTTACCGGCTCATACCCGTGCGGCGCCAGCGCATCGGCCATGCGGTCGCTGTCATAGACATTCATCTGACAGCCATAGGTCTTGATGAAGAGCTTTTTGGTGTTCTGGGGCGTCTGGGTCATCCGCGCTCTTTAGCAGACTGCGACAAAGACGAAAAGCGTGCAACCACTCGCCCGGTCGCCGGGTTTTGTAAGGGACACCCCAAAGATGGAGGCGACAATGACTGACAAAAACAAACCCAAGTCCGACAAGGCGCCCGCATTCAAGAACGACAAGAAAACCGGGCCCGATGGCTCTCCGGTCCAGGTTCGTGATTCCGGCAAGGAAAACATGGGCAACAAGCAAAAAAACTGGACCAAGCACGACGAGGAAATCGACGAAAGCTTTCCCGCCAGCGATCCCCCGGCCAATTACTGACTCTTGAAATAATCAACCCGCTTCGGCCAAACCGGAGCGGGTTTTTTCGCGAGGTGCAAAACAAAAAAAGGGCGGGAAAGTCCCGCCCTCTTCTAGTGGATGAAGAAAATAATAATCAGGATCAGCCAGATCGGCACGCCAAGCAAAAACAATCCCAGGGCACGAAACATTGTTTATGTCCTTTTTCCAATGGGTCAGTAACGGGGGAACACGTCGGCAAACACCGTTTGCTCGTCGCGGTGGCGTCCGCCCATCGAGGCGGCCCAATAGGCCCCAACCGCACTTACAAGTAACGATGCGGCCAGCAGGAACGCTGCAACAATGCCGGTCTTGCGGGCAGCTTCCGCTGCATCGACAGCCTGCTGACGGGCGGCTTCCACATTGGCAGTGACTTGATCAACGCGTGCGCTGGCTTCTTCAGGCGTCAGCCCGGTGTTGGCCGCCACAACGTTGGCGAGATAGCTGCGATCCTCAGCTGATACTTCAGTGCCATTCAGCGCTGAATTAGCAAAGATCCGCCCCGCTTCATCCCGTGCAACACCAGCATCGACCGGACGATCGCTGCGCAACAGCGTGTCCACAAAGTAGGCGTTCGGATCAATCGAACCATCCGCAACGTTTGAGGCAGCCGCGGTTGCAGTTTGCGCCACATTGCCCACAGCGTTTGCCGCAGCACCGACGCCACCAATGGCAATCACTGTGCCGAGAACCGCCGCACCAGCCCAAACCAAGAGGCCGTGGGCACCGTCCCGCACGTCGCTTTCATGTTCCGTGGCGTCACGGAAGCGACGGCGCAGGCGCCCGGTCATATAGCCACCCGCCAAAAAGCTCGAAATCTGCACCCAAAGCAGCCATAGGCCACCTGCAATGCCGATCCAGATCGGTGCAGCGCCCTCGCGGGCATGAAAGTTGGTAAAAGACAGGCCGACCGCAGAACCGAACGCCAGAAGGATCACTGAGATCGCTGATGCCAGCACGATGCCGGCAAAAATTGCGGGCCAATCGACATAGGAAGACTGTTCGCCATCGGCGCGGTCAGAAACGACCGCAACCCCGGCGGGTGCATTGATAGCCATTGTTATGTTCTCCAGGTTTCAGTCGAGGGAAGGCGCTTGCAGCCCGGCCTCAGGCCAGCCCGATAAAGGACAGAATGGCCATGACAACGACGACGAGACCTACGAGGTAAATAATACCGTTCATTTCAGGTAATCCCTGTTGTTGACGCAATGGTCAATCAACCGGCCATCGGCAAATTCGTTCCAGTTTCAGCCAATATTTGTGCAAAAGTGCGGTTCCGTACAAAGGCGGGATCATGCCCTGGCGATACAGTCCCGCTCATGGAGGAAGATAGTTTCTGTTCAGCAAGCGCTGCGTGATCGCGAGAATATTAAATCGCATTCAGAACGAATGTCGCTCAACCTCAGATCAAAGCTTGATCTGTCTGAGCTAGACAGGTTTGGGCCCCCAAGAAATACCAAATAGATACGGAATGGCGGTCCATTCATGCGCTTTTTCGCATCGTCGGTGCGAACTATGAAACCACCACACGCCTGCTGATCGAGCTTGGCGCGCGCGGCTCAGAAAAGGAAAATGATGTCTGGGCGTTGATCAGCAAGAAGCCGTTAAACGTACGCCAAAGTTGGATTCGCAAAACGGCGTGAGCTTACCTTCACCGTGCTTCCTGTAGGAAAACAGCAAAGTGGAAAAATCGCCTAACCCAATGAAAAGATTGGCGCACCCGACACGATTCGAACGTGTGGCCTCTGCCTTCGGAGAGATGTGCTTATAGGTTTTCCGGGGTGCGCTAAAATTATCTTGAGTTTACCAAGCTTATGAATTTACAGCATAAATTTGGCTGAACTGTTTTCTGCCGTTTTCCGCCATCTTCCCAAATTTCGCAATTCGTGGTGAGTTATTGGTGAGTTGGATGGAATAGGCAGGTGTCACGGTGCCAAAGCTCACTAAGGGCGTTGTTGATAAATACGAGCTGCGCGGGCGGCAATATACGATCTGGTGTTCAGAGCTAAAGGGCTTCGGGGTCTATGTCTATCCGACCGGCAAGCGCACCTATTTCGTTGACTACAGGGCCGATGGTGGACGGCGCCGAATGACCATCGGCAGTCATGGCGCGATCACTGCCGACCAGGCCAGAAAACTTGCAATCGAAACGATGGGCGGGGTGGTTCTGCAAAAGGACGATCCCTTGCTTGAACGCAAGACCCGCAGGCGGTCGATGACGGTGGCGCATTTATGCGATCAGTATCTTGAACTTGCTCAAAAAGGTTTGATCCTGGGCAAGGGCGGTCGCCCCAAAAAAGTCTCGACACTCTCGACTGACGTTGGCCGGGTAGAACGTCACATCAAACCATTGCTGGGGCGAAAGCTGGTTCTCGATCTTAAGCGCGCCGATGTTGCAAAGTTCATTCGTGACGTGACCGCCGGTAAAACGGCCATGGTGGAAAAATCGGACAAATTGCGCGGCAAGAGCGTGGTTGCTGGTGGATCTGGCACAGCGGCGCGAACGGCCGGCCTATTGGGTGGCATCCTGACCTATGCGGTTTCGGAAGGCATCATTGAATTTAACCCGGCAAGCGGTGTGCCGCGCCCGGTTGGCAACAAGAAGACCAGACGCCTTAGCCGCGATGAGTATGGGGCACTTGGAACGGCGTTGGCGGCGACAACGGAAACCTGGCAGGCGGTTGCCGGTGTCCAGTTGCTGGCATTGACGGGCTGCCGCATTAGCGAGATTGCGAAACTGCGCTGGAGCGACGTCGACACAGAGGGGCAGGCGCTAAGGCTGGGCGACAGCAAGACCGGCGCATCGATCCGCCCATTGGCGCACCCGGCGCTTGAGGTGCTGGCATCGCTGCCGCGCGTTGCTGGATCGCCTTGGGTGTTACCGGGCGCGCGCAACCCGGCAGAGCCCTTTGGCGGAATGCGCGGGGCGATAGAGCGATTGGCAAGAAAGGCCAAGATCGATGATTTGACGGCGCATGTATTCCGCCACTCGTTTGCGTCGATCGGCGGTGATCTGGATTATGCCGAGGCGACCATTGGCACCATCATCGGCCATGCTGGGCAGGGTATCACCAGCCGTTATGTTCACCGGCTGGATTCGGTATTGCTGGCAGCGGCCAACAGAATTGCAGGTGAGATTGAACGGCAGATGACCGGCAAGACGGCGGCGGTTGTGAGGTTGCAAAGTCGGGCCTAGGGCTGCGTTTTACCAAGATTTTATCGGGCAAGTGGCAGCTCTGCCACTTGCCTTTATTTCGATCTCAGTGACGGCAATGTGCCAAGATTTCGTTGGGCAAATGCAAATTTGCATCGTTCTATTTGGCGTCATCTATGGCTTTAGCCCATCCATCAAGAAACCTCTGATGTCTGGGATCATCGGGCGGAAACGGATTGTCTTTTTCCGCCGAAAATACAGGAAACCGCAGGTGTCGCCGACCTCCAATCGCTCCCAAAGATTCCGATTCGTCTGATGTTGGGCTAAGTTTTTCTTGGTGTATTGCAAGCAACGAAAGAGTGTAGTTGGAATCTTCGCGAATTGAGTTTGCCTCTAAAACATCCGCCTCTAAGTTTTTACCCGCGCGTCTAAGGCTTTGTAGCGCCGCGACTTGAATGGCGGATTCCGACGCGGCTCCATAGATTAGATCTGCGATTTTGACAAAAGAAGAGACGAAGTTCATCGCGTCTGGATCCTTTTGCGCCTCCATAACTACACCCGCGCGACTCCATGCCAAATCCAACATTTGTGACGCCCGAACTATAGATTGGTGAAGTCTCGGAATAGTTTGTTCCGTTGATAGCGCAATTTGGCACAAACGCCGTATTGCCTCTCCCCGCGATCCTATTCTGTTGGCAAAGCGCCAATCATCTATCGCGGCGATCTCACTTGGCGCCATCAACAGATGTTGTTGGTGAGACTTGATCTCGCCCTGGGATTTCGGTCGCGCCAAAACATCCTCCGTATGTTTAACCTAAACATATTTTCGCTTGACGCGTAGCATCAAATTGACACATCTTCCATATGTTCAACCTAAACAGGTTAATATGGAGGACGAACACACATGCCCAATGAGGCCAAGACAGTGAAATTTCAAATGATGCTAGCGCCATCCGAGGTTGCGGCATTGGACGACTATCGGTGGGTTAATCGCTTGCGCAGCAGAGCCGAGGCAATCCGTACACTGATAGAGACTGGTCTAACAGCAAAAGGCGCGGCCGGGAGTGCAATCCCGCCGCGCCATAATCAAGCCAACCCCGGAAAAGGAAAAGGCAATGACTGAAAAAACCCATAGCACGGCGCAAAATCTGCGCCAAGTCGTGATCCCGATGAAGGAACTTCTTGATCTGATCGATCTGGCGGTCAATGTCCGCGACCTGGCCGAAGGGTGCCGTCAATTAGGCGTTCTTGGCGAAGAGGGCAGGGCGGCCATTGATGCGGTCGGCTGTGTTGCAGTCGGCTATGCCGGTGATGTTTGCGAGCGCCTGGACAAGTGGCGCAAAACCTCTTGCGTTGAAGGTGAAGTGCTCTCTAGCACGGGTGCGCTATCATGAGCGGGCCGAGTGCAGCGCGGCCTCGTTTGCGGCGTAGGGAGGCAGCAGCCTATCTACTTGAGGTCCATGGCGTTCCTGTTGCCGTGGCAACCCTGGCTAAAATGGCGACGGTGGGCGGCGGGCCGCTCATCACCTATTTCGGGCGTCGACCGCTCTATGCCTGTAGCGATCTAGATTCGTGGGCTTCCGGGAAGTTGGCTGCGCCGGTCGCATCAACTTCGGGGAGGAATGTCGATGTCTGATGTTGGCAATACTGATCTCGTATCGGCTAGACTGATTGCAGTCGATGATCTGGAAGCTCCCGTCTCCAACCTGAAATGCGCATCCTATGCGGCGCTTGAGTATCTCGACAATATTCGCCCATTAATTATCGACAGAGACGGGCACAAGTACGTCAAAATCGAAATGACGATGGTTGAGTGGGAAGTTTTGCAATTCTATGCAGACAACCTGTTTAGCCGCGCAGAACAGATTGATGCGCTGCTTGGGGAGGCAGTCGAGGCCCAACTTAAGCGGCGCGAAACTCGCAAAAAGGGTGAGCCAGCATCAACTTCGGAAGGGCACTCATGATGATTGTCCACAGTTCCGTGTTCCATCGCGGCGTGCGCATTGGCGAGATCGTCATGGATGGACAGAGCATCAACGCATTTGATGTTCAAAACCTCCCGCTTGGTGATGACTTTTCCAGTCGGTTTGACGCCGTCCGGACCGTGCTCGATAGCCATATTCACGGACCAATCCAGCCAAAGTGGAACCGTGAGACTTCCCCTCACCTGATGGGAAGTTCGGTCGGCTATGGCCAAGGTGGGTTTTGGAGGGGCTTGGCGTGAGTATTAAGGCCATTGCCGCAGTGCCGGAAGCCGAGGTGCGCTGGCGGATAGCATTGCAAAGATACATGTCGGCTATGCAGGCCGAGAAGCGCGCCTCCAGACTCTATGACCGGCATCCGGGGTCTTTGTCGGCATTCATGGCCCTTGTTGAAGCTAGACAATCTCTAGAGGTAGCCAAAGGCGATGTTCTCGGGGCGGCGATCCAGAAGGATGCAGGATGAGCGGCCCTCGTTACAGCATTATCCCCGGCGATGCGTTCGACGATGAACGGGTCAAGGACCTGCACCTGCGAGTCCTTGGCATCTTGGGAACCCATACGAACCGAAACGGGTGGTGTGAGATCAACCAGGCCAATCTGGCAAGGCGGTGCAACAGGGCGAGGGAGACCATCAATCGTGCGATCGCGGACCTTCGCACTTGGGGGTATCTCCGCATAAAGCCGCAAAAGTCCGCAAACGGTCGAAACATCAATAAGTATCAAGTAGTTATGGATAGGAGCAGCGAGGGGGTTGTGATGCTGACGTCACATGTGATGCTGACGTCACATGTGACGCTGACGTCACATACGTTGTGACGCCTGAGGATCACAACCGTTGTGATGTCCAGACGTCACAACTAAACGACCCTTCTTTAACGACCCCCCCAAAGCCCCCACTCGATCTGAACGCGGCATTCGAGGTGGTTATCGAAACGTGGCCCAAGTTCGAGGACAACCATCGACAGAGGGCTTTGGATGGGTTTCAGGGGCTTTCTGTCATTGAGCAAGCGCAACTGATCACAGCGGCGCGGCGGTATCCTGAACAGTGCCGGGTTGAGGCGGCGCGCAAGGGACGATCATTCGATCAGCATGTCATGTTCACCAAGACGCTGCCGAAGTGGATCGAGGAGCGGCGATGGGTTGGGACCAAGCCAGCACCATCAACCGAGGGGACGGTGGCAGTGAAGCGCAATGATCCGTTGTTTGAAATCTGCGCGCGGATCGAGGGCAAACGAGTCGCGCTTTCGTCGCAGCTATCGTGGTCGTTCAAGTTGGAAACTGTTGCGCTCGCCAAGAGCGAGGTTTCGGCAGCATAGGGGGGTGGTTTGGAACTTATGCGGGTTCATAGGGACCGGCGCGGGTAGAATTGTGCGAGATTTGGTCTAATTGAGGTTTTCGAAGATGTTTCAAAAGGTTAGCGACAAGTTGGAAGTACTCACGCCGAAAAATTTTGACCGGGCGACAGCGGCACCAACCCCGATTATCTGGACGGCGAAGGCCATTGGAAAAAAATTGGTCGGAGTGAAAGCTGGGTTCTCCGCCGTTTGGTGAATTTGGAAGGGACGCCGGTGCAGCGCACAGCTGGCGGCAATCTTTTCGTCGTTGAGGCCGAATTGTTGCGTTTTTTCAGCTCGAATAATTGATCTGCCCGATGTTGCCCGCTTTTGCCCGATGTTGCCCGCTCGCGGTGAATAGACAAACGGCGACCGTTTCAGGCACAAACTTGGGATGCACATCGGTCCTTTCAAATTCTTCGAGAAAAAGTCGCTCAGCAGTCCAACGGACGCTGAGATTGAAATCTTCACCGGCATCGCTGGCGCTTATGGGGTTTCTCTCAGCACCGCCCTAACAGTGCCCGCCGTTCAATCGGCCATTCGGTTGATTTGCGAAGCGGCGGCAAGCCTTGAAATTCGTGTCGAACGCCAGACTGACGGGGTTTGGAGCGAGGACAAGGCTCACCAGGTTGCGCGGATCCTCGCAGACCAGCCCAACGATTACTCCTCGACCTACGAACTGATCCGCGATTTGATCGCCACGGCGTTAACCGTTGACCGGGGCGGCCTGGCATTCGTCAATCGCGTTGGCGATCAGGTTCGTGAGATAGTTCGATACGAACCCGGCCACTACACCGTCGACTATTCCGCAGATGGTCGACAGGAACCAACGTTCCGGATCAACAACACCCCAATTCCATCCAGCGACATTATCCACCTTCGGGGGCCATTCAGCCGGTGCGCCTTGAGCCTTGCCGCCGATGCAATCGGCGCTGCCAAGTACATGGAAAAGCACGCGGCCAATTTGTTCAAAAACGCGGCTCGACCAGGCGGGGTGTTGGAAAGCCCAAAAGCCATTGGCGATGAGGGCGTCAAGCGGATGCTTTCAGGTTGGAAGTCGGCACAAGAGGGCGCGGACAACGCTGGCAAGACGCCGATCCTATGGGACGGCACCAAGTTCGTGCCGATGACCCTCAACAGCACCGACAGTCAATTTCTTGAAAATCGCAAATATCAAACCCTTGAGGTTTGCCGTGCGTTCCGAGTGCCGCCCAGCATGATCTATGAGCTTGATCGCGCTACCTGGTCTAACGGCGAACAGCAGGGCAAGGAATTTCTGACCTATTCCCTGGAGCCTTGGTTGCTAGGGCTTGAAGGTTCCATGCGCCGCGCCCTGTTTGGAGCGAATGAGCGTTCCGAATATCGCATCAGATTTGATCGTGACGATCTGACCCGCGCTGATTTGACGGCTCGCGCCACAGCGATCAACAGCCTGATCAGCGCCAAGGTTCTCAATCCGAACGAAGGGCGCTCATGGATCGACCTCGGCCCCTATGACGGGGGCGATGAGTTCCAGAACCCACACATCAACACCGAGGCAAAGCCCAATGCAGCTAAGTGACGTTTTGAGCAATGCCATTGATCAGGACAAGGGCGCTGATCTCGACCTGATTGCCCCTTGGGACGGCAAACCAACCGGCATGGTTTTGACCATTGCCGGACCCGACAGCGTGACCGCCCGCAAGGCCGACATTGCCTTTGCCGATGAGTTGGCAGACATGGCGGGCCCAGACGGTCGCGTCGATGCCGAGAACCGCGCCAAGGCCCGACTGAATGCACTGGCCCGTCGCGTGATCCGCTGGGACGTGAAAGAGGGCGGCAAGCCCGTTCCGTTCAACACCAAATCCGTGCTGGCGCTCTTGGGCGTGGCATGGGTTCGCGACCAGGTTGACCAGTTCGCCGGGGATCACACCAACTATCGGCCGGTGGCGTAATGGACCGGATCGAACTCAAAGCCGCCATCACGGTCGACGACGCGGGCACCATTGAGGGCATTGCATGGCCATTTGGATCACCCGACCGGGTTGGTGACGAAATCACCCAAGGCGCGTTTGCCAAGGCCATAGGCCCCCTGCCCATGCTGGCATTCCATGATCAGGCCGAAACGGTTGGCGTCTGGGAAACCATTTCAGAAACCGCTCAAGGCCTGCTGGTCAAGGGCCGGTTGCTGGTCAAGGAAGTTGCCCGCGCCGCAGAGATTCGCGCCTTGATCCGCGAAAAGGCAATCGGTGGCCTGTCCATCGGGTTTGCCACCAAGAAGGCAACGCCCCGCAAGGGCGGCGGTCGCACGATCAGCGAACTAGACCTGCTCGAAATATCCATTGTTGCCGTACCGGCTCACCCCGGCGCGGTGATCACCTCCGCCAAATCAGTTTCACACAACAACGAGGGCATTATGCCAGAGAACGAACAGCAGACCGCGCCAGAGATCGCGGAATTGACCACGAAAATGGGCGAACTCGAAACCACCATCAAGGGCTTCAAAACGCCCGACATGAGCAAGATCGAGGAACGTCTCGCCAAGATCGAGGCCAAGGCCAATCGCCCCGACGGCGATAAGAACGAAAACACCGACGAACAGGCCAAGATCGAGCGCAAGGCATTTGCCTCATATCTCCGCCTTGGCAATCAGACCCCAGCCGATGAAGCCAAGGCCCTGACCGTCTCCAACGACGAACAGGGCGGTTATCTGGCGCCAGCCGAAATGGGCACCGAGTTCATTCGTGACCTGGTCGAGTTCTCCCCGGTCCGCTCGATTGCATCGGTTCGCAGCATTGCCAGCCCATCGGTAAAATATCCCAAGCGCGGCGACGGCACCGCAGCCCAGTGGGAAGGCGAACTGGACGACGAAACTGAATCGACCGTCAAGTTCGGCCAGCTCGAAGTCGCAGCCCGCAAGCTGATGACCTTTGTCGATATCAGCAACGAGTTGCTGGCAGACAGCGGCGGCACCGCCGAAGCCGAAGTGCGCCTGGCACTCGCCGATGATTTCGGTCAGAAAGAGGCCACCTCGTTCGTTAATGGGACCGGCGTCAAGCAGCCCGAAGGCTTTATGGTCAATCCGGATGTTGCCTATTTTGCCAACGGCAGCGCCACCGTTCTCAGTGCCGATTCCCTGATCAAGATGATGTATGCCCTACCCGCCGCCTACCGCAATCGCGGTACCTGGTCGCTGAACGGCACCACCTTGGGCGTTGTTCGCACCCTTAAAGACGGCAACGGCAACTATGTCTGGCAGCCCGGCCTGAAAGCTGGCCAGCCCAGCACCATCTTGGGGCGTCCGGTTGTCGAGGCCATCGACATGGATGATGTCGCAAGCGGCAAGTTCCCCATTGCTTTCGGTGATTTCAACACCGGCTATCGGATCGTTGACCGCCTCGCAATGTCGATCCTGTCTGACCCCTACACTCAGGCCATCAAGGGCGTAACCCGCCTTCACGCCACGCGTCGGGTCGGCGGTCGGGTTATCCAGCCCAAAGCCCTTCTCAAACTCAAAATGGCAACCTCGTAAAGGTAGCGCCCAACACTCGTAAAAGGAGCGCATAACATGCGTGATCTCGCAAACAACATCGCTGTAGTTCAGATGGTCGCAGCCGCTGTTATCAGTGAAACCAATACCAGCGCCGCCATTGACCTCTTGGGCTTTGAAAGTGCTGCACTTGTGGTCAACACCGGGGCAATTGCCGGGTCTGGCGACTATACCGCCAAACTCCAGCACTCGGACACGACCACGGGTGGCGATTTCGTTGACGTACCAGCGGCCAGTCTGGTGGGTACATTGCCCGCGTCCCTGACCGAAAACGGTACGTTCAAACAGGGTTACATCGGCACCAAGCGGTACCTGCGCTCCATCATCACCAAGAACAGCGGCACCTCGATTGCTGCCGGTACGGTGCTGATCAAGGGCAATCCACAAAAAGCGCCGGCGTAAGTCATGCCAACCCGCGCCCCTCGCGTTTGTCAGTGCGGCAAGGTTCATCCTTCGGATGAGCGCTGCCCGCTGGCCATTGCGAGGGACAAGGAGCGCCGGACCCGGCATGACGCCAAGCGGCCAAGTTCGCGACAACGCGGCTATACCAAGGAATGGGAAGCCGCTTCAAAGGTCTTTCTGCAAGTCTATCCGACATGTCGGCGATGCTCTGCACCAGCCGCATTGGTAGATCACATCAAGCCGCACAAAGGCGACCAGGCGCTGTTTTGGGATCGCTCGAACTGGCAGCCCCTTTGTGCCCATTGCCACAATTCCCACAAACAGCGCCAAGAGCGTAAAACCACAAGGAGCATTTAGACATGCCCAATTTTCAAGTTACCGCAAAAACCAAGATCGAGATTGGCGATGCAATAGCCGATCAGAACACCGACTTTACGACTAGCGATTTCTCAGGCGTTACTTGGACCGAGATCGGTGGAACCACTGACCTCGGTACATTTGGCGACACCGCCGAGGTGGTCAAGAGCGGGCAGATTGGGCGCGGTCGCGTTCTCAAACTTAAGGGTCTTGTGGATGGTGGCGCTTGGGTCATTACTTGCGACCTCGATGTTGCCGACGCTGGGCAGCTCGCCTTGATCGCGGCTGCCAAGACCGACGATAACTATCCATTCCGCCTGACGTTTGATGATGCACCAAGCGGCGGCACTGCCAGCACCAGAACCGTTGTAGGTTTGGTTATCGGCATTCCTGAGACCTATGGCGATGCCAACAGCCCAATGAAGCTGGTCGCAACGGTTGAGGTCAACAGCAACACCGTCCGCGTGGCAGCTGCCGAGGCGTAGCGCCTTGAACGAGTAAACGGGACTCCGAACCGATGATAGTTTCAGTCGATGAGTTGAAAGAGCAGCTCAATATTTCAGATGACCTGGGCGATGCTGATGACAACATCATTGGCCGGAAAATCGCCGCCGCCCAAAATTATATCGAACGGTTGTTGGGCTTCAAGATCGAGGACACGTTCGGCGGGACCGACCAGGATGTAGTTCCGCCTGCGCTGATTGAGGCCGTTAGCCAGCTTGCCGCCGATTGGTACGAAAACAGAGAGGCCACGCTCGTGGGTGTTGCCTCTCAACCGCTGCCATTTGGAGTTGCGCAGATAGTTGCCGAGTACCGGGAGTATTCCTTTGGCTGATGATGGTGGGATTGGTCGTTTGCAGCGCAGACTAGCGGCGATTCCGGTAGCGATGAAGGCCGGAATTCAACCGACATTGCTCAAGCAAGGCAATGCGGTCGCGAACACAATGCGCCTTCTGGCGCCGGACGATCCTGCAACTGACGCTCCAGACCTGAAGTCGAGCATTGTTGTGACTACAGCGGGGCAAACAACCCCGCCCTATTCACAGCCGAGTGGCACAATGATCGTTCCAGAAAATGCGGTTGCAATTACCGTTGGCAACAGCGACGTGCGCTATCCGCATCTTGTGGAATATGGCACCAAAAAGTCCAGTGCCCAGCCCTTCTTTTGGCCAGCCGTACGGTTGAATAGGAAGAAGTTTCAGGCAGCGATAAAACGCGCCGTTGGCAAAGCCGTGCGTGAGGCTGGGAAATGAGCGCTGATCTGGCTCTACAAAAAGCTATACGCGCCCGCTTGGTTGCAAGTTCGCCAGTTCTGGCACTTGTTCCGGCCGCCAATATTTTGGATCGGAATGCTCGACCCGACCCAGATCCTGCGATTGTTATCGGCGAAAGCCATGCCGTTGATGAGGGTGACGTTGCCCGCAAGCATCAGCGAATTTACGCCACGTTGCACATCTGGAAGCGGGAAGTCTCGTTGACCGGTGCCAAGGCAATTGGCGGGACGATAAGAACTGCAATCGGATCTAGCAAAATTGTGCTGGATACGGGTTTTCATTGCGCCGATTGCCGGGTGTCTGACATGCGTTTTCTGCGCGATCCGGATGGTGAAACCAGTCATGGAATTGTGACGGTGGAAGCATTGGTGGGGGACGCCTGATGCGCGCCGGTAAACTCGACAAGATCATCAAGATAGAAACCTACGCCGCCGATGACCGCGACGAGTGGGGCGCGCCAGTTGAAGTGTGGACGGCCCTGGGAACCTATCGCGCGCACATCGTGCAGGGGTCCAATGAAGAATTTTTCAAGGCGCAAGGTATTGTCGACCAATCGGCAATCATATTCCGAATTCGCTACGTGCCGAATTTACAGTTGGCGGATCGCGTGGTCTACGCTGGCAGCTATTACAATATCTCAGAAATCATAGTCATTGGCCGCAATCATGGCCTCGACATTCGTACGGTATCGACCGGCGAAAGCGTGCCCTGATGCGTGGGACCAAGCCAGAACTTGTGGCGATCAACGGCACGGTAATTACCCTGCCGAGCGCACCGGCATGGCTTTCTGAGAGCGCTCAAAAAGAATGGCGCCGCGTTCAACCGTTCCTTGAAGAACGGCAAGTTCTCACGGATGTCGATATTTCCAATCTCGAAAATTACTGCGTAGCGCAGGGGCGGGTTCGTGAATGTGAGGCCGACATACAAGGCGTCACTGATATTGATATAAAATCGAAGCTTTGGCGGATGCAAAACCAGGCGATGACCGTCGCCAAGCAGATAGGGGCTGAACTTGGTTTAACGCCTATGTCCCGATCTCGTCCAATGATGCGCGACCTATTCGATGATGAGGCCGGTGATGACCCTCTCCACATTTCCTGAATGGATCTACGATGGTAGCCCCATTGATGACCCGCTGGGACGTGGTGATCGCGCGGTAAAATTCCTACGGGCGCTGCGCCACCCAAAAAGCGGGATGCCGTTCCAGCTCGATCCCTGGCAAGAGCGGATTGTTCGGCGCGTCTACGGGCCACGCCATCCTGACGGTAGCCGGATTGTCCGTACCGTTGTGATGCTTTTGCCAAGAGGGAATCGAAAAACATCCCTAGCGGCGGCGCTCGGCCTGTTGCACACTATCGGTCCGGAAGCCGTTCCTAATGGCGAGGTGATAACCGCCGCGTCAGATCGGAAGCAGGCGCGCATTGCTTATGAGGAGGCGCGTGGATTATGTCGCGCACATCCGAAGATCGCCCCGAAAGTCAAATCGCTCGATTATAGAAACCGGCTGCAATATCCGGCCAATGGTGCTTTTTTTGAGGCCATCAGCGCCGACGCAGGAACTCAACATGGCCGGACGCCGGCGTTTTGTCTTGCCGACGAACTTCACGCGTGGAAAAAACGCGATCTATGGGACGTGTTGCGGTCGGGGTTGGTAAAGACTTCCGGGGCGCTGTTGGTGGTTGCTACAACCGCTGGGCGAGGCCAAGAGAATATCGCCTGGGATATTGTCGAGGATGCCCGAAAGGCGGCGCGGGGTAAGTTCGATGATCCGTCATTGCTGCCGATATTGTTTGAAGCTGATCGGGATTGTGATTGGACGGATGAGGCGGTTTGGCGGCGCGTCAATCCGGGGCTAGCCCACGGTTATCCCGACATTGAAGGGCTTAGGCAACTCGCCCTCGAGGGCACGCGCCGGGTCGGTGATCGTGAATCATTCCGGCAGCTCAACCTGAACATTTGGCTCGATCACTCCAGCGATCCTTTTGTTGACATGAGTGTCTATGATGAGGGCTTTGGGGACGTTGACCTCGACAGTCTAGAAGCCGACCAGGAGCAGTGTTGGCTTGCGGTCGACCTTTCGAGCAATTCCGATCTCACCGTTATTGTCGCTTGTTGGCGCGACGGCGATGATGGCTATCAGGTCCATCCATGGTTTTTTTGTCCAGAGGATAACATCGATGCCAGAGAGGCATTGTCTGGCGTGCCCTACCGCATATGGGCCCAAGAAGGATGGATTACGCCGACGCCGGGGAATGTCGTCGATTTTCGAATAGTTGAAGATCAAATCCGCGAACTGGCGGCGCGGTTCAATGTTGTTGAAATGGCCTTTGACCCGCACATGGCGCGGAACATGCTGAACAATTTGGCCGAGGACGGCTACCCAGCCGTTGAAATGCGACAGGGCTGGGTAACGATGGCCCCTGCGGTCAAAGAACTGGAGCGCGCAATAGTTGGGCGGCGCTTCAAGCATGGGCAGCACCCGGTATTGCGCTGGAACTTTGAGAACATCCAGGTGCACACCGACAGCGCTGGAAACCGGGTGTTCCACAAAGGGAAGTCCAAAGACAAGATCGATGGTGCGCAGGCGACCGCAATGGCAGTGGCTCGATGTTCAACGGGAAATAGCAATCGGTCGAGTTACGATTCGGCTGATCTGGATATAGAGGAGTGGGCCTTTGTCGGGTGATGCAGAACGTTTGGTCGTACTTTTGGAAGCGCGCATTCGTGATTTCGAAAAGAACATGGCCAAAGCCAGTGGGACCGCGAAAAAGTCCTATAGTTCGATGCGCTCCGGATCCAAGCTTGCAACGGATCGGATGGAGCGCGACATGGTGCGGTCTACCGGCTCCATTAACCGGGCGCTTGGAGCAACCTCAACCCGCATGGGTGGCTTGGCCTCATCCGGGCTTATGGGGATGACCAGGGCATTTACTCTTGGACTGGCGCCGATTCTGTCAGTTACAGCCGCGCTGGGCACAGCCAAGTCGGCAATGCAGGAATTTGACAAGATTGGCAAGCAGGCCAAATCGGCCGGCGTCAATGCCGAGTTCTTTCAAGAGTTGAGTTATTCCGCTGAATTGGGCGGGGCCAATGTCGATCAACTTTCCCAAGCCCTCAACACCTTCAACAAAAACACCGGGCTTGCAGCCATCGGCACCGGCGATCTTTATGCCAAGTTAAAGGCGCTCAATCCTGAATTGCTCAAATCGCTATTGGCAACGACCGATCAGGCCGAACGAGTTCGGTTGGCAGCGGACGCCATCAATAAGGCGGGGACAGCATCCCAGAAGGCAGCACTTGCCACGACCCTATTCGGGGACGCTGGCACTCGCATGGTCGAGGTATTCAAAGGCGGATCGGCAGCACTTGCCCAGACAGCAGACAAGGCCCGCGATCTGGGGATCATTATCGACAACGATTTGATTGCCAAATCCGAGGATCTAAACGACCAGTTCAGCACCGCAACCAAGGTTATGGACGTTCAGTTCAAGCAAACGCTGATTGACCTCGCGCCCATCCTGATCGAGACAGCCAAGCTTGCGGGCAACCTTGCCACGGCTATCGGCTATATCACTCAGTCAATGCAGGAACTGGGGCAGCGCACCACCTCACGATTGCAAGCCGATCTTGCAGACGTTGACAGCCAATTGGCCGCAGCCGGTGCGCAATACGCGCCTGGTGTCACTGGCAACATGGGCGTTCAAATGGACCCCGGCAAGAAATCGGAACTGCAAAATCAGCGGGCCACTATCTATGCTGAGTTGAAAAGGCGGGCAATCAACCAACTCAAGATTGGGTTGAATCATCCGCTAGGCGGCGACAATGGCGACAACGGGGACAACGGGGACAGTGGCACTGGATCGGGCAGCAACCGAAACAACGCCGCGGCTGAGACAATAAAGCAGGCGGAGGCCGTAAAAACGCTAATTGACCGGCTGCAATTTGAGCAAAGCCTTGTCGGCAAGAGTGCGGTCGAGCAAGCCAAGATGAACGCCCTACGCCAAGCAGGAGCGGCAGCAACCGAGGATCAAAAGGCACAAATCGCCAGCCTGATCGAGCAGACCAACGCAGAACAGGAAAGCGTTCAGGGCTTGCAAGAGCTTTATGGCGAACTTGGCGACATTGGGCAAACGGCGGTGCGCGGCATTATCGACGCCCTGGCAGACGGCAAGATCGAGGCGAACGAGTTTGGCGACATTCTCAGCAATGTATTGAGCATGGCGGCCGACTTTTTCCTGAACGCGGTATTCGGTGGCGGTAGCGGTGGAATAGGCAGCATCTTTTCGGGATTGTTTGGCAAGCGTGAGACAGGCGGACCGGTCACCAAGGGCCAGCCCTATATCGTGGGTGAAAAGCGCCCTGAACTGTTTGTCCCCGACCAGAGCGGCACTATCCTGCCAAGGATACCGCAAGCGACCGGCAACAAGTCCAGCCCGCCAAGCCAGTCGGTCAATTCCAGCTTTGCGCCAACATTCAACATTAGCGGCGTCGGATTGTCCCAAGCCCAGGTTAGCGCCGCAATCAGCGATGCTTTGGAGCGGTATGACCGGTTCACCCTGCCGGGGCGCGTGGGCAGCATCAACAATGATCCATTAGCAAGGGGCTAGAATATGGCCCAGCAAACCCGCCTAGAGCGCCAGCTATGCGAAACGCTGGGGAAGTACCTCAGCAAGCCAAAGGCGCGTTCAGACGTTCCGGAGGCAGGGCGTTTGGCTTGGAAATGGTTCACCGACCTATGCCGCACACGCACCATGCATTCCAATGGCCCCAACCCGATCAGCTATGCCGAGATCAATGCCTATGCCCGCCTGTATCGGTGGCCGCTTGAACCCCGGCACATTGACCTGATTTTGGCGCTGGACCGGGTTTGGCTCGATCATGCCAATGAAGAACAGCGGGCGGCAATGGCTAGCGACAATCCGAGCCGGTCAAAAAAGACGGATCCAGAGTTGACGCTTGAAGCGTTCGATGCGGTGTTTTGATGAAAAAGCACTCAGCAAAAATTCAGGCTTGGAGGGATATGGCGGATGAAAAGCGAGAAACCCGCGTCAGTAGAAAACTCGTTCTACCTAGATTTGAACCCAAGATATTACCAGCCCTGTCAAAAGCAAAACGGCAAGCGATCGTCGAAAAAGTTGCGGTTAAAATGCAGGACTGGCGCGCTAGCCCATTTCAGAACGAGGCATCATTCAGGCACGGATTAAGGGCGGGTCTTTGCCTCGTTGGTTTCTCGTGGCACCGGTCAGATTTAGAAGCGTCCGTGATCGTCTCTGCAAGCCTAAACAAGATCGGCGCGGTTCGTCCAACATGGGCAGAGGGCCAATGCGAATATCTTGGCGCATATGATAACTGCGTGCACTGTGGACATGAGTTGTCAAACGACCAGATTGTCCATGGTGACAGATTTTGCGACCTCGACTGCGTCAAGGCGCACCGATTGTCGACTGGCAATCAAGATTTAACCCGCTATCGCGAATTGGCTAAATCAGCAACCCGCATCATAACTATATCGAAGCGCAAGAAACAGATTTGCGAGCAATGCGGTAATTCGTTCGTCAAGCGCGGCAACACCGACAATGGGCGCTATTGCACGGTAAAATGCGCAGGCGAGGCAAAGCGGACGCGACCCGATCTTGTTTGTGAAAATTCTGATTGCGGCACGATATTCAAAGCCAATGCACAATGGAAAAACAGCACGCATCACTATTGCAGTGCCGCTTGCGCCCATAGCGATAGGGACCGCTGGGCGCCTACATATGAATGCGAGTGTGCCTTATGCGGCAAGTCGTTCCAGGCTAAATTTAAGCAGGCAAAGTTTTGTAGCAAAAGCTGCAACGCCCGTCATTATCAGTACCGATCTGGTCGCGTAGTTCCTACCCGCATAACCCCGGTTGTGTTTGACTTTTTCTTTATTCTCTTAGACCCAGCGAACGTTGCCGAACCTGGTCTAAATTTGGACGAGGTTCGCTGATGTCGGCCAACTGGTCGGTGGCCCAAATCGCCAGTTCATTCGAACAAGATTGGTGAGTTATTGGTGAGTTAAGCGAATTCGTCAAAACCTATAATTCATCTAACTTGTTGATTTTATTGGCGCACCCGACACGATTCGAACGTGTGGCCTCTGCCTTCGGAGGGCAGCGCTCTATCCAGCTGAGCTACGGGTGCATTTGGCGGGCCATGTCGGTCCGGCTGAATGGGGTGCAACCTAACCAAAGTCGGGGCGGTGTGCAACGGGGCTTTTTCTAAATGGTGATCGTGGAAAATTGCGCTGCTCCTCAGGCAAGGCTAAACGTTCGAATCGTGTCGAGTGTGCCGCCGATGTGCCGCTACAGGCTCCCGATGTCCGCGCTATTCCACTTGCCAACTGACTTCAGCGGAATGATCCAGGCATAGCTACTGCCAAGTCAGGGTGCGCGTCCATTGCCGAGGACGTCGACCAGCTTCGTGCCAGTAGCAAGAGCCTCACCCAGCAGCGACGCATTCGAGTTGACCGGGACCACTCTAATTAGTCAGGAGGCTGGCGGGACGGATGGCATTTTACGAAACAAAAATGAAATTGAACACGAATTTTACTACAACGCGTCAAATTAATTTCGTGATATTTCTCGAGTTGGCATATTTTTGTGCAGTCGTTACCCTATTTGTTATTTAAATGAGCGTAGTAATATTCATACCGATTGGATATCAAATTATTGCAATTGTTGGATTGCATTTTTTATGCTCATCTTGTCGTTCCAAACGGCAACTTTCATGCCGCGTCGTCGGGCATTGAAAGTGATTGCGGGTACGCAATCATAAGAGCGAAATTGAATATCGCTCAGACCCTGAGGATCTCAGGGTGCGGCCCAGAATTAGCAGTTTCCGGAAGAAATAATTTAGGTTGCTCGGTGTTCGACTCTGACGCCGACGTTTCAGTCGACGTCGAGCGTCTCGGGCGTCCTTCCACGATCAAGGCCTAGGGCAAACCCAACACGGTGAATGACCCCTTCAAATTGTGGGTGGCCTGCCATCCGTGGGCTGACCGGGGGCATGTTGGTGCCACCAATCCGCAGCGGTGATAGCGACAGACGGATTAGCGTTTTGTCCAATGCGCCCAGTCCGACCGATTTTCCCTCGATCAACACTTCGCCACGCCCCATCATCGGCCCGGTACGAGAAAAGACGAAGGACAGCTCCGTATCGCCATCGGGAACTTCGCAGTCAGAGACGATATGCGTTAGGTCACCGACGTGATTATAGGCATAAATTAAGCGATTGTCGGCGATGAACAGTGCATAGCCACCCTGCATGTTGCCAAAGGCAACAAGCGGCCCATTGCCACGGCCGGAGCGTGATAACGTCACGTCGATGCGGTGGCTAACATCCTGCGTCAGGGGCGCTGCCTCGCCCGGGATCGCGTCAAGGGGCGGGAAATATTCGTAGGACTGGTGGCCCCGGATCGAACCGGGCTTTGGATCGGGCTTGAACAGAGTAATTCGGTCGTCGAGCGGCATTACATCGTATTTTCCGGCTTCTGCCCACCAGCGTTCCTTCATTTCCTGAAGCTTTTCGGGCGCGCTTTCGGCCAAGTCGTGCACTTCTGAAAAATCATTGTCGAGGTGATAAAGTTCCCACTTTTCGGTCTCAAAAGACGAGCCCGAGACGTGTTTTGTCACCGCTTTCCAGCCCTTGTGCCAGATGGATCGGTGACCGTACATTTCGAAATACTGCGTCACCTTGCGCGTCGGCTGATCGGCATCTTCGAACGTATAGGCAAAGCTGGTGCCGTGAATCGGCAGTTGGGCGATGCCACGATAGGTTTCCGGCGCTGTCACGCCACAGACCTCCAGCACCGTGGGTGTAATGTCGACGACATGGTGAAACTGTTGCCGAACACCGCCGCCCTTCAACATCCGTTTTGGCCAGGACACGATCATCGGATCGCGCACCCCGCCGCCGTGGGCGAAGGACTTGTAAAGCTTCAATGGCGTGTTGGACGCCTGCGCCCAGCCCCAGGGATAATTGCCAAAACTCTCCTCGGTCCCGAGTCTTTCCAGAACCGAAAGGCTTACCTCGGCACTGTCGGGGATTTGGTTGAACCATTTCAGCACGTTTTCGGTGCCGTCATGGCCGCAGTCGGTCGAGGCGCCGTTGTCCGAAATCAGCACGATCAACGTATTGTCGCGGCGACCGGTTTCGTCAAGGAACGCTAGAAGCCGCCCGAACTGTTGGTCCGTGTAGTCAAGGAAACCCGCATAGACCTCCTGCATTCGCTCGAACACTGTCTTTTCGTCGGCGCTTAGCTGGTCCCACGCGGCGACGCCGGGATTGCGTTCGGGTAGGTCGGTGTTTGATGGAACCAGGCCCATCGCCTTCTGCTTTTTTAGCCGTCGGTCGCGCTCGGCGTCCCAGCCAGCCGAGAAGTGGCCCTTATATTTGGCGATCATGTCGGGCGGGGCCTGATGCGGGAAATGCCCCGCGCCGAAGCAGAGATGCATGAAGAACGGCTTATTCGGTGTCAGCGATATCTGGTTTCTAAGCGTCCCAATGGCGCGGTCGATCAGGTCTTCCGAAAGATGATAGCCCTCGGCCGGTGTTTTCGGCGGTTCAATCAGATGATTATCTTCTACCAATTCAGGGTGGTACTGATCCGTGCCGCCGTTCATGAAACCATAGAACCTCTCAAACCCGCGCCCAAGAGGCCATTGATCGAACGGGCCGGCAGCGCTGGCGTCTTCGGTAGGGGCCAAGTGCCATTTGCCGATGGCGAAGGTGGAATAGCCGGTGTCCTTCAACATTTCCGCAATCGTAGCCGCACGGTGGCTGATCGCGCCGCGCCCCGAGGGCCAGCCCATGTCGAGATTAGCCAGATAGCGCATGCCGACCGAGTGGTGATTGCGCCCGGTCAACAGGCTGGCGCGTGTCGGTGAGCACAGTGTGGTCGTATGGAAATTCGCATAGCGCAGACCGCGGTCGGCAAGAGAATCAAAACTCGGCGTCTCGATAGTCGATCCAAAGCAACCAAGATCACTGTAGCCGACATCGTCAAGCACTACGTAGATGACATTCGGTGCGCCTTCCGGTGGGCGCGGGCGGCGTTCGAACCAAGCGGCGCTTTCAACATGGGTGCGGCCGATGCGGCTGATTGGATCAATGGTATCGGTCATTGCATGTTATTCCACTTTATCAGTATTTCGCGGCATCGCGCAGGTAACGGTTCAACGCCTCACGGCCCAGCATCTTCCAAACCCGATCGGTGAGAAATCCGAGTGCGCCCAAGAGTATGATGGCGGCGAACATCCAGTCGATGCGGAAGTAGAGCCGTGAGGTCCAGATGATGTATCCGAGACCGGAACTTGCGGCCAGCATCTCCGCAGCCACGATAACCAGAAAGGACGAGGCAAGCGCCAAGCGCATGCCGATATAGATTGACGGGATGGAGGCTGGTACCACGATCTGGGTGAAGGTCTGCCGCCGGTTTGCACCCAGGCATCGCGCGGCGTCGATCTTCTCCTGTGGGATCGCGCCTACGCCGGATGCAGTGTTGACCATGACAATAAAGGTCGTCGCATAGGCGATCAGCAGGATTTTTGACATCTCGCCGACGCCGAACCAGACGATGAACAGTGTCACCAGTGCGATGGCGGGAACAAACCGGAAGAAGTGGATGAATGGGTCTACTATGGCCCGTGCGGCATGGGAGGTGCCGACCCACAGGCCGAGCGGGATCGCCACGATACTGCCAAGCAACCAGCCCGCCAGAATGCGCATCATCGAGATTGCCATCGACGATATCAGTGTGCCGTCGCTAACCAGTTCAGCAGCGCCGGTGATAACGTCCCAAGGCCTCGGCAGAAAGAGCGGATCATTTAGCCACATCGCGCCCAATTGCCAGATCAGCATAAAGCCGAATACCGAAGCCAGCGACAGGCCTGCGCTTACATTTCGTCCCATTGCCCCGAAGCCTCCCGTTCAATGTCGCCTTCCAGTTTGCGCACGATCTCGGCAAAGCGGCTGTCAAGGTCGTCGCGTGGATAGGGCAGGTCGATATCATAGATGTTTCGGATGCTGGCGCGCGGCCCGCGGCTCATCACACCGATGCGCTGACCCAGCAATACAGCCTCGCGGATGTCATGGGTGACATAAAGGAAGGTGCGCCCGGTCTCAGTCCATATCCGCGCAATCTCGCGTTGCAAAACCCTTCGCGTCAGTGCGTCGAGGGCCGCGAATGGCTCGTCGAGTAGCACCACCTTTGGGTCGGCGGCCAAGGTGCGGGCGATCTGCACCCGCTGCTTCATACCGCCCGACAACTCCGATGGATATTTGTGCTCGTGTCCCTTGAGCCCCACCATGTCGATAAAGCGCTGAGCCGTCGCCCTGCGCGTTGCACCATCGGCGCCAGCCATCTTTGGGCCAAAACCGACATTCTCCTCCACTGTCAGCCAATCAAACAGAGGTCCTTCGACCGACTGAAATACCATGCCGCGTTGGCGGTCGGGGCCATGGATGTCCTGATCAAAGGTCTTGACCTCGCCTTCGGTTGGAAACGCGGTGCCGGCGATCAACTTTAGCAGGGTCGACTTGCCTGACCCGCTGGGCCCCACGAGGACAAAAAACTCGCCCTCGGGAATGCTCAACGAAAGTTCGGCCAGGATCAGTTCCGATCCCTTGGCCTGGCCGGGATAGGCCATGCCGACGTCGCGGAAGTCGATCGCAGCGGTGTCCCGAGCCGCCGTCACTTCGACAACGTGACGGCACTGGGGACCGCTTCTTCGAGATAACTTGGGTCGACTGCGGTATCAAAGTTGACTGGTGTCTTGATGACGCCGGAGGCAAAATCGGCGATGACTCCGAAACCAGTACGTTCGTCGTCAGTCAGGTCGAGCTGGAACGTATTCAAGTCCAGGAGCTTTCTCACGCTGTCCTGCGGCGCCTTGGTATTCTTCGCGATCATTGCCGCCGCTTCGTCAGGATTCGATTTCAGGAACTCCGTTGCGTCGTTCATCGCCTTTAGAACGTTAACCACCGTCTCGCGGTTATTCTTGGCAAAAGGTGTGTTGGCGCTGACATAGGCCCACTGGCGCAGCT
The DNA here is from genome assembly GCF_028816475.1 of Devosia rhodophyticola. Taxonomy (GTDB): domain Bacteria; phylum Pseudomonadota; class Alphaproteobacteria; order Rhizobiales; family Devosiaceae; genus Devosia; species Devosia rhodophyticola. Next base: position 1,575,510 of record NZ_CP118247.1, on the reverse strand, counting down.
TTGCGGCCGAGTCGTCGGTCAGAATGTGGATGCCAGGGGTGTCGGTCGCCATCTTGACACCGTCCGCCCAAACGAATCCACCATCGATCCGACCCGCCTTCAGCGATGCGACGATTTCGACCAGGCTGGAAAATGGCACGAGCGTGTAATCATCCGGCGTCAGTCCCTGCTGCTCGAGATACTTGATCGTTACCAGATGCTGCGCGGTGCCTGTGGCAATGCCGAAACTCTTCCCCTTCAGATCAGCGGCGCTCTGAATATCTGCTGCAACCGCCAGTTTGTGCCAGCCGGGGTTCGATGCAAAGATCGCAGCAAGGATTGTCATTTGCTTGGATTGCATCCGAAGCGCGGTCGGGAAATCCAGCCCGACGCCGATATCTGCGTTTCCGGTCAGTGTGGCGTCCAGCCCCTCGATGCCGGTTGCATAGGTCGATATCTGCGCGTCGATGCCATGCGCTTCGAAAAAGCCACTCTCCTTTGCCACCCATATCTGGGCACCGGTGGTATAGGGGTCGACCCCGATCCGGACCGTCGCCATGTCCGCCGCGTAGGCAGAGATCGTGCCGCCCAGCGCTGCCGTAAGTGCTGCCATTCCAAGTATTGTGGTGAATTTACGCCGTGTGGTCATCTTATTCTCCCGTGTTGGTTGTGTGGCTAAACTTGTCAGTAACGTCCATAGAAATCAGTTATACGCTCAACTGCATTGCTGAGATTGGCAGCCGATGGGCGATCGAAAATAACTTGGGATTGGACCAGTGACGCGAAACGATGGGGATGCGACCGCGAGCATCGTGCACGCGGACCGAGCCATAAAGGATCGCTTTTCCCAGAGCCACGTTCAAAATCGTGGCTTCTTCTTCAGTGGCATTGATCGCTGTGTTCCAGGTTTCCAGCTCGGCGCCTTCGCCACCGATCTGATCGGCTAGTGCTGCCAGTAGGTTGTGGCTTGCCTGCCAATCTATGTTGTCGCTGCGGATATGGGGTGCAAGATAGTGATCGATCAGGACCACTGGCTGGTCGTTGGCGCAGAACAGCCAGCGCAGATGCACGACTTCGGTTTTGGGCGGGATGTCCATCTGGGTCGCCAATTCCTCGTTAGCGGCCACCCGGTCTCTGACCAATTCGCGCAGCGAAGGGTCTGCTCCTGTCATTTGCACCATGCCCCAAAAGGTCGGTCCGTTGATCAGATTGTTCATGATCGGGGGGCGGGCGACGAAGGTGCCGATGCCGTGCTTGCGGATCAGCACACCTTGCGCCGTCAGGGTCGCATAGGCCTCGCGGATAGAGTTCCGGCTGAGCCCCAGTTCCTTGGCCATATCGATTTCGGCTGGCAGCTTGGCACCTGAGCCCAACTCGGCATCGCTGAGATACCTGACGATCATGGCGCTGGAACTGCGGGACATAGGCGGCTCGCTTCAAAGGTTGGACGTCCTACCTGTGCACATATGCGGTAACCTGTCAAAGCCATTTTGCAGTCGTGTTTTGGAGAGACGACGAATTGGTGATACCACCGGCCGCCATTCGGGTGCCGTTACGTGACATAGAACAATTGCGATAAATTCGAGTGCCACGCCGACCGGCGCCTATGCGTTGATACAGGGCGCCGACATATTTTTCGCCTTTGATACCTTCCTGAAAAGGCATCGCCCCTTCGGGGTGCGAACGGTCCGTTCTGGGGTGCGTTGGCTACGTTGCTGCACTGAACCGAAACGATGGAGCTTCGTCGTTTGAGGTCTGCTCCAGGCGTGTAATTGAACGCTCCAGCCTATCCGCTCACACAGCATGATGTCATCGGTCTGAAACGCGTTAGCGCGTCGTCGTTCGGCAACACTCGGCACTCCTGCCACTTCTCATCCCACAGGCACTCTGGAGACGGACGACAGCTTCCAGAGCAAGGCCAGCCGCACCGTCGGGAATTCACTCTGGGTAGGGGTCAACTGTTGGATCACGTGGCGTCACCACTTTGCTCATTATGACCAAACTCACCCAACACAGAGAAATTGGGACGATCATCCAGAGGTAACCATCCAGAAGAGACGAATCTACTTTAATCAGCAACGCCCAGATGGACACGAGGAAGATGCAGTAGAGAAGTTGTATCAATAAAGACCTAGAGTTGTTTATGACGGCATAGATGCGTGTCATGCAATACGCGATGCAAAAAATTGCCAAGGGTGCAAGGAAGCCAAAGTTCAGGATGGTTTCGCCGATGATCCCCGGAGTTGGCCCGCCGTTTTTTTCGGGAAAATATGCATTAAGGATTCGATACCCAACCGACAGTGGCGCCGCATCGGGCTCACCCACGCGCGAGCCGGCCAAATTGATTATCCAATCGAAGAAAGTGGTGCCGTAGGTTAATTGCAAACGTTTCTCAATAAGTCCATGGACGATTAAAATAATTTGCTGCAAATCCGGCACGTTTCCGCCGCCAATAAGGGCGCGGAATACATATTCCATCTTCTCCATAACGGGCGATAAGTTACCAAATATGGAAGGAGTCGATGTAAAATTTGGAACCGGATCGGCGAATAAAGGAAATTGTTCCGGCTTCCCAATATATGCATAGCTCGTATATTCTCGGAAAAAATAGTATCCAACATTAATTGGCAATAATACGACCAAACTACTGCCGAAGGTTTTCCAGCCCGCATAACCTCTCGTGACATATACGAAAAACAATAATGCCGAGAAAAGGTATGCATTGGCGTAGGCTATGCGGCCGGTTGACAGTATTACGAGGGCAGCCACGGGCACGAAGGCCAGGCTCAGCCAATTCAGTCGCCTATCCTGTATCCACGTCAGCAACCACAGCAGCGCCCCACCGTAGACAAAATGAAATGGAAGTGCGCTTAACCCCGCTGCAGCGACCAGGTGCGGATATGCACCGACCTGGCCGATCATCGGCATGACTCCGCCAGCGACCCTGTCGGCGAAATAGAAATAATATGCCAAGCCCAAAAGTATCAAAGCCACTGCAGATACCTTGCCGAATACCAAGACAGGGGCAGGCAGAGCTTCTTTCACGCTGCTCTTTTTTAGAGGGCCTGAGTGCCGGTCGCCCAGCTTGAATCCGAGATTGAACACAATAAGCCCAATCGCTGCAATTAGCAGCGCCATCACAAACCAGCCCCGGCGGCCCTCGGCGTCAAACCCTGCCAGGTTGAGAAACGTGGCGTTCTGATACCCAAACGCAGAATAGTAAAACCCCGCTACCGCATATCCAACGAACCCGAGATTGGTCCAGAATGCCGGGTGAAGCGCGTCTCTGCGGTACAGGTACATCCCGAAGAGCGACCCTGCTAGCAGAACAAAAGAAAGGGTGATCTCCAAGTCAATTCCAATAGCTAAGCGCCTGCAGCGCGATCAGAGTTCAGAGCTTTCTGATACTAACAAGCGCGCTAATGCGCAACCAAACACCGGCGTGCCATGGATGATGTTGCACATTCGAACACCACTCGCCTAGTGCTCAAACCGACGCTTCCTATATCCAATGCGCCTTGCGTATCTACGGCCAACAGCCTGAGACGGCAGCTCAATGACATGATGTATCGCTGTGGCAATGGCTACCGAAGAAAGGGTGGCGGCGAGTATCGCAGGAACATAATCCCAACCTCTCAATAACAGTGCATACATTAGTATATAGCCCGCCACGGCATGCACCACGTAGAGAGGGTAACTGATATCCGCAAAGAAAGCTGTGATTGGATGTGGCCGGAAATATTCCCCTAGCCGCATGCATATGAAAAAAATCGGTATGGAAGCAGAATAACCTAAGAATGCTCCAATTGATTCATTCGACTGAAAATCAGACCACAAATAAGAGAATAAAATATAGTGAACTAGTATAGATGGGAAGACAACATATCTTGATATCTTTTTAGTGAATAGAAGGTGCAGCGTTGCGCCAATAAACATCAGACACATAAATTGTGCCGACAATGCAAACGGTCGCGCCACCCACGCAATCATCGGATGCCAACTTTCCAGAGTAGGTTCTACGATGAAATACGATTTTTGAAAAACAGTCAAAATTAGTGGCATCAAAACAATAACAAAAGTTTTATTTATAAAAAATGAAGATAGTATCGCTGCTACGATGTAAAATTTCACCTCGACTTCTAAAGTCCAAATAATTCCATCAATATTTGGAGTTTGAAAATGATCCCGTAGTCCCGGGATATAGTGAATCATGATGTCAGGATTACTGAATGGCCATTCAATTCCACTCAAATTTGTACCTAAAAACAATATAATCAGGGTTACGGTAAATCCAGCGGCATACGTAGGAAGTAATCGGAATGCGCGCGCAATTGCAAACGAGAAACGATTTCTGTTAAGTAGCGAGAAAGGGATGACGAACCCGCTGATCAAAAAGAAAAGGCCTACCCCTAGAGCGCCCCAGTTGATCCAGGGACTGAAATGCAGCCACTCGACGAGCGTTGGCGTTGAGAAATTTTTAGGCAGCGGCGGTAAGAGGGTGTAGCGCGAAACGGCATCTCGATTGGTCCAAAACACACCGAGATAGTGCGAGATCAAGACGAGCATGGCAGCGACGCCACGCAGTGTATTGGCAAACTCGATTTTTACCCGCTTTGCTGACCCTGTTTGCGTTGTTTCTCGGTTAGGGTGCATATGTATCTGTGCGCTCTCATTCATCGTGCGGCCCATGTTGATTGCCTCAGCGTCGGGTCGTTATGTTCAAGACTTTCTCAACCTCATCGAGCGTCTTGCCAACCGCCGTGTCCGTCAGAGCTGGATGGACCCTCAGGGCCATTTCCCAACTTGCAGGAATTTTTTAGGGTTTCGTTTGGTGTTGTCGAAAGCGTGTTCCAGATACACCTCGGATTGGGACGCATGCATGCAACGAACGCCTTTCTTGACAATCTTACCGATTATCCGATCACGTGACCAGCCTTCAGCCAGCATGTCCGGTTTCACGACGGTAGTCGGCGTGACGTTATTCGCCAGGTTTTTCCGACAGTCGCTTCCGCGCTAGCCGGCGTTCAGTGTCAATCACGCGGTAGTCGAATTTCGGTTGCCGGTCCTGCGCAAAGGGTATTACTCCGAATCATCGTGGGGATGGACCGTGGTGAGGTGAGCAATCATGCGGATCGTGCCTGACGGGTAGAGGTCGGGTTCTGATCGAGGTCATTGGCGAAGCGTCGGTCTCGACAATTGGTGGAAAGCGCTTCCCAATGCTTTACCCAATTGCCGATAGAGCGCCCTAACAGAACAGTTCGGGAATTATTGGCCGGGTCTGAGCGGAAATTCTCAACAAGCCGCATGAGGTTCCACGTATTGGCGGATTGCAGAGTTCCCTAGTGCATTCCGAAATATCTAGCCTACCGCTTCGGCGAGCACCTGTATCTGATCGTGGAATGGGGGAAGCGACATACCTTCACTTCTCTGATTGGTCTCGCACGAGTGGTTGCGAATGAAGGTGGCGATGGCCTTGTCATCCATTCCGGTCGTGTCCACGACACCCTGAACTGGCATATTGTACAGGACCGTCTTCGCCATCGCCTGCGCGTCCCTCACCATCCCCGAATATGCGTCATGTGAAACCAACCTAACATAAACGTCATTGGCGGCTAATATTTCGAGAGGGTTCCCAACCCACCCCAGGAATTCGACGTTATCCGGAACGACCTCGTTCACCGGCACTTGCTCCTGCGTCATTCCCATGATGGTCCAGCTTGTATCTGGCAGCAGGGAAGCCAACCGCATCAGGCGGGCGCCATACTGGCTCTCCCAAGTCGAAGGGAGAAGGTAACAGCACACAGTCGTCTGATCGTTTTCTCGAACCGAGCTGCTGCGCATGGAGGCAGCGATGCTTGTGTTATATGGAAATAGAACGGGTGATGCGTTCACGCCCAGCGCTCGCAGCTCATCAACAAACCATGGCGCTCCAGCGATATGCCGGGCACGTGTGAAGGCCCAAAGTTGGCGCAAGGAACGGCTGCTCCCGTGCTTTGCAGCCACAACATCTCCCCCAATCCAGTAAAGGATGATGCCGCCATCGCGCCGGTGCAGTACCCAATGAAGTGTGACGACGGCCCAGATCATGAACTTTTTGAACGTCAGATCACCCCCCAGCCCTACGACGAGGACATTTCGCGATGGTTGGAAGAATATACGGCACATCTGCAAGGGACGGTGGGCCACCTGATCTGCGCCATAACCGCGTGCACTGAGTTGCGCTGCCAGGTAACCCGCCCAGTATTGGCTTCCTACTATGAATACATCCCTCAACCCACTGACTTCCTAGTTGAAAAAACGTATATGGAAAATACAAACACTGCGAAATACAGAGCCATGAACACGGATGTGTATTGAATTGTCTCAATAAATGAGGTCCCAATTTTGGCGCTGCAGAATATTATCGCGGGGTATGCGAGTGAACCCACTATGGCGATCGGCGCGCTTGCTCGGTAGTGCCCCGTTGCCCACGGAATTGGGGCAACGGAACCACCTACCAGATATGCGCCAAAATAAAGCGCCGAGGCGCTGCATAGGCTAGCTAGCAGCGGCCAGTTCTCGCCAAAGAAAACTCCAAGCAGGGGGGCAATACTGTCACAGATGCAAATGCGAAAGCTGCGCCAACGAGAGTCACGTAGAGGAATGAGAGTCTGAGAAATCTGCGTCGATCGGCAAAAGCGGTATCGATTACCTGACGTTGAAGAACACGCCCAACCGATTCAGCAACGATGGCCACCGGCCCTCGCAAAATCCTGCCAAGTAGAACGTAATGGCCCAATGCCGCCGCGCCAAAGAACGATGCAATTGCAGTCATCGCAAGGGACTCTTGCAGGGCCGAAACGACAGATTGGGGGCCGTTAAAGACAAGAAAGGACCGATAGCGGCCGGCCATCGCTTTCATCCTCCTAGTGGATATGTAGGGGGCAGATGAAAGTAGCCATTCCCGGTTTCCAGCAACTGAGACCATGGCTGATGCGACAAGGCCCATGACCGTGCTGGTGCCTAAGACATATGGGTTGGGATCGACAAGCGCCCAAAGGATCACCAGTGCCTGCGTCACGACTGCCATCGCAATCCTGGACAGCGCTATGGTTCCATAGCTTCTCGTATATGTATTCAGTTCCGTCAGCGAGGCAACAGATGCCTGTGCCACAACAAGTGCACCAATCAGAACAGCGTCTTGTACGGAAACTGCCGCACCTAGCAGGCTTGCCAGCAATAGCACAATGATCGTTCCAGCGGCGGCGACTAATGTCAGCGTCGATGCCAGAGCCAGCAGATTTGCTACGCGAGATGTTCTCAGTGCCCTGATATAGGCCACTTCGAATCTCCCCGTTGCGAGGACGGCGATCGGTGAAGATATTGCCAATTGAAGTCCGAATTCCCCGAAGTGCTCCGGAGACAGGAGATTTGCAGCAATCACAATTCCGAGGAAGGTGATGGCTTGCGAGGCAGCTGTACCGCCTGCCAACGTAAACATCTTAACGAGCATTGGCAGGGCACATTCCGATGTAAACGAGAATTGAGGTTCTAGCTGACCAGGCGGACGAGGCCACATATGCCGACCGGGTGGGCCTGTCAAGGTTGCGAATATATGCGGTTCTGGTTCTCGTGTAGCGGGGCGCCGACCATATGTCGGTCGCAAATTAGTCTGCGGACTTTATTCGACGCTGTGACAAGCTGGCAACCGAACAATTTGCAAAAACGCTCGATCATTCGCACCGAACTGGACCTTTCGAGCCTTCACTTCGATCAGCGTTTTGCACAATATGGCGTCGACAAAAATCGCCTCCCCTGCGCTCGTACGCTGTCTACAAGAAAATTCGCACCAGTCTTGTCGCACAGTGCGGTTTCTGAAAAAGGATTTGTGCAGCCGACATAAAAACGCCGGGACGTCGCCGCCCTGGCGTTTCTGGGTTGAAAAGTGTTCACCCCAATGTCGGCATGACGAATTCGGGGTTGGAGCGCATGCCCGATGGCCAGCGCGTCGTGGTGGTCTTGATCCGCGTATAGGTGTTGAGCTGTGACCAGCGGGCCCATTTCGGTGGTGCGATCAGACGCTGGTCCAATCTTGAGCGCCTTGATCTGAGGCACCAACCTCTCGATGAGGGCGTCAGCGACGGCATCGGTTACTGGAACCGCCACGGAAATTGCCATGCAACGTTCCCCGGCCGATCCGAATGCCGCCCCCATAAGGGCAGCCTCCGCCATGTCCAGATCCGCGTCCGGCATGATGATAATATGGTTTTTGGCGCCGCCCAATGCCTGAACACGCTTGCTGTTCACTGTACCCTTCTGGTGGATATATTGAGCGATCGGGGTCGATCCCACAAAACTGACGGCCTTGACGTCGGGATGGTCAAGCAACCCATCCACGGCGACCTTGTCCCCTTGCACGACATTGACCACGCAGGCCACGCGGCCTTTGCAGCAGCAACAGCATGCCATTTTATGGTCGGGAGATCATCGGACCTTGTACCAGTCTTGCCCGAAAAGTCGGTGACGCGATCCTATTGGATTGCCTGGCATGAATCGCTGAACCGAGCTGATCGCGTTCAGGCGGTCGTTCATTTCATATCCAGTCAGGTAGACGACGCCGGCCGCGACTATTGGTTGGGGCCGGGAAATAGTGCCTGGGTCAGGGCCTAATCCACCGCTACGCCATGCTGCCCACATAGACGTGGTTTCACCCTCAGAAACGGCACTGCTTTCAGCCCCGGTGAGACTCATTTATATTTCGCCGATGCACCCAAAACGCGCCGTTCACGACACCGACGGTGTTGGTATTAAAAGCAACTAGCTGGCTGGTCGATCTATAAAGCCCTGTTTTGCGAGAATACGGCGCGACCGAGGCGTTCGCCTATATCGGCTCGATCTCTGAAGATCGGAACAAATACTCCATTGGCAGATGGTCGTGCGGGGCTTGTGGAAACCCGTCCCCTCTTGACGTGTTAACGTTGCCGATCAGGCTGTTTGAGTATATTCAGCGGGAATGTCGGCCATTCTTTGGATTTCCCACTATGGCGTGAAATCGTTGATGGCGCGCAGTTTGGGATGCTGGTTGCTCCGGCCAACACTGACGAATTGGATCAAGCTATGCTGTGGAACTCGACGACCCACAAGGAGCTCGGCCAATGGGTGAACGCGGGCGAAGTGCGGGTGTTGAGCGTTATAGCTGGGATCTTGAATCAGAGAACTACTCGCATGCTATCTATCATTCGGTTGCAAAAATTCCAGCGAAGGCAGTAGAAAGAAACAAGAAAGCTTAAGGTAGTTGCATTTCATGAATATAGAGCGCCGGGTAAACAGCACATGATTGTGCATTTCACCACAGTGCACCCACGCGATGATTCACGGATCAGGTCGAAGCAGGTCAACACTCTTGCACGAGAGCTGAAAGATGAGGTTGTTCTTTTCGTTCAGGACGGGCTTGGCGATGAGGTGGATAAGGATTTTGGCTACCGTGTGATTGACACGGGGCCGCGACTGGGCCGTCTGCGACGTGCGACTGTTGGTGCCTGGAGAATGATATCAGCAGTACGACAAATGAAGCCAACTGTTGCTCATTTCCATGATCCCGAACTCCTGCCGTGGGCATTATTGCTGCGCCTGTCTGGCATCAAGGTGGTATATGACGTCCATGAGGATGTGCCACAGCAGATATCCCGCCATCCAAGCTTGCCCCTCTGGGCAAAACACCTTTTGCCACCAGTCGTTAGTTTGGTTGAGTGGGTTGGTGCCAAATTTATCAATGGCGTAGTTACGGTTACGCCTACGATAGCTGCTCGCTTTCCAGCGCACAAAACAGTCCTTGTGAGGAATTTTCCTCTGCTTGATGAGCTGCATGAGCCCGATGCCACACCTATGTCCGAACGCCCCAAAGAGTTCACCTATATCGGCTCGATCTCTGAAGATCGAAACATATATTCCATGATCGAAGCCGTGGCACGTGTGCCTGGTGGGCCGGCCGTGCTTCGCCTTGCCGGAGAGTTTGCCGCACCCGAAACACAACAACGCGCTCAACAGATGCCGGAATGGAACAGCGTCAAATTTGACGGTTGGGTGTCGCGTGAGGGTGTCGCCGGGATATTGGCAGATGGTCGCGCGGGGCTTGTGGTACTAAAACCCGTCCCTCATGAGATGTTAACGTTGCCGATCAAGCTGTTTGAGTATATGGCAGCGGGAATGCCGGTCATTTCCTCGGATTTCCCACTTTGGCGCGAAATCGTTGAAGGTGCGGGGTGTGGGGTGCTGGTTGATCCGACCAAGACTGACGAATTGGTTCAGGCCATGCAGTGGATACTCGACAATCCACAAGAAGCCCAGGCAATGGGTGAGCGCGGGCGAAGTGCGGTTGTTGAGCGTTACAACTGGAACCTTGAAGCCCTGTCGCTTCTGGAACTCTATCGGCGTATCTAGGGGTTGGATTGCGGACTGCGCCTTCGACGACGCTCGCGATTACAGGAAAGCTCCGAGGCTGCAAATTATGTCATAAGTCGGAATAAATGTGCCGCAAATGGCGAGTTGAGATAACGGAGAAATATTTCTGATGTGCGGTATTTTTGGCGTTGTTTCGCCGACAACCATTTCCAACGCCGATTTGTTGGCGTTGGCCAAACACGCCCAGCAACGTGGGCGCGACTCCAGTGGCCTGTTGTTCCATCGCGCTGACAGCTATCACATTCACCGAGCAGACTATCCGATTGGTAAGTTGCTGCCAGAAGCGGGAACTTTCGATGCCGGCGTTGTAATGGGGCACAGTCGTCTCATCACGAATGGTCTGGGTGATAACCAGCCGGTGCTCCGCGAAGACATCTGTGTTCTCCACAATGGCATAATTGTGAACCACGAAGCCATTTGGGAGCAGATTGGGAAGGTTCGTGAACTGCAGGTCGACACCGAGGTTATATCTGCTATTGCCGCCGCGCATCTTGAACAGGGCGGAGCGGTGCAGGATATCCCGGCGCGGGTACTCGATTTGTGCCGTGGCGTAGTCGCCTGTGCCCTTGCGTTGCCGAGATTGGGCAAGCTTTGCCTCTTTTCGAATAATGGCAGCCTCTATGTCGGTACGAAAAACGAGGCAACTTACTTCTCGTCGGAAAGCTACCCGCTCAGCCAGCTAGGCTGCGAAGGCATAACTCAAGTCCTCGAGCACGCAGTCGTTCTCGATATTCCCGTTGTTTCCACCGGGTTTGTCGTCGTCGATCAGGAACAGCGCACGACCGATCTCATCCCGGCATTTACCCACTGTGCAGCCGAGGAAAAGCTTCTGGTTTTTCCGCAGCACAATCTGCGGCGTTGCACCAAATGCGTGCTGCCAGAGACGATGCCTTATATCCGCTTCAACGATGAGGGCATCTGCAACTACTGTCTCAACTACCGGTCGCGGAACAAGGCCAAGCCAAAGGAAGAGCTTTTCGCCCTTGTTGAGCCCTACCGCCGCGCCCATGGCAATGATTGTATTGTGCCGTTCTCCGGCGGACGTGACAGTTGTTATGGACTGCACCTGATCGTCAAAGAACTCAAGATGAAGCCCCTCACCTACACCTATGATTGGGGCATGGTAACTGATTTGGGCCGGCGCAACATCAGCCGCATGTCGGCCGAAATGGGCGTGGAAAATATCATCGTGGCTGCCGACATCACGCAGAAGCGCGAGAACATCAAGAAAAACCTGCGTGCCTGGTTGAAGTCACCGCACTTGGGAATGATCAGCATCCTGACTGCAGGCGACAAGCATTTCTTCCGTTATGTCGAGACCATCAAGAAGCAAACAGGTATCAGCCTCAATCTCTGGGGAATCAATCCTCTTGAAGTGACGCATTTCAAGGCGGGTTTCCTCGGTATTCCTCCCGATTTTGAAGAAGAGCGCGTTTACCAGAGCGGCGCCATGAAGCAGATCCGTTATCAAGGGCTGCGTTTCGGGGCCATGTTGCAAAGCCCAGGCTATTTCAACAGCTCGCTGTGGGATACGATTTCTGGTGAATATTATCGAAGTTTCGCCCAGAAAACTGACTATTTTCATGTGTTTGACTATTGGACATGGGAAGAGGGGGCGGTTGACGCTTGCCTCAAGGAATACGATTGGGAACTGGCACCCGATACCAACACCACTTGGCGTATCGGTGATGGCACTGCCGCATTCTACAACTATATTTATTACACCGTTGCTGGCTTTACCGAACACGACACTTTCCGCAGCAATCAGATTCGCGAAGGACAGATCACGCGCGAGGAGGCTATGACCTTGGTCGAAGACGAGAACAGGCCGCGCTATACCAACATCAAGTGGTACCTGGATGCCGTCGGTCTCGATTTCTCGGAGACCATCGGCGTGGTGAACAATATTCCGCGCCTGAGCTGATCGCGCTATGGCATGCGTCTGGTATATTTCGAAATATCTGTCTTTCCCGAAACAGGGCAGGGTAGGTTTGCGTGCCTTTATGTTGCTACGTGAAATGGTCAGGAACGGTCACCATTGCGTGGCCTTCACTTCCGACTCGAACCATTTGATTACGCCACCGCAATTTTCCGGTGCTTCTCTGAACGAGATAATCGACGGGGTCGAGGTTTTCTGGGTCAGGACGCGCAAGTACGGGCGCGCCAAGTCGCTAGGGCGCATTCTTAGCTGGCTCGACTTCGAGTGGCGGCTCTGGCGCATGCCCAAACGGGCATTCGTCCCACCTGACGTGATCATCGTGTCCAGTCCCTCATTGCTGACAATCTTCAACGGTCTTCTGCTGCGCCGACATTACAATTGTCGACTGGTGTTTGAGGTGCGCGACATCTGGCCGTTGACCATCGTCGAAGAAGGCGGCTTCAGCCGCTTCAACCCGTTTGTCATCGGCCTGTCCATGATCGAGAACTTGGCCTATCGCATGAGTGACGCCATCGTGGGCACTATGCCCAATCTGTCTCAGCACGTTGCCGAGGTATCGGGATCGGACAAGCCAGTTCATTGCGTGCCCATGGGTTTCGACCCAGCGACCCTCGCCGAGCCGCCAGCGCTGCCCGACGAGTACGCGGCGGACAACATTCCGGCCGACAAGTTTATCGTCTGCCACGCGGGCACGATCGGCGCCACCAACGCACTTGATACGCTTCTGGAATGCGCAAAAACCATGCAGGACGATCCCGGCGTTTTCTTTCTGCTCGTCGGCGATGGTGATCTCTTGAACGAGTATCGTTTGCGCTATGGGAGTCTTGCCAATGTCGGTTTCGCACCGGCCGTGCCCAAGGCAATGGTGCAATCGGTGCTGGCACGCTGCGATTTGGCCTATTTCTCGACCCATCCTTCCAAGGTGTGGGCTTATGGTCAGTCTCTAAATAAGGTCATCGACTACATGCTGTCAGGCAAGCCGGTCGTCGCTTCCTATTCGGGCTTCCCGTCCATGATCAGCGAGGCCGGCAATGGCAGCTATGTTGCGGCAGGCGACGCGGTGGCGCTAAAGTCGGAAATAAAACGATTTGCGGCGATGCCGCGCGAAGAGCGCTTGGCCATGGGTCGGTCGGGACGACAATGGATTGTCGAGAACCGCTCATACGTCAAGCTAGCGGAAGATTATCTTGCCATTGCCCTTTCTGACGTCAGCTAGAGTAGGACTATGATGAAACGGGCCTTGGATGTGCTGCTGTCAGCTATCGGCGTGATCGTTCTGTCGCCGGTGTTTGTCGCATTGGCGGTGATCGTCCGGGTTAGGCTCGGCGGACCAGTATTCTACACCCAGATGCGCCCCGGGAAAGGCGGCAGGCCATTCCGTTTGATTAAGTTCCGCAGCATGACCGATGCCCACGATCTGGAGGGAAACCTCCTGCACGATGCCGCGCGACTACCCGCTTTCGGTCGTCTGTTGCGCGCGACCAGCCTGGATGAGCTTCCTGAGTTGTGGAATGTGCTTAGGGGAGACATGAGCCTTGTAGGGCCGCGCCCGCTACTAATGGAATATCTGCCTCTTTATTCCGCTGAGCAAGCCCGACGCCACAACGTGCGCCCCGGGATAACCGGCTGGGCGCAGGTCAATGGCCGCAATGCGATCAGCTGGACTGAGAAATTCGCACTCGATGTCTGGTATGTCGATAACCAATCGCTGGCGCTCGACATCAGAATCGTTCTGATGACCCTTGCCAAGGTCGTACGGCGTGATGGCGTGACCGCGCAGAACTCGGCGACCGCTGACAAATTTACAGGTAGTCCATGATGCGTTTGGCCATTCTTGGAGCAGGAAGCCATGGGCGTGTCGTTGCTGAAAGTGCGGCAGCGCTCGGCTGGTCGATCAGCTTTTTCGATGATGTCCGGACAGGTTCGGTCGATGGTCATGCCGTTCTTGGCACCGCTGCCGATCTGCTCGCAGGGCAGACGCAGTTCGATGGCGTTATTGCAGCGATTGGCGATAATCGGACGCGACTGGATTGGATTTTACGCCTGCGGACCGCGGGGGCGACCATCACTACAATCGTTGATCCGTCCTGTCGGGTCAGTCCCTCTGCCCATGTCGGAGAAGGTTCGTTTCTGGCCTGCGCCAGCATTGTCGGCACGGGCGCGAGCCTGGGGGTCGGTTGCATCCTCAACACAGCAGCAAGCGTCGACCACGACTGCCGCCTGGCCGATGCAGTTCATTTGTCGCCCGGCGTCCGTCTTTCGGGGAACGTCGATATCGGCGAAGCAAGCTGGCTTGGCACCGGCAGCTCCGTTCGCAACAACATTGTTATCGGGCGCGATGTCGTGGCCGGTGTCGGTAGTGCAGTTGTCGGCAATATCGCAAGCGGCCAGACCGTCGTTGGCGTTCCCGCCCGACCATTGGAACAGCCGAACTAAACACCTCTTAACGTGCACCGCAAATCCAAGACGTAGGTGCTGACAGCGCCGGAAATTCCTTCATTTGCGGCAAAAAATCGCTCGGTGGGCTCCCCCGCAAGTTCCGATTCTATCGGAACGCCCGGCGCTTTAGCCCTCAGCCACCGCGTCAATCAGGCTGCGTGCGATAAAATTCTGCGTTTCTTCGGCCAGATACGGGTGTAGCGGCAGGCTAAATACTGTGTTTGCCGCCCGCTCTGCTTCGGCCAGTGAAGACGCCACCCTGCTGATGGCGCTGTAAGCCTCCTGCTTGTGCAGGGGAATGGGGTAATGGACAGCCGTCGGTATGCCATGGGCCTTAAGGGCATCGACCACTGCCTGGCGGCGATCGACTCTCACGGTAAACTGCGCCCAAACACAGGTATTCTGGGGGCGCACCGTGGCCAGACCGATCGACAGGTTACTTTTGAGCAGATCAAGATAGCGCTGGCCCATAAAATTGCGCCGTTCGACTTCCCAATCGAACCGCTCGAGTTTTGCCAGCACCACTGCGCATTGCAAGGTGTCCATGCGCCCGCCGACGCCGATGCGCTTGTGGATATAACGTCGCTCCTGGCCGTGAACGCGAATTTCCCGGGCAATTTTCGCCAGTTCGTCGCTATCGGTAAACAGCGCCCCGCCATCGCCATAACAACCAAGCGGTTTGGATGGAAAAAAGCTCACGCAGCCAAAGGAGGAAAGTCCGCCCGATCGGCGCCCGTCATGGGTTGCCCCAAGACTTTGCGCCGCGTCTTCAACGATCGGTATGCCGTACTGGATCGAAATGGTCTCCAGTGCCTGCATGTCGGCTGTCTGACCGTAAAGCGAGACGGGGATAATGGCCTTGGTCTTGCTTGTGATGGCCTGCTCGACCAGATCGCAGTTGATGTTGAATGTGTCTGGTTCGATATCCACGAATACCGGTGTGGCGCCGACCAGAGCAATTACTTCGGCGGTTGCGGCAAAGGTGAAGGGGGAGGTGATGACCTCATCACCTGGACCGACGCCGAGTGCCATCAAGGCGATAAGCAGCGCCTCAGTGCCTGAGGAAACACTGACACAGTGGCGCACCCCGACATAGGCGGCCAGCTTGACCTCCATTTCCTTGACTTCGGGCCCCATAATGTACTGGCCATGGTCCAGCACTGTCTGAATGCGCCCATCAATACTCTGTTTGAGTTCGGCGTATTGCGTCTTGAGGTCGATGAAGGGGATATTTTCGGTCATAGGCGTCTACAACTGGTTTCTGTTAGTTCGTACGTCACACCCGCCTGATCGGTAGTCCGACCGATACCCTGCAATCTATCACCGGCTTCGGACATCCATCCAACTTGTCGCGCGGGAACGCCCACCATGAGCGCATATGCCGGCACGTCGCGGTTAACGACGGCGCCCGCCCCAATGAAGGCGTGCTCGCCGATGGTAACGCCGCACACAACGGTGCAATTTGCGCCAAGACTGGCACCACGGCGCACGAGCGTTTGCCGGTATTCAGCTTTCCGGTTTACCGCAGAGCGTGGATTATAAACATTGGTAAAAACCATGCTGGGGCCGCAAAAGACGTCGTCTTCAAGTCTGACTGCATCATAGACCGAGACGTTATTCTGGATTTTGACATTGTTGCCGATTACGACATCATTGCCGATAAATACATTCTGGCCGAGCGAACAGCCGTCTCCTATGCGTGCCTCGCCGCAGATGTGGACCCAATGCCAGACCCGCGTCGTTTCGCCAATTGTAGCCCCCTCATCCACGATGGCGGTTGAATGTATCGTAGCCATCAGAAATCCAACGGCAGGTTTACCCGGCGCCCATCGCGAGCCGATGTATAAATCCCGATCAGCGTTTCGAGGCTCTTGAGACCTTCACGGCCGTCCGTTTCGGGATCCGTTTCGCCACGCAGAACCTTGATAACATTGTCATAATAAAGCGGATGGCCGAAACCGTAGACCGACGTCGTGGCGTAACTGGCCGTTGCGACCTGACTGTCGTCTTCATGCGGCTCTGCAAAGTCCCAATGCTGGACCTCATTGACGGCAACGCCACCGATGCGGACCGTGCCATGCTCACCGATGATGGTAATGCTGCCCTCAAGGTTCTTGGGGTAGGTCAACATCGTTACGTTCATTGATCCCATGGCGCCTGATCGCCACTTCACGCTGACAACCCCTGTGTCTTCCACTTCGATATTGCGGCCAAGAGTGCCGGTATAGGCCTGCAGACTTTCAATCGGACCGATGATCCAGTCCAGCAGGTCAACATAGTGGCTTGCCTGATTCATGAAAGCGCCGCCATCGAACTCCCAGGTGCCGCGCCACTTTGCAGCGTCATAATATTCCTGCGGTCGCGTCCAGAACACGTTAACGTTGACCATGTAGATCCGACCAAACCGCTTCTGATCGACGGCGCGCTTAAGCAGTTGCAACGTCGCATTGCGGCGATTTTGCTTGACGACAAAAAGCCTCACACTCGCTTCGTCGCAGGCGCGTACCATGTCGATACCATCCTGCCAGCGCGTTGCCATCGGCTTTTCGGTAATCACATGGAGGCCATGAGCCGCAATTTGCCGAGTCTGCGCGCTGTGCAGTCCGCTGGGCGTTGTCAGCACGACGACATCTGCGGATGTATTGGCCAGCATTGTTTTAAGGCTATCGTGGCCGCGCGCGCCGGTTTTTTCGACGGCATTGGCAAGCGCCACCGAATCCACGTCGCAGACGTCGACAAGCTCAGCGCGATTGCCGTGCTGGCCAATGGCGGCAAAATGATTCTGCGCGATGCGACCGGTGCCGGCCAGGGCAAATCGTATATTGCGTCCAGATATCGGACCGGGAAATGTTCGCATTTGCTATTAAGCCCTTACTACCTTGGCGTCCGGATCGAGATACCGGCCGCGCGTGTCAACGATCAACGCACCATGTTTCAAAATCAGGTCAAAATCGAACTCGTCATGATCGGTCGCGACAAGGACGCAATCAAATCCTGCCAATACTTCGGCGGTCAACTCGACACTCGCGAGATCAAAATGGGCGTGATGACGCAGTTTCGGGAACACTGGCACGAATGGATCACTATAGGCGACTTCCGCCCCAAGCGCCGTCAGCTTTTCCATCAGGATCACCGAGGGTGACTCGCGCATGTCATCGACATTTTTCTTGTAGGCGATGCCCAGCACCAGGACGGACGATCCATTGACCGACTTGCGCCGTCTATTGAGGGCGTCGGTGAGTTTGGCAATCACATAGTCCGGCATGTTGGAATTAACTTCGCCGGCCAACTCGATGAACCTGGTGGATACGCCATATTCGCGGGCTTTCCAGGTCAGGTAGAACGGATCAATGGGGATGCAGTGTCCACCCAGTCCGGGGCCGGGATAGTACGGCACAAAACCAAAGGGCTTGGTTGCGGCGGCGCGGATTACCTCGTGAATGTCGATCCCCATTCGGTCAGCCACGATCTTCATTTCGTTTACCAGGCCGATGTTGACTGAACGATGGATGTTTTCGAGCAACTTTGTCATTTCAGCGGTGCGGGTAGAACTGACCGGCACAACCTGATCTATGACCTGGCCATATAGCGCAAGACCGACCTCCAGACACGCCGCCGAATAGCCACCGCAGACCTTCGGAATCGTACTGGTGGAGAATTTTGCGTTGCCCGGATCTTCGCGCTCGGGCGAATAAACCAGAAAGAAGTCTTCACCCACAACGAACCCGCGCGACTGCACCCTTGGCAGCAGTTCTTCGTCCGTTGTTCCGGGGTAGGTGGTGCTTTCCAGTGACATGATCTGATTGGCGCGCAAATTGGGAACCAATGTGTCCACCGTGTCCAGCACATAACTCAGGTCAGGCTCGCGATGGGAATCCAGCGGAGTCGGTACACAAAGAATGAGCGCGTCCACGTCGCTGGCGCGTGTAAAGTCTGTTGTGGCTTCAAATCCCTGGTCGAGGGCAGCCGACAAACGGTCCTTGCCAATGTGCTTGATATAGCTGCGTCCCGACTGCAGCTGTTCAACCTTTTCCAGATCAATATCAAAACCGATGACTTTGTAGCCACGTTCCGCATAACGCAAAACCAGAGGCAGGCCGACATATCCAAGCCCAACGATCCCGATTATGGCTGTCTTTTCCTCGAATCGCTGGATCAGATCAGCTTGGGACTTGGGAACGAGCATCATGGATTGCATCCGGTGTTTCTATCAAATTCATGGGGGGTCTCTATCACTCTCGGTAGGGAGTCGCCAACAGGGGGTGCCAGAAAATTACGGCCCGCAAGCCAAGAAGAAAGCATGATGTTGTCAACGGTGCTTTGTTTTGGGAGACGGCAATACGGACTGAGACAAATAGGTCGGTCGCACTTCAGTGAAACGGCCATCGGAATAGTTACCGATCCCCTAGCAAATGCAATATTTTCGCCTCTAATGTCGCGGGTGCTGAGATAAGCCCAATTGTGCTCGTCGCCGCCAGGGCACGCATTTTCCGTTTCTTTGCCGGGTTAAGAAATTTCCGACGCCAAGGCGATCCGACATTTGCCATTGAGTTGACCGGAGGGAATGTGGTCATAGAGGGGCGTCTAATTTTTTCGCAATCCGGGAAACTGTCTTTGAAACCGAGCCTTCAATCATGTTCCTGATGACAGACACCAAATAATATCTTCAGATAATCGGAAAACTCATGAACAAAAATGTGTTGTCGGTGGTTGGCGCCCGTCCCCAGTTCGTCAAGGCGGGCGCTGTCAGCCGTGCTTTTCTGGCGACCCCCGGGCTGACCGAGCGCATTGTGCATACAGGGCAGCACTTTGACGACAACATGTCGGAGGTGTTTTTTCGTGAATTGGACATCCCCAAGCCTGCCCACAATCTGGGTATTGGCGGTGGTCCCCAGGGGCAAATGACCGGTCGGATGCTCGAAGCCATCGAGGCCATCCTGATTGATGAAAAGCCGGACATGGTTCTGGTCTATGGCGACACAAATTCAACGCTGGCCGGTACACTTGCGGCAGCAAAGCTGCACATACCCGTCGCCCACGTCGAGGCGGGCCTGCGATCCTTCAACCGGCGCATGCCCGAAGAAATCAATCGCGTCATGGCTGATCATCTCAGCGCAATGCTTTTCTGCCCGACGTCTGTGTCGGTGGCAAACCTTGCCAGTGAGGGCATTGTGCGCAACGTGCATCACGTTGGTGATGTTATGTATGACGCAACAGTTTTTGCACGCGATCAGGCACAGGCCGCCTCCAGCATCCTTGAGCGACTGGGTCTTGAGGACGGTGCCTATGGCCTGTGCACGGTCCACCGCGCCGAGAGCACCGATGACCCGGTCCTGTTTGCCGAACTGATCCAATATCTTGAACGTGTCGCCGCAGACAACCCAATTGTCTTCCCGGTTCATCCACGCACCCGAAAAACGCTCGACGCTCTCGGGATTACGCCTAAAAATCTGATCCTCATGGATCCTGTTGGTTACTTCGATATTCATCGCCTGCTGTCCGGTGCTGCATTGGTACTTACCGATTCGGGCGGCCTTCAGAAAGAGGCTTATTTCCACGGTGTGCCGTGCGTTACCTTGCGCACCGAGACCGAGTGGGTTGAAACGATATCGTCTGGGTGGAACCGCCTCTGGCGCCATGAGGGCTATGCTACGCCGCGGACGCCGATAGACGAGTATGGTGCAGGTGACGCAGCACAGAAAATCGTGACATTGATCAAACAGCAACTTAGTTAGGCAGCGCGCAACGGCCCGCCAAGACTCATCTTGATGCCGCAGGGCCAGCGCGGGGCTTCAACAATTGACTGGATGCGTTCAGCCAGTCCGCGCGCTAAGTCTGCGATCGTGCAAAGTCGAGCAGCGATTGGGTCGCCCTGCTTTGGTTTCCCTTGCGAAAGGCCAGGCACAGTTCGGCGAATTCGGTTACCGCCTCAATTTTGAGATAACCGACAGAGGGCACCGCCACAACGGTCAGGCTTTCGGGGATGATGGCGACACCCGCGCCCGCGCCAGCCAGGCCAATTGCGGTGTACATGGTGTTGGCTTGTACTGCGATGTCGGGCAAAAACCCCGCCGCTGTGCACATACCGATCAGTTGCCGATGGAAAGCGGGTGAGCGTTCGGGCGGATAAAAGACAAACCTATCGTTCCGTAGCGCCTCCAGTTTCACCGAGTTCTGGCCAAACAGGCGGTGCGAGCGCGGCACCGCGATGTAAAATCCTTCGCGCACCACGGTAAAGGCTTCGATGTCGTCGCGTTCCACCGGCGGCCTGATGATGCCAACGTCAATGGCGCCGCGGTCCAGCGCTTCGATTTGCTCGCTGACCGTTGCTTCGTGAAATTTGAACGAAATGTCGGGATAATCACGCCTGAAGGCGCCCACCAGCGAGGACAGATAGTTGACGGAGGCCGAGTGGACGAAACCAATGGTAATTTCGCCGGTTTCGCCGCGATGTGCCCGTTGGGCTGCATCGGTTCCAGCCGCAGCTGTGGCCAGAATTGCCCGCGCAGCCGTCAGGAAAACCGAGCCCGCCTCGGTCAGTTTGACGCTGCGCTTGGTTCGCTCAAACAGTACCAGACCAAGTTCGGTCTCCAGATTTTTGATCTGGATGCTGAGCGGGGGCTGGGAAATGTTCTCGCGCCGCGCCGCCCGGCCAAAATTCAATTCCTCAGCCACGGCAACAAAATATCTGATCTGACGCATTTCCATGGCTGACCCTTCTTGCCCGCGCCCCCATTTGCACTTGGTTGCCCGTGGCCGTACAGATATTTGAATCGGCCGGTAAATTCATCGTACCACACCTAACGACCAGGCTTTTATGACCAGTAAAATTGTTCCAGTTATTCTCGCAGGTGGTCAGGGGACTCGTTTGTGGCCGATGTCACGCACAACCCGACCGAAACAGTTCATCGAGTTGATGGGCAATCGCTCCCTGTTCCAGCAGACGTTGCTTCGCGTTGCGGATACCGACCTTTACGCCGCCCCGATTATTCTGACCAATGCCGATTACCGGTTTGTTGTCGCCGAACAGGCGCAGGAAACCGGCGTCGAACTCGGGGCCATTTTGCTGGAACCTGTTGTCCGCAATACCGCTGTCGCAGTGGCGGCAGCAGCCTGTTTCGCGCTTCGCCAGAATGAACAGGCGGTCCTGCATATTCTCGCCTCCGACCATGCCATAACCGCTGACGAAAGCTATTTTGATGCCGTCACCACCGCGGGCATCGCGGCGCGCGATGGCTGGTTGGTGACCTTTGGAATTGTGCCCACCCGCCCCGAAACCGGATATGGCTATATCGCTGTCGGCGATGCCCTTCCGGACGGATTAATTAGGGTCAGCCGTTTCGTTGAAAAGCCGGACCTGACAACAGCAGAAGCGTTTCTGGCCGAGGGGGCCCACGTCTGGAATTCGGGCATGTTCATGATGGCCGCCCAAACGTTCATGACCGAATGCGAGGCCCTGGCGCCCGAAACCGCCAGTGCGGCGCGCCGGGCGGTCGATCTTGCCCAAATAGATCTGGACTTCGTCCGGCTTGATGCCGCAACATTTGAGGCAGCCCCCAACATCTCGGTCGATTACGCCATCTTTGAAAAAACCCGCAGGGCCGCTGTGTTGCCGGTCAGTTTTGTCTGGTCGGATCTGGGCACATGGGATGCAGTCTGGGGCGCTCACAACCCTGATGCGGCTGGCAACGTCGTATTGGGCAGCGCTTTATTGTCCAACACCACCAATGCAATGGTGATGACGAATGGCGCTCATATCGTGGTCGAAGGGCTCGATGACATTGCTGTCATCGCCAGCGAAGATGCCATTTTCGTTGGTCGGCTGTCGCAGTCGCAGCAGGTGGGCGGTCTGGTCAATTCGCTCAGGGCGGATCTGGCGACCCGAGCGTTGACCGAGACACACCAGACCACCTACCGGCCTTGGGGTGGCTATTCTTCGGTGCTGTTATCCGAGAGGTTTCAGGTCAAACGGCTTTTCGTCAAACCCGGCAAAAAGCTCTCGATGCAAATGCATTACCACCGCTCCGAACATTGGGTCGTGGTCAAGGGCACCGCCGAAGTGACCGTCGATGGCAAGATTTCAATGCTGACTGAGAACCAGTCGATCTACCTGCCTCTGGGATGCAACCACCGGCTGGCGAACGCCGGCAAGATCCAGTTGGAACTCATCGAAGTGCAAACCGGCGCCTATCTGGGCGAAGATGACATCATCCGCACCGAGGACGATTACGGGCGGGTTGATCAGGACATGCGGCCGTCAACGGAAAAATTCAGTGATCTGAAACGTGATGCCTTGAGCACCGCGCGCCACCCAGGCGTTAATCAGGCGTCCGGATGCTTGAACACCAGTGTAGCGTTGGTGCCGCCAAAGCCGAAGGAATTTGACAGCGAGACCCCGATATTGGCGTTGTCGCGACGCGCCCGCAGGATCGGCATGTCGGCAAAGGCATCATCGAGGTTTTCGATATTGGCACTCTCGCAGATGAACTTTTCCTGCATCATCATGATGCAATAAATCGATTCCTGAACCCCTGTTGCGCCGAGCGAATGGCCGGTCAGCGATTTGGTCGCCGAGATCGGCGGGCATTTGTCGCCCGAGCCAAAAACAGCCCGGATCGCGTCCATTTCGCGGGCATCGCCGACCGGGGTCGAGGTGGCGTGCGGGTTGATATAATCAACCGGCATATCAACGCCTTCGAGCGCCAACCGCATGCAGCGTTCAGCGCCTTCGCCTGACGGCGCGACCATGTCGTAGCCGTCCGAAGTTGCCCCATAACCAATGATTTCGGCCAGAATATTGGCCCCACGCGCCTTGGCGTGCTCAAGCTCTTCAAGCACCAGCACCCCGGCCCCCCCGGCGATCACAAAACCGTCGCGGTCGCGGTCATAGGCGCGCGACGCCTTTTGCGGATTATCGTTGAAGTTGGAGGACATGGCGCCCATGGCGTCAAACAGGTTGCTCAGCGACCAGTCGAGGTCCTCGTGGCCACCGGCAAACACAATGTCCTGCTTGCCCATCTGGATCTGCTCATAGCCATTGCCAATGCAATGTTTGGAGGTCGCACAAGCCGACGAGATCGAATAATTGATTCCCTTGATGCCAAACGGCGTCGCCAGCGTTGCCGAGGCGGTCGAGCTCATGGCCTTGGGTACGGCCAGCGGTCCGATACGCTTGGGGCCCTTTTCGCGGGTAATATCGGCCGCTTCCACAACCGTGCGGGTCGATGGCCCGCCAGAGCCCATCACAATGCCTGTACGCGGGTTCTTGATGTCTTTTTCTTCAAGCCCTGCGTCTTCGATGGCTTGCTGCATGGCCAGATAATTCCAGGCCGCGCCCTTGCCCATGAAGCGGGTGGTGCGACGGTCCAGCACTTCAAATGGATCGATGCTGGGCGCGCCATGCACATGGCAGCGGAAGTTGAGATCGGCATAGTCCTGGGCAAAGCTGATGCCGGGTTTGGCGGCATGCAGGCTTGCCAACACCTCGGCACGATTGTTGCCGATTGATGAAATGATCCCAATACCGGTGACAACAACTCGTCTCATCTTTGCCTCATGCTGTTTTGCGGGTCGGACATGGTGGGGCGCTTAAGCGCCGCCGATCAAGCCTACTCGGAGGTTTTCTGCGACATAGATGGTTTCACCATCCGCTTTGACAAGCCCTTGTGCAATGCCAAACGGCAAAGGAGAGCGCATGTGGCGCTTGATGTCGATCCGATATTCAAGCAACTTTATGTCAGAGGTTGCCTGGCCGGTAAACTTGATCGCGCCGCCCAGGGCGCGCCCACGACCGCGCGAACCTGACCAACCCAGGTAAAACCCCACCATTTGCCAAAGAGCGTCCAGCCCCAGGCAGCCGGGCATCACTGGATCGCCAATGAAATGGCACTTGAAAAACCAGAGGTCAGGATGCAGGTCGAGTTCGGCAACCACCGAGCCCTTGCCAAATTCGCCGTCATTGTCGGCGATGTGGGTAATGCGGTCAAACATCAGCATGGGTGGCGCCGGTAGTCGAGCGTCCATCTGGCCCGGCAATTCACCGCGCCCGTGAGCCAACAATTCTTCGTAACTGAATTGGTTTGCACGTTCAGTCATGTCAGCCCCTTGGTTAACCATTCGGCGTTCTGTAGAGGGCACGGACGGGGGGTCAAGAGAGCCAAAGGTCAATATCGTCCCCGCGTTAGCCCTGTTTGGGTGCAGTGCTTGTGCCAACGGCCCTCGCTGGCTATAAGATAGACCTTTACGCTGGCCCTTAGCCATCCAAGGACCCAATGCCTGATCGAACCCAGATGAGCCGAACCCACCCTTCGCGCAAGCCCTGCCTTACTGCGGTCCTGCGCATGGCCGGATTGCGTCCGACCCGCCAGCGGGTTGCCTTGGCCGAGTTGCTGTTTGGTGGCCCGCATCGCCATGTCAGCGCCGAACAATTGCATTCTGAAGCCGGCCTGTCGCACGTCAATGTTTCCCTGGCAACGATTTACAATACGCTGCACCAGTTCCACGAAGCCGGGCTTTTGCGCGAAGTTGCCGTCGATGCGTCGCGTTCATATTTTGACACGGACACCTCCGATCATCACCATTTTTATGTCGAAGATGAACAACGCATGATCGACATTCCGGCAACCGATGTCGCCTTCCAGTCGTTGCCCGAAGCCCCCGCAGGCATGGTTGTTACCCATGTCGATGTCGTGGTGCGCGTCCGCAAGGCGACCGCCTGACAACGCCTCCCCCTTTGAATAATTGTTGCTCCCCTGCTATCGCAGAGGAGCCTTTTGGTGTGTCCAAGCGGCAGGTGCCGGAGTGCCGGAAAAAGTCCGGTGGTGACAAATGCGTGTTCTGTCCCCATATTGCGGGCCGATCGAGAAACAGCGGCTAGGTGATCGATGAGCGAAAAAGTCAACATCAAAGCCTATTTCGAGCGAATCGGCTTCGCCGGTTCAATCGCCCCCAGTCTGGCAACGCTGGAACAATTGGCGGCCCTGCAACCCGCCGCCATTCCATTTGAGAACCTTGATCCCATCATTGGCCTGCCGGTCAAACTCGATCAACGAAGCCTTGAACATAAACTTTTGCACAATCGGCGCGGCGGCTTCTGCTTTGAGCTCAATACCCTGTTCATGCGGGTGCTGGCCGATCTCGACTATAGCGTAAAGCCCTATACCGCGCGCGTCCTCTGGGGCTATCCGCCGGACGCTGAACGCCCCTTGAGCCACATGGTGCTGGGCGTTGAAATCAACAATGCGCCTTATCTGGTTGATGTCGGCTTTGGCAGCTTTACCCTGACAGCGCCCCTG
Organism: Devosia rhodophyticola; assembly: GCF_028816475.1. Taxonomy (GTDB): domain Bacteria; phylum Pseudomonadota; class Alphaproteobacteria; order Rhizobiales; family Devosiaceae; genus Devosia; species Devosia rhodophyticola. Next base: position 1,549,419 of record NZ_CP118247.1, on the reverse strand, counting down.
AAAATGCGGCCCGACATCGAACAGCAGACCCCCAACGAAACCTTCCGCCTGCTCACCGATGGCGAGGGTTTTCGGCTCGAGGTCAATCTCGATGAGGAGTGGAAGCCGGTCTATCAGTTTGATCCGGTCGAGCGCAGTCCCGAGGAATTGGCCGACCTTAGCGTCGAGATGGCGGCAGATCACCATGACAACAATCTGCTGGGTGCCTCGCGCGCTGAAAAGTCGGTGCGCTACAATCTGCTGCGCAATCGCCTGACTATTCATCGCGCTGGTGAAGAGCGCGAGCGCGTCGTTCTCGAGGACGTTGATGGGCTCAAGCAGGTTCTGGCCACTACCTTTGAGATCAATCTGCCTCCCTCCGATGTGCTGGACCCGGCGCTGGCGCGTGTCATCGAGGCGGCTCCGGTTGAGGCCGATTAATGGCCCCGGTTATCCCGCGGCCCGACCGCATCAGGGGTTTTGATAACGGATCTGCCTTCCTTGACTGGCTTTCGCGCCATCACGCCAGCGAAACCGAGCTTTGGCTCAAGATCGCCAAGAAGGGCAGCGACACACCATCCATCACCTATGCTGAAGCGCTTGACGTGGCGCTATGCTGGGGCTGGATTGATGGCATCAAGAAAAGTTTTGACGAAACCGCCTTCCTGCAGCGGTTTTCGCCCCGAAGACCCAAAAGTATCTGGAGCCAGAAAAACCGCAATCACATCGCGCGCCTCAAAGTTGAAGGCCGAATGACCGAGCATGGGCAGGTCCATGTCGATGCCGCCATCAAGGATGGTCGCTGGGCGGCCGCCTATGGCTCGTCCGCCGATATAGAAATGCCAGAGGATCTGCTGGCCGCCATTTCTACCAATCCGGCGGCCCAACCCCTGTTCGAACAGTTGGACAAGACCAATCGCTTTGCGCTGGCTTTCCGGATCGGCAATCTTAAAACTGCCGCCGGTCGCGCGCGTGCGATTGAGCGTTTCGTTGATATGCTGGCCCGGGGAGAAACCCTTCACCCCCTGCCCGCGAGCAAAAAATCGTGACCCGTCACATCGCCTGGCTGCGGGGCGTCAATCTGGGCAAACGGCAGGTCAGGAGCGCCGATCTGCGGCAGGCCTTTACTGATCTGGGTTATGACAATGTCAAAACCCTGCTGGCCAGCGGCAATGTACTGTTCGACGCCGATATTATTGATCGGCACCGGATCGAATCGGGACTGGAAAAAGCCTTCGGCTTCCCCATTCCCGTGGTTTTGCGCAGTCAGGCCCAATTGCAGGAAACGGTCGGCAGCGACCCGTTCCGCGGATTGGCGGCTGACAAAGACACCAAGTTTTATGTGACCTTTCTTGCCGATCCCGTCGCCAAATCCTTGCCGATGCCGTGCGAAGTGCCCGGCGATTTTCGCGTCGTTCATCTGACCGACACCGAAATTTTTATCATCGCCCACCGCATGCCCTCTGGCCGGTTTGGAGCGGGCATGGATCAAATCCACCAGTTCTTCGGCAAGCAGCACCTGTGGACGTCGCGCAACTGGAATACGGTACTCAAGGCCCTTTAATGAAAGTTCTCGTCTCATGATCAGCGTTTTTGGCTCCACCAATCTTGATCAGGTTGGTACTGTCTCGCGCCTGCCTCAGCCCGGTGAAACCGTTGCCGGTGGCACCTTTTCAATGGCGGCAGGCGGCAAGGGGGCCAATCAGGCGCTGGCGGCCCGCCGCGCCGGTGCCGAGGTCCGCCACTTCAGCGCCGTGGGCAGTGATGCCTTCGCCGACATTGCGCTGGAAAAACTGCGCGGCGACGGCGTGGACCTCGCTGGCGTGCGCACCGTCGACGGGTCAACCGGCATTGCCATGATCTTTGTTGATGGCGCGGGCGAAAACGTCATCGCGGTCCTGCCCGGCGCTAATGGCGAATTGACGCCCGCCGATGCCGAGGCAGCACTCGCCGACATGCAAAAGGGCTCGATCCTGCTGTTGCAGCAGGAAATCCCGCAAGCGGCGACCGCCCGTGCGCTGGCGCTGGCCCGGGAAAAAGGCGTCATCGCCATTCTTAATACCGCGCCATTCCTCAGCGACACGCCCGCCCAGGCAGCCAACGCCGCGATCACGGTGGCCAACGAAACCGAATTTGCCCTGCTCTGCGGCGACAAGGCTGGTGAATTGGACACGATGATGCGCGATTGGGCCAAAACCCACAACCAGACCATCATCGTCACGCTCGGCCCCAATGGCGCCAAAGCCGCCACCCCCGACCAGTTGATTGCCGTTGATGCCCTGAAAGTCACCCCGGTTGATACGGTGGGGGCAGGGGATACGTTTTGCGGCTATCTGGCCGCCGCGCTCGATGCCGGGCTGCCGCTCGAGCAGGCCATGCGCCGGGCCGCTTATGCGGGTAGCCTTGCCTGCCTTAATCCCGGCGCCCAGCCTGCCATTCCCTATGGCAAGGACGTCGACGCGGCCCTCGCCAAGGCCTGACCGCCAAAGAAAAAGGCGGGCACCCGGCCCGCCTCTTCAATATTTCAACAAGGGGTGAAGCCCTAGCGGGGCGCCAGCACCATGACCATCTGGCGGCCTTCGGAACGCGGCTGCGATTCGACCTTGGCCAGTTCTTCCATCTGGTCCTTGACCTTGATCAGAAGGTGCATGCCGATGTCCTGATGCGCCATTTCGCGGCCCCGGAAACGCATCGTCACCTTGACCCGGTCACCGTCCTCGATAAAGCGTTTTACCGCTTTCATCTTGGTGTCGTAGTCGTGGGTGTCGATATTGGGTCGCAACTGGATTTCCTTGACCTCGATCACCTTCTGCTTCTTGCGCGCCTCGGCAGCTTTTTTCTGCGCGGCATATTTGAAGCGCCCCAGATCCAGCATCTTTGCAACAGGCGGCTGGGCGTTGGGAGAGATCAAGACCAGATCGAGGCCAGCTTCCTGTGCCTCGGTCAGCGCGACACGGGTATTGACGACCCCGCGATTTTCGCCTTCAGCATCGATGAGCTGAACATCGGCGCTGGTGATATCTTCGTTGGATAGCGGCCCATCCTTCTGGGGCGCAACGGGTCTCATTGGACGACGAATGGCAAACGTTCCTTGTGTTGATAAGCCAAATGGTGAATTCGTGCATAAAATCGTGTTAGCGCCCGCATAAGTCAACAGGCAAACGTAGCCAAATTTTGGCGGCTCTGTCTGGATCGGCCCAGACGGCTAACTTCAATAGCATAACTGATTAAAGGACAAAGGGCGATGGCAGAAATTGTTGAGAAAAGCTTAACGCTGGGTGAGGCCGAAGCGGCCCGCACCATTGCCATTGCCCAGCGCCCCGGCGCCAGCCCCGGCATTTTCTGGCTCGGCGGGTTTCGCTCCGATATGGTCGGCTCCAAAGCCATGGCGCTTGATGCTTTTGGTGCCGAAAATGGCCTGGCGGTCACGCGTTTCGACTATTCCGGCCATGGCATATCCGGCGGCGCGTTCGATCTCGGCACCATTTCGCGCTGGCTCGAGGAAACCATCGCCGTCTTTGCCCTGACCAAGGGCCCGCAGATCGTTGTTGGCTCTTCAATGGGCGGCTGGCTGGCAATGCTGCTGGCAAAGCATCTTCTGGCGCACGGCACGCCCCTGCACGCGCTGGTTCTGATCGCGCCCGCCGTCGATATGACCCACGAACTGATGCTCCCCGATTTTACACCCGAAGAACGTCAGGCGCTTTCAGCCCAGGGCTATATTGACCAGCCTTCGCAATATTCGGATACGCCCTATCGCATAACCAATGGTCTGATCGAGGATGGTGAAAAGCATCGCCTCCTGGGTGGTGTCATCGAAACTGGCTGCCCGATCACCATCCTGCAGGGCGGCAAGGATCCTGACGTGCCTCAATCGCATGCCATCAAGCTCACCACCCATCTACTGCATGATCCGGTCACCCTGACACTGGTGCCCGATGGCGATCACCGCCTCAGCCGCCCGCAGGATCTTGATTTGCTGACCGACGCGGTGCGGCGTCTGATCGTCCCCTAATCCGTGCGCGTTGCCAGTTTCGAGCGTTGCTGACCGGCATCATCGAAATTGTCCGCGTCCAGCCAGCGTTCATACTCGGCGCGCAGCTTCGGCCATTCGCTGTCAATAATGGAAAACCAGGCAGTATCCCGGCTTTGTCCCTTGGCAATCCGGTCCTGTCGAAACAGGCCTTCATATTGAAAACCGAATCGTCTTGCCGCGGCCCTGGAGGGTTCGTTGAGATTATTGCATTTCCACTCGAAGCGCCGGTAACCGAGCGCATCGAAGGCGTGCCGGGCGAACAGATAGAAGGCTTCGGTCGCCAGTCGCGAGCCTGCCATCTGCGGCCCCCAATAGATGCCGCCTATCTCAATCGAGGCGTGATCGGGAAAAATGCGCAACCACCCCTGTCGGCCGACGGCGCGGTCACTGGCCCTGTCGATCACCGCCACATAGCGGTCCGAACCGCCATTGACGGCGTGTATCCAGCTTTCGATCTCTTGCTGGGACGCGGGCGGATGTTCAAACAGCCAGCGATAGCGCTCCGGCACGCCCTCGCCGATTGAGGCTGTGTAAAGGTCGGCGGCGTGGTGCAGCCCCAGGGGCTCCAGCCGCACATACTTGCCCTCCAGCATGACCCTTTGTGGGGCCGACTTGGCCGGTTTCACTTCTGGTTCAGCGTGCGTCATGGATGGCGCGCAAGCCTTCCCTGTAGCTTGGATACAAAAGTTCAATCCCCAGCGCCTGCTTGATTGCCCTGTTGGAGACTTTCTTGTTGTCCGCATAAAATGAGCGGGCCATCGGTGTCATGTCGGCGGTGGCAAAATCAGTTTCGCGCGGCGGCGCCATCCCGGCCATTTCGGCGGCATAAGTTACAACATCCTGCGGTGGAGCCGGTTCGTCGTCGGCCAGATTGAACGTCCCCGCCAGTTTCTGTTTTGCTGCCAGTGCCGTCACCCGCCCGATATCGGCCACGTGAATGCGATTGAACACCTGTCCGGGCTTGACGATTCTTTTGGCCGTGCCCGCCAAAAGCTTGTCAAAACTCGAGCGGCCCGGCCCATAGATCCCGGCCAGCCGCATAATCATCAGCGGCACCTTGTTGGCGGCGGCAAAATCGCGCCACGCCTGCTCGGCAACAACCCGTTGCTGCGAGCGCTGGTTGATCGGCGCGCACACCGCGCTCTCATCGATCCAGTGCCCGTCAAAATTGCCATAAACCCCAACGGTTGAATAATAGCAGAGCCATTCGAGCGACGCCGATGCCGCCAGTGTCCCGGCAAAATGGTTGAGCACCGCATCGCCGTCTGCATCAGGTGCAATCGAGACAACAACATGACTGGCCCGCTGCACATCGCTGACCAGCGCCGGATCGACCGATCCGTCAAATACCTGGGCTGCCAACCCCTGCGCCCGCAACCCCACAAGCTTTTCAGCGCCGCGCACCGTCCCGCCAATCGCCACACCCGGGTCCATTGCCTTAATGGCCACAGCACTTGCCTGGGCGGAATAGCCCAGCCCGAAAAAGAAAACATTCATCTGCTAATCATCCAGTGCAACTGTCCACTCGGTCCGCACATCGGCATCGGCCTCATTAGGTAAGTACTGCGCCTCAAGCGCATTGGCGCGCTGCGGGGCCAGCTTGCGCACCGCCCACACGGCAGCCCCCCGCACCACCGGTTCGCGTGAATCAAGCTGCGCAATCGCCGCCTCCAACAAGTGCCTATCGCCGCTATTGCCAATGGCAATCAGCACATTGCGCAAAAACCGCGCGTGCCCGATCCGCTTGATCGGCGAGCCGGCAAACAGGGCGCGAAACCCCGGATCATCCAGCCCCACCAGATCGGCCAGCTCTGGCCGCTCAAACTCGGCCCGTCCCTGTAAGCGCACTTCGCGGCTGACACTGGCAAACTTGTTCCACGGGCATACCGCAAGACAATCGTCGCACCCATATATCCGGTTGCCCATCGGCACCCGAAATTCAAGCGGAATCGGCCCCTTGTGCTCAACACTGAGATAGGCAAGACACCGCCGCGCATCCAGTTTGAACGGCGCGGGAAAGGCGTTGGTCGGGCATATATCAAGGCACTTTGTACAGCTGCCGCAGTTTTCGGCGTGCGGGCTATCAAGCGGCAGATCGGCGTCGGTAAAGATCGCCCCCAGAAACAGCCACGAGCCGAATTGTCGGCTGACCAAAACGCTATGCTTGCCCTGCCAGCCAAGGCCCGCCGCCTCGGCCAGCGGCTTTTCCATCACCGGGGCTGTATCAACGAACACCTTGACCTCGGCCCCGGTGCGCCGCGACAATAGCCCCGCCAGCTCCTTGAGCTTGCCCTTGATTATCTCGTGGTAATCGCGATTGCGGGCATAGACCGAAATGGTGCCGAGCGATTTTTCCTCAAGCAGCGCCAGCGGATCGCTCTGCGGCCCGTAATTCATCCCCAACACGATGATCGAGCGCGCCTCGGACCACAAAGCCTGCGGCGCGCCACGCCGCTCCTCGGTTTCGGCCATCCAATCCATGTCGCCGTGCCAGCCCGCCGCCAGCGCCCGATTGAGTTTTGCGGGCAGGTCGGGGCGCGCGGTCGCCGCGGTCACGCCAAAACTGTCAAAGCCGAGCGCCTCGGCGCGGCTTCGCACTTCATCAAGCGCGCGTTGGACAGGCTGGTTCAAAAATCGAGGTCCGCATAACCCTTGTGTGGCGGCATGGCAACAACGCGATCATTCAACAGGGTTCGAAATGCCGGGCGCGATTTGATTCGCGAATACCAGTCGCGGGTTTCGCCCGCTTTCCCCCAGTCAATGTCCCCGGTATAATCAAGGCTCGACAGATGCGCCGCCAGCGCAAAATCGGCCAGCGTCATCACCTCGCCCGAAAGCCATTCGCGCGTCGCCAATAGCCAGTTGAAATAGAGCATATGCTCGGCCAGATTGGTTTTGGCCGCCCGCAGCACCGATGGCTCCGGGGTCGCGCCCCTCGTATCGCGCTTGGCGATCTTTTCCTCCAGCACATAGCGGGTAACTTCGTCATTGAGTTTGGCATTGACCCATTCGAACAGCCGCCACATTTCTGCCCGCTGCGCGGCATCTGTGGGCATCAGCCCGTCGATGCTCGTGGGCGCATAAAGGTCCTCGATCATGTGCAACACGGCAAGACAGCCCACGGCCTGCCCGCCCTTTTCATCGACAAGGATGGGCAGGGTCGCTGCCGGGTTGATTTCCAGAAAGTCAGCCTCGCGCAGCCAGGGCTTGATCTCTTCAAGCTCGACAGGCACGCCATACTCGGCCAGCATCAGCCGGGCCAGACGCGAGGATGGATCGAGCGGGTGGTGCAGCAAAGTGGGCATGCGGGTCACTCTTTAACTTTCTAGCCATTTCCTGAGCATAGGGCTTATTGGCGGTAGGTGCGAACAACGCTATCACACCTGCCTGAACTCCCGAGCCCATGCTGCGGCTTGTCCTAATGAATTAGGGGATCAAATGAACGTCGATCAAGGTCTTTTTGTGCCTTTGGTGCTCGGATTAATTGAAGGGCTTACCGAATTCCTGCCGGTTTCCTCAACCGGCCACCTGTTGCTGGCGGGCGAATTTTTCGGCCTCACCCAGCCTGCCGTTTTTATTGTGCTCATTCAATTGGGCGCGATTCTGGCCATCGTCACAATTTACTTTGCCAAGCTCGCAACCCTGATTCGCGATGCATTGACCGGTAAACCCTACGCCTGGGCCTTTGCCCGCAATGTCATACTGGCCTCGTTTCCGGCCGCGCTCGCCGGCGTTGCCCTGCATGATTTCATTCAGGGGGTGCTCTACGAAACTCCGCTGGTTATCTGCATCATGCTTTTGCTCGGCGGCATCGTTCTGCTGATCGTTGATCGCCTGCCGCTCAAACCGCGCTATACCGATATCTATACCTACCCCTGGCACCTCAGCCTCATCGTTGGCCTGTTCCAGATGTTGGCGCTGATCCCCGGCGTGTCCCGCTCCGGTGCCACCATCGTTGGCTCGATGCTGTTTGGCACCGACAAGCGCTCGGCGGCAGAATTCACCTTTTTCATCGCCCTGCCAATCATGATCGGCGCCTTTGGCTATGATTTTTACAAGAGCCGCGCCCTGATGACCGCCGATCTCGGCCTGTCAATCGCCATCGGCTTTGCCGCCTCGTTTGTGGTGGGCGCTATCGTTGTGCGCTATCTGCTCGATTTCGTCTCCCGCCACGGCTTTGCTCCCTTCGCCTATTGGCGCATCGCGGTGGGCGGCATTGGTCTTGTCGCTCTTTTGGTCATGCGCTGAGCGCGAAACGACAATGGCGGGCCACCAGACCCGCCATTTATAAAAATTTCAAAACTGAAAATCAGGCCTATTCGGCCAAACTGTTTTGCCGCTCTTCGGGCCGGTCAAACTGCCCATTGCGCCGGAACCGCCACATATAGCTGGGCAAAATGGTTTCCATCGAGGTCGGGGCAATGCCAAAGGCCGCAAACGTGCGCTTTTGTGAACGCGCCTCATCGGAAACTTTATTGTCGTGCGCCAGCAATTTGATCTGGTCGGCGGTCAGCAGGGGCGGAAACGGCAATAGCGAAAACTTGAAGGCGACGATATTGGCCATCCAGGTGGGCATTGCAAAGAGCGGCCGCGTACGCAGGGTCTCCCGCAACACCAGCTCCAGCAATGCCTTGTGGGTCAAAACCTCAGGACCGCCCAGCTCATAAGTGCGCCCGGTCTTGACCTTGCTTTCAGCAGCCAGCACAAAAGCTTCGGCCACATCGCCGACATAGGCGGGCTGGAAATTTGATTGGCCCCCGATAAGCGGCATGACGGGCAGCCAGCGCGCCAGCGTTCCCATCAGATTGAAAAAGCCGTCCCCGCGTCCAAAAACAATTGAGGGGCGCATGATGATCGCCTGCGGAAACGCTTCCATGACAGCCGCTTCTCCGGCGCCCTTGGATGACGCATAGTTGCTCTCGCTCTGCGCATCGGCCCCAAGTGCTGACATATGGACCAGCGAGGTGGCCCCGGCAGCTTTGGCAGCGCGCGCAACAGCCGCCGCGCCCTCGACATGCACGACGCCAAAGCGCTGCTTGCCCCCTTCATAGCCAATGCCAACCAGATTGATCACAAAATCGGCCCCGGCAACCGCCCGCTGGATCGAGGCCATATTGCGCACATTGGCCTGAATGGGCTGGATCTGTCCCACAGCGCCCAGCGGCTTCAGATGCCCGGCAAGATCGGGCCGCCGCACGGCGACACGCACCCGATAACCGCGCCGCGCCAAAGTCTGAACCACCTGGGTGCCGACAAATCCCGAGCCACCAAATACGGTAACAAGTCTCTGGTGCAAATGATCCATCTGAAAGGCTCCGGCAACATCAGGCGGGAAAACAATTATTTGAAAAGGCTTCTAACGCAAGCGCCGCCGCGCTGTCGAGGGTATTGCGCCAATGGCTGGCCCAGTTTGCCACCGATTTGCCGCCAAAGCCGCAAATTGCCGTCAGACCCGATTGACATCCTCCCCCAGCCGCCCTAGTAACCGCACGCTCCAATATGCGTTCTGCCCCCTTGGCAGGATTTTATGGGCCCAGATGGCGGAATTGGTAGACGCGCACGGTTCAGGTCCGTGTACCGCAAGGTGTGGAAGTTCGAGTCTTCTTCTGGGCACCATTTTTTTTACAAATTAGCGTGTTGGTTCAATGGCATAGGTGGGTGGAAGGATTTTCAATCCACCCCTTTGTCCACCTTTCGGTCTTGAGCGTATCTGGTTATGTGGGCAGGGCCTTGCGGCCAGCGCCTTAGATCAGCGGGCGCTTGTGACGGTTTTCAGGAAAGCTGCTAGCGCGTTTATGAATCCGCTATTGTAAAGCGGCCGCCGGGTCCGCGATGGACTGACTTCGACCGAAGATTCTCAGGAACTGGTTCTCGGAAATTTTTGTCCATTTTCATAGGGCCCGGTTCCGCCATACTGGTCGATTCTACTACTGCCGCGCAATTGCTTCGAATTGCTTGAAGATGGAGCGCAGAAACTTGTGAACCGCTTCTGGACGAGCCTCGAGACGCACGCTCAATCGGCAAGGGTTCAATGCCGCGGGCGGCCGAATGAACGGCGGCTTTCGCCCGCCTCTTTTGAGGGAAATGGGCTTGCGACGCCACCGCCGGTACCAACCTGGTCCCAGGAGTAGCTTCGAAGACACCATGGGCAACTTACCGCAGCACGTGGACGGGACCCTGCGCAAGAACGACAGGACCTGAGCGTCAGCATTATTTACCTCCAGTTCCCCAATGTGGGAACTATCTAATGAAAGTTTCGCGATGCCGCCAAGGGCACCAACACCCTACTTGGCCAGCGCGGAGGAATAATCAAGATAGAGAGTATTTATGTCTCAGAGACAAAATGCCTCGCCTTCAGCTAATCGGTGTATTGGTATTGATAATAACTTGGGCGTGACAAGTTTTTAGTATCCGAAATATTATTGCAATCGTTTCGACGAATCTAAAATTCAAACCACACCCAAGACTCCCTCTGGTTTCACTTGACTTTAATTTTCTTGCCCCTATCTTGATTGCATGAGCCAGATATTCAACTTCCTCCACACAGTTGTGCGCCGGGCCACGCCGGTCGCAGGATAGTTGCCCTAAACTTGGGCATGCCATCGCATGTCAAGTTTAGGGATCCAGGTAATTTCAGCATCATTGAACGGGTATAGTTAGTCGGCCATCAGGTCTTGACTGGATTGCCTTGCTGCAAATGGAGAAGCATCTTGCGCAAACGAATTCTTAGACCACAAATTACTATCGCTCAATCAGAGCACCGACAGCTGCTGGCGTTGGCGGCCGGCGGTAGCGGTGCCATGTCCCCGGCGGCTGACAGCCTCATGGCCGAGATCGAGCGCGCACGTATCGTGCCCGACGCCAAACTACCCCAGGATATCGTTCGCATGGGCTCACGCGTCCAGTACCGCACCGACCGGGATGATCTGGTGAGCGTGGAGCTGGTTTATCCGGTTCAGGCGGATATTTCCCGGGGCAGGGTGTCGGTACTCACGCCTGTTGGTGCGGCGCTGATCGGGCTCAGAACCGGACAGTCCATTACCTGGGAGACCCGTGATGGACGCAACAACGTCCTGACAGTGTTGTCGGTGATCCATCTCGCAGATGTGCCCGAGGACGCCTGAGTGAAACACCGCGCTTCAGTCATTCGGCAAACTCAAGACAGGACCTGTCCCCTGATCCAGTAAGGTTATGCCTTCGGATCAGGGGTGTCGCTGCGAGACAACCTTTTTTCCGGAGCCCGAATATGACCTATCACCTGCCTGTCATTCTGACCTCGAACGACTTTGCTGTGCTTGAGGCCATGTCTCAGCAGTGGACCGAGCCTTTTGTCGGAGCGGCCGACATTCTGCGGCGCAAGCTTTCAGCCGCGACCGTGGTGTTTCCCACGGATATTCCGGCCGACATCGTCACCCTCAAAAGCCGCGTGCGGTTTGGTATCGGTCCCATGCACCTCGACGAGCGCGTCCTGGTCAGGGGCCCGGCCGAAGAGGTATACGGCATGACCATGCTTTTGGCCTCGCCCAGAGGCCTGGCGCTGATTGGCGCCGCCGTTGGTCAAACCGTCGCCGCCGTACGGCGCGACGGGTCCGTAGAGCAGTTGCATGTCGAAGCCGTGCCATATCAACCCGAGCAAAAACGCGCGCCGGCGCCTATCCAGTTCGTGCCGCGGCACGAATTGGCCAAGCCGAAGTGGGTGGCATCGCCATATGGCGGGAATGACGATCCGGGACCAAGCGCTGCATGATGGTCAACGGGTGAATGGTGTTGGTACTTTTATCAGGAGGATAATATGGGATTCTTCGATTTTGGCCTGCCCCCCATCGTTGTAGGGGAAGCGGATCGTCATGACCTCGTCGTTCTGGCATTGGGTGGTGTCAACCACAGCGCTGACGAAGCCGACGATCTGCTCTACGAGCTGGACCGCGCCAGGGTCATCAGTGACCGACTGCTGCCGCATGATGTGGTGCGGATGGGGTCTGCCGCAGTGGCCAGCATTGACGGGGGCGAGCCGCAAATCCTGCGCCTTGCCTTCCCGGGCGAAAACCCACCGAATAGCATTTCCATTTTTTCCGCCTTCGGTACGGCAATCCTCGGCCTTCGCGCCGGGCAGACAATGAAGTGGACCAACCGAAATGGAAAGGCGCACGAGGTTGTGGTGCACTCGGTTCGCAATGAGGAGCACGTCTGAAACGTGTCGGCGCTGAAAACCTGACCGGCATCGTTCCGGCGTGTGTGATCAGCCGTCAAGTTGCAAAGGTCGAACATTGACCCAAACATGTTTTGATATGGCTATGTCATTGATAATGTTCCTCAAAGAGGAGCGTAAAAGCCGGACTACGGGCTTCTGACCTGGACCGGCTACTTGCATAGCGCAAGAGCCGGGCCAAGTAATATTCACCCGTACCATTCCCCAGGATCGGCGCGATTGCGGCCTCGATTTCGCGACGGCCGACCTATTTGCGAGATATCCATGATCACTTCTGCGCGTCCCATGCTCACCGTTCGGGATCATGCCATATTGACCGGGTTGGCAAGACAAGGTGGGTTGGGCTCCGCCGCCTATTATGACCAGCTGCAGCAAAAACTCGATGATGCCTCGATCGTTGAGTTGATTGATGTCGATCCCGATCTTGCCACTTTTGGCAGTTTCGTTCGATATCGGGTCAATGGCGGTCGTCCCCTTGAGCACAAACTGCTGCTTCATCGCCGCTGGGGCAGCCAGGAGCCCGTTCTCTCCATCAAGTCATCCCGCGGCCTGGGCCTGTTGGGCATGCGCGAGAGGCAAATATTTGCCGTCAATTCCCATGATCCCGAACAATGCGAGGCGCTGGAGCTCGAAATGGTTTTGTTTCAGCCGGAGGCCGACGGTGTGTTCACCACGGCCGGGAGTGCCGCACGATGAACATCATTTCACCGCCGACCTGGAGACGGTCCCAAACCGGAATCGCGCCCTGGTCAGCACGATAATCTGACCAGGGCAATGAGACCGGTGGATCCGCGCCGCGGAACCGCTCCCCACAAATTGCTCGCCTGAACAGTTGCGAGCTATCTGGAGACGTGAAACATGGCCAAACGTACGGATGACAGACTGCGTAAGCAGCCAAAAAAGAAACAGAAGCAAAGCCTGGCGGCCGCCTCGGTCAGCGGCTTGGTCGCAGGATCGAACGCGCCCGAGCCGAGTAAGCGCAAAAACAAATAGGCTATCGCGGGCAGAGCAATTCTCTGCCCGCTTTATTTATCAGCCCTTAACCGCACCTGCTGTCATTGAACCCGAAATTTGCTTGTACATAATCAGCCCGAGCAGCATTGGCGGTAGCGCCCCAACGATCATCACCGCCGACGCCAACCCCCACTGCACGCCCCCACCGGAGGCGGCAAAGAAAAACGACGCCCCCACCGTCATCGGTACAGCCTTACTGGTGGTCAACATTAACCCGAACAAAAACTCGTTCCACGCGGTGATAAAACCAAAAATGAAGCTGGTTACAATTGCGGGCCGACACACTGGCGCAATCACCCGCGACAATATTTGAAAGGTATTTGCACCATCAATTCTAGCGGCCTCGTCAAGCTCAATTGGCAATTCCGAAATGGCATTGACCAAGATGACCAGCGCCAGAGGCAGGTTCACAATTGTCAAAATCAAGCCAAGGCCGATCTGGGTATCGAGCAGGCCGAGCCATTGAAACATCATGTAAAGCGGAATCGCAAAAATGATGAGTGGCACCGCCCGAAGGTTGACAATGGTCGGCAGCAGCAGGCGCTTGCCAATCTCGCCTCTGGCAATGGCAAAGGCGGCAGGTACCGCCAATACGAGCGCCAGTGTCGTCCCGATTAGGGCCGCGACCAGGGAATTGCCCAAATAGCCAAAAATATTCAACCGGTCGGTGACCTGAAGCACACTGACATAGTTGTCGAGCGTCGGCTGATTAATCCAGAATCCGGGATTGGTTGAGAGTTCCTTGGCGCTCTTAAATGAGGTGATTAACGTCACAATGACCGGAAAGTTAAGCGCAAGGGCGGCAATCCCAAAAACGATCCACCGGAGAAAATTGATCATTTGGTGGCTCCTTTGCGGCGACCAGACAACCAATTAAGTCCGAACAACACAGAAAATGATGCGAGAAACAACACGACGGAGGCGGCAACTGCTTTGCCAATTGCGCCCTGTTTGAAAAAAGCCTCATAGATATAAATTGGCAGCGATGTCGTCGAACCGCCGGGGCCAGATCCCGTTAGGGTATAAACATTGTCAAACACCCTGAACCCATCAATAAACCGAATGAAAGCCGCGATAATCAGCGTTGGGGCCATCAGCGGCAAATCGATGTAAAACAATCGTTGAAAGGGTCCCGCTCCATCAATTTGTGCCGCTTGCCGCACCTCATCAGGAATGGCCTCATAGGCCATATAAAACAATAAAAACGCAAACGGCGTCCATTGCAGCGTTTCGACAACTGAAAGCGTCCAAAACGCACTTTCGGCGTTCAAAAACGACGGACTATTGCCAAACCACTCATAAAGATAATACGGCACCGGCCCGACAAATTCATGCAGCACCAGGCGATACATAAGCCCCACCATGGCCGGTGCCACCATGAGCGGTAACATCAGGGGCGCCATTAGCGCCGAATGCTTTTCAATGAGCGGTGCCAGAAATATGGCGAGGCACAGCCCCAATGCACATTCCGCCACAGCGGTGACGACGCCAAACCGCAACGAGAACCAACTGGCCTGCCAGAATGCGGGGTCCGTCAGAACCGTTAGGTAATTGCCAAATCCGGTCAATTCGGGCGCGCGTAGCGTTTGAAAACTGACTTCGGAGAGCGAATAGTACAGATTAACGATCACTGGAAAACCAAGGAACAAAAGCAGGAACACCACCAACGGGGTGTTCAACAACTTCCAGTCGAGGTTTTTTATCGAGTTCATTGCTGTGTCCGTAACAAAATAGGCGCGCCCGCAAGCGTCAGAAGGGGCGGGGGGCAAGGCACTGGCGCATAAAGGCATGGCGGCCCGTTCGGCCCATTTGCTAATGGCTTTTGAAGCCTCAGAAAATCCCGAAAACGGGCGATCACGGGACCGCCCGTCTCATTGTAAAAACTTACTTCAACAACTCTTCCATGCCAGCCTTGGTTCTAGCCAGGGCCTCGTCCAGGGTCTGCTGGCCGGACCAATATCCGGTGAATTCCTTGGCCTGCAATTCATAGACCGACAACGCCTTGGCCGACGTTCCGCCGGTCATGACATAGCCATAGGCATCGGCAAATTGACCCAATTGGACGAGGTCAGGCCGCTCAGCAGCAATTTTAGCGACCACAGCAGGTGCGAGCGCCGGTGAACCACCATTTTTGGCATAGTCGAGAGCCGCACTTTCGGTGGCCATCCATTTCAGGAACTTGATTGCGCCTTCCTTGTTCTTGGCGTTTTTGTTCAGGCCAAGGCCAAGGCCGTGAATATGGTCTGCGCGACCGTCGGGACCAGCCGGTGGGGCAACAATGCCAACGTTATCCGCAACCGCCGGGGACTTCTCGGGATCGGTTAGCTCGCCCGCCGCCGCATTCCACTGTAGGGCGGTCGCTGTCTGTCCAGAACCAAACGCGGCGTTGGTTTCAGCATACTCATAGCTCAATGAATCCCGAGGCGAAGCGCCCGCGTCATAGAGCATTTTGTACATCTCAAGTCCGGTGCGATAGGCGTCGGAATCAACGGTAATCGCGCCAGACGCATCCATCCAGTCCCCGCCATAAGAGCGCGGCAAAGATTGGAACACCATCATGTTGAACAAAAGATTCTTCATTTGCAGCACGGTGCCATAGCGCACAGGGCTTTCAGCGTTCACGTCCTTGGAAAAATAGAGCGCTGTGGCGGCCCAATCGTCCCATGTCCAATCATTGGGGTCTTTGGGTTCAAGTTTTTTGCCAAGATATTTTTCGCTAATTTCCGCATATTTGGCTTTTGCCGCATCGTCGGCCATCAGCGCCGCAACTAGGTCTTTGCGATAGTACATGAAGTGCAGCGACAAATCGGTCGGCACACCATATTGCTTGCCATCAAATTGCATTGTCTTGAGCACAGAGTCGCCAAATGTGGTCACAGCGTCGGGGCCAAGATCCACAGGTTCCATATATGGCGCATAACGGCCAATGGCATAAGTGGCGAGCAAGTTGAGATCGAACGCATCGGAGCCTGCGGCCATATCGGCCTGCAATTTGTCGTAAAAGCCGTCGCGCGAGAAAAACAGGAGTTCGACTTTGTCGGCGTCGGCAACGTTGGCTTGGCCATTATAGTCGTCCACAACCGCGCGCAGCGCGGTTTCTTCTGATCCGCCAGGCCAACCCAGCACGGTGACCGCTGCTTGTGCGGCGGTTACTGAAGACATGAGAGCGGCAGCGAGCACCGCCAGCGTTGAGAGTTTGAATTTTGCAGTATTTGACATTTGTTCCCTTCCTTACGTCAAAGTGCTGTGGCAGCAAGTTCAGCAACGCCAATGGCGCCTGCGTGCCGGCCACAGCGGGCCGACACGATTTGGGGTTTGCAGCGCGGCCCTAAGTCGGGCAGGGCGGCACGGACCCGGTCCAGATAACCGTCGGCCAAGCCAATGCCGCCGCCAACAACGATCCGCTGCGGGTCAAGAGTGAGTTGAATATCTTGGCAGAGCAGGGCGACCGTGCTGGCCGAATTGGCAATAATTGCGTCTGCCCAAGCTTCTCCGGCGCGCGCGGCGACGAAAACCGTGGCCGCGTCGCCCCGATGTCCGGCCCGCTCCGCCTCGGCGGCAATCCAGCGCCCCGAGACCTCGTCTTCAATTGGCAAGCTTTTGTTTGTCGAGGGCGATCGCAAAATGCCGTAATGCCCGGCCAAACCGCCCAGCAAACGCCCATTGACCACAATGCCACCGCCAATGCCCGTCGAAATAGTCAAAAAAACCATGTCTTGGCCAGCGCCCGCACCATGTCTGAACTCGCCCCACGCCGCCGATTGCGCGTCATTGGCCGCGAATGCCGGGACGCCAAATGTTGAAGCGAGCCGCGCAACAAGCGGAAACCGTTCGGGAATATTGAGCGTCGATTTGTTCAGTGGCGACCAAACTCCGTCGTCAATCAGGCCGGTGACAGCGCAACCAACCGAGCCATACTGCCCGCCCCAGGATTTAACCGCTTCGGCAACCTCGGCAATCCAATGATCCGGGCCGACCTTGCGATCTGTCGCGATCTGCATTTCGGCGCCAGCACGGCCATTGGTGATCAATGTCGCCAAAATTTTCGTGCCGCCAATATCAATGGCCAAAACGGGGCTTTTGAGCGCCCGCGCGGTCCGCGCGACTTCGTGCTCAAACCATTCGGTTACATGCTCGGTGCGCGTTATGGCAGAACCGACAACAACCGCATGCGCGCCGCGCCGCAACGCCTGGGTTGCGTCGTCCAAAAATTTGATCCGGCCTTCCGCAATCACATAGGGCGTTAGTGCCTGCATCGCCTCAATCAACTCAAAATCCGGACCGTCCGGAACCGTTCCGCCTACATATCCTGAAAGGGTTGAGCCGATGCAGTCAACGCCTGCCGCCAGCGCCGCCTTGGCGTCGTCAAGCGAGGAGCAATCGGCCATGGCCAGCTTCCCACGCCCGTGGATTGCCACGATCAGTGCGCTGATTGTTGCGGGACGAACCCGGTCGGTGGCATCAAACGCCACAATATCGGCCCCCGCCTCGCAAAGGCCAACGGCATCGTCAATGTAGGGGGTAATGCGAATAGGGCTATCGTCAAGGTCGCGTTTTACTATGCCCACGATTGGTAATTTGGTGCGCGGGCGAACTGCTTTGAGATACGCAATTGATTCAATTCGCAATGCCGATGCGCCACCGACCTCGGCCGCCAGCGCAAACCCTACAACGGCCTCCGCATTGTCCATAGGACCACTCGTTACCGGTTGGCAGGAAACGATCAGACGATGTTTGAGACTATCAAGCAGCAATTGGGCACCTCTGTCGGCCTAGAGGTTATGCCAGCCATACCAGAAAGCAACCAGTTAAATAGCTGGTATTATCGATTCAATTCGATGACAAAGTCATAGGCTTCGCCGCTGTACCGCGTTTCTGTGAACTCAACAATTTGCCCATCGGCCAGAAAGCACCGGCGATCAACAATCAACAGTGGCGTGCCAGCGCTGCAATTAAGAAGTGCTGCGTCTGCCGCTGTCGCAGGTCGCGAACGCATTCGCTGCAGAGCGCGTTGTGGCAGTGCATTGCGACGTTCAAGGGCTTCATATAACGAATTTTCGATCAAATCGGGGTTAGGCAAAAAGCGTGCAGGAACACAAGCGGTTTCAACCGCAATGGGCGCTCCATCGCCAGTACGTATGCGCTTGCAACGGATCACATCTGTTGTTGCGGGAACACCGAGCGCCATCATTTCCGTAGGCGATGGACGCGAAATCTTCTTTTCCAACCATATACATCCGGGCATAATTCCGCGTGAGGTCATGTCTTCCGAAAAACTAGTCAGGTTAGAAAGCGACTTTTCAACTGGAGAACTGACTTCCGTCCTGGCGCCATGGCGGACACGTAGCAACCCATCGTCAACCATCGTCGAAATGGTCTTTCTTACCGTTACGCGCGATAGTCCCAGAGCTTCAGATATTTGCCGCTCACCAGGCAGGACGGCGCCCCTCGTCAGTTCATTATTTGATATGGCATTCTCCATGGCGTTACGCAGCCGGCGATGCAGGGGTAAGGCCAGATCCACCTGGTCAATGCGCTCTTTAAGCCTATCTAGAATTTTGTCGAATCCCACGTGGACCTCCCAACCGTTTCAGTTCGAATAGGTTTATACAAGTTTCTTACTAGAGTAGAACTGGTATTGTAGTCCCGAGTGGTATTAGCTGAGTTTCAGGAACTGAGGCGACCCTGGCGATTCAGTAAAAAGTGGATTTTCCATTTCTGCCTGATTTCTGAGAGGTTGCTTGGAGCCCAGATGTCTGCCTTTGCGCCAAACCGGACTGCGTATTGGAGAGGCGGCGTGTCCGAGCCGTTAAGGTCGATTCTACCGAACCAGCAACGGCTCGGCCCTGGTGCGTCGGCCTGTCCAAAAAAAGGCTTTTACCAGCCGTCATCCCTCCAATTGGTGGCGACGGACGACGACACCGTTACCCTGATTTTAGCACATTCCTGACTGCAAGTGACGGTCGCTGGTGCTGATGTAAAACTCATGTCCACGATGACTTGGGGTTCAACCGTGATCCACCGTCTGAGTCCTGATCAGACACTCGATATGACCACCAGAATGCGGCTCGCCGGGCGGACGTCAGTATGCCTGAATCGTGGGTGCCCCGCTCAAAGGTGCGGCTATGAAAATCTGCGCCGTTGTCGACATGGAGGGATTCTGGCAGCCCGGCGACAGCCAGAATTAGTCCATTTTTGCGCTCTTGCAATCACCCCAATCTGTCGAATACGGAATGCGAACCTCCTCGATTGGGTCGATTTGGTCGTCGGTGCCTGAGAATCCAGTTGGCAGCGATGCCCCACAGACGTCGTCGGGTGCGCCAACCCTAGCTGTTTTCCACGCTTGTCCCTGCACGATAATTTCGATAGTTCGAAATTTGCTTCACCTTCATCGATAGCTCTTGACCAATCTGGTTGGCCCCTGACCTGGCTTGGCGGCGCGAAGCGCTTCCAACTCGGACTCGTTGGGCGAAAGCTGTCCATTGAGACGCAGCGCTCCATGCGAGATGTTAATACTCATGGCTGGCTCGTCACCAGCCTCCACCCAATGGGGCGTGAGCAGCACATTCCACAGTTTGTCGCCCGGCCGCATATCGTAGCAAAGGCTATCTTCCTCGCGCACGTCGGTCGGCTTTGCCAACTCCCCCGGTATATAGGTGTTGCGTACCGAGCTGTCCGCCCAGTGGTCGGGATCGACCAGCCCGCAAAAGCGTTTGGTGCCGAATACCTGCCATGCCAGCACATGAGAAAAGTCCATGTGGTAGTTGGTGGCGCTGCCCTTGCCGCTGATGAAAATGATTGGGTAACAGCGCTCCCAGGTAAACCCCTGCGCAGCCAGCGTATCTTGCCAGCGCTGCAGTACGCGGTCGCCGAACCCATGCAGGAATTTGCCGGGCGCGTCGAAGCGGGCAAGGTTGAAGTGCGCCAACGCAAAGGGCCGCTCCATCACCTGCTCCATCGGTAATTGTTGGAAATTTGCCGTGGACTGCGTTGCCAATTCAAGTTTGGTCGCCTTGAGGCCGCTCTTTATCGAAGCCTCCTCGTCGTGCCGCATTTCGTCGATGATCTGATCGATCGGCGCAAAGGTAAAATCGAAATCAATCATGGAAGGTGCGATGCGGAAATTGCGGGGCCCGACCCAACGCGTCCCCAGGTCAGTCCAGTCTTTAGCCGTTGCATGCATCATGTTTCTTGCCTCGCACCATTTGTTTTGATGCACGATTTTCGCCTGAGTGGTCGGAAAAAGTCTATGGACGGCTCATGCAAATATTTGTACTTTTCGCGCATGGTGCACATGGCGACCCCAAATGGCTGGAGTTTTCAGCTGGTTTCGATTCCGCTCAGCCATCACCTGGCGGGTGAACGATTTGTCCATGCGCCCCAATGGAGCAGCGATCTGCATCTGATCCACACCATAGTGGGCCACGGTGTGCTGCATGTGGGTCGTCAGCGCTATGAGACGACGCCGGACGTGGTTCTGGCCGTGCCTATCTTTGCCTATTGCCATTGGGAAAAAACCAGCGAAACGCCTTGGAGCATGATCAACATCCATGCGCGATTGTTTGAGGCGGGCATGAACCCGTTGCATGAGCAGAACCTGTTGCCAATCCGGTTTAGGCCCAAGGGTATGGCGGATATCCATGCAGGATTGGAGCAGTGGCGCGCCGATTGGGCCACCTCCGATCCAGGGCGGCGTGCGATGGGCGCCGCGGGCGTTCTCGGGTTGGTAGGTGGTTATCTCACCCAGCATGGCCGTGACGCAGCGGCCCCACCGGCCTGCCCTGTCATGAGCAGAACGCGTCAAATCCTGCAGGAGCAAGCCAGCGTGGCATTCGACGCAAAAACCATCGCCCGGGAGGCCGGCCTTAGCGTCAGCCAGCTCAATCGCCGGTTTCGCGCCAGCTTCGGGGAGTCACCAAAGACCTATTGGCAGCATCACCGGCTGGATTTGGCCCAATCCATGCTGACTGGTACCCCATCGAGCATTTCCCGGATCAGCGAAACGCTGGGCTTTTCCGATATCAACTATTTTTCACGATGGTTCCGCCGACAATCGGGCATGGCCCCATCGCAGTTCCGCCGCCAGCACCGGGTAATGTAACCGACCCGCCTGGCTTGGCCGAAACCGAAGCCCTGCCGCTTTAGCCTACCCTGTGGGCGAAAATTGAGGCAATAGGCGACGACTTAATCGGCACCAGCGGGTCGGCGAGGAGCGCGATTGGGCTTTGGCGCAGTCGTATTGCGCACGACCAGATGGGTGTCGAGGACCAGGCAAGCGTCGCCGACCGCGCGGGAATTGAGCATGTCGAGGAGCAGCGACATGCCGGCCCGCCCAGCCTCGTCAGACCGATTGGAAACGGTTGTCAGCGATGGATAGGTCGCCGCACCGAGCACGTCGTCACACCCCACGATCGAAATCTGGCCCGGAACAGACACACCACGGTCGGCAATGCCGGTCATGATGCCTTGCGCGGTCAGATCATCAAACGCCAGAACAGCTGTTGCATTGCTGGCCAGTATGTCGGGTACGACGGCGCGGCCGCTCTCATAGCTGGGAACCTTGGCCGCCACGATCGTAACTTCCATGTGATAGGCTTTGGCCCCGCTGCGCACCGCTGCTCTGCGTTGCTGGTTTGCCCATGAAGACGCGGGCCCGCTGACGTAAACGAGGCGCTCGTGTCCAAGATCAGCCAAATGCGCCATGGCGTCATTCACGCCGATGCTGCTGTCGATCAGCACGCGGGGAATACCGCGAATATCGCGATTGATCAGCACCAGCGGCCGTTTGGCTGCGTGGTGACGAATGCGCTCTTCACTCAGGCGGGAGGCGACCAATGCCAATCCTTCCACCTGACTGACAAATCGTTCGACCAATTTGTCCTCCTGGCGCCAGCTTTCGTCAGAATTGCCAAGGAACACGCAAAAATTGGAACGGTCCGCTTCCATTTGGGCGGCGCGGATCAGCGGCGGAAAAAAGGGATTTGCGACGTCCGGCACCACCAGTGCCACATTGCCGTGCCTGCCGGTACTGAGCGCGCGCGCCGCGTGGTTTGGCACGTAGCCAACGAGGCGGGCGACTTCGAGTATGCGATCGACCGTTTCGACACCGAGCATGTTGGGTTGGGTGAACGCTCGCGACACCGTCGATTTGGACACATCGGCGGCCCTGGCAACATCGGCCATGGTTGGTGCTGGCCGGTCAGTGTTCTTGTCGGCCATGGCGCTCGTCGACTCGGTTGGGAGATTATGTATTAGCAAGGCTCTGTGATGTATTGCCAGAGACATGGCACGTTTTACGCAATTGATGACTATCACCAACCCTTCCTCACGTCACCCTTGACGTGCAACCGGTTGCATAACATAGTTGCGAAACCTGACAGTCAGCCATGTTCAATGGCGCTGAACCCATTGCGTCGGAGCGACTTGAATGAATACAAATGCAATGACCTCGCCCAAGGGCGGCGAGCGCAGGGTCGACAGCCTGCTCATCAAGAGTTTTGTGACTCGCAGGGAGATGGGCGCTATTGCTGCTGCCGAAATAGCGGCTGATTTGCGAACCAGACTCGACCAGCAGGACCTTGTCCGAATGGTATTTGCCGCTGCCCCCAGCCAGAGCGATGTTCTGGACGCGCTGGTGCGCTGTGAAGGCGTGGACTGGACGCGGGTGGAGGCGTTTCACATGGACGAATATGTCGGGCTTGCCGAGAATGCACCACAGCGTTTTGGAAACTGGTTGGGGCGCCACGTTTTTGACCTGGTTCCGTTTGCAAAAGTTCACCGCATCCTGCCTGTCAACGATCCGGCTGCGACGGCCCGTGAATATGCGGACCTTCTCGGCGCCGCACCGATTGACGTCATTCAGCTCGGCATCGGCGTAAATGGCCATATCGCCTTCAACGATCCTCCAGTTGCACGTTTTGACGATCCAGAAATGGTCAAGGTGGTTGATCTCGATAATGTTTGTCGCCAGCAGCAGGTTGACGATGATTGCTTTGATCGCTTCCAGGATGTGCCGGCCCGCGCCATCACGCTGACGGTACCCTGCCTGATGTCCGCAGCGCGGCTGTTTTGCATGGTGCCGGGCCAGACCAAGCGCGCGGCCGTCAAAGCCGCCCTGGACGGGCCAATAAGCACGCAATGCCCAGCCTCCATCCTACGGCAACACGCCGCTTGCACGCTCTATCTCGATAAGGACTCCGATCCCCATGCCCGTTGACACCTCCATAAATGCCGATCAACTCTGTCAGCAGTATTTCGACGACGTCACGGTCATGATGCGGTCGGTGCTGACCGAGGAGCGTGACGCTCTGGATCGCGCTGCCAGTCGGCTTGCCGATCAGATCGCCGCTGATCGTCTGGTTCATGTATTTGGTCCGGGGGCACTCCAACCTGGCCACCCAGGAAATTTTTTTCCGGGCCGGCGGGCTCATGCACATCTCCGCCATTCTCGATGAGGGTACCCTGCTTTCAAACGGCGCCTTGCGTTCCATGGCCATTGAGCGGACGCCCGGTTATGGCAGGATTGTCATTGCCGACCAGCGGCTTGGTGCCAACGATGTGCTCATCCTCGTAAATGCCTACGGCATCAATGCAGCATTGATCGACGCCGCTTTGGAGGCCAGGAGCCGGGGGTCTTCCTGATCGGCGTCAGCTCTCGCGGCCACGCGGACAATACGGCCATCGAACATCCTGCGCGCCACCCGACCAAGCAAAACCTGCATGATTTGGTCGATATTGCCATCGATTGTAAAGTTCCAGTGGGGGACGCGCTGGTCTCTATCCCCGGCATGGGCGAGCCTATTGGTGCGGTTTCGACCTTTGCCAATGCTTTTGCGCTCAACACTTTGGTCATCCGCACCGTTGCCAAGCTGGTTGAGCGCGGCATAGAGCCGCCGATCTGGCGCAGCGGGAATGCGCCGGGTGGCGACGAGGCCAACAGTCGCTTCATTGCGCGCTTCAACGACCGCGTACGCAAACTGTGACCAGAGTGGTTGGTCGTGATCCGGCGACGGGCGAGGGACTTGCCATCGAGTTGGCCGAGGGGCTGATTACCGCGGTTTCAGCGGCAAACTACGACGGCGACAACTATCTATCGGCCGGTTTGATTGACCTGCAGGTCAACGGCTATTTTGGTCTCGATCTGAATGATCACACCTTGACGCCAGAGCGCGTTATTGCCTTGACCCGGAAGCTGCTCGAAATGGGCGTTACTACCTATCAGCCCACTCTGATAACCGCTTCTGAAAACTCGATTGTATCGGCGATTCGGGCGATTGTTGCCGCACGCAAGGCAGATCGGCATTCCAGCCTGGCCATCGGCGGCATTCACATCGAAGGACCGTTCATATCGCCCAATGATGGCCCCCGTGGTGCGCATCCGGCCAGTGAAGTGCGCCCGCCAGACCTTGTCGAACTGGGGCGCTGGCAGTCGGCGGCGGAGGGGTTGATCACCATGGTCACATTGTCCCCCCATTACGAAAACGCCCCCGATTTCATTGCCGCAGCCGTGACGCAGTCGATCAACATAGCCATTGGTCACACCGACGCCTCACCCGCCCAGATCCACGCCGCCGCTGCGGCTGGCGCGACCCTTTCAACTCACCTCGGCAATGGCGCTGCTGCCAATCTACCCCGGCATCCCAATTTCATCTGGGCCCAACTTGCCGACGACCGCCTGTGCGCCAGTTTTATTGCTGACGGTCATCACCTCGCGGCAGATACCTTAGTCGCCATGCTGCGCGCCAAGGGAGTGGCGCGTTCTGTGTTGGTGTCTGACCTTGCGGCGCCCGGTGGCCTGCCGCCAGGCATTTACGACCAGCCCATCGGCGGACGCGTACAGCTTTGGCCGGATGGTCGGCTTGGCACACCGGGAACCCCTATCTAGCCGGCGCCGCCCTGCCATTATCGGCGTGCGTGGCCCGGGCCGCGGCGGTGACGGGACGTCCGCTGAGCGAAGCCCTGTCCATGGCCACCCGCAACCCGGGTCGTTTCCTTAATGGAATCGGCGCCTTGGAGATTGGTGCCCGCGCCGATCTCATGTTGTTCGGGTGGCATCCCGGCGCCACCGAGCTCAATGTTGTCCAGACCTATCTTGCAGGGGAGCGGGTATGGTGAACCTTAGTCTTGGCGTTGCAACGGTGGACATCACGCCGGATCCAGGTCTGCACCTGGCGGGCTTTGCCGCTCGCAATCTTCCCTCAACCGGCATTCATGATCGACTTTCGGCCCGCGCCGTCGTGGTCAACGACACCGCCATCGTTGTCGCCGATGTCATCGGCCTACATGAAGATATGGCGCAACGCATCCGTGAACGCTGCACTTTGCCGGCAGACAATGTCATTGTTTGCGCTACCCACACGCATGGCGCTCCAGTATCAATGCTCAACCGCCTGGGCGTGGACGCCAATCCCGATTTTCTTCAGAAACTGGAAGATGGATGTGTATTGGCCATCGATAGGGCAGCGGCCAGCGCGCGTCCCGGTAAGTTGAGTTTTGGTCTGGGGCTTGATCCGGACGTGGCTCGCAATCGGCGACATGCCGCTGGCGTTGTCGATCGTGCCTTGCCGGTGCTGCGTCTGCGCGATGATGCGGGCGCGCTGGTTGCTGTCATTGTTTCATACGCGTGCCATCCGACGGTTTTGGGTGCTGATAACCTCGAAATCACAGCCGACTTCCCGCATTTTGTGCGCAAACGTATCGAGGCCGACAACCCTGGCGCTTTGGCTATTTACCTCAATGGTTGCACTGGCGACGCCAATATCGGGCATTCAGCCCAGGCCTCCTGGAGCACTGCTGCCAGCGTGAACCGGTCGTTTGAAAATGCTCGACGTCTCGGGGACCGTATTGCTGCTGCCGCGATGGCGGCACCCGAGTTTCCCGCAGGCACAACCGTTTATGCTCAAAACCGGCGGGTTGAACTCGACCTGGAGCGGCGCGAGGGGGATCTTGCGTCCGTCAAATCTGCCTGGCAAAAAGAGCTCGACGCTGCCGACCCCACTCGAAAAATCCTCCTCGAACACTGGATCGCTTGGGCAGGACGTTTTGATAAAATTCCCCCGGCAGTTGGCACGGTCGCGTTGCCTGTTTTGATTGGGGTGGGTTCCCCATCGTCGCGCTCCCAGGCGAGATTTTTGCGGAAACCGCGTTGTACGTGCGCTCAAGCGGCATTGGGGAGGCCGGCTTTGTGCTCTCATATGCCGAGGGAACGCCTGGCTATATTCCACCACGATCCGCATACGCGAGTGGCGGCTACGAAGTCGAGGAAGCGCACCGTTTCATTGGCATGCCAGGATCATTTGCCCCGGGTGCCGCAGAGCGTCTGGCAGACAGCGCGATATCCCTCGTCGCCGGGGTTGATCGAGCGCCAGCGCCCGAATTTTAGATCATAATTGAAAAAATGGCTGGTTCAGTCCTCTTGACATGCAACCGGTTGCACGCAACACTTCGATTGCGTGCTCAAGTGCGTAGAACAAGGGGAACTCACTATGAAAAGACTGATTGCAGGGACTGCGCCTTTCGCCTTTTCCGTAGCCGGACGAGCCGCGCTGCTGACGTCGGTTATCGGCGCCGGGCTGCTGGCCGCGACTGCCGGTGCCAACGCCCAGTCGATCCGCGTTTGGAGTGGCTATCCGGAGTTGGCGCCATTCTACGAACACGTCGCCGAGGGCATGAAGGCCGAATATCCCGATATCGATGTAACCGTGGAAGCTATTGCGCTGCGCGAGCATGAGCGTCGCGTTGCTCTCGGCATCACCTCGGGCGAATCCGCCGAGGTTCTGGAACTGGCGACTTCGATTGCCGCCCGATATCTCGAAAACGGCCTGCTCGCCACCCCACCAGCGGACGTGACTGCCTTCGTCAAGGATCCTGCCAATTTTGGTGCCTATTTTGTTGATGCGGCCAGCTACGACGGTACGGTCTATGGTGTGCCGCTGTTCCGCGGTCAGAGTGCGCTCTATTACAATACCGAAATGCTTGCTGCCGCCGGACTTGACGGCCCGCCGACGACCATGGCCGAATTCGATAGCTATTCAGATGCGCTGACCCAGCGTGATGGTAACGGAAATCCAACCGTCTCTGGCTGGAGCCTGCGTCTCTCGGGCGGCGGTGCTGGCATCACAGAAAAATTCTGGATCAACATGTTCCAGCACGGTGGCGAAATTCTCGTACCGGCAGGTGAAGGCAAATGGAAGGCAAATCTAGCGTCCGACGCTGGCGTCGCCGCGCTTGCACAATATCTGGGCAATCTCTACACAACCAAGACCGTCACTGTGGAAATGCCAGCTGACGCCGAAGCGTTCGAGCGCGAACAAACCGCCATGTTCATCCGTGAGTCCTGGGTTATCGGCGACATAGCTGCCAAAGCGCCAGGACTGAGCTACGCAACCACCACCCTGCCGCGCGGATCTATCGTCAATCCCGTACAGCTTTATGTTGCGGGTGAAGGCGAGCAGGCCGACGCGGCATGGAAATTCGCCCTGGCGACCCAGAAGCCCGAAAATCTGCTTTGGCTTCTGGATAATGTCGGCTGGCTGCCCAATCGGACCGGTCTCGACTATTCCGATATTCTAGCCAAGACTCCGGCGCTTGAAGCCTTTGTCAGCTATCCCGACAGCTACGAATTCTTCTCCACGCCAGCGATCGGCCCGATCGATGAAGTCATGACCCGGACAGCGTCAGCGCTGGAAGCGGCTTTTGCCAATCCGGATCTGGCCGGCGACAACGATGCAATCCGCTCCTATCTCGAAGGTGTTGATGGCGAGATCAATTCCTTGTTGTCGCGCGAAGGTTTGCTGGGCGAATAACGCTTCGCGATAGGCAAATTGCGTTCGGGGGATTTCCCCGGGCGCAACTGATAGGGGTGGCCCATGCTAAAGCGCCGACGACTGATATTTTCTCTGCTCGCCATCGCGCCGGTCATCGCCATTTTTGGCTATGTGCGCATATTCCCGATTGGGGAAATTCTGCGCCTTAGCCTGCACAAGTGGGACATTCTCTCCAAAAACAAGCCGTTCATCGGCCTTGCGAACTTTCAGGAGTTGCTCGGTGATCGGCTTTTTCAGGAAGCGTTGCTCAACACCTCCATCATTGCTTTCGGCGTGCTGCTGATCACCGTGCCGTTAGCGATGATTCTGGCTGCGTTGATTTTTTACCGGACCCGGTCGCGGTTTGCCGGCTTTTACGAAACCACCATTTTCATTCCGCACGTGGTGTCGCTCGTGCCCGCTGCCATGGCATGGAAATGGATATTTGATGCGCGGCTGGGACCACTTAACGCGCTGCTTTCAGTATTCGGTATCGAGCCGCAGGCCTGGTTGTTCGATCCAACGCTGTCGCTGATCAGCGTCATCATCCTGTGCTCATGGCAGGCGCTGGGATATGCGGTGCTGATCTATCTGGTTGGATTCAAGAATCTGTCGAAATCGCTTTACGAGGCTGCCAAGCTCGACGGCGCATCCGGGTTTCAATCGTTCTGGCACCTGTCCATTCCCCTACTCAAACCCATCACGCTCTATGTCGGGGTGGCAACGCTGGTTTCGGCGTTCAATGTCTACGCCCAGGTCTATGTGCTCGCCTCCGATGCGCAGGGCGCGCCGGGGCGGCAGGTGCGGGTTATTGTGCTGGACATGTTGGAAAATACCTTCCGCAATTATCGGGTCGGCTACGCCGCATCTGAGGCAGTCGTGCTGCTCGTCATCGTGCTCATCCTGACGTTCATCCAGTTTTCCTTGCTGCGCGAAAAGGGAGCCCGGAAATGACGACACAAATTGCCTCCCAGCTTAGTTCGGGCCAGTTGCGCCGCAAACGAATGGCGCTCAACCTTTTCATCGATGCCATCCTGATCGTGTTTGGATTGTTGATGGTGTTGCCGCTCATCCTGCTCGTGGCGAACGCCTTCAAGACACCGGCAGAAATGTTGAGCTGGCCGCCCAGTATCATCCCGGAGAATCCCACCCTTGAGAACATTGAAGCGGTGCTCTCAGATACGCCTTTGATGCTTTGGATTTTCAACAGCTTCGCTTTTGCAATTTTGTCGGCACTGGCGATTTCGATCACCTCGGCGATCGCTGGTTATCTGCTGGCCAAATTCCCCTCGCCCATCATGAGCATATTGTTCGCGATTATCCTTGCTACGGCCATTGTGCCATTCGAAGTCTACATGATCCCGCTGTATTTTCAGGCCCAGAGCCTGGGTATCCTCAATAGCCTTTGGGGTCTGCTCCTTGGCTATTTGGTGATGAGTTTCGGTATTTTCCTGATCCGCCAAAATGTTGTCCATTCCATTCCCGACGAATTGCTTGAGGCCGCCCGCATTGACGGGGCCGGGGAGATCTGGATTTTCATTCGCGTGGTGCTGCCGTTGTTGCGTGGCGCGCTCGGTGCCTTGTTCGTGCTTGCTTTCTTTCAAGCCTGGACGGCTTTCGCCTGGCCGCTGATTGTTGCCACCACCAAGCCCAGCTATACGATCGAGGTGGGCCTCGCCCTTTTCCAGACTGGCTTTACCGTCGATCTGGGGCGCCTCAGTGCTGCTTCGGCAATCGTGTTGGTCCCCTCGGTTACGCTCTTTGTGTTGCTGCGGCGCAATTTCGTGGAAGGTGTGGCGAGTTCGGGGCTCAAGGAATGACTGATTTTTTTGCCTCGGCCGCCCAACGCTATACCGCCGCAAATGCCAAGACACTGCGCTGGATGCTGGAGCGGCCGCGCCTGCAAGGTGCGTTTGTGAATACCAAGCTCAACCCACTCACCCTGCGCGACTACACGGCAGCCGATGGCTGGCGCGGGCCAGCCTATATTTATGGCTGGATTCAGGGTCGAGGGCTCGAGGCGCTGGCAACCCATGCCGCAGCATTTTCCGAGATCGATCAGAGCCTGGCGGGCGAACTGACTTCTGCGTCCGCCGACCTTTATGCTGCGCTTGATCAATTGCAGGCAGTCGATGGTCATGGCTACTTTTGCTACGATGCGGCCTCGGTGCCGATCTATTTTGACGATGCAACGCCCCTTACACAGGAGCGGCCCAGTGATATTTTTACCTATTCCGATATTTTCGTGACCAAGGGGCTGATCGCCGCTGCCGCCACGCATGTGCCCGAGGACCTGCCACGCCACATCGAGCGGCTCGGCGTGATCATCGCCGGTATTGAAAACGGCCGTTTCCAGATGGATGAAAAAGTGTTGCTGGGTGAAACCGCCCTGGCAGCTGAACCCGACGATTTTGGGCCGCGCATGATCATGTTGAGCGCTGCCGGACTGTTGACCCGCTTGGGTATGGCCGCGCACACAGCCTTTGCCGACCGGTTCATTGCGCACGTTATCGACAACCACTTCGACCCTGTATCTGGATTATTGCGCAATGTACCCGGGCAGGATGCCTGCAACGTGGGGCACGGGATCGAGTTCGTCGGCTTTGCCCTGGATCATCTGGGGGACGATCCCGATCCGGGGCTCCTGGGCACGCTGCAGACGATACTGCTCGCTTCGTTCGCCAAGGGATATAATGGTCCCGGCGTTCGGCTGGTGGTTTCGGCCGATAGTGGAGCGCCCATCAGTCCTTACTGCCCTTGGTGGTCGCTGCCTGAAAGCATCCGGAGCGCAGCACTCTGTTATCAGCGAACCGGCAGCGCCGAAGCGCTGGCAGTCTGGCGGGCAGCCGACCAGGCCTTTTATGACCGATTCTGGCGGGATGACGCCTCTATCGCCTACCAATGTCTGACCGACACCGGGCCCATCGACTATGTTCCCGCTACCCCGGACCTTGATCCAGGTTACCATACTGGCCTGAGCCTGTTGGCTGCCATCAACGTTGCAAACCGCCGTCTTCTTGATCCCATTCCGCCGGAGCACAATCATGGCATCGCTTGAAATCCAGAATGTCCATAAATCGTTTGGCTCTACAAAGATCATTCGGGATATCAGCTTGAGCGTGCCAGATGGCGCTTTCGTCGTGCTGGTGGGCCCTTCGGGCTGCGGCAAATCTACGTTGCTGCGCATGATCGCGGGGCTTGAGGACATATCCGGGGGCACGATAAGTATTGGTGAACGGGTGATCAACGAAGTTGAACCCAAGCACCGCGATATCGCCATGGTGTTTCAGAATTACGCGCTCTATCCACACATGACGGTGGCGGAGAACATGGCGTTCTCGCTTCGACTGGCGCGCCGTCCGCGGTCAGAGGTGAACGAACGCGTGGAGAATGCGGCCCGTATTCTCGGCCTTAGCGATTATCTCGATCGCTACCCCAAGCAATTGTCGGGTGGACAGCGCCAGCGTGTCGCCATGGGCCGCGCCATCGTGCGTGACCCACAGGTCTTTTTGTTCGATGAACCGCTGTCGAACCTTGACGCCAAACTGCGCGTCCAGATGCGGGCCGAATTAATGGAGTTACATGACCGGCTCAAGACAACGATGATCTATGTCACCCATGATCAGGTCGAGGCCATGACCATGGCCGACATCATTGTGGTTATGCGCGACGGTGTCGTTGAACAGATCGGGGATCCGCTGACCCTTTATGACCGCCCCAATAATGTATTTGTGGCCAGCTTTATCGGTTCGCCGGCCATGAACATGGTCAAGGGCACCGTCAAGGGGCAGGCCGTGCAAACAGCAGGTGGCACAGATTGGCCCGTTTCGGCCGCCGCTGCTCGCGTTGCTGCAGGCCGGGAGGTCATTTTTGGTTTCCGGCCGGAACATTTGGTTCTTACTGAACCCGGGCAGGGAATTGAGGCCAAGATTCGCTTGTTCGAACCCACCGGCTCGGAGACCTTCATTGCCGCTATGGTCGGAGATCAGCCCATTGGCGTCCTGCTGCGGCAACGTCTTCATGCCAGGGTGGGCGATACGATTTGGCTGGGTCTCGATCCGGCTCAGGCCCATATTTTCGACGTACAGACCAACCAGCGTATTGTTGCCACGTGACCACCTGTTTGATCGGGCCGAACATCGCCAACACCACTCTGACCGCAGGCAGTCAATGATATTTGGCTGGAGTGTCAGCCCAGTTGGTTGCATCAATTTCAAATCGCGACAGCCAACGGTCTGCCGCAGCTAATAGGGACATGCCATGATCAAGAAACTTGGCGTTGCCATTATTGGACTTGGGATGGCCTCTCGGCCTCATGCACATGCACTGCTGGCGCTTCGTGACC
The DNA here is from genome assembly GCF_028816475.1 of Devosia rhodophyticola. GTDB lineage: Bacteria > Pseudomonadota > Alphaproteobacteria > Rhizobiales > Devosiaceae > Devosia > Devosia rhodophyticola. Next base: position 1,517,032 of record NZ_CP118247.1, on the reverse strand, counting down.
AAATTGAAACCCTCCACGCCTTCAGTCCCTCCGCAGGCCGCCGCGCTGCTTTTGCCGAAGCTCATGGCCTGCCAATCGTCGACAATATCGAAACGATCTTCAACGACCCCCGTGTCGATGCTGTATTGGTGTTGACGCCGCCCCACACGCATCTGGAACTTGTGCAGATGGCAGTCGCCGCTGGCAAGCACGTGCTGCTGGAAAAACCACTCGACATCAGCATATCGCGCGCTGAGCAATTAGTGGCCGATGCCGAGGCCGGCGGGATCACGCTGGGAGTGGTACTCCAGAACAGATTTCGACCCGCAGCCCAGGCTCTGAAAAAAATGCTGAGCGAGGGCACTCTCGGCCAAGTGGTGCATGTAAGCGCACGCACCAACTACTGGCGCCCCCAGAGCTACTATGAAGAACCTGGCCGCGGCACTTTCGCGCGTGACGGCGGCGGGGTGTTGCTCACCCAGGCCATTCACAATCTTGACCTGATGATTTCCCTAATAGGCACTCCCGAGACGGTAACCGGGTATGCCGCCACCAGTCCGGTCCACGTGATGGAGGGTGAGGATGTTGCTGCGGCGACTGTGCGCTTCGGCAATGGGGCACTGGGAAGTATCACAGCAACAACTTGTGCTTTTCCCGGGCAAGCCGACGTCATCGAGTTGATCTGCGACAGGGGAAGCGCCACGCTCATTGGGACTCAACTCACTGTGAGGCTGCAGAACGGCACCAATTTCGACTTCGCAGACAAGGATTCGGGCTCCGGATCCGGGGTGGATCCGATGGGGTTTTCCAGCCAGGATCATCAGGCCCTGATCCTGGACTTCGCCAATGCCATCGCTTTTGGTCGAATGCCCGCTGTCACCGGGCGAGATGTGTTGGCCGTACACCATCTGATCGCTGCGATTCTAAAATCTTGTGGCCAGTCTGTTCAACTTTAAGGACATTTTGTTGGTCGTTGGTCGTTGGTCGTTGGTCGTTGGTCGTAGGTTGAGTTTGGCTTGTTAGTCAACAATGCCACGGAGCCACAACTCGGCCTCGCTGGCCAAAAGCTGGTGGCAGTATCGCAATCAGTTGGCATTTGACGTCAAAGCGCCGCTTGAGTTGCAACAATTGCTGCTGTCCGCGTAGCGACTTGCGGGAAACGGCCAGGCGACATTTTCGTGTTCTTTTGAGTGCTTCCGTCGCGTCACTTCTCCCAACCAACGCAATATCCGCCTTGTCACGACCACTCTGCGTGTATATGACATATGACTTATGTCATAAGTGGAGAGTGCGATGTCTGATCTTTTCAGCGTGTCGGGAAAAGTGGTGGTAGTGACTGGGGGCTAGGCCAATTGGGCCGCGAATTCGCCACTTCACTGGCCGCTGCCGGTGCCAAAGTGGCGGTTTATAGCCGTCGTCCTATTACCCAGAGCGCGCTTGACGAGCTGTTTCCCGACATGGCCGACAACGTTCGTGTTTACGAGGCCAACGTCACCAACAAAGCCGCAATCGAAGCTGCAACTGATCGCCTAATCGCCGATTGGGGCGTGCCTGACGTTTTGGTGAACAATGCCGGCATTGACTCCAAGCCCGACGGTGCTGCCGACCAGAATGGCCCGTTCGAAACTTACCCCCAAAAATATTGGGATGACATTATCGATGTGAACCTGACCGGCGTGATGCTGTGCAGCCAAGTTATTGGCACCAAGATGGCCGAGAAGGGGCGGGGCAGCATTATTAATATCGGGTCGATTTACGGCCTCGTGTCACCCAATCAGGCGCTATATTCATATCGTGAAGAGCGCGATGGCGTGCCATTTTTTAAGGCAGTATCTTACGCCGCATCCAAATCGGGCCTGTTAAACCTCACTCGCTATGTTGCCACTTATTGGGCCGAAAAGAATGTTCGCTGCAATCTGATTTCGTTTGGCGGCGTTAAAACCGGCAGTTTCGACAAGGAGTTCATCGATAACTTCCTTGATCGGGTGCCGATGCGTCGTCAGGCCGAAAAGGGCGAGTATAACGGGGTTATCCAATTCCTTGCCTCGGATGCATCCACTTACATGACCGGATCTAACGTCGTGGTAGATGGTGGGTTTACTGCATGGTAGTCGCCGTCGCTCCCGATCGTAGCAAGTTACATACTGCGGTGGTTTCGGCCATCGAGGCGCAAGTCCTATCTGGTGAATTAAAGGTTGGTGAGCGTCTGCCCTCCGAGGCCGAACTGTCGCGGTTGTTTGCAATCAGCACCCGATCAGTCCGCGAAGGGCTGCAAATACTGGAAACCAAAGGACTTGTTCGCCGTAGGCACGGCGAGCGGGCTGAGATTGTCCGCGACGACGTCGATCAGTTTCTCGGTTCGCTCGCGGCTAACGTGAAAAGGCTCTTTGCCAAAGACGCCGCCTATTTGGTCCAGCTGATGGACGTGCGGCGGATGTTTGAAATTGAAGTTGTGGGACGATTGGCTGCGGGCGAGGGGGAACTTTCCCAGGATGTGGTGACAGCATTGGGCAGTTTGGCGGACGCCAAGGATTTTGCCCAATACGCCGAAGCCGATGCCAATTTTCACCGCGCACTGGTGCACTCGCTCGGTAATGAAATTTTGTCCAGCGTCTATGGCAATCTCTACGCGCTGATTACCGACATAATTAGGCTCACCAGTCGCGTGCCCAGCAAGACTCAGGCCGAAGGCATGGCCGAGCATCAGGCGATTTTTAGCGCCATCCGTCAGGGTGATGTTGACGCAAGTCGCGCGCTCATCCGTGAGCATATCGACAACTCAACCACCTATCTCCAACAGGCGATTAATACCGCCAAAAAACAGGGTAAAACCAGCTAAATGGCTGCATATGATTATAATAAAACCGATTGGGTTGCCATTAAGCGGCTGTCAAAATGGTACTCTGGCGACATCCACGATGTGTTGGACGGGCGCGGGCCTTATGGCTTTTTAAAAGGCATTGGCCAATTCGGCGTGCTGGCACCGGGTCAGGTCATTTGCGGCCCGGCCTCCACCATCCGTTACGAGCCCAGCGAACGCGTCGGCCAACCCCAAGATGTCTATCATGGTGCCATCGACGCCGTAGTCAAAGGCGGCATTCTAATGGTCGATTCGTCCTGCGCTGAAGGTTCGGGCACGGGTGAGTTAATGTCGAGCGGGGCCAAGACCAAAGGCGCAGCCGCCACCATCGTCAACGGCACCGTGCGCGATCTGGCCGAAGTGCGCAAACTTGATTATCCGCTCTTTGCAAGGGGCATGAGTCCAGTCGGTGTTTCGGGCCGTATGGAGGCCACTCACTATCAAGTCGATCTCGATATTGATGGCGTGCGCATTGCGCCGGGCGACATAATTTTTGCTGATGTGACGGGCGTTGTGGTGATCCCATCCGAGCTTGTTGGCGTTATCGCCGATGCTGCTGACGAATTGGGAAAGAACGAAGCGAGCTGCCGTCAACGCATCCTTGCTGGCGAGAATTTGCAGGAGATCTGGCCTGTTGGCTCAACGGGGCCAGCTTAACACGAAGCATACCGGTCCTTCGGGGCCGGTGTTCACGTCGCCGCTGAGGAGGGGCACGATGCAGCAATCACCGCGTATGGCCCAGCCGCTGAGAAATCAGGTTGGCGTGATAAATCACCACCCGGCCCAAATCATCGAGTTCATCAACGGGCATTTGCCAAGCCGGGGCACTGACGCTAAGTCCGGCAAACACCAGGCCCGCTTGATTGCGAATGGGCGCGCCAATGCACCGGAGGCCGGGCTGGTGCTCGCCATTGTCGATGGCATAGCCGCGCGTGCGCGCCTGATCGAGTTCATCAGCAAGTTCTGCCGGATCGGTGATCGTGGTTTCCGTGTAGCGCTCCAAACCTGTCGCGATGACGCGCTGCACGATTTCCCCGCTCTGATACGCCAAGATAGCCTTACCCACGCTGGTGCAGTGCGCCGGCGAATTTTCGACCATGGTTGTGGCCAGCATCGGTTCCGCTTCCGACCGTTGAATGACAACTGCGCGCAACCCATCAAACACCGCCAGATGAACAGCGCGATTGGTCAAGCGATGCAGCGCATCAACAATGGCGTGACCCTCGCGATTCAAGTCATGATTGGCCAGTACAACACTGCCCAGCTCAAACAGTCGCAGCCCCAGCCGGTAGGTGTCCCGCCCCCTGTCTTGTTCGATAAATCCCACTTCGCGCATGGCCGCCAGCAAGCGATGGGCCGTGGAGCGCGGATAGCCGGTTTCTGTGCAAATTTCAGCCAGGCTAAGAGCGCGCCGCGAGGTGCTAAAACAATCCAGAACCCGCGAAACCTTGGTCAGGGATTTCAAGCTTTCATCGCTTCGGGTCGGTTTCTTTGGCGCAATGGCTGCGGTGGATTCGCTCATTCTTTGGGCCTCAGCACCTTGGCGGCGCGGCAAATTCTAGCCGTGTGCGTTCGATTTCATAGTCTAGTTGGGGTGTCGCCTCAAGCCAATCTGGCAGATCAATCATGAACGGGGCGCCGCTCCCCGGCTATGGCATAGATGATCTCGGCCAGTGCCAGCATGCCTGGGTCATCAAGGCCAATGCTTTTGTCAGCAAACATGCGCGCGCGCCCCACAGCCGATGGACGGTCGCGAAAATCGGCCAAAACCTGCACCATCGCGGCGCTGCCGGCTTGGGCAATGACCGTTGGCTCATCCAGTCCTTCAATTTGGCGGGCCAGCGCATCGAGTCCGTCAATAATTGTCTTAGCGCCCAATTCGGCCTTGCCACGCGTCATGGCCGCATCGCGAACCGCCGCGGTCAACGCACCAAGCTGGTCCCAACTCAATTCGGTTTGACCCATTGTTGCTTTGCCGGCGGTCATCATGGCAGTGATCACCAAAGTGCCAAGGCTGGAGCCGGTCGATGCGGCCCCCGCTTTTGCCAACGCCATGAATGCCGCCCCCAGATCGGGCGCTGCGCGCGTATCTACCGCAGCAAAAGTTCGCAACAGCCGCGCCAGCATTGTGCCGGTGTCTCCATCACCCAGCTTGGCATCTGCCGCATTCAAAACATCGGTGAGACCGGTCATGCTTTGATCGGCGCGCACAATGGCTATGGTCAGCGTCTCAATAGTGATCGCCATGGCTTAATCTATCCTCCAAAACGGGCAATCGGCCGGGGCGGCCAGCAATTCCTCAATTTCCTCATCAAGGAAGCACAGGCTGATCGATGCGCCGCCCATTTCCATCGAGGTAACATATGGCCCGATAAGCGGACGCACGACCCTCAAATCGCTGCGTTCAAGCTGTTGGTGGGCGCGTCGGTAGAGAATGAAAAGTTCTTCAAGCGGTGTCGCACCCAAACTATTGACCAAAATGGCCACGCGGGTTGCACCCTCGGGCCGTTCAGCCAGCAGCATGGCGATCATTTCATCGACCAGTTCATCAGCCGGGCGGATGGGGCGGCGCCAAATGCCAGGCTCGCCATGGATGCCCATACCCATCTCGATTTCATTGTCCGCGATGGTGAAATTGGGCGCGGTCGCGCCGGGAATTTGGCACGAGGACAGCGCAACACCAACGGTGCGCGTTCTCTCAACAGTTTTGCGCGCTATCGCTTCAACCGCGTCGAGCGAGCCACCACCTTCAGCAAGCGCGCCAGCGGCCTTGTAAGCAAAAATCAATCCCGCCACACCGCGGCGTTTGTCCGCCTCGGCGGGGCTGGCGCTGGCAATGTCGTCAGTGCCCAAAACCGTGCGGGTGTCGACATCGTTCATGGCCGCAAATTCGCTGGCCATTTCAAAATTCATCCGGTCGCCACCGTAATTGCCAAACAGGCACAAGACACCCGCACCGCCATTGGCCGCTTCAATAGCGTCCTGACACGAATTGATGGTTGGTCCTTCAAACACATTGCCAATGGCGCAGGCATCAAGCAGGCCTTTGCCAACATAGCCGGTAAACAACGGCAGATGGCCCGAGCCGCCCCCCGATACAATGCCCACCTTACCCGCGCGGATAGGATTTGCTGTCGTGATTGCGCGACGGTCCACGCCAACACGCTTGAGGCCGGGATGAGCCAGGCACAATCCGTCAAGCATCTCCTCAACATAGTTCGCCGGATCATTGATCAGCTTTTTCATAATGTCCTCCGTGTCGATAAGAGGAGCGAATTACCTTATCGGCAGTCCGCTCCACCGCCATCAGGCGGCCGACTTTGCGCGGATATCGACCAGTTCAAGTACAGGGCCGAGCGCTGCATCAATCTTGTTCTTCTGCTCCTCGGTGACCCGTTCCATGGGCGCGCGCGGGTGGAACATGGGGAGGCCCTGGCGGTGTTGCACGTATTTTACACAAGCCGGCAAATTGTCGTGGCGCATGGCATTCCACAGCCCGTTAAGGCGGAAATGAATGTCTTTGGCGGTCACATGGTCGCCCGCTTGAACGGCGTTGAACAGTTTGACCGTCAGCCCGGGCACCGCACAGGTCAGGGCGCTGATGGCCCCATGCGCACCCAGGGCAAAACTGGGATAGAGCAGGGCGTCGATACCGGTCAGCACCAGATTTTCGGGTTTGGCGCGCTGCATCAGATCGGACACCGACTTCACATCGCCCGAGGATTGCTTCATGCCAACAACGCCGGGCACGGCTTCCATAATGGCGAGCATGTCGTCAATCGACAAATAATTCCACGGAATAACATTGTAGATCAGGATGGGAACCTTGGTCTTTTCCCAGATGGCGCGGAAGTGCTCAATGGTCGCCTCGCGACCGGGCTTGAACAAATAGTGGACCGGCGTCACCTGCAAGGCATCAATCTTGATGTCACCAAGCGCCACGACTCGATCAATCGCTTCGCGGGTGGACTGCACGATCAGCCCCACAATAAATGGCACCCGTCCGGCATTGGCATCATGAGCTTCGATCATGGCTTGGGTGAATTCGGCGGCCGAAAGCGTGTGTCCTTCGCCGGTCGAGCCGCCCACCACAATGCCGCGAACGCCCGACTCGATCATAAAATCGACCTGCGCTTTAAGCTCGCCCTGCGCAAGGTTACCCTTTTCGTCAAAGGGCATGGACAGGGGTGGCAAAATGCCGGTGAGCGTGTTGCGCAGCGACAGCGCGATTTGGTTGGTCATTGGTTTCCTCCAACATCGAGACAAAGGCCACCGTGGCGCGTCTCATCTGAAATTCGAACATCCCGCCCGTCAACGTTGACCAGCGCAAATTATATATTCCGCAATATGGAATTCAATCCCCTACTTGATATGAAGGGATTGGACGCTTTGTCAACTAAATATAGCTTTCCTGGCGAAATATGGGCGTGTTGCGTTCTGAAATATCGCATGGTATGTCCACAATGCGGAATATAAAATCGCAATGCAGTTCAGCGTTGCCTATTCTGTCGGTACGCCGACGCAAATTCCTGGGAGAAAGTAAATGACATTTTTGAAAACCATAGCGGGCGCGGTTGCGCTCACGGTGTTGGCCGCAGCGCCAGCTTTCGCGCAATATCCGGATCGAGCGATAAACTTGATCGTGCCATGGGGTGCAGGCGGCGGCACCGACGCCACTGGGCGCATCATCGCGACCCTGCTTGAAAAAGAACTCGGCCAGCCGATCAACGTCATCAACCGCACCGGCGGCGGCGGCATTGTGGGCCACACCGAGATTTCTTACGCCGAACCCGATGGTTATACGCTCGGCGTCATTACCACCGAATTGTCGATGTATCACTGGACAGGCGTATCCCCACTCAGCTTCGCCGATTACGAACCTCTGGCCCTGTTTAATGCTGACCCAGAAGCGGTATTTGTTCGCGCTGACGGCCCAGACATCATGGAATTGTTGGCAGAAGTGAAGGCCAATCCCGGCTCAATCAAGGCCTCAGGCGCCAATCTTGGCGGTATGGCCCATTTGGGCTGGGCAGGCGTTCTTGTTACCAATGACATTGCCCCTGACGCAGCCCCTTGGGTGCCCTCCGAAGGTTCTGCTGCCAGCCTGCAATTGCTCGCTTCCGGCGCCATCAGCGTCGTTGCTACCACGTTGCCCGATGCCCGCCCCATGGTCGATGCCGGTGAAGTCAAACCTCTAATCGTTGCCGCCACCGAGCGCGTCGCGTCCGCTCCAGATGTTCCTACTGCTGAAGAAGCTTTGGGCAACAAGTGGTCCGCTTATGCCTGGCGCGGTATTGCAGCGCCAAAAAGCCTGCCGGACGACGTCAAAATGGTCTTGACCGATGCGCTCAATAAGGTCGTGACGAGCGATGAATTTGTTGAATTCATGAAACAGCGCAATTTCGGCATCGACTATCGCGATGCAGCAGGCTTTGAAGCCTTCATGACTGACGCTGATGCCTCAATCGGCAAGGCACTTCAGGCTGTTGGTCTGGCAAAGTAGAGCTAAATTTAGGCCAAACTGATTGGTGGTCGGGGCACGCCCCGGTCACCGCGTTTTTAAACAGAAAAGGGATTGTGCATGTCCAAATCCTTGCCATTCGATAGTATTTTGGGCGTAGTTTTTGCTCTTTTCGGCGCCGCGATTGTGCAGCAGTCGACGGGGCTTCAACCATTGGCGGGGATGATTGTTGGCCCGGGCCTATTTCCCACTATTGTTGGCTCGGCAATGGCCGTGTTTGGTGCCGTGTTGGCTGTGCAGGGCTGGGTGACCCGAACCAATCAACCAGAAAACGCTCCAAAACTACTGACATGGTTTGCGGCGGGGGTCGTGGTCGCGATCATCGCTGTTATTCTGGTCATGCCCTATCTTGGCTTTTTGGTGTCGGGCACCCTGTTTGCGGCGCTGATCGTGCTGATCAGTGGCGGAAATTGGCTATCGGCGCTGATCTTTAGTCCCATAGCGTCAACCGCCATCTTTTATATGTTCACCTCTGCGCTACGGGTTCCGTTGCCGCACGGAATTTTTGGGTAAACGCCATGGAAGCCTTTGCCGAAGCCGCAGGTCTTGTCTTCAATTTTGAAACGCTTGCCACCATTTTTCTTGCTGCTGTGTTTGGCATGTTGGTTGGCGCGATACCGGGCCTGACCGCCACCATGGCAACGGCCCTTTTGGTGCCGATTACCTTTTATATGCCCCCGATTCCTGCGATCGCAGCAATCATTTCGTGTACGGCCATGGCCATTACCGCAGGAGACTTGCCCGGCGCACTCCTGCGCATTCCCGGCACGCCGGCATCGGCCGCCTATGTTGAGGATTCTTATCGTCTGGCGCAAAAAGGCAAGGCGGGCCTGGCCATCGGCATTAGTGTTATGAGTTCATCGCTCGGCGGTCTTTTTGGCTTTCTCTTCTTGTTGTTTACAGCCCCAATTCTAGCCAAGGCTGCGCTTGGGTTCTCTAGTTTTGAATATTTTTGGCTCGCCCTGCTCGGCCTGAGCTGCGCCGCCCTGATTTCCTCGGGCGGCATGATCAAGGGCGCGTTGGCGCTGATGATCGGTCTGTTTATTGCGCAAATCGGGCTTGATCCACTGACCGCAACGCCCCGTTTTACCTTTGGCGTGGTCGAATTGATGGGTGGCATCAGCTTTATCCCGGTTATGATCGGCATGTTCGCGGTTGCCGAAATTATGCGCTCTGGCCGCCGCGCCATCGCCGACGTGCCCCAGATTAAGCTCAGCAACCCCTTTGGCGGCACCCTGAGCACGATTTGGAAATACCGCAAAAATCAGGTCCGTGGCTCGGTTATCGGCGCACTTTTGGGGGCTTTGCCCGGCGTCGGCGGCGATCTTGCCGCATGGATCACCTATGCTCTGGCCAAACGCACCTCCAAAACCCCGGAAAAATTTGGCACGGGTCATCCAGAAGGCCTTGTCGAAGCTGGCGCGACCAACAATGCCGCCCTTAGCGCTGCTTGGATTCCGGCGATGGTATTTGGCATTCCCGGCGATGCGGTTACAGCGATTGCCGTCGGTGTTCTGGTGATGAAAGGCATGGACCCTGGTCCAACGTTGATGACGCTGAACCCACAGAATTTTTACGCGGTGATGATCGTCTTCGCCATAGCCAACGTTTTAATGCTGCCTTTGGGGTGGGTTGCCGCCAAAAGCGCGCGGTGGATATTTGAAGTCCCACGCGCCTTGCTCAACGCCGCCGTGCTTTTGTTCTGCATCGTCGGGTCATATTCGATCAATAACTCGATGTTTGGCGTCATGCTGATGCTGGGTGCGGGCCTTCTCGCCTTTGTGCTGGAATCGCGCATGATCGCCATTGCCCCCATCATTCTTGGCATCGTGCTTGGACCCTTGGTCGAAACCAATTTCACCACCTCAATGATGATCGCCGATGGCAGTATGCTCGGGTTCTTCAGCCGCCCGATCGCTGCGGGGCTCGGTTTCGCCACCATGCTGATTTGGGGCTTCACCATTGTTCATGCTTTGCGAGGATTTTTTGGAGAAAATCGATCTGAACTTGTTCCAAAAACCGAAGAATGAATTTGCCGTCTAGGGATTACGGATAGGAAATCCAATAATGGATTTGGCTGGCGGTATAACCGCCGGCCTGTAGATATGTCAGTACTCGCGGACCATTTTCGATAACCTCCCGGATTTCGAAGGCGATATCTTGAGAAAATGAGTATTGCTCGCCGCCTCTCTTCGCTGACGCGTCCGCTCCTTGATCGGATCAATGTCGCGTCGCACTGTGCTGCGCCACTTTTCTGCAACGTCGGCCATGAATGGTGATGCGCGAGAACCATTGAACGCCGCCATCAGGCCGCTTATGAAGCCATAGCCCGCCCGGATGAAGTGTTGCGACACCTTTCGCACTTAACCTATGCATCGCTCGCATAAGTACCCAACCACTTATCCCGTCCGGTTCCTATCCACCTGTCTGTCCGCCGTTGTGAATGTCACTAAGTGGGTGTCGGTGATTAGGTCCTGACTTTGAACGAACCAGTAGGTAAGGCTATTCGGTTCTGGTTGAAATCGAATGACAATAAGATGCGCTGCCTCATCTGGACGCCATCTCTTTTTCATGAATTTAGGTTTCCTGCCTGACGGGCGCGATTTGGCGGCGGAGCTTGTTCGCGTTGGACTGGCCTTGGACTGGCCAAAGTTCTCAGGCGGCAAATATCGGCATCTCGAGCCAGAGGGGGCGCGGAGTCGGCTCTGGCGCGCCAACGCCCGCCAGACCGGCGGGCTGCCTCTATAGATTGTAGCAAGAAGGCCCCGGATATTGCACCCGGAGCCCCAAAACCTCATTCGGTGATCTTTGCCTTTTCCTCAGGCGAAATAAAGAAAATATGCAGGTCGTAATGGGGAATTTCGTAGCCCTCGTGGCCGTGGGGTTCAAAGCCAATGTCCACATGATTGATCGAGGGCAGGTTTGTCAGCCCGGCCAATGTTGGCCAGGATTTGCCGTCGGCAAAATCCTGCTGCGCGATCATATATTCGATGCAAACCACCTTGTCGTCATGCACACAGTAGATCGGCCCCAGTGGCAAGGTTTGCGGATTGGCCCAATGTTCGCCCATCAACGGCACGGACGCGCTTACCTGCACTACATCCGCAGGCAGTGTGCTTTTGTCGGGCAATGTATCCATGCTTTGGCCGAAGGCGGTAGAATTCAGAACCAGAATAAATCCTGAACAAATCAGTGTTTTTGCGAATGTCATTTAGATCCCTATGATTTTGTTTGCGCTTGGTAATATTTATTAACACACATACTTAAACCATCGGCGATGGCGGGGATCATTTGTAGTTTGTATTAATGAAGCCATGCTATCGACGACAGATTCGTCTGGATTGGTCAGAAACTTCGTTCTATAGATCCAGAAATTATTCGGGCGGTCACGACCAGGCGGGGCGGGGCGTATTATATACTTGCTTATGGGGCCGGGCAACTTGAATCAGCCGCCCGCCGGTAGGCAGGTGCTTCAAGCCTGACGCTCAACGCAAACAATTGGACGACCGTTTAAGATGTGAAGGCGGACACCATGGCCGCAGTGGTTGGAAAGTTGCCAGGCTTCTGGATAGCGTGCATACTAATTTATCTCTAACGGAGGCAGAGCCACGGTGACTACGCGTTAGAAGGCTCGGTCAGAATGGGGATGGTCAAGGAAGATATCGGGAGCGCCCTTAAGGCGCTGGATTTCAAAAGCGTTTTGCAGCGACCCGGTGTGAACAAAATGACCGTTCGGGAACTCCTGCTTTCGGTGCTGGACGATGTTGAGAACAGTTCGCGAAACTGGGTAAAGGTGATGGGACAGTGACCGATCGGCGCTAAATACCAGCGCCATTCGCGACTTGACGTTGGGCAGCACGTTCCGCTGAGGCAGCCCTGTCACTGAACTTCGCTGTGGGCAAGCCGCTTCACCCCTCAAAATCACCGCTTTGCCTTTTCAATGTCGCTTGTGTGTGGCATCACCGTTTCCAACAAAAGAGGCGAGTATGACCATCAGACTACACCGCGGCGATTTGCCGGATCTGTCCAACTATGGGCGCGAAGTGGCAATTGACACTGAAACCATGGGCCTGCACCCTCATCGCGACCGGCTTTGCGTGGTCCAGCTATCCCCCGGCGACGGCAGCGCCGATGTCGTGCAGATCCCGGCCGACGTCAATTCGGCACCCAATCTGGAAAAGCTTCTGGCTGATCCGGCTGTCACCAAGATTTTCCATTATGCCCGCTTTGACGTTGCCGTGCTCAAGCACCGCTTTGGCGTTGTGGCCGGCCCGGTCTATTGCACGAAAATCGCCTCAAAACTGGTGCGCACCTACACCGATCGCCATGGCCTCAAGGATCTGGTGCGCGAACTTCTGGGCAATGACATGTCCAAGCAGCAGCAATCCTCGGACTGGGGCGGCGAAAAACTCTCGTCGGCACAGCTCGATTATGCCGCCTCGGACGTTTTGTACCTGCACGATCTCAAGCGTCATCTGGACCGCATGTTGCAGCGTGAAGGTCGCACCGAAATTGCCGCCGAATGCTTCAAGTTCCTCAAGACGCGCTGCGAACTGGACCTTTTGGGCTGGGATGAAACCGATATTTTTGCCCATAGCTGAAGCTGAGCCATCATGAGCGCGTCAACCGCGACGCGCCGTGATCTTTACCGGCGTCTGGCCAGCCGCAACCGCGTCGTGGCGCGCCTGCGCCTGCTTGTGCCTGTCGCCGGCATTATCATCTTCGCCATTATCGTCGGCCAGATATTCATCTCCAGCCTGTCCGCCCGCTTCGGCATCGGTCAGGTCAAACTCTCATCCGACAGCATCACCATCGAACAACCCGAATATTCGGGGCGGCTCGATGATGGGTCACACTATCGCGTCAATGCCACCAGCGCCCGCGCAACAGTGGCGCACCCCGAAATCATCGAACTTTCAGGCGCCGCCCTCACCGTGAACCGCGCCAGCGGCACGACAATGGAAATCAACGCTCCCCTCGCCCAGCTCGATACCCTCAACCAATTGATCATTATCAAAAACAATGCCCTGGTCGAGGATTCCGACGGCACTGTGGCCCGTCTGGTCAATAGTGTTTTTGACTGGTCAGCCCAGACGCTTAACAGTAACGGCCCGGTCAGCGTTGACTATCCCGACGGAACAACCGTAGTGAGTAAGGGGTTGCTCTATGACGCCAAAACCGCCCTCTGGTCCTTCACGGGCGCAACGGTAACCCTGCCTTCAACGCCCGGAGCCGCACCCAAATGAAAAAATTGGCCGCAATTGCCCTTTTGGCCCTGCTAACGGTTTCCCCGGCGCTGGCGGTGGACAAGGTGCAGATAAGCGCTGATCTGTTTACCGTGGCCGAAGGCAATCAGCAGGCGGTCTTTACCGGCAACGTCATTGTTGTGCACCCCAGCGTCAAGGTGTGGGCCGACAAGGTCACCGCCATTTACGGCGAAGGCGGCACCACCGACATCAAGAGCTTCGTTGCCACCGGAAAAGTGGTTCGCCTCAAGACCGACGAGCAGGACGCCACCGGCGAAAAAGCCGTGTTCACCCCCGGCGACCAGCTGTTGCGCCTCACCGGCAATGTGGTCGTCACCAATTCTAGCGGCACGGTCAACGCCAATGAGCTGGTGGTGAACCTTGAAACCAATGTTTCAACCTTCACCGGCACCAACGGCGGCCGCGTCACCGGCGTGTTCAACGCCCAATGAACCAGGTCGCACCCAAACCCAAGGTCGATCAAACCGGCTGGCTCGTCGCCCACGGTCTTGCAAAAAAATTCGGCAAGCGCACCGTGGTGCGTGATGTGTCGTTAGCGGTGCGGCGCGGCGAGGCGGTGGGCCTGCTCGGGCCAAACGGGGCCGGCAAGACTACGGTTTTCACCATGATCATGGGGCTGGTCAAACCCGATCACGGCGAAATCCGGCTCGATGGTTTTCCCATCACCCAGCTGCCCCTGTTTCAGCGCGGACGTCTCGGCATCGGCTATTTGCCGCAGGAACCCTCGATTTTTCGCGGTCTCAGCGTTGCCGACAACATCATGGCGGTGCTCGAAAACCACGTGCGCTCGCGCGCCGACCGGCGGGCACGGCTGAAAAACCTGCTTGAGGAATTTTCCATCGCCCATCTGGCGAAGTCCAACGCCATGTCGCTTTCGGGCGGCGAGCGGCGACGCGCCGAAATTGCCCGCGCCCTGGCCGCCGATCCGGTCTTCATGCTGTTGGACGAGCCTTTTGCCGGCGTTGACCCCATCGCCGTGGCCGAGGTCAAGGGGCTGGTCAAGCAACTGACCCAGCGCGGCATCGGGGTTCTGGTCACCGACCATTCGGTCCGCGAAACCCTCAGTCTGGTCGACCGCGCCTACCTGGTGCACGATGGTCACGTGATGATCCAGGGGCGCCCCGAAACCATTGCTGCCGATCCCGAAGCCCGCCGCGTCTATCTCGGCGACAGCTTCGCCAACTAGTCAATAACTCCAATTGGCACGAAAATTGCTCTGATACTTGCTCCCGCATGGAAAATAGGCCATTCTGCCGCAATGGGGACCGATGACGGTCCCTCTTCTCGTTTTCCAAGGGACTGAATTGATGGCATTATCGCCGCGTCTGGAGTTTCGTCAGGCCCAGAGTCTGACCCTGACGCCGCAGTTGATGCAATCCATTCGCCTGCTGCAGTTGAGCCATCTCGAACTCAATAATTTCGTTGAAGCCGAACTGCTGCGCAATCCATTGCTGGAGCGCGAGGAGGGCGCCGCCGAGGATGCACCTGCCCCGGTTGACCCCGCCCCCGACGCCGCCGCCTATGAAGACACCGTCACCCATTCCGAGCGCATCCAGAGCGCAGATGCCATAGCCGATGGCTACGACACGGCGGTCGAAAATGTCTTTCCCGACCAAGCCAGCGCCGATCGGCTCAACCTCTCCAGCCGCATTGATGTGCACGGCACCGGCGACGGCGGTGAAGCCCCCGACATAGACCAATATGTCGCGGCGCGCCCCCGCCTTGCCGATCATCTCGAAGCCCAGACCAATATGATCCTGCGCACGCAGGCTGACCGCCTGATTGCCCGCCATTTGATCGATAGCCTCAATGAAGCCGGCTATCTAAGCGTTGACCCCGCCGCCATTGCCGAACAACTGGGGGCAGAGCTGGCGGACGTCGAAGCGGTGCTCGAGGCGATTCAGGGGTGCGATCCGCTTGGCGTTTTTGCCCGCGACCTGCGCCAGTGCCTTGCCATGCAACTGGCCGAGCGCGACCGGCTTGACCCGATCATGGTGCGTCTTCTCGACAATCTCGAACTGGTGGCCAGCCACGATATGACAGCACTGATGCGTGCGGTCGGCGCTGACCGCGAGGATATTGTCGATATGCTGGCTGAACTGCGCCAGCTCGATCCCCGCCCGGCCCGCGCCTTTGATTCAGGCCCGGTTGAAGCGGTGGTGCCCGATGTTTTCGTGCGACAGGGCCCGACTGGCGACTGGCAGATTGAGCTCAATGCCGATGTGCTGCCGCGCGTGCTGGTCAATCGGGTCTATTACGCCAGCGTCACCAAAAAGACGCGCAACAGTCAGGAAAAAAACTTCCTGACCGACTGTTTGCAAACTGCCAGCTGGCTGACCAAAAGTCTGGATCAGCGCGCCCAGACCATGCTCAAGGTCGCCGCCGAAATTGTGCGGCAACAGGATGGTTTTTTGCTCCATGGCATTGCCCATCTCAAGCCAATGACGCTCAAAATGGTGGCCGAGGCCATTGAAATGCATGAATCAACCGTCAGCCGGGTGACAGCCAACAAATACCTGTCGACCCCGCGCGGTCTATTGGAAATGAAATATTTCTTCACCACCGCTATTGCCTCGAGCGATGGCGGCGACCAGCATTCCGCCGAAGCGGTGCGTCATCGTATCCGGCAACTGATAGATGGCGAAACCGTCAAGGCGGTTCTTTCCGACGACACCATCGCTGATATCCTCAAGCGCGAGCAGGGCATTGATGTGGCCCGCCGGACCGTCGCCAAATATCGCGAGGGCATGAACATCCCGTCCTCGGTCATCCGGCGCCGCCAGAAGAAAAGCCTCGAACAGACCGCCTGAGCGGCGGGCGACACTTTTGCGGTCAACCCGCATCAAGATAGTTCATCAGAATGCCTGAAAAGGCCGCATTGCTGGGCGCATTGGTATCGGACGCGATGGCGCGCATGGCCAAGAGCGCCTGGCGGAACGCGGCGTAGAATTCCCAGCTGGGCGTTGGATGATAAGCCAACCCAAGCTCAAGCCTGTTGACGATGAGCTTGGCGGTGCTTGGTTTGACGAAGACTTCGGTTTGCTGGGCATAATACGCCGGTACGACAGTCACCAGGGTCCATCTGGCGAGTTGGTGCCGGGCGAGTGAGGCGACCAATGCCACAAACCCCTCCTGCTGGTCGCCGTGCAAAAATTCGAACCAGGCGGCGGCCCAATCCTCAGTTTCAACCTCGGAAAGTCCGGCAACGACCGCCTTGAATTTTGGCTTTTCAAACATCGATACCAGGGTTGACCGACTGACGAGCGTTGCTGCGGCATCAATTATGGCATGAGGCTCGGAAAATTGGTCCCTGGCGAAGCGCTCCCGCGCGAAGTCGCCATGTTGCGTCATCTTGAATTTTTTAGCCATGGCCGCCATTTCGGGATGGTCAAACCCACCCGGATAGCGATCGAGGAAACGCCGTTGGGCCTCGAGCAGCACGTCCTTGTTCATGGCTATGGCCTCCCCATCATCAGACCGCCAGCAGCGCCTGGATTGCCGCGCAAGCCAGTCCGCCAATAAAGCCATGGTTCGTGCCGCAATAGCAACCAACAGCGGCTTCCAAAGCGGGCGCACCGCCGCTTATGTCATGCCAAGGATTGGTCTTTAAAGTCTATCCGACCCGAGCAGTTTCAGCCCTCAAGCTCTTCGCGCAACAATTCCAGCTCCAGCCATTGGTCTTCAGCCTTGCTGCGCTTGGTTTCGATCTCGCTCAGGCGCTCGCTCTTTTTGGCAAACGCTTCGGGATCCCGGGCGTAAAGCTTTGGATCGGCCAATTCCTTGGTAAGGTTGGCGCTATCGTTTTTGAGTTTTTCGATCTGGGTGGGTAGCGTTTCAAGCGCGTGCTTTTCCTTGAAACTCAATTTGCGCTTGCCGGTTGCTGCCGTGACCGGCGCCAGCGCGGTCTTGCCCGGCTTGTGCGTCTTGGTAATGGCGGCGCGCGCCGCCGCGCCTTCGCCACGCTGGATCACCATGTCCGAATAGCCACCGGCATATTCGGTCCAGGTGCCATCGCCTTCGGCCATGATCACCGAGGTCGCCACGCGGTCAAGAAAATCACGGTCATGGCTGACCACCAGCACGGTGCCGGCATAGTCGGATACCATTTCCTCAAGCAGATCCAGGGTTTCGAGATCAAGATCGTTGGTCGGCTCGTCGAGCACCAGAAAATTGGACGGCAGCGACAAAGCCCGTGCCAGCGCGACGCGCGCCCGCTCCCCGCCCGACAATTTGCCAATCGGGGTATTGGCCTGTTCGGGCGAAAACAGAAAATCCTTCATATAACCAACCACATGGCGCGGCTGGCCATTGATGTGGATGGTGTCGCTTCCCCCACCGGTCAGGGCTTCCTTGAGGCGGGTTTCCGGCAACAGCTTGGCGCGACCCTGATCCAGCATCGCCAGTTCCAGCGAAGCGCCCAGTTTGATCTTGCCGCTATCGGGTGCCAACAGGCCGGTCAGCATCTTGATCAAAGTGGTCTTGCCCGCCCCGTTGGGGCCAACAATGCCGACGCGATCACCGCGCAGCACGCGGCTCGAAAAGCCGCTGACAATGGCGCGCGTGCCATAGGATTTGGAAATGTCCTCGGCATCCACCACCAGGGCCCCGGACGAACGCCCTTCGGAAACCTGCATGTTGACGCTGCCGGTGACGCGGCGCTGATCGCGCCGATCCTGCCGAAGTCCCGCCAACCGTTCCAACCGGCCCACATTGCGCTTGCGCCGCGCCGTCACGCCATAGCGCAGCCAGTGCTCCTCGCGCACAATCTGCCGGTCCAGCTTGTGCCGGTCGCGTTCTTCTTCTTCCAGAACCTGATCGCGCCAGGTCTCAAACGCGCCAAATCCCTTGTCGAGCCGCCGGGTCAGGCCGCGATCCAGCCATACTGTGGCGCGGGTCAAATCACTGAGGAACCGTCGGTCATGGCTGATCAGAACCATTGCCGAACGCAGCGATGCCAGTTCCGATTGCAGCCATTCAATGGCGGGCAGATCGAGATGGTTGGTCGGCTCGTCCAGTAGCAGGATATCGGGCTTGGGGGCCAGAACGCGCGCCAGCGCCGCCCGCCGTCCTTCGCCACCCGATAGGGTTTTGGGGTCCTCGGCCCCGGTCAGCCCCAGTGAATTGAGCAGATATTGCGCCCGATAGGGATCATCGCCCGGCCCCAATCCACCCTCGACATAATCAAGCGTTGTGGCAAAGGCGGAAAGATCGGGCTCCTGGGGCAAATAGCGCACCGTTGCGCCCGGCTCCATGAACCGCACCCCGCCATCATGGGCGATATCGCCGGATGCGATCTTGAGCAGGGTCGACTTGCCCGACCCGTTGCGGCCAACCAGCGCAATGCGCTGCCCTGGTGACACGATCAGTTCGGCGCTTTCCAGCAATTGCGTGCCGCCAAATGTCAGGGAAATATTTTGCAGGCTTAGGAGCGGTGCAGCAGCCATGAAACTTCGATTATCCTTGGGATGGTGTGGCGCATAGAGCATGGCTTGGCCGCCAGATCAATGCGGCCCTGACCATGGCAGACCTGCCTTTTGGCAGGCATCATGCCCGTTTTCTCATTTCAGGGTTGAGGGTTGGCCAATCAGGCGCTAGTGGGCGCTCAGTTGAACCTCATCCAGATTGAGCCCCAACCGCTCACGCAGCGAGCGACGTTTATGGGCGAGATCGGCAATGGTATAGCCTTCGAGCACCGAAAAGAACGCGCCCAGCGCCTCGCGTAACGCACTATTGAGCTCACATTCCCCGATCAACGGGCAGTCCGCCCCCTCCTCGAAACATTCCGCCAGCGCAAAATTTTCCTCGGTCAGCATGATGATTTCAAGCAGGCTGATCTCGGCGGCAGGCTTGCCCAGCTTGATGCCGCCATGCCGCCCGCGTACTGTTGCCAACAGGCCCTTGCCGACTAGGGGCTTGATCAGCTTGAACAGAAACAGTTCCGATATCGAATAGGCCCGCGCGATATCGGCCACCCGGCTCAATCCCGGCTGGTTGATGGCGCAATAAACCAGCGTGCGAATGGCATAGTTGGATTGGCGGGTCAGTCTCATCGTGATCCTTTCGGCGGACAGGCAGGATGTCCGGCGACGCAAGGGCGTGTTCAGCACGCCTTGGTCGATGCGGCTAATTTATAATTGTTCTAAGATAAGTCAATTACATGACCGCATAAATCATGATTAGTTCAGCCCGTAAGATCGTCAAGACTGCGGGAAAAATAGCGCCGATAGAGCGGCAGTTCGGCAGCGCCCAGCACCGGGGCGGAACTCCCCAGATGCCCTTGCACCACGCGCGGCGTAACATACGGCCCCTCCGGCAATTTGGCCAACTCATCGGTGACCGCCTGGGTAAGCCGTTTGACCACCTCGGGCGGCATAAAGCCATCGACAACCGCCAATTTGCATTCCAGCACCATGGTGGTGTTGAAAATGATTTCCGCTAACGCCTTGCTCACCACCTCGAGCCATTCAGACAATATCGGCTCCATCGAGCCCCATTCCCACTCGTCAGGCAATCCGGCCATTGGCCCGTGCCCGGCGGCAACAAGACGCGCCTCAAGCGCGCTGATCGAGGCGATATATTGAGCCGCAACAGGGGCGGTGTCTTTCTGACTGACCAGCATCGACCCCAAATTTGCCGAATTGCCGGTCGGCCCTTCCCACAACTGCCCTTGGCCCACAATGCCCGCCCCAATATAGCGCGAGACCATCAAATAGATGAAATCGCCGGGTCGTGGCTTGGAAAAGGCAATCAGCTCGGCCCAGCAGGCAGCATTGCCATCGTTGAAGACCGAGACTTCAAGGCTGGTGGCCGCCGCCAATTCCCCCGCGAGATCCTTTTTTTCCCAAAGGGCTGACTGTTTTTTGGGTGCACCGACCAGATGAATGTAACGCCAGAGCTGGGTGGGCATGGCGATGCCCAGATCGTGGACGCGGAACTGATGGATCAGCGATAGGTCGCCCAGCAAGCCCTCGACCATGGTGTTGATATCCTCAACGATGGTAGAGGCGTCGGGATAGGCATATTCCTTACGCGCCTGCCCGCGCGTCCGGCCCCAGAGATCGATCACATAGACCTGCATATGGCGCCAGCTGATCTCGCATCCGACCCCGAACGCCCCATCCGGATCGATATAGATCGGGGTGGCGGGCTGGCCGCGGCGACCACGCAACAACTCGCCGCGTTTGATCAGGTATGCCTTTTCCAACTCAACCAGAATGGCCGAAACGGTCTGGGGCGCCAGGCCCGAAAGGCGTGATATTTCGGCGTTGGAGGCGCCGGCGTTAAAGGCGACAACCGACATGATGGCACGCTCATTGGCCCGCCGAAGATCGTGGTGCTGCAATCCGCGCCCGCCTGCCTCAAAGACATCATGCACTGGCTTTGGCACCTTGCTCATTACTATAGCTCCTGGCACAGGCCATAATTGGAGCCGCATCCCAACAAAACTGCCGATCCCCCAAACAGTCGTTTTGCACGATTATGCGACGATAATATTAAATGCGGTTATATTGTGTTTACGTAAAATACTGTTCTTTAACCTTAACCACTCATTAGCGCAATGCTGTCGTTAAGAGCGCACAGCACTAGTTGAGCGTCCTCCCTGAATGAGGCGCAATAAGGAAGACAACCGGAAAAGAATTCTACGAGGGCATGCCCATGATGCGCTGGTACTCCAGCTCGGCCATGCCATAGGCCCCGTCGCCCAGAACGATCAGCCCTTCGCGGTCGCGAATGATGATCTCGCCGCGATTGGCCCGCACCAGCCCCCGGCCTTCCAGAATATGCAACGCATCGGTGACCCCGGATCGGCGCACACCCAGCATGATCGACAGGAATTCGTGGGTAATGGCGATCTTGTCGCTGTCGATACGGTCCTGCACCATCACCAGCCAGCGCGCCAACCGCTCCTCCAGCCGCGAACGGCCATTGGCAAGGGCGGTCGAGCCGATCTGAATGGCAAAGCTGCGTGCATAACGATTGAGAATGATATTGAGCGATATCGACTGCGCCAGCGCCACGCGCAAGGTCTTGACGTCCAGCTTGAGGCCGCGCCCCTCGATCTGGACGAACGTCGAAAACACCGCATATTCGTCAAACTGCACCACCCCGGTGCCGCTCATGCCATCGCGACCGACAATGCCAACTTCGATATCGCGCCCCTCCGGTAGATGCGCCACCACCGACAGCAGCCCGGTTTCGGGAAAAATTACCGATTCAATTATCGTGCCCGGTCGCTCGACCTCGTCCTTTTGCACATAGGTCACCGGCTCAAGATGTTCGGCCAGAAATGCCTGATCTTCAGGTTTCAGGATCGCCAACAGCTTATTGAGATGATCATACCCGGTTTCGATCACGACGCTCGCTTTCCAGCCGCAGGAAAAAATTGGTCCCCGCGGCCCCGGCCATGGCGGCCAAACCCATCATAGCACAAATTATTCAGGCCGACCCCGAACCGAACAGTGCCGCGGCAATGGCATCCGACATTTGTTCAAATGAGAAGGGTTTGGGCAAGAGCGGAAGTGTGCGCACCTCAAGCGGCAGGTCATCAGCCGAATAGCCGCTGGCAATAATGACGGCAATACCGCGCCCACGACAGGCATCGACCAGGCTCATGGAGTCATTTTGGCCCAGATTGAAATCCATGACGGCCAGACGCGGCGCATGCTGTTCCAGCGATGCCCGGGCGCTGTCCTGATCATGGGCAACGTGAATCTGTGCGCCGCCCATATCCCTGAGCATGTCTTCAATCATGAGCGCCACCAGTGGCTCGTCCTCAACAACGAGTACACCGCAATTCTCAGGAATCATCATTTCCGCCTTTGCACCCCCAGCCGCACCCTAAACGAAGCGCGGCGGGTCACAAGCCGGTGTCCGGTACCGTACAAAGAATTTCTCTTGCCGATCCGCTAGTTAGCCAATGTCACCCAATTCATTGATCCGCACGGTCGTACCGCTGCGGGCGCTTTGCAATGCCGCGATCCCGGTCAGTACGCTCATCGCCCCGGCGCGCGACCCGGCCCTTTGGCCCAATTTGTCCTCGCCGCCGCGAAAGATCATGTTGCGCATCCGGTCATCGCCGCCAAAATGGCCACCGGCCGAATGAGGCACTTTTATGCGCTCAACGCCACCGCCAAAACTCTTGACCACGAGGATTTCGTCGTGGTTCGGACGCTCCCAGGGCTGCTTTTCAAACTGGCGCAGTTCGATCCGCCCCTTGGTGCCATTAAAGGCAATATGGTGCCCTTCGATCGGCATGTAAGTGTTGAGCGAATAGGACACGACCACGTCATTGGTGTAGCGGATATTGGCCGTCATGGTGTCGGGAATGTCGATATCCTCGCGATAAACGCACGCATCGCGCACATAACCATCAAGGTCCGAAGGGTCCTCATAGAGCGTTTCCAAAAACGGGTCAGCGCTCAGATCGAGGTAAAAATCGCAATAGCTGGCATGCTCGCATCCCTTGCAGCGGGTGCCGCGATAGGGTCCCTTGGCGCCATAATTACGCAACTCGCCAAAGGCCGAAACTGTTTGCGGATCGGCATCAATATACCAGTTGAGCAGGTCAAAATGATGCGTCGCCTTGTGAACGAACAGCGAGCCCGAATTTTCGACATAGGCGTGCCAGCGTCGGAAATAATCGGCCCCATGGTTGGTATCGAGATACCAGTGAAAATCAACCGACGTCAGCGTGCCGATAGCCCCTGAAGCCAACAATTCCTTGAGCTTGTAGGCGGTTGGGGCAAAGCGGTAGTTGAACGAAACATCGACCCGCTTGCCGCTGCGTTTTTCGGCTTCGCGAATACGGCGGATTTTGTCGACCGATGTGGTCATCGGCTTTTCGGTGATGACATCGCACCCCGCTTCCAGCGCTGCCACGATAATGTCGTCGTGATTGCTGTCGCGGGTACATACGATCACCAGATCTGGCTTGGTCTGGTTCAGCGTCATTCCAATATCGGTAAAGATCGGGGCATTGGAGCCGATCATGGTGCGGGCGCGTTCGGCGCGCAGTTCGTTGGTGTCGCAGATCGCCACCAGTTCGACGCTGTCGCGCCAGCCTTCCAGCAGGTTCTGGCCCCACATGGTGGTGCCACGATTGCCCGTTCCGATGAGGGCAAAACGCTGTCGCTGATCCGTCATTTTCCTTTATCTCCCACGGCGCCGGCCGGCCACCGCATCTGTCAGGCCCAGTCCACCCCGGCATCCCCGGGGTGAGAGCCTGTAAATCAGCACACGGTGCTGAAGCGTTCAAGGCAGGTACGAACCACCTCGTCGCCGTCTTTTTTCCACCAGTTCTCGCTGGAAAAAATCTCTACTTCCTGCGGGCCGTTATAGCCCGCCGCCTCGATCATGGCACGAATTCCCTTAAGGTCAATAACGCCATCGCCCATCATCCCCCGATCCAGCAACATGTCGCGCGTTGGCACCAGCCAGTCGCAGATATGGTGGGCAAAAATCCGGTTCATCCGCCCAGCGCGCGCAATGGCAGCAGCAAGGTTGGGGTCCCACCAGACGTGATAGACATCAATGGCGACCCCGACGGTTTCGCCCAAATCCTCGCAGATATCGAGGGCTTGATCTATGGTATTCACACAGGCCCGATCCGCCGCATACATCGGGTGTAGCGGCTCGATGGCCAGTTTGACGCCGCTGGCATTGGCATGCGGCAACATGGCGGCAATACCGTCGTGAACCATGGCCCGTGCCCCGGCAATGTCCTTGCTGGAGCCGGGCAGGCCGCCCACTACCAGCACCAGGCAGTCGGCATTGAGCGCCGCCGCCTCATCAATGGCATGCAGATTATCGTCAATCGCGGCCTGTCGCCCCGCCGGGGTGTCGGCTGGAAACATGCCGCCCCGGCATACCCCGGTCACCCGCAGCTTGTTGTCGCGCACGATCGCGGCCGCTTCGCTCAGGCCGATTTTTGCAATTTGATCGCGCCAGGGCGCTATGGCGGTGACCCCATGACGCAGGCAGCCATCGACCGCTTCGGCAAACCCCCATTGCTGGCGCGTCGTTGCCAGATTGAGCGACAGATAATTCTCATTCATGACGCCACCCCATTAACGCTCAACACGGCTTGCATGCGCTTGACCGCAAGGTCTGGCTCGCTCAGCGCCCGCGCCTTGTCTGCCAGTCGGAACAGTTCGGCCAGATGTTGCAGCGAGCGCGTACTTTGCTGTCCGCCGATCATGGCAAAATGATCCTGCAGCCCATTGAGATAGGCCAGAAACACCACCCCGGTTTTATAAAAGCGGGTCGGGGCGGCAAAGATGTGCCGCGACAGCGGCACCGTCGGCTCCAGCAGCTCGAAAAACGCCTTGGAATTGGATTGCCCCAATTGGGCCAGTGCCGCCGACGCCACCGGGGCGATGGCATCAAAAATACCGAGCAGGGCATCGGAATAACCCTCCTGATCGCCAGCAATCAGTTCGGCATAATTGAAATCGTCGCCGGTATACATTCGCACCGTACCGGGCAGGCGGCGGCGCATCGAAATTTCCTTCTCCTTGCTCAACAGCGAAATCTTGATGCCGTCGATCTTGTCGGCATGGGCTGTCATGACGTCAAGGCAAACATCCATCGCCTTTTCAAGGTCGGCATGGCCCCAATAGCCCACAAGCGCCGGATCAAACATGTCGCCGAGCCAGTGAATAATCACCGGTTGTTTGACCTGCCCCAGAATATGGGCATAGACCCGGGCATAATCGTCAGGCCCCTTCGCCGCTGCCGCAAGCGCCCGGCTGGCCATCAGGATGATGCGACCGCCCTGGGCTTCAACAAAGCCGATCTGCTCTTCGTAGGCCTTGATGATATCGTCGATGCTCACATCAGGGCCGGGGGCCAGATGGTCGGTCCCCGCACCGTAGGCAATCAGCGCATCGTCACGTGTACTGGCTTCAGCCTGCGACCGCTTGATCAATTCCTGCGCCTCGGCCCATCCAAGACCCATGCCGCGCTGCGCTGTATCCATGGCCTCGGCCACACCCAGTCCCAGATCCCACAGCCGATGCCGAAACGCCAGCGTCCGCTCCCAGTCGATCGCCGGGGTCAACCAGGGATCAACCGCCGCCAGCGGATCGGCCACCACATGGGCCGCCCCATAGGCAATGCGCGAAAAATCGCTGGCCTTGTGTTTGATAAAGGGCAGGGGCGCGCCGGTAAGCGTGTAGCGGGTGATCGAACGGTCGGCATTGGGTAGGTTGATACTGGTCATTCGGGCCTCCTGAGCCTTGACAAACACTGGGGTCACCTCGACGAAGGCCGGGGCTAGTCCGTCGGTGTCAGAATTCCAGTTTCGGCACGTCGAGCCAGCGCCGTTCCTGCCAGCTCTTCAAGCCCAGTTCGGCCAGTTGCACGCCCTTGGCGCCCGCCTCCAGCCCATAAGGCCACGGAGCGTCTTCAGCGACATGGCGCAGGAACATTTCCCATTGCGCCTTGAAGCCGTTTTCGGCCGGCCAATTGTCGGGCACTTCTTCCCAATCGTTGAAAAAATTCATCGTCTGGGGCTGGTCGGGGTTCCACACCGGCTTTGGCGTATTGACCCGGTGCTGGCTCCAGCATTTGTGCAGGCCCGCTACAGCCGAGCCATGGGTGCCATCGACATGAAAGGTCACCAGATCATCGCGCCGCACCCGCGTTGTCCAGCTTGAATTGATCTGGGCAATCACCCCGTCTTCAAGTTCAAACGTGGCGTACGCCGCATCGTCAGTATCGGCCTTGTAGGGCTTGCCATTCTCATCGACGCGCTCGGGAATGTGCGTCGCGCCAAGGCAGGACACAGCCTTGACCTCGCCGAACAGATTGTCGAGCACATAGCGCCAGTGGCACAGCATATCCAGAATAATGCCGCCGCCATCGGCCTTGCGATAGTTCCAGCTCGGGCGCTGGGCCGGCTGCCAGTCACCTTCAAACACCCAATAGCCAAACTCGCCCCGTACCGAGAGGATCTTGCCGAAAAAGCCACTGTCGCGCAGCATCTTGAGTTTCATCAGGCCCGGCAGGAACAGCTTGTCCTGCACCACGCCATGCTTGAGACCCGAGGCTCGCGCCGTCCTGGCCAGATTGAGCGCCACCTCAAGATTGTCCGAGGTCGGCTTTTCGCAATAAACATGTTTTCCGGCGGCCAGCGCCTTTTCGATCAGTCCGGCCCGCATCAATGTCGTGCCAGCGTCAAAAAACACGGTGTCGTCGGGATTGGCCAGTGCCGCATCAAGATCGCTGCTAAAACGCTCGATATTGTGCTTTTTGGCAAGGCGCTCGATCTTGTCTGCGTCCCGCCCGACAATGATCGGATCCACCGCCAGCCGGTCGCCATTCTTGAGTACAATGCCACCCTGATCGCGAATGGCCAGGATGGAGCGCACCAGATGCTGATTGTATCCCATGCGCCCGGTAACGCCATGCATGATCAAGCCCAGCCGTTGTTCTGCCATTTGTCGCCCCTTGATTGATCCTATTTGTAACTGGCTGGTTACTTATTACATTTGGCCACATTTTTTTGTCAAGCCCTATATCGGGCGAGCCATGCGCGTAATGCATGGGACTTTCCGCCAGTTTCTGCCGCATCCCAGTGCTCGCGGTGAACCCGATGTTAGCACAAGTGAGCATCAGCGGCGGTCAGGAGTCACGCCAAAAACCTTTACCCGCTGCGCCCGCGCTGTTATCGCCTAAAGGGCTGCCGCGAACCAATTGGTGTATCTAGTCGTGACCCTGAACGCCCCGCCGACCAAGCGTCCTCGCAATTCGACCAAGACCAAAGCTGCCATCCTGACGGCGGCGCGCGGTGAATTCTCCGAGCGTGGTTTTGAGGGCGCGCGGGTCGATGCCATTGCCGATCGGGCCGGGGCAAACAAACGCCTGCTTTACCATTACTGGGGCAACAAGGAGGCGCTTTATCTGGCGGTTCTGCACGATGCCTATCTCGAAATCCGCAGCGGCGAACGCGAGCTTTCCCTCAGCAAACTTGATCCGGTCGAAGCGGTGGATCGTATCGTGCGCTTCACCTTTCGCCACTATCTGGCCAACCCATGGTTTCCGCGCCTGCTGGCCGTTGAAAACCTGCATAATGCCCGCTTTCTCAAACAGATAGCCGACATTCCCCAGTTGCACTCACCCTTGGTGGCCGAGCTTAAGGCCATCGTCGCCAAGGGCAGCGCGGCCGGCATTTTTCGCGCCGATGTTGATCCGGTACAGCTCTATATCTCGATTGCGGGGCTGGGTTATTTCTATGTCTCCAACATGAAAACGCTCTCGGTCATTTTTGAGCGCGACCTGTCCGAGGTCTATATGGTCCAGGAGCGCGAAGCCCAGGCCGTTCAGATGGTGCTGGACTATTTGCAGACCCGGTCGGACGCATAAGCGCCGCGCAATTTTCGGCCGGGTTGTCTAGGTGGGTGCGCCCAGTCTGATAAGCGCCAGTTCCCTGATACGCCCGATCAGATCTGCGACCCGCTCGTCATCAATGCGCTCGGCGAGGACATAGATGCCCACGGTTTCCGCAGGCTGCGGTACGCTCAGCTCAATCTTGTGAATATCGCGCTTGGCAAATTCGTCGGCCATGACGCTGGTATGACCGAGCACAGCATCGGTCGCACAGACATAGTCGATACACGCCGCCAGCGAGTTGGAGCCAAAGGCAAAATGGGTGCGATCAAACAGGGTCGTTGCGCGGTCCTGACGCTGCATGGCATCAAAAAACCGCTGGTGCCGGGTTTCGGGCGGCGTGCTGCTGACACCGGGAAAGGCGTCGATCTCACTCCGTTCGCGCGGTTGCCCCAACAGCGGATGGCCCGCGCGCACATAAAAGGCGCTGTGCACACTGGTTAACGCCAGAAATTCGGTGCTGGTCGCCGCGTTCAGGCCAAGGATCTCATGGCCGATGAACAGCGAAATATCGCCCGACAGCAATTGATCCATACACCGCAACTGGTTTCCCAGACTCACCTGAATGGGCGCGTTTGGAAACTCCTTGGCATAGTTGAGGACCATGTCGCGGACCAGCAGCGACCACCATGAATAGCCGCAGCCAATGCTGAGCCCCCTTTCCGTGCGCAGCCGCTGGTTTTCAAGCGCATTGATCGTATTGTCATAGAGCCGCCGCATCAGCCGGGCGTTCTCATAAAGCGTTTCGCCATAGGCTGTCAGCCGCATGCCCTGGGACGAACGCACGAACAATTTTACCCCCAGACTCTCCTCGAGCTTGCGCATGTTGAAGGTCAGCGTTGGCTGGGTCACATAAAGCCCGGCCGTCGCCCCGCTGATGCTACCCGCCTCGGCAATGGCCAAAAACTGCTGCAGTAATTTGTCCATATCCAGCTCCTCTCTCGCCACTCTATAGACTAAATCTATATTGTCTCGGCAATTTCGTATTTTTCCCCGCCCCCACTCTATGCCTCTATAATGGCTTGGCCCACGCCTTCCCAAATTTCGAAGGCGGATAATCGGGACGAAAAATGGCGAATTTCTTGCGCTCTATCTTCCATACAAGTGCCTTGACACCACGGAAGGACTGCGTCAAAGTTTGTAACTAATCGGTGAATTAGCGACAGGGAGGTCGCTGTTCAATTCGACGCTGGCACAGCCGGCCAACAAATTTCCAGGGAGGAAGTTAATGACAATTCGTATCGATCGCCGCCAGTTTCTGGTCGGCAGCACGACCCTGATGGCCGCTGGCGCCATGGGTATCAGCCCGGTCCTGTCGCAGGAAGCGCGCCTGCGCCTGTTGTTCTGGGGCGGACAGGCCCGCGCCGACCGCACCTATGGCGTAACGGACCTTTATGACAAGGCCAATCCGGGTCAGGTCGTGGAGGGCGAGTTCCTCGGTTGGGGCGATTATTGGCCAAAACTGGCCACCCAGACCGCCGGTGGCAACGCCCCCGACATCATCCAGATGGACTATCGCTATATTGTTGAATATGCCGACCGTGGCGCCATAGCTCCGCTCGACGACTATGTTGGCGATGTGCTGAAACTGGACGACTTTGATCAGGACCAGCTCGACGGCGGCAAGGTCAATGGCAAGCTTTATGGCATCAGCCTCGGTGCCAATTCGGTTGCGATGATGGTCAACAAAGCCGCATTCGAACGCGCTGGCGTCGAGTTGCCGGGCAAGATGACAACTTATGACGATCTCAAGGCCATGGCCGAAAAGTTCAATGCCAAAGGCGAAATGAAACTGATCGGCGACGGCTCCGGTTCCGAGCCCATGCTGGAAAACTGGCTGCGCCAAAAGGGCAAAGCGCTCTATACAGCCGAAGGTAAGCTGGCGTTTGATGAAGCCGATGCAACCGAATGGTTCGCCATGTGGGCTGACTTGCGTGACGCCGGCGTTTGCGTGTCGGCCGAAGATCAGGCGCTTGATACCGGGCCGCTTGAGACCACCATGGTCACATTGGGCAAGGCGGCGATGATCCCGTCCAACTCCAACCAGTTGGTGGCCTTCCAGGCGATCAACCAGGACGAAATCACCATCACCAACTTCCCGCGCATTGCAACCGACGCCCCTGGCGGACACTATCGCAAGCCCTCGATGTTCTTCTCGGTGGCCGGAAAGTCCAATGACAAGGAAAGCTCGGCGAAATTCATCAGCTTCTTCGTCAATGACAAGGATGCGGCCACGGTTCTGGGCGTTGAGCGCGGCATTCCATGCTCGGCTTCCGTGCGCGATGCATTGGCACCGACACTGGATGACCAGAGCAAGATTGCGTTGAACTTCGTCTCCAATCTGGGTGATCTCCTGGCGGCCTTGCCACCATCGCCACCGGCGGCTGCAGGCGAAATTGACAGTTCGCTCCTGCGCACTATCAGCCAGGAAGTCGGGTTTGGTGCACGTTCGCCAGAAGATGCCGGTCCGGCACTGGTCAGCGGCGCTGCCGAAATTCTGGCACGGGCCGCGAGCTAATCGATGACCGCGCACCCCTTTAGTGCAGCCGATAGCGCCTCCACTTCGGGGCGCGCGGTCACTCCATCCTTCTGGTCACGCCTGTGGACCCGCGATGCACCAGGCTATCTGTTTCTGCTGCCCTGGTTCATCGGCTTTTTTGGTCTGACCCTTGGGCCGATGCTGACCTCGCTCTATTTGAGTTTTACCGATTTTGACCTCCTGACCTCGCCCAATTGGGTCGGGATGGACAATTACACCCGCATCTTTACCGCCGACCCAAAATTTGCCGCCTCGATGCGGGTCACCTTCTTTTTCGTGATCTTTTCGGTGCCGCTTAAACTGGCGTTCGCGCTGGCGGTTGCCCTGCTGCTCAATCGCGGCATGCGCGGCCTGCCGCTTTATCGCGCCGTGTTCTATTTGCCATCTCTTCTGGGTGCCAGCGTCGCCATCGCCGTGCTGTGGCGGCAATTGTTTGCCGGGGACGGCGTGGTCAATGACTTCCTCGCCATCTTTGGTATTGAGGGACCAAGCTGGATCTCTAACCCGCGCTATTCGCTGTGGACGCTGATCGTGCTTTCAGTCTGGCAGTTTGGCTCGCCGATGATCATTTTTCTCGCCGGTCTGCGCCAGATTCCGCAGGACATGTATGAGGCGGCCAGCCTTGATGGGGCCAGCAAGGCGCGGATGTTCTGGAAGATCACCTTGCCGCTTCTGACGCCGGTCGTGTTCTTTAACGCCGTCATCCAGACAATTGATGCGTTCAAAAGTTTCACCCCCGCTTTCATCATTTCGGGCGGCACCGGCAATCCGATCAATTCGACGTTGTTTTACACGCTTTATCTCTATCAGGAGGCGTTTGGCTTTTTCCGCATGGGCTATGCCTCCGCGCTGGCCTGGGTGCTTTTGGCAATCGTGGCGGCCTTTACCGGCTTCTCCTTCCTGACCTCGAAATATTGGGTGCATTATGACGAGTAGCGCTCCCCGCCTGACCGTCGTGACCGGTGCCGATGACAGTGCGGCGCGCTGGCGCAAACGGGCCCTGTCGACGGCCTCTCACGCCGCTCTCATCATCGCCTCGATCTTGATGCTCTATCCATTGCTGTGGATGCTCTCGGCATCGTTCCGGCCGGAGAACGAGATTTTTTCTTCCTCAACGCTGTGGCCGTCCAGTTGGTCGCTTGATGCCTATGTGCGCGGCTGGAACGGGTTGCGGGTCTCCTTTGGCACCTTCTTCCTCAATTCTTTCATCATCGCCATTCTGGCAATCATCGGCAATCTGGCGACTTGTTCGCTAGCCGCCTTTGCCTTTGCGCGTCTCGAGTTTCGCGGACGCTCCTTCTGGTTTGCCCTGATGCTAGGCACGCTGATGTTGCCCTATCAGGTGACGCTGATCCCGCAATATGTGCTGTTTCAGGGACTCGGCTGGATCAACACCATCCTGCCGCTGGTGGTGCCCAAATTCCTCGCCGCCGACGCCTTCTTCATCTTTTTGATGGTGCAGTTCTTCCGCGGCATTCCAAAAGAGCTTGATGAAGCCGCACAGATGGACGGTTGTTCGCCCTGGCGCATTTACTGGAAAGTGCTCTTGCCGCTCTCGACCCCGGTTTTGGCCACGGCAGGCGTTTTCACCTTCATCTGGACCTGGGACGATTTCTTCGGACCACTGATCTATCTCAGCGATATCCGCACCTACACCGTCATGCTTGGCCTGCGCACCTTCGTTGACTCCACCGCGCAGTCGGATTGGGGCGGGCTGTTCGCCATGTCGAGCCTGTCGCTGCTGCCGATCTTCCTATTCTTCCTGTTCTTCCAGCGCCTGCTGATCGATGGCATTGCCACCACCGGCATGAAGCGTTGATCGCCTCAACCACCCTTAGTCAGAGTTTTCCATGACCATCAAATTCGCCGCCATCGGCATCAATCACAGCCATATTTACGGACAGGTGAACTGCCTGCTGCGCGCCGGGGCACAACTTGTCGCCTTCCACGCCGCTGAGGACGATCTGGCCGCCGACTTCGCTGCCAAATTTCCCCAGGCAAAGCGGGTCGAAAAGCCCGAAGTCATTCTTGAAGACCAGTCCATCCCGCTAGTGATCACTTCGGCCATTCCCGGTGATCGCGCCGATATCGCCCTTGCTGCCATGCGTCATGGCAAGGACGTGATGAGCGACAAACCGGGCATGATCAGCTTTGCCCAGCTTGATGAGATCAAGAAGGTCCAGGCCGAAACCAGGCGGATTTTTTCGGTCTGCTATTCGGAGCATTTTGAAACCCGCGCCACCGTCAAGGCCGGCGAACTGGTGCGCTCTGGCGCTATTGGCGAAGTAATCAATACTGTCGGGCTGGGCCCCCACGCGCTCAAGAACAACCCGCGCCCGGACTGGTTCTTCACGCGTGCTCGCTATGGCGGCATTCTCGCCGATATTGCCAGCCATCAATGCGAGCAGTTCCTGTTCTTCGCCGACACGCTGGACGCGGAGGTCGTGTCCGCCACGGTATCCAACCGCGCCAACGCTGACCGGCCGGGCCTGCAGGACATTGGCGACATTCACCTACGCGCCCCCAATGCCACTGGCTACATTCGTGTCGACTGGTTCACGCCAAAAGGTTTGCCGACATGGGGTGATGGGCGTCTGACGATATTGGGCACTGAGGGTTATATCGAGCTGCGGAAATACATCGACATTGCCGGGCGTCCCGGCACCGATCATCTGTTCCTGGTTGATGCCAAAGGCACCCAACATGTTGATTGCTCCGAGGTTGACCTGCCCTATGGCCGCCAGCTGATCAATGACATCCAGAACCGCACCGAAACCGCGATGAGCCAGGCACACTGCTACAAGGCCATGGAATTGGCGCTTCAGGCCCAGCAACTGGCGGAAGCCAATTCGGAGTGGTCAGCATGAGCGGCAAGATTTTAAATGTTGCCCTGGTTGGGCTCGGCATTGGGCGCAGCCATATCGTCGAGGGCTATCTGCCCAACGCCGATAAATTCCGCATTGCTGCCATCTGTGACCTCAATCAGGATCGCCTCGACAGCATTGGTGAGGAATTTGGCATTGAGCAGCGATTGACCGATTTTGATGCCCTGCTGCAGATGGACGACGTCGACATCATCGACGTCTGCACACCCCCCATGGTGCACTATCCCCAGATCATGGCGGCGCTCAAGGCAGGCAAGCACGTCATTTGCGAAAAGCCTCTGGTTGGTTCGCTGGCTCAGCTCGATGAAGTCATGGCGGTGGAAAAGACCGCCAAAGGCAAATTGATGCCGATCTTCCAATATCGTTATGGCGACGGGATCGAGCAGGTCCGCAAAATTATCGGTAGCGGTCTGGCCGGGAAGCCCTATGTCGTCACCGCCGAAACATTTTGGAAGCGCACCAGCGAATATTACGAAGTGCCGTGGCGCGGCAAATGGGCGACCGAACTGGGTGGGGTTCTGATGACCCACGCCATTCATATCCACGATATCGTGACCTATCTGATGGGGCCGATCACCGGCCTTTTCGGCCGCGTCGCCACGCGCGTCAATGACATTGAAGTTGAAGACTGTGTCTCGGCGTCCTGCGTGCTCGAAAGTGGCGCTCTGGCATCGCTGACCGCGACATTGGGCAATCAGGATGAGATCAGCCGTATTCGACTGGCCTTTGAAAATGTTGCCTTTGAAAGCGATCACGAAGCCTATTCGCCCGGCGCCAAGCCGTGGAAGATCATTCCGGCCAACGATGAAGTAGCCGCCAAAATCGATGATCTGCTCAAGGGTTGGGTGCATGTGCCGCCCCGCTTTGAAACCCAGGTCGCCCGTTTTCACGACGCCCTGACAAATGGCGCCGCTTTGCCGGTCACAACCGATGATGCGCGGCGCGCGCTTGAAATCGTCACCGCCTTTTATCACTCGTCTGAAACGCACACTGAAGTCAGTCTGCCGATCGGGCGTGATCATCCAAAATACCAGAGCTGGGTTCCAGCCGCTTTCCGCACCTGAGGAGCCGCCCCCATGACCACCAGTGTTGTTTTGCAAAAAGTGGTGAAGGCCTACGGCGATATCGAGGTCGTTCACGGCATTGATCTGACCATTGATCCGGGCGAGTTCGTTGTTTTCGTCGGCCCATCAGGCTGCGGTAAATCCACCTTGCTGCGGATGATTGCGGGTCTTGAACCCATAACCGGGGGCGATCTGGTGATTGATGGCGAGCGGATGAACGATGTTCCGCCTGCCAAACGCGGCATCGCCATGGTGTTCCAGTCCTATGCGCTCTATCCGCATATGTCGGTTTATAAAAATCTCGCCTTTGGGCTGGAAACCGCCGGGCTGAAGAAGGCTGAAATCGAGCCTCGGGTGCAGCGCGCCGCTGAAATCCTGCAGATCGTGCCGCTGCTTGGCCGCAAGCCAAGAGCGCTTTCGGGTGGGCAACGCCAGCGTGTCGCCATTGGCCGCGCCATCGTGCGCGAACCACGACTGTTCCTGTTTGACGAGCCGCTTTCCAATCTGGATGCCGAACTGCGGGTGCAAATGCGCGTCGAGATCGCCAAGTTGCACAATGATCTGGGCAACACCATGGTCTATGTGACCCACGATCAGGTTGAAGCCATGACCATGGCCGACAAGATCGTGGTGCTCAATTCCGGCAATATCGAACAGGTCGGCACCCCGCTCGATCTCTACAATAATCCACGCAACCAGTTTGTCGCCGGGTTCATTGGCTCGCCCAAGATGAATTTCTTGACCGCCCAACTGAAGTCAGTCGATTCCAAAAGCGCCCTGGTTCACACCGGTGGTCACGATCTGGGTTTGAACCGCGCCGTTGCGGCCAAGGCCGGCGATACGCTGACCTTCGGCGTCCGGCCCGAACATATCACCCTTAACGAGGGCTCTGGCCTCAAGCTGGGCGACATGCGGGTTGATCTGGTCGAACAACTGGGCGGGGCAACGCTTTTGTACACGACCTTGCCCGACGGGCAGAGTCTGGCCATTTCGCTCGAAGGACAACGCTCGGTCGCCTTGGGGTCCGAAGTGACCGCCTATGTCGATCCGGATCGCTGCCATCTGTTCGACGGCACCGGCGCCGCGGCTTGAGCGGAAACCAGTCGATAAATCAGGCGCTGCGCCGTTCGCTAACGGGTGGGCCGACGTAGCGCGACTGCGGCCGGATCAACCGTCCAGTTGCGACTTGTTCCTGAGCATGTGCGACCCAGCCGCCAACGCGACCGGTCGCGAACACGCAGGTAAATGTCTCGCGCGGCAGGCCCAGCGCTTCCAGCAACAGCGCCGTATAAAATTCGACGTTGGTTTCAAGCGGCCGGTCTGGCTTTTTTGCTTGAGCAGCTTTAATGCTGTGGTTTCAACCACGTCGGCCAGCGCCAATCGTTTCGGCGACACCAGGCCCGCTGCTGCCAATCTTGCCAAACCAGACTTGAGCGCGTCGGCGCGCGGGTCCCGAACGCGATAGATGCGATGGCCAAAACCCATCAATCGGTCGCCCCGGTGCAAAGCATCGACAAGCCATGCCTCAGCATTGCCGGGCGACCCGATAGCATCGAGCATATCAAGCACCGGGCCGGGTGCGCCACCATGAAGAGGCCCCTTAAGGGCACTCAGCGCCGCCAGCACTGATGATGTCAGGCCAGCCCGGGTCGAGGCAACTACGCGCGCGGCAAAAGTTGATGCGTTGAGCCCGTGATCGGCGACCGTTACCAGATAGGTTTCAAGCGCTGCGGTCTGTTCGGGCGCGGGCCGCGCACCCCTCGTCATGGTCAGCATATCTTCAGCGTGGCCCAGATTTGCATCGGGGGGAATCGCGGCCAACCCCTGCTGCCGACGGATCAACGCAGCGGTAAAGACGGCGGGCGCGGCGATCAGCCTGTGAGCGGTATTATCGTCTTCGCCGTCGGCCAGTCGCGCCATCATGGCGCGCAGCGCTTCAATCGGTGACAGCGCCGATAATGTCGCGTCGACCGCAGCCAGTTGATCGAAAACCGCGACGCGAGCCTTGGCGACAGCGGATTTGAGAACCTCGGTCTCAGAATTGAGCAGCAAAGCTAGAACAACCTCGAACCCCATGTGACCGGCGAGCGCATCAAGGGAATGACCCGCAATGATCAGTCGTCCGTTTCTACCATCAACATCGGACAGCGCCGTCTCGGCGGCAACAACGTCATCAAGACCAGAATTCATGAGTTATCTCCTTTGCCAACTCAGTAGATCGGCTCTATTATCATTGACGTCAATCTTGATGTAATTGATCAATGTGAGAGCCATGAGTTGGATCACCGCTGAAGCGGCGCTGGCGCAATTGCAGACAAAACCACAAACGCTCTATGCCAATGTTTCGCGCGGCCGCATTCAGTCGCGCCCGGACCCTGCCGATTCCCGACGCTCGCTTTATCGGCTCGAAGATGTCGAACGGTTGGCCCAGAGGCGACCGGGGCCGGGCAGAACTGCAACCGTCGCCAGCCAAACGATTACCTGGGGTGAACCGGTCATGCCTACCGCCATATCCACCATTGCAGATGGACGGCTTTATTATCGCGGCAAGGATGCTGTCGGGCTGTCGCAAACCATGACACTTGAGGCAGTTGCGGGGCTCCTTTGGGCCTGTGCCGATCCTGATTTCGGCGGCGGTACTGAAACCGAAAGCGACAGTGCGCTGAGCGCTTTGGCAGGTTTGGCCAATAGACAATTGCCCACCCTAGGTCGCACGATTGCAGTGCTGAGGGGCGACGCCATCGAAACCGTCAATTCATTGGCCATGGCGCTGACTGGATCGCAGCGGTCCGATTGGGCGTTGCATTTGCGCCTGGCCCATCATTGGCGACGGCCCGACAGCGCCGACATGCTACGGCGCGCGCTGGTGTTGCTGGCCGAACATGAGTTGAATGCGTCAACATTTGCCGTGCGCGTGGCCGCATCAACAGGGGCGAGTCTGTCGGCGGCAACGCTGGCGGGAATAGCAGCATTGGGCGGTCCGCTTCACGGCGGCGCGGCAGTTGCCATGCGCGATTTGAGCGAAACGGCGGAGCATCGTGGCGCCCCGTCGGCAATCAACGTCTATTTGCAACAGGGGCGCCCTGTACCCTGTGTTGGTCACAGGCTATATCCCATGGGCGATATCCGCGCGCGCGCCCTGATGGATCAGTTCGATCTTCCCCCGATTTATGCCGAACTCGACGATGCCATCCAGTCCAAAGTTGGGGAGCAACCCAATATTGATTTCGCGCTGACCGCCCTTGCCGCAGCCTTTGACCTGCCCGATAACGCGCCGCTCACGCTTTTCACGCTGGGCCGTTCAATTGGCTGGTTGGCCCATGCGTTGGAGCAGGTCGGCACGGGTACCCTCATTCGGCCACGAGCCAATTATGTTGGTGAACCGATCAATCTGATTTGAGGCGCTATGGATGCAGGTCGTTGGGCACCGCTGGGGCATCGTAGAGCACTGTAATCTTGATGCGCTCGTTGGCCGCCATATAGGGGTCGTTGGGAAAGAACGGCTCGGTCGTTGACTTACCAACCACGGCATTGACGTGATCGTCACCAAGCCCGAACTCGCCCAGAATTGAGCGCACCACATTGGCGCGATCACTCGAAAGCTCCCATGCTCCATAGCGGGCATTGTTGAATTGCTCACCAACCGCGGTGTGCCCCGAGATCGTTATCTGGTTGGATAATTGCTGCAGAATCGGTGCGATGGCGGCAATGGCCCGGCGGGTGATTTCGAGCGGATATTTGGAGCCCTCGGGAAACATCGGGCGGCCCTTTTGATCAACGATCTGGATATTCAATCCGTCTTTGGTTTCCTCGATCAATAGATTATCGGCGATCTGGGCAATATCGGGCATGGCCTGCCAGGCCTGCCGAATACTGGCGGCGGCGGCATGGAAATTGGGATCATAGCTCGATTTGGGATCGGCACGGGTCGAGCTTGACGCATCAAGCCGGGTATTGTCCTTGCCGTCATTGCCACCCAGAACCGCCCGCAAAGAGCCGTCCTTTCCCCCTTCGGGAGTGAGCGAAACATCCATGGTGGCATTGGGTGCCGCGCCGGCCATTTGTGCACCAGCCTGATCAATCGCGGTGCCACCCAAAATGCCACCGGCACCACTATTGGAGGGGCTGACATTGGGCGGGGCGAAATAGTTAGCCAGTCCTTCTTTTTGTTCAGGTGTAGTCATGCTGATCAACCAGAGCAGCAGAAAAAACGCCATCATAGCCGTCACAAAATCAGCATAGGCAATCTTCCAGGCGCCGCCATGGTGAGCATGGGCGCTTTTCTTGATCTTTTTTATGATAATCGGCTGATCGTGGGTGGCCATGCGACCCTCTTTCCTGCAATGGCTTTAGCTGAGCGCTGCCAGCCCGGCGGTGGATTCATCAATTTCCGAGAATGTCGGGCGGTCCTCTGACATCAGCAGCTTGCGGGCAAATTCAATTGCCAATACCGGGGGTTGCCCCGAAATATGGGCGAGCAATCCAACCTTCATACACAGAAAGTACTTGTTTTCAGCCTCATAGATATTGCGCAGCGCCTGCGCCATCGGGCCAAAAAATCCGTAGGCGACAAACACGCCAAAAAAGGTTCCAACCAACGCCCCACCGATCATGTGCCCCAAAACTTCCGGCGGCTCGCTGATAGCACCCATGGTGTGGATAACGCCGAGCACGGCGGCCACGATCCCCAACGCTGGGGTACCGTCGGCGAGCGCCTGAATGGCTGAAACCACCCGCTCATTTTCCTGATGATGGGTTTCAAGTTCCTCATCCATCAAGGCATCCATTTCGTGGGCATTGTTAGTCCCCAGCGTCACCATGCGCAGATAATCGCACATGAATTCAACCGCGTGATGATTGGCTGCAAATTTGGGGAATTTGGCAAAGATCGACGACTGGCCGGGATCTTCAATATGGGGTTCCAACGCCAGAACGCCCTTGGACTGAACCAGCTTGAACAGGCTGAATTGCAGGCCAAGCAGTTCGACATAGGCGGCCTTGTTGTAGCGCGGGCCGCGAAATAATGTGCCCATGACGCCAAGGCATTGCTTGAGCACCGCGCCAGTATTGCCAATGACAAAGGCACCAGCTGCGGCACCCAGAATGATCAAGACTTCAAAGGGCTGGAACAGCACCTCCATATGCCCGCCCTGGGCCAGATAGCCGCCAAATACACAGGCAAATACAATCAACATTCCAACAAGAAGACGCATAGTCCGAGTTCCAAGTGGAGCTACTTCCGACGAAACTGCCGTCGGATTTTGCAAGACCGCGTCTATCTGTCAGTTCCAACGTGTTCATGCCGCCTTTGATGCCCATGGATCAACCGGCAGCACGAGCGCGTAACGGTTCATCCGATGCGGCGCGTATGGACAGCCCCCAATTTGCTGCCACGCGCCAATATGAAGTCATTAACCTTAACAGCGGGTGTATATTGTTAGAACCCAAAGAGTATTGCTGTAATCGGTGCTGACCTTAACCCTCGGCCGTCCCGCCGGACAGGCGCAAGAGGTCGTCGTGGAGCGCTTTGGGAATGGTAACGGAGCCCGTTTGCTTAGTTCGCAGGCGCGCCGTGTAGCGGCGTTGCGAGGGAAGGCGTGCGCCCTGCCCCACGATGGCGTCAAACAAGGCCTCGGCGCGCGCTTCACGTTGATCATCCCCGTTGCCGGGAAACCGTTGCGGGTCAATCGCTATCAATAGTTCGCCGTGAAACGGGAAGCCCCTTTGCCGCCATCATGGGCCTGACTGTCGATACTGGTCAGATCGCCAATGAGCGGACCCGCCATCAATTCGATCATGGCGGCAAGAGCCGAACCCTTGTGCTCGCCAAAAGTGAGCATCGCGCCGCCCATTGCCGCCGCAGCGTCGGTGGTCGGGGCGCCATCGCCATCAACACCCCAGCCCAGCGGAATGTCTTTTCCGGCGCGTCGGTGCAGCTCGATTTCGCCCCGGGCGACCATACTGGTGGCAAAATCGAACACAAATGGGAAATTGTCCTTGCGTGGCCAGGAGAAGGCAATCGGGTTGGTCCCAAACACCGGCTTTGTGCCACCGGCCGGGGCAACCCAGCTGTGGCTGGGCGTCATGGCCAACCCCACAAGCCCGGCCGCTGCAATTGCTTCCACTTCCGGCCAAAGGGCCGAAAAATGCACGCAATTATTGATCGCCAGCGCCGCAATACCCTGAGATCGCGCCTTCTCGATCAGCGGTGGGAGGCCGCGCTTGAAGGCCAGCAAGGAATAGCCTCCGCGTGCGTCCACCTGAACGACCGCAGGGGCGGCGTCAACAACTTCAGGCACCGCATCAAGCGCCACCATCCCTGCCCTGATCGTCTGAGCACACACGATCAGCCTGTAGAGCCCATGGGAGTGACATTCGTCGCGCTGTCCGGCGATCACCGTTTCGGTGACAGCCGTTGCCTGATCGGGCGAGAGACCCAATGCCAGCAAAGTATCAAGACTTAAGCGTTGAGCTGCCGCCAGCGTCAGTGTCACATTGTCGTTCAAGCGCTCATCCTCCAAAATCCAATTTGGCCCAAAGCCACACAATTCCCCGGCCATGTCAACGCGACCAAACTGTCAGAAATCACCAATCAGTGACCCCAGTTTTTATTTGCGGCGCAGGGCACTGACCATGTAAAACATTGTGGCGCATGAGTAACAGTTGCGGGAATCAGTAGCGTTGCCCCATAAACCAGCCACATTTGACTCGGACAAGCGGGTTTGGCGTCATTGTGGCAGACCACGGGCGGTTTGGTTGTCTGGACGAGAACCGGTTATGGTACCACGGCAATTTGGGTGCCATCGGATTTGATGTTGGTGCAGACTGGGCGGGCAAACCGCCATATCTTGGACATAATGCATGGATTTTCGGATTTCTCCTGACGATCGGGTCGGCGCGCAACCAAAAAAGCGTGCGCGCAAACCTGCGGCCAAAGTTCGCAAAACCGGCTGGGGCAAGGGACGAGATCGGGTCGAGCCCAGTATGGGGCAGGCCGTTGGCGGGTTTGTGGACGATGAGCGCTCAGGCGGACCTTCCGTTCCGCCACCGAAAAAGGCACCGAAGCGCGGGGCGGCCCGCAAAGCCAGGCCGGTCAAGAAAAGAAACGGCGCAGCGGCGCTGGCGGCTTTGTCGTTTTTGTCGTGCATTGGACCTTTGTTGCCTGCCTGTGGGCGGGCATCGCGGTTGCCGGCATCATTGTCTATTATGGCGCGCAATTGCCAGCTTCCAACACCTGGGCCGTGCCGGATCGGCCGCCCAACATTCGAATTCTGGCCGCTGACGGCCAACTGATTTCCAATCGTGGCAAGACCGGCGGCGAGGCCGCCTCGCTGCATGAATTACCCGCCTATGTGCCCGCCGCCGTGCTGGCCATCGAGGACAGGCGGTTTTATGACCATTTCGGAATTGATCCGATTGGTATTGCCCGGGCGTTGGTCAACAATGTCGCCGAAGGGCGCATTACGGGTGGCGGGTCGACCATCACCCAGCAATTGGCCAAGAACCTGTTTCTGACCCGCGATCAGAATTTGGGCCGCAAGGTGCAGGAAGCCCTGCTCGCCATTTGGCTTGAGCACAACTACTCCAAGGACGAGATCCTTGAGATGTATTTGAACCGGATGTTCTTTGGGAACAATTCATTTGGTATCGAGGCGGCGGCACAGACATATTTCGGAAAATCGGCGCGCAATCTGACGCTTGGCGAAGCGGCAATGCTGGCGGGGTCGTTGCAGGCGCCCTCACGGCTCAACCCCAAATCCAACACCCAGGCCGTATCACAGCGCCAGAGCGTGGTGCTACAGGCAATGGCCGATGAGGGCTATATCACCCAGGCCGAGGCCAGGGCCGCCACAATTGACCCCAACCAGAAAGTGCGCACCAAGATCGCCGGTGGTGAATCCTACGTGGCGGACTGGGTGGAAAGCCTGATGCAGTCCTATCTGGGGGATGTGAACGAGGACGTTATCGTTTCAACCACCATTGACTGGGATTTGCAAAAGGAAGCCGAATTCGTGCTCAAGGAAGCCGTAGCGCGTGACGGGGCCAAACGCGGCTTCAGTCAGGGCGCACTGGTATCCATGGACACTGAAGGCTACGTACGCGCCATGGTGGGTGGCGTAGACTATCAGGCCAGCCAATATAATCGCGCGGTCACTTCGCGTCGCCAACCCGGTTCGACCTTCAAGCCGTTTGTCTATCTGGCGGCGATGGAAAAGGGCTATACGCCCGATACCGTCGCCGAGGATGCACAGTTTGACTATAAGGGCTGGAGCCCACGCAACTCGAACAACAAGTATG
The DNA here is from genome assembly GCF_028816475.1 of Devosia rhodophyticola. GTDB lineage: Bacteria > Pseudomonadota > Alphaproteobacteria > Rhizobiales > Devosiaceae > Devosia > Devosia rhodophyticola. The sequence goes on along the minus strand of NZ_CP118247.1, from coordinate 1,474,231 downwards.
TCGGCCCGGTGACACTGCGGCAGGCTCTCACCTATTCGATAAATACAGTGGCCGCACGTTTGGCCATTGATGTAACCCCGCAGGTGGTTATCGACACCGCCATGCGACTGGGTATTTCCTCGCCAATGCAGGCGGTACCTTCCATCGCGCTGGGAACGCAGGAAGTTTCGCTGCTCGAATTGACCGGCGCCTATACCCCGTTCGCCAATGGTGGGATCGGGGTGATCCCCAGCGTCATTACCAAGATCGAAACCCCTGAAGGCAAGGTTTTGTACGAGGCATCGACCGCTGGCCCAGGCCGCGTCATTGCGCCCAATATCGTGGCCGAAATGGACGACATGTTGTCAAAGGTGGTTGAAGTCGGGTCGGGCAAGGGCGCAAATCTGAGCGGTTGGGAATTCGGCGGCAAGACTGGCACCTCGCAAAATTCACGTGATGCGCTGTTTGTCGGCTTTACCTCACGCTATGTTACCGGCGTCTGGCTGGGTAATGACAATGACGCCAAGACCACGCTTTACGGTGGAACGGTACCGGCGGCTATCTGGACCGAATTCATGGCCAAGGCACACGCTGGCTTGACCCCGCAAGGCTTGCCGAGCGGATACGACTCCAGCAACACCCCAATTGCCCAGCAGATCGTTGATCCGAGCACAGGCGCGGCAGTCATCGACCCCAATACCGGCCAACCGATGGTGCAATATGTCGACCCGATCACCGGGCAGCCGGTGCAGGTTCAGGTCGATCCGGCCACGGGTCAGCCCGTCGTTCAGCCGGGTCAGCAACTCGGCGATGCCCAATTTGCACCTGACGGCGGCCAGCTCATCGCTGGGGATCAGTCACTCGATGGCGGGCAACCCTTGACCCCCGATCAACCACTCACGCCGAGCCAGCCGCTGGGAGCGTTTGATCCAAATGGCGCTCAACCAACGCCACAGCAGAGCGAGAAAAGTCAGCGGACCCTGATGGACCTGCTGTTTGGCAACTAGATGCCATAGGCCATGAGTTGGCGCCCGTTGGCCTTGAGCCAGGTTCGTCCGCGTTCCATGTCCGGCAGGGTTTTGCTAACGGTGGCCCAAAAGGCGGCGGAATGATTCATCTCGACCAGATGGGCCACCTCGTGGGCGGCGACATAGTCCAGCACATAGTCGGGCGCCAGGATCAGACGCCAGTTAAAGTTCAAATTGCCAGCGCTGGAACAGGAGCCCCAACGGGTTGACTGTGAGCGCAGGCGCAATGCCCGTACGGTGACTCCCAGATTGGCCGCGTGGACCATGGTTTGACGTTTAAGGTCAATCTCTGCTTCTTGCTTGAGCCAATCGGTCAGCCGACGGGCCTGATGGGCGGGGTCGCCAGGCACCATCAACGTCAGCGCATCACCCTCTTCCAATAGCTCAACCCGACCTCGGGTCTTGCCGCTGGCAGCGATGAGATGATCGCGACCCCGCAACGGGATAATAGCGCCGGGCAGAAACGAAACCGGCGCGGCAGCGCGCGGCAGACGAGCGGCCAGCCAATTTGTCTGGCGGCGTAAAAAGGCCTCGGCATCAGCCCAACGACCGTGAGGTGGCAGCGTCAGAACCGGGCCACCGCTGTGGGGAATGGACAAACGGTAATTGCGCGCCCGCGCGTTGGTACGCACTTGAACAACGACAGGTTGCCCGTCGATTTCAAGGATGGTGGAGGTCGGAATTTTCGGGCGGCTGAACAATTTCATGGTTGAGCCGATACAACCGCGATTCGGGCAATTTGCCTATCGCGAAGCCAACAAAAAAGGCGCCCTTGAAGGGGCGCCGCAGTTACAATCGCCCGTTCAGGCGACCGCTCAGGAGGAGAAGTCGGCGGGTCAACGGTTATCCTGACCCCAGCCATGATTGCTATCGTCATTGTTGGTGCCACCGTTGCCATTGTCGCCATCGTTCGGTTCGTCGGTGTAGCCTTGGCGGCTGCCACGGCGCTCGTTCATGAAGCGATCGAATTCTTCACGATCCTTGGCCTTGTTGAGATTGGTCATATACTCGTGGAACTCGTTGATCTCTTCATCAAGCCGCGCGCGTTCCTCTTCCAGGCGACGCAGTTGCTCGCTACGATAGTCGTCGAACGCAGCATTGCCGCTGGAGGTCGAGGCATAGCGGTTGTGGCGATGACCATGGCGGTGTGCGCCATTGGAAGTGCACCACGACTTGCCCTTGTGCCAGTAGGATTGGGCCTTTTCGGCCGAGCCGCCAAATTTCTCACCCCAGATAATGTACCCCAGGATGGCTAGGCCAATCGGCCAGAAGACGATAAACCCGAGGACCATCAAGGCGATGGTGATCGGGGAGAATTGTGGTTTGATAATTGCAGTTTGCATTTCGCTACCTTTCCCAGTCACGAATAGAGAAAATGTGGCTATTGCCGGGGTAGTATCAAGAATGTGACTGCAATTTTTTCGATCTTGAAATTGATAAAACCAGTCCCCATGCGGTGCAAAAAGTGAGTGAAAATCAATGAGCGACCTGCCTGCCGACGGACTGCCTTTGCCCGCAAGCTGGCGTCCCCTGCGCCTTGAAACCCTGGTATTGCTGCGTTGGTTGGCTATCGGTGGTCAGGCATTTGGGGTTTTGTTCGTGGCGCTGGGGTTGGGCTTTCCAGTCCCGCTGGCAGAATGTTTTGCCCTGATCGGGCTGTCAGTGCTGTTTAACATCGTCATGATTGTGCGGTTTGGGGTGGCCCATCGCCCGTCGACCCTGCTTGCCGCCGTCCAGATTGGCTATGACTGCCTGCAACTCGGGGGACTTTTGGCATTGACCGGGGGATTGCATAATCCCTTTTCGCTGTTGCTGCTGGCGCCTGTTTCGGTTTCAGCCACCACGCTGCCCCAGCGCGCTACCTTTGCCATGGCATTAATGGTTGCCGTCATCGCATCCCTGTTGGCCGTCTGGCACCTGCCCCTGCCGTGGGACCCCAAGGAAACCATCGCCTTTAACCGCATCTATGTCATCGGTATCTGGGTATCGCTGATCTGTGGCGTGGTCTTTATTGCCGCCTATACCAACAGGGTGGCCCATGATGCGCGCCAGATTGCCGACGCATTGGCGGCAACGGAACTGGCGCTGTCACACAAAGAGCAATTGAGCGCCCTCGATGGTTTGGCGGCAGCGGCGGCCCATGAGCTGGGCACGCCCCTGTCGACCATTGCTCTGGCGGCCAAGGAAATGCGCGCCGACGCCGAGCCGGGCAGCCAATTGGCCGATGATGTGGAGTTGATCATTGAACAGGCGGCACGCTGCCGGGCAATCCTGGCGAAGTTGCGCAATCTTGGCTCGGAAGGGGGCGATCCGTTTGCCGCCGTGCCCTTGACAGATTTGCTCGAAGAGGTCGCGAGACCACATGAGGGGCGCGGCACGGTCATCCTGTTCGATCACGAAAACACCCAAGGGTTGCCGCCGGTATTTCGCCGCAGCGTCGGCCTGCTCTATGGGCTGGGCAATCTGATCGAAAATGCTAGCGACTTCGCCGTTCAACAGGTTCATGTCGAGGCCAGCTGGGACAAGGATATCATCGCCGTTTCTATTACCGACGATGGACCGGGATTTGCGCCTGAACTGATCGCCCGCCTTGGGGAACCCTATCTGACGACGCGCGCCCGCGATCCCCAGGGACCAGACGCCGACAAGCCCGGCGGGCTGGGGCTGGGCATTTTCATTGCCAAGACCTTGTTGGAGCGCACCGGAGCGCGGCTGGCATTCCGCAATATTGCTGCAAACGGGCACGCTCAGGTGCGCATTCAGTGGCGCCGTCCGGCCCATGATATCGAGATCGAGCAAACCAGCTTTGACGTTTGAGTTGCAAATGCTTATCTAGGTGCCATGAGCACGATAGAAGAATTGTTGCAGCACGATGCAAGTTTGCTGCTGGTGGATGATGATGCCGCGTTTCTGACACGGCTGGAACGCGCGATGACGCGGCGCGGCTTCGAGGTGCGCATTGCGGGCAGCGTTGCGGCAGGCCTTGCCGCCGTCGCCGAGCGCCCCCCGCCTATGCCGTGGTGGATATGCGGCTGGACGATGGCAACGGGTTGGCCGTGGTGTCCGCCCTGCACCAGAAGCGCGCCGATGCACGCGCCGTCATTCTGACCGGCTATGGCAATATTGCCACCGCCGTAACAGCGGTCAAACTCGGGGCGGTGGACTATTTGTCCAAACCCGCCGATGCTGATGACGTCATCAATGCGCTGTTGGCAACCGGCGAAGAAAAGCCCGAGCCACCGGAAAATCCGATGTCGGCGGACCGGGTGCGCTGGGAGCACATCCAGCGGGTCTATGAATTGTGCGACCGCAATGTTTCGGAAACGGCGCGGCGGCTCAATATGCACAGGCGCACGCTGCAACGCATTCTGGCCAAGCGCGCCCCGCGCTAGGCTCGTTCAATTTTAGGAGTACCCATGACCGTCACCTTGCAATTTCATGGGGCGGCAGGGACCGTCACTGGATCGTGCTACCGCGTTACCCACCCTGGTGGACAGTTTCTGATCGATTGCGGCCTGTTTCAAGGCAACAAATCGGTGCGTGGACTCAACCTAAAACCGACCCCGTTCAACCCGGCAGCCATTGATTTCCTGTTGCTGACTCACGCTCATATCGATCACGCAGGCTTGTTGCCCAAACTCTATAAAGAGGGTTTCACGGGCGAAATGTGGATGACGGGACCGACAGCGGGCCTGTTGGAATATCTGCTACCCGATAGCGCTGGCATTCAGGAAAGCGAAGCGGAGCGCGAAACCCGCAAGCGCCGCCGTCGGGGTGATGAACCGGCGCAGCCGCTTTATACAATGATCGACGCCGACGAGGCGCTCAAGCATCGCCAGATCACCCAGTACCACGAATGGATCGAACCGGGACCGGGCGTCAGGGCGCGATACTGGAATGCCGGCCATATTATCGGATCGGCCTCGATCGAGGTTCAGGTCAAGGATAGCGACGGCAAAACCATTTCGATCATGTTCTCGGGCGATGTCGGTCCGGATGAAAAAGTCTTTTACAAAGAGCCCGAAGGCCCGGCCGGCTTTGATTATATCCTGTCGGAATCCACCTACGGCGGGCGCGAGCGTGAGGACTATTCGCTCGAAAAACGCCGTGAGGATATCAAGCGAGAAATCAATGAAGCTCTTAAGCGCGGCGGCAATCTGGTGATCCCCACCTTTGCCGTCGAACGCAGTCAGGAGCTGCTCCATGATATCGGCTATCTGATCAAGTCGGGTGAAATCGACCCGCAACTGGTGTTCCTCGACAGTCCGTTGGCGAGCAAGGTCACCAGCGTTTATCGCAAATATGCCAAGATGTTTGACGATGTGCAGCTTGGTGCCGACGAACTGTTCAACGATTCTCGTTTCCGCATTATCGAAGCGGTTGAGGACAGCAAGGCGATCAATACCATTCGCGGTGGCGCCATCATTATGTCGGCGTCGGGCATGTGCGACGCCGGCCGGATCAAGCACCATTTGCGCAACAATCTGATTCGCAGCAATGCCACCGTGCTGTTTGTGGGCTATCAGGCCCCCGGCACGCTCGGCCATGTTATTCAGTCGGGCGCGCGCGAAGTACGCATTCACGGTTCACTGGTGCCGGTGCGGGCTCAGATCCGTTCGCTGGGCAACTACTCCGCGCACGCCGACCACAGCGAACTGATGGCCTGGATCGCTGAGCGTTTGCCAGCACATGGTGCCCTGTTCCTCACCCATGGCGACGATGAGGAGCGGGTCGCATTGCGCAAGGCCCTGATCCAAACCGGACTGGCCGGTGACCAGATCGTTCTGCCATTGCTGGACGATCAATTCGAGCTTCAGCCGCACGGACTTGGTGCTGTTTCGCGGCCCGCTCAGCCCCGCATCGAGCCGACCCAGTTCGCCTCCGATTGGCATAATGCCTTTTCCGAGTTCACCATTGCGCTCAGCCAGGAATTGGGCGCAACGCCCAGCGACGCGGACAAGCTCAAAATGATGAAAGCGCTGCAGGGTAAACTGGTTGAGTTGACCGGTGCCGAGATAAGGGACGACGCGCGCTAAAGGCTGGCTCAGGCCGGGCCGGGATCCATCAAGGCATGGATACGGTCCGCGCCCAGACGCGCAAGCTTTAGCATCAGCGCCTTGCGTCGCGCTGCGGGCAGAGGCGTATGAGGGCTATTGCGCAGAATAGCGCCATCGTGGCCGTCGGCCACAATCAGCCCCTCGGTGGCCGGAAAAATTTCGGCATCGAGTTCGGGAGGCTTGGCAAAAAAGAACCTGTCGGAATATTCGCGGTATTCAGGCCATTTCTTGTCGACCTGAAAGTCGTTCAGGCTGGATTTGATCTCCACGATCCAGATATCCCCCTTGGGACCGATGCCAAGCACGTCGGCGCGGCGGTTGTTGCCAAGCGATACCTCGGCATAGCAGCACATATCGTAGGTTTGCCGCAAAAGCCGCATCACCCCGCGCTGGACCCGCAATGCAGTCGCCGATTGGCGAAGGTCAACGATGGGCGGTAAATCGTGCGGCGGTTGTTCGGACATGGCTCAGACGATCATCGAGGGCCGGGGAGAAAGGGCACCCGCCGCAAAAATGCTCAGCGCAACAAGCGGGATGCCAGCGCCAAACGCCCATTGAATGCCAAAATGCTGGGCGACAAACCCCAAAAGTGGCGGTCCAAGCAAAAAGGCAACGAACGATATTTGTGCCAGAGCGGCCACATTGACCGCCGCCGGGCGATCGGTGCGCTGGGCCGCAGCCGACATGGCGAGAGGGAAAATGGCACTGGTGCCAACGCCCATCAAGGCAAAACCTGTTAGCGCAACAATCGCATTAGGGGCCAGAAAAACCGAGATGGCGCCAATGCCAAGCACCGACAGAAGTGTGCGAGCCACAAGCACCGGATTGTAGCGTTCAACAAAACCATCGGCGAAAAAGCGTGTGAGGGCCTGGGTGCCCGCCCCAATGGCGACTGCAAAACCGGCCAGGAACGGCTCAACCGCGAACATGTCGCGCATGTAAATGGCCGACCAATCCCCTCCAGCCCCTTCGAGCACCATGGCCGACAGCGTGATCGCCACCAGCATCATGATGGCCAACGACGGCCGTGCAAGGCGCGGACCCGCATCGTCGCTGCCGCCAACGCGGTGGGCGGCGGGCTGGAACCGACCAAGGACAAGCGTGACGCCAACAACAACGATGGGCACCATGAGCGCAAGATGGATCTGTGGGCTCAATCCCGTCTGAGCAATGAAAGCGCCGATCAGTCCAGAGGTAAAAAAGCCAATGCTCCAGAAACCATGCGAGCGGTTCATGATCCGGCGTCCAAGCGCGTGCTCGGTGCGGTCGGCCTCAAGATTAAGGACAATTTCAATGACGCCGATTAGCAATCCGGTGGGCACCAGAAGCAGGAACAGCGCAAGCGGGGAAGGGGCAAGCACAGCGATGGCATAGCAGAGCGCCAGCGACGGGATTGAAAACAAAATGACTCGGCGATGGCCAATTCGTTCAATCAATCCGCCAAAGAACGTCAACGAAATCAGAGTTCCAACGGCGGAACCGATCAATGCCAACCCAAGGGCGCCTTCCTCGACACCCATAGCATTGCGGATATCGGGAATACGCGGAAACAGGCTGCCCATGCAGAATGAATAGATAAAAAACCCGCCATAGACGTGGAGCTGTGGCGGCAGGTTCAGGCCGATTTTCATGGGGAATACTCTTGGCGGCGGACGGGCGCACGCTAAGGTAGAATCACCGGCAGGGAAATAGGCTTGGCAATCGATTTCGCAGGCGGTTGAATCCTATATGACCTCGCAGAATTCGTCGCGAACCACGCTGATCCCCGAAACCAGGCTACGCATGATTTCCAGACGCCGATAACGCCCGCCCGCCCGCATTTCCCCTGGAGGCGGGGTCAACACCTGACGCTCGCGGCGATCGGGGCCGAAATAGGATGAGGTTTCATAGTAAACTAAGGAGGTGTTGACCTGACGACTTATGCGTTCGGCGAGTCGGGCTGGTGCGAACGGGATGGTGATGACATCATCAAATCCCAGATTGGCGCACTGCTGGATGGTATCGAGCGACGGGCTTTCCGTAAAATAGATCAGCGGCGAAAACCTGACCTTGCGGCTGGGCGCGAAGCGAATAGCTTCGGCTGCGCTGCGCAGGCTCTCAACCTCGCCGACGGCCGAAAACAGAAAGTAGCAGACCGGCGTTCGAGATCGACTGTTGCTCGGCAGCGGCAACCCCGGCATAGGGAAGGACCGAGGCGAAATGAAGCCCTTTGGCCATATCCAACAAAGCGGCGCCCGGCCCATCCTGGGGGCCGACCACGAAAGCTGTTGCCTGCATATGGATGCGTCTCCGATTCCCAAATCGTTAGTTTGGCTACGATATGATCTTATTGCTAAGGGAGCGCTAACACTGTCAAATTGTTGAACGACCAGAGGATTGGGTCTTATCAACTATAGTTTTTCGAGACATACCGAGGTCGTGCCGCGGTTGCGGAAGCCCAGTTTGGTGGCCGCCGCCTTGGACAGATCAATGATGCGGTTGCCGTGGAAAGGTCCACGATCATTGATGGTGACCTGCACGAATTTGCCGGTACGCTGATCGACAACCTTGAGCTTGGTGCCAAAGGGCAGCGAGCGGTGGGCGGCAGTCATGGCATTTTCATTGAAGATCTGGCCGGAGGCAGCTTTCTTGCCATTGAAGCCGGGGCCATACCAGGAGGCGCCGCCACATTGGGCATAAGATGAAACGGTAGTTGCTACCAGCAAAGTGACAGCAATGGCGGTGGTCGAAAAGATTTTCTTGGTCAAGCGGGGGCACTCTTTGAATTGTCAATACCGGGCTAGGTAATTGGGGCAGGGGGCCAGATTGTGGGCCGATTGGACCATCGTGGCGTCAGCCAGCCGTGTGTTGCACAAATGCCTCAGGATTCTTGCTAGGCGCATCGGTGTCCACAATGTGATTTAGCACCAACTGCAGAATATCATTCTATTACAAGGCCGGATCGTTGCGTTGCGCCTGCGCTCGCCTAGCAATAGCGGATTCAGATTTTAGCGCGTGTTGTTGATGCAACAGTTCCTTGGCCTGGAGTGGTTAAGGAAGAATCCGACAGGTTCCCTAAGAAATTTAGGGCGTTATGCGACAAAAATTCTCGGTTTAAGGCGCAATTGCGGCAGGCGCAGCCAAGATCCCAACGCCCAAAGTCGTGATATTTGACCAATTGATAAAAAATTGGAGCTGCGTTAGCCTGATGCCGGGAACGGAAGCATGGAGGCAGGCATGGCGCAAGTTGAGGTCAAGCAGGGCATTGTGTCGGGGCGGTTGGCACCCGATCAATATGCGCACAATTTTTCAGATCTGCATCCGCCGCTGGATCGGCACGAAGCCTTCGTCGAGGCCGACCGCTGCTACTTCTGCTATGACGCTCCGTGCATGAACGCTTGCCCGACATCAATCGATATTCCCATGTTTATCCGCGAAATTGCCACCGGCAACGGTATGGGCGCAGCCGAAACGATTTTTGAGCAGAATATTCTGGGCGGCATGTGCGCCCGTGTCTGTCCCACCGAACAATTGTGTGAAGAGGCCTGCGTCCGCGAAGAGGCAGAAGGCAAGCCCGTGCGCATCGGCCTGTTGCAGCGTTATGCCACCGATATGGCCATGGCCGAAGACCGGCAGTTCTTCCAACGGGCCGCAGCGACGGGCAAGAAAATTGCTGTGGTCGGCGCTGGTCCTGCTGGACTGGCGGCGGCCCATCGGCTGGCGGTTAAAGGGCACGATGTCGTCATGTTTGACGCGCGGCCCAAGGCAGGCGGGCTCAATGAATATGGCATAGCGTCCTACAAATCGACTGACCAGTTTGCTCAGGCCGAGGTGGATTATGTTACTGCCATCGGCGGCATCGACATCATCAACGGCAAGGCATTGGGCCAGGATTTTACCCTGCCCGAACTGCAGGAACAGTTCGACGCCGTATTTCTGGGCATGGGGCTGGGCGGGGTCAATGCGCTGCGGGCGGAAAATGAAGACGCCGAGGGCGTTGCCAATGCCGTCGATTTCATTGCCGAATTGCGCCAATCGGGCGATTTGAGTGCGCTGCCTGTTGGGCGGCGGGTGGTGGTGATTGGCGGTGGCATGACGGCCGTCGACGCGGCCGTCCAGTCAAAACTGCTGGGAGCCGAAGAAGTCAACATCGTCTACAGGCGCGGCAAGGAACAGATGAGCGCCTCCGAATTTGAGCAGGATCTGGCGGCGGCCAAGGGAGTCACCATTCGCCATTGGATGGCACCCAAACGGGTCCTGTGCGAGGGTGGACGGGTTACCGGGGTTGAGCTGGCCTATACAGCCATGGTCGATAGGCGATTGCAGGAAACCGGCGAAACCCTGGTTTTGGCAGCTGACCAGATTTTCAAGGCCATTGGCCAAACCCTCAATGGCGATGGTGGTGGGTTGGAACTGGCGGGTGGCAAGATTGCCGTCGATGAATTTGGCCGCACCTCGGTGCCCGGCGTTTGGGCAGGGGGAGACTGCGCCACGGGTGGCGATGATCTGACTGTGACTGCGGTTGCTGAGGGTCGCGATGCCGCCGAGCATATCCATGCAGCGCTTATGGCGCGATAGGAGACGGAAACCGGGAGGGAAGGCCATGTTCAGCCATATTCATTTCCAGTCCATTGGGGTAACTGACACGGCGCGGGCCTTGGTATTTTACCGCGACAAGCTGGATTTTGAGGTTGAACGCGACAGCCCCTATAACGAGGACCGCTGGATATTCATGCGCGTGCCAGGCGCGAAAACGCTGCTGCATTTCGACAAGCTGGCGACGCTCGAAACAACCGAAAAGCCGGTTCTGATTTTGGCCAGCGAAGATGTCGATGCTGCGTGTCAAAAGTTGGCTGGGCGCGGCGTTGTTCCAATTAGCGGACCCGGCGATGCGCCATGGGAGCCCGGCACGCGCTGGGCCATGATCAAAGATAGCGAGGGCAACCTCATCCTCATTCAGACCATCAAAGGGAGCCGGGACCATGGCTGATCTTCGGAATAATTTTGTTGGCATCAAATCACCCAATCCGTTCTGGCTGGCTTCTGCCCCCCAACGGACAAGGCCTATAATGTGGAGCGGGCCTTCAAGGCCGGATGGGGCGGTGTTGTGTGGAAGACGCTCGGCGAAGAGGGCCCGCCGGTCGTCAATGTCAATGGCCCTCGCTATGGCGCTATTTTCGGCGCGGACCGGCGGTTGCTGGGGCTCAACAATATTGAGCTGATCACTGATCGCAGCCTGCAGATCAATTTGCAGGAAATGAAGCAGGTCAAGATGAACTGGCCGAATCGGGCGCTGATCGCTTCGATCATGGTGCCGTGCGAGGAAGAGGCCTGGAAAGCCATCCTGCCGCTGGTTGAAGAGACCGGGGCCGATGGGATCGAGCTGAATTTTGGCTGCCCCCACGGCATGAGCGAGCGCGGCATGGGTGCCGCGGTGGGGCAGGTTCCCGAATATATTGAAATGGTGGTGCGCTGGTGCAAGCAATATACCCGCATGCCGGTGATCACCAAGCTGACCCCCAATATAACCGATGTGCGCAAACCAGCCCGCGCCGCCAAGGCCGGGGGCACCGACGCAGTCTCGCTGATCAATACGATCAATTCGATTGTCTCGGTTGATCTGGATCTGTTTGCGCCCAATCCAACAGTGGCTGGCAAGGGCACCCATGGCGGCTACTGCGGTCCGGCGGTCAAACCAATCGCGCTCAATATGGTCGCCGAAATCGCCCGCGATCCCGAAACACATGGACTGCCGATTTCCGGTATCGGCGGGGTGACGACCTGGCGCGATGCCGCAGAGTTTCTGGCGCTGGGCGCCGGCAACGTGCAGGTATGTACCGCCGCCATGACCTATGGCTTCAAGATCGTCGAGGAGATGATTTCGGGGCTTGGTAACTGGATGGACGAAAAAGGGCACGCCGATCTGGAAGCCATCACCGGGCGGGCCGTGCGTAATGTGACCGACTGGCAATATCTTGACCTCAATTATGTGGCCAAGGCGCGGATCAATCAGGATTTGTGCATATCATGCGGCCGCTGCCATATCGCTTGCGAGGATACCTCGCATCAGGCGATCATGAAGGAAAAGGACGGCAAGCGGCATTTCGAGGTGATGGATGATGAGTGCGTCGGCTGCAACCTGTGCGTCAACGTGTGCCCGGTCGATGATTGTATCACGCTCGAAGCAATGGCGCCGGGCACTGTCGATGAGCGGACTGGCCGCATTGTTACGGGGGACTATGCAAACTGGACCACACATCCCAACAACCCGGCGGCGAAGGCCGCCGAACCGGCCGAATAATCTAATCTAGGTCGGATGCTGCCAAGGCTCCTAACCTTTCGCAAATCAATGCTCTGATATGGTTGGGCACTGAACATTTTGGTTTGCGATAGGTTCGACAATGGGCGGTGCCTTTGACAGAGAGGACCAAGGGGCGAGCCTGCGCAGCGCGCGGTGGCTGATTGCTGTCTCGCTGATCGGCTTGATACTGGTCGGCGTCGGGCTGGTTGTGACAGTCCTGCAAGTTGCCAACAGTGTCGATCATGATCATTTTTCACGCGAACGGGGCCGTGTCAGCGTCGCGCTTGCTGCCTTTACCCAAGTCCATGGGCCATTGACCCCCGACCTCGTCCAGCAGTTTGGCGCCGAGCAGGCACTAAGTGATATCAAGCTCAGCGCTGTATCGGCTGTTGGCAATGATAGATTGTCGGTGCCCGTGACAGCTAATGCAGGTTCGGTCGCCAGCACCGTAAGTTGGGAGACAATACGTCCCGGCACAACCGCGCTGACAAAGTATGCCCCGCTGCGCGTGCCCTTGATCTTGATGGTCGCGGCGCTGATTGGATTTGTTCTGTTCTATCTCAATCGATTGGCGTGGGCGCTCGATTTGGAGCGGGGGCGAGCCGTCAAACTGGCTGGACAGGATCCGCTCACTGGACTGGCCAATCGACTGCGCTTTGACGCGGTGTTGAAATCGGATCTGAACGAAAATCGGCAGGGATTGGGACTGCTATATCTGGATCTGGATGGGTTCAAGGCGGTCAATGATCGGCTTGGCCACGCGGCTGGGGACGCAGTGTTGCAAACCGTTGCCCAACGTCTTTGTTCGGTGGTACCTGAGGACGCTCTGATTGCGCGGTTGGGCGGCGACGAATTTGCGGTGCTCAGCAGCAAGGCAATCGCCAGGAACGAGCTGGAAACCCTAGCCGATGCCATCGTGGAAACCATCGAAAAGCCCTATCAGTTCGGGACAATGACGGCAAAAATCGGTGTCAGTATTGGCATCGCAATCGCCGACCGAAGGCAGCGCTCGGCGCAGGCATTGTTGGCATTGGCCGATTCGGCGCTTTACCGGGCGAAGGTACAATCGGGTAGCGCCCGACGGTTCGCGGCCGACACTGAAAGCCGCAATGGTGCGGGTTCCGAGGCCGCCTGAAACGGCAGACCAAATTCTTTTCCTAATTTTCACCTCGGCTGGTTCCGCGCTCAATGTGGCCACCGCCGAATGCGCGAGGCTTGCCGTGTTCGTTTCAAGTCCCATGTCCCGCCCCAACGCTACGATCGAGTAACATTCACCTCGCACTGAGCGCTGCAGTCGTGCTGACCCTGTTTGCAATGACGTTGATCTGGGACAAGGTGCAGCGTGATTTCGGCTGGCGGCAACCACTGGAGCCCTTGGATATTTCGTTAGGAATCCTGCTTGCGGCAATTTTTGTTGCGCGTTTGGGGTGGCGTTTTCTGGGTGGACGGCGACTGCCGCGGGAAAAGCGTGACATTACCTATTATCTGGCTGTCGCCATGCATTGGGCCCTCTATGCCTTATTGTCTGCACAGATCGGATTTGGATTTAGCTGCGTTCACTGCAGGGCGAGAGGTTCACATTCGTCGGTCTGCTTTCCAATCCGCCCTTTGTCAGCGCTGAGCGTGGGCAGGCCCGTGTAGTTGAAAACCTGCACAACATTACCGCCTGGACCATCATCTATCTGGTAGGCCTGCATGCGCTTGCCGCTCTGGCCTATCATTATGTGCTCAAGGATGGCGTGCTCGGCCGGATGGTGCCAGCAGCTGCGAGGAGGCTCGCCAGCGACGATCACACAAGCTAGGCTGCGACATCGATTCTTTTGAATAGAGACTGTCCTTGACCCTTGCTGCGTCGCTTCTCGTTATCGGGCGAATTATCTTCGGCCTGTTTTTCCTGATCGCCGGTATTCGCAATTTTAGCCATTTTTCCGGGCGCAAAAATTCGAAGACCAATTATGGCTGGTCGCTGCCCACGATATTGGCGGCGCTGGGATTTGCCGTGCAGATCGTCGGCGGATTGTCCCTGATTTTCGGGCTGTGGACCGTATTCGGCGCGCTGGCGCTGATCATCTTTCTGGTACTGGCAACCAGCCTTTTTCACAATTTGTTTCTGTTTGAAGGCGACGAGCGAAATCCTCATCTCTATTTCACGCTGGTCAATATTACGCTGGTTGGCGGATTGTTGATGGTGATCGCTGAGGCCCTGTGAGTACCACAGAAGCAGGCCGACACCACCTGTTGGCCCATCTGGCCATGCTGACTTTTTCTCTGCTGATTGCCGGATCATTTGCCCTTGGCAGTCTGATCGTAGGCGAGATCGCGCCAGCCCCCCTCAATGCGGTGCGGTTTTTACTGGGGACCACCATTATGGGGGTGGCAGCGTTTGGCCTGGCCCGACACAGGTTGGCAGTCCCGGCGGCCCCGTGGCGCTTTGCAATTCTGGGCGCGTTGATGGCCGTTTATTTTGTCACCATGTTTATCGCGCTGAAAATTACCGCACCGGTGGCGACCAGTGCGGTCTTCACCTTGATTCCACTGCTTGTTGCCGGATTTGGCCTGATAATTGTTGGACAGCGCACGGGTCCTGTGGGCCTTCTCAGCCTTGTTTTTGCCGGACTTGGCTCGTTGTGGGTGATATTTCGCGGTGATATTGGCGCAATCGGGCGCTTCGAAATCGGGCGCGGCGAGCAGATCTTTTTTGTCGGTTGCGTCTGCTATGCCATCAATACCCCATTGCTGCGCCGGTTCAGTCGGGGGGAGCCAGCCATGGTGTTGAGCTTTTTCTCGCTGGCAGCCTCCACGGTCTGGATCGGACTTTATGGTTTACCTGATGCTTTGCAGACCGACTGGGGCGCGCTGTCGCCGCTTGTCTGGTGGGTTATAATCTATCTGGCGATCTTTCCCACCGCCGTCAGCTTTTTCCTGCTGCAGTTTGCCAGCCTGCATCTGCCAGCCGCCAAGGTGATTGCCTATGGTTATCTGACGCCGATTTTTGTGATCTTGCTTGAAGGGCTAATGGGACACGGATGGGCCAGCCTGTCGGTTCTGGCTGGCGCACTGGTGACGGTATTCGGGCTGGCAGTTCTGGGGCTGGTGCCCGAGCGTCGACGGAACACGCCTAATCCGCATGACGGTGCGATGCCTTAATCAGTCAACACTGTTTCTGGGCGTCAGTCCAAAAAGAAATAATTGTTCAAGATAGCAGGCTGCGTCCTCAAAACGCCCCTCGCCACCGCGTGCCGGTCCCAGAACCGCACGCACCTGAACGTCAAAATCTGCATAATGCTGGGTGGTGGCCCAGATGGAAAAGATCAGGTGATACGGATCGGCCCGGGCCAGCTTGCCCTCGTCCATCCAGCCTCCAATGATCTGCGCCTTTTCATCGACCAGATCTTTGAGATCGATCTCGATCATTTCGATGATTCGGGGCGCACCCTGCAGCATTTCATTGGCAAACAGTCGACTTTCGCGGGGGAAATCACGCGCCATTTCAAGCTTTCGCCGAATATAGGAGCGAATTTCGGGAAAAGGGTCGCCCTTGGCGTCCATTTCGCGCAACGGCTCGAGCCAGTTGACGAGAAGCTCCGATATCAGGCGTCGGTGAATCTCTTCCTTGCGGGGAAAGTAATACAGCAGATTGGGCTTGCTCATACCCGCCACCTCAGCGATCTGATCGATGGTGGCTCCCCGAAATCCGTGCAGAGAAAAGACGTCCAGCGCCGCTTCCAGGATCAGATCCTGTTTTTCGCGCTGGATGCGGGTTTTTGGCCGCGATTTGGCATTGCTCTTGGTCACAGGCGTAATCTCAGCATTTTTCACCTTGATCGGCACCACAAGAGTGCTAACATTTTTCCAATTGGTCAAAAATCTTGGTAACACGGTCCCACGTCAAGTACCAAAAAACATGATCGTATAAGTCGTATTAACCGGGAGCGAGTGCCTCGTGTCGAATTCAAGCAATGTGACGCCCAATGATCTGAACGCTTTCTGGATGCCGTTTACGGCAAACCGGCAGTTCAAGAAAGCGCCCCGCATGTTCGTTGGTGCCAAGGACATGCACTACACAACGGCGGAGGGGCGTCAGGTGCTCGATGGCACGGCTGGACTTTGGTGTGTCAACGCCGGTCATTGCCGTTCCAGGATTGTCGAGGCAATTCAACAACAGGCCGCCGAACTCGATTATGCACCAGCCTTCCAGATGGGCCACCCAAAGGCGTTCGAACTGGCCAATCGGCTGGTCGATATTGCGCCCAAGGGGCTCGACCATGTGTTGTTCACCAATTCGGGTTCCGAATCAGTTGAGACAGCGCTCAAGGTGGCGTTGGCCTATCATCGGGTCAAAGGGGATGGCGCGCGCAGCCGCCTGATCGGGCGCGAGCGGGCCTATCACGGCGTCAATTTTGGCGGCATTTCAGTGGGCGGTATCGTCAGCAACCGAAAGATGTTCGGCTCATTGCTGACCGGGGTCGATCACATGCCCCACACCCACAATCTGAGCAAGAACGCTTTTTCCAAGGGACCGCCGGAATTTGGCACCGAGCTGGCCGACGAGTTGGAGCGGATCATTACGCTGCACGACGCCTCGACCATCGCGGCAGTGATCGTCGAGCCGGTGGCCGGTTCGACGGGTGTGTTGATACCGCCCATGGGCTATCTTAAGCGGCTGCGCGACATCACCAAAAAGCATGGCATCCTGCTGATCTTTGATGAGGTGATCACTGGTTTTGGCCGCCTGGGCACGCCGTTTGGGGCCGATTATTTCGGGGTTATTCCTGACATCATGATCACAGCCAAGGGGCTGACCAATGGCACGATCCCAATGGGCGCGGTGTTGGTTACAGGGGAAATCCATGATGCGTTCATGAATGGCCCGGAGCACGTGATCGAATTTTTCCACGGCTACACCTATTCGGGCAATCCGATGGCAGCCGCCGCTGGCCTTGCCACGCTTGAGACCTACAAGGATGAAGATCTGCTCACTCGCGGTGCCGATATGGGCGAATATTTTGGCGAGGCGCTACATTCGTTGGCCGATTGCCCCCATGTCATCGACGTCCGCAATATTGGCCTGGTGGGCGCCATCGAATTGGAGTCAATCGCCGGATCGCCGACCCGGCGCGCCTTTTCAGCCTTCCTCAAGGCTTATGACGCAGGCGTGCTGATCCGTACCACTGGTGACATCATTGCGCTGTCGCCGCCGCTGATCGTTGAGAAAGGTCACATCGACACAATGGTCGACACCTTGCGAACGGTGCTTAATTTGCTTGAATAGAATGGATCGTTCATTCTAATAGTATCAAAGAATGTATGTTCCATTATTTACGATCGGAAAGCCGACATGAAGACCATTCAGAACGCCATCAATGGGGTATTGGTTACCTCAAATAGCCAGCGGCAAGCGGCGGTCTTCAATCCGGCCACCGGTGAGCAAAGCGCTAGCCTGCCGCTGTCGACAAACTCTGAAATTGATGCAGCGGTTGCAGCGGCCAAAAAGGCGTTTCCGGCCTGGTCCAATATGCCCCCGATGAAGCGGGCGCGCATCATGTTCAAGTTCAAGGCATTGCTCGATCAGCATGCTGACGAGTTGGCACGCGCAATATCGCTGGAGCATGGCAAGGTGCACGATGATGCGCTGGGTGAAGTGGCGCGCGGCATTGATTGTGTGGACTATGCCTGCGGAATCCCGCAACTGCTCAAGGGCGAATTTTCGCGCAATGTCGGACCGTCGATAGATACGTATTCAGACCGGCAGGCGTTGGGCGTGGTGGCGGGTATTACACCGTTCAACTTTCCCGCCATGGTGCCGATGTGGATGTATCCGGCCGCTATCGCCTGCGGCAACAGTTTTATCCTGAAACCCTCGGAACGGGATCCGTCGGCGCCGATGCTGGCGTGGAACCTTTTCATGGAGGCGGGCCTACCCGAGGGCGTCTTCAATATCGTGCACGGCGACAAGGAGGCGGTCGATCATATTCTGGATCACCCGGATATCCAGGCCGTAAGTTTTGTCGGCTCAACACCGATTGCTGAATATGTCTATCAGCGCGGCACCAAGGCCGGAAAACGCGTCCAGGCGCTGGGCGGGGCCAAAAACCATATGGTGATCATGCCTGACGCCGATCTTGATCAGGCTGCTGATGCGCTGATGGGGGCAGGCTACGGCTCAGCCGGCGAGCGCTGCATGGCCATATCGGTGGCCGTGCCCGTCGGCGAAAAGACCGCTGATGCGCTGGTGGCCAGACTGAAGCCACGCGTTGAGGCTCTCAAGATCGGACCGGCGACCGACAAGGATGCGGAAATGGGGCCGGTGGTCACCAAGATGCACCGCGACAAAATTGTCGGCTATATCGACAAGGGAGTTGAAGAAGGTGCGCAACTGGTGGTCGACGGGCGCGGCTTTAGCCTCCAGGGCTACGAAGAGGGCTATTATGTGGGCGGAACATTGTTTGACAATGTCACCAAGGACATGACGATCTACAAGGACGAGATTTTCGGACCGGTGCTCTCGGTGGTACGCGCCAAGGACTATGGCGAGGCGGTGACGCTGATCAATGAGCATGAATATGGCAACGGTACCGCCATTTTCACCCGCGACGGCGATGCTGCCCGTGAATTTGCCAACAATATCGAGGTGGGTATGGTCGGGGTCAATGTGCCAATCCCGGTGCCGGTTGCCTATCATTCGTTTGGCGGATGGAAGCGCAGCCTGTTCGGCGATCATGCGATTTATGGGCCCGAAGGCGTGCATTTTTACACGCGGCTTAAAACCATCACCACGCGTTGGCCAGCTGGCATCAAGGGCGGTGCCGAATTCAGCTTTCCCAGCGCCAAATAGTTAGAGCGAAAGGATTTATCCCATGGCAGCACCCGGTGAAAACCTCAAGATAAACGGTGACCGGCTATGGGATAGCCTGATGGAAATGGCCCGGATTGGCCCGGGCATTGCGGGTGGCAATAATCGCCAGACGCTGACCGATGAAGATAGTGAGGGCCGGCATTTGTTCGCACGCTGGTGCGAGGATGCCGGCCTTTCCATGTCGGTGGACGATATGGGCAATATGTTCATGCGCCGCCAAGGCAGCGAGCCTGATCTGGACCCGGTTTATGTCGGCAGCCATCTCGATACCCAGCCGACCGGCGGTAAATATGATGGCGTCCTCGGCGTGCTTTCGGGGCTCGAGCTGATCCGCACGATGAATGATCTGGGCATAAAGACCCGGCGCCCAATTGTTGTGACCAACTGGACCAATGAGGAGGGCACACGCTTTGCCCCTGCCATGCTGGCCTCGGGCGTTTTTGCCGGCATGCATGAGCGGGACTGGGCCTATGATCGGACTGACGCCAAGGGCAAGAAATTTGGCGACGAGCTGGCGCGGATTGGCTGGAAGGGTGATGAGCCCGTTGGCGATCGCAATATCCATGCCTTCTTTGAGTTGCACATCGAGCAGGGCCCGATTCTGGAGGCCGAGGGCAAGGACATTGGCGTTGTCACCCACGGGCAGGGGCTATGGTGGCTACAAATCACCCTGACGGGCAAGGAATCCCATACCGGTTCCACCCCGATGCCGATGCGCAAAAATGCCGGGCTGGGCATGGCGCGGATTACCGAACTTGTCCACACTATAGCGATGAGCCACCAACCAATGGCAGTCGGGGCGATTGGGCACGCCGACGTCTATCCCAATTCGCGCAATGTCATTCCCGGCAAGACGGTGTTTACTGTCGATTTCCGCTCGCCGGATCGCGAAATCCTGGATGGCATGAAGGCGCGGCTTGAAGCCGAAGCGCCTGAAATCGCCAAGGAACTGGGTCTTGAAATCGCAATCGAAGTCGCCGGACATTTTGATCCGGTGACGTTCGACGAAAAATGCGTCACCGCCGTACGCAACGCGGCCGATCGGTTGGGCTATTCGCATCGCGACCTGATTTCGGGCGCGGGGCACGACGCCTGCTGGATCAACCGGGTTGCCCCAACGGCCATGGTAATGTGCCCCTGCGTTGACGGGCTGTCACACAATGAAGCCGAGGACATTTCCAAGGAATGGGCGACGGCAGGCGCCGATGTGCTGTTTCACGCCGTAGTGGAAACTGCGGAGATCGTGAGTTGATCCGCACGCCGGAACGAGGGAATTGATTTTGAAAGGGCATATCCAATGAGCAAGGTCATTAAGAACGGCACCATCGTAACCGCTGATTTGACGTATGAGGGAGACGTCAAGATCGAGGGCGACACCATTGTCGAGATTGGGCCGAACCTTTCCGGCGATGAGGTTCTCGATGCAACCGGCTGTTACATCATGCCGGGCGGCATTGATCCGCACACCCATCTGGAAATGCCATTCATGGGCACCTATTCGGCGGACGACTTTGAAAGCGGCACGCGGGCAGCCCTAGCGGGCGGCACGACGATGGTAGTGGATTTCTGCCTGCCCAGTCCCGGTCAAAGCCTCCTGGAAGCGCTGCAGATGTGGGACAATAAATCGGGCAAGGCTTCGACCGATTATTCGTTCCATATGGCGATCACCTGGTGGGACGAGCAGGTGTGGCGCGAAATGGCCGAAGTGGTGGATCGCGGCATCACCAGTTTTAAGCATTTCATGGCCTATAAAGGCTCGCTCATGGTCAATGACGACGAACTTTATGCCTCGTTTTCGCGCTGTGCAGACCTTGGTGCACTGCCGCTGGTCCACGCCGAAAATGGTGATGTGGTCGCCGCGATGACGCAAAAACTGCTGGCGGCGGGCAATAATGGGCCGGAGGGACACGCCTATTCTAGACCGCCAGAAGTTGAAGGCGAAGCGACCAATCGAGCCATCATGATTGCTGACATGGCTGGCGTGCCGATTTATGTGGTGCATGTGAGCTGCGAGCAGTCACACGAGGCCATCCGTCGCGCCCGGCAAAAAGGCATGCGCGTATATGGCGAGCCACTGGTCCAGCATTTAACGCTCGATGAAAGCGAATATTTCAATGCAGACTGGGACCATGCGGCGCGGCGCGTCATGTCACCGCCCTTCCGTAACAAACAGCATCAGGACTCGCTATGGGCGGGTCTTCAGGCCGGATCACTCTCGGTCGTTGCGACCGACCATTGCGCTTTTACCACCGAGCAGAAGCGCAACGGCATTGGCGATTTCTCAAAAATCCCCAACGGTACCGGCGGGCTTGAGGATCGGTTGGCGGTATTGTGGAGCAGGGGGTCAATAGCGGGCGGCTGACGATGAACGAGTTCGTTGCCGTGACCTCGACCAATATTGCCAAGATATTGAACCTCTATCCGAAAAAGGGCGCGGTGATGGTGGGGGCAGATGCAGACCTCGTGGTCTGGGACCCAAAACGCACCAAGACTATTTCGGCCAAGACCCAGCAGTCGGTGATCGACTACAATGTGTTTGAAGGGTTCGAGCTGACCGGCCTGCCGCGCTACGTGCTCACTCGCGGCAAAGTTTCGATTGTCGAAAACGAGGTCAAGGCGGAGGCCGGTCACGGCAAGTTCGTGGCGCGGGAGGCGAAAAACCCGGTCAATCGCGCGCTGTCGACCTGGAAAGAAATCGTTGCCCCGCGCAAGATTGAACGCTCCGGCATCCCGGCTTCGGGGGTTTGATGAGTTCGGTCGTTACTGCCAAAGACCTCAGCCTGACCTTTGCGACCAGCGATGGTCCGGTGCACGCGTTAAGCGAAGTCAATCTGGAGATAGAAAAAGGCGAGTTTGTTTCGTTCATTGGGCCATCTGGGTGCGGCAAGACGACGTTTTTGCGCACTATTGCTGATCTTGAAAACCCGACCGGGGGCGCGCTTGAAATAAACGGCATGAGCGCCCGGGAAGCCCGCCAGGCGCGCGCCTATGGCTATGTTTTTCAGGCCGCTGCGCTTTATCCGTGGCGTACCATCGAAAAGAACATCGCGCTGCCGCTTGAAATCATGGGCTATTCCAGAGCCGAGCGTGACAAGCGGATCGAGCGGACACTCGATCTGGTCAATCTGAGCGGCTTTGCCAAAAAACATCCCTGGCAATTGTCAGGCGGCATGCAGCAGCGCGCCTCGATTGCGCGGGCGCTGGCGTTCGATGCCGATCTGCTTCTGATGGATGAGCCGTTTGGGGCGCTCGATGAAATCGTGCGCGATCATCTCAATGAAGAACTGCTCAAGCTTTGGCGGCGGACAAAAAAACCATCTGCTTTGTGACCCATTCGATCCCCGAGGCGGTTTATCTGTCTACCAAGATCGTAGTGATGAGCCCACGACCGGGCCGCGTGACTGATATCATCGCCTCGACCCTGGCTGATGAGCGCCCGCTCGACATTCGCGAGACGCCAGAATTTCTCGCCATTGCGGCGCGAGTGCGCGAAGGGCTGCGCGCCGGGCACTCCTATGAGGAATAGGGCATGAAAAAAAGCTATGGCAGCACAATTCCGGTCCTGATCGTTCTGGGCGTAATCGTGGTGCTCTGGTATGGCTCGGCGGTCTTGATGAACTGGTCGCGCCAGAGCGATTTTTACCAACGGACCGACGTCACCGGCGTCAGCTTTTCCCAGCAGTTGAACGATGTTCTCAATCAGGCAAAACCCTTGTTGCCGACCCCACATCAGGTGGCAGGCGAATTATGGAAGACGGTGGCGCAACAGGCGGTAACCTCAAAACGCTCGTTGGTCTACCACGGTTGGATTACCCTTTCGGCGACGCTTTTGGGCTTTGTTTTCGGAACGGCGCTGGGCATCGGATTGGCGCTATTCATCGTTTACAACAATGCCATGGATCGCTCGATGATGCCGTGGATCATCGCCAGCCAGACCGTACCGATATTGGCGATAGCGCCTATGATTATCGTGGTGCTGAACGCCGTTGGCATTTCGGGACTGATCCCGAAAGCGATCATTTCCACCTATCTGAGCTTCTTTCCGGTGGTCGTCGGCATGGTCAAGGGCTTTCGTAGCCCCGAAGCCATTCAGATGGATCTGCTGCATACCTATAACGCCTCTCCGTATCAGACATTCATCAAGCTCCGCTGGCCAATCGCACTGCCCTATCTCTTTACCTCAATGAAAGTGGGCGTTGCAGCGTCCCTCGTTGGTGCCATTGTGGGTGAGTTGCCAGCAGGCGGCGGTTCGGGTCTGGGTGCGCGACTATTGGCCGGGTCCTATTACGGGCAGACGGTTCAGATATGGTCGGCGCTTTTTGCCGCCGCTGCCCTCGCGGGTGGACTGATCATCATCGTCAGCTTGGCAGAGCGATTGACCATAAGGCACATGGGGGCGCGTTCCGCATGAGCCGTCTGCAGAATATTCTCGCCGTGATTGCAGGCCTGATGGCCCTCCTGGCTCTGGCGCTGCCCTATGGGCAGATCGGGGACATGCAGGCGATGAGCTGGAACCACTGGCCGCTGATACTGGTGCTGCTGGCGAGCGTTGCAGCCCTGATTGTCTGGTATCGCGATATGCCTTTTGCCGCTGTTGGCGTGCTGGCGGCGTTGGGTGGCGTGGTGCTGATGGAATTGCTGCCCCAGTTCGACTACGCCCTTGGCGGCTATTGGGCAGCATTGGTGGCGTTCTGGGCGATGGCGTGGCTGTTTGCCGAGCGATTGTCGCGGGCAATTGCCAAAGGCAAGGTCGCCGAACGCCCGTACGGGATTCTGATCCCATTAATATTTGGCGCCGCAATCCTGACTGTCTGGGAGGCGATAACGCTTGGAGCCAACATTCCCAAAGTGCTGCTACCTGCGCCGTCGGCGATCTGGGATGTTTTATTGGCAAATGTGCCGATTTTGGTCGCAGATTTCCAGCAGACCTTCATCAAGGCGGTTTTGATCGGGTATGGGTTGGGCTGCGGCGTCGGGTTTGCCGTGGCGATTGCTATTGATCGCTCCCCGTTCTTGAAGGCCGGCCTGTTGCCGCTGGGCAATTTCGTGTCCGCACTGCCCTTGATCGGCATCGCGCCGATCATGGTGATGTGGTTCGGTTTCGACTGGCCCAGCAAGGCGGCCGTTGTGGTCATCATGACGTTTTTCCCGATGTTGGTGAACACAATCGCCGGGCTGAACGGGTCGGGCGAAATGGAGCGCGACCTGATGCGCACCTATGCGGCGGGGTATTGGCAAACGCTGTTCAAATTGCGCTTGCCAGCGGCAGCCCCCTTCATTTTCAATGCCCTCAAGATCAACTCCACGCTGGCGTTGATCGGGGCAATCGTCGCGGAATTTTTCGGGACGCCTATTGTCGGCATGGGCTTTCGCATCTCCTCGGAGATCGGCAAGCTTAATGTTGATATGGTCTGGGCTGAAATCGCCATGGCGGCAGTGGCAGGATCGGTCTTTTACTGGGTGGTGGTGTTGATTGAACGCGCCGTCACCTTCTGGCATCCGTCGGTCCGTGGTGGACGGGCGTAACAGGGGAAAAGGGAACGCAAGCTATGAAGAAATTCGTCTTGGGAATGCTGGTCGGCGCCATGGCGCTGGGATCAGCTCCGACATTTGCCGGTGACGCGGTAACCCTGCAGCTCAAATGGGTCACGCAGGCCCAGTTCGCTGGCTATTATGTGGCCAAAGACAAGGGCTTCTATAATGATGAGGACATCGACATTACCATCAAGGCCGGTGGCCCTGATGTGGCGCCCGAGCAGGTTATTGCCGGGGGCGGTGCCGATGTGATCGTTGACTGGATGGCCGGTGCTCTGGCCGCGCGCGACAAGGGCGTGCCTCTGGTCAATATCGCCCAACCCTACAAGAAATCGGGCCTGCTGATGATCTGTCCCAAGGACGGACCAGTCCAGACCACCGATGACTTCAAGGGCCATACCCTCGGTGTCTGGTTTTTTGGCAATGAATATCCATTCTATGCATGGATGAACAAGCTGGGCATTCCAACTGACGGCGGTCCCGATGGCGTCAATGTGCTCAAGCAGTCGTTCGACGTCGAACCGCTGATCCAGAAGCAGGCAGATTGTATTTCGGTGATGACCTACAACGAACTGGGTCAGGCCAGAGACGCCGGGTTTACCGCGGACAAGCTGGTGATCTTCAACTATACTGACCTCGGTAATGATCTGTTGGAGGACGGGCTCTATGCCATGCAGGACCGGCTGGAAGATCCCGCCTTTGCCGATACGATGGTGCGGTTCGTGCGGGCTTCGATGAAGGGCTGGCAGTATGCCATCGACAATCCCGACGAAGCGGCCCAAATCGTTCTCGACAATGACGAAAGCGGCGCTCAGACCATTGAACACCAGACCTATATGATGGAAGAAGTGGCCAAGCTGGTTGACGCAAGCGATCCAGCGCTTAACGCCGCAGCGTACGACCGCACGGAAAAGGCATTGCTCGATCAAAAGATCATCGAGAAAAAGCCAGAAGGTGCATTCACCACAGCGATCACAGACGCGCTGAAGTAGGACTTTTCGAAATACCAGAATGGAAGGCGGGGCATTGTCCCGCCTTTTTTGTTAGTCAGGGGGCGTGCCGTTGGCGTGCAGCACTTGTCCGGCCAAATAGAGCGAACCTGAGATCAAAACCCGCGCATTGGGCGTCCTTGCAGCCGCCCGTAGCGCGGATTTGATCGACTTCTCGGCGCTGGCCACAAAGCCGGATTTTCGCGCTTCGGCCGCGATATGCTCGGCCCTATGGGCATTTTCTTCGCCCGGGATGGTCAGGGTGAGAATGCGCTCAATCATGCCAGAGAACGGTGCCAGCACATCGGCGGGATTGCGCGTGTTCATCATTCCCAAAATCAGCACCAGCGGCGCCGGGCGCGCCCTGTTCATGGTGGCTAGCGCCTGGGAAAGTGCGCGTGTGCCATGAGCATTGTGGCCACCGTCGAGCCAGAGTTCACTGCCGTCCCCCAAGAGCGCGCGCAGCGGCCCATCCTTGACCGGGGAAAGCCGGGCTGGCCAAACCACCTGCCGCAGGCCGCTGGCGATGGCGGCTTCATCGACGGGCAGGTCGAAATGCCGGACTGCCGCAATGGCAACACCGGCATTTTCAAACTGATGCGCCCCCATCAACGTCGGTGACGGCAAATCGAGCAGGCCCGTCTCATCCTGATAGACAAGTCTTCCGTCCTGCGCATAGGCATCAAAATCCTGCCCGGCAACGAACGGGGTGACACCGAGGCACCGCGCCGCGCGATCAATCACCTCAAGTCCTTCGTCCTGCTGGCGAGCAATGACAGCGGGGGACCCGCGCTTGAGAATCCCGGCCTTTTCAGTTGCAATTTTGGCAATGGTGTTGCCCAGGAAATGTTGGTGATCCAGATCAACCGGCATGATGATGGTACCGAGCGGCTCTGCCACGACATTTGTCGTGTCATAGCGTCCGCCCATGCCAACTTCGAGCAGCAGGTAGTCCGCCTTGATATGGGAAAACAGCCAGAAGGCGGCGGCGGTGGTTATTTCAAAATAGGTGATCGGCGCGCCGGCATTGACCATTTCGACATGTTCAAGTGCCTGATTGAGCCGTTGGGTCGAAACCAGCTTGCCCGCCAACCGAATACGCTCGTTGAACCGCACCAGATGCGGCGAGGTATAAACGTGCGCCGACTTGCCCGAAGCCTCAAGGAACGCCCGCAAATAGGCAATGGTTGACCCTTTTCCATTGGTGCCAGCGACATGAATGACTGGCGGCAACCGATCCTGCGGGCGGCCCAATTGCTCGAGCAGGCGCTCGATACGCTCCAGGTGCAGATCAATCAGCTTAGGGTGTAACCCCAGCAGGCGCTTGAGAATGGCATCGGTACGGGACATGGGCAGGCCTTTGGATTTATCCTGACCTACCCGCACTTTGCGCGCGGCTCAATGCAAATCTTGCAGCCCGTCCAAACTTGCTATTCGGCGTGTGCCCCTTCAGGTGCGGTGATCAGATCGCCATCATCGCCTTCGGCCACAATGGCGGCCTCGCGCATGGTAACGCGCGGCACGGGCGCACTCTCATTGAGTTCGGCAACTGGACCCGATTTGGTCAATATGCCGGCCAGCGAGGCGATGGTGGCGCGCAGATCGTGGCGGTGCACAACCATATCGACCATGCCATGCTCATAAAGATATTCGGCGCGCTGGAAGCCCTTGGGCAGTTTTTCGCGGATAGTCTGCTCGATGACGCGGGCACCAGCAAAGCCGATACGGGCACCGGGTTCTGCCAGATGAATATCGCCAAGCATCGCATAGGAAGCGGTAACGCCACCGGTCGTCGGATCAGTAAACACCACAAAAAATGGCAGACCCGCTTCGCGCAGGCGCAGCACGGCAACAGTGGTGCGCGGCATTTGCATCAAGGACAGAACGCCTTCCTGCATGCGCGCACCGCCCGAAGCGACAAACAGCACGAACGGGGTCTTGCGATTGACCGCGGTTTCGAGCCCGGCAATGATGCCCTGCCCGGCGGCCATGCCAAGCGAGCCACCCATGAAATCAAAATCCTGCACCGCAACCGTGATGTCGCGCTCATAAAGCTGCCCGGTGGCGACAATGACGGCGTCATCATTGCCGGTCTTGGCGCGTTGTTCCTTGAGGCGGTCGGTGTAGCGCTTTTGATCGCGAAATTTTAGCGGATCCTGCGGCACTGTTCCCAGGGGAACCGTCTTGTATTTGCCATTATCAAAAAAATGGGCAAGCCGGTCTACCGGTTTGATTTTCATATGGTAACCCGAGTTGGGCACCACCCACTGGTTGGCTTCCAGATCTCGGTAAAAAACCATCTCGCCGGATTCAGGATCCTTGACCCAGAGATTTTCCGGCGTCTCGCGCTTGTTGCCGAGAAACGAGCGGATTTTCGGGCGGACGAAATTATCGATCCAGTTCATGAGCCATACCCCTGTGGGTTAGTCCTGTTGTCCAGGAGCTATCGTGTAATTGTGGCAATTATTATCAGTTTCACGGCGTTGACGCAAAGTACTGAACGGCTTTATGCCCGGGCAGCCCGCACGCCTTCGGCCAAGGCCGCAACCAGCGTTCTGGCCGCCTCGATTGTCTTGTCGGTGGCCTTGCCATCCTTCAGAGATTGGCCAATGGCATCGACCAGCACGGTACCAACGACTACCCCATCGGCATCCCGTCCAATGGTTTTGGCGTCTTCAGCGGTCTTGATCCCAAAACCCACGGCAACCGGTAAATCGGTGTGGCCCTTGATGCGCTTGACCGCATCGCCAACCGCCGCGCGCGATTTGATCGCCGCACCGGTAATGCCGGTCATCGAGACGTAATAGACAAAGCCCGACGTATTGGCGAGAACCGCCGGTAGGCGCTTGTCATCGGTGGTAGGGGTCGTCAGGCGGATGAAATTGAGCCCGGCCTCAAGCGCGGGCAGGCATAATTCGTCGTCTTCCTCGGGCGGCAGGTCGACAATGATCAGCCCGTCGACACCCGAAGCCTTGGCGACCGCCAGAAATTTTTCGACGCCGAATTTATAGATGGGATTGTAATAGCCCATCAGAACCACCGGGGTGGTTTCGTCCTTGCGGCGAAAATCCTCGACCATGCCGAGCGTGCCCAATAGGGTTTGTCCGGCGGCCAAGGCGCGCTGCCCCCCAGCTGGATGGCAACCCCATCCGCCATCGGATCGGAAAACGGCATGCCCAATTCGATGATGTCAGCGCCGGCTGTGGGGAGCGATTCAAAAATCTTCTGCCCGGTCGCCAGGTCTGGATCGCCCGCCATGATGAAGGTTACAAGGGCCGGGCGGTTCTGCGCAGCACAGGCCGCAAACTGGTCGGCAATACGGGTACTCATTACATACTCATCCCGAGATATTTGCCGACACTTTCGACATCCTTGTCACCCCGTCCCGACAGGCACAGAACGATTGATTGATTCTTTGCCATCGCGGGGGCGAGTTTGATCACCTGCGCCAGTCCATGGGCTGATTCCAGCGCTGGAATAATGCCTTCAAGCTTGGTGCACAGCTGGAACGCCTCGATGGCCTCATCGTCGGTGATCGGGACATAGGTTACGCGCTTGGTATCGTGCAAATAGGAATGTTCAGGACCAACGCCGGGATAGTCGAGTCCAGCCGAAATCGAATGGCCCTCCAGAATCTGCCCGTCCTTGTCCTGCAACAGATAGGTGCGATTGCCATGCAACACGCCGGGGCTTCCCCCCGTCATCGAGGCGGCGTGGCCGTTATCGACCTCGATACCGTGCCCGCCCGCTTCGGCGCCGTAAATGGCAACCGTTGGATCATCGAGAAAGGCATGGAATGTGCCAATGGCATTGGAGCCACCACCAACGCAGGCAACCAGGGCGTCGGGCAGGCCGCCCTCGGCCTCGGCAAACTGGCTTTTAATTTCCTGACCGATCACCGCCTGAAAATCCCGCACCATTTCGGGATAGGGATGGGGCCCGGCGGCGGTGCCGATCAGATAATAGGTGGTATCGACATTGGTGACCCAATCGCGCAGCGCCTCGTTCATCGCGTCCTTGAGCGTACCGGCACCCGCGCTTACGGCGCGCACCTCCGCACCCAGCATTTTCATGCGCAACACATTTGGCCATTGCCGTTCGACGTCGGTGGCGCCCATGAAAATGGTACATGGCAGATCGAATTTGGCGCAGACCGTGGCAGTGGCAACGCCGTGCTGCCCCGCCCCGGTTTCGGCAATGACGCGGGTCTTGCCCATGCGTTTGGCCAAAAGAATTTGTCCGAGGCAATTATTGATCTTGTGTGAGCCTGTGTGGTTGAGTTCTTCGCGCTTGAACCAGATTTTGGCGCCACCGAGCTCGGCGGTCAGGCGTTCGGCAAAATATAGCGGGCTGGGCCTCCCGGCATAATGGACCGAAAGGTCCTGCAGCTGGGCTTCATAGGCAGGATCAAGGCGGGCGGCGCGATAGGCGGCTTCAAGCTCTAAAATCAGCGGCATCAGGGTCTCGGCAACGAAGCGACCGCCGAATATGCCGAAACGACCATGCTCGTCGGGTCCATTGCGCAGTGAATTAATGCCGTTGGTCGCCACAAATTATCCTAACGTGAACCTGTTTTTCGCTCGCCCGATCAGGAGGCCGCGCGTGCATTCTTGATGAAGGCCTTGATCAGCTTGATGTCCTTGACACCGGGCGCTGATTCAACCCCCGTGGATACATCGACGCCAAAGGGGCGCACGGTCTTGATCGCCTCGGCCACATTATCCGGGGTTAACCCACCCGAAAGCATGAACGGCAGCTCAGGGTCAAGCCCTTGGAGCAGGGACCAGTCAAAGGCAACCCCGAGCCCGCCAGGCCTGTCAGCCGATTTGGGCGGCTTGGCATCAAGCAGGATGCGGTCGGCCACTTCAACGAAGGCAGCAATATTGGCAACATCGGCCGCTGCGGCGATGGGCAGTGCCTTGATGATTTCGACCCCGGCCTCGGCGCGGATGGCCTCGACACGGTGCGGGGTTTCGGGGCCGTGCAACTGGATCCAGTCCGGGCCAAGCGCGGCAATTTCAGCCACGCAGGAATTGTCCGGATTAACCAGCAGCACGCAGGTCTGCACCCGCCCGCGCGCTTCCGATATCAGCTGGGCCAGCGGCTCGAGGCCGAGATGACGCGGCGAGCGCACGAAATGAACAAAGCCAACTATATCGGCACCGGCCTCAATGGTTGCGTTAAGGAGTTCGGGGGTCTTGATCCCGCAAATCTTGATTTCAGGAGGGGTCGTCATCGGGCCTATGGTGCTCAATGGTGGGGCGAATGTGGGGCAATAGAACGAAACAGCGCCAATCGGCAAGCCATTAGCGCAAATCCATCAGATCATCGACTTCAGAAAGACTATTGCTTGGGTTGGTGCCGGGCGTCTTGCGCTGTGCTTCCAGCTCAGAGCCAAGCGCTGTGGCTTCGCGCCGCCAATGGCGCTCGCGCCGCCGATGCTCGCCCTGCGAAAACCAGGTGGCGACGCCCCCCAACAGCACGCCAACCAGCAACACCACATAGAGCACCAGAAACAGCGGCACGCCATAACCGGGCGCGGTAATCTGCTCCACCGAGACGAACGGATTGAAATTAAGCACCACGAGCTGGCGGTTTGCCAAGGCAAATATCACCAGCACCGCACATAGCGGTACCAGAACAACCCAACCAATAATTCGCCTATACATACGCTTGGTGCCTAAATCAGCCTGAATGCTAGTCGCGGTTCAGGCGCTCGCGAATTTCCTTGCCCGCCTTGAACTGGGGCACATATTTTTCACTCACATCAACCTGCTCGCCGGTGCGCGGATTGCGCCCGACACGCGCTGGGCGGTTTTTGACCGAGAAGGCCCCAAAACCGCGTAGCTCCACTCGGTCACCGCGCGCCATGGCATCGCCAATTTCATCGAGAATGGCATTGACGATATTCTCGATGTCGCGCTGAAACAGGTGTGGATTTTCTTCGGCAAGCTTTTCGACGAGTTCCGATTTGATCATTTTTGCCCCCCGGGCAGTGTCACTTCGAAAATGCTAGTTTGGCCAGCACTCTAGCGGGCTGCGTCAACCTGCCAAAGCGAGACCAACCCGTCAAGCGCGATGGTGCTCGAGCCCGATAGCCCCAAAGCGGCCCGGGCCTGTCCGCCAATGAGCTTTCCAAGCCATCCAAAGCCCTCATCAGCAGGCGGAAAGGCAGTACTTACTGGTAGTTTTTCGCCAATATTCTTTTCTTTTTCAAGCCACTCAATCGCCTCGGCCTCGCCACCAATGGCATCAATCAATTTTGTTTCGACACCCATGCGGCCGGTCATGATCCGCCCATCGGCCAGTGCGAGCGCGATGGGTCGGCTCAGATTGCGCCGTTCTGCCACGATATCGACGAACCATTCAAAGCTGTCATTGACCAGCGCGCCCAGCGAGCGCCGTACCTCGGGGGTCATCGCTTCATCAAAGTCGGGCTCGGCCTTGAGCGGTCCAGATGCGATCTTGTCGAGATCGACACCAATGGTATCAAGCAGTTTTCCCGCATTGACGTGCTGGAACAAAACCCCGATCGAGGCGACAATCGACAGACGACGCGCGAAAATCCGGTCTGTGGCGATGGCCGTCATATAGGCCGCCGACGCTCCCAGTTCATTGATTACCGCAACGACCGGCTTTTGCGCCCGCAAAACGCCCAACGCCTCATAAAGCTCCTCGCCGCCCGCCGTGGTCCCGCCGGGCGAATTGATCGAAACGATCACCGCTTTGACGGCGTCGTTTTCGCCCAGTTCGGTCAGCACCTTCAGGCGCGCGGGATTGGTGGCAATGGTGCCATCGACCACAACACGGGCGATGTGATCAGTAACCGGAGAATTGGACCAGACAAACCGCCCGACCAGCGCCAGGATCAGCAGCGCCACCACCATAAAGGTCAACAGTCGCCAAAACCCGGCCGAACGGCGGAATTTGTCGGCGGCCAGAATGGCATGCGGGTCGGAACTGGATTGATCGGTCATATGTCGGCCTCCGACGACAACAGGTTCACCCGAGTTAACCGGGCGCGCGGCCGATTGCAAGGGCGATGCAACGGGCTGATCAATCTCGGGAGCGCCCGCCCTTGGACACGAGCAGCCGCGCAACCAGCACCCCGTTGAGCCAGGCGGCATACTCCGCAACCGACAGCCCCTCAATCTTGGTGAGCAACAGGAAGAGTTCGGGACTGCCCAGACGCCAGAGTTCAGTGGTGACCGCATCGACATCCACTTCGGGCCCCAGCGCCCCGGTTTGTACGAGCGCCTGGGCTACGACACCCAGATTGCGGCGGCGCCCCTGATGCAATTGCTCGTAGAGATGCTTCATGTCAGCCTCGGATTGCGCTGCGGTCTGGGCGACGGCGACCAGTTCAGCGACGCGATCCAGGACAAGCGCCAGATCATCACTAAACAGCTCAAGAAGACGGCGCGGGTCTGCGGTGGACGTCACCCTGCGCGGGCCAGTCTGGTCGAGCAGCGCTACGTCAGGGGCCTCTCCGCGGATGGCCAGTTCCACCACCGCCTGAAGAATGGCTGGCTTGGTTCCGAAAACGGCATAGACGGTTTCACTCGACACCCTTGCGGCTTTGGCGATCCGGGCGATTGTGGCCTTGTGCCAGCCCTCGGTCACAAACAGGGTGCGGGCCGCCAAAACGATGCGCTCGCGGGTGTCCGCCGCTTGCTCGGCGCGACGGTTGGAAGTGTATTTTCGTTTGGCGTTGACCAGATCGGGCATTTTGAGTACAGTGCAACTGTATTGAATATGGTTGTAACTTATCGTGATGGCTTTTGCCTGGCGATACAAGCGGGAGTCCTCGCAATGGCCGGTTTGATAATGATTCTGCAAATTGGCGCCCTCGTGCTGCTGTCCCTCGTCGTGGGCAGCATGTTCGGCATCTGGCGTGGCTACGAGGTAGCGGCCTATCGCCCCGAAACCTTCATTGAGGTGCATCAGGGAGCGGTGCGGGGGTTGAATACGCTCTTGCCCGCACTCGCGGCACTGGCCTTGGCCCTATGTCTGGTGCTGGGGGGCTGGCTTGGCAAAAGCCGGGCATCGCTGCCCTTTATGTTTGCGCGCTGCTGCTGATGGTCGCGGCTGGATGGGTGACGCGGCAGTTCAATCAGCCGATCAATGCGCACGTGATGGACTGGACGGCGCAGGCAATGCCCAGCGATTGGCAAGTTATTCGCGACAGCTGGTGGCATTGGCACCTCGTGCGCCTGGGGATCGGCGCTGCCGCTCAAATTCTATTGATAATGGCCATCCTGCTCGACCGGAAGCCGATCTAGGGCGCTCCTGACAAGCCGGCGCAGCGGCGTCAGCGTCTCACCCCAAGCCTCTGACCATATAGCACGCCTCAGGTTCGTATGACTCCAGCTTGTCGGCCAGCCTTCGCAGCGATTCTTGCACAAAGCCCTGCCGCTGCCAAAAGCCGATGCTGCCATTGACGGCGGTCAGGCTCATGCTGGCAAAACCTTTGGCTTTGGCGTGCTCGACGAGGTCAGCAACAATCGCGGGAGCGGCTCCGCTCCCGCGCGCAGGCGGTAAGACCGCCAGATCATGGATATAAAACGTGTCGGCATCTGCCGGGATCGTGCCGAGCAGGCAATTGAGTTCGGGCAGTTGGCCGAACCGCCAAGGGTGTGAAAGCACATAGCCAGACGCTACCCCATTCAACTCCAGCAGTCGCGCGCCTTCGGGATAGAGTGCGGCACGCTCCGCCAGAACTGTTGGCTGTTCGAAAAAATCGGGATGAACAATGTCAGCGATAGCGCAAAGGGCGTCCAGATCGGTACTGGTCAGGCAGCGCCAGTGAGGCGTCAGAGTTGTCATCGCCAAGCCCTGTAAACAAATTGACCCGCGCCAAAAAAGCGCGGGCCTCATCATTTGTCGAAAAGAAAGAACTATTCCTTTTCACGATCCTTGAGGGCCGCGCCAAGAATGTCGCCGAGCGAAGCGCCCGAAGTGGACGAACCGTAATTGGCCACAGCTTCTTTTTCCTCGGCGATTTCGAGCGCCTTGATGGAAAGAGAAATGCGCTGGGTCTTGCGGTCGTACTGGGTGATGCGCGCATCGACCTTTTCGCCCTTGGAGAAACGCTCAGGACGCTGATCGTTGCGATCACGGCTGAGATCAGCACGGCGAATGAAGGCGGTCATTTCGCTGTCGGCGATACGAACCTCGATACCGCCATCATTGACCTCGGTCACAGTGCCGGTCACGACAGAACCCTTCTTGATCCCACCAACGTCGCCGCTGGCATCGGCGATTTCGCCGGTCGACAGCTGCTTGATACCAAGCGAGATGCGTTCTTTTTCAACGTCAACGTCAAGCACCTTGGCCTGAACCATGTCGCCGCGATTGTAGTCGTCCAGCGCGATTTCGCCGGCCTTCTGCCAATCGATGTCCGAGAGATGAACCATGCCGTCGACATCGCCGTCCAGCCCAATGAACAAGCCGAATTCGGTCTTGTTCTTGACTTCGCCTTCGATGACAGCCCCAACAGGGAACTTCTCGGCAAAGCTTTCCCATGGATTGGCCAGGGTCTGCTTGAGGCCAAGCGAAATACGACGCTTGTCCGGATCAACTTCGAGCACGACAACTTCGACTTCCTGCGAGGTCGAAACGATCTTGCCAGGATGCACATTCTTCTTGGTCCAGCTCATTTCTGAAACGTGGATCAAGCCTTCAATGCCGGGCTCCAGTTCAACAAAGGCACCATAGTCGGTGATGTTGGTGACGCGGCCAGTAAACTTGGCTTCGACTGGATATTTGGCTTCGATGCCTTCCCATGGATCAGCCTGCAGCTGCTTCATGCCCAGCGAGATACGATGGCTCTCGTGGTTGATGCGAACGATCTGGACCTTGATCGTCTCGCCGATGGTGAGCACTTCGGTCGGGTGATTGACCCGGCGCCAGGCGATATCGGTGACATGCAGCAGACCGTCAATGCCGCCCAGATCAACAAACGCACCATAATCGGTGATGTTCTTGACGACGCCGTCGACAACCTGGCCTTCTTCAAGCTGCTGAACGATTTCCGAACGCTGCTCGGCGCGGCTTTCCTCAAGGATTGCACGGCGCGATACAACGATATTGCCGCGACGCTTGTCCATTTTCAGGATCTGGAAGGGCTGCGGAACATTCATCAGGGGGGCGATATCGCGGATCGGACGAATGTCCACCTGCGAGCGTGGCAAGAAGGCAATCGCGCCCTCCAGATCGACGGTGAAACCGCCCTTGACCTGGTTGAAGATCACGCCTTCGACGCGCTCATTGGCTTCATGCAGGACTTCAAGCTTGACCCATGCTTCTTCACGACGAGCCTTTTCACGCGACAGCACGGCTTCACCGGCGGCATTTTCGACGCGGTCGACATAGACCTCAACCACTGATCCAACAGTGATGGAACCATCACGGCCAGCCTGGCCGAATTCCTTGAGCGCGATGCGCCCTTCGGTCTTGAGACCGACATCAATGATCGCCAGATCTTTTTCGATCGCGACCACGGTACCCTTAACAACGGAACCCTCAAGCGGTTCATTGTCGATGAACGAGTCCATCAAAAGGGCTTCAAAATCTTCTTTAGCGACAGTTTGCTGTGCCAAATTTCTCTCCAATTACGCCGGTGGTTAGGGGTTAGGCCATCAAATGGGGACAAGACCCGCCCATATGGCAGTTGCCAAATGGGCCGGCGAACGGATTTGCACCCCGCGCGATGATGGCAAATTGCTAAAGTCCGCTTTGTCGCTTTGGGTGATGATCAAAGAGTCGGATCGCAAGGGGGGATTAAGCTAGTGCTTGCCCTTGCGCGCCATGGCCTCGTCGATGATCGCGACGGCTGCGCGGAGTGCGGTTTCTATACCCATAAGTGTCGTATCAAGCAAGTGCGCATCACTGGCCTGGTAAAATCCGCCGTGCGGATTGGCCATGTCGCGCGCATCGCGCTCTTCAATCTGATGATAAAGCGCATAGCGATCAACATTTTCGCCGCGCGCCTCGAGCTGGCGTGCCCGGCGTTCCATCCGCGCCTTGCTGTCGGCCTGAATGAACAGTTTGACGTCGGCATCGGGACAAATGACCGTCCCAATGTCGCGGCCATCCAACACCGCGCCGCCCGGTTGGCGAGCAAAACCCACCTGATAGGCCCGCATCGCCTCGCGTACCGGACCAATGACAGCAACTTTTGAGGCAAAAACCCCGGTCCGTGCGCTGATCAAAAGCTCGACATCGTCGAGATGGGCTGCATCAAGGTTTTGGGCCGCAGCGATGGCGCGGGCTTCAAAATCGGCAGCCTCAAGATGTTCGCGAACCGTCCAGCCAACGGCGCGATATAAAAGCCCGGTATCGAGATGGGGAAGCCCATAATGGCGCGCCAAACCCTTAGAAAGCGTGCCCTTGCCCGAGGCGGCCGGGCCATCCACGGCTATGATCATTGCACGCCCCCTGTCACCCTGCTGAACTGAAATTGGCGCCCAACGCTTTAAAGCCTGCAAACAGGTCCGCAAACCCCAAGTCCGGCATTGTTTCATCATCAATCGTCACTGGCTGGCTCGCCGCCATTCCCATGACTAGAAAACTCATGGCCAGACGATAGTTACTGTGGGCGACAACACTGCCGCCGCCAATCTTTTTGCTGCCGCCCATGACCCGCATACTGTCTGGGCCCAGGCTGGCCTCGACCCCATTGGCTGCCAGCCCGGCGATAACGCCCTTCAGCAATTGGCTTTGTTCGGCTAGCAATTGATCCAGCCCGAGCATGATCGTCTCGCCCTCGGCAAAAGCGGCGGCTATCGAAAGGATCGGATAATCACCGGCGATTGCCGCTACCCGGTCGGCGGGCACCCGCAACCCGCGCAGGTTGGAATGGCGCACTTTGAGGTCGGCAATATCCTCGCCGCCAATCTGGCGTTGGTTGAAGAACGAGATATTGCCGCCCATTTCCAGCAGCGTATCGATCAATCCGGTGCGCGACACACTCATCAGCACATTTTCGATCACCAGCTCCGAGCCGGGCACAATCAGGCCGGCAACAAGCGGGAACGCGGCCGAGGAGGGGTCGCCCGGGACCTTGAATCGCTGGGCCTGCAGATCGGGCAGGCCCGCCATTTCAACGGTGCGCTCGCCAGTCTCGCTGGTCTGCACGCTGATCGCGGCCCCAAACTGGCGCAGCAGGTTTTCCAGATGGTCGCGCGTTGGTTCGGGCTCAATGATGGTGGTTGTGCCCGCAATATTGAGTCCCGCCAGCAGCAGGGCCGATTTGACCGTTAATGATGCAATTGGCACCCGGACCGATAACGGCAAACAGGTTTGCGGTCCACGAAGGGTCAAAGGCAATTGGTAGTCGGCATGTTCTATCACCTCGACCCCGATGGCCATTAGCGGATCCAGAATCGGGCGCATCGGGCTTGCCGAAAGGGTTGCGTCGCCGACAAGGCTGGTAACAAACCCATAGCTTGACGCCAGCCCCATGACCATTTGTGCCCCGATGGCGTTGCCGGCAAAATCTATCGGCGCGACCGGCGCCAACAGGCCGCCAACACCCAGCCCATCGACTGACCAGTGATCGCCATGGTTTTGAACACGCGCGCCAAAAACGCGGAGGACTTCAGCGGTCACCAGCACGTCCGGTGATTCGAGCAAGCCCTCGATGATCGTCTGGCCCATGGCCGTGGCGCCCAATATCAGTGCACCATGGGAAATGAAGCTATCGCCCGAAATTGTGAAGAGCCCTTGCAGGGGTGTGGCGCGAGAGCTGGTTATGGGGCTGGGTGGAAGAGGTTGAGAAGCCATAAGGACCGGGGCTGAGGAGACGCATATTGAACTGTCTGGCGCGGCATATCACATCTGGACGCCATTCGACCACTGCCGGTTGAATGGCCTGGTCGGTCTGACATAGGGTGGATGAGCACATTTTCGGTTTGACAGAGGCAAATTTTGCCCATAACCGGACTGACCAAAGCGGGCGTGCTCGCATAAATTCATACGAGGGACCTTGATGGCCAGTTCCGAGCGCGGCACCAAGCGCACCGATCCCGATACGGGCAAGAAGTTTTACGATCTCAATCTCGACCCGATTGTGTCCCCCTATACGGGCAAATCCTATCCCCGCTCCTTTTTCGAGGAGGTTCTGATCAGCAAGATCAGCGCCGGGCGCGCGGCCAAGCCCCCCGAGGATGAGGAAGTCGTCAAGAAAGATGATGCCGCAAGCACCGATAGCGCGGCCCCTGAAATCGTCTCGCTGGAAGAGGCCGATGCCGAGGAAAGTGGCGACGAGGATATTCCAGATACTGACGATGTCGAAGTCGACGACGAATTGTCAGATGACGAACAAGATGTCTTCCTCGAAGAAGAAGATGATGATGACGACGATTTGGCCTTCAAGGTCGGCAGCGACGACGACGCCTGAACCAATTGTCAAATTGACCTGAAAATCAAACCCGCCGGGTGCTCCTGGCGGGTTTTGTTTCAGCGCTGCTGTGTGCCGTTGGTGGCACCGCGAATCGCGGCGAAAATTCTACCGGCCGCCTCGATGTCGTCTTCAGAGACGCCAGCAAATGTCTCGTCGCGAAGCTGGTTGAGCACGGCTTCAATCTCGGCCAGCCGAACTTCGCCTTCAGGCGTCAGGCTCACCAGATTGGCGCGCCTGTCGGACGGATCAGGTACCCTCACGACCAGATGGGCGGCCTGCAGATCATCGATAATGCGCACCAGTGATGGGCTTTCCATGCCGCAAAGGTCGGCCAGAACGTTCTGGCGTACATCGCCGCCCAATCGTCCGATCCACACAAGTGGCGCGGCTCCCGCCTCGGCGACCCCATGTCGGGCAATGGCATCCCGTGCCAGTTTGCGCCACAGGCGAGAAACGATTGCCAGTTCCCGGGTGAATTCGCGTAGCTGTTCTGCAAGATCGGTCATCGTAATTAGTTAGCATCCTGTCTAAATTGATCGTGCTCATCGATGGTCGGTCGTAGCCCCCGGAAGTTATCGCGCCAACCGGGATGATCTTTTGTTCTCATCAAGCATTTATGTCTCAATATACACATCTTGCCCATGGCGAACCTCAAAAATGGCTCGATTTGAGCGATGCCATCCTTGAACATGTGACTGCGTCCATCAATCCATTCAACCTGCCAGCCATTTTTCGCGGCCTTGGGCAGTATAGATCGCGATGGCGTTTCGTCTGATTGTCGCCCCGTTGCGCCCGGTAAAAAAATCATGTCAAATCAGTCAAGATTGCCCCTTGCGTCTCGCAGCGAGCTTGAATAGGTTGCGCCACGCTTCGGATGGCAATCAACCGCCCCGAACATCCCTTGGAATGGGGCCTTAGCTCAGCTGGGAGAGCGCTTGCATGGCATGCAAGAGGTCAGCGGTTCGATCCCGCTAGGCTCCACCAAGATTTTTCGCCAAACCGTTGCCCACAAGTGTCCCGTCAGATGGTCGCGACTTTTCAAAGACTTGGAGCGATAGGCATATCTACTTGCGCATTCGGAGACGGTCTTTGGGGGCATTTTAGTTGAATTCGCGCATCGCGTCTCACTTCCCCTATTTGCCAGACCACAAGTTTGCAAAAGCGATGCTGACTGCATCTTATCCGCATAGGGATTGCATCGGACCGACGCCGCTCGACGCTTCGAATGGCACGTATGGTGGTATGAGTCTTGAGAATTGGGGACCGGTCGGTCAGCTGACCGCAGCGAGCTGACTTGAAGCAGCTATCTTGTCTCTAATCAGTTCGGTGGTGGCTTCCCGCTCGAATTGCGCAAAGGACAGCAGCACGTTCAACGTCAATCGACCCATTGACGTCGTTGTGTTGAATGATTGGGTAACTTTGCCAAGATTGCCGTCGAAGACGTCGGCAATCTTGGCAAAGTCACTGAGCGACCGGGTCAGGCGGTCGATCTTGTAGACGACGACAACGTCAATACGCTTCGCTCTCATGTCATCCAGCATCCGCGACAGAGCAGGCCTCACGCGGCGCATCAAGAGCGTTGAACTCCTGGTTGAGGCCTTCCTCGCTCGACTTGCGGGTATAGACCGCACCCGAAGAACCTTGGCCTGGCCCAGTGGGCGCCTGTCGGTCACACTCACCCGTCGGCAGTATGGAGTGCCGCCACGGCGTCGCCTAGGAAAGAGCGCTGATCGTCCGTGAGGTCGGTCAACGGTGGGCGCGTATGTTTCCAGCCTGTTTCGCCTGTCGAGAATCCCAGCATTGCCTTGATCGTGGGTATCTGGGCGCCGAGACTGTTGGACAGGG
Organism: Devosia rhodophyticola; assembly: GCF_028816475.1. Taxonomy (GTDB): domain Bacteria; phylum Pseudomonadota; class Alphaproteobacteria; order Rhizobiales; family Devosiaceae; genus Devosia; species Devosia rhodophyticola. Next base: position 1,433,257 of record NZ_CP118247.1, on the reverse strand, counting down.
TTCGATAGGCAATTATCTTCTCCTGCGCCGCCGCGACAATAGCCCGCTGTCCGACATCACGGGCACCGCGAAAGACGGCGGCCAGCTCGTTTGAGACAAGGTTTGACGTCGCCGTGATACAGCCGGCTCCGCCGTGTTCCATGAGCGGCAGCAGCAAAGGGTCGGCACCGGCGAGAACCGAGAACCCCGGAAACGCATCGACCATGGATTTCATGTTTTCTAGGTCTCCCGCAGAGTCCTTTATGCCGACAACAGTTTGGGGATAGGCTTTGATCAGTCGTTCCACAAGGCTGGCAGTAATCGGCACCGAAGACATTTGGGGGATATGATAGAGTACGACTTTCAGCCGATCATTGCCAACGCGCTCGATCACCTCCGAATAGGCAGAGAACAAGCCGTCGTCCGTTGGTTTCTTGTAGTAAAATGGTGGCAACATCACCACGCGGTTGACGCCAAGCGACAGTGCATGCCGGGTCAGTGTCACCGTATCCATAATGGCGCACGTGCCGGTTCCGGGCATGAGTTTTTCCGGCGCGATGCCTGAATTGACGACGTATTCGAGAATCTTCTGGCGCTCGATCATACCGAATGAGTTGGCCTCGCCTGTAGTACCAAGCAAAGCAACGCCGTTGCAGCCATGCTCAATGAGGCGCCCACAATGCGTTGCGAACAGTGGCAGATCAGGAGAACGGTCCTCGCGTACCGGTGTTACGGCCGCACAATAGACACCCGTGACTTCGGCCTTTACGTTCATTGTGCTGGTCCTGCCAGTTGTCTTGGTGTGGCCGCCAGCTTGCGCGCATACGCGATCGCGGCATTCATGTTGATATGGTTTGCTTCGCCGGTGCCCGCGATATCAAAGGCAGTGCCGTGATCGACCGAGGTCCGGTCTATCGGCAAGCCGAGCGATACATTCACCGTTGTGTCGAACGCTACAAGCTTCATCGGGATGTGCCCCTGGTCATGATATTGAGCGACCACCAGATCGAAGGCGCCGGTGTGCGCTCGATGATAGACAGTATCCGGGGGAATGGGGCCGACGGCATTTATTCCTTCGGACCGGGCACGTTCGACCGCAGGGGCTATCTGCTTGTCATCCTCGGTGCCGAACAGCCCGTTTTCACCACAGTGCGGGTTAATGCCCGCGACAGCAATTCGGGGCGTGTCGATGCCAAGTCGCCTCAGGTGCGTGTGGCCCGCGCGGATCGTGGCGAGTACGCGGTCCTGTGTTGCCCTGTCGATGGCTGCCCTTAGAGACACATGGGTCGAAACATGGATCGCAGAGAGCCGTTCGGACGCCAGCAACATGAACGACGCTGTGGACCCTGTCAGGGCCGCCAGCATACCTGTATGGCCATCGTAATGGTGGCCCGCAGCATTCAGCGCTTCCTTGTTGATTGGGGCAGTAACCACACAATCGATATCCCCGGCTATTGCCATCTCAACCGCCCGCGCGATACAGCGATACGCTGCGTCACCGGCGCGTGCATCCATACGCCCAAATGTAATTGGTCCACCCTCGATCGCGATATCGACAAGCGCCACGCTGTCACCAACGGCCGCGGAGCCGACATGGTGGTACGAAAGGGTCACACCTGTAATTTGTGCGGCATTTTCCATGACAGGTTTGTTGCCGACTATGACAATGTTCTTGCGGTCATTGGCACTCATTCCGGCGACGGCCTTGCAGATTATTTCGGGGCCGACCCCTGCGGGGTCTCCCATGGTAATGCCAATGTTATTCAATGAGTTAGCCATTAGTTGACGGGCGCTTGCTCTGGTGTGGTTGGATGTTGTTGGACAACCTGATACCCGCGTCACAATGAATTTGCGGCTACGCTCATCGGATGCTGAACAATCGTGAACAACATGTCAAGTTGCAATTAGAGATCGAAGAAGTGTATAGGCTATCAACGGTATGGGTTTACATTTGAAAATGATTCCGAGAATTTCATATCGACTCGAATATACGGATATCAAGCGACAATGCCTTGAAATACGGAAGTTGCGACGGTCACAACTGGGACGGGAAATGATTGGTCTGGCAACAGGGTTCGGAGAAGTTGGCATGGTAGAAATCACCTTTCTTTGCTCTGATTTGAAACAGGAATTTTACAATTGAGCGAAACGGGTACCGGTGGCGGCGGCGCGGAGGTTCAATCGGCAGGAGCTGCTAAATCCAGACGCGGAAAGGAAACTACGCTGGTAGACGGCGTTTATCAGCAACTGTCGCAGCGAATAACTCGTGGTGAGTTCCCGCCCGACGGGAAACTCCCGGGTGAGCACGAGCTTGCGGCCATGTTTGGGGTTTCACGCCCGATAGTACGAGGTGCCCTTGGGCGGTTACGTGATGCAGGCGTCATATATTCTCGTCAGGGATCGGGAAGCTTTGTGCGGTCGTCGGCAATCGTTTCAACGGGACTGACATACACGCCCGTTGAAACGATTGCCGACGTTCAGCGTTTTTATGAGTTCCGGCTGACCATTGAGCCCGACGCGGCATACTACGCAGCGATCAGGCGCGACGAATCCTCGCTTGCGAAGATCGAAGAGGCGCTAGGTCAATTGAGCGATGCCACCAGGCACCGTATGCACAGATCCGACGCTGACTTTTTGTTCCACAAGGCCGTGGCTGATGCCGCCAACAACCACTATTACAGCTCCTCAATGGAGGCGCTTCGGGAACATGTTGCGGTGGGGATGCATCTGCACGGCCTGTCACTTATGGGACCCAAACAGCAGTTGGAGATTGTCTTCCGTGAACACGGCCTCATTTACGAAGCCATATCCGACGAGAGGGCCCAGGACGCGCGCGATGCAATGCATCAGCATTTAAAAAGTTCGCGTGACCGATTGTTCGAAGGCCGCGCTTTGGATCTTTCATTGTAATCCCCCTCGTCTCCTCCGAACTCACTTGGACCTCGCTGCTGTTTGCCGCGATGCTAGCGAACGCGGGGGTTGACCGCCATTCGCCAACCTGTGGGTCGTGACAGTCGACCGGGAATGGTGCGGGTCACTGTAAATGGGGTTGTTCGCGGGGCAAGGATTGTGGAATCAATAACGCCCTGGTGGCAGTGCGAACACCTGCCCACAAATAGAAAACTGACAACATACTACAGGTTTGGCATGCTGTTGGCAGTGACTATCGTTCTTATAAATCAATGCATTGAGATAATTGCGCGAAAAATTACAATGACGGTTCACTGCATTATATTTGACATGTAAACATATTTTCAGAATAGTGCAGCCATGAGTTTTGCTACTTTGGTCGCGACGGAGCGCGTCGACGGCCACTCGCAGATTGCCGCTACTCGGAACAAACATGTAATGGCCAAGCTGCAGGTGCTATTGATTGCCGACGACTTGACCGGAGCCCTTGATGCGGGCGCGCCGTTTTCTGATCTCGGCTTCCGGACACTGATGATGCCGCAATGGGACGCGTTGATCGACCCGACGTTGGAGGTGCCTCAAATCGCGTGTGTCAGCACCTCGACGCGTGAACTGGGCAAACCAGCAGCTGTGGCCCGTGTCGAAGAAATTGCACGCGCTCTTCGGCACCTGCAGCCGACGCTGGTCTTCAAGAAAATCGATTCACGTCTGAAGGGATCGGCGGCAGCAGAGTCGCGCGCCCTTATGACAGTATTCAATCGGCAGCATATGATCGTTGCTCCCGCCATTCCGGATATGGGGCGCATCGTCGTGGATGGTTACCTGTCCGGACACGGTGTGGACACGCCAATTGACGTCAAGTCATTGTTCGGACATGGCAGTGAGGTCACTGTATGCGACGCCGTTAGTTGGGGCGGGCTGAACTTGGCCGCAGAGACAGCAATGACGCGACCGTCCGAGTTCGTAGCTGTCGGCGCCAGGGGATTGGCTGTGGCGCTGGCGCAGCAACTCCAGAAGGCCGGTATCATGCCGGTTGCAAACACGCTTCGGTTGGAGGCTGCAGTTGCGCGACCAATGTTGTTGGTGGTTGGCTCAAGAGACGAGGTGACGCAAACGCAGATCGCGCAGCTGAGGAGCAGCAGCACCATCCAGATGATCGTGGCACCAAATGGTCAGGTCCCCCCGGAAAAATGAATTCGGAGACTTGCCTGCTTGTTGCCACTGCAACTGACAAGATAGAAGCACCCGAAATTGTTGGGCGACGATTTGCAAGGGGAGTAGCCCATACCGTCGCGCGAAATAAACCCGCTACGCTGTTAATAAGTGGTGGCGAGACAGCGGCGTCAGTGCTCGCTGCGTTGGGTGTCAAGTCGCTAGAGGTCGCCGGTGAGATTTTCCCTGGTGTCAGCCGGTCTCTCGCCACTATTGGCGACCGGCCCACAACCGTTTTTACCAAATCCGGAGGGTTTGGCGACCCCGACGCGCTCAGTCGCCTCGTCGCGGTGTTGGGCCGCTGAATACTACGCGCTAACCGCTATCCACACAAACAGCCACGATCTACGTGGCGATCATCCCCAAAAATGTTCAGGCAAGGAGAAAACTGATGAGTACAATGGGCGCGGTGGAACAGATTAAGCCCGATGGCCTTCTACGCGAATGTGAGGACGACCCAGCGCGAGTCGATGCTTACCTGCCGTGCGAAGACAAGGAGACCCATGCCTCGTTTCTTCTGACTTTGAATAACGGGGATCTCGTATGCGCGTGGTTCGCTGGATCGGAGGAGGGCAAGCCGGATGTTTCGATATATTTTTCGCGGTTGTCAAAAGGGTCGGATCGCTGGGAAGGAGAAGTAAAGTTATCTGATGATCCAGAGCGCTCCGAACAGAATCCAGTACTTTTCGAAACGCCAAATGGTGAATTGTGGCTGCTCTACACGGCCCAACTCTACCACGGGCAGGATACATCCATCGTCCGCCGTCGCATCTCGCGCGATCAGGGCGCCACATGGGACCCCGTCGAGCTGTTATTCGACGAGCCCGGAATATTTATCAGGCAACCCATGGTTGTACTCGACAATGGGACTTGGCTGCTGCCAGTGTTCCATTGTCGGCCGATCCCAGGAGAACGATGGCACGGGCACAATGACGTCAGCGCCGTAAAACTCTCGTCCGATCGCGGCAAGACCTGGAAAGAATATGAGGTTCCAAACAGCGTGGGCGCCGTCCATATGAACGTACTGGATAGAGGTAACGGGCGGTTGTTGGCATTCTACCGAAGTCGATATGCAGACCACATTCTGCGAAGTGTTTCAACGGACTTTGGGCAAAGCTGGACCGCGCCATCGGCAACCGCTCAACCCAACAACAATTCGTCAATCCAGGTGAGCGCACTATCAGATGGCGCATTGGTATTGGTATTCAATTCGGTGAATGCAGCCGCGTTTGCTGACCGGCGCTACGCAAGAGAAAACCTTCGTACGGACGGGGGGCAAGCCGCACAGATTCGACGGGCGGTATGGGGTGTGCCACGCACCCCACTCAGCATTGCCCTGTCCTATGATGACGGGGTGACTTGGCCGGAGCAGCGCGACATTCAAGTTGGCGATAGTGCACCGCTCAAAGACCCCGATTCCAAAGCGGAGCGGCACGGTCGCGAATTGTCCTACCCCACTGTTACGGAGGGACCGGAGGGAACGATAAACGTAGCGTTCACGTTTTTCCGCCGCGCCATCAAATTTGTGCGGTTCCCGCGCAAATGGGTATCCTCTGGCAATTCCGTCGCATCGTCGTCCTGACTAAGGCGGCGCCAACCCGATCTTGCCGGGTCCGCACGCCCGGCAAGAAAGATGTAAATGCCGTCAGGCACCGGTTACTCAGCTATGTCCAAGTGGTCCATGGTATCCGCGATGGCAAGCCAATATACTGCTCCCCCCAATACCCTAATGCTCGTTTGAGGCTTCTGGTGTGTAGAGCCAGCATCTGACGTCCCGTGTCTCGCCGTGCGTCGTGAGCTCTGGCATCTGCTGTCGGCAAATGTCCATGGCCTTGGGACAGCGCGGATGAAAATAACATCCTTCAGGGCGATCATTTGCCATCGGAACCATGCCAGCAATTTCTGGCAAATCACCTATGGGTTGGTCTTCGTCAAGTCGCGGCATAGATTGAAGAAGGCCTTGTGTGTAAGGGTGTAGCGCGTTCTCGAATATGGCGCCAACCTCGCCTTGCTCGACGACTTTGCCGGCGTACATCACCACGACACGATCTGCCGACTCTGCCACGACTCCAAGATCATGCGTGATGAGCAACACCGACATGCCAAACTGGGTTTTGACCGAGTCGATCAGTTCCATGACCTGCGCTTGAATAGTTACATCGAGTGCCGTGGTTGGTTCGTCGGCAATGAGCAGTTTCGGATTGCAACTGAGTGCCATGGCAATCATTGCCCGCTGGCGCATGCCGCCACTCAGTTGATGAGGGTAGTCGCGCATCGTTCGTTCGGGAGACGGGATCCCAACCAGCGACAGTAGTCGCTGCGCTTCGTCCCAGGCAGCCGACTTCGCGATCCGTTGATGCACGAGTATGGCCTCGCTGATCTGATTGCCAATAGTGAATACTGGATTTAGCGAGGTCATGGGCTCCTGGAAAATCATCGAGATCTCCTTGCCACGGATCCGCCGAATTTCGCGGTTGGACAACTCGAGCAGGTTTGTGCCTTCCAGCAATATTCTGCCGCCGACTATTCTGCCAACGGCCTTGTCGAGGATTTGCAGGATGGACATGGCAGTAACGCTCTTTCCGCAACCTGACTCGCCCACAATTGCGAGTGTCTCTCCCTTATGGACTTGAAAATCTACACCATCCACCGCTTTCGAAACGCCGTTCTCGGTGAAGAAGTAGGTTTTAAGGTCGGTAATGTCGAGCAGCACGTCGCTGTCCACGGCTGTGGTCAATTTAGCTTGGTCGGTGGTCTGTGTGAGGGAGGCGGTGCGCGGCATCTGTCTACTTGCCTCCCTTCGAATATTTGGGATTAAGCGCGTCGTTCAGTCCGTCGCCAAGGAAGTTGAAAGTAATACGGATGAGCGCCACTGCAATCGCCGGAGCGAACATCACGTGTGGCGCGATGGTCCACAATTGCCAGCCCCTGGACAGCATGCTGCCCCAACTCGTATTCGGCGGTTGCACGCCCACGCCCAGGAAACTGAGACCTGCCTCAGCAACAATCGCGGCGCCGAACTGATATGTGGAAAGAACGATGATAGGACCGATCGCATTGGGCAGAATATGGTGTGTCATGATCCTAATATCGGGTACACCGATCGCACGCGCCGCCAGCACATAATCCTCGCTGGATAGGCTGAGTACCGTGCCACGGATCAGGCGGGCATAATATGGCCATGAGGCAAGCGACAGGGCGCCAAAGACAATCACAAAGTCTATCCACCATCGGTTTGTATTGGCGAGTATCGACCAGTGGGTCGCCGAATAAACCTGGTCCGCCCAGTATGTCGCGGGCTGGCGTAGTGTCACTGTCACAATCATGGCCAGCAGTAAGGGGGGATCGACTGAACCACATCACTGAACCACATGATCAGCGTATCTGCCCATGGCCCCAAATAGCCCGCCATCGTTCCGAGCACGATACCAATGACAAGGCTGATTGAGATGGTCACAATCGCCACGAACAGCGCCGTGCGCGCACCAATTATCAACCGACTGAGTACGTCCCGGCCCAGATCGTCGGTACCAAGCCAGTGTGCTGCACTTGGTCCCTGTAATGCTGCGATCAAATCCTGGTCGAACGGATCATATGGTGTGATCGCCGAGCCCAGTATCGCGAGTACAAGAAACACCACAACCACGACCATGCCGACAATTGCCAACTTGTTGCGGACAAAGCGCCGCGCCGCATCACGCCACAGATTGCGCGACTTTGCTCGTTTGAGTCCTGTGACGTGTGCTGTTGCGGTCATAGCTTATCAACAAACCTTGCTAATTCAGTCGACGCAGTTTTCAAGGTCACTTCACCGGTTTCGGATTCGCGGATCGATAAGAGGATAGCTTAGATCGACAATCAGGTTTCCCATCATGACGAGAACGGTAATGATGATCACCACGCCCATAACCAGTGGATAATCCAGTGACAGCGTCGCGTCGCGAGTCAGGTTTCCAAGACCTGGAATGTTGAACACTGCTTCGACAAAAATTGCGCCGTTCACCAGGCTCGTCATCAACATGCCGGCAGTCGTGCTGACAGGAATCAATGCGGGACGAAGCATGTGCTTCATTAGTATTTTTCGTTCTGACAGGCCCTTGGTGCGCGCTGTCCTGATGTAGTCGCTCCCCGCCATTTCCAGCATGGATGCGCGCGTTTGGCGAATAATGATCGGTACGTTCGCGATAGTGAGCACTGCGAGTGGCAGGATAGACTGCTGGGTAAACAGGCCGTTCCAGCCGACTGGCACAGCAAGGATCTTTAGCCACAGAACGAATATCACGGTCAGGACAGGACCCAGCACAAATTCTGGAATAGCCTGCAACGTCATGGTCGTGCCCAGGATCACGGTGTCGGGCCACCGATTGTGCGCTGCTGCCGCCAACACACCCAATGGTACACCAAACAAAATCACAAGAAATGTTGCCGCCAGGCCGAGTTGCACCGAGATTGGCACCTTGGTCTCGAGGATGGGTGCTACGTCACGATTGAATTTTATCGAACGACCGAATTCGCCATGCAGAAGGTTGTTTGTATAGTCGACCAACTGTTCGAAGAACGGCTTGTCAAAGCCGAACTTCTCCTTGAGGGCTTCAATCCGTTGCTGTGGCCAATCCGCTGAACTGCCTTGGCTAACCATTATGTCCACTGGGTTGCTACCGCTGAAATGCATCATGGTGAATGTCAAAAACATCACCATCAATAACCCCGTGATCCACCGGACCAGTCTGACAAGCAGATATGAAGCCATAAATTTCGTTCTCACCTTGTGCACGCATGCCACACCAGTTCGACTTGTGTGGCATGCGTCGTGTTGGTCGCCGTGTGAGGCGCTCGACTATTCCTTTTCGAGCTTGATGCGCCACGGGGCAATCAGGCCCACATCAGGGCCCTTGAAATAGCCAGTGACGTAGTTGCGCGCATTGATGTTCCGAATCGCCTTGCCAAAACCGACCATGACATAATCATCCATGAACATCTTCTGGGCCTTGAATGCCAACTGATCCCGCTCTGGATCCGACGGATCGAGCTTCAGGGCCATTGCCAACACCTTGTCGATTTCCGGATTGGAATATCCGTTCATCGTGTCAGTTGCGGTTACACTGGTGGAGTTGGCCGCAGCATTCATGTAGCTGGCGGCATCGGGATAGCGAATGACGACGTCGTCGCGTGTCAGGTTGATAGTGTCCACCCAGTCCTTGCCGAAGCCAGCAGGGCGCTCCTGGAACTCAACATTTTCGATGCCGAGATTTTCCTTCCAATACCCCATTACAGCCTGCAGTGCACGGTTGTTGGAGAGACGATTTCCGCGCGGAGACACACGCAGCTTGGGCAAGTTTTCCGGCCCGCCATAACTCGAGTCTGCAAGTGCCTGCCGAGCCGCTTCCGGATCGTATGGATAGCCCTTATTGTCCGGATCCTGGATCATTTCGGGGTCGAGCGGCTGTGGGGTTGGCAGATAGTCGACGTCGGCGAATGTCGCCTTCGCTACCGCATTCCAGTCCACAGAAAGGGCCAGCGCCTTGCGAACAAGTGGATCGTCCGTCGGTGCGGCGTTGGGGCGGAGAAAGAATGTGTGATAGCCAATGCTTTTTATGTGATCGAAATAGCCCGGTGCCTGGTCTTTGAAGACCGTCGGAATATCTGCTTGGGATGCGTCGATCTGATTGTTGACCACCATAACGCCGGCCGTCTGTGCGTCCGGCACGAACTGAAACTTCACGGCGTCAAGATACGGCCCGACGTCCATCCACCAATTCTCGTTCGGCGTCATGGTCGCTTCGCCCAAATCAGGACTGTAGTCCGACAGGACATAGGGGCCGGTGAACTTGGGGTTGTTTTCCGGCAACCAGAAATCGGCTTCGCCAAGTTCGCGCGCATCTGTAGGATTGATAATGTTCAGATGGGTTGTTGCGATCCGGTACATGAACACCGGGTCGGACTCCGCCAGGGTGACTTCCAGCGTGTGATCGTCGACGACCTTGAGCCCTGTCATCGTCGCGTTGATATCGTTCGCATCTGCGGTGTCCTGGAATCCGACAATGTTTCCAAGGTACTGCGCGGCGCGGCCGCAATATTGCGGATTGGCCATAATCTCCCAGGTGCCCTTGGCGTCTTCTGCCGTCACAGGAGAGCCATCGGAGAATCTGGCACGCGGATCAATTTCGAAGGTCCAGACAGTTCTGTCATCATTTGAGGACCAGGACTTGAAAATCCCTGGTTGCATTTTCGAGTCTTCATCGAAGTACATTGGAGGCACGTAGAGCAGGGTCTCCCAATTTTGTTGGTCCGAACCGCACACCGTGGGTTGGAATGAAAAGCTCGCCTCCCCCTGGGCCGCGGTTGCGATACGCAAGACATTGTCGTCCTGCGCGTTGGCAGGGGCGGCGAACGCCAAAGCGAGGGAAGCTGCCGCAACAATGCAGAGCCCCAATTTCCGGTTGCGCGCACCCCAATCCACATTGGTGTTGGCTGCGTTGTCAAATCGTTGCAATAGTCCATCCTCCCTCGTTGCGAAGTCCAGAGGATACCTAAATTTGTCCAGTTGACAATATTAAATGTGGACAGGTGAGGGTAAATCCCATGGTCGCAAGTGCCGATTGCTTGCCGACGAACTGACTGAGAGCACAGTGCGAATGTGTCTATAATATTATGATGGTGTTCCTTATGACAAAATTATACCAATAATATCAATACCATAAAGTATTAGAAAATTCATGGCTGCCGTGCAAAAGCGAAACGCACTTGGAGCGTTAGACCTTAAGGGTAAAATTTTTGCTGAGACGCAGGTTGCAATCGCATCTTGTAAATGTGTAACTTCCAACCGGGTCGATGTGATCTTTTTGTCGAATTTGTTGGGCACAATGCCCCTAGCACCTCATGTTTCACGACCGACAAACAATGTGGAGCGTATTCGCAGTAGCTGGCAGGGGAGCAATCAATATGAACAAGCCAAACTTGTTGTTTATCTATACCGATGAGCAGGCATTCAATACGTTAAAAGCTTACGGCAACGATCAGATCGATATGCCGAATCTGAATCGTCTGGCCGACCGCAGCCATGTGTTTGAGCGCATGTACGTGACCCAACCCGTGTGTACGCCATCTCGGTCCAGTCTGTTGACGGGGCTTTATCCACATACCAACGGCTGCTCCGAGAACAATGTGCCATTGGCGCAAACCACCAAATGCCTGCCGGAAATGGTAGATGGCGACTACGTGACCGCCCATTTCGGCAAGTGGCATCTCGGCGACGAGGTGTTTGCCCAGCATGGGTTTCAGCATTGGGCGAGCGTCGAGGACCAATATCAGAAATATTTCAGCGAGGGACGAGACAAAGCCGCCCGATCATCCTACCACGACTATCTCATCGCCCAAGGTCTGACGCCGAAGAACGGTGATTATTTCAGTCGAGGTGAAGCAGCCCGGCTTCCCGAAGAACTGGGCAAACCAGCCTATGTTGCCAAGATGGCAAACGATTTCCTGCGCACCCATATCAACACACCGTTTGTGCTCTATGTGAACTTCTTCGAACCTCATATGCCCTTTTTCAGTCCGCGAGACGATCAATATCCACTAGAATGCATCCCGTTGCCCGACAACTTTGACCACGAGCTGGCTAATGACAGCCCGCTCAAGACCCGCATCATGAAGGAGCAGTTTCGACGTCACGGGCACAGCGGCATGGCGTTGGAGACCGAGGATGATTGGAAGCGCATGATTGCCCACTACTGGGGACTGTGCAGCCTAGTTGATACGCATATCGGCAGCATTCTGGACACGCTCGACGCTTGTGGACTCGATGATAGCACCATGATTGTGTTCACTTCTGACCATGGAGACATGATGGGCGCCCACCAGTTGCTGACCAAGTGCTTCATGTACGAAGAGGCGGCGCGGGTGCCGTTCCTCGTCAAATTACCCGGCCAGACCCAAGGCAAGTTGATATCCGGCGCATTCAGTCAGATTGACGTGGTTCCAACCATCCTTGACTACCTCGGTGCAACTGGGCCTGACGGCTTGCAGGGAAACAGCCTTAGGCGCTGGATTGAAGCCGAAAGCGCGACGGTGCCCGACAGCGATGTCTTCATGGAATGGAGCGGTGGCAACAACGGACTGGGCGACGTGGTAGGTGAGGTTTCTACCCGTGACTGGATGCTTGAGTTTTACAAGCAAGGCGAGATCGTTGCGGCGATGTCCGATCCTGTCCGCACTGTCTATACTCAGGACGGATGGAAGTTCAACTATAGCCAACTCGGGGAACATGAGCTCTACCAGCTAACCGTGGACGCCGGCGAGACCGACAATATCTACGGTAGGACAAATATAGAACTTGTAAATTCCCTGGTCGCGAAAATCAGAGACTGGCAACATCGTACACAGGACACTGTCCCTGTGTCGCCGATCGACCGCTGACCAAGCTAAGTGCCAACGGAGGCCAAAGTGATGGAGCCGCTGCTCGAAGTTCGAGGGCTAAAGAAGCACTTTCCGGTGCGAACCGGCATGTTTCAATCTGAAAAGAAATCGGTCAAGGCGGTCGATGACGTGACGCTGCACCTGAACCGTGGCGAGACCCTCGGTGTGGTTGGTGAAAGTGGTTCGGGCAAAAGCACGCTCGGCCGGTTGATCCTGAAATTGCTTGCGCCCACGGCAGGTAAAATTTTTTTGAAGGCACGGATATTGCCGACCTGTCTCGCAGACAGATGCTGCGAGTGCGCAGGGACATGCAGATCATTTTTCAAGACCCCTACGCGTCGCTCAATCCGCGGATGACAGTCGAAAAAATTGTCGGCGAACCGCTCTTGGTTCACAATGTGGTGCCCGCAAGCGAAATACCCGACCGAGTCGGCGTGCTGTTGGAAAAGGTGGGACTACATCGCGATCTCGCGGATCGTTATCCCCACGAATTCAGCGGCGGACAGCGGCAGCGCATCGGCATTGCAAGAGCGCTGGCACTTAGTCCCAAGTTAATAGTAGCCGACGAAGCAGTCTCGGCCCTGGACGTGTCGGTTCAGGCGCAGGTGGTGAACTTGTTGCAGGGTCTCAAACGTGAACTCGAGCTCGCCTACATTTTTATCGCCCATGACCTGAGCGTGGTGCGCCACATGAGCGACCGCGTTGCGGTGATGTATCTGGGCAAGATTGTCGAAGTGGCGGCAAATCAGGAGTTGTTCCGAAATCCTCGGCACCCCTATACGCGCGCACTCATTTCGGCCGCGCCAGTCCCCAACCCAAAGCGGAAAAGCGAGCGGGAAATCCTTACAGGGGAGATCCCAAACCCAATTGATCCACCCTCCGGATGCAGCTTCCATGGTCGGTGCAAACACGCCGTGGAATCTTGTCGCCGGGACGTTCCGCAGTTGGTCGACGTCGGCGACGGTCATTTGGCCGCTTGCCCGGTTCTCAATCCGCCTTTAGTTGCGGCGAGCGCTTAGATTCCTCCAGGACCGCTGCAGCCGACGCCCCTGTTCCGTCTTGAAGCACCACCTAGGTGGAATACCGAAACCGACGCAGTGGGTGATGTCTCCTGACAACTTGTTATCTATCGATGCCAGGGTAGGAAGAGAACGAATAACAATGCATTATCAACTAAATATGCATTTTTGCAGCCAATTTTTGATGAGAGAAATTGCAAGTAGTTGACAACTTGTAATTCTATGGCATGCTGAAGCGATGCATTCTTGAAACGGGGCGTTATGAGGTTGGGTGTGCGTTCGCAGTTTGAGGCTTGCATCGCGAATTCAAAGGGGACGGTAAATGTGCGCAGCTACGCTTGGCAGTAAGAAGTTGGGTCCGGCGACATACGGCGCGCCGCTCAGGATTGAACGTCCCAAATGCATTGAGTTTGGCATCGGCAAGATATCCAGCGCCGGACAGTGGGCAACCAACAAGGAAGTAAAGCGGACACTCGTAATTTCAGATCAGTATAACGCTGTCCGTGTGGATCAATTGGATCTGCCCGGAGAGGTTTTCGTGCAAGGCGACCTCGTGTCTGAACCCGATCTGATCTCCATTAACAAGGTTTTAGCCGTCGCCCGCGAGGTATCTGCGGACCTCATTATCGGATTTGGCGGCGGTAGCGTCATGGACACAGCGAAACTGGTTTCGGTCCTCGTGTCGGCGCGGCAGTCGATTCAGGATATTGCTGGTGTTGGCAATGCGCCGCAACGAGGCGTATTTTTGATGCAAGTCCCGACGACATCGGGGACCGGTAGCGAGGTTGGATCGCGCGCACTCGTAACGGACCCTGGGACCCGACAAAAAATCTCGGTGGAAAGTACCTATATGCTGGCCGATGTGGCCATTATTGATCCCGTGCTGACTGTCAGTTTGCCATCCGCGATTACGGCGACGACCGGGATAGACGCATTGGCGCATTGCGTTGAGGCTTTCACGAGCACGCGTGCGCATCCGCTGATAGACATGTATGCACGCCAAGGTATTGAGTTAGTCGGTAAGTTTCTTGGCCGAGCAGTTCGTGATGGCGGTGACCTGGAGGCCAGGGCGGGCCTCTGCTACGCCTCTTGTATCGGGGGGTACTGCCTTGGACCCGTCAACACCACGGCTGGGCATGCAATTTCATACCCGCTTGGGACAAGACATAACGTTGCACATGGACTAGCCAACGCTGTAATATTTCCACATACGCTGGCATTCAACCAGCAGGCTACGCCAGGCAAGACGCGGGAGATTGCAGGCAGTTTGGGATTTGCTGACGGCGATACATTTGCAGGAGCCTATCAGTTTTGCTCGGGTCTCGGGATAGGGATGAGAATGGGTCAACTTGGTGTGTCGGAATCCGACCTCGAGCCGATGGTCGAAGAAGCATTCAAAATTCGTCGCCTCCTGGATTACAATCCTCGCAAAATGTCAAAAGAGTCTATTTTGGAGATCTACAAGGCGTCGCTTTAGGTATGTTTGTATGGCCGCACAAAATGGGTGATGTTGCCCTAACAACGAGTCAAGCCACAGCCGCGGGGTGCAGTAAGCGAGCTACTTGTCGAACCTCGGCGTGATAGAGAGAATCCGCTTCTCCGCTAGACAAACAGCAATAGGTCATCGCTTCGCAAGTCCGCAACCAGTGCGCAGTGAGGCGAGTTGTATGGGGGGCTAGGAAGTTGGCGTCGCGCTTGTCGTACTGGGTGGCGATAGCCCGAAAGTGTTTTGGTTTGCTGAAGAACCTCTCAACCTGATGGCGCTTCTTGTAGAGATCAGCTTCGAAAGCGGGGAGCCTGCGTCGTGTCGGCATCGGCGGATGTCTGCGATGGCGCCGCGTTCGGCGAGGCTGTATCGCAGGCCGTCGCTGTCAAGTTCACCCGCACAGGCCATCGCATCGCCGCTGATCTCGTGGATCAGAGCAACGCGCGCAGTATCGGTTGGGAGTTTGTGCATGTCTGCGTTGACGACCATTCGCGCCTCGGCTTCAGCCAGGTGTTAGCCGGCGAACGCAAGCAGGATGCGGTGGCATTCCTGAAGGCCGCAGTGGCCTAGTATCGCAAACTCGGAATCCGTGTTGAGCGCATTATGAGCGATAATGGGATCTGCTATCGTTCGAAGCAGTTCAAGTTAGCTTGCCTGAACAATGGCCTCAAGCACATCCGCACCAAACCCTACACGCCCAAAACCAACGGCAAGGCCGAGCGCTTCATTCAGTATTCGCTTCCCGAATGGGCCTATGGGCGTGCGTATCATACCTCAGACCAGCGAAAGACCGAACTGCCGCGGTGTACCCTCTGGCAACGAGCATAGGGCGCAGCTTGGTTCTGAAATGCCCTCCCCACGTCGTCCTTAGTCCCTAGCCCCCGACAGCTTCGGTGAGCACTTGTGCGACGACATCGCAGGTTTTTGACACCTCGGCATCAGTCAGTGTGGGATGGACCAGAAAGGCGATACCGGTTTCACCAAGTTCGCGGGCGACCGAAAGCCTGTGCATCGGGCGCCATGAGGAGTCATCGAAGGCGGCCTCAAGATAGACTTCGGATTGCGAGCCATGCATGCATGGGACCCCCCGTTTGACGATCTCATCAATGACCCGATCTCGTGACCAGCCAGTGTCCAATTGATCGGGACAGACAAAAGCATAGAGCCGATAATGCGCGTGCCGGGCATACTCAGGTACCAAGGGTACGCGAACCGCAACATGTCGCCGAAGCGTCTCGGTGATGGCATGCGCCACATCTGTCCGTCGTTGTGTCCACTTCGGCATGCGGTCAATCTGAATCAAACCAATGGCTGCCTGCATTTCCAGCATGCGCCAATTCGTGCCAAAGCTATCGTGAACGAGCCGGGGCCCCGGTGGGTGGCTGCGATCATAGACGGCTTGCCAGCTTTTGCCGTGGTCTTTGTAGGACCACATGGCAGACCAAAGCGCGCCGTCATTGGTCGTGACCATGCCCCCCTCGCCGCCGGTCGTCATTATCTTGTCCTGGCAAAAGGACCAGGCACCGACGTCGCCAATTGTTCCAACACTACGCCCCTTGTAGAGGGCGCCATGGGCCTGTGCGCAGTCTTCGATAACGAACAATCCACGCTCGCGTGCCAAATCCATGATCGGATCCATATCGCAAGGCAAGCCCGCCAGATGAACGGGAATAATCGCCTTGGTGCGCTGCGAAAGAACGCGCGCAATAGACTCAGCCGTGATGTTTTGTGTGTCCCGATCAACATCAGCAAAAACGGGGATGGCCCCCGCCGTTACCACTGCAGACACCGAGGCAATAAAGGTTCTTGGTGTCACAACCACCTCATCGCCAGCGCCGACACCTAGCGCCTTAAGGGCGACATCGAGAGCCAGAGTTCCATTTGCCAGGGCCACAGCGTGCTTTGCACCAACGAAGCGGGAAAATGCCGTCTCGAAGCCCCGACAGACGTCTCCTGTCCAGTAATTCACGCGGTTGGACGCCAGGACTTTGGAAACGGCTTCGATTTCTTCCGTTGTAAAGGATGGCCAAGGGGAAAATGGAGTATTGAGCACTATGATTTCTCCAAGGCGCACGCTGCCACGCCCACAACAGTCTGGCCACTCTCAAAATTGCGGACTACAGCGCTGCCTACACCGATAACGACGACCTGTCCAATCGAGATGTTGCTGCCTCCCTGCTCATATCGAGCCCGCGCCCCATCGCTTGTCTCCTCCACCTCGCAACGCTTAGGAAGGATCATCGACATGATCTTTATGTCCAAAATTGCCGTGAGGATATCAACCCACCGTGCACCAGGGCGTACTTTTTGATGCCAGTGATGGCGTTAGTTGACCTTCGCCCAGCTAGGGACGCCTTGCCTCTTCGACCGGACATAACGCCAATATGGAGCGCTCGTGCACTAACATTGAGGCGAGGAATTCAGCGCCGCTGTTTGCCCCGATTGTGGACGGTGGCTCAGCAGCCCGACGACCAAGGACAATGCGGCAAAGCAAACTGTGACGTTGAGTATGCCGAACATCGCATTTGTCAAACCCATCACCAAATAGCCGACGCTCAGGGTCGCAGCGATCACAATAAGCCCAAAGCGCTTGGCGGAATGGGGCGCGCGCAGAGCTTCGACGACTGGTGCCAGCAAGAACATGAAATACCCAAGGAGCCCAAGAACGCCACCACTAGCTGCAAAATCGGCGAGATCGTTGTGCAAATGCGGTGGGGGAGTGAACGGCACGTCTACATAGTTCGACGCAACGGTCGTAAAATCAAATGGACCGTGCCCAACCAGGGGCGAAGCCAGAAAGGCACGCAGGCCCCCCGTGTACATCTGCAGCCTGAGCTTTGTTGATCTCGTCAGTAGGAGGGCCGTTGCGCAGCACATCCGTAACTTCTGACGACATGCGCAGTACCCCGGAAGTCTCGCCGACGCCCGCGAAAAGGGCAACGACCAAAATAGCCGCACTTATCAGCGTCGCAATTCCGGCAAATCGCAATGTCACCAACCGAAACCAAATTATCAAAGTGACTGCTGCCGTGCCCATGACGACAAGGGCGACAACCGCACCGCGTGTTCCCGAGAGCAAAACGGCCGCTGATGCCAATAGCGGTCCAGCCAGATAAATATATCGCCACCCCTTCTTGGTATAGACCACACCAATTGTTGCCAAAAAGCCGATGGCAAGGGCCACATCCGCGTAGTGGATCGGGTTGGCAACCGATTCGCCGGCGCGATCGGTCCCTGTTGTCAGAAAATCATTGATCCCCATTGTTGTGGCCCCTGCCACACCACATAAAGCCAGGATTGCGATGGCCCCCGGTGCCGTTGCGATACTGCCGCGGTTCAAGGCAAGAAGTGGCCAGATGGCCAGCAGGGGGGCAAAATAGGCAATCCCGATAAGTCCATTGAACGACCCATCGGCGACCACGTAGGCAATCGATAGCAATCCCATGGCAATCAATGGCATCCAAACGATTGGGCGCGCGAGCAGCTTTAGATCTTGGGCCCGTAGTAGCAGTAGTGCCGATACACCAGCAATCAGGAACAGTGCATTGCCTGCCTCAGGCGCTACCGGCGCCATGGCAAGTGCGCCAACGAGCGCTGCGAGAAGCAGGGCCGGTCGCGTCTCTTCAAATGTCATGATAAATCCAAAGGCGTTGGCAGTTTATACAACTGCGGCTCCTGCATAGGCCTGCAACTGTGATACAATAAGGAGTGCTGGAAAATCGCATTTCAGCCAATGCCAATGCCGCAATTCTGCTAGAACGTAACATATAAACGAAGGTCAGATAATATCTAATGCCCATATCCAGTTAAACCAATGATCAACAACGCAAAGACAAACTCAGGCGAATACGTTGTCCCCAACAGCGAGACGCGGAGCACGGGTAATCGATATATCGATCATTGGCAATCCCGCCCGGTGTCCTCAGGTCCTTGATCTGTCAGTCACTACTGGAAGTCTTGCCGCGTCTTGGCAATAATATCATCCATGAGTCGCAGCCCAAAGCTTTCCTCCCATCCCGTATCGACATCGCAGGCACGCCGCATCTGGTTGCGGGCGCAGCGGCTGGACGAGTCTGCCCCGTTCGGCGCCGGACCAGAAGCGACGCCGCGCGCCATTGCGCATCTGGGCTATGTCCAGATCGACACCATCAATGTCATCGAGCGATGCCACCATCATATCCTTTATTCACGCATTCCCGACTATCGCCGCGCCGATCTGGCTCAGGCCCAGTCGACTGATAAATCGGTCTTCGAATATTGGACCCATGCGCTGGCCTATGTGCCGAGCGCCGACTATCGCTATTTCATGGATTCTGATGGCGCGTCTTCGCGAGACGCCCAGCCGCTGGTTTGGCACTGTGGCGCCCCGTGACGTGAAAGCCTTGCTCCGGCGTATTCGGGCTGAGGGGCCATTGTCGATGCGCGATTTCGATAGTGATGTGC
The DNA here is from genome assembly GCF_028816475.1 of Devosia rhodophyticola. GTDB lineage: Bacteria > Pseudomonadota > Alphaproteobacteria > Rhizobiales > Devosiaceae > Devosia > Devosia rhodophyticola. Next base: position 1,413,793 of record NZ_CP118247.1, on the reverse strand, counting down.
GGGTAGACAAGGCCCATCTCTGGGGCAGCCGAAAACCCTCCAAACGCATCCTCGAAATGGCGTTTTTTCAAGGCCATCTGACGGTCAGCGCCCGCGAAGGGATGCTCAAGACCTATGATCTGAGCGCGCGCCATTTTGGCTGGTTGAGCCGTCCCCGGCCCGCCAGCGAGAACCAGGTCACCGCCTATGTGCTGGATCGGGCCCTGCGTGCCCAGGGCATGGTCAGCCTGCAGTCCATCTGCCATCTCGACGCCCCGCGCAAAAAAGCGATCGGCGCCCTGATCGCGGCGCGGGTGCGGTCGAAAAAATTGATGCCGGTCCATCTGGCCAACGCCCCCGGTGTGCAGCATTGGGCAACGCCCGCTGCCATGGCGGCATCACCGCATCCAGCCTCGGAACTGGTCCATATCCTGTCGCCGTTCGATCCGCTGACTATCCAGCGCCCCCGCCTCAAACTGTTTTTTGACTACCAACATCTGTTTGAGGCCTATCTGCCGTCAGAAAAGCGTAAAATGGGCTATTTTGCCCTGCCGGTGCTGATGGGCGAAGAGATCGCGGCGGTGATCGATCTCAAGGCGGACCGGACGGCCAGGTCGCTGCTGGTGCAAAACCTGCATTGGCACCGCGCCCCGGACGCCAATGCCAAGGCCGCGCTTGACGAGGCGCTTGACCGCTTCGCCGTCTTTCAGTTTGCTTAAGGCCGGTGCCGGGCAACGGCTGGCATTCATCGTTAGTTCGCGATAAAAGCCCGAGGTGAATTTGCAAGAGCCTGGGCGGGACCAATGCCGAAGACCGATATAGCGCGACGGGTGCACAATCACACCTGGAAGCTTGATCCGATCATTCGGAGCCTGCTCGATACCGACTTTTACAAGATTTTGATGCTGCAGATGATCTGGGGACTTTATCCCAGGGTCGATGCCACCTTTTCCCTGATCAACCGCACCAAAAGGGTGCGTCTGGCCGAGGAGATCGACATCGATGAGTTACGCGCCCAGCTCGATTATGCGCGCGGCCTGCGTTTTTCCAAAAAGGAAATGATCTGGCTGGCCGGTAACAGTTTTTATGGCTCCAGACAGATTTTCGAACCAGACTTTCTCAAATTTCTCGAAGACTTCCAACTGCCCGAATATCGGCTGGAAAAGCGCGACGGGCAGTTCGATCTGGAATTTTACGGGCCTTGGGTCGAAACCTCCATGTGGGAAATTCCGGCCCTCGCCATCATCAATGAAATGCGATCTCGCGCCGCCATGAAGCGCTACGGGCCCTTCACGCTCGATGTGCTTTACGCCCGCGCCAAGGCCAAGATGTGGGAAAAGGTCGAGCGGCTGCAAAAACTGCCCGATCTAAAAATTTCCGATTTCGGCACCCGGCGGCGCCATTCATTTTTGTGGCAACGCTGGTGCGTGGAAGCGCTCAAGGAGGGAATCGGCGATAATTTCACCGGCACCTCCAACGTCAAACTGGCCATGGACAATGATCTTGAGGCGTTGGGCACCAACGCCCATGAACTGCCCATGGTTTTGGCAGCGCTTGCCACCACCGAATCCTCGATCAAGGCCGCGCCTTATCAGGTATTGCAGGATTGGGAGAGCTATTATGGTGGCAACCTCAAGATCGTCCTGCCCGATGCCTTCGGCACCACCGCTTTCTTGCGCGACGCGCCCGACTGGGTGGCGGACTGGACCGGTTTTCGCCCCGATAGCGCCCCGGCCATCGAAGGCGGCGAGCGGATCATCCAATGGTGGAAGCGGCACGGCCGCGACCCGCGCGAAAAACTGCTGATCTTTTCCGATGGACTCGATGTCGACATGATCGAGGCGGCCTATCTGCATTTTGATGGCAAGGTGCGCATGGCCTTTGGCTGGGGCACCAATCTGACCAATGATTTTGAAGGCTGCGCCCCCGACGTCAATCCGGGCCTCGATCCGATTTCCATCGTCATCAAGGTTTCTAAGGCCAATGGTCGCCCGGCAGTCAAACTGTCGGACAATCCAGCCAAGGCGACCGGCGATCCTGCCGAAATTGCCCGCTATCTGCGCATTTTTGGCGACAAGGACCGGGCCGAACACCCGGTCAAGGTCTAGCGCAGCAGACCAGAAAGGCCTGCCGCCGTCGCTCAGTTGTCGTTGTACCGGCGCCGGTATTCGCTGGCCAGATATATGACGACAGCGGCAAACAGCCAGCCGATCGCCATCTGGGTCCAATCGGTGCGCGCCAGAAGGTCATTGCCAAAATCGACCATGCTGAAGGTGCCTTCCGCGTGAAACCAGTTTTCGAGATAGCCATCGGCGAGCTTGAAATCGCTACGGTCGGCCAGATAGTTCCAAACATGGGTATGGAAGGGGCTGAGCCCGCCTAGCGTCACCCATTCAAGCAGCGACACGAGCGATGGTAGCAGCAGCGACAGCGGTATCGCCCAGCGCCCCACAACGGTTGCCAGAGCCCCAACCAGCGCCATGTAGGGCACATACCAGAGCAGACCCAAAACCAGCGCCAGAAGCGTTGAACCCGCCACTTGCACATAGATGTCAAAAATATTGCCCAGCATCGCCAGCCCATTGCCGGTGCTGATATTGGAGGTCACCACCGCCACACCCATCAGCAGAGCGCTGCTCAGTAGTGAAACCACGTAGATGGTGGCCGGAAAAATCGTGAGCGTTGCTGCCAGTTTGGCATAGAGAATTCGAAGGTCCGAAACCGGCATCGACTTCCAGAACAGCATGGCATTGTTGCGGCGGTCGGCGGCAAAGCCGTCGGCGCAATAAAAGAACAGCGTCGCGATCAGATAGAGTGCCCAGGCGAAGCCGACGCCCAGAAAGCCGATTGCAAACACCCGCAGCGGGGCCAGATTCATCATGGCGCCCGAAAAGCGCGCATCGACCCGCCCCACGGTAAAGGCCAGAACAGTGGCGCCGAACAGGATGGCCACAAGCGCCAGCGGCGCAATCAGGAAGGCACCGCGATGCTCAATCTGCTCGCGCCGCACCAAAGCAACAAAAGCCTTCATTTTGCTGTCTCCGGATTAACCGTTGGTCGCTGCATCAGCGCAACAAACAGGTCCGACATGGTTGGCGTCGATACCTTGCCCAGCGTCTGAAGCGTCTCGCGGTCGGCCCCGTCAAAAATCATTACCGTCTGGCCAAACCGCGTTTCCTCATAGACCGGCTTGAGCGTCCGCGCCGTCTCGGCGCTTTGCTCATCAGCTACCACCAATTGGGCAAATTTCTCGTTCACCGTTTCCATCTGCATGTGCAGGATCATGTTGCCATCGCGAATGAACATGATGTCCGAGAGCATAAATTCGATCTCATCAACCTGATGCGTGGTGATCAGCAGGGTGCGCTCCTCGGTCATATAGTCTTCGAGCAGGCGACGGTAAAACCGCTTGCGATAAGTGATATCCAGCCCCAGCGTCGGCTCGTCCAGCACCAGCAGCTTGGCATCGATCGCCATGACCACGGCAAGGTGCAGTTGGGCCATCATGCCTTTGGACAATTGTTTGATCTTGGCTTCGGGCCGAATGTCGGTGCCCTCAAGGAAACTGCGCGCCTTGTCCTGAGAAAAATTGGGATGGATATTGGACAGAAGAGCAAACAGTTCACGCACCCGCAAGAAGCGGGGCAGGCTGGCAACATCGGAAATGAAAGCGACATTTTCCATCAGCTTGGCCCGGCGCGCAAACGGGTCCTCGCCCAGCACCCGGATAGTGCCCTGGCAATTTGTCAGCCCCAGAATGGCATTGAGCGTCGTGGTCTTGCCGGCACCATTATGGCCGATCAGCCCATAGATGCGCCCGGCAGGAATGTCGAAATCCAGCCCGTGCAGGATTTCCTTGTTGCCAAATTTCTTGCGCAGGCCACGCGCCGTAACGATTGGGGCCAGTGCGGCTTCAGGTTCAGTCATCGGATTTTTCCCCCCGGGGGTAGCCGACCTGTTCTTGGTCAGCAATGTGGACAGGTCGAGTTCGAGTGCCTTGATCTGGGCGGCAATGCGCGGCCAGTCTTCACTCAGGAATTTTTCGCGCTCATGGGCCAGCAAGGCCGGTCGCGCACCAGTTTTGACATACATGCCGAGTCCCCGGCGTTTTTCGACTACTCCAAGATCGACCAGGGCTTCAAAGGCCTTGGTGACCGTCAACGGATTGACCGCCATGTCGGCGGCGATCTGGCGCACCGAGGGCAGGGGATCACCCTCCCCAACCGATCCACGCAGGATCATTTCGATCAGGCGCTGGCGGATCTGCATGAAGATCGGCTGGCCAGTATGAAAGTCGTCCATGTGAATTACCTACGTAGTGTGCTGGATATGTAGCACACTAAACTAGGATGTCAAGCATGTTGCGACCCAAAAATTCGGGAAAGATTGAGAAGCCCAAAAAGCGCTATCCGACAAGCACCGGTTCAATACACCGAACGCCATAAACCTGCACATCGGCCTCGCCGAGACTGAGACCCAGTGTTTGCAGTAGCGTTTCAATGGTCAGATCAAGCATCGGCGCCAGCGGTGAGATTAGCCCCTCGATCGCCTGGGCAATGATGGCGGGCGAGGCCAGCCCCAGTCCCAGCGCGCGAACCTTAAGGTGCAGGTCCCCCAGGAGCGAACCGATCAGTGAGGAAACAATGGTTTGGGTATGCACACTCTTGAGCCGTCCTGCCTCGATGTCGGCCGACGAGAAAGAGAGCGTTTGCGGCGTGGTCTGGGCGATCTCGACATTGGCGCTACCGGTGACTTTGAGCAGCAGCGCATTGATCAATTGCGCCTCCCCGATGCTGGGCGGACTGGCAAAGGCCCCAAAACTATTGGCATCGACCTCGCCCAGTATCAGCCGGGCAACCCCGGGCCGAACCGCGATATTGGCAGTACCGCGCGGGCTCGAGGGGGTGGGGCAACTGGCCCCGCTGACCATGGCTTCGGAATGGGCCAATTCAAGATAGAGCGGCAGATTGACCCCGGCATTGCCCAATACGCCGCCGCCTAACAGGTGCGCGGTCAGGGCCAGCCGCACCTGCGCGGTCCGAACCACCGTGCCTCGTGGTCCAACAGCAAACCAACTGCCAGTTTGAGGCGGTTCACCCACCGCCAGCTTGAGCGAAAGCCCGGCCAGCCCCGGCACGTTGGCGGCCAGCTTGAGATTGATCTGGTGGCTGCCATCGCTCGCACTGGCGCTGGCGACCAGCATTTGCAGCGCCGAAAACGAGGTGAACAGGTTCTGACCGCCCGAATTGATATCGAGTCGTCCCAGATCTCCCAGGTCAAACAGCCTTCCCACATTGACCGCATCGCTTTCGGCAAGTCCGTTGGCAAGTTTTTGCGCCACCAACTGTGCGCTGCCATCCAGGGTTTGGGCCAGAGCCGCGGCAATGTCGCCCCGGTCGGCTTGGGCGGCGAGCACATCATCATAGGTGCCAGCGCTGATGTGCAATTGCTGGGCCAGCGCATCAAGAAAAGCGAAGGCGTCGATTCTGGCGTCCAGCAGACTCTTGTAATCGACGAGACTGAGTGAGACATTGGTGCCGAGTAACCCATTGAGCACGCCATTGACTAATCCGCCCTGAAACTTTGCCAGCCGTGAGCCAATGGAAAAACTGACCTGCGGCGTGATCCGGGCAATTGCACTGGCACCCAACGTCGGTGTCGGGCTCCAGGATTTGGCAAAATAGAGCTCACCGGGCCGTTCAAGCCGCACCTGCACGGCATTGAGCGGTGCCTGTCCCGCCACAAAGCGCTGCGCCACCGGCAGGTCTGGATCGGCTTCGTAGTGGCCGGGCATAACGCTTAGTCGGGCGCCCGATTTGGAACCCGCTGATGCCGGCGCGTCTGGCTCGATCAGGCCAGCTTCCGCCAGCGCCGCCCGGGCAATTTCGGTGGCGTTGGCCGGATCGCGCGCGGCGGCAAGTGCTGCCAGATCAACATTGGACTGCATGACCCGCCGCATATTGTAAAGGCTGGCGGCGTCGACCGCAAAAGCCGAAACCACCGCAGATATCGAAAGCGCCACGGCAAACAGGATGGCCATATTGCCATCCTCTGCCCGTCCAAAACGCCCAAGCAGTTTCATAACCCGCCCCGGCGGATCGAGGAGGAAAAGCGGATGGTCTTGCTGGGCAAGGGGAGCGGCGGATAAAGGTTCCAGATTGGTAGCGCGCTGGCGTCATAATCGATGCTGACCTGATATTGGCTGGGATCGCTCGCCTTGTCCCCGATTGTATAGCTCAGCCGCGCGCGCTCGATCAGCAGATAGTCAGCCGCATTATTGTCGATATAGGCCGCAACAAGCGCATCGCGTTCGCGCCCGTTCAGCCCGGCAATCGAGGTGCGCGCTGCATCTGCGGCAATCTGTTGGACCGAATGGGCCGCGCCAAAATAGATGCTGTAGGCCAGCATACCGGTCAGCATCAACACAAAGACCGGGGTCAACAAGGCAAATTCCACCGCCGAGGCGGCGCGGCAATTAGACAAAAAGGCGCGAAGCGGCAACATGAAGGCTCCAGCGAACGAGATTCTATCCCGGCACAATGGCGGCCATAGGTTGCTCGCTGCTTTCGCCTGGACTGCGCAGTTCACCCAATGTTTTGGCGAAATGATGGCAATTTGCCCCAGCCTGGGGCTTGCCTGCCAAAGCGACAGGGGGTCTACTCGCCACTGATTTGGGGGAGAGCAAGATGGCCACGGACAAGCTGACAATCGAGATTTGCGTTGAGGGCACCGACGGGCTGGTTGCAGCCCAAAAGGGTGGCGCGGACCGGGTCGAACTTTGTGCCAGCCTGATCGAAGGCGGACTGACGCCCAGCTTCGGGGTAGTCCATGAAGCGCTCCGCCTCTCCCACATTCCATTTCATGTCATTGTGCGGCCACGCGGCGGCGACTTTTTGTACTCAAAGGCCGAATTTGCCGCCATGTTGGCCGACGTCACCGCCCTGCGCGAGTTGGGTGTGGCCGGCATCGTCATCGGTTGCCTGACCGAAAAAGGTGACATTGACGAGGCCCGCACCACTGCGCTGGTCGAGGCGGCTCGGCCCATGAGCGTCACCTGCCATCGTGCTTTTGACATGACCCGCGACTATCGCGCTGCCGTCGAGGCGCTGGTGCGTTGCGGCGTTGATCGCGTCCTGACCAGCGGACAACGAGATACCGCTGTCCAGGGCATGGATATCTTGAAAGACACGGTGCAACTGGCGGCCGGGCGATTGGTTATCATGGCCTGCGGCGAACTGGATGCAAACAATATAGCGGCGGTGCGCGCCGGCACCGGCGTTACCGAAATGCACTTTGCCGCACCCAAAACCGCTAAAAGCCCGATGGCGTTCCGCAATCCCCATGTCGGCATGGGCGGCGATAATCTTGAACGCGAATATGAGCTTACCCAGACCGATTCGGCGGCGGTGGCCCGCACGATTGCTGCGGCGCGGGACTAGTCGAAATTTTCGTTGGGCAGCGCGCCCCAAACCAGAGCCTGCTCGACATAGCCGGTATAGGACTGGCTGCGCCCGCCATCAGGCTGATAGCTGGCCGTGACCTGACAATATTGGCCATCGCATTCGTTTAGCTGCACGCGAAAGCCGTTTTGCAGCATGGCGCGCGCCTTGGCTGCGGGGTCTGGTGCCGACAGCAGCGTGATTTCACCGCCAGCATCGTCGGTTTTGACATAGCCGACCCGGTTGCCCGACAACAGATTCTGGTGAATCCAGCCCGTTTGCCCCTCGACGTCGCGCACTTTGCGCCACGTGTCGAATTCGGCAATGATTTCAATCGGCACACCGGCCTTGAGATAGATCCAGGCGACCTCATATTTGGTGCCCGGACCCACCCGCACATTGATCGGATCCGAGCGCGTGCTGGCAAATCGGGGCAACGGCAGCCCGCTTGGATTTTCCTGCGCCAGTGTCGGAAGCACCATCCCGGTAAACACCAGCGCCCAAACCATTGCCGCCCGCCAGAAGGCGAGCCGATGTGGCCGGAGGTTGGTGGGCTTGCAGGGATTGGAATCAAACATGGCTTTGCAGTGATAGTGGAATTGACCTATCACTACACCATGATCCTTAATGGTCCTTGAAAATGGCAGTCTGACTGTCTTTTTGACCCGATGCACCGCATTGTACGCGCGTCGGGCTGGTCCAAACCGGTGCGGAAATTATTGCATAGATGAACACGAGCAAGCCTCGAATTCTGGTGACACGCCGACTGCCCGATGTCATCGAGGCCCGTATGGGCACGCTGTTTGAAACCGACGTCAACGAAGCCGATGTGCCGCTCCACGCCGATGATCTGGTGGCCGGACTGGCCGAAAAGGATGTGCTGGTTTCCTCGATTACCGACATTATCGACGCCCGACTGATCGCGCGCCTGCCCCCCTCGGTGCGCATGATTGCCCAGTTCGGTAATGGGGTGGATAATATTGATATCGAGGCGGCATTGGCGGCGGGGCTGGCTGTAACCAATACCCCCAGCGTTCTGACCGAAGATACCGCCGACATGGCCATGATGCTGATGCTGGCGCTGCCGCGCCGCCTGATTGAGGGCACCCAGCTTTTGGTGCGCGAGCGGGCATGGGCCGGCTGGTCTCCGACCTGGATGCTGGGCCATCGGCTGCGCGGCAAGGCGCTGGGCATTGTCGGCATGGGCCGCATCGGCACCGCCGTTGCCCAGCGCGCCAAGGCGTTCGGGTTGAAAATCCATTATTATTCGCGCAATCGCCGCCCCCCGCGCTCGAAGAGCCGTTGGAGGCCGTCTACTGGGCCGATCTCGACGCCATGATCGAAGCGGTGGATATCGTCAGCCTGCACACCCCGCGCACCCGCGAGACCTATCGCATTCTCGACGCCGACCGGTTGGCCCGCATGAAGCCGGGCAGTTTTGTGGTCAATGTCTCCCGCCCCGAATTGGTCGATGAGGCAGCATTGGTTGCCGGCATTGAAAGCGGCCATCTCAGCGGCGCGGCGCTCGATGTCTTTGAAAACCGCAATGGGATCAATGAAAAACTATTGGCGCTGGCCGAAGCCAACAAGGTTGTGCTGACTGCCCATATGGCCTCGGCAACGCTAGAGGCGCGCATCGAGATGGGCGAAGCGGTCATCGTCAATATCAGGGCGTTCATGGATGGGCATCAGCCGCCGCACCTGGTTTTGCCAGACGCCAGCCATGGCCTCAAACGGGCCGAACCGCGCGCTTGAATTGGGGCGCTCTGGCTACCCGAAAACTCGAGCCGAAGCGTAAAGGCGTTCGCCGCCATTGTCACCCCGTCAATTGCCGTCGGGCGCACAGTTGCGCATTGCCTCAAAGCCGGGCTTGGGACTAGCATCAAAGGTGGTTCGTGACCATATCCATAGGATCGTCGGAACCAAAGCGACGATAAAATAACGAAAAGAGGGATCCATGACCTTACGCGTTTCTGGCAAGAACATGGACGTTGGTGAAGCGCTCCGATCCAAGGCGGAAGAGAACTTCGATGCCATCGTCGCCAAATATTTCGATGGCGGCTATGATGGGCATCTCACGCTGACTCCGGACGGTAGTGGCTTCCGCGCCGACTGCATCGTGCATCTGGATTCGGGAGCAATGCTGCAATCGAGCGCGCAAGGGAACGACGCTACCGCAGCCTATGACGTGATGACGCTGAATATCGAAAAGCGGCTGCGCCGCTACAAGCGCAAGCTCAAATCGCATGGAAAGGGCGCCAAGGGTGAGGGGCTGATGGCCCAATATACCGTTTTGGGCGCCGGCGATGGCGATGATGAGCTCGATGAGGACTACGCGCCGCCCGTCATTGCCGAAACCACCAAGAACCTGCGTTCGCTCAGTGTGGGTGAAGCCGTGATGGAACTAGACCTCAGCCAATCTGGAGTCGTGGTTTTCCGCCACGCTGGACATGGTGGGCTGAATGTGGTCTACCGCCGCACCGATGGCAATATTGGGTGGATTGATCCGGCGCTGGGGGCAAATTAGCGAAAGACCAATCCAGATAATGAATTAAGAAAATTCTAAGGTATCTGAATGGAACTGGCCGATATTCTGGCTAAGAGATCCGTACTTATTTGTACGGATCTCACATCAAAACGCCAGTTATTTGAACAACTTGCTGACAATGCAGCGGAGACTACCGGACACGACAGAAGCGAAATTCTGACCACTTTGCTCGAACGCGAGACGTTGGGATCAACCGGACTTGGCGATGGTGTAGCTGTGCCCCATGGCAAGCTGGCCGGGCTGGATGGCGTTACCGCCGTATTTGCCCGCCTGTCACCAGCGCTCGAATTTGATTCGGTTGATGATTTGCCGGTGGATTTGGTGATGATGCTTTTGGCGCCCGCAGGCTCTGGGGCAGATCATCTCAAGGCGCTGTCGCGCGTGGCCCGCCTGTTGCGCACCGAAGCGCTGGTGGCAGATTTGCGCAAGAGCCATGATCCCCAACATCTTTATGAGATTCTGACCAGCCCGGTCGCAACCTACGTCGCGGCCTGATATTTCAAGTTTGAAGGCCGATCCTGAAGGGTCGGCCGTTTACCATGATCGGTCAGTGAACCGACACTAGTCCCAAATTTTTGTCATCGAGCCATTCAGCCACCGAGTCTTCGGTGTCGGTAACCAGAAGCGGGGTGCCATCAGCGGACATCACCAGCTGGTAGAGTTCGTCGGCGATAAAATCGACATCCTGCACGATCATGTCCAACTCATGCCCGCTAATCGCGCGCACAAAAGCAACGGCATCGCCGCCCAGTGCGGCAAATTCGGCTGCGGTCAACATTTTCAGCGGATGATTCGGATCGACGGCTTCGGGCTGTTCGCTACGTTTTTCGTACATTATTCGGCCCTTTCTCTAAACTGATCGAATTTCGATTTGACGAGCGATCTTTTCGACAGGTGGCCTCTCAAGAGTAACAACGAGCATACCATGACCTAAAGTTGCATCCTTGACGATCATCCCTTCGGCTAGGAGAAAGCTGCGCTGGAACTGACGCGCGGCAATGCCGCGATGCAGAAACTCCCGGCCTGGATCGTCCTTTTGCCGACCGCGGACCAATATCTGATTGTCCTCCGCAATCACTTCGAGTTCGTTAAGGGCAAAACCGGCCACCGCAATCGAAACCAAAAACCGTTCAACACCCGAAGGCGTCACGCTGCGTTCGATGTTATAGGGCGGATAGCCTTCAGCCGATTTGGCAAGCCGATCCACACGTTCTTCGAAATTATCGAAGCCAAGCAGAAACGGGGCTGAAAAAACAGAAATACGCGACATTCCATAGCGTCCTTGAATCAAGCAACGTCAAAACGCAGACCCGATTTCTTTCAGCATCTGGCGTTCCCAACAGATATGGGGCAGTGATGAGAATGCTTCAAGGGTGAGTGCAAAGGGGAGAAATGTCGTGCGCGGAACTGTCTCGGTCATCATGCCAGCCTATAAGGCACATGCCACCATCGGCTACAGCGTCAAGAGCGTGCTTGATCAATCCTATTCGGCATGGGAATTGGTCATTGTTGCCGACGATGGCGTCGATTATGGGCCAGTGCTCGGCGCAGAAGGCATTACCGATACGCGGATAAAATTCCTTGATAGCGGCCAATTGGGCGGCGGTGCTTCGGCTGCCCGCAATGTGGCGCTTGATAATATCTCCACCGAATATGCCGCAATTCTGGACGCCGACGATCGGCTCAAGCCGCAAAAACTCGAGCGGGCCGTCAATGCGCTGGCCGAACACCCCATTGTGACAACGGCCCTTGATGTCATGGACGAGCAATTTGTCCATTTGCGTTTTGTAGCGAGCGGTCCGGATCGGGTGCTGACGCCCGGCGCCCATAAATGGGTCAATATTTCAATGGATTCAATGCTGGTCTGGGACCGGCGCGCCGCCGACGGACGTTATGATCTGAGCATGAGCAACATGACGGATCTGGAATTCCTGCTGCAGCTTTACCGCACTGCGCCCCAAAGCTTTCATTTGGGCGCGCCGCTGCACGACTATATCAAGCGGGCCGGCTCGATGAGCAACAGTGACAAGGCAAAGGCGGGCATGATCGCTTCCAAGCAGGTTCTTTTGCAGCGGTTGGGGTCGACATACTATCCGCTCGCCAACGACAAGGGCCGCGACGGCCTGATAGATTTCCTCGAGGTTTCACTCCAGGCCGAACGCCTTTATGCGCCCGAAACCGGCCAATTATTTGAGGATCATCTCGAGCCAATGCTCAACAAAAACGGGCAGCCCGTTTAAGGGCCGCCCGGTCGGGAGAGATGATGCAAAGATTAGAGGACGTAAAGCGTTACGCTCGAACCGCTAGCATCCAGGCCGATTACATCGGTGATTTCATAGCCCTGATCATGCACCGATTTGGCCAGATAGGGGTTGTTGGCAATGCGCTGCTGCAGGGCCTGGGTATCGGTCTGCGAGCGCAGGAACGGTACATCGCCTGCTGAGGTGGTCAGAACCGTTGCATAGGTGGCATCGCTCAACATGCTAAGGCCGTCGACCCCGCCCATGGCGTTGAAGGGGCTGGCGTAGGCAGCACTGGCACCAGCAAAAAGCGTAGCGGTAACGGCGATGATTTTGAACATTTTCATGATGTAATTCCTTTGGGGTTTGACGCGGGGCGAGTTTTTCTAAGCTCGGTTGAAACAACGGGACCTTCCCAAAAAGAGTTTCAGCCTTGTTTTACCGAGCGTGGCGATTGGCCCACCTCGCCCATCAAAATGATGACGCCCCGAATTGTTCACCCGACTTTCGCGACAACCCAAAAAATCTCTATGTAACAAGATGATGACTGTAGGATTTGCAGCTCTTTAACTCTTGTTCGGTATTTGTGCGTAGGGGATTTGTACTACTGGGTATACCGATGAATTTGTCACGCCTGTCGATTGCCGGACGCATCTATGCAGCGTTTGGAGCCCTGACCGCTTTGCTGGCCATTGTTGTTGTGGTCGCGGTCATGGGGGTGCAGTCCCTGACCGGCACCTTTGGCGGCTACCGCGCCATAAGCTCTGAAACCAGCGCCATCAATCAACTGGTCGATCAGTTGGGTCAGACCCGGCTGGCGTTTTCGCGCTACGAACTGGTCCCCAATGCCGAGCGCGGCGACAAGGTGGCGGCGCGGCTGGACAAATTGGTCAACCAGCAGCGCGCCCTGATGGGCCGGACCACCGCACTCTCTGCGCCCGAACTTGGTCAGAATCTGGCGCGTTATCAAACTCTGCTTGCCACGATGATCGACCTCGACAAGGACATTTCGGCCTCCACCAAACGTCTCCTGGCGGCAGGCGCCACCGCGACGGATACCTTGGGCGCTCTGATTGCAGAGACGGCTCAATCGGCAAATCTGAATGCAAGGGCCGCAGCCGTATCGGGCCTGGCCACGGAGCAATTGCTGCAAACCCGCATTGCGGCCACGGCGCTCATGACCGATCCGAGCGCTGATTCCTTTGAAAAGACAAAGCAGTTGGCGGCCAAATCACTGGCAACCCTTGAACAATTGCGCTCCGTATTTTTCCGCGACGACGACATAGCGCGGGTGGACGATGTCACGGCGCTGGTTGCGCCCTTCGGCCAGATGATCGAAAAGTCCTATACCAGTCTCGCCGAACGCCAGAAACTCGGTGGCGAAGCCAGCGCCATCGACACTGCGATTGGGGCGACCTACGCCAACGTTCTGAAAAAGGCACAAACCAATCAGCAGCATTTGGGCGACGCCAGCCAGTCTCAGGCCATCCAGACCCATGCCGGTGCCATTGGTTTTGGTGTATTGGCGCTAACCATCGGCATTGCCCTGGCCATCATTATTGCGCGCTGGTTGTCCGGCGCGATCCGTCTGATGTCCGAGGCTATGGAAAAAATGGCTGACGGCGACTTTGAAGTTACCATGGCTGGGGCCGACCAGAGCAATGAACTGGGCCGCATCGCCCGCGCGCTGGAAGTCTTTGGCGCCAACGGTCGCACCATCATGGAAAATGAGCGCATGCGGATCAACGAGGCCGACGAGGCCGCGGCCCGTCAGTCAGTGCGCGATGAATTGCAGGAAGATATCGAATTCCTGCTGGCGGCCGCCGCCATGGGCGATTTCGCCACGCGGTTGGAGCGCGATTATGGCGCCGCCGATCTCAACGGCGTAGCCCGCTCGGTCAATGGCCTGCTCGATACCGTATCGCGGGGGCTGGAGGAAACCGGTGCCGTACTGGCGGGACTGGCCCGAGCTGACCTCAGCCGTCGCGTTGAAAGCGACTATGCCGGGGCCTTCAAGGTCCTCAAGGACAATACCAACATGTTGGCCGAATTCCTGGCCACCACCATGACGCGCCTGGATGAGTCGGCGCGCGCCTTGAAACTGGCAACCGGGGAAATCCTGACCGGCGCCGATGATCTGTCCGAACGTACCAACCGTCAGGCTAGCGCTCTGGAAGAAACTTCAACCGCCATCACCAGTCTCAATGGCTCGATCAAGGACAATGCCGATCGCGCCGATAATGCCGCTTTGGCCATGCAGGCCTCGATGGGTGTCGCCGACCAAAGCGAGCAGGCCATGAACGCGGCCACCGATGCAATGGATCGCATCACCACTTCGGTCGGCAAGATTGCCAACATCATCGCCTTGATCGACGATGTGGCCTTCCAGACCAATCTTCTGGCCCTAAATGCCTCGGTTGAAGCGGCCCGCGCCGGGGAAGCCGGCAATGGCTTTGCTGTCGTTGCCCAGGAAGTGCGCCGTCTGGCCCAGTCCGCCGCCGTCGCTTCCAGGGACATTAAGGTTCTGATCGAACAGTCGGGCGACGAGGTCAAAGGCGGCACTCGTCTTGTAATCGAAGCGGCGGAAAAACTGACAGCCATCGTTTCGGCAACCGGTGACAATGGCCAGCAGATGCAGGCGATTTCAGCGGCCTGCCAGCGTCAGGCAGCCTCGGTGGCCGAAATTGCCCAATCCATGGCGCAAATGGATGTCATGACCCAGAATAACGCGGCGCTCGTTGAACAAACCAACGCCGCCATCTGCCAGACAGAGGCGCAGGCCAGCCTGCTCGATGCCATCGTGGCCGAGTTTACCGGACGCGAGGCCGAAATATCCGATCAATCGGCCCCATCGCGACGTCTGGCCAGCTGAAAATGGCAACTGCTGGCTTGCCATGATGGTCTAATACCCCTATAGAGCCAACTTCTCCGGATCGCCCGGCCAAAAGGCATGCCGTGGCGATCTATGAATGCGATAGGCCCAAACCTATCTATAAACACCAAGGACCCGCAAAATGCCCAAAATGAAGACCAAATCTGGCGCCAAAAAGCGTTTCAGTTTCACAGCGACTGGCCGCGTCAAAGCCGGTGTCGCAGGCAAGCGTCACCGTTTGATCAACCACAATGCCAAGTACATCCGCACCAATCGTGGGACCAAGATCCTGCAAAAGGGCGATGAAAACCTGGTCAAGTGGTACATGCCCTACAACCGCTAAGAACGCTGAAAGGAAGCTGACACATGTCACGCGTTAAAAGAGGCGTTACCAACCACGCCCGCCATAAAAAAGTTTTGAAGGCTGCGGAGGGCTATTATGGCCGCCGCAAGTCTACCATCCGTATCGCCAAGCAGGCCGTCGAAAAGGCAGGCCAATATGCTTACCGCGACCGTCGCGTCAAGAAGCGTAATTTCCGCGCTCTGTGGATCCAGCGTATCAACGCCGCCGTGCGCGATCATGGCCTGACCTATGGTCGATTTATCGACGGCCTCAGCAAGGCTGAGATTGCCGTTGACCGCAAGGTGTTGTCTGATCTCGCGATCACCCAGCCCGAAGCGTTCGGCGTATTGGTCGAAAAGGCCAAGGCAGCACTGGCATATCTCGAAGGGGTCGAAAAAACGACCCACTCGCGCGTCAACGCCGCCTGATCTTCAGCATCGCTGAGGCAAATTTGCGCCTTGTGCCGCCCTTGGGGGCTGGCGCAGGGCGTTTTGTTTTGTAAAAGCAGTCTGCCCACCGCTCTTAAGAGAAACCAGCCATGTCCCTAGACGATCAGATTGACAGTTTGCGCGCCGAACTGACCCACGCTATTGCCAATAGCAGCGATGAGGCCAGCCTTGATGGCGTGCGCGTGTCGGGTCTAGGCAAAAAGGGCAGTGTATCAGCGCTTTTGGCGGGCCTTGGCAAGATGGACCCCGAAGAGCGCAAGACCGCCGGACCGGCGATTAACGGGCTCAAGGGCGAAATCGCGGGCCTCATCGAAAAGCGCCTTGTTGAGCTCAAGGCCAAGGCGCTCGAAGCGCGGCTGGCCGCCGAAACCGTCGATATCACCCTGCCGCTGCAGCCCGCGCCGACCGCGCGGGGCCGCATCCACCCGGTCAGCCAGACGCTCGATGAAATCACCGCGATTTTCTCCGACATGGGCTTTTCCATTGCCGAAGGCCCCGATATCGAAACCGACTATTTCAATTTCACCGCGCTCAATTTCCCCGAAGGCCATCCCGCCCGGGAAATGCACGACACGTTTTTCATGAAGCCCGGACCCGACGGGGTCAAGAAACTGCTCCGCACCCACACCTCGCCGGTGCAGATCCGCGTCATGCAGAAAGCCAATGAAAAACCGGCAGTCAGATATATGACCCCGCCGATGGACCCGCCCATTCGCGTCGTCATTCCCGGCCGCACCTATCGCAATGACAGCGACCAGACCCACACGCCGATGTTCCATCAGATCGAAGGTCTGGTGATCGACAAATCCAGCCATATCGGTCAGCTGCGCTGGGTTCTGGAAGAATTCTTCAAGGCCTATTTCGAGGTCGACGAAGTGAAAACCCGCTTCCGTCCGTCCTTCTTCCCTTTCACCGAACCCTCGATGGAAGTCGATGTGCAATGCGACCGCTCAGGCTCGGAAGTCAAGATCGGGCAGGGCAGTGACTGGCTCGAAATCCTCGGCTGCGGCATGGTCCATCCAAATGTCATCCGCATGGCCGGCCTTGACCCGGACGTCTATCAGGGCTTTGCCTGGGGCATGGGGATCGATCGCATCGCCATGCTCAAATATGGCATGCCGGATCTGCGCGCCTTCTTTGACGCCGACAAGCGCTGGCTCGATCATTATGGGTTCCGGCCACTTGACCTGCCAACCCTTTTTGGGGGCTGAGTAGCTAATGGCCCAAACCACGCCAAATGTGGATGGCGACATAGCGTTCAGCTTTGGGGACAGCCCGGCACTGGCCGATTCGCTGCTCGCACTGGTATTGGCCGGCAAAAAAACCGCGACCTGTGGCGCTCTGCGCGATTTTGGCGCTGACGGCGAGCCGATGCCGGTCGTGGGACGGCGCGATATCGTGCTCAACGGGCGCGGTGAAGCTACGGCCCGCATCGAAACCGTCTCGGTCCAGATCAAGCCGTTCGCCGCCATCACCGCCACCTTTTCCGATCTTGAAGGGGAAGGCGACTATGCACAATGGCGCGCTGGCCATGAGGCCTATTTCGCCCGCAATGGCGGTTTCACCTCCGATATGGAGATTGTCTGCGAGACCTTCAAACTGGTGGAAATCTTGCCAGCCGGAAGAGCGCTCTATGCCCAAGTCGCCAGCCCCATCTTCATTGTCACCGATATTGAAAGCAATGGCCCAACGCCCCTGCATCATTCGATGCTGAGTTTCGCCTCGGTGGCGATTGAAGCCGACGGGACGCGCCATGGTGAATTTGAAGCGCAATTGCAGCCGCGCGCCGATCGTGGCACCGACCCGACCACCATGGCCTGGTGGCAGACACAGCCTGAGGCGTGGAAGGCGGCGACCGAAAATGCCGAGGCGCCGAAAATCGTCATGCCGCGCTTTGCCGATTGGGTCGATAGCCTGCCCGGCCCCAAGGTTTTCGCCGCCGCGCCGATGATGTTTGATGGTCTGTGGATGGACCATTATCTGGATGTCTATGCTGGCACGCGGGTTTTAAGCGGCCCGTTCAAGACACGGCAGATTTTCAGGGGCGGCGGTGTGTGTCTTTACACCATGGCTGGCACCCTGCGCGGCGCGCCCTATCTCGATTGGGGCATGAGCAAATTGCCCGCCGAGTTTTACGGCCATATCGCCCACACCCATAACGCCATTGATGATGCGCGCGGCTTTGCCAATGTGCTGGTCGAACTGTTCAAGATTTCCCGCCAACTGCCCGCGATTTCCGGGTCAGCCAGCGATTTCCGGTAAGGTGCCAAAGCAATGAAATTCACCCTTGATTGGCTCAAAGAGCATCTCGATACAGACGCCAGCGTCGCCGACATTGCCAAAACCCTGACCATGATCGGGCTGGAAGTCGAAGAGGTGATTCATGAGGGCGATGCGCTCAAGAATTTTGTCACCGCCCATGTCGTGTCGGCCGAAAAACATCCCAACGCCGACAAATTGCGCGTCTGCAAGGTTGATGCTGGCACTGGCGAGTTGATCGATGTGGTCTGCGGCGCGCCCAATGCCGTCACCGGTCTGAAAACCGTCTTCGCCGCGCCCGGCACCTATATTCCGGGCAAGGACATGACCATCGGCAAGGGTAATATTCGCGGCGCGGTCAGCAATGGCATGTTGTGCTCGGGCGCCGAACTGGAGCTGTCGGGCGATCACGACGGCATCATTGAATTGCCGGAGGATGCGCCGGTTGGCGTGCCCTACGATCAGTTCGCCAAACTGGATGGCGTCACCTTTGATATTTCCATCACCCCCAATCGCGGCGACGCCACCGGGGTATATGGCATCGCCCGCGATCTGGCCGCCTATGGGCTGGGCGCGCTAAAGCCCGCCGACATGTCGCCGGTCCCTTCCGTTGGTCCCAGCCCGATTGGCGCGCTTGAGCAGCGATTTGCCGCCGACGAGCCCAAAACCATCCACAAATTTGCCGGTCGCCTGATCCGCAATGTCAAGAACGGTCCATCGCCCGACTGGCTGCAACAGCGCCTGCGCGCCGTTGGCCTCCGCCCCATCAATGCCTTGGCCGATATTACCAATCTGGTCTCGCTCGGCTGGGGTCGCCCCTTGCACGCCTATGATGCCGATAAATTCACTGGTGCGCCCTATTTGCGCAACGCAAAGCCGGGCGAAACCCTTGAAGGACTCGATGGCAAAAGCCACGAACTCGACGAAACCATGACCGTCATTGCCGACGATAGCGGCGCTCTCTGCCTCGGCGGCATCCTTGGAGGCGTGCCCACCAGTTGCACCGAGGGCACCGTCAATATCTTCATGGAATGCGCCAGCTGGGACCCTGATCTTATTGCCCGCACCGGTCGGGCGACGGGCATTGTCTCGGATGCGCGCTATCGGCTGGAACGCGGCGTCGATCCGGCGCTGACCGAACCGGGCCTCGAACTGGCCACCCGGCTGGTCATGCAGATTTGTGGCGGCGAGCCCTGCGAGCCGGTGATTTCGGGCGAGGATGTGTATGCCAATACAACCATCCAGTTCCCCTTGAGCGAAGTCAAACGCCTGACCGGGCTCGACGTTGAACCCATGGTGATCAAGGCCATTTTGACAGCTTTGGGCTTCGCCATTGAAGCCACGGGCGACACCCTCACAATCAGGGTGCCAAGCTGGCGGCCCGATGTGAGCCTCAAGGCCGATCTGACCGAAGAAATCATGCGCATGGTCGGGGTCGATAATGTCCCGGTCGAGCCACTCGAGCGGCTCACCCATGTCGCCCCTCCCATGTTGACGACCATCCAGAACCGTCGCCGCATTGCCCGCCGGGCCCTGGCGTCGCGGGGGCTGGACGAGGCGGTCACCTGGAGCTTTATCGATCACGAGATGGCCGAAAAATTCGGCGGCGGTCAGGACGAGTTGCAACTGGCCAATGCCATTGCCGCCGACATGACCGACATGCGTCCCTCATTGTTGCCCGGCCTTCTGTCGGCGGCCAAGCGCAATGCCAATCGTGGCATTGCCGATCTGGGCTTCTTTGAAGTGGGTCAGATTTTCCTGTCGTCCGCGCCCGAGGGCCAGCACACCTACGCCACCGGCATCCGCACCGGCACTGCCGGGCTGACCGGCGCAGGTCGCCACTGGACCGGCAAGGCCGCACCGGTCGGCGTTTTCGACGCAAAGGCCGATATTGGCGCCGCGCTCGATGCCTTGGGCGTTGATATCGACAAGGTGCAGGTGGTGGCCGAACCGGCGCCCTGGAGCCATCCGGGCCGGGGCGGTCGCATTCAACTTGGGCCAAAGCTCATTCTCGGCTGGTTCGGCGAACTGCACCCCGCCTGGGCCGCCGAACTTGATCTCGATGGTCCGGTCGCCGCCTTTGAAATCGACCTCGACGCGCTGCCCGAACCGCGCAAAAAACCGACCAAAACCAAGCCGGCGCTCAATCTCTCAGGCTTGATGCCCGTCAGTCGCGATTTCGCCTTTGTGGTCGATCGCGCCGTCACTGCCGCTGTCATTTTGCGCGCCGCGAGGGGCGCCGACAAAAACCTGATCAGCGATGTTGGTATCTTTGACGTCTTTGAAGGCGCTCATGTCGGGGAAGGCAAGAAGTCCGTCGGCATCGAGGTAACGCTTCAGCCGCTGGACAAGACCTTGACCGACGAGGATATCGAAAAAGTCTCCGCCGCCATCATTGGCGCCGTGACCAAATCAACCGGCGGCACGCTCCGGGCGTGACCGATTTGAGAAAGAAATAAGCGCGATGATCGCACAGGAAAACGGCCTGCCGGTCATCGCTTCTTTCTGGCATGGACCCTTGAGCTGGCTGGAGCATTTGTGCATCCGCACCTTCATCGCTCAGGGCCACGCCTTCCACCTCTATAGCTACGCCCCAGTCCCCGACCTCCCAACCGGCGCGGTCTGGCACGATGCAGCAAAGATCGTGCCCGAAGATCGCCTCGTTTTTTACAAGGGCCACGGCACCCCGGCAGTGTTTTCCGACTATTTTCGGCTAAAGCTGTTGCAGGCCGAAGCGGGCATCTGGTCAGACGCCGATATTTTCTGCGTCCGCCCCTTTGCCGATCTGCCAGACTATCTGATGGGCTTTGAGCGCCCCGGCTCGATCAATGTAGCGGTGCTCTCAATGCCCGCCAACGCGCCCTTGCTCGATGATCTGATAAAGGTTTTTTCGGCAGAAAACCGACCCCTGTTCGAGCCGCACCTGCCCCCGATCCGGCGTCTTGAAGTCGCTACCAAGCGGCTGGTCGGCCTGAAAGTGCCACCTGAAAACATGCAATATGGCGCCACCGGCCCTTTTGCCCTGACCCATTTTGCCCGCCAGCGCGGTCTCTGGGATCAGGTGCAACCGCCGCCCGTGTTCTACCCGGTGCCCTATGAGGATGTACCCGCGCTTATGCAACCCGGCAGCCGCATCGAAACCGTGATCAGGCCTGAAACTTTGGGCGTCCACGTCTGGCGCAGCCAGTTCACCAATCGCGGTCGCGCCGGCATGCAATTGCCCGCCCCCGACAGCGCCATGGCAATCCTCTGCGCCCGTCACAATATCGACCCGACCGCCTAACGCTTCCCCGTTAACGTCCGAACTTTTTTGCCCAGTACCGCTTCCAGCGATGCCGCATGAAGCGATAAAACAGCTCATTGGTCATTACATGGCGGTAAAATCGCCGATAGGCCACGGTCGATATCAGGTTCCAGGGCTTTGATGGGCCCGTATAATGCAACAAGGCAACGTCCATGCCTTCGTGCGCGCCGCGCGCGTCAATCGTATTCCAGCGCGCGGGCAGTTGTTGCCATTTGTTGACAAATATCAGGTTCAAAATGTCCTGATCAAAATAGAGTTTGTCCATGGTGCCGTCGGCCAGAAGTCCATCGATCCGGCTGCCAATATCGGCCTCGCGCCACTTGGCAATATCGATGACAATGACGCCGGAATTGAAATAGGGGTCGGCGATGTCAAATATCTCGCCATTGTGCGCCAGGTCACGTCCCCCGGTGATAAAGCCGCCCATCGTGTCGCGAACAGCCCCGATTGCGCAGTCGCCCAGATCGACGTCGTATAGCTGCTCGATGGGCGCTCGCACCAGTACATCGCAATCGAGATAGACCACCCGCTCGATTGAAGGATCAATAAGCCGGTCCAGCAACAGGCGCGCATAGACGATCTTGCCGAACCGTTTTTTTGCTGGAATGCGGTCGACCGTTTGATTGAACTGGTCAGATTGATCAAGATCATACCAGACCAGCTTGGCGCCAAATTCGATTGCGATCTTGGCGAGGTCCGCCTTGTGCGCATCACTCATGGTGCGATGGCAAAGGTGAAACACCAGATCAGCCTTGCGCTTGGTATGCACACAGACCGACCGCATCACCGCATACGCAGGCGCCCAGAAATTATCGTCAAACGTCAGCGCAATATGCATGGGCTGACTGGTTGAAGCTGATTTTGATTGTGTCAATGCCCATCCCGCCGGACTGTTCCCAACGCGGGCTTCTAGCATACCGACCGCCGAGCGCAACTACGGCCTCGCTGGCACCAACAAAAGCTGGATACATGCAAAATCGACGATGTCAGGAATGCAGGCTTGCTGTTCAGATACCACCCGCCTCGCGTTTCAGCGAAACACCCCTCACCACCGCAATTTCAGCGAATGGGCGACGGTTGGATCGAAGTGCAGCGTCACCGACACATCGTTGGCGGCGTCGGTGGTGCCATTGATATATTGACGCTGGCGCAAGATCAGGCTTTCACGGTTTTGGGCGAGCGAAATCAGCACATAATCAAAACAATCGTAGGAAATGTCCGCCGCTTCTGCCGCCCCGATTTCGGCCTTGAGTTCGGCTAAAGGACGCCCCCCGATCGGCTGGCCACTGCCCACGGCAATGGCGCGGGTGGTCGGGGTTGCCGTTTCGGCCACTTCGCACACATAGCGATCATCGCGCAGTGCCAATTCGTGCACCACCGCAATTTCGGTGGCCTCGTCCCACAGCGTTGATCCCTCGTAGCTGACCCGCTCGTCCCCGATATCGAGATAAATATCGCTCCAGCCACAACTGTTTTGCTGCTGATCGTAGCACCAGCGCTGCGAACCGCTCATCAGCGTGGTGAGCGCGTTCTGGTGCAGCACCTTGCCAATCTTGAGCGACCCCAGCACTGCATCGGTCGCCGCATCAAAACTGAACGCCGGCGCACAGCCAGCGATCAGCAGCGCCACGCCCGCCAGGATTTCTTTCAACCCGGCCCGCATCATCATCCTATCGCAGCCAGCCGCTGGGGCGCGGATGTAAATCCATCAATCCGCCCTTGGTCGCCGCATCAATGGCCGCGATCTCATCGTCGGCAAGGCTCAGATTATTGAGCACACCCAGATTGTCTTTGAGCTGCTCAAGCGTGCGCACACCGACGAGCGCCGAGGTCATTTCAGGCCGCCGCAACGCCCAGCTCAGCGCCAGCTGCACCATGGACTGGCCCCGCGCATGCGCAATCGGCTCCAACGCCTCGACGGCGGCGAGCACACGTGGCTCGATATGGCTGGCCCGCAACGATCCGTTGGGATTGCCGCCCCGCGTACCCTCGGTCTTGCCCTTGTTGTATTTGCCCGACAGCACCCCTTGCGCCAGGGGCGAAAAGGCAATCATGCCAATGCCCAGTTCGCCACAGGCATCCATGGTCTTGTCGTCTTCAATCCAGCGATTAAGCATCGAATAGGAGGGCTGGTGAATGGTGGTGGCCACCCCCATCTCCTTCAATATCCGATAGGCCTCGCGGGTTTCCTTTTCTGGATAGCTGGAAATGCCGACATAAAGCGCCTTGCCCGACCGCACGGCGTGGGCGAGAGCGCCCATGGTTTCCTCGAGCGGGGTATCGGGATCAAACCGGTGTGAATAGAAAATATCGACATAGTCGAGCCCCATGCGCCCAAGGCTTTGATCGAGGCTCGCCAGCACATATTTTCGGCTGCCAAATTCGCCATAAGGCCCCGGCCACATATTATAACCCGCCTTGGTCGAAACGATCATTTCGTCGCGATAGGGGCGAAAATCGCGCGCCAAAACCGTGCCGAACAATTCTTCGGACGATCCTGCTGGCGGCCCATAATTGTTGGCCAGATCGAAATGGGTGATCCCGGCGTCAAACGCATGTCCGAGGATTTCCATGGCACTGGGATAGTCCCGCGTGCCGCCAAAATTCTGCCACAGCCCGAGACTGATGATTGGCAGTTTCAGCCCGGATTTGCCTGAGCGGCGGTACTGCATTGAGTCATAGCGTGCCGGATCGGCGCGATAAGTCATGGCATAGCTCCAGATTTCGTGCAGGTTGCCCAACTGCGTCGCCCTTTGCAGCGCGGCGCGAGCAATGATAGAAGCGGACAAATTCCAACAGCGGCCTGCCCTATGAATGCTAACCTGACCCAAACCGCCCCAACCTTCAAGACCTCTCTTTTCAAGGTCATGGCCGTTTATAAATTCGCCCAATTGCCCGACGCTGCCGCAATCGTTCCAGCGCTTGAAGATTTTTGCCGCGCCCGCGCAGTTGCCGGTACGCTGATCCTGGCCCCCGAGGGCATCAATGGCACGGTTGCTGGCAGTCCCCAGGCCATTGATGCCCTGGCCGATTTTCTGTTGGACGGCGCGATCTTTGCCGGGCGGCTTGTCGGCGCCGAGATCAAGTATTCAGCGGCCAGCGCCATGCCATTCCTGCGTTTGAAGGTCCGGCTCAAGCCCGAAATCGTCACCCTGCGTGCTCCCGAGGCCAATCCGGCAAAAACCGTGGGCACCTATGTCGAGCCGCAAAACTGGAATGCGCTGATCGAGCGCAACGACATCGTGCTTCTCGATACCCGCAATGATTATGAAGTGGGCCTGGGCACCTTTTCGCGCGCTCTTGATCCAGCGACCAAAAATTTCACTGAGTTCAAAGACTATGTCGCCACCCACCTTGACCCGGCCCGCGACAAGAAGGTGGCGATGTTCTGTACCGGCGGCATCCGCTGCGAAAAGGCCTCCTCTTACCTTTTGAGCAAAGGCTTTGAGGAAGTGTTTCACCTCAAGGGCGGCATTCTGAAATATCTCGAAACCGTTCCGGCCAAGGATAGCCGCTGGCAGGGCGAATGTTTCGTTTTTGACGAGCGCGTCGCCGTTGGCCATGGGTTGGTCGAAGGCGATGCAACGCTGTGCCGGGCCTGCCGCCATCCGCTGACCGCTGCTGACCGCGCCGATCCGACCTATCAGCAAGATATCTGCTGTCCTTTTTGCGCCGACCAGCCCCAAAAACACGCGGCTGCTACCGAACGTCATCGCCAGATCGAATTGGCCCGTGCGCGCGGGCTTGAGCATATGGGCGATGCCTCCCATAACGCTGCCAAAGCGCGAAAAATGGCCAAGCAACAGCGCGCCGAAGCCAACCGGGCGCGCGCCAGTGGCAAGGTCGGCTAAGGCTCGATTTCGGGCTGTCCAACGGGCCACTCGATGGGATGGGATTGGCACGATGAGCGCGGAAAAGTCCGGCAGTTTTGACGATATTGTCCGCTTGGCACCAGACGCGGTGCAGCCGGTTGTCCGTCGCCTGCGCGATCTGGTGCTGGCCGCTGATCCGGAAACGTGCCTTGTGGTTCAACTCGGCTACCGCGCCGCCAACTTTGGTGTCGGCACCAAAAAAATGACCGAGAGCTATCTCCATATCATCCCGCACGCGCGATGGGTCAATCTCGGCTTCAATTATGGCGTCGCGCTTGATGATCCAGACAATTTGCTCGAGGGCACTGGCGCCAAAATGCGGCATGTCAAAATCCGCTCGATGGCCGAATGCGCCAATCCCGCGCTGGTCGATTTGATCCGAAGCGCCGCAAGCGAGCGGAAAAACGCTCTGGGGTACAATTGACCATTTAAAGGCCAGTGTCGGTCCCCGCTACGGTATAAGCCCCGCAGCTTTTACCGCTGGCAAGAACGAACGGCTGATCGGCAGGCGGGTGCCATTCACCATTTCCACCATTGGCTTGCCATCGACCCGTATGCAGCGCACCACGGCATCGAGCGCCACCCAATGCGAGCGGTGAATTTGCAGGCCCTCAACCGCGCCGGTTTCGCCAATGGCATCGCCCAGCCGCATCAGTACCAGCCCGTGCCCCTTGTCGGTGGTGATCTCGACATAATGGTCGGCAACCGAAATCTGCTGCAATTTTCCGCGTTGGGGCAGGGGCAGCCGTTGCAGGATGGCGGGCGGCTGCGGCGCCGGTGCGGCAGCTGTTTGGGCAACCGGAACCCGGGCACGTTCGACAAGGCGCGTAATGATGATCGCGCCAGCGCAAATGATCATGCAATAGGCAAGCAGGTGCCAGGGATTAATACCCAAGTCCCCCATAACCACCAGATTGATGCCCAATACACAAAGCGCTACCGGCACACCGCCGACAAACCCTTCAACCAAAGCCAATATCCAGGGGTTCATCCCGGTCGGCGTCAGTCCAAATTTGACCAGATTGGCCGTCGCCGTCCCAATGGCATAGGTGCTCAGAACCACCACGGCCCAATAGAGCAGGCGTGGCAACGGCTCCAGCGCGTCAAACGTGCCAAACGGGCCCGACAATCCAAAAACCATAGCCAGCCCCAGCAGCACGATCTGGGTGGCGCGATTGGTCATCTGGGCGCGCATTTCGCGCATCGTGAAACGCAGGGGCGAGTTGCTCACGTAGAAATCCGGGGTTTGGCGCATCACAATTTGCGCCTGCACTCTAGCGCGGGCATCTGCACTTGCAAGACGTACGAGCCGCCAACCGCCGGAGATTTTCATGAGCCTCGACCCACTCCTCCACGCCAGCCCCATTATCCAGCTACACGCGCTGGCCGCCACCCTTGCCCTGATCACCGGCGCCTATGTGCTGTTCAATCGCAAAGGCGATGCGCGTCACAGAATGATGGGCCGCATCTGGGTCAGCCTGCTGGTCGTGGTCTGTATCAGCTCGTTGTTTATCTGGGAGTTGCGCATGGTTGGCCTGTTCAGCCCCATCCATCTGCTGTCGCTGGGCACACTTTACGCCTTGTGGCGCGCCGTATCCTATGCGCGCCAGCGCAATATCACGCGGCACAAACGCACCATGCAGCTGACCTATATCGGCGCCTTGCTGATAACCGGCCTCTTCACCTTCCTGCCGACGCGGATCATGAACCGGGTCATATTTGGTGCCGACGGGGCCAGCATGCCCGAGCTATTGGCCTTTGGCATAACCATCATTACCATCGCGCTGGCCACCATCATGATTGCTCGATATCGGCCGGCCCGCCGCGCCCGGCGGCAGAAAAGCCTGGCCCACTAGGTTTCGCAGGCGTGGGGCTGGCGAGGCGTCGGCCACCCGTTTTTGCCGTTCATCCATAAATTCGAGGAGCGTGCAACCGGTCCTTGGCGATGCGATAGGACTCATGGCAAAATAGCAAAATCGCTCGCGCATGTTGTCGCTTGGTGAGCGGTGTGCCGCCTATTAAAGCCCTGTTTCTACCAGCCAGCTGAGGACAATGAATAATGCGCCCAAACCAATGACCACGCGCGGGCAAACGGTGCCAGTCAATGACATCGAAATGTATTTTGAGGAGTACGGAGATGGCCCGCCCCTGGTACTTTTGCACGGATTTGGCGGCTCCACACAGAACTGGCATCCCTTCGTCGCCGAGCTTTCAGAGCGCTATAGATTAATCCTCATCGACCTGCGCGGCCATGGTTACTCCACCAATCCAGCAAACACGTTCACACATCATGAGGCGGCCAGCGATGTGTTCCGCCTGTTGGACAGGCTGGGCATAGAACGTTTCTCTTCCATGGGGATCAGTTCAGGAGGCATGACGCTCCTGCATATGGCCACCGGCCAGCCAGCTCGCATCAAGGCAATGGTGCTGATTAGCGCAACCACCCATTTCACCGACCAGGCCAGGGGCATAATGCGTAGAGCCTCGATTGGCACCATACCCCAGGACGTGCAGGCGATGTATCGGGCGTGCGCAACTCGCGGTGATAAACAGGTTCACCAACTTATTTCTCAGTTCAACGGCTTTGCCGAAAATCACGATGATATGAATTTCACGACGCAGAGCTTATCAACCATTTCGGCGCGTACACTCATTGTGCACGGCGACCGCGACAATTTTTTTCCCGTAGATATTCCGGTGAGTATCTATCGTTCCATACCAGATGCGGCGTTATGGATTGTTCCTGGCGGCGACCACGTTCCCATTTATGATTCGTTGATCCCATTTACTGCAACGGCCATGCGGTTTCTTGATCGGCCCGGCGGTTAGGGGCGATTTGCGGCTGCACAATGGTTTGCAGTTTCATGGTCAGGCGCTGCCGATCAAAACCCCCGCCGCAAACACCAACGCACCGCCGACGACCACTTGCAGGGCGGCGCGCCAGAACGGGGTCGACATATAGCGGCTCTGGATAAAGGCAATGGCCCACAA
This sequence comes from Devosia rhodophyticola, assembly GCF_028816475.1. Lineage (GTDB taxonomy): Bacteria > Pseudomonadota > Alphaproteobacteria > Rhizobiales > Devosiaceae > Devosia > Devosia rhodophyticola. Next base: position 1,385,497 of record NZ_CP118247.1, on the reverse strand, counting down.
TTCGATCAAAACCACCACAACGGCAATCGTGGTAGCGAGGGTAAAATCATGGATCAGATAGGGCAGGGCATGGCCCAGCCCGCCGATGGCGGTCATGATCCCGGCGGCCAGCCCGCGCTTGAGTGGTGAGCCGCGCCCGGTCAGCTTGCCATCGTCGGACGCCGCCTCGGTAAAGCCCATCGAAATACCCGCGCCAACGGCTGCCGCCAGCCCCACCAGAAATGTCTGCCAGGTGTCGCCGGTGGCAAAAGCGGCGGCAAACACCGGCGCCAATGTCGACACCGATCCATCCATCAGCCCCGCCAGCCCCGGCTGCACATAAGTCAGGACAAACTGACGATGCTCTTCACTGGCTTCCTGTGATCGCGCTTCGGCACCCAGTTCGGTCGCCTCGAGCTTGTCGGCCGCATTGGCGTGGGCGCGTTCCTCCGCCGCCAGATCGCCCAAGAGCTTGCGCACCCCCACATCCTGGGTCTGTTCGGCCGCTGCCATATAGAAGCGGTAGGCGCCTTCTTCCATCTCCCAGACCTGCTGGCGCACGCCCTCCAGCGTTAAATTCTGCATCAGCCATAGCGGCTTGCGCTGCAAGAACCCGCGCACATGTTCGCGCCGGATTGGCACCAGCCGCTCGCCGAACTTTTCGCGATAATGGTCCAGCAACCGCCGCCGATGCTCGTCCTCCTCGGCGGCCATGCCCTCAAATACCGCCGCCGAGCCGGGATATTGTTCGCCAAGTCTGGTGGCAAACTCACCATATATCCGCCCGTCTTCTTCCTCGGCGGCAATAGCAAGCGACAGGATTTCGCGCTCATTGAGCGAAGAAAAATCACGACGATTATCAGGTAAAAAACGCATCATGGCGGACCCGGCACAAAGAGTTAGATATTTAGAATAATTCTAATCTATCGGCAAGTCACTGCTTAATTTGCCCCATGTATCCACTCGTCGATGCTGCCACTTCATCCTCGAGCCACCGCCGAAACAGCTTGAGTTTTTCCGGCTCGCGCCGTCCCTTGGCTGTCGCGAGCCAGTAGCCGGTCGGTCCTTGGGTTGAAATGGCAAAGGGGCGAATCAACCGCCCATCGCTGACCGCGTCGGCACTCATCATGTCGGCTGCCAGCAACACACCCTGTCCCGCAATCGCCGCGTCAAACGCTAGCGACGCATCCGAAATCACCGGCCCGGAAAAAGTCGCGTCCTCCCCCAGTCCCGCCGCCTTTTTCCAGAGCGGCCAGGACAACATGCTGGTCTGGTCATGAATAACCGGCACCTGCGCCAACGCTGCCGGATCAGGCAGGCGCTCGGCCAGTTGCGGCGCACACACCGGGCTGAAATGGCTGCCCCCGATCCGGCTCACGGCCACCCCGGGCCAATCACCCAACCCATAGCGAATGGCACAATCAATGTCGGACCGCCCCAGATCCAGCATCGCCGCCGTCACCGTCAAACGCACCTCGAACGCGGGGTTTAGCGCGGTAAATTTATTGATCCGCCAGATCAGCCAGCGCGAGGCAAATACGCTGCCCATAGTCAGGTTCAGCACCTGCTCGTCGCGCCCACTCAAATTCGCCAGCCCGTCCTGTAGCGCCGCAAATCCCGACGTGATCTGCGGCAAAACCTGCGCCAGCACCGGGCGCGGCACCAGCCCGTGCGGCGTTCGCTTAAACAGTTCAAACCCCAGCCGCTCCTCGGCCCGCCGCACATGCTGGCTGACCGCTCCAATGGTTACTCCAAGTTCCTCCGCCGCCGGCGCCAACGCCCCCCGCCGCGCCACGATTTCGATGGCGCGCAAGGCATTGAGCGGTATGGGAAACGGATTTGTCATATAGAAAATCTATAGAGATTGCTCCGGCAATGTCCATTGATTTCCAGGCAAGGCAGGATCACTCTGACGAATACATCCAGAAAACCCGCAAGAAGGAGTTACATTATGTATACGATACTGCACAACTGGCTCCGCGCCCTCCTGCGCCGCGATTGCCCGCAGGCAGCGCTCGACCGGCTACCCACCCGGCAATGGGCTGATCTGCCGTCCTATCATCCGCAAAACGACTGCCCCTGCGCATAACCCTATTCACACAGCCGCGCTGTGCAGGTCTTGCCATGGCACCCGAGGTCAAGGTGCAGATGGTCGCGGTGCAACGCATTGGCCTCTGGTCCCAAAACCGTGGTAAACCGGGCGCAGGCCGCATCGTGGGCCAGCCGCAACAACCGTCCCCCCGCCCCCTCGGCGGGCAACCAATCCTTAGTCAAACTGACCGCCGTGCCATCGCCAAATGCAAAGCCCACCACGTCAAGCGCGTCGGCAAAACCATGTTCGGAAGTCAAACCGTCCGCCGCGTTATTGCGCTTGCGGCACATATAGCTGGTGCCCACCACAATCGTCTCAAGCTGGGTGTTCTGCACCGCCCCCAAATAGCCGTCGATCGCCGCAACCCATCCGGGCAGGCTGCTGGCCATGGCGCAATCGGTGATGATTGGGTTCGACAGCGCCACCAACCTTCCGTTGGCCAGAATTTTCGTCACACTGAGCGGCGAGCGCGCCTCGCACACCCCTTCGCTGATCGGCGGCAACGCCTTCGCCTCAACCTGACCGTTGATCACCGCAGGGCAGGCGGTCTGGTAAAGTCGCACCGCTGGCTTTGCCTCGACCTCGGGCTTTGTCACCTCGGGCGGCACAATTACCGGCTTTGTCGCCGCCGGTCGCGGTCGCGGCAGCGCCACCTCCGCCGCCCCAACCGGCCCCGTCAGAGCAACACTCATCATCATGATACAAAGCCAGCGCATGGCATTCCAAACGCCGCCAGCGTGCCAATCGTTGCCATCAATGACACAATCACGCAAATAGCGCGGTTAAGGGCACATAAACCATCTTTGCGCCATGCCCCGCTTCTGCTATCAGCGCGGCCATGACAACGCCGCTTAAAAATATCCGCAATTTTTCCATCGTGGCTCACATCGACCACGGCAAATCCACTTTGGCCGACCGCCTCATTCAATTGACCGGCGGGCTGGAAATCCGTGAGATGAAAGCTCAGGTGCTCGATTCGATGGATATCGAGCGCGAACGCGGCATTACCATCAAGGCGCAGACCGTGCGCCTCAAATATCATGCTCAGGATGGCGAGGATTATATCCTCAACCTGATCGACACCCCCGGACACGTCGATTTCGCCTACGAGGTCTCGCGCTCCATGGCCGCCGTTGAAGGCTCGCTGCTGGTGGTGGATGCCTCCCAGGGCGTTGAAGCGCAGACCCTGGCCAATGTTTATCACGCGCTTGATGCCAATCATGAAATCGTGCCGGTGCTCAACAAGGTTGATCTGCCCGCCGCCGATATTCCGCGCGTCAAACAGCAGATCGAGGACGTCATCGGGCTCGATGCGTCCGATGCGCTCGAAATCTCGGCAAAATCGGGCATGGGCATTGATACGGTCCTTGAAGCCATCGTCACCCGCCTGCCCGCGCCCAAGGGCGATATCAGTGCGCCGCTAAAAGCGCTTCTGGTCGATAGCTGGTACGATACCTATCTCGGCGTCGTCGTCTTGATCCGCGTCATCGATGGCACGGTCAAAAAAGGCCAGAAAATCCGAATGATGAACGCCAAGGCCACCTATGAGCTGGACCGCGTTGGCGTATTCACGCCAAAACTGGTCGCGGTCGATCAGCTTGGCCCCGGTGAATTGGGCTTTTTCACCGCCTCGATCAAGGAAGTGGCCGATACCAATGTCGGCGACACCATCACCGACGACAAAAAGCCCACCGCCACGGCATTGCCCGATTTCCGCCCGGCCCAGCCGGTGGTGTTCTGTGGCCTGTTCCCGGTCGATGCCTCCGATTTTGAAGAGCTGCGCGCCGCCATGGGCAAGCTGCGGCTCAATGATGCAAGCTTTTCCTACGAAATGGAAACCAGCGCCGCTTTGGGCTTTGGCTTCCGCTGCGGCTTTTTGGGCCTGTTGCATCTCGAAATCATTCAGGAACGCTTGAGTCGCGAGTTCAATCTCGACCTGATCGCCACCGCCCCTTCGGTGGTCTATGAGATCGTCCAGACCGATGGCCAAACCATCGCGCTGCACAATCCCGCCGATCTGCCCGATGTCATGAAGATCGAGGAAATCCGCGAACCCTGGATCAAGGCGACGATTCTGACGCCCGACGAATATCTGGGCTCTATTCTAAAACTCTGTCAGGACCGGCGCGGCGTTCAGAAAAACCTCTCCTATGTCGGCAGCCGGGCGCTGGTCGAATATGAACTGCCGCTCAATGAGGTGGTGTTCGATTTTTATGATCGGCTAAAGTCCATTTCCAAGGGCTATGCCAGCTTTGATTATGCCCTGATCGAACATCGCCCCGGCGATCTGGTCAAACTCTCTGTGCTGGTCAATGCCGAACCGGTCGATGCGCTTTCCATGCTGGTGCACCGCACTGTGGCCGAAACCCGTGGCCGCCTCATGTGCGAAAAGCTCAAGGAGCTGATCCCGCCACACCTGTTCGTCATTCCCATTCAGGCCGCCATCGGCGGCAAGATCATCGCCCGCGAAACCGTGCGTGCCATGCGCAAGGACGTGACCGCCAAATGCTACGGCGGCGACGCCACCCGCAAGCGCAAGCTTCTGGAAAAGCAGAAAAAGGGCAAGGCCAAGATGCGCCAGTACGGCAACGTCGAAATCCCCCAGGAAGCCTTCATCAAAGCCCTCAAAATGGGTGACGAATAGTTTTGGTTTTTGGGGACGCAACTAGAACGTCACGCCCAGCGCCGGCCCCACATTGTCCCGGGTTTTTTGGATCAGCCGCGCACTTCCCCACCCACCGCATGTCACCCCGGGCTTGACCCGGGGCCCATCGTGAAGTGCCACCACCGGCGCAAAACGCGTCATCCGGAATCAAACCGAAACCTCGCAATGGATCCCCGCGTGCCCCGTGGGCCGGTCCACCAAAACTCAGTGCTTGAAGCAATTATCGCGGTGCCATGCCAAAAACGCTGGGTGTGGTCCATCGCGTGCCTTGAGTGGCCCAATCAACCTCCCCGTTGTGTTGATCATACTTTCAACGCCGTCACGGTCGTTGACGTGACGGGAGATCATTATTTCCTGATTGTCAGCCAAGCCTATCAAGCCGCGATCGAACATCCAATGGGCGGTGCCTGACAAGGCCATGCCATTATTGACGATATCCGGACCATTGGCCTCCACCGGGCGAATATGGGCTGCTTCAACTTCAGCACGTCCGCCGCCATTGATCAATTTTAGCCCGGTCACTGCACATCGTTCGTCATAGGCCCGCAGTATTACCCGCCGAAACACTTTATCCCGCACAACCCGCGATGTCAGCGCCGTATGACGCACCCGTTCTTGTTCATACTCAAATGGTGCCTGCTCGTCGTCGAACTCTGAGCGCAGCGGCTCGCTGTGCTCAACATCATCTACACGCGGCAGGAATACGTCGATATCTGCCAGACCGATGCCAACGATGCGATTGAAATCTCGTGCGGACAATGGCCGAACGGCAGATTGCCTGAGTCCTGATATTTGCCCATTGGCATTTAGAAGGCCCGTCTCGGCCAATCCATCGTCCAGATTGAAGGGAACGGGATTGGCGAACTCAAGGTAGCTACCGGGTTTAACGTACGCCAGATACATATCGTGCGCACTTTCATCACGGACAATTTCCGCGATTTGTGCCACGGCATAATAGCCCTTGGTGCCCAGGACCTTTGTTGGCTCATAGTAAACGATCCAATCGCCAACGCAGGACTTTGCGGCTTTCAGATATCGCTTCGGAAACTGATAGCGCTCAGCCGGACTATCATTGTAGATCGAATCCGCTCGGTGAATGAAAATGCCGAAACTCATAAGGTTGGCTCTGCAACGATTTGGTATCTAAATATTAGACACGAATTATCTGTCACGGCAGATCGATATGGCAAGGTCTGTTGATCAGAAGTCCCCCCAAACTACAAATATCACCCAAAACCACCCTACTCCACCGCGTGTCACCCCGGGCTTGACCCGGGGCCCATCGTGACATGCCGCCACGAGCGTCCCAGGTGTATGGGAACATAATCCCCGCCCTCACCCACCCGGCCTACTCTCTCCTGACGCAATAAATTCATGCAGGAGAAACCCCATGCCCGACAAAATAATCAAAATCACGCGCCCCGCCGCCCAGCGCCATGAGGCGATCTTTTTGCGATTGACGAGCCTGACCAAACAGGCCGAGGCGGCAGCGGCGCGTCGGCCGGGGGCCGAGGTGCCTGAAGGGGTGCGGATGGTCGCCGAAGGCTTGTTGTTTGATTGTCGCCCGTTTCTGGTGCGCTCGCCCGGGCGCGCTCTGCCGGTGGCCGCACCTGTCTATGGCGCGCTGGCGGCCCAGTTGGGGCAGGCGCTGGCGGGGCTGGTGGCATATGAAGCGCGCTGCACCAGTTATGATGGTCAGCATAATTGCTACGTCTGGCACCTGGGCGACAATGGATTTTTGCCGGTGCAGCGCCTCAGGCCGCAACTGCCGCCACCACCACCCGCGCCGGCAAAGGATGATACCGCCCGCCTGCGCGCCAAGCTGGCGCGGCGCATTGAAAAGATATTGGCGGACCGCACGCCAACCCTTATGGCCAGAACTTATCCCCCCAGCCAAAACCCGCTGTAAACTCAAAACCATCCTGCGGGCCCGGACGGAGTTGCAACGACCAACCGCGCGCAGGACAGCCGGGAGGGCGGAAGTCGTTTTCCGCCTGGGTCCGCGTGACGGATGTCGGCCTGCCAGCCAGGCCCATGCAGCGCTCCGCAGTCCAGAAAGCCCGGCGCCCCGAGGCACTTGCGTCTCACACAAAACAAATCATCGAGGCGTCAGCCGCCTCGGGGCCCGTCTGCTTGTTCCCCGATGGCTTTTTGGCCAGTCGGGCAATTGGCGTGGCCAAATTATCACAATTGGTTCCAGCGCCGAACTTTTCAGGAACCGGCCTCCACCTGCCTCGTTGATTGGCACGGGGTGGCAAGGCGCCTGTCAAGTCAAGGTGCCTCCGTAAAATCGAGTGGGAATTAATCACTCAAAACAAGGAACTAGAACCATGAAGAACATTCTTTTGGCAACCGTCGCCGTCCTTTCGCTAGGGGCAATGACGCCTGCATTTGCTCAAACCACGACCGATGCCAACGCCGCTGTCGGCGCTACCGCCGGTGGTACAGGCGGGGCAGCTCTCGGCTTTGTTCTCGGCGGTCCTATCGGTGCCGTTGTCGGCGGCTTTGCTGGCGCTACGCTTGGCGCTGAAGCAGGCGTTGCCGCAACCACGGTTGAGTATGCCGGCACCCATCCGGTTGAGCCCATCTATATTGATGGTAGCGTGGATATCGGCGCGACTCTGCCCGCCGATGTGACCATTCATCCGGTCGAAGGCGATGCGCAATATGGCTATGTCTATGCCAATGACCGCGTCTGGATCGTGGACATGCAGAGTCGCGCGCTGGTCCAGTCGCCCGGCTATCTCGTGCCGCAGGCAACGGCTGATTTCGTTGTCAACAATCCGGTTGGCACGGTCAACGTCAATGGTGACATTGTCGTCGGTTACCAGGTCCCTGCCGATGTGCAGCTGACCGCCGTCCCCGATGATCGCACCTACAGCTACGCCTATATCAATGACCGCCCGGTGCTGGTTGAAAATTCCAGCCGCGCCGTCGTCTGGATCAAATAATCACACTCCCGGTGATCGAAGCCGCCCGCGCATCGCGGGCGGCTTTGCTTTGACCCGTCATGATTGCACGATATAACCAGTGCACATTTATGGAGGGCACTGATGGCCGATATCCTTGATTATTGTCAGGATCTGGAAATTACCGATTTCAAGCCAGGGCAGGTGATCCTGCCTGAGGGCGAACGGCTGGGGCGTCTTTATATACTGATCGAAGGTCAGATCGAGGTGATCCGTGAAAGAACCCAGGTCACCCACATCGACGAGCCCGGCTCGTTCTTCGGCGAAATGAGCGTTTTGCTCGACATGCCCCATTCGGCCACCGTCAAGGCGCTCTCGGATGTGCGCGCCTACCAGATCCCCGACGCGCTGACCTTTCTTGACCAGCGCCCCGAATTTGCCCTGCACATCGCCACCATGCTGGCGCGGCGGCTCTATTACACTACCTCCTACCTCGTCGACCTGCAGCAACAAGCCGCTGGCAAACGTCAGGACCTTGATCTGGTCGATCAAATCCTCGCCCGGCTCGTTGAACCCCAGTCCGATAACAACAAATGACGCCCGCGCCTCAGCAAACGCTTTCAATTTTTGTGATCGTTGCTAGTCTTGGTGTCCCACGACACAAAGAATCGCCAATAACTACTTGAGGAGCACCTTGCGCTATGGCCCATAAATTCAAGATCACCACCGCCAAGAACGGCGAGTTTGTCGCCAAGTTCGTCTACAATGCCGAAACCCTGGTTTGGTCCGAAACCTACAAATCCAAGGCCAGCGCCAAGAACTGCATCGAGTCAATCAAGAAAAATGCGCCGGGCGCCGCCATTGTCGACCAGACTGCTGGCGAAGAAGGCAAGGGCTACCGCTTCGAAATCGCCGCTTCCAAGGACGGCCAGACTTTTGTGCGCTTCGTTGCCGCCAATGGTGAACCACTAGTGCGTTCGGAAACCTACAAGTCAAAATCCAGCTCCAAGAACTGCATCGCCTCGGTCCAGAAAAATGGCCCGGCAGCAGATGTTGTCGACGAGGCCTGATCCCGGCTAATGTCACGCCATATCGTTGACACAGGAGACTGCTGCCTCATGAAAATCCTGCTTACCACTCTTGCTGTGCCAGTGCTGGCCCTGGCACTGGCCGTTCCTTCTCTGGCGCAAGCGCTGCCTGATCTGGACGGCCGGACCATTCACGCGGTCACCGAAAATGCTTACTACCCCCTGAACTTCGCCGACAAAACCGGCACCGGGATAGGACTGGAATATGACGTGATCAACGAGGCGGCCAAACGGCTCAACGCCAGGGTTGAATGGAACCTTTCGGCCTGGGACGTCATGATCGAGGCGGTGCGCACCGGCCAGTACGACATCGGTGCCGACGGCATTACCATCAATGCCGAACGTGCCGAGCAGGTCAACTTTACCCAACCGTTCATCACCGTCGATCAATCGTTCCTCGTGCGGGCTGACGAGGATCGGATCAAGGATACCGCCAGCTTTGCCGAACATCCCGATTTGCTGTTTGGCGCCCAGTCGGGCACCTCGGCCTTTTACACGGCCGTCTATGACGTGCTCGATGGCGACGAAGCCAATCCGCGCATCAAGCTTTTTGACACTTTTGGCGCTTCCGTTCAGGCCCTCAAGAGTGGCGATGTCGATGCGGTGATTGCCGATCAGGCAGCGGCGGCGGGCTATATTGGCGCCGATCCCGGCGCCTTCAAAATCGTTGGTGAGCCGATCAAATCCGAGCCGCTGGGTTTCATCCTGACACCAAAGTCGGATCTGGTTGACCCCTTCAACGACGCGCTGTCACAGATGAAGGGCGACGGCACACTCGATAAAATGATCAACAAATGGTTCTTCGAATACGGCGCTGACCAATAAGTCAGGTTTGACCGTGCATCCCCGGTGCACGGTCATTTGCCATGTCGCAACCCAATCCCAAACCTGATGCAAGACACTTCCCGTGGTGGCTTGCCGCCATCGCGCTCCTCGGCCTGCTCATCCTCTGGGCAGTCGTCGCTGACCAGGGCTATAACGAGATTTTCTCGATACTGGTCAAAGGCATGCTCACCACGCTGTGGGTCGCCATGGTCGCGTTCTTTCTCGCCATGGTCCTGGGCCTGCTCGTTGCCCTGGCCCGAACATCCCGCTACCAGATACTGGTCCAAACCGCCACATTCTACATCGAAGTCATCCGTGGCATCCCAATTCTGGTAGCGCTGTTTTACATCGCCTTCGTCGGTGCCCCCGCCATGGTCGACGCGGCAAACTGGCTGATTTCGCCTCTTGTGGGTTGGGGCCTGCTACCCAAATTGACCATCCGCAGTTTCGATTTCACTTGGCGAGCAATCTTTGCGCTGACCATCGCCTACTCCGCCTTCATCGCCGAAATTTTCCGCGCCGGCATTGAGGCGGTCCACCAAGGACAGGCCGAGGCGGCCCGAGCGCTGGGCCTGTCGCCATGGCGCACCTTTCGCCATGTCATCGCACCACAAGCCCTGCGCACCATCCTGCCCCCGCTGGGCAATGATTTCGTCTCCATGATCAAGGATTCTGCGCTGGTGTCGGCATTGGGCGTGCAGGACATCACCCAGCTGGGTAAAGTCTATTCCTCTAGCAATTTCAAATTTTTCGAAACCTACAATGTCGTGGCGTTCCTTTATCTCACCATGACCATTTCCCTGTCGCTGCTGGTGCGCCTGCTCGAACGACACATGGCCCGCAACAGGAGCTAACCTTGTACCTCGAGATATTGCCCACCACATGCATCACGACAAATAGCGCCATTCGGAGTTGAGGGCATGAAACGAATTTCCGTCATTGTGGTCGGCATTGGGTTGGCTCTCGTTCTTGCAGCCTGTTCAGACAAGCGCGAAGTGGCGAGCGTTGGCGTTGACTGGACCGGCAACGACATTGCCATTGACGCGGTGGCCGATCCCGAAGTTTCGGGCGTCGTCTGCCATCTGGCCTATTTCAACCGCAGCTTTATTGACCGACTGCAACAGGGAAACTGGTTTGAAGATCCTTCCTATTCGGCGCTTGATTGTTCGGCCATGGGGCCAATCACCATTGGAGACATTTCCCTGAGTTCGGGCGGTGAGGAAATATTCCGCGAGGGCCGGTCGCTGATCTGGAAATCGCTGCGCGTTTCACGCATCTATGACGCCCAAAATAACGCGATCATTTATTTGGCTCATGCCCGCGAAATCCAGCAGGGCTCCGGCAAAATGTCGCTTTCGGTGGTGCCCCTCAACGGCGCCGATGTTTCCTGGACCGATGGTCCGCCTCAGCCAGCAACGAACTAACACATTCGGGCCGTTTTCGAAATTGACGCTGAATCCGGAACAGAATGATACAATGTGACGCCAATGCCCGAAAATATTCTTCACAATGCCGCTATGATTGCCCATTAAGGGTACGATATTCTTAAATTTATAAGGAGCCCCGTGCGCGGGGCAGCAAGGAGTAAGCAATGGCAATTCTGATTGGCGACACAGCCCCCGATTTCGATATTGAATCAACCGAAGGGCGCATACATTTTCACGATTATATCGATGGTTCCTGGGCGGTGCTGTTTTCGCACCCCAAGAACTATACCCCGGTCTGCACGACCGAATTGGGTTATACCGCCAAACTGAAGCCAGAATTTGACAGGCGCGGTGTCAAGGTATTGGGCCTGTCCGTCGACAAACTCGAAGACCACGCCGGTTGGGCCAAGGACATTGAGGAAACCCAGGGCACGGCCCTGAACTTCCCGCTCTTGGCCGATACCGAGGGCGAGGTTGCGCGCAAATATGACATGATCCATCCCAATGCCGACAACACGCTGACGGTGCGGTCGGTTTTTGTCATCGGGCCGGACAAGAAGGTCAAACTCAAGATTGAATATCCTGCCTCCACCGGGCGCAATTTTGATGAAGTGCTGCGGGTCATTGACAGCTTGCAACTGACTGCCAACCACGCGGTGGCAACGCCCGTTAATTGGAAAAACGGTGAGGATGTCATCATCGCCGGAACCGTCGACAATGACGCAGCCAAGGCCAAATATCCAAATGGCTGGAAAGAGCCAAAACCCTATATGCGCATTGTGCCGCAGCCTCGCGGATAACGCCGCGCAAGAACGTTACCGTTGTTGGACGGCAGAAATGATCAGTGTCGCCCAACTTATGCCCCCGCTCCCATCGTGCGCTAGAATTCAAAAGACCGGCTTTTAGCGGATATTAATGACAAGCAACTAGCAATTGTCAGACGCCGATCCAGTGTCGGGCGATTGTGGGTTGCGGGTAGATGACAGACAAATCAAGCGCAGGGCGCATCAATCCGGTGCTGGTTCTGGCGATATTCGGTATCGCCGTAGCGACACTGGTTATTCGCGCCATCGTCGGCGGCGGTCATGGGCCGCTGTTCGCCGATACCGACGATGCCATGCGCATGGTGGTTGTGCGCGATTTTCTCGGCGGCCAAAACTGGTTCGATATCGTTCAGCACCGGCTCAACGCTCCGTTCGGCGCCGAGGTACACTGGTCCAGACTGGTCGATCTTCCCATTGCCACCATCATTGTTGTGGCGCGCCCGTTCGCCTTTGGGCACGCCGAACTGGTCGCCGCCTATGTCTGGCCCCTGCTGCTCCTGCTGATCCTGTTATGGCTTAGTGCGCGGCTTGCCTTGCGATTGGTCGGTGAGGTCGGGGTGCTGCCCGCGCTGATTCTGCCTGTCCTCAGCCCTGCCGTCACCGCTGAATTTACGCCCGGTCGCATAGACCATCATAGCGTCCAGATCATCCTGACATTGGCGATTGCCTGGGCCTGCATCGAGGCCATCAAGCGCTGGCGCTTCAGCATGCTGGCAGGTGGGCTTTGCGCAACCGCATTGGCCGTCGGCACGGAATCGGTCCCTGCCGTGATTGTTGCAATTGCTGGAACGGCTCTACTGTGGGTGTTTCGGACTGATCAAAGCAAGAATTTGCGCGGCTTCGGTATTAGCTTTGCTGTTGTTGGCATCGTGCATCTTGTCATTGCCCTGCCGCCCGAGCGCTGGTTTGTCCCGGCATGCGACGCAATATCGATATTTTACATTGGCGGCGCACTGTTGATCGGTGTTCTGTTTGGCGCACTTGGCTCTGCGTCGTGGCTGCAATCCTCCTATTGGCGCAAATTGATTGGAATGGTGGTAGCGGGTGTAATCGGCATCGGGTTGACCCTACTGATCGATCCGCAATGCATAAAAGGACCATACGCGTCCGTTGATCCATGGCTCGTTGCGAACTGGCTGAATGCAATTTCAGAGGCCAAGACCTGGTGGGAAAGCATCTGGGAACTGCCAGCCTACACGATAGCGGTCAGCGTGCCTGGATTTGTCGGCATCGCCATTATTGCATGGCGCGCGATCCGGTTTCCGTACGATCGCTCGGAATGGCTGGTCTTGATGGGATTCCTGGCCATGGCGACGCTGGTCATGGCGCTGCAGGTGCGCGGGGCCCGGTTGGTGACCATGCCCGCCATTCCGGCTGCTGCCTGGCTGATCGTGACGCTGCGAAAGCGCTATCTCGATGGCAGGCGACTGCGCGATGCAGCCTTATTGTTGGGCAGCTGGTTGACTTTTTCGGGCATCATCATGGTCGTGCTGGTCACTTTGCTGACAGGCGGACTGGCCTTGCCGTCCAACAATACGGCCATTGAGCAGCCGGGCCGGGCCTCCTGCGTCGTGCCAGAAGCTTTTGTCCAACTCGGTACCCTGCCAGCCCAGCCAATAATGAACCCGATTGATCTGGGTTCCCATATCCTGCTCAACACATCCCATTCGGTTGTGGCTGCACCGTACCACCGCAACGAGCAGGGAGTGCTCGACGCCTTCCATTTCTTCAATCAACCCATTTCGACGGCGCGCGATATTCTCGACAAGCGCGGCATCAATCTGGTGGTTACTTGCCCCGCCTTACCCGAAATGGCGGGCTTACCGGATGCTGCCCCTGACTCTTTCGTCAAGCTGGCGCCTGAAGGCAGGCTACCGGCCTGGCTCACCGACATCAGCAAAGGTGGTCCGCTTAAAATCTACGTCGTCGCGCCGCGCTAATACCTTGCTCACGCAGCATAAGCGGCGCACTTTGGACCCCGACTTTTGATATAAGCCGGTCGACCTGACTACCGGCCCATAATGACAATGGAGGCATTTCATGGCCAAGAGAGTATTATTCATCGGCGGCACCGGACAAATTTCCTACCCCTGCGTTGAGCGGGCCGTGAGCCAGGGTTATGATGTCAGTGTCTTTAATCGCGGAAGGTCCGGCGCTGCGCTTCCGACCGGCACAACCTCCATTGTCGGCGACATGAATGGGCCGGAATATGACGGCCTGGCAGATCTCGGCTTCGACGTGGTCTGTCAGTTCATCGCCTTTACCCCCGATCAGCTAGCCAGGGACATTGCGTTGTTCTCCGGCAAGGTCGGGCAATATATATTCATCTCCTCAGCATCGGTCTATGAAAAACCTGCCAGCCACTATGTGATCACCGAGCAGACCCCGGCAATCAATCCGTTCTGGACTTATAGCCAGAACAAGATTGCCTGCGAAAAATTGCTCAAGGATAGCAGCAACCTACCCTGGACCATCATTCGCCCAAGCCACACCGTCCGCACCGGACTGCCCACAATGATGGGCGAGGGCGATTTGATTGCGCGGCGAATGCTTGAAGGCGAGCCGGTAGTTGTCGCTGGCGACGGCAATACGCCATGGACGCTAACGCGCTCCATCGATTTTGCAGTCCCATTCGTTAGCCTGTTTGGCAAGAGTGGCGCGATCAAGGAAACCTTCCACATCACCTCAGACACAGCGCACACCTGGGACGCGATCTATTCCAGCATTGGCAAGGCACTGGGCGTTGAACCCCGGGTCGTGCACGTCCCAACCGACACCCTGGTGCGTTATCGCAGCGACTGGGAAGGCCCCCTGACCGGCGACAAGTCCTGGTCGGCACTGTTCGATAATACCAAAGTTAAGGGCGTCGCAGGCGCCTTTGCCTGCGAAACACGGCTCGACGAAATACTGGCGGAATCGATGAAATTTCTAAAGCAGCGCCTTGAGCGCGGTATGCCCGAAAAAGGGGAAATGGACGCACTACTCGACCGCATCTGTACCGACCAGTCGGCCTTGGGAAGATAGAATTCCAAAGCGTCGGCATCGCCCCGTTCAATCATTCTTGGAAGCTCGTCGAATTAACGGCGCCGGTTCGATTTGATGTGGAATCAGGAGAAGGCCAGCTCGCTGCCAAGCTGTTCGAACACCACATTAGGGGGGTTGACCCCGATATCCGATTAGGTCCTTTTTGATTTATGAGAAGTAAAACGCCGTTTTATCGACTGCTGGAGACCCAGATTGCGGGCTACGGTGGCATGCACAATGCTCACGCTCATCTTGACCGGGCCGGTACACTCGACCCGAAATATATGGCAGGGATTGATCTGACTGTTCTGGACAATTCCCATGTTTCGCTGATGCGCAAACATTCATTGATCAACAATTTGCACGCTGGCCCCGCATTCGATGTCGAGGACCTGACGGCGCGGGCGGTTGAATATCTGGATGCCATGGTTGATATCGGCACAACGCGCGTCGATACAATGGTCGATGTGACAGATGATCGGGTGCAATTATCGGCGCTGCAAACACTCGCCAATTTACGCAATCGCTACGCTGGCAAAATTGATCTTCGACTGGGCGCCTATACCCCGTTTGGGTTCGTTGATGGTGAGCCTCAACGATGGGCGCTGCTCGAGGAAGCGGTAGCCAGCGCCGATTTCATAGGCTGCCTTCCTGAAGCGGATGATATTGACGATTATCCCGACCACATTGGGTTTGAGAACCATTGCGAGCGTCATCTGGATTTGGCGCTTCGCCACAAGATGATGCTGCATGTCCACACCGACCAGCGAAATGAGGAGGGCGAGCGCGGCACCGAGCGATTGATTGAAGTCGCCCGCGTTGTCGGTACGCCGTGCGCCGACAATGGCGACCCACTCGTTTGGGCGGTGCACATGATCTCGCCATCGACCTATGATGAGAGGCGCCATCGGCGCATGGTCGAGGGGCTGCTCGAATGCAATATCGGGGTCATAACCTGCCCTTCGGCCGCCATCGGCATGCGCCAGCTTCGTCCGTTGCACACGCCAACTTACAATTGCATCCCAAGGGTGCTTGAACTGCTCGAAGCGGGTGTGCATGTGCGCGTCGGCACTGACAATATTGCCGACATATGCTCACCCAGCACAACGGCGGATCTGGTGGACGAAATATTCGTTCTGTCGGCGGCTATCCGATTCTATCAGACCGATATTCTGGCCAAACTGGCTGCTGGCAAGCGCTTGAGTCCTGAAGATCGGGCCATTCTTGGCGAACATCTGGCCAAGAATGAAGCTGAAATTGCCAAGGTCATCGGTGAGAACCATTCGTTCTCTGCTCAATAGGTTTGGGATAACCAGGCAGAATACGCCCGAAGAACGGACGCTTCTCGAGCGTTACGAGCCCGATCATCCCCAATTCGTGGCCGATCCCTATCCAACCTACCGATGGTTGCGCGAAAATGAGCCGGTTCACCGCGCTCCCAATGGGGCTTTTGTGTTGACGCGCTATGACGACGTTGTTGCAGCGCTCGCCAATCCAGCACTCGGGAATGCCCCGGCGCGCTATGCCGTGGTGCATTCGCGTAACCGCGACAATTATGTCTGCGCCGACATGGCTAACAACATTCTGCCTTTTCTCGATGATCCTGCCCACGCGGGGCCCAGAAGGGCTGTGGCGCGCAGCTTTACCGGTCATCTCAAATCGATGCCGCCCGACTATCAGGGCTTTGCGCAACACTGCCTCGAGCGGCTACAGGGGCGCTCCGATGTCGAGTTGATCAAGGATTTTGCTACCCCGTTTGTGCTCAAGACCATCTGCTCGATCCTTGGCTTTCCCGATACCGACGGTGATCAACTCAAAGCCCACAGCGAGTATTTTTTTATCTGTTCTCAAAAATTCCCTCTGAAGCCGCGCGCTTGGAAATGGACAACCAATTGGCGGCCTTCCGACATTATGTTCTGACCGTGGTGCAGGCTCGGACCACCAATCCGCAACACGATTACGTTTCGGCGTTGATCCCGGCGATGGCCGAGGCGGGCATTCGCGATCCCATGGTGCTGGCCGACACAATTATCCTGCTGTTTGCCGATGCCGTCGAAAATGTCGATCGCGGAATAGCCAGCGTCGTCCAGTCGCTTTTGAGTAACCCCGACCAGTTTGCGGCCCTCAGAGGCGTGCCCGAACGGACAGGGGCAGCGATTGAAGAAGCCCTCCGTATTGAATCCCCGGCCCAGGCAATTGCCCGGGTGGCCAGATCCGATACTGAGATCCACGGCACCGCCATCAAACAGGACAGCACCGTCTTGCTGATATTGGGGGCCGCCAATCGCGATCCCGCCCAGTTCCCCGCGCCTGATCGCTTTGACATTGCCCGCCCACGCCAAGCCTACCTAAGCTTCGGCAAAGGCAAGCATTCGTGCCTTGGTGCCCAATTGGCCAAAGCTGAAACAGAAGCGGCAGTTGCTGCTTTTTTGGCGCACGCGCCCAACGTCAGGCTCGTGGACGACGCGCCACAATGGTTGGCCCGGCCCGGGCATCGATGGCTCGCTCATCTCCGTCTGGCGCTATAGACCTTTTTCGCTTCGGCCCGCCGCCCCAGCGGCATCACCAAAGATTTGGCGGGCCTTGAACCGCGCGGTCCAAACCAGCCAACGCCCTCTTCGAGAAGATCTATGACCAAAAACATCGGCAGGCCGCGCGCAGGCGGAACCACCTCCAACTCCAGATGCACTTCGCCTCCCGATGGAACAGCCTGCTTCAGGGCCGTAAATCCCTCGATCTGTACGATCTCAAACCCATCAAGGTTGGTCCATCGCGCCGCCAGGCAAATGCCGCTCTGCTCGGTCGGCATCCAGTCGTGTGCACTTGTGTTGCGAACCTTGGTTCGCACGATGTGTGGGCGGCCTTGGCGCAGCAGCGGGAGCACCCTGGCCGAAAGCCGCGCTTGGTAAATGTCCGATGGCAGTGGCACCTCAAGTGGCTGAAAAGTCGTGCTCTCGGGCTCAGAGCGCCCTCCAAGGCGGGCCAATTCATCGCTAATCGCCCGGCCCAACTGCGGCGCAAAACTGTCCTCGTAGGCCATCTGGTGTTCAACCGGCAGTTCAACAACGCTCAGCGGACCGGAATAGTACCGCCGCCATGCTTTGTTCGCCCGCTCCACCTCGTGGCTGAAAAGCCAACCCGTAATGCCCCAGAAAAAGGTCACCGGTCCATCATAGGGTTCTGGTACGAAGCGATCATGCAGCAACAGATCAACCTGACGCCCCTGTTTCTTTAACCACTGAGCCGCAAAGAAGGCCAACCGACCCCCATCACAGAATCCGCCAATCTGAATGGGGTCGGTCGGGCAAAGTCTGACAATTTCACGCGCGTATTGGTGGGCGAGCAGCCTCGTATTGTCGTCGCTCTTTAGCTGGGTAGTGGATAAAGACCGCATCGCATAGATCGGTTGGTCCGCATCAAGATTGCGTGCCAGTTGGGAAAACTCGGCTTCCTTGGTCACACCCCAAAACAGCGGGATTTTGGTTCCGAACGTATTGCGGCCAGTGATCAGGCTTGCCGATTGTGCCCGGTTGCCCTGCCAACCGGCGATCTGGCGTTTGATCTCCTGATAGACCGCATCGGGGAGTTCGCCCGGACTGACATTGGCTGGGAATACGCCAGCATCCTTGGACAGATGAGATAGTTTTTCGCTCAGTTCCGCAATGGTTGACGCATCAAAAAGCAAAGCGCCATCAAGTGGTTGATCAAAAATTGCTTCTAACTCAATCATCAGTGTCGTGGCTTTGAGCGAGTCGCCGCCAAGATCAAAAAAGTCGTCACCGAGACCAACCTCATCAATCTGCAGAATGCGCTGCCAGATCTCTACCAATTGGCGCTGCAACGGCGTTTCCGGCAAGCGAGGTGGCGACTGCTCGGATTGGGACGACGAAATGCCCACCAATCCGGCAATCGCCCTGCGGTCAAGTTTACCGCTGGGAACGCGAGGCAGGGTCGCAAGGAAATCGACATGGCGAGGTTGTTTGAACTGGACCAGCTTTGGGCTGAGATGGTGGAGGATATCAGCTTCGGAAAGCGGAGCGCCTGGCCTCAGAACGACCGCCAGCCCGACCTCCTCGCCTAGACCTGCATGAGGTCGGGCGTAGGCCGCGGCTTCTGCAACCCCCTCGAGTTCGTTGACGATGATATCAATTTCGCTGGGGGCAATCTTTTCACCGCCCCGATTGATGATGTCCTTGAGTCGACCGGTGAGGAACAAATAGCCATCGGCATCGAGATAGCCTTCGTCTCCAGAGCGCATCCAACTGCCTATGAAAGCACTGGATTGACTGGCATTCTGATCAAGATAACTGGATATGACACTGGGGCCGCGAACGACAATTTCGCCGCGAACGTCGGCACCGATCCGATTGCCCAGGACGTCCACTATCGCCACTTCGGGGCCGGCAGCAATGCCGACCGAACCGGGTTTTCTCATCCCGGGCGGCAGGGGGGTGCTCGCAATCAGACCAGCCGTCTCGCTCATCCCGAAGATCTCGATAACCGGAATATCGAGCCGTGCTTCTATGTCAGCGAGAAGGCGCGCGGGCAGCGGTGCCGAGACAGAGCGGATGAAGCGAAGATTGGCGACTTTCGGAGGCAGTTCGTCAGGTAGATTGGCCAGAAAATCCGCCAACATCGTGGGAACACCCTGATACCAGGTCGGGGAAAATTCGAGGATGCTGGTGAGTGCCGATTGGGGCCCGAGGGTGGGAGCGGTGATGATGCTGGAGCCGACGGAGAGGGGTGCAAGGAACAGGTCGACCAGGCCGCCGACGTGGAACATCGGCATGGTATTCAGGCAACGATCAGAAGGGGTTAGCGCCAATGAAGAGACCACATTGGCCATGGCGCTGAGCAGGTTTTCGTGGGTGAGGGGGACCAGTTTTGGTGTGCCGGTGGAACCGGATGTGTGGAGCAGCAGGGCAAGGTTTTGCGGGGTGCCCTTTGCGGACGGAACTACCGGATTTCCGGGCTTGTGCGCGATCTCAAACGTAAAGCGTCCGGCTGGCGCGGTGGGGTCTGGGGTGGCGATGATGACGCTTAACCCCATGCTCACAAACAGCTCGCCATGTGTGGCGTAGAGGGCACGATCGGTTAGCATGTGAGTAACGTTGAGACGCGGCAAAAGCGACAAAAGCTCGCTGGCCGGGTAATGAGGGTTGATCGGAACGCATATCGAGGTGCCCATGATGGCCAGACAGGCCACCGCCATTTCTGGTCCACTGTCCAACATGACCGCGATACGGGTGCCAGATGCGCACTCGAGTTGGCTCAGGGTACCGGTGAGCGCGTCGACCTGATCGAAAATGTCGCTGTAGGTGGCGTGCTGGCGATCATGCGCCAAAAGCGCCACCGACGTCGGGTGGGCGATCGCGACGTTGGCGATGTGCCGGCAAACATTATCTGGCAAGTGATCAGCGGCCTGTTGGATAAGTTATCCCCTTTGAAAGCGGACTGGGGGCGGTATTGCAAGGCTAAAGTCCAGATGCGTGCCCGAGCCGGTGGCTTTAGGCGGGCATGCGGGGGACGCTGGCGATGAGTTTTCTCGTGTAGGGGTGCTGGGGGGCGGCCAAAATGGTGGCAGTGTCGCCGGCCTCGACAACTATGCCGCGCTCGAGAATGACAATGCGCGGGCAAAGGGCAGCGACAACGCCCAGATCGTGTGAAACCAGCACCAGCGTCATGGTGTGACCCAATTGCTTGAGCAGCTCGACAATGCGGACGCGGGTCGAGAGGTCGAGGGCGCTGACGGCTTCGTCGGCCAGCACCAGTTGGGGGCGGGCAACGATGGCGCGAGCAATGGCAATGCGTTGGCGTTGGCCGCCGGAAAATTCGTGCGGATAGCGCCGGACCGCGTCGGCGGGCAGGCCAACTTCGGTGAGAGCTGCCGCAACCGCCTCATCGTGATTACCCTCTATGCGCAGAGACTGGAGCGGCTCGGCGATGATATCGCGAACGCGCTGACGTGGATCGAGCGAGGAATAGGGATCCTGAAATACCATCTGCACGGCGCGGCGATAGCGGCGCATGAAATTGGCATCGCGCGGATCCAGCTGAACGCTGCCGAAATTGATGGTGCCGCTGGTTGGACGCTCAAGACCGAGTAGCAGGCGCAACAGTGTGGTTTTGCCTGAACCGCTTTCACCAACAATGCCGAGATTGGCGCCGCGCTCGACCTCAAAGCTGACTTCGTTGAGAACCCTGGCTTTGCTGGTGTAACCAAAATTGACCTGATCAAGCGATAGAATGCTCATCTCGCCCCCAAGGCAGTATCAAAGGCACGGGCAGCCGCCACCAGCGATTGGGTATATTGCTGGGTGGGCGTGCCAAGGACCGATTTGACCGGGCCGGTTTCCACCATGCGCCCCTGCCGCAATACCAGCACCTGATCGACGATGGTGGAAACGACCGGAAGGTCGTGGCTAATGAACAGGAGCGCCATGCCAAGGTCGCGCACCAGACTGTCGAGCAGGGCCAGAATCTCAGCCTGGGTGGTAACATCGAGTGCCGTGGTTGGCTCATCGGCAATCAGCAGTTTGGGGCGACACGCTAACGCCATGGCAATGGCGACGCGCTGACGCTGACCGCCCGAAACTTCATAAGGATAGGCATTGGCAATGCGCTGCGGCTGGGGCAGCGAGACACGCTCCAGCAAGGCAATGGTTTCAGCCTCGATGCCAGCAAGGTCGCGCCCTTCGCGGCGAAAACGACGGCGCAGCGGTTCGGCCAACTGGCGACCGAGTTTCATTAGCGGATCAAGTGCTGTCAGTGGTTCCTGGAAAACAACAGCACTGGCCGCGCCGCGCAATTTATTGAGTTTTCGCTCCGGCGCGCCAATGACTTCCACCCCATCAAGGGTTACGGAACCGCGCGGCACGATGGCGGGGGGCAACAGGCCGCTGATGGCCATGGCGGTCAGCGATTTCCCCGAACCGCTTTCCCCGATTAGACCAAGCCGTTGGCCCGGTTCAATCGCAAACGACAGATCGGCGACCAGATCATGTCCACCGGTGGCGATGGCAAGATTGTTGACAGCGAGCAAACTCATCGGCTGCGCCTGCGGGTAGGGTCGCCGACATCGCGCAGGCCGTCGGCAAACAGATTGATGCCAATGACCAGAACCAAGAGCGCCAGACCCGGCGCGATGGCGCCAAAAGGGGCGGTATAAACAGTGCCCTGTGCCTCTTGTAACAGCCGTCCCCACGAGGCATTGGGCGGCGGCGCGCCGAGGCCGAGATAGGACAGGGAGGCTTCGGCAATGGCAGCGAGGCCGAATTGCAAGGCGAAATTGACCATCAGCGTCGGCCAGATATTGGGCAGGATGTGGATCACAACGATACGTGGCCATGAGGTGCCTGAGGTGCGGGCGGCGGTGATGAAATCCATCTGCAACACCCGCTTGGCCAGAATGCGGGTCAAGCGCCCGACAATGGCGGAAAGCGCAATGCCGAGCGCCAGAATGGCCGACCACAGGCTGGCGGTGTCGCTGGCGGCGACTACCAGCATGGCGAGGAGCAATGTTGGGAAGGCTATGAGAATATCAAAGGCCGCCGCCAATGCATCATCGAGCAGACGGGTGGCAAAGGCGGCAAGCACGCCAATGGTGACACCGATGGCGGCACCAATGCCGACGGCGCCGATGCCGACTTGCAGGGCAATGCGCGAGCCGATCATGATTTGGGTGAAGAGGTCGCGCCCCAGCCGGTCGGTCCCGGCCCAATGCAGCAGGGAAGGGGCCTCAAGGCGTCCGCCGGCGGTGCTTGAAGGATCGTAAGGGGTCCAGACCAGAGTCAGGAGTGCGATGGCGACGTGCAAGCCGACCAGAATCAGACCAACAATAAAGGTCAAGGAAGCGGCCGAGCGCCGGGCGGGCCGATCCAGTTCGATTGTGGTCATGAGGCGGCGCCCCGGCTGCGGTCGCGTAGGCGCGGATCAATCAGGCGCTGGGCGAGATCTGCAAAAAAGCCAATGAAAAGCACCAGGAGCGTTGAGACAAACAGCACGCCCTGCACATTGGGATAGTCGCGCTGGGAAATGCCCAATAGCAGCATGGAGCCGAGACCGGGCAGGGTAAAAACCCGCTCGACCACGACGGCGCCGAGAAAGGTTGAGGCCAGTTCAATGCCCAAAATGGAAATGATTGGCACCGAGCCATTGCGCACACCGTGGCGCAAAAGGGCTTCGATAAAGCTGGAGCCAAGCGCGCGGGCAGTACGCAGATAATCGCTGCCCAACACATCCTGGGTGGCGGAGCGCACATAGCGCACCAGCGAGGACGCCATGACAATGGCAACGGTCAAGACCGGCAGCGTCAGGTCGCGTAACGCGTCGGCGGGATTGCCCCATCCCTGACGCGGAAATCCACCGGAGGGAAATAGGCGCAAATTGATGGCAAAAGCGGTGACCAGTAGGATGCCGACCCAGAAGACCGGGATGGCAATGCCCAATTGCGAGAAAACCGAAATCAACCCGCCATACCATTTGTGCGATTTGACGGCGGCGATGATGCCCAGGGGCACCGCCACAATGATCGCCAAGGCAAAAGCCAGAAGGGTCAACGGTACCGTGACGCTGAGGCGGGCCAGAATTTCCTCGCTCACCGGCGCCTGACTGACAAACGAGGTGCCAAGATCAAAACGGGCAAGACTGGTGAAGAAGCCGACAAATTGTTGCCAGAGCGGCAGGTCGGAGCCGACCTGCTGGCGGGCCGCCGCGATCTGGTCGGCATCAGCGCCAACGCCCAGAAGGGCATTGGCTGGATCACCCGGCAAAATGCGCAGGAGGGCAAACAGCACCACTGACGCAAGGATCAGTGAAAGGCATAAAATGACGAGCCGACGCAGGATATAAACGAGAATTGTTCAGCTCCATTCGTCGGCTCGCAACAGACCTATTCTGCGCTTTTTTCGATGTCATAGGCGTAGAACTGCGAGTTCAACCCATTGACCGGATAACCACTGACATTTGAGGCCGATACCACAATCTGCGGGTAAAGGTATAGCCAGTCACTAGCCGCATCCTCGGCAATCAGCTTGTTGGCCTCGGTCAACTTCTGGTTCTGCTCGTCAATGGTGGCGCTTGATTCAGACTGTTTGATCAGCTCGACGACCTTGGGATTGTTGTAGCCCCAATAAAAATCGGGATTGCCGTAAAACACGATATCGCGGTGATTGACGTGCTCCTGCAGCGTCGCATCAAAATCGTGGGCCTGATAGATTTTGGTGTACCACTCATTGGCGGTGATGATGTTGATATTGACCGTCACCCCAACTTTGGCCAGTTCGCTCTTGATGAATTCGGCAACGATCGGGTGCGGATCATAGTCAGGGGTATCAAGGCTGAAGGTAAAGCCATCAGGATAGCCCGCCTCGGCCAACATTGCCTTGGCGCTGTCGGGATCATAGGCGTCGACCGCCGTCAGATCGACATACCACGGGTCGGTGGGCGGCACGAACGAGCCGATCAGGGTGCCATAATCACCCCAGATCGATTCCAGCAGTTTCTTGTCATCGATGGCGCGGGCAACGGCCTTGCGGACCTCGACCTTGTCGAAGGGGGCAACACGGTCATTAAAGGCCATTAGTTCCTTGGTCGTTGACTGGCCATTGGTGACGGTGAAATCGGGATTGTCGGTGAACTGGGCCAGCGCATCGGGGCTTTGCACCGAGGTGATGATATCTACAGCGTTTGTCAAAAGCGCGTTGTTGAGCGCCGTCGCGTCGGTGAAGTAGTTAAAGACCACACCCGCATTGGTTGGCGCCTCACCCCAGTAATTGTCCGCCAGGGTCAGCGACAGGCTTGAGCCGCGACGCCACTGATCCAGCTTATAGGGGCCGGTGCCATCTTCGCTGTCAGTGATGCTGGTGGCCGCATCATTGACGATCCACACATAGCTCAGATTATAGGGCAGCGAAATCGAGCGTTCGCTCAGGGTAATGACGACAGTGCTGTCGTCTGGTGTTTCAATATTGGTGATAGTGGCAAGGTTGTTCTTGCGCGAACTTTTGGAGCTTTCCGCGGTTACGCGCTCAATGCTGGCCTTGACGTCGGCAGCGGTCAGCGGATCGCCGGAGTGGAAGGTGACGCCGTCTTGCAGGGTGATGGTATAGGTCAATCCATCGTCGCTGACGCTATAGTCCTTGGCCAACGCATCGCTCACATCGCCACCATCGGTCAACGCAAACAGGGCCTCATAGACATTGCCGTTGAAGGCTTCGTTGATACCTTGTCCGGCGCCAGCGGTGTTATCAAGATTCTGCGGCTCATACAGGGAACCGATTTCAATGACGGCGCTGGTGTCGGCTGCAGCCAGAACAGCGGGGCTGACTGACATCATGCCGAGCGCGGCAATGCTGGCCGCGATGGCGGTTGCGCCGAACTGGCGGCGATTGGAACGGGCGAAAAGCTGCATGGTGTTGCTCCTGAACTGGAAACGACGGTTGTCGCGATTGCGGTAGTTGGTGGGAACTATATCGTAATATGCCGATATAGCCAGAGGCCGGGCGCTAGCCGGGTTGCGTTTTGGGCGCGACTCCGAGAAATTGTTTTGCGTGCCGCATCGGCGTTTTGACAAAGCAATTCAGGCGGATGACATTGCCTGAGGGAAACCGGCAGCCAATATAACGGTAAACAAAAGGGTAGATCATGGTCAATATCGTTGCGCGTTCCACAACAGTTGGGGCAACTCTAAGTCAAGCCGGAGTTGGCAGTGTATTGGCCCAATCGGGTGCCGGGGCCAAATTGGCCAACATGGCGTCGGACCAGGGATTTACCCCGCTCGAACTGATGGACGCAGCGCTTGCCGGTTGTCTGGTGTTGAGCGTGCGGATCGCAGTGCGAAAGTTCGGATGGCAGGAGCGGTTTACCTCGGTTGATGTGGACGTAACCCACGAAAAGGCACCCGACGGCCCTTCGCGGGTCGCCGGGTTTGCCTGTTCGTTTCGGATCGAAGGTGACTTTGATGCCGCTGAACGGCAGGAGCTGATCGCCGAGGCCCACGAAATCTGCACGGTCGGCAATACGTTTGAGCACGGCGCAATCGTGCGCGATGTTACGCCGATGATCTAGCCGGATGGCCCGGATCACTCAGGTTGATTATGCCACCGCCACGCCTGAACAACGCCAGGCTCACGATGCGGAAATGGCCTTGCGCGGGCGAATGACCAATATGAAGCGCACGCTGCTTCATTCTCCCGTGGCGCTACGAATTTATGGCGAATGGTTCGCGCTGCGCGACCAACTCCTGCCGATTTTGGGCGTGCGCCCGATCTGGCTGTTTGCCGAGGCCATCAGTAAATCCTCGGACAGCCCCATTGGCATGGGATTTATGCGGCGCGCGATTGTCACCGGCGGCGACGATCCCGATAGGCTGGTGCTGACCGCCGAGGAAGAGGCGTTGGTGGCCCTGGGGCAGGCGTTGGGCAGGAATGCCCAATCAGTGCCGGACGCTATCTGGGGCCAAGTCGCTGAACGCTATGACGAAAAAACCCTGGTTGACCTCATCGCCTTCGCCGGACTGATGGTCGCGACCAATCTGTTCACTGACGCGGTAAAAACCGAAATGGATACCGAATTATTGCCGTTTCTGGGCGCACGGGCCGAGTGATCGTGCCAAGGTAGGCATCCAAAACCGTCGCCGCTGCGTTAAGGGGGTGCGCATAATTTGCCCGTTCCCTGCGCTACTGAAAGTGAGCCCGTTGTGAACATGCAGATTGCCGCCCAGCCGGCCCGCCTTCTCGGCCTGGGCACGGCCGTTCCCGCCCATGAACTGCCACAGGACATGGTCAAGCTGGTTGCGAGCAAGATCCTGGGGCCGCGCTATCCCGAGTTTGAGCGGCTATCAAAATCCTTTACCAATTCAGGGATCGATAAACGTTATTCGGTGGTGCCTTTTGAATGGTTCGAGGCGGGCAAGGATTGGCCTGAACGCACCGAGGCCTACCTTGAAGGCGCGACCGCTTTGTTTGTGGCGGCTGCGCAAAAGGCCCTCGACTGTGCCGGCTTGAAGGCAGCGGAAATTGACACCATTGTCACCATAACCTCGACCGGTATTGCCACCCCGACGCTGGACGCTCGGGCCATGGCTAGTCTACCATTTCGAACTGATGTCAAACGCGTGCCCGTCTTTGGCCTGGGCTGCGCCGGTGGGGTCACGGGGTTGTCGATTGCAGCCCGGCTGGCGGCTTCTGCGCCGGGCAGCAAGGTGTTGCTGGTTTGCGTTGAAACCTGCACTCTTTCGTTCCGGGCTGACCGGATGCAAAAAGCCGACATTATCGCAACCGTATTGTTCGGCGATGGCGCGGCGGCTGCTTGTTTATCGACCGACAGTGCAACCGATCCAATATTTGGAGAAGGGGCCGAGCACACATGGCCCGACACGCTGCCAATCATGGGGTGGGACGTGGATACCGACGGTTTTGGCGTCATTTTTGATCGCTCCATCCCCGAATTCGTCAAACAGAATTTTGCCGATGCGGTTGCCGACGGCCTTGAAAGCATCGGGTTGGAGCGCGACAATCTCAGTCGCATGATCTGCCATCCTGGCGGGGCCAGGGTGGTCGAAGCCATTGAAGCAGCATTGCACCTCGAACAGGGGGTGCTCGACGCCGAGCGCGAGGTTTTACGCGCGTTTGGCAATATGTCAGCCCCAACGGCGCTGTTCGTCTTGGAGCGGGTGATGCAAGGGGCGCCGACCGGCACCATGATGTTGGCAGCGCTAGGCCCGGGCTTCACAGCCTCGATGCTGCCGATCCAGTTTGATTGATGGGAAATGCCTCAATAGGTGCGGTGCTGCTGTTGGCGCTGGTCATTGGCCAGCGGCTGGTGGAATTGCAGATCGCCAAACGCAATACCAAAGCGCTGTTGGCACGCGGGGGCCGCGAATTTGGCGCGGAGCACTATTGGTTGATCGTGGCACTGCACACCGCCTGGATTGCCGCTCTGGTTTGGTTTGGCTGGCAACAGCAATTGGTCTGGGCATGGGTTGGCGTCTATCTGATCCTGCAAGTGGCGCGGGTCTGGATATTACGCTCGCTGGGCGGGCGTTGGACAACACGCATTGTCATTGTTGAGGAGCCCGCGATCAGGCGCGGCCCATACCGTTTCGTACGCCACCCCAACTACTGGCTGGTGGCGGCCGAATTGATTACCGTACCGATGGCGCTGGGCCTGCCCTGGGTGGCCGTGCTTTTTGCGGCATTGAACGCCGCCATGATGTGGGTACGGATCGGCGCGGAAAACAAGGCTTTGGCCGGGCTGCCAAAAGCCTAGTCGGCCATATGCCTGCCGAGTTGGCTCATCATGGCAAGACAGGCGTCGAGCTGGGACAGTTCGACAAATTCATCGGCCTTGTGTGCCTGCTCGATGGATCCTGGACCACAAATGACCGTCGCAATCCCTAGTTGCTGGAACAGCCCCGCCTCAGTGCCAAATGAAACGCATTGGGCCGGTAAATTGTCGCCCGTCAGGGTGCGCACCAACGCTTCGGCCTCGCAATCGTCCATGGGCTCCAGCCCGATGATTTCCCCGATGATTTCTGTGATAATGTCGGCGTTGGCATTGTCGGCCTGCATGGCAGGCAGCAGGGTCGAGCGGGCGTACTCTTCGATATTGGCTTTTGCAAACGCCAGATCCGCGGCGCTGACCGGGCGCATTTCCCAGTCGAGCGAGCACGACCCGGCAATGACATTGCGCGCCATGCCGCCTTCGATCCGGCCAACCTGAATGGTCGACCATGCTGGATCAAAGCGCGAATTTTTCGGCGCGCGGGCCTTGAGCGCCTCTCCGATTTCGAGCAGCCGGGTGATATAGCGCACCGCGTAATGGACCGCATTGACCCCCAGCGCTGGCTGCGAAGCGTGACCCGGACTGCCGGTAAAATGGGTCGCATATTCGCAGCACCCCTTGTGCCCTTCAATGATGCGCATTTCGGTCGGCTCGCCAACGATGCAGACGGCAGGCTTTGGCCCGGTTCTGGCCAGTTGCTCAAGCATGACCTGAGCCCCCAGACAGCTGACCTCCTCATCGAAAGTGAAGGCAAAATGCAGGGGGCGGCGCAGCGATTTGCCCGAAAATTCAGCGGCGTGGGCCATGGCACAGGCAATGAAGCCTTTCATGTCACAGGCACCACGGCCAAAGACACGACCATCATGGTGGCGCGCCACAAAGGGGTCGCTGGTCCAATCCTGCCCCGCCACCGGCACCACATCGGTATGGCCTGACAAGACGATGCCGCCATCGGTGTCGCGCGGCCCGATGGTTGCAAACAGGTTGGCTCGCTGGCCATCGGTCGAATGGCTCAATCGGGTGTGGATGCCCAATCCGTCGAGCCGCTCGCCAAGATAGGCGATCACGGCCAGATTGGATTGCAGACTGATGCTGTCAAAGCCGATCAGATCGTCAAGGACGGCAACCGCATCGTTTAGCAGCGCATGGACCATGGTGGCTCCGGTCAGGGTTTGATGATCAATTCACGGCCAACATCGGCCAGACACTCAGCCGGGCCATCCTCGGTGATTCTGATGGTTTCGGAGACCTCAAACCCCCAATCGTCGCCCCAGAGACCCGGCATGAAATGAAAGGTCATGTTGGGCTCCAGGATCGATTGGTCGCCGGGCCGCAGGCTCATGGTGCGCTCGCCCCAGTCGGGGGGATAAGAAATGCCGACGGCGTAGCCGGTGCGCGAATTCTTCTCGATCCCGTGCTTGGCCAAAACCGCGAAAAAGGCGTCCGCTACTTCGCCGCACGTATTGCCGGGCCGCGCCACCTCAAGCCCGTCAGCCAACCCTTCGAGCACCGCCTCTCCGGCCCGGAGCATGTCGGCGGGCGGTTCACCCAGATAGATGGTGCGCGACATTGGACAATGATAGCGCCGGTAGCACCCGGCGATTTCAAAGAACGTGCCTTCGCCACGCCGTAGCGGGCGATCGTCCCATGTCAGGTGGGCGGCAGCGGCGTCGGTACCGGAAGGGGTGAGTGGCACGATCGAGGGATAGTCGCCACCAAAGCCATCGGCGCCACGCAGGCTCGCGTCGTAGATTTCGGCAATCAGCGTGCTTTTGGGCAGGCCATCTTCGGCGGTGTCGCGGATGCGCTGATGCATTTGCTCAACGATGCGCGCGGCGCGGCGCATATAAATAAGTTCCTGTTCGGATTTGACCGCCCGCTGCCAGTTGACCAGCGCCGTTGCATCACTGAACTGGGCGTCGGGCAGCTCAAGGCGCAGCGTCTCAAAGCACTTTGCCGTGAAATAGTAATTGTCCATTTCCAACCCGATGCGGGCGCTCGAATGGCCATATTGGCGCAGCAGCACCGCCATCAATTGATAGGGGTGAATGGTGGCGCTTTGCACATAGTGATCGGGATAGGAGTGGATCGATTCCGGCGCCAGATAGCTGGTCATCCGCGCCCCGACCCCATCCATGGGACGGCCCCACCAAAGTGGCTCGCCTTCGGGCAGAACGATCACCGCCTGATGCACATAAAATGACCAGCCGTCATAACCCGTCAACCACGACATATTGGCGGGGTCGGTGACGACCAGCACGTCAATATTGGCACGCACCATGGCAGCGCGCGTCTTGACCAGACGGTCCTGGTATTCTGCAATCGAAAACGGTAGGGCGATATCGGGCAATTGGACCTCCAGAGGCCTCAGGTGGAAAAAATCTTGCCGGCCTGCACCTGTTTGGCGCGTTGGAAGGCCAGCGTTGCAATGGCGGTATCCTGAACCCCGGTGCCTGTAAGATCGGCCAGGGTAATGTC
Source organism: Devosia rhodophyticola (assembly GCF_028816475.1). Lineage (GTDB taxonomy): Bacteria > Pseudomonadota > Alphaproteobacteria > Rhizobiales > Devosiaceae > Devosia > Devosia rhodophyticola. The sequence continues at coordinate 1,354,902 of NZ_CP118247.1, read as the reverse complement.
GTCGGGATCGGTACGACCGCTGGCTAGCCCGCTGGCAATCGCCCCGAGTTCAACATAGTCGGTGTCGGCCAGCGCCTGTCCCGCCTCTATGGCGTGGTGCAATTCGCCCAATATTCTGGTTTGGCTTAAACGGTCGGGCACATAACGGGTCAACAGAGCAAAGACATCGGGCTCGATTTCATTCTTATGCTCGGCATCCGATCCCATGGCGGTAATATGCTGGCCGGGCTCTAGCCAGTCAGCCCTGAAAATCGGAGTGTCGCTTGGCGTCGTGGTGATAACGACATCGGCATTACGCACCGCTTCGCGCGGTTCGGGGCACGCGGTAACCGGGATGGATAATGCCGCGGACAATTCTGCAGCTCGCCTTTCGGCCTTGGCCATATCGCGCGCCCATAGGCGCGCAGAACGGATCGGGCGCACCAGCATCAGCGCCTGCAACTGCAGACCTGCCTGAACGCCCGCGCCCAGAACCGCTGCGGTATCGGCATCCTCGCGCGCCAGATGTTTGGCGGCCACAGCACCAGCGGCCGCGGTGCGCACATCAGTTAAATAACCATTGTCGAACAAGCTCGCTTCAAGCAGCCCGGTACGGGCGCTCAACAGGACCATCAGCCCATTGACCGAGGGCAGGCCAAGGGCCGGATTATCGAAAAAACCGGGGCTGATCTTGATGGCAAAACTTGCAATGCCCGGAACATAGGCGGTTTTGACATCAACCTCGCCATTGGCCTCTTTCATATCCAGACGCAGGATCGGCGGCATCACGACCGCCGTTGTCGCCAGCGCCCGAAAAGCGTTTTCAATGCAGGCAACGGCTTCAGGATCGAGCGGCACCAACTGGCGCAAGTCGGCTTCGGTCAGGATGGTTACATCAGGCATCGGCAGCCTCAGCTTCAAGATCGGGATCCTCACCCGCCATGATACGCTGGTGCAGAGCCATGTCGATATTCTTGCCGGTCAGAAGCGCAATGACCTCGCCCTTGGGAGCAAACCGGCCGCTGATCAGGGCCGCCAGCGGAACCGCGGCGGCCCCCTCCAAAACTTCGCCTTCTTCGAAATAGGCATAGCGCATGGCATTGGCGATTTCGGCCTCGCTGACCAGAATGGTTTGATCAACCAGATCGCGCACCATGGCAAAACTATGCTGATTGGAAAGTCCGATTCCTCCGCCAAGCGAGTCGGCCAGCGTTGGCAGCTCAGTGACCGAAACCGGCACTTTTGCCGCTAGGCTTTGATGCATGGCAGCGCCCTTTTCCATGGTGACGCCGACAAGCTGAGTGGCAGGATTGATGGTTTTGACGGCGCGGGCGATGCCTGCCATCAACCCGCCCCCGGAGAGGGGCACCAGAACGGCGCTGGCGTCGGGGGCATCTTCAAGCATTTCGACGCCCAGCGTACCCTGCCCGGCAATGACATTGACGGCGTCAAACGGGGGGACCATCGACATTCCCTCTTCGCGCACCAACCGATCCACCTCGACCTGGGCATCGTCCTGACTGGTGCCCACAATATGCACCTCCCCTCCCAATGCCTTGATCGCGGCGACCTTGTTGGCAGGTACCAGTTTCGACACACAGATGACGGCGCGGCAGCCCGCAATCCGTGCAGCATGAGCCAGCGCCCGGCCATGATTGCCGGTTGAGGCAGCCACGACGCCGGCAGCGCGCTCGCCCTCACAAAGGGACAGAACCGCATTGGTAGCCCCGCGCAGTTTGAAGCTGCCGGTGGTCTGGTGGTGTTCGCACTTAAGGCGCACCGGGACGCCCAGCTTTTCACTCAGGCTCACAGCATCGCGCTGGGGTGTGCGCAGCACATGGGCGCCAATGCGTCGTCGCGCCGCAAGTATCTGGGTGAAGGCAACGCTCAAAAGCACCTCCCGATTATTGCGAAACCCTGGGGATCGCGTTCCGGGGCAGACGATCCGCCTCGGGGGCCGACCAATCAAATAATCGTGCCAAGATCAGGACTATGCCTGTCCGCCAGATAGTTGATCTCACTAAACATTTAGACAGTGGCAGCCGATCCGCCTGCCTGAAGCGCGACATAAAGAGATATCTTCCCTCGACTCGGTCGACCTGATCCGCAAACCTATGCCCCGGTAAAGTTCAGCGTGAGGGCATACAAATAGTCCGCCTTCGTGCCTTGTGGCGATCCCGGTTCGCTCAATCACTGTTCTCGCCTAACCGGAACAGGCTACAAGGCTTGTCAAAAAAATAGCAACCAATTTGCTGCTACGTTGTTTTGACCTTCGACCGAATGCGGCAACCATGAACCGCCAATATCAGGAACACGGGAGTAAACACATGCTCAATACTCAAAAACTAGGAAAAACTATTCTGGCAGCGCTGACCATCGCGGCGCTGGGATCGGCATCAGTTAGCGCCGCCTCGCTCGCCGACATCCAGAAGTCGGGCAAGATCCGGATCGCCGTCGCCAATGAAATTCCCTACGGCTATATCGACCCCAATGGCGATGCCAAGGGGGCAGGACCGGACGTTGCCAAGCACATCATGGACGAGCTGGGCATCAAGGATATCGAATGGGTCACGGCCGAATTTTCTGGCTTGATCCCCGGCCTGCAGGCAGACCGTTTTGATATGGTAGCTGCCGAAATGGCCGTGCTGCCCACTCGCTGCGAGCAGGTTATCTATTCCGAACCCAACACTTCTTATGGTGAAGGCCTGCTGGTCGCCACTGGCAACCCTGACGGCATTCACTCGTTTGAAGATTTCGCCACCCGCAAGGACATCAAGGTTGCGATCATGGCCGGGGCCGACCAGCTCGACATGATGCAGGCTCTGGGTGTTGCCGAGGACCAGATGGTCACCATCTCGTCCAACGCTGACGCCATCTCGACGGTTTCAACCGGCCGCGCCAATGCCTATGCAGCCACGAGCCTGACCGCCAGCGAACTGGCGGCCAAGGGCGACAAGGTTGAAGTCGCCGGTGAATTTGTCGATCCTGTCGTTAACGGCGAAGAGGTGCGGAGTTGGGGCGCGTTCACTTTTGCCCAGGGGTCCGAAGATCTGCGCGATGCCGTCAATGGTGTTCTGGCTGAGTACAAGGCTACCGATGACTGGAGCAAAACCCTGATGAGTTATGGCTTTACCCAGAGCGATGTTGATGGCTCCGGGCACAAGACCACCGAGGAACTTTGCGCCGCCAAATAGGTCAAGACAAAATCGGGGCGGGTCAGGCTGACCCGCCCCTTCCCATCCAAACTCCGGCAACCATCGCCAGGGTGCAGAACAGGGCAATGGATGCACTGGACCGAGTATCTCAATCCCCTTATGCAGGGCGCCTGGCTGACAGTTCAGCTGACCTTGTATTCGACCATTCTTGGGGCTGTGTTGGCTTTTGCCGCCGGGATCGGCAAAACCTCGCACAACCGCATCGTCAAGGCCATTGCCGTCACCTACATCGAAGTGTTTCGCGGCACCTCGCTTTTGGTTCAATTGTTCTGGCTTTATTTCGCCCTGCCCATTCTCGGGCAAACCGTAGGGCTGGACCTGCGCCTGCCCCCCGTTGTGGCCGGCGTGCTGGCTTTGGCACTCAATATCGGGGCCTATGGCGCTGAAGTCGTGCGGGGCGCGATTCAGGCGGTTTCCAAGGACCAGTATGAAGCCGCCAAGGCGCTTAATTTTACCCGGCGGCAGACCCTTTGGTCGGTGGCGCTGCCGCAGGCCATTCCCGAAATGATGCCGTCCTTTGGCAATCTGGCGGTGCAGAACCTTAAGGACACGGCGCTAGTCTCGCTGATCAGCCTCGGCGATCTCGCCTTTCGGGCCGAGCAATTGCGCAATTTCACCCAGGATAGCACCACGATCTACACCATGGTCCTGTTCATGTATTTCGGCATGGCGCTGGTGGTGACAGCACTGATGAAAACGCTGGAGCGCTACGTCGGGCGCTGGCGTTCGGCGCGCGGGTGAGGTGAACCATGCTATTTGGAATTGAATGGGACACCTCAAGCGATTTGGCTTTCGCCATCTCGATCCTGCCAATCCTTTTGCGCGGCATGATCGTAACCATCCAGGCGACCTTTCTGGGGTTTTTCGTGGCGCTGGTCCTGGGGCTGATCTTTGCGGCGCTCAAGGCGGCCCCGCTCAAGATCATCTCCTGGCCCGCAGGTGTTCTGACTGAATTTATCCGCGATACGCCGCTGCTGATCCAGCTGTTCTTTCTCTATTATGTGCTGCCCGAATATGGGCTGGTATTGCCCGCCTTCCTGACCGGCGCGCTGGCATTGGGGCTGCAATATAGCGCCTATACAGCAGAAGTTTATCGCGCCGGTATCGAGGCCATCGCCAAGGGCCAGCACGAGGCGGCGCGGGCGCTCAATTTTACCAGCCTGCGCACCTTTACCCACGTGGTCCTGCCGCAGGCGGTGCCCCGTATCATCCCGGCCATGGGCAATTATCTGGTGTCCATCATGAAGGACGTGCCAGTGCTTTCGGTGGTCACCGTTCTCGAAATGCTCAACGTTGCCCAGATTGTTGGCGACCGCACTTTCAATTACCTGATCCCGCTTTCCATGGTGGGCGGGCTTTACATGATCATGACGCTGGTTGCGTCCGGCGGGGTGCGCTGGCTTGACCAGACCCTGCCCAAGAGAGGTCTTTCCCTGAAATGAGCGACACCATCATCAAATTCGATCAGGTGGTCAAACGCTTCGGTGCGCTGACCGTTCTCGATCACCTCGATTTCAATGTGCAGCGCGGCGAAAAGGTAACAATCATCGGCCCGTCCGGTTCGGGAAAGTCGACCGTTCTGCGCATTCTGATGACGCTGGAAAGTATCAGCGAAGGGATTGTCAGCGTCGATGGCGAACCGCTTTGGCACGAGGAAAGAAACGGCAGACTGGTTAATGCCAGCGAGGCGCATTTGCGCAAGATGCGCGTGCAGTTGGGCATGGTGTTTCAGCAGTTCAACCTGTTTCCGCACATGAGCGTTCGGCGCAACATCACCGAAGGCCCGGTCAAGGTTTTGGGGATGAGCAGGCAGGATGCGCGCGAGCGGGCCGAGGAATTGCTGGAAATGGTTGGGTTGGCCAATCAGGCCGACAAATATCCCCACCAGCTTTCAGGCGGTCAGCAGCAGCGCGTCGGCATTGCCCGGGCACTGGCAATGCGCCCCAAGGTCATGCTGTTCGATGAACCAACCTCGGCGCTCGATCCTGAACTTGTTGGCGAGGTGCTCAACGTCATTGGGGCACTGGCCGAAGAACATGATCTGACCATGTTGCTGGTAACCCACGAAATGCGCTTTGCCCGCGAAGTTTCCGACCGGGTCTGCTTTTTCGACAAGGGCAAGATCAAGGAACAGGGCACGCCAGACGAATTGTTTACCGATCCCAAGGAGGAGCGGACGCGCGAGTTTTTAAAGGCAGTGCTGGAAGGCTGAAGCCGACCAGCTGTGGACGTGGCACCTGACCAACGGATTCTCCCAAGGCAACGCTTTACGAGGCCGGGGGCTGGCCCTATGGTGCGCTCACCCAACCTTTAGCGATGAGCAAGCGTGAGCGCACCAAAAGCCGATAACGGCGTCCGTCTCGATGACCGCGATATCAAGATATTGAGCATTCTGCAGCGCGAGGGGCGCATCCCCAAGGCAGCGCTGGCCGAACGGGTCAATCTTTCGGCCACCCCCTGCTGGGAGCGGTTGCGGCGGCTTGAGGACGCCGGGATCATTGAAAGCTATCAGGCGGTCGTCTCGATCAAGGCCTTCGGGCCGGTGACCATCGTTTTCATGCAGGTTGAAATCGACAGCCACCGTCAGGAAGATTTCGCGACTTTTCAAGACGCCATCGAGGCAACCCCTGAAATTGTCGAATGCTGGGGCGTTGGCGGCGGCATCGACTATATCTGCAAGCTAATCGTGCGCACACTCGATGATTACCAGGCCCTGGTTGAAGGGCTTTTGGCCCAGGACATCGGCATCAAGCGCTATTATTCCTATGTCGTGACCCAGCCGATCAAGAACGTGCCGCTGCCGGTAGAACTGCTGGCACGCGAAAGCTGAGGCCAGCCAGACGAAACTAGCGCCTGACCCGATCCAAATAGAACTTCTATCGGAAAAGCAGGGGGAGTTTGGCGAACGCCTCTGCCCCCGGATCGCCTAATCTTGGGTGAACCGAGGAGGTTTTGATGAATTCAGCACAGGCAAGCAATCCGCAATCCGACGATCTGATCGACCGGCTGGCAGATCGCGAACTGTTCTGTCCGGCTGCCTATATCGACGGCGAGCGCATCGGCGAGGACGTGCGCGGCGAAATCATTGTGACTGATCCCGCCAGCGGACGTTTTTTGGGGAGCGTTCCCGGCATGGACGCAGCCCAGTCCCGCCGTGCCGTTGATGCCGCCCAAAATGCTTTTGCCGCCTGGTCAGGGCTGCTCCCGCAGGAGCGCTCTGCAACCTTGCGGCGCTGGTTTGATCTGATCATGGGCGCGCAGGAAGATCTGGCCCAGATCATGACCGCCGAGCAAGGCAAACCGATTTCCGAAGCGCGCGGCGAAATCGCTTATGCGGCTTCCTTCGTCGAGTTTTATGCCGAAGAAACCAAACGGCCCAACATCGAAAGCGTCACCTCGCATCTGCCGGATGCCGAGGTCGAAATCTGGCGTGAACCCTGCGGTGTCGCCGCGCTGATCACGCCGTGGAATTTTCCCGCCGCCATGCTGACGCGCAAGGCTGCGGCGGCGTTGGCAGCCGGATGCACCTGCGTCTGTCATCCCTCGGGCGAAACCCCATTTTCAGCAACCGCCCTCGCCATTCTGGCAGAGCGGGCCGGGATGCCCAAGGGCGTCTTTAATATTGTCACCGGCAAGGCGCGCGAAATTGTTGCGCCCTGGACCGAGGACCCACGGGTCCGGGTGATTTCCTTTACCGGCTCCACCGAAATTGGCCGCCTGCTGATCCGCCAGTCCGCCGATACGGTCAAACGGGTGATCATGGAATTGGGCGGTCTTGCCCCGTTCATTGTTTTTGCCGATGCCGATCTCGATCAGGCGGTGGAAGAGGCCATCAAGGCAAAATTTGCGACCTCAGGCCAGGATTGTCTGGCGGCCAACCGCTTCTTTATCGAACGGTCAATCTATGACCGGTTCTGCGAAAAACTGGCCGCCGCTATCATGGCGCTCAGCGTTGGGCCGGGCATTGAAGACCCCGATATCGGGCCGCTGATGAATAAAGAGGCGGTTGCCAAGCAGGCCGAGCACGTGGCCGACGCTTTGGCCAAAGGAGCTAAATGCCTCGTGGGGGGCAAGCGCCACGCGGCGGGGGACTTGTTCTTTGAGCCAACAGTACTGGTCGATGTGCCCCCCGATGCGCTGATCATGCACGAGGAAACATTTGGCCCGGTGGCGGCCATCGCCCCGTTTGACGATGAAGCCGACGTTCTGGCCCGCGCCAACGACACCGAATATGGGCTGGTGGCTTATTTGCACACCAATGATCCGCGCCGCATTTATCGCGCTAGCCGGGCGCTGCAATACGGCATGGTGGCGATCAACCGCACCAAGGTTACGGGCGCGCCCATTCCCTTTGGCGGCATGAAACAGTCCGGGATCGGGCGCGAAGGCGCACGGCTGGGCATGGAGGCCTTTACCGAGGTCAAATATGTCTGCCGTGACTGGCACTGATCCGGGGTACGAAATTTATCAAGAAGGACGACTGCAATGCTGACGAATGACCAACTCGACCGCTGGGATCGCGACAATTTTTTCCACCCTTCCACCCATCTGGGCCAGCACGCGCGCGGGGAAACGCCGACGCGGATCGTGACCGGCGGATCGGGCGTTTATATCGAGGACCGCGACGGCACCAAACTGCTCGATGCCTTTGCCGGGCTCTATTGCGTCAATGTGGGCTATGGGCGCTCCGAGATTGCTGATGCAATTGCAGAGCAGGCCAAGCAGCTGGCCTATTACCATGCCTATGTCGGGCATGGCACCGAAGCCTCGATCACGCTTTCAAAAATGGTTCTGGACCGGGCCCCCGCCAATATGTCCAAGGTCTATTTCGGGCTTGGCGGGTCCGACGCCAACGAGACCAACATCAAGATGATCTGGTACTACAACAACATTCTCGGGCGGCCAGAAAAGAAGAAAATTATCTCACGCTGGCGCGGTTATCACGGCTCGGGGATCATGACTGGATCGCTGACCGGACTGGCGGGCTTTCACAACAAGTTTGATCTGCCGCGTGCGCCGATCCTGCATACCGAAGCGCCCTATTATTTCCGGCGCGCCGATCTGGACATGAACGAGGCCGATTTTGTCGCCCATTGCGTGGCCGAACTTGAAGCCATGATCGAGCGCGAAGGCGCCGATACGATTGCCGCGTTTATTGGTGAGCCGGTGCTGGGCACGGGCGGGCTGGTGCCCCCGCCCGCAGGCTATTGGCAGGCCATCCAGAAGGTTCTCAAGAAGCACGATATCCTTTTGGTCGTTGACGAGGTGGTGACCGCCTTTGGGCGGCTGGGCGCCATGTTTGGCTCGGACAAGCACGGGCTTGAGGCCGATATCATCACCATCGCCAAAGGTTTGACCTCAGCCTATGCGCCGCTCTCCGGCTCGATCTTTTCCAAGCGGATGTGGGAAGTGTTGGAGCGCGGTACCGATGAGAACGGTCCGATCGGACACGGCTGGACTTATTCGGCCCATCCCATCGGGACCGCCGCCGGGGTGGCCAATCTCAAGCTGATCGACAGTTTGGGACTGGTTGAAAATGCCGGTAAGACCGGGGCCTATTTCAATGCCGCCATGGCCGATGCGTTGGGTAAACATGCCCATGTCGGTGATGTGCGCGGCGAGGGGCTGATGTGCGCCGTCGAGTTCGTCAAGGACAAGCCCAGCCGGACGTTTTTTGAGGCGAGCGAAAAGATCGGCCCGAAATTGGCAGCAGCGCTGTTGGGGCAGGGAGTTATCGCACGGGCCATGCCGCAGGGCGATATCATCGGCTTTGCGCCGCCCCTGTGCCTGAGCGAGGCCGAGGCAGATATAGTGGTCGACAAATTCAAGATCGCTGTCGACGCGGTATTTGGATAAATAGCGAATTGACCCCGCGCTTGGTGGCGCGGGGCAACAATTTTTGTCAGGCGGCTTTTAGCTGGCGCTTGGATTGATCGCGCGCGTCCTGTTCCACCAAACCCTTGTGCAAGGCAACAACGGCGCGGTCGAAATCGGCTTCCTCAACCACAACCTGCAAGTCGACCTTGCGCATCAGGTCGTGAATGCCCAGCGGTTCTATACCGGCTTCGGCAAGCATGGTGACGGCCTTGCTCAACACATTGGTGCCCCCAAGGTCACGACCGATGGCCGAAACCAGCGCCACCTTGCGCAGCGAAATTTCCGCTGTCGGGAAGATGTCGGAGAGATCTTTTTCGACCCGCCTGATTGCCTTCATCGACCCTTTGAGGAAATGGGTGATGGTATTGGCGTTTGACGTTTTGGAAATGATCCAGACCTTGTGCCGATCCAGCGCCTCCAGAATTTTGGCGTCATAGCCCTTAACGCCCACCATATCCTGGTCGTAAAATTCAAAAGCGAAAACACTCTTGAGACCGGTGACGATTTCAACACCGGGCTGATCAGCGCTCAGATCAGAGCGGATCAGGGTGCCGGGATGGCTGGGCTCGAAGGCATTCTTGACCCGCAACGGAATCCCCGCCTGACGCAGGCTTTTGGCCGCGCGCGGGTGGATGGCTTCCATCCCCATATTGGAGAGCTGATCGGCCACATCATAATTGGTCTGCCCGATAACCCGGACGGCATCGGTACCGACGACACGCGGATCGGCCGAGGAGAGATGAAACTCCTTGTGGATGATCGCTTCGGCGGCCCCGGTTACCACGGCGACGCGCGACAGAGTGACTTCGGAATAGCCCCGATCATAGGTGCGCATCAGCACCTCTCGGCACTGCGCATAGCCGGTTACGACCGGCAACTCCTGGGTGAGGTCGATTTCGGCAAAGGCGCGTTCGATCTGCTGATCAAGATCGTGCTGGCCATCTTCGCGCCAGCCGGTCAGATCAACAAAACGGGCATTGACGCCATGCAGCTTGAGCAGCAGGGCAGTATTGTGGGCCGATTGGGCCTCGCCCAGCGACGAGAGCATTTCGCGCACGGTCAGCAGGTGCTGTTCGAGTTGGAAGTGGCCAAACGAGCACAGCCGCGCCAGATCGATCAGGCACGAGCGCACACCCTCGACCCGCTCCTTGACGAAACGGTCCGCCACTTCGCGCGAATTGTCATCGCCAAAAATCTCGGCGTTCTTTTCCAGCATCGCGCTGGCGACGCGGCTAAGGGCGTCGCCCCAGCTCCAGCCGCTTTCAGCGCTGGAAAACAGGGAATAGACCCCCGGTTCGCCGGATTTTTTGTGTTCAAGAAGGGCGTCGGTCATGCCGCCATAGGCAGAAACAACGATGATGCGATTGTAAAGCTCAGTGCCCTGGCGCGATCCGATCAGGACTGTATCGAGCAGTTCCCTGGTGCGCGACATCGACGTGCCGCCGATTTTTTCGACAGTGTGCGTATTGGTCGGCCGGATAGTCATGATAATCCTTGCGCACCCCCTGAGAGGGTGCCGTAACTCTATTCAACTCAGAGGCGAAGCTGGGGATCAAGCCAGCTTGCCGGACGCGATGTCGATGGGACCCTTGGGATCGCGGGCGCTCAGGAACGCTGGGCGCGGCGTCTTGGCGGCAAAGGGGGCCTCAACCTTGTTGGACCATGCGTTGTAGACAAAAAACGCGTTGGAGCGGGGGTTGGGCGTGATATTGCCGTTGGAGCCATGGATGGTGTTGCAGTCAAACAGCAGCACCGTGCCAGCCTTGCCCGCCGCATAATCAATGCCGTGTTTCTTGGCCATCTTGCTCAGGGCTTCGTGCGAGGGAACCCCGATTTCCTGCTTCTTGAGCGAGCTTTTGTGGTTGTCTTCGGGCGTCTCGCCAGCGCAGGCAACAAACTGGTTGTGCGAGCCGGGCATCAGCATCAACGGGCCGTTGAGCGCATCATTGTCGGTTAAAAGAATTGAGGCCGAAATGGCCCGCATACGGGGCATGCCATCTTCGGCGTGCCAGGTTTCAAAATCGGAGTGCCAATAGAACTCCTTTCCATTAAAGCCGGGCTTATAATTGAGGCGTGACTGATGCAGGTAGACAGCGTCGTTGAGCAGGAAGCTGGTTGGGCCTGCGACGCGCGCATCGCGCGCCAAACGATCAAAAAGCACATTTTGCTCGTCGAGACGGAAGACTGTGCGCACTTCCCTGGAGTTGGGCTCAGCAATGACGCTGTCAGCATCGAGATTTCCGTCCCCGGCGCGCAGGCGGGCAGCCTCGGCCTGAAGTGCGGCAATCTCGCTGCTGGAAAAGACATTCTCCAGGATCAAATAGCCGTTTTTGACAAAGCTTTCGGTCTGGGCACGCGTGAGGGGCGCTTCAGGAGTCCATTTGCCCCAGAACACCGGATCGGGCCGGTTAGTCCATTGCTCCGCCTCAAGGCGGGTGGGGTAAAGGTCTCTTGTTGTCGATTGCATGGCAATGCTCATCAGAAATCCCTTTCTGCAAATTGGTTGGAAAAAGGTGGGTTCGCTCAGGCGGTTTCGGTAACCGGTGCGTAGGACCCGTCCTTGCGGTGAACTTCCTTGCCCGTCACCGGCGGGTTGAAGCAGCACGCCATGACCATTTCGGACTTGGCGGTCAGGCGGTGCCGATCATGCTGGTCGAGCGCATACATGATGCCGGGGCGGATCGGATGGACCGTGCCGGTGGCAAGATCCTCAATCGAGCCTTCGCCCGAAACGCAATAAACGCTCTCAAAATGGTGCTTGTAATGAAACACGTGCGACGTGTTTTCGTGAATGCGGGTGATGTGAAAGGAAAACCCCATATCATCCCCAGCCAGTAACAGCCGGGTGCTGTCCCAGCCATCAGACTTGACCAGACGATCGGTTTCCCGCGCGGCGTGCAAATCTCTAACGATCATGATTGTGCTCCTATTCTGCGGCCGCACGCTGGGTGCCGAGGACTTCCTCAAAGGCGTTCTCGACAATGTCGAGGCCAGCAGCGAACTGTTGTTTATCAATGGTCAAAGGCGACAGGATCTTGACGATCTCGCCATGGGCGCCTGAGGTCTCGATGATGAGGCCCGAACGGAAGCACGAGCGGCAGATGGCCTCGGCGACAGCGCCCGTACCCGCATTGATGCCCTGCATCATGCCGCGACCGCGACGGCCCAGATCGTGAGCCTCGGCAATCGCATCGAGGCGCTCGCCCAGATAGGTGGATTTTTCCGCCAGCTCGGCTTCAAACTTGCCATCGGACCAGAATTTCTGGATAGCCGCAGCCGCCGTGACAAACGCATGATTGTTGCCGCGGAAGGTGCCATTGTGTTCGGCAGGCTTCCAGATATCAAGGCGCGGCTTCATCAGGGTCAGTGCAAAAGGCAGGCCCATGCCCGAAAGCGATTTGGCCATGGTGATGATGTCGGGATCCAGCCCCATACCCTCAAACGAGAAGAAGCTGCCGGTGCGACCGCATCCGGCCTGAATATCATCAACGATGAACAGTGCCCCGTGGCGACGGGCAATGGCGCGGATCTTGAGCAGCCATTCAGCCGAGGCCGCGTTCAGACCACCCTCGCCCTGAACCGTTTCAACGATAAAGGCAGCCGGCGCATCAAAGCCGCTGGATGGATCAGACAATTGCTGATCGAGCATGTCTGCAGTGTCAATGTCGGCACCGAAATAGCCGTCATAGGCGGCGCGCGTTACCCCGGAAAGCGGAGTGTTGGCGCCCTGGCGATGACCGGAATTGCCGGTCGCGGCGAGCGCGCCAAGGGTGACGCCGTGAAAGCCATTGGTAAAGGCAATGATTGAATTGCGACCGGTGACCTTGCGCGCCAGCTTCATGGCAGCTTCCACCGCATTGGCGCCGGTCGGGCCGGTGAACTGCAGTTTGTAATCCATGCCACGCGGCTTGAGGATCAGGCGCTCGAAGGTTTCAAGGAAATTTTCCTTGGCCTCGGTGAACATGTCCAGACCATGAGTGATCCCATCGGCTGAAATATAGTCAATTAGGGCAGCTTTTAGATCAGGATCATTGTGGCCGTAATTGAGCGTCGAGCATCCGGCCAGAAAGTCGGTATAAGCCTTACCGGACTTGTCAAAGATCGTTGCGCCCTGCGCCTTGCCAAAGGTCTTTGGGAAGCTGCGCGAATAGGACCGCACCTGGCTTTCAACCCGGTCAAAAACCTCAGAATTGGTGATTTTACTGGTCGTGAGTGTCATGAGTATCGTCTCCCTGGGGACGTGAATATTGAACGCGTGGCAAGCCGAGTGGTTTCAGGCAGCCGAGCGAATGGCGAGCGCTTCGCGCTCAAATGGACCGATGGTCACCAGAAATTCGGTGTCGTGCAGGCCATCAAAATGATCGTCGCGCCGGAAATGCGCCTGACGGGTCAGGTCGGCATCGAGCCGCTCTGCAATGGAGCCGAACAGGGCCCATGAAGCGCTGTTGTCTTTGGTGATCGTGCTTTGCACGCGTCGAACGTCGGCGCAGACATCACGTGCCAGCACAGCGGTAATCAACTGCCGCGCCAAGCCGCGTCCGCGCGCCTTCTCACTGACGCAAACCTGCCAGACAAACAGGGTGTCAGAATGATCAGGCGGGATATAGCCCGAGATCCACCCAACCACCTCGCCGTCCATTTCTGCCAACGCACAGGTGCTGGCGAAATGGCTGCACTGCAACAGATTGCAGTACATGGAGTTGTCATCAAGCCCCACAGTTTCACGCACCAGCTTCCACACCGCTGCGCCGTCTTCGCGCTTTGGGCTGCGAATGCTCAGATGGTTGTGCCCTGCCGAGGCATTGTTCTGGGATATGGCCGCAAGATGCATAAAAATTCTCCATTGGTCTGCGGTCAGGTATTTAGCTTGTTAAAACTAAATGTCAACGGCACAGCAGAGTTGCAAAAATTGCAAGAGGCATTTTTATGGAGAGTTATCAGTCGGTTACATAGAGATTTGATATTTTTTAGATTTTTTATATCGTGACAGTGGCCATACTATCTGTCCTAAAATAGTTTGTAATAGAGAAACAATTTTGTGCGGGATGAAGCCGAAAGCCGCTTGGGTTCGGCGATTGACGCGGATAATGTCTGAAAAATGACATGTGGGATGCGCAGCGTTGGAAAACCGAACCAAACTAGCCCTGACGGCCATGCGCAAGATCTTGCGCACTACTGAGCTAAACGCCAAGGCCGTGATGCGCGAGACAGGCCTGACGCCGTCTCAACTGATTTTTATGCAAATGCTCGAAGAGGGTGCCGAGCAAACCGCCGGCCACGTCGCCGGGCGCATGGGCATTACTCAGGCCACGGCCACGGCATTGATTCAAAAACTTGAACAGTCTGGCATGGTGCAGCGCCGCAAGGGTGAGGCAGACCGCCGACAGGTCTGGTTATCGCTGAGTGAGCGCGGCCGCGAAGTGCTGGCCATCGCCCCCGATGGCGTTCATGCAAAATTCAATGAACAGTTTCTCGAACTGGCAGAATGGGAACAGGCCATGCTGATTGCTTCGCTGGAGCGCGTCGCCAAAATGCTGGAGCCTGATGCAAGCGACGCCGCCGCCATTCTGGTTGCGGCGCCTGAACTTAGCCATTGATATAGCCGTCTCGGCAGCGGGGCCATTTTCTCAGGTGGTCAATACGATCCGCATCAGATCGGCTGTATTGCGGGCACCCAGCTTTTCCATGACCCGCGCCCGGTGCACTTCAATGGTGCGGGGCGAGATGCCCAATTCGCGCCCTGCCTCCTTGTTGGACTGACCATTGGTGATCAGTTGCAGGACTTCGCGTTCGCGTGGCGTGAGCTGGGAAAAGCCTCGCACTTCCACCGGCCGACGTCCACCGATCATGGCGCCCAGATGAATGTCGCGTCGCAGCGCATCGCGCACCGACTGCAGGAAATATTCAGAATCAATGGGTTTGGTAATGACATCGGAGGCGCCCGCCTTCATCGCCGCGACCGCCACCTCCACCTGGGGTGTATCACACAGGATGAATACCGGCGTGCCAGTGCGCATGGCTTTAACACGGGCCAGAAGGTTGAGCCCATTCTCGTTGCCCACCTGAAGATTGGTGACGACGACGTCGGCGCGACGACGCTCAAGACTGGCCAGAAAATGGCTGGCATCGAGCGAGAAAATGGTTTGGAAACCTTCAAGACGAAACAGGACGCTGAGCGCTTCGCAGGTCGCCGGGTCCGGGTCGGCAATATGAATCAGGCGGTCGCGGTTCAAGAATGAATGATAGTAGACTTGCTCGCTCATGGTGTCCTCTGTCCTTTGGGCCATTTCTCGGGCAGGCGGGTACGCGCCCGGAAATGACGTGATGTCATCCGCAACTCGAACGCTGCATCTGCGATGCCCGTGATTCTGCCCGTAGTTTGCGCTAAGTGTTGGCGCTGTCCGATATGAACAATGCGTAGGATCGACTACCTACAAACTAGGTATATTATCATATTTGATATAACGTCAACTGAATTTTTTCCTAGAATGGGCGCAAAGAAAATCGGCACCGAAGCGCCGACTGTCTGTCTGCTGGAAGCTCTAGGTCTTTGAGCGAAGCGAATCGCGGATTTCGGTGAGAAGAACTTCCTCCCGCGATGGCGCAGGGGTGGCTTCGACAGGTTCCTTTGCCGCCTCTCGTTTCATTGAGTTGATGCCCTTGACCACCATGAACAGCACGAATGCAACGATGGTGAACTTGACGACGGCATTGATGAACAGGCCGATATTAAGAGTGGCGATACCGGCGTCCTGAGCGGCGGTCAGCGACGGCACGGGCAGATTGTCGGGGTTTTTGAGCACGAAGAACAGATTTGAAAAATCTACACCGCCCAATATCAGGCCGATGATTGGCATGAAAACATCATCGACCAGCGATGACACGATGGCACCAAAGGCGGCGCCGATAATAACGCCGATCGCTAGATCGACCATATTGCCCTTAATGGCAAAGTCGCGAAATTCCTTGAACATTGTGTCCCCTTTTGCTCAACCGTAAATGTTGTGCCGCGCCCGCCCTTGGCCTGAGCAAAACCGCCCGCGCGACGAGACCCAGAATTTAGCAATCCGTTAACGATTGCAAGTAGAACCACTGCGTTGCTTGCGCCAATAGTGCCCATGCCCGATATTGGCACGGCAACAGGAGTGCATTGATGGATTTGTCGCGCGAAGCCGATGCGAACCAGTTGCGTCAGGCCATGGACCACATCCCGCAAGGCATTGCCGTGTTCGACGCGGACTTGCGGCTTGTAATGTCCAATCAGCAATATGGCGAACTGCTGGCATTGCCAGCCTGGCTGTCAGTGCCCGCCACCGCGCTGCTCGATATCTGCCTGTTCGTGGGCCAACGCGGCGATTTCGGGCCGGGAGATCCGTTGCAACTGGCCCAGGAGCGCGTTCAAAAACTGCTTGGATCAGCCCAAACTGTAAGCCAGCGTATGGGCAACGCCGGACAGATGCTCGAATTCCATACCGCCCGCCTGCCCGATGGCGGGCTGACCATCAGCCTTTCCGATGTCACGGCGCGGGCCGAAGCCGAGCGGGCACTGGCGCAGGTCAACCTCTCGCTTGAAGCACGCGTTTCCGAGCGTACGGCGGCCCTGACACGTGTCAATTCCGAGCTGGAACAGGCGCGCGCCAAGGCCGACGCGGCCAACCACGACAAAACGCGCTTTTTAGCCGCCGCCAGCCATGATCTGCTACAGCCGCTCAACGCCGCCCGGCTATATACCTCAACCCTGATTGAGCGGGCCAAGGCCACCGGATTGGGTGAACTGGCCCAAAGTATCGAGGCATCGCTGACCGCGGTCGAAGATATCATGTCGGCGCTGCTGGACATGTCGCGTATTGATAGTGGCGCGCTGCGACCGGCACCCGCCCCGGTTCGCGTCCGTGACCTTTTGACCAAGATCGAGGTCGAATTTGGACCGATGGCGCGCGAGCGGGGGGTGCAATTGGTGGTCATCCCGACCAAGGCCACCGTCGTGGCTGACCGCATGCTCGTCGGTCGTATTTTGCAAAATCTTGTATCGAACGCCATCAAATATACCCCGCCCGGCGGGCGAGTGCTGGTGGGTGCGCGACGGCGCGGCAGCCGCATTCGCCTCGATGTGATCGACAGCGGTATCGGTTTCAACAAGGACCAGCACAAGCTGGTGTTTGCTGAATTTTCGCGGTTGGAGCGGGGCGCGCGCATGGCCCAGGGGCTGGGCCTTGGCCTGTCAATCGTTCAACGTCTGGTAACGGCGCTGGGGCTCGTGCTCGAACTCGATAGTATTGAAGGACATGGATCGCGGTTCTCGCTGTTTCTGGCGGCGGCACGGGACGATCAAAGAGCCGACGAGCCTGATCTGCCCGAACGCGAAGTCAGTTTCGGTTTGCTGGATCTGCGCATCCTCTGCGTTGACAATGAGCGCACTATTCTTGAGGCCATGGAAGGGCTGTTGACCCATTGGGGGTGCGATGTGCGTTCGGCGCGCTCCCTCAGGGAAATCGACCGGGGCCGCTTGATCGAAGGCTGGTCTCCCGATCTGGTGCTAATGGACTATCATCTCGAACAAACTTCCGGACTCGATGCAATCGAATGGCTACGGCATAATGTGGGTGGGCACCTGCCGGCCGCGCTGGTCACCGCTGATCGCAGCCCCACCGTGCGTGCGCTGGCCGAGGAGCGCGGCATTGCCGTGGTGACCAAACCGGTCAAACCGGCTGCCTTACGCGCCGCTATAACCGGGCTTGCCAGCCAAAGCGGTCGCACCAACAAATCTCCGATCGGCTGACATCAGGGTTTGGCGATACCAGCAGAAAACAGCGCCTCGAACTGCCCCTGTTCAATGCGCGCCGCCGCAATCACCGCCTGGGTGCGGCTGTCGACGTCAAGTTTTTGCAGGATCGCTGAAACATGCGCCTTGACCGTGGCTTCTGAAATCGTCAGCTCATAGGCAATCTGCTTGTTCATCAGCCCATCGCTGAGCATCATCAGGACCCGCACCTGCTGGGGCGTCAGCGTTGCCAGACGCCGCATCAGGGCGCTCTGGTCATCATCGCTGCCAACTGAGACCCCCTCGGGCACAAAAACTTCGCCCGAAAGAACCGTTTCAATCGAGCGGCGGATTTCGGTTGGACCAACAGACTTATGCAAATATCCGGCGGCGCCCAATTCGAACGCCCGTCGCACCACCGTATCCTCTTCGACCGCCGAAATGATCATGACCGGAATATCGGGATACTGGGCCCGCAGCAGCAAAAGGCCCGAAAAACCGCGTACGCCCGGCATGTTGAGATCGAGCAGCACCAGATCGCAGTCGCGCTCGGCCTCGAGCGCTTTGTTCAACTCGGCAAGGTCACCCGCTTCCTCGACCAAAATGGTGGCATCGCCACCAGCAAGGGTCTGTTTCAGGGCAGCGCGAAACAGGGGATGATCGTCAACGATGATTATGCGGCGGCGCGTCATGGGCACAATGATACTCTTGGTCGGGTCCGGTGCAGATGCCTGTAAAGCATGTCAAAGCGCATAAATCTGTACAATTACCGAAGCACTTTGGCAAAATGAGACAATGGTTAACGGGTTCTTTACCATGTTTTCTCAAGAGTGAACCTTATACCTTCGTGTTGAATCGCGAGGGTGCCCGCAGTTTTTCCGATTGGGAAACATTATGGCCCGTGCCTCCTCGCTCTCTGAACCACAGGATTACGCAATCGAACCGCAGCCCGGCGAATGGCAGGCCCTGCGCGGTGAACTGGTTGCACTGCTCGATCAGGTCGAAGGTCGGTTTACCCAGGCCGAGCCCCCCGCCGCTTACCAGGGATTGAGCCAAAAGGTCCGCAATCTGCGCGATCAGGTCGATGGCACTTCCGGCGTTGTCCGGCGTCGCGAGGCACTCCAGACGGTCAAACGGGCAGTTGACCGGTTCTCTGAACCTGAGGAACCCCAGGCCGATGCGCCAACAGGACTGCACGCAGCTATCGATGAAATTCGCAATCGGCAGTTTTCGGCACCAGCCGCCGCTGTGGCACGCCACAATGGACAGGCTGCGAACGCCGAATCACCACAACTGAGCGAAATGACGGCGCTGGTGCAGGGCTTGTCCGGTCGCTTGGGCGGGCTTGAGACTGAACTCAGGGCGCAGCGCGCCAACAATGGTAACGTGCAAGAAGTTGCCAGCCAGGTTGAGCAATTGACCCAAGTGGTTGAACTACTGGCGGGCGCCGTCGGGGAAACCGGGCAGGTCAAGCGCCTCGAAGCCCAGATCGCCGGCTTGGCGAAATTGATTGGCGATGGTCCCAAGGTCGACCTGTCGGCCATCAACCAGCGTCTGGACGATGTTTCGACCACGGTTGGCAAGCTGGCAGAACTGCAGGCCCAGCAGATGGAACGCGAAGTGGTGCGCCAGGAGCGAGACACGCTGGCGGCCGATTTTGGCGTTGGACAGGCAGCCGACAATGGCGAGGCTTTGGCGGCGATCGAATCCAGTGTGCGCAATGTCTACGACCGCATAGATTCCATCGAACGCAACGTAACCCTGTCATCTGGTGAATTTGAACGGTTGACCGCCGAAATGGCAGCCTTCACCCAGGCGGTGCGCGACAAGGACGTGCTGCCGGAGGCGCTGATCGAAAAGATCGATGCGCTGCAGGCCCGCATTGACGGTTTTGAAAGCATGAATGGCGACGTTGCCGGGCTCAAGAGCGATGTCAGCGCCCTGCGCGGCACCATCCTGAGTGGCGTCGCGCCGCGTTTTGACAAGATTGAGACCCAGATCGAGGCGCTTTCGAGCAAGCTTGATCTGCCGCGCGAAGATCCCGGCGTTGGCCAGATCGAAAACCAGCTCAAGGCGCTGGTGGCGCGCATGGATGAGACCGGGGCGCAGCTCAACGGCCTCACAACCCTCTACAAAACCCCGGCGCCCGAACCCAAACCGGTTCCCGAGCCCGATTTTGAGGCACTGGCGACCCTGGTTGCCCATCGCACTTTTGAGGCTGCCACCCGGGATGCGCCTGCTCCCGGCGGCGTAGACCAGGAAAGCATCGACGCGCTTGAACAGCGCATGTCGGCCATGTTCAATACCGCGGGCAAGGACACAGCCGAGCGGCTGGCCAAGCTCGAAGCGGCACTGGCAAAGCGCGCCAGCGAAGCGGCGGCAAATGCAGCGGCGGCCAAGCCGCCACAGGCCAGAGCAGCGCAGGCAGCAGCACCAGGTGTGAAAGCCAAATCGCAACCACAGCGGCAGGCCGCCGCCGCCCCGGCAAAAGCGGCGCCAAGCCAGCCAGCCGAGGCCGAAGCGCTGGACACCATGCTGGCGGCATTATCGGCAACAGGCCCAAGAGCTGCAACGCGCCCCGACACCATGCCGAACAATCCATCCGAGGATGCGCCCTTGCGCGATCCCGGATTTGCAGCGGCTGAACCCGCAGCGCCGCAGGCAGCGCGCCGGGCACATCCGGGCATCGAAAAGCGCACCAACCGGCTTCCTCCCGAAGTCGTAGCGCAAATGGAATATGACGCCGAAAGCGTTGAGCGGCCACCGCGGCCTCAATCAAGTTTTGATGCTCCAGCAGACGATCCATTCTCGCCGACCGCTGCCAGCGACGCCGAGACCAATGCGCCCAGCGTTGGAGCGAGCGCCGCCAGCACCAGCACCTTTGTTGCCGCCGCGCGACGGGCGCAGCGCGCCAAACAGGAATCAACCCCCGCCGTCATGTCCAACTCGATCATTGGGCGGGCACTGGCACGGGTGAAGGCCAATACCGCCGACGTAGGGGCAACGGGTGACGAAGATGATGCTGGCGATGCGCCGGACATGGTCAAAAAGAAGCGCTCGCTTTTCGGGCGCAAGCCAAAGGCAGACAAGCCTCAAGAAGCAGAAATTGAGACCTCAGAGGATAACAGGGATCAGGAACCAGAACGCGCGCCCAAGGCTGCGCGGTTCCTCGGTCGTCGTAAGGAACCCAGTATCGAAACGCCGGACGCTGTGGCACAGGATCAACTGGATGATGGCGTCACCGCAGAGGGATTTGATCTGTCCGAGGACGAACAGGACAACCCAGGTTTTCTGATGCGCCATCGCCGCACGCTGCTTTTGGCGGCAGCACTGGCGGTGGTGTCGATGCTGGCGATCAATCTGGTACTGCAGCGCGGCGGACCGGCTGAAAACACAGCGCCCGTTCCGGCAGCCGGAGCCGATGCGCCAGCCAAGACCTCCATGCTCGACGGCACGATTGACCCGACCAACCTGCCGACCGAGCCGCGCGTCATTTCAATGGTTGATTCCTCAACAGTTGGTTCGATCGACCCGGCCAACACCACTCGCTTCACCAGAGCGACGAGTGCCATGCCCGATGCCTTGCAAGCAACACCCGCAGACGAGGCCAGTGCGACCGACATCACTATCAAACCGGTTGATGCGTTAAAGCCGGGCCAACCGATCACAACTCAAACCGCAGCGCTGGCCGATCCGGCATCCTCCAGCACCGGGTCAGCAAGCGGCGCCGCCGCGTTCGAATTGGCCCCTGAGAGCATCGGGCCATTGCCACTTCGTGAAGCTGCGGCCAAGGGTGATGCCCGCGCCCAGTTCGAAATTGGAGCCATCTATAGTGAAGGTCACGCTGTCACTCAGGACTATGACAGCGCCGCAACCTGGTACGAACGCGCAGCGGCGCAAGGCTTTGCCCCCGCCCAATATCGGCTCGGCAACCTCTATGAAAATGGCAACGGGGTCGAAAAGAACATCGAGCAAGCCAAACTCTGGTATCAGCGCAGCGCTGAAGCGGGCAATCGCATGGCCATGCACAATCTGGCAGCGCTCTATGCCAGCGGCCAGCTGGGCGACCAGAAATTTGACATGGCGGCGGAATGGTTCGAACGCGCCGCCAACCGTGACATGATCGACAGCCAGTTTAATCTGGGCATGTTGCATGCGCGCGGCCTTGGCGTGAAGCAGGACCTTGAGCAGTCGTTCAAATGGTTCTCGTTGGCGGCGCGCAATGGCGATGCTGATGCGATCAAGGCGCGTGATGATATCGCCCGCTCGCTCGACGCCGATGCGGTCAAGGCGGTCAATGCCGAAATCGGCAACTGGAAACCTGCTGAAATCGATCTGGCGGCCAATTTTGCTCCCATCGGCACCTGGTCAGCCAGCTTCGACCCGGGCGAAACCATCAAGACAAAAGCGGTAGTCAGCAAAGTGCAGACGGCCCTGCTTAATCTTGGTTTTGATGTCGGCACACCCGACGGTGTCGTTGGCCCCAAGACCGCCGACGCGATCAAGGCATTTGAACGCGAAACCGGCATGAGTCAGACTGGGGCAATCAACCCTCGCCTGCTCGCCGTTCTGGGTAGCCAACCCGTCTAATATCCATTGGTACGCCGTCCCCGCATGCGGGGGCGGACATTTTTCTTTGCCGGTGTGCATAAGTGAAAGCAAACATTCAGCTTTTGAGCGCATTGTCGTGGACGAATGGCTTACTTGGTGGGTGGCGAATGTGCCATAGTCCCTTATACTAATTTATCAACCGGAAGCCTCGACCCCATGAACTTGGGGTCCGGGGCTTCTTCCTATTGTTCCCGCCCGGTCGAAGCGACCGCGCACAAGGTTTGAATGGACCCGGGTCTTGCAGATTTATCTGCCGATCGCCGAGATGTCGGTAAATCTCTTCTTTCTCGTCGGGATCGGAGGGGCCGTTGGATTTCTGTCAGGCCTGTTCGGGGTCGGGGGTGGTTTCTTGTTGACCCCGCTGCTGATTTTCTCGGGCGTGCCGGCCTCGGTTGCCGTGGCATCGGTAACCGGGCAGGTGGTGGCGGCATCGACATCCGGAGCGCTGACCTACTACAAGCGCGGCCAAATCGACCTGCATCTGGCGATGTATCTGGTGCTTGCGGGCATTCTGGGCGCCTTTGGTGGCGTTGCCGCATTTTCAAAACTACGCGCCGCCGGGCAACTTGATCTCATCATTTCGATCGGCTTCCTGGTGCTATTGGGCTTTGTCGGCACGGTAATGCTCATCGAGTCGGCGCGCGCCATTCTCAAACGCCGCTCGGGTGTGGTGTCGCGCGAACGCCTCCCCAACCAGCATAACTGGATGCACGGCCTGCCGTTGCGCGTCCGTTTCAAGCGTTCAAAACTCTATATCAGCGTTCTACCGGTTCTGGTGATTGGCCTGACCATTGGCTTTCTCGGCTCGGTATTGGGCATTGGCGGCGGCTTTGTCATGGTGCCCGCACTGGTCTATCTGCTGCGGGTGCCCGGCAATATGGTCATCGGCACATCGTTGATGCAGGTCGTGGTGATGATGGCGGCGACCACCATGTTGCATGCTGTCCAAAGTCAGAGCGTCGACATCGTTCTGGCGTTCTGCCTGATGGTTGGGGGCGTGATGGGGGCCCAGTTTGGTGCGGCGGCCGGTAAGCAGCTACGCGGCGAGCAATTGCGGGGGTTGCTGGCGCTGCTGGTGCTAGCTGTCGCCATCCGGTTCGGGCTGTCGCTGGTGCTCACGCCGGGCGATATTTTCAGCATGGCCGTCGCCGGGACTGGAGGCGTAAATTGACCTGGTCCCGTGTGGTCTTGATGGCAGGATTGGCGCTAACCGCATTTTGCGCGCCGGTGCGCGCCGAAACCGTGGTGAGCGAACTTTCCACTGAATCGGTCGAGATCACCTCGAGTTTTTCGGGCGAACGGCTGAGCTTTTTTGGCAGCATCGGACCCGATGCCGATGCCGACGTGAGTTCGCTGAACGGGCCGTATCACGTCATCATTGTCGTCATTGGCCCGACCACGGACCGGGTGGCACGCGAAAAGACCCACAATTTTGGTGTCTGGCTCAATACCGAAGAAGTCCGGTTTGCCCATTTTCCCACCTACTATCAGGTGCTCACGAGCGGTCGGCTCAATGACATTGCAAGCCCTTCAACTCAGGCGGTTGAGAATTTCGATCCCGCCGGTCAAGCCCGGCCAAACGCGGAAGCGGGTTGGTGGAAATCGGCGCTTTTCGGTCGCGAACTGACGCGATTGATGACCGAGCAGGGCCTGTTCGGGCTCAATGAGGGAGCGGTGAAATTCTTGTCACCAACTGTTTATACCAGCCGCTTGACGCTGCCAGCCGCCGCCCCACCGGGACGTTATCTGGCGCGCACCTATGTGCTCAAGGATGGCGTAACCGTGGCGCGTAACACCGAGGGCTTTACCGTCCGAAAGATCGGCTTCGAGCGGTTTCTGGCCATTCAGGCGCGCCAGCAGCCTTTGCTCTATGGCTTGGTCAGCGTGCTGTTGGGTCTTCTGACCGGTTGGCTGGGTGGCGTTCTGTTCAAACGCAACTAGGCAATCAGGCGCTTGGGGCTGACCGGATAAAGCCGATCCCGCCCCAGCATGGTGATGGCGAGCGACGAAAAATCGAACAGATTGGCAAAGGCCGGGTCCAGAATATTGAGATTGCCGGTCGATGAACCATAGGCGGGCAGGATCAGCAATTGGCCGTCATGGACAAAGCAGGGTCGACGAATGGCGCGGCCATTAATATGGATGTGAGCGGACGGATGCAGGTGCCCCGCCATAAGGCCCGGCGTGCCCCGACGCGGCTCATGCGTCAGTACCAGACCACCACGCTCCAATTGGGCCATGCACTGGCCGCCCAGCGCGTGGGGTGCCGGATCATGGTTGCCCGAAAGCCAGAACCATTCGGCGCGCGCGCAAAGGGTGGCAATGGTTGCCCGATCGGCATCAGACAGGGTCTGCGGTCCATAATCGCGGTGAAAACTGTCGCCCAATGCGATAAGCGTCGTGGCACCGGTTGTCGCGAGATCGCGGCTGAGCCGCTTGAGGGTCAGGCCGGTATCATAGGGCGGGAACAATTGGCCGCTTCGCGCAAAGGATGACATTTTTTCAAGGTGTAGATCGGCAACCAGCAGCGCATTCTCGGCGCGCCAGAACAAGGCGCCCGAAGCCAGCGGCTCAAAAATGTGCCCGGCGAAATGCAATAGCGGTATCTCCTCGCGCCTTGCCTGGCCCTGATCGTACCCCAAAATCAGCCCAATGCCTCTTTCATTAATTCGTCCGCCGCTTCGGCCATGGCGGTTTCCCGGCCTTCGCCAAAAATCGGCTCGCGACCCATTTCGAGCATCATGGGTACTGCAAAAGGCGAGATTCGGTCCAGCGGCTTGTGCGCGATGTTTTGGTGAATACGCGCCAGGCATTGCCCCAGCCGCTCAATGTCCAACAGCCCTCGCGCCGCGTCATGCCGGGTGGCCTGAATGAGAATATGGTCGGGCTCGTGCTGATAGAGCACATCGTAAATCAGATCCGAACTCATGGTGATCTGGCGGCCGGTCTTCTCCTTGCCCGGGTGGCGGCGCTGAATGAGACCCGCGATTATGGCGCAGTTGCGAAAGGTGCGTTTCATCAGGGCCGATTCATCAAGCCAGTCTTCAAGGTCTTCGCCCAGCATATCCTGGGAAAACAGCTCTGCCAGCGATAGCCGGTTAGTGCGAATAAGGGCGGACAGATCGCCCAGCCCCCAAATAGCCAAGGCATATTCAGAAGCGACAAAACCGAGCGGGCGGGCGCGGGCGCGCTCGAGCCGACGGGTTAGCAACATGCCCAGCGTCTGATGAGCCAGACGACCTTCAAAGGGATAGCAGACCAGATAATTGTGAGCACCACGCGGAAAGGTTTCGACCAACAGATTATTGCGTCCCGGCAGCACCGAAATGTCGCGCTGCAGGCGCAGCCAGTCGGCCACCTGATCAGGCAGGCGCGGCCAATCCTGGGGCGTATCAATGATGCGGCGGACGCGCTCGGCCAGATAGGTCGAGAGCGGAAATTTGCCACCCATATACGATGGGATTTTGGGGTCCTTGGCAAAGGCGCGGCTGACAAAAGCCTCATTGTCCTTCATGCCCTCGAACGCCACGATCTCGCCGCCAAACATGAAGGTGTCGCCAATAACCAGTGTGCCGAAGAAATATTCCTCCATTTCGCCGAGCACCCGACCGCCGCGACCAATGGGGCCAGTGGTTTGTCCCTTTTTGAACCCCCGGGCGCGGACCAGCCGGACACGCACCATCGGTTCTTCAATGATGGTGCCGACATTGAGGCGATATTGCTGGACGACCTGCGGGTTGGCGATACGCCAAAGGCCCGCGGGCGTTTTCCTGAGCCGGGCATAGCGCTCATAGGCGCGCAGGGCATAACCGCCCGTGGCGACGAAATCGAGAATGCGGTCAAACAAGTGACGCGGCAGGTCGCGATAGGGCCAGGCGCGAATAATTTCGGCATAAAGTGTCGTGGGATCAAAGGGGGCAGCGCACGCCATGCCCAGAATGTGCTGGGCCAGAACATCATAGCCGCCCTCTGCCGGATCCTCGCTATCCTGATGGCGTTCTTCAACCGCTTCCAGCGCCGCCTCGCATTCAAGCACTTCAAAGCGATTGGAGGGGACCAGCAGCGCCTTGGACGGTTCGTCTAGCCGGTGATTGGCCCTGCCGATTCGTTGCAGCATGCGCGACGACCCTTTGGGCGCGCCAACCTGCACCACCAGATCGACATCGCCCCAGTCGATCCCCAGATCCAGCGTCGAAGTACAGACCACCGCCTGAATACGGCCGGCCACCATCGCCGCTTCAACCTTGCGGCGCTGTTCAACCGACAGGGAGCCATGGTGGAGGGCTATGGCCAAACCATCGTCATTGATCGCCCAGAGGCTTTGAAACAGCATTTCTGCCTGTGAGCGGGTGTTGACGAACAGCAGGGTAATGCGGTGCTGCTTGATAGTGTCGTAAAGTTCAGGCACGGCGTAGGCAGCCGAATGCCCGGCCCACGGCAGGCGGTCTTCGCTTTTGAGAATCGACAAGGTTGGTGGTGCGCCGCCGGTTGCGGTCAACAGGTCGGTTTTTGCCTGTGGCAATGGTCGGGCGATCCAGTCGGCCAGAAGGTCGGGTCGGGCGACGGTGGCACTGAGCGCTGTAATCCGCATTTGCGGAGCGAGCGTTGCCAGCCGCGCCAGCGCCAGCGATAGCAATTCGCCGCGCTTGGAGGTAACCAAGGCGTGCAATTCATCGAGCACGATGCGCTTGAGCGAACCAAAAAGGCGCGGGGCGTCAGCATGGCTTAAGAGCAGCGCCAATTGCTCGGGCGTTGTCAGAAGAATATGCGGTGGATCGAAACGCTGGCGCTGACGGCGCGACGCCGGGGTGTCGCCGGTGCGCGTTTCGACCTTGATGGTGAGATCCATTTCGGCAATCGGGGTCGTCAGATTGCGCGCCACATCGACCGCCAGCGCCTTGAGCGGCGATAGGTAAAGGGTATGAAGGCCTTCGTGCGGGGTGGCGATCAGATCCTGAAGAGTCGGCAAAAAGCCAGCCAGCGTCTTGCCCGCACCGGTTGGCGCAATCAACAGCGCCGACGCACCATCATTCCAGCTTTGCAACACCTCAAGCTGATGCGCACGCGGCGTCCAGGCTTTGGCGGCAAACCAATCGGTGATAATGGGGGGCAGTTCGGTCAAGGGTGATCCGGGGCTGTCAATTAGCGGCGTGCCAACATAACGCGGATGCAGGCGGGAAAAAGTCAATGGAAACGGAAAATTCGCAATCGAACGACACGCCGGTTCGCCGCACGCTGAGGCCTGAGGCCGCGCTTTCGTTGCTCACCGCCCACATCCTCGAGATGGAAGCGGGTAGCAGGGAGCGGCTGGCCATCGGCATCGCCGGGGGACCCGGCAGCGGTAAATCCACTCTTGCGAGTGAGTTGATGACCATGCTCGATGCAGTCCGCCCCCGAAGCGCGGCGCTGGTGCCAATGGACGGCTTTCATATGCGCCATGCCAAGCTTGAAAAGTTGGGATTGGTGGATTTCAAAGGCGCGCCGCACACTTTTGAAGGCGCCGAGTTTGCCGGGTTTCTGCACCATATCAAACACGCCAAAATTGCGGTCAGCGGACCCGGCTATTCGCGCAAGATTGAGGATGTGGTCGAAAATGCCTATACCGTTAGGCCGGATGTGCGGGTGCTGATCGTTGAGGGCAATTATTTGCTGCTCAGCGAGGGCGCGTGGGCAGGGGTCAAGCCGCAACTGGATTTTTCGGTGTTTATCGATGTGCCGCGCGAGACGGTGCGGGCGCGATTGCTCAAGCGCCATGCCGAAGAAGGATTGTTTTCAGAGGAACGCAACAAGGCTCATATCGAGCGCACTGATTTGCCCAATTATGATTTGGTCGCCCAATCCCAGGATCGGGCAGATCTGATCATTACCATTGATAGCGCACACTAGTTATTGTCCTTGAGGCGCGCCTTGCCGCTGGCCCAGTCGGCGGCGTGGGTGCCACTTAGCTGACCTATGTTGGTTTTGCCATTGGCGCGCACAGCTGAAACCAGGCCGCGCTTGATCCTGTCGAGCAGGTTCAGCCCGCTAAAAACCATCGCCGAATAGATCTGGATGGCATTGGCACCGGCTTCAAACTTGGCGAGAGCGCTTTGGGGCGAATGAATGCCGCCAACGCCGATTATCGGCAACTCGCCAACCCGGATGCGTGTCTGGGCCAGTTTTCGGGTGGACAGATCAAATAGCGGTTGGCCCGACAGGCCACCGACCTCATCGGCATTTTCCTGCCCCCCAACATTGTCGCGCGCAAGGGTGGTATTGGAAACGATCAAGCCGTCGAGATCGGTGGCCAGTACAACCCTCGCGATCGCATCCAGCGCCTTCTCGTCAAGATCAGGGGCGATCTTTAGAAATACCGGCACCCGTACTTTGGCCTTGGCGCGGGCCTGCAACACTTCGCCGAGCAGGCGCGCGAGGGCCTCGTCGGCCTGCAGATTGCGCAGGCCCGGCGTATTGGGCGAGGAGATATTGACCGTCAGATAATCGGCGAGATCGGCAAAGCGCTTGACGCCCGCAACATAATCGGCAACGAAATCCTCACTGTCCTTGTTGGCTCCGATATTGACGCCGAGGGCGGCGGGCACGCGCAGCCCCTTGAGGCGGGTAAATGCGGCCTCGTGGCCCTCATTGTTGAACCCCATACGATTGATGACGCCTTGGGCAGCGGTCAGGCGAAACAGGCGCGGCTTGGGATTGCCGGATTGGGCGCGCGGCGTAATGGTGCCGATTTCGACCATGCCAAAGCCCATCTGACCAAGTTGGCGGGGGACTTCGGCGTTCTTGTCAAAGCCCGCTGCCATGCCCACCGGATTTGTCAGTTCCAGCCCGCACAGCGATGTGGCAAGTTCAGGGGCATCGGGATGGTTTTGCTGCGGGCCAAGCCCCAACCGCAACGCTGCAATGGTGGCGCCATGGGCGGTTTCGGCATCCATTTTCAGGAGCGCAGCGCTGCTCAGGCTCTGGACCGGGGTGAGTTTGAGGAGCGGAGAAAGGGCCGAAAGGATCATTGAACGCCTTGAGGAAGCAGGCACGACCCATCAGCGGCAACGGCAAGGGGCGCTTCCCATGCGACAGCGGCCATGGGCAGGGCGCCATAAAAATGGGGGAACAAAGCACCGCCGCGCGACGGCTCCCATTTGAGATTTTGGCCAAGATCGGCAGTTCTAACGGCTAAGAGAACCAGATCATCCTGTCCGGCAAAATGCAACGCAAGCGTCTGGGCGAGTTGGTCAGCCGATGAAAGATGAATATATCCGTCCCTGCGATCAATCGGCATGCCATCGCAATGGCTGCTGGTGCCCGTAGCATCGCGGCTTGGGCGGTCGAGTATTTTGAAGGTCAGGCTGGGCGGCGTTGTCATGCGGCGCAAAATAGGGGGCGCGAGGCTTCCACGCAAGCGGGGGAATGACTTTACAAGCGCCCGCGAACGACGTATGGATAGGACTTCATTCCGTATACCTAAGAACTATTTCCTGTCTCTAGGAACGATCACTCATGCTCTCACACCGCGCCATCTGGGATGGAATTGACGCTCTGGCACGACGCCACGGCCATTCCGTTTCGGCATTGGCCAAGCTTGCAGGGCTGGATGCGACGGCGTTCAATATCTCCAAGCGGGTGAGCAAGGACGGGCGTGAGCGCTGGCCCTCGACCGAAAGTATCGCCAAGATCCTTGAAGCGACCGGCGAAAGTTTTGACAATTTCTTGAACGGAACCGGCGCGTTTTTGCAGCTGTCGGAAAAGGCAAACCTGCGCACCGTACCGCTTTTAGGAGTGGCACAGGCGGGCTCAGGCGGCTTTTTCGATAGTGCGGGATTTCCCGCCGGACAGGGCTGGGACGAAATCGCCCTGCCCTCGCCCGGCGAGCAGGGCATCTATGCGCTCGAAGTGCAGGGCGATTCCATGGAGCCGCTCTATCGCGAGGGCGACAGGATTGTCGTGTCACCCACCGAACAGGTGCGGCGCGGAGACCGGGTGGTGGTCAAGACCTGCGATGGCGAAGTGATGGCCAAGGTTCTGGCCCGGCAAAGCGCCAAGCAGATCGAGTTGCAGTCCCTTAATTCCGCTTATGAACCGCGCACGCTGGAGCTGAGCGATATTGAATGGATCGCCCGGATCATCTGGGCGAGCCAGTAAGATGCCGGGGATTTTAGTCGAGGAGGCCTGCACCCATGATTTGCCCGACTGGGTCGCGATGCGCAAAGAGTTGTGGCCGGAGACCAGTCTGGCGGATCACCATGTTGAAGCCACGCAAATGCTGGAAGACAATTCAGACAGGCTGAACCTTTTGGTGCGGACATCTGACGGCGCCGCCGCCGGGTTCGTCGAGGCAAGCATTCGCCATGACTACGTGAATGGCTGCCAAACATCACCAGTCGGATTCCTCGAAGGAATTTACGTCCGAAACGAATTCAGGCGCCAGGGAATAGCGCGACATCTGATGGAGCTCGCCGCAGAATGGACCCGGGCGCGCGGATGCAAGGAATTGGCCTCGGATGCTTCCATAAGTAACTTCGTAAGCCACCAGATGCACCACACGCTCGGATTCGAGGAAACCCAGCGTGTGGTCTATTTCCGCAAAGTTGTCGCCTGAGCCTACGCCGCCTTGACCAGATCGCCCGCCAAGGCAGTTTCGATCAGCTTGCGGGTTTCATCAACGCCATATAGCGCGATGAACGAGCCAAAGCGCGGTCCCTGATCCTGACCCAGCAGCACCTGATAGATCGCCTTGAACCAGTCCCGCAGCGGTTCGAATTCGTGCTTCTTGCCGATCTCGAACACGAGGTTCTGCAAATCGTCAGCGTCGATCGAGCCTGACTTGGCAACCAGTGCGGTTGAAAGATCGCTAAGCGCTGCGCGCTCCTTGTCGGTTGGCACGCGATAGATTTTGCCTGGCTTGACCTTGTCGTTGAAATAGCGAACCGCGTAGCCAGCCAGCCGATCCAGTTCGGGATGGGTTTTGGGGGTCGCGCCTTTGACATAGCGCGAAATGAAACCCCACAGCACCGAGGCATCCTCGGCATTGGCCGTCGAAACCAGATTGAGCAGCAGCGCAAAGGTCAGCGGCGATTCTGCGGCTGGCGGGTTGCCGAAATGCACGTGAAAAACCGGGTTTTCCAGTCGTTCGGAAACGCTCTGCTGCTGATATTTGGCGACGAACGTATAATAGTCGTCGACCGCCTTGGGGATGACGTCAAAATGCAGGCGCTTGGCGGCGCGCGGCTTGCCAAACATATATTGGCCCAGGCTTTGCGGGCTGGCGTACGCCAGCCATTCGTCAATGGTCAGCCCATTGCCCTTTGACTTTGAAATCTTCTGGCCCGATTCATCAAGGAACAATTCGTAATTGAACCCCTCGGGCGGCTTGCCGCCGAGCGCTGTGACAATGCGGTTGGCCAGTTTGACGCTGTCGATCAAATCCTTGCCGGCCATTTCATAATCGACACCGAGCGCAAACCAGCGCAGCGCCCAATCGGGCTTCCACTGGCACTTGACCGCGCCGCCCGTAACATTGGTTTCATACTTCTGATCATCGGCAGGGTCGATATAGACAATGGTGCCGGCCTTGGCGTTGATCTCGACCATGGGCACTTGCAGCACATTGCCATTGACCCTGGAGATCGGCAGGAATGGTGAGTAGGTGGCGCGCCGGTCCGGACCAAGGCTGGGCAGCATGATGTTCATCACATCATCATAGACCGCGAGCATGCGCAGCAACGCCTCATCAAAGGTGCCGTTGGTATAATAATCGGTCGAGGAGGCAAACTCGTAGGAAAAGCCGAAGCCGTCGAGAAAAGCGCGTAAACGCGCATTATTGGCTGCCCCGAACGAGGGATATTCGTTCGAGAACGGATCGGGCACCCGGGTCAATGGCTTGCCAAGGAACGTCGCCATCATCTCCTGATTGGGCACATTGCCTGGCACCTTGCGGAACCCATCCATATCGTCGGAAAACGCCAAAAGCCGCGTTGGTATCTGATCGCGGGTCAACAGCCGGAATGCCGTTCGGACCATTGTCGTGCGGGCCACTTCGCCAAAAGTGCCGATATGTGGCAGGCCCGAGGGGCCATAGCCGGTTTCAAACAGAACCTCGGATTTGCCGGTTTTTTCCAGTCGCGCCACAAGCTTTTTGGCTTCCTCAAACGGCCAGGCGCGGGCGGTTTGGGCGGGCTCGAAAAATGCGGGGTCGAGGACGGGAAGTGGTGCGGGCGACAAGGGTCTGGCCTTTTCAGCTAAGGGGGGCGTATGGGTGTGTTGCATTGTGCGCCGCTTGCGTCAATGCTGTGGTGTGCCCCTGATTTGCTGGCATAGCCAACCCAAGCCTGTTCAAAGGAAAACTTCGATGCCAACTAGCGCCCATGAGGGTCTGATTCATTTGATGGTCGTTGCGGCCGCCTCCGATAGTGCCATGAGCCAAAGCGAATGGAAACGCGTCGAAGGACTGGTGGGTCGGATGCCGGTTTTTGAGGCTTTTGACAGCGCCCGATTGGCCGAGGTGGCCAACAATTGCGTTGAAAAAGTCAACGGCGCACCCGGACTGGACGGTGCCATAAATGATGCGCTGGCCGCCATTCCAGCAAAGTTGCAGGACACAGCCTATGCCCTGGCGGTCGAGATAACCGCGCTCGACTTGCATCTGTCGCAGGAAGAATTGCGGTTTCTGGAAATGCTGCGCGACCGGATTGAGGTCGACCGCCTGACAACCGCCGCCATCGAAACAGCAGCGCGGGCGCGCTATCGGCGCATGCCCGGTTAGGCGGGCGGGAGAAACTCGAGATGGCCAATGACGCAAAGTCCAACTGGATTTTGGATCAGGACGGCATGAAGGAGCAGTATCGCGACGCTGCCAGGTTGGCGCGGCGGGCCAATATTTTCCAATACGGTACCGCCCCGATTGGCTGGTTCGATTGGGTCGCATTGCACGCACACCTGCCCGATGGCGCCAATGTTTTGGAGGTGGGGTGTGGTCCCGGCTGGCTTTGGACCGCCAAACCAATGCCCGAGGGACTGTCATTGACCCTGACCGACCAGTCCGAGGGTATGGTTTCTGAGGCCTTGGCCCGCGTACGGGCGCTGGATCGTTTCCCGACAGTTAAGGGTCGGACGGCAGACGTCGCAGCGCTGCCTTTTCCCGACAATAGCTTCGATGTGGTTTTGGCGTGTCACATGCTTTATCACGTGCCAGACCCGCAGGGCGCACTGGACGAAATGATCCGCGTCTTGCGCCCCGGGGGCACAATCCTTGTTACAACCAATAGCGAAGACAATATGAGCGAAATGTATTCGCTGGCCCACGCTGCATGGGGCGGGTTGGCGGTTGATCCGAGCGGGGAAAGCTTTGGCATGAAGGCGGCCACCGATGCCATGAAGGCCCGGCTAAAAGAGGTCGAGGTTGAAATTTCCAGCGACATGCTCAAGGTGACCGACGCCGAGGCGATCGTGGGATCGCTTACTTCCTATCCGCCGGGCGACCGGGCCAGTCAGGCTCAATTGGCCACCCTTCGGGCAATGATTATCAAGCGGATGGCCGAAAACGACGGCATTTTCACAATCGCCAAGCGTTCGGGTCTGATCAGGGGCCATAAGGCTCAATAGAATCCGATGGGAAACCAGCGCAGGTAAAGCTCGTCGAGGGCACCGCTGTTTTCCAGTTTGACCAGCGCCAGATCGATAGCGTGCCGCACCGCGTCATGACCGGCATTGACCGCAATGGTCAGACCCGGGCCGAACAGGTCAGGTCGGAAATAAGGCTGGCCGGCAAAACCGAAGTCAGGATTGTCGTTGAGCCAGAACGAGGCGCGCATGGCATCGCCGAAATAGAAATCGACCTTGTTCTCCTTGAGCGCTGCCAGTGCCTGCAATTCATCTTCAAACGGCACAAGCCTGGCCGTGGGCAGATAGCGATTGATAAAGGTCTGGTGCGCCGATCCGGCACGAACCCCGATTGATTTGCCGCCAAGTTTTTCGGGATCAAAATCCCTTATAGCGCCTTTTGCGGCGACAAATCGGCCGGGCAGGGCCAGATAGTTTGCCGAAAAATCAAACCGGTCGCCATCGGCGCGAGTCATGGCCAGACCCGCAATCAAGGCGTCGCCCTGATTGTCAGCCAACGCTTCTGTCACCTGCGCCCAGGGCCAGGCCTGAATGGTGCAGGCCACATCGGCTTCGGAGCAAATACGTCGCGCCAGATCAATATTGAAGCCGATCAGTGCGCCCCCGGCATCGCGAAAATTGAAGGGCGGAAAATCCGCCGTCGTCAAAAACCGGATGGCCGGGATCGGCGTCAGATTGGGCAGAATTTCGCGCGCTGAAGGGTCAACATGATTGGGTAGCGCCTGTGCAAAGGCCCCATTGAGCCCCGCCAGCAGCAAAAACAACGAAATAATCAGACGCATCGGTCGGTACGCCCCGGCCAGTTCAATTGCCCCGGTTATGGCGCAATTGAGCAGATTTGGCGAGGGGCGCGGACGGCCAATGTTGGGGGAACGGAAAATGATCAGCTCTGATCCAGCCCATAGAGCAGGTCCGCCAAAAGGTCTTCCTCCGCCTCAAGTCCAACCGACAAGCGCAACAGACCCGGCCTGATGCCGGTTTCGAGCCGCACCTCTTCACCCAAGCGCTGATGCGTGGTTGTGGTGGGGTGGGTGATGATCGACTTGGCATCGCCAAGATTGTTGGAAATCAGGATGATGGCCAACGCATCGGCAAGCTTGAAAGCGGCATCTTGACCACCTTTGACTTCAAACGCCAACATGGTCGAACCGCCGCGCATCTGCCGCTTGCCCAGTTCATACTGGGGATGATCCTTGTGGTGCGGGTAATAAACCCGCTCAATCTTGGGGTGATCGGCCAACGCATTGGCAAGGGCGGTGGCGGTGGCGGTGGCGTGACGCACCCGCAACGACAAGCCTTCCAACCCCTTTAGGAGGTTCCAGGCATTGAACGGGGCCAGCGACGGGCCGGTCTGGCGGATGAAAGTGTGCACATCCCCTTCGATCAGCTCTTTGCTGCCCAGAACTACACCGCCCATCACCCGGCCATGGCCGTCAATATGCTTGGTGGCGGAATAAGCGACCAGATCCGCCCCCAATTGCAGCGGCGATTGCCAGATCGGGGTGGCAAAGACATTGTCGACAACCAGTTTGGCGCCGTGGGCATGCGCGATATCGGCGACAGCGGCGATATCGACCAGTTCCAGCGTCGGGTTGGTCGGGGTTTCAAGAAATATGACCTTGGTATTGGGCTTCATCGCGGCGGCAAAATTGGCGGGGTCGCGCCCATCAACCAGCGTCGAGCTGACGCCCCAGCGCGGCAGATAATCTTCGACCACAAAACGGCAGCCGCCAAAAAGGGCGCGTGCGGCAACCACATGATCGCCCGCCCGCAATTGGCTCATCAGCGATAGCGTGATCGCCGCCATGCCGGTGGCCGTGCCACGAGCCGCCTCGGCCCCTTCAAGCAACGCCATCCGGTTCTGGAACATTTCAACGGTCGGATTGGAAAAGCGAGAATAGATATAGCCCGGATCATCGCCCTTGAAGCGCGCTTCGGCACCGGCCGAGTTGGGATAAATATAGCCCGAGTTTAAAAACAGGGCTTCAGAAGTTTCCCCGGCCGGGGAACGATCGGTGCCGCCATGAACCAGACGGGTGTCCAGAGACTGACGGGCGGGATCGCTAAGGGGATTGCTGGCCTTGGTCATTGATATGCCTTCAAACAAAAAAACCGGCCCGCAGGAGCGGCCGGTTGAACGGTCTCTTAGCAATTTGTTTAAAGTGGCTGCAACCAGACCGGCCAAATCACCACTTATTTGATCTAAGACCAATTGGCTCTTGGCGTCAATTGCATGGGTTGCTATCGGAGAGGCCAGTTTTTATCAGGGGCGCCGTCATGAGCACTGAGCACAATTGGCCCAAGGGCGTATTTCCGGCCCGGCTGATCGAACAATTAAGCGCCGAGGGCTCCATCAGCACAAAGCGACCCTTTGATGCCGATCAGGTGCAACCGGCAAGCCTTGATCTGCGATTGGGTGATACAGCGTTTCGCGTGCGGTCAAGTTTCCTGCCCGGCCCCTCCCATTCCGTTGCCGAGCGGATTGAAGCGCTCAAGCTGCACGAAATCGACCTGACGCAAGGCGCGGTGCTGGAGCGCGGCTGTGTCTATCTGGTCCCCTTGCAGGAAAGTCTGGCGCTGCCCGCCACCGTCAGCGCCTCGGCCAATCCAAAGAGTTCCACCGGACGGCTCGATGTTTTTACCCGGGTCATCGGGGATCGGGCGCGCGGCTTTGACCAGATGCCCGCGGGCTATCGTGGGCCGCTGTTTCTCGAAGTCAGCCCACGCACCTTTCCTGTTCTCGTGCGCACCGGCTCGCGCCTCAGCCAGATGCGGTTCCGCTCTGGGGATTCCCGCTTGAACATTGCCGAGCATCAGGCCCTGCACGCTGCACAGACTTTGGTCATTGGCGGCGACCGGCCGGTTGAAAATGGCGTGTCACTATCAATTGATCTCAAGGGACAAAGCCGCGATGGGCTGGTGGGGTTCCGTTCAAAGCGCCACACCGCCGTGGTCGATGTGGACAAAAAGGCCGGGCTCGACGTGCTCGATTTTTGGGAACCCATCACCAATCGCGGCTCGGACGAATTGATCCTTGATCCCGATGAGTTTTATATTCTGGTGAGCGATGAAGCGGTGCACGTGCCGCCCGATCATGCCGCTGAAATGGTGCCGTTCGATCCCCTAGTGGGTGAATTTCGGGTGCATTATGCCGGATTTTTTGACCCCGGCTTTGGCCATTCTGCCGCTGGTGGCACCGGCAGCCGGGCAGTTCTGGAAGTGCGCAGCCGCGAGGTGCCGTTTCTCTTGGGGCATGGCCAGACCATTGGGCGGCTGATTTACGAAAGACTGGCTGAAACTCCCGACAGGCTCTATGGCACGGCGTCAGGCTCGAACTATCAGGCTCAGGCGCTCAAACTCTCCAAGCATTTCAAACCCTATCCATAGGGTTTTCTGTCCCGCCTCACTGAAATGGTTCCCAAATGGGACATGATCGCACCAAATTGCATTTCAATAGCAATTTCTGGTGAGTAGCCGGTCGCGATTAGCGATGGCTTAACAGGCACCCCTATACTGTCGAACTTGGAAACGAAGTGAGATGGTCCATGGATATTGCAACAATTGCCGGAATTATTGTTGGCGCCGCCGTTATTGGGTTGGCGATTTCGCTCGGCGGCTCGTTCATGGCCTTTGTCGATTTGCCATCGGTGTTGATA
The DNA here is from genome assembly GCF_028816475.1 of Devosia rhodophyticola. Lineage (GTDB taxonomy): Bacteria > Pseudomonadota > Alphaproteobacteria > Rhizobiales > Devosiaceae > Devosia > Devosia rhodophyticola. The sequence continues at coordinate 1,317,193 of NZ_CP118247.1, read as the reverse complement.
GTTCTCGGTGGCGGGTTTGCGGCCACGGTCATTCGCTTTCCTCTGATGGGCATTGGCCAGTCATTGGCGATTGGTGGCCGGGTGGCGTTTACCCACAAGAAGGTTGAACCACGGGCCCTCATCCAGAAAATCGCCGAAATGGGTGAATTGGTGCGCCGCTCTGGTCCGCTGGGGCTGGAAGGTTTTGAGGCGGGCGATCCCAATCTGACACGCGGCGCGGTCTATATCGCGGACGGCTATGATCCGGCCTACATCCGCGAAGCAATGGAATTGACGCGCGACCAGTTTTTGCAGCGCCTTTCGGAAGGCCAACGCGTCTTCAAATCGCTGGGCGATGCCGGCCCCGCCTTTGGCATGATCGGCACTATCGTCGGGTTGGTGCAGATGCTGGGCAATATGGAGGATCCATCCGCCATTGGTCCGGCAATGGCCGTGGCCCTCTTAACCACGCTTTACGGCGCGGTTTTGGCCAATCTGGTGTGCTTGCCTATTGCCGACAAACTGACCGCCAAGCTCGAAGTCGAAGAAATCAACCAGACCCTCATTATCGATGGCGTTCTGGCCGTGCGGGCCGGCACCAGTCCTTCCCTCATTCGCGAAAAGCTTATCGCCTATCTGCCCGAGAACCAGCATAAGGGCATGCTGGACGAAGCGGCTTAGGGGCTGGCGAAATGGCAATGCGCAAAAAAGTTGGCGGCGGAGCACCCGAATGGATGGTCACTTTTGGTGACTTAATGTCCATTCTCGTCTGCTTTTTTGTGTTGCTGATCTCCTTTTCCATTCAGGACACCAAGAAACTTCAGGTGGTGGCCGGCTCGATGCGCGAGGCCTTCGGCAGCAGCGACAATCGCCGCCTGTCCGGCGTTATCGAGCAGAGCGGCAACCCGGCGCGCGAATTCGTCAAGGATGCCTCTGACGACCTTATCGATATGGAAAAAGTGTCCATATCCAGCACCAAGAGCGACAAGAACCGGATGCAGGGGGTGGAAGCCAACACCTTCGAAATCGAAAAAACACCATCGACTCCAAGCAGCGCTTCTCGCTGGCTGCCGCTTCCATACGGCAGGCTTGGCAGTCGATGCCCGAACTGACCACAGTTGCGGATAATCTGATTGTCGAGGAGACGCCCGAAGGCCTCGACATTGTCATCGCCGATCAAAAAGGCAGCCGCATGTTCCCCGAAGGGGGCAAATATCCGGTCGAAAAGGCGCGCGCCGCCATTGCTGCCATGGCCCCAATCCTGAGCCAGTTGGGTAGCCGGATCAGCATCTCGGGACATACCGCCGCCGGATCGCTCTATCTTAATGATCGCTACGGGCCGTGGGAGCTATCCAGCGATCGCGCCAATTCGGTACGCGCCATCCTGGGAGAATTTGGCCTGCCAGCCCGCCAGATACAGGGTGTGATCGGACGCGCCGATTCAGAGCCTTTTTTACCAACGACCCCTATCTGGCGGCCAACGAGCGCGTCAAAATCTCAGTGCTGCACGATGAGCCCCCGGTGCCTGCAGAACTCAACCCCTAATTGACACCAAACCATTGGGGTTTGTCGCGTCATGGCTTACCATGTGCCGCGCGCAATCCGATCAGGGAACGCGCATCAGATTTGACAGCGATGGGGACGACGAACTTTTCATGACCGCAATGCTTTGGCTAACCAGCGGGGGCATTGTTGCCCTGCTGGCGGTAAGTTTCTTTTTTTCGGGATCTGAAACGGCGTTGACCGCAGCCTCCCGGGCACGAATGCATCAGCTGGCCCGGTCCGGCGACCGGCGGGCAAAACTTGTTGAACAACTGACAACTGAAAAGGAACGGCTGATCGGCGCCATCCTTTTGGGCAACAATATCGTCAATATCCTCGCTTCGACTCTGGCCGCCAGCGTCCTTATCCAGATTTTCGGCGAGGCAGGGATTTTTATGCAACGGTCGCCATGACCGCTGCGGTGGTGGTATTTTCCGAAGTGCTGCCCAAGACACTGGCGCTGATGCGGCCGGATGGGTTTGCGCTGGTCGTTGCCCCCGCCATAAAGCTTGTAGTGGTGTTGTTTGCCCCGGTGACACTGGCCGTCCAAGCCATCGTCAATGCCATCCTGCGCCTGTTTGGCCTCAAACAGGACGCCAATATGGCGGTCTCGGGACATGAGGAAATCCGCGGCACGGTTGATCTGCTCCATTCGGAAGGCGGCATGGTCAAAAGTGACCGCGACATGCTGGGCGGTATTCTCGACCTGCGCGATCTCAGCGTCAGCGACGTCATGGTACACCGCACCAATATGGTGGCGCTCGACGGCAATCAACCCGCCGAAGCGCTACTGGCTGCGGTTCTGGACAGCTCCTACACCCGAATTCCGATCTATGTCGGGGACCGCGACAATATTGTGGGTGTGGTGCACGTCAAGGACGTGCTGCGCGCCATGCTGGCGGCCAAGGGTGACCCCAGCCATATCAATATCTCAAAGATCATGGTCGAGCCCTGGTTCGTGCCCGAAAATACCAGCCTGCAGGCACAATTGACCGATTTTCAAAAGCGCCATTCCCACATGGCGCTGGTGCTTGATGAATATGGCGCCGTTGAAGGCCTGGTAACGCTTGAAGACATCATCGAAGAGATCATTGGCGACATTTCGGACGAGCAGGACACGCCCGAAGACGAGGCGATTGCCGGCATTCGTAAACAGGCCGACGGCAGCTACATCATGGACGCCAGCATTGCCATTCGGGACGTCAATCGTGCCCTTGGCTGGGAATTGCCCGACGACGACGCCAATACTGTTGCGGGGATCGTCATTAATCAGACCAGACGCATTCCGCTGCGCGGCGAGGAAACCCACCTGGGCGTTTATCGTTTTCTGGTGTTGGCCCGGCAAAAGCATCGCGTTACCAAGGTGCGGATATTTATCGAGGACAGAGACGAATCGGATTGATCGGCTCATCAATCCTATCTACGGATGCACTGAGAATTCGCGCATCACTGGAAGTTTGCGCGCGGTACCGCGCGGCTTCCAAAAAGCCATGGTGGCCGTCGTCTTGTGACGCGTTCGATCACATTTCAATGAGTTTTCGGCCAAGGAGGTATCGTGACGAGCATCGCCCGCCCCACTACGCCGATCATTGCCGTCGGTGCCATACTGCTCAGCGTTGCTTTCTTGATCATGGGCAACGGTCTTCAATTGATGTTGCTGCCCATTCGCGGCGGTATTGAAGGATTTTCCTCAGTCGAAATCGGCCTGTTGGGCTCGGGATATTTTTTTGGTTTTGTGCTGGGCTGCGCCTTCACCCCGCGACTGATCGTGCGTGTCGGCCATATCCGCACCTTTGCGGCGCTGGTCTCGGTCGCCTCCGCCGCCGCTCTGGGCTACCCGATCGCCGTCGATGCCCTAGTGTGGATTGGCTTGCGGCTGATCACCGGTTTTGTCTCGCCGGACTTTATCTTGTGGTTGAAAGCTGGCTCAACGATCAGGCCACCAACCAAACGCGTGGTACTTTGATCTCGACCTATGTGACGGTTAATTTCACAGTGATTACCCTGGGCCAGATGATGGTCACGCTGTTCCAGCCATCCTCGTTCATCCTGTTTTCCATAGCCTCGGTGCTGGTCTCGCTGGCCGCCGTGCCCATCGTCATGACCCGAACCGCCCAGCCACCTCCAATCACACTGGTGCGCTTTCGGCCCATTCGCATGTTTCGGCTGTCGCCGACCGGCACGATTGCGATCTTTCTGATTGGACTGGCAACGGGCGCCTTCTGGTCGCTGGGACCGTCCTATGCAAGTGCTGCCAGCGGTAGCGTTACCGACGCCGCCCTGTTCATGAGTGCAGCGGTTCTGGGTGGCGCCCTGGCGCAATGGCCAACCGGCAAATTGTCGGACAGTGTCGACCGGCGGCTGGTCCTGATCGGGTTGGCCGCCGCCAGCGTTGTGATGGGTGGCGCCATTATCCTGTTGCCCCAGGCCACATACCTCTGGTTGATGCTCGGATTGGTCTTTGGGGCAGGGCTTTTACCGGCCTATGCCATTGCCGCCGCCCACGTTTTTGATTTTGCTGATCGCGCGGACTATGTCGAAATTTCTGCCGGCCTGTTGTTGCTCAATGGGCTGGGGTCCACGATCGGGCCGCTGATCGCCTCTCTCAATATCGAAATGTTCGGACCCGCCGGGCTGTTCATTACAAACGCCGTGGTGCAACTGGTGTTGATCGCGTTTGTGATGGTGCGCCTGTCGCGCCGCGAAGGTCTGCCAGAGGACGAAAAGCATTCCTTCGATCTGGGTACCAGCGGCGCTGTGTCCGTCGTTGGTGACGAGGGCGCGGTCCAGATGAGTGACCTAGTGGTTCAGGAGGCTGAAGAGCCCGCCTCGATCTGAAACCGTGGGCGATCAATCAACAAAAAAGGGGCACCGCTGGGTGCCCCTTTCAATTTCATTTGCGACTCGCTAGAGCGTGCGCTGGATCGTCTCGACGCGGAAGCATTCGATGACATCATCGACGCGCATGTCCTCGTACTTCTCAAAGGCCATACCGCATTCCTGACCGATCTGGACTTCCTTGACTTCATCCTTGAAGCGCTTGAGCGTCGACAGCTTGCCTTCGTGCACCACCACATCGTCGCGGATCAGGCGAACACCCGCGCCACGTTCGACCATGCCCTCTGTAACCTGACAACCGGCGACCTTGCCAACCTTGGAAATATTGAACACTTCCAGGATCTTGGCATTGCCGATGAAGGTTTCGCGCCGCTCTGGCTTCAACAGACCCGACATTGCCGCCTTAACATCGTCCACCAGATCGTAGATGATGTTGTAATAGCGGATTTCGATACCGTCGCGCGTCGCAAGATCCGTTGCCTGCTTGTTGGCTCGTACGTTGAACCCGATAATGATCGCGTTCGAAGCCGTTGCCAGGGTCACATCGCTTTCGGTAATGCCGCCAACGCCCGACATCAGGATCTGCGCCGAAACTTCCTCGGTCGACAGCTTGTTGAGCGAAGCGTTGATTGCTTCGACCGAACCCTGCACATCGCCCTTGATGATCAGCGGGAACTTGGCAATGCCCAGATCCTTGAGCTGGTTCATCATCTGCTCAAGGCTGGTAGCGCCGCCACCTGCTGTCTTTTCGCGGATGGCGCGCTGGCGATATTCAGTCACTTCGCGCGCCCGTGCTTCAGATTCAACCACCGAGAAACGGTCACCCGCACTCGGAACGCCCGTAAAGCCCAGAACTTCGACCGGGTCGATGGACCCGCTTCCTTGACCTGTTCGCCCTTGTCATTGATCAGCGCCCGGACGCGGGCAAATTCGATGCCGGCAACCAGAATATCGCCGATAGCCAAGGTGCCGCGCTGTACCAGAACCGTTGCCACAGCACCGCGACCGCGGTCGAGCTTGGCTTCAACCACCAGACCCTCGGCGCGCCCATCACGAGCCACCTTGAGTTCAAGCACTTCAGCCTGCAACAGAATTGTTTCGAGCAGCTTGTCCAAGCCAGTCTTGTTAATCGCCGATACTTCGACGTCCAGAACATCGCCGCCCATGGATTCCACAAACACCTCGTGCTGCAGCAACTCGGTGCGCACCCGCTGCGGATCGGCACCGGGTTTGTCCATCTTGTTGATCGCAACAATAATCGGCACTTCGGCCGCCTTGGCGTGCTTGATCGATTCAATGGTCTGCGGCATCACGCCGTCGTCGGCTGCCACCACCAGAATGGCAATGTCGGTTGCCTGCGCGCCACGGGCACGCATGGCGGTGAAGGCTTCATGGCCCGGGGTGTCGAGGAAGGTGATCTTGGCACCGTTCCTTTCGACCTGATAGGCGCCGATATGCTGGGTAATGCCACCCGCTTCACCGGACACGACATTGGCTTCACGGATCGCATCGAGCAGCGAGGTCTTGCCGTGGTCGACGTGACCCATGATGGTCACAACCGGTGCACGATCCGTCAAATCCTCGGCCTTGTCGTCGGCAGGCAGATCGTAAAGCCCTTCTTCAACGTCGGCATCGGACACGCGCTTGACCGTATGGCCCAACTCAATGGCGATCAGTTCGGCGGTATCGGCATCGATCACATCATTGATCGTGGCCATCTGGCCCTGTGCCATCAGATATTTGATCACAACGACGGAACGCTCGGTCATGCGATTGGCCAATTCCTGCACCGTGATGGCTTCAGGAATGGTCACTTCACGTGCCAGTTTGGGCGCAACAGTCTGGTTGCGGCCCATTTTCTTGTCGCGGCGGCGACGCATGGCGGCCAGCGACGGCCCTTTGTCGCGATCACCTTCAACACCGGCGTTGGTAACGGTCAGACGACCGCGGCCATTGCCGTCCTGCCCTGAACGGCGCGTAGGACGTTCTGGTGCCGCGCGCGAAGCGCGACGGGCATTTTCCAGCTCGGCCGCATTGACAATCGGACGGTTGGATGGTGCACCGGTGCGGATCTTGCGGCCATCGGCCTCACTGGGTTCAGCCGGCGGCGCATTGCCAATCGGAGCCATACCGGCACCGGTTGGACGCCGTTCTGCACCGGGACGAGCGCTGCCTGCGGGCGTACGCAATGCCGCGCCGGCACCGCGTTCACTGGCGGGACGCGCATTTGGATTGGGGCGATCGCCAGCCGGACGCTGTGGCCGTGATGGCTGACCGGGACGCCCGGCAACCACGCGCACACTCTTGGGACCAGCCTGCTGGTGCGAGCGCGGAACAAATTCCTCGCTCTTTTCAGCGTTAGCATCCGAAGGCGCTGGTGCTTCAGGCGTTGCCTCGGCCGCTGGTGAGTCTGGCGCAACTGGAGACGCTGGCGCTTCGACCTCGGCGGCCTGACGGCGCTCTTCGTCCTGGCGTTCGGCGTCTTCGCGGATCTGGCGGCGTCGAGCATCCTCTTCGACGCGGCGCGCTTCTTCAGCAGCAAAACGCTTCTGCTCTTCTTCCTGGCGGGCTCCAGCCTCGCGCAGGACAGCACGGCGTGCTTCAGCCTCGGCCGCCGAAAGCCCTGCGGAGGGTCGCTGCTGCGGTGAAGGGCGCGCATTTTGCGGACGTTGAGCGCCTCCCGGCGGACGCTGGCCCTGGGGTCTTTGCTCGTTCGGACGCTGTGACGGCGTCGACGTGCCACTGGGTGCGCCGGGCGTTGCAATGCGCCGCGTGCGCTTCTCGACAACCACTGTACGAGACGAACGCGCCACTCCGGGGCGATTGCCGATGCCCGGCCCACCCTTCAATGTCAGCGTTTTCTTGCCGCCAGCGCCAGAATTATCGTCGGTGCGCTTGTCGTCGTTATCAGCCATGTAAATCGCGTCTCTTGTCTCTGTGTGTCGAAAAATCGATCGGGCAGTTACATCGCCATTTCGATTCTACTCCATGCCGTTCGACAAAATGTCAGCGTCAACCGCGTCGCGGTCGCTGTCACTTTGACCATGTTTAGCGCTGTATAGGGCCAATCTGCGGGCCTTTTCCAGTGCTGATCGGGCTGCAGCCCCATTCATGAGCGCAGCATGTATCACATTTTCGAGCCCAAGTGCCAAACCCAATTGTTCTGAACTCAGCAATTCGAGATGGGGCACGTCAAACCCCACGATTCCTTCTTCCTCGGCCCCATAGTGCAGGGCCTTGAGTGGCCCCACCATTTTACTGCGCCCATCGGGCGAAGCATCAGTCGCTGTCAGTAGCGCAATCAGATCGCCACTGGCCAGCAAGGCACGTACCTTGGTTGCTCCGGTAACGATTTGCCCTGCCTTGCGGCACATGCCCAAGGCCGACAACAATCGCTGCTCCAGTCTGAGCTGGGCCAGCCCGGCCAGATCGTCCGGCACCCTTACCTCACATTTGAGGCTACGGCCAAAGACCTTTTTTTGACCGCTTCAGCCACAGAAGCCTTGTCGAGTCGGATCCAGACACCGCGCCCTTCGGCCTTGGCATCTGTATCGGGCACGATCATCCCGTCCGGTCCCAGAACGAAACGGATCAGATCCGTCACCGGCTTTTCCTGTCGGCTCAGGGCGCAAAGGCGCGTGGTTTCTTCCGTGCGGGCCATAGTCTACCCCGCCAAAACTCCTAAACCGCTTCCTCCTGCGAGACATCGTCTTCAGGGGTCGCAAGCTCTTCAGCCGTAATCCAGCCAACCTGCAATCGAGCCTGCAAGATCATGTCTTCGGCTTCCTCGCGGCTGATCGGGAAATCCTTGAAACTTCCCTCGAACCGCTTGGTTTCCCCATCCTTGCGTTCGGACCATCCAACCAGATCGTCCGCAGCGCAACCGGCAAAGTCTTCGACCGTCTTGATTTCTTCCTTACCTAACGCCACCAGCATGGCAGCATTGAGCCCGGTAATATCAAAAAGTTCATCCTTGACGCCAAGTTTCTTGCGCTCTTCGTCATAAGCGCGGTCGATGGCGGCCAGATATTCAATGGCGCGATTTTGGATTTCGGTGGCCGTTTCCTCGTCGAACCCTTCAATCGTGGCAATTTCATTGAGTTCGATATAGGCCAGTTCTTCAACCGTGGAAAAACCTTCCGAAGCCAAGAGTTGGGCAACCATCTCGTCCACGTCAAGGGCTTCGATAAACAAAGCTGACCGTTCGGTGAACTCTTTCTGGCGCCGTTCGCTCTCTTCCTGCTCAGTCAGAATGTCGATATCCCAGCCGATCAACTGGCTGGCAAGGCGCACATTCTGTCCACGCCGACCAATGGCCAGGCTCAATTGCTCATCAGGCACCACCACTTCGATACGCTCGGCCTGCTCGTCGAGCACCACCTTGGCGACATCGGCTGGCTGTAGGGCGCTAACCACCAGATCCGCGATATTGTCAGTCCAGGGAATGATGTCGATCTTCTCGCCCTGCAATTCGCCCACAACCGCCTGAACGCGGCTGCCGCGCATGCCAACACAGGCGCCAACCGGATCAATGGACCCGTCCGAGGAGGTCACAGCGATTTTGGCGCGGCTGCCTGGATCGCGTGCAATCGAACGAATGGTGATGATGCCGTCGTAGATTTCAGGCACTTCCTGCATGAACAACTTGGCCATGAACTGGGGATGGGTGCGGCTAAGGAAAATCTGCGGCCCACGCTGTTCGCGGCGCACATCATAGACATAGGCGCGAACGCGGTCGCCATAGCGGAACATTTCGCGCGGGATCAACTCATCGCGCCGGATAATGGCTTCGCCCCGACCCAGATCAACAATCACATTGCCATATTCAACACGCTTGACCGAACCATTGACCACTTCGCCAATGCGGTTGAAATATTCGTCATACATCCGCTCACGCTCGGCATCGCGCACTTTTTGCACGATCACCTGCTTGGCGGACTGAGCCGCGATCCGGCCAAATTCAATGGGGGGCAGGGGCTCGGTCAGAAAATCGCCAACCTTGGCCGTTGGGTTCTTGGGCAGCGCATCTTTGAGCGATACCTGGCGCGAATGCTCCTCGACCTCTTCAACGATTTCGAGTAGCCGCCACAAGCGCAATTCGCCCGAGCGCGGATTGATCTCGGCCTTGATCTCGGTTTCCGCGCCATAGCGCGCCTTGGCGGCCTTTTCGATGGCATCCTGCATGGCGTCGATCACGACCATCCGGTCAATCGATTTTTCGCGGGCAACGGCGTCTGCGATTTGCAAGAGCTCCAGTCGGTTCGCGCTAACAGCCATCAGTGTATCTCCTCGGAGCTTTTGTCGTCATCATCGCCCGACTGATCATCTTCATCAAAATCGTCGGACATTTCGTCGGTTTCAGTCTCGATTTCGTCGTCATCGAGAGGATTGTTTTCTTCCTGCGCCTTGCGGGCAACTTCCATCAGCGCATCGCTCATCACAAGCTTTGCATCGGCCAGCATGGTTAGCGTCAGGCGGTGGTTTGGATCGACCCCGGCCGGGGCATCGGGCAGGCGAATGGTAACCGCTTCATCATCGACCGAAAGGATAAAGCCGCGAAAACGTCGGCGACCTTCGATCATTTCGCTAAGCTCGATCTTGGCTTCAAAGCCGATGTAGGCGGCAAAATCGCGCGCCCGCACCAACGGCCGGTCGATACCGGGCGAGGAGACCTCAAGATGATATTCGCGCTCGATCGGGTCCTCGACATCCAGAACCGGCGATAGATCCTTGGACAGCCTTTCGCAGTCGGTAATGGCAAAATGACCATTGGCGTCTTCAGCCATGATCTGCAGCGTGCAACCGTTTTCCTGGGTCAGCTTGATGCGAACCAGAGAATAGCCCAGATCATTGGCCACCGGCTCGACAATCGCGGCAATGCGCGATTCCAGACCCGTCTCCTTGATGTATCGCTTTTCCTTGAGATCAAAACTCATGTCGATGTGCTGCGCCCACTTCAATATGTCTTGTCAATTTGCCGACGCTTTGGGAATAAAAAAGAGCGGGGGCCGGACGGCTCCCACTCTGCAAACCGCCAGAGATGTTGTCGTCTCTATACTCCCGTTCAATCCCAAGGGCAAGAGCGCCCGCAAGTGCAAAGATCCAAACATGACCGTCACGCCGCTGCTGCTCGTTCCCGGCCTTAATTGCACCCAGGCGGTATTTGCTCCCTTGTTGCCGACATTGTGGAGCCGCGGTGCGCTCGTGCTGACCGATCATCGCCGCGGCAATACAATTGCTGAAATAGCCGCCACCATTCTAAAGGACGCACCGCCCCGGTTCGCACTACTGGGCTTTTCAATGGGAGGCTATATCGCGCTTGAAATCATGCGTCAGGCGCCCGAGCGCGTTAGCCATCTCGCCCTTCTCAGTACCGGCGCTGGCAGCGATACGCCCGAACAGCGCGATAATCGGCAGCGACAAATTGCGCTGGTTCGTGCGGGCAAGTTCTCAACAATCGCCGGGGCCAATTTCGCCAATAATGTGCATCCCGATCACCTCAATGATGTCCAATTGCGCGCTTTGCATTTGCAAATGGCGCTCGATACCGGGCCCGATACTTATGTCCGCCAGCAAAGCGCCATTCTCAATCGCCCTGAATCATATGATCTGCTGCCAACCATTGTCTGCCCAACAACCATCATTGTCGGCGATAGTGATCAGGTCACCCCTCCGGCCTTGTCCGACCGGATGCACGCGCTCATCCCCGGATCCGGATATGTGCTGGTGCAACGCGCTGGCCACTTCGCGCTGCGCGAACAGACAGTCGCCGTTCTGGGCGCGCTAAATAATTGGTTGCAGGACTGACTACTTTTCCCAAACCAGCGCGTTGACGTTGGCCCCCAGCCTTTCCAGCGCATCCCTTAAGTCCTTGACCATGTCGTCAGGTCCGCAAAGATAGAAATTCTGCGAAAAGTCGCTGATGTGCTTTTTAAGAAAAGCGCTGTCGATCCGTTCCTGTTCAAGACGGGTTTTGGGATCGTGCGTCACCGTCCAAAGGGTTTCGAGGCCCTCCATGGCTTCAAATTCGTTGCGCAGGATGATGTCGGCTTCGGTGCTGTTTGACGCAATAAGCCGGTTGCCTGCCAACCCACCCTTGGCATTGAGCTGACGCAAAATGGCAATAAACGGCGTTACGCCGGCCCCACCCGCAATAAAGGTGCCGGGCCCTTCATATTGGATTGTTCCCCACACGTCGCGCAGCAATAGGCGGTCCCCTGCCTCCAGCCCCCACAGCTCAGCGGTGACGCCGGGATGGTCGGTGTAGCTCTTAATCGTGAACTCCAACTCCTCCCAGTCGTTGAGCGAGGTAAAGGTGAACGGGCGTTTTTTGTCGCGCCAACCATCCTTGTCGATCGACACCTCCGTGGCCTGCCCCGGTCCAAACGAATATCCCTTGGGCTTTTCGAGCCGATAGTGGCGCACATTGGGGGTGATCTTTTCGGTTTTGAGGATTTTGACGCTGGTTGGCATGACGCTCTCCTTTCCAAATCAGACGCGAGCGGCCCCATATGGTTCCCCCGACGCCACAAACTTGCGCCGCCCAATGGGTGGAAGCAAAAAAATCACGCTTTGCAGAAATTTTTTTGGGTGGGGTTGCTGGGACGGAAACGGGGCACGTTGAGCCCAGTTCTTGCGCTCTTAATTCGTCGATCGACCTCACCGGGGCTCGAAAAAGGGCCAAATATCCAACTGGCGCAAATCGTTTCTGTGACGAAACCCGGTATCGCGGGAGAAACTGAATATCTCGATAGTTCCTTGATATCCCTGCGAAAACTCTGGTCATGCTATCCGGGGTTTCAAGGGGTGTTGTCATGAATTTGTCACCTTGCGAACCACGGTGCAAATGCTCATTTCCGGTGTGTTCGATACGATGTCCTCCCGACGTCCAAGACACACAGGAACTTAGAAAATGAAGAAAACAATCATCGCACTCGTGACCGTTGCCAGCCTTGCTGGCGTTGTTGCTCCAGCGTTTGCCAGCACCTCTCCATTCGGCGACGGCAATGACAGCGCACGTGAATTTGCCGCCGAAACCATTCTAACCCGCCTGCAGGACAAGGGTGTTGCAGCAACTTCGGTCGAAGAATGGGGCGATCTGGTTCGCGCTTGGGTCAAGACCAACGACGGCAAGACAGAAATGAAGTATTTCACGCCTGACAGCCTGACCCCCGTCACCCTCTAATCGATTGGGTAAATTGGCACCGTCGGCGCGATGCTGACGGTGCCCGAAACTCAGCGGGCAGCGCCCTGAGAGGGTTCAACCCGAGATTGAACCTCATCAAAGCGCTGCCGCGCTGCCTCGACACTGTCGCGGTGCTTGTCCGCAAATCGCCGCCACCCGTCGGCCAGCTCGAGAAATGCCCGTCCGAGATCGGTCAGTTCATATTCGACCCGAGGCGGAATGCTGGGATAGATGGTGCGCGTTACGAACCCGTCGCGTTCCAGTTCGCGCAATGTCGAAGTGAGGGTTTTCTGCGTAATCGCGCCGATTCCACGCCGCAATTCGTTAAAGCGGTGCCGTTCGGCGCGCAATTGCGTGATGACCACGAGGGTCCATTTTCCTGGCTTGACCACCAGCAATGGCTCGTGATCGCTGTTTTGGGGTGACGCGGGCATGATCGTCCTTAGGCAATTTCAAGCTTCATATGGGACCGTTCGCGCCCAATTGCACCCCAACACCCATTAAACTTTTGTCATCCGACCGCGCCGCCGGACACTTGGGCCTACCGGCGGGTGAATGTGAAGTAGAAGCTAAGCAGTCGCCCTTCGCGGCGCGCCTTTTTTCGTACCGCGTCGCCTGCCAGCCCGGGTAGGGCTCGTGCCATGACCCTGGGTGGCTTGGCGCGAAGATAAATTCTGGCGTTGCCAGAATATGGGCCAGAGTCCAGTTGGCGTAATCCTCGATATCGGTCGCAAAATAAAACAGGCAACCGGGCTTGAGCACCCGCGCCAGTTCCTTGAGCGTCGTAGGCGAAACAAACCGGCGTTTGTGGTGTCGGGTTTTTGGCCATGGATCGGGGTACAATAGGAAAATCTCGTCAAGCGATGCGTCAGGCAGTTTGACCAAAAGCTTGTAGGCGTCGTCGGTATAAAGTGTGATGTTTTTTAGCTGCTGCTCATTGATCGTCTGGACGATCTTGCCGATACCGCCTGTAAAAACTTCGCAACCAATGTAGCCTGTCTCGGGATTGCGGCTGGCCTCCAGAGCCAGATGCTCGCCCCCGCCATAGCCAATTTCCAGCGACAGTTTTTTGGCCTCGGGGAACAGGGATGCCGGATCAAATGCACCGTCATCCGGCTTGATTTCAAGATCGGGCAAGGTGGCGTCATAGATCGCCTGTTGCCCCTCGTGCAGGCGTTTGCCCACGCGGCGACCGAAAAAGGCGCGCGGCGCACCATCGCGGGTTTTGGGGAGTTCGTGGGACATCAGGGCTTTCTCGACAGCAAAATCGTTGCCCTCCTTGCAAAGACACGGGCCCCGCCGTCAACCCCACATGGTTCCGGCCTGGTCATAAATCCGGGCCGGAACCATTGAGGCGACGCTATTTGACTGCAGCTTTGAGCGCGCTGACCAGATCAGTCTTTTCCCAGGAAAAGCTACCGTCGCGACCGGCCTTGCGCCCGAAATGGCCGTAGGCGGCCGTCTTGGAGTAAATCGGCTTGTTGAGGTCGAGATGGGTACGGATGCCGCGCGGCGTCAAATCCATGACTTTTGCCAGGGCGAGTTCCAATACCGATTCATCGACCTTGCCGGTGCCGTGCAGATCGACATAGATCGAAAGTGGCTGGGCGACACCAATAGCATAGCTGAGCTGGATCGTTGCGCGGTCTGCGAGCCCTGCAGCCACAACGTTTTTGGCCAGATAGCGCGCCGCGTAGGCTGCTGACCGATCAACCTTGGTGGGGTCTTTGCCCGAAAAAGCGCCGCCGCCATGGGGGGCAGCACCGCCATAAGTGTCAACGATGATCTTGCGGCCGGTCAGACCTGCATCGCCATCAGGGCCCCCCACGACGAATTTGCCGGTCGGGTTGACGTGCCACACAGTTTCTTCCGAAACCCAACCCTCAGGCAAGGCCGCCCGGATGATTGGCTCAACGATCAGCCGGACATCGCTGGAATTGAGCGATGCATCCAGATGCTGGGTCGACAGAACAATCTGGGTTACAGCAACGGGAATGCCATTCTCATAACGCACCGTTACCTGGCTCTTGGCGTCAGGTCCCAGGACGCGGGCAGGGCCGGTTCCTTCCTTGCGCGCAACGGTCAGGTCATTGAGAATTTTGTGGGCATAATAGATCGGCGCTGGCAGCAGTTCGGGAGTTTCTCGGCTGGCATAGCCAAACATGATCCCCTGATCGCCCGCGCCAACATCCTTGTTGCCACTTTCATCCACGCCTTGCGCAATATCGGCAGACTGCCCATGCAGCAGCACATCGATCTTGGCGGTCTTCCAGTGAAAGCCCGACTGTTCGTAGCCAATGGCACGGATGGCCTTGCGGGCAACCGACTTGAACTTGGAAGGATTGACCCGCGGATTGCCTGCGGCATCAAGCATGATGGTGCCGTCCTTGTCCTTTTTGAGCAAGGAAGGGGGAACGCGAACTTCACCGGCAATGATCACGCGGTTGGTGGTTGCCAGCGTTTCGCAGGCAGTGCGCACCTGAGCAGGATCCATGCCAGCCTTTTTGGCTTCGCGGAAAACCAGATCAACGATCTCGTCGGAAATCCGGTCACACACCTTGTCGGGATGGCCTTCAGAGACTGATTCAGAGGTGAACAGATAGGTTGAGCGTGCCAAAACAGGCCTCCAAATGCGCAAAAGGCTCAAAAAAGAGCAATTGGGGCCAGTTTCTGCCACCGCATGGCCAAACGGTCAAGACGGATATAAAGAAATCTTGATATGTTGAAGTGATTGTCCGGAAACAAATTTCCTGCGTCAGGAAACGCGCTTTTGACGGCGACCGACCGCTACGCTGATACCGAGGCCGAAAAGCAAGGCGATCAGCAGCGGCCAATAGCGATACTGTGCAAAAATTGTGGTCGCGAGCCGCTCATCTGGCACGACGTCGAGCACATCCATTTGTTGCACCGGCAATTGCGCTGCAATCCGCCCCAGCGGATCAACCGCCATGGTGACGCCCGAATTGGCCGCCCGAGATCAGACTCATGCCTTCTTCCACAGCCCGCACCCGCGCATGCTGGGCATGCTGGGCCGGCCCGATGGAGCCATCAAACCACGCATCATTGGTAATATTGAGCAGGTACCGGGCCTGCACGGTATCGCCAAGGTCGCCTGAAAAAAGCGCCTCATAGCAAATCAGCGCCAGAAACGGCGGCATGTTGGGCAGGCTCATCAACCGACGTCGCGCGTCGCCATGCGCCCAGCCATCGGCGCCAGGCACAAACTGCTTGATCCCCAACTGGGCGAAAAACCCTTGAAATGGTAAAAATTCGCCGAATGGCACCAGATGCGACTTGTCATAGCTGTCAAACACTTCTCCATCGCCATTGATGGCGAGCAGGGAATTGAACGGTGGTTTGGCCGATGGCGCATCGCCCGGAACATAGTCCTGTCGTGGGGCGCCGGTCAGCAGGATCGTCGTATCGGGCAACATGCGTGCAATACGGGCCAGTGCCTCGGGATATTGCGACAAGAAGAACGGCAGTGCCGACTCTGGCCATATCAATTGGGTGATCCCCGCCAAACCCTTGTCCTCTGGGCTAACCTGCATTTGTGATAGGGTCAGCAACCGGTCAATCGTTGCGGCGGGATCAACCTTGCTCCAGTCTGCATGCTCATAAATCAACGGCTGCACCAGCCGGATCCGAATGTCCTGCATTGGTGTGACCGGTGTTGCCGCAAGCCGGTTGTAGCCAAAGCCCATTTGTCCCACCAACGCCAGAAGGCCGAGAAAAAACGGCGCAAGACGCCGCGTCAGGGTGCGTTGATCGGCTGGCCAGATCAGCGAGGGCGTCATCGCCAGAAGTGCTGCCAAAAATGTCAGGCCGTAAATCCCGATGACCGAGGCCAGCTGCATCATTTCTTCGGTCGGGGTCAGCGCATAGCCCAAAAGATCAAACGGAAAGCCGCTCAGATAATGGCCGCGCGCCCATTCGGCGATGGTCAGGAAAGTGGCCAGCGTCACCACCCGCCACGCCCCATTGGACCAGAACAGGTGCGCCAACGCGCTTGCAAAGCCCCAGAAAAGCGCAATCAGTGCCGCCAGCGACACCATGGCAAACGGCATGATCGCGATCATGATGCCGCCATCAACAAAAAACGCGGCGCCCAGCCAGTGAAACGATACGGTGAAATAGCCCAACCCAAAGGCAAAGCCGATGCCAAAGGCTGGCCCGAACAATTTTTGCCAGCCGCCACGCCGCTCGGCCCCGTCCAGACACCAGATCCAGATCGGAAAAGTCACGAACAAGGCGGGCAGCACAAACAGCGGGGCAATCGACAGCGCGGCAATGGCTCCGGCCACCACCAGCAACAAAAATCGCCGCCAGCCGTGGCTCAACATGGCAGTTTCTGCCAACCAGGTCATATCAGTGCAACTCGCAACGAATCAGTGTGCATCCCGGCAAGGTCGCCGTCCCAATCCATAGCGTCAAGCCGCTGGACTAGCTACGCCTGCATCGCTAGACCCTAATTATGTATATCACCTTGGCAATTGATACCGCTGCCCCCCGTTTGCAATTGGCGCTGCTGCACGCCAATGGGCAAACCGACCAGCTCATCGACGAGATTTCCACGGGTCATGCCGAGCTCATTTTTGCCCGGATCGAGACGCTTTTGTCGCGCAATGATCTCGGCTATGCCGATCTTGAGCGGATCGCGGTCACGACCGGCCCCGGCTCCTTTACCGGCCTGCGGATCGGATTGTCGGCGGCCCGTGGCGTCGGTCTGGCACGCAATATCCCGGTTCTGGGCGTACCGAGTCTTTTGGCGATTTCGCTTGCCGCCACGCCGGGTGTGCCGGTCAGTGTCTTGCTCGATGCACGACGCGATCAGGCCTATGTGCAAAATTTTTCCGCCCCCGGTGTACCTCTCGATGCGGCGCGCCTTGTTCCCATGGAGGGCGCACGTGCAGGCCTCACGGCCGACGCCGTCATCATAGAAAGCCCCTTTGTTGAGATCGCCCTGCTGGCGCGCTTTGCAGATAAGGCCGATCCGGCAGCCTTCCCGCCCGAGGCGAGCTATGTGCGGCACGCCGACGCCAAACCGCAAACCGCCGCCCGTATCGCCAGGGTGAGCCCATGATGAAATTATGGATGGCCCCGGCGGGCCTGCATATCGAGCCAGCCCAGACCCGCGATGCTGCCGATCTGGCCAGATTGCACAAACAGGGCTTTTATCGGGGATGGTCGAGTGACGAGTTCACGGGCTTTCTGGCCGAAGCGTCCAATCCCACATATGTGGCGTGCGACGCCAAAAGGCGCATTGCCGGATTTGCCATGTTTCGCATTGCAGGCGACGAGGCCGAACTCTTGACCATTGCCGTCGATCCAAAATGGCGCGGCAAGAAAGTGGGGACCGCCCTGTTGCACGCCGCCTTTTCCGATTTGATGATGAGTCCAGTCAAAACCGTTTTTCTCGAGGTTGACGAACTGAATGCATCGGCACTGGCGCTCTATGAACGCGAGGGCTTTTCCCAAATCGGCACCCGCAAGGGCTATTATCCCAAGGCCGATGGCAGCGCGGCAACAGCGCTTGTCATGTCTCGCGATCTTGGGTAACCCGGTATTTTGGCGGTAGGAGGATAGCGTGAGCAACATCCAGACCGAGTTGACCCTCGAAGAAGCTTGCGCCCAGCGCGGCATGCGCATGACCGAGCAGCGCCGTGTGATTGCCCAGGTGATCGAACAGAGCGAGGATCACCCCGATGTCGAGGAACTCTATCGCCGCGCCTCGGCGATTGATCCGCGCATTTCGCTGTCCACAGTCTATCGCACCATGAACCTGTTTGAAGAAGCGGGGCTTGTTACCAAGCACGACTTCAAGGACGGCCGCGCCCGGTTCGAGCTGATCCCTGATGAGCATCACGACCATCTGATCGACATCCGCACTGGTACCGTCATTGAATTTCGCAATGAGGAAATAGAGGCTATTCAGGAAGTGATTGCCCGTAAGCTCGGGTACAAGCTGGTCGATCACCGGCTCGAACTCTATGCGGTCCCGATCAACAAACCGGACGGCGCCGACAGATAGCGAATATTGGGGCCGATGGTGCGCGGAAATTTTGGATAAAATGCCCACCGTTAAGCCTAACACCGACATCCTTTGGCCAGTTAAGCTTTTGTTAGCTATGAAACTCGTGCGAAAAACACACGGGTGCGGTTATGATCTTGCAATTGCTGGCAATGTGGGCGGTTGTGGCCCTGGCAATCCTCTGGTTTGTCAAGGATGAGCGCGCTCGACGCGCCCGCCGTGAGGCTGAACAGGATGCCATTGCGCGCCAATTTGCACGCCCTTCGGCAACGCGGCTGGCCGTTGCCCGCCTCGGCCCGATGACCGAAAGGGCCCGCGTTCCTGTATTGTCGACCGATGATCGGGAATTGGCCAATCAAAAGCACTAGGCCTCGGTTACCATTAAGATGGTGATGGCGGGGGTATCCGATCGCTGCGTTCCAGATTGGTTTTGACCCGACCCACAATATCGGCGGCCTTGAGCAACAGCGCCATTTCAATGTCCTGCTCGCTCATCTCGGGGCAGGTCTCGGCCCAGACGGACACCGCAAGCTCATGTTCCTGCTCCCGATCATCCTGAATTTCCTTGAGCACAGCGCGTACCGTACCCACCACGCGGTTCGGCAGTGACTTGTGCGCGTTACGGCGCACAATGCCGATATCAATTAAACTATATGGCACTTCCAAGCTCCTGTTCGGAGCCCCCGTGAATTGAATAGGTGAGCAGAGTTCACCGATTGCTAACGCAACCATCCTCGATATGGTTCACCACAGGAATTTAATTTCAACGCCTGCTCAATCCGTGCGACCGCGCGCCGCAACTGTAATGGTCTCAACCCATTCGTTGCCCGAGATCAGATGGACCTGATCGTGCAGGTTGGAAACCGGACAGGCGTGGTTGGGAATGATGCGGATGCGATCACCAACCCTTGGCGCGTCGGAGGGCTCGGCAAGCTCGATGACCCCATGTTCTTCGGAAAGCGAGGTAACGCTCACCGCCGTGTTGTCCATCACCACGCCAAACCCCACCAGACCGAACAGATCGCTGGTCAGCGATTTTGATCCGGCATCAATAACGATCCTGTTTGCCGTTGGGCGCGATACCACGGTTGTCAAAACGCTGAGCGCACAATCCTCAAAACTTGCAGCCCCGAGCGAGACCTGCCCCCGGTCAAAATAAATATAGGTGCCGGGCCGAATTTCGGTAACAACAGATTTGTTCAGGCGAAACATGTCGGGCGTGTTGCCCCCCGAAACCACGGGGCAATCAAACCCGGCTTCGGTCAGAAGGGCCACTGCATCGGCCAGCCAATGATCGGACTCGGCGACCTTGCCAGCTGCCGGATAGGTCATTAGCCCGCCAAATTGCAACCCCGGCGACAAAGCAATATGGCGCGCCAGGGCAAGAGCCTGCGCCGCCGTCTGTACCCCGCACCGGCCTAATCCGGTATCGCATTCCACCAGAACCACCAGTGGTTTGGCCGAATTTGCAAGGCGTTGCGCATAGCCCGCAACCGTGTCGGGGCTGTCTGCCGTGACCTTCAGATTGAGCCGATCATTGAGCGCCACCAACCGATCAAGCTTTGTGGTCCCAATGATATTGTAGGGCAGGAAGAGATCATCCAGTCCGGCATCGGCCATGGTTTCGGCCTCGCCCAGCTTTTGTACCGTGATCCCCACTGCGCCCAGTTCAACCTGCCGCAGCGCAAAACGCGGAATCTTGTGCGTCTTGATATGGGGACGCAAGGCAACGCCAAGGGCATCGGCCGCTGCCTGACCCCGTTTGAGATTGGCTTCCACCCGATCAATGTCGATGACAACGCAAGGGGTTTCGAGATCGGCGAGGATTTTGGTCATGATTGTCTCCGGCTTTGCCGCACTTTTATGGGCTTGGCCGATCCAATCAAGTGGCTGATAAGAAATCATTGGCTTTTCGCCAATCCCTGCTGCCCTGACGCATCAGTAGACGGATTGCATTGGGCGGACTAAGCCTTGGACCATGAGCACTTTCAAGCCAGCCAAAAACCACGAAACTTTGGGCGATGCCTTTTATGATCATGTTGCCCCGGCCGATTTCCCCAAAACCATCCTGCGCCATCGCGACCAGCGCTGGGCCGACCGCATGGGGTTGGGGGATCTTGATGAAGCCCAATGGCTGGCCCATTTTGGCCGTTTTGAACCGCTTCCAGGCTCTCTAGCCGAACCACTGGCCTTGCGCTACCACGGCCATCAGTTCCGCAGCTACAATCCAGAACTCGGCGATGGAAGAGGATTTTTGTTCGCGCAAGCCTATGATCCTGTCGATAGTCGCCTGCTAGATTTTGCCACCAAGGGGTCGGGCAAAACCCCCTGGTCGCGTGGCGGCGATGGGCGGCTGACCCTCAAGGGCGGCGTGCGCGAAATTCTGGCCACCGAAATGCTTGAGGCGTTGGGCGTTTACACCTCAAAATCGTTCTCATTGGTCGAAACCGGCGAGGCGCTGCATCGCGGCGACGAACCATCCCCAACCCGCTCGGCGGTTCTCGTACGTCTCAGCCACTCCCATATTCGCATCGGCACGTTCCAGCGGTTGGCCTATCTTGAGGACCATGCTGGCATCAGCCAATTGCTCGATTATGCCATTGCCAATTACTATCCTGAACTGACCGACGCCGCCGACAGGCCCGCCGCTTTTCTCGGGGTCGTGGCTGCTCGAGTGGCGCGACTGGGCGCGCAGTGGATCGCTGCGGGATTTGTTCACGGCGTGCTCAATACCGATAATATCAACATCACCGGGGAAAGTTTCGACTATGGCCCGTGGCGGTTCGTGCCCAGCTATGATCCCGAATTCACCGCCGCCTATTTCGACAATACAGGACTTTATAGCTTTGGCCGACAACCCGACACATTGGCGTGGAATCTTACCCGCCTGGCCGAATCCTTGCTACCGATTTCCTCGACCGAGGCGCTTGAACCCGTCCTCAACCGGTTCTGGCCGATCTTTCGCACCGAATTGTCCAATGCCATGCTGGCGCGTTTGGCGCTCACACCGGGCACCGACGAGCAGGGCACCCAATTTGTCACCGCGCTTTTCGGCTTTTTAGGCGCATCAGAGGCACCCTATGAGCAGTTCTTTTTCGATTGGCGCGGCGGGGCCCAAAGTGCCGAACGCGCCGCCAAAAGTCCGGCGGCCCAGTTTTACACGAGCGCCGATTTTCGCTCGGTCGCCGACCTTCTTGATAATTTTGTGCCCGACAAGACCGCCAATCTCAATCACCCCTATTTTGCGCGATCACGCCCCCGCACCATGCTGATCGAGGAGGTCGAGGCGATCTGGGACCCGATTGCCGAAAATGACGATTGGTCGGTTTTGGCATCAACTCTTGCCGAAATTGCCCAAATGCGCGACGCCTATGGCATTGAACCGTGAAAAGGAGGGTGCCATGACCCTTTATGCGTTGGATGATGTCGGCCCGAACATTGATCCCGAAGTTGCCTGGATCGCCCCGACCGCTGTGCTGGTTGGTCAGATCAATATTGCCCGCGATGTCGGTGTCTGGTTCGGCGTCGTGGCGCGGGGCGACAATGAGCCGATTACCATCGGCCCGCGCACCAACATCCAGGAAAATACTGTGCTTCACACCGACATGGGTTTTCCGCTGACCGTGGGGGTGGGCTGCACCATTGGCCACAAGGCAATGCTGCATGGGTGTACTATTGGCGACAACACGCTGATCGGCATGGGCGCCACCATTCTGAATGGCGCGAAAATTGGCAAGAATTGCCTGATCGGCGCCGGGGCCTTGATCACTGAGGGAAAAACCATTCCCGATAATTCCCTGGTCGTTGGTGCGCCGGGCAAAGTGGTGCGCGAACTCGATGCCGACGCCATCGCCAAGCTGGTTCAGTCCGCCGATCATTATGTCCAGAACGCTCGCCGCTTTGCCAAGGGATGTCGCCCGGTCGCCAAACATGAATTAAGCTTTGACCCGACCTGAGGGTAAACGCTGATCGGTCATTGCATTTTTACGCTGCCCCGCCCAATCTGGCTTTTGACTGTCCGGTCAAAAACGGCAGCATCTGAACTTTGCCGGGGGAGATATGCAGGAGATCATCAAGGCGCTCGAATCGCGGCGTCAACAGGCGCGGCAGGGCGGCGGCAAACGCCGTATCGACGCCCAACACGCCAAGGGCAAGCTGAGCGCCCGCGAACGGCTCGCCATTCTGCTCGATCCCGGCAGTTTTGAAGAATACGACATGTTCGTCACCCATCGCGCCACCGATTTCGGCATGGCCGACACCATCATTCCCGGCGATGGCGTGGTGACCGGCTGGGGCACCATCAATGGCCGCATCACCTATGTATTCTCCCAGGATTTTACCGTCTTTGGCGGTTCGCTAAGCGAGACCCACGCCAAGAAAATCTGCAAGATCATGGACCTGGCGCTGCAAAACGGCGCGCCGGTCATTGGGCTCAATGACAGTGGCGGCGCCCGTATTCAGGAAGGTGTCGCAAGCCTTGGCGGCTATGCCGATGTGTTCTGGCGCAATGTGCAGGCCTCGGGGGCCATTCCCCAGATTTCTGTGATCATGGGGCCCTGCGCCGGTGGTGCGGTCTACTCGCCCGCCATGACCGATTTCATCTATATGGTCAAAGACACCAGCTACATGTTTGTAACTGGCCCCGACGTGGTCAAAACCGTCACCAACGAAATCGTCACCGCCGAAGAATTGGGCGGAGCATCGACCCACACCAAGATTTCTGCCGTTGCCGATGCCGCGTTCGACAATGATATCGAAACGCTTCTCGAAGTGCGGCGGCTGTTTGATTTCCTGCCCCTGTCTGCCGGTCATAAACCGCCCGTTCTGCCCTCAAGCGATAGTCCCGACCGCGCCGAAATCAGCCTTGATACCATCATTCCGGCCAGCCCCAACCAACCCTATGACATGCACGAAGTCATCGTCAAAATTGCTGACGAGGCCAATTTTCTTGAACTGCAAAAAGACCATGCCGGCAATATTTTGACAGGCTTTATCCGGCTCGATGGCCAGCCGATAGGCGTTGTTGCCAATCAGCCGCTGGTATTGGCCGGTTGCCTTGATATTAACGCTGCCAAAAAAGCCGCCCGCTTCATTCGTTTCTGCGACAGTTTTGAAATCCCGATATTGACCCTTGTCGATGTCCCCGGCTTTCTGCCCGGTACCGCCCAGGAATATGGCGGCATCATCAAACACGGGGCAAAACTGCTGTTCGCCTATGCCGAAGCCACTGTCCCATTGGTCACCGTCATTACCCGCAAGGCCTATGGCGGTGCTTACGATGTGATGGCCTCCAAACATATCAAGGCAGACGTCAACTACGCCTGGCCCACCGCCGAAATCGCCGTGATGGGCGCCAGGGGTGCCGCCGAAATTCTCTATCGCTCCGAACTGACTGACAAGGAAAAGATCGCTAAACGGACCGCCGACTATGAAGCGCGCTTTGCCAACCCCTTCGTTGCCGCCGAACGCGGCTTTATCGACGACGTCATCATGCCCCACGGCACCCGCCGCCGCGTCATCCGCGCCTTCTCAACGCTCAAGAACAAGCAGTCGGTTGGGCCCAGGAAGAAGCACGGGAACATTCCGCTATGAGAGAGGCACGCTCGTCCGTCCCGGGCGCGGGACCACCCAGTGCCGGAGGTTCCACTACAAATCACGGTCCTAGCCCAAAAGTGGTGCTAACACTTCGCCCGGCAACGGTGGACGACGCTGATTTCGTCAACAGCCTCGAAGACATCTGCATGCGTGATTACGCGCTAGCGTTATGGGACGACTGGGTGCCGAGTATAGAAAAATACGGCTTCGACGTAGAACGGCACAGGATTGTCGTTATCAATGACCGCGATATGGGCTGCATTGACCTTTGGCAAAAGCCGACTTTTGTTGAACTCAATAAATTCTATCTGCTGCCCGAAGCGCGCAACCGTGGTCACGGTGTGACGTTGCTCGAACGCGCCCGCAACGATGCAGACTTGCTTGGCCTGCCTTTGCGACTCAGCGTCTTGACCACCAATCCGCGAGCGATAAAATTTTATGAGCGCGAAGGCTTCCGCGCAATACAGACCACGCCACAACGCATCGTGATGGAGCCCGCCTGAAATGATCCAAAAACTCCTCATTGCCAATCGCGGCGAGATTGCCTGTCGGATCATCAAGACCGCCAGAAAGCTCGGCATCAAAACCGTCGCGATTTATGCGGATGCTGACCGCGAAGCGCTGCATGTGCAAATGGCTGACGAGGCGGTTCATATCGGTCCGTCTCCAGCGGCACAAAGCTATCTGCAGATCGAAAAAATCATTGCCGCCTGCCAAGAGACCGGCGCCGATGCCGTCCATCCCGGCTATGGCTTTTTGTCCGAAAACCCAAAATTCGCCGAAGCGCTTGCCGCCGCCAACATCATTTTCGTCGGCCCACGGGTAAACGCCATCGAGGCGATGGGCGACAAGATCACGTCCAAAAAACTGGCCGCCGAGGCGGGTGTTTCCACTGTGCCCGGCCATATGGGCCTGATCGACGATGCCGACGCGGCGGTGAGGATTGCCAGCGAAATCGGTTATCCGGTGATGATCAAGGCCAGTGCGGGCGGCGGCGGCAAGGGCATGCGCGTTGCCTATAATGACGAGGAGGCCCGCGAAGGCTTTGCCCGCTCCAAGTCGGAAGCGGCGTCCTCGTTTGGCGATGACCGCATTTTCATTGAAAAATTCGTCACCGAACCGCGCCATATCGAAATTCAGGTGATCGGCGATACCCACGGCAACATCATTTATCTGGGTGAGCGCGAGTGCTCGATCCAGCGCCGCAACCAAAAAGTCATCGAAGAAGCGCCCAGCCCGTTTTTGAACGCCAAGACCCGCAAGGCCATGGGCGAGCAGGCCGTGGCGCTGTGCAAGGCTGTTGGCTATTTCAGTGCCGGCACGGTCGAATTCATCGTCGATGCCAAGGCCAATTTCTATTTTCTGGAAATGAACACCCGCCTGCAGGTCGAACATCCGGTGACCGAACTGATCACCGGCCTTGATCTGGTCGAACTGATGCTGCGTGTCGCTGCGGGCGAAAAGCTGCCCTTGACCCAGGCCGAGGTGAAACTGAATGGCTGGGCCATCGAATCCCGGCTTTATGCTGAGGATCCTTACCGCAATTTCCTGCCTTCCACCGGGCGACTGACGCGCTATCGACCACCGCAGGAAGAGGCCCACGATACTTTGGCCGTGCGCAATGATACCGGGGTGTTCGAGGGCGGCGAAATATCGACTTTTTATGATCCGATGATCGCAAAACTCTGCACCTGGGCACCCACTCGCCTCCAGGCCATCGACGCGATGGCAGTGGCGCTGGACAGGTTCGAGCTTGAAGGGGTCGGCAATAATCTGCCCTTCCTCTCCGCCGTCATGGATCAGGAGCGTTTCCGCGCCGGCCAGCTGACGACCAACTATATCGCGGAGGAATTTCCCGAAGGATTTTCCGGCGTTCAGTTGCCGCATGGTCGGCTGTTTGAGGTCATCGCGGTCGCCGCCATGATGGCTTTGCAACTGGCCGAGCGTCACGGTCAGACCAGCCGCGCCGCTCTTGGCGGTGGCGTCGAAATTTACGGCGAGTGGAGCATTGTCATTGAAGGCGAGCATTTTCCGGTCAAACTGCATCGGCTCGAGCCAGGCGGCACCTGGGAGCTGAACCTGCTTGATAACACCGCCCAGGTTGATCGTTTTGACTGGAAGCCGGGCGCTAACCTTGCGACCATCCATTGGCATGGTGATCAGTTGAGCACGCTCAAGGTTTCCCCGATCACCGCCGGTTTCCGCATTCGCTATCGCGGCGCCGATCTCAAGGTGCAGGCTTTGGCACCGCACATCGCCGCGCTTCTTAGTTTGATGCCGATCAAAGTGCCGCCCGACATGAGCAAATATCTGCTCTGCCCTATGCCGGGCCAGGTGGTGCGCGTCGATGTCAGCGAGGGCGAAGTGGTCGAGGACGGCCAGACGCTGGCAATTGTTGAGGCCATGAAAATGGAAAATGTGCTCAAGGCGCCCAAGCGCGCCCGCGTTTCAAAACTCCATGTCACGGCGGGCGCCATATTGGCGGTCGACCAGATCATGATGGAATTTGAGGCGGTGTGATGAGCGAAAAATCTCCAGCCGCCAAATGGTATCAAGTGGCACAGGCCGAGCTTAAGGCCGAGCCCGAAACGCTTGACCGCGACTATGGCGGGATTGCTGTCAAACCCGTCTATTTCGGCACCGATCCCACAGCAGAAATCCCCGGCGCTGAACCATTTACGCGCGGCGTGCGCGCCACAATGTACGCCAACCGCCCCTGGACTATTCGCCAATACGCCGGGTTTTCGACCGCGCGCGAAAGCAATAATTTTTACCGCCAAGCCCTGGCAGGCGGCCAAAAAGGGCTTTCGGTCGCCTTCGATCTGGCCACCCATCGCGGCTACGATAGCGACCATCCGCGCGTTACGGGCGATGTCGGCAAGGCTGGCGTCGCCATCGACAGCGTTGAGGACATGAAAATTCTCTTTGACCAGATCCCGCTCGATCAAATGAGCGTGTCAATGACCATGAACGGGGCAGTCATCCCGGTACTGGCCATGTTCATCGTTGCGGCCGAAGAACAGGGCGTCAAATCCGAAAAACTCTCCGGCACCATTCAAAACGATGTGCTCAAGGAGTTCATGGTACGCAATACCTATATTTACCCGCCCGAACCCTCGATGCGCATCGTTGGCGACATTATTGCATGGACGGCTCGCCACGCGCCAAAGTTCAATTCGGTGTCGATTTCGGGCTATCACATGCACGAAGCGGGTGCGACGGCGGTGCAGGAACTAGCCTATACGCTGGCCGATGGCATGGAATATGTCCGCGCCGCTTCGGCCAAGGGGCTCGATATCGACGCTTTCGCGCCGCGCCTCAGCTTCTTTTTCGGCATTGGCATGAACTTTTTTGTCGAAGTGGCAAAGCTGCGCGCCGCCCGCCAGCTCTGGTCGCGCATCATGACCGATCTCGGTGCCAAAGACGCGCGCTCGAAAATGCTGCGGACCCATTGTCAAACCTCGGGCGTGTCGCTGACCGAACAGGACCCGCACAACAATATCGTGCGCACCACCATTGAAGCGCTGGCCGCAACGTTGGGGGGCACGCAAAGCCTGCACACCAATTCCTTTGACGAGGCCATCGCGCTCCCCACCGAATTTTCCAGTCGCATCGCCCGCAATACCCAATTGATCCTGCAACACGAAAGCCGCATCACAGATGTGGTCGACCCGTTGGGCGGCTCCTACTATGTCGAGGCACTCACCGCCCAATTGGTCGAACAGGCCAGCGTCCTGATCGCCGAAGCTGAGGCGGCGGGTGGCATGACCAAGGCGGTTGCTGCGGGCACACCAAAGCTTGAAATCGAAAAAGCGGCGGCCCTGCGACAGGCACGTGTTGATCGGGGAGAGGACGTCATTGTCGGGGTCAATCGCTATCGCCTCGAAACCGAAGAACCGCTTGCCGTGCGCGATATCGACAATGCCCGGGTGCGCGCCGAACAGATTGCCCTGCTCGAAAAGCTGCGCCAGACCCGAGATCAGTCGGCGGTTGATGCAGCACTCGCGGCGCTGCGTGAATATGCGGCCATGGACGAAGGCAACCTGCTTGATGCTGCCATCGAGGCGGCAAGGGCTCGCGCGACGCTAGGCGAGATTTCCCAGGCCATGGAAGACGTGTTTGGGCGCTATTCTGCGACCACCCAAATAATCTCGGAATCTACGCCCAAAGCTATGCCGGTGATCCTCAATATGAAGAACTCACCCGCCGCATACAAAATTTTGGCCAGAGTCGGGGCCGTCCACCGTCAATTTTCATCGCCAAGATGGGGCAGGATGGTCACGACCGGGGTGCCAAGATCATCGCCTCGGCCTTTGCCGATCTCGGTTTCAAGGTGGAAATCAGCGCGCTGTTTGAAACGGCGGCCGAAATCGCTGAAAGCGCTGGGGCAATGCAGGTGGATGCCATCGGCGTTTCTTCCCTCGCGGCGGGGCACAAGACCCTTGTGCCGGAATTGATCAAGGATCTGCAAAACCGTGGTCTTGGCCATATCGCCGTCATCGTCGGCGGCGTCATCCCCGAAGCGGACTATGGCTTTTTGCGCGATGCTGGTGTTGTTGAAATTTTCGGACCGGGCACCAATGTGCTCGAAGCCGCCTTTGCGGTCCTCGGCCAGATCGAGGGAAGGTTGACCAACAAATGATCGGTCGGCTCAATCATATCGCCATCGCCGTGCCCGATCTGGCAGCAGCAGCGGCCCGCTATCGCGAGGGCTTGGGCGCCCAGGTGGGGCAAGAACAAGTATTGGCAGAACATGGCGTGCGCGTCATCTTCATCGACACTGGCAACACCAAGATCGAACTGCTGCAGGCGCTGGACGGCAATTCCCCCATCGCCGCCTTCATGGCGCGTAATCCGGGGGGTGGCATGCATCACATCTGTTTTGAGGTCGCTGATCTGGCCGCTGCGATAAAGCGTCTGACCGCCGAGGGCGCGCGCGTGCTGGGTGACGGCAACCCCAAAATTGGCGCCCATGGCCGCCCGGTGGTCTTTGTGCATCCAAAGGATTTCGATGGCACGCTGATCGAACTCGAAGAGGTTTGAAACAGGCTTCCTTCTGGTTTCGTTTTGACCTAAATTGGAGAAAAACGAAAGCAGCACCATGGGATTGATCGCCCGACATGATGAAATCATTGCCATTGCCCGACAGCAGGAGCGGGTTCTGGTCGATGATCTGGCACATCATTTTGGTGTCAGCGTTCAGACAATTCGCAAGGATCTCAACGAGTTGTGCGACAAGCGGCTGCTTGAACGCGTCCACGGCGGCGCTGTCATGCCCTCGGGGATCGAAAATCTCGAATATGAGGCCCGCCGCGATCTGGCCGCTCCAGAAAAAGAAGCCATAGGGCGCGCCGCGGCCGCGCTAATTCCCAATAATTGTGCACTTTTCATCAATATCGGCACCACCACGGAGGCCGTCAGTCGCGCCTTGCTGGATCATCTGGGTCTGATGGTGATTACCAACAATATCAATGTCGCCAACCGCATGCGCATCTACCCGGAATTTGAAGTGGTGATCGCCGGTGGCATTGTGCGCGGCGCCGACGGCGGCATCGTGGGCGAGGCCGCGGTTGACTTCATCGAGCAATTCAAGCTCGATTACGCCGTGATCGGCGCCTCGGCGCTCGACGAGGGCGGCGCCCTGCTTGATTTCGACTTTCGCGAGGTCAAGGTCGCCCAGGCCATCATCGCCAATGCCCGCCACGTCATTCTGGTGGCTGACGCCACCAAATTCGAGCGTACCGCCCCGGTACGCATAGCCCGCATCGACCAGATCGATACCTTCATTACCGATTCCTGCCCGTCGGCGCGCTTCCGCGCATTATGCGCCGAACATGGCGTGAACCTGATCGAAGCTGTGGCAGGTCTCTGATTTACGATGCAGTAATATTTGTTAACCACGTCGAATTTCGGCCCGACCCAGTAGGCCGGTTGTAAACTTTCTGCCTCTAGGTTGCCCAAATTGGCGCCAAGTGGCTGAGGTAGTGGTGACTAAGAAGAAAAAGACATTCGGTCTGGCCCAGACCCTCTGGCGCGGTTCGCTCCAGCTTTTGGCCGTTCTTTTTGCGGTCATTGTCATTGCGGCAGGCATCTATGCCGACCGGCAAAATACCCATGTTGCCAACCAGCATGCGCGTGCCATGGCCCTAAACGCGCTTTCGATTGTGCGCGCCAAGCTTGAAGGCAATATCAGCAGCAATATCCAGTTGGTGCGCGGTCTGGTCAGCGTCATTTCCAGCACGCCCGAATTTGATCAAACGCGCATAGCTGCGTTGGCTGAGAATCTGATTGGCCAGTCGACCCAACTGCGGTCAATTGCCATTGCGCCCAACCTGGTTGTTTCCATGACCTTTCCGCTCAAGGGAAACGAAAAGGCAATCGGACTTGATTATCGCTTCAATCTGGCCCAGCGCGACGCGGTACTGCGGGCCCGCGATACCGGAAAGCTGGTATTGGCCGGACCTGTCAATCTTGTCCAGGGCGGTACTGGCTTCCTCGGTCGCTTCCCCGTCTTTGTCGGCGAGAACAAGAAATTCTGGGGCATCGTCTCCTCGGTCGTCGATATGGAGCAGCTTTATGCCGATAGCGGCCTGCTTGATCCTGATCTTTCCATTGAAATCTCGATCGCCGGCAAGGATGCCACCGGTCATCGGGGTACCCGTTTTTATGGGCGCTCGTTGGCCAACGTCGATCCGGTCACAGCACAAGTTATCTTGCCCACGGGCAGTTGGGAAATTTCGGCCATTCCCAAAGGCGGTTGGGATGCCGCGCCAAATAACAACACCGCATTTCGGGCGATGATTGGCCTTGTCTGGGCGCTTCTTTTCATCCCGGCCTTCATCGTGGCGCGGCTGCTCCATGAACGTCAAAGCCATATCCGAGAACTGGGCCAGCGCCAGATTGATCTGTCGCGCCTGTCCAAGCGCCTGGGGTTGGCGCTCGATACGTCGCGGATCGGGGTATGGGAAGTTGATCTGGTCACCAACGAATTGCTTTGGGACGACCGCATGAATGAAATGTACGGCTGGTCCGGCCAGATCGCGCCCAATAACCTCAACCGCTGGACAGAACGCCTTCACCCCGATGATGGCGCCCGGGCGCTTGCCGACTTTGAGACCGGTCGCGAGACGGGCGAGTATAACTCGGAATTTCGCGTCGTGCTGCCCGGTGGCATCGTGCGCAACATCCGCACCATGGGTTCGGTCCATGCTTCCGAAGGTGAAAATCCCCGCATCGTCGGCGTCAATTGGGACGTGACCGCCGACGTCGCGCTTAATGAGGAGCTCAAGCGCGCCAACAGCCTGACCGAAGCGCGCAACCGCGAACTTGAGATTGCCAAGGTCCGTATCGAACACACAGCCCTGCACGATAGTCTTACGGGGCTCCCCAATCGGCGTTATCTCGATGAATTGCTGCAGGCAAACGCGACCAACGGTTATGACGATACTGGCAGCATTGGGCTTCTGCACATCGATCTGGATCGGTTCAAGCAGATCAACGATACCCTGGGTCACGCCGCTGGTGACGCCATGCTGGTCCACGCCGCGGCCGTCCTGCGGCGTCATGCGAGGCCCGGTGATTTTGTCGCCCGGATCGGTGGCGACGAATTTGTCGTCGTTTCGAGCGTTGCCGAGGGACAAGCCCGGTTGGCCGAAATGGCAGAGGCGATTGTCTGCCAGATGCGTCAGCCGGTTTATTATCACGGCCATGAATGTCGCTTTGGCGTCAGTATTGGCATCGCGGTGGAATGCGACAGTGAACTTGATGTCAAACGCCTGCTGATCGATGCCGACATTGCGCTCTATCGTGCCAAGGCGCGCGGCCGCAATCGCTATGAGTTCTTTACCAAGGCCCTTGAGGCCGAAGTGGTTCACACCAAGCGCGTCGCCGACCAGATATTGAG
The DNA here is from genome assembly GCF_028816475.1 of Devosia rhodophyticola. Lineage (GTDB taxonomy): Bacteria > Pseudomonadota > Alphaproteobacteria > Rhizobiales > Devosiaceae > Devosia > Devosia rhodophyticola. The sequence continues at coordinate 1,285,120 of NZ_CP118247.1, read as the reverse complement.
TGGGATCGAACAAAATCAGTTCATTACCTTTTACCAGCCCCAGTTTTGTGCCACATCGCTCGACCTCATCGGGGTCGAGGCATTGGCGCGCTGGGATCACCCGACCCAGGGTGTTCTTACCCCGGATCGCTTCCTCAAGATCGCCGAGGAACTCAATGTCGTCGCCACGCTTGATCGGTTGGTATTGGAGCAAACCCTGGCTGATCTGGCCCAATGGGATCAAGACGGCATCATGGTGCCGCGCGCCTCGGTCAATGTTTCCCTGCGGCGCCTGAATGATGATGACCTGATCGCGGGCCTGCGCGACCTCGATATCGAACCGGGCAGGATCTCGTTTGAACTGGTCGAATCCATCTATCTCGACGAAAAGGACGACGTCGTCGGCTGGAATATTGATCAGCTCAAGGAGTTGGGCATTGATATCGAAATTGATGATTTCGGCACCGGCTATGCCTCAATCGTCTCGCTCCAGAAATTGCGCCCCAAACGGCTCAAGATTGACCGGCAACTGGTCGCCCCCGTGGTCGAGGATCCGGCCCAGCGGCGCCTCGTGCAGTCCATCGTCGACATTGGCAAATCACTAGGTATCGAAGTGGTCGCCGAGGGCGTTGAAACCATGGCGCATGCGTGTGTGCTGCGCGATCTGGGATGCGATATCCTGCAGGGTTATGTTTTCGCCCGCCCTATGAGCTCGGGTGACCTGGTTGATTTCCTGACCGCCCAGAACTGGCGTCAGGCGATTTAGGCCGCCGTCTTCTTTGCCAGCCGTGATTTGATGCTGGCTACATCGGTGCGCGGTGTGGCCGCAAAAAGGGTGCGGGTATAGTCGTGCTGCGGATCGTTAAACACCGCATCGCGCGTGCCGTGTTCCACCACTTCGCCAAAGTACATCACCATCACTTCGTCAGCGATGTAGCGGACCACTGACAGATCATGACTGATGAACACAAAGGTCAGCCCGAACTCGTCCTGCAAATCCTTGAGCAGATTGAGAATTTGCGCCTGCACCGAAAGGTCGAGCGCCGACACCGGCTCATCAAGCACCAGAAACGATGGATTGAGCATCAGGGCACGCGCAATGGCGATGCGCTGGCGCTGACCGCCTGAAAACATATGCGGATAGCGATTAAAGTGTTCTTCCTGCAGGCCCACCTTGAGCAGCATGGTCATCGCCTTGTCGCGCCGCTCCGCCGGGCTCATCGAGGTGTTCAGCAACAAGGGTTCGGCCAGCACCGAGCCGATTTTCTGGCGCGGATTGAGTGACCCATAGGGGTTTTGAAAAACGATCTGCACCTTGCGGCGCAATTCGGGGCCGACCCCGCCCTTGGCATTTACGGTCGCCCCATCAACAATGATCTCGCCCGATGTCTGCTGATCAATCAGCGTGATCATCCGCGCCAGTGTGGATTTGCCACAACCGCTTTCGCCGACGACGGCAAGGGTTTTGCCCTTTTCCAGCGTAAAGCTGACATCCTTGACCGCGTGGACCACTTTTGCCGGGCGGAACAACCCGCCGCTCGAGACATAATCGCGCCGAAGGCTTTTGACTTCGAGAACCGGAACACTCATTGCACCGTGCCTCCATCAAAATCGGCAACCGTGGGCAGCCTGTCGCCCACAGCATTTTCGGGCAGCGCTGACAGCAGCGCCTTGGTATAATTGGATTGCGGATTTTCAAAAAGCGACAGCACGTCCGCCTCTTCCATCTTATTGCCTTTGTATTGGACGATCACCCGATCAGCCGTTTCGGCGACCACACCCATGTCATGGGTGATCATGATCAGCGCCATGCCATAGCGATCCTGAAGGCTGACCAGCAGATCCAGAATCTGCTTCTGGATAGTCACGTCGAGCGCCGTGGTCGGCTCGTCCGCGATCAAGAGTTTTGGATCACAGGCGATAGCCATGGCGATCATCACGCGTTGGCATTGTCCACCCGACATCTGGTGCGGAAACGCCCCCAAGCGCTCGGCACCATCGCTGATCCCGACCATTTGCAAAAGCTCAACCGCCCGGTTTCGTGCCGCGGCGCCGCGTAGACCCATGTGCTGGTTCAGCACCTCCTCGATCTGGAAGCCGATGGTGAAGCAGGGATTAAGGCTGGCAATCGGCTCCTGGAAAATCATGGCGATTTCCTTGCCGATGATGGCTCGCTTTTGGTTCGGTGGCATCGCCAGAAGGTCTTTGCCCTCAAAGTTCATTACATCAGCGGTGACGGTTGCCGTAGCCGGTAACAGCCCCATAACTGCCAGCATCGCCACCGATTTTCCCGATCCGCTCTCGCCAACAATCGCCAGCACTTCGCGCCCGTCGACCGACACATCAATCCCGTCAACCGCCTTGAACAGGCCCGCCGCCGTATCGAACGCCACGGTCAGATTCTTGATTTCCAACATTGCCATGGCCTCAACTCCGCTTCAGTTTCGGATCGAGTGCATCTCGCAACCCGTCGCCCACCAGATTGATCGCCAAAACGGTGATCAGAATGGCTAGCCCCGGAAAGGTGACAACCCATGGCGCGCGCAGGATGAACTCGCGCGCTGTGGCCAGCATCGTGCCCCATTCAGGCGTTGGCGGCTGTGCCCCCATACCCAAAAATCCCAGCGCGGCCGCTTCCAGAATCGCATTGGAAAATGAAAGCGTTGCCTGAACGATCAGCGGTGCCACGCAATTGGGCAAAATGGTAATCAGCATCAGCCGGATATGCCCGGCCCCGGCAACTTTTGCGGAGGTGACATATTCGCGGCTTTTTTCCGCCATCACCGCCGCGCGGGCCAGTCGGGCAAAGTGCGGTTGCAACACCAGCGCAATCGCCAGCATGGCATTGAACAGCCCCGGCCCTAATATCGCCACCAGAACCAGTGCCAACAGTAGCGATGGGAAGGCGAGGATGATGTCCATCAGGCGCATGATCACGGCATCGACCCAGCCACCGAAATAGCCAGCCAAAACCCCCAGGGTCACCCCGACGCTGAGCGCCACGGTCACCACAACAAGCCCGATAAACAGCGAATAGCGCGACCCATGGATCAGGCGTGAAAGCATGTCGCGGCCCACTGGATCGGTGCCCAGCAAGAAGCTCATCGACCCGCCATCTTCCCAGGCTGGAGGCACCAGCAACGCGTCGCGGAACTGCTCGTCGGGCGAATAAGGCGCCAGCAGTGGGGCAAAAATTGCCACCAGCACCAAGAGGATGAAAACCACCAACCCAATGACGGCGCCGCGATTGATCGAAAAATAATGCCAGAATTCGGCAAATGCGGCGGCCCGTCCCAGCTTTTTTACGTCAGGGGTCGAGGGGCCCGCGCCGGTTGTTGTCTGGCTCATTTAGCGCACCCTTATGCGCGGATTGATCACCGCATATAATATATCGACCAGCAAATTGACCGCCATGACTACCAGCGCAATCAGCAGCAAACCGCTTTGCACTACCACATAGTCGCGTTTGGAAATCGACTCGATCATCCATTTGCCAATGCCCGGCCACGAAAAAATTGTCTCGGTCAAAATGGCACCGGCCATCAGCAGGCCGACCTGCAGACCGATGGTGGTGACCACCGGGATCATCGCATTGCGAAGCGCATGCACATTGACCACTCGACCAGGCGACAGGCCCTTGGCGCGCGCCGTACGCACATAATCCTCGCCCAATACTTCGAGCATCGCCGAACGCGTCTGGCGCGCAATAACAGCCAGCGGAATGGTGCCAAGTACCACGGCTGGCAGGATCAGATGGCGCACCGCCGAAACAAAAGCCGGCCAATTGCCATAAAGCAGCGTATCGACCAGCATGAACCCGGTTATCGGGCGAAAAAAGTAGCTCAGCGCTATCCGCCCCGAGACCGGGGTCCAGCCCAGATAGCCGGAAAAGAAGATGATGAGCAGCAGTCCCCACCAGAAGATCGGCATCGAATAGCCTGTCAGCGCTACCCCCATGGTCATCTGATCAAACCAGGAGCCGCGCTTGACTGCGGCAAAAATTCCCGCCGGGATGCCAAGCAGCACCGCCAGCATCATCGCAAACAGCGACAACTCGATCGTTGCGGGAAATAATGACAGAAAATCAACGATCACGGGCCGCTTGGTTGATAGCGATATGCCAAAATCGCCGTGCAGCACGCCCCAGACATACTGAAAATACTGGGTCCAGATGGGCTGATTGAAGCCGAACTGCTCCCTCAAAATTTCATAGCGTTCCGGCGACACGCCATGTTGACCGGCCATGGCCAGGATCGGATCGCCCGGCAACAGTCGGATAAAGGCGAACGAGGCAATCGTGATGCCAATAACGGTCGGCACGATCAGTGCCAGCTTGTGCAAAATGTAGCGGAGCATTGGTGACCTGATAAATGAGAGCGGCGCCGAAACGGCGCCGCTCAGCGTCAGTTAAGGATCAGTCTTACTCGGTCACGTCGACATTGTCGAAGCGATGGATGCCCAATGGGTCCATCGTAAAGCCGGTTACGCGCTTGCTCATCGGCATGAACACCTTGGAATGGGCAAGGGTCAGGGCAGGTGCCTGTTCCTTGAACACAACCTGTGCCTGCTCATAGAGCTTGGTGCGTTCGGCAATATCCGAAGTGGTCTTGGCGTCCTGGATCAGCTTTTCAAAGTCTGGGTCACACCAGCTTGAATAGTTGGAAACCCCGATGGCCGAACAGGAGAACAGGGTGGCAAAGAAATTGTCCGGATCACCATTATCACCAGTCCAGCCGATCTGGAAGGCGCCGGGGCGATCCTTCTGCTTGCCGCGTTCGCGATATTCGGTCCATTCATACGAAACGATATTGGCTTTGACCCCAACCGCAGCCCAATCGGACTGGATGAGTTCTGCAACACGCTGCGCATTTGGATTGTAGGGACGGCTGACGGGCATGGCCCACAGGTCAAGCGTCAGATCCTTGACGCCAGCTTTTTCCAGCAGCGCCTTGGCGGCATCTGGATCATAGGCATCGTCTTTGACGTCGGTATTGTACGACCACATCGTCGGTGGGATCAGATTAACCGCTGGCTGCCCAGCACCCTGATAGACCGCATCAATGATCGCATCCTTGTTGATGGCCATGTTGAGCGCCTTGCGCACGTCAACATTATCCATCGGTGCGACCGTGGTGTTGTAGGACATGTAGCCGATATTCAGGCCTTCCTGCGACATCACGTTCAGATTGGGATCGGATTGCAGATCAGCAATATCGGCCGGATTTGGATAGGGCATGATATCGCATTCGCCAGCCTTGAGCTTTTGCACGCGAACTGCCGGGTCGGTAGTGATGGCAAAGATCAGATCATCAATGGCAACCTTGCCGCCCCAATAGTCGGGAAAGGCCTTGTAGCGGATAACCGCGTCGGTCTGGTAGTCGACAAACTCGAATGGACCCGTGCCGATCGGCTGGCTGGCCAGCAATTCCTCGGTGCCTGCAGCTTCAAGCTGGTCGGCATACTCCTTGGACATGATTGAGGCAAAATCCATACCCAGATTGGCCAGCATTGGTGCATTGGGCTCGGTAAGCGTGAACTTGACCGTCAGATCGTCGACCTTTTCGATGGATTTGAGATATTTGGGCATGTCCATGCCCTGGAAATAGTCCCAGCTGATGCCATCGAGATAATTGTAATAGGCGTTGTCTTCCTTCCACTGCCGCTCGAACGAGAAGATCACATCGTCAGCATTGAAATCGCGCGTCGGCGTGAAATAGGAAGTGGTATGAAATTTGACGCCGGGCCGCAGGTGGAAAGTATATTCCAGTCCGTCATCGGACACTTCCCAACTCTCTGCCAGAGCAGGCTCGATCGACGTGCCTCCGTGCTTGAATTCAACCAGACGGTTGTACATCGTGCGCGAGGAGGCATCGAAATCGTTGCCGCCGGTGGTTGGGCCGGGATCAAAATGGGCAGGGGAAGCTTCCGAACAATATACTAATTGCTTGGCTTGCGCAGCGCCCACGCTCAACGCCAGCACAGCGGTCGCCGCCAGCAGGCTCTTCATAAATGTCATGATTGTGTCTCCCAAACGAATGTGCGCCACGGTATTGCTCCGTGGCTTGGCCCCCAGCAAAGCGCTTTTTTGTTGGCAGCGCAATGGGCTTTTGACCAATTGGTCAATCTGTTAACCGCCGCGACCCCATGGATGCGCTTGACGGGGCGGACCCATGGTGCTCGAAATGTGCCATGACCCAGTCCATTGCCACCCTTGCCCTTATCGTTGCAAACTATGATGAGGCCATTGATTTTTATTGTGAAAAGCTCGGATTCTCCCTGATTGCCGATGTGGATCAGGGGCAGGACAGACGCTGGGTGCAGGTTGGGCCAATAGGTTCAGGTGCCCGCTTGCTGTTGGCCCGTGCCGAAACTGCCGAGCAACGCGCCGCTATCGGCAATCAAACCGGTGGTCGGGTCGCATTCTTTCTTGAGACCACCGATTTTGCCACCGATCATGCGCAAATGCTGTCGCAGGGTGTACGATTTCTCGAAGCGCCGCGGCACGAACCCTATGGCACGGTTGCCGTATTTGAAGATCTTTACGCCAACAAATGGGATCTGATTGAACCTAAGCACCAAGACTGACGTTTCCCTCTGGCAAGCGTCATTTCCCAAGGAGAAATTTTATGTCACGTCGCCCCCTCGGCCGATCAGAACTTGTTATCGAACCGCTGGTTTTGGGCGGCAATGTCTTTGGCTGGACCGTCGACCAAAACATGGGATTTAAAGTGCTCGATGCCTATGTCGATGAGGGTTTCACCGCCATCGATACTGCCGATGTTTACGGCAAGGGCAAGTCCGAAACCATGATCGGGGAATGGCTCAAGGCGCGCGGCAATCGCGAAAGCCTGCATATTTTCACCAAGCTCGGTGCAGAAATGGCGCCGGGCAAGTCCGGTCTCAAGGCTGACTACGTCAAACAGGCCGTTGAAGCCTCGCTCAAGCGGCTACAAACAGACTATGTTGACCTCTATCAGAGCCATAAACCCGATCCTGGCACGCCCCACGAAGAAACGCTTGAAGCGTTCGACGTCCTGATCCGCTCGGGCAAGGTCCGGGTGATCGGTTCATCCAATTTTACTGCCGAAATGATCAAGAAGGCCCATGATATTTCGGTCATCAAATCCCTGCCGCGCTATGAAACCGAGCAGCCCGAATATAATCTTTACGACCGCGAAAAATTCGAAGGACCCCTACAGCAACTCGCCATTGACGAGGAAATCGGGGTGCTTACCTATTTCAGTCTGGCGGCGGGTTTTCTGACGGGAAAATACCGCTCGGAGGATGATTTTGACAAAAGTCAGCGCGGTGCCCGCATGGAAAAATATCTCAATCCCAAAGGCTTTGCCCTTCTCAAGGCGCTCGACGATGTGGCCAAAGATCATGAAGCAACGCCAGCCGAAGTATCACTGGCCTGGCTTGTCGCCCAGCCCGGCGTCACCGCCCCCATCGCCTCGGCAACCTCAGTCGATCAGGTTAAGAGCCTCGCCAAAGGCGTGCGGCTCGAACTTGATGAAGCCGAACTGAAACGCCTGACCGACGCGGGTAAGTAAAGCTGGTGGGCGCTCTGATATGAGCGCCCCTCAAAATTCAGCCTACCATTCGAACGGCTCGATATTGTTGCGCGCGCCCATAAGGAACGCATCGGCGGTTAGCCGCAACGGTGCATCCTGCACGTCGCTTTCATGGTTTTCGAGCAATGCAGCAAACCGATCATAGATCCGCTCATATTCTTCCGATGGGGCTTCGACCACGATCTTGTCATTGACCTTGAGGATGCGTCCGCCCGATTCCAGTTTGAGCTGATCACCGCGAACGGTCTCGATGCTGATCGTCCACACTTCGCCGTTTTCCTCGAGCCAGTTGAACCCGGCGCTCATTATCGGCTGGTGAACCTGCCCCGATTTGAAAACGATCTCCGCGTCGATCGGGGTTTGCCGGTTGGCCGGAAAATTCAACTCGGCGCTTTTCACAAATACCGGGAACGGCATGATTTTGGTAAAGATCGAGAGCGCATTGATCCCCGGATCGCACACACCAAATCCGCCGGGCTCCCAAATCCAGTCCTGACCGGGATGCCATTTGCGCACACTTTCGCGCCAGTCGATCCGCACCGATTTGACCCCGTCGGACGCCAATATGTCGCGTGCCTTGTCGACCGCCGCATTATATTGGGAATGCCAGGTCTGAAACAGCACTCGGTCCTTGGCCTTGGCGTAGGCAACCAGGTCATCGAGTTCGGAGATCGTGGTGGTGGGTGGCTTCTCCATCATGACATCCATGCCCGCATCCAGTGCCTCACGCACCAAAGCGTGGCGCACGCCGGGTGGGGTGCAGACCGAGACCAGCTTGACCTCGGGCATGGCGGCATAAAGCTCGGCCGGGGTTTTGAATACTGGTGCATTGCCGTGCGCCACGCCGCGGCCCGAAACCGTGGCGGCCAGTTCAAAATCGTCCCCGCGATCAATCACCGGCAAATGCTGATCCTGAGCGATTTTGCCCACGCCGATGACGGCAATCTTCTTCTTGGCCATTTCCAACACCCTAAAAATTTGCCGGTTTTAGAACAGATTGGCGCTGAAAAGTGAAGCCGCTCTGCGCTAAATCAGACCACCGGTCCGACAGGCGGCTGCCAAAGCTCAATCGGATTGCCCTCGGGGTCGTGAATGCGGGCAAATCGACCGGTCTCGGGGGCGTCCCATTCGTCGGGGCGGGTTTCAACAGCAATGCCCGCACTTTCAAGTTGGCCAATCAGGCCATCCAGATCATCAACGCGGAAATTTATCATCCATTGCTTGGACGCCGGAAAATAATCGCTGTCTGCCGCAAAGGGCGAGAAAACCGTATAGCCCGCCTGCTGTTGCCAGAGGCCGGTAACACCAAGATGTTTTTCATACCAGCCTGCGAGCCCATCCTTGTCGGCGACGCGAAAAAACACCCCGCCAATTCCAACCGCCTTGGCCATGCTTGCCTCCTATCGAATGATGATCGCGCGGAAATCATTGACATTGGTACCGGTCGGCCCGGTGATCAGAAGGTCGCCGATCGCGGCAAATGCTGAGTAGGCATCATTATTGGCCAACGCCGCCAGCGGATCAATGCCGGCCGCCCGCATCCGGTTGGCGCTCTGGCCATCAACGAACGCCCCTGCATTGTCCTCGGACCCGTCGATCCCGTCCGTATCGGCAGCCAACGCGGTAATCCCGCTGGTGCCGTCAAGCCCGATGGCCAGCGACAACAGGAATTCGCCATTGCGCCCGCCGCGGCCCTTGCCGCGCAGCGTTACCGTGGTTTCACCGCCCGACAACAAGACAACTGGCTTGGCAAAAGGCTGATTGCGCAGGCTGACCTCGCGCGCCATGGCCGCATGAACCTGTGCGACGTCGCGCGCTTCCCCTTCAATAGAATCCGACAGGATCGCCGCTTCAATTCCCCTTTGTCGCGCCAGATTGGCCGCCTGCGACAGGGAAAGCGCTGCCGAGGCGATGGTGCGCACGCTGTGATTGTCAAACAGCGGATCGCCCGCCGTTGGCGCCAGATTGTCCTCGCCAGCCAGGATGCGCGCTGCTGGCACAGGCAGGTCAAGCCCGTAAAGCTCAACATACTTGCGCGCCAGTGCCCGATCTCCACTTTGGGCAATGGTTGGGCCCGATGCCACGACTGCCGGATCATCCCCCGGCACATCCGAAACCACGAGCGTTGCAACGCGTGCGGGTGCCGCCTGCTGGGCCAGCCGTCCCCCCTTGATGGTGGAAAACTGGTTGCGAACCAGATTCATGACTGAAATGGGAGCGCCCGAAGCCAACAGCGACTGGTTGATCGCCTGCTCGTCGGCCAGTGTCAGTCCCGGGGCGGGTGCTGGCAGCAGCGATGATCCGCCGCCTGAAATCAGCGCCACCACCAGATCATCCGGCCCGAGCCCCGAAACCTGTTCCATGATTCGCCGCGCCGCCAGAAATCCTGCTTCGTCGGGCACAGGGTGGGCCGCCTCGACAATTTCAATGCGCTCGCAGGCCTCGGCATACCCATAACGGGTCACAACCAGTCCGGTGATCGGACCATCCCAGGCCATTTCAAACGCCCGTGCCATCTGGGCTGAAGCCTTGCCGGCACCAATAACGACTGTCCGGCCTCTGGGCTGTGGCGGCAGATTTGTTTTGACCCCAAGGCTTGGTTGGGCCATGGCAACGGCGTGACTAAACAGCTCTTGGAGTAGGGGGCGATCCATAAATTTTCTTAGCGCTCTCGTGTTTTAGTGCCACTTTGGCTATGCCGTTCGTGGCTGTCCAGTCGTCAAAAATCTGACATGAGCGTAAGATAGGGCTGCGCTCTTGGGGGTATCTATGCCGGAACGTTTCGCAATTTACTATGCGCCAGCCACCACTCATCCGCTTTGGGACCGCGCGGCAAGCTGGTTGGGGCGCGACCCTGCAAACAAGGAACGCCACGATGGGCCGGTCGCCGGAATTGACCGCAACCGCCTGTTGAACCTGACCCAATCCGCCAGCCGCTACGGCTTTCATGCCACCATCAAGGCCCCGATGGCGCTGGCTTCGGGAGCAACCCGCGCCGATTTGCAGGCAGCGTTGGAGCGGTTTGCCAAAACCTACGCCCCTGTCGATCTTGGTCGGCTGCAAATTGGCGATCTGTCCGGCTTTCTGGCGCTGGTGCCTACCGATCCTGACGAGGCCATCAAGGATTTTGCCGCCACCGTCGTTGAGCAGTTTGAAATCTTTCGCGCCCCCCTTACCAACAAGGTCCGCGCCGCGCGGCTTGCCGATGGCCTGACCCCGCGTCAGGAGGAACTGCTCGACGCCTATGGCTATCCATATGCCTTTGAAGAATTTCAGTTTCACATGACCCTGACCGACAGACTTGCCCCCGCCGAGCGAGCTGATATTGCCGCCGCCGCCAACACCTGGTTTGCCCCCGAGCTCGAAGCCCCACTGCAGTTGGATCGGTTGGCGCTTTACCACGAAGCCGACAGCGGCAGCATGTTCACCCGTATTGCCGATTTTCCACTCCAGGGCGCTAACTGATGCCAACTGAAACTGCTTTTTACAACGCCCGCATTGTTACCGCCGACACCGTAATCGAAGGCGGGCTTGGTCTGGAAAACGGCATGATTGATGTTTTGGGTGCCGGTGTCGGCACCCACGGTTTTGATCTGGAAGGCGACTTTCTCATTCCCGGCCTGGTCGAATTGCATACCGACCATCTGGAAAATCACTATCGCCCCCGACCGGGCGTCTTCTGGGATCCAATGGCGGCGCTACAGGCCCATGATGGCCAGATTGCCGCCTCCGGTATCACCACCGTTTTCGATGCAGTGCGCATTGGCTCTGATGTCGATCTGCCCGATATGGGGGTGCACGTGGAGCGTCTGGTCAACGCCATTCGCACCGGCCGCGATCAGGACCGGCTGCGCGTCGATCATTTCATCCATTTGCGCTGCGAATTGCCCAGCCACGATGTGCTCGAGCAATTCGAGGCCTATGTCGATCACGATCTGACCCGGCTGGCCTCGGTCATGGACCACACCCCGGGCCAGCGCCAGTTTCAGTCGCTTGATGATTATCGGCGCTTTTACAAGGACAAGATGGGCCGCACCGAAGCGGAACTAAACCGATATCTTGATGCCCGGCAGGCCGAACACAAGCGCTATTCTGCGCCCAACCGGGCCGCTATTGTGCGTCGCGCCGCCGAACTGGGGTTGGCACTGGCCAGTCATGACGATGCCAATCTGGCCCATGTCGAGCAGGCGGTTGGCGACGGCGTTGCCATTGCCGAATTTCCCACGACGCTGGAGGCGGCCGCCGCCGCCCATGATGCTGGTCTCGCCATTTTGATGGGCGCGCCAAACGTGGTGCGCGGTGGCTCCCATTCGGGCAATGTTTCGGCCACCGATCTGGTGCGGGCCGGGCTTCTGGATGTGCTTAGCTCCGACTATGTGCCCTTTGCCCTGTTGCAGGCTGCGTTCCTTTTGCCATCGCGGGTCGAGGACATGAGCCTGCCCGCTGCGCTGGCAATGGTTACTGCCAACCCCGCCCAGGCGGCAGGGCTAGTGGACCGGGGCGAAATCGCTGTCGGCAAACGAGCCGACTTGGTGCGGGTACGGGTTATTGACGGTATGCCTGTGGTGCGCGGCGTCTGGCGACAGGGCAGACGGGTTAGCTGAGTATGGGGCAGGAGCCGGGGACATTGGTGCTTATTGTCGGTGCTTCGGGCGCCGGCAAGGATACCTTGATCAATGGTGCCCGCGACGCGCTCGTTGCCGACAGGCGCTTTAGTTTTGCCAGGCGTCTTGTGACCCGCCCCGCCGATCAGACGCTTGAGGATCACGAAACGCTTGATGAGGCTGGCTTCAGGGAACTCGAAGAGGCAGGGCGGTTGGCCTTTTCCTGGCAGGCCCATGGCTTGCGCTATGGCCTGCCGCTCAGCGTCAACACTGATCTGGCTTTGGGCAAGGTGGTCATTGCCAATGGATCGCGACAAACCTTGCCGCAGGCCATCACGACCTTCCCTCGCTGTGTGGTCATGCTGATCACCGCCGAAATTTCGCTGCGTGCCAAGCGCCTGGCCGGGCGCGGCCGCGAGGATCATGCGCAGATCGCCGCGCGGTTGGCCCGCGAAACCCGACCGCTACCCGACGATGTGGTGCCCATTGTCATTGATAATTCGGGCACGCCAACCTTTGGAATTACCCGGTTGGTTCTGGCTCTGCGCCAGGTCGCGGATCACCATTCTGCCTGACTGCCAAGGTGAACCGTTTGGGCGCTGGCGCGTTGAATATAATCAGTCAAATGCGTCAGGATATCCAATGAACCGAAACAGTCTTTACCTGCTCATCACCCTTCTGGTGGTGGTCGTCATCGGCTTTGCCATCTATACCTATCAGCAGCAGACCCGCCCAGGGGTCGAGGTTCGTGTGGATGAACAGGGAATTTCCATAGATGGCAACGGGTAGCCGAATTCAGGGAGGTGATGTGGTCAAACAGATCGCCGCCATCATCAATCAGGAATTGAGCCGACAGGGGCATCCCATCGGGGGGCTTGATGTTGCCCAATTGGCACGCGCAATCGTATCGGCCATGCCTTCAAAGCTTGGCAGTATTGGTCCGGTGTCAGAGGGTAAACACCCCACCGAGCTCAACGCCACCAATGACGATTGATCTCCTGCAGGCTCTGCGGGTCGGTCATTTACCAATCGGGCACGGACCCGATGACGCCGCACTGCGGTCCAACGGGACTTGAACAGATTGGGAAATGGAGGCGGGCCGACTATGCCCGCCCGTATTACGCCGCATCCAGATCATTCTGCCGCATCGCCTCGCTGGCGGCAATCCGGGCATTCTCGACACTATTGTATGTATGGCCATCTATGGCGAAGGCCGGCAGTTTAACAGCGAGAAATCTATATCCCGCCTCGTCGGCCACGACGACCCCGAGCGGCTCGCCTCCGACTTCTATCACAATGGGCTTTTGGACCTTGGTCCTGTCAAAAGTACGTTCTTGCATTGGTGGGAACTCCACTTGCGCGCTGGGTCCGATCAATCGTGCCGACATTTGTCATGGCAGTTTCGGTCAACGCGGGGATTTTATCGATCTTGTGAGACAAACGAGTGACGAGCGGTCACATTCGTTTAGAGCGACAAATCCCTAGCCATTTACTGGCAATAAGCAGGTCCGCTACGCGTACGTTCTGGCACCCGGTTCGGATAGTGAAGTTATTCGATGATGTCATCTTCAGTCCTCTCCTTCGGGTTGAACGAATTGCATCGGGTGTGATTCCGACGCACTGGCAAGATAGGCGAGTGGGGCCACGATTACCAGCGCACAGAACCCTTATCGGGCAAAATAATTGACAAATATTACCCAACTTTCGTCGCATTCTGGATTTCGACACTGTGGATTTATGGCGCTCAATGAACCGGCCGCCGAATCGACATGTTGAATATTGGCGTAAATTCTGCTGTTGATGGCCAATGGAAACGATAACATAGGCCGATCAAGGCTTGTTTGGGAGATCGAGTGGCGTGACAGAAAATGAAACCGCACCGCGCCCCAGGCGCGGCGCCAAGCCATCCGGTCGGCCAACACTGAAAACCATCGCTCAAATGACCGGGCTTGCCACCACCACCATCTCCCGGGCGCTCAATAACGCCCCTGAACTGGCCCAGGAAACCCGCGACCGCATTCAAAAGATTGCCGCCGAAATCGGCTATGTTCCCGATCGCACGGCGTTAAGGCTCAAGACCGGCCGCACCAATGTCATCACATTGGTCCTGGCCCCGGACGAGGAAATCTTTGGCTTTGGCGCTTCACTGGTCAATGGGCTGTCGCTCGCCATGCGCGATACCACCTACCACCTGGTGGTGACCCCCCATTTCCGCAACATCGCGCCCATCGAGCCCATCCGCCATATCGTGCATAATCGTCTTGCCGATGGCGTGGTTTTTTCCAAGACCGAGCCGTTTGATGAGCGCGTGAAATTCCTGCAGGAATACAATTTCCCTTTCATCACTCACGGGCGCACCGATTGGCCTGAGCAGCACGCTTATGTCGATTTTGACAATCAGGCCTTTGCCCAAAGGGCAGTTCAACGTCTGGCCGAACGCGGCGCCACCAAAGTCTCTATCGTCCTGCCTGATAGTTCGCTCACCTATAGCCAGCATTTGCGCAACGGCTTGGAAACGGCTGCTGCCGAGGCCGGGCTTGCCTGGGAAGTTGCCGCCGACGTCAATCTGGACAGCTCCGCCGACGCCATTCGCGACTACGTCATCCGTCGGCGCCGCCGCCCCGATGCCCCTGATGGGTTTGTCTGCTGCAGTGAAGTTTCAGCGCTCTCCGTCCTTGCCGGTCTCACCGAAAGCGGTCTTGTGGTCGGGCAAAACTGCTTTGTCGTCACCAAACAGTCCTCCCCGCTTTTTACCCAGTTCCGCCCGGACGCTGAAACCGTGTTCGAGGACTTCACTGCTGCTGGCGAACGTCTCGGTCTTTTGCTGTTACGCCTGATCAACGGTGAACCTGCCGACACGCTGCAACATCTGGAGCATCCCGATTTCGAATTTTCCGATCCCCCATAAAAACAGGCGCCCCGCAGGACGCCCGTTAAACTTTATCGACGCTTGTCTAGCGGCGCTTTTTGTCGATCTGATGATAGGCGCGCCGCGAGTGAAACTCGCAATAGGGCTTTCCCTCATCCGAATGCTGCCCGCAGAAATAGAAGTCCTTGGTCAGCGGATCACCAATCGGCCATTTGCAGGTCTCTTCATTGAGCTGCAGCAGGCTCAAACGCTTGTCTTCGGGAATAAAAATTTCCTGCACCGCCGGAGCAACATAACGCTCGGTTTCATATTCGGCATCCGCTGCCAGCGCCGTTGCGCCAACGCTTTGGGTGCGCATGCTCGAAACAGTGCGCTGCTTGCCAGCCATGCCCCCGCCCATTGAGCCGGAACTGGATGGGCTCGCCACACGTCGCGGCGCTGTCCGCGCTGCCGGTCGTGACCGTGGGGTTGAATTGGTGGGCTTGGCGCGCGCCGACAGTTTAAGCCGGTGCACCTTGCCAATGACCGCGTTGCGCGTCACGCCCTGACCTAACTCACCTGCAATCTGGCTGGCGCTCAAACCATCCATCCAGAGCTTTTTCAGGATTTCGACGCGCTCATCAGTCCAGCCCGAAGTTTGTGCTTCCGCTACCATCGCCAAAACAGAGTCCCTCATCGTTCTGCCAACTTGGAATTGGCAGTTTAAGTAATCGCTACGGATCGTATGTTGAGCGGGTCCGCCACACGAGATATCGTGTCCCCAACACCAATGATCTTACGCTATCGGTGGAATCGGGATCAAGAGTCCCCCCAAAATATCCCCCGGAAATCCCTTGGTTAATTTTCCTTTAATAGAAGATGAGTCAAATCAGTCACTTGCCGGGAGAACATTGACTTGTCGGCCCGATTTGACCTAATTACCGGGCTGAACGCGCCGCCAAAAGTAGCGCGTTTTTGGTTTTTCGGGTGGCACTGTCGCCATTCGGCCATTCGATTGCGATTTATTTGCAACACTAACGATAGGGATGCACTCCAATGTCGGCGCTTTATGGCACATATGCCCGGTCCGAACTCGCTTTTGAGCGGGGCGAAGGCATGCGCCTGTTCTCTCAGGATGGCACCGCCTATCTCGATTTCCATTCCGGCATCGCCGTCAATGCGCTGGGGTATAATGACCCGCATCTGACTGCAGCGCTGCACGCGGCCGCCGACAAGGTCTGGCACACCTCGAATGTCTTCACTATTCCCGAGCAGGAACGTCTGGGCCAGCGACTGGTCGACGCCACCTTTGCCGACAAGGTGTTCTTCACCAATTCTGGCGCTGAGGCACTCGAATGCGCCATCAAGACCGCCCGGCACTACTACTTTGCCAAAGGTCAGCCGGAAAAATTCGAGATCATCGCCTTTACCGGCTCCTTCCATGGCCGCACTCTGGGCACCATTGCTGCGGGTGGCAACGCTGGCTACACCGAAGGCTTCGGCCCGGTTGCCCAGGGCTTCAAACATGTCGCCCCCGGTGATCTTGAGGCGGTAAAAGCCCAGATCACGCCTCAGACCTGCGCAATTCTGATCGAGCCGGTGCAGGGTGAAGGCGGTGCAACGTCGCTACCCGCTGAATATATGCAGGGGCTGCGGGCGCTGTGCGACGAAAACGACATGCTGCTGATCCTGGATGAAGTGCAGTGCGGCTATGGCCGTACCGGGCGCTTTTTTGCCTATGAGTGGAGCGATATCGAACCCGATATCATGGCTATTGCCAAGGCGCTCGGCGGCGGATTCCCCATCGGGGCGTGTCTTGCCAGAAGCGAAGTCGCCGCGTCGATGGTGCCGGGCACCCACGGCTCAACCTATGGCGGCAATCCACTGGGGACGGCAGTGGCCAATGCGGTTTTGGATCGCATTCTGGCCCCCGGATTTCTAGATCACGTCAATCAGATGGGTCAAAAGCTGGCCTGGCACCTGCAACAATTGATGCAGAGCTACCCCCAATTCGTCACCGAAACGCGTGGCAAGGGCCTGCTCGCCGGCATCAAGATCACGCCGCCAGTACGCGATTTCGTGGCACGGCTGCGCGATGATCACCAATTGTTGGCTATTGGGGCGGGCGAAAATGTTCTGCGCCTGCTGCCGCCCTTGATTGTGACGGAAGCCGAGATTGTCGAGGCCATGGAAAAACTGGCCGCCGCCTTTGACGCTATCGAAGCCGAGGCCATTGCTGCCCCCGCTGTCGACTGACTTTCACTTTCATCACCTCGGATAACCAGAACCGGACCCAAGCCAATGACCGGCCAGCCTAGACATTTTCTCTCGATCGACGACTTCGACTATGCCGAATTGCGCGCTATGCTCACGACCGCAGCATCGCTGAAATCCCGGCTCAAACAGGGCGACCGCCCCAAGCCATTGGCCGAAAAAGTCCTGGCGATGATCTTTGAACGCCAATCGACCCGCACCCGCGTCAGCTTTGATGTCGGCATGCGCCAATTGGGCGGTGAGACCGTTATGCTCTCCGGACAGGAAATGCAGCTCAGTCGCGAGGAGACCCTGTCGGACACCGCCAAGGTGCTCAGCCGCTATGTCGATGCGATCATGATCCGCATCCTGTCCCACGCCGATTTGCTCGAATTGGCTGGCGGAGCCAGTGTGCCTGTGATCAACGGGTTGACGCGCCGCGCTCATCCCTGCCAGATCATGGCGGACCTCATGACGTTCGAGGAGCATCGGGGGCCCATCAAGGGCGCCAAGGTGGCCTGGGTTGGCGATAGTAATAATGTGCTGCATTCCTGGGTTAATGCCGCCGAACTTTTCGAGTGCCAGCTGACCATCGCCACGCCCGAGGAATATAGTCCGGAAAAGGACTTGATGGACGACATCCGTCGCGCCGGCGATATGGTTCGGCTGATCCAGGACCCACGCGAAGCAGTCGAAGGCGCCGATCTTGTCATCACCGATACCTGGGTATCAATGGGCGATGTGGATATTGCCGAGCGCCGCCGGGTCTTGAAACCCTATCAGGTCAACACCAGTTTGATGGCCTTGGCCGACAAAAACGCTCTTTTCATGCATGACCTGCCCGCTCATCGCGGTGACGAGGTAACTGATGAGGTGATCGACGGTCCTCAATCGGTCGTGTGGGATGAAGCCGAAAACCGCCTTCACGCACAAAAGGCTGTGTTGTGCTGGGCCTTCGGGGCGGACGTCAACTAGACTGATCCCCTGACAGAACGCATGGGCAAGTGCCTCTGATTTTCCCAACTGGGAAATCGGGGGCGATTGCGCGTTTGCCGTCGGCCTGCGAAACTATTGTAATTTTACGCCGGACCTGAGTGCCATGACTGACAATATGATGACTGCCCTGGGCCTTGATCGTCCCGAAACCGGCGACGACGCAGTTGTCCCTTTCACGCTCGATCAACTTGATACGCGCGGACGCGCCGTCCGGTTTGGCGATGCGCTCGATACCATTCTGAGCCGCCATGATTATCCCGCTCTTGTTGCCCGGCTACTGGGCGAAGCAGTTGCACTGGCGGCCCTGATCGGCTCCTCGCTCAAGTTCGAAGGGCGTTTCATTCTCCAGACCCAGACCGATGGCCCGGTCAATCTGATCGTTGTGGATTTTGACGCGCCCGACGGGCTGCGCGGCTATGCCCGTTTCGATCAGGACGCATTGGTGGCAGCTGCCGAAGCGGGCAGAACCACGCCGGGCGAACTTCTGGGCAAAGGCCATCTGGCCATGACCATTGATCAGGGCGAACATACCGAACGTTATCAAGGCATCGTGGCGCTCGATGGCAATTCGCTTGAAGAAGTGGCTCACACCTATTTTGTCCAGTCAGAACAGATCCCCACCATGGTTCGACTGACCGTTGCCGAATTCACGCGCAAAGGCGATGAACGACCCCATTGGCGCGCCGGTGGCGTACTGATCCAGCATCTACCCGACCATGGCGAGTCGGTGGTGCGCGATTTGCCCGGCGATGGCGACCTGGATAATTCAGACAAAGAGGAAGCCGATAGCTGGACCCAGGCCAAGGCCCTTCTGGCAACGCTGGAAGACGTTGAATTGGCGGACCCGGACCTTTCGCCCGAAAGATTGCTATTCCGCCTCTATCATGAAACCGGCGTGCGGGTTTTTCCGCCTCTGCCCATGGTTGAGCGCTGCACCTGTTCGGCGGACCGGATCGAGGACATGCTGGCCACCAGCTTTACCGATGCAGATCGCGATGAAATGGCAGTCGATGGGGAAATCGAGGTGGTCTGCGAGTTTTGTTCGACCGCCTACCACTTCAGCCCGCACCATTTCTCCATCAAGCATTGATGTAAATTGCCAAAGTGGGCTCGGCTGGTAAACATCGAATTAATACAATTTGTTAGTGACGCCCAACTTTGCAATTAAAGGCAATTGCCGACCGTTGACGGATACGTCAACCTCACCGCACTTGTTTGGGGGAGCGGGCGGTTGATTATCATTGGCATCAAGGCGCTAGGTTGCTGTAAGCGCACATCAAAGGCGATAGGACTATTGCGACCGTTGCATGTCGCAGCACACTGATCTGATACGCGCTGTTCTGCGCGAAAAGTGTCCCTCTCACGACGATGCGCTTTGTGTGTTGGAAACGGCCCTGTCGCTCGAGCAGGACCCGCTGGATTATTGCGCCATCACATTGGGCGTGGGGCAGGCACCAACGCTGGAGCGCTGCGCCAATTGGGCCGGGCTGGCTCATTTTGATGTGGTGCCCCGCCAGATGCAGGGCAACTACGCGCCCGTCCGGCTTGAGGCGCTGGCGGATGTGCGCGCCTTCAAGATCAGGCTTCTGGATCGCGACGTGCTGTTTTGCGCACCGCAGTTTTTTGAACTTGCACGGTTGCAATTGCTAGTGCAGGCCCAGCCAAAGTTGGCGCGCCGCTTGTGCCTTGTGCCCGCCAATGCGCTCCGCCGCTTTTTGGTTGAGGCCTCTGCCGAACACCTCTTGACCGAAGCTCGACAGGGATTGGCGCGGCATTGGCCAATGGCCAGTGCCAATCTTGAGCTGACGACTCCAGCGCGGCTGACCTTTGTTGCTGGCCTGTTTGCGACCGTGACACTGGTGCTGATATCCTCGTTTTTTCAATCAGCGGTGCTTTTCCCCGTGGTCGCATTGCTGTTGGCATTGCCTGCCGCTATCCGTCTGGCGAGCGTCCTTACGTACCGAAAACCCGCGCTGGCCCACCCCGAGCAACGCCCGCCGGACGAAGAATTGCCGGTCTACTCGGTGTTGATCCCACTTCGCGATGAAGCACACATGGTGCCCCAACTGGTTGCAGCCATGCTGGCACTGGACTATCCCCACGCTCGCCTCGATATCAAGTTCGTGGTGGAGGCTCGTGGCAGGGACACGGTGGACGCCATCCAACCGGTGCTGGACCGGCCACAGTTTACCCTCATCGAAGTGCCTCACGCCGCGCCTCTGACCAAGCCCAAAGCGCTCGACTATGCCCTGCCGCTGGCGCGCGGCGAGTTTGTTGTGGTGTTTGACGCCGAAGACACACCATCTCCCGATCAGCTTTGGCGCACCGCGCTGCTGTTCCGCGACAATCCCGACGTGCACTGCATTCAGGCAGAACTGATCGTCGACAATGCCGCAGAATCCCCGCTCACCAGCCTGTTCGCCGGCGAATATGCCGGACTTTTCGGTGTGCAATTGCCAGCACTGGCGCGTTGGCGTCTGCCCATACCCCTGGGTGGAACCTCCAACCATTTCCGCCTGTCGTCGCTGCGACGCCTGGGCGGCTGGGATCCTTACAATGTCACAGAAGATGCCGATCTCGGTGTCCGTCTGGCCCGCTCACGACATCGCGTTGAAACGCTCGCCGTCGGCACACTCGAAGAATCCCCACCCAATTGCACACCTGGCTGGCCCAGCGGACCCGATGGATGAAAGGCTGGATGCAGACCTTTGTGGTGCACAACCGTCGACCGCATCACTTGCGTCGCGATTTGGGCTGGGGCAATTTCATCGCCTTTGAAGCCATGGTCGGCGGCATGATCCTGTCGCCCCTGCTCCACAGCGCTTACATTATCGCCACATTGACGCGTCTTTTTATGGGATTGCCGTTCTCCGCCGATTTCGATCACCCCTGGCACGCCGTCTATCTGCTAGTCATCATTCTTGGCTACGCCGCGCCCCTGATCCAGACCTGGGTTGGACTCATCCGCCTCGGCCACGTTCGCCTGTTGATCCCACAACTGCTGTTGCCGCTCTATTGGATATTTGTTTCCTGGGCCACGCTCCGCGCCATCTACGAACTGCTAGACCGGCCTTTCTATTGGGCTAAAACCCGCCACCGCGTCGTGCCCGCAAAGCGGCAGACCTCGCTTGTTTCGATCCTTAATCGCCCCAATGCTGCTTCCCGGCGCTGGCGATCTTTTCATCGACGCAAGGATCGAAAATACTAGCCTGCACGTTTGCATGCTTTAAGACTCTGAATAGCAGTGAAATGCCGGAGCCCAATTATGACCACCGACCAACTGCTGTCCTTTTCTGTCATTATCGTCATGATGCTCGTCTTCATCTGGGGCAAGGTGCGCTACGACATTGTCGCAGCGGGCGCGCTGCTGGTGGCCATCGGTGTGGGTATTGTCAAACCGGAGCATGCGTTTTCCGGCTTTTCCGACGATATCGTCATCATCGTGGGCAGCGCCTTGCTGGTTAGCGCAGCGGTTTCCCGCTCCGGCATCATGGAAGTGATCATCCAGCGCTTCGCCCCCAACCTTACCCATCCCCGCGTTCAACTGATCGCGCTGGTCCTGGTGGTCACTGTGCTCTCGGCCTTCGTCAAGAATATCGGCGCGCTCGCCATCATGATCCCCATCGCCTTTCAAATGGCGCGAAAATCCAAGGTTTCGCCCTCCTTGTTCCTGATGCCGATGTCGTTCGGCTCGCTGCTTGGCGGCTTGATGACACAGGTGGGCACCTCGCCCAACATTATCGTTTCGCGCGTGCGCTACGAACTGACCGGTGAGACTTTCTCCATGTTTGACTTCACCCCCGTTGGCGGCGTTCTGGCCATCGTCGGGGTCGCTGTGTTGGCCGTGAGTTACAAATTACTGCCCGAACGCGAGCGCGAAGACAGTTCGATTGATGAAGCCATAAAGATCAAGAACTACACCACCGAAGCCCAGGTGGTTGCTGAATCCGCCGTGCTCGACAAGACCGTTGGCGAATTGCAAAAATTAGGCGGCGGTCAGGCCATGATTACCGCAATTCTTGGCGAAAATGGCCGTCGCCGCACCCCATTGCCCGACGCCATCCTGCGCGATGGCGATATTTTAATGCTGGAAGGCGAACCTGAGGCACTTGATAAGCTGGTCGGGCAGGGCGGCCTCAGCCTCTCGGATCGCAAGGTCGATATGGTGACGCCTGCCGATGATATCGGCACCGTCGAGGCAATTGTTGGAAAATCCTCTGCCCTGATCGGGCTGAGCGCGCAGGATCTGACGCTTTTTGATCGAACCGGGGTCAATATTCTGGCCATCAGCCGCCGCGACATCCGCTTCACCAAGCGTCTGGGCGAGATTCAGCTACAAAACGGCGACGTTCTGCTGTTGCGCGGTAACATGAACTATCTGCCAAACCTTTTGCGCCAATGGGACTGCTTGCCGCTGGCCGAACGCAAACTGCAGTTGGGCAGCGTTCGCAATGGTTTGATTCCGGTTGGCATTCTGGCGGTTGCCATGGCCCTGACAGCCTTCGGGATTGTGCCGGTGGCGGTAGCCTTTTTTGGTGCCGCCACACTCATGGTCCTGACACGCTCCATACCGCTGCGCGAAGCTTATACCCACCTCGATGCCCCAATTCTGGTCATGCTGGCGGCCCTTATTCCCGTTTCGGAAAGCTTGCAAACCACCGGGGGTACCGAACTCATTGCTGACTGGTTGTCGGGGCTGGCGAGTACGCTGCCGCCCTACGGAGCCCTGGCGCTCATCATGGTCGCGGCCATGGCGGTCACGCCATTTCTCAACAATGCCGCAACTGTTCTGGTGATGGCCCCGATTGCGGCAACTTTCGCCACAACGCTGGGCTTCCGGCCTGAAGCCTTCCTGATGGCCGTTGCCATTGGCGCTGGCTGTGATTTCCTCACCCCGATTGGCCACCAGTGCAACACCATGGTCATGGGGCCTGGCGGCTATCGATTTGGCGACTATTGGCGCCTGGGCCTGCCGCTTTCGATCATCGTGGTGCTGGTAGGCGTGCCGATGTTGCTGCTGGTGTGGCCACTGTCCTAAGCGCTCAGCATGGTCTTGATGATCAGCCCCACAATGGCGACGGCCCCAACACCACCGATCCACAGCAGGACAAACCAGCCGAGGCGCCGATAAAGCGGTGTCTCGGCCATCAGTGATAGCCTTCTTCAGGGTCGATCTTGCCGCGGAACACCCAATAGGCATAACCGGTATAGGCCAGAATGATCGGCACCAGTACCACCGCGCCGACCAGCAAAAAGCTCAGCGAGCTGTCGGGTGCCGCCGCTTCATAGATGGTCAGCGCGCCGGGCACGATATAGGGATAAAAGCTGATCCCGATCCCGGCAAAGCTCAGAACGAACAACCCCAATGCGGCCAGAAATGGCTGCAGATTTTTGCCGGTGGTCAGACCGTGCCAAAGCGCAAAGGCGCAAACAGCCAGCAGCAGCGGGACGAAGGCAGAAAAGAAAGCCGTCGGCCAGCCAAACCAGCGGGCAAAATAGATCTCGCGAATAAAGGGCGTCCACAGGCTGACGATGCCGATCATGATCAAGGTAGCAACGCCAGCGATCATGGCGTGGCGCCTTGCTTTGGCCTGCAATGGACCGCTGGTCTTGAGATTGAGCCAGCAGGCGCCCAAAAGGGCATAGCCAAAAACAACGGCCACCCCGGTCAGGACGCTGAACGGGGTCAGCCAATCCCACCAGCCGCCGCTATATTGCCTGCCGGTAACCGAAATACCCTGCACCAACGCGCCCAATGCTATCCCCTGGGTAAAGGCTGCAAGGGTTGAACCGGCGGCAAAGCCGACGTCCCATACGGGCCGCCAGCGCTCGGTACGCCAACGGAACTCAAACGCCACACCGCGAAAGATCAAGCCCAGCAACATGGCAATGATCGGCATATAAAGCGCTGGCATGATGGTGGCGTACGCCAGCGGAAATACCGCCATCAAGCCGCCGCCGCCCAACACCAACCAGGTTTCATTGCCGTCCCAGACCGGGGCGATTGAATTGGTCATCACGTCCCGGTCGTGTTTTTCGGGAAACAGCGGAAACAGGATGCCGATGCCCAGATCAAAGCCGTCGAGCACCACATAGGCCAAAACCGAAAAGGCAATGATGCCAGCCCAGACAAACGCCAGATCAATGGCCATTTTTCGGCTCCATCCTTGATGATTGCGCCGGTCCGGGCGTAATGCCCGCTGCCCGGTTCGGCGCTTTTTCAAGCTCATGATCATCGGTTTGCGGCGTGCGGCGCATCAGGCGCAACAGATAGAAAACCCCGGCGCCAAAGACGACGAAATAGACAATGATGAAGGCGATGAGCGATGTGCCCACTGCCGGAGCATCAACATTGGAAAGGCTATCGGAGGTGCGCAGCAAACCATAGATTGTGTAGGGTTGCCGCCCCACTTCGGTCGTGTACCAACCAGCCAGAACTGCGACAAATCCTGAGGGGCCCATCAAGATGGCGGCGCGATGCAGCCACACATTGTCATAAAGACGCCCTCGCCAGCGCAGCCACAATGACCACAGTCCCAGACACAGCATCAGGAAGCCAAGTCCGACCATGACGCGGAAGGTGATAAAGGGAATGAGAGCGGGCGGGCGATCGGTCTTGGCCCATTCCTTGAGCCCCTTGATCTCACCTTCGGGATCATGGGTCAGGATCAGCGACCCGAGCTTGGGTATCTCAATGGCGAAATCGGTTGTTTCGGTCTCGTCATTGGGAATGCCGAACAGGATGAGCGGCGCGCCCGACTGGGTTTCATAGTGTCCTTCCATGGCCGCGATCTTGGCTGGCTGGTGCTCGAGCGTATTGAGCCCATGGGCGTCGCCAGCCACGATTTGCAGGGGTGTCACCAGTGCTGCCATCCACATCGCCATCGAAAACATGATGCGCGCCTGCCGATTGGTCCTGTCCGCGAGCAGGTGGTAGGCCCCCACCGCGCCTACGGCAAATGCGGTGGTCAGAAAAGCGGCCAGAACCGTGTGGACCAGGCGATAGGGAAAGGAGGGATTGAAAATGATCGCCCACCAGTCAGCAGGCACATATTGCCCGTTTTCTGCAATGGTATAGCCAGCCGGTGTCTGCATCCAGCTGTTGGCGGAAATGATCCAGGTCGCTGAAACCAGCGTCCCCAGCGCCACCATGAGCGTTGCGAAAAAATGCAGTCTGTCGCCGACGCGCTTGCGCCCGAACAACATGATCCCCAAAAAGCCCGCTTCGAGGAAAAATGCTGTCAGCACTTCATAGCCCATCAACGGACCGATGACCGCGCCAGCCTTGTCCGAGAATGTCGCCCAGTTGGTGCCGAACTGGTAGCTGATGACAATGCCCGAGACCACGCCCATGCCGAACGTTACGGCAAATATGGTCTTCCAGTAATCAAACAGGCGCAGGTATGCACCGTCCTTTTTCCAGAGATAGAGAAAGTTGAGATACGCCAGAAAGGCGGCCGTACCGATGGAAAATGCCGGGAAGATAAAGTGGAATGAAATGGTGAACGCAAACTGCAGTCGCGCCAGAATTTCGGCGCTCATTCCCATGAACATGCTCATATTCCTTCACGCAATGGCGCACTTGGCCTTCCGATAGCGCCATAGGTAGGCCTGCTGGAGGTGAATAAGACCATGGCCATTTGGCGCGCGTCACTTTGTCAGTGCGGCATTAGGGCCGGGATGCGGCCTAAAATCAAGGTGTCGGCGCGGCCATTTTCGAGGGCAATCCTCCCGGATTGCGGAATGCACGGGCGCCGCTTCGCATTCGGCCCTTGACAGGCAAGTTCATTAGTTGCAAATGATTTGCAAATGCAGATTAGGAAAATTGATTGATGGATGAACGCGCTCCCAAAACATTCACCGGCTGGAGCCGTGGTGGTGGTGAATCCTCGCTATCGGACGTCAATCGGTCGATTCCGGTCAAGGGCATGGCATCCAAATGGCGCCGCGCCGCTGCTTTTGTCGGGCCGGGGTACCTTGTTGCCGTCGGCTATATGGACCCCGGCAATTGGGCGACTTCGCTGGCCGGTGGATCAAAATTTGGCTATGCGCTGCTAACGGTCGCGTTAATTTCCAACATCATGGCCATCGTGCTGCAGGCCCTGTGCGCGCGTCTGGCCATCGCTTCGGGTCGTGACCTGGCGCAAGCCTGCCGCGATGCCTTTCCCAAGCCCGTGGCCTATGCACTGTGGTTTCTCGCCGAAATTGCCATTATTGCTACCGACATTGCTGAGGTCATTGGTACCGCCATCGGGCTCAACCTGCTGTTTGGCATTCCGCTCGAATTGGGCGTTCTGATCACCGCACTTGATGTGTTTCTGATCCTTTACCTGCAAAAGCTCGGCTTTCGCTGGGTTGAAGCGCTGGTCGTGGCGCTATTGGCCATCACCGCCGCCTGCTTTTTCGTCCAGATTGCTTTGGCCGATCCCAATTGGGGTGAGGTGATCCGCGGCTTTGCCCCGACCACGGAAATCGTTACCAATCCCGAAATGCTCTATCTGGCGCTCGGCATATTGGGCGCCACGGTCATGCCACATAATCTATATTTGCACTCCGGCATCGTGCAGACCCGTGATTATGGCAATAGCTTGCCCGAAAAGCGCGAAGCACTCAAATTCGCCACCATCGATTCAACGGTGGCGCTGATGTTCGCACTTTGCATCAATGCCTCCATCCTGATTTTGGCGGCGGCGACCTTCCACGTCGCCGGGCAAACTGATATCGCCGAGCTTGAGCAGGTTCATTCGCTATTGGCACCGGCCCTCGGTTTGGCAATCGCGCCGACCCTGTTTGGTGTCGCTTTGCTGGCCTGCGGCATCAATTCGACGGTTACCGCAACGCTTGCCGGTCAGATCGTGATGGAAGGATTTCTCGATATCAAACTGGCGCCATGGCTGCGGCGTCTGATCACCCGCGCCATTGCCATCGTGCCCGCTGCCGCCGTCACCATCTGGTATGGCCAGTCCGGCACCGCACATTTGCTGATCCTGACTCAGGTGGTACTCAGCTTGCAACTCTCGTTCGCGGTGTTTCCGCTGGTCATGTTTACCGCTGACAAAAAGAAAATGGGCGCAATGGTCGCGCCCAAATGGCTGATAGCCTTCTCGGTCGCCATTGCGATTATCATCGCCGTGCTCAACCTCAAACTTATGTATGATTTCTTTACGATTGGCTGACCAACCGTTGCGCGCCAGGTCAATGCCCGGCGCCGCGCCCTTTCCAGCCCAATAGCCGCATGGCATTGGCCGTCACCAGCACTGTGGCTCCGGTATCGGCCAGAATGGCCGGCCACAGCCCTGTAATTCCCAGGATAGTCGTCACCAGAAACAATCCCTTAAGACCCAGCGCAATGGTGATGTTCTGCGAAATATTGGCCATGGTGGCGCGCGACAGCCCCATCATGTTGGCAATGTCGGTCACCCGACCGTGCAACACCGCAGCATCGGCCGTTTCAAGCGCAACGTCCGTGCCACCACCCATGGCGATCCCGATGTCTGCCGCCGCCAGCGCCGGTGCGTCATTAATGCCGTCCCCGACCTTGGCGACCATTTTTCCGCTGGCTCGCAACGAACCTACAATTGCCTGCTTGTCCTCTGGCATCAGTTCGGCGCGCGCTTCAATACCCAACTGAGCACCAATGGCGCTGGCGGTCCGGGCATTGTCGCCGGTGAGCATCACAACTTCGGCGCCCATCTCCCGGATAGCCAACAACCCTTCCGCCGCATCGGCACGCGGTTCGTCGCGCATGGCGATGATCCCGGCAATTTGGCCAGAAGCCACCAGCACCGAAACCGATTTCCCCGCATCATTAAAGCTGGCGATCTGCTGCGCCAGTTCGGCGCTCAATTCGGCCAATTCCTTGGCGGCGCGCGGCGAACCCAGAAACAGTTCAATCCCGTCAACCGAACCCACAACGCCCTTGCCGCCAACCGCGCCCGCATCGCTAACCGGGGCAGGGGTCAGCCCCTCCCGGGTCGCCTCGGCCAGAATAGCGCTTGCCAGCGGATGGTTGGAGCCCATCTCCAGCGCCGCCGCCAGCGCCAGAACCTCCTTGGCGCTTCGCGACCCGGCAATAATATCGGTCACCTGAGGCTTACCCGCCGTCAGGGTACCGGTCTTGTCCAGTGCCACCATGTTGATCTTGCCCAATTGCTCGAGCACGGCACCACCCTTCATCAAGAGGCCCTGCCGTGCCCCCGCTGACAATGCCGCCGCAATGGCAGCGGGTGTTGAGATGACCAGCGCACAGGGACACCCGATCAAGAGGATCGCCAATCCCTTGTAAATCCACTCGTCCCACGCCGCACCCGTCACCAGCGGCGGCACAATGGCAATCAACACCGCCACGACCATGACGCCCGGCGTGTAATAGCGCGAAAACCGGTCAATGAACCGCTCGGTCGGCGCCTTGGATTCCTGCGCTTCCTCAACCAGTGCAATGATCCGGGCAATGGTATTGTCGGCCGCCGCCGCCGTCACTCGAATGCGCAAAGCGCCATTTTGATTGACCGTACCGGCAAACACCTTGTCATCGACCTGCTTTTGCTGCGGCACCGACTCCCCGGTCACTGGGGCCTCATCGATTGCGCTTTGGCCCGAAATGATGATGCCGTCGGCCGCGATCCGGTCGCCGGGCCGCACCAGAATGACATCGTCGAGCCCCAGCACTTCGGCCGGCACCTGGCGGGTCTCGCCGTCAACTTCGCGCAAGGCAACCTTGGGCACCAGCGTTGCCAGGGCCTTGATGCTGGCCCGGGCCCGGCCGGTTGCAACGCCTTCAAGCAATTCTCCGATCAGGAACAACAGCACCACAATCGCCGCTTCCTGCGCGGCATTGATGAAAACCGCGCCAATCGCAGCAACGCTCATCAGTGTTTCAATTGAAAATGGGCTGCCGTTGATCGCGCTGGAATAAGCGCGCCGTGCGATGGGCACAAGCCCCACCAGCATCGCAATGATGAACGCCCATTGATCCAGCTGGGGTGCCAATTGCCCGGTTGTAAAGGCGACAATGACCGCCAGTCCGCTCAACGCCGTTAGTCGGGCCTTGCCGGTGCGCCACCAGGGAGTGTCTCCGCCATCATGGTCTTGGTCTTGGCCGTGCATGGCGGAAAACCCATGTTCATCGGCCGCCGCAGATTTGTCGTCCGCCCCGCCCGTTGCCACGGGTGCCGAAACTTCGGCGGCACCATACCCGAGACTTTTGACCTTGTTGACAATGTCCGATGGCGCGGTTTCATTGGCATGCTCAACCGTCATCGTGCCGGAAACCACGGAAATATTGACTTCATTGACCCCGGCGATCCGGCGGGTCGCGGTGTCGATCTTTTTGGCGCAGCCGGCGCAATCCATGCCTTCGATACGAAAACGGGTGGTTATGGCTGCGCTCATCTCAGGCTCCTTGAATTATCAAGCAAAACGCTACATCCTATAGCCACTATAGGAGCAAGCAGAAAATGCAGATTGATTTTGCCATCGGCGAAGTGGCCCGCCAGAGCGGGGTCAAAGTGCCCACCATCCGCTATTACGAACAGATCGGACTTCTGCCGACCCCAGCCCGCACCACCAACAATCGTCGCATCTATGACCAGGACGATCTCAACCGGCTGACGTTCATTCGTCACGCCCGCGAACTGGGTTTTGAGGTCGACGCCATCCGCACATTGCTGGCTCTGCAGGACCAGCCGCAGCGTTCCTGCCAGCAGGCCGATACCATCGCCAAGGCGCGCCTCATCGATGTTGAACAGCGCATCGCCAGCTTGAATGCCCTGAAGGCCGAACTCGAGCGTATGGTTTTGGGATGTTCGCATGGCCGCGTTGAAGATTGCCGCGTTATTGAAATTCTTGCTGACCATGGCCAATGCCGCCACCACCAGCACGCCGCCGCATGACATTTTGACGGCGCTCACTCATAGTGATGGAAAACGGGCCGGGAGACGTGGGTGGCAAACGGGGCATCGATCAATCGCCGCTATCGCGAACTGAGTTTTCTTAATGCCGCCGTCGCCATCCTGATCGGCGTCATAGCGGCCTATTTCGTCGCCCATAGCGCTTCAGACATTCAGGAAACGCGGCTGCGTGCCACCGGTCGTGAGGCGGTTAATGTGCAGGCCGAAGCGCTCAATGGCGCGCTGGACAAATATCGCATGCTGGCGGTGATGTTGGGTCAGCGTGCCGAAGTGCGCAGCCTGTTTCTCGATCCCGATCAAAACCGCGCCCGCGAGGCAGCCAGACTTGTTGGCCTTACAACCATTGGTCTCTCGGGTGCGCTTGAGGTTGCCTTTGTGCGTCCTGACGGCTCAATTCTGGCACGGGCAGCCGATAAATTTGTTGATGGTTTTGGTCCCGATTCAGTCCTGCTGCAAACGGCCATGCAGGGACGGCTGGGCCGGGCCGTCCGCGTCCTGCAAAAGGGGCGCCGTGCCTACGTATTTACCGCGCGCGTTTCGGCAGTTGGTGGGCACCTCGGGGCCGTCGCCATCTATGTCGATCTCGAAAATATCGAAGACAACTGGAGCTTGATCACCCACCCGATTCTGGCGGTTGATCAGGCGGGCATCGTCGTCATGTCCAATCGGGCGCACTGGCGTCTGCTGCCGCCCCCGGCTTTTAATGCTGAAATTGACGCCGCCCCTGATGCCCCGCCATCCGACTATTTCTCGAATTCACGCGTACTGGCGCCGCTGAATTGGACCCTTACGGTTCTGGTTGATGCCACCCCCGCCCGCAATGCCGCAACGCTTTGGGGCGGACTGGCCGTCGCAGTTTGCGCGGCTATCGCTCTGGCCGTACAGCTATTGATCAACCGCCATTTTGCTGCCCTGCGCCGGGAGCGACGGGACCGCACGACATCACTGCGTCTGGAGCGCATCGTGCGCGACCGGACCCGCGAACTCTTGCAATCCAACACCGCCCTTGAGGCTGCGGTCGAACAGTTGCATCGCACCCATACCGAATTGATCCAGACCGGCAAGATGGCAGCGCTTGGGCAGATGTCGACGGCGCTTTCCCATGAACTCAACCAGCCGCTGTCGGCGGTCAAATCCTACGCCGACAATGCGTTGACCTTTTTGCAGCGTGGCCGCGAACCGGAGGCGCGCGACAACATCAAGCGCATTTCCGAGCTCGCCGACCGAATGGCTGAAATTTCGCGCCACCTGCGCAATTTTGCCCGTAAACCCAACCCCACCTTCGGTGCTGTGCCCATCGCGGCGGTCATCGAGGACGCGCTCAAGGTACTCGTCTCTCGCATTCGCAACGACAGGGCCGAAATCGTCACCGAACTGGGCGACCCTGCCTTGCTGGTGCGCGGCGGCCATGTGCGGTTGCAGCAGGTTATTGTCAATCTGGTGCTCAATGGCCTGGACGCCATGGAGGGCCAGCCGGCCCCGCGCCTGGTCATAAACGTTTCGAGCACGGAAAAGTCCGTTAGCATTGCCATCACCGATTGCGGGCCCGGTATAGATCCAGCCGTCCGCGATCAGATCTTTGATCCATTTTTCACAACCAAGGGCGTTGGGCAGGGACTTGGGCTGGGCTTGTCGATTTCCTATAATATCGTCAAGGATTTCGGCGGCCAATTGTCGGTGCACGACAATGCGGAGGTTGAAGGGGGAGCAACGTTTGTGGTCAAGCTTGAGGCGGGTCAGGAAAGCGAGGGCGTTGCCGCATGAATGCGCCCATTGAAGTGCTGTTTGTTGACGACGAGGAAGATCTGCGCCGCGCCGCCAGCCAGACGCTGGATCTTGCCGGGCTTCCGGTCCGCACTGCCAGTTCGGCCGAAGATGCACTGGCCTATGTTTCGCGCACATGGCGTGGCGTATTGGTCACTGACATTCGCATGCCGGGCATGGATGGCATGCAGCTGCTCCATCGTGCAATTTCCATTGACGAAGACTTGCCCGTGGTCCTTGTGACTGGTCATGGCGACGTTAATCTGGCGGTCGATGCCATGCGGGCCGGGGCCTATGATTTCATCGAAAAGCCGTTCTCGGTCGAACGCCTGCTGGAATCGGTCACCCGCGCTCTCGAAAAGCGACAGCTCACGCTGGAAAACCGCGAACTGCGTTCCAGTGTTGCCAATCGGTCTGACGATCTGGAAACTCGGATTGCCGGTCGCTCAAAACTGATGATGGCCGTGCGTAAGCAGATCCGTGCCATTGCGCCTACCCATGCGGATGTGCTGATCGTCGGTGAAACCGGCACCGGCAAAGAACTGGCGGCGCGTGCCATCCACGATCTGACATTGCCGGGTGACCGACCATTTGTTGCCATAAATTGCGCTGCCATACCGGCCGAAATGATGGAAGCCGAACTATTCGGTTATGAGGCAGGGGCTTTTGCCGGGGCGATGCGCGCCCGTTTTGGCAAATTTGAGCACGCCCGCAATGGCACGATTTTTCTGGATGACATCGAAAACATGCCGCTCTATTTGCAGGCGAAATTATTGCGCGTCGTTCAGGAGCGCGCCGTAACGCGCTTGGGCTCAAACGATCCCGTCCCGCTCAACGCCCGGTTTATCGCCACCTCCAGCGTTGATCTGGAGCGGGCCGCCGATGCCGAACTGTTCCGCAAGGACCTGCTCTACCGGCTCAATATCGCCACCCTCCGTCTGCCGCCTCTGGCTGATCGAGCTGAAGACATTCCATCCCTTTTCGTACATCTGGTCCATATCGTTGCAACGCAGTTGCGGGTGCCCGCGCCCTCACCGTCGGACCAGATGCTTTCGATAATCAGCAGTCGCCCCTGGCCCGGCAATGTGCGCGAACTGCGCAATGCCGCAGAACGCTTTGTTTTGGGCATTGACGGTTTGGATGAGCGGGTCGGCGACAGGCCAAGCACCACACTCCGCGACCGGGTCAATGATTTCGAGCGCCAAACCATCGCAGCTGAATTGCAGTTGCGGCAGGGCAATTTGAAATCGGTTTACGAGACGTTGGGTCTGTCGCGAAAATCGCTCTATGAAAAAATGCAAAAACTCGGGCTCGATCGCAACGACTTCCGGCAGAGCTGATCGGCGGTGTGGGTGACTTTGCACCCATTTCTACCCGCCACTGGGCAGTAATGTACCCTTTTCCACCCATCAATTCGTGATTACAGCTGCTTTTTGGCGCATTGCAGCAGTTTGCCTGTTGTTATCGGCGGCGCGAGGCGGCAAGCGCTTGGGTTAAAGGTGCCGAAAAATGGTGCCGGCAATCATTTGGGAGAGAGACAATGAAAAAGATCATCGCAACCGCCATCGCCATCGGTGCCATGGCCCTGAGCGCACCAGCGGCAATGGCCCAGTGCGACGATGGCGAAATGGTCATCAAGTTCAGCCATGTGGTTGCCGCCAGCGGTCATCCAAAGGGTGACGCGGCAACCTTGTTTGCCGAGCGCGTCAATAAGGAAATGAACGGCATCGCCTGCATGGAAGTGTTCCCCAATTCCACTCTGTTCGACGACGACAAGGTAATGGAAGCCCTATTGCTGGGTGACGTGCAACTGGCGGCTCCGTCATTGGCCAAGTTTGAAGCCTATACCCTCAAA
This sequence comes from Devosia rhodophyticola, assembly GCF_028816475.1. Lineage (GTDB taxonomy): Bacteria > Pseudomonadota > Alphaproteobacteria > Rhizobiales > Devosiaceae > Devosia > Devosia rhodophyticola. The sequence continues at coordinate 1,251,338 of NZ_CP118247.1, read as the reverse complement.
TATCGCCTGTTTGATCTACCATTCCTGTTCGCCGATCTCGATTCGGTTTCCCGCTTCTTTGACACCCCTGAAGCCAAGGATCTGCTGTTGGCCACTCAGGATGTTGGCTACACCGGGCTGGGATACTGGTCCTCAGGGCTCAAGCAGTTTTCTGCCAACAAGCCATTGCTGTTGCCCTCGGATGGGGCGGGTCTGAAATTCCGCATCCAGACTTCCGATGTGGCTGAAGCCATGATCAATGCCATGGGTGGTTCAGCTCAGAAATTGGCATTCTCTGAAGTTTATGGCGCTCTGCAGACCAAGGTTGTCGATGGTCAGGAAAACTCCTGGTCCAACATCTACACCCAAAAGTTCTTTGAAGTTCAGGACGGCATTACCGAAACCAATCATCAGCTGCTGGCCTATCTTCTGGTCACCTCGACCGAATGGCTTGATGGACTCGATCCTGCCGTGCGCGATCAGTTCCTCAAGATCGCCCAAGAAGTGACAGTGACCGCCAACGCTTCGGTGGCCGAGCAGGAAGCCAGGAACCGCCAGAATATTCTTGATGCCGGCGGTACCATTCGCGAACTGACCCCCGAACAGCGTCAGGCATGGGTCGATGCAATGAAGCCCGTCTGGACCCAGTTCGAGGATGACATCGGCGCCGACAATATCGCTGCAGCGGTTGCCGCCAACACCAAATAAGCCCTGTTCCCGGCGCCTTAGCGGCGCCGGGTTTTCGACTGGCCAATACGGGCGTTGGGGGCACCAATGACGCAGATGCTGATTATCATTGCCGTGCTGCTTGTGGCACTGTTCCTGATCGAGCGCCGCTGGCCATCGGCTGTCACCCGCTTTGAGGAGGGTATGCTGGCCATCTTGATGGCCGCATTGACGCTGGTTTCATTTACCCAGGTCGTAATGCGCTATGGCTTTTCGGGTGGCTGGGGCGGCGCGCTCGAATTTACCCGCATCCTGTTTGCCTGGCTGATTCTTTTTGGCATGAGCTACGCCATCAAGATCAATTCGCACCTCGGCGTCGATATCGTTTTGCAACTGGTACCCCAACGCACCTCGCGCATTCTCGCCGTGGTCGCGGCGCTGGCCTGCGTTCTCTATGCACTCATCCTGCTCTATGCCGACTGGCTGCAGCTCTTCGGCATCAACGCCAGAGGCGGCGCTCTCGATTACTGGTCCAAGATGTTCAAGGTCGGAATTGGTCTGGATGATCTGCGCTATCCAGATTGGGCCCAGAACAGTTTTGGCCTGCAGGAGCGTGTGCAGCGATGGATTGCCTACCTGATCCTGCCGATTGGTCTGGCCCTCTTTATGTATCGCAGCCTGCAAGCCGCCATCAATATCGCCCGCGGCAATCGGCAATACATCATTGCCAGCCATGAAGCTGAAGACCTCGTCGCTGAAAACAAGAACGCGGTGAAGGACTGACACCATGGAATCCATCATTCTCTTCATCATGGTGTTAACTCTTCTGTTCCTCGGCGTGCCCATCGCGGTAGCACTTGGGCTGTCGAGTGTGCTCACAATTGCACTGTTTTCCAGCGACAGCATGTCCTCGGTTGCCCTGCAGCTTTTCTCGGCTTCACAAAATTATACCCTCCTGGCTATCCCCTTTTTCGTGCTGGCTTCCACCTTCATGTCGACCGGTGGGGTGGCGCGACGCATCATCCGGCTGGCAGTGGCCAGCGTCGGCCACTTTCGCGGTGGTCTGGCCATGGCGTCAGTGCTGGCGTGCATGCTGTTTGCTGCGCTTTCAGGTTCGTCCCCCGCCACGGTCGTCGCCATCGGCACCATCGCCATCGCGGCCATGCGCCAGGTCGGCTATTCGCGCGAATTTTCCGCCGGCATCATCGCCAACGCGGGAACCCTGGGCATTCTTATCCCCCCTCCATCGTCATGGTCGTCTACGCCGCCGCCACAAATGTCTCGGTCGGCCGCATGTTCCTTGCCGGCATCGTGCCAGGTCTGGTCGCTGGCCTGATGCTGATGATTGCGATCTATGTGGTGGCACGTCGTCGCAATCTGCCGTCTGAGCCCTGGCAGGGATTTGGTGAAGTCGTTGCGGCGGGTAAAGACGCTGGTTGGGGCCTGTTCTTGATATTCATCATCATCGGCGGCATCTATGGTGGTGCATTTACGCCGACCGAAGCGGCCTCGGTTGCCGCCGTCTATTCGGCCTTCGTAGCGCTGTTTGTCTATCGCGACATGGGGCCACTAAAAGGTCTGGCCTGGGTGCCCGAGGGCAGCCCCGAGCGCACAATTGTTGGCTTCAAGGCCTCGGTTTATGCGCTGGCGGCTTTTTTCGTCTGGACGATATCCTCGTTTTTTTCCTCGGTGGTCTCGGCAATGAAACCCGCGGCCAGATCGGCGGCCTGATGGCGCTTGTCGTACTGATCGGTTACCCCTATCTGCGCAATCAACCCAGCCCTTTGACGTTTGTCGCTGGCCTTTCGGTATGGCGCTACAATCTCGGCCTGATCGTGCGTCGATTTGCGCCCGCCCTGTTCCACCGCGACACCAAGAAGGTCATGGTCGATAGCGCCAAGACCACGGTGATGCTGATGTTCATCATCGTCAACGCACTGCTGTTTGCTCATACCCTCACCGCAGAACGCATACCCCAGACCATTACCGAATGGATGCTGGGCGCCGGTTTCAACTGGTTTACTTTCCTGATTGCGGTCAATGTTCTCCTGCTGATCGGCGGTCAGTTCATGGAACCGTCAGGCCTCTTGTTGATCGTCGCGCCGGTCGTGTTTCCGATAGCCATGGAACTGGGGATTGATCCCATACATCTGGGCATCATTATGGTGGTCAATATGGAGATCGGCATGGTCACTCCGCCGATCGGGCTCAACCTGTTCGTGACTTCAGGGATAACCGGCATGAGCCTTGCCCAGGTAGTCAAGGCGGCGCTGCCATTCGTGGTTGTTCTGATGGCCTTTCTTGTGCTGGTCACTTATTTGCCCGCGCTCTCGACCATGGTCCCCTATGCGCTCATGGGCCCCGAAATCATCATCGGACGCTAATCTCTTGCCGGGCGGACATGGCGCCGCCCGGTTGGTGAACGGAGTCTGAATTTCGGGTTCAGGCCCGGTTCTGACGAGCTGCGCTATTCCTCCTGACATCGGCAACAAAGGTCACTGGGACCCAGCCGCAATCAGGAGAGAAAAATGACCCGCAATATCATCATCACCACCGCCCTCGCCGCCATCTTGGCCATCAGCGCCGCCCCCGCCATGGCGAACAGCGTCTTCCTCAATCAGTCCGGCTTCGGCAATGCCGCTGGCGGTGCCCAGATCGGTGTAGACAACCAACTCGGCATCTTCCAGAACGGCGCCTTCAATCAGGCAGTTGGCCAACAGAATGGCAATCATAATACTGGTGCTATCGGCCAGGACGGATTTAACAACTATGGCGAAACCAACCAGAATGGTAATTTCAACCAGGCCGGCGTTGGCCAGTTTGGTGACAACCACACCTCGGTTCTGAGCCAGGATGGGAACGGCAATGTTGCAGCCGGCGTTCAGGTCGGTAACGGCTGTAGCGCCGATGTCGAGCAGCACGGCGTTGGTAATGTCTCGGCGTTCGTTCAGGCTTGCCCTTGATCCGCAATAGCAATGAATATCCATCAGCCGGGAGGCCTGGCCTCTCGGCTCATCGCCCGGCCATCCAAGTCAGGAGATAATACGATGACCAAATTCAATACGCGTCTCGCCTTGCCCGCCCTTGCCGGAATGGCCATCCTTGGCTTTGCGGTTACCAGCGGGCAGGCCGATACCGCCAATGCCGATCACCTGCGCTGTGGGCTGATCAGTGATGCCAACAACGGTTCCGTTGCCATGGAAGCGCGGCTGTTGTCGCCGACCGATCTTTCAGGGACCTATCGTCTCAGTATCGTCAGTTCGGGACCATCGGGTCGCTCCAATATCAATCAGGGCGGCGGCTTTTCCGTTCGCGCCAACGAGGATGTGGTGCTCGGCCGAGTCAGCCTAAATGCCAATGCCAGCACCAAGGTCGACTTCGAGATTTCGGCCAACGGCGCCACAATCGATTGCACCGCCGACGCCAATAAACTGCGCTGACATCGGCCAGACCAACAACTGAACGGGGCTCCCTTGCGGGGCCCTTTTTACTGCGCGCCCGCCCTCGCTCAAACACTGAACCAAAGATGAATATATGGCTCCGATTTGGTTCAGGCCTGAAAGCGCAATCTCCTTTTATCGGCTGGAACACTCCAGCGCCAAACCAGACAGCCAGGAGAAATATCATGATCAAGAAATTTGCCACCGCCGCCGTTCTCGCCCTCACCATAGGGACCGCGGGCCTCGCCACAATCGCACCCGCCACCGCTGGTGGCCAGGTATCCATCAGCTTTGCACCGAGCGATCCAGAACAGGCAGAGGCATTGGGCATGGGATTGCAGATGTTTTCGATCGTCAAAGGCCTTTCGGGGCAGGGCGCTGATGTCAGCCAGAATGGCAATTTCAACGCCGCTGGTATCGCCCAGAATGGCTCTGGCAATCATGGGTTAGTCGTGCAGGAAGGGGACGGGCACACCGGTACCATCAATCAGGACGGCAACAACAACAGCTGCGGTCTGTTCCAGTTTGGTGAAAATACCAACGCTCAATGTGCCCAGACCGGCAACAACCAGTCCAGCGTTACCACGGTCTTTGGTTTCTGATTAAGAACCAGTTTGCGCGGGGCCGACTTGGCCCCGCCCGCTTCATCCTCGCTCAACGCAGAGCGCTACGCCCATCCCACCACCAATGCACAACGTAGCCAGACCCTTGGTGACGTCGCGCCGCATCATTTCATGCAGCAATGTTATCAGCACCCGCGCACCCGAAGCACCGATCGGATGCCCGATGGCAATGGCGCCGCCATTGACATTGACCTTGTCCAGATCCCAGCCCATCGCCTGATTGACAGCGCATGCCTGTGCCGCAAAGGCTTCGTTGGCCTCGATCAGGTCAAGTTCTTGAACGCGCCAGCCAGCCTTGGCCAGCGCCTTTGTCGAGGCGGGGATTGGTCCGGTGCCCATGATCGACGGGTCAACGCCTGCGGTTGCCCAGGAGGCGATGCGGGCCAACGGCCTCAGATTGCGCCGCGCCGCTTCATCAGCATGCATCAAAACCAATGCAGCAGCCCCGTCATTGATCCCCGAAGCATTGCCCGCAGTTACAGTGCCTTCCTTGTTAAAGGCCGGGCGCAAGCGCGCCAGTGCGTCTGCACTGGCATCGGCGCGGATATATTCATCCTTGTCGACCACAATATCGCCCTTGCGGGATTTGACGATGACCGGGGTGATCTCGCTGTCGAAATGCCCTGCCCTCTGTGCGGTGGCCGCCTTTTGCTGGGACGCCAGCGCAAAACTGTCCTGCGTGTCACGATCAATGCCGAACTGCCGGGCGACATTTTCGGCGGTGATGCCCATATGGTAACCACCAAAGGCATCGACCAGTCCGTCGACCATCATCGTGTCGACCAATGTCACCGGCCCCATTTTTGCCGGTGCCCGTAACTGCTGGCAGTGCGGCGCCAGGGACATGGATTCCTGACCGCCCGCCACAATGATTTTCGCATCACCCATGGCAATTTGCTGCATGCCTAGCGCTACAGCCCGCAAACCGGACCCACAAACCTGATTGACGCCCCAAGCGGTCGCACCCTGATCAATGCCGGCGCCAACTGCCGCTTGCCGCGCCGGGTTTTGTCCGAGACCCGCAGCGAGCACCTGACCCATGATGATCTCGTCGATTTCGTTGCCGTCTACTTCGGCGCGTTCCATTGCTGCCCGGATGGCCGTGCTGCCCAGCGACACGGCCGAAATGGTGGAAAGGCTCCCCATGAAGGAGCCGACGGGCGTTCGCGCCGCACTGACGATGACAATGTCGCTCATGGCTTTTCCCGATCCAGAGCAATCTCGAAATGCGCCTCGGTCTTGGCGGTAATTTCGTCTACGCCAACCCCTTCGGCACACTCGATCAAAACCATTTTTGGCGCCTCGCGACGTTCCACCGTGAAAACGCCAAGATCGGTAATCACCAGATCGGCAACGCGCTGTCCGGTCAGCGGCAGGGTGCAGGTCTTGAGAAGTTTGGGCGCGCCTTTGGCCTCATGCTCCATGACCACCACGACGCGTTTGACACCAGCCACCAGATCCATGGCCCCGCCCATGCCCTTGACCATTTTGCCCGGGATCATCCAGTTGGCAAGATCACCATTTTCCGCAACCTGCATCGCCCCCAGAATGGATAGATCGATATGCCCGCCGCGGATCATGCCAAAACTGTCGGCACTGGAAAAAAAGCTCGTCATGTCCAATTCGGTCACGGTCTGCTTGCCCGCATTGATCAGATCGGCGTCTTCTTCTCCCTCGAAGGGGAAAGCCCCCATTCCCATCATGCCGTTTTCGCTTTGCAGGCGAACATCCATCCCCTCAGGGATGAAGTTGGCCACAAGCGTTGGAATGCCGATGCCCAGATTGACGTAATAGCCGTCCTGGAGTTCCTGGGCGGCGCGCGCCGCCATCTTTTCGCGTGTCCAAGACATTATTGCGCCTCCGCCGATTGCCGTGCCCGCACGGTGCGTTGCTCGATATGTTTGGTTGGATTGGCAATTTCAACAATGCGCGAAACAAAAATGCCGGGCGTGTGGATCTGATCCGGCTCCAGCGTACCGGTTGGCACCAGATGCTCGACTTCGGCAATCGTTACGTTGCCCGCTGTCGCCATCATCGGGTTGAAGTTGCGCGCGGTCTTCCGATAGATCAGGTTGCCTTCGTGGTCGCCCTTCCATGCGTGAACCAGTGCCACATCGGCAATCAGTCCTCGCTCCATGACATAATTTTCGCCATCAAATTCGCGCACTTCCTTGCCCTCGGCAATCAGCGTCCCAACCCCGGTCTTGGTAAAAAATGCCGGAATACCAGCGCCGCCTGCACGGATGCGTTCGGCCAATGTGCCTTGGGGATTAAATTCAAGCTCAAGGTCACCCGACAGATATTGTTGGGCAAACAGCTTGTTCTCGCCCACATAGGACGAAATCATTTTCTTGATCTGCCGTGTTTCGAGCAGTCTTCCCAAGCCAATGCCATCGACCCCGGCATTGTTCGATATCACCGTCAGATCCTTGGCCCCAGAAAGCTTTATCGCCTCAATCAGAGCTTCTGGAATGCCGCAAAGGCCAAAGCCACCAGACATGATTACCATGCCATCCGACAGCAGTCCTGCCATCGCCTCGCCCGCGTTTTCATAAACCTTGCGCAAAATGCGACCTCCCTGAATTGTTTGCCGCACCTCTGCTTCCGGTCGGTGCGGAGCGGTATTTTCCGTGAGGTTAAGCCTTGTTTGAGAAGAGGGGTTAGTAGTATTTATACCCTATGATTTTATCTGGCTCTCCCCACGATCAGAACGCCCCGTCAGCCACCGTTCTCCAATTCTCGCTCGCTGATATCCCTGTCCCAATGGTGTATGCATCGCACCGTATCATCCGAGATTGCAACGCCGAGTTTGCGTTTCTGTTTGGCCTGATGCGTCAGGATTTGATCGGCCAGAGTTTTTCGAGGCTGTATCCCGAAATTGCCGATTTTGTGCGCACCGGCGAAATGTGGCGCCACCATTTGCCGGGCGGGCAGGTCTATTATGATGAGCGTATCATGAGTGGGGCCGGGGGACGGCGGTTTTGGTGCCGCGTCAACGGCCGCAGCCAGAACCTTGCCGATCCGTTCGCCGAAGCGCTCTATTGCTTTGAACCCATGGCTCGGCCGGTCACCGCCACCAGCATGAGCTTGACAGGACGCCAGCGCCAGATATTGACGCTGGTGGCGCAGGGCAAGACAAATGCCGTCATCGCCACAGAAATGGGCCTGTCGCGCCGCACCATCGAAGCGCACCGCGCTCGCCTCATCCGCACCACTGGCGTCCGTAACAGCGCCGAGTTAACCGCATGGTTTTCGCTCAACCACGAAAGTTAGTGCGGCGCCCGTAAAAGCGGGTGTTAATCGGCAGAGCTGGGGTTAGGCTGGCCAAAGTATGGGGCGGCCACATCGGATGCGTTCCAAATGACCAGCGCAGGGAGAATTCATGGCCATCAAAGCAATCATTTTTGACGCATATGGCACCTTGTTCGATGTCTATTCGGTTGGAGCGTTGGCCGAGGAACTGTTCCCTGGAAATGGAACGCAATTGGCCAGCATCTGGCGCGAAAAGCAGATAGAATACACACGATTGCGCACCCTGTGTGACCGCTATGTCGATTTCTGGCAGGTAACCGGGGATGCACTTGCGTATGCCTGCGAAATGCTGGGCCTGACCCTGACGCCAACCGCGCGCGATCGCCTGATGGGTGCGTATGCCGAGTTGACCGCCTTTCCGGAGAACCGAGCTGCCCTGCAACGCCTCAAGGCAGCAAATATTCCGCTGGCGATCCTGTCCAATGGTACCCCTGCAATGCTGACGCAGGCAGTAACCGCCTCGGGTCTTGGCGGGTTTTTCGATCATTTGCTGAGCGTTGATAGTGTGCGTCGCTTCAAGACGGCACCCGAGGCCTATCAATTGGGCCCAGACGCGTTTGCGTGCGAAGCGGGTGATATATTGTTCGTTTCGTCCAACTGCTGGGATATCTGCGGGGCGACATGGTTTGGCCATCGCACGATCTGGCTGAACCGCCATGGTCTGCCACTCGAACGCCTTGGCGTCTCCCCGCATCGCATCGGCAAGTCGCTTAACGATGTTGCCGATTTTGCGCTGCAACTAGCTGCATAGCGGCTGAATCGAACGACCACCATGGATCGCGGCTTGGATTTACTGGGCGGTCCCGGCGGCGGCCTAAACGCCCGCATTCGACGCCCAAAAAGAAGCGCCGCGGCCGATATGGTCGAAGCGCTTCCTGCCGGACTGATCAGCGGAACTGGGCCTGTTCAGTACTTTGTTCCATGGCGGTCGTGGCACTCTTGCCTTCGCTCACGGCCATCGCGACGGCATCGAAATAGCTGGTGCCGACTTCGCGCTGGTGCCGGACTGCCGAAAAACCATGCTCCTCGGCGGCAAATTCAGCTTGCTGCAGGCGTGAATATCCAGCCATGCCTTCGGTCTTGTAGGCACGCGCCAATTCGAACGTACTCAGGCTTAGATTATGGAACCCAGCCAAGGTAATGAACTGGTATTTATATCCCATGGCGGCGATTTCGCGCTGGAAAGAGGCCATTGCCGCCTCGTCCATATGCTTGGCCCAATTGAAGCTGGGCGAGCAATTATAGGCCAGCATCTGGTCAGGATGCGCCTTGCGCACCGCCTCGGCGAACCGGCGCGCTTCAGCCAGATCGGGCTTGCTGGTCTCGCACCAGATCAAGTCGGCATAGGGCGCATAAGCGATGCCTCGGGCAATGGCAGCATCCATACCACCCTTGAGCTGGTAAAACCCTTCGGCCGTACGTTCCTTGATGACGAAGGGAGCGTCGTAGGGGTCGATATCCGAGGTGATCAGGCGGGCCGCTTCTGCGTCGGTGCGTGCCATGATCAGCGTGGGCACGCCCATGACGTCGGCCGCTAGGCGGGCCGCGTTTAGCGTGCGAATGAACTGGCTGGTCGGCACCAGCACCTTGCCACCCAAATGGCCGCACTTCTTTTCCGATGCCAGTTGATCCTCAAAGTGAACGGCGGCGGCGCCAGCCTCGATCATGGCCTTCATGAGCTCGAAAACGTTCAACGCGCCGCCGAACCCGGCCTCGGCATCGGCGATGACGGGGACGAAGAAATCATGATCAGTGGTGGTTATTCCGTCGGCCTGCTCCATCGTCTGAATTTGATCGGCGCGCTGCAGGGCCTTGTTGATGCGCTTGACCACCGAAGGGACGCTATCGACCGGATAAAGGCTCTGATCGGGATACATATTGCCCGAAGTATTGGCATCGGCCGCCACCTGCCAGCCAGAGAGATAAATTGCCTTCAGCCCGGCCTTGACCTGCTGCACCGCCTGATTGCCGGTGAATGTGCCCAGGGTTGGCACAAAGTCCTGGCTATGCAGCAACTCCCACAGGCGTCTGGCGCCATTTTCGGCCAAGGTGTGGCGGCATGGCATGGAGCCGGAAAGTCGCGCCACGTCGGATGGCGCATAGGTCCGAGAAATATTGCGCCAGCGATCGGGCGCCCAATCGGGGACGGGAAACTGGGGTTTGTCGAGCATTGAATTCTCCTCTTTTTTGGGCATGGCTTCGCCGGTCGCTTGACGCGATTGTTGTTTCCGGCGATGGGGTGAAGTGGCTAGTCGATTACGCGTCGGCTGAACGTGGCGGCAATCATGCCGACACCGGTGAACAATTCAGTGGCCGAACCTGCGCCGACCAGAGAAAACTGGTGCCGACCGATCTTGCCAGCGATTGAGTAGCCTTGGGCGCCAAGCCCGCGCGTCTTGAACTGTTCCATCGCCTCAATGGCGGTAGGGGCGATGATGGTCAGATATTCTTCTCGTTCACTGGTTGTCGGGCTCATCCGAAAGTCTCCTCATCCTATTTGTGTAAATATTTGACAAGTGCCGTCTCATTGCAAGATAATAGCGAAAATTCCCAAGTAAAGCTGTAAAGTCAGTGTCAAAATCGGTTGTCATTTTTGTAAATGATGTAAATAATTGGGAGCATATGATGAAGGAAACAGCCGATACCCAGATTGGGGGACGCATAAAGCGATTGCGGCGACTTCGTGGGCTGGCGCAGGCAGATCTGGCGCAGGCGCTGGGCATTTCGGCGAGTTACCTAAACCTGATCGAGCACAATCGCCGCAAGGTTACTGTGGCGCTGCTGTTCTCAATATCTGGCTATTTTGGTGTGGAGCCCGGCGAATTGGTCGATGGCGACGAGGGGCGATTGCTTGGCGATCTGATGGAGGCATTCGGGGATGACCTGTTTGCCGACAGCGATCTGACCAACTTCGAAATTCGCGATCTGGCCCATTCCAATCCGGCGGCGGCCAAAGCTATCGTCAAACTTTATGACCGCTATCGCATCATCACAACGCAAACCGGGCCGACACCAGCGCCGCGTTCGGAGGTGGAGCCATTTCATCTGGCGACAGATGCCATTTCGGACTTTCTGCAGGAAAATTCAAACTATTTCCCTACCCTTGAAGCAGAGGCCGAACGGATCAGACTCGATATTGATCGGTCTGCCGACACGTTTGAATCGGGGCTTCGCACCTATCTGTTTAACGTCTTCGGACTTGAGGTGCGGTTGGCCTCTCTTCCGCTGGGTGTTGCCCGTCAACGGGACGAACGGCGCAACCATTTGCTGATTTCGGACATCCTTCCGGCGGAGTCGGCGCTGTTTCTGGTTGGGCATCAATTGGGCCAACTCGCGGCCAACACGGAAATTGAAAACATCATCACCCGATCGAACCTGCCTGAGGGTGATGCCCCTGTTTTGGCGCGCAATGTCTTGTCGGCATATTTTGCGGCGGCCCTGGTGATGCCTTATGAGCCGTTTCGCAAGGCATGCCGCGACTATCGCTATGATATAGAGCGCATCGGGCGACGGTTCGGCGCGAGCTTTGAGCAGGTGTGTCACCGCATGACTACCCTTCAACGAAAAGGGGCACTCGGTATTCCGCTACATTTGGTACGGACCGACATTGCCGGCAATATTTCCAAGCGGTTTTCGCTCTCGGGCATTCACATCCCACGCCATTCAGGGGCATGTCCGCGCTGGAATATCTATTCGGCATTTCTCAGTCCGGATCGGATCAATATTCAGGTATCGCAAATGCCGGACGGCCAGCGCTATTTTTGCATCGCCCGAACCATCGCCAAGGGTGATCATCGCTACAATGCGCCGCGACGCTATATGTCTATCGGGCTGGGTTGCGCCCTGCATCATGCCCGGGACATGATATATTCGGACGGCATTGACCTGGATGGCAACGGTCAGGTCGTTCCCATCGGTGTCGGTTGCCGTATTTGCCCGAGATTGGAATGCGGTCAGCGGGCCCACCCACCTGCCGACCACCGGTTTCGGCTCGACGACTCCAGTCGCGCTGAAAGTCTATATGCGCGGATGGACTAGGGTCGAGGCAAAAGAGGCGGCGGGAAAGTGACGCCGGTGGAGAGGCTAGAATGTCTCCCATCAGAGCATTGGTTCGGGCAATTCCATGCCTAAGCTGATTGTCGTAAAACCAAATGAGCCTGTACTTGCGGCAGAATTGGATCGGCGAGATCGGGCCCGGCCAGAACCATCAAAATCGCTTGGCGCGCCAGGCTTTCAGCGTCAACGCTGACGGTCGAAATGCCGCCAGCCAGCCAGCGATAGAGTTCGGGATCCCCATAGCCAACAAAGGCCAATTGGTTAGGGAATTGGACGCCGCGCGTCAGACATCCCTCAAGGGCGCCATTGGAAATTTCAAAGCCGCCACAAAGCACGCCATCGGGCGCATTGGGATTGTCGAGCAGATCAATCATGCTCGCCATACCGAAATTACGTCCCGGGTCACCCAGACGGGTCAGGGTCTGATCGGGCACGAACCCAGCTTCGTTAAGGGCTTCGAGGTAAGCCTGTTGCCGACGTTGGCCCGAAGAAAGGCCGGGGGCTGCCCCGATATACCCAATCCTGCGGCAGCCGCGTGCTGCCAAATGGGCTATGGCGGCACGCAGCGCCTGTTCGTCCTCTACCAAAAGGCATCTGCGCTCGGCAGACCGCGTGCGGATCAGTTCAATGAAGTGAGTACTGTCTCGCGGGGAAACGGGTCTTGTTTCATCGCCCGGGGTCGGAACAAATATTACGCTTGATGCCTGCAATGTCAGCAGCTTATCAAGCCCGGCCTGTTCGCGCGCCGGGTCGTCATTGGTCAAGTTGACCAACAAATCCAAACCGGAATCCGAGCATAATAGACCCAGTTCATTGGCAAAGCGGGCGTAAAAGTCGTTGACGATATTGGGCAGTAGCAGGCCGACAATTCCTGTGGACTCGCCGCGCATGGTGTTGGCTGCCCGGTTCTTGACATATCCAACCTCTTGCGCGCGCCTGAGCACCATTTCCCGGGTTTTGGCATTGACATTCGGGTGGGCGGACAGCGCCCGCGAGACGGTCATGTGAGAGATGTTCAGATCTTTGGCTATCGATTTTATCGATACACGCATCTACTTGCCGTTCTGCTGTTTCGGCCGGATACTTCTGGTTTTTGGCTTGACATGTCAATGTGTCAAAGTCATTTATGTTCACGTGAACATAGGAACGTTGCATGGCGGAGACAGATTTTAGTGATCGGTGCAAATCTCTGGTACTCGAACTGGGGTTGTGCGCGCGCGACGAGATAACCGAAGTTCGCCGTCTTACGGGCGGTGTGGCTTCCGATATTGCGGCGGTGTCATTTCGGGATCGAACCGTTTGCGTCAAGTTCGCGCTGGGCAAATTGAATGTGGCTGCTGACTGGTATGCGCCGATCCATCGTAGCCGTGCCGAATATGCGTGGTTGACGACCGCTGGCGCGGCGGCGCCCGGGTGCGTGCCCAAGGTGCTGGGTTGGTCCGAAGGCGAACACGGCTTTGCCATGGAGTTTGTGGCAGGTCCCGGGGTCAGTCTTTGGAAAGCCGACTTGTTGGCAGGGCGCCAGGAGCAGGGCGAAGCTGCGGCCGTCGCCTCAGTGCTTGGCCGCATTCATGCCGCCTCCAGTGCCCCCGGTTTTGACACGACACTTTTTCAAAACGCCGCAGATTTCGAAGCGCTCCGCGTTGAGCCGTATCTGCGTTATACTGCCAACCGGCACCCCAACCTTGCTGCTCCCCTCTTATCGCTGGCTGAGGGGCTCGCAAATTCGCGCCTTGCGCTGGTTCACGGGGACATCAGTCCTAAAAACATTCTACTCAGCGACGGGCAGCCGATCATTCTTGATGCAGAATGCGCGAGCATGGGCGATCCGGCATTTGATGTCGCTTTTTGTCTCAATCATCTCGTGCTCAAATCGATCCATGTGCCAGCCATCGCGGCAAGCCTGCGGGCTGCAATCGGGGCATTCTGGGCGGCCTATAAGTCATCAATTAGGTGGGAAGCCTCAGCCGTGTGCGAACGTCGGGTGGCCGCACTTTTGCCTGCACTGATGTTGGCGCGGGTGGATGGCAAGTCGCCCGTCGAATATCTCACCCAGGACGAACAGCAGCGCGTTCGCAATCTCGCGATGCCGCTGGTGGCGGCACCGCCCACCAATCTAAAGAAATTTGTACAACATCTCGAACAGGAGCGCGCCCAGTGACGCAAGCCATCATAAGCAATTTGCACGCGCGCCGCGTCTGGGATAGCCGGGGTAATCCCACAGTCGAAGTTGAGATCGCCACTCAGAGCGGTGCCGTCGGTCGCGCCATGGCACCCGCCGGCGCGTCGCGCGGTACCCGCGAGGCAATCGACCTGCGCGATGGGGGCAGTGCCTTGGGCGGCATGGATGTGCGGCGCGCAGTTGCCAACATCAATGACGTCATAGCCCCCGCGCTCAAGGGGCTTGACGCAACGGATCAGCGGGCGGTTGATCTTGCCATGCTGGCGCTGGATCCAAGCCCGCTGCGCTCGGAACTAGGCGGCAATGCGCTCGTTGCAACTTCGCTTGCGGCGCTTCACGTGGCTGCTTCCGCCAAGCAAGTGCCACTTTGGCGGCATGTTGCCGATATTTCGAGCCAAACGCCGACTTTGCCTTTGCCCGAAATTCAGATTTTCGGGGGCGGTGCTCATGCTGGACGTCGCGTTGACGTCCAAGACTTCATGGTGATGGTGCCGGGCGCGGCCAGTTTTGATGAAGCGCTCGAGGTAACCGCTGAAATATATCGAGCCGCTGGTGCGCTCATGAAGGATCGCGGTCGTTCGGTAGGCGTTGCTGATGAGGGTGGTTGGTGGCCGGTATTTGATCACAATGAAGAAGCCCTTGAAACCCTGGTGCGTGCTATCGAACTGGCCGGTGAAAAACCTGGTGATCGCGTGGTCATCTCGCTCGATATCGCCGCGTCCGAGTTCGGCAAAGACGGGCGTTATCGCCTTGCGTTGGAAGATCGTGAACTGGGACGCGATGAAATGATCGCGCTGCTGGGGCGCTGGCTCAATGACTATCCGATTGCCTCCATCGAGGATCCGCTGGCCGAAGATGACGCCGTTGGTATGGCGGCATTTACCGCCGAGTTTGGTGATCGCGTGCAGATTATCGGTGACGACTACCTGGTAACCAACGCGGCCCTGGTGGAAGAGGCTGCAGCGGCAGGAGCCTGCAATTCGGTACTCATCAAGGTCAATCAGGCCAGTACAGTGACGCAATCGTTTGACTGCCTTGAGATGGCGCGAGCCAAGGGGTTCCGTGGCGTCGTATCGGCCAGATCGGGCGAAACCGAGGATGTATCGATCAGTCATCTCTCGGTTGGTCTTAACGCCGGTCAGCTCAAGGTTGGCTCGTTCGCACGGTCTGAACGCATGGCGAAGTGGAATGAATGTCTGCGCATTGGCGAAACGCTGGGTGGAAACGCTTTTGTAGGCGGAGCGCCGTTGGCAGACACTTGGTGGGCACAGAAGTAGAAGAACTGCCACCTCAAAGATGTTTCATGCCTGGTGCCAGATATTGGCCCGTCGACGTTGTCGTCTCTAGACTAGAGCAGGGCGCCGTACTGAGCCTGATTTGTCGCCTGTAGGTGCCTGCCTGCAAATCCTTGCCAACGTGCCAGAGGGCTGCCCAACCTCAAATGCCCGGCAATTGACTGTGCCGTGCGCGAGAGCATGGTTCGGGCCGTACCACGGCGCCAAGCTTGTCGACGCGGACGAAGAGTTCAAGGTTTTTGATATCCAGGGACAAGACGTCACCATTCTGCAGGGCAGGAAATGCACAGATCGCACGGAAGCAAGTCCGCGTTGCACGTAGCAGCAGCGCAACTCGCTTGGCGCACGCCAAGCAATCCGCAAAGTACAAGGCCGCGCTCGGTATCACTTATGGTGCCGGTCTGTGTGTATCTGAGGGCGCAAACCTCAAAGTCGATGACGCCAGGGCAAGCAGTTGTCCACGCCTGGGCCGCCGGCATTGGCTTGCTGATTGGTGTATAACATCCAGTATTCTTTGGTCCCCTCGCGCACGATCACCGTCGGATCGGCCGATCCGTCCTTGATCTGATCGTGATCGGTTCGCTATCGGGCCTCCTCACATACTCGCACTAGCCGCCCGTCGGGCCGACTCTGCAGACTGCCTGGCCGCTCCATCCGTTCGCTCGCCAATGCTGCCATGCCGGGATCGGTCATCAGCTTGCCTGCACCGGCATCTTCCGTGCTCAGGACGCTGGCCTTGAGCAGGCGCGAATAGGGGTGCTCGGGATTGTCCAATACCGTACGGGCATCGCCCATTTCCACGATCCGGCCGCGCTGCATGATGATCAGGCGGTTGGAAATGTAGTATGCCGTCGCCAGATCATGGGTAATGTAAACCACCGACACTCCGAAATCGTCGCGCAGGCTGCGCAGCAGGTTGACGATGCTCATGCGCAACGAGGCATCCACCATCGACACCGGCTCATCGGCCACCAGCAGCGGCGGATTGGGGATCAGCGCCCGAGCAATGGCGGCCCGCTGCAACTGCCCGCCGCTCATCTCATGGGGATAGCGCCCCTTCACCTCGGCCAGGCTCAGCCCCACTTTCTGCAACGCGCCATCCATCGCGCCATCGATATCGTCCTGCCGATGCAGCTTCAAAAACCGCTTCGCCGTCGATTCCAAGTAGCGGTCGATTTCCTTGAGCGGGTTGAACGCCTCGAACGGGTTCTGGAACACCGGCTGCACATTGGCCATGAACTCCAGCCGTTCCTGTCGGCTGACCCTCTGGCTCACCATTTTGCCGCGAAAGCTAATTTCGCCGCCGCTCGGCCGTTCCAGCCCCAGGATCATCCGCGCCAGCGTCGTTTTGCCCGAGCCGCTTTCCCCGATAATGGTAAAGATCTCAGGCCTCTCGCTGCTTAGCGACAGGCTGGCGTCCTGCACCGCCTCCACGCTCCGGCGGCTCAGCAGTCCGCCCATGGTAAAGCGCTTGGACACATTGCGCACGTCGAGCAGGGTCGTCATGCCATCACCGGCTGTTGCGGTGCCACCAGTGGTTTCACATCCTCCCAGCGCCAGCACGCGCTGCGGTGGTCGTTAGCCACATTGTTCAGCGGCGGTACCTCAGTCTTGCACTTGTCGATGGCCAGCGGGCAGCGCGGGTGAAACCGGCAGCCGCTCGGCGGGTTGGCAAGACTCGGCGGTCGCCCCTCCAGCGCCGGTCGCTGCGCCGTATCCCCGATTCGCGGCAGGCTCGCCACCAGATGGGCCGTGTAGGGGTGCTTGGGCGCATAAAACATTTGCCGCGTCGGGCCTTCCTCCACCAGCCGGCCGGCATAGATGATGCCCACCCGGTCGGCCATGTTGGCATGCACGCTCATGTCATGGGTTACGAACACGACCGAGCTGCCCATATCCTGCTGGATTTCGCGGATCAGCCCCAGGACTTCCTTTTGCACCACCACGTCGAGCGCCGTCGTCGGCTCGTCGGCAATAACGAATTCGGGGTGACATACCGTGGCCAGCCCGATGGTCACGCGTTGCCGCATGCCGCCGCTCAACTCATGTGGATAAGCGTTGAGCAGGCTGGCCGGAAGCTTCAGCCGTTCCAGATGGTTCAGCACCCGCGCCCGATAAGCTTCGCCCGATAGCCCCAGCGGGCGTTTGGCAAAATCCTCAAAGGTCTTGCCGATGCGCCGCACCGGGTTGAGCACGCTCATCGAGCCTTGCATGATGTAGCTCAGATGCTTCCAGCGCACTGACTCGATCTGCGCCTCGCTTGCCGTGGCCACGTCCATCGGGCCGTTTTTGAAGTCATATTTCACGCTGCCGGCCACGATGCGCATCGGCGGCCGGATCGCTGCCGCCAGCACGCGGATGAGGCTGGTCTTGCCTGACGAGCTCTCCCCGGCAATGCCGTAGATCTCGTTCTTGCGGATGGTCATGGTGATGTCATCGACCGCCCGCACTTCGCGTTCCACGCCGAAATAGTTCATCTGGTAATAGGCCTTGAGGCCGTCGACCTCGAGTAGATCCTGGGTCATGTGTTCTCTCCCCGTTTGTCGAACCCACACCTCTCCCCTTGCAGGAGAGGGACGACATGTCTGCGTTTAGCAGAATGGCCGGGGTGAGGGGTGCTTCCCCATCCCATACGGGAGGCGAACAAGAGATCCTTCGTCTGCCCCTCCGGGGCACCATCTCGCGCAAGGAGTAAAAGGCACCGCTGGTCGGCCTTCATGCCCCCATCCTCCGCAGCCTGCTGCGCGGGTCGATATATTCATTGAGCGAGACGGCAAGCAGGAACAGGCCAACGAACAGGATGACGATAAAAATCACCGGGATGAGAATCCACCACCACACACCCACCACCATCGCCGAGTGGCTATTGGCCCAATATAGCACCGTGCCGATCGTTGCCTGGTTGATATTGGTGAAGCCCAGCACCGCCAGCGTGACTTCCAGCCCGATCGACCACAACATGTTGGCCATGAAGGTCGAGAACACGATTGGCATCACATAGGGCAGGTGCTCCTGCAGCAATATCTTGGGCGTGCTCATCCCCGCGAACACCGCATGGCGGGTAAACTCGCGATGTCGCAGCCCCAGCGCCACCGACCGGATCAGCCGCGCATCGAATGGCCAGCCAAAACAGGCCATGATAAGCGCCAGCGTCCATGAATTGAGATCGCTGCGCAGCACAAAGTAAAACAACACCAGCACCGGAAAGATCGGAACCGCTACGAAAATATCGTTGACGAGCATCAGCCCGCGATCCACCCATCCCCCGACATAGCCGCTGGTCAGCCCCACCGCCAGCGAGATGATGCGCGAGAGCACCGCGACTGTTACCCCAAAGATGACCGAATTTCGAAAGGCCGTTGAAAGCTGCCAGAACAGGTCTTGCCCGCGCGAATTGGTGCCAAACCAATATTGCGCCGATGGCGGTTGGTCGGGAATGACCACATAGATCAGGTTCGGGTCTGTCGGAGCAAAATAGCTTGCCGCGGCAAAGATCAGGATGAACCCCACCAGCGTTACGCCGATGGCAAACTCGATATTGTAGCGAACAAGGTCGCGGAGAACAGCAAACATGGCGGCTAATCCGTCCTTACGCGTGGATCGAGCAGGGGATGGAGCAGGTCAACGATGAAAATGGCCATCGCCACCGCTGCCACCGACACCGTGGATACCGCCAGTACCAGCGAAAAATCGCCGCCATTGACTGCGTCGACCAGTAGCGACCCGAGACCGGGATAATTGAACACCTGTTCGGTGATCACTGTGCCTGAAAATACCCCACCCAGTGTCATTGCCAGCGCCGTCAGCTGCGGCACGGCTGCGTTGCGGATCACATAGCTGCCCACAATGGTCCGGCGCTTGACGCCCGCCAGTTCGGCGTAGGTCACATAGTCTTCGGTGACAATGTTGGAAACTAGCGCCCGCATCCCCAGGAACCAGCTGCCGAAACCAACGAGCACCAGCGACGAGGCTGGCAGGATGGCGTGCTGCAGCACCGACCCAATATAAGCCAGGTTCCAGCCCGGCGTCACATTCATCGCAAAGCCGCCGGAAATGGGCAGCACCGGCCAGATAAAGCCGAAAACCACCAGCAGGATGAAGGCAACGATATAGTAGGGGATCGGCTGAATGCCCATGGCCACGACGCCGAAGGCTTTCAGGAACCGGTTGTTTTGATTGTAACCTGCCAGGGCGCCCATCACATTGCCGACAAAAAAGGTAATCAGGATCGACGTCAGCAGCAGGCACACGGTCCAGGGCAAGGCGCGCATCACCAATTCCATGGCCGGGGTCGGAAATGCAATCAGCGATGGTCCAAGGTCACCATGCACCAGTCGCGCCCAGAAATTGAAATATTGATTGATCAGGGGTTCGTTTACCCCATACATTTCGGTCAACGCCGCGCGCATCGACTCCACGGCCTCTGGTGCGAAATTGGAGCGGGCGGTCATCCGTCCCAGTGCCGATTCCACCGGACTGATCGGTGACAGGTGCGTCACCATAAACGTCGCGGAAATGCCGCAAAAGACTACGGCCAACAACTGCGCTGCGCGCTTGGCGGCAAACCAGAAATAGCCTTGCATTTGAGCTCCTCAACCTCGGCGGTCACAGGTCTTTTTAGAACTGCAACCGAAACCGGACCAATGACGGCCAAGTCCATTTACGGGGCGCCAAAAACGTTGCGTGTCGCAGCGCTACCGGCGGACGCGCCACCGTTATTTGTTCCAACGAGCAAGGATTTGCGGGTCAGAAAAGGTGCAATTGAGGGGCAGGGCGCCAGCCGCGTCCCTCTGGGCAGCAGCCCGGACAATACCGGGCTGCCGGGGAGAACTCAGGCGTTGGTCGGTTCGATCTGCGTGAAGATATACTTCCCGTTCGACCAGTTGGTGACCGGATTGGCATAATTATTCTCGATATTGGGCCAGCCGGTCCAGTATTTGTTCGATTGCACCGAGAACACATTGTAGGACATGATCGGAATGTTCGGCATTTCTTCGAGATGCAACTTGACGAACTCGATGCCGTATTCCAGTCCCTTGGGATCGTTGAAATCGACCCCACGGATTTTCTCGATGATCTCGTCCAGTTTAGGGTTGGTCCAGCGCATCCAGTTACGGGCTGGCTGGATCTGACCCGGCTCGACAACATATTCGGAATGATAGCTGTCGAGGAAGAAGCTGAGATCGGGATGACCGCCCCAAGTCTCGACCGCCCAGCCAATATTGACTTCATAGTCGCCCGCGCCCACGCGGTCCCATATATCGGGCGCCACTTCGGCGCTTGCCTGCACCCCGGCTTGTGACCAGAGTTGAGCAATGATGGTGCCGAGGCGGTTGATGACGCCTTCTTGGGGAATCTGCACACTAAAGGCGAACGGTTCGCCGGTATCGGTCATCCATTGATTGCCGTTCTTGGTGAACCCTGCTGCCGTCAGCAACTCTTCGGCTGCCTGCAGATTCTGTTTCCACCAGCCAAAACCGAAGCTTTTGTTTATTGCCTCGGGATCGGTCGGCACGTCTTCGCCAAACTGTGGGCGCACCATGTCGGCGATTTGCTGACCGATGGTGGGGTCGTAAGGTTTGACCTTGGAGGTTCCGGTGTCTAGCTCATAGTCGATCATGAATTGCTGGAGCGGTCCATGATAGTCGCGCGGATGCGTCCCCGTTGGCGGTATGGAGATGGCCGACAGGGTCGCTGCACCGCGATAGGACGCCATCGACATGGCGCGCGCGTCCAGCATCAGAGCCAGCGCCCAGCGCACACGCTTGTCCTGGAACATTGGTTTTTGGTGGTTGAAGATGGCCATTGGCAGCGTCGGATCGGGATGGGCATAGGGGAAGCCGGTAAACCAGCCATGCACATTCGGGTCTTCCTTGACGATCGAGAATGTGCCTTCAGGCGACAGATCATGGATCATGTCCAGATTGCCGTTGCGCATCTCGATCAGGCGATTGTCGGTTGAGATGTTGTTGCGATAGATAATGTGCTTGGGCGTGGGTTGGCCCACCAGGCCCAGCGTTGTCTTGTCCCAGTCCTCGCGCTTGTCCCAAATGTACCATGTACCGTTCGGATCGAACGAATTGAGTGTATAGGCGCCGAGGCTGAGTGGAGGGTTATAGTCAAAGGTCAGGACGTCATCGACCTTTTCAAACACATGCTTGGGCATGATCCAGGCCGCATTCCAGCGTACCGAGAAAATGGCGTGAAAGCGTGAGTTTGGCGCCTGAAGTGTGAAATGAACTGTATACGGATCGGGCGCGGTAACCTCGGCTACCTGCGTGGAGAACGCGCCGCTCCACTGCATGCCGGGTGTCTCCATTTGTTTGGTCACAGTGTAAACGACGTCATCGGCTGTAAACTCGACCCCATCGCTCCACAGGATGCCTTGGCGCAGTTTCACCGTCATTTCGGTGAAGTCATCATTATATTGCCACGGCTCTGCTGCCAGCGCGTTGTAGATCGCGTTCTCGCTCTTGCCCGGCACACCGCCATCGGGGTCGATGTACCAGAGCGTGTCCATCGTTAGTTGGTGCAGGCCATTGCTTGTTCCGCCGCCGCCATTGACCCAGATATTGAACCAGCCCGGATTGCGGATGACCCCTTCGGGGTTGTGCACGATAACTGTTTCGTTCCGGGCAAAATCGTTCAGCGGCGGTGCCGAGCCTTCAGCATCCTGCGCAAAAGCCAGTCCCTTGGCGCCGAGCATCAGCGCACCGACGGCAGTGCCTACCATAAAACTGCGTCTATCCATCTCTCGCTCCTCCCTGTGGGATGCCATCCGCACTCTGTTCGCGAGCGCTCTCCAGCAACCTGGATTCATATTTGATCAGTTGATTTTGTTTGTCAACAGAGATCATGATGTAAATCTAATATCATGATATACAAATGAATAGGGCACATCGCCCCCGATGTGCCCTATTGCCTTGATCTGTCACGCTTAACGCTAACGGTTTGCTAGTAGAAGTGAGCTGTCGGCGATGCGATGTGTTGGTTTGGTGCTAAAGCTTTACCCGCACCATTTGGTAGGAGTAAGGCGGCAGCGTCAGGCGCAGCGAACCGTCCGCCACCTTGGCGCCTTCACCCTTGCGCGGAGCCACTTCGCTTTGATTTTTGGCGGTATTGACGGCGTCGAGACGGCTATGGGTCATCACCTGGTGATCGATCACTTCACCCGCGGCAAAACCCTGTAAGTCGATATCGACCTCAATCGATTCCGTCCCATGTCGGTTGACCAGGAAGAAACTAAGTGTTCCATCATCTTCATTGTGCACACTCGACAGGTCCACAAAGGGTGTATTGTCCTCATGGTTGCTCTCATATCCCGGAGAATTGACAAGCAAATTCAAAGCAGTACCACGACCGTACACAGATGCGAAATAATAGGGATAATAGATCGTCTGTTTCCAGGCCGGTCCGCCCTTTTCGGTCATGATCGGTGCGATCACATTCACCAATTGGGCGATACAGGCGATCTTGACCACATCGGAATGGCGAATGAAGCTGTTGAGAACCAGACCAACCTGCAGCACGTCCTCAAAATTGTAGATGTCTTCCAGCAGCCCCGGTGCATGCGGCCAGCCATTGCCACCATCAAGAATTTCGCGGTCCTGCTTGTTGGAATGATACCAGACGTTCCATTCATCAAACGAGATATAGACATCGTGCTTTGTGCGCTTCTTGCTCTTTACCTGCTTGATCGTCGCCGCAACTGTTTCGATGTAGCGTTCAAGTTTATGATTTAGCGCCAGATAGTTAGGAGTATCCTTGTCGCGATTGGCAAAGTACATATGCAGCGAAATATGATCAACATGCTCGTAGGTATGTTCGAGCACAATGCGTTCCCAATCGGGATAACTCGCCATGTCCGCGTTGGAGGAGCCACACACGATCAACTCAAGTTCGCTGTCGAACATGCGCATCGCGCGGGCGGTGTTGGCCGCTAGCTTGCCATACTCGTCAGCATCCTTGTGCCCGACCTGCCAGGGGCCATCCATCTCATTGCCCAGGCACCACATTTTTACGTTGAACGGCTCTTTGCGGCCATTCTTGATACGTAAATCGCTCCAATAGCTGCCGCCCGGATGATTGACATATTCCAAGAAGTTACGGGCATCGTCGACCCCGCGTGATCCAAGGTTTACCGCCAGCATCATCTCGGTGCCGACACTGTCGCACCAGTCGGCGAACTCGTGGACACCCACCGCATTGCTGTCCGACGTGTGCCAGGCCAGGTCGAGCCGGGTAGGGCGCTCCTCGCGTGGACCTACCCCGTCTTCCCAATTATAGGCGGAAACAAAGTTACCCCCGGGATAGCGCACGACGGGTACATTGAGGTCCTTGACCAGTTTGGCAACATCACCCCGCATGCCATTTTGGTCGGCACTTGCATGATCGGGTTCGTAAATGCCTTCATAAATGGCGCGTCCGAGATGCTCGAGGAACGCCCCGTAAACACGATTATCGATCTTGCCGACCGTGAAATCCTTATTTGCGACGACTGACGCCTTCACGTTACCCTCCTGAAATCCCGTTTGTCTGATTTGTATCAGATAATCAGTTGTAAACGGGTATGAGGGGATTGCGCAAGAGGCGTGTGCGAATTGAATCTAGCGTTCGGTTTGTAGCCGCATGATGATGTCCTGGTCATAATTGCCGAAGCCGCGACCAAAAATATTAATACCACCCGGATGTTTAGCATCAGGTTTAACAGCGATGCGCAGACGAATTGAGTGGTGATTGGACAAGTCCAGATCGCTCAGCGAAACCGGAGAAATCTTCATCCCGTCAACATAACTGCCATCCGTCGTCACCCGAAAACTCTTGAGCTTGCCATACTGGCTGCCCTTCAGTTTCCACCAGTCGGGGGTATAAACCCCGCGTTTGTCGCCGAAATCGCCAGGGCTCATCCATGTGCCAATTTCCGTACCGTTGACTGATAGCGTGATGTCACTTGGCCAGTCCGCCGAGGTGCCCGGCACTTCCGAGCTGAGCTCCATAGAAAACTCCGCGGCCACTACCCGGTGCTGGCTTAGCTTGGCATTGTTGGGGAACTGGTATTCGAGATAACCTCGGGTAAACCAAAGCAGCCCAGCCTTCATTCGGTCCGGGTCGAGAAAAGTGTCGGGCACATCCAGTAACCCGATAATGCCTTCACCTGAACATAGCCCACACGGTGCTGACACGTCGCAACTGGTATAAAGTCCCAGCGGCATGGCCACTTCGATGGTATTGGCGGCCAATGGCCTGATGTCTTCCTTGAACATCACCATAACTTCGTCAAACATCGAGTGGCAAATCTTCTGATTGCCCTTGCGCGCCTTCTGTGTCTCGGTTCGGATCAGCCCTGCGCTTTCCAGGATCTGGATATTGGTCGATACGGTCGACTGCGGCAGGCTGAGCTTTTCGGCAATGTCATTGCCGTTCATCGCCCCTTCCACATGCAGCAACTTGAGGACTTTGACCCGGATAGGCGACGCCAGCCCCTTGAGAACTTCAATGTCCTCTTCAGGATCAACGACCAGAAAATTACGGCTCATCAGGGTTCTCTCAGGGCAAAAACTCGTTCTGCCATATCTATCATGAAAGATGATGTAGTCAACCAAGCACTCCGACCACAATTTTGAATCGCACCGTCGCCAACATCAGAATGAAAGTTGCGGATTGGAGCGGGTGAAGGGAATCGAACCCTCGTCACTTGCTTGGGAAGCAAAAGCTCTACCATTGAGCTACACCCGCCGCGCGCCACTAGATGCGCGAAAAAGCACGGGGCGTCAAGCAGGATCGGGGCAGGTCAACGCTCCTATCCCGGGAGATCGTCCATCTTAGTTACGTTTTCCAATTGCGCATCCCAAGTGGCTCTATTGGCGCAACAGATATGTGCGTTCGGTCGGATCGTTATTGGGCTGTCAAGACATCCAGCCGGCACAACCAGCAGCGCACCTTCGAATTGAACACTGGGAAGAGCCGAACCGCACATACCGCAGAAGCTTCGTTGGTGTCGCGTCTTGGGAACGCGATATGTCCTGATATCGTCGCCGCCCGACAGCCAGTTGATCTTGGCGATGGAAGAAAACAGATTGGCCGCGTGCGCTGAACCGGTATCTTTCTGGCAGCGCGCGCAGTGGCAGAGCCAAAAACTCTCGAATTCTCCCGATATGCTAAATTTGACAGAGCCGCACAGACAGGAACCGATGGACGTTAGAGGCATGAGGCGTCCACCAATAATCTCAGGGGTGTAACCATCTCATTTCGCCTTAACCTGCCCATCAGACAATTAGACCCAAAGTGCGTTGCAGTTTTTTGGTCAAACCCGCCCCCACCAGATCATATGATGCCTTGAGGTAATCATTGAATTCCTCAACCGACAACGCGTCTGAGGCAGCGCTCACCCAACGACGTTTGGCAAAATATGGCGCCTGAGCAATTTTGGGCATAGCCGTCAATATTTCAAAGCTGGTTTCACGAACCTTGAAGCTAAGGGCACCATGCCCATTTTCCGATTTGAGCCCAAATACCTTGCCACCCACTTTGGCGACATAGCTGTCCCACTGCTCGACAAAGCTGACGCCCGCCCATTGCGAGCAGATCTGTTCAAATTCGGCGCGCGTCAGCATGGTTCAGGCCGCAGTCCCGGTTTCGATCTGACAGGCAACGCCCGTGCCCTGCAATCCACAATAGCCAGCCGGGTTTTTTGCAAGATATTGTTGATGATAGGTTTCAGCATAATAAAATGGACCGGCGGGCGCAATCTCCGTGGTTATGCTGCCGAGCCCCTTTGCCTTGAGCGCTTGCTCGTAGGCGGCGCGACTGGCATTGACGCGCTCCGCCTGCTCGGTAGAAGTCGTATAAATCGCGGATCGATACTGGGTGCCCACGTCATTGCCCTGGCGCATGCCTTGGGTTGGATCGTGCTCCTCCCAAAAGGTCTTGAGCAGGCTCTCAAGCGAAATCTTATTGGGATCAAACACGACCTTGACGCTTTCAGTGTGACCAGTTCGGCCTGAACAGACCTCTTCATAACTTGGATTGGGTGTCGAGCCGCCCTGATATCCAACGGCAGTCACAAATACGCCGTCCAATTGCCAGAAAAGCCGCTCCGCACCCCAAAAGCAGCCCAGACCCAAATAAATAGTTTCGGAACCTTCCGGATATGGCCCTTTCAAAGAATGGGAACTGACGTAATGGTCCGGCGCGACGTCCAGTTCAACATTTCGTCCCGGCAGCGCGTCCTGAGGGGCGGGCACGGCCTCAGGTTTCGACTTGAAAAACATCGCAGTCTCCTTTTTCCAGCATTTTTTCGGCGCGTCGGCACGAAATCAGAACTGGTCCTGAACCACATAGCGCGTCGGCTTGCGCGACCGCCCCAATATTGCCAGCACCATTCCGGGAACGCCCAAAACAGCAAAGGCTGGGTAACCCAGAATGATGACAAATAAACGTTCCAGCAAATCGGCAAAAAATCGACCGTCAAGGAATGCGATGACTGCAGCAAGGCTGGGCGAATGCACACCCGACCAGATCGCGCCAAACGACGTAAAAACAATATCGTTTGCTGCCAAAGATTTGGTGCCGTCGATGACGAGCAGTACCAGCGTCAGGCCAAGGAGCCAGGTACCCAATATTCGCAAAAATAGCCGCATCATCTTTCCTCTGTGGTCCGGGGTGCGTCAAATTCCGTTGGGCCATTATAGCGCAGCTGCGCCCATTGTCTCAGCGCAATGATCGGTCTTCGTATACGATGGGTAAGGACGATTGAAAAAACAATACAAATCTCTTTGCTGTGATCCCTTGCGAACCCACGCGCGATGGTTATAGTGCGCCCGCTCGTGACCGGCTTCGCCGATACGGACCGGACGCTTCCACCGGCCCAAACACGATGCGGAGAGGTGGCCGAGTGGTCGAAGGCGCACGCCTGGAAAGTGTGTAGGCGGGGAACCGTCTCAAGGGTTCGAATCCCTTTCTCTCCGCCATAACTTTTCCTTAGTGGTTGATTTTGAACGTAAAATTACGACGTTCATTGTCTTTCCCCACTACGATCCCCACTTTGAAACCGAGGTGCACTCGTTCTCGCGTGTTTTGCGCGGGCTACATCATGAGAGATGGCTCGGGAAATCTGGACGTCGGGATAAGTAGATTTTGTGCCTGATGGCGGCCAGTATGGCCGCGAACAGGAGCAATCATGACGAGACGACCCCGCCGCAACCACACGCCGGTGTTCAAGGCCAAAGTAGCGCTGGCTGCCATCAAGGGCGAGAAGACCCTGGCGGAACTGGCCCAGCAGTTTGACGTGCATGCAAACCAGATTACGCAATGGCGCAGCCAGCTTCCGGAAGGGGCTGCCGATGTTTTTGGCGGCGAGGCCCGCCCTGAACCGACCGCGCCGACGGTGGACGTCAAGACACTGCACGCCAAGATCGGTCAGCTGACGCTGGAGAATGATTTTTTGGAAGGAGCGCTCAGCAAAGCCGGCCTGCTGAGCGCAAAGCGATGATCGATCGGGATCATGATCTGTCAGTGACCAGTCAGGCGCGAGTGCTCAATATCAGCCGGAGCAGCGTCTATTACCTGCCACGCCCTGCATCGCCCGGCGATCTGGCACTGATGCGCCGGATCGATGAACTGCATCTGGATTACCCGTTCGCCGGCGCCCGCATGTTGCGCGATCTGCTGGGTCGGGAAGGGTTCGCTGTTGGCCGGCTGCACGTGAGCACGCTGATGAAGCGGATGGGCATCGAGGCGATCTATCGCCGGCCCAATACCAGCAAGCGGGCGCCAGGCCACAAGATCTATCCCTATCTGCTGCGCAAGTTGGCGGTGACCCGGCCCAATCAGGTCTGGGCAATCGACATCACCTATATCCCCATGGCGCGCGGCTTCGCCTACCTGGCGGCCGTCGTGGACTGGTTTAGCCGTCGAGTTTTGGCCTGGCGGCTCTCGATCAGCACGGACGTGCGCTTCTGCATCGAGGCGGTTGAGGATGCCCTGGGTAAATACGGCGCCCCCGAAATCTTAAACAGCGACCAGGGCAGCCAATTTACCAGCATGGCCTTCACCGGCCTGCTGCGCGACAATGGCATCGCCATCAGCATGGACGGCAGAGGGGCATGGCGCGACAATGTCTTCGTCGAGCGGCTCTGGCGGTCCATCAAATACGAGGAAGTTTACCTGCGCGCCTATGACACCGTCTCGGACGCGCGAACCTCGATCGGCAAATATCTGGCCTTCTACAATGGCCGGCGACCGCACTCGAGCCTTGACCGGATGACCCCGGACGAAGCCTACTTTAATGCGCTGATGCCAATCCTGGCAGCGGCATAACCAAGGCCAAAATCCACTTAGCGAAGCCCCGATAGCTGTTCAGACAAACCGAACCACTTCTGTCAACGGCATCACGGATGCGCCTGAGCGTCTTGATGTGCTTGGCAGCCTCGCTATTGTCGTTTTGGTCCTCGATGTTGAAAGTGGCCGCTAGTGTGTCGATAAATATGGCACCCAACGGCACTCGAAAATCCTTTTGAAACTCGGCATTGAGCCGTTTCAGGAGGTCGACAATGATCGCTTCACCTTTGACTTGTCGAGATCGGGGAGTTCGCCAAGGTAAGCGAAGGGCAGGTTCTGTTTGATGCCGTGGTGGCGCTTCATCGCCGCCAACCGCGCATCAATGGTTTCTTGCCCTTGCTGCAGTGCTGGATAGCGATGATACGAGAGTAAGATTAGGGTCCGAGGCCGAATAAACGCGAGCCCTTATTCCGGGAGAACGCAGAACTGTCTTGACCGGCTGATCAATATGGCCAGTCGTGTCGCCAAACATATACTACATAGATAGTCCGATGTCGCTGACATACTAACGGTTCGCACGGATACTGGAAGTCATCGACTGCCCCTATCAGCTATCTATTTCAAAACGCTCGACTCTGAAGTTATCAGAGCGTAGTTTCAATCATCTGGGCCCATTAATTCTGGGCGTGCACCTATTATTTTTGGCGATCCTATTGACAAGGACACACAGATGGTTGCCCTGAAATCCGCCTTTTTGCAGTTGGCGCCGGAACCAATTTTAGTGGCTTCAGCATTGGCGATATCTCAAATCGCCCCAGCCTCCGCCGCCAACATATTCGAACACCTATCACCTAATACTCTTTACTCCACCGCAGCATCGCCAACCCTGTTGACCCCACAGGTTGGTTCGACTGCTGCCCGCTTATTGGTCGCTCAAAGTGCCCAACAGCCAACGCTGACCGTCGACAATACGACCGGGTATCCGGTTGATGTACTTTACACTGATCAGGGGGAAATTACGTCCTCTATCAGACAATGCAGACCGGCACTCGGCTTCTGTTACAGGCTCAGACCAACTTTGTCTGGTATTTTGGTATCGGCAATAGCGTGATTATTGGCAACCGCCCGATGAGCGCAGATCCCGCGCAATATTTGCTTCTTGATGTAAATGCCGTGGCTCAGGCTGGTATCAGTGGCGCGCAGACTCAAGCAGCCCAACCCCCTCAATCAGCACCCGCGCAGCAACAGGCGATCGAGCCCCAGCTTACCGTCGACAACACGACCGGCGTTGATGTCGACGTGCTCTACGTCGACCAATCTGGTAATTTTGTGCCCTATCAGCTCCTAACCAGCGGAAATCGCTTGATATTGCCAAGCCAGGCTGGGTTCATTTGGTATTTCGGCGTCGGCGGGCAGACCATCGTCGGTCAATATCAAACGACCCAGCAGCCGGATCAGTATTTCGTGCTGGACGAAAATCTGATCAACGCCGCTATGCAAACCGCACCTGGGGTGCCTGCGGCGCAGACAAATGCTGTTCAACAAGCCCAGCAGGCCCAGCAAGCGCAGTTGCAACGACCATTGCCGACGGCGCCGACTGTCTCCGACCCTACAATGTTACCCGCTGGTCCACGCGCGGATGTACCAATTCCCCAATCGACCAATCAAGGCCAAGCTCTGGTACCCTTCCGGCCCGATTGGGTGCGCGACACCTGGGAACTGGGTCAAAAGGACATGCGTCTCATCTCCACGCTCAAATCCGGCAGGTCATTATTTACCGATCAGAATGGGCAGGTAGGTGCGAGCGGACTGGACACCGCAACCAGCGCGGCAAATTGGTATCTTGAGCCGACGGGCAACAAGGACGAGTACCTATTCCGCAGCGCCCGTGAAACCAAAAAATATTTGTACATTGATCCCGATTCTGTAAGCGGATCGCCGGTTCTGTTTGGCGAGACAGATTTGAATGCGCCAACGGCTCACTGGCGCGTCAGCGACGCCGATATCGGCGCAAACCTTATCGTCAGCGTGGCGCGACCAGACCTGATGATGTTTGAAAATAGTGGCACCGTGGAAATGCGACCCACTAAAACCGCTCGGGCAGCGACGGTCAACGACATCTGGTATGTGGACACCGTGGCCGACTGGCTGAGCCTTCGTGGCATAGTATCGGCGCTCAACGATAACATCGCACAGGCCGATCAGGATTATGTTGCGCTGCAAGCGCAGCATGATGCTGAACAGGCAGCACGCGAGGAGGCAGACCGCATTGCCTTGCTGGCCCATCCCTATTCGGCAACAGACCCTAATGATCCCGGCTATTTCTGGGTTCACCCCGCCCAGGGTCCGGTCGATGCGAGCAATCCGGCGGGCATGGGCATCACCTACAGTTTCGATCGGGTCAGCATGCCGGACATCATGCAGACACTTCTCGATTTCGATACCAACCGCACACAAAGCGTGCACCTCAATTTCAAACCCGAAGTATATGCGTTTGTGAATAACGGCGTCGCCTATGTGCGCATGAAAACCGAGGGCGTGACCGGGATTGAGCTGCAGTCGAATGGTATGCCTAGTTCCAGTTGGACCGACACCGAGCGATCCTCAACCGACGGCACATATTTCCTCGCCGCTGCAACCATGCAGTCATGGCTACAGTTCGGGACTGTCGAAAGATGGTGGCCGGTCAATGCCAATACTTCAACAAATTCCGGATCGAACTCAGACTCGACCACGGGGCTGAACCTGTCACTTGGCGAATTTGGCGGCGATTATTCAAAGAGCGAGGGCTCATCTCTCGATCGGCAAATCGATGACTATCAGGTCACGGGTGTATCCGATCGTAGTGGCGCGAAATATGATTGGCAAGGTTGCGGCCTCGCTGAAACGACTGCGGTCGTCGACTACTGCCTCTATCGCTCGCCAATTGATCTTTACGACGATGACACTGTTGCATTGAAAGCGATCAAGCCGATTGCGACCTCCATGACATTGATGCAGACCGATACATTGTTCAAACTCGGTCCCGTCGAAAATCTGCCCGACAAACTCAATCTGACGACCTATATCGGTGCCAATCTTGGCGCGGTTGCCATTCGGCCGAAGTCCGAGGAGGAACTGCGACGCCAAAGCATGCCATTTGGCAGCGCGGAAGGCTTCAAGCTGTTTTATTCTGCTGAAGCGTGGGAACGAATGTTTGAGTCCAGTGATACCACAATTTCCCGTGCCTCGACCGAAGTGGTTGAGTCAACACAGACGCGCGGCTTCCAGTTCGTGATTGAACTCGATATTTCACAACTGAAGTCTTAGTCACCGACGTGCATATCCCGATCCTTGAAATGCAAAGGGGACGAAAATGTTTAGGTCAGTTTCCCGGACGGCAGAAAAAGCTCGAGCGGCACTGCTTGGAACCAGTATGGTGGCGGCATTCATGTTCGTGCCAGCTAGTACCACCCCTGCCCACGCGTCGCTTGATGGGTTGTATAATCCCGGGCAACAAGGGCTCAATCACACAAGGCCAACTGACGACCTCGTTGTACGATTGGCAGCAGGCACTACGCCACTTGAGCTAGCACGCCGTCGCAGCCGAGGGGATGACAACAGTAGTTCCAGCGGCTCCAACAACGCCAACCAGGGCACGAACAATAACCAGAACGGTAGCCCTTATGGCGCCATTCCCAATGGCAACGGACTTGGCAGCCAACTAGGCAATGCTTCACTTTTGAACAACAACAGTCAGCAGGCGCCTGCGGTCAACCGCATATATGATCGTGTGCCGGATCTGAACAATGGCGCGGACCAAGGTGGCGGCAACGGGATCTATGATCGCATACCCGCTCCAGCAAACAATTATGGCACCCAGTCCAGCACTTATTCAACGCTTGACAGCAATGCGAGTTTTTTGAACGCGCCACCTCCCGACCCAACCCCGACCAACGTTCTGCTCAACGGCAATGGCAACTACGGACAGTTGCCGCCACCCGCGCCTGGTCAACCCGGATATAACGCAAATGCAGCGCCGCCGAGCAACTATGCCGTTCTGCCTGCACCAGCAAATCAATATGGCGCGGCGCCCCCCGCCGCACAGCCTTATGGAACTGTCGGCGGAACACAGAATTTTACAAATCTCGGCTCGCCCACTGGCGGTTACGGGCGCGTGCCCTTGCAACAAAGTGTGACGGTTAGCAATGCGCCGAGGCCAAGTTTGAGACGTGGATATGGACAAACCAACCTTCTGCCATCCGTCCCGGGACCGCAGCGCGAACAGATTTATGGCGCCGCCCCGATACTGCAACAGCCACAGCGGCGGCAGATTTACGGCTCTGCGCCTGCGCTGCAGCCAAATGGAGCGGCGGGCCCTGATAACTCCATTTATGGCGCAGCACCTATTCGCCAAGATGGCAATAATGGTGGTGCGGCCGGTAACTACGGCGTCGCCCCGCCACCTGCTGCGACGCAAAATGGACAATATGGCGCTGTCCCCTCTGGAAACCAGGGTCCCATCTATGGCGCCATTCCGACAGGAAACCCCAACGGAACGCGAGCGTTTGGCCCGCTCCAATCCGATACACAACTGATTCAGCCCCAGTACCGGTTCGGTGATGCCTTGCCCGGCGGTGGTGTCTTCCTGCCGCCTCCACCGGCTGCCATCCCGATCAATCAAAATAGCCAAGTCAACTCTCAACCTGCGGCCGTGGGCACCTATCCATTACCGCCACCACTGGCGGGCCAGCAAAATTGACATCGCACCCGGGCGCTCACAACATCATGATGTTGAGCGCTCGCGCGCCAATCGGCTGAACGATGACTGGATCTGATGGCCCAGTTTCTCAAAACCAATCCAATATGATCGGGCGTATGATGAACATTTCAAAATTCACCAAATGCTTGGCAACCGGTGCTCTGTTTGCTTTGGCGTTGACCAGCGTCAGTCAGGCCCAGGTTGGCACTGTTTCATGGCTCAAGAACGGAGAGGCATTGAACGCCTCGCTCCATGGCCTTGGTAGCGACCAGTTGGATCGGTTTCTGGCCTGGTGTCAGCCTGAACTGCCTGAGCAAATATCTGCCGAGTTCTACGGCGACCTGTCGGGCATAGCAATGAACGAAACAGTGTCCATACGCTTGCAGGGCGCGTCCGGCACCGCCGTGATCAGCGCGCAAAAAATTGACAGGAGCCGGGCGCCGGGCATGTTCGTGCGAACATCTGCAAGCGACCCCGCGTGGAAGATCCTTGCCGGGAGCAATCATATCGTAATATCCGCCAAGGGCGCGGTGCTTGCAGTATTGAGCAATGTAGACACCGTTGCGGTGACCAGTTTTCTGGCCGACTGCACACCCGCTGCAGGCCATACCGCACAGGCTGTTGTGCCCACTGCTCCACCGGACCGGGACACTCAGCCCGCCCAAGCCAACGCATTGGTCAATAACGACGTCCCGGCACAGGATCAGGGCAAATTGATCGGAGTCGCGAACGATCAGGATTCATTGTTTGTTCAAGGTCTCGCTGTTGGAGCGGGGTTGGCTGGCGCGGCAGTTATTGCCAATGAAGTGGTTGATCAATTATTCACTGAAGCACCGGCACCAGGCGCCAATGCCGTTGGAGAACAGGGTATGCTTGGCGTCGACATTATTTCGGTGCGGGCCAACGATACCACTTTCGGCTTTGGTGGCGACGAGGTCTTCTTGCTGTTCAGCAATGGTGCCCGTTTCCCCAATGATCCAGGCGCAGCACAGGACATAAATCGGGGCGAGGAATGGGCTCCCAATGCCCACGTCGACGGATATGGGGCCTTGTCGGTGGACCTGCGCGAATGGGACTCCATCGGGGCCAGTGATCTCATCGGAAATATCGCCATCAATGCCAGCCAGGGAACGGGGCGCTTTACCCAGACGTTGACCGGCGATGGCGCGGATTACCTGGTGACCTATGACGTGCGCGTCGCCCAGGGTGCGGCCGCGAGCGGACAGCCCGCATCACCGGCACTCGCGCCCGCAGCGAACCGCGTCTGGTCAAATGGCGGCGCATACGAAACCGTTACTGCACTCGATTGCCGTGATGATTGCGAGGAAGACATAGGCATTATTTTCATGTGTACGGGCTTGGGGCTTCCGGCCTCGGTTGATGTCCCCTTGGTCAGCACCGAACAGGGGCCCGCGGGCCGCACCGGTCCGGTCACGTTCAATGTCGACGGTCAGAGGTTTCAATATAACGCCCATATCGGCGACTACGGATTGGTTGGCCACATTCCCAGTTTCACCGTCAATCCAAACGATCCCTTTGTTGGTGCTCTCCAGGCCGGCACCAACGCCCACGTCTCGTTTGACGGTGCTGAGGCCGATATTGGCCTGAAAGGCTCACGCGCGGCGCTCGATATATTCAAGGCTCATTGCGGCTGGAACAACATCGCCAATGTCAGCCCCGCCTCCCCTCAGCCCGCAGAACCGAACCCGATCTGGTTCGCCGGACAATATACTGACGGATCGGGTCGTTTGGTCCACTCATTGACCTATGGCATTCCCGAAACCGATGCGATCGGGTTCAGTGCATTGTGTCTTCCTGGCAGCGACCGGATCGAGGCCATTATGAGTGTTGATTTCGGAAATTTGCAGAATGGTGCCCAGACCTCTGCCTATGTGCAAGCATTGGGCCAGACATTTCAATATCAGGGACAAGTGCTCATTCAGAGTGAGGAGTCCGCAGGGGTATTGATCCGCACTGCCCCGAATGATCCGATGTGGCAGGCACTGTCGCGCGCGCGACCCTCGGCCACATTCGGCATGATTGGTGGTGGACGGTTGGTAGGATCAAGCCAAGGTTTGGCCGACGCGATTGGAAAATTTCTACCTGCTTGCTTGTCGGTAGCGCCTTCAGGCCAACCTAATCCCGCCATGACCAATCAGCCGCCATCCCAGCGTTCCGCCAATCGAATTGGTTCAAACCAACCACCATCCGGCCAGACGCCGACCGGACAATCGATGGCCTTTACATGCGACGACGGGACAACCATGCGCGTCTCTATCGCTCAGGCTGGACCCGGAAAAGTGGCCAGCGTCAGCCGGAATGGTGGAGCAGCATTTCAACTGGATAGCGCCCCCGCCCCATTTGGTGAACGGTATACCGATGGCACCGCCAACCTGACTGTAAATGCGGGCAACCTGACACTGTCGGCGCCTGGTATTGCTGTGTCCTGTCGCGCTAACTAGTAGCTGGCGCTTGTTGGAATTGGTTTAGTGAAAATCCCGGCTTGGGAACAGGCGTTTGGCATGTTCGCGCGGATGTCGGGCACTGGCAGGGTAGGTTTGTGGACGGGGGCATCGTCGGCTTGTTTTTGGGTAACCCCGACCGCCTCGTCAAGAGGGTGATCGAGACTCCGAACACAGCAATCGCGTGCGACAAGGCGATGATGCGGCATTAACGAATGGGGCCACTTCGGGCTCGCATTCGACCTCGTCACCAACTTCGATGCAACACCGGTGACAATCCGAACGTGTTTTGATCGATCTGGCTTCGCTGGCAGGTGCCAGAAAAAGCTCAATCTTCAATCTCGGCAAGCCTTTTAGTCACCGCCATCGCGGTCAAGGACATCGCTGCCAAGATTTGCGTTGCTTCTAGCTCGGACTCAAAGGTGGACATAGGGGGGATGCAAGATCAATAAATCTCCTAATTCGTTGAAATTACAATGTAATATAAGAAAATGTGGTGCCCTCCGCCAGACTCGAACTGGCACGAGTTTCCCCGCCTGATTTTGAGTCAGGTGCGTCTACCATTCCGTCAGGAGGGCACAAGGCTTCTCTAGCGCAGGTTTTTGCTGGCTGCAGCAGGCAGAATGGCTTGTTTGATCGTTCGCGGGCTGGTTTTTAGTGCCGACGGGGAAAATTGCGCAGGTCGCGGCCGCCCAGAAGCGGATCCTGAACGAAGGCGGGGGCGTCTGGATCAAAGCGCTCCCAGCCCGTGGTTTCGAACTGGGCGCGCTTTTCATTGAGATCCACCCGACCGGCCTGATCGAAAATGGCTTGTACACTTAATTGTCGTTGCGACCGCACCTCACGGCGTCGGCCCCCTGATCCTAGTCACCCGGAACTATAATTCGTATCATTTTCTGAGGGAATTCAGGAGATGATGCGATGGTGGGGCGTGTGGCGGACGAGGTGGTTCTGAGCGATGAGGAACGGACCTTTCTGGAGGTACAAGTTCGACGGCACAAGGCGGCGCGATCGCTTTCGGACCGGTGCCGGATGATCCTGCTTTGCGCGGAAGGGCTGCAAAGCAAGGAACGCGAGGTAAGGCGTGACCGTGGCGTTCCGTTGGTCAGC
Organism: Devosia rhodophyticola; assembly: GCF_028816475.1. Classification (GTDB taxonomy): domain Bacteria; phylum Pseudomonadota; class Alphaproteobacteria; order Rhizobiales; family Devosiaceae; genus Devosia; species Devosia rhodophyticola. Next base: position 1,214,194 of record NZ_CP118247.1, on the reverse strand, counting down.
CTGAGCAGCTGCGGCCTATCGATGTAGCGAGCCAGTTGCGAGACATCCATTCGAAGGTCACAGCTACGACCATTCCAACCGAAGAAGTCGGTACCAAAGGTAGTCAGGTTTCGGCGGTCAAGCTCTTGCTCTGGTAAGCTAATACGAACAATAATCTTTGACGCTCAGACGGCGACCCTCATGCCATCCAGGCTGGTTACGCCGTCTAGCGCGAGCGCCACGCCTCCCATCTTGAGCATGTCGTTTGGATTTTCGGCAAATCGAATGGTTGTCCTAGACAGCATTGCGGGGTGCGCCAGCCTTTGGACTGCCCGGTCGAGTCCGTTCTCGATGAATTTGCGCCCCGATGACAGGTTACCGCTTAGCACAACCAACGGTGGGTTGAAGATATTGATAAGGCTGGATACGGCAGAGCCGAGTACTACTCCCGCATGGTCAAGAACGTTGAGTACCATCGGGTCACCGCGCTCTGCAATGTCTAGAATATCCTTGAAGTGGGACAGTTGCTGTCCGCTTAGTTTGTAAATTTCCTCAATAATTGCCGACTCCACCAGATAGGCGGCAAGGCATCCCGACGAGCCGCATGTGCAGAAACGGCCTTGGGGTACAACTTTGACGTGCCCCAATTCACCGGCCAGACCTCCAGCGCCCCGATAGATGGCGCCATCCAAAAACAGTCCACCGCCGACCCCTGATCCGGAGAAGAGAAAAAGGAAATCGTTAAGATCGATACATGAGCCAAATGTGTGTTCAGCCATTGCTGCTGCGTTTCCGTCATTCCCGACAAAAACGGGTACGCCAGTGATCGTACTGAGACGCGCGGTAACCTCTACATCGTGCCAGCCAAGAACCGGCACATGAACGAGTAGGCCCGCATTGTCTACCAAGCCAGGTAAACAGACCCCCATTCCCAGAACCTTAGCCGACGACTGAGTTGCCTTGATGACAGCGTTGAAACCATCGCGGATCGAAGAATCCAGTCCCGCCAGCGTGCCATCGAAACCTTGTTCAACGCTTGAAAGTAGTGTGCCATTCAATAAACACGCTACGAACTCGATCTTATTGGCCTCGACCTGCGCCCCCACCAGGATCCCTGCAGTCGGGGCAATGACAAGGCCTTCGGACGGCCGCCCGCGACCGTTGCTGGCTTTCTTGGCGCTGCGTTCAACCAATCCTAAATCGACAAAGTTGTTTACGATTGAGGATACTGACGATTTATCAATGCCAGTTCGGGCAATGATTTCGGCTTGCGAGGTGTTCGGCTCGATCCTGATCCGGTGGAAGATGGTGTTCGCGTGAAAGCGCCGGATCGCGTGCCGATCAAGGCTCAATGAATGCTGTCGGAAAGTCAAAACGATGTCGCTTCAATCATCAGTTTCTATTCGGTTTCGCGCATTTGGAGCGTCTTCATCGTCGGGATGCTATCACGTGCAAAGGCGGCATAGTCAAGCGGTTGATCGTGCTCTGCCACCATAATCTCTGCGCCCGCTGCGATGCATTTGGGCCAGAGGCTGTTCCAATCGACAATACCGCGCCCGATGGTGATTTGACCATCTTCTTCGAGATTGGTCCCCTCTTCCGGTACGTCTTTGACGTGCACCGCTGGGATGCGTCCCGAATATCGCTCAAGCCATCGGTCTGGAGTTTCTCCAACCGAAAGAACCCAACCTATGTCGATCTCCCACAGGAGGTGATCACCCAGGACATGATCGATTGGGTAGGATCCGTCAGTCAGCGGCAACAACTCCTCGCCGTGATTGTGCCAGGCGAACCGCATACCGGAAGTTTCGAAGGTCGAAATATGGCCATGCATTTCCTCTCCTATCCCCTGCCAGCCAGCGCGGTCGGTTGGTATCAAAAGCTTGGGTAGCCATGGCATTATCACTAGCTCCACGCCAAGCACTGCCATCGCCTCGAGGGTTCGATCCATCTGGTTAGGAGCAAGCATGTCATACTGAATGTGAGCAGAGCGAGCGGACAGATTGAAATTATCGAGCATGCGGCGCAATTCACGAGGATTGTCGTACTGCTCGTGGTGCGGCTGCACGTCGGTGTACCCGGCCGCCGCCAATACTTCGAGCTGCTTGCGGATGGAGGGTTCCTTTCGCGACGACCAAAGCTGATAGGATAATAGTGACTTAGCCATTTCGGGGTATTCCTATTACACAGGCAGGAGTTGCTCGGCCACCGCGGCCAAGCTTTCATTCGTGGACGCCGTCGGATTAAACTCCAGACCAAACAAACCGCCATAGCCGTTGGCGAGAAGCCACGTCGCGGCCGATTTGAGGGGAGCCGACCCGAACCCGGCTCACGGCGACCGGGATGATCGGCTAGGTGAACATGAGCGATCCTGTCTACCCTGCCGGCCAGAACCATTTCGGGTTCCTCACCCATCGCCATGGAATGGTAGACATCGTATAAAATCTTGATCTCAGCACGATCGACGGCGTCGATGATGTCGAGCCCCTCGACGGTCGATGACAGAAAATACCCTGGGTGATCAACCAGGGTATTCAAAGGTTCAAGCGCCAATGTCACGCCGCTACCACGCAATATGTCGGCACCAAGCGCGAGACACGAAACGATGTTGTCACGTTGCCTGCCTCGATCCATATCGAGCACTTCATTGCCCGCCTGCGCAATCAGAGTAGGCGCCCCAAGGGAGTGGGCGCACTCAGCACTTCTGTTCAATCCTTCCAAAAATGCCTTATGATTGGATTTCTCGGTCAGCCAGATCATCGGTTCAGCGACCATCCCCGCGAGCTTGACGCCGGTGGTCGTTAACGCACGGCGAATTGCGAGAACATCTTTGGTCGTCCATGCCCAGAACTCGACCGCGCTAAACCCCGCATTGCTCGCCAGGTGAATGCGATCCGCAACGTTTGCGGTCTCCTTCACAAAAAGCATCTCAAGACAGGCCGTGAAACGAGAAAAATCGAGTACGTTGATCCCCTTGTTCATTTGCCGGCACCCCCGAGCAAGCCCCTGACAAATGCCTTTTGGAACAGCAAAAAGGCAAGCATTACGGGAACAACAGATATTAGGGTTGCGGCCATAAGAGGTCCGTACTCCACCTGTAGGCCACTGGCAAAGCCAGCGATCGCAGCTGTCGCGGGACGCGCCTGATCAGAGTTGGTCAGTGTGATAGCAAATAGCAGGTCGTTCCAGATATATCTGCTCTGGATGATGGCAAGCGCCGATAATCCCGCGGTCGATGCAGGAATTAGCAAGCGCCACAAGAAGCCGAACTTACTACACCCATCAATTAGAGCCGCCTCATACATGGATTGTGGAACGGTTGCGAAGAAGTTGCGCATGAAAAACGTGCAAAACGGTACGGCGTAGGCGGTATGAACCAGCCACATTCCAGGGATAGTATCGTAGAGTCCGAGCCATCGGATGATCAGAAATAGCGGGATCTGAACAATTTGGAATGGCACCAGCATGCCAGTAAGCAGGAGGAAATATACAAGCTTGCCGCCCCGCCCACGCATATAGGCCAAGGGATAAGCGGCCATCGTTCCTACCAGGATCGAAAACAGCACCGCCGGTCCCGTTATGAGCAACGAGTTGATGAAGGTCCGACCCATCTGCTGCCAGGCACGCACGTAGTTTTCGAAATATAATTCTGTTGGAAGGTGCAATACCTGAGTTAACTCAGAGGGCGACTTTAGTGAAGTCATTGCGGCCACGACCAACGGCGCCATAAACAGAACAACCATGAAAATGGCTATAATATAGGGAAGTATGGGCGTCCGCGTCATCACGAGTCCTCGCTGTCGGCGACTCGGCGCGACATGTATGTGATGTACGGCATGATAAGCACGCCTGCGATCACCAAAAGGTACACCGCGATGGCGCTGGCGCGTCCCATTTCTAGGCGCCCGAAAGCGATTTCATACATCTGTGTGGCCATGACTTCTGACGCATAGGCCGGCCCGCCCATCGTGGTTGCCCAGATGATGTCGAACACTCTCATTGCGTCGATGGCGGCAAGACCGAGAACAATAATCGTTGACGGCCAAAGAAGCGGAAAGGTGACGCGCCAGAAAATCTGCCAAGGTGTGGCACCTTCGATCTGGGCCGCCTCGATACACTCCACCGGAATATTCCGAAGTCCCGCGAAGAAAACCAGGAATGCAAAGCCCGTGGTCCACCACAGGACCGACCCCATGAGCGAGAAGGTGACGATGTTGGGATCACCGAGCCAGTTTTGTGCCCAACCGCCAAGGCCGACAGTATTTAAGACCGTGGTGATCAAACCGTTGGTGGGCTCATACATCCAACGCCAGATCGCCGCGACCGCAACGGCCGGCACTGTGAATGGCAGGAAGAATACAATCCGGAAAAACCCCTCAAACCTAATTCCGCGATCCAGAATGACTGCCAGGAGAAGCCCCAGGCCACTCGGCGCGAGCAAATAGAAAATCAACCAGGCGATGTTGTTGACAACAGCATGGTGGAACCGGGGCTGTAAGAACAGAGTCATGAAGTTGCCACCACCGACCCACTTCATGTCCCGCGATATGCCGTTCCAGCTGTGCAATGACAACCAAAACGTCCACACGATTGGCACCACAAAGAACATGAGATACAGGCATATAGGGACAATGAGATAAATCCAGTGCCCCATATTGTTTCGAATATTTTTGAGTGAATTCAGAGTTGAAGTCATATGGGGGCCATCGTTGTGTGGACAGGGAGACTGCGCCACCAGTTAGGTGGCGCAGTCACTTTCACCATTTGACGAACGCGTTTTCCGCTTGGAGTTCAACGCGAAGAGCTTCAAGCGTCGTAATCATTTCATTTTCGGTTTCCTCGGAAGGATCGATAGCAAAGCGTTCGAGCTGTACGCCGAGCTCTGTTCCCAAATTGGTGGGCAACATAAACACGAGGTTAGGGAGCACGGCTTCTGCATTTTTTAGCTCGGCGGAGGCCTTGGCCCCCACCGCGTCGTAGATCGAGGGATCGACTTCCAGGTTAGGCGCGATGGACCCCTTGGGGACAGTGAAGGCTGCCTGCGCCGCAGTGCTGGCCGCCGCTTCAGCGAATGCCACGCCAGCCTCGGTGGCTGGCCCCGTACCGGCAGGAATTGCGAAAAGGTCCATTTGGAAAATGGCCAAGTTTTCAGTGCCAGGGGCGGGGAAGAAGTCGAAGTCAACCTCTGGCTCAAAGCCTGCCTGCCGCATGTAACCACCGAGCCACATGCCCATCATGAACATACCCACGTCACCGTTGACCAGGTCATCGCCTGACTGTGTCCAGGATTTGCCGCTCCAATTTTCCGCGTAGCAACTGACCAGGGTGTTCCGGAACAGATCTAACGCCTCACGAAACTCTGGTGAGTCAAACGACATGCTGCCATCAGCGAGAGCGTAATAGCCATCAACGCCAACGGTGCTGATAAGAGCGGGGTAGAAGTTGTACATGCTCCAATAAGGTCCGCCCGCATTGGCCAATGGTTGTACACCGGCATCCCGCAGCGCGTCACAAGCGGCGACTAGACTGTCCCAATCCGTAGGCACTTCGACTCCATTGTCTTCTAAAACCTTTTTGTTAAAGAAGATATTGTTGATCAGTGAGAGATCGAACGGAATTCCCATTGGATGTCCATCAACCATCGTTACGCGTTTCACGCCTTCGGGAAATATCTCATCTCCTCGGATTCGCTCCCAGACATCGTCAAGTGGGCGCAGGTGGCCTGCGTCCGCAAATATCTTAAGTTCATACCCGAAGCCGGAACCGTAAGCTGCCGGGGGATTGCCGCCCATCAGCGATGTTTGAATCGCGCGGCGCATTTCCAGAATGTTGCCCGGAAACACCCGTGACGTAATCGGTTGGTCGGAATTGATACCGTTGGTGACCGCCATCAGGGCCTCAAGGCCCTCAGCCTCGGATCCTGACGAAAAGAAGTGCCACAACTCGGCCTCTTCAGCCATCGCCGTGCTACCGAATGTCAGAGCAGTGCCCAGCAATAAGGCGCCCAGAAAACCCGTACGTTTACTCATTTCTCTCTCCCACTCAATGTGCTTTTCCTGCCTTTTTTGGTGACACGCGACCAGCACATCTGAAAAATTCTTGTCGCTAGAAAATTTGTGCACCGATCAGTAATATTTGTCAACGGGGGAGCGGTTTCTCGTCAGCGGAAATAGGCAGGATATGCATCGAAAAAGTAGCGATAAAAGTTATAACCAATTGATATTGAATCCTTATTTTGTAATGTCAATTCTATTGAATCTGTGATGTTATCCAACTTGGAAAACGTCATTTTTGCGGCCTCCCTGCTAATTTGCTCTTGTTAAGAGAAGAAAAGCTGCTAATTTGTTGACCGTGCGCCGTCCCGACCAGACGCGTTGTCAGTTAAATCCAGGCGTTTGGAGACAAAATGCGCTTAGCGATCGTCGGACTTTCTATAGAGATCATGTTGGCCTCACCGGTTAAAACCGGTGTGTCGTCGCTGCAGGAGTATTCTTCGCAAGCGATGCGAGATGACGACGTTTGGATGATCAGAGGCATGCTGGCCAGGATTGCGGAAGATCCTGATGTCGAAGCGCGACCACTGTACTGGGCCACGGCGCTGCCAGGCGGCGTAATGACGATCGACGCCTATGACAAAGTCAAATCGAAAACACTGGAATTGCTGGCAAGGGAAACTGACATAGACGGGATTCTGGTTGCCAATCATGGTGCACTGGAAGTGGAGGGGCTAGAGGGTGACGCCGATAGTGATTTCGTTTCCGCGATCCGGGCGCTCGTGGGACCTGAGTGCCCTATAGGCGTGGCATTGGATTTGCACGGCGACATGACGCCAGAACTGCTCGACGCTGGTACGGTATTCTCGGTTCTTCGAACCGCACCGCATCGAGACGACAAGACCACAGGTTATCGCGCGGCGGATCAGTTGATTCGCGTAATCAGGAATGGGCTCGCACCCAAAAAAGTAGCTGTTAGTCTGCCCATTCTCGTTCCCGGCGAAACAGCAGTGACGGCGTTGGCCCCCGCAGACCGGCTTTATGGTGACCTCCCCAGCTTCGATGCCGTTCCAGGTATGATGGAGGCCAATATTCTCTTGGGCTTCGCTTGGAATGATCGACCTTGGACAAAGGTTACGGCCTTCGCGATAAGTGAGAACGATGCGTCCCTCGCCAAAGAGCAGGCGCTAAAACTTGCTGAGCAGATATGGAAAGTTCATGACCAATTCGTTCTTCGTATGGAAACTGCTGAAGTGGTTGAAGGGCTCAAACGAGCCATCAACGCAGCCGAGGGCACGGTTTTCGTTTCGGACTCCGGCGACAACACTACGGCAGGTGCGGCTGGCGACCTGACAACGGTGTTGCAAACCGTACTTGACCATATACCCAATGAGGACGTGGTGGTCGTCGGAATCACCGCGCCGCGCCTGGTTGAGCGCTTACGCGACGCGGGTGAAGGGGCCAAAGTCGAGATTGTGCTTGGTGATGAGCATGTTTCGCGACCCAAGCAGCTAAGGAGCGTGACTGCCGAAATAATTGATTGTGGAGAATGGCTTGAACTCGGCGGGTTCCAGCCTTACCGGTCGCGCGAAGCGGCATGGGTCAAAGTCAAGATTGGCTCGACTATTGCGACTTTTCACAAGCAGCCGATCGGGATAACTACCCCGGAACACTTTATCGCCATGGGCATAAATCCAACGGCGCACAAAGCCTATGTCGTCAAGTTGGGCTACCTACATCCGCGGCTCGAAGATATCGCCGATCGACACATTCTTCTCCTCAGCGACGGGACCTCACACTTGGACATGACGCGTCTCGAGTGGCAGCATTTGGTGCGCCCCGCGTGGCCGTTGGAGCGTGAATTCGAGTGGACGCCAGCGGGCAACACTTACGGCGACGCGTAGCACAAATTCTGTTCGGAGGTCGACTATAATGGCGGTCGTTAAACTTGATAAACTCGTTAAGGCATACAGCAAACTAATCACCGTTCATGGCATCGATTTGGAGGTTGCAGAAGGTGAATTCATTGTGCTGGTTGGCCCCTCCGGATGTGGAAAATCCACGACGCTGCGTATGGTCGCGGGCCTTGAGGTAATAACCGACGGCGAGGTTCTGATCGATGGGCAGCGGGTAAACGAGCTCCCCCTGGCGAGCGCGACATTGCCATGGTGTTTCAAAATTACGCGCTTTATCCGCATTTGAGCGTTGCCGATAACATTATTTTCGGACTCAAGCTTCGGAAGGTGCCCAAGGCTGAAATCGCCGACCGGCTGCAACGCACGGCGGATATTTTGGGTATCAGTGAATTGCTAGAACGAAAGCCCCGGCAGCTGTCGGGTGGACAGCGCCAGCGCGTCGCGATGGGGCGTGCACTTATCCGGAACCCCGCTGTATTTCTCTTCGATGAGCCTCTTTCAAACCTTGATGCAAAATTACGCGTGCAGATGCGGACCGAGATAAAGGCGCTGCACGCGCGCATTCCCACCACAACGATTTACGTTACTCACGACCAGGTCGAAGCCATGACATTGGCCGACCGTGTCGTTGTCATGAACAAGGGACGAATAGAACAAATCGCTCCGCCCGAAGAATTATATCAGCATCCAACCACTCGCTTCGTTGCCGGTTTCATTGGTTCCCCAGGGATGAATTTTTTCAATGTCACCACGGAAACAGACGGAAATGCGTTAAAACTTCGCATGCCCGATGGGCAAGTGCTTGGGGTTCCGGCAAGCCGTCAAGCACTCTTTAGCCAAGTAGTAAGTCGACCCGCTGTACTGGGCATTCGGCCCGAGCATTTCATGCTCTCGGACGGGCCCGCGACACTTGAAATCACGGCCGGTCTGGTTGAACCGTTGGGAATGGAAACTCTTGTCCATTTCAATCTCGCTGGAGAGGCATGCGTGGCGCGGCTACTGCCGCAATCGTCACTGCGCGGTGGCGCCAGTTTGCGGCTATCGGTGGACATGGAGAAGGTCCACCTGCTTGATGCGGAATCCGACCAGGTTCTAGGCTGACAATGAGCGCGTGCGAGCCAGTTCTCCTGCGCATACTGGACCGTATCGCGCCGGATGCGGTTCTTAACAGCCGCGCAATGGGTGTGCCGCAATACGTAGCACGTCGGATGTCGTTGGACAGCGGCGCCCGTCATGACCTAGAGCAAGGCCTTGCCACTCTAAGCTCTGTGTTTGATCCGACAACCTGCGATGATGCTACACTCGACGCACAGCTTGCCGCGGTCCAGGATGATCCCTGGTTCACCAGACTTGCAAAATGGGCAGCAGAAGCGATTTACGCCAATCCGGGCAATGGCGGTAATCCAGACGCGATATCATGGGTTGAAATCGGATATGAACACGGTCTTCCTGAGGGGGCTGATGGCCCTGTCAACGCGACCGTCGGCGGGCATCCGAAACCCGATTTCAGCAAGCGATATGACGTGATAGTCGTAGGCGCCGGTGCCGGCGGCGGCGTCGTAGCGAGCCAGTTGGCACTGGGCGGACGCCAGGTTTTGCTAATTGAACGTGGCCAATGGCTCACCTACGAAAATAGTGGCAACCGAGATCATCTCCGCAATCACCGCAATCCGGTCTATGGACACAATACCGGGCCAACCCCTGACGACGGCACTCGCGTTGTCGTGGCTCAGGATGGCAGCGAGCATCAGGTTGCGCCCCACACCGTCGCTTATGGCAACAACGCCGCCTGTGTTGGTAGCGGTACATTGATATATGGCGGGCAGGCATGGCGGTTCCATCCCGACGATTTTCGGATGGCTAGTCGCTATGGTGTGCCGACCGGATCCAGTTTGGTCGATTGGCCAATCGGGTATGCCGACCTGGAGCCTTGGTATTCGAGGGCCGAGCACCTTATCGGCGTTTCCGGACCAACCCGCAGACTCCCTCACGAACCATTTAGAAGCGCCGCGCTGCCGATGCCACCGATGCCGCGCTATGAGACAGCCTCGCTTCTTGAAGCTGCGGCAATGAAGCTGCGACTTGCGACTACGCAACCTCCGCTCCTTGTGAATTCTGTCTCCCATGACGGTCGTCGAGCCTGTATCGAATGTGGTAGTTGCGTCGGGTTTGCGTGCCCGGTTGATGGGAAAAATGGCACCCAAAACACTCTCATACCAATGGCCATGGCGACTGGAAATTTACATCTTGCCACTGAAACTGTTGTCGATCATGTCGAGACGAGTTCGGTTGGTCATGTCACGGGAGTGCGATTGATATGGGAAGATGAGTTAGGTGCTCGACAAAACATATCGGCGCGAGCGGACATGGTGGTTCTTGCTGCCGGGGCCATAGAATCCGCCAGATTATTGCTTTTGTCGGCAAACGAATTCGAACTATCTGGTTTGGGGAACAACACCGATCAGGTGGGTCGGCATTTACAAGGTCATACCTATTCGACGGCGTACGGCCTTTTCGAGCAGACCGTTTATGCGCGCAAGGGCCCGGGTGTCACCATCGCAACGACGGACTATGTCCACGACGTTCAAGGTGTTATCGGCGGCGCTATGCTGGCGGATGACTTCGTCATGTTGCCCATTATTTTTTGGGACCTTGCGCTCCCCCCGGATATGCCACGTTGGGGCCGAGCGCCGCACGAATTCATGCGGAACCACTTCCGGCACGTTACCCAAGTCAAGGGGCCGGTGCACGAGGTTCCTAGCCCTGACTGTCGTGTCGCGTTGGATCCAAGCATCAAAGACAAATGGGGACGCCCCGTCGCAAAGCTGTCCGGAATTGTGCATCCTGAAACAATGCGAACGGCCGATGCCATTCTGTCAAAGGCAAAAGAGTGGCTAAATGAAGCCGGGGCACTTCAGGTCTGGGGCGATGTGCCACCCCCTCGGCTCTCCTCCTACCAGCATCAAGCCGGAACTTGTCGGATGGGCACCCATCCCGAAAACTCCGTGACAGATCAGCATGGGCGCGTTTGGGGGCATGATAATCTGTATGTTGCCGACGCTTCCGTTCATCCCACTAATGGCGCCTTCAATCCCGTTCTTACCATCATGGCGCTGGCGCTACGTTGTGCTGACCATCTCCTGCGTCAGTCTCGGTAATAGTGGTCGCGCCGGAATTCCAAAAATTGATCAATGCAAAGCCGGGTCGCCATGTTCTGCGACCCGGCTGTTTACTTTATTGACGAAGTGCTAGTGATCGGTCGTCGAGCGCTATCGTGCAATCAATCGCGTTAGCTTGCGGTAAGCGCAAGGTTCATATCGAGTACATACGGCGCGTGCCAAAGCGGCGTGTTGGAGAGAAGAAGGACGCTTGGGTCAAGTTCCACCCCGATAACCTCGCGGACATAATTCCGTCGTTTCTGCATACGTTCGAACACGCGTGGGTAAAGGTCCGCTAAGGACTTTTGGAGTGTCGCGTCCGCGAGAACGAGCCCATCCTCAATGTTCAAACCAATCTGCGGCCCCTGGTAGTCGGGAATGATGTCGGCTTGCAGGACCATTCCGCTGACCAGCTTAGTTTTACTGCCAGGATTGAAGGGTGTATCGAGCCACTCTTCATAGTGGAGTGTGTGGCCTGGATTGAGGGCGAATTTAAACAAATCGGCGTCGCGGACGGCATCAGCCGCCGCATACACATCGCCAGCCGCCGCACCGAGTCGCAGTGCCTTGTACCAGGCAATGACGGTGTCGAAATAGTTGAGCGTAATGGCTTCGAAGAAATCGCCTGCGTCAGACGACAGGTCCGTCTTGTTGCGGGCGACCATGCCCGAACGACAAGTGAGTGTACCCTTGAGGCCATAAGCGATCTGGAAGGCATCGCCCATGGCAATGACCTGCGGAGTGGGACTACTGAGCGCGCGAGCTACCTTATCGCCAAAATTGACCATGGGATGGGTAGAAAGCTGCAGGCCAACGTTGAAAAGGTGATCGGCGACGTGGTCTGCCCTCGCCCCGACAGTTATGGCTGCAGACGCTGCATGGACGCTCATACTACTGTGGGCGGCGGCATATTCGAACTCGGCGATCTGATGAGCGGTGTTGGTGTTACGAAGCCCGCCGTCAGGCGAAACGAACAATTTTTGAGCATTAGAGATATTGCCCTCCCCCACAATAGCGCGTAGCTCGTCAACGAGATAGGAAGGTACGCCAAATGCTTTTTCAGGTGCAGTTACGAAGCCTGAACTAAGATACTTACCCCCAACGACGCCGACTTTACTGCCCGTGGACAGCCCGAGACGTTTGAGCAGCCCGGATATTTGCGTGGACTGATCCCGGAGCTGACCTTGTGGACTAAACTCCTGATAGAGCTCAACACTGATACCCAAAGCCTTGTCGGGCGCGTAGCCAAGGTTCTCATTGCCGAGAATAATTGTACGATCGCCAGTGCTCGAAAGGACCAGCAACCCTTCCTCAAAACGGGGATCAACACCGGACAGAAAGTGCAAATCGCCCGCGCGTTCGCGGTCCCCGTAAACCACGAAGAAGTCCAGACCCACTTTTTTGAGCAGGGCGATGGCCGTTTCGATGCGCGCCGCAAATTCGTCGGTGGGTACGAATGGCCGATCCGTCGGCAATTCGATAAGGGGCTTTGGTATGGCTCTGATCACAGACATTGGATTAAACTCCTTGATGCGAGAACGCGCGACGGTGTTGCGCAAGAGATCGGTACACACTAGAAACATGTTGCGCAACGTTGCGCAACACGTTTCTTTGTCGCACAGCACTGTGTTAAGCTAAAGCGTGCGGCACCAACAAAAGCTGATCAGAGGCAGGTGGGAATGGGCGACTTGGAATCTAGGCGGGTAAAGGCAAGCCTTCGGGACATCGCCAAGGCCGCCAATGTCTCGGTATCCACCGTCTCTCGATATCTTAGCGGACAACTCACGCTGAAGGATGACACCCAGAAACGGGTTAAGTCCGCCTTGCTGGATGCAGGTTACCGTGATGGACGAAGCAATCCTTTGCCCTCGGTAAATCGACTGACCGCTACTATCGGCCTCCTTATTCCTCACACAGCGAACTCATACTATGGCCGACTGGCCGATGCGGTGGTGCGGGCCGCCGACGAGCAAGGGCTCTATGTGATCTTGCTAAGCACACTGAGCAACCCTACCCGTCAGGTGGACTATTTAGAGCTTGCCACATCGCTGGGACTCGGGGGCTTGGTCTATGCAGGAAATTACCGCACAAATGACGCGCTGGCCAAAGTCGTGGCAAGTGGCATTCCCACGGTCTTGATCGATGAGGACGTCGATGGCATACCGCCAACCGACAAAGTACTGATCGATGATTATGCGGGCGCTTATCAGGCTGTTACCTATCTGTGCAGTCAGGGTCACCGATCGATCGCACTGCTGACTGGACCGGAGGAACTACGGTCCAGTCGCGAACGTAGGCGAGCTTATGGTGACGTGTTGACGCGGCACGGCGTGCAGCCCTCGGACCAATTTATGATGCAGGGTTCGTTCACCGAAGCGTTCGGTGCTGCAGCATTTGCTCGCGCCATTGCCGCCGAAGACCGCCCTACCGCCATTTTCGCAGCAAGCGATGTGATCGCGCTCGGCGTTATCAGTGCCGCAGCGAGTTTTGGTATCAGTATCCCCTCAGAAATTTCCCTCGTCGGATTCGACGACATCCCCGAGGCGCGGCTAGTCCTCCCCCACCTGACGACGGTGCGAACCCCACTCGCCGAAATATCGACTACCGCAATAACACTACTGCGAGCGCGCATGGCTGGAGCCGACAGGCCCTCGGAAACTGTGATGATCTCAGCCAATCTTGAGATCAGGGGATCGGTGACGTCGCAACGGTAATGCGGCGGCAAGGCGTTGTTGGCCTTGCAGCATAAAGACCGCGTCTAGTCCGAATTTTCGCGCCATGGCAGGTCCGGCCTCTTCGCCCAAAACCATCAGCGCGGTTGCCCACGCATCGGCAGCGGCGCAGGTGGCGGCCGCAACCGTCACCGAGGCAATAGCGTTAGCGAGCGGTTCGCCTATACGAGGGTCAATCGTGTGGGACACAATGGCGCCACCGTACTCACGCCAGTGACGGTAATTCCCCGAAGTCGCCAAGGCGACATTGCTGACGTCGATGGATTTTACCAACTCACGTTTGTCGCGCACTGGGCGTTCAAGGCCGATGGTCCAGCCCGTATCGGTTGGGCCCGGCCCGCCGGCCCGGATTTCGCCGTCAATGCTGACGAGAAAATTATCGATGCCATGCGCACCAAGGCAATTAGCGAGGCAGTCTACGCCGTAGCCCTTGGCTATTCCCGACAAGTCCAATTGCAGTTCGCCGTTGCGCCGCACCCGACAAGTTGCCAGATCGAGTTGCAACTCTGGTGCCTCGGGGTCAAGGTCTTGCCGTCGTGCCCGCGCTGCATAAATGGCCTCAGTGTCGGGGTTCGTCGATGTCGGTCCGAAACCCCAAGCTTGGACTTGCGCGCCCACGCCGACGCTAAAAGCGCCGCCGGAATCCTCCCCAATCTGCAGACCGAGCGCCAGCACGTCAAAAAGTTGGCGCGGCAATGTTACCCACTCGCCAATTGGGGTTCGATTAAAGTGCATCAGATCGCTATCGGGTTTCCAAGTCGACATTTGGTGATCCACCAGATCCACTGCGCTTTGCAGATCGGATTGGACTGATGCCAGCAGAAAATCTTGATGCGCCATAAAAATTGCTGACCAGCGTGTGCCCATGGTTGGACCGTTGAGAGTGTGTCGGGTGGTTGGTGCGGGCATGGTTTTTAGTCTCTCAATAAACATCTTCGAGATACCTTCCACTTGCTTTGAGCGAGGTGACGTTTTCACCTATGGGGGCCAACGCCAGATTGAGGCTTTCGACAACGCCCTCGGCCATTTGTCGCCCCCACACACCATGATTTGCGCGCCGCTCGACACCAAATCACGGATCGCTGCACCATCCTCGCGTATGCGGTCTTGCACGTAGCCCCCACCAACAATGCGCGAGAATGCAGTCACCAGACCTGCTAGCCGATTGTCCGCAATTGCCTCACCAAGGATTGGCGCATAGAGGAAATCTGAGGCGGGATCACGCCCGCCAAAGTAAAGATGCAAGGGACGATGACGATCGTTGTGACGCACGAAACCAACGAGAGGGGCGATGCCGGTGCCCGCGCCGATGAGCACGATCGGCGATATTCCTTTGCGGGGCCGGAAATCGGGATTTGCCTTAACGAAGGCCTGTATTCGCTCGCCAGGCTGTAAATTATGCAAGAATTCCGAGCATAACCCACCCGTCTGTTTGCGCACGCAAATTTCAAGTTCGCCATCGCCAGAAGCCGACGCCAACGAATAAAAGCGCGGCACGGGGCTGCCCGGGGGGAGTATGCCGACGAGATCACCGGGTTGAAATGACATGGTTTTGCCAAAGGCCAGATGCTCCCACCAATGGGAAATTTCGCGTTTGGGCAATGTAAAGCGCATAACGACTGTGGGTGCCTGGACTTCCATGCCGAAATCGGTCCGGCTCGCCAAGCTCAACGATATCGTAGGTGGAAAAGTCGGGACATGTTCGAGCGCCAGCGCGTTGCCAAGCTTGCCACCAAGATCCTGCCCCCATTGGGCAAAAGCTTGAGGCGACTGTCTATCGACTGTTGCCATGGGCAAAATCTGATCCATACCCTTTTCAGCCAATGCGGCGGCGCTCACTTGTGCGAAGCGGCAGTAGTGCGAAAAGCTTCGATCCCCAAAACCCAGCACTGCAAAGGACAGATTGGGATGTGGTTTGAAGCGCGCCATCCGGCTTAAAAAGCGGTTTGCCGAGGTGGGTGCCGAGCCGTCACCATAAGTTGCGGCCAGCACGAGAAGATGGCGGGCGGCAGGATACGCGGTGGCTAAATCGTTCATCGCCCCCGTGTGGACTTGATGGCCTTGATTGACCAGGGCCCGATGGAGCACTTGGGCAAATCCCCAGGTCGAATTTCCTTCACTGCCAACAAGGATAACCGTATCAGCGTGGCGTGCCCCGGCATTGTTGGCGACCTTGATTTGATTGCGTCGACGCAACCACCAGATAGATGTGCCGGTGACAGCCAGAACGGGGACACAAAGCGCGGCCAATCCCAACAGCGCACCGAACCACCATAAGCCTTGGCCGGTGTGAAGCATGTAAAGCGTTTCGTAAATCGACTGGCCAACGCTTTTCGGCGTAAAATTGAGCAACGCACCCGTTGCCTGATCAACGTATCCCTGTCCCGACGCGGTCGTCAGAGTGAAAACGTCGGTAGGATCACCAGCATAGGGAAAGACTAGTTCGCGCAGATCGGCCAACGGCACCGCCTGTAACGCGCTTAGCGAGGAGATAAGGGCGGGCGTTCCCCCATCAACACTGGCGGGGAATTGGCCAACCGGGCTGGTGCTGGCAATCACACCAAAGCTGGTCAACGACATATAGCCTCCGGTCAGGCTCGACACCAAAAGACCGACAATTGCAATGCGCGCCAGTTCGACGTGCAGGCGCTGCGATATCGTTCCTTTGACGGTGACAAAAATTTTGCGCCAACCGCCAAGCCGTTTGACCAGAAGCAGCATCCCACCGACGGCAAGCACAGCTAACGCCAAGGCGCTCATACCCGAGGCGAAACGCCCGTTCATGCCAAGGAACAGAGAACGATGCAATTCTGTGAAAAACACAAAAATTGGCGACGGAGAATAATCGCCAAGCACAGCACCGGTCGCAGGGTCGATGAGGGCCGCCGCCACACCTTTGCCGCCGTCATAATAGGCCGTAACGGCACCCGAAGCGGCGTGGACAATACGCTCCACGCCGGTGAGATGGGTGCTGACCGCATTGGCCAATGCAGCGACGTTCATGGCGACGGTAGTTGAACGCACCGCAAAATGATCCATCACGGGTTGCACTGACAGAACCGAGCCCGTGATTGCCATGAAAGCCACGATCAGACCGGCGACAAGCCCGGGGGCGGAATGTAAACGGCGCAACATCACCCCAGCCCCTTAAAAGCTGACGCTCAGAGCGCCCACATAGCCTCGGCCGGCGACAACAGTGCCCGAATTGGCCTGGGTCAATTTCAACACCGCGTCGTCGCGAACTAATCCGCCATCCTGAACCGCGCTGTCCACATGAAGTGTATAGCCTGCATCAATCAGGGAATCCGCGATATTGACGTCGACCTGCATGGTCCGTCCACTGCCAATGCTGGCGCCGGTGATGCCGTCAATGCGTTGGTTGCTGGATGAGGCAGCGCGAAACCAGCTACGCAGATCCCTCTGGTAGCGCGATTGGCCTCCGGCCACCCAGACGGTGGAATCAAAGGAACCATCAAGCTTGTTCAGATAAACGGCAAGATAGGCAGGTGGACCCCAATAGTTAGACATCTGGATGGATAGCTTGGTATCCTTGGCGAACGCGAGAGTGGGCGTTCCAAGCGCCGTTGCAAGCATCAGGACCGTGATCAGCTTTTTCATGAGGGCACTCCATGGTTGGTAATTGTCCCCATATCGCAGACCAACCTGACAGCAGCCTGAAGCAAACCAGGCTCACTATTCAGGTTGATGTAAGGTTGCGATTATAGGGATGGCCCAAAAGGAGCAGAAATTGCGCATATTGCTGGTTGAGGATGACCAGGTGCTCGGCGGCGCGATCCGCGACCATGTTGCAGCCACAGGCCACAGCGTCGACTGGTTGACGCGGGTGGATGATGCTGAGGCCGCCTTGGACAGCGTTGGGTATGAACTGGTCCTGCTCGATCTTAATTTACCAGACGGCCGGGGCCTGGACTTACTGCGGCACCTACGTGCCCGCGGCAGTTCGGTGCCGGTTATCATCACCACGGCGCAGGACCAAATTAACGTTCGCATCGAAGGTTTAAATGCCGGCGCCGACGATTATCTGGTCAAACCTTTCGACTTGAGTGAAATGAGTGCGCGTGTTGCGGCGGTGGCGCGTCGATATTCTGGCAATCCAGCGCCGCTTGTAACCGTAGGCGCTGCGCAGGTGAACCTGGCGACCAAATTGATAATGCAGGGCGAGGAGTCTGTTACCCTTACACAGCGAGAATGGGCCGTGTTCGAACGCCTGATCAGTCGACGCGGATCAGTCGTGAGCAGATCGGAGCTCGAGGATTCTTTGTATGAATTTGGCGCTGAGATCGAAAGTAATGCGGTTGAAGTCTATATCAGCAGGCTGCGCAAAAAACTGGGGCGCGAAACGATAACTACCCAACGCGGCCTTGGCTATCGGGTCGATAAATGAAGTGGCCCTACTCGATTGCCCTGCGTCTTGCCATTTGGCTAAGTGTCGGCACTTGCTTACTCTGGTTGGGTGCCGCCGCAATTTCCACAAGTGTTCTGCAGCATGAGTTGGCGGAATCCTTTGACGAAGGATTGCGTCAAAGTGCTTACCGGTTGCTGCCACTCGCCCTCCATGATTTGCGGGAACCTTCGGAACATGCCCTGCCCATTGCTGCCACCGATGGGGCGGCGGCAGGTTCGTTCACCTACCTGGTTTATGATAGCACCGGCAAAGTCGTTATCCGGGCGGACGATGCCCCCCAGGTCCTATCCAGCATTCCGTCGGGCGATGGATTTTTACTTATCGGAAATCGTCGCGCCTTTGCCGCGAGTGACCATCGCTCTGGATTTGGTATTGTCGTGTTGGAAACCTCTAACTATCGCGGCGAAGCCCTTCGCGACGCGATTGGCGCTCTGTTCTGGCCGCTTGCAGGTCTATTGCCCTTAGGGGCGGCAGGCATATGGTTTGCCGTGCGGCTGGCGATGCGCCCACTTGAGCGTCTGCGGCGCGAAATTGCTGAACGCGGTGGCGCAAACCTGTCACCGCTGAGCAACAATGAACATCCCGTGGAATTGGCGCCGATCGCCCAGGAAGTTGCCGCACTGCTTGTGCGGCTCAAGTCAGCCATGGATATCGAGCGCGAATTTGCCGCCAATAGCGCGCACGAACTGCGCACCCCAATCGCCGGTGCGCTGGCCCAGACCCAACGCCTCGCCTACGAGCTCGGCGAGCATCCGGCACAATCGCGGATCAGGGACATAGAAAGCGCGCTGCGCAATCTGTCCCATTTATCGGAAAAGCTTTTGCAACTCGCTCGCCTTGACGCAGGATTTGCTCGATCAGAGGTGCCTATCGACCTGCGTCCTGTCATTACATTAGTCGTCCGCGACTTTCACGCCGCGCACGAGGTATCGGACCGCGTGAACCTGACGATACTTGATGATGCCAAACTCGTTAGCCCGATTGATCCGGATGCTTTTGCGATTGCGCTCAGAAACCTGATCCAGAACGGTCTCGGTCACGGCACGCCAGGGGCAATGGTTGATGTCGTTGCTGGACCGGGAGCTATTTTGCGCGTGCGCAGCCGCGGCCAAATTGTTGGTGCGGAGCTATTGGCAAGACTCAGCCAACGATTCATCCGAGGTGAAACTGCGACGCGCGGTTCGGGACTCGGCCTTGCGATTGTCAGTGCGATCATGGCGCAGTCAGGTGGGCGATTGGCGTTGCTTTCTCCGGCAATCGGGGCGGACGATGGCTTTGAGGCGCAACTTTGGTTGCCGTCGTGAGGGTGTCCCGAATTCGCTTCAGATGCGCCTGTGCTCCGTCAGCACCTGTGTCTCGGACTGTGGTTAAGATTTAGGGAGGGTTTTGGTCTCGTTGCTATGCTACCGTTGTGACGTTCCGGTCAACGTGATCACGCTCAATAGCCGTGTTCGTTTTCGTTTGTGCGTTGCGCCGCCTGATTGGAGCAGCAGCCGGTCAGACTGCCGAGGCGCGACGGTGTGATTGCACGGTTAAACTGTTGCACATCGAGGCAGTGCCCTTATTAAGACTGCTACGTTGAGCGGCAAGGGTAATTGTCTTGACAACGCCTTGGTTCGACCGTGTTCAATTCGATGAACGCCAAAATGGTCTGGAAAAACGATCTTCCAAACCGCACAGCCGCGGAAATGGGCCATAGCCGATCCATTTACGGAGGCCATGGTGGCAGTTATTGAGCGTATGCCTCTCCACTAAATCCGGGCAAGTTCATTGACGCGCCTCGACCGTCGGGAAATGGTGTAGTCTTCCTTGTTGCGGGCATTCAGTCTTTCCATTCCATTAGTCTGGGTCTGCGCCCTCGACAGCATCGGTGTCGGCGATTTTTGGACGCAGATAGCGGCCCACGAGCATGGGAAGGATGAATCCAACAATTGCCATGGTCCATAGTGCAATTGACAGGGGCGAGGCGACAAGGGTCATCACATCACCGTCCGAAATCGTCATGGCTCGGCGCAGGTTCTTTTCCATCTGGTCGCCCAGCAGGACGCCCAGGATAATGGGCACCAAAGGTATATCGAGTTTGCGCAGCACCCAGCCAAGAACGCCGAACGCAATCATGACCATCAGATCGAATGTTGAGCCAGATACGCCATAAATGCCGACGAACGAGATCATCGCCACGCCGGGCATAAGGTAACGTGGCGGAATCATCAACAGGCGTACGAAGAAGCCGACCATTGGAATGTTGAGGGCCAGCAACATGAAATTGGCAATGAACAATGCAGCAACAAGACCCCATACCACATCTGGGTTGTTCTGGAACAGCAACGGACCGGGCGTTATGTTGAGCGCCAGTAGCATGGCCAGCAAGACGGCTGTCGTGCCTGAGCCGGGGACGCCGAGGGCTAGCATCGGCACCAATGCGCCGCCGGCTGCAGCATTGTTGCCTGCTTCTGGTGCAGCCACGCCCCGCGGATCACCTTTGCCGAATGTGCCTTCCTTGTCCTTGAGCCGCTTTTCAAAGGAGTAGGCGATAAATGAGCCTAGCGAGGCACCAGCACCGGGGAGCACGCCGGCAAGAAACCCTAAAATTGTACCACGCGCCATTGATCCCGATGTCTGCTTGAGCATTGAAACGGGCGGGGTAATGCGGCCCAGCTTAACCGTTCCGTCGCCGCCCGTCGCCTGAGTGGTGCCGCGATGTTCAAGGAAAGTGAACACTTCGGAGAGCGCAAACATGCCCACGATGGCGACCAGAAAATCGATGCCGTCATATAAATGTACTTCGCCAAATGTGAAGCGTGGTACACCCGTCTGTCCGTCAACGCCGATCATGGCGATGCCAAGTCCAAGCGCGGCGGCGAATGCGGCCTTTGCCTGGTTGCGACTGGCAAGGCCGCCCAAGGTCGCAAAGGCTAGGGTAAATAGGGCAAAATACTCGGCGGGGCCGAACAACAGGGCCACCTTGACCAATTGTGGTGCCAGAAACACCAGCCCCCAAGTCGCAAAGAATGAGCCGACAAATGAAGAAATGCCCGAAATCGACAACGCCTCGCCGGCCTGGCCTTTGCGAGCCATGGGATAGCCATCAAGCGTGGTCATCAGGGCTGGCTCATCTCCGGGTATGTTGAGCAGGATCGAGGAAATGCGTCCCCCATACATGGCCCCATAGTAGACGCTTGTCAGAAGAATAAGTGCGGGCGTGGCAGGCAGTCCAAGGGTGAAGACCAATGGAATCAGAATTGCGACGCCATTTGAGGGTCCCAGCCCCGGCAAAGCACCAATAATCGTGCCAAGAAGACAGCCGATCAAGGCCAGTCCCAGGTTCTGCCAGGTCAAGGCAATCAGAAATCCGTCGGCGAGTGATTGAAGCGAATCCATGTCTTAATGTCTCTCAAGCCGGGATCAGAACCCCCAGGGCCCTCTGGCGAGGGAAAGTCCAAGGACGATACGGAAGACCAGGAAGATGCCACCCGAAATTATCAGGCCGGCAGCAGCTGCCTTCAGCGGCGGCGTGCCCAGTCTCCATGACAGGAAGCCCCCGCAAAGTGCGGTGGTCAGTACAAAGCCGGCGATGGGCAAAAACTGGGCGTAGGCAATTAACGCAAGCACGGCGACGCCGATTTCTAGCAATCGCGGAAATGCCGGCCATAACGGTTCATCGTCGGGGCGCCACAGTATGGTCGCAGATGCGATGGCAATGACTGTCGCAATGACAATCGGAAACACGCGCGGGCCCAGCGGGTCCTGGATGAAGCTTTCCTTGATCAGGAATGCTCCCCAGATCATGAGACCTGAAAGCACCAAGCCGGCAATTCCGAGCAGACGATCGCTGGAATTCTTCATCGGATTTCCCCTTGCCGCATGAAACCAGGCGAGGCCCACAATATGGTGCGTGCGGGCCCCAAGAACGTTGCGCGGTCTACTCGATGAGGCCTATTTCCTTGGACAAAGCGGCGATGCTGTCCACGGAGTCTGAGACGAAGGCCTGGAAGTCAGCGCCGCGCAGGTCAAGTGGAGCCAAACCGTTTGACGCCATCGTGGCCTTCCACTCCGCCGAGTCATAAACGGCCCCGATCTGTGCAACCCAAAAATCGTAGGCTTCGTCAGACATGTTGCCAGGGGCATAAAATCCGCGCCAGTTTGCGCCAATCACATTGATACCCTGCTCCTTGGCAGTCGGGTAGGAGGCAAAATCGCCTTCAAGACGCTCTGGAGCCAGTACGGCGATCACCTTTATGTCGCCCGAATCCACGAAGCCCTTTGCTTCCGACGCGTCGCCGGTAAAAGCCTGCACGCTTCCCGCCAGCAGCTGAGTTACGGCCTCGCCGCCACCGTCGAAGGCCACGTATTTGACGCTACGGACGTCGTCAATGCCGAACTTTTTGGCTGCAATGAGCACCTTGAGGTGGTCCCATCCGCCAACAGCGGAGCCGCCGGCAACAGACACGCTCGTCGGGTCGGCCTTGATCTTTTCCAGTAGCTCAGGGAGTGTGTTGATCGCTGAGTCCCTGGCGACGGCAATGATGCCGTAGTCGGCGCCGACCGAGGCCAGCCAGCGAACCTGGCTCATATCATTTCCAGGATAAGCGCCCTGTGCCAGACGCGTCGATGTTGCCGAAGAAGCTGCAACGATCAGGTCGTTCTCTGCATCGCGCTTGTTGACCACTTCGGCGAATGCCACCCCGCCGCCGCCGCCGGCAAGATTGGTGACCTGCATTGTACCGGGGATCAATTTGAGATCCTGCAAGGCTTTGCCAACCTGACGGCAGGTAAAGTCCCAACCACCGCCCGCACCAGCCGGCGCGATGCACTCGGTATTGCTTGGCTCGAACGCAACAGCGTTTGGGGCGTACGCGGTCACGCTGAGCGCAGCGGCAAGAAAAGTGACTTTTGCCACGGAAAGCAATTTCATTGGATTCTCCTCAATTGTTTGCCTGCCGCCAATTGCTGGTCTTGCAGGCCTCGAGGCTATCTAGCAGACCAACCTGTCATCAAGCTGTCATCGCCAACCACGGACATTGCACTTGCAAGCCCTGAGCTTAAGCGCTCAATTGCGAGCACGCACGGGAGGGCGCCTGTCATTCGCATCTTGCTTGTAGAGGATACCCACGATGTCGCGGGGGCAATTGTTGCCAGCTTTGGCCGCCGTGGCGATGCTGTTGATCATGCGATTACGCGGGCCGAAGCCAACGAGCTGCTCGCCCTGCAGCGCTATGACGTGATAATTCTTGATATCAATTTGCCGGATGGCGACGGACTTTCGCTGCTCGCGGATCAAAGACGGCAAGGCAACACAACGCCAATCCTGATGCTGACCGCCCGGTTAAAGATCGATGACCGAGTAGCCGCCCTCGACCAAGGTGCCGACGATTATCTGGTCAAACCGTTTGATCTGCGCGAACTTGAGGCACGTGTTCGCGCGCTTGCCAGACGTGCGCAGCGGGACCCCTCTGAAGGCTCGGTGATCAGCTATGCCGATCTAGAAGTTGATATAGCCGGGCACACAGCCAACCTTGGAGGGCATCCGGTCAATCTGACACGGCGTGAGTTCGGCGTGCTTGAGGCGCTATTGATCAACCGCGGCCGTGTCATTTCCAAAGAGCAGATTTTTGAGCGAATGTTTTCGTTTGATGAGGACGATGTCGGATTGAATGCTGTCGAGATTTATGTCGCCCGGCTGCGCAAGAAGCTGGAAGGGGGCACTGTGGCCATCAAGACACTGCGCGGACTGGGATACCAACTCATTGCAAGACAATAGGGCACTAAATCGTTTTGGGCACGGCAACGGGCAACCTCTATCGTTGGCCTCTCGTCTTTTCCTGGCCATTGGTCTGATATTACTGGCCGGAGGGATTATAGTCACATCTGCCGCTTTGGCTTACGGGCACCAGGCGGCGCGTGACGCGTTTGACCGACTGCTGGTCGGCGCGGCGAACCAGATCTCGGCATCGATTTCGATCGTTGATGGCACTCCGCTGGTGGATTTGCCCGTGACGGCATTGGAATTGCTGGCTTTGGCCAGGGAGGACCGGATCGCCTATCGTGTTATCGACCCCGAAGGCGTCACGCTAACCGGATACGATGAGCTTGCGCTTCCCCCCACCCAGCAGGATGTCAGCTTTTTTGATGGCACGTTCGCCGGAGCCCCCGTCAGGCTGGTTGCGGTCCGTCGGCACTTCGCCGAGCGCGGCTTTAGTGGCACCGTGACGACGATCGTCGCTCACACGACCATCGCCCGACAAGCATTGGCCTGGGACATTGCACGTAATGCCTGGATGATGTTGGCGGTCGCGGGGATTGGCATGGTCGCCCTTGCGGCTTTTTCGATCCGTTCGGCACTCGTCCCCCTCAAACGTATTGGCCAGGACCTGCTCCGTCGTGACCCCAAGGACCTGACTCCGCTGGACATAGTGGTGCCGCGTGAGCTGCGCGCCGTTGTCGATGCAATCAATCGCTTCATCACCCGACTGCACCAGCAGATCGACGGCATGCAAAACTTGATTTCGGATTCGGCGCACCAGCTACGTACGCCCATTGCGGCTCTGCGAGCGCAGGCGCAATTGGCAAGCGAGGAGCAGGATCCAGCGCGACAGTCCGAGATCGTTGGCCGGATTCTGGCGCGCGCCGTCGGCTTGAGCCGCCTGACCGACCAGATGTTGAACAGGGCATTGGTTATTCATCGCGGCGACAGCGCAGTCCATACCAGAATTGACTTGCGCCGGACTGCCATGGCGGCAGCAGAGGTCTTTGACGACGGGGCAATTTTCGAGGTCGGCCGACTGCGCCTCGACTTGTCCGAAACCCCGGTGTGGATTGCCGGGGATGCCCTCTCACTTGAGGAGGCCGTCAAAAATTTGATCAGTAATGCGCTACAGCATGGAGACGGCGTTGTGACTGTCTCGGTTATTCGACAACCAGATGAAGCGTTGCTGCATGTGCACGATGAGGGTAAGGGAATGACGGCAAAGGAAGCGCGTCAGCTTGGCCAGCGCTTTCTCTCTTCGGACCAGCACCGCACCAACGGCACGGGAATTGGCCTGTCCATTGCGCATGCCGTTGCCAATGCCCACGGTGCGACCATTGAGGTCGATATCGCCTCCAATTCCGGGTTCACCATCAGCTTGGTGATCCCGCTACAGCTTCAAGAGCATTCACCATGATCCGGCAAGTGATCGTTATGCTCGCCGCTGTGATGACTTGCTCGGCCTGCATTGCGCAGGAAGACTCAGCAGTCTTTGGTCCGCCAACAGCCACCGACACGCTGGTAGTGCGAAGTACAACCGATATCAACGTGTTCGCGCCGGTTATGCAGGATTTCTTGGCGACCCGCCCCAACATGGCCATTGCCTACGAGCAGTGGGGCTCAAATGATCTGGCCGCGCTTTCGGCCCGCCATTGCGCATCAGGGGCTGACAGTGCCGATCTGATCATCAGCTCGGCGGCCGATTTGCAGGTGCAACTAGTAAATGATGGCTGCGCCATCGCGTACAAATCGCCGGCCACTGAAGCCTTGCCGACCTCGCGCAATTGGCGGAACGAGATATTTGGCATTACCGAGGAGCCGGCGGTGTTGATCTACAACACCGAGCTAGTGGCACCAGACGAGGTACCCCTGTCGCGCTTTGACTTGATCGACCTGCTACGTCCCGCCGACTCCCGCTTTGTCGGGCGCGTTGCTACCTACGACATCGAAGCCTCAGGCTTGGGCTATCTGTTTGCGTTCATGGATTCGTTGCAGGCCAACACCTTTGGCCGGCTGCTCGAAGCATTCGGCCGCTCGGGCGCGGTGGCCACCTGCTGTTCGGCGGAACTGATCGACGCGGTGGCCGACGGCCGCTATCTGATCGCCTACAACGTGCTAGGATCTTACGCCCTTGCGCGTGCCGACAAAGACGCCCGCATTGGCGTACGAGCGCCCAGCGATTACACCCTCGTTCTATCAAGAACCGCGCTAATTCCCAAGCACTCGAATAATGTCGGCGCGGCGGGCGCCTTTATCGACTTCCTGCTGTCCGGTGCTGGCCAAACAGCATTGGGTCAGGCTCGGCTGGTGGTGAAAATAGGAGGTGCCGACGGCTCCGATTTCGACCTGCCCGGCGGCGGCCCATCAAGCCTGCGGCCCATCGCCCTGTCGCCAATTCTGTTGGCAGGTTTGGACCAGCACAAGCGCAAGATTTTTTTAAGCCAATGGCGCCAAAACTTGCGGCAGAAGTAGATGCGCCGACTTTGGCCGAAGTCTAAATCCTGGCAGTTTGGTTGCAAAATCCAAAACCAGAAGAATGAGTAGCGCAATTTGCCCGGAATCCGCGGCGAACGCAAAAATCTCTGGGGCGGGAAATGAATAAGGCACTCGGTAAATGCAGTTTGAAATCCGAGCTAGAGAGCTGTACAGCGGCTTCATTCAACTACAGAAACCTGTCCCATTTGTTTACACTCGAGCGCCAAAGAGCCTCCGTCGAGTGTAACCCGAAGTGCAAGCTGGGTGAGCGACGGTTGTGCGGTGGTACGGATCGCGCTGTTCACCCTTCTGTCGATTCCCGCGCCAACGCCTATTCGTTCAGCCTCCGACACAGATCTCATTGAAGACGCCAGCATCGATCATGCCGGCAATATTGGCGGAGAGGTCGAACGTCGGATACTCGGCAAGCACTGCGGCAGCCGCGGCGCCCAGCGGTTCACCAGCGCTCAGATGCAAGACGAAGTCGGCCCCACCCGGTGGAAGCCGTCGGACCATGACCTCAAGCCCCGGTCGGGTCACCAGCGCATCCTCGGGCGCGCTCGCGTCGATCTGACTTATCGGCGCGTCGCCTCGATTGGCCGCGAAAATGGCGACCACAGAGTAGCGCGAGCGAACTACCCGCGTTGCGGGATGGGGCGCAAGAATAGCGTCGGTCAGTTGATCCGGCGGGATCAGGGCCAGCGATGCACCCATCAGCGGCTTTGCGTCGGCGGCATGATAGGCGTCGAGCCATGCCCTTTCCAGCCGTGCCACATCGGCCAGCCATGGCATCAAGCGGGCGTGCTCATATTGCTCGATGAACCCCGCAAAATCGTAGCCATATTCGAACATGAGTGGTGAGTTAGGGGGCGTGGCGCGCACATGGTCCCGGGCCATGGCCCGGAAGAAATCGACGCCAGTTATGCGCATCGTTGCCGGAAATGTTGCGGCGAGCGCGTCGATGAGGCTGACGGTGACATTGTTGCGATAGACCGCATAACGCCTGGCGGCAGCCTTGCCGTCGGGCCCTGCGACAATCGAGGGTACCGCGCGTTCAGGATTGAGCAATCCCGCAACGAAGTCGACGGCATAGCCGGGATGGTGGTCGATGCGCCCGACTTCTGGATCAACGGACCGCATGAGCTATTCCAGGCATGAGGCCATGCGCATGACGATCGAGCATTAACTGCGCGGCCGTCGCTTCTGCTTTGAGGATAGGCCAGTCGGGAATATCGCTGTCCCATTCAACAAGAGTCGGAATGGGCCCGGCTCGACCGATCACGATGTCATAGAGCTTCCACACCGCGTCGGCGACGGGACCGTCATGGCTATCGATGAGCAGTAGATCACCTTCGTCATCTGTTTGTTCCGCGTGTCCAGCCAAATGGATTTCGCCAACATGCTCGAGCGGAAAATCGGCAAGATAATCAAGCGCGGAATGGCCCTGGTTGGTGGCTGAGACAAAGACATTATTGACATCGAGGAGCAAACCGCAGCCGGTGCGCCGGACAAGTTCGCGTAAAAACTCGGTTTCGCTTATCGTTGACTGCTCAAACAGGACATAGGTCGAGGGGTTTTCGAGCAGGAATGGACGGCCTATCGTGTTTTGCACCTTGTCAATATGTTCGGCGACGCGCGCAAGCGTCGCAGGGGTGTAGGGCAGCGGGAGCAGATCGTTGAAATAGGTCATCTCATGGGTCGACCAGGCGAGATGCTCTGAAACCAGAGCCGGCTCATATCGATCCACCAGCGCCTTGAAGCGAGCAAGATGGGTCTGGTCGAGCGGCTGCGGTCCGCCAATTGACATGCACACCCCGTGTAGCGAGACCGGATAATCGCGGCGGATACGCGTCAATGCGTCATGCGGGGGGCCGCCAGCGCCCATATAGTTCTCCGCGTGCACCTCGAAAAAGGCACGTTGAGGATCATCGGCCAATATCGAGGGAAGATGCGTATGCTTGAGGCTGGTTCCCGCCAGACCGGCGACAGGATGCGCCGGAAAGCGCGAGGCAACCGACAATCGAGGGTGTAGGGATTGGGCCAGTTCGTTCATCGAAGCCTCCACTTTCCGGCGGATCATATCTGTTGCTTAGGCAGGAAGATCACGGGTCAGAGGCTCCAGCGATCCCATACGGTCGCCGGGCACCGCGATGGTTGCGCAAGTCCCGGAGGGGACCAGAGACCAGGCATTGCCCTGGAAGTCGATGGTCGACGTCCCCTGGCAGGTGGTGCCGGGTCCGGCTGCGCAATCATTGAGACCAGCGAGGGAAACACCGTAGCATTTTTCCTTGCCAGCATCCATCGCCGCCGACATTTCTCCCTCCGTCATCGGTGCCGCGTATGCGGCGAACGACGAAAGCGCTGTCAAAACTGCGCCAGCCAATATGGCCGTGCTCACGGTTGTTTTTGTAGACATGCTCGTTTCTCCCTTGGTGAAATGGCCCGCCCTTTTTTGGACGCGCGTCTGTCAGTTCGTTCAACGGGCTCCAATGTTACAGGATTGGGGACACGACTTCGTGATCGCGGTCCTTCGGCACCGCGTCTATCAAGCCACAACCCCACAGGCCATAATTGGAGGGACCGAGCCTATACAACTTCGTGCAATGTCGGGCATGGTGATGAATGAGAAAAACGTCCGTTGCGGACCTCAGGGCGTGGCAGACAAAAAATTCATGAGATTTTCGCGCTCCTGAGCGTCGTGATCAGAGTTCGGTCTGACCGGAACAGCCCCGGCGAATGGTCTTTCTTTCCTGACGACCCTTAACGGCGATATTGGCTTTGCAGCATTCTGACCTTCCCCCGCGCACTTTGGATAACGCACCTAAGGGACCCGTCATCCGGGAAGCCGGTCGCGCTGCCGAGCAGATCGCCGACCACAATGTGCGGGTGACGTTGGAAGCTATTCGGCGCGACGGGGCCTTGACGCGGCTCGAACTTGGCCACCGCAGCGGCCTTAGCCAGCCCGGCGTGTCCAATATTGTAAGTCGTCTCAAGAAGGACGGCCTGATTAAGGAACGTAAGCGGCCCAATACCGGCGCGCGCCCATCGTCTACGGAGTTCGCCATCAATCCGGACGGCGCCTTTTCGATCGGCATTCGGCTGCGCGCCAATATTGGCGAGGCGGTATTGCTCGACCTGAGTGGCAGGGAGCGAAACGCCATTGAATTTTGTGTGGACGCACAGATCGGCACCGCGCTTCCCGAGTTACCCCAGCGTTTGCATGCGGGGCTGACGACCACCCCCAGAATTGTTGGCGTTGGCATTGGCATGGACACGCACGATCGGTTGGATCGGACAACATTGGCAGCTGCACTGGCACCACTGCCGGTATTCGTTCAGCGTGAACCAGTTGCGGCCGTTCTCGCTGAGCGCACTCTCGGCATCGGTGCGGTCGGGGGCGGGCTCATTTATATTATCATTGGCGACACAGTGCGCGCCGGTCTGATGGTTCGCGGTGTCCCGTTCGGTGGTGTCCATGGTCGCGCTGGCGAGCTTGGCTCCATGCTGACAGGCGTAGATCGGGTGCCGCTCGAAAGTGTCGTTGGACTTGAAGCACTTCGGGCCCGGCTGGATGCAAAAGAACGCGCGGCCCTGGCGAGCGGTGTCGATATACCGATATCGCCTGCAATGCATGGCTGGATCAAGGATGCAGCCAGCCACCTGCTGGATGCAATCATTGCGGCAGCCGGATTTCTGGCACCGGGTGCCATCATGATCGGCGGGGATCTGCCTCCCCACCTCATCAATGCGTTGATTGCTCAACTGACCGTTGAACGAAACGATACCGCCATCCGTCCGTTTACCACCCCGTGGCTATCGTCTGTTCAACCTGCCAGTTTCAACCGGGGTGGCATCGCTCTAGGTGCGGCCCTATTGCCGTTTTTTGACCGATTGTTACCATCGCCACTACCCCCACCCACCTAGGTAATTCAGCGGCTGTCACGCAGTTGGCACATCCTTGTGTTCACGATCGGAAACGACGGCACCATCAAGTATTTTCTGGATATTGGCCGCCCGCCGGAATGAGGGTTCCTGAGTTTCACCCGCCTTTACCGCAGCGGCAAAACGCTGGAAATTAGTTTCCACCAAATCGCAGGCAATTTCGCGCCATGTAGCCTGGTTTACATCACTGCCAACGCAGGCGCGCAGGGTTGATTTGCCCGTATCATAGATAACTTCGATAGAGCCGAGGTCGCCATAAACGCGCAGTCGCAGTTGATCGAACTGGCCTGCCGCAGTTCGGCTGGCCTGAATTGTTCCAACCGCCCCGTTGGAATAATCTACATTCATCGTGAAGCTGTCGTTGGCATCAAGAACATAGTCCCCGATCACATTGCCCGGTGCCTTGTCAAAAGTCTTGAGCCGGGCAAATACGTGCGCGACATCCAAACCGGATCCGTAAGAGGCAAAATCCACGATATGAATTCCAATGTCGCCCAGCGCCCCATTTGATCCGTGTTTGGTGCTCAAGCGCCAAAGCCATTTGCTCTCGCTTTTCCAGTCGCCCCATGCGGTGCTGACCAGCCAGCTTTGCAGGTGTGACGCCTCAACGTGCCGCACCGAACCGATTTCTCCTGCCAGCACCATCGCGCGTCCTTTCTGCAGGGCAGGGGAATTGCGATAGGTGAAATTGACCATCCCGACTTTTCCGGATTTTTCGATAGCGTCGGTCATTTCCATTGCCAGTGTTGCATCGGTGGCCAGGGGCTTTTCGCAAAATACATGCTTACCGGCGGCAATCGCCTGCATCGTGGTGGGGTGGTGGATGCTATCCGGCGTAACATTAGCGACCGCGTCAAACTCTCCCCATTTCAGAGCGTCCTCGAAACTGGAAAACTGCCTGGCGATACCGTGCTCCGAGCAAAATGCGGCAAGTCGTTCGGGAACAACATCGACGCCCCCGACAAGGGATACCCCCTCGATCATTGAGAAGTTGGCGGCATGTTGATTTGCCATGCCGCCTGTGCCCAGTATGAGAATGCGCATTGAAGTGAATCCTGTCTGAAGGGTGAGGGCTGTCAATTTGGCCCGGCATGCGAGCCGGTCAATGGGTGGCGTCCTTGGCGTCGCGGTGGTTGGGTCGGAAGCTCGAAGCTAAATTTTCCCTTTAGTTCTCTTGACATAAAACTAATGTCACTTAATCTCGACAATGCAGCACCAATATGAACTCAGGTCAACTGAGCCTGCCAAAACTTTGCTGCAATGAAAGCAAACGGGAGGAGACCCACCATGATAACCCGACTCGTCGGCGCTTTGGCGCTGAGCACTGCTCTATGCGCATCATTGCCGACATTTGCGCAAGATCAGGACCTTTCTGCGCCTGATCGCATTGGCCTTGCCAGCGCACCCAACAAGTTGGTGGTGCGCTTGACCGGCGACAGCCCCGGCAACACCGATCCCGACATTGCGGCGGGGTACAAGGATCTGTTCGTGGCCTTCATCAAGAAGCATCCCGAATGGCAACTTCAGCTGCAGATTCAGACCCAGGATATCGGCACCGAACAGGCAAAAATGCTCGAACAGGCCAAGAGCGGCAATGCCCCCGATTGTGCCGCTGTTGACTCATTTGTGCTTGGGCAGTTCAAGGCCAATGATGTCCTTTCCGATTTCACCCCATACTTCAGCAAGGAAGAAATTGCTGATCTGTTCCCCTTCGTTCGCGAGGGCATTTCGGGCGCCGATGGCAAGATTTACGCTTGGTGGTGGGACACGGATTTGCGCGTTCTCTATCGCAACAAGTCAATCGTGCCTGACGCTCCCCAAACCTGGGAGGATCTGAAAAAAGCAGCTCTGGCATCCAAGGATCAGGGCATGGAAGGCGTGCTCTTCAACGGTGGTCGCTGGGAAGGCACAACCTTTGACTGGCTGGCCAACTATTGGTCCCTCGGCGGCAAGCTGGTCGATGATGCGGGTAAACCCACATTTGGCGATGACGAGAACAGGGCCAAGTTCCTTGAAGCTGTAAATTACTTCAAGGATCTGGTGGATTCAGGTGCAGCGCCAAAACGTGTCGCAACCATCGTAACCTACGACGATCTGGCCGCCGCTGCTGCTGCGGGAACAACTGCCCTGTTCATTGGTGGCAGCTGGCAAAATGCCCAACTGGAATCGACGCTCGACCCCGATGTGTTCGCTGACTGGACCTTCTCGCACATTCCCGGGCCAACAGCTGATGACCATAAGACGGGCACGGGGGCTGGACCATAGCGTCCTTCTCCAAGGACCCACAAAAAGTCGAGATGTGTGCAGATCTGGTGCGCGATATTTACATGGGACCAGCCAACGCATTGCAACAGCAATTGCCAACGAGCGCCGCGCTCTATGACAAATATCCGGTATTCTCGACCCCGGTCAACAAAGAGTTCGCAGCTGATCTTGCCGACGGGCAGGCTCGTCCCGGTGCTCCAATCTATCCAGAAATCTCCAATCAGATTCAAATCATGATGGGGGATGTGCTCTCGGGTTCCAAGACACCGGAAGACGCTCTTAGTGCCGCATATAATGCCTCACTCGAGGCTTATAATCGGCTTTAGACCTATCCAGATGTGGGCGTGGCGGCAAATTCCTGGTTGGGAAATGCCGCCCCGCCTGTTCCAATAGAAAGAATGGATAGATGACAGCGACAGCCATGGATGTTCCACGCAAAGGCTTTGGCACCAGGTTTAACCGGCGCTTCGCCGGAGCCCCACTGCCATGGATGCTGCCGGTCATATTGGTAATCGGACTATTCTACCTCTACCCTGTGTTTGATGTGATCCGCCTGTCATTCACCGACGCGACGTTGATCGGCAATGAACACACCTATACGTTTGCCTCGATCATCCATGCGTTTGGATCGCCTGACCTGGGTGGCATCCTGTTGACGACGATCATTTTTGTCGGCGGCAGTATCGTGGGCCAACAGCTCTTGGGGATCATCATCGCCCTGATTGTCATTCGGGGCGAAAAACGTCGCCTGTTTGGAACAACAATTCTGCGCACAACCGCGCTGGTCGCTTGGGTGGTACCCGGAATTGCCGGCGGTATCGTTTGGCAAATGCTGTTTTCCGAGGCACCGTTCGGTGGCCTGAATTCCCTGCTGCGCATGGTTCATTTGCAACCGGTCGAATGGCTTTCAAATCCCAATATTGCACCATGGTCGGTGGTCATCTCCAATGTCTGGCGCGGCACAGCCTTTTCGATGGTTGTCATGTATGCCGGTCTCAAGGGTATTGATCCAACCCTGTATGAGGCCGCCGATATCGACGGCGCCTCGGCGACCCAGCGTTTGCGTTTCATCACGCTTCCCCAGATGCGCACCGTCATTCTCGTCAACATGATCCTGATTACCATTCAGACCATGAACACATTTGACTCCATTATTTCGCTGACCGGTGGCGGGCCAGGTCGGGCAACTGAAGTGATTTCGCTCTATACCTTCAACATTGTCTTCCGAAACTACGACTTGTCCGGAGGGAGTGTTATCTCTGTGTTGATGCTGTTCATGAGCCTGACGCTCGCATTCATTTACGCGATGTTCCTGCCAAGGGAGTCCAAGTCATGAACTCCAGAGCCATATCCAGATTGGGCGATGTATTCAGCTATGTCTTCATGCTGATCATGTTCGTCTTTTTCGCAGGCCCCCTGTTTTGGCTACTCTCTTTGGCATTGCGCACCAAGCGCGAAATCTATCTCGGCGTATCCCGACTAATTCCCAAATACCCGACGATTGATAATTTCATTTCTGTGCTGACCAACAATTTCTTTCCCACCTACCTTTGGAACGGGCTTTTACTGGCGGTTCTGAGCGGAATTGGCGTGTTGATTGTTGCTCTGCCTGCCGCCTATGCGTTTTCCCGGTTCAATTTCCGCGGCAAGAGCGCGTGGATGATGGGGCTATTGGCCTTCCAGATGATTTCTCCGCTCGTCATTATGGTTCCGCTCTATCGCTATTTTGCCTGGTTAGGCCTGCTCGACACTCATTTTGGTGCGATCATGGTCTATATCGCGCTGGGCGTGCCCTTGGCCGCATGGCTGCTCAAAGGCACTGTGGATAGCATTCCGCGCAGCCTGGACGAGGCGGCCATGATCGATGGCTGCAGCCGGTTCGCAGTATTTTGGCGCATTGTTCTGCCCCTGTCAGGACCCGGAGTGGCTTCGGTCTTCATCATCACCGTCATTGCGGGCTGGTCGCAGTTCCTTGTGCCGTTCCTGCTGTTGACCAAAACCAAACTGATGCCAATCGGGGTTGGTATTTTCCAGTTCCAGGGCATGCAGAACGACTCCTCGATGCAATTGCTGGCGGCGGCCTGTTTGATCTCTGTCGTTCCCGCTATTATTGCATTCCTGCTCCTGCAACGGATGATCCTTGGCGCCATGACAGCCGGCGCAGTCAAGGGTTGATCACACCACCACCAACCGACCAATAGACGGAATATCAAAAATGTCCCTGACCCTCGCGCAGCGCCTCGATCGCGTCAAAGTACGGATCGACGAACTGGGTTTCTGGCGTGCGCGCCAAACCTGCCCGATTTCTGATTGGACATTTAACGGAACGCCCATCGCGCTGGGTGAGTTCTGGCCTGGCAAGGACGGCGTCCAGCATTTCGCAGCCCATGCCGCTGTGCCAGATGGCTGGCCGATCGAGCAAACGCGTCTGTCCCTTAATGTGGGTGGTGAAAGTCTGGTGTCGTTGGACTATCCAGAGGGCCATACCGACCAATTTGGCCTTGATCCCTACCACGAGGAATTCCCGCTCAAGGGGAAAAACTTTGCCATCTCAACCGACAGCGTACCGCGACTGCCGTTTGGCCAACCGGTGCGCGAACCGCAATTAATGCGCGCCGAACTGATTTGGCTGGACTTGCCCGTCCATCGTCTCCAGCTTTTGCTGACCCAGATCGCCGAGGCCATCTCGGTGCTCGAAGGGCATGACGTCGTTCCTCACCTGCTCGATGCCGCCGAAACAGGCATGCGCGGGCTCGACTGGCCTTCGGCTACGCACGATTATATCGCCCGGATGGCGCCATCGCCCCAGCAGCAGCGTATCTGGCAGTTGCCCGAAACAACCGACCATCCAGAGGCCCTCAACCAGGGTGAGCGCGCAAGCGTTGCAAGCGCCCATGAGGCGCTCGTTGCAACATTGCAAACATTGTCGAAGCGCTTTCCCCCGCAGGGTGAGATTGCCCTGACAGGCCATGCCCATATTGATCTGGCCTGGTTATGGCCTTATGCCGAGACGCGCCGAAAAATGCGCCGCACCTTCCACACAGCACTTTCGCTTATGGACCAATCAACCGACTTCCGTTTCAACCAGTCGACGGCCCATTATTACGCTCAGATCGAGGCCGACGATCCAGCCCTGTTCGACCGGATTACCCAAAAGGTAAAATCAGGTCAGTGGGAAACACTGGGGGGAATGTGGGTTGAACCCGACACCAACATGCCGACCGGGGAAAGCCTTGTGCGGCAGGTGCTTTACGGCCAGCGCTATTTCGAGAAAAAATTCGGCACCCGTCACACTATCTGCTGGCTGCCCGATTGCTTTGGCTTTTCGGGCGCATTGCCGCAAATCCTCAAGCAGGGCGGGATCGACAACTTCTTTACCATCAAGGTCAACTGGAACGAAACCAACAAGATTCCGGCTGATCTGTTCTGGTGGGAAGGACTGGACGGCAGCCGTGTCCTGACCCATACGTTCGACAATCCAATGCAGGGATATAACGGCTTTGTCCGGCCCGACTGCTTTGTGCCCACCTGGAAGAACTTCCGTGGCAAGGTCGATCATCCCACGACATTGCTGGCAGTCGGTTATGGCGATGGGGGCGGCGGCGTGACCCCTGAAATGGTCGAGCGCGAAGTTCAATTGCGCGACTTCCCCGTGCTTCCCAAAGCCAGATGGACCACGGTGCGATCATTCTTTGATGACGCCCATAAAACCGCTGCAAGTCAGACACTGCCGGTTTGGCAGGGCGAAATCTATCTCGAATTGCATCGGGCGACCCTTACCACTCAGAGTGGGGTGAAGCGCAAACACCGGCAGGCTGAGCGCGCGCTGATAACCGCTGAAACGCTGGCTTCGCTCGCCCATATGCTGGGCGCCAACAAACCCGAAAGCCTCGAACCCCATTGGCACATGGTGCTCAAGAACGAGTTTCACGACATTTTGCCCGGCTCCTCGATCAGTGAGGTCTATCAGGACGCCGAGCGCGAGTTGGACGGCGTGATCGACGCAGGGCAGACAGCTCAGCAAAAAGGCCTTTCAACTATTGCCGGCCAGATGGTCAAGGGAGAAATCGAGGATGGGCTGATAGTCGTTAACCCGACGCTTTCCGACCGGTCCATGCGCGTAAGGCTTGCGGACGGCTCAACCATTGCGACATCGAAAACAATACCGCCGCTTGGAATCGCGGTCATTGATACCAAGGCGCAGACCCCCGTTGCCGGACTGAACGTCAGCACGACAAAAATTGAAAATGCGCATCTATGCGCGACGATCGGTTCGGATGGCACCATCACAAGTCTGGTTCACAAAGCCACGGGGCGCGAGGCCCTTGCAGGACGCGGCAACCAGCTTTGGGCCTATCCCGTCGACAAGCCGCGCAACTGGGATGCCTGGGATGTAGAGACCGATTATGCCGAGCGCGGCGAAGAAATTACCACAATAGACAAAATCGAAATTGTCGAAAATACCCCGCACCGCGCAGCCGTTCGAATCACACGGCATTTCCGCAACTCGAGCATTGCCCAAACCATCGCACTCGCCGCCAACAGTCGACGGCTTGATATTGAAACGGACCTCGACTGGCACGACCGCCGCGTCTTTCTGCGAACACTGACCCCGGCGGCAGTCCGTTCCCCAGGTGCAAGTTTTGAGAGCGCCTATGGCGTTACCCGACGCACAACCCATACCAACACCTCGTGGGACGAGGCGATGTTTGAGGCTCCCGCGCATCGCTTTGTCGACCTTTCCGAACCAGGATTTGGATTGGCGCTGCTCAACAACGCCAAATACGGGCACAGTGCAAAAGGCAACGTGCTTGGCCTTAGCCTGTTACGCTCGCCGATTTATCCCGATCCGCTGGCCGACGAGGGCAAACAAAGCTTCACATATGCGCTTATGCCGCATGAGGGAGACTGGTTCGACGGTGGCGTTCGAGAGGAAGCTGACGATCTGAACCAACCGCTCTTGTCCATCGCCGGTAGCGGCCTCCAGGCGAACGTGGTCACACCGGTTTCCGTTGCGGGCATTCCAGCCGCTCTGTCGGCGCTGAAACCGGCAGAGGATCAGGACGGCATCGTGTTGCGGGTCTACGAACCAGCCGGGCGTCGCGGCAACTTCGCACTTGGTCTTGAGAATGGTTGGCGTGCGACTGGTCCCGTCTCCATCATGGAGGAGCCGATGGAACGCGGCGCCGGCGCAGAGTTGCGGCCATTTGAAATTCGGAGCTGG
The DNA here is from genome assembly GCF_028816475.1 of Devosia rhodophyticola. Lineage (GTDB taxonomy): Bacteria > Pseudomonadota > Alphaproteobacteria > Rhizobiales > Devosiaceae > Devosia > Devosia rhodophyticola. Next base: position 1,176,338 of record NZ_CP118247.1, on the reverse strand, counting down.
ATTTTGACGCGGTGAAATGACAATTGTTCGACTTGCTCAAGGCGGTTTCCGCACCACGGACATGGATCTGTCACAATGACCGCCAGAAGTAAGTCAGCCTTGCGGGGCCATAGCGCTGATCTGACCGGTTCGAACGTGGGACAAGCCGGCGAACATAATCGCGGTTTGGTCTTGCGCGCCATCCATCGACATGCCCCGATTTCCCGGGCCGAGATTGCCCGTCAATCGGGGCTGACGAAAAAGGCAATCGCTCGCATTGTCGATCGGTTGCTTGATGAAGGGCTGGTGATGGAGGCGCGGCGCCGCCACGGCCTTCGCGGACAACCCGCAATCGAGCTTGAGTTGGATCCAAAGGGATGTTTCTCGGTTGGCGTCGATATTGATCGCGACCATCTGACCATCGTTGCGGTAGACGCCACGGGGACTGTTCGCGGACGGGTGCACCACGAGAAACGCTTTATTCTGCCCAATGAATTTGTCGAACTGACCGGCGAAGCCATTTCCTATTTCGAGCGCAGTCGGCTGATTGATAGTGCTCGACTGTCGGGCATTGGCGTCGCTATTCCCTATTGGCTCGGTGAACTGCCAATCGCAGGCAAGCCTGCAAATTACACGCAGTGGACCAGGTTCGACGTGCGCGCCGCTTTGGCGGCGCTGACGCCGCACCCGGTTTACATTGATAATGAGTCCAACGCGGCCGCCATGGCCGAACTCGATTTCGGACTCGGCGCGGAAAGTCATAATTTTTTCTATATCTATATTACGGCCTGCGCTGGCGGTAGTCTGGTTCTTGATGGATTGATCCACGAGGGTGCCATGGGGATCAGTGGCGAAATCGGCTGGCTGCCCATGACTGATGAAGACGCCGGGCCTGCGCCGGGTCAGGTGCAGCCTTTGGGTGAGCTATTTTCGCTGTTTGTCCTATACGAGTATTTGCGCGAGCACGACGTCATTGTTACCAATCCGCATGACTTGATGACGCTGGACAAACGGGCCCGCGATCTGGTTTCAGGCTGGCTGAAACATGTCAGCATCCATATTGCTGAAGCAGTTGCCCATATCGGTCTGATTGTCGACCCTGACGCAGTGGTTGTTGGCGGCCGGTTGCCAACTCGTCTGCTCGATGAATTGCTCCGCTACACCAACGAGCATTTGTCCGACGCCGATCCTGATACCCCTTCAATCCACCGCGCATCTATCGAAGATGCAGCAGCGCTCGGCGCTGCTTCAATGTGCCTAGCTGCCGCACTGATGCTCGGCTCGCACGATCCCGCCCAGCTCACCCGGGTCCCCCCCAGATGCCCGAAGCCCTGCAATCTCCCTGGTCCAACAATCGAGGATAGAATGTTCGGCGGGAAATCGGCGTCTTCCTCGCCAATTCGCAATTCATACGGCTTTTTCAAGAAATTTGACGATGCCGTTGGTGCCGTCGACTTCGAGCAAATCGCCGTCCTTGATGATCTTGGTCACGCCGGGCAAGCCACTGACGCAGGGCAGGCCATATTCGCGGGCAATGATGGCGCCGTGCTGAAGGCCCCCGCCCACTTCCAGAACTACCGCCGAGGCATTGACAAAGATCGGTGTCCATGACGGCTCGGTCGCCACTGTGACCAGGATTTCGCCGGGAAGCAGCGGTTTTTCATAGGGGCTCAAAAGCACCCTGGCGCGGCCGGTATAGGTGCCGTTTGACACCGCCATGCCGGCCAGATCGCCATCACCTGCCACCAATTGCTTACGGAAAATCTTGCCGCGGCTGTCGATGAAGACGGGGAAGTCCTTTACGCCTTCGTACAATTTCTGCGGCTCGGTGTTCGCCGCTACAAGCGGCAAAAGGTCTAATCCCGCGTTTTTCTGCGCCTGGCTGACCTGCTCAATCGTCAAATCAAATATCTGGTTGCGGTTTTCAAGCCGCCCCTGCGCCACAAACCCATCAGCTATTTCGAGGGCCAAACGATGCAGGCACCCGTTCATCACCACCACCATATATTTGGGGGTCTCGCGATGGCCGAACAACAGTTCAATAGTACGCAAGGATTTGTCGAACTTTTTCAGCTTGCCCCTTTCGCGCGCGACAACACGCATTTTCTCAATCGCTTCGTGCTTGCGGGCCGCGACTTTCATCATCTGATTGTCGTCCAGATTGAACGCCTTGAGTTGGACGAAGAACTCGCCAAGCCGCTCGCTCACTCGAGGCGATGCCACGTCGATTTCTTTGAATCCACGGTCGCCAAATTTATACAGGTAGTCGTCGAACGCCGCCATGAACTCTGGCGAGTAAGTCCGGTTGGTGATCCTGTCCTCGAAGATCGCGGCATCTTCGGTTTTGCGTATTTCTCGAGCGCTGGCGAGGGCCAGCATCTCGTGCCCCATGGCGCTGGAGGGGTTCGACGGCACATCCATCATTATGGCTTGGGTCAACGCCTCTGCTTCGGTACCTTTCAAGATTTTCTTCAACCCACCCTCGGCAAGAACCCCGGCGATGAAGCCGACCATCCCTTTGAAGTTCTCGTCAAACGCGACAAATGCAGACTCCACCACTTCGTCAAATGGCCGGTCGTTTTTCATGCCCTTGAAAAAGGTCAGAAGGTTGTCGACCGCGGTTTCAACGGTCTTTGCGGCCTTTTCCGGGTTGAAGAAGCTACCAACCATGCCCGGCCCCAGCGTGAGCAACATGGCGATTTGGGCCCGCCGCCCTTTCTTCATCAGAGGCGTCATTTCCGCGCTGATATACTCTTTGAATATTTCGTCTTCCCGGCCCTCGAATGCATTATCGAGGGACGAGGCCATCTGCATGCCGCGCTTCCCCAGCCCCTTGAATACATTGTTGAGCTGGAAGTACTGACGCCCGTGGAGGCCAACAATGTATCCGTCCTCACCCAGGGGAACCGCCCCCATCTTCAGCTTGTCCAGAACGATATCCCAGACTTCGCCGCCCAGGATTGACAGATTGTCGCTAAACCCTTGGGACAGCGGCATGATGTCCATGTAGAGCTTCTTGCGTTCGTCGGGCGCGGTGATCAGTTCGGGGAACAGCGGGAAGAATGTTGTGATCGGGCGCGCCTGCAACAGGTACAGCGTGCCGCTCTCATAGGCCCATTCAATATCGACCGGAAAACCATAGTGGTCTTCGGTCGCTTTGATCAGTTCTGTGAGTTCGAGGATTTGCGTTTCGGTCAACGCCTGCGCTTTCGGCTGCAGAGGAACCGTTTGCGAGATGCCACCATCCGGGTTCAGTTGCAGGGCAAGAGATTTTTCCGAAACCCGCTTTTCCAGCACTTCCATCGTGACTTTCTCAACGATGTAATTGTCGGGTGTGACAATCCCGGAGACGATCGCCTCACCCAGACCAAAACTGGCGTCAATGACGGCTTCATCAAAGCAATTGTTCATGGGATTGAGCGAAAACGCCACGCCGCTGACGTCACTGGCAATTTGGCGCTGCACGATAATGCTGATGTTGGCACCTTCGAGCGCAAGTCTGTGCTGCGCTTTGTATTCCATGACGCGCGTATCAAACATTGAGCTGAAGGCATTGGCGATCGCACCTTCAAGCATTGCGCGGGTTGTGCCGAGAAATGTCTCGTACATGCCGGCAAAACTGGTGCCGGACAGGTCTTCTTCTGGCGAGGATGAACGCACGGCAAACGGTCCCGTGCCGTCAATCTGATCGAGATGGGTTTCAAGCGCCGCGCGCTGATCGTCGGTCAGGACCATTTTCGACGCCAGACCCTTGACCAGATCGCAATTCTTCTTGGTTGGCGCTTTGAGGAGCGCCGACCATTGTGGAGTTTGTTTGACTGCCTTCGTCCAAGGCCCGAAGAACGCTACGCTCAGCGCGAATCCTGCGGGAACTGGCAGACCGGCTGCGGTCGTGCTGATCAGGCTCAGTGCCTTGCCGCCGACATCGGACAGCGTCGGCGTTTCGCTGGCATCGAACGCGTAGATGAGCGTTGTCATGTTTCACCTTTTGAATTCTGGTCTGACCCGGCGCGGGTGATCTTATGCTCGCCCGCGCGTAATCTTGGCGGCTGATGAGGGTTCTGCTGCAAATCCGCCGACCAGCATATCGGCGTAGACCTCTGCCGCACGGTCGGCACTGAGGCCAATAGCCATCGACTTTTCCAGAGCGGCGGGCATCGCATAGATCAGTCCAAGCAGGGCGGCGGCGCGGGCCTTAATGTCCTGTTGCCCGGCATAATCGCGAGCAGCGAACGGTCTTACCAGGTGCACAAGTGCCTCAGTACGATGTTCGGTAAGGGCAGCAGCGATGTCCGGACCGAGTTCGGCCACTGCCGGTTCCAGATCATTGCCCGGCACTGTGAATTGTGTGGTCAATGGCATCCGGGGAAATGCCCGCGCCGTCTCAAAGAGGTATCGCCAGAGGCGTTCGCGCGGTTCGGCAACTTCCATGACATCGAGAAAGGTCGCGACAAGAGGCGCCTTTTCCGCAACAACGGTATGTAGGAGAAGCTCGGGCTTTGTCGCAAAATACAGGTAGATCGTACCCTTTGCGACGTTGGCGTCCCGTGCCACATCGTCAATACTGGTCTTGCGATAGCCAAAGCGCACGAACAGTTTCGCGGCGGCGACGAGGATCGTTCGTCGCTTGCGCTCCCTGGCATCAACCTTGTCATCCTCGATCATGAACCTGCGCAGCAGGGCGTTGGTCATTTCGCGTGTCCAAGTCATAATGACTGAATAAGCATAATTGGTCAGTTTGACAACCTGCAACCCATTCTCGAGGTGTGTTTTTGCGACACAAATTCCAAAATGGTTCTGGCTGGACCCAAATGGTCAATCGAAATTAGCGACCAAAATCTGCATCCAAGTGGGCAACATGGCGCGTGCACGATGCACCCAGCGCCGTATCCTATTGTGGATGTGCAGGTCCGGGAGGCCCATCAACGGGCTGCGAATTGCGTTGTAGATGAACGTCAAAAGCCTTGGTTTGAGTGATGGCCTTGTCTTGTGCCTCATCGATTTCGCTTCGGTGCGCCAGCATCCGGGTGAATATACGATAATCAAAATCAAACTGCGTTCGAGCTTCGGGATTTGGCGGGCGGGTCAAACCGCCTTGGGCCATCGCTGCGGCGGCAGCGTTCAAGGTGGGATAGAGCCCTGCGGCGGTTGCAGCGACCATGCCCACACCAAGCAGGGTAGCATCGGGCGTCGCGGGTTCGATTACCGTGCAACCCGTGGCATCTGCATAAAGCTCCATCAGAAGGGGGTTGCGGGTATGCCCGCCCGTTATATGAAGCGTATCAATGGCATAGCCCTTTTGGTTCAGCGCTTCCAGGATGTGACGGACACCCAGAACAATTGAAACCGCTGTGCGCCAGTACAGCCGACACAAGCTGTCAAAATCACTATCCAGCGTCAGCCCGGAAATAACGCCGAGGGCATTGGGATCGGCAAGTGGGGACCGATTGCCATGAAAGTCTGGCAGGACATGGATGCGCGAACCAAGCCTACGCCCTTCGACCGAACGCAATTCCATTATTCGCGCCACCACCCGTTCATGTAGCGCCGGTGTTGGCTCGCCGCCAGCGCCGTGCCAACGCAGGATATGATCGAGCAGCGCGCCCGTCGCCGACTGGCCAGCCTCGTTGAGCCAACAATCGGGCAGCACCGCCCCAAAATAAGGACCCCAGAGGCCGGCGGTCGGCCGACTTTCCGGCGAAAGCGCCATTACGCAACTGGATGTCCCTGCAATCAGTGCCAAATGCCGATGAATGTTCGCACTTTGTCCGGCAAAGGCACCCAGCGAACCCAGCGCGCCCGCGTGAGCGTCAATGAGTCCGGCACCAACCCGGCAGCGTTGCGTTAACCCCAGCGCTGTGGCAGCTGCCGAGGTGAGAGACCCAAGGTCCTGCCCTATCGCGGCGGCACTCTCGGGCAATCGGCCCTTTTGAGGCATGTCTGCAAGATCGACGGCATCAAGAAAATCATGCCGCCATCCGGCCTTTTCATGGGCCAGATAGGTCCATTTGCAGGTGAGAGTACATTGGCTTCGCGCTAGTGAGCCTGAAGCTTTCCAAGTGAGAAAATCGGTAAGATCGAAGAAATATCCCGCCTTTTCCCAGGTGTCAGGCAGGTGGCGCTTGAGCCACATCAGCTTTGGCACCTCCATCTCAGGTGACATGACGCCACCGACATAATTGAGTACTTCATGCCCGGTGCCCGTGCATTGCTCGGCCTCTGCAAGGGCGCGATGATCCAGCCAGACAATGGTGTCCCATTGCGTTTCGCCCGAACGCGATACGCTGAGCGGCGCCCCCCCGGCGTCGCGAACGACCAATGAGCAGGTCGCATCAAAGCTGATGCCGACAATTTCGCTTGGATCGGCGGCAGCCAGTGTCATGGCCGCGCTGACGGCTGCGCAGACCGCCTGCCAGATTTGCTCGCTGTCATGCTCGGCATGGTTGGCGTCGCTGCGGTTCATCAGGATGGGTTGTTCGGCCCGGCCAAGCAGTGCGCCTTGGGGGGTGAGTACACCGGCCCGGGCGCTCCCCGTGCCCACGTCCACAGCGACCAGGAGACTTTTTGTCAAGGTTGCAACGCCTCGTTCTTGGTTCAGACCGAGCCTACCAGATCGGGCAGGGCGTGCATATCGCTGAACATCACATCGGGGTTGAGGGCCTCAACCTTGGGGCGCAATCCGCTGGGTGCAATGTGACTGCCCCCCAAATAGGCAAAGGCTTTCATCCCCGCGCTTTTCGCCGCCGCGATGCCTGCCGGGCTATCCTCGATCACGACGCAACGCTTTGGGTCTGCTCCCATTTTTTCGGCTGCGTGCAAAAACAGGTCCGGCGCGGGTTTGCCGTTTTCCACCATGCTGGCCGAGAAAATATTGGGCTCGAACCGGGGCAGCAAGCCGGTCAGGTCAAGGCTAAGGCGGATGCGCTCGAGTGTACTGGAGGAGGCGACGCAGAACGGGGCACCCAGCGCTGACAATACCTCGGGAAGCCCGCGATTGGCGCGCAACTCTCGGCGATAGAGCGCATAAAGATCGCCCCGCATGGCCTCGAGCGCGGCGGCGCCCAGCGGTGCCCCGTGACTGTTGAGCAGGCTGGCCGAAATCGAGGCCAGCGACCGGCCGAGATAATTTGAATAGGCGGTTTCAAGCGTTACGGTTGCCCCCTGCGCCGCGATGGCTGCCAACAGGACCCGCATGGCCAGCGGTTCGCTATCGACCAGGACGCCATCACAGTCGAATATGACCAGATCGAAAGCAGCGCTCATGGCGCTGTCCGCGACCCGGATGGGCGTGAACGGCAGGTGAAAATGCGAGGGAAATGTGTGCTCACATGTTACCCTCAAGGTAACGTTGAAGCGTCTTTTCAGCCCCATCGGCCCAAAGCGCACTCAACGCATCGCTAAAAGCGCTGACGAAAAAGACATCGTGCGCCAGTTCGCCATAAATATCGGTCATGGCGAGCCACGCCACTGGATCGTTTTTGGCGCGCCTGGCCTGAGTGGTAAGACGGTCCCAACTAGGATCGTTCGGCTCGATTACCGCACCGCTTTCGGTGGTGCCAAAACAGTATCGGCACCACAGGGCTGAAACCAGAGCCAGGCCGGTCACTGATTGGTTGGCCTTGACCCGATCCAGCGCCGAAGGAATGATAAATTTGGGTTGCCGGTTCGATCCATCCAGGGCAATGCGCCGGGTCGTGTCGCCGATCGTGGGATTGGCAAATCGACGCTGGCAAAGGGCCAGATATTGGTTGAGGTCCGTATCAGGAACCGGAGGGACGACTGGAATGATCTCGTCATTTTCGACCGTGGCCAGGAAATTGGCAACAAGCTGGTTTTCCATGGCCTCGTGCACGAAATGGATATCCATCAAAGCTGCCGGGTAGGCAATCGTGGCGTGGCCTCCGTTGAGGATGCGGATTTTCATGTGCTCGTAGGGCGCGACGTCGGAAACGAACTGCACGCCGACCTTTTCGAGCGCCGGGCGGCCCGCTGGGAAATTGTCTTCAAGAACCCATTGTTTGAAGCTCTCGCAGAACACCGGCCAATTGTCGTCGATGCCGAAATTTTCGGCCAATAACGCCTTTTCGCGTTCTGAGGTCGCCGGGGTAATGCGGTCAACCATGCCGTTGGGAAAGGCAACATTGGCGTTGACCCACTCCGCAAGCACTGGATCAATGAGCCGGGCCATCCCCACAACGGCATTTTGGGTAACATGGCCATTGCCCGGAATATTGTCGCAGCTCATAACGGTAAAAGGCACGATCCCCGCCTGACGACGGTGCAAAAGTCCTGCCAGGATCAGGCCGAACGCCGTGCGCGGTGCCTCGATATGGGCAGCGTCATAGGCAATCTCGGGGTGGGTTGGATCGAATTCCTGGCTGGCCGGATCGATAAAATAGCCACCCTCGGTAATGGTCAGTGATACGATGCGAATAGCCGGATCGGTGAGGCGCTCGATTATCGCGGCACACTCGCCGGGCTTGAGGTAGTCGATCATCGCCCCGGTGACACGGGCCGAACTTGTGTCGGCCTCCCGTTCAACCACGGTTGTCAGCCAGTCCTGCTCCATCAGCTTCTGACGCATTGCCTCATCGGCGTCGCGAACACCGGCACCAACCAGCGCCCAATCATGGTCAGACCCGGTGGCAAAAAGATCGTCGAGATAGACCGCCTGATGGGCGCGATGAAAATTGCCAATGCCAAAATGCACGATGCCTGCGCGCAAATCATCCCGGCGGTATCCCGGCACGGATGCAGTCACGGAAATGGCGTCAAGGGTTTTCGCTGAGAGTTTCGTGCTCATAAGATTGTCCCTGGTGTGGCATTGCGTGTCCATTGCGAGCACCCGCCCTGGCAGGTGGTCGCGATGATTGACCGCCTAAATAGCCTTTCCTGCCGCGTCGAACCTGTAGATGCGCGTGGCATCGGGGGTCAAGTAGACATCATCGCCATGGGTATAAGTCTCATCGCCGTCGGCACGGATGGTCATCAACCCGAGGCCCTCGACCTGAACATGCAGGAAGGTGTCCGATCCCAGCAATTCGGCTACGGTGACCTTGCCTTTCCAGACCCCGGGGGTGGCAGTTCGGTTAAGGGCGAAATGCTCAGGGCGCACGCCGATGGAATGAGCGTTGTGCTTGGCCGCTTCCTGCCCATCGACAAAATTCATCTTGGGCGATCCGATAAAGCCGGCAACGAAGCGATTGGCAGGTTTCTTATATAGTTCAAGCGGGCTGCCGAACTGCTCCACATTGCCAGCGTTGAGCACAACGATCCGGTCGGCCATGGTCATGGCTTCGACCTGATCATGGGTGACATAGATCATCGTCGTCTTGAGTTGCTGGTGCAATTCGGTGATCTCAAGGCGCATGTTGACGCGCAAGGCAGCATCCAGATTAGACAGAGGCTCGTCAAACAGAAATGCCTTGGGTTCGCGCACGATGGCGCGACCGATGGCGACACGCTGGCGCTGGCCGCCCGAAAGGGCGCGCGGCCGGCGGTCGAGATAGGAACCAAGATTGAGCGTTCGTGCAGCGTATTCGACCTTCTGGTCGATCACTTCCTTGGGCGCTTTGGCCATCTTGAGCGGAAAAGCGATATTGTCGCGCACGCTCATATGCGGATACAGCGCATAGGACTGGAACACCATGGCCAGGCCGCGACGGGCAGGTGGTGCCTTGGTCATGTCCTCGCCATCGAGCAGGATGGTGCCGCCCGATGTGTCTTCCAGCCCTGCGATCAAGCGCAGCAGGGTGGATTTACCGCACCCCGAGGGGCCGACAAAGACGACGAACTCGCCGTCTTTGATATCAAGCGTGATATCGGGAATGATCTGAACTTCGCCGAAGGACTTCTTGACGTGTTCGAGTGAGATGGAACCCATTTTTCTGTCCTTACTTTACAGCGCCGAAGGTGAGACCACGGACGAGTTGTTTCTGGCTGAACCAGCCCAAGAGAAGTATCGGGGCGATAGCCAGGAGGGATGCGGCCGAAAGCTTGGCCAGGAATAGTCCCTGCGGGCTTGAGAATGAGGAGATGAAGGCCGTCAATGTACCAGCGCGGCCCGAAGTCAGGGTGATGGTCCAGAACGCTTCGTTCCACGCCAGAATGACATTGAGCAGCAGCGTTGAGGCAATGCCTGGAACGGCCATTGGCACCAGCACATGGACGATTTCGTTCCATAGTTCGGCCCCATCCATGCGGGCAGCCTCAAGGATATCAACCGGGATTTCCTTGAAATAGGTGTAGAGCATCCAGATGATGATCGGCAGATTGATCAGCGTCATGATGATGGTGAGCCCGTGCACAGTGTCGAGCAGCCGCAGGTCGCGAAAGATCAGATAGATCGGGATCAAGACGCCGACCGCCGGCATCATCTTGGTGGAGAGCATCCACATCAGGATATCCTTGGTGCGCTTGGTTGGCGCAAAGGCCATGGCCCACGCAGCCGGAACCCCGATGATCAGCCCCAGAAGGGTCGAGCCGACCGACACCACAATGGAATTGAACGCATGTTTGAAATAGTCCGAGCGTTCCTGCACGGCGGCAAAATTTTCCAATGTGAAGTTCTGCGGCAAGAAAGTGGGGCTCGAGGCAATGGCCTCGGACTCCGTTTTGAATGCCGTCAATAAGGTCCACAGGATCGGCGCGAATAGTAGTAAGGCGACGGCCCAGGCGGCGATAGTGAAGCCGACTTTGGTGGGGGTTGAGACGTTGCGTGCCATTTCCAGCTCCCTCAAGCGTCCAGGTTCTTGCCAACGGCGCGCATCAGGAAGATGGCAACGATATTGGCGATGATGACAGCGACCACACCCCCGGCCGACCCGGCCCCGATGTCGTTGCTCAAAATACCAGTGCGGAACACCAGGAAGGCGATGTTTGTCGAGGCATAGCCCGGCCCGCCCCCGGTTGTGACGCGGATTTCAGCAAAAATGCCCAAAAGGAAGATGGTCTGGATCAGGATTACGATGGTGACCGAGCGCGCCATGTGCGGCATGATAATGTACCAGAACCGGTTGATTGCATTGGCACCGTCCATTTCGGCGGCCTCGCGCTGCTCTTCCGAGAGCGACTGCAGGGCGGTCAGAAAGATCAGGGTCGCAAATGGCAACCACTGCCAGGCCACGATGACGACGACCGAAAACAACGGGTACTGGTTGAACCAGTCCACCGGTTGCAGGCCAAAGAATTTCCAGAGATGCCCCAGCATGCCGTAGCCGGGATGCATGAAGCCGTTTTTCCAGATCAGCGCCGCAACGGGCGGCATGACGAAGAAGGGTGAGATGACGACAATGCGCAGCAGGCCCTGACCCCAGAGCGGCTGATCGAGCAATAGCGCCAGAAAGATGCCGCCAATCACGGTGATCAGCAAAACCCCACCCACAAGGATCAACGTGTTGATCAGCGATTGGGTAAACGAGGGATCACCGATGACATATTCATAGTTCGCCCATCCGGCGAACCCGGTCATCAAGGGATTGATCAGGCTGTAATTCTGGAACGAAAACCATATGGTCATCGCCAATGGTACGGCCATCCAGAGCAGCAGCACGATGACGGCCGGCGCCATCATGGTGCGAGCAAGCGTTCGCGTCTGTGCTGTAGCCATTTCGTCCTCCCAAATACCCGGACTTTTGCCGGTGCGCCTTGGCGGCCGCTACGGGCGTGCCGCAAAAATCGTTTGATTAAAACCGCCCGACCTCAAGAGGGTACCGTTAGCCGGGCGGTTCATTTGGATGCTGCCTCGAGAGACTGGTTTTTGAGGCAGCATCCGGTTCGGAAAATATCTGCGGCCGGGGTGCCGGAACACTCCGGCCGCGTTGTCTTCCTCGGAAGCAGACCTACTTGATATAGCCTGCGCGGGTCATATCACGCGTGGCGGCGTCCTGAGCCTGGGCCAGGGCATCGTCTGCTGACATCTGACCGGCCAGTGCCGCTGAGAACAGCTGGCCAATGTTGGTCGCGATACCGGCAAATTCCGGAATGGCGACAAACTGCACGCCGACATAGGGCACCGGCTTGACAGTTGGATTGGTCGGATCCGCCGAATTGATCGATTCAAGCGTCATCTTGGCGAAGGGCGCTGCTGCCTGATAGTCGGCATTTTCATAAAGCGAGGTGCGTGTGCCAGGGGGGACGCTTGCCCAACCTTCCTCAGCCGCAACTGTTGCCAGATAGTCCTTGTTGGTTGCCCAGTTGATGAACTTTTCGGCTGCTTCAGTATTCTGACTGCTGGTCGGAATGGCCAGTGACCATGCCCAGAGCCAGTTGCCGCGCTTGCCCAGACCATTGTCCGGTGCCAGAGCGAAACCGACCTGATCGGCAACGGTGGAGTCGGGACCCGTTACAAACGAAGCTGCAACGGTTGCATCGATCCACATGCCGCACTTGCCCTGTTGGAACAAGGTCAGGTTTTCATTAAAGCCGTTGGACGAGGCACCAGCTGGGCCCGCATCATTCATCAGCGACAAATAGGTATCCAGTGTCGCCTTCCATTCCGGCTGATCGAACTGGGGCTTCCAGTCTTCATCAAACCAGCGTGCGCCGAACGAATTTGACATCGCCGTCAGGAACGCCATGTTCTCGCCCCAACCAGCCTTGCCGCGCAGGCAAATGCCGTTGATGTCATTGTCGCGATCAGTCATGGCGCGCGCAGCTTCTCCGATGAACTCCCAGGTGGGGGCATCCGGCATGGTCAGACCAGCCTTTTCCATCAGGTCCTTGCGGTACATGACCATCGAGCTTTCGCCGTAGAACGGCGCAGCATAAAGCTTGCCATCGAGCGAGAGACCACCGCGGATTGCGGGCAGCAGGTCATCGACGTCATAGGCGGCGTCAGCGCTGAGGCCATCGAGCGGCACCAGCCAACCCTGCTTTGCCCAGATTGGGGCTTCGTAGGTGCCAATGGTCATGACGTCGTACTGTCCACCATTGGTGGCAATATCGGTGGTGACGTTCTGGCGAAGCGTGTTTTCCTCGAGCACGACCCAATTGAGATCGATACCGGTTTCGTCGGTAAAGGCGGACGACAGACCCTGCATACGGATCATGTCGCCATTATTGACAGTGGCTATGGTGAGCGTCTGCGCAGAGGCGGTGCCAGCAAGCGCTAGAGTAAACGCGCCCATGAGAATGGGTGTCAGTTTCATCGGTTGTTCTCCCAACAATCGAGCCGGGCATTTATTCCGGCAATGAGCAAATACTCATTATTTATGCGACGAAGTCAAGAGGGGTATGCGCACAGCGAATGGTTCGTTAGCGAATGCAACGGCAAAAAACTGAATATTAATGTTTATTTTCTAAGGGCTAGGGCGTGTTCAGCAGATTTTCTGCGGTACGCTCGTCAGTTATCAAACCGTTAACCAAACGGCGGGAAAGCGATGCCCTGAGGCCGGGCAATTTTTTATTGCCTGCGGCAATTGCCACGACCAGCGAGGTTTCACGCGAAGGCACTGGGGCCGACGCGACGCGGTCATTGGTCAATCCTTCGATCAGCTTGCCATCGGCGTCAAAACTCCAGCCGCAGATCTCGCCCACCGCACCCGCCTTTTGCAGGGATCTCAGTTCATCACTGGTGATAAAGCCGTCGACATAGAGTGGTGCGTCCGGGTCGATCTCGCCGATGCCGACAAACGTCACATTGGCCTGTCTGGCCAGGGTCAGTGTTTCCTGAATCATCGGTTGGGCGTGCAGCAATTCGCGCTCCCGGGACGAGGAGGCAATGACCGGTAGCGGCATGGGAAAGCTGCGCGCCTTGACGGTTTGCGCGATGTCGAAAATGACATTGTAATAGGCCGCTGCCCCATCAGGCGCGATGGAGCCGGTTAGGGAAACAATCTTGTGCTGGGACGCGTCGATCGGGCTCATTTGCTCGATTGCCGCCTTGAGCGTTCGCCCCGTCCCCAGCGCCATGATTACCGGTTCATCGTGCTTGAGCCAGCGTTCGATTTGCCCGGCCGTGGCAATCGCAACGCCATTGATCGAGTCGGGTGCCGTTGGATCAGTGGGGACAATTTCGACAAAATCGAGTGCATACCGTTGGCGCAGTTTTTCGCCAAGTTCCATGCAACGCCCGATCGGATGATCGAGGCGAACGCGAATCAAACCCTCGGAAATCGACAGGGAAACAAGGCGTTGCGCAGTCTGTCGCGACACCCCAAGCGTTTGGGCAATCTGCTCCTGATTGTTGCCGGCAACATAGTAAAGCCATCCGGCACGGGCCGCATCGTCAAGCCTGTTTCCAGACGTTTCCTGTCGCTGAACCATCCCTGAAACACTCCCTTGCGAGCGAATACTCGTTTATTGAGCGTTTGCCCGCAACCGAAATCCGATCAGACGTCGAGATTGCTGACGCTCAAGGCGTTGTCCTGAATGAATTCGCGCCGTGGTTCAACGAGGTCACCCATGAGCGCTGTAAAGATTGAATCGGCATCGTCGCTCTCGCGAATTTCCACCTTGAGCAGGGTCCGTACGTTCGGATCCAGCGTTGTTTCCCACAACTGGCTTGGGTTCATTTCGCCCAGGCCCTTATAGCGCTGCAGGGTAACGCCCTTGCGGCCAGCCGCAGTCACAGCCTTGAACAGTGACGATGGCCCGTGAATCGATGTTGTTTCGCCTTTGCGCGAAAGGGTGGCGACGCCACCAAACAATTCATCCAAACGACCGGCAATCTGGCGCAGTTTGCGCGCATCAGCGCTATTGAGCAGCGCAGGATCAATGCCGTGAGTTTCCGAAACACCCCTGACCACGCGGGTAAAGGCCAACCCGTCGTCGTCGGTAATTTCCCCGGTCCAGCCGCGCTCTAGCTCATCTGAAATCCGGTCGAGCCGGTTGGCGATGCGATCAAGCGTTACCTGTGCCTTGGCGGGATCGGACAACCCTTCGGGATCAAGCGCGCCAACGATGGCCGCCTGTTCAACCAGGCTCCGATCGTACCGGGTATTGAGGTTTTCGATGGCGTTCACGATGTCGCGTGACTGCTGCAGGATCGACAACAAATCGGCACCGGCGTGGGTCAGGCCATCGCGGGTCGTCAGCACGGCGTCTTCGGTGCCCGTCGATAGCAAATAATCTTCAAGCGCCCTCTCGTCCTTGAGATATTGCTCGGACTGCCCGCGCTTGATTTTATAAAGCGGCGGTTGGGCGATATAGATGTGTCCGCGCTCAATAAGTTCAGGGGTCTGGCGATAAAAGAACGTCAAAAGCAGCGTGCGGATATGGGCGCCGTCGACATCAGCATCGGTCATGATGATGATCTTGTGGTAGCGCAACTTGTCGGCGTTGAATTCCTCGCGACCGATGCCCGTCCCTAGCGCTGTAATCAGCGTACCCACCTGGTCCGAGCCGATCATGCGGTCAAACCGGGCGCGTTCGACATTAAGGATCTTGCCACGGAGCGGCAAGACGGCCTGCGTTGCGCGGTCGCGTCCCTGCTTGGCGGAACCACCAGCAGAGTCACCTTCCACGATAAAGATTTCTGATTTTGCCGGGTCGCGTTCCTGGCAATCGGCAAGTTTGCCAGGCAGGGAGGAAATTTCCAGCGCCCCCTTGCGGCGGGTTAGCTCGCGTGCCTTGCGGGCGGCCTCGCGGGCGGCGGCAGCTTCAGCCACTTTGCTGGCAATGGTGCGCGCTTCGACGGGGTGCTCTTCAAACCATTGGCCAAGTTTTTCATTGACCACATTTTCGACCACCGGCCGCACTTCGGAGGAAACCAGCTTGTCCTTGGTCTGGCTCGAAAACTTCGGGTCCGGCACCTTGACAGACAAGACGCAGGTCAGCCCTTCACGCGTATCGTCACCCGTTAGGGAAACTTTTTCCTTCTTGGAAATACCCGAAACGTCGGCGTAACTCGTGACCTGCCGGGTCAGGGCGCCGCGCAGACCCGCCAGATGGGTGCCGCCGTCGCGCTGGGGAATGTTGTTGGTAAAGCACAACACGTTCTCGTGGTAGCTATCGTTCCACTGCAGCGCTACTTCGACGGTAATGCCGTCCTTTTCGTGCAGAATGGTGATCGGTTTGTCGATCACCGGACTCTTGGATTTGTCCAGATAATTGACGAATGCCTCAAGGCCGCCTTCGTAAAAAAGCTCGACATCAACAGGTTCTGGATGGCGGCGATCTGCCAACAGGATGCGAACGCCCGAATTGAGGAACGCCAACTCGCGCAGCCGATGCTCGAGCGTTTTGAAATCGAACTCCACCATAGTGAAGGTTTCAGTGGAGGGCATGAAGCTGACTTCAGTCCCGTTCCTGCCTTCATTAACCCCTATGACCTCAAGCGGACCATCGGCGTCGCCATGGGTGAAAGTCATTTGATGGATTTTACCATTTCGGCGAATGGTCAAACGTAGCCACACCGAAAGCGCGTTCACCACCGATACACCCACACCGTGCAGGCCGCCCGAAACCTTATAGGAATTCTGGTCGAACTTGCCCCCGGCATGCAGCTGGGTCATGATCACCTCAGCAGCCGATACCCCTTCTTCCTTGTGAATATCGGTTGGAATGCCGCGCCCATTATCGGTTACCGTCACCGAGCCATCGGGATTGAGCGTCACTGTTACTCGGTCGGCATGCCCCGCCAGCGCCTCATCAATGGCGTTGTCAACCACCTCATAGACCATGTGGTGCAGGCCTGATCCGTCGTCCGTGTCACCGATATACATGCCGGGACGCTTGCGCACGGCATCAAGGCCTTTGAGCACGCGAATGCTGTCGGCACCATATTCAGCGGGATCAGGAATAATGTCGTCGGTCATGAGGGTCCGAATCAGGCTCGTTAAGATGAATTAGTTGTAGTCGATTGAGCCAAAAATCCCAAGCAAAATGGCCGTTTCGGGCTCATTTGCCTGGCAATTCCCAAAAGGCTTAGTCGCTTGGGTGAAGCCGTCCACCACGTACGAGGATCGCCTGACTGCGATCTGCAAGGGCTTCAAAAAGCATTGGGTCTGTACCGGTCAGGAAACACTGCCCGCCAAGGCCATCCAACGCATCAAAAAGCGCCCGCCGCCGGTCGGGATCAAGATGTGCTGCAATCTCGTCCAACAGCAGAAACGGCGTAATGCCGGTACGCTGTTTGACCAACCGGGCATGGGCCAGCACCAAGCCGATCAGTAACGCCTTCTGTTCACCCGTTGAGCCCAGCATTGCAGGCATGGCCTTTTGGGCATGGACCACCTCGAGATCGACCCTGTGCGGCCCCACGGTGGTGCGCCCCGCCGCACGATCCAGTGCTCTGGTTTGCCGCCAGATGTCGATCAGCGCCGTCTCCAGATCCGCCGACGAAACAGGCTCGTGCCGATCCTCAAACAATGGTGTTAGCGCCAACTGGGCAGCTGGAAAACTGCCATCGCTAAGACTTTGGGCGATCAGGGCCTGCAAATGGGTCAGGCTGTCGGTGCGCGCTAGATGGATAGCGGCGGCAGTTTCTGCCATTTGCGTTTCAATAGCTGCCAGCCAGTGGGCGTCACCATTGTCCTCAAGCAGGCGATTGCGCTGCCGCATGATCTTGTCAAAATCATTGACCGTGGCCGAATGACCCGGAATGAGCGTTGTGACCAGCCGGTCCAGAAACCGGCGCCGATCCCCTGCCGGGCCGGAAAACAGTCCGTCCATGGCAGGCGTCAGCCACAGAACGCGCAAATAATCGCTCATCGCTTCAACTGAACGGGCATTGGCGCCATTGATACGCACCCGTCGTGCGCCATCACCTGCGTTTCCGCCCGTGCCGATGTCGACCGGGCCGCTGTAGGTCTCAATCGTTGCAGCGACTGCCCATGATGCCTCAGCGCCCTGTGCCTGGACCATGTCAAAACTGGCACGCCGCAGGCCGCGTCCCGGCGACAGCAATGAAATGGCTTCCAAGAGATTGGTCTTGCCCGCCCCGTTCGGGCCGGTCAGCACCACATGGCGTGCGTCCAGATCCAACGCGGCCGCTGTATAATTGCGAAAGGCGCTCAGGCGCAGCCGCGAGACTGAACGATTGGCGGAAGTGTTCAGAATTGCTCCTAAACGCGCATCGGCATCAGCACATATTGTGCCTTGGCGTCCCCGTCTTCGCGCACCAATGTGGGTGAACCTGCATCATTGAACGTGAAAATGGCGTTCTCCGAGCGGATCTGGCCCACGATATCGAGCAGATAGCGCGCGTTGAACCCGATTTCAAAGCCGTCGGTTTCAAACTCGACCGCCAACTCCTCACTAGCCGTACCGTGGTCTGGATTGGTAACGGACAATTCCAGCTGGCCGTCGGTGGCTGATAGTTTGACGGCCTTGCCGCCGCGCTCCGAGGCAATGGTTGAAACGCGATCCACAGCCGTTGCAAAGGTGGCGCGATCCACCCGCATCGACTTGTCGTTATTCTTGGGCGTCACCCGCTCATAGTCAGGGAAGGTGCCTTCAATCAGCTTGGACAGCAATACAACGCTGCCCAGCGAAAAACGGATCTTGGTATCCGACACTTCAACCGCGACATCGCCTTCGGCCCCGTCCAGAAGCTTTTGCACTTCACTGACGGTCTTTTTCGGCACGATGATGCCGGTCATCCCCGCCGAACCGCTCGGCGCATCAGTATCGGCCCGTGCCATGCGGTGGCCGTCCGTTGCCACAGCGCGCAGCACCGTTTCACCAGTCGAAACCTCAATCGTGTGCAAATAGATGCCGTTGAGATAATAACGCGTCTCTTCGTTGGAAATGGCAAACTGCGTGCGTTCGATCAGTTCGCGCATCGCCGGTGCCGGTACGGCAAATTCATGGGTGAAGCTGCCCGATTTGAGATCAGGGAAGCTGTCAGGCGACAGGCATTGCAGATTGAAGCGCGAGCGCCCCGAGGTCAGAACCATTTGTTCACCCCCGTCGGTCTCAAGTTTTACCTCGGCCCCGTCGGCCAGTTTGCGCACGATTTCATAAAGCGTATGGGCCGGTACAGTCGTCGTGCCGGGCGTTGAGACCATCGCTGGAACGCTTTCGGTGACTTCGATATCGAGGTCCGTGGCGCGCAGCTCCACCTTGTCGTCGCTGGCCTTGAACAAGACATTGGCCAGGATCGGATAAGTGTTGCGCCGCTCCACCACCCGGTGCACATGCCCCAGTGACTTCAGCAAATGGTTGCGTTCGAGCGTAACTTTCATCGGTCCGACATCCTCAATTCACGCACTGCCATTCCGGCAATAAAATCCCCGGCAAGCCGGGGCGCAGACCATGGCAATTTGGCTGTGAAAACGCAAGAGCCCGTTGGGGTTTGCCCAGAGCATTTGGTCGCAACCAGCCAATCAGGCGGGGGCAGGTCGTTTGCCGCCTGCTTTTTACCGATTGAATGGCCTCAAGGCGATGTGGTTTTAGGGAGCCGGGCACGATGGCCCGGCTACATTATTGACTACTCTTCGATCATGCGCTTGAGCAGTTCGATTTCCTGGCACAATTCGCCATCGTCCTTCATCATCTGCTCCACCTTGCGCACCGAATGCAGCACGGTGGTGTGATCGCGGCCGCCAAAGCGGCGACCGATTTCAGGCAGCGACCGCGAGGTCAGCGCCTTGGCCAGGAACATGGCGATCTGGCGCGGCCGGACAACATCGCGCGATCGACGCGCCGAAAGCAATTCATTGCGCGGCACTTTGAAATGCCGCGATACAATGCGCAGGATGTCTTCGATCCGGACGCGGCGCGCTTCCTGGCTGCGAATGAGATCGCCCAGCGTTTTTTCCGCCAAGGGCACGGTGATCAATTCACCGGTCAATTGATTGGCAGCTACCAACCGGTTGACGGCCCCATCAAGATCACGGCCATGGCTGACCACCACGCGCGCGATATAATCCACCACCGCGGTCGGGAAGTGCATGCCAAACCGTGTACTGGACTGATCCGCCCGGCGCTGAACGATGGCGCGGCGCAATTCAACGTCAAACTGGGTAATGGGTACGACCAGCCCGCCCGAAAGGCGCGAGCGGACCCGTTCATCAAGCATTTCGAGATCACGCGGCGGTGCATCGCCCGCGACCACAACCTGCTTGGCCCCGGTCAAAAGCGTACCAAGCGTATGGCCGAATTCGGTCGCTGACTTACCCTGCAGGAACTGCATGTCATCGATCAGCAAAAGGTCGACCTTACGCAGCCATTCCTTGAAGGCCAGCGCCGACTGACGCTGCACGGCAGTGATGAAATGGTACATGAAGTGGTCGGCGGTCAGATAAACGATATTCTTGCTCGCATCAGCCGCCGCCGTCTCATGGGCAATAGCGTTGAGCAGATGGGATTTACCCAGGCCAACCGTGGCATGAATATAGACCGGATTGAAGCTGACTGTATTATTGACCGTCGCCTGGGCAATCTGCCGCGCCACGCCAAAAGCCATCTCATTGGGGCCGCCAGCCACAAAACTATCAAAGGTCATGCGCTGGTCAATCGCGCTGCCCGAAAGCGCATCGCCCTTCTGAGCGGTATTGTCTCGCACTAACCGGGGCATGGCAGGCGCGGAGGGTGCAACGGGCGCCTCACGTGACGGCGCCTCGTTCTGGGAAGCAATGCGGGGGCGGGCCTGACCATTGACGCGAAGGGTCACCTGCAACCGGGCCAGATCGGGCGCGTCCTGTTTCAGCGCCTCCAGAATTCGATCGGCATAATTTGACTGCACCCACGAGCATAAAAAGCGTGTCGGCGCTGATAGATGGCATAGATCGTCAACGATTTCCTCAAGATCCAGCCGGGCAAACCAGCTGGTAAACACATCCTCACCCACCGCCACTTTTAAACGGGCCCGTGCCCGGTTCCAAAGGTCACGTTCAGCTTCAGACGGCGTTGAGATGGAAGTCATTGCAGACGTGTTGCCCCTTGTTGTTGTCAATTTCAAAGATTGGGCGGTCTGCCCCCAATCTACCTGTCCGGCTGTCGTCTGTAGCTTCATCGTCTGTGCCCCAATCGTTCAACGCGGTTCCGCAATGGCCACGCCTGTTTTCTGTTTTGACAACGGATCCGACCCTGCCGGAAAATTGACCCGTTGCTCCGCCATCACGTCCAAATTCTGGGCGTGCTTCATCGTGCCGCGGCAATGCCGCCGACTGTCGGTTTGAATTGTGTTCTGAACCCAACCAGATCTGGCCGGAAACTCTAATCTACGCCCAAACTTACCCAGCGCCGCCGAGCAGCGCCAAACTCAAAATGCACAAGTGACATTGGTTGCCAAACCAGGAAAGCACAATGCTTTCTGCCTTATTCCATTTGCCCCAAAATCGTACCTGAAAGCTTGTGAAGTCGGGTCTTGTTGCCGTCTTTTCTCAAGCTCGCCAAACTATATTAGAGGGGTCCCTTTGCCCTCGCAACACGTGAATCGCTGAAATAGGGGCTTGACTCTGCGAAGGTAAAAAACAGTTCCCCGCTGCCACTCCGCAACTTGAACCAACCGCTTGTGACTCAATGTAGAATCAAACCGGGAGTACGCGACTCGGCAAAAATTTTTTGTTCTGTCGTGTCGTGCGCAATGTTTATAATCGTGTTTTCCCGACCCGATTTTTCCTTGACAATTACTGATAAACGCTTGCCCTGGAGCGATATTTCTCAAATTGGTTCTGTGCGGTAAAAATGTCGCAGTTGGATCACGATGCACATCAGTCAAGTGGCTGGCGGTCAAAGCCGGCAACAAAAAAGGGCTCCGCGAGGAGCCCTTTGAAATCTCGACCCGAAGGGCCGACAATAATCGTGCGTAGCGCTTAAACTGCCAGTGCCTTGACCCGGCCATTGAGGCGCGAAACCTTGCGCGATGCCAGGTTGGCATGAAGGATGCCCTTGCTGGCGGCACGGTGGATTTCTGGCTCGGCAGCACGTAGCGCTTCCACGGCAACCTTGTGGTCGCCTGCAACAATGGCTTCTTCAACCTTGCGGATGAAAGTGCGGATGCGCGAACGGCGAGCCTTGTTGACCGCAGTGCGGGCTTCAATCTTGCGGGTAGCCTTTTTGGCTGAACTGGTATTGGCCATGATAAGTCCTCTTGGCGCGTACGCCCGGCAATTCGCGCGCTGTTGCGTCGCAAGCGTCCGGGATCAAAATGGAAGCGGCGGCCCATGTGTAGCCGCCAAGTTGGCCGGTCTATACTAGCGCGGCCCGCTGGCGTCAACAGGATTCAGGGTTTATGCCGCCATGCAATAGCTTCATGGCTGCTTCTGACAGACCGGGCAGAAAAAACTTGAGCGTCCCGATTGCACGATCCGGCTGATGGTGCCGGTGCACTCGGGCGTCGGGCAGCGTTGGTCTGCCCGATCATATACAGCAAAACTATGCTGGAAATAGCCCGAGCCGCCCTCAGCATTGCGGAAATCCTTGAGCGTTGAACCGCCAACCTGGATCGCCTCGGTCAGGACGGCAACAACCGCACGCGCCAATGCCTCGAGCGCCGGTTTGGGGTGCCCATCCTTGGTCACAAGGCTAAGGGCCATAACGGTGGGCAGAATGTGGGCGCGGAAAAGCGCTTCGGCCACATATATATTGCCCAGTCCCGCCACCACGCGCTGATCCAGTAGCGCCGCCTTGACCGGTGCTTTTTTGCTTCTGAAGGCGTCGGCCAGCATCTGGGCATTGAACTGGTTGCCCAAAGGCTCTGGCCCCAGTCCTTTTAGATAAGGGCTGTCCTCGATCTGATCGAGTAGATCGATAAAGCCAAAACGGCGCGGATCGGCATAGATCAGATCCATGGGGCCGTGATCGGGATGATCTATCGACCATATCATATGGTCATGTTTGGCTGCGGGGGCTTCGCATGGTAGCGCGCCGCCTCAATCTCCCTGTCGGCAAACCGGTAGACCCCGGTCATACCGAGATGGCTCAGAACGGTTTTGCCATTGGATAGGCGCATCAACAAATATTTAGCCCGCCGCTCGACCGCGGTGATGCTCTGCCCCTCAAGCGATTGGACCAGATCGTCGGGAAAATCGAACCGGAGGTTCTTTCGATAAAGCGCCACGCTTTCAATCCGAGCGTTGACCAGATAGGGCTCAAGGCCCCGTCTTACCGTTTCCACTTCTGGCAATTCAGGCATGGTTTACCTCCGCATCCCTGCGCCGCTTTGCGCCATGGCAAACCGGGCAGCCCTCCGCTATGGTGGGTTTAACGCAACACGATTGAGATCGAAGCCATGAGCCAGCCCCGGCAAACCACGCATTTCGGCGAGCAAGAGGTTGCGCTAGAGGACAAGCAGGGCCTTGTCAACGCGGTGTTTCATGGTGTGGCTGATCGCTACGACCTGATGAACGATTTGATGAGCGGTGGCATCCATCGCGTCTGGAAAGATGCCATGGTCGCGGATCTCGCGCCGCCCAAACAGGGCACCCGCCCATGGCGCGTTCTCGATATGGCCGGTGGTACTGGCGATATTGCCGAGCGCATCATCAATGCATCGGTGGGATACGCCGAAGTTGTTGTCTCTGACATCAATTCGGACATGCTGCGGGTTGGCGCCGAGCGCGCCAAATCCTGGCGTTTTCCGGCGCAGGCCAGTTTTGTTGAAGCCAATGCTGAAGAACTGCCCTTTGAGAACAAATCGTTCGACGCCTATACGATTGCCTTTGGCATTCGCAACGTGCCTCGAATTGAAAAGGCCCTTGGTGAAGCCCATCGGGTGCTCAAGCGCGGTGGCCGTTTGATGGTACTTGAATTTTCTCAAGTCGATGTCCCCGGCCTTGATACGATCTACCGCGCATTTTCCGATAGTCTTATTCCACCCATGGGGCGTCTGGTCACCGGCGATGCCCAGCCCTATCAATATCTGGTAGAATCCATCCGCAAATTTCCCGCGCCATCGGCCTTCACGACCATGATCGCCGATGCCGGTTTCAAACGTGTCACACACACGCCCTATTCTGGCAATATCGCGGCGTTGTTCAGCGCCTGGAAGATATAAGGTTTATTGTATTGGGCCTCTCTGCCTATTTTCGCCTTGTGCGCGCTGGTTATGTTCTGGCGCGCGAAGGGGCATTTTCCATCATCAATACCCATGATCTGCCTCCCGGCATGCGCTTTGGCGTTGCAGCGGCGCGGCTGATCGAACGCCGTGCAGTGCGCCGTACCGGCCGGGTCGAACGCTTGACCCGCGCGCTCAACCGGCTCGGGCCAACCTATGTCAAATTTGGCCAGACGCTAGCGACACGGCCTGACATTGTCGGCGCCGATATTGCGGAGGATCTGTCGGCACTGCAGGACCGGATGGATCCATTTGATCCAGCCTTGGTGCCTGTCCTATTAAGCGAAGCGCTTGGCAATAAGGCCGAGGGCCTGCGTGATCTTTCAGCGCCGATTGCCGCCGCATCGATTGCCCAGGTGCATCAGGCCCAACTCACCGTTGCCAACGGCCAGTCTCGCAAGGTTGCGGTAAAAATGCTCCGACCCGGCGTGGCTCATCGCTTCATGGCCGATATTGAGAGCTATTATGCCGGCGCGCGGCTGGTCGAAAAACTCG
The DNA here is from genome assembly GCF_028816475.1 of Devosia rhodophyticola. Taxonomy (GTDB): domain Bacteria; phylum Pseudomonadota; class Alphaproteobacteria; order Rhizobiales; family Devosiaceae; genus Devosia; species Devosia rhodophyticola. The sequence goes on along the minus strand of NZ_CP118247.1, from coordinate 1,151,920 downwards.
TCAGCGCGACCCGGCGTCTCAAGCCGACGGAAATCGTTGCGACCCTTGATCATTCGGCACGCCTTGAGCTTGACCTGCGCCTCGAAGCCGCCTCGATATCGGAATTTGCCGAAAACATCGAAAATGACGAGGGCTTCGTCATTCCCGAAATCCATTGGGAACACACCGCCCAGAATGTGCTGACCACGGCCTGGATCGAGGGCATACCCATCCGCAACCTGGCAGCGCTCGATGCGGCAGGGCTTGATAGAAAGACGCTTGCGACCAATCTGCTGCAAAGTTTTTTGAAGCACGCCATTCGCGATGGCTTTTTTCACGCCGACATGCATCCGGGCAATCTGTTTATCGATCCGATAACCGGCAATATTGTTGCCGTCGATTTTGGTATCATGGGCCGCATAAACAAGGCTGAACGTCGGTTCCTCGCCGACATTCTCTATGGCTTTATCTCGCGCGACTACCAAATGGTCGCCCGCCGCCATTTTGACATCGGCTATGTGCCTGACAATCAGTCCATCGAAGATTTTGCCCTGGCAATCCGCTCCATCGGCGAACCGCTGCACGGACGCAAGGCCAGCGACATTTCGATGGCCAGGGTACTGGGCCAGCTCTTCGCCATTACCGACCTGTTCGACATGCAGACCCGCCCCGAACTGGTGCTGCTGCAAAAATCCATGGTCCTGGTTGAAGGAGTGGCGCGCGCGCTTGACCCTGACCTCAACATATGGACAACCGCCGAGCCGGTCGTGGGCGCCTGGTTGCGGCACGAAGAGGGGCCGATCGGCAAGATCGAAGACGCACGGGCGGCGCTCGAAATCATCGCTGATTCCGCTCGCCGCGTGCCGGTCTTGCTGCGCCAGGCCGAGGCGGTCATGCTCGACTATCATGCCCAAAGGCAGGCACGACCGACGATCGCCCCATGGATGGGAAAATCGCTTTTTTGGGGCCTGATGGTCTTGTTGCTCGCATTGATCTGGCGTGTCGTCACGGTTTAGTGTGCGGCGCGACGGCCTCTTAAGGGCTATTTTGGCCGCAAATTGCCTGCACGTGAGTGCAAGCCATTCGCCGCATAGGGGCTGCTTCTATGACGTTTTTACCTGCCAGAATAGTGGCGACCGCCGGATCTCTGCTGTTTCTGGCGGGCTGTGTCGACGCAACGGTGGACATAGATGTCATCAGCCCCACGACCGCTCGAGCCAGCATGACACAGGTGATGGGGGCCGAGTTCTATTCCCTGATCAAGCCCGACCTCGACAAGCCCATGGCAGGGACTGCCGACGGTAAACATCGCATGGAGCGCTTTTGCGCCAAGGGCGAGCTGGTCGAAAATGCCGATGGAAGCGCCGCCTGCTATTTTTCCCAAAAGGGCGATTTTGCCACAATATTGCTGGGGCGTGACCAGCAGCGGGTCAGGTTCACCCCTCTCGGTGATGGGCTTGTGCGGGTTGAATTATCGCTGGTCGGTATCGCCGAGGAAGTTGGCGCCCATCGTTGGGACGACGAAAAAACCCGCCAGATGAACCAATCCCTGTTCAGTGGCCACACCTGCACGTTGCGTTTTGGCGGTCTGGAAGTGGTTGACACCAACATGTCATTGTCACCAGATAAGCGTTCAGCCGAACAAGTTGTTCATTTCCTTGATCTAATCAATGGAACGGCTGGCCTTCCCGCCACTCTATACGCAGTTGTCAGGGTAAAATAATGCCGATTGAAACCGTTGAAATTGGACTGAGCTGGCTCGAGCACGGCAAGGGATTTGCCATGCCTGCGGCCCAGACCGATGGTGCGGCTGGTGTCGATCTCATGGCGGCGGTTGCCGCCGATCTCGCCAATCACGCTGACGCCCGGCCAGCGCGCGCAAGTCCCCTGTGGCTTTGCCATGGCGCTGCCCCACGGTTACGAGGCGCAAGTCCGCCCCCGATCCGGTTTGGCAATCCGGCATGGTATTACCCTTTTGAACGCACCCGGCACCATTGACGCCGACTATCGCGGCGAGGTGCAGGTTATATTGATCAATTTTGGCCAATCCGATTTTTCCATCAACCGAGGCGACCGCATTGCGCAAATGGTCATTGCGCCCGTCACCCGGCCAGATTTTATTTTGAGAGCTAGTTTGAATGATACTGAACGCGGCAATAAAGGTTTTGGCTCGACGGGGCATCAGGCCACTTAGAATTTTAGTTGTTGCCGCAGCCTTGTTCGGCGTTGTTCCCGCCCTTGCCGGGGACCGGGCCCAGTTCCAAGCCTTGGGCTATTCGCCGCGCGCCAATTTCTTTGCCTATGAGGAATTCGGGATTGGCGATGGCAGCGGTTTTGCCTATTCCAACATCTATATCGTTGATTTGACACGCGATATATGGGTCGTTGGCACCCCCATCAGGCTTGAAGCGCAAAACGAACAAATCCCGCTCGAAGCGATCCGCAGCAAAAATCTTGTCGCCGCTTCAACCCAACTCAATGATCTGGGGCTTAAACGCCCCATCCAGATGATCGCCATGATCGGCGATGGGGCCGTTGACACCCAGGGCACCCATTTGCACTTCGGGTTGCCCGGCTATGTCGAACCCGGTGCAGTCAATGGTGATTTCAGACTGGACCTGAAAAGTTTTCCGGCAACTACCTCGGCTCCCTGCAAAGCCTGGTTCGGCGACGATCCAAAAGGTTATCAACTCGACTATTATGAAAATGGTGCGACGCGCGTGTTGCATCAGGATGGTGTGTTGCCGATGTCGCGCGGATGTCCGCTGGCCTACCGAATATATGGCGTCGCCCTGCCGTTTGATTCCAGTGACATGGACGACGGGATTGCGATAGTTTCTATGTTCCCCCATGGCTTTGAAGGGCCGGATCGTCGCTTTTTGGTGGTGCCGCTGCGCAAGAAATGAATTTTACACCTGAGGAAACCAGCCGCTATGCCCGCCACCTCGTGCTCAAGGGCATGGGCGGGCATGGCCAACAAGCGCTCAAGGGGGCGAGCGTCCTGGTAATCGGTGCCGGCGGGCTGGGGAGCCCCGCACTGGCCTATCTTGCCGCCGCCGGTGTCGGCACGCTGGGCATAGTCGATGACGATAGAGTTGCCATCTCCAATCTGCAGCGCCAGATTGTTCACACCACCGCCGCTGTCGGTGCCCCCAAGGCGCAAAGCGGCGCCGACTTTGCCAGCGCGCTCAATCCGCACGTCAAGGCTATTGCCCACCAAATGCGTCTCGACGCCGCCAACGCTGATGCCCTATTGGCCCAGTATGGTCTGGTGCTGGACGGAAGCGACAATTTTGCGACCCGCGCCATCGTTGCGGCGGCCGCCGAGCGGGCACGCATCCCGCTGGTTTCCGGCGCCGTGTCCGGGTTTGATGGGCAGATCAGCGTCATCGCACCGCATATCCTGCGCCCTGACGGGAGCGCTTATCCAGCCTTTGCCGATCTTTATCCCGAAAGCCCCGACGACGCCGATCTGCCTTCATGCGAACTCAATGGCGTTCTGGGACCGCTGACAGGCGTCATTGGCAGTCTGATGGCCATGGAAGCGGTCAAGCTCATTACTGACATCGGCACGCCGCTCCTGGGGCGACTGATGCTTTACAACGGGCGCGACGGGCGCACGGTCGAACTTAACTACTAGATCGGCCTAACCCGCCCAAAAAACAAACGCCGCCAGCGGTGACTGGCGGCGTTTGCAAAAATTCGCAGTGGGTTGATCAGGCAGCGTGGCCCTCAAGCCATTTGGTCAGCCCAGCCTTGGGTGTACCAGCGCCAACCTTCATATCAGCCGCTTCACCACCCTTGAACAGGATCATGGTCGGAATCGACCGAACGCCATATTTGACGGTGGTCGAAGGATTTTCATCAATGTTGAGCTTGACGATTTTGACCTTGCCGGCCAGTTCGCTCGAGAGTTCGTCAAGTACGGGTGCGATCGCGCGACATGGCCCGCACCACTCTGCCCAAAAATCTACCAGAACGGGTTCCTGAGAATTGAGGACTTCCTCGCCGAAATTGGCATCGGAAACATGTGTGGTCATCTGATTTGCCTTTAGGGTTGAAAGCGGTGGTCTGTGTGATCCAAAAATTGGGGAGAGTCCAGTCACACTGCAAGCACAATCACCCCAAGGTGAAGTCAGAGACCATGTGCCGCAGCAATTCGTGGGGTAAATTCATCAATGATTCCAGCTCAGTCCATAGGATTTGGGCCTTGATCGTTTTGCCGGGGAAAAGCTGCCCTGCAACCAGCGCATAAAGGCCCAATTGCGTCAGATATTGGCGCGGAACCGCCTCAGCCGAACTCGGAACCTGTGCGTCCGACTTATAATCCACCACACTAACAGAGTCGGGCGTAATCACCAGCCGATCAATGCGACCCGCAAGCTTTATCGCCTTGCCACGGCGTATCCCATTGACCAGAAACGGCACCTCGGCGCGGCTGTTGGGTCCGAAAATTTCGCCAAGCGCCGGGCGCGTCAGAATCGAAATCGCCTTGGCGCGCACAGGATCGCGCAACTGCGGCGCCTCGGGCAGCAGCACGGGCATTGCCCGATCCAGCACAACCGGCCAATCGGCGCGCGGAACCCGGCCCAAATGCTGCAACAGCGCATGCAGCGCAATGCCTTGCTGGCGTGCCAGCGCCGGATCAAGCCGCTCAAGCCTTTCAAGCATGGTGTCGAGAACCCGCTCGTCACCAACTTCCTCAAAGGCAGAGGAAGGCCGGACGATCGAGATGTTGCTGTGAGCGGGCAGGTCTGCCAGCACCAGAGGCTCAACACTGGTTGGCCCATTCACTGTTGCCGTGACGGGTAGCGACGGGGCAGGCCGAGTGGCGGGATAGATAACGGCCAGTTCCACGCCATTATCATCGCATATGGTATCTGCGTCAGGCCGTAACGCCGTTTCAATGGCCTCATACCAGGAGCCCTTGAGTTGGGATTGGGGTTTTGTGCCGGGGGTCAGTGCGCCGGTGACATACAGCTCATCCTCGGCCCGGGTCATGCCGACATAAAGCTTTCGCCAGTATTCCGCCTTCTGATTGTCCTCATCGACGATGCGGAAGGGGCGCGTTTCTTCTGTGTGCTGAGCGTTCTTGGAGGCGTGGATCAATAGGGGACCGGGGCTGTCTTCTACCAGATAGACCGGCTTACCGAGTTTTTGCGCCGTGGGCGTCGTCGCCGCGTCAGCCAGAATGACAATCGGGGCTTCAAGACCTTTGGCCCCGTGCACCGTCATCACCCGAACCCCCGAGCCTGTCTCGGCCAGATCGCGCTTGATCGAAACCTGGCGCGCGCGCATCGCGGTAACAAATCCCTGCAAGGACGGCTGTTCGGTCTGTTCATGTTCGAGCGCCAGCGTCAGGAACTCGGCAAATACATCATCGATCTCGCCGCCGAAACGGGCGTGAAAACGCTTGAGTCCGCCTTCGCCATAAAGCACCGCCGCAAAAAACTCGAAGGGCCGCTCAAAATCGAGTTGAGCCCGCCAGCGCTGCAAACGCTCGGCCGCATCCCGGGCTGGTTGGAGACCGGAGGACCCAAGACGTCGCCATAAGGTTTGCGGGCCGCGACCATGAGCCAAATCGAACAGATGCTCTTCGCTGATATCGAAAAGGGGAGAGCGCAACAGGGCCGCCAGTTGCAAATCGTCGGTTGGATTGAGCAACACATCACAAAGCGCCAGCAGGTCCAGCACACCAATATGGCTGGTCACGGCCAACCGATCAGCACCGGGCGTCGGTAGGCCAGCCTTGATCAGCGCCCGGATGATTTCGTGAAACAGCCCATTTCGCGCCTGCACCAGGATCAGTACATCATTGGGGGTGACCACTTGCCCATGGGGGCCGTGGGTGCGCCCGGATTTGACCCAGCCAGCAATTTCGCCCGCGATACGCTCGGCAACCTGACGGGGTGCCGATCTTTCTATCGCCTGTGCTTCAAGCGGCCACTGATCGTCGGCATTCTCATCGTTGGGCTGATGCACCGGAGGCCAGAGCGTTACCGTGCCGCCTTCTTCAGCGCGCGCGGTCTGATGCTCTATCTCATGAGTGGCCAGCAATGCGGCCCGAACATCGGGGCGTTTTGTGACCAGATCGACCGCCTCCAACACGCCCTTCAAAGTGCGAAAACTGGTGTTGAGCGGCAACAATTTGAAGGGACGGTTGGCATTTTCGGCGCGCTGCCTGAAGTCGTCCCCGGTCTTGCCGAAAAGCGTTGGGTCGGCACCCTGAAACGAATAGATCGACTGTTTTTGGTCACCCACGGCAAATACCGAACGTGGCCGTTCGACCGCACTGTCGCCGGTAAAAAACTCGCGTGCAATCGCTTCGACCACCCGCCATTGGCGCGGATTGGTATCCTGACTTTCATCGACCAGAATATGGGTAATGCCCGCATCAAGTTTGTATTGCACCCAGGCGCCAAGTTCTTTGTCGGCAAATAGAGCCGCCAGCTTTTCAATCAGATCGTCAAAATCGAGCAATGATCGGGCGCGCTTGCGCCGTTCGAAGCGGTCTGAAATCGCCCCGACAACTTCAAGCAGTGCTTCGCTGCGCTCCAACAGTTGGGCGCTATTGCGAAGATCCACCAGCATTGCCAACCGTTCAGCCTCTTCCCGCACCAGCGCTGCCAGTTCGGGATCGGCATCAACAAAGGCTTTTTTAGGAAATTTGCTGGGAATTTCACCATCAGCTTTCAGGAACGCCTTGAGCCAATCGCCTAGCCGGGGCGTGCGGGGATCGAGCCGCGCTAGCTTAGATTCAAATGAAATCCCCTTGCCGTTGGGAGGGCAAATTTCGAGCAACCGGACGATCTCGGCCGGCCCGATCAGCCGTTCATTGAGCATTTTGGCCTCGATGGCGGATACGCTGGGGCCGTTTTCCAGCCTGACCAGTTTGCGCAGATTGGCCTTGGCCGTTTCGCGATTGGCCAATATGGCGCGCAATTTACGTCCATCGGCTAACGCCGCCATGATCGCTTTGCCAATTTGATCATCGCTGAGCAGATCAAACAGGACGGCAACCGCTTCGGCGTGTTCTTCACCCGCCAGCCCAACGGCAAGCACAGCTTCGCGCGCCTCCAGAATCATCTGGCCCTGTTCGTCCTCCTCAACGACACTGAAGTCGAACGGCACTTTGGCTTCGAGCGGAAAGCGATGCAAAACGCTTTCGCAAAAGGCATGAATGGTAACAATTTTGAGCCCGCCCGGTGTTTCCAGCGCCCGCGCAAACAGGGTGCGCGCCAAGGCACGCTTTTCGGCGTCAACGCTCTGCCCATCAAGCCCGAACAGTGCCACGTCCAGCGCGCGCTGGGTCATTACCGCCCATTTGGCCAGCACCCCGGAAACCCGGCGTCGCATCTCGGCCGCCGCTGCCTTGGTATAGGTGAGGCAAAGGATTGACTGGGGCGGCACCCCTGAAAGCAAAAGGCGTAGCACCCGCTGTGTCAAAACGTGGGTCTTGCCCGACCCGGCATTTGCGGCCACCCAGATCGAATAATCAGGGTCAGCGGCCAGCCGCTGGTTCTCGGCGGTGTCGGGCGGAATGAGGAATGAACGGTTCATTCTTCGTCCTCCCCGCCGATCAGGCTCCATTCGTCGGTGCGGGCCAGATGCTCGTAAGCGCCAGCAAATCGCTGTCGTGCCGACGGAAATAGCCGGGGAACCATCGGGCGCTCCCTGAACAGGAACTCGTTGATGTGGCGTTGCATCCTGAGAGATGATTCCTCGGCTGCGTCCATCAGATCAAATCCATCATCGAGCGAGAATGGCTTTTCGACAAAGGCCTCGGGCCCCAGGCCAATCTTGATATAGGTCAGGGCGCTGGTTTTTGCCGCAGCAATATCGGCGAACGCCCCGTCACCCGCCATTGCCGCTTCCAGCAACAGTTGCGGCGCTTCAAACCGTTTCATTTCGCCCGCACTCGGCGGGGATCCGGTCTTGAAATCGATGATCTGCAGGCTGCCATCAACCATCTCGTCAATCCGGTCTGCGCGGCCCGAAAGCAAGAAGGGCAAGGGCAGGTCCCACTTCCCTGAAATTTCCGCATGCCGCTGCCGAACCAGATGATTACGGTCCCGCTCAAATTCGAGGAACAATTGTGCCGCAGTGGTGAACCGGCGCATCCAGATGTCGCGGCGTTGACTGATCGCGTCGAGCCCGGAAAACCCCTTAATCGCCAATTCGTTGAGGATGCTTAGGGCATTTTCGGCCATGACATCGTGGCCTTCCTCGATAAAGCGGCCGAATATTTCATGAATGATGCTGCCGCGCTCGCGCCCACCCGCCTCTTCGCCCAACGCATCCATCGGTTTGAGCCCAAGGATATATTTGGCATAAAGATCATAGGGCGAGCGGAACAGGGTTTCGATTTCGGTGATCGACAGGCGTCGGGGCCGCAGGTCAGCAGGGGGTTGGGCTGCGGCATGGCCGCTGCCTGCAGCATCGTCGACGCATCGAGCGCGCGCGATTGGGCCAGCCACTTTTCGCCGCGTTGACGCCAGGTATTTGCGGCCTCTTCTCCGGCAAAGGCCTCAAGCCGTTGTACCAGACGCGAAGCAATCGCCGGGCTGGCACCCAATCGTTCTGAAAAAGCCACAATGACTTCAGCGTTTCCCAGAGCCATCGCAAAGTCATGCGCTGCGAGCCCGGCCTTGCGCTCAGGCGGCTCCATTCCGGCGGCTAACCGCATGCCGCGGCTCAACCACGGGCCGGGGTCAGCGGCTTCAGGCCAGATATCTTCGTTGAGAGCTGCGATGATCAATATATCGGGATTTTGCAGCCGCGCTTCCAACTGCCCCCAGATCGCAATGTCGTCGCGTCGGGCCGCAACATTGCGCACCTCAAAGCCCTGCATCAGCGCCTGAAGCACCCCTTCAAGCCCGACCGGCTCAAACGCGATGCCCTCAGTTCCCTGGGCCAATATCTCCCGACCCCATTGCGCCAGCTCCGCACCACCCGTGGTCTCGTCATTGGCAATGGCCGCAAAGCCAGCCAATAAAGCGCTCACGAAACTGCCAGCCGTCAGGCTCGGACTTGCCAATGCGGCCATCACAGGCGCCATCGCTGCCTCGAGCCGGGCCAGAATGGTTTCAATGGCGTCGGTATCCGCTTGCTTGAGGCGCAAGGCCGGATATTTTGTCAGCCCTTCAATGTTGGCCGCCAACAGCGTCCTCAGGCCCGCAAATCCTGGATTGGGGCGCTGGCCGCGCAATAAACCCAGTTCGATCTGATCGGCAATCGGGCCGACATCGGCCCGGCTAGTTCCGAATGTGCAGGCGCGATTGCGCAGGACCGCCATCAGATCGACCGGCGCGATATTGTTGACACCCAGCACCAATATCTGGCGCAGCAAGCGACCGGCAGCCGACTGGAACAGGGGTGCACCCGCCGCATCATCGACCTTGATTTCGAACCGACCGAGTTCCGCCGCGATCCGGCGAGCAAGATTTTGATCCGGCGTTACAATGCCAACACTCTTGCCGCCAACCAGACCGTCGCGCGCTGCAAGCGCAATGGCGCGCGCTTCCTCATCTTCGGTGCGGGCGCTCAATAAGGTCAAACCTTCGCCTGCCGATTCCAGTCGATCTGGTGTCAGCCGGTTTTGCGCCCAAAAGGCTGTGTCGGGGCTGAGCGCCAGCGCGCGTCGCACCAAGGTGGTGCGCGCATGATCGGCGTCCGCCAGTTCAACCACGCTGCCCATTGTCTGGCTCAATATGCGCAACAGCCTGGCGAGGCCATATTGGGGGTGACCGTGGGGATTATTGATCGGATCGAGCAGTGCTTCATGCGCGTTTGGGGAGAGCGATATATCGACGCCCGGCAGCACCACGGCACCGCACGGCAGACCGGCAATCGCCTTGAGCAGGGCCGCCGTTGCCGGGATCGATCCTGTGGAGCCTGCGGCAATGATAGGCCTTTCGCCATAAACCAGCGGCGCTGCCATGGCCTGTCGCTCTAGGCGTGCATTGCGCAAAACCGATCTGTCGGCCTTGTGACGCTCCGCCATGATCTGTGGCCAGGTCGTAAAGACAATCTGCAGGAACTTAAGCGTCTGCTGCCAGTTTTCGGCCAGATCGGCTGGAACGATGGCGTCGAGTTGCTGGGGCGTGCAGCCTTCGGCGGCAAGATCATCGATCAAACCGCCCAGCGATTCAGCCAACTTGAGAATTTCGGCTGCGTTGGGGGGCGAAGCGAGAGCCTTGGCGCCTTCGTCGGAATTGGCCCAAACCTTGACCAGTCGCGACAGGATCAGTCGCCGTTCCAGCAGCGATACCGGCGCGGGCAGCACGCTGACATCAATCGGCGGCAGGAAGGGTTCTTCTTCCTTGTCCTCGCCACCAAAGGTGCGGATGTCGGGCAGCAAACCGATTCCGCGATCAGCAAATATTTCGGCCAGCGACAGGCGCGCGCGCCGGGTCGGCAAGACGATTGTAATATCGCTCAGGCCAAACGGGCCCGTTGGATCCCACCCGCCCAGCAAGGTGCCATCAATGATCCGGTCCGCCAGGGTTGGAAGAAATTTGGCATGTGGGGCAATGGTATAGACGGAGTTCATGCCAGCGCCGCCTCTGCCGTTTTGAGGGCTTCCGGGTCCCCCACATGATACCAGGGCGCATTGAGCGCGACCCCCTGTAGCGTCTCGTTGGCCAGGGCCCGGTCAAACAGACGGGTTAGCGAAAAAGCCCCATCGGGCATATCGTTGAACAGGGATTTGCGCACCAGCGCCACGCCCGCGTAAATCACCGGGGCGCCGTAATCATTGGTAATGTTGCCGCGCGGGTCGAGGCAGAAATCGTGGCTGCGATCAAAGCCGCTGGCACGGACGGGGTGTACGCAGAGCAGCACAATGTCGCTGGCGCTGTCAGCCATTTTGGCCACCATCCGCCCCAGCGGTGCATCGCTGCCCTTGGGCCAGAACGCGTCGGTATTCATGACAAAAAACGGGTCAGACCCCAGCATTGGCAGGGCATTTCGGACTCCGCCGCCGGTGCCCAGCAATTGTTCTTCGCGCGAAATCCTGAGGCCACCGGCAAAATGGGCCAGCAGTTGATCGGCCAGGTAGTGGGCGTTGGCAACGAAATGCCGCGCCCCTTCTGCCCGGGCATTGATCATGATGCGTTCGATCAGCGGGGTGCCGGCAACACCGATCAGCGGCTTGGGCTGCTCAAGTGTCAGCGGCCGCATTCTGGTGCCAAGCCCTGCGGCGAGCAGCATGACATCTGGAAAAGCGCCGGTGTCGGTCATGGCAATATCTTGGGTAGCATCGGCTCTCATTTCCGCACGCGGCGTTAGCGTCTGGTTAGCACAACGTTAACGTTTCGACCCACCCCACCAGTGGGAATCGTCAAAGCGATGGTGTGAGTCGCCAGTTCGAGCAATTCTGGCGCTCGCGCCGCCCATTCCACAAGAACTATTGCAGCAGGATTATCCAAAAGCCCCAATTCGGCAATTTCGTCGGGGTCGCCCAACCGATAGAGATCGGCGTGTAAAATCGGGGTCGTGCCTGCTTGATAGGGTTGGACCAGCGCAAAGGTTGGGGAGGGCACTTCGTGATGCGGATCCTTGACCAACGCCCGAATAATCGCCCGGGCCAGGGCAGTCTTGCCCGCGCCCAGATCACCCTCGAGCACTACAAGGTCGCCGGGCGCCAATTGTCCGGCCAGTGTTGCCCCAAGAGCGGCAGTGGCGGCATCGTCGGGCAGGAACAGGGTTTGGGCGGCGGCGCTCATTATTCGGCGGCGCCCACCATGGCGCTGTCACGCGGCAGATTGACGGTGATCCGGCTTCCACGCGGCTCGCGCTTTTCCGCCGAAATCACGCCGCCATGCAGATTAACGAACGTCTTGACGATAGCCAGACCCAGTCCTGCGCCGCGCTGACGGCCGCTGTCTGATGGTGTGTCGATCCGGGTGAGGATGGCCTCGCGCATTTCATCGGTCAGCCCCGGCCCCTCATCCTCGATAACGAACAGCATGCGCTCGGCCCTGGCCGAAACGGTCAGGCGGATTTCCCCGCCCGGCGGCGAGAAACGCGCGGCGTTCGAGAGCAGGTTGTAGAGGATCTGAACAATACGGGTGCCATCGGCAATGAAGGGGGGCAAATGATCGGAAATATCGATGACCAGATTGATCGGCTGCTCGCCACTGACTTCGGGGAAGGTGGCCGAAAGCCCGGCCCGCGCCTTTTCCACCAGATTGGTGATGTTTTGCAGCTCGGGCCGCAATTCGGCAATGCCGGCGTCGACCGAAGCCAGATCCAGAATATTGTCGATCAAAACCCCAAGGGTGACACTAGAGGCGCGGATATAGTCGGTATAGGCACGTTGTTTTTCGTTGAGCGTGCCAACCTCGGCGGAGGCCAGGAGATCGGCAAAACCGATGATATTGGTCAGGGGCGAGCGGAGTTCATAGGAGACGTTTTCAACGAACGCATCCTTGAGAACGTCGGCAGCGACCAGCGCGTCGTTGCGCTCCTTGAGGACCCGGCTGTAGCTGGCGCTTTCGGTGACATCAAGGAAGGTCATCATTGTCTGCCCGTCCGGCAGGCGGGTAATTGTATAGTCGAGCAGACGCCCATCGGCGCGATTGATCCGCCCGGTCGTATCAGCGCGCGTCGGATTAAGATCAATGATGCCGCGCTTGAGATCGCGCCAGATGGTGGCACCATCTTCGGGCATCGCCTTGCCGCAGGCTTCGGTAATCTTGTCGATATGGGGGTGCTGACCCAACGTATTGTCGGGGAGCTTCCACAGGGCCAAAAGGCGCGGGTTGGAAAGCGTTAGCCGCCCATTGGTGCCGAACACCGCAACAGCTTCCGACAAGGCATTGAGCGACTCGCGCTGTACGTTGGAAAACGCCTTGTTGGTGCTTTCGAGCTTGAGCCGTTCGGTTATGTCGTCAAAGACATAAATGACGCCGCCGCGCGGACCGGCGGGGGCGGAAATGACCTTGATCGAGCGACCATCCGGCAGGTGCCACGGCGAATTTTCGCGTGGAACCTTCTGGCTGTAGGAGGTCAGGTGCTGGGCGCGCCATGTCTGATAATTGACCTCTGCTGGCAGCATGTTTTCTGTGCGCAGCTTGTCAAGAATGGCCCGTTCATCAAGGCCCGGCACAAGAAACTTGGGGTCCAGATTCCACAACGCCGCATAGGCGCGGTTGAATTGAACCAGCTCGCGATTGGCATTGAAAATCGCGATCGGGGTCGTCAGCGCATCAATGATGCCGCTGATATGGGCAAGGCTGACGTCGCGCTGCTCGCTCTTGGCTTCTTCGAGTGGCCGATAATAACCCGCTGCCCCGCCCGGAATGGCAAATTCGACCAGCTCAAAATCACCCTGGTCGGGAAAATTGACCCGCAGCCGGATGGGGGTCGCCTCGCTAGCGCGCCGCGCCAGACGCGACTTCAACTGCGCTGGGTCAAGCAGTTCGACGGGCGCTTCGGCCTTGCCGGACTTGCCCAGCGCCTGCGCCAGCGTGAGATAGGCAGCGTTGGCATAAACCAGATGCCCTTCGGCGTTGCGCATGAAGGAAGGCTTGCTCAACAGCGCCAATACGGCGCGCGCCCCGTCGGGGTCGGTTCCGGTCAGTGCATTGGCGGGTTCGGGCGCGGACTCGGCCTGTGTGAATGCCGGGCGCAGGCGCATGGCAACGCCCCCCAATACCCAACCATTGGCTCGGATAACCCGGCCATCGCGACCCTGCAGGCTGATGGCAAAGCCATGGCCATTGACGCGCAATTGGCTGAGATTTTCGGCCAGCGCCTCCGCACTGGTGCCAGTCAACCAGCTATCAAAATTCATCAGGCTTTCGGGTTTGCGCCCAACGGGCAAGACCGAGGAGACCTGGCCCAGAAACCGCGGCGCCTGGGAATTTTCAGCCCACAGGACAGTGACTTCCTGGCTGCCCGACATCAGCGCTTCATAAATATCGAGTAGAGCCCGCAAACTTGAAATCTGTTCGCTGGAGCGCTCGCGATCTGCTTGGGACTGCGCCTTGAGCGAGCGCACGATCACCATGGCGAGAAGCGCAAAGCCACCGGCACCGACCGCGAAGGCCAAGGGGGCGCTACTGACCATGCTGCTGGTGCTGACGCCTTGTGCCAGCGCTGGAACGGCTGAAATCAAGGTTAGAGGGGCCGCAACTATGCCTGCGAATCCCCAACGTTTCCGGAATTTTTCCGGCGCCATACCCTGCCTCGTGTTTTGTTGCCGCCAACTGCGCCCGTGTAAGACGAAACGCTACGCAAGTACTTGCAAAGCGCTGCGGCCAGATGCCAGCAGGCGCATTCGTTGGCATGAACCCCCAACCACCGAATCACTCCAACATAGCTGTCTGTCGATTCTGCTAAAAGAGTCTTAATGACTGTGCTTAGTGGGCAAAAGGCGGATATAGCGGCTTGACCTGAGAACGAAACAGCAACAAATGCCGCAGTTGTTCAAGAAAAAAGGCCTGTCCAGAAATGGACAGGCCCAAGATCAATTTGCTCTCGCATTGAGCGAGGAACGATTAGTAGCGATATTCGCCCGATTTGAACGGGCCGTGCTGCGGCACGCCAATATAATCGGCCTGTGACTTGGTCAGCGTGGTCAATTTGGCGCCGAGCTTGGCCAGGTGCAATTGTGCAACTTTCTCGTCCAGATGCTTGGGCAGAACATGAACTTTGGTTTCAAGGTTCTTGCTGTTGGTCCACAGCTCAATCTGGGCGAGTGTCTGGTTGGCGAACGAAGCGCTCATCACAAAGCTGGGGTGTCCGGTGGCATTGCCCAGATTGACCAGACGGCCCTCCGACAGGAGGATCATGCGGTTGCCATTGGGCTGTTCGATCAGATCGACCTGAGGCTTGACGTTCGTCCATTTGAAATTGCGCAGGCCCGCGACATCGATCTCATTGTCGAAATGGCCGATATTGCAGACAATTGCCATGTCCTTGAGGTTGCGCATGTCATCGACCATCAGCACGTCGCGATTGCCGGTGGCGGTGACCACGACGTCGGCGCGATGGATGGCGTCTTCAAGCGTGACCACTTCGAAGCCTTCCATGGCGGCCTGCAGCGCACAGATCGGGTCAACTTCGGTCACCAATACGCGCGCACCAGCGCCGCGCAGCGATTCAGCCGAACCCTTGCCCACATCGCCATAGCCGCAAACGATGGCAACCTTGCCGGCCAGCATGACATCGGTGCCGCGACGGATGGCATCGACCAGCGATTCACGCGTGCCGTATTTATTATCGAATTTGGACTTGGTGACCGAGTCATTGACGTTGATCGCGGGGAACGGCAGCTCGCCCTTGGCATGAAGCTGATAAAGACGCATGACACCAGTGGTGGTTTCTTCCGAAACGCCACGGATGCTGTCGCGGATCTTTGAGAAAAAGCCAGGGCTCGAGGCAAGGCGCTTTTTGATCGTGGCGAAAAAGATTTCTTCTTCTTCATTGCCGGGCTTTTCAAGAAATGCCGGATCGGTTTCGGCCCTGGCGCCATTGAGCACATACATGGTGGCGTCGCCACCATCATCAAGGATCATGTTTGGCGCTTCGCCGTTGCCCCAATCCATCATCCGGTCCGTAAAGGCCCAGTATTCTTTCAGCGATTCACCCTTGTGAGCAAAAACCGGTACGCCCGACGCTGCAATGGCCGCAGCAGCGTGATCCTGCGTTGAAAAAATGTTGCACGAAACCCAACGCACATCGGCGCCCAGCGCAACCAGCGTTTCGATCAGAACCGCTGTCTGGATGGTCATGTGGAGCGAACCGGCAATACGCGCGCCCTTGAGCGGTTGGGCGGCGGCATATTCTTCGCGGATCGCCATCAGGCCGGGCATTTCGATTTCAGCGATCTGAATTTCCTTGCGGCCATAATCGGCCAGGGAAATATCTTTGACCGCATAGTCGGTTGGGGTCTTGCTCATGCTTGTCGCTCCGGGCGCTGTCCTTAAGTGTGGCCCGCCTTATAGCGGCAGGCGCGGCGCGGATCAACATGGCATATAAAGATAAGTTTATATCTTTAAGCGATGGCGCAGATCGATCTCGATTAGAGCCGGGTGGGGCGGATGCGATGGCGCCGCCGGAACGGCAGACTCAAAAGGGCCAGCAGGCCCGAAAACAGGCCGTAGCCTGCAACCAAACCACCCCCGGCGTAGGCAAAACCTTCAAACGTTACCGGCACAGCGGGCTTGAAGACCTCCAGCGTACGCCCGCCAATATCGCTATCCATGAAGTCGGGTAGCAACTGCAGGCGTTCAAAGGCACTGGCGTTTTCGATGCGAACCAGCGTCTGGCTCAATTGCTGATAGCGATCAAGGGTTGCCACCATGGCATTGCCGCGCCCGGCCAGAAAACTGTCATCGGATTGCTCAAAGCGCTCCAGCGCCTGGGCGCGATCAAGCCCACCTTCAGCGGCGGCACGATCAAATTCGGCAACAATTCCGGCCAGCTCATCCACCGCCCCGCCAAGGCGCTGGGTATATTGCTGGGCATATTCGGGAAACTGGCTGAGCCCGATAGCCATGCCAACCCCTGCGATGCTGGCGACAATTCTGCGCATGAAACAGTCTCCCTGGCAGATTTTGGTTTGGCGCCGTGGCGTGATTCAAGGGTTCCAGTCGGTACGGCGCGGTGGTCCGCCCAACGACAGCACCAAGGCATCGATAAAGGCAGTCTTGTGTTTTGAATAGGCTTCGCGATCATCGCGAAACCGCGTGGCCAAATCTTGCTTGAGCGCCAGATAGGCTTTGACCGCCTCGGGGTTAGCGCGCAAATGGTCACGAAACAGTAGGTGGCGTGCCACCTCGCCAGCATGGTGGTAAATGTGCAGATGGTGGGTGCGCCGTGGTGCTGGCGGCAGTCCTTTGACAAGATACAGCTTGGTCGTATCGGGATTGGCTGACCAATAGGAATAGCCCGTGGTCTCAAGAGCCGGGATCGCCGCGCGCCCGTGCTCAAGCTCATCAACCAAAACGATAATATCGACGATCGGTTTGGCTGCAAGGCCGGGAACGGCAGTCGATCCCATATGCTCGATCAGTAAGGGCGGCCGTATCAGGCATGAGCGGACCAATGCTTCTTCGGTGCGATAGATATTGGGCCACGCAGGATCGTAAGGAAAAAGATGGATCTGCTCCATCGCGATCAGACCGCCGCCCCGTCGCTGTCCTCGTCAAAACCGTTATTGACCAGTTCAACCAGCGCCTCTAGCGCTTCTCGGGCCTGCTTGCCACTGGCCTGGACCAGAATGGTGGATCCGGGCCCGGCACCCAGCATCATCAGGCCCATGATCGAATTGCCATCAACGGACGTACCGTCCTTGACCACATGCACCGTTGCATCAAAACATTCAGCGGTGCGCACGAAGCGGGCCGAAGCGCGGGCGTGCAGGCCCTTGCGATTAACGATGGTCAGTTGCTGGGCGACCGCTCGGCCGGCACTGGCTGTCCCCTCCATCGCGATCAGCTCCCGCCCAAAATCGAATTGGCGACATTGATATATTTGCGGCCCGCCTCCTGGGCCTTGTCGACCGCTTCCTTGATCGGCATCTCGCCCCGGATGCGCGCCAGCTTGACCAGCATGGGCAGATTGACCCCGGCGATTACTTCCACCATGCCGTTCTGCATGACCGAAATCGCCAGATTGGAAGGGGTGCCGCCAAACATGTCGGTCAGGATGACGACGCCTTGCCCATCATTGGCCCGCTCAAGCGCGCTCAGGATATCGTCACGCCGATTATCCATATTGTCTTCCGGACCGATGCAGATGGTTTCGCAGAATTCCTGCGGCCCCACGACATGCTCCAGCGCTGACTTGAACTCGACGGCGAGCGCGCCATGCGTCACCAGAACCATACCGATCATGCACTTTCCCCACAGGGCGAATATACGCCCGCAAAGTTTCGGCCGCCGCGCCCTACTATATCGAGCCGGGGCACTTCGTCCACAGTTTGCGCACACCATTCCACCGCCAAGACGGCATGCAGGCAGTTTCGCCGGTAATAGACCGCTTCGGGGCACGATGTATCAAGTAATAAATTTTCACAGTTCCGAGGGGCGCGGCGCCAGCGCCCGGATCGCTTCAACCACCAGAAGCGTTTGATGGCTCAATTCGATGACCCCGGCACGTGCCACAGGAGCACGCGCAACCCCAACGCCCAGCAATTCGACGGCAAAAGCCTCCTCAGGCGGCATGCGTTCGAGCGTCTCGACCAGGTCTATGACCAGATGCAGCGGAGCACTCTCCAGCATAGGGCGCGAGACGATGCCACGACCACGCAATTCCATTTTACCGGCAATGCTGGCGGGTGCCTGCATTTGCAGGTGCCCGTGCCCGGCATTGAGCAGAACCTGATCATCACTGATGAGCAGCGCCAATTTTCCCATCATTTCCCAGCGCTCAAGCAGCGCCAGTGCCAGGACTGACTTTCCCGAGCCGGACGGACCGCGCACCAGAATGCCGGTTTGTCCCAGCATCAGCCCTGTGCCATGCACATTTTGCGGATTGCTCATCGGGCCAGTCTATTTGCGGGCGCGCGGCAATACAACGCTGAACAGGGCACCCGACCGGTCGTCACGATTTTGCGCCCGGATCGTGCCCTTGTGCGCCACAACGATCTGACGCGAGATCGACAGGCCCAGCCCCGAATGGTCGCCAAACCCGTCCCGCTCCGGGCGATCTGTATAAAAGCGCTGGAAAATCCGGCTGGCGTCGCCGGTTATTCCCGAGCCTTCATCACTTATCGTGATCGTCAGATTTTCTGCATCGGTCACCAGCGTAACGCCGACGGTGCCCCCTGGCGGTGAGAATGAAATGGCATTGTCGATCAGATTGGCAAAAACCTGTGCCAGGCGGCTTTCGTGGCCGATGGCAATGGCGGGGTTGCGGCCCTGACGCTTGCTCATTACCACCTTAACCTTGTGCTCGGCAGCAAGTTCGGCCTGCATCTCGACCATGGCCTGGGCCAACTGTTCGATATCGACCCGATCCGCACTTTCGCGCGCCAGCTCCGCATCAAGCCGACTGGCATTGGAAATATCGGAGATCAGCCGGTCAAGCCGCCGCACATCGTGCTGGATGATGGCGTTGAGCCGTGCCTGATCCTCGGGACGCTTGGCGCGTGGCAGTGTTTCGACTGCCGAGCGCAACGAGGTGAGTGGGTTTTTAAGTTCATGGGCGACGTCGGCGGCGAACCGTTCGATGGCCTCGATACGATTATAGAGCGCGTCAGTCATTTGTCGCAGCGCACCGGAGAGGTGGCCGATCTCATCAGGGCGATCAGTAAAATCGGGGATTTCGGTACGAGCGTTGCCGGCCGTTTGTACCCGTTCGGCCGCCGCCGACAGCCGCCGCATCGGCCCGGCAATGGTGCCAGCAAGCAGCAGTGACAGGGAAATGGTCACCGCTGCTGCGATCAGCGCAATGCGTAAAATGCTCCAGCGCTCGGTTGCAACGATGGAATCAATATCACCCGGCGCGGTCGAGAGCAGCAACACCCCGACGATGGCGCGCAGGCGTTGCACGGGCACGGCCACCGAGACGACCAGTTGGTGCTTGGCGTCAACCCGCACAAAATCGGCAGGGGCACCGGAAAGCGCCGAGGTGACTTCGGGATAGCGGCGCCCTTCGTCCTCGTCATATTCCTGATAAAGCGGGAAATTTTCCCCCGGCACCCAATTGAGCACGGTGTTCCACCAGTCCTGCAGGAACGAGATTGGCTGATCGTCGGCCTGATTGATCTGCCGCATCACTTCGCCACGACTATAGATATTGTCGCTGTCCAAGATCATCAGCCCACCCTGATCATAAATGCGGGCGCGGGTTTTGGTTGGCGTGACGAGATTGCGCAATAATGGCGCCACCCGCTCAGGGCTGATGGGAAATTCCAGCGTGGGATCAAAGTAGGACAAGGGGGACAGGGTGCTATCGTTCTTGAGATCAAGCAGGCGATCAGGGTTGATCGAGATAACATCGCTATCAACCGTTGCCGAGGCGGCGATGGCGGCGGCAATGATTTCGCCTTGCACCCGCAGCGATTGCACCCGCGCGTCGATCAGCCCGGCGCGCCACTGGTTGAGATAAAGAATGCCCACCACCAGCACCAAAAGGCCCGCCAGATTAAGCACGATGATCCGGCGGGTCAGGCTCGAAAATATGGTAAAATCGAGGAACCGCCGGATATTGTGGCCAAGTCGATAGACTGGCGCGACGACCAGCCGATGCCATGCCCCGTCACGCCGCCCGCGTCGGGACTTTTCGGCTGCATCTGGCTTGATCAACTTGTCCATGTCTGGATGAAGGCTTACCACCCCCGCCTATTGTTCCTTGAAGCGATATCCCACGCCATAGAGCGTCTCGATCATTTCAAAGTCATCGTCGGTCGCCTTGAATTTCTTGCGCAGCCGCTTGATGTGGCTGTCGATGGTGCGATCATCGACATAGACCTGATCATCATAGGCCGCATCCATGAGCGCGTTGCGCGATTTGACGACGCCCGGCCGCAGGGCCAGTGCCTGCAGGATCAGGAACTCGGTGACCGTCAATGTCACGCGCTGCCCTTTCCAGGTGCAGGTGTGACGTTCCTCGTCCATTACCAGCGAACCGCGCTCGATCAGCGCGCCGCTACCGTTATCACCGGGAGCGCCTGCAGGTGCCGATGGATCGCGCGGTGCCGACCGGCGCAGGATCGCCTTGACCCGCTCGACCAGCAGGCGCTGTGAAAACGGCTTGGTGATGAAATCGTCAGCCCCCATCTTGAGGCCGAACAACTCGTCGATCTCTTCGTCCTTGGACGTGAGAAAAATGACAGGCACGTCTGATTTCTGCCGCAGGCGGCGCAGGAGTTCCATGCCATCCATGCGCGGCATCTTGATATCGAGAATGGCCAGGTCCGGCTTGTCGGTGGTCAAGCCTTCAAGACCTGACGCGCCGTCTGTATAGGTGGCAACCTGATAGCCTTCTGCCTCCAGTGTCAGGGACACCGAGGTCAAAATATTGCGGTCGTCATCAACCAGAGCGATCTTTGGCATGAAGTGCCTTTCTTGTTCGTTGTAACGCTGCAAAGTAAAACCCGCTGCAAAATCGGTTCATTTGCCCGTTAGCACTTGATAATTACGCGTTAAATAAGGCGCGGCCAAGGGCGATAACAGTGAGGCCATCTGCCACGCCCGTATCCGACTTCCGTCTTACGACCGATTTCGGGATGGTTGAGCCGCCTCCCATCCCCCACAATTGCGCCATAGCGTCGGCAATCTGTCCCTGACGCCATCGGGAGTTTCTCATGCGTGATTTCAGCCATCCAACCCTTCGCGCCGCCATCGAGACGCGGGCCACCTATTGCAGTGCTAACGAGGTTGCACCCGCACTGGTTGCCAAGGCACTTTCGGCTGGTGGCGCGACGTTGACCGCAGATGGCGCGCTGTCGGTAACCACGGGAGCGTTTACGGGCCGTTCTCCCAAGGACAAGTTTATCGTCAGGGATGCTCTGACAAAGGATAAGGTGTGGTGGGACAATACTGCCGCCATGTCGCCCAACCAATTTGAGCTATTGCTGGCCGACGCCAGTGCTTCGCTGGCCGACAAGGATCTGTTTCGTCAGGATCTGTTGGCGGGGGCCGATCCACGCCACCAGTTTGCCGTGACCGTTCTAACGCCGTCGGCATGGCATGCGCTGTTCATCGCCAACCTGTTGATCCGGCCCGGCGATATCGAGCGCGGCACCAGTCCGGCAGAAGTGACTATTCTGCACGCGCCCCATTTCAAGGCCGATCCGGCCCGCCATGGCAGCCGCACCGAAACAGTCATTGCACTCGACATGAGCCGCAATATCGTGGTGATTGCAGGCACGCTCTATGCTGGTGAAATCAAGAAGAGCGTCTTTTCGCTGTTCAATTTCCACGCCCCGCTCAATGACGTGCTGCCGATGCATTGTTCGGCCAACCTCAATGAAAAAGGTGAAACGGCGCTGTTTTTCGGCCTGTCGGGTACCGGCAAGACCACGCTCTCCAACGATCCCGCCCGCCCGCTAATTGGCGATGATGAGCACGGCTGGAGTACCGATGGCGTGTTTAACCTTGAGGGTGGGTGTTATGCCAAAACCGTCAAGCTCAGTGCCAATGCCGAGCCCGAAATTTTTGCCGCCACCCGGAAATTTGGCACGGTCCTGGAAAATGTCGTGCTTGATCCCACAACCCATGTGCCCGATTTCAACGACACCAGCCTGACTGAAAATACCCGCGCCGCCTATTCAATTGAAGTTTTGCCCAGCATTGCCAAGGGCAGCATTGGTGGCGTGCCCAATACGGTGGTGTTCCTGACCGCCGATGCCTTTGGCGTGCTGCCGCCGATTGCCCGGCTAACGCCCGAGCAGGCGGTTTATCATTTTCTATCCGGCTACACGGCAAAAGTGGCAGGTACCGAGCGCGGTGTCACCGAGCCTCAAGCGACATTCTCGGCCTGCTTTGGCGCCCCGTTCATGCCGTTGCATCCCGGGGTTTATGGGGAAATGCTGGCTGAACGCCTGCGCAGCAGCGGTGCGGGTGCCTGGCTGATCAATACCGGCTGGACCGGCGGCGGCTATGGGGTTGGGCGGCGCATTGATCTGGCCTCAACCCGTCGGCTGCTCAATGCCGCTCTTAATGGCGAATTGGACGGGGCTGAAATGCGCGAGGACGAACTCTTCGGCTTTGCAGTGCCCAAGGCCGTAAAGGGAATAGCGCCCAAACTGCTTAATCCGCGCCAGACCTGGGCCGATACCAGCGCCTATGATCAACAGGCCGAACATTTGGCCGGACTGTTCCAGCAGAACTTTGTCAAATTCGGGACAGATGCCGACGCTGCGGCTGGCCCTAAATTGGCACACGCCGCCGAATAGTGAACATTTAGGACGTAAAAGCCGCTCCCAAATCATCGAACTAATGCTATTGGGGGCGGCATGATTGCTCGTCTTTTCAAACTTCTCGTCCTTGCCGCTGGCCTTGGTGTCGCGGTGATTAGCCAGCGCCCCCACACCGGCGAAGTCTCCAATATTGCCCGGTTTTTCGCCGATTATGGTCTCGACCTGCCGGCGCTGCAACTGCCGGCGTCCGACAATTGGGTGGGCGGGGGCGCGCTGCTGTTGCTCTCGGCCCTGATTTTCTGGTGGACGTTTGCGCCGCGCCGCAAAGATGCAATTGCCGCAACGCCTGCCAACCTCGAAATGCGGCCAAACACGGTTGAGGCAACGGCTGCTCAACCACCAGGGGTGGCCCGGAATACGGCGGCCGAGACTATTGTGGCTGCAGCGGCGCCCCATGCTATCGCTCAGCCCCGTGTTGCCCCTGCAAATGTCGGGCAGCCTGATATGGCGATCCGCGAACTGTTTCTGCTGCTTGATCCCGATCTGGAGGCTTCGGCCGGGTCCAAGGCGCGGGCTCAAAAGGTGGGGGCCCATATTGCCCGCGCCTTGGCCGATGGTCGCTTGCGCGCCTGGGGCAAGGCAGATGCTGATGGGCGCATGCTGCGTTCGATTGATCCGGCATTCTGGGCGAGTGCTGAATGGACCTTCTGGTTCCTGCCCGCGGATCAGCGCAATCGCGATCTGATCCATGTGGCCTCGCCCGATGGTCAGCAGCAATATCGCAATGTGCATGTTCATCGGAAAGCTGCAATGACACTGGAGCCGATCAGCGTTCCACGGCGCTATTGACAGCCTTGGGCAGATGCTGCCCCGGTCACGGCTACAAACAGGCCATCACGTCGACCGTGCAAGGTGCACAATGTCAAAGCACTCATTCTGATATGGAACCGGCGGCTAGTTCGGCGCGTAGAACAGGTGCGAGCCGATCTGGGCGACTTGGGTATAAACATTGGACCAGGACGGATTAACCGCCGTCGTATGATAATAAAGCGCGGTGCGCGGCAACGTTGGAACCTTGATGCCGCGAGCAAATTCGCCATAGACCTTGGAGGCAATGCCCGCCGACCGACGCCAGGCCGACCGCTCGCCCGGTGCATCGGACTTGCCATCACAGGCAAAGGTGAACTGGCACTTGTAACGGCCCTTGTCGGCGTTCTGATAAATCACGCCGCACAATGTTGACGGGAACCTTTTCGACAGGGCGCGGTTTACAATGACATTGGCCACTGCCCACTGGCCCTGCAGGCTTTCCCCGCGAGCCTCATGATAGATTGCCTGTGTCAGGCAGTCGCGTTCCTTGTTGGCCTGCGTAATGCGCTTGGCTGTCGGCTGGAACCGATCCTGCACATAATTAGCCAGAATATCGCTGTTGAGCGGGGAACTTTCTTCGTTGGATGCGCCCGCAATGGCATCCAGTGCCCGGTTATTCTCGGTGGTGCGCGAAATATAGCCCAAAACCAGGTTGGAACTGATCGGGGACGGATTGGCCTCGTCAAATGCGGTAAAAGCGCGAAGCGCCGCCTGCCGGGCGATGTAATTCTTGAGCAATGCGGATGAAAGCGGCTGCTCGCCTGGGGCCATTGGCACAATGGTTACACCCAGCGCCGGTTGCGTGCGTAACGCGGCAATATTTTCAGGCACGGGTAGGGGGGTGACATAGTTTGATTGCGTGGATTCTGCCTGAGCGGTGCCCACACCAATCCCAAGCGCCAAGGCAAAAGCCCCGGCAACCAACACGGTCGTTAGCGCGCGCGCAGCTGTGGTGAGCTGTGTTGGCGTCAAAATGGCGTCCCTTCCCCTGAACCCCGTGGCCTCGCCACACGGGTCCGATTCCGTCACGTCAGGCTGCCTCTGCATCAGCAGCCTTGCCCGGGCGGCACACTATCCGAGCCAGTCGACGCTGGAAACCCAAAATTTACCGCTGATTAACTATGCCGCTTAGCATCTTAAAACAGGGTTAACCCAGCACGGGCGACATGAAAACCCATGAATTTCAATAGGTTGGTTTAGGAAGAACCGGATATTACGTCAAAACACGTAATTTTATGCATCCTGTTGAGGAATGCTTGTTAACGTTTGACTGTGGCTTTCGGGGAACGCTTTGGGGTCAGCGCGTCGGAAAGGCGGCCCGATGGACGTGCTCAAGGCTCTCGACAATGGCAATCCCCAGGGCGCGGATTTCTTCGCTGGGATGCACAAGATCGGGCACCATGATGGTTTGCATGCCGGCCCCATGGGCGGCGTGTACGCCCGAATGGCTATCTTCAAAGGCAAGGCAAACGCCGGGTTCGACCCCCAGCCGCCCGGCCGCCATCAAATAGGGCTCGGGGTGCGGCTTGGGATTGACCACATCATCGCGGGTTACGATGGTGTCAAACATTTCGATCAGGCCCGCCACTTCCAGATGCAACTGGGCATGGGGGCGGCGCGACGACGTGGCAATGGCGGTCGGGATTTTGCGCGAGCGCAATTCGAGCAGGATTTCACGTGCGCCCGGCTTGACCGGCACGCCCAAGGTCAGGCGCTCACGCATTGTACGGCGGCACATGTCATCGAAAACCGAATAGGGAAACGCCACGCCGTAAGCTTCCACCAGCAACTGGTTAGTGCGCTCGTGGCTCGAGCCGACCATCGAATGATGCACGGCATCGGTCATTTCAAAGCCAAGATCGGCACACACATCAAAGACGATGCCCCGGAAAACCGATTCAGTATCAAGGACGGTGCCGTCCATATCAAAAATTGCGGCCTCGAATGGACGCAACGTCAATTCGTTTATATCGTTCTGCATCGGATCGATATAGGCGCAGCGCCGTTGATTTGCCAGCCCAATTGCGTCAGGGCAGCGTTGCACACACATGGCCAACAGAGGCCCGACAAGCCCGAGCAAGGATAGTTTGATGCCATTTCGCCCCCGGTCATTCCTGTTCTATCTGCATGCAGAAATGTTGATGATTTTGGGGGTCTTGGCCGCCATCATCGGCTTTGCCCTTGAACATACCTTGATCGAAGCTGGGCGTGTGTCGGCGCTTGTTGCCGCCGTGGTGCTGATCGCCGTGATTGGTGGGGTATCGATGCGGGTGGCCCACCATGCCGAGATACTGGCCCATAAAGTCGGCGAACCCTATGGCACCATGATCCTGACGCTGTCGGCAGTGCTGGTCGAGGTCTTGATCCTGGCCATACTGATGGCCAACGGGGCCGGGGAAACGCTGGTACGTGACACCATTTATGCAGCTGTCATGATCGACATTAACGGAATTTTGGGTCTGGCGGCGCTGGTCGGCGGGCTCAAGCACGGCGAACAGCCCTATAACGACGATAGCGGCCGCACCTATCTGGTGATGATCGCGACAGCCATGAGCATTTCAATGATCGTGCCCGAATTCGTTCCCGATGATCGTTGGCACGCCTATTCTGCCTTTACCATTGGCGCCATGATCGTGCTTTACGCGCTGTTCCTGCGGCGGCAGGTGGGCGAACACTCCTATTTCTTTTCCTACAGCTACCCCAAGGCCAAAACGGCAGTTCGGGACCGCCACGCCGCCGAACCCTCAGAGCCCGGGACGTCAGAGTCAGTCACCGCCTCCATTGTCCTGTTGATCGCCGGCGTTGCCCTGATCGGGGTGATTGCCGAAGTCATGTCGCAGTTTCTCAATGCGGGGATCGAAGGGTTGGGGGCGCCGATTGTGCTGGTGGCCATCGTCGTTGCGGCGCTGTCTGCGGCACCCGAAATCCTGACCGCCTTGCGCGCCGCACTCCGTAACCGCATGCAAAACGTCATCAATATTGCACTGGGCGCATCGCTCTCCACCGTGATCCTGACGGTGCCGGTGATGGAGGCGATTGCGCTGTTTACCGGTCAGCCCTTTGTCATGGCGATGACGCCAGTACAAACCGTGATGGTGGCGGTGACATTGCTCGTGGCCGCGATCAATCTGAGTGACGGGGAAACCAATGCCATTGAAGGCATGACCCATTTCGTCCTGTTCGCGACCTTCCTGATGCTGAGTTTTATCGGGCTTTAGCCCAGCATCAACCCGCTGAGGACGCTGATGACAAGAACGACGCCCACGACCAGCGTTGGCGGCGCTTTCCAAAGAACCAGCAGGCCAAATCCAGCCAGTGCAATCGCAACATCAACCGGCGCGATAACAGCACTGGTCCAGACCGGATCGTAGAGCGCAGCCCCCAGAATGCCCACAACAGCGGCGTTGGCGCCTGCCATGATGGCGCGGCCCTTGGGCAGAGTGCGGAACTGTTCCCAAAATGGCATCGCGCCCACCACCAGCAACAGGCCGGGCAGGAAAATCGCGATCAGGCAGATAATGGCAGCGATCGGACCAATCGTGTTGCTGCCAATAACCGTCCCGAGATAGGCAGCGAAGGTGAACAGGGGACCCGGAACGGCTTGGGCCGCGCCATAACCGGCCAGGAAGGAGTCTGCCCCTATGAATTGGGGTACCACTTGCTCCTGCAAGAGCGGCAGCACGACATGGCCGCCGCCGAAAACCAGCGCGCCGGATCGATAGAACCCGTCAAAAAGCGCAAGGCCGACGCCACCGCTGCCAATACTGGCCAAAAGGGGCAAGCCGAGCAGCAGGATGGCAAACAACACCAACGCGACGATACCGACGGTGCGCGAAATCGGGAACGCCAAATGTCCGGTTTCGGGGGCCTTGAGATTTGACAGAAACGCCAGTCCGGCAGCGCCCCCGAGAACGATTGCGGCAATCTGGCCAAAGGCACCGCCGACCAGCAGCACCAACATGGCCGCCAAAGCGCCAATCGTGCCGCGCGTCCGATCAGGGCAAAGCGTTTTGGCCATGCCCCAGACGGCTTGGGCCACCACGGCAACCGCAACAAGCTTGAGGCCGTGCAGAATGGCGGCGCCAACCGGGCCGTCAAATAAAGACGCGGCATAGGCAAAGGCGATCAGCGCGATGGCCGACGGCAGGGTAAAACCCACCCATGCCGCAAGCCCGCCCCAAGCCCCGGCGCGCCGCAAACCAAGCGCAAAGCCGACCTGCGAACTGGCAGGACCGGGCAAGAATTGGCACAGCGCCACGATGTCGGCATAGCCTGGCTCATCAATCCAGCCGCGCTTGACGACAAACTCCTGCCGAAAATAGCCCAGATGTGCCACCGGCCCGCCAAATGAGGTCAGCCCCAAACGAAAAAATGCCAGCAACACGTCCAATGCTGAGACCCTGATGGATTGCGCTGATGCTTCGCTTTGAGTGGTGCTCAATTGTCGAACTTTCCGCGTGGTGATTGATTCCCCCGCATGGATTCTTATTGCCATGCAACGACACTGTCACGCCTAAGGGCACTGCCTAACTGTCGGGAACCGCCTAACGCGTCACAGGACACACTGATTGTCCAAGGGGCGGGGCTGGAGTAGGTTCACTTCATTTCGCATCATTCACAACAACGCTGAACAGCTCATGGCCCAACTTCACAATAATCTTTTATGTCAAACACTTGGCTGTCAGTGGCCGATTGTGCTGGCGGGTATGGGCGGGGTGTCGCGTTCAGAACTGGTTGCAGCCGTAACAGCAGCAGGTGGTTTTGGTTTTTTGGGCATGGTGCGCGAACCGGTGGCGCTGATCGAGCAGGAAATTGCCGATCTGCGCCAGCGGGGAGTGAACAATTTTGGCGTCAATCTCATCCCCGCAGCTACCGAACCGAGACTTTTGACGGCGCAGGTCGATGCCTGCATCAGGTTGGGTGTGCCGACCGTGGGCCTGTTCTGGGACATTGATCGCGCTGTCATCGAGCGCTGCAAGAAGGCCGGGATAAAGGTGGTCTACCAAATCGGATCAACAGCCGAGGCCATTGCAGCCGCAGAGGCCGGCGCCGATATCATTATCGCCCAGGGACAGGAAGCCGGGGGCCACGTGCGCGGCACCCAACATCTGCACCGGTTGCTGTCCGAGGTGGTCGAGGCAGTAAACGTACCTGTGGCGGCGGCCGGTGGAATGGCAACGGGGCGTGATCTGATCTGCGCAATGGCGCTCGGCGCGCAGGGCATGGTGATGGGGACAGCGCTCATGGCGACCCGCGAATCCTTTGCCCATCCATTTCACAAGCAGGCACTGCTTGACGCTGCGGCAGGCGACACGCGTTTGACCACCCGGTTCCACGTCAACTGGCCGCCGGGAGCCGCGGTGCGGGTGCTCAAATCGGCGCTGGAAGCGGCAGCGCGTAGCGAGCAGGATAATCCCGGCTATGGCATTATTGGCGCCGAAGGCGACCGGCCGATCCATCGCTTCAGCACCGACTCGCCGCTACGCAATATGAGCGGACAATTCGCGGAAATGGCGCTTTACGCTGGAACCGGCGTCGGGTCGATCTCTGACATTCCCACCGCAGCTGAGCGGCTGGAAAGTTGCATTGAAGTGGCCGGCCAGATGTTGGTCAGCGACGCTGATATTGTCGAAATGAGCTCACCCGCCTGCTATGCCGATGAAATGTCCGGCGCCTATATGGGGCAGGCCGACAGCGCCGAAGTCGCCGAGATATTGGCACAGCTGGCCCCGCTCTTGCGCAATCTGTTCCAGTGTGTCCTCGCCGACAATATTGGGGGCCAGCAGGATCGCCCTCCGTTTTTTGAGCGGGCAGGCGACTATGCCCGATGGGTTTTGCTGCTGGACCGGCTGGCCGCCAACGCGGGAGTTGATCGCGTAAAGCCGGCGCAGGATTGTGAGCGGTCCGATACGGACACTGGCCAACTAGCCCATCAGGTTCTGGACCGTCTGGGTCGGCTGGTGCCACGGCTGCCGGAAAGCCAGTTGCGCCGTGATCTGTCCCCGCTTGCAGGGTTCATCGAGACCATGCATCCGTTGCGGCCCATTTAGGTGATGGGTATTTTTATGCATCCCTTCTCCGCTGTTGACGTTTGCCTCCGGGGCGTCGATTCTGGCGCCGCTGTTTTGCGCCCGCTTTGAACTGGACCAGATTGCCCTATGCTCGAGCTTTTCAAGTTTCGCCCCCTGTTGTTGCTAATGGCATTGATAGGGGCGTTGGCGCTTTATGCGCCCGCCCAGGCACAGGCCCAAATCATTCCCGGTCTGCCCAGTACCAGTTCAACCGAAGCCGCCACTGATCCAAGCTCGCTCAAGCTTTTGATTGAGGTGCTCAAGGATGACACGGCGCGCCAGAAACTCATCGACGAGTTGGAAGCCAATGCGAATGGCGCCGCCGAAACAGCTGAACCTGCTGCCAGCGCCCCTGGCGCAGGATTGGGCACTCAGATTGCCGAATTTACCCAGTCCACCGCCGAGTCTGCGGCTCAATCCGTGCGCAGTCTTTGGGAAGAAATAGCCCAGGCACCGCAGTTTTTCGGTGCCCTGGCGGGCGGTGATTATGTTTCGCTTGGCGCCCAATTGTTGCAGGTCGGCGTGCTGATCGTCTTGACCTATGGCCTGTTTTTCGTGCTGCGTTATCTGACCGACGGTTTTCGCGCCATGCTGGGGCGGCGCGCCGCTGCGGGCGGCTGGATCGCCAAGATTGTTGCGGTCGTGACCCTGCTGGTGACCAATATAGCGCTTGTGGCGCTGGCCTGGGGCGGCGGCACGGTGGTGGCGGTCAGCCTTTTGGGCGAGGCGGGGCAGGTGGTATTTGCCCATTCCCTGTTTCTCAATGCCTTTTTGGTGGTCGAGGTATTTCAGGCGATTGTGCGCGCCGTACTCGCCCCCGCCAACCTGGCCTGCGCACGCTTTCCCTCAACGATAATCAGGCCCGCATGCTGACCGGCTGGTTGCGGGTAACCGTTTCCATCGTTGTATTTTGCCAACTGCTGCTGGTGCCGATTTTTACGCGCGAAGTATCAGGGGTTGCCGGGCAGGCGGTTTCGGCGCTGGGTTATCTGATCGTTCTGGCGCTGCTGTTTAATCTGGTGCTGCGGGTGCGCGAATCCGTTACCGATTGGTTGACCCGCCACACCAAGGCGCTCGACAGCGATTTCCAGCGCTTGATGGTGCGCAGCTGGCACGTGCCGGTCTTGACCTATCTGATCATATTATTTGCCGTGGTCATGCTTTGGCCCGCTGCCGTCATGATGGCGATGTTGTTGGCGACTGCCAAAATCATCGTTGCAGTAGTGCTTGGCCTGATCGTTGCCAGTCTGCTCAACCGCCTTATTCTGAGTGGGGTCAAGCTGCCGCCCAATTTGTCGGAGCGGGTGCCGCTGCTTGAAAAGCGTCTCAACGCCTTTGTACCGCGCGCCCTGACATTCTTGCGGTTGCTGGTATTGGTTGCGGTGACCGCCGCGGCGCTAGATGCCATCGGTGTCTTTAGTCTTGGCGCCTGGCTTGAAACCGACGTTGGTGCGGGATTTGCCAGATCGCTAGTGACAGTCATCATCATGGCACTGATTGCCTTTGGCGCTTGGCTGACCATCAGCTCCTGGGTCGATTATCGGCTGCAGGACGGGCCCGCGTCCAAGGTCAAGGCGCGCGAACGCACACTCCTCGTATTGTTGCGCAATGCCCTTTCGATCACCATCGTGGTGATGTCGTCCATGTTCATTCTCTCCGAAATCGGCATCGATATCGCCCCGCTTCTGGCGTCTGCCGGTGTCATTGGCTTGGCCATCGGCTTTGGCGCGCAAAAGCTGGTGCAGGACATTATCACAGGCATTTTCATCCAGCTCGAAGGGGCTATCGACGTAGGTGATGTGGTCAGTATCGCGGGCATTTCGGGCAGCGTCGAACGCCTGACCATTCGTTCAGCGAGCCTGCGCGATGTCGAAGGGGTCTATCATATCGTGCCATTCTCCTCGGTCGATACGGTCTCAAACTTCATGCGCGGCTTCGCCTATGCACTTTGCGACATGGGCGTCGCCTATCGCGAGGATATGAGCGAGGTCAAAAAAGCCATGTTTGATGCCTTCGAAGAACTCAAAACCAATCCCGAGGTCGCACCTAATCTGGCGTCGGCGGAACTCGAATGGATGGGCATCAATGAGTTTGGCGACAATGCCGTTGTCGCGCGGACCCGCATCATGACGCTGCCGGGCAAGCAATGGGCAACCCGTCGCGCTTACAACGACATTCTCAAAACGGTGTTTGATGCGCGCGGCATCGAAATTCCGTTCCCGCACCAGACCATCTACTTTGGTGAGGACAAGAAGGGCAAGGCACCGCCGATGCGCATTGTTGCCGAATCGGAAACAACCGACGAGACGCAGGCGGCCATTGCCAAGCCCAAACGGAAAAAGCGCACCGCCACCGCCAGCAAACCGGCGGATCGGGGACCGGACGTGCCCGATGGTGACGATTTCGACAATCCCAATAATTGATCGGGAAAGCCCCAGCCGCAGAGAGCCGGGGCATCAATATCAGGAGGCCAACATCACATGGCGCACCTGAGTGTAATCAAGCAGCGACTGCATCGACAGATCCGACCCATAGCCAGAATTTTTCATGCCGCCGTGGGGCATTTCTGTGGCCATATTGCCATGAGTGTTGACCCAGGTAACACCATATTCAAGGCTGTTTGCCAATTGAATGGCGCGTTGACTATCCGCTGACCAGACCGACGATCCAAGCCCATATTCGGAACTATTGGCCCAGCTCAGAGCGGTTTCGGGCGTATCGAACGGGGTAATCGAAACCACGGGTCCGAACACTTCTTTTTGCACGATCTCCGCTTCAAATGGTGCGGCCACCAAAGTTGGGGCAAAGAAATAGCCGTCGCCATCGGTCGCGGTGCCCTGCATGACATCGCCGCCAGCGCTGCGGGCACGATCAACAAACCCGGTCACCCGCTCCAATTGCCGCGCGCTGATCAACGGCCCGAATTCCACATCGTCGCGCTCCGGCGCGCCATAGACCAGACTCTTGACCATGGTTTCCAGCTTGTCCGTCAATTTCTGGGCAATGGCCTTGTCGGCAAAAATCCGACAGGCCGCCGTGCAGTCCTGACCGGCGTTATAAAAACTGGCTTCGCGCAGCGTCGCCACGAGCTTGTCGAGATCGGCATCGGCACACACGATAACCGGGGCCTTGCCGCCCAGTTCGAGGTGAGTGCGCTTGATCATAGGCCCCGCGGCGGCTGCCAGCACCGCCCGCCCGGTGCGCACATCGCCGGTCAGCGAAATCATGCGCACCAGATCGTGGCTGATCAGCGGCTGACCAACATCGAGGCCACTGCCGCACACGACATTGATGACGCCGGGCGGCAATATTTCGGCAAATATTCGCGCCAGCGCCAACAGGCTGAGCGGGGTATATTCGGAGGGTTTGATCACAATGGCATTGCCTGCCGCAATCGCAGGGGCGATTTTCCAGGCGGCCATCAGCAATGGGTAATTCCAGGGCGCAATCTGGGCGACAACACCAATGCCATCGCGCCGCATCATGCTGGTCAGACCGGCGCGATAATTTCCCGAAGCCGTGGCGGGCATGTTGCGCACGGCAGTGGCGTAAAAACGGAAGACGTCGGCAACATTGGCCAACTCGCCCGCTTTGACGAAACGCAATGGTTTGCCGGCATTGCGCGATTCAACGGCGGCCAGCGTATCGGCATTGGCTTCAATCGCAGAGGCGATGGCCAAAAGCGCTGCCGAGCGCTCGCGTGGCGTCGTGCGCGACCAACTTTGGTAAGCGCGTTGGGCGGCATTGACCGCCAGTTCGATCTGGTCGGCGCTAGCCGAGGCAACTTCGGCCAAAACGCTGCCGCGCGCCGGCTCATAGGCTTTTTCGATGCCGCCTTGCCCATCGACAAACTTGCCGTCGATAAATAGCTGCGTGCCAAATTCATTCATTGCCGAGTTCCTGATCATAGTCGTAAAATTTATGCCCGCGCAGGCGCGTGGTTACGGGCGGTCTCCCCGACATAACGCCAGAACGCGACATCATGGGGGCGGTTGGCGGGCTGCCATTCGGGGTGCCATTGTACCGCAAATACCGGCGCTCTCGTGTCGGTTCCCGAAATCGCCTCGATCACCCCGTCGGGACCGGTTGCGTTGACTTCAAGATTGTCGCCCAGCCGATCAATGGTCTGGAAATGCACACTATTGACCTTGAGCGCTTCGGCGCCAGTGGCCGCAAAAAGCGGCGTGTCGGGACGTACGGCAATTTCATGGGAATGGCCGAACATTTCGCCGATGCTGACGCCATCCGGGGCATGGTGGCGCGGTGCGTTTGTGCCCGTAACACGCAGATCCGTGAGCGTTCCGCCCATGGCCACATTTATTTCCTGCAATCCGCGACAAATGCCAAAAACCGGCTTGCCCGCCGCCATGGCGGCCTTGATCAGGGCAATCGAATAGCTGTCGCGTTCTTTGTCGATCGGGACCTGGCCGGGAACCGGGCTGCCATAATGGGTTGGATCAATGTTGGAATTTGAACCCGTCAACAAAACCGCGTCGAGCCGTTCAACAATGCTGGTCGCATTTTCCTGAGGCTGGTTGCTGGGAATAATCAGCGGAATGGCATCGGCAAGGTGCGCCACCCCTTCAAGATAGCGGAGCTTGACCGTCTGCGCTGGCTCCCCCTCAATGGAGCGTGTACAGGCGATGACGCCGATGATTGGCTTATTGATGGGCATGGTCTAGATTCTACCGGAACAAGGAAACGGCTGCACTGTGCACTGATCCGCCTGATTACGCATGATTTATTTATCGCCTTTTTCTCTCAATTCTAGCTATGTATCCCGCCCCGGCCAAACAAGAGCAATCGAGAATATCCCTGATGAGCGCAGACTCGAACACCAACGAAGATTTTGTAAGCTGGTTGGCCGACAAACCCGAGATCGAGGTCATGCACGTCGGCGTGTGCGACCTTAACGGCATTATGCGCGGCAAGCGCATTCCCATCGAGCAGGCCCGACGAATAGCCGATGGCGGCATCCGCATGCCGCTTTCCATCGTTGGCGTTGACGTGTGGGGCGAGGATATTGTGGGCAATCCGCTGGTCTTTGTCGGTGGCGACAGCGATGGTATCTGTACGCCGACCGGGCGCGGCGCGCTGCCGATCAACTGGACCTCGCGCCCCAGTGCGATGATCCCGCTGTGGTTGTTTCAGGAAACCGGCGAACCATTTTATGGTGATCCGCGCCAGTCGCTGGCGCTGATCGGGCGGCGTTATGCCGAACTGGGGTTGACCCCGGTAGTTGCGACCGAACTCGAATTTTATCTGGTCGATCCCAACGCCGATTCTGCCGTGCCGCCGATTTCTCCCTATACCGGCAAGCGTCTCGATTCAGACGCTATCCTGTCGCTGGACGAGCTAGAGGATTTTGGCGAGTTTTTCCGCGACGTCTATGCTGAATGCCAGGCCCAGAATGTGCCTGCCGATACGGCAGTCGCCGAAAACGGCATCGGGCAGTTTGAAATCAATATGCTTCACACCGCCGATCTGCTCAAAGCAGCCGACGATGCGGTGCTGTTCAAGCGTATCGTCAAAGGCGTGGCGCGCAAGCACAAGCTGGTCGCCACCTTCATGGCCAAGCCTTATGGCACCCGCTCCGGCAATGGTTTTCACGTCCATTTCAGCGTCAATGACGCATCGGGCAACAATGTCTTTAACGACGGTACCGATACCGGCTCGCCGGTCATGCATCACGCCGTGGCAGGGCTTCTGAGCGGTATGGCTGAATCAACCCTGCTGTTCGCGCCCCATTTCAATTCCTATCGCCGGCTGCGTCCCGACACCCACGCCCCAAGCGCCATATCCTGGGGTTATGAAAATCGCACCACTGCCGTACGTATCCCCGGCGGCAATCCGGCGGCCCGGCGCATTGAACATCGCGTCTCGGGGGCCGACGCCAATCCTTATCTGGTGTTGGCCGGTATTTTGGGCGCGGCGCTGGTCGGTATTCAGGATGAATTGAAGCCACCCAAACCCTTTGCCGGTCGCGCCTATTCCGAACGGCTGCCAAAGCTGCCCGCTGACTGGGCCTCGGCGGTCAACGCCTTTGAAGATGGCGAAATGATCCCGCGTATTTTCGAACCGACGTTGCAGTCAATGTTCGTGGCCTGTAAGCGCCAGGAAATCGCAGGCTTTGCCTCGCAGGTCACGGACCTTGAATTCAGCGCCTATCTGGAAATCGTCTGATGGCAAACTCCCAAAGCTATGCTGGTAATGGCGAATATCCGCCAAGCTATTATGCCGCCTCCAAAACCATCGAGCGGCAACCGATCAGGCTGGAAGGCGATGTTGAGGTCGATATTTGCGTCGTTGGCGCCGGATATTCGGGCCTGTCATCGGCGCTGCATCTGGCCGAGCGCGGCTACAAGGTTGCCGTGGTCGAAGGGGCCGCTGTTGGTTGGGGCGCGTCCGGTCGCAATGGCGGGCAGGTGGTCAATGGGCTCAATGCCAGCCTTGGCACCATCGAAAGCCGCTATGGCGCCAATACTGCCAAATTTGTCGGCGGTCTGGTCCAGGAAGGTGCTGGCATCATTTATGATTGGGTCGATCGGTACAAGATCGACTGCGATCTGCGTCGAGGCAATATCTATGCCGCCTATACCCCAAAGCATGTCAGTGAACTTGAAGCCAAACAGGCGCTCTGGCGGCGCTATGGCATGGACGACCATGAAATGCTCGATACCAAAGCCATCCGCAGCCATATTGGCAGCGATGTCTATTGCGGCGGCATGATTGATCATTCTGGCGGCCACATGCACCCGCTCAATCTGGCGCTGGGTGAAGCCAAAGCGCTCGAAAAGCTGGGCAGCGTTGTTTATGAGCATTCGCCGGTCACCAAGGTCGATCAGAGCGCAAATGGCGCAGAAGTCCTGACCGCAAATGGAAAGGTTTCGGCCAAGGCGGTACTGGTGTGTGGCAACGCCTATCTCGGCAATGTTGTGCCCGAATTGACTGCTCGGGTGATGCCAGTTTCAACCCAGATGATGGCGACCGAGCCGCTGGGAGAGGAGCGCGCCCACCAATTGCTGCCCTCAGGCATGTGCGTTGAGGATGTGCGCTATATTCTCGATTACTTCCGCCTGAGTGGTGATAATCGGTTGATATTTGGCGGCGGCGTGGTCTATGGCGGCACCGATCCTGCCGATGTCATTGCCAAGCTGCGGCCCAATATGGACAAGGTGTTTCCCCAACTTGCCGACGTCAAGATCGACTACGCCTGGAGTGGGAATTTCGCACTATCGTTTTCGCGGGTGCCGCAATTGGGGCGGCTGGGCGACAATGTCTATTTCGCCCATGGCTATTCGGGTCACGGCATAACAGGCTCGCACCTGTTTGGCCGTATTTTGGCCGAGGCGGTCAACGGCGATCTGACCCGGTTCGACACGTTTGCCAGCCTGCCCTGGATACCGTTTCCGGGCGGGCGCACCTTCAGGGCGCAATATTCAACGCTTGGGTCTTGGTGGTATGCCTTCAAGGATCGGATGGGGCTTTAGTCGCCTGGGCACCAACAAGGGGCAGGGTGACGGCAAAAAGCGCACCCGCCTCTTCGTGTTCAATCAGGTCAAGCGTGCCATTCATGCTGGCGATGATCTCGCGACTGATCGGTAACCCCAGACCCGCGCCCGCCTCGCGCGCTCCAGCGCTCCTGCCGCCACGATAGAATTTGTGAAAGACCTTGGCGCGATCCGCCTCGGCAATGCCCGGTCCATTGTCGCGCACTTCGATGATGTAATCGGCGCCAGAAATGCGTGACTGCACCCCGATTTCGGGGTGTTTTGCATCATTATATTTGATGGCATTGGAGATCAGATTGATCAGCACCTGAGACAGCCGGTGCGGCTCGCCAGCGACAATTGCCGTTGCCGCGCGCGGCCCGACAGTGATGGCGATGCCCCGCTGACGCGCCAGCGCATCGCACACCCGCACTGCGCGATCGAGCGCAATTTCAGCATCTACCGGACGATTGACCCAATCCCGCTTGCCACTCTCGAGCGCCGACAGATCAAGAATTTCATCGAGCAGATCTGTCAAGCGCAGGCTTTCCTCATGAATGGTGGCGACGAACCGCTGACGGTCCATCGTATCCAGCTTGTCGCCTTCGAGAAGAATCTCGGCGAAGGAGCGTATGGCGGTCATTGGGGTGCGCACTTCGTGGCTGACCTGGCTCAGAAAATCATCCTTCTGCTGATCCACTTCGCGCAACTGCAGATTGGCAACCTCGAGTTGGTCGGCGGTCGAGCGCAGCGCCGCCGAAGTGCGTTCAAGCTGTTGGGAATATTCGATGACCTGCTGGGTTTCGTCCGCCATTTGCATGACCTCCTCAAGCGAAATGGCTTCACCCGAAACAACCTTTGAAAGCATGACATGGGCGGAGGCGGCCCCGATTGAGCCCGCCAGCTCGCGTTCCAGCCGGGCGATGAATTCGGGACTGGTATCGCCCCCGGCACGTGGCAGGCCTGCAAACAAAATTGTCGCCCGCTCAGCACCCAGAACGCGCTGCGCAACAAAGAACAGGTCATTGGACGTGGCCGAACCACGCATGAAATGAGGCTCGCTGCGTCCCTGTCGGCGAAAGGCATCGACAAACAGTGTCGCCTGCAATCGCTCCAGCGCCGATTGGCTGGTGATCAGCGAAACCAGCACCAGCGTTGTGGTGTTGAGAAACAGGCTCCAGAACACTGAATGAACCAGCGGATCAAGCCCGGACAGCCCGAACAGGGCCTGGGGACGGAGCCAGTCAATGCCCCATGGCCCCTGCGCCATCATCTGTTCAACCAGAGGCGAGGAGGTTTCAAAACTGGGCATGAACATCGACCAGGCCCAGATGACAAAGCCGATGCTGACCCCTGTGATGGCCCCCTTGACCGTGGCTTCGCGCCAGAACAGGGCCGCAACAATGGCGGGCAGGAACTGGGCAACCCCGGCAAAGGATATCAGCCCGATGGGCGCCAGGGCGTCACTGTCCCGGGTCAGGTAAAAATAGAAAAATCCCAAAAACAGGATCAACCCGATCGAGAGGCGCCGCGAATTGAGCAGCAGGCGACTGACGCCTTGTCCATCGGTTTCGCCCAGCCCGGTGGTGGTGCGCAAGACGATGGGCATGACAATGTGATTGGAGACCATGATCGACAGCGCAATAGCCTCGACAATAATCATCGACGTCGCTGAGGAAAAGCCACCAACAAAGGCGAGGAGCGCCAGCCCCTGCTGGCCGGCGGCCAGCGGCAGGGTCAAAACGAACATGTCTGGATTGGACCCCGCCGGCATTGTTGTCATGCCGAACAATGCAATTGGCAGGGTAAACAGACTCATCAGCATCAAATAGGCGGGAAAGGCCCAGCTGGCGGTGCGCAGATGGTTCTCATCGGAATTCTCGACCACGGTTATCTGGAACTGTCGGGGCAGGCAGATGATAGCGGCAACCGACAGCACGTTCATCGCGATC
Source organism: Devosia rhodophyticola (assembly GCF_028816475.1). GTDB lineage: Bacteria > Pseudomonadota > Alphaproteobacteria > Rhizobiales > Devosiaceae > Devosia > Devosia rhodophyticola. Next base: position 1,112,739 of record NZ_CP118247.1, on the reverse strand, counting down.
CAGCGATTACCAAAAATCTCGTGCGAATAGATATCGAGCCCCTGGGTTTCAGCCCGTGCAAAAATTGCTTCAAACCCACCGCCGGCATAAATGACAAAGCCACCCACCGCGATCAGGGCGCAAAGCTTGACCACGGCTTCAAAGGCAATGGCTGCAACAACGCCGTGGTGCTGTTCCTTGGCATCGACATTGCGGGTCCCGAACAGGATGGTAAAGAGCGCCATCGCTGCCGCGACACCCAGGGCCAACCCCACATCGTCAATGCCGGCAAAGCTGCCGCGCCCCGTACTCGACGCCCCGCCGATCGCCTGGATCGACGAGGTAACGGCCTTGAGTTGGAGCGCAATATAGGGCGCGATGCCGATGACGGCGATGATGGTAACCAGCACAGCCAGCCGACTGGATTTGCCAAACCGAGACGACAACAGATCGGCAACCGAAGTGATGCGCTGGTCATGGGCGATGCGGACCAGCTTGCGCAGCACAAACCACCAGCCCACAAAAATCAGCGTCGGTCCGAGATAGATGGCGAGATATTCCAAGCCGTTGCGCGCCGCCGATCCGACCGCACCATAAAAAGTCCAGCTGGTGCAATAGACCGATATCGAAAGGGTGTAGATCAGGGGGAGCGCAGCAGGCCGCCGGGATTGGCCCGGGCGCGCCGGTCGCCGATATAAGCGATGAGGAAAAGTAGCCCCACATAGCCAACGGCCGTCGCAATGACGAAATCGGTCGAGAGCATCAGCTTTCAGGTCCCGAGGGCGGGGTTTCCGTGCCCGACGCGGGCAGGCGACGGGAGAACCAGGCGGTTGCCAGTACCAGTCCCAGCCAGACCAGAAAGAGATAAATGACCTCGGCAGGAATGCCAAACAGGCGCTGGCGCAGATTGAACAGCAATACCAGTGGCGGCATGAACAACATGGCGCCAAACAGGGTTAAAAACAGCGCCGCGCTTTGCAGCTTGCGCTCGCTCATCATTGCCCGGTCTCTTCTCCCAATAGCGCCCGAACCGCCCCCACAACATCGGCATTGGCATAGGGCTTGGTCACAAAGCCACTGGCCCCCAACTCCTCGGCGGTGCGCCGGTCCTGTTGCTGGCCCTTGGCGGTCAGGATCAGGATTGGCAGGTCTCGCGTTAAGGCTTCGGCGCGCAATTGTTTGAGCACCTCAAAACCAGAGCGCTTGGGCAGCATCAGATCCAGCACCAAAAGGCGCGGCGGTGAGGCGTGCACTGCTGCCAGTGCAGCCAGTCCATCGGTAACCGAACTGATCGTCCAGCCGGCCCGGCTCAGGATGAAGTCGAGCGATTCCAGAATGCTCGGCTCATCTTCTGCAATGAGTACATCGACTGCCAATTTCCCCCCTTGCTCCTGCTCTCCCATCAGGAACGCGTGCACTTAATCGCAAATTCCATCATTGGTCAAAAGCTTCGCGCGGCACCAATGGCGCACGCACCGCCGCCTGCCCGCCGCCGGGCGCCAGCGCCTCCTCTTGCCGATCGGGGCAATCGCGGCGTGTGCATAGGCGGCACGATGGGCCAACGGGCAAATCACTCTGTTCGTCGGCTAAATCGAGCCCCGCAGTATAAACCGTTCGATCAGCGTGCAGGACATCGCAGGCCAACATGACCGAGGTGTGGATGGCGCGGTCCCGAAAGCTGGCGGCGCGCCGCGCCGCAGTCTTGGCCAGGAACAGATAGCGTGATCCGTCTGTAAACCGCACAATCTGCCGAACGGCGGCGTCGGGGGTACGAAAGGCGGTGTAGATTGCCCAGAGCGGGCAGGCGTGTCCGGTATTGGGCAGTAACAGGCCGGGCAAAGGGAAATGCTTGGTCAGCCGCCCCGCTGGATCAGCGCGCAGGAAGCCGAAAGGAACGCCGGCAGCGCCCGGACGACGTAGCGTTGTCAGCCGATGAGCAACCTGCTCAAAACTGGCAGTGTAGGATTGGCGCAACGCCTCAATATCATAACGCACCGCTTCGGCATCGGCGAGGAACGGTTCGTAAGGAAAGACCACCGCGCCCGCAAGATAGGATGCCAGGGCGCGGTAACCGAGCCGTTTTGCCGTTTCTGAATGCAGGATCGGGCTGGCAATTTCGCACTCAAGACTTTCGGCAGCGCTCAGTTCGACCAGTAGCCGCGTCAACTGAAACTGCCGCGTCGACGCCATAGCGCTGGTTTGAAACCACATTATCCGCGTTGCCGCATTGAAATGATATTGGCCAGGAAACCCGAAGGCATCGACCTCGCGACCGGCGCTGCGCACAACCTGCACACCATGTTCGCGCGATAGGAGGTCAACCAATGTCGGTTCTCCAAACGCGCCGTGCTGTTCGATCCGAGCGCGCAAATCATGCGCTTTGGTCTCAAGGGCGGGGAAATAATTGTCCCGCTGATATATCAGGTCATCCAGTTCGCGCACTGGTGATGCTGAACGGCGCGTGCTCGCTTCCTGATCGAAATGGCCGATCAGCGTGTGGGCGACCTCGCTCAGGCTGCGCGCTTCGCGGCCAATGGAACCGCGAAACCGCCGCCGCTGCTGCTCGTCAAGATCAGGAACGTCCTCAAGAATTTCCGCGCTCGACCGAACCGCGGTAATGCTCGACAGGATCTGGTGTAGAAGCTGGCTGAAGAGGGGGTCGTTGCGCAGGCGATCCGCATAATGGTCCGCGTTCGCGGTCGCTTCGGTGTAGGCACGATGCAGCCGGGCAATAGCTTCGGCTGCAGCAGGCTGTTCGGCTACCAACTGCCGAATGTCGGGCGTCCGGCCATCAAGGTGCAGCAGGGCTGGATCGGCAAAGGCCTCTTCGACATCGGCCATCAGGCGATGCTCGCTTTCACCGGTCAAGGTCCCGATTTCAACCCCAAGCGCGCCCGCAATACGCAACAGTAACGCCCCGCCGACATCGCGCTTGTTGCGCTCGATCAGATTGAGATAGCTTGGCGAAATCTCGACACGCCGCGCCAGTTCAACCTGGGAAATCGCCAGTGCTTTGCGCTTGCTGGTGATCCTGATCCCGATTGGTGCCCGCATGTTACCTCCTGATTGTCAATTTATTGACAAATAATTCCGCAATCAAGTGCAATGATTTACAAAATATCACAATGATTTCAGGCTTCTATTGAAATCATTACAGGAGACGCGAATAATCCCCAGCGGAAGATGCGTCGGCAATGTACCGGCCTCTCGCGATAATGGAGGAGTTTATGACGAAATCCCTGAAAGGTATCAAGCGCCGCACTTTGGTCAAATCCGGGCTCGCCGGCATTTTGGCCACCGGCGTTGCCCCGCTCGTTCTGACCCGTGGCACCTATGCCCAGGAATATTGCAATGCCCCCACCGGTGACACGGTTACCTTGGGGTTCAACGTGCCGCTGACCGGCCCCTATGCCGATGAAGGCGCCGACGAACAACGCGCTTTTGAATTGGCGGTTGAACATCTCAACGGCGAAGGCGATGGCGGCATGCTGCCGACCTATACGCCCAGCGTTTTGACCGGCCAGGGTGTTTTGGGCAAAAAAGTTGCCTTCGTGACCGGCGATACCCAGACCAAGGCCGATGCGGCTCGCGACTCGGCCCGGCGCATGATTGAACGCGACGGCGTCGTCATGGTCTCGGGCGGCTCGTCCTCGGGCGTGGCCATTGCCGTGCAGGGGCTGTGCCAGGAAATGGGCGTCATCTTCATGGCAGCGCTGACCCACTCCAACGATACCACCGGCAAGGATAAGAAACGCTACGGTTTCCGCCACTTCTTTAATGCCTATCAAACCGGTGTGGCCATCGGCCCGTCGCTGGGCAAGGCCTATGGCAATGACCGCGTCGCCTATCACCTGACCTCGGATTACACTTGGGGCTGGACCACTGAAGAATCGATGATTGCCTCCACCGAAAAGCTCGGCTGGAAGACGATAACCCCGGTTCGCACTCCAGTTGGCGCTGGCGATTTCAGCCAATACATCACGCCAGTGCTCAATTCGGGCGCAGACGTTCTGATCCTCAACCACTATGGCTTCGACATGGTCAATTCCTTGACCCAGGCTGTTCAGTTTGGCCTCAAGGACAAGATGGTCAATGGCAAGCAGTTCGAAATCGTTGTGCCACTGGTTTCTGATTTGATGGCCAAGGGCGCCGGCCCTGCCATGAAAGGCATTTACGGCACGTCGAACTGGGATTGGCAGTTGGAGGACGCTGCATCGCAGGCGTTCACCAAGTCGTTTGGTGCCAAATACGGCCAGCCTCCGAGCCAGGCCGCACACACGGCCTATGTGCAGACCCTGCTCTATGCGGATGCCTGCGAGCGCGCCGGAACCTTTTATCCGCCCGAAGTCATCAAGCAGCTTGAAGGCTTCGAGTTCGATGGGTTGGGCAACGGTCCAACGCTCTACCGCGCTGCCGATCACCAGTGCTTCAAGGATGTGCTGGTCGTTCAGGGCAAGGAAACGCCGTCCAACCCGTTCGACCTGCTCGATCATGTCGATACGGCGTCGCGCGAAAGCGTCACCTACGACCCCGCGATCTTCGGTGGTGAACTTGGTCCCGATACGGCGGCCATGTGCTAGCAGCATAACCCGGTTCCGGCCCAGAATCGGGCCGGAACCTTTATTTTCGGTGGCTCCAGCGGTGGTGGACGAATGAACGCAATTCTCGCCCAACTTTTGAATGGTTTGGACAAGGGCGGCGCCTACGCGCTGATCGCTCTGGGGCTGACCCTGGTATTTGGCACGCTCGGCGTCGTCAATTTCGCCCACGGCGCCCTGTTCATGCTGGGCGCCTTTTGTGCCGTGGCATTTCGCCAACTGATCACGCTGGAGACGGTCACCCTCGATCCCGAAAAACTGTCCCCCTGGGGCGCGCCGCTCGAAATACGAACGCCGCTGGCCCAAAGCTGGTTTGGCGATTTTGGCGGTGTTTTGATCGAATATTCGGTGCCGCTGTCGATCCTTCTGGCTATTCCGGTGATGGCCATTATCGGCATCGCCATGGAACGCGGCATTATCAAGCATTTCTACAAGCGCAGCCACGCCGAGCAGATTCTGGTGACCTTCGGGCTGGCCATCGTCCTGCAGGAACTGGTCAAGGCAATTTTTGGCGCCAATCCGATTTCCCAGCCGATGCCGTCGGTATTGCGCGGGGCGGCGGACGTTGGGATGTGGCTGGGGATGGGGCCGAATGTTCTGACCTATCCCTGGTGGCGTCTGACCTACTTCCTTTTTGCCACCGCCATTATTGGCGGGGTGTTCGCGTTCCTTCGGTTCACGACCTTTGGGTTGGTGGTGCGCGCGGGTATGGCGGATCGCGAAACCGTGGGGCTCCTCGGTATCAATATTGCGCGCCGATTTACCATCATGTTTGGTCTGGCAGCGGTTGTCGCGGGGCTGGCCGGGGTTATGTATACTCCGCTGGTGCCGCCAAATTATCACCTGGGAATGGATTTCCTCGTGCTCAGTTTCGTCGTGGTTGTCGTTGGTGGCATGGGATCGCTGCCTGGCGCTGTGGCGGCAGGCTTCTTGCTCGGCATTTTGCAAAGCTTTGCCTCGATGACCGAGATCAAGTCGATCCTGCCTGGCATTGACCAGATCATCGTCTACCTGACCGCCGTGATCGTGCTGCTGGTGCGGCCACGCGGGCTGTTCGGGCGGCGCGGCGTGATGGAGAGCTAGGCCATGAACGCCACTGCCAAAACGCTCTTTTCGATGTCCCGTCGCGATCTCATCACCCTTGTGATCTTTGCCCTCGTAGTGCTGGCCATGCCGATCTGGCTAAGCCCGCTGGGCGCGGCCTATCCCGGCCTGATGCAAAAATTTGCCATCTACGCTATTTTTGCGCTTGGCTTTAACATCCTGTTTGGCCTGACCGGCTACCTCAGCTTTGGCCATGCCGCCTTTCTGGGGGTCGGCTCTTATACAGCTGTATGGTCGTTCAAGCTTTTGAGCATGGATGTCATTCCCGCCATTATATTCGCTGTCATCCTGTCGGGGATATTTGCGGTAGCCATCGGCTATTTGAGCCTGCGGCGGACCGGGATCTATTTTTCCATCCTGACGCTGGCTTTTGCGCAGATGAGCTACAATCTGGCCTATTCGGTACTGACCCCGATCACCAACGGGGAAACCTCGCTGCAATTGAGCCTGCGTGACCCGCGGGTGCTCGATTTGGCCTTTGGCCCCCGGGAACCGGGCCTGCCAAGTGCCAGTCTTTTCGGGCACACATTTTCGGGGCTGGAGGCGTTCTATTTTTGCGCGGTGGTGCTGTTGCTCGCCTTTTTCATCGCCCAGAAAATCTTTTCGTCGCCCTTCGGCATGATGCTGCGGGCGATAAAATCGAACCAGACTCGGATGAATTATGCCGGGTTCAATACCCGCTCCTATGCCATGACCGCCTTTGTAATTTCGGGCATGTATGCCGGCCTTGCCGGGGCGCTTCTGGCAATAACCGATCCGCTGGCGGGGGCTGAACGGATGCAGTGGACCGCCTCGGGTGAAGTCGTGCTGATGACTATTCTGGGCGGCGTCGGCACGCTGATCGGACCGGTGATCGGGGCCTGGCTGATCAAATATTTCGAGAACATTTTCTCCGCCTTCAATGACACCGCGCTTACCCACTTCTTTGGCTTTGTGCCCGATGGGCTGCGAGAAGTGGTGGTGGCGATCAGCTCCAAATTTGTCGGCGAAGGCTGGCAGTTGACCCTTGGCCTGTTGTTCGTGCTGGTCGTCATGTTCCTGCCCGGTGGGATCATGGAGGGTGTGCGGCGCATTCGCGGCCTGTTCGGCAGTGGTCGAACCCCACAAACCGGCGCCGTATCGCGCCCGCAGGCGGCGGAGTAACCCCATGAGCCAGACCGACGCCAATATAGTGCTGCATGTGGCCGACGTGCATAAGAATTTCGGCGGCCTGCATGCACTGTCCGACATTGATTTGCAGATCGAAGAGGGCAAGACCCACGCCATTATCGGGCCGAACGGGGCGGGTAAATCCACCCTGTTGAATGTCATCATCGGACGGCTGGCCCCATCGCGCGGCGCGGTGGTGTTTGACGGCAAGGTTTTGACCGGAAAAAAGCCCCATGAGATCAACCAGATGGGCGTAGTTCGGGTGTTTCAGACACCCGAAATATTCCCCGAACTCTCGGTTTTGCAAAATGTCATGGCACCCGCCTTTGCCAAGCGCGACGGCGCGTTCAAGGCCAATATTTTCATGCCGCTCGACGCTGAAAAGGCCATTCGGCAGGAGGCCGAGGACATTTTGAACGATGTCGGCCTGTTCGAGCGCCGCCAATCCCATGCCGGCGCTCTGAGCCGGGGCGACAAGCGGCGGATGGAGTTGGCCATGTGCCTGATCCAACATCCAAAACTGTTGCTGCTGGATGAACCAACCGCTGGCATGTCGCGCCACGATACCAATACCACCATTGCGCTCCTGCAAAAGATCAAGGCCAGCGGCATGACCAAGGTGATTATTGAACACGACATGCATGTGGTGTTCTCTCTTGCCGACAGAATATCAGTTCTGGCCGGGGGGAGGATAATTGCCGAAGGGGAACCCGACGCGGTGCGCGGCGACCCAAGAGTGCAGGAGGCCTATCTCGGCGGCACCTATGAGCCGGGGGAGGCGCACTGATGAGCACGCTGGCCATGGACAACCCCGCCACCAAACCGACGGGGCAAAGCGCGGAAAAGCCGTTTTTCATCTGCCACGACATTCACGCCTATTATGGCGAAAGCTATGTGGTGCAGGGGGTGAATTTTGAGGTGCGGCATGGCGAAGTGCTGGCATTGTTGGGCCGCAACGGGGCGGGCAAGACCTCGACCCTGCGCACGATTGCCCGGCTTGATAATCCGGCGTTGCAGCGCGGTGAAATCTGGCTGGATGGGCAACCGGTCCATGCGATGAAATCATTTGAGGCGGCGCGGACAGGTATTCAACTGGTGCCCGAGGATCGCCGCATCATTCAGGGGCTGACGGTCGAGGAAAATCTGACACTGGCGCAAGTTGCGCCGGGCGTCGGCTGGGATCTTGACCGGGTGTTTGGCCATTTCCCCCGGTTGGCCGAACGGCGCAGGCAGGAGGGCACCACGCTTTCGGGGGGCGAACAGCAGATGCTGGCGATTGCCCGGGCGATGATGCGCAATATCAAGTTACTGTTGCTCGATGAACCCTATGAGGGGCTGGCACCAGTGATCGTGCACGAAATCGAGGGCATCGTGAACGAGATCAAGGCGCTGGGGATTACCACGATCATCGTTGAACAAAACGCGGTAGCGGCACTCCGACTGGCCGACCGGGCGGTCATTCTGGATACCGGCGAAGTGGCCTTTACCGGCACCGCCAATGAGGTGCTCGACAACGCCGAACTGCGCCAGCAATATCTGGCCATCTAGGCGCGCCAAAGCCCCGGTTGGCCACAAGCGGGCCGCCGGTTGATCCCCAAAAATTTTGCCGCGTTGAGCGGCCAGGGCGAGACCTTGTCTCGTCGCGGGTCTTTCGCATTTTTTTGAGTGAGACCAGGTCTCGCCCCAGCGGCCGGATTTTTTATTCCATAGAGGCGCTTGGCGGGTAACGGCCATGATCCCGCGTTGTCGCTGCACCTGTCTTGGCGCTGCAGCGCTCAACGTTATCCCGGCGAGGGAAGATAACGGGGCACCAAAATAGAACCTGGGCCCAAACGACTTCGGACCCCCGACCACCCCGCACTCATCACTCGTCATGATCGCGCTCTGGCGCAAGGCTGGGATGGATTATGCGGGAATGTTGAGGGGGCGGGGATATCTTTTGTTTTTGGTTTTTGGGTGCTGACGCCATAGCGGAGGCATTTTCACCGGGGCCATACCAAACTCTGAATGTCATCCCCGCGAAGGCAGGGAGCTATTGTGAGAAGACGCGATCGCGGGTCGACAGGCGATCTGGTCGAGTGGGCAAATGTCACGATGGACCCCGGGTCAGGCCCGGGGTGACAACTGGTGAGGGGGGATGGCGGGGAGTGTCGCGACACAGGCTTCTTCCCAAGCGCCATCACAAGCTCTGCGTGTCATCCCCGCGAAAGCGGGGATCCATTGTGAGAAGACGGGATCGAGGGTCGACAGGCGATCTGATCGAGTGGGCAAATGTCACGATGGGCCCCGGGTCAGGCCCGGGGTGACAGCCGGTGAGGGTGGAGTGGTAACGCGTGGTGACAGAATCGATGGCGCGTGATTGCATCGAGGAATGAGTAATACGTACTTCGTTTACATAATGGCCAGTCACCATACCGGCACGGTTTATATCGGTGTTACCAACGACTTGGTCCGTCGCACCCATGAGCATCGCGAAGCGTTGTCGGCGGGATTTACCAAGCGGCACGGCCTGAAAAAGCTTGTCTGGTTTGAAGTGCATGAGGACATCGAGCAAGCCATCCTGCGCGAAAAACGTATCAAGAAATGGCGGCGTGACTGGAAGGTCGAATTAATCGAGGAGAACAATCCCGATTGGCGCGATTTGTGGTGGGAGATTACAGGACAGGGTTAGAGGGTCTGATGTTCGCAGGGCAATGTACCCGATACCGCCGTGTGTCATCCCCGCGAAAGCGGGGACCCATTGTGAGAAGACGAGATCGCGGGTCGACAGGCGATTTGGTAGAGTGGGCAAATATCACGATGGGCCCCGGGTCAAGCCCGGGGTGACAGCCGGTGGGTGGGGATGAAGAAGTGGAAAATGCGGACACAGCCCCCGCCCTGCGCGCATGGCGCTCCGGGCATGGCCAACTAAAATCGCTCCACCGGAGCGATTTTGCCTACGGCACATCAATCAATGCGCCTCATCCCAATTCCCGGCAGCATGCGCATCCACGGCGATGGGGACGGAGAGGCGGACGGCGGGTTCGGCGGCGGATTCCATGATGTGTTTGATGGCGGGGATCGCCAATTCTTCGGTGCCGGTGGGGATTTCGAAGATCAGTTCGTCATGGACCTGCAACAGCATATCGGCTTCGATGTTTTGCGCTTTGAGCGCCGGTTCCATGCGGATCATGGCGCGGCGGATGATATCGGCAGCAGAACCCTGAATGGGGGCGTTGATTGAGGCGCGTTCGACAAAGCTGCGCTCGGCGGGGTTTTTGGAATTGGCGTTGGGGAACTGGATTTTGCGACCAAACAGGGTTGTGACAAAGCCATCGGTTTTGACGCGGCGGCGCTGCTCTTCCATATAGTCCTTGATGCCGGGAAAACGCTCAAAATAGGTTTTGATATAGTCCCCGGCCTCGGCGCGGCCGATGCCCAATTGATTGGCGAGGCCAAAAGCGGAAATGCCGTAAATGATGCCAAAGTTGATCGCCTTGGCGCGACGGCGAATATCGGAGGGCATGCCCTCAACCGGGACATTGAACATTTCCGAGGCGGTCATGGCGTGAATATCCAACCCCTCCTCGAACGCATCCTTAAGGGCGGTGATGTCGGCGATATGGGCCAGAACCCGCAATTCGATCTGGGAATAATCGGCTGACACCAAAACCTTGTCGGGGGCGGCAACAAAGGCGGTGCGGATCTTGCGCCCGTCGGCGGTGCGCACCGGAATGTTTTGCAGGTTCGGGTCATTGGACGAGAGCCGCCCGGTCAGGACCGAGGCCTGCGAATAGGAGGTGTGAACGCGCTTGGTGCGGGCATTGATATAGGTGGGCAGGGCATCGGTATAGGTGCCCTTGAGTTTGGTCAGTTGGCGCCAGTCAACAATGGTGCGCGCCAGCGGCACGCCCTTGAGCGCCAGCTCTTCGAGAAGCCCCGCGCCGGTGGCCCAGGCACCAGTCTTGGTTTTGGTACCGCCCTCCAGACCCATTTTATCAAACAGGATTTCCCCCAATTGCTTGGGCGAGCCAAGATTGAAATTTTGGCCGGCCGCCTCATGGGCTTCGGCCTCAAAGGCGGCGGCGCGCTGGGCAAAGTCACCCGAAAGCCGCGACAGGATCGAACGATCTACCGAAATACCGCGCGCTTCCATGCGGGCCAGAACCGGGGCCAGCGGGCGCTCCAGAGTTTCATAAAGTGTTGTGGCGTTCTCAGCCACCAGCCGTGGCTTGAGTACATGCCAGAGGCGCAGGGTGATATCGGCATCTTCTGCGGCATAGCGGGCGGCGGGGGCGATTTCGAGCTGATCAAAGGTTTTCTGCGCCTTGCCCGTCCCTGCCAACTCGGTAAAGGGGATGCATTTGTGGCCAAGCCAGGCATCGGCCAGCACGCCCATGCCGTTATATTGCGCTCCGTCAAGCGCGTAGGAGAGCAGCATTGTGTCATCAATGGGCGCCAGCGTAATGCCATAGCGGAACAACACGCCCATATCGAATTTGAGATTTTGGCCAATCTTGAGAATGCCCGGATTTTCGAGCACTGACTTGAGGGCATCCACGACATCGCGGATCGGCAATTGCCCCTCCATCAGCCCGCCCTCATCCAGAAGGCTGGCCGCGCCATTGGAATGGCCCAGCGGAATATAGGCGCCATTGCCCGGCTCGGTGGACAGCGACACGCCAACCAGATCGGCGGCCTGATTGTCGAGTCCCGAGGTTTCGGTGTCGATGGCGACATGGCCCTTGGCCACGATCATGCCGATCCAGCGATTGAGCTGATCCATCGTGGTGATGGTTTCATAGGCGTCGTAATCAACCGGAATGGCCTTGATCTTTTCGTGCATGCGCTGGGCATGCAGCGTTGCCCCTTCTCCAGCGGTGGCGGGGGCCGACAGCTTTGCCTTGGCGACCGACAGCGAGGTGGATTTGATCCCCTCAAGCCCACCGGCGCGCAATTCAGAATCGGCCTCAAAGGCTTCGGGATCAAAATCCTCGAGCCCGGCAATACGTTTGAGGATGGTGTTGAATTCCATCGCCTTGAGGAACGGCACCAGCTTGGCGCCGCTGATCGGCTCGCGCAGCAAGGCATCAAGGGTCAATTCGACCGGCACTTGTTGCTCGAGCGTCACCAGGCGTTTGGAAATGCGGGCATTTTCGGCGTTCTCAATCAGCTTTTCGCGCCGCTTGTTCTGCTTGATCTCGTGGGCATGGGCCAAAAGATTTTCGAGATCGCCATAGGTGGTGATCAGTTCGGCGGCGGTCTTGTAGCCAATGCCGGGCACGCCGGGGACATTGTCGACACTGTCGCCAGCCAGCGATTGCACCTCGATCACCTTGTCAGGGCCGACGCCAAATTTTTCAATGACCTCATCAACCCCGATCCAACGGTTCTTGAGAGTATCGAGCATCTTGATCGAGCCATCGGGTTCGACCAGCTGCATCAGATCCTTGTCGGTCGAGACGATGGTGACCTTGCCGCCCGCCGCTCTCATCTGGCAGGCATAGGTGGCGATGATGTCATCCGCCTCCCAGCCTTCCTGCTCGATGCAGGCAATCGAAAACGCCTTGGTCGCGGCCCGGGTCAGAGGGAACTGGGGCACCAGATCTTCGGGCGCCGGCGGACGTTGTGCTTTATAGGCCGGAAAGAGATCGTCGCGAAACGTCTTGCCCTTATGATCAAAGATCACCGCCATATGGGTGGGCGCGTCATCGCCCTTCATATCCTCGGTCAGCTTGAACAGCATGTTGCAAAAGCCCGAAACGCACCCCACAGGCAGCCCGTCCGACTTGCGCGTCAGTGGCGGCAAGGCGTGGTAGGCGCGGAAAATATAGGTCGAACCATCGACGAGCAGCAAATGCATGAAGGCGAATCCCCGTTGGGCAGTGACAGCGAGTTTAGTGCATGCGCGCGGCGTTGCCTATTTGCGCGCGGCCACTGGGTGGGGTTTTCCAGTCTCGTCATTGGCGATGTAAAATATTGTTGACACCATGTTGGCTTTGTCTTACATCGGCATTGTCAAACAAACTTTACATCGGAGACATCAATGTCGTGGGAAGAAAAAAGCACCTGGATCATGGGGGTTGTCTCGGTCGTGGGCTATGCCGTCTATCTGAGCCTGGTGCTGCCAGCGGTGCCCAGCGCAGGTGGGCTGGCTGACGCGCCCTACGTCGCCAGCATGCTATGGACCATTGGTGGGGCCATCATTGCCTCGATCATCCTGCATATCCTGGCGGCGGTGATTTCGCCCCAGGACGCCAACACCAAGGATCAGCGCGACCGCGAAATCTATCGGGCCGGCGAATATATCGGGCAGTCGTTCGTGGTTATCGGCGCGCTGTCGGCGATGATCCTGGCCATGCTTGATATGGACCAGTTCTGGATCGCCAATGCGGTCTACCTCTGCTTTGTGCTCTCGGGAGTCCTGAGCACCATTGCCAAGATCGCCATGTATCGGGGATTTCATCCATGGTGAAACCCACCAGGCTCACCAACGATATTCGTACCTTGCGCTTTACCGCCGACGAAATGACCCAGGCCGAACTGGCCCGCCGGGTTGGCGTGACGCGCCAGACCATCATCGCCATCGAGCAGGGGCGCTATTCGCCAACCCTTGAGATGGCCTTCCAGATCGCTCGCATCTTTGCCGTACCACTTGAAGATGTTTTTCAATATCCAGACGACGCAGGAGAAATGATATGAAAGCCGCAGTCCACAACGCCTATGGCGCCCCCGAAGTCATCAAGATCATCGACGTGGACCGCCCCGAACCCAAGGCGGGTGAGGTGCTGGTCAAGATCCACGCAGCAACCGTCAGCAGCGGCGATGCGCGGTTGCGTGCCTTTGATATTCCCAAGCCCTATCGGCTGATCGGTCGCCTGATTTTTGGCATCACCAGGCCGCGCAAGCCAGTTCTCGGATATGATTTTGCCGGAACCGTTGCGGCACTGGGCGCCGGGGCCACCCGGTTCAAGGTCGGCGACGCGGTTTTTGGCAGTCACGGTTTTGGCAGTCACGCCGAATATAAGTGCGTACCCGAAAAAAAGGCGATCACCCACATGCCAGAGGGGATGCGGTTTGAAGAAGCAGCTGCGATCCCGTTTGGCGGACTGACCGCCCGCAGTTTTTGGCGTCAGGGCAAATTGGAAGCCGGACACAAGGTTTTGGTAATTGGCGCGTCTGGCGCGGTGGGGTCTGCGGCGGTGCAGCTGGCACACAATGCAGGTGCCCACGTCACTGCTGTGTGCAGCGCCGCCAATGCGGAACTGGTGAGCCGTCTCGGCGCCGACCATGTGATCGACTATAACAGCGAGGACTTTACCAAAGGCAGCGACCGCTACGACATCATCTTTGATACGGTGGGCGCAGTCTCTTTTGCAGAGGGCCGCAAGGCGTTGACGCCAGATGGTGTGTTCATGGCTGCTATTGCGGGGAAAGGCGATACGGGCGCGGGCTTCAAGGCAAAATTCAACTCAAAACAGCGCCTGATCGCCGGGAGCTATCCCGAAACACTTGAAGACATTGAAGCACTGCGCGACATGGCGGCGGCGGGTGACTATGTGGCGGTCATCGATCACGAATATCGGTTCGATCAGATCGTTGAGGCGCACCACCGCGTCGATAGCAAGCGCAAGCGCGGCAATGTGGTTTTGTCCATGATCCCGAAACTGGCCATTGCGGCCTAGTGCGCCGGGCGTTCCGCTTGAATCCGAACTTGCGCTTGTTCTTGGTGTCGCATCGCATTTTGCGGAAAACTGGTTCCCACTTTTTCGCACGATGCTCTAACGCAAGCCGGTTTCCTTGAGCAGGCCCTTGCGCTTGGCATCATAATAATAGCCCCGCGCATAGAACCTGACCGCCTGATCCTCATTGCCATCGGCCGTGATATAGGCGCCGCGCAGATATTTGACGGCGTAGCGCAAATTATTGTCGGCATTGAGCAGGCCGGTGGCGGTGCCCGAATAGCCCATGCCCCGGGCGGTATCGTGCCGGATCTGCATCAGGCCCCAATAGGGACCATTGCGGGCGCCGGGATTGTAATTGCTTTCGCGCACAATAACGCGACGGATCAGGCGCTCGGGCACCTGATACTCGTCGGCATATTTGAGGATCAAATGATCAAGTTCGGCGGGCGCGCCGGGCGGTGGGGCAAAGGCGGACAGTGCGGCCACGGCTTTGGGTGAAGCGCCAGCGCTGGCGGTCTTGGTGCTTGAACAGCCTGCTAGCAGCACCGCCGTCAACAGCGCCGCGCTCGCCAAAACTGCTTTTTGTTGCCAAACCACCAAAATCACACGCTCCACCAAGGGCCGACCCCATGCGGCACCATTTGCGCCAATAGGCCCGAAAAGGGGCAGCTTCGTGGCAATGTTGAGGCTTAGCGTTCCAGTCCGTCCGAAAGCTTCAGTCCCTTTGCGCTCAATCGGGCCGATATGATGCCGCGCGCCGGGATCGGCAGGCTCGTCCCGTCATGATTGATGGTGTCGGATATCCCATCAAGTTCAACCGCCCGGATGATCGCTTCGCCGCCATCCTCGGCCATTTTGAGCGTGCCGATGGCGCTGGTGTCAGTGGTAACATCCAGCCATTGGCCGGCATGGGGCGCGGTGCCATCGCGCGAGACATGCGGTGTGGTGATCACCGGCTTGTTGAGCGCATCGGCAGCGGCTGCCACCTGTTTGCGTGTTAGCGCAGGTGCGCCGAACAGGCGCAGGGTAAAGGCCTGTTCGCCTTGATCCATATAGCGATAATGCGCGCCCGGCTCGAGCGCGATGGGATCATGGTGGGCAAAGACCGGGGAACGGACAGCGGTGATGAAAAGCGTACCGTCGAGCGCGGCGTAAGAATATTTGGCGTCATTGACCAGACCGACAATATGGGTCGGGGTGACGGCACGCACCCAGCGCTGGCCCGGCACTTCGCGCCCATTGTCGGGGCGCGCGTCCCAACCCCCGCCACTTCATATTCAAACCGCTCGGCCCCAAGCGGATAGGCCAGGCGCAGCAAATGGCGCTGCTCGTGCCAATCAAGATGGAGGCGCAGCTCAACCGGCAGGTTGGCGTCGTCGGGCAAGACGATCAAAGTGGTAAGGCTCGATTTGCCGTGGGCGCTGACCAGTTTGATCGTGGTGCGGACCGGGCCGCTATCAATGGTGCTGATCGAAACCAATTGCATTGGCGCGCCCGAAAAACCGAACCGATCGGTGCCATGGCTCCAGGTATCGGTATTGTCTTCGACCACGATGGCCTGATGGCCAATGCCGGAAAACAGCTCGATGCCGGTCTGTTTGTTGGTAAGGCTGGCAATGGCGCCGGTGTCAGGATCAATAGTGAGCGCATAGCCGGAGGTTTCGTAGCGCAGCGCCTGACTGGGCGCTCCAAAGCCAACGCCAGGGGCAGCAACGCCGCGCGCCGCATCGACGGCAAAGCGCAGGACGCGATAGCCATAGGCGGGCACTTCCAAGGCAAAGCCGATACGTTGCAGGCCGGTGGTCTTGCCGTGGGGATCAATATATTGGAAGGGGATCGACTGGCCAGTCTCGTCCAGCAGCACCCGACGCGACACGTTGTCCTTGTCAACCCATGGCTCGGCTTCGACCAGACCGTTGGCGGGGGTGCCATTAAAATTCATCACAACGAATGTGGCGTCGGTCGGGTCCAGCGGGCGGGCGATGGTGCGGTCAAGCTGGCGCACCGCATCGTTGAGCAGATCCTCGGCGCCGGCGATTACCATACTGAGGTCGCGCTCTGAATCGATGCAGGCACTTTCAAGGCTGGTGCCGCCCAAGGTGTCGTGAAACTGGTTGAACAACAGTTTGCGCCATAGAGTTTCAAAGGCCTCGTGGGGATAGGGCAGGCCCAATTGGCGATGCACAATGGTAGCGCCGGCTTCGGCCTGTTCGAGGAGGTTTTCGGCCCTTCGATTGAGAGTTTTCAGTGCAGAAGCGACCGCATAACAGCCGATGGCGTGAAACTGTAGTTCACCATCAACGCGCGGCAGACTGGTGGTGTCGACCGCGTCGAAAAACGCTTCGGGATCGGAGAATTTCAGATTATCGCCGCGCGCCAACCGCGCTTCAATCTCGGTGATATTCTCGATTGTCGGCGCGCCGCCATGATTGCCAACGCCGTAAAAACACATGAAGGCATGACCGCTTTTGGCAATGTATTGCTGATGCTTGTCGATTTTTTCGGGCAACGGCAGTTCGCGCTTGGAGGTGTTGTAGGCGCCCTGGATGCGAAAGGCGGCAACGCTCGACCCATCGGGGGAAGCCCAGGTGAACAATTCGGCCGGTAAATCCATTTCGTGCGGGCCGGGGCGCATGAAGGTGTAGCTGGTGGAGCCGGTGTGCTGAAGCAGCATCGGGAACGTGCCGGGATGGCCAAAACTATCGACATTGTAGCCGGTGGGCACCTCGACGCCGAATTTCCGGGCGAAATAGCGTTTGCCATAAAGCGCCTGACGAATGACGCTTTCCCCGGAGGGCACGTTGCAATCGGGCTGTATCCACCAGCCATTGACGACGACCCAGCGGCCTACCGCGATATAGTGCTTGATGCGTGCGAACAGACTTGGTTCGAACCGTTCGATCCAGTCGTATATATGGGCCTCGCCCTTGGTGAAAATGAAGCCTTCGCCCTCATCGAGCCGATCAATGGCGGCCCAGCAAGTGCCAATGGCTTCGGCGCACCCTTCCTGCCAACGCCACAACCACACCGGGTCAAGATGGGCGTTGCCGATCAGATGCAGGGGAGGCGTGTTGTGTGATGGCGGCGTGTTCATGGGCGCGGTCTCATTGATGGTCGCGGATTATCAGTGAACGGGAACGCTGGCTAAAGCGCCATGGCCCGTTCGCGGGCGTTGCGAATATGGGCTTCAATCGCTTCGGCGGCGCGTAGTCGGTCGCGCGACAGGATGGCGTCGATCACCGCCAGATGATCGCCAAAGGCGGCGGGCAACGTGGTTTCGCTCAACTTGATGCGGTCCAGCTTGATCAGCCGGATGCGGATCGAATTGGCATTGTAGGCCTGGATCAGCAATTCATTGTCGGTGGCGGTGACCAGAACATCGTGGAAGTTTGTGTCGACGTCCTGCCCCTCGGCCAGCAGTTGCGCGCTGGGATTGGCACCAAGCCGTTCGATGATGTCGGTGTGCAGGCGGCGCTGCTCCAGCAAGATCTCGTCGGGCATGGATTTGACCGCCGCCAGCACAACTTCGCGCTCCAGCGCCATACGCATCTGGAAGGCGTCGCGGATCATCGGCAGGTCAATGACGGTGATCTGGATGCCGCGCTGGGGCATGACATGCAATAGCCCCTCGGCCTCCAGCCGGGGCAGCAATTCGCGCAGGGCGCCGATCGAAAGACCGAGTAGTTCCACCAGGTCCTTTTGGGAAAGCACCTGTCCAGGCCGCAGTTTGCCTTCGAGCAGCGCCTTCTGGAATTTGTCATAGGCGAGTTTTTTAACCGAGGTGACGATGCGGCCGGCCCGGGGACTGGCTTCTTTGGGCTCGGTATGGGCCATGTGACACTCCTATTATGCAGCCGCCGGTGCGGTGGTCAGGCAGCCTTGCTCGGCACAAAACCGGTTTTACCCAAGGCTGTTAGTACCGAGGTGGCTTGTGCACTGTCCAGTCCCTGCAAGGGCGGTACGGCGCGCAGCCAGGCCGGATCATCATGGATGGCGGCAAGGGCCGCCTTGAGCGCCAGCATGCCGCCGTTGCTATCGACAATGGCGATGCGCTCGCCCGCATATTGGCGCAATTGTGCGGTTTCGGGCGCTGTGGGGGCGGCATAGATTTTGGCAAGATCGGCGCAAAACACATTGGGCATGCCCCCGATCATGCCGGCACCACCAGCGGCGACCAGTCCGGGCATTACCCGGTCATCCCCGGTAAAGATCGAGAGGTTCGGATAGCGTTCCGCCAGCATGACGGCGTTGGCGGCCACCCCGGTGGAATCCTTGAGCCCGACAATGGCGCTGCCGAATTTGGCAATCAGCCTGTCGATCAGTTCGGGCGTATAGGTGATGCGGCTAAAGCGCGGGATGTTATAGAGCAGGATGTCGATGTCGGGGCGGCCCGCGCGGGTCATGGCATCATTGATGAAGGCAACGATGCCCTCATCGGACGGGGCGTCATAGTAAAACGGGGGCAGCACCAGCACACCGCGACACCCCAGCGATGCCGCCTTGGCAATCATCCGCCCGGCTTCATCGGCGCTCGGCGTCATAATCGAGGGAATGTGCCGCTTGAGGTCGGCACCCCCAGCCTTGAGTTGTTCAAGCGCAACCATTTTTTGCTGGCTGGAAAGCGAGGCACCTTCCCCCGTGGTGCCAAAGGTCGAAACAAAGCTGCACCCTGTGTTCAACAGGCGCTCGCAATGGCCTGCAAGGCGCTCCGCGTCGACGTCAAAGCTCTGGGTCAGCGGCGTGGTCACGGCGCTGATTACACCGCGTAGATCCGAATTTGACACATTTTCCTCCGAAAAATCAATACGTTATAAAACTGATACAATCAGTTATGCAATCAACAGTCATATGAGTGTTTACATCAGTCGAATGATGTTGCAAAGTCCGTTTGTCAAATTGAGCTGTCTCGGCCCGGTCGTTCCAATCCTCGATCACTTTGGCCTGGACAGACGAATAACCCCGGAAAGGGAGGAATATGAAAACTCTAATGCGCAGTGCGCTTGTCGCACTTTCAGCAGTGTCCTTTGCCGCCATGGCAATCGGCGCGGCTCAGGCTCAGGATCCGATCGAGCTGAAATTCACCACCGTTTCCGTGCCAACCGATCTGCACACCCAGGCGATGAAGGTGTTTGCCGACAAGCTGAATGAGCTTGAACCCAATCTGTTCGATATCCAGCTTTATGATTCCGGCTCGCTTTTCTCGCAGAATGGCGACCTTGATGCGTTGCAGCGCGGCAATGCTGAAATGGCCTATGTGTCGTTCCAGCTGATTGCCGACGCCATTCCAGAATTCGGCCTGTTTACCGCTGGCTATCTGTTCCAGAACGCTGACCACTATCGCAAGGTAATGGAGTCTGATCTGGGTGCTGAATTCAAGCAGACAGTATCGGACGAGATGGGCATCCAACTGCTCGACGTGTGTTATCTGGGCACGCGCGAATTGAACCTGCGCCGTGAGCGCGATGTGCAGACGCCGGCTGATCTGGAAGGCATCAAGCTGCGCATGCCCGGTTCGGACGCGTGGCTGTTCCTCGGCGAGGCGCTTGGTGCAAACCCGACGCCATTGCCATTCTCGGAAGTTTATCTTGGCCTGCAGACCGGCACGATCGACGCGCAGGACAATCCCCTGCCAACTGTTGATGCGGCCAAATTCTATGAAGTCACCCAGCAGATCGTTCTGACCGACCATCTGGTCGATGGATTGCCAATGGCGGTCAACAACCAGACCTGGGATCAACTCGATGAAACCCAGCAGGCCCATATGGTTGAGGCGGCTCACGTGGCCTGCGATTTCAACAATGAAAAGCGCTATGCCGAAGAAGACCGGCTGGTAAAATTCTTTGAGGAAAAGGGTCTTAAGGTCACGACGCCTGACGTTGCTGCGTTCCGCAGCCATGTGCAGGAGTTTTACCTGACCTCGGACCGCGCCAAGCAGTGGCCTGAAGGCTGGGTCGATCGTATCAACGCCCTGGCAGACTGACACTGAATGTCGCCTGCTACCGCCCATAGGGTCCATACGGGCCTGCTCTGGCTGAAACGGGGCGCCGACGCTGTCGGCGTCCTGTTGTTCATGACCGCCTTTAGCGGTTTTATCGTGCAGATATTCTTCCGCTATGTGCTCAACCAGCCGCTGGCGTGGACCGAAGAAGCCACGATGATCGCCTTCATCTGGACAGTCTTCTGGGCTGCCGCCTTCATGGTGCCGGTGCGCGAGCACGTCACTTTTGATGTGGTCTATGATCTGGCGCCCGAACATATAAGGCGCATTTTTTCGCTCTGCACCATGGTGTTGCTGGTCATCGCCTTTGTCATTCTGGTGCCCTATACGCTCGACTATCTGCAATTCCTGATGCGCAAGAAGTCCAATGTACTGCGCTTCCAGATGACCTGGATTTACGGGTGCTATCTGTTGTTTATCGTCGCTTTTGCCATACAGGGCATCTGGCGCATTTATAATCTGTTGCGGCCCAACTGGCGCGACCAGATCTGATCCGGAGTGTTTGAATGTTAGTGGCTCTCGCGCTGCCGGTGATGCTGATCCTGCTCATCTCCTCAACAGTGGCTGGCATGCCCATGGGCATCGCCATGATTGTGTCCTCGATCTTTTACCTGCTGCTGGCGGGGCGCGATGTCGGGCTGGCTGCCGAGCAGGTGCTCAATGGCGTCTTCGGCAATTTCGTTGCCTTGGCGGTGCCGCTGTTCATCTTCGCCGCCAATGTGATGAATGCAGGCCAGATTTCGGACCGATTGCTCAAGTTCGCGCTGGCCATGGTCGGACGGTTGCCGGGCGGGCTGGCGCAGGTCAATATTCTGACCAGCCTGATCTTTTCGGGCATGAGCGGCAGCGCCGTGTCGGATGTGGCAGGCGTTGGCAAGGTTTTGACCAACATGATGATCAAGGACAATCGCTATCCGCGCGGCTTTGCCGGCGCGATCACGGCGACTTCCTCGGTGGTCGGGCCGATTTTCCCGCCCTCAATTCCGATGGTGTTTTACGCGCTGATCTCCTCAACCTCGGTCGGCGCGCTGTTTCTGGGCGGTATCGTGCCGGCGCTACTGATCGTTGTGGTGCTCGGCATTGTGGTCATGATCATGGCCAAACTACGCGGCTTCCCGGTCGAAGAGGCCATTCCCTTCCGGGCCTTTCCAATGATCATCCTTCAGGCGCTGCCGCCTCTGATGATGCCAATCATCCTGCTGGGCGGGATCTATTCGGGTGCCTTTACGCCCACCGAAGCGGCGGCGGTATCGGCGTTTTATGCGCTGTTACTCGCCATCTTTGCCTATCGGGCGCTGAGCCTGCGCCAGTTCTGGGATGTCGTGGTGTCGACGGTCAAGACCACCGCCGTGGTCACGCTGGTTTTGTGCGGTGCTTTCATCTTCAATTATGTGGTGACGATCGAGCGCATCCCGCAGGAAGTGTTCCTGTTCTTTGACCAGTTCGAGATGAATGCGGCGATGTTTTTCCTCGTCATCAACATTCTCTATCTGGTGCTGGGCTGTTTTCTGGACGTCTCCACCATCATGCTGGTGATTACGCCGCTGTTTATCCCAACGGCAGCGGCGCTGGGCATTGATCTGCACCATTTCGGCATCGTGGTGGTGTTTAATATGATGATCGGGTTGATCACCCCGCCCTATGGCATATTGCTGTTCATTATCAAGGCGTTGAACGGCATACCCTTGGGCGAGATGATCCGGGAGATCTGGCTGTTTGTCGGGGTCTTGATTGCCCTGTTAATGGTCATCACCTATTGGCCAGACCTCAGCCTGTGGCTGCCGCGCTATGCGGGGCTATTGGGGTAAGCCCGCCTGTTTGGCGACGCGGGATGGCTCAGTTGAGCTTGCCCGGCAGGCTCAGATCACCCGAGGCAATGTCGAACACATCGGTGACGCATAATAGCGGCGCGTGAATGTTGGCATTAACCTGCAGGGCGGCAGTGACCCCGTCATAAGCAGCGTCGGCGAGGATGCTCTCGTCGGAAAAGGCCACATTGAGGGTAATCTCGGGGCCGTCAAACAGCGGGGTAAATCCGGGGCTGTCGATGAATATCGGCAGACCGGGCCACGTCGCGGGCATCCGTGGCGTTGTACCCTCTTCGATGTCGCGAACCCCAAGCGCCCCTTCCCCGCAAGCGGGCGTTGGCGTCAGCACAACCCAATGGCTATGCCATTTAGTGCCGTCATTGGCCGGGTCGCCATCGCCATCCTCGTCAAACAATGGGGTATCGTCAAAATCGGGATGGCTGGTCGCGGCCAGTGCCAATATGCCGGTCTCGCCCTCAAAGCCGACGCTGGACGGATCAAGCGAGGTTGGCCATACATAAGACAGAACCGGTGCGCCGGCCAGATCGCCAACCGGGGTGGGCGTATCCGATCCGGCGGTGCCATTTGTTGTCATATGGAACGTCACACGGCGGCCATCGCGATGGGCATGGGCGGCCAGAATGTCAAAAGCGGCAACTTTGGCCGTATCAGCGGGTGAAATTACCGCCCCGTCCTGGTTGACCGCGTGGTTTTCATCAGCGGTT
Organism: Devosia rhodophyticola; assembly: GCF_028816475.1. GTDB lineage: Bacteria > Pseudomonadota > Alphaproteobacteria > Rhizobiales > Devosiaceae > Devosia > Devosia rhodophyticola. Next base: position 1,089,714 of record NZ_CP118247.1, on the reverse strand, counting down.
GCAGCCCCCACCATCAGCAGCAGGCTGGTCGGCACAATTAGAATGGATCTCATCGCGGTTCTCCGGTTTTTCATCATCGACGCCATCTTTATAGTAGCGAGTCGCTATTATTGCAATGATAGTTTCGACTCGCTATATGTGGGGCATGAAACCGACACACCACATTCGCGCCCTGATCAACCGGTTGTCGCGGCTCGACGCGGCAGAAAATTGGGTTGAGGACCTCAATCCAACGCAATTGGCAGCGCTGGGCTATCTGGCCCAAGCCAACAGGTTTTCGCGCTCTCCGTCCCATGTTGCCGACTATCTTGGCACCACTAGGGGCACGATGTCGCAAACCCTCAAGGCGCTTGAGCGCAAGGGCTATCTCAAGGAATTGCGTTCAGCGTTCGATAAGCGGTCGATTTCCTTTGATCTGACAGCGTCAGGGCAAAAACTTGCTGCCACCCCGAACCCGATGGAGCAGGCGCTGGATGGTCTCGACCCCGATGTACGTGCAAAGCTGGCCCAGTCGCTGACCGGACTGCTCACAAATGTGCTGGCACAAAATCGTGGCCGTGCGTTCGGCGTGTGCAGGAACTGCATTTATTTTACCAAATCCGGCGCCGCCGCCCATTGCGCGCTGCTGCATATGCCGCTGAACCCTATCGACAGCGAGAAAATCTGCCACGAGCAGGTGCCCACCCCTGAACAGCAGTAAAATCAGGGTTATGGCGTCGTCGAACCACGGGTTTTGTGCTAGCAATGCCAAGGCTCAACAAGATTAAAAAAAGACATCAAGGGTGGACCGGCAATGGATAATCTGCAGCGGGCGCTGACGTGGGATCATGGCGTTTTAAGTGTCCAAACTCTGGGCGCCATGTTGGGGCCGACCTTGTTTGTTTTGCCCGACGGACGTCAGATTTCCCCCTTCCAGATCGCACCTTGGGCCAATGAACCCAATAGCGCGCAATTGCCTGGAATTTTGCGCCGTTTGCGTGGCGAATGGCCGTGCGTACCGTTCGGCTCGGACGAGGATCGCCCGGCCCATGATGGCTGGCCCGGCTCAACGACGAATGGGCGGATTGATGCTTTTGCCCATGGTTTTGGCGCCAATAATCATTGGCGTTTTGATGAAGCCGAGCCGGACCAGATCGGGCTGTCAATCACCTATCCACAAACCCACCCCATCGCCTCGCTCGATCGGGTCGTTCGCCCTGATGCCGACGGCGCCGCCATAGATTTTGAATTAAGGATCAATGCGCGCGCAGACTGTGTACTGCCCATTGGGTTGCACCCGTGTTTTCGGTTACCGCATCATCCGGGTGCCATGCGCGTCGAGATTGGTAGCGAGATTGCTGGGGCGACTTATCCCATTGATGTTGATGGCACATCCATTTTTTCCACCGGGCAAATGCTGGCGCACTGGAACGAAGTTCCCTTGCGCAATGGGGGGCAGATCGATGCCAGTCGCCTGCCACTGGTCCAGCAAACCGAGGAGCTATTGCAGCTGTTTGAAATGCCCGGAAAGGCAGCTCTGTGGAACACCGCCGAGGGCTACCGGGTGCGGTTCAGTTGGGACCAAAATCATTTCCCCAGCACGCTCTTGTGGATCAGCAATCGCGGCCGACAGGCAACGCCCTGGAATGGGCGCCATCTGGCCCTGGGGATGGAGCCGATCTGTGGAGCGTTTGACCTGGGCCCACAGATTTCGGCGGCGGATAATCCCATTGCCCGGCGGGGCACGCCAACTGTTCGTCAGTTCCGGGCGGGGGAGCAGTTTGTCACCCGCTACCGCATCGAGGTGGAGCCCGCAGAAACCATCTGAGTTCCTGCGGCCATTGGATCAGGACGCGAACCGAACAAGGATCGTGCGGATTTCCCTGGCACCGAGTGCAAGGCTGAGCGTGTTGCCCTCTAGCGGTAGCACCTCGCCGGGATGCTCGATTGGATCGGCGGCGCGGGCCGCCGATGGCGCCTGGGTAAAGGTCAAAGTGGGTGAGGCAGGTTTGCTCGACAGGTTTTGCAGCCGAAGCGCGACCCAGCCGCTGTCTTCACCAGGTTTTGCCGTGACCAGTACCGGCGATTTTTCATCCAGCGCATAAAAGCTGTCAAAGGTTTTGCCGGTCGGGGCAACGTCGCGCACAGTTACTGGCGGCACGGCCATTTCGGCGGCAAAGCGCGCCGACGCCGCCGCGTCGGCAGGACCATCATGGGTTACCAGACGATAGCGCAGCGGGATCGGTCCACTTTGCGATGATTTGAAGTTGACCAGCCAATGATTATTGAGCGCCCAGCTCATGATCGTTGGCCCTTCGGGGTGCAGGGTGCGATCCCACTTGCCGGTGGTGATGCCACCAAGATGGGCGAGCGGGGTATCGAGCGGCACAAGCGTTACACCGCGACGTTTGTCGCTGACATTGATCCAGCGGCCGGTCGGGTACCAGTCCTTGGCCGCGCCATCGAGTTGATCATCGTTGGGGGTGGCGGCAATGCCGTTGAGATCCAACTCGAAATTGGCACTATCGAGATTGAACGGAAAGGCGATGAACACCGCCTCTGCCTCGGGGTGGTCCAACTTGTTGATCATCCAGTCCACCATCACGCATTTGGTGTTCGCATCAAGGGCGTAGACGACGTTGGCGCTGGAGACCCCGGGGGCCTCGATGTCCACGGTAATTGAGGCGCGGCCCTCGAATATTTCGGCTTTTTTGAGGGTGACCTTTGTCGCAGTCTGGCGACGCCAGGGGGTGTCCTTGTGGCCGGTGAAAAACTCAGGCTTGTCAAAGCTGATATCGGCGATGGCCAAGCGGTCATCGGGCGAATCCACCGTTTCGTAGATATACTCGCCCGGTCCCCAGCCCTGATATTTGGCGGCGAAATCATGGTTTTGCGCCTTGTCGAACAACTCGACGATGGCACCGGTCTTGGGGTCGATCTTGAGGCGATAATGCTTGTTTTCGATGGTGTCGCCATCGGCCTTGAGATCGCTGGCCGGAACGCCTTGCGCGAGATCGAGAAAGGCATAACCCATGGCAGGCACGGTGCCTGCGACCCGGCGAATTTCTGGATAGGGGCGCGGGCCACCCCAGGTGCTGCGTCGATTAAAGAAGGTGTCGAGCACCCCGACCGGGGCGGCACCGCCGCGTGGTTCAGGCTCTTCGACAATCACCTTGCGCTCCCAAGGCAGGGTGTTGAACACCAGTAACTGATCAATGCCCGAGGCCTTGAAGGCTTCGCTGGGGTCAAGATTGCCCAGATTGAAAATGCCCTCCGGCCCCTTGGTGCCGAGTGGTGCTGCCAGTGCATTGGCGGCGTTGGCAACGCTGGAGTGCCCTTCCATCGCCGCGCGATAGGCAAAGCCGGCCTTGTGGTTCCACTGGGCCTGGCTGAACAGCGAATGAGGGGCCTCCACCGAGGAATAGGCACCCCAGGTGTGTTCATCAAACAGGGTCATCGATTCATAGATATCGGCAGCCTTGTCAGCGTCCCAGGCGCTTTGCCCCTTGCTGCGGCGCCAGGCTTCAAGCGCTTCACCGATGCCGACAATTTCGTGGGCGGCACGATTGACGCCAACCTCGAAAGCCGAAGAGCCAACCCCATCGGCCCAATGGTCGGTCCAGTCGCCGCGCTGGGTGGCAATTGATTTGGCGTGTTTTTCTTCGAGTAGCCGACCGAAATCGGTGACGGTGATAAACTCCATTTTATAGGGGCGACCGTCCGCGTTCCAGCGTTTGACGAAGTCGGGTATGCGCGCGTCCGGTGGGCCATTATCGACGCGCACCGGGTGAGTGGATTCGCAATAAAGGAAATCGAAGGGATAGGATTTGTCGTTTTCAAGCTCATCGATCCAGCGCGGCAATAACCGGTCCACCAGATCCCAATTGCCCAGCCCCGCCTGACTGCGACCGAACAGATAATGATAGCCATTCCAGGCCAGAATTTTGTTGCCGCTAGGGCCTTCCCAGCGAAAGGCGCCGGGGAACGGTTTTGGCCGTGCCCCCCGGATCGGGTTGATGGCAGCGGTATAGAATTTGATGCCCAGCTCAGCCAAAAGATCGGCATAGAGCCAGGAGACGCCATTGACGTCATCCTGCATCGCGGCTTCGACATGAAAGCCGAATTCGTCGCGCAGCGCCCGCAATGGATAAAGGCTGCGATGCATCTGCTCGACATTGAGCAGGGGCGTCATGTTATATTGCATGGCGGCAATGTCGATGCGGCCCTGCTCATGCCAATGGCGGAACCGCGCGATCTCGGCCTTGCTGGCGCTGCGCAGATATTTGAGGAACGGCCCGGTGGTCTCGATAGTCCAGCGATACTGCGCTTCGGCCGGAAAACCGTCGGTGGCCTCGATCAGATCGAGCGCCTGACCAACGAACTCGCCATGCTGGCGAAGGGCGACCGGCTGATAGTCGGTAAAGCCGATATCGGTGTGGGCGTGGTTGCAGATATAGATGGTCTTGATCTTGCTCATCGGGGGCTCCTTTGGGCTAATGGGTCACTAATCTGATGCGGGTCCAGGCACGGGGGCCAACAGTGAAGCGGGCCGTACCCTCCGAACATGAAAGGGTTTCGAGCGTCTCGCCGGAAAGCGAGGTTCTGGCGGCGTCGGCAAGTTTGAGAAGGCCAGAGTCGATTTTAGCCTCGACGGTTTCATCGCCGGGATTAAGCAGGCTCATCGCAACGCCTGCCCCATCGGTTTCGAGCCGGGTCAGTACCAACGGCCCGAGATCGGTGGTCAGAAGCGATGCTGCCTCGCGTTTGAGGGCGCCGCGTTCGGCATAGACGTGGGTTGCCAGCGGATGGGTGTGGGCCAGTGCACCCTGTATTGAAGCACCAAGTGCCTGTTTTGGCGCCGGCAACAGCGTAAAGCGGAAGCGGAGTTTGCCGTTTTGGTCGGCCTGGAAATTGGTACTCCAGTAATTGTTGGTCAGCCACGCCAGAAGAACCGGGTGCGGGCGCTCGACGCGGCCATCGGGCTCGCCGAACCGGCCATAGGTAAACCCGCCAATCTGCCAGAGCGGCGCATCGGGGCAGGCCACCATCAATTCATTGTCGGCGTCGGCAATGCGGATGAAGCGCTGGGTGGTGATGTAATGGCGGCTGGCATAGGGCAACTGCTCGTCGTCGAGCGCGACGGTGGCGCCACCGGTTTCATAGTCGGTCGACCAATCGGGACCGAGCGCTGCCATCATTGGCAGATAAAGTGCTTCGGCCTCGGCGCGCGGCAGTTTGTTGACCACGGCTTCGATTTGCACGCTGGGATCGTCGGGCAACAGGCGATAGATCACCTCGACCTGCTCGCCATTGGACAGGGAGAAAACCTGCGCCAGTTCAGCGCTGCCGCGCGACGTTGTGGCGCGGGTTTCGATAACCGTGGTTGGCGTGTGGCGGCGCGCCTTCCAGTCGGTGTGCCAGGCCTTATGCCAGTCGGGGGAATCGAGTTCGACCTGATCAAACATATCGGTGCGAACACCGCTTTCGATCTGTTCCAGCACTGGCACGCCGAACCTGAGATTTTCCGCCACCGGACCGGCAAATTCGACGCCATCGAGTTTGAGCGAACGCACGCCGCCCGCCTTTTGATCAAGTTGAAGCGTGATCCGCCCGTTGGACAGGATGCCGTCCTGACACGAGAGGGTCTTTGTGTCAGCGGGACGCACATCCTTTGCCGGCATGGTCAGATAGGAAAGGGGTGGCACCGAAATCGGGGCGCTCCAGAAGGCGCGCTCGTCAATCAAGTCGGAATTGACCACGTCTTGGCGCTGGATGCGATGCGAAGAGGGGCCGGTAGGCACGATGTCCTCAAGCCCCATGCCGCGTTCCTGATCTGCAGCGCCCGCTAGCGGTGGCAGATAAGGTAGACGCACCGACTGGCGCACGGCAAATGGATGCGGATTAAACACCAGAACGCGCGGTTCGTCGCCGCCTGCTTCAATCGCCAATCGTTCAAGCCCGTCACGCCGCAACATGCGTGCCACACTGGCACCCTCAGCAACCGTTGCCAGCTTCAGCAACTGCTGGGTACGGGTTTCGGGCGAATGGGGATGACTGATGGAGCGATCAGCGCCCCAGGTGTGCTCGGCGTAAAGGGCAAGCCCGGCGCGGGCGGTGTCGTGCAACATGGCGCGACGGCGCGGCGTTTCACCCCCATGCCAGCTTTCAAGCGCCAATGCATCGTCAAGATCGCGCTGACCGCGCAGGACCTGGGCGGTTTCATGGGCCGTGCTGCCGGCGCCAAAATTCCACCAGTCAGTCCAGTCGCCGCGCAGGGTCGGCAAGGTTTCCGCCGGTTCGGCGCGTAGCCGGTCAAAGAACTCCGAGAGGGTGCCAAAACGCAGTTTTACGCCCTGGCTGGCGGCGTTACCCTCGTTGAATCGGCGGATGAAATCGGGAAGGGCGGCTTGTGGCGCACCATTATCGTGGTAGCGGATATTGGTGATCTGCATCATCAGAAACGGGTGGGGATAGCCGGTGGCTTCCCAGCGTTGTGCCCATTGCGGCACGCGGGTGCGCGCTTCGTCCATATCGAGCGGTATGCGCAGGCTCCGGTCCGAGGTGACGCCATAGATGAAGCCATTATAGGCGGTGATGGTGCGACCGCCCGGTGCCTCCCAGTTAAAGGCGCGCGGCCATGGTTTGAGCGCATGCCCATAGTGTTCGTTGATGGCCATGGAAATGCCGGTGATGCCATGATCGAGCAGGGCATCGACAACGCCCCATGGCAAACCATTGACGTCGGTGTTCATTGCCGAGCGCACCGGAATGCCCAGGTCGCGGAAGAACTGGATCGACTTGAGCACGTCAACCACCATGGCGTGGTCCATCAGCGGGGTCATGTGCCAGCCCATGCCGGCGACCTCGAACTGACCGCGCTTGACCGCCGCCAAAAAACGGTCCCGGTCGGTGTTGGACGCACAATCCCACCAGTCCTTGGTGATGCCGGTAACTTCGCAGGTCCAACGGAAGCGGCTGTCGTCGGGATAGTCGGCGGTGCGTTCGGCAATATCGAGCGCCTCGTCGATGAAACGGCGATGCAGTTCCATCACCACTGGTTGGGGGTGGGTATAGCCGATATCGGTGTGGCTATGATGGACGAACAGGATTTCTTTGATCATGACTGGCTCGGTTTGAACGTGTGTTGAAATTGTGCGGTTGGGCGCCTAGACGCTGGCAAAGGCAACCGTCATCGGGCTGCCGGTAGGTTGCTGATGAACTAGCGTGCGGAGTTCGCCGCTTTGCGGATCAAAGGCGAAAACGCTGATATTGTCGGAATCCTGATTGGCGACGACGACATGCTTTCCTGATGGGGTGAAAGCCAGTGCGCGCGGAGTTTTGCCGCCACACGGCCAACGCCCCGTCTCGACCAGTGCGCCATTGTCGGCATCAATCGAGAAGCCAATAATGTCGTCTGATACCCGCAATGAAACCAGCAGATGCCGATTGTCGGGGGACAGAACGATCCCTGCGGGCTGGGTGATTGCCGTTCTTCCGGCGGTAATCGGGATCGACTGTTCAAGGCGGAGCGCATCGCTCGGCTTGTCGAACCCAAAGCGCATGACAGTGGGTGTCAGTTCGCTGACCATGAACAATTGCTGCCCATCTGGATGAAATACAATATGGCGCGGCCCAAGCCCCGCAGGCACGCGAATGTCTCGTTCGGGGAGTGCGGTCAGAATTCCATCATCGCCAAGCCGGTAGGCGGCTAGCCGGTCTGCCCCCAGATCGGCGACATAGACGTGGCTGCCGTCCGGCGCGGGAATGATGCAATGGGCGTGCGCCCGCGTTTGCCGTTCCGAATTCGGGCCGTTGCCCGAATGAGCAATGATGCACACGGCGGGCAGCAATTTGCCGTCGGGTGCCAGCGGAAAAACGGCGACCGACTTGTCCGGCCACCCCTTGGTGGGCGCGCCATTGTAGTTGGCAACCAACAAGAACCGCTCGTCGCGCGTCAGCGCGGCATGACAAACCTCGCTGCCTTGGGTTGGCTGCGATCCAAGTGGCGACAGCTGCCCCGTTGTGGGATCAATTGAAAATGCGGCAACAGCGCTTTGGTCGGTGCCGGTAATCTCGCACGTTGCATAAAGCCGGTTGCTGGTGCCGTTGGTCACGAGCCAGGAACTGTCCTCAATGTCGCCAAAGACTGACCTGGGCACCAGTTGGCCAGTGTTTTCGTTGAGTTCAAACTGGGTAATTCCTACCCCGTTTGCCGCGCCATACTGCGGCATCGACCGCGTCAAACTTCCCGCGAACGCGTAGATCGACATGACTATTCCTCCGCAATACCAACGTCCCGCTGCACGCACGCAGGCGATTTGACATCAGCCGGATCGCCACCAATAGCTGATTGACACGACTAGTATGGTAGCTCTACATTGGTTTGGCAAGAGGAGGAAATGCGAAGTGAATGAGGCAGGCAAGACGGTGCTGGTAACGGGTGCGGCGATGGGAATTGGCCGCGCCGCTGCCGAAGCGTTGGCAGCCGAGGGCAAAAACCTCGTACTATTCGATCGGGACGCGGCGGCGCTAAAAACTACGGTTGCCGAGATCGGCGGGCCGGTGCTTGCTCATATTGGCTCGGTGAGCAATCTTGCCGATTGCGAAGCCGCCGTTGCTCTGGCCAGGGAAAAATTTGGCGGCCTGTCCGGGGTTTCCCACAACGCTGGCATCCAGCGCTACGGCGATGTTTTGGAAACCAGCGAAGAGCTGTGGGCCGAAGTGCTCGATGTCAATCTGACCGGGGCATTTCTGGTTGCCAAGGCCGCGATGCCCGAGTTGCGGCGCAACCGCGGCGCTATCGTCCTGACCGCTTCGGTTCAGGGGATGGCCGCGCAAAAAGGCGCGCTGGCCTATGTGGTTTCAAAACACGCGCTGGTTGGTTTGGTGACGGCCATGGCCGTCGATGAAGCAGCCAATGGCGTGCGCGTGGTGGGCGTTGCGCCTGGCTCGGTCGATACCCCGTTATTGCGCGCCGCTATCGCACTTGATCCTGATCCCGAAGCATTGAGCGCCGTAATCGACGCCATGCATCCGCTGGGCCGTCGCGCCGAAGCCGCCGAAATTGCCAGCGTCATTGCCTTTTTGCTCTCGGAAAAAGCGTCCTTCATTACGGGCGAAACCGTCCGTGTTGATGGTGGACTTCTGGCCCAGCTCGGTGGCGCGCCCAAGGAAGCGGGAAAATAACCTATGAAGATCGTTGATATCAAAGCAACGACGATCGCTTTGCCACTTGAGGCACCGCTGCGCCACGCTGCAGGGGCCCACTGGGGACGATTTGTCCGCACCATGGTTGAAGTCGTGACCGATGAAGGCCTGTCCGGCTGGGGCGAATTGGGCGGCGGCGGGGAAGCTGCCGAAAATTCCGTCCGCAGCCTCTTGCCCTATCTCAAGGGCCACGATCCGCTGCAACTGGAGCAATTGCGCTGGAAAATCATGAATCCAGTGGCCAGTCTCTATAACTCCCGAATGCAGGTGCATGCCGCCATTGAAATGGCTTGCATGGATGTGGCGGGTAAGGCGCTGGGGATACGGGCCTGCGATCTGATTGGCGGTGCGCTTCGGGAATCGATCCCGTTCGCCAGCTATCTGTTCTATCGCTATGCCAACGCCGAGAACGGCTTTGGCAATGAGTTTTCTGCCGATGAGATCGTTGCCGAGGCCAAGCGACAAAAGCAGATCAATGGCTTTAAGACCCACAAACTAAAAGGCGGCGTGTTTAGCCCTGATCACGATGTGGAAGTCTTTTCAGCTTTAGCCGATGCTTTGCCCGGCGATAGCTTCCGGCTCGATCCCAACAGCGTCTGGTCGGTCGAAGATTCGATCCGCGTTGCCGGGCAGATTGCCCATATTCGCAATGACTATTTTGAAGACCCCTGTTTTGGCCTTGAGGGCATGCGGCGGCTGCGCGACCGCATTTCCATCCCGACCGCCACCAATACGGTGGTTGTCAATTTCGAACAGCTCGCCACCTGCGTGCGGCTCGAAGCGGTTGATGTCATCCTGCTCGATACCACCTTCTGGGGTGGACTGAGACAGGCCTATCGCGCCGGGCAGATCCTTGAAACTTTCCAGTTTGGCACCAGCGTGCACTCCTCGGGTGAGGCGGGTATTCAACTAGCCTCGATGCTGCATCTGGGCGCCGCGCTACCCAATATGAGTTTTGCGGCGGATGCTCACTATCATCACCTGCTCGACGACATCATTGTCGGGGGCAAGATGAAATATGTCGACGGCGAGATCGCGCTGCCACAAGGGCCGGGGCTCGGCGTCGAAGTCGACCGCGACAAACTCGCTCATTACGCCGGCCATTTTCGCGATGTCGGCGGCTACACCTATGACCGCGATCCGCATCGGCCAGGCTGGTATTCGATCCAGCCTGAGAGCCGCTATGCCGATCCGGCACAACGTTAGGAGGACCGCGGGTGGCCACTGTGACCATGCGAAATATCATCAAGATCTATGGCGAATTCGTCGCCATAAAAGGCGTCGATATTGACGTCGAGGACGGCAGCTTTGTGGTGCTGGTGGGCCCATCCGGCTGCGGCAAATCAACATTGCTGCGCATGATCGCCGGACTTGAAACCATATCTCATGGTGAACTCAGGATCGACGACAAGCTGGTCAATGATCTGCCGTCGCGCGACCGTGGCATTGCCATGGTATTTCAGTCGTACGCCCTCTATCCGCATATGAGCGTTTCCGACAATCTGGGGTTTGGCCTCAAGATCAGCGGTGTCAATGCTGGCGAAATCGACAGGCGTCGCGATGAAGCCGCTGCCATGCTGGGCCTTGATCCCTATATGGATCGGCGTCCCTCTCAACTCTCGGGAGGTCAGCGTCAGCGCGTCGCCATTGGCCGCGCCATGGTGCGCGATCCTGAAGTCTTCCTGTTTGACGAGCCTTTGAGCAATCTGGACGCCAAACTGCGCAACCAGACCCGTATCGAAATCAAGCGCCTGCAGCGCGAACTCAAGGCGACGGTCATATTTGTGACCCACGATCAGGTCGAAGCCATGACATTGGCAGACAAAATCGTCGTATTGCAGGATGGACGGGTCGCCCAGATCGGCTCGCCTCTGGACGTGTTCGAGCGCCCACGTAACCAGTTTGTTGCCGGGTTCATCGGCGCACCGTCGATGAACTTGCTGGATGCAACGGTAGGTTCCGACGCCAATGGACCCTTGATCAGGGCAGGGGGCATTGATGTTGCTGTTCCACCAGATCGCTTTGATCTGCCACCTGAGGGCACGCCCGTTGTTTTGGGGGTGCGCCCCGAAGACATTGTCCCCGAGGGGCATGGCTCGCGGCCGACCCTGGGGGCCGACTTTGCCGCAAAAGTCAATTTTGCCGAAATGCTTGGCAATGAAAGTCTGCTGTTTGCCCATCTCGGCGACACCGAGATCGTGGCACGCATGCAGCACCCGCGAGCCGTAGATCCAGATGAAACATTGAATTTTCGCATCGACGGATCGCGTGTGCACGTTTTCGACAAGCAAACGCAGGACACGGTTCTCAGGTGAGGCCGGTCCTGAAAACTGTCAAAGGGAGAGAAGTACCATGTCACTATCCAAGATACTGTCTGGGCTGACACTGACCGCGTTTCTGACGGCGGGGAGTGTTCAGGCACAGGAGCTAAAACTCTATTCCGACAAGGCCGAATGGCACCCGGGCATTGCTGCGGTGACCGATGCCGCAGGGGCGGCGGCCGGGACGACGATTAATGTGCAGGACCTGACCCCGACCGACAAATATCAGGCCTTTATGCAAACTTCGATTGCCAGCAACAATGTGCCGGCCTTCTTTACCTGGTGGAACGGTAACCAGCTTAGTGACCTTGTCGCCACCGGCGTTGCGGCGGACTTGTCCCCCTATTGGGACCAGGCCATCGCAGATGGTGATTTTTCGGCGGCCCAGCGCGAACTGGTCAGCGTCGATGGCAAGCCCTATGGCGTCCTGCTCAATGTGGCCAACTGGGTTGTGTTCTACAATACCAAGGCGTTTGAGGAAGCCGGGATCGCCGCGCCGCCCACAACGTGGGATGAATTTATCGCCGCCTGCGACAAGCTGAAGGCTGCCGGTTACACCCCGATCAATGCGCCGACTACCGGCGGGTGGATGCCGTTCATCTGGTTCAGCCAACTCGTGTTAGGGACTAGCCCCGACGACTTTGTCGGGCTGACCGATGGCACAGTGCCCTATGACGGGGCAACCGTTCAGAACGCCTTCAAGGTCTGGGGCGAAATGTATGACAAGGGCTACTTTACCGACCCGCGTGAACAGGACGATCAGAAATTCTTCGTGGACAGTTCAGCGGCCATGTTCCTGGTCGGTGACTGGCATTCAGGCACGTTCGCCGCAGCAGGCATGGAGCCAGGCGTCGATTTCAAGACCTTCCTGATGCCCGCGCTTTCACCCGACGTCGAACAGTCGGTTATCGTTGAAGCATCGCCTATCGTTGTTTCGGCCCAGGCGCTGTCGGCTAACGCCGATCTGGGCAAGGCCGTGCAGTCCATGATGGGTGAACAAGCATCAACCGACCTTGGCACCGAGATCCAGGTCTATAACGGTAACCTCAAGGCGCCTGCACCCAACGCCACCATCGAAGCCAACAAGGAAATGGTCGCTTCTGCCAATCCACGGGCACTGGTTCGTTGGTGGGAAGCCGTGCCGTCCCAGATCCAGGGTGATCTCGTGGCGTCCATGGGGGCATTCATGTTCAACCCGACCCCTGATCAGGCTCAAAAATCCATGGCCGAAATGCAGGCTATCAATGCCGACTATTGGGCCAATCTCTAGCCTTTGCACTGCGCGGCTGCCCCGAATCGGGCAGCCGCGCGACCAATAATGGGAATGCGATCATGGCCTCCAATGCTACCCAGATGCTCAGCCCCGAAGTGATGCGGATGGCGCAGGCTCGCGAGCGGAGTTCTGCCTGGCAACAGACGCGCGTCGCCTGGATTTTCATTGCCCCCGCCGTGATCATGGTCACAATCTTTCTGCTGACGCCGGTGGTTTTCAACGTCATTTTGAGCTTTACCAAATGGCGCAAGTTTACCGGTCTTGATCAGTTCGCCGGGTTCGCCAACTATCAACGCCTGTTCGTTGTTCCCTATTTTTCCGAAGCGTTGGGCAATACCGCCCTATGGGTGGTGGGCGCGATCATTTTTCCCCTGGCTCTGGGGTTGGGGCTGGCACTTTTGCTGCGCAATATCCCGTTTCAGGAAACGTTCAAAAGTCTTTATTTTCTGCCCAAGGTGCTGGCGCCCACGGCGGTCGGTGCCATCTGGTATTATGTCTACGCCCCCCACGGTGTGATCAATTCGGCGGTTTCGGGGCTAACGGGCAGCGAGTTCGATTTCGGCTGGATTTTCGTTCCCGAAACCGTAACGCTTTCGATCATCTTCACCTTTGTCTGGCAAACCGTCGGCATCACCATGGTGCTGCTGCTGCTGGGGTTGGCGGCGATTCCGCGCGATCCACTTGAGGCAGCCCGGGTTGATGGCGCCTCTCAATGGCAGATTTTCCGGCACATTATCTGGCCGTTGCTGATGCCCACGGTACTGGTGGTGACAATTTTGAATGTCGCCGCAGGCTTTACCACTTTTGATCTGTTGTGGGTCATGGCCAGCAGCTATCCCGGCAAGCGCACCTTATCGCTGGCGGTCTACATGTATTACGAATCCTTCTCCAACGGCGCCTGGGCCTATGGTTCGGCGGTCGCGGTAGTGCTCGGCGGCATGGTGATCACGGTGAGTGCCGCCCTGGCTGTGGTGCAGTCGCGCGTCGAAAAAAGCATCAGATAGGAGCCGGTCATGGCAGTAGACATTACCGACCAGAACTTTATCAACGCGTTGATTGAAAAAGAACGACGCGCCCAAAAGAGCGGTGGGCGCTGGTTGGTTGTGCCCATCATCGCCTTGACCGTCGCTTATCTGACCCCATTCTATTATTTGTTTGTCACGATCTTCAAGACAACCGAGGAGTACGCAACCAGCGGGGTTCTGGATCTGCCCAATTCGTTGGCACCGATCGTTGATAATGTGGTTCAGGCGTGGACCTTGGCCAACCTTGGTGAGGCCGCGATCAATTCCCTGACCTACGCCGGTATTGGGGCCGCCTTGGCCGTGGCGTTTGCCGCAGCCGCTGCTTACGGCATGACCCGGCTCAAGCTGATCGGCGCCAATGGCTGGTTCATGCTGATTTTCACCGGCACGCTATTTCCATTTCAGATGTATCTGGTGCCGCTGCTGTTCGGCTATCAGCGGTTGGGACTGGTCAATTCCTGGCTGGGCATGTTGCTGATCTATGTGGCGATTTGCATCCCGTTTCCACTGCTGGTGCTGCGCAATTCATTTTCGGGTATCACCCACGAAGTCGATGAAGCGGCCCGCATTGAAGGCGCCAGTGAATGGCGGGTGTTCATCTCAATGATCATCCCCAATGCGACCGGACCGTTGATTGCATTGTTTTTGTTGCAATTCACCTTTATCTGGAACGACTTGCTGTTCTCATCCATCCTGGCCAATGGCATTGAAGTGCGCTCGATCATGGTGGCGCTGCAATCGTTACAGGGAACCTATTCCACGACGGGCCCAAATGTGGTGATAACAGCCACGCTGATTTCGAGTATCCCAACCGTTCTCATGTTCATCGTTCTGCGGAGATATTTCATGGCCGGTTTGCAACTCGGTTCAAAATGAAAAGCAAAGACATTCCCAGATCTGCGGACGACAGTGCCGACGCGCGCAGCGGCGATGAAACCTATCTGTTTCAGCGCGCCGGTGGATCGATTGCCTCGCAGGTATATGATCATCTGATGCAGCGCATTCTGGACATGGAACTTGAACCATTTCAGGAATTGTCTGAGGCGCGCCTGGCAACCGAGTTCGGTGTCAGTCGCACCCCGGTGCGTGAGGCGCTTGCGCGATTGGCCCGTCGCGGACTTGTCGACATCCTGCCCCAGCGCGGCACTCGCGTTTCGCCGCTGAGCGAGGAGTTGATCGCAAAATCCCGCTTTATCCGCGAAGCGCTGGAACGACCATTGGTTCGCTTGGCAGCCGAAAAGCTGACCTCGGAGATTGCGGCGCTGATGAACCGCGAAATAGCCCTGCAAAAGACTTACGCCACGCTCAATGATGATCAGGGGTTTCTTGATTCAGATGATCAGTTCCATGCCCTGATTGGCAGAGCCGCAGGGTTTGAGTCGATCTGGGACGAGGTGCGTGAAGCCAAGTTTCACATGGACCGTGTGCGCCGCCTTTCGCTCTTGAGCCAGCAGCACATGCTCGACCTGGTGGCCGAGCATGAAGATATTCTTGAAAAAATGCTGGCCCATGATGTCGATGGCGCTGACAAGAGCATTGCCAGCCATTTGACTTCAGTCATGCACGAACTGGATCTGATCCGCTCACGTACGCCGCAGTATTTTGTTGGGGACAGTGCCCCAAACCGCTGATTGCTGTCGCCTTAGTCGAGGCGCCCGTTGGTGATGTTTTTCGATAGCGGGGCAGGGCGAACGACTGGTGTGGTGATGTCGACCACGGCACCCGAACGTGATGAGGTTTCAAAGGCCTCCATGACCTCAAGCACATGAAGGGCAAGATCGCCGCTGGCCCGATGGGGCCGGTCGCTCAAAATGGCATGGGCCATGTCGGCCAGTCCGATCGAGCGATAATTGCCATCGGCGTAGGGCATGTCCGTATCGACATTGGCCCACTCGCCGCCCTTGCTCAGCATTTCGATCTGCCCGCCAAAATTGTTGGGGTCGGGGACAATGAGCGATCCCTCTGTGCCATAGATTTCAATCGGCACATGCTTGTGGCCCGCCACATCAAAACTCATCGTCACCTGCACGACCGCGCCGTTCTCGAAAATCAGCGTGCCCGACACATGGGTGGGCACGTCAACAGGAATGACCTCGCCGGCCCGCTCACTGGCGGTAATCGTGCGGGTCGAGCGCGTCATGGTGCCAATGCCAATAACCTTGGCCACCGGTCCCAAAAGATTGACCAGATCGGTAATATAATAGGGGCCCATATCGAGCATTGGCCCGCCGCCGATCTCATAATAGAACGCCGGGTTAGGGTGCCAACGCTCGTGGCCCGGGCACATGAAATAGGCTGAGCCGCCAATCATTTGACCCAAACCGCCTTCATCGACAAGTCGCCGCGCGGTTTGATGCGCGCCGCCTAAGAACGTGTCAGGCGCCGAGCCTACCCGCAGCCCCTTTGCTTTGGCCGCTGCGGCCAGTTTTTGCGCTTCGGAAAAGACGATCCCCAATGGCTTTTCCGAATAGACATGCTTGCCCGCATCAATGGCGCGCAGGCCAACCTCAACGTGGGCTTTGGGGATGGTCAGGTTAAGAATGATATCAATCGAAGGGTCGACAAACAGCGCGTCCAGCCCAACCGCATTAAGGCCAAACTCATCGGCGCGCGCCCTGGCTGCATCAGGGTTCATATCGGCAACGCCGCGAATGTCGAGGACCGGGAATTCCTTACTGGCTTTCAGGTAAGCCGCCGAAATATTGCCCAATCCGACAATGCCAATACCAATCTTGTCCATAAACTTTCCTCACTGCCGGCCCGGTTCGCCGGATCATTTGCCCCAAGCGCATAACACCGGTGTGGCATACTCACAACTTGATATTGGGCGCGACAAGACACCCCGCCTGTGCACCGCCAATGTAGGATCATTTCGCGTGCTATTTCTTCTTTGATTTGGCCTGATTATGCGCAATGGCGGCGCGGACAAGGTTCTGGAGCGCAGGCTCGTTGACCTTGTCGCCTTCGAAAATATCAATGGATCGCCAGACCTTGCCGCCAAATCCATTATTGAAGATCGTGTTTGGGTCGGGCAGGGCGGCCCCCTGGGCGAGGTCAGCTTCACCTTGTCCCTATGCGCGTTGCCAACCACCAGATTGCCAAAGCGCGCCCAGACTGGGCTACCCATCCATTTCCACTCCTCGGTAATGTCTGGATCAGTTTCCAATATGACCTTGCGAACAGTAGCCAGCATCTTGCCGCGCCAGTCTTCCAGATTGTTGATATATTGGTCTATTTGTTCGGTTGCTGTCATGGGGTCAGTGCCCTCGTATTCTGATCGTGTTTCAAGTGTGATGGCGCGTCGTTGGGCCCTTGCCAGGTCGACCGCGCCATTCGTTGATGTAGGGCAAGAAGAACATGTGGAGGCCGCTGAACAACATCAAAAAGAGCGGCGGCAGCGGTGAATAGACTACCCACGAAGGCGGCGTTCCAACTGCCATAACCGCAAAATTGGCGATAACGGTCGTCGTAAAAATAATGGACAGCCAGCGGTGGACCTTTCGGATACTTAAGCTCAAGTTCATTTGGACCTCCTGTTTTCACGTGCCCAACCGGACTTTTAGTCCAGCTTTGCGAGCACCTCCTCGAGCTTCCCGAAGAATTGCTGCCATCCGAATTTGGCACCGTTGTAAGCTTGGTTCTGGTCGGCACGGAAACCTGCCTGCTCCATTCGCAAGTGGGTGCCCTCAATGGTCGCCGTCAACGTCCAGGTGACGGTGCTTTCAAGCCCCATCGCGTCCCATTTGTAAGCCAGCTTTTTTTGCGGTTCGACTTCAGTCACCGCACAATCGACAGACCCCCAATCTGCTGAGAATTTGAACCGATGCCCCACATCTGGCTGAAAGTCATTGCTCATGAGCCATTCGGAAATCAGGAGCGGTTGCGTCAGTGCACGCCATAGTTTTTCTGGCGGACAAGCGATCTCGCGTTCAATGACAACGGAGCGCGTCGTGGTCGTTTGGTCAGTCATTGGTCCATCCTTTTGAGCAGATCTTCGAGCCGGTTGATCCGATTTTCCCAGAACCCGGTCATTTCTCGTGTCCAATCGTTCAGCGGAGCGAGCCTTTCAAGCTGGGCGCTATAATGCGTTTGCCGCCCCTCATGCCGATCCAGCACCAGGCCTGCCTCCTTGAGCACCTTGAGATGTTTTGAAATAGCCGGCTGGGAAACCCCCGCCTGCGCCGTTAGCCCGCCAACCGTCAAATCCCCCTCGCGGCAAAGCCGTTCAAAAATAGCCCGCCGCGTCGGATCGGCAAGGGTCTTGAAAAGAATTTCGTAAGGTTCTGACATCTCAAACCGATAACTGGTGGATTATGAATTCAATTCATAACCGCCGGGATATGGGTGTGTCAAGGGGGGCATTGCAAGAGCGAAAAGACTAACCGTTTTACCGGTGAAAGTTTGACGCGGACAGGCCGGACTTTTAGGTCAAACCGATTTAGATCGGCTGGCAAGGCGCTCAGCCCAATCGTCTACAAACTCGGCGGACACCTGATAGAAATCTGCAAGTTCCTGCACGCGGTCGCGGGCAGAACCTGCCTCAAGCCGGGCAACGGACTCGCTAACCTTGGCTGCGGTGCGGCGCATGGTCAGGCCGATCGCGGCGACCATCTGGGTGTACGAACCGGGCACGAATTCGTAGTAGTCCTGACGCGATGATGCCGAGGTCGCCATCCTGATGATTTCACGGTTCGCCAAATTTCGCGAATTTGTACTGGCGCTGGCTTTGCTGATTTGCAGTCGCCCTGCCATTTCCTGCAACGACAAGGCACGCCCCTCAACAATCAGCAAACCCAGAATTCTGCCGGCGATGCGCGTGCCGCCTTCGCCCTGCGATATCAGGCCCATCTGCTCGATGAAATGGTCTTCCGGGATCGGTGTTGGTGCTTGATTCATGAGATCACCATTATCAGCTCAATGTGTTTAAGACATGCTGAACAAAGTGAACAAAATCAACCGCAGGGCGTTCCCTGGGTCGGAACACGGGATGGAGGTCAATCGGGCCGGTGCACGATTGTATTGTCGACCTGGCCTATCGCCAGCGCCGACGCGATGCGGTGATCTTTGGTGGCTGATCAGATCAATCTACCGATATCCCTGCCGTCGCCCACTTAATCGTTTTCCGTTCGGCCAAATTGCTGGTTGGGGTGCGGATATTGTCGCGGCCAGATTGATGCGTCGTTGACTCACTGGTGGATGTAAACTAGCCTTTTTGGAACAGACTGATCCAAATGTGGAACACCACGGGATTGGGACGTTGGAGGAAGTCACTCAGTATGCACGCTGTAGCGTGGTCGCGTTTTACGCCACGCATTCGTGCGCCCTGCGGGCCATTCGCCCGCCAGGATTTGCAGAGGGAAGGCATGATCAATGTCGAGCGTTCGACGCACGATTCAGGTGCTTGACCTTTTGGCGCGCAAGGGTCCGCTCGGCGTTCGCGCCGTTGCCGAGCAACTGGCCCTGCCAGTCGGTTCCGTCCATCGCCTGCTCAGCGAACTCGATGAAGAATCGGCCGTAGAACGCGATGGTCAGGGCGCCTGGCAGCTTGGCTATCGCCTCCTTGATATTGTTGAACTGCAGCTCGATGGGCTGGGGTTCCAACGACTGGCCCGCCCGTTCTGCGAGGCAATTGCCGCCGAGGTTGGTGAAACAGTCAATGTCAATGTGACGAGTGGGGATGGCTGCGTCTGCATCGACAAAGTGCGTGGCAATGAAAATATGCAGCTGGACTGGCGGGTTGGCTCGCGTGGCCCGCTGCATTGTGGCGGTGCCGCAAAAGCCATATTGGCGTTCCTCGCCGACGCCGACCAACAACGCATCGTCAATGGACCGCTAAAGCAATTTACCCCCAACACCATCACATCCGCGACGGTATTGCGGGCGGAGTTGGCGCGCATTCGCGAGCGCGGTTATTCGATTGACGCCCAGGAAGTGGTGCTGGGAGTTTTTTGTGTTGCCGTGCCGATTGTGGATCGCACAGGGCGTCCCGTTGGCGCCATCAGTATTTCAGGTCCGTCTCCAAAGGCAGCTGGGAGCAGTGTTCAGCCTCTTGCCTCTCGCCTTGGCGCGGCGGCCGAGGAAATAAGCCGTAGACTTGGTTTTTCGGGGGAGTGGCCGCCGTTGGTTGCTGTGTCCCGTGGCGTTCATGCCGTTGGGTAATTGGGGGGGGGTTCGTGCGTTCTGCGTGGGTAATGAAACTGAAGGCGGGCCAAGAGGCCGAATATAAGCGCAAGCATGACGAGATATGGCCGGAAATGGTCGCGCTGCTCAAAAGTCAGGGCGTCTATAATTATTCGATTTATCGCCATGGCCTCTTGTTGTTCGCCTATCTCGAAAAGCCCGAGGACGCGCCGTCTCAAACCGGCGGCGTCGATCTGGTGATCCAGAAATGGTGGAAGTGGATGGAGCCACATATGGAAACCCACCCTGACGCGCGACCGGTGGTCGAACCCGTCGAGGAGGTATTTCGACTGGACTGAAGCGACCACCCTGTTTCAACCGGCTGGAGGGCCGGAACGGCATACTGAGGAGAAGTCTGTGAAGATCAAGAGTATCAAGGCGTTCGCCATAACCAACCCCATTGCGGGCGGCAATTATGAGGAGGCTCAAGCCAGCGGGGTCGCTCGACGGCCGCCATGGACCAAGGGCGCGGAAGTGGCCAACCCGATGTCGCGTTACCCAAAATACAAGGCGCTGCGCGCCAGCTGGAATTCGGCATTCCCCGCCGTTGGTGTGATCGTTACGGCGGACGACGGATCTTGGGGTTTTGGCACGACGGGATACGGTCAACCGACAATCTCATTGATCAATGACCACATCGGCCCGCTGCTGGTCGATGAGAGTGCGCTGGCAACAGAAAAGCTCTGGGACATGATGATGCGCATCACATCACCATATTCCTCCTCGGGGTTGGCATCATACGCAATCAGTGGCATCGATCTGGCGCTTTGGGACCTCAAGGGCCGTGTCCTGAAGCTTCCAGTGTATGAACTTGCCGGCGGCAAGGCGCGCGAAAAGCAATTTTGTTACGCGACCGGCAACGATACCGACTGGCACATGGAGCTCGGCTTCAAGGCGACCAAACTGGCCTGCCCATATGGCACGGCCGATGGCCTTGAGGCGCTCGACAAGAACGAGGCATTCGTCGGCAAGGCCCGAGATCTGATCGGGCCCCATGTCGAGTTGATGTTGGATTGCTGGATGGCGTTTGACGTCGAATTCGCGGTTCGACTGGCCCATCGCTTGAAGCCGTTCAATCTGAAATGGATTGAGGACTGCCTCATTCCCGAGGATCACACCTCGCACAAGGCCCTGCGGGAACGGTTGCCATGGCAAACGCTGGCAACGGGCGAACACTGGTACACGCCCTACACATTCTTTGAGGCGGCAAAGGATCGGGTGGTCGATATCTTCCAACCCGACATCAACTGGGTCGGTGGCTTTACTGCGGTGCAGAAAATCACCGCGATTGCAGAGGCCTCTGGTCTGGAGGTGATCTGTCACGCGGGCATGAACACCCCGTTTGGTCAGCACTTCAATATCTCGGCACCCAACAGTCGTTGGGGCGAGTTCTTTGTCGGCGGTGCGCCTGGTGTGCCGCTCAAGCAAACCAATAACTATCCCGGCATGGCTGTTCCTGAAAATGGCCATGTGGATGTCAGTGATGAGCCCGGCTTCGGCCACGGCTTGTCCATGAATGCCATCGAAAAGATGGCGCTCTAGACCAACGGCCAAGCAATGGCCAACAAGAGATGGAGAGATATCATGAGACTGCCCCTGCCGAGACGATACCTCCTTGCTGGCGCGCTGGCGCTGGCAACCCTGCCGCTGCTGGCGTCGACGGCGATTGCCCAGGTAGAAGATATGCCGCGCAATGAAACATTGGTGCTGACGCCCTGGGGCGATCAGCCAGCCCAGTTTGCCAATGTGGAGAACTGGCACCCATACCTTACTTCTGTCACCCATCAGCGCGATGTGATGCAATTCACCGTCAATGAAATGCTGTTCTATACAAATCTGAATACGGGCGAGCTGATCCCGTGGCAGGCAGAAAGCTACGAATACGCGCCTGACTTCATGACGGCGACGATCAAGCTTCGAGACGGCGTTGAATGGTCCGACGGTGAAAAATTCACCGCCGAGGACGTAAAATTCACTTTGGAAGCGGTTCGGGACGCGCCTCCGGAATCGCGTGGTGCCGCTGCCTATAATGAGTGGATCAAGGACGTTACCATCAACGACCCGTTGAATGTGACGATCAACTTCAACAAAGCTGCACCGCGCTTTATCCGTGACTATCTGGCGCTTGGCCACGAGAACCACCATACCATCCTGCCGAAGCACATCTGGGAGGGGCAGGATTTTGCGACCTTCACCAACTATGATCCGGATAAGGGCTGGCCGGTTGGCACTGGACCCTACAAGCTGGTGCTCACCACCAATCAGCAGGAGATTTTCGATCGCCGTGATGACTGGTGGGGCGCCAATGCGGGGTTCCAGGATATGCCCGCGCCAAAGCGCATCATTCTTGTGCCGGTTTCCAGCGACGATGCCATGGGCCAATTGCATATCGCCAACCAGGTTGATGGCGGTCGGCAGCTATTGATTGGTACATTCGAGGCGGCACGCGCCCAAAATGACAAATTGCAATCATGGAATACCGAGGGCCCCAACTGGGGTGCGCCAGACGGGTGTGACTATTCACTCGTTTTCAACATGATGAAAGAGCCATGGAACGATGTGAACCTGCGCTATGCGATCAACTATGCCATCGATCGCGATGCGCTCAACGACATTGGTTATGAAGGGTCGCAAAAGCCCGTAACCTATGCCTTTTCGGGCTATATGGCGGGCACATGGCTTGGCGAGGGTAGCCCCTTGCAGGCAGTACTCGACAAGTACAACCTCGATGATCCGTCCCAGGACAAGGTCGACGAGTACATGGCCAACGGGGGCTATGCCAAGGATGGCAATGGTCTGTGGGCCAAGGATGGTGCGCCGATCCGCGTGACCGTTCGCACACCGGCGTTCATCCAGCCGATACTCGCCCCGCTTACCCAGCAACTGAAAAATGCCGGTTTTGACGCGGTACAAGCGCCGGTGGACGATACCTGGTTGCCCGATATCCAGTCCGGCAACTTTGATACCATGGTGTTCGTGCATTGTGGCAGTCTCAGTGAACCGCTGGAAACCTTGCAGCACTATCACAGCAAGTTCTCCCGCCCACTGGGCGAGACGATCCCGACTCCAATTGCTGCATCACGGTACTCCAACCCGGAATATGACGCGATCATCGACCGGATGGATGCTGTGACCGCCGACACCAGTCCTGATTCGGGCTACATGAAGGATGCGGCCGCAGCGCTCGACATTGCCCTGCGTGACTTGCCGCAGATCGACATGCTCGAGGAATTCCACGTGGTGACCTTCAACAACACCTACTGGACCGGATGGCCGTCAGCCGAGGATCCCTATGTGGCTCCCTACACCCCGTGGGAAGCATTTAACGTGGTGATCCACAATCTGAAGCCGAGCGGCGCCGAGTAAATTTGGCTTTCCAACATTGGGGCAGGCGGGTTCGCCTGTCTGTCCCACCTGCTCGAACAGACCGGCAGCGAGGCTAAATGTCGAAGGAACTCCAGCGCTACCTATTGACCCGCTTTGGTCAGTTCTTGCTGATCATCTTTGTTGCGGTGAGTATCAATTTCATTATTCCAAGGCTTTTACCCGGGGATCCGGTGCAAACAGCGCTAGCCCGGTTGCAAACCGCTGGCGGCGCACAAAACGTTGATATTCAAGCCGTTTCGGCCTCCTATCGCGCCAAATACGGCCTTGATGCACCGTTGATCGAGCAATATTTCAATTATTGGATGGATTTGTTCCGGCTTGATCTTGGGGTCTCATTCGCCAATTTCCCCGAAAAAGTCTCCACCATGATCGGCAACGCATTGCCGTGGTCGGTAGGCCTGCTGGCAACGGCAACACTGATCGCGTTCCTGACCGGTTCGCTGCTCGGCGCACGCCTGGCCTGGCCCGGTGCCGGGCGCGGGATCAAGACGCTGGTGCCCATGATGATGGTTCTCACCTCGATCCCGTTTTACCTGCTGGCGATTATTCTGATCTACTTTTTTGCAGTGGTGCTGCGATGGTTCCCGCCGGCGGGGGGCGTTGATACAACCCGCATCATGCGATTTGATTGGGAGACGACCCGAGATATTCTCAACCACGCCCTGTTGCCAGCGCTTTCTATTATTCTGGGTAATATCGGTTTTTGGGCACTGGGGATGCGAAGCCAGATGATCAATGTGTTGGGCGAGGATTACATCACCTTCGCCGAAGCCAAGGGGTTGCCGCCCCGGCGCATTTTCGTGTGGTACGGCATGCGCAATGCCTTGCTGGCGCAAATCACTGCCCTGGCCCTGTCGCTCGGCCATGTTGTCTCGGGCGCTATTCTTGTTGAAGTCATCTTCAATTATCCGGGCCTGGGGTCGCTACTCTATGTGGCAATCCGCGGTCAGGACTATTTTGTCATTCAGGGCGTGGTGCTGATGCTCATCGTTTCGCTGGCGGTGCTTTTGTTCATCGTCGACCTCATATATCCACTGCTTGACCCCAGGATCCGCCGATGAACCGGTTCTTCGCTTCCCTCCGCCGCAATTATGAACAGGGCCGGATCAGCGCAATACTGGTGCTGGGCCTCACAATCCTGATCGCCGTGGTGCTGTTTGGTGTCGTCGGCTCGCTGTTCGTCGATCCAATCAACGCAACCGTGGGGGCGGTGCGTCCACGCAGACCGCCGGGGGCTGATTACTTCCTGGGGACAGATTCCCAGGGCCGCGACATGTGGACTTTGTTGATTTACGCCACGCCAAACACCCTGAAAATGGGCCTGATTGCTGGTTTTATCGGCGTTGGGTTCGGCGCCGTGCTTGGCCTGATTGCCGGTCATTTTGGTGGCGTAGCCGACGCAATCATCCGGGTTATCTCGGATGCCTTGCTCACGGTGCCAGCTATCGCGGTTCTCGTGGTTATCGCGGGCAATATTGATCGCATGAGCACCCTGATCATGGCGATGGTCGTGGCATCGCTTGGTTGGATGTTCACCACGCGCACGGTGCGCGCGCAGGTATTAAGCGTTCGCGAAAAAGCCTATATTGAGGTCGCGCGGGTCAACGGCGAGGGGCCATGGGAAATCCTGTTTGCCGAGATCATGCCCAACATCATGCCCTATATCGTTGCCAGCTTTGTTGGCACGGTTTCCGGTTCGATCCTTGCCGTTATCGGCCTCGAGGCTTTGGGGCTTGGTGCCCTCGAAGAAATGACGCTGGGCAATACGATCTACTGGTCGCAACAGTCCTCGGCGGTGCTGCGCGGCTATTGGTGGTGGTGGGGGCCGCCGATTGTGGTAATCGCGCTGATCTTTATCGGCTTGTTCCTGACCTCGGTCGGTTTTGATCGTTTTGCCAATCCAAGACTGGCCAGACGCTGATGAGTGCTCCCAAAGAAGTCGACCCCGTGCTCGAAGTCACCAACCTTAACGTGCATTATGATACCGGCCATGGTCCGGCCAAAGCGGTCAACGACGTTTCCATCTCGCTGAAGCCGGGTGAGCGTCTTGGTTTGATTGGCGAGTCGGGGTCCGGAAAGACGACGATGGCAACTGCGCTGATGCGGTTGACTCGACCACCCGGTCGGATCGCCTCGGGTAGCGTCATGCTGGATGGCAAAGACATCATGGCAATGTCGGCCCGCGAGCTGCGCGAAACTCGATTGCGCGATATTGCCCTTATTCCTCAGGGGGCCATGAGTTCGCTCAATCCGGTAATGCGGCTTGAGGAGCAGATCATTGACGCCATTGTAGCGCACACATCAGGCATGAAACGTGCGGCACTCAATGCCCGCGTCGAAGAGTTGCTGACCAATGTTGGGCTCGCCGCCGAAGTCGCGCGCCGCTTTCCCCATGAGCTGTCGGGAGGGATGAAGCAGCGGGCCGCCATGGCCATAGCCACCTCGCTGAGCCCCAAGGTCATTGTCGCCGACGAGCCAACCAGCGCGCTGGACGTTGTGGTGCAACGACAGGTCATGCAAACGCTGGGCCGATTGCAGGACGGATTGGGGGCCGCTGTCGTGCTGATCGGCCATGATATGGGACTTGTGGCCCAATTCGCCGACAGAGTCGGCGTGATGTATGCTGGAAAAATTGTCGAAATAGGACCGGTACGCCAGATGATCGAGGCACCGCGGCACCCATATACGCGCCTGTTGGTCGACAGCCTGCCTGGGATCAAGGTCAAGCAGGCACTCATCGGTATTCCCGGCCTGCCGCCACCGCTTGTCAATTTGCCGCCGGGTTGCAGTTTTAGCCCACGTTGTCCCTTCGCCTTTGAAAGGTGCAAGAACGAAGTCCCGCAGCCTCAAGAGGTTGGGGACCGTCAACAGGCGGCCTGCCACCTTTATCCCGAGCATAGTGCGTTGCCGCCCATGCCCGTAGGCCCTAACGACACGGAGGCGCAACCATGAAGGCCTTGATGGAAGTGCAGGGACTGACCAAGCGCTATGGTGGGTTCACCGCCCTTGATAATGTAACGCTGTCACTCTCGGACGACGCGCCATCGATGACAGCTGTCGCAGGGGAAAGCGGCAGCGGCAAGACCACCCTTGCACGCATGATGCTGGGGTTTATAGAGCCAACACAAGGCGCTGTGCTCTATGGGGGCAAGGACGTTGCCAAGATGAGCGCCTCGGAAAAGCGGCAGTTTCGCCGCGAGGTGCAGCCGGTCTTCCAGGACCCGTTTGAAGTATTTAATCCCTTCTATCGGATCGATCATGTGCTGACGACGCCGGTCAAGCGTTACCGGCTGGCCGATACTGACGCCAAGGCGCAGAGCCTGATCGAAGATGCGCTCAAGCGCGTCGGCCTAAGGCCGCAGGATACGCTTGGCCGGTTCCCGCACGAGCTTTCCGGCGGTCAACGCCAACGCGTGATGGTGGCGCGAGCGGTGTTGCTCCGGCCGCGATTGATTGTCGCTGATGAACCGGTCTCCATGGTCGATGCGTCGCTGCGCGCCACAATTCTGGATGAGTTGCGCACCCTTAATCGCGATCTGGGCATATCGATTGTCTATATCACGCATGACCTGACGACTGCCTTTCAGATCTGTGACAACATTGTTGTGCTCTACCGGGGCACGGTCGCCGAAGCCGGGGCAGTTGAACGCGTCATAGGGGATCCAAAACATCCCTATTCGCAGCTTCTGGTGTCCTCGATTCCATTGCCAGATCTGGACAAGGTTTGGGGCGCCGACGAAATTCCGGTCACGGAAGCCAATGCCGCCCGCCTCAACAATGGCTGTCAGTTTGCGCCGCGATGCCCCAGCGTCATGGAGCAGTGCTGGCGCGCGCCACCACCCAAATTCGTGCCCGATACGCAGCGTCTGGCAACCTGCTTTCTCTACGACGGGTCTGCGGTGGCGCCCGATGACGATGTGGCCTCCGTATTCCGCCCACCCGAAACGGCTCGCCTCGGCTAGCAAGTGCCAACGAATTGACCAAGGTTTATCAATATGTCCTTTCAGTTGACCGACCGGCGCCCGCTCGGCGCAACCTCACTCGAAATACCACCCTTCGGATTTGGCGCGGCGCATCTCGGGGGCATGTACAACCGGGTTTCGAGCGAAACGGCCCACGCGACACTCAAGGCGGCCTGGGATAGCGGGGTGCGCTTATTTGATACCGCGCCTTTTTATGGTCGCGGTCTTAGTGAGCATCGTGTCGGCGATTTCCTCATTGACCAGCCGCGCGATCAATTCGTACTGACAACCAAGGTCGGTCGCTATTTCCGACGGCCCGATGATCCACGCAATTTCGACCGGACACCATGGGGCGGTGGGCTGAACATGGAGATTGTCTGGGACTATTCCTACGACGGCATCATGCGTTCCTACGAACAGAGCCTGCTGCGTCTGGGGCTCGATACAATTGACGCGTTGCTGATCCACGACCCGGAAGCTGCCCAAAATGAGGGGGGCCCCAGGCTGGAAGACTTGTTCGACAGCGGCATGAAAGCGCTTGAGGAGCTCAAGCGTAATGGCCACATCAAGGCCATCGGCATGGGGCTCAATGCGTCCGAAACGCTTGATACGACGGCCCGTCGCATACCGCTCGATTTCTGCGTTGTCGCGATGCCCTACACATTGCTGGATCAGGTCGCGTTGCCGTCGGGCATGCGCTACTGCCTCGACAACAATATTTCAGTTATTGTGGGGGCCCCCTATGCTTCGGGCATTTTGGCGACAGGCCCCGGACCCAAAGCTCGCTATCGCTACCAGATTGCAGAGCCTGACATTCAAGAAAAAACACGCCGCATCCAATTGGTGTGTACTCATTTCGGCGTTTCGTTGCAGGCGGCAGCGCTGCAATTTCCTCTCGGGCATCCGGCCGTGGTTTCGGTCATCCCGGGCGGTGCAAGTCCGACGGAGGTAAATTCAAACGTGGTCTTCCTAAGAGAGCAGATACCGGACCAGATGTGGGACGAACTGCGGGCCCAGGCGTTGATAGACCTCGACGCGCCCGTGCCGGCATGATCTGATAGCGGCCATGCTTGCCGCAATCGCGTACCCTTGTTGGCAACGCTCTCTCCATGGCTGCTTGCATTGTCAAACTGCGCCGAACTGACCTGGACTCGCCATGAACATTATTGCACATGAATCGGCTAACGAACTGGGTGCGGCTGCAGCTGCCCAGGGGGCGGCATCAGTTGCCAAAGCGATCGAAGCGAACGGCCGCGCCGCGATAATCGTCGCTACCGGTGCCAGCCAGTTTTCTACCCTTGACCGACTCGTGCAGGCTGACATCGACTGGAGCCGCGTGACCGCGTTCCATCTCGACGAATATGTTGGCTTGCCAGAAGCGCACCCGGCCAGTTTCAGGCGGTATCTGGAAGAGCGCTTCATCGCCCATTTGCCTGCATTAGGCGCATTTGTAAAAGTGGCTGGCGATGCCGCTGACCTGGAAGCAGAATTGGCGCGCCTCAACGCGCGAATTGCCAACGAGACCGTAGATGTCTGTTTTGCGGGGATCGGCGAAAACTGTCACCTCGCTTTCAACGACCCGCCAGCCAATTTTACGGTTGAAACCCCCTACATTGTTGTGGACCTGGATGAAGCGTGTCGACGCCAACAGATGGGTGAAGGTTGGTTTGAAAGTTTAGATGCCGTGCCGGAGCGCGCCATTTCGATGAGTATCCGCCAGATCATGAAATCGCGTGAAATCATCTTGTCCGTGCCTGACGAGCGCAAGGCCGATGCAGTACACAACGCCGTCGACGGCACGGTCAGCAATTTGTTTCCTGCCTCGATCCTGCAGCATCATCAAAATGCGAGCCTGCACCTTGATCCCGCTTCTGCCAGCCGACTGGCCCGATAGGGATGCGATCAAGCGTGCCTTTTCCGCCCATGGGGTCCGTGTTGATCCTGGGGTGGTGCTATAGAGCGATGCTTTGCAGCCATCACTGCAAGCCAGCTAAGAAGTCGAAATGACGCGCAGTTTGGTGAGCAGCGATGGATCATCGAACCGGCCCTCGGCTGCGCCATTGGTAATCAACACATCGATCTGGGACAGTTGTGTGACCACGTGGGGCGCATGACAGCCAAATTTCTCGTCGTGGGCAACCAGGATCACCTGTCGGGAATGGGGCAAAATCGAGCGCACCAGATCCACTTCCATAGGATCAAACTCCTGGACAGTGCCGTCCCGATCTATCGCACTGGCGCCGATAACAGCTATATCGAACTTGAAGCGTTGGCGACTGTCATCGGCAAGTGTGAGAACTGAGGAATCCTTGTTCCGCACATAGCCCCCATAGACATACACGGTGGCGTCCGTCTTCAACGCGCAGGAATGGGCCACTTCCAGGTTCGGTGTCGCGATCAGAACCCCGGGGCGGCGACCCAGCACCTCATGCAGTGAATCAAATGTCGTCCCCAACCCCACGAATATCGTCGCACCGGGCATCAGGAATTCTTCGAGCGCCGCAACCAGTTGGCGTTTTGCAGCGACCCTTATCGCGTGACGTTGGTCGCGAGTATGGTGGGCTACGCCGGGCGAGGCGAACGCGCCGCCAAAACCCTTTTGGAGCATGCCCTGCGTTTCAAGGGTCCGTAGGTCGCGTCGGATGGTTTGGTGGGTAACACCAAATCGGATTGCCAATTCGGCAACCGAGGCAGCGCCATTGGCGCGCACAGCCTCAAGAATGGCGTGCCGACGATCACCGGCACGACCCGTCGCGCGGAGCGCTGTATCAGATGCGGGCGGTGAACCTGGCGCTATCCGGCCACTCATCTAAAGCGCACACCCAAATAGCTGCGATCATCGGTCAGTTGTGTGGCGGTGGTACCCTTGGTGCTCATGTATCGACCAATCTTGTGTAAATCTTCCGCTTCCACGGCCGCGAAGGCTGCTTCCCAGGAGGCGATACCAAAATCAATGCCGGGTTTGAAGTAACCATCCGAAAATAGCTCGATTGTCTCGACATCAGCCAGCGCGTAGCTGCGCGTTTCGATATAGCGTGAAGGAACAGGGAAGCCATCAATCGCGCCATAGCCAAGCACTGGCTCTGTCACGTTCTGAAAATCGCCCTGACCGTGAGCGATACCCTGCTGGATTAGCAGCAACAGCTCGTGTTCCGGCGCCCCCGGCAAGTGGGACCGGCAGGCCGCCAAGGTGTCGGCCTCGATCAGTCGGACAAACTCTGGATCTGCGGTCGGGGTTCCGTCAATCTGGTTCTGTGTGCCCTGCCAGGTAACGCTGGTGGAGAGCCTGTCGCATTCCTCGGCAGAATGATGCCGGGCGGCAAAATACTGCCAGGTCTGGCGACGCAGAATGGCGGTCACATCGTCAAGCGGCTTGAGGACTTGCAGGATATCGTTGCCATTTACCCGCAGACCGCTATCGCCGACCGCGACCACTTCAAGCCTGTCGCCCATCAGTAGTACTGCCATAACAGTACAACCACCGCGCAGTTTCCAATCGGCTTCGACCGCAGCCAGAGCATTGTTGGCAGCATATCCGGTATGGATCGCCTTGCCGAGATAATCGACGAAGTGTTCGCCGCCCTGGAATTGCAGTTCGGGCTGGTCAGCATGACCCTGCGCCAGCAGGAAATATTCTACGGCTCGCTTGGCTGTGCGGGAGGCAAATTGCCCCGACAGCATGCCGTCATAGCGGGTGCCATTGCGATCGGTTACGCCGTCAATGACGGCGTAACCCAAGTTTGGCATGACAACGAGGCTATCTTCATTGGCCTCAGGTTGGCCAAATTTCTTGCCCAGCGTAAACGCCTGAAGCTGCCTCATTTAATCGTGCTCCAATAATGTTCGGCTGACCTGTTGGCCTACCCGCCGATGGCGGCGCGCCATTTTTCCAGGACGGCCTCGGCGCCACCAAAATCGCTGAGCGGCTTGACGTTGACGAGCGTCAGATCAGGAAGATTGGGTGTTCCAGCCGGACCGGCCACATCCATCCTGACGGACCGGCGCCCGATATCCATTGCCAGTTTTTCCTGGGTAGACTTGGACATTGCCCAGTCGATGAAGGCTTTACCGCCTTCAGGATTGGGGCCACCCTTGACCAAGGCAACCCCATCCGGCGTTGCCGCAGTACCATCCGACATATGCACGATCGAGATGGGTGCGCCCCCTTGGACATATTCGAGCGCATTGTCTTCCAGCGTCAAACCCATCGATGTTTCGCCATCAGCCACAAAGCGCGGCACGGCGCCAGAGGAATCCGTAAAGACGAAATTCTTGGCAATCGCGGCGTATTTGTCCCAGCCGTCATCGCCAAACACCGTCAGAACCGTCTGCAACTGCTGCATCGCGGAGCCGGAACCATCGGCCCTGGCGCTGGCGATTTGCCCCTTCCATTTCGGATCCGACAGCTCAGCCCAGGTCTTGGGAGCGCTCTCGAGCGGCTGCAGATCGGTATTCACCGCCAACACATAGACTACAGCTGTGTATGGGGTCCAGGACGCGTCCTTTATGAACTGCGGATCGATCTGGTCAAACTCTGGTGGTGTATAGGGTTCGAGCAGATCCTTGAGTTCTGTGAGCTGGCTGCCCGAAATCGACCAGATGACATCGGCCGCCGGGGCAGCGGATTCGGCCTGTGCGCGTTTGGCAACATCGCCCGAACCAAGCTTGACCACTTCTGCCTTAAGGCCGGTTTCCTGCTCGAAAATTGGTAGCAGCGTGTCAACGATTGACGATTTGTGAGCCGTATAGATGACCACGGAACCTTCCTGGGCCAGCGCCAGCGAGGTCAAGCTGGTCGAGGCGATCAATGCAGCAGCAGATAGCGTCAGAAATGTACGTTTGCGAATATTCATTGTAGTCCTCCCGTTCGTTTTCGATCAATGCAAGGCAAAATTCATCCTGAACTACGCCGAAAATTGTTGCAATACGAAATTTTGTAAGCGTCAATGTGTTGCGACACTGACGGGGGAGGTAGGATCGCATGAGCTATTTGTCGGTCAATAACGCGACCAAGCAGTTTGGCGAAAGCTTCAAGGCGCTGAACGGTATCTCGGTCGCTGTTGAGCGTGGCGAGTTTTTCACGCTCTTGGGGCCAAGCGGCTGTGGCAAGACCACGCTGTTGCGTTCAATCGCCGGCTTCAATGACCTGACCTCAGGAGAAATTACGCTGGGCGGGGCCAACTTGCGTGTTGTGCCGCCCCATCAGCGCGACATCGGCATGGTCTTTCAGGACTATGCTGTGTTTCCTCACCTTAGCGTTTTCGACAATGTCGCCTTCGGGCTTAAGCCGCGCAAAGTGTCTGCGGAGGCGATCAAGGCTCGTGTGGCTGAGGCGCTTGCCGCCGTTCGCCTTGATGCCATGGCGGATCGGCTTCCAGCGGCGATGTCAGGCGGACAGCAACAGCGTATCGGCCTGGCCCGCGCCATGGTGATCAATCCGCAATTGTTGCTCATGGATGAGCCGCTCAGCAATCTTGATGCAAAGCTGCGCATCGAATTGCGTGAAGAAATCCGTGACATCCAGAAGCAGGTCAATATTGCCACGATTTATGTGACACATGATCAGGAAGAGGCTTTGGCCATTTCTGACCGCATTTGTGTGATGAACGCCGGGAGGATCGAGCAGATCGGGACGCCGCAGGAAATCTACGGCAATCCGCAGACCCAGTTTGTCGCGACTTTTGTTGGCACGCTGAATTTTCTCAACGCTGGAGCCGCCCTCGACGCCATGCTGGGACAGTTGAACCTGTCGGCGGCCGCCGCCAAGTCCTGGGCGGTCCGTCCCGAACATCTCGATCTGCTGGTTGACGGCGCTCCGACTTCGGATGGCGCGACATTGAGCGGGATGGTGAGCAAGTTTACCTATCTTGGCCGCGAAGCGCATTTGCAGGTTGAAACCGAGGTCGGACGCCTCGTAGTCCAGCTCGCCAATCCGGGAATGGCGGCAACAAAGGCAGTTGGGGAGACTGTTTCCATCAATGTGCAGCCAAGCGCGCCTATGGCATTTGATGCCGAAGGTCGTCGCATCAGTTCCAAAGGATGATTGCCATGCCACGCTTCAATTTCTGGACCGTGGTCATGATCCTCACCTGGGTTATGCTCTTCGTGCTTCTATTTATCCCCGTTGGCTCAGTCCTGGTCTCCAGCCTCTATGATCAAAGCGGCAACCCGACCATTGCCAATTACCTGAAGTTCCTGGGAGAGCCGCGCTTCCATCAAGCGTTCATCAATACCCTGGTGGTTGGCTTTGGCGGACTGATCGGAGCGCTGCTGTTGGGCTCGATCATGGCGTTCTGCGTGTCGCGCTTTGTCATCGGTGGCGGCAGGTTCGTGTCCTTGCTGGCCATTCTTGCGCTGGTTTCGCCGCCATTCATCGGTGCCTATTCCTGGATCGTCCTGTTCGGAGCAGGCGGGGTGGTTCGTGGATTTTTGCGCGATATGGGCGTCAACATGCCACCGATCTACGGGGTCGGCGGTATTCTCATCGTGTTTTCGCTCAAGTTCTATCCCTATGTCTATCTGATGGTCTCGGGCGCTCTCAGCAACGTCAATCGTTCGCTGGAAGAGGCTGCCGAAGGGCTTGGCCTGACGCCCCTCCAGCGCACGTTCAAGATCTCGTTTCCGATGGTTTTTCCTGCACTTACTGCAGGTGGCCTGCTGGCGCTAATCCATGCCATTGCAGATTTTGGCACACCGCGTCTTTTGGGGCGCGGGTACAATGTGCTGGCGACCGAAGCCTTCACGCTCTATTCGGCAGAAGTGGGCTCGAACATGTCCATGGCAACCACCATCAGCGTGGTGCTCATTCTGGTTTCCATGGTGTTCGTTCTGTTGCAGCGCTACATGTCGCGCCGCAATGTCTACCACGGGAACATGATCAACAAGCCAGTCCGCATCAAGCTCAAGGGCTGGCGGAACGTGTTGGCGCATGTTGCGGTCTATTTCATTGGTCTGTCGGGCGCCATGCCGGTTATCATTTCGGTGATCTACTCTTTTCGCAAAACCAGTGGCCCGGTGTTTCAGAGTGGCTTTGCGCTGCAAAGCTACGAACGCATTCTGTTCAATCTGGGCGATGTGGTCCGCAACTCGCTGACGTTTTCGCTCACCGCTGTTGCATTGATCGTGATCGTTGGGACGGTCGTCGGCGTTCTTGTCGCCCGGCGCACCAACTTCAACACAGCGTTGCTCGATGGCGCGTTCATGGTGCCCTATGTGATGCCCGGCATTGTTATCGGTATCGCGTTCATTGCCGCCTTTAATACCGGTCCGATTGTGTTGACCGGCACGGCTACGATTATCATTCTCTCAGTATTTATCCGCCGTCTACCCTACACTGTACGGACCACGGCGTCGTCGCTTCGGCAGATTTCTCCCAGCATGGAGGAGGCTGCGATATCGTTGGGCTATAGCCCTTTCCAGGCCTTCCTGCGCATCACAGTGCCCTTGATTGTGCCCGGTATTATTGCCGGCGGCATGTTGAGTTTTGTCACCGCCATCAACGAGCTTTCCTCGTCTCTGGTGCTCTATGTCGGTAGTACGATGACCATGCCGGTTCGCATATATCTGCTTATTCTGGATGGAGATTTCGGTACGGCGGCGGCGCTGTCGACGGTGTTGCTGGTACTAAGCGGCGGCGCCGTCTACATCGCCTTCCGGTTCATGGGGCGCAACGAACAAGCCCTGCTTTAGGAGGAACTACATTCAAAAATTGAGTTTGCCGCCATCATCAAACGTCGGATCCCTGCCCGACAGAAATCCTTGGATATCAGACCTCGCTCAACCGATTTACGAGTTGGCGAGCCTCGGTAAAAGAGTGCAACAATTCGACACTAAACTGTCCCAACAGAGAGGAACTTCCATGCCCCGCACTTCCCTACTCGGCTTCACCGCCTTCGCTGTAATTGCTCTGGCACTGCAACCCATTGTCGCCGCGCATGCTCAAGATAGCAGCATTGCGGGGTCGACTTTGGTCGTCTACACACCGAACGAGGAGGGGATGCTTGACAACCTCATCCCGGTCTTTGAAAGCGGCACCGGCGCTACGGTTCAACTGATCACCGCTGGCACTGGCGAACTCTATCAACGCATTCGCAGTGAGGCCGGAAGCCCTCAGGGTGACGTGATGTTTGGCGGCGGCGCGGCGCAGGCGAACGCGAATATCGAACTTTGGGGAGAATATGTTTCTCCTGAGGACGGCGCTATGGTCGCCGCCGGCAAGAACAAGACTGGCTTTTTTACGCCTTACCAGGCCGACGGCTCAAACCTGCTGGTTAACACCGAGGCGGCGGCAGCGGCCGGCGTTGAAATCACCAGCTATGCCGATTTGCTGGCTCCAGAGCTCAAGGGCAAGATCGCTTTCGGCGATCCCACAGCGTCTTCGTCCGCGTTCGCACAGCTGACAAACATGCTCAAGGCCGTTGGCGGTGATTATGAGTCCGAAGCGTCCTGGGGTTATGTAAGTGCCCTGGTCACTCAGCTTGACGGCATCTCGATCGGCTCGTCGAGCCAGGTGGCCAAAGACGTGGCCGCCGGAGAGTATATCGTCGGACTTACCTACGAACCGCTTTCTCTCAATTATGTGCTGAGCGGCGCACCGGTCGAAATCGTCTATCCCAAGGAAGGGGCCGCATTTCTGCCAGCGACGATCCAGGTCATCAAGGGCGGCCCGAATACGGCAGCAGCACAGGCTTTCATTGACTTTGTGATCTCCGAAGAGGGGCAGACCATTATCGCCGAAAAGACTGCCGGCCGACCCCTGCGTGATGGCGTGGCCAAGCCTGGGCTACCAACGCTCGCCGAAATTCCAACCATCGAGGAAGACGGCACCTATGTCTCTGAGCATCGCGATGAGCTCGTGGCGAAATACCGCTCGATCCTTGAGGCGCAGTTTTGATCGTAAAATTGACTAATGTCGGAGCAGCACATTGACTAGCATAACGCTGCGCTCGCTGCGCAAGGAGTACAATGGTCAGGTCGCGATTCCCAATCTCGACCTGGACATTCATGACGGTGAGTTCTTCACGCTGCTGGGCCCATCAGGCTGCGGGAAGACGACCTTGCTGCGCATGATCGCCGGCTTCAATTCAATTGAAGCCGGCACGATTTCATTTGATGACGTTGTGATCAACGACCGGTCGCCGGCCGCACGGAATATCGGCATGGTTTTTCAAAGCTATGCGCTGTTCCCCCAGATGACCGCAGCAAAGAATGTCGCGTTTGGGCTGCAGACCCGCAATATCGAGCGGGCAGAGAGTATCCGTCGTGTGGAGGCGGCACTCGAGTCAGTCCACATGGCACATCTCAAGGACCGATTGCCCGGCGAGATGTCGGGTGGCCAACAGCAACGTGTCGCCCTGGCGCGAGCCCTGGTGATCCAGCCCGCCGTGCTGCTGATGGATGAGCCGCTCTCCAATCTGGACGCCAAGCTCCGTGTCGAAATGCGCGACACCATCCGCGAGGCACAGCGCGAAGCGGGCATCACCACGGTTTACGTGACGCACGACCAGGAAGAGGCCATGGCGGTGTCGGACCGTATCGCGGTCATGAGCATGGGGGTGGTCCAGCAGGTCGGCTCGCCAGCGGAGATCTATCGCAATCCCGCGAACCGCTTCGTCGCTGAATTCATCGGCAAGACCAATTTGATCGTGCGAGACCTGCACCAGCGAGATGGCGTCACTACGCTCGATCTGGGAGAAGGAGTTTCGGTCGATGTGACATCGACCATTGCGCCCGGCGTGAGCGGACGGGTTCAGGTGTCGGTGCGCCCCGAAGCCGTGCGGGCTGGCGGCAGCGGCCTCCAGGCCGAAGTGGTGGAAGAGACCTTTCTCGGCTCGCATTCGCAAATTCGAGCACGATTGAGTACGGGCGAGACCATTGAGTTCCTTGAGTTCTCCCGTCGCGCTTCACTTTGGGAGCGTGGCGAAAAGGTTGTGCTTCAACTTGACACCGAGATGCTGACTTATTTCGATGCCGAGACAGGCGCATCCATCATGCAAGGGGCAAAACTGTGAAGGGTCCAGGGGACCGCTTTGACGGTTGGACATCTGTGGCCGTCGCGCTCACTGGCGGCTATCTATTGTTGGTGATCTGGCCGTTGGTGATGGTGCTGATCAACAGTTTTGCCGGCGGCGGTGAGTTTTCACTTGCCGGGTTTGAGAAATTTTTCTCCTCCCGATTGTACTATGGGACACTGACTAACAGCATTCTTGTCACTGTTTGCGTCACAGTGCTGGCGCTGGTGGTGGCATTTCCGTTGGCATATTTTATGACGATGTTCCGTATCGGCGGTAGTCGCTCCATACAGATGCTGATCCTCGCCTCGATGATGTCCCCACCCTTCATCGGGGCATACTCGTGGATCCTGTTGCTGGGCAATAACGGGATGATCACCAAATTTATCGAAGACACACTGGGTTTCAAACCGCCAAGTATCTACGGTTTCGCCGGGATCGTTCTGGTGCTGACCCTGCAGTTGGTGCCACTGATATTCACCTATCTCATGGGCGCATGGCGTACGATTGATGTCTCCCTTCTGGAAGCGTCCGAAAGCATGGGTATCACTGGTTGGCGCCGTGCCGTCCAGGTGATCTCTCCCCTGCTGTGGCCCACTGTACTTGCAGGGAGCCTGCTGGTGTTTGTTCGCGCCTTCGCTGACTTCGGTACACCGATGCTTATTGGTCAGGGCTTCCGCACGGTGCCAGTCCTCATCTATAGTTCTTTTGTGGGTGAAGTGAGTATCGACAAGAGCTTTGCAGCCGCAGTATCGGTGATTGTCATCGCGGTCACCCTGGCCGTTTTTCTGCTGCAGAGATATCTTGTCAGCCGTCGGACCTTCTCGATGACGGCGTTGCGCTCTATCGAGCCTCGTCGTTTGCCGGGATGGCGAGGCGTGGCTGTGCATATTTATGTGTACGGCTTCCTGACGCTTGCTTTGGCGCCGCTCGTTGTCGTTGTCTTTAGTTCCTTTAGAAAGACGCTATATGGCCAGCTGGTCGATGGATTTTCCCTCGATAGCTATGTGGATTCCCAGCGCGACATCCTCCGCTATGTCGGCAACACTTTTGGGATTGGAATTACCGCGCTGATCATCCTGGTGGTCATTGCCGTGCTCGTCGCCTACCTCACTGTTCGACGCAAGGGAGCGCTCAGCGGCACGCTCGACACCATGACCATGGTGCCATACGTCGTACCCGGTCTTGTGATAGGCATCGCCCTGGTGACGGCGTTCAGTCAGGGGCCGTTCATGCTCACCGGGACGTTTGCAATCATGGTGATTGCGCTGGCGATCCGGCGCCTGCCATACTCGGTGCGTTCCACTACAGCGCTGATGTATCAACTCAATCCCAGCATCGAAGAAGCCGCCACCAGCCTCGGGGCGTCGAAATTTCGAACGCTGGTGCGGATTATCATTCCGGCGCTGGCACCTGGAATTTTGTCCGGCGCGATCTTGAGCTGGGTCACCATCATTACCGAACTGAGCACCACGCTGTTCCTCTACAACACGTCAACGCAAACATTGTCGCTGGGAATCTATGCAGAAGTAATCCGCGGTCAACTCGGGACTGCTGCGGCACTGTCGACCGTGCTGCTGGTACTCACCATGCTATCGCTCATATTGCTGATGAAGCTACCGGGAGGTCAAAAAGAACTACGGGTTTGAGAGGATCGACCTTCCTGAACATCACTAGGGAACTCAACAAGATTGAGGATGCCGGCGGCGTGAAGGCCCAGAACGACTTCCGGAACCGGTGCCGACACAGAGAAATTGGGCCCAATTCACTATTGGTCTGATCAGTCTCCAAGTGGTTCGAGCTCGGTTCCCTTGCGATGTGACAGGACGTTATATTTAACGCGGCGCAACGTCTCGAGGGCCGAGGCGCCGAGCCTGTATCCGGTCGCAACGGAAATCAGATCGATAATGGCGAGAAAAGCAAAGCGCGAAGCGGTTGGTTTCATCGTGTCGGGGAATTCGGGAATGGCGACTGTCAGTCGAACATTGCACTCTTGGGACAACTCGGTGTTGGGTGCGGTGATGCAAATGGTTTTGGCGCGATAGTGCTTGGCGAGCGTTACCGCCTCGACCACTTCGCGCGAGCGCCCGGTTGCGGATATAGCAATCACCACATCGTTGGGTTTGAGCGTCGAGGCAATCATGCGCATGACATAGGGGTCGGAATGGGCCGAGACCATGACACCATAGCGGAACAGGCGGTTCTGGGTTTCCTGCGCCAGCGCTGATGAACTGCCCCCCAGTCCGAATACGGCCACTTGATGGGCTGTTGCAATGAGGTCCGAAGCGCGCACCACTTCGGCAGGGTCCACTTGTCGTTCCACCGCATTGAGCGCATTGCGCGCCTCTCCGAAGACGGTGTTCCAGAGGGGAGAGCCGTTCTCGGTCGGTTCGGGCGGCTGACTGGCCGCCAGATAAATTCGGCCCACAACGACGCTCTGGGCCAGCTTTACCTTGAAATCGCGGACACCGTCGCACCCGATTGCGCGGCAGAAGCGGGTGACCGTCGGTTCGCTAACATCGGCTCGTAACGCGATCTCGGCGTTGGAAGCGGCGACACAGAAGGCAACATCGGCGAGAACAATATCGGCGACACGCCGCTCCGCTGGTCGCAACTCAGCATAATTGTCTCTGATTTGTGAAATAATGTCCGGAATAGGCGCATGCACAATATCACGGCCTGTGCTTCCAGGCTTGCTCATGTACCCGCTCGTCAAAGGCTGCTCAGGTGATTTGTCTACCATATTTGGTTCCAATCCTCCCTCAGATGGTGCCCGTTCCATGGGGTCAAAGTTGTCTTGAGAGCCAATAATGTAGGAAACTTACATCACAAACAAGTGCGAATATTGCAAGGTACTAAGAGATTTTAGGAGGATGCTACACTTTTTTAGGCGCTGGCTTGACTCATGAGGTAGGATAGTTACAGACTGCCATTCGACGGTTGAATAAGGTCCGTCTCAACTTTGAACGACACGCGGGGGACAATGGTCGAGCAGATGTCGGATGGTGTGAAACTGAGGGTGCGACAGGCGTCGAAGATTTACCCGACCGCCTCTGGCGACTTGCTGGCCATTGACCGATGTGATCTCGATGTACGGGCTGGCGAGATTGTTTCCATCGTGGGGCCGTCGGGCAGTGGCAAGACGACCCTGTTGTGGACAATGTCAGGGTTGCACAGCCTGAGTTCGGGCGAGGTTCAGCTCGATGGCAAGCCGATCACAGCGCCCAGTCGGGAT
This sequence comes from Devosia rhodophyticola, assembly GCF_028816475.1. GTDB lineage: Bacteria > Pseudomonadota > Alphaproteobacteria > Rhizobiales > Devosiaceae > Devosia > Devosia rhodophyticola. The sequence continues at coordinate 1,049,135 of NZ_CP118247.1, read as the reverse complement.
ATCGGCATGGTGTTCCAGGATGCCAATCTGCTGCCCTGGCGTAACGTGCAGGCCAACATCGCCTTTCCTTTCGAAATCATGGGGCAACAGCCTGACAAGGCCTGGATTGCCCAACTTATGCATCGCGTGGGTCTGGAGGGCTTTGAAAACCGCATGCCGCGAGAACTTTCGGGTGGCATGCAGCAGCGCGTGGCGCTGGTCCGGGCGCTTTCGTTCAAGCCCTCGGTGCTGTTGATGGACGAGCCATTTGGAGCGCTTGACGCGTTTACGCGCGAGGAAATGAACCACCTCGTCGAAGAAATTTATCTCGATACCCGCACCACGATCCTGCTCATCACCCATTCAATCGAGGAGGCGATCTTCCTGGCGGACCGGGTGATTGTGATGAGTGCGCGACCCGGGCGGATCGCCAGCGAACATCTCGTGCCGTTCGCGCGGCCGCGCTCGATGGAAATCATGTCCACCAAGGAAGTTTTCGATCTCACCAACATCATAAAAAAGGAGATCGTCGGCGACCAAAAGAGCATGGCGGGCAGACCCCGTTCCACGGCCAGGGCCGCCGGCTAGGAATGCAACATGGAAAGCACTGACGCCATCCCCCAATTTTCCAAATCCGATGCAGGCAGCGGTGGCGTGGGTGTCGCCAACATGTCCGCGCTTGCGGCGGGGCCAGGCATCCAGTCAGTGCGCGACGTCGCCATTATCGTAATAGTGGCAGTGATTGTCGTAGGGGGGCTGGAATTGCTGCTCAACCTCTTTTCCGTCCCACAATATGTGATGCCCAAACCAAGCGAGATTGCCTACGCGTTGGTCACCGATTTCTGGTTCATCCTGCCCCATCTCGGCCATACGCTGGTGGAGCTGTCGTCGGGCTTTACCATCGGCGCACTGGTGGGGCTCATTCTTGCAGCCGTGATAACCCAGTTTCCATTCGCTGAAAAAATCATCGCACCTTACATTCTGATGCTGGTGACGACGCCAATGCTGGCTCTGGTTCCATTGCTGATCCTGCGCTTCGGTTTCGGCTACACGCCCCGGATCATCGCCGTTGCACTGGCGGCTGGGCCGATGGTGATGATCAACGCTGCAACAGGTTTTCGCCGGGTTGATAGCGGCAAGATCGCGCTCGCCCGTTCGTACGGCGCCTCGACACTGCAGATTTTCTGGAAAATCCGGGCCCCCATGGCGCTGCCAATGATCTTTGTTGGACTTATGGTCGGCTCGATTTTTGGCCTTCTGACGGCTGTCGGTGCCGAAATGGTTGGCGGCGGCTTTGGTCTTGGCAATCGTCTCACCTCCTATTCTTCAATGATCCAGATGCCGCAGTTCTTCGCTGTGGTGCTGATCCTCTCAATCCTGGGTATCCTTATTTACGTGCTCTTTTTCCTGCTTGGGAAGAAGTTTGCGAGTTGGGAGACCTGAGGCAAAGGCCTGCCGCCGAACGGCAGGAAGGGACTACGAATCGACCATCAACAGGGGAATAACATGGACAGATTTTCGCTGCTCGGCGGCCTGAACCGCCGCACCTTTCTGCAAGTTTCCGCCGCTGGCGTTGTTACCGCCACCGCGCTGGGAGGCGTAGGCCGCGCCCAGGCGGAGCCGTACTCGAAATTCACCTGGATTTCGCCGCGTGGCACGCTCGAGGTGCTTGACGATTTCGGCTATTGGATCGGCAAGAAGATGGGCTATTTCGACGATCTGGGTGTCGAGGCCGAAATGCAGCCCGGCCCGTCGGACGGCACGGCAACAGTCAAGTTCGTCGATGTCGGTCAAGCCGACATGGGCTTTCCATCTCCGGGCATTTTCTCTTTCGCCCTCGAAAACGGCATGAAACTCAAGTCTGCCTACCATTGGGGCGCGCTTGATACATTCAGCCTCGCCTTCCGTAAGGGCGAAGGCACCAATGACCTTAAGACCCTTGAAGGCAAGACTATTCTTCTCGGTTCTGCGGCCTGGCAGTCTATTGTTGACCCCATGCTAGCGGTTCATGGCGTCGACATAACCAAGATCAAATATGTCGAAGCCGGTTGGCCCACCTGGGGCACAGCGCTGGCCGCAGGGCAGGGCGATGCTGCCCTTGCATGGGAGGGCCTGCGTGCAGAGTGGATCGGCTCAGGCCTCGACTTCGAGTACTGGCTGGGCGTGCAGCGTTCGCCGCTTTTCGCCAATACCTATGTCGTTCGGGCCGAAGACCTTGAAGACCCGGACAAGAAGGACTTTCTGGCCAGATACCTGCGCGCCTGGTCAATGGGTCTCGAATTCGCCACCCATAATCCCATGGCTGCGGTTGATGCCGTGTTCGAGCAATTCCCATCGCTGGCTTCCAATATCGGGCCGGAACTGGGTGCAACCTCGATCCTGCAACAGATCAACGTTGTGCGCGGCGACATGTCCAAGCGCAAGGGCTGGGGCGACCACGACATGGCCGCCTGGCAGACATTCTTTGACGAGATCTACAAGCTCGAGCAGATCAGCAATCCGATCAAGGCCGAGGACGTCTGCACCAACGAATTGATCGGGCCGGCAAACGAGTTTGACCACGACAAGGTCAAAGCTGATGCCGCTGCCTATGAGCTGCCTGCCGAACTGGCGGCTGTCGACATCGAGGCGGTGCGGTCTCACCTGTTTGATCAGGCTGTTTCCTGACATCAAAACTGCCGCGGGCGGCTTGGCCGCCCGCGATCAATCGCAATTCAAATGGGGAGGGCGGCATGCCCAACAAGGTTAGGGTTCTCGTCGTCGGTCTTGGCAACATGGGTAAGTCTCATGCAAGCGCCTATCACCGCAATGACGGCTTTGAGATCGTGGGGTTGATGAGCCGTTCGATCAAGGGCAAACAGATCCCTGACGAATTATCAGGCTATCCGCTGTTTGAGGATTTTGACGCAGCTCTGGCCGAAACCAGGCCTGACGCGGTGTCGATCAATTCATGGCCAAACAGCCATGCCGATTATGCGATCAAGGCAATCAACGCTGGCGCCCATGTGTTCATGGAAAAGCCGTTGGCGACCAACATCGCCGATGCCGAAGCGGTGGTAAAGCTGGCCCACGAGAAGAACAAAAAGCTCGTGCTTGGCTACATTCTTCGCGTCCACCCCAGTTGGATCAAATTCATTGAATTGGGCCGCACACTGGGCAAGCCATTGGTCATGCGCCTCAATCTCAATCAGCAGAGCAATGGCCCGGCATGGGCCTGGCACAAGAACCTCATCGACTCGCTGATACCGATTGTTGATTGCGGCGTGCACTATGTTGACGTGATGTGCCAACTGACGGGCGCCAAGCCGGTGCGGGTTCATGGCATCGGCGCCAAATTATGGGAAGAGGCAGACAAGCCAAACTACGGGCACCTGCACGTGACCTTCGATGATGGTTCAGTCGGGTGGTATGAAGCGGGCTGGGGACCGATGATGAGCGAGGTCGCCTATTTCGTGAAGGACGTTGTCGGCCCAAAGGGAGCTGTTTCCATTGTCCCGGCGCCAACGGATGGCAAAGACCAGTTGCACGAAATATCGGACTCCGCCGACATAGATCAACACACCAAGACGGACGCCATTCGCTACCACCACGCAGAAGTCGGGCCCGATAAGAATTTCGTCAAAGGCGATGAGCTTTTCACCATGTCGGACGAGCCCGGTCACCAGGATCTTTGCGATCGCGAGCAGGCGTTTTTCCTGAAATCTATCCTTGAGGACATAGACTTGACCGAACAGATGGATGCTGCGGTCAACAGCCTGCGCATCGTGCTGGCGGCAGAGCAAAGCATCAATGAAGGGCGTACAATTGATTTGACCTGACGCCCCTTTTTTCAATTTTGGCGCAGTCTGCTCAAGCGGCCAGTCACGCTGAACGACGCACAGGGAGAATCGCGATGACTGAATCAGGAGCGGACAAGATCTTCGACGTCGTCCTTCGTGGCGGCCACGTCATAGACGAACGGAACGGTGTTGACGAAGTGTGCGATGTCGCCATCAGCGGCGGCAAAATTGCAGCGGTCGGCCGCGACCTACCGACAGCAGGCGCGCAGGTCGAAAACCTTGGCGGCCACGTCGTTGCGCCCGGACTGATAGACATTCACACCCACGTCTATCACAAGGCGACCTCGCTTAGCGTCGATCCGGGCATGATCGCGCGCCGTTCTGCCGTGACAACGCTGGTTGATGCTGGCAGTGCGGGCGCGGGCAATTACGACGGTTTCCGTGACTATATCATGGCCCACTCACCCTACCGCATATTGGCTTTCCTCAACGTTTCGTTTCCCGGCATTTTTGGCTTCGACAAGGGCGTGTCAATTGGCGAAGCGACTTTGCGCGAAATGCTGCCAGTGGACCGCTGCGTCGCCAAGATCGAGGCCAATCGGGATCGCATAATTGGCGTCAAAGTGCGTATTGGTGGACCCGTGACCGGCAAGCTTGGCCTGGGCGCATTGGAACTTGCTCTCGAAGCCGCCGACGCGGTCGGCTTACCGCTGATGACACATATCGGCGGGCCGCCGCCCAGCTACGCCGATGTGGTGTCCATGCTGCGGCCAGGCGATATCCTGACCCATTGTTATCGCCCCGATCCCAACTCTGCCTTGGACGGCAATGGTCAAATCCTTCCCCAGGTTCGGGCCGCGCGCGAGCGTGGTGTCCTGTTCGACATTGCCCACGGCATGGGCGCATTTGGTTATGCCACCGCCGAATCGGCCCTCGCAGCCGATTTTCCGCCTGACCTTATTTCTAGCGATGTGCATGTTATTGCCGTTGAAGGCCCCGGCTTTGATCTGCTGCACACCATGAGCAAGTTGCTCAACTGTGGCCTGTCGTTACAAGTCGTCATCGGCATGTCGACCAACCGGCCGGCCCTTGCCATTCGCCGCCCCGAACTCGGCAATCTCGGCATAGGCGCCACTGCGGACATCACTGTTCTGCGCCAGATGGACACAAATTACGTGTTTGAGGATGTTGTGGGCACAAGGCGCCAGGGTTCGACATTACTCCAGCCCGAACAGGTTTATCTGGCCGGTAAGCGCATGGAGATATCGCGCCGTCCGTTCGAAGAACCGTTCATTCTCGGTGGTCACCACCACCACGATTGACGCCGTCGGGAACGGCCGCTTAAAGCCGAACGACAGCGCCGGTGCGCGCCGATTCCTCAGCCGCCAGTGTCGCCGCCAGTGCCGCCGCTGCATCTTGCGGCCTGCCGATCGTCGGTGTGGTGCCGGTCAATGCACAGTTTGTGAAATAGCCAAATTCGTCTCGCAACGCCCCGCCCCGAACACCCTCGAACATTGGCCAGTAGGTGATGTCGGGCGAATGCAGCCGGTCGGCATCGACGATCCCCAGATTGGGAAAAGTGTCCTGAATATGGATGATGCCTTCGGTGCCGATGATTGACATCCGCTCATCAATATCGAACGGCGTCTTTTCGGGCATGCACCAGACCGTTTCCAGCGTCGCCGTGGCGCCGCCGGTGAACCGGTACATTGTCTGTCCAATGTCCGGGTATTTGAGGCCGCGCACATCAACAGTCTGCGCATAGACCGACACGATCCGATCACCTGTCAGCCAAAGCATGATGTCGGTATCGTGGATGGCGTCACCAACAATCGGGCCAATCTTGTTGAGGATAGTCGGTGTCCAGGCCGCAGGGATATTGCGGCGCGAGCTCATGGCGACGATTTTGCCGATCCGCCCGGCTTCGATAGCCTGCTTGGCGGCGCGATACCGCGGATTGAACCGCACAATATGGCCGATGAACAAGATGCCCTTGGCACCCTTAGATGCTGCTACAATCTTCTGCGCGTCTTCAACCGTTGACGCTATGGGCTTTTCCAGAAACACATGCTTGCCCGCTTTAAGCGCCGCAATCGCGGGTTCGGTGTGCTGGTCCCACATGGTGCAGATCGATACCGCGTCGATGTCCGGGTCGGCCAGCATATCGTTGTAATCCCGGTAGCGTTTGGCCACGCCGAACCTGTCGGCCATGGTCGCCAGGCGATCCTCGGTGCGTGTGCACAGGGCTGCCAGTTCCAGGTTCGGCAGGCCGATGATGGTTTCACAGTGGATTTCACCGAACCAGCCAAGGCCGATGACGCCGATGCGCAGTTTGTCCATTCCCTGTCCTTTCAAAACTCTTCCAGCGTTATTTCTCGCGCCATCACGATGTTGCCCGCCATCAACCCACAGTCGACAGGAATGGCAGCACCCGTAACCGCGCTAGCAGCGTCCGAGGCAAGAAAGGCAATGACCCGGGCCACCTCGTCGGGTTCAACGATGCGGCCCAAGGGGTACCAGCGCTCCAGCCTCTTGAGGACGTCGGGATTCTTGACTTTGCGCGCATCCCAGAGGGGCGTTCGCACCGTGCCCGGCAGAACGATATTGGCGCGGATACTGTAGCGTCCATATTCCATGGCCAGCGCCTTGGTCATGGCGATCATTCCAGCTTTTGCTGCGCTATAGGCGGGATCCCCCAGTGCATGCAGGCCATTGACCGAACCGACATTGACGATGGCACCTCCCCGGCGCTCGACCATCTGAGGTAAAACGGCATGGGCGCAATTATAGGCGCCGTTAAGATTGGCGGCGATGTCTTCTTCCCACCCCGCCGGGTCAGTCGACGCGACGGTTGGATGGCGCGATAGCCCTGCGTTATTGATCAAAATATGAACGTCGCCGAATGCTGTCATCGCCGCCCGCACCGCGTCCGGTTTCGCGATGTCCGCCACAGCGGCCTGGATAGCGATCCCATCGTCTTTCAAAGATTTCGCGAATGCCAACACTGCTTCACTGCGATCAAGCGCCCCGATCGTGGCTCCCTGTTGGCCAAAGAAGCGGCACAGCCCCTGTCCGATACCTCCGGCCGCGCCAGTTATGGCAATGGTTTTTCCGGCAAAATCGGCGCTCATGCGATGTCCTTGAAGGCTTCGCCAATCCAGGCCAGATTCCGCCGCCGCAAATGGCCCCAATTGTAAAAGGCGAGTTCGTCAACGCCCCCCGCCCGAAGTGCGGCGACGGCATCGAGGAATTCGGCTTTGCTGGCAAGGTCTGGATGGGATGGACGCAGTATCGCGCGCACCGTACCACTGCCGCGCAACCGACGCCTGATGTCGAAAAGATCAGCCGCGACGCGTTCAGCGCTTGGTTCATAAAAGCATGCTTCGATAATGCCGGTTGCGTCGGCCAGCGCTTTGAGATCGCTGCCCTCATACCACGCGCCCCCCGTCGGCCGCGCCACCGACGGTATCACCGCAACGGTTGCATCGGCGCGAACTGCCGCGCGTATCTCCGTCGCGAGCGACGTCACAATTGCATTGCGATAGTCGAGCAGGCGGCGCAGGTCGCCATTGGCCACGATGTCGGCGCGCCAGAAGGCCTCCGCCATATCGGCCGGAAAATCCAAGTCGCTATCAAGATAGTGTGCGACGTCGCCTGCAACCTGCGCCTTGAGCCGTCGGGCATCAATGCCTGCTTGCTCGGCCCCCGCCAAACAATGCTCACAAAAACACAATCCCAGCATGTTCTCGAGCCATGGATTGGTTTGCAATAGTGCGAATTCGTGATGATAGCCATGCGAATAAGGCGTAAAACCCGGCGCCTCAAGGGATATCCCTGCCACCGGATAATTCTCCGTCACGTCCTTGGCAAGGCCGACGGCATAGGCGCGCGATTCGGGTGCCGATGGGCACAAACTGTAATAGTATGGGTCGCCAAAAGCGTTGCGGACCACGGCATCAGGATGGGCCATGCCCAATCTTGTGTTGTGCAACAACACCAGCCACACGTTGATCTGCATATCTCCGGCATTGGTCAGGACACGCAGGATATCGGTCTGCCCGAGCATGCCGTTGACCACCGGCTTGATCGCGCCATATCGGGCTGGATCGGCGTTGAAATAGACCGTGCCATCCTCGGGAAAGTATACCTTTCCAGCCTTTCCATGCGGCCGCAGGAACTTGCCGGCGTGGTAGCTGCCCGCAATCGTGATGGTGTCGAGCCCTAGCCCTTTGAATTCGGCAATAGCTTCGGGCACGCCGACTTCAGCCAGATCCCATGCATAGGTGTAGATTGCCTTGTAGCTCAATTGTCGAACCACCCTTCCTTGAGATAGCGCATATACTCAAAGATCGCTCCGTACTTGCGCACGAAGGCCACTTCCAGAAAATCGCCAACGATGAATGGCGGAATAAGGATTTCAACTCCGGGTTCAGCCAAATGCACCGCCAAGTCATCCACGCGATAAGCTACATGCGGATTATCGCGGACAGCGGCTGGTACGGTGCTGTCGGGTGCATAGCGCAAAAACTCGATATGCTCGGGATGATCCCTGGGATTGGTGACCCAGATCCGACTTTGCTCAACCCAGTTTTCCTGCGGTTGCGGTTCCGTGGTGGTAATCCCCACATGATCGAACACAAAGGCAGACATGGCGTACCTCCAAAACAGCAATCCGCTTGGACTGCATAACCGAGCCGGAGCATTTTTGAAATCATGTTACACATTCTCACGACTCGCAAGGGGCAATCGGCCAAGCCTGCCCACAGAGCCAAATTTACAGAAACCCTGCGGCATTTTCGAGCAAGACGCCATGCGCGTCCCACGACACTTTCAAGATCCGTTGCTGTTACAGAAGATTTCTGTAATTATATTTCATCATCAATGGAGAGGGTGTATGATCAATAAACCGACGGTCGAACGGGCCCTTCCCGACGCCGCGATTGATGTAATTTCGCGCATGCAGCGGGCAGAGGACCTGCTGTCACCCGCTGAAACTCGGGTCGCCGCCGCTGTTCGTCAGGACTACGACGCCGCAATGCGATTGACGATTGCCGAACTAGCCTCGCGCGCCGGCGTAAGCCAACCCACCGTCACCCGATTTGCGCGCTCATTGGGATGTGCCTCGTTCAACGATTTCAAGATCAGTCTCGCGACCACATTAGCCGTGGCCTCCGCCTACCTCAATTCAGACCGGGTTTTCGAAGACGACGTTGGTCAACTCGCCAAGAGGGTTATGCAGCGTGCCGCCAATGCCGTGCGCGATTGTCTCGAACAACTCGACACAGTGGCAGTCGGTCAAGCGATAAACGCTATGGCCGCGGCGCGACGCATAGATATTTATGGTCAAGGGGGTGGGTCGGCCGTTATGGCAGAGGATAGCAAACTTCGCCTGTTTCGGCTGGGTATCCCTGTTGCTGCATACACGGACGGGCATCAACAACGCATGTCGGCAGCGACGTTGCAGCCGGGCGATGTCGTGTTCGCCATTTCCAACAGCGGCCGCTCCAAGGCAGTCGTTGAGGCGGCGAAGATCGCGGCCTCCTTTGGGGCTACGACCATCGGGCTGACGCGACCCGATACGCCATTGGCCAGCGCTGTCGCCATCACCATACCTATCGTCATCGCCGAGGACGATGACGTGCTGGCGCCCACACCGTCGCGCTACGCACACATGGCTGTCATAGATACGCTCGCTACCGGCGTCGCCAACCGTCTTGGCGAGCACGGACGACAAGCGCTGCGCCGGGTGCGCTACACGCTGTCGACAATCGGCATTGCCATTCCTACTCCCTCCACTGATCCCGCCCTGGTAATGGATGCAATGGGGGATCGCGAATAAACAGGAACGAGACTTCTAGAAGTCGATGGTGACCTGCCACCGGAGCCCGAAACGCGAACCTGAAACGGCAACGAGGCTCAAGCGGCGACAAACCAGATGCTCAACTCCTTGGCGCCTGTTCCAGACGCAAGGGGTATAGAGATGGATTTTGTGCCGAGTAGGTTACGTTGATAGGGTGCCCCACTGCGCTATAAGCGACCTGTTCGACCATTAGCAGTGCGGCTGGTGCCTTTAGAACAAGGAGTTGGCATTCATCAGGCGTGGCCAGACGTGCACTCAACATCGTCTGTCCCTGGGCGGGTACAATACCGTAGCGAGTGGTCAGTTCATCGTACAGCGAGCGGTTCTCCAAATTCCAGTTAAGGGTCAGCAAATCAGGTGCCAGTTCGACCGGCACCCAGTCCCGGCTAATCATCACGGGGACATCGTCCAGAAGTCTGAGCCGGTGCAGCAGCATAGCTGGTTGAGCAGCACCAAGTTCGAGCAAGAGCGCAACGGGCGCCGGGGGTGTTGTGGTTTCGGCGGATAGTAGCACGCTGCCTGGCTTTTTACCGTGCGAGCGCGCCGTTTCGGTGAAGCTGCGGAGCAGTTCGATTTCGAACCCGGCATTGGACCGCCCAGTCGCATAGAAGCCCTTACCCGGCTGACTTTGCAGATATCCTTCCATCACCAGTTCCCGCATTGCCTGCCGGACGGTTATCCGGCTGACGCGGAAGCTGTTGGTGAGTTCGCGTTCGGAAGCGAGCTTGGTGTTGGGCGGAATTTTGCCGCTGCGCAATGCCTCAAGCAGGTGATGCTTCACCTGTTTGTACAGAGGCTCCGGATCATCACGCCGCAATGTGCTCATTGTGCCTTTTTTCGTTTGCCAGATACTGTTCTCAAGGACGCTCATACCGCCAAACTGCCCGCTGGCATAGCCGCGTCCGCTGCCCTTTCCCATCTGAAGTCTACTGCGATACCCTCTTTTCAATCCTAGTATAACTGGTTATAACCAGATTGGAAACGAGTTGCTGGGAGGATCTCGTGAAACTTACCTTGATTGGAGGCGGTGGTGTCAGGGCGCCGCTGTTTGTGCAATCAGCGTTGCGGCGGGCCCAAAAAATCGGCCTGAACGAAATCTGCCTGATGGATACCGATCAGGCACAGCTCGACACATTCGGTAGTCTTTGTCGCCACTTGGCGCGCCGCGGCGGTTCACCGGTCACCATATCCACAACCACCGACGTGAATGTGGCCCTTCAAGGCGCTCAATTCGTCGTCACGACAATTCGTCCCGGCGGCATTGATGGACGCATCACTGATGAGGATATCGCGTTAAAGCACGGCGTGCTCGGTCAGGAAACCACTGGAGCCGGTGGATTTGCAATGGCTCTGCGCTCGATTCCGGTCATTTTGCAATATGCCGAAATAATGGCTCAAATCTGCCCCGACGCCTGGTTATTGAACTTTACCAATCCTGCGGGCCTTGTCACCCAAGCATTGAGGAATGCGGGTTATTCACACAGTGTCGGCATTTGCGATAGCGCCAATGGTGCCCAAAATGCGGTAGCGGCGTGGTTCGGTGTCGATCCACAGTCTGTCGCCGCCGATCTGTTTGGACTTAATCACCTGTCGTTCTCGCGCACTGTCATGATTGAAGGTCGAAATGTACTTTCCGAACTCCTGGCAAATGACGACTTCCTCAACACGTCGAGCCTCAATGTCTTTGAGCCTGATGTTGTGCGTATCCATAATATGTGGATCAACGAATATCTCTACTACTACTATTATGCCGACAAGGCTCTCACGGCGCAGCGGTCAGGCGGCGCGCGCGGACGGGAAATCAAGGCTCTTAACGCCGAGTTGGACCAGCAGCTGGCGGCGATCGACCTCGAATCGGACCCTGATGGTGCCTTGCAGGTATATTTCAACTACGAGAACCGACGTAGCGGGTCATATATGAAAAGTGCCTGGCAGGACCGCTCGAACTTGGCGGCGCACGCGGCAAAAGCCGAACCCGACGGAGAGGGCTATGCCGGGGTGGCGCTTGACATTATCGCCGCGCTATCCGGTGGACCGGAATTCTACACCGGCCTGAACGTGCCCAACGGCGACACCATCACCGATCTGAGGCCGGACGATGTGGTGGAGGTTATGTGCCGCATCGACCGCAATGGCATTCACCCGAAGCCTGTCGGCACCATGCCGGAGGGCCAGTCCTGTCTCGTACAAAGCGTCAAACGCTACGAACGACTGACCGTAGAGGCGGTTGCCACCCGCAGCCGCACGCTCGCCGTTGAGGCGCTGGTTGCTCATCCGTTGGTGCAAACCTATTCACGCGCCAAGCTCTTGGTTGCAGATTATCTCGATGCCCATTCCGCTTACACCAAGGGATGGAGTTGAGTGATGCAGATTGGCTCGCACAATTGCGACGTTCTTATTGCTGGCGAATATTACTGCGATCTGCTTTTCGCAGGTCTGGATGGCGTTCCGCAGCTCGGCACCGAAAAATTCGCATCTAGTCTGATGATTGCGCCGGGCGGCACTTACAACATGGCGCTGGGGCTGACCCGGCTTGGCGTGGATACGCGATGGGTCTGCGATTTCGGCACGGACATGTTTAGCCAGCACGTGCTTGAACGCGCGAAACTTGACCGGATAGATCCATCCGCATTCACACTGAGGGATCACCCTGTCAGTCGTCTTACAGCGGCGTTCTCGGCGGCAGGGGATCGCGGTTTCATCAGCTATTGCGATCCGCCCGTCATGCCGCCGGATCGCGTCGACGCCTGCCAAATCCGGCCCAAGTGGCTGTTGCAAACCTTTCGGTTTGAGCCAGCATGGCTGGACTTCATCGAAGGGGTGAAATCGGCTGGCGCGAAAGTCTTCGCCGATTGCCGTGGCGGTAGGTTTTCACTCGATACACCGGCCATCCGGACCTTCCTGAAGATGACCGACGTGTTCTCTCCCAACGCTGATGAAGCAAAGATGCTCACCGGCGCCGACACAGCGGAAGACGCAATAAAGATATTGGCGCAATTTACCCCCGTGGTGGCGCTGAAGGACGGCAGGAACGGTGTGCTGCTCTCAGCCAACGGCGAGGTCAGCCGGGTTCAGGGCATTCCTGTCGATGTGGCTGACACCGTTGGTGCCGGCGACGCCTTCAATGCGGGATATTTATATGGTGTCCTGCGCAACCTTTCTCCCGCCCTTGCTGCCGAGGCGGGCAATCTATGCGGCGCCTATTCGGCGACCGTTGCCGGTGGCAGTTCAAGTCCCCAAACAAGGGATCTCATGCTGTTCGCCCAATCCCGCAGCCTGCGGTACGCTCCAGAAATCGCTGACATCCTGACTGCCCAGAGCGTCCGCACAACCCATTCTAACGAGTACAACTATCCAGAGGAGGGATAGGTCAAATGAAAAAGCTACTTTCGTTGAGCCTGGTCAGTGCCTTGATGATGATGGGACCAGCACACGCACAGTCAAATCTGGTGTTTGCGTATTGGGGCGATCCGGCCGAGTTGCCGCCGTTCGAGCAGATTGTCTCGGACTATGAAGCCGCCAATCCCGATGTGCAAATTCAAGTTCAACACGCACCATGGTCGGGATATTTCACCCGGCTCGATGCGCAACTCGCGGCCCATGCCGGACCCGACGTGTTCTTTATCACCAATGTTCCTGCCTATGCCGCGCGCAACCAATTGGAACCGTTGGACGACTACATCACGAAAAGCGACTTCCCAATTGACGAATACAACAAGGGGGCGCTTCAGATTCATTCGCTGAAGGGACAACTGTTTTCGATCCCACGGGATGATGCGCCAGAAGCGCTATATTACAACAAGGACGCATTCGACGCCGCCGGTCTCGCTTATCCAGACGCATCCTGGGATTGGGATGACATGCGCGACGCCGCTGTGAAGCTGACTGAAGCCAACAACGGACGCACGAGCCGTTATGGCCTAGTGATGGAGTCCAATGACTGGCCCACCTGGATCATGCAGAACGGTGGCAATATCTTCGATGATCCAATCACGCCGACAAAATTCATTATGGACGAACCAGCGGCGACCGAGGCGGTGCAGTTTCTTGGCGATCTGATCAACAAGGACAAGGTGATGCCAAGTTTTCAGGAACTTGATCAGAGCGGCGGCACGACGCAAATGTTTGTCAGCGGCCAAGCGGCCATGGCGATCACCAATGCCGCCCGACTGGGCAGTTTTGGCGATGCCAATTTCAATTGGGCGGTGGCACCGCTTCCCCACGGCCGCGACGGCACTCGAGTCAATCGTAGTGGTGGTGCTGGGTTCGGCATGAATGCCTTTTCCGGCAATAAGGACGCCGCATGGAAATTCATGCAGTTTCTCTGCGGAGAGGCAGGCCAGACCATCTTCGCATCAGCCAAGGCGGCGGCTGTACCGGCCATGGTTGGCAATGCCAACGTGCGCGCCGCCTTCCAAGCGCCATTCGGCGACATATTCCTTGATGAAAGCAAAAACGGGCGCAACTACCCGAACTTCCCGGGATATGTGGACATAACCAATCTTTACATTCAGCCTGCTCTTGATCTGGTCTGGAGCGGTGAAGAGGATGCAAAGACTGCTATTTCGTCGATCGAGGAAAATGTCACCAAGCGTCTTGCAGAGAGCAACTAACGCCGTTCCTCCTGTCTGCGCGGTTGCGCTTGCCACCGCGCAGACAATTTCTCTTGTGCACACCAAAGTAATCAGGACAGCTACAAATGCGGGTCATCGACACACACGTTCACTATGGATTTTGGGACAAGTTGTTCACACGCGAAGCTGAGCGGGGGTTTCTCGAAGCTCTTTCGGATACCTGTGCAGACGCGGGAATTGAAAAGATTGCACTTCTGGCCAATCCCGGACGAGGAAATGACAAGCTTGCCCGCGCCCTTGAGGAAAGACCTGATCTTGTCATCGCGATGGGTCGGCTGGAACTCGACAGGGATCCGGTGTCACTGGTCGAAGATTTCTACCAGCGCGGGTTCCATGGCATCAAAATAATCGGTGTCTCGAAAAATTATGACGACCCTGACTATTATCCCTATTACGAGGCGGCGGTGGCGCGTGGTCTACGCATCCTGTTCCACACCGGCATTCAGGGAGGTCCGATCGATTATCTGGCGGGCGGCGCCGAAGACGAATGGAAGGCGATCCCCCAAGGCAAGGACGAAGAAGCACTGGTCGCGCGGCTTGGCAAGCAGATACGCCGCGAAAGGTACGGGTTTTCGAGCGCCCGCATGCAGCCGATCTATCTCGACACCATCGCGTTTTATTTTCCGGAACTTTTCATCATCGGGGCCCATCTGGGATGGCCGGACTACCGCACATCTTGCGCCGTCGCCCGGTGGCGGCCGCGGCTATATTTCGATATTTCGGGCGGTGATGTCGTTCATAACCACATTGTTGAGGGCGGCTATATCGGCAAGGAAATTGGCCCGAGAAAACTTCTTTACGGCTCCGACTGCGATCTCAAGCGCATGAAGCCGGATCTGCTGCGCTGGAAGGCGGCCTTTCAAAAAATGGGTCTTTCGGAAGACGAGCAGGACATGATTTTTTACCGCAACGCGGCCCATATTTTCGGGCTGGACGCGACATAATGGCAGCAGGGTCCAAACTCTGGAAGCGTGACACACAGGCCGCATGGCTATTTCTACTGCCGAGCCTCGTCCTGTTCACAATGTTCATCGCGATCCCGGTGATCGCGGCGTTCATGATCTCGTTTACAGAGTGGGACCTTTTCAATCCGATGAAGTTCGTCGGTTTCGGCAATTACACAGAATTGTTCAACGATGACATATTCAAGAAGGTCATGGGCAACACTGCCTATTTCGTGCTGGCGTCAGTCCCATTGCAAATGGCATTTGGACTGGCAATCGCGCTGGTGCTCAATCGAAATATCAAGGGCCAGACCTTCTTCCGGATCGCCTATTTCCTGCCAGTTGTGACGAGCACTGTGGCGGCGGCTCTGGTCTGGTCGTGGTTGTTCAACAGCAATTTCGGCATCATCAACGCTCTATTGCTATCGTTTGGCGTCACCGATCCGCCAAAATGGCTAGGGTCGACCAAGTGGGCCATGCCAGCGGTGATCGTGGTCTCCGTCTGGCAAAATGTAGGTTATGCAATGGTGTTGTTTCTGGCCGGCCTCCAAAACATCCGAACCGACATCTACGACGCAGCGGCACTTGACAGCGCCCGGGGCTGGAAACGCCTTTGGTTCATTACCCTTCCAATGCTGTCGCCCACCACATTCTTTGTTCTGATCATCTCGATCATCGGCAGTTTTCAGGTCTTTGAACTCGTATTCATCATGACCAAGGCCGGGCCGGCAAACGCGACCAACACGCTGGTGTATTACATCTACCAGAATGGTTTCCAATTTTATCAGATGGGCTACGCCAGTGCGGCGGCGATGGTTCTTTTCGCCATCGTACTTGTAGCGACGCTCATACAGTATCGTATGCAGGACCGATGGGTGCATTATGGCTAGGCACGCACGCAAGACACGGACCGACTGGGTACTGTTTGTTGTGCTGTTGGTTGGTACGTTCGCCACGTGCGGACCATTTGCCTGGATGCTGGCAACATCAATCAAGCCGGGGAACGAAGTCTTCGTTTTCCCACCGACACTGCTGACTGGCCAACCCCAGTTAAACAATTTTATGCGAATATTCGACACCATTCCATTTGGACGGTCCCTGGTCAATTCGCTGATCGTGTGCCTCTCGATAACGCTTGCCCAGCTGGTCGTATGTTCGATGGCCGCTTACGCGTTTGCATGTCTCACATTCCGGGGACGGGAAGCACTGTTCCTGGTCTATCTGGCAGCCCTGATGGTGCCATCACAGGTGACGCTCATTCCAAATTTTATTCTGGTGCGGAACCTGGGATGGATCGACACCTATCAGGGCATGATTTTGCCCTTCGCCTTCTCCAGTTTCGGTACGTTCCTTTTGCGACAATATTTCATGACAATCCCGCGCGAACTGCTCGAGGCGGCTCGGCTCGACGGGTGCAAGCACTGGCGGATCTACCTCTGGATTGTGCTACCGCTGTCCCGCCCTGCACTTGGTGCGCTCGCTATTTTCGCCTTCGTCTCGCAATGGAACAATTTCCTGTGGCCGTTGATCGTGACGACCCGGCCCGAAATGCAAACCGTGACTGTCGCGCTAAGCACGTTGCAAGGGCAATATAACACCGACTGGCCACTGTTGATGACCGGCAGCGTCCTGGCTGTTGCGCCGGTTCTGATCGTGTTCATCCTCGGCAATCGTGCCTTTATCGCCGGCCTCACCGGCGGCGGTTTCGGCGGACGCTAGACAAGATCGGGAGGCTCATGTGTCGATCATCAAACTCGAAAATGCTCGCAAATCCTATGGCGAACTGGAAGTTTTGCATGGTGCGAACCTCAGTGTTGACGATGGCGAATTCTGCGTTTTCGTCGGCCCGTCCGGCTGTGGCAAATCTACTCTGCTACGCATGATCGCCGGGCTTGAGGAAATCAGCGATGGCAATATCTCCATCGATGGCAGTGTCGTGAACGATGTCGACCCGGCCGAACGCGGTGTGGCCATGGTGTTCCAGTCCTACGCCCTTTATCCGCATATGTCGGTAGAACAGAACATGGGGTTTGGGCTACGTATGACGGGGGTCC
Organism: Devosia rhodophyticola; assembly: GCF_028816475.1. Lineage (GTDB taxonomy): Bacteria > Pseudomonadota > Alphaproteobacteria > Rhizobiales > Devosiaceae > Devosia > Devosia rhodophyticola. The sequence continues at coordinate 1,031,885 of NZ_CP118247.1, read as the reverse complement.
CCAAACCAGATATTGTCAGGCGCGTCCACGAGGCCGCCGAGATTCTGCAGATCGAAGAATTACTTGCGCGCAGACCCGCCCAACTGTCTGGCGGGCAGCGACAACGCGTTGCAATTGGTCGTGCGATCGTGCGCAATCCCAAGGTCTTCCTGTTCGATGAACCACTTTCCAATCTGGATGCCGAACTTCGCGTGCAGATGCGTGTTGAAATTGCCAAGCTCCATGAGCGTTTGGGCAACACGATGATCTACGTTACCCACGACCAGACCGAAGCCATGACCCTTGCCGACAAGATCGTCGTCATGCGCGCTGGACGTATCGAGCAAGTCGGTCGCCCGATTGATCTTTATAGCGATCCCAACAATATCTTCGTGGCAGGATTTTTGGGATCGCCTAAAATGAACATGCTGTCCGCCCAACTTGTCCGACGCAATGGCACGCTTCAGGCCGAGCTTGCCGGCGACATCAGCATGCCACTGCCTGAAATTAGCGAATTTTCCGGCAACGATCAGCAGATCACCATTGGCATTCGTCCTGAACACATGGAGCGACAGGAAGGCAATGCCACAACCATGGAATTGCCGGTCGATGTTGTTGAGGAGCTTGGCGGAACCCGGTACGTCTATGCCCGCGGCCCCTCCGGCGAACAGGTGATCGTTGAGCAGCGCGGCCAGCGCGACCCGGAAACTAAAACGGTCACCGCTCGCTTTCTCACGGACGACATCCGCGTCTTTGATGCCGATGGCAATCGCCTCCGCTAGGCGTATTTTCGATTTTTGCAACCCCGCCGGAGCGATTGCCATCGGTCAAGAATACTAGGCTACATGCCGTTCCCGTCAGCACCTGTGTCCCAGATTTGTGGTTGAGATTTAAGGAGGGTTTTGGTCTCGTCGCTATGACGAAGCAACCAAGATGACCATCAAATCCTCGAACACCAAAAAGCCCGCCAAGTAGGTGTTGGAGTCATTCGCCGTGCAACCCGACGGCACTTTTTGCAGCCGAAGACAAGATCCGGGGGTCTGCGCGGCGAAGACGGCATTGCCGAGCTGCGCTGCAAAGCACGGCATCGCGCAGGACCTTATTACACTTGGTCGAGGAGTTCCTGGAAACCGGCAAGTGGCACCTGGCAGGCGACTCTGCGCGCGTTGCCACCAGTGATGAGGTCAAGGATCTGGGCCCGGTGTGTTGAAGGAATGCGTTGCTGATCTGGGCTGGAAAACACCTGCTCAAAAAATGTCTGATCGCGGATGGGGAAGATATCAAATGAGGTATCCCGCATTTGAAAAACTCAAGATCATCAATCTCGTCGAGCAGTCGCACCTGCCTGCAAAACGCACGCTGGACCGGCTCCTCCCGCTACCGGGCCAAGTCGCGGCGGGGGATTTCGCCAGTGCTGTGGCCCCAGCGGACCTCGCAAGTAATGGTCCGCCGCAATGGCGGCGCGTTTGGGCTCTGCGCAATCACTTCGATCAACGCATCGCTGACCAATCCAGGTGGAGGCATGATAGTGGTGATGGAATTGCAATCCCAACGCGAGAGTTCCACCCCATCATGGCCGACAATGGCCAACTGTTCAGGCACCTGGATGCCGAGCCGGGTTGCTGCGTCCTTGACCCCCACTGCCATCAGATCGTTGGCGCAGACAATCACGTCGGGCCGCATATGGCGCAGCATCAGTATCGCTTCCCGAAATCCCGATTCATAAGTATAATCGCCCTGTCCGGCGCTGTCGATTGCCAGGTTGTAATCCTTGAGGGCAACGGCGAACCAGCCCTTGCGCTGGATATCGATATGGCTGGCGCTGCGCCCCGACAGATAGGCGAAATGCCGGTGCCCCTGTTCGACCAGATAGGTGGTGACTTCGCGGGATGCGGCCGCAGAGTCGATCCGCACCTCGGAAACCGCCCGGCCGTTAAGCGGCTCACACGATGCAATGATCGGCACGGCAGAACGAAAGATGTTGGTCACATCATCGATTGAAACCGCGTCAGAATAGAGCACCACATGGTCGACCTGATAGGTCGAAACGACACGCATGAGTTGGGCGCGATCTTCGTGGTCGGCACAGCACAGCAGCAGGGGGAGCCGTTCCATGGCCTGCAATCGGTGTATCAGTGGTGTGAGACCCTCGCCTTCAGCGGGGTTGGCGATAGTGTTGACTACCAGCGCAACCAGACGCGACTGGTTGCTGTGCAGTGAACGCGCCATGGCATTGGGGCGAAAGCCATGCTCGTCGGCGAGAGTCAGGATGCGCTCACGGGTTTGCGCCTTGATGCGCGAGCCTTGCGCAAACGCGCGCGACACTGTTGCCGTGGACACACCGGCAAGCTTTGCCAGTTCAACCGATGTGAGCCCCTTGCGCCGCATGCCAGTACCTCCTTGCGCCCCGATCAGCGCGCGTCCTCTATCCCAATTGCCTCGCCATCGCGAGACGCAGAAAGTTTGATGGCATCCCAAAGCCGGGCAAACCGCAGCCCATTGGCGACAGTGGAGGGATTGGGCATTTGGCCGTCCCGCACTGCCCGGAAAGTGTGCATCGGGGTATCGGTAATTTCGCTCTCTTCGCGCGGTTCGGAAACGCCATCAACCATGATTTCGCGCCATTTCCCCCAAGCATCGATGCGCACGATGGCCCTCGAATAAAAGAAGGTGATCGCCGAAGCGCATCCTGGAGGGCCTTCGCCCGCAGCGTTGAAGGTTACCAGGGCACCATTGGCGAGGCGCGCTGCCACCGCGCTGGCAAGGTCCACCCTGAGCCCACGATTGCTGGTGAACGCCGAGAGGCGCACGAACTCGCTATCGGCCAGCACGCAGACGGTGTTCATCATGTGGGCACCGGTATCGAACATGAAGCCGCCTCCGGAAATTTCTGGATCCTGCTTCCACTGGCCGGCATAATTCTTGGCCCAGCCTTCCCAGATCGAGGCGTTAACGCTTACCAGGTCTCCAAAGTCGCCGCGCCGCGCCCGCTCCTTGGTGTCGTGGACCAGGGGTGACAGCCCGCCTTGGAATGCGATAACGACAGTGCGGCCAGTGCGTTTTTCAGCTTCGACCAGTACCAGCGCCTCCTCGACGGTGGTGACCATTGGCTTTTCCAGCAGCAGGTCATAACCGGCCTCGATCACCGCCAACGCATTGGCGCCGTGAAATACGTGCGGGGTGGACACATAGACCGCGTCCATCTGGCCCGCCATGGCCCCCAGCATGCTTTCGGCATCCTGATATTCTATCGGCCGCGCCGCGCCCGCTGCCGCGCAGGCGTCGCCGAAGCGCTGCCGTGACACCGCGCTGACTTCCGCTGTAGCGACGATTTTGACCTCATCCATCGCCGCCCAGCCGCGCGCGTAGTCCGCCGCCTTGAGGCCGGCACCGATCACACCCAAACGCAAAACCATCTTGGTCTCCTCCAGTTTGCGGTAACGTGTACACGATGAAGAATTACGCCGTAAATGCTAAAACGATCTAAAAATGCCAATTCCTCACAAAATGGAAGAAATGTTCGATTCAATCTTGCTCTTGGAATGTAAACGTGTACATTTATGTTCGTGATATAAACAAATTGGCGGCACCAATGCTGCCACAGGGAGGAATGCCATGAAATTCGCCATGTTGCGCACAGGCTGCAGCCTTGCCATTCTCGCGCTCGCCATAGGCAGCGCCTCGGCTGCAACGATCCGGATTGCTGAACACCGCCAGGCGAGGATCGACGCCCTCAATGCTTCAATTCCTGCGATTGAAGCCAAGCTGGGCGTCGATATCGAAGTCGTCGAATATCCCGCCCCGGAAAAGGACTATTTTTCAAAACTGTTGACCGAGCTTGGCGCTGGCAATGCGCCCGACCTGTTCACCGCCAATAATGATGCGGACGTGCCAGATCTGGTTGCGGCGGGCTATGTCGCCGACATTACGGCGGCGGTGCAGAGTTGGGACGGCTATCCCGAGCTGCTCGATGTGGTCAAGCGGTTGTCGACGATGCCGGATGGCAAGATGTATCAGCTCGATTCCATGCTGAGCGTTAGTCAGATTTATTATCGCCGCGATGTCCTGGACGCCGCCGGCATTTCCACCGACCAGCCCAAGAGTTGGGCCGAACTGCTCGACCGTGTCCGTGAGATCAAGGCCAAGACCGGCAAATATGGCCTGCTGCTGCCCGCCGGCACGACTTGGGGCGGTGGTGCCTTCTATGAGGGCGTGATGCTGATGCTGGTCGGCACCTCGACGCCTCAGATTTTGAACGCCGACGGTACACTCGACCTCACCGGCGAGGGCATTGCCGATGTGCTGGATTTTTACAAGACCCTCATCGACGAAGATCTGATGCCGATTGATCCCCTGCTTGGGCCTGAGCCCTGGGTCATCCCCAAATACGAGATGTTTCCGGCGGGCGAATTAGTCGCCACGACCTGCGGCTCCTGGTGCTATATTTATGATTGGGGCCCGGAGAGCAAGAACCCGATTCCCGACGTGACCGACGCTGTCGGCACCTGGGCCGTCCCCAACGAGGATGGTAGCGGCTCCACGGTGACAGTGGGCGGCCAGAGCATCTGGATGGTCAACGCCAAAGGCGCCGATACCGAGATGGCGACCAAGGTGCTGCTCGAACTCTCTGCGGTGCAGCCAACGGTTGAATATGCCAAGCGCCTGGGCAATATCCCGGCACGGCGCGACGCGCTAGACAATGCTGATTTTCAGGCCCTGCCAGAACTCGTTCCGGTGTTGCAGAACGCCGAGAGCGGTACCTATCTGCAGTCTGGTGAGGGCTTCTCTGCTGTGTCAGAGGGTTTTGCCCGCGCCACCGAAGCACTGTTGCGCAAGGAAACCGACGCCGCTGGTGCCCAGCAGATCCTGATCGACTACACCAGGAATCTGCTTGGTGACGAGATGGTCAAGTAATCCTCCTCCCCAACTGGGAAGGCGCGTTTCGGCGCGCCTTCTTTTCTCTTGGTGACGGGTGACCCGCCATGGCCATGACATATGAAGCGCGCCTCGCCTGGCAAAACCGGCTGCTCTTGTTACCGGGGCTGGTGCTGCTGATCGCCTTCGTGCTTATTCCCGCCGGCACCGCCATCTGGCTCAGTCTCACCAATGAGGCGCTCAACGGAGCAGCTGCGCTCAATCCGCGTTTCGTCGGCGCGCGCAATTATGTCCGGCTGTTTACCGATGGCGGGTTCTGGAACTCGTTGTTCGTAACTTTTGTCTTCGTCATCGGCTCCTCTGTTATCGGCCAGTTTGTGCTGGGGCTATTCGCCGCCGTTGCGCTTAACCGGCCACTGGCGTTCCGGCAGGTGTTCATGGCTGCGATCCTGTTGCCCAACGCGGTACCCGAAGTGGTCGCCGGCTTCATCTGGATTTCCATGCTGGCGGGAGGCGAACATTCCACACTCAGCCAAGTGCTTGCCCCGCTCGGCGTGCCGAGTCAGCAATGGCTACAATCGGCGCCGCTCCTGATGATAATCGTCGTCAATACCTGGCGCGGTATCGCCTTCGCCATGATCCTGATGACCAGTGGCCTGGCCGCCATCCCCGCCGATGTTTATGAGGCGGCGCGCATGGACGGCGCCACGGCCCGGCAGATATTCTGGCGCATTACCCTGCCGCTGCTCCGGCCAACGATTTTTCTCTACATGCTAGTTTCCACGGTCGGCACCTTCGCCATTTTCGGGTTGATCTATACCCTGACGCGAGGTGGACCCGGTGGGGCGACCGAAATCATCGGCATCTATATCTACAACCAGTCCTTCACCGCCTATCAGCTCGGCTTCGGTTCGGCGGTTGCGGTGGTGATGCTGGCGATTTCCGCCCTGCTCGGCGCACTTTATGTGCGCATCCTGAAGGTCGAGGTATAGCCATGGTCATCCGCAAATTCTCCCGCGCGCAAGCCACCTCCTATGGCTTCCTGTTCTTGCTCACAATATTCTGTCTGTTGCCGTTCCTCTGGGTGTTCTTGGCCTCGGTCGATCCCAATGCACGCCAGTTCCTGCAACTGCCGCAGGGCCTGACGGAGACCCATTTCGTCAAGATATTCACCACCGAGAATGGCGGGCGCTGGTTCTTCAACTCACTGGTCGTGGTCGGCTGCGCCACGGCGGTGGTGGTGGTAGTGGGCGGGTTGGGCGGCTACGCGCTCAGCCGTACCAATGCGTGGTGGAAACGACCATTCCTCTACGCCATCATCCTGGTGCGGGTGCTGCCACCGACAGCGCTGATCGTGCCGCTCTACAAGGTGATGCTCACCGCCAACAATGTCATGCGCGGTTTTGTGCAGTCCATCGTGCCCGCCGACTGGGTACGGCCGACAATGCAGATCGTCGGCTTTGTCGATGGCTATCTCGGGCTGATCCTGGTGATGGCGGCGCTGCAATTGCCGTTGGCGCTATGGATCATCAAGACTTTTTTTGATCTGGTACCCAAGGATTATGAGGAGGCTGCCATCATGGATGGTGCCAACGTGTTCCAGCGCATCCGCCGCATCCTGGTGCCACTGGCGCTGCCGGGGCTAGGCGCCGCGGCGTTGCTGACCTTCATTGCAGCCTGGGGCGATTTCTTGATGCCGTTGACCTTTATTTCCTCAGCGGAGCTGCAATTGCTGCCGATCGGACTATTCCGCGCCTTCCTGCGGGTAAATGATGTCGATTATGGCTTTTTGTGCGCGTTGGCCCTGCTCTACACGCTGCCCGCCATCATCGCCTTCAGTTATTCACGGCGCTTCCTCGTACAGACCTTCGCAGGTGGGGTCAAAGGATAGATCATGGCCACCATTTCCCTTCGCAATGTCCGCAAGTCATTTGGCACCGTCGAGGTGGTCAAGGGGGTAAGCTTTGAAGTTGCCAACGGCGACTTTGCTGTGCTCGTTGGGCCATCCGGCTGCGGCAAGTCCACCCTGCTGCGCATGATTGCCGGCCTTGAGTCCATTACCGACGGCGATCTGCTGATCGACGGCAAGCGCATCAACGACGTGCCCCCGGACCAGCGCGGCATCGCCATGGTTTTCCAGAGCTACGCGCTTTATCCGCACATGACCGTGGCTGAAAATATCGGCTTCTCACTGGATCTCAAGAAAATCCCCAAGGCCGATATTGCTCGTGAAGTGGGGCGCGTCGCCGAGCTGCTGCAACTGTCGAGTCTGCTCGACCGCCGCCCAGCGGCGCTGTCCGGTGGCCAGCGTCAACGCGTCGCCATCGGTCGCGCTATCATCAAGCAGCCCCGCGTGATCCTGTTCGACGAGCCGCTGTCCAACCTCGACGCTTCACTGCGTGTGCAGATGCGGGCCGAGCTGCAAAAGCTGCATCAGGAACTCAAGCCCACCATCATCTACGTCACACACGATCAGGTCGAGGCCATGACCATGGCCAGCAAGATCGTGGTGCTGAATCAAGGCGAAGTGGCCCAGTGGAATGCCCCGATCGAATTGTACCGTCATCCGGAGAGCACGTTCGTCGCGACCTTTATCGGTTCGCCGCGCATGAACATCATCGCTGGCAGACTTGACGCGGGACCGCGCTTTGTCGGTACCGGCTGGTCGGCTCCGCTGCTGGGGCAAAACTTGGACGGTAGTGTCGGGCAACCCGTGTCCCTGGGTATTCGCCCCGAAGACATTCGCTTGGTCGACTCGTCCACCGATGCCGATTTCGACGCCACGGTGGTCATCGTCGAGCGGCTCGGCGCCGAAACCTATCTCAATGTTCAACAGGGCAGCGATTCCCTGCTGGTCCGTCTGGCTGGCGACATGGTCGCGCGGCCCGGCGACGTGGTCCACCTCAAAATGGACCACCAGGCCTTCCACCTGTTCGATACCCAAAACCGCGCCATTCCAGGCTGACTTACGGAGACCATCGATGACTATTCGCCTGACGATCTGGAACGAAGGTCGCCACGAAAAAAACGACCCGCCGGTCGCTGCGATCTATCCCGATGGGATGGATGGGGCGTTGGCCGCGGGCCTGACCGATCGTGATTTTACCATTGAACGCCGCTGCATCGATGATCCCGAACAAGGCTTGACCAAGGACCTGCTCGACCGCACCGACGTGCTGACCTGGTGGGGACATGTTGCCCATGACGAAGTCAAGGACGAGATCATCGACCGGGTGCAGCAGCGCATCTTGGCCGGTATGGGGCTGGTGGTGCTGCATTCGGGCCATCATTCCAAAATGTTCCGTCGCATGTTGGGTACCAATTGCAATCTGGCGTGGCGCGAGTTGCCCGAGGGGGATCTGGAGCGGGTGTGGGTAACCAATCCCAACCACCCGATCGCCGAAGGCCTGCCGCCGTTCTTTGAAATCCCGCAGTCCGAAATGTACGGCGAGCCCTTCGATATCCCGGCTGCCGACGAGATCGTCTTCATGAGCTGGTACAAGGGCGGCGAAGTGTTCCGCTCGGGGCTGACCTTCAATCGCGGTCTGGGCCGCATTTTCTATTTTTCCCCGGGGCATGAGACGTTCCCAATCTACCACAACCCGATGGTGCACAAGGTCATCGGCAATGGCATCGAATGGGCGATGCGCGCCCATACAGGCGCGCGGAAGCTTGACAACTGGCACCGCGCGGAACCGATTCACCGCTAGGATGGGTCTGGAAGTTCTTATTCTCCCATGGAGAGGTGAAAATCTCGCTCAGCTGTGACACATATTTTGATCGCGGCTGCACGAGGACAACCCAATGAGCATCACCCCCAAGCGTTTGCGCACCCTGCTTGGCGTTGACGAACCTGCCATATCGCTTGTCAAAACCAGCATCGAGGACCGTGGCGATCATATCCTTGAGCGCCTGACTTTCCGGCTGGAAGGCAAAGGCGAGGTGCGCGGTCTGTTAACCCGGCCGCGCACCAGCAGCGGGCTGTTGCCGGCTATTCTTTATGGTCATTCGCATGGCGGGCGCTACGATATCGGCGCCGATGAACTGCTGTGGGGCCGCGAATATCTGCTGCGTCCGCTCGGGCCGGTCCTTGCCGCGCAAGGCTATGTAACACTGTGCATTGACATGCCGATATTCGGCTTGCGCGCCACTGAGACTGAAAACGCAACGGCCAAACGACTGCTCTGGTACGGCAAGTCGCTGATCGGGGAAATGCTCTCCGATCACGCGGCGGCATTGACCTATCTCAGTTCACGCACCGACGTCGATCCGGCCCGCATTGGCGCCTTTGGCATGTCGATGGGCTGTACGCTTAGTTACTGGTTGGCTGCAATTGATTCCCGCATCGCGGCGCTGGCGCACCTCTGCTGCTATTGCGACTACGAAACGCTCGTCGCCTTGGGCGGCCAGGACGGGCACGGCATGTATCTCATGGTGCCGGGACTGCTCAACCAGACCTCGACCGGTGAAATCGCAGGACTGATCGCGCCGCGCCCGCAGCTCATTTGCGTGGGCGAGGCCGATGCGCTCACACCCCCGCTCGCCATTGATCGCGCATTTGCCGAGACGGCGGCGCTCTATGCGGCCAACGATGCGTCGGATCGGCTGGCGCTACTAATCGAATCGGGGATCAAGCACCAGGAAACGCCAGCCATGCGTGACGCAATGCTGACCTTTTTTCGCGCGTGGCTCTAGGCGCTCAATGATGCCAGGCTTTTGGCGAAATGCGCCCTTCTTTTTCGGACTGCGCTAACAGCTCCGCTATATTTGCCGCGGGCGGTCTCGATTTGGTACCGACACCAAGAGAAAACACTTCTTCATCTGCAGTTCTCTCTTTTGTTCGAGAATGGCGCGCCCTAAGAGATTCGAACTCCTGACCCCCAGATTCGTAGTCTGGTGCTCTATCCAGCTGAGCTAAGGGCGCGCGTGGCTGGGTTGCCCAAGCCAGTTCACGATTGGCGCCAATGTTGTAGGCGCTCTCAGCGTGAAGCGGGGCAACCCATACATGGGCAATGTCGCCATTGCAAGCGCCCTGGCACGTTAAAATCACAATGATCGAATTCTTATGGCAGTTTGAGCGAGGCGGGCAGGAAAATTTCAAACCGCGTGCCCTGCACCTGTTCGACAAGATTGAGCGTGCCGCCGTGGGCCTCGGTCAATTCGCGTGCGATAGCAAGACCCAGACCTGTACCACCGGAGCGCGCCGAACCTTCAAAAGCAACGAACAAATTATCGCGCGCGCGCGGCGGTAGTCCCGGGCCATTGTCGGTTATGGTAATGAACAGGCCGCTGTCATCGGGCCTGACTTCTGCCATCACGGCTGGGGAGGCGGTCTTGCCGGCGCTGGCTTCGAGCGCTTCGCGGGCGTTCTTGAACAAGTTGGTAAATATCCGTCCGAACTGATCGGCATCGATATTGAGCACCAGGGCTGCCGGGGTCTGGTTGGTAAAGGAAATGGTGGGGTGGCCGACAAGGCTTGCATCGAATGCGGCATCGTCGAGCAGGGTGCCGAGATTGGTTGGTGTGGGGTTTGGAGGCATAGCGCTTTCCCGGCCATAGTCGAGCACCGACTGGGCAAAGCCGATTGCCTTGTCGAGCGTTGTCACCAGTCGGGGCGCCAGTCTTTGCACCTTGGGGTCATCCAGCGTTGCCACCTGATCTGAAAGCAATTGGGCAGAGGTTAAGGTATTGCGCAGGTCATGATTGATCTTGGCAACCGCTAGCCCCAGATCTGCCAGGTGCCGCCGCTGCCGCAGCATGGAGAACAGGTCTGTTTCCATGGCGGCTAGTTCGCGCTCGGCAATGCCGATTTCATCGCGCCGGGTCGACGGCGAAATAATCAAGGTGGCATTTTCAGGGGCTTGGCGGAAGCCGATCAGGTTTTGGGTAACCCGCCTGATTGGGGCGATAAACAGCACGCTGACAACCCCGTAAAGCACCACGGCCGTAATAGCCGCGATAATGAAGGAGATGATGAAGAAATTGCGTGAATAGTCCAGCAGGTCGCGACGCAGTGGCCGCTCCGGCATCAAGAGCTCAACCAAGCTATCGCTCATGTCGCCATCGCCCACAATGCGCAGCGTGCGGCTGCCATCGCTGAGTAGTGTATTGATCGCCCCGGTCATCAGCGTGGCAAAATCGCGCCGGCGCATATCGGCAGCAACCACATTTTCAGGCGGTTTGGTGCCGTCCCTCTCGATCAGTTGGCTTTGGCCCTCCCGCCGATAGACAATCGCATCGGCTCCCGCCGATATCAGCAATCGATCAGTAAGCGCACTGGGCAGGGCCATGACATCAGGGACAGCATCAAGAACCCGCGCAGCAACCACACCCACGCGCAGTCTGTCTTCGAGCCAACTGGCGCGAAAATTGGCCATTGAGGGCAAAAAAATCACCACTTCCACGGTCAAAATCACCACAATGATTGTGGCCATCAGCTTGATTGAAAGCCCGGAAAGAAAATTTGGCATGGGGCGCGGTTTCATTGTCATTTCAAGCCATTATAGGCAGGATATGCGCCCTTGCGTAGCCCCACTTTTACGGCAGCGCCCGTTTGATTGCCATGATTGGCCTGATCCATCGGGCAAGCGGCCTGTCGCGACCATACTGCGTGCCCAATTGCTGCAGGATCTCGCTTAGCGTTGGATTGACGGGCGTCAGTTTCTCAAAATGGCGTGCGTTCAATCTTTGCGCTATCGCCATTGAAAACAGGGCAACCAACTCGCTCGCCTGCGGTCCTACAATGCTGGCACCAACAATGGACCCGTTTGGCGCACATACCATTTTGGCGACGCCATACGTCTGTCGGATGGCCAGCGCGCGGCGGTTATCGGAAAAGGCACACCGCACCAGACGATACCCTTTGCCGATCCGTTTTTTTGCCTCGGCTTCGGTCATGCCCACCTCGGCCAGTTCAGGGTCTGTATAGACGGTACGCGCCACTAACGGTGCCTGTTCAGCCGTCCTGCCCAACAGGGCCCGGTGTATGGCCATGGTTGCCTGATGCTCAATCTCGGGCAATTGCGCGTGTGCTCCCGCCGCATCGCCGATAGCAAAAATGCGAAAATTGCTGGTCCCACCAAATCTGTTGAGCCGCACCCGCTTTTGCAGCGCCCCGGTCGTGGCGACCCGTGCCAGCCCAAGATCAAGGCCTTCGATATTGGCATGACGACCCGCTGCCACCAACACGTGAGAAACATCGAGCGTTTGTTCGTCGCCCGCCTCATTGGTGATCCGGACGCCAATGCCCTGACTGCGTGCCTCGATCTGGCTGACGGTGCTATGCTCACGAATGTCAACGCCTTCCTCCCGCAACCCTCGCAAGGCGATGTCGACCAGTTCGCGATCATGAAAGCGCAGCACAGTGCTCTTTTCGATCAGGCTGACCGTACATCCGAGGCGACAAAATGCTTGAGCTAATTCCAGACCCGCAGGCCCGCCGCCGATGACCAGCAGGTGGGTCAATTTGCGGAAATTTGAAATAATCGTGTCGGTGGTAAAATAGTCAATATCACCAAGACCGGCTATTTCGGGGATGGCGGGCTTTGACCCCGTGGCGATGATGAAACGCTTGGCGCGAGATCAAGGCGTTCCCGGCCTGTACTGTGCGTTTGTCCACAAATCTTGCTTCGGCTGAAATCACGTCGATTCCATCGCTGGCAAGTTGTTCGGTGCCTTGAACGCGCAAAACCGCTTCGATAACCGAATTGACATGGGTCTGAATGCCACGGAAATTGAGCTTGGGTTCGTCGTTGGCGATGCCAAAGTCGCCCGACGTGCGCAGCATATGGGCGCGATTTGCTGCACCAATCAGGGCCTGTGCGGGTACGCTGCCAAGATTGATGTCGCCGCCGATCTTGCCTTCTTCCACAAGCACAACCGATGCCCCCAGGGCCCGTGCCTTGCGGGCTGCGGCCAGGCCGCCGGCGCCGCCGCCAATGATACAGATGTCGGGTTTGAGATATTCAGGCATGGTTGTGCAGTCTGGGGAAGGGTTTGGTTTTGACTGTTATGGGGCTGTCTACGCCATAAAACAACGTCGGGGCGGTAAAAGGCGCAACAAACTGGCTGGCATCACTAAACGGTGCACACCAAGCGTTGACTTGGCATGAGCTTTTTCATATACACCGGCCAACCCGCAATGCGTCCGAGTTTTCGCGATGCATAAAAGCGATTTTCTTGCGCAAGCAGAGCAAAAAGAGGAACCGTGCCGCGCGCGGTTTGATGTCATGAAACGTACATATCAGCCCAGCCAGCTCGTGCGTGCCCGTCGTCACGGTTTCCGTGCGCGTATGGCCACCAAGGACGGTCGTGCCATTTTGAACCGCCGTCGCCGCGACGGCCGCAAGAAACTTTCGGCTTAAGGCTTCCCGGCCGGATGGCGGCCTTGGCACCAGCCACGGGCGCTTTGCGCCGGTTGAAGCAGCGATCTCAGTTTGTCAAGGCTGCCCGGGGCAATCGCGCCGGGCGTCCTGCGTTTGGGATGCAGTCAGTTTCGGTGGATGATGAGGCACCGGGCGTGGGCTTCACCGTCACCAAGAAAACTGGCAATTCGCCTGAGCGTAACCGGATCAGGCGCCGTTTGCGCGCCGCCGTGACGATGTGTGCCAGTGACTTTGTAGCTGGCCACGATTATGTGCTGGTCGGGCGCCGGGAGGCGCTTAATGAGCCTTTCTCCCGTCTGGTCAGGGATGTTTCGCAGGCAATTGCTCGCGTTCACACGGCCAAACCCAATTCAGCCAGACCTGGCGCGACGCGTGCCAAAGGCGAGCGGAACAACAGATCATGACAGATAATCGCAACGTAATTCTGGCCATTGTCCTCAGCATCGCGGTGCTGTTTGGCTGGCAGTTTCTAGTGGCCGGGCCGCAAATGGAGCGAGCCCAGCAGCAGGCCAAGATCGCAGCCGAACAGCAGGTCGCAGCTGATGCCGCGCTTTCGGTGCCTGCGACAACTGCGGCCGCCGCGGCTACTGGTGAACCCGGCGCCGTTGCCCCCGTCACTGGCAATGAAACCTATCCTGACCGAGCAACGGCGATTGCTGCAACCCAGCGCGTTGCCATCGACACCCCCGACCTCAAAGGGTCGATCAATCTGCAGGGCGCCCGCCTTGATGATCTGGAACTGAAAAACTATACCGAAACGGTTGATCCAACTTCCCCGATCATTACGCTTTTGACCCCTGCCGGTGTGCCCAACGCCTATTTCATCGAGCAGGGATGGGTGCCAACCAATGGCACCAATGTGGCGGTGCCGACCAATACCACGCAATGGCAAGTGGAAAGCAGCAGCGTCACGCTGACCGAGGCAACCCCGGTTACGCTGCGCTATGACAATGGGGCTGGCCTTATTTTCCGCCGCACCTTCGCCGTTGATGCTTACTATCTGTTTACTGTCACCCAGACCGTTGAAAATTACGGCAGTGAGACGGTTTCCCTCTATCCTTACGCTCGTGTGGCGCGCCACGACACGCCTCACGTGCAAAATTTCTTTATTCAGCACGAAGGCCCTGCTGGCGTTCTTGGATCCAACAATCTGGTTTCCAAGAAATATTCGGATATGCAAAAGGATCGACAGGTCGACCTCGACAATACGACGGGTTGGCTGGGCTTTACCGATAAGTACTGGGCGACCGCCGTGCTCGCCAAGCCCGACGCGCCGATCAATGCGCGGTTCTCCTGGTCCAATCCTAGCGGTACCAAGGATATCTATCAGTCGAGTTATGTCGAAACCACGCCCGTAACCGTTGCCCCGGGGGCAATCGCCACCGATGAAAGCCATGTGTTTGCGGGCGCCAAGGAAGAAGCAGTCCTGTCCGCCTACAAGGATCAATATGGCTTTGATCGCATTGATTTGTTGATCGATTGGGGCTGGTTGCACTTCCTGACCTGGCCCATGTTCAAGGTTTTGACCTTCCTCTATTCGATCATCGGCAATTTCGGCGTCGCCGTGATGTGCGTGACCGTTCTGGTCAAGGCCCTATTTTTTCCACTGGCCAATCGCTCCTACGCGTCGATGGCCGCCATGCGCCGCGTTCAGCCGGAAATGAAGTCCTTGCAGGAGCGCTTCAAAGATGATCGCCCGGCCCAGCAACAGGCCATGATGGAGCTTTACAAGCGCGAAAAGATCAATCCACTTTCCGGCTGTTGGCCAATGCTGATCCAGATTCCGGTGTTCTATTCACTCTATACGGTGATCTTCATCAGCCTTGAGATGCGCCACGCACCGTTCTTTGGCTGGATTCAGGATTTGGCGGCGCCCGATCCCACCAACATTTTCACCCTGTTCGGCCTCATCGCATGGGATCCGACGGTATTGCCGGTAATCGGACACTTCCTGCATCTGGGTATTTGGCCGGTGATCATGGGCTTTACCATGTGGATCCAGATGAAACTCAATCCGCCGCCACCAGATCCAACCCAGGCCATGATCTTCTCGTTCATGCCCATTATCTTTACCTTCATGCTGGGCACGTTCCCCGCGGGTCTGGTGATCTACTGGGCATGGAACAATACGCTTTCGGTCACCCAGCAATGGTTCATCATGAAGCGCCACGGGGCCGAGGTGAATTTGTTCGGCAACATTGTCGACAGTTTCAAGCGCAAACCAAAAGCGGTTGAACCCAAGCCCTGATCGCCATTTAAGGCCAATCATGCTATTGCCCGCTGGAGCCCTCCGGCGGGCAGTGTTTTTCTGAGCGACCAATTTTCGCGCGACACTAGATCTGAGCCAACCAAGCAATGAGCCAATCCGTCATGACCAAGATCGACTATTCACCCGATGTGCTCGAGGCTGGCCGCCTGCTGTTCGCTCGCCCCTTCGCCTTCATCAAGGGGTGTGTGTCCATTGCCGATTTGCCGGAGCCCGATCGGCTCGAAATCGCTTTTGCCGGACGCTCCAATGTCGGTAAATCATCGCTGATCAACGCCTTGACGGGCACTTCGTCGCTGGCCCGCACCTCCAATACGCCGGGTCGCACCCAGGAGCTCAACATCTTCGAAAGCGAGACTGAGCCGCTGCGCATCGTCGATATGCCCGGCTATGGTTATGCCAAGGCACCCGAAGACAAGGTCCGCGCCTGGACCAAACTCATCCACCGCTATCTGACTGGCCGCGCCATTCTGCGCCGCGTCTATGTGCTGGTTGATGCACGCCATGGCCCCAAGGCAAACGACATGACAGTCATGAACGAGCTTGATAGCGCCGCTGTCAGCTACCAGATCGTTTTGACCAAGGCCGACAAGCTGCTGGCCCCCGAACTTGAAAAAGTGGTCGCTCAGACCAAGGCGATAGTTGCCAAACGCACGGCCGCTCACCCCCATATCATCATCACGTCGAGCCATAAGGGCGATGGATTGAGCGATTTGCGCACCGAAGTAGCACTGCTGCTGCAAAGCTGATCCGTTCCACGCTCCCGGGGCAGACGCGCTTGCGTCACGCCCCGCAATCATGGTCCAAGAGATCATTGATTTGGGCGCACTGAGTCGCGCCCCGGGCTGGGACAACACCATGAATTATTCCGGCAGTTCCGCGCCGGCTTTTGCGCCAAGAGACCCCGCCGAGGTTTTGCGCAATGTCTTTGGCCATGCCGCCTTTCGGGGCGAGCAGGAAGAGGTGGTGCGTCATCTGACCGATGGCGGAGACGCGGTTGTGTTATTTCCCACCGGCGCCGGAAAATCGGCCTGTTACCAGATCCCCGCCATTTGTCGCGCTGGCGTCGGCATCGTGATTTCTCCACTCATTGCCCTGATGCGCGATCAGGTCGAAGCCTTGCGTCAGGCTGGCGTCAGCGCTGCTGCACTCAATTCCTCGCTCACCAGTCAAGAGGCGACAAACGTTCGCCAGCAACTGCGGCGCGGCGAGTTGGATCTACTCTATGTCGCTCCCGAACGAGGTCGCCACGCCCGGATTTCGCCAGATGCTCGAGGGTCTTCAAATTGCCCTGTTCGCAATCGACGAAGCCCATTGCGTAAGCCAGTGGGGGCATGATTTTCGCCCCGAATACCGCGATCTGGCCAAGCTGACCGAACTCTTTCCCGGTGTGCCGCGCATTGCCTTGACGGCTACGGCAGATCCCGTTACCCGCGCCGACATTATCGAGCGGTTGGGCCTTGGTGACGCGCGCGTTTTTGAGACCAGCTTTGATCGCCCCAATATTTCCTACGAGATTATAGAGCGCGACAATGCGCGTCAGCAATTGCTGCGGTTCCTCGAACGCCACAAGGGTGATAGCGGCATCATCTATTGCCTGTCGCGCGCCAAGGTCGAGGATATCGCTGATTGGCTGGATCGGCAGGGCATCCGGGCGTTACCCTATCATGCCGGCATGGACGCCACTGTGCGCTCCGCCAATCAGGATGCGTTCCTGCGTGAGGAAAATCTTTGCCTCGTTGCCACGGTCGCCTTTGGCATGGGTATCGACAAGCCCGACGTGCGCTATGTCGCTCATATGGATCTACCCGCTTCCATTGAGGCCTACTATCAGGAAACCGGGCGCGCCGGCCGCGATGGCCAACCGGCCGATGCCTGGATGAATTATGGCATGGCCGACGTGGTCCAGCGCCGCCGCATGATCGAGGAGGGCAATGCCCCCGAGGAAATCAAGCGTGTTGAACACGCCAAACTGACGGCCCTGTTGGGTGTTTGCGAAACCACCCAATGCCGCCGCAAGGCAATCCTTGCCCATTTTGGCGAAGTCTACCCCACCAATTGCGGCAATTGCGATACCTGCCGTTCGCCCGTCGCCAGTTGGGATGGCACCGAAGCTGCGATCAAGGCATTGGCCTGCGCCTATCGCACCGGTCAGCGGTTCGGTGCCGCCCATCTTATTGAGGTGCTGATGGGCAAGCCGACCGAAAAAGTCACCCGCTTTGGCCACGACCAGCAGGCAGTCTTTGGGGCTGGCAAGGATCTCAATGCGCGAAGTTGGCAGTCTGTCTATCGTCAACTCGCAGCACTGGGCCTGCTCCAGGTCGATCACACTGCCCATGGTGCGCTAAAATTGGGGGAGGGGGCCCGCGCCGTGTTCAAACGCGAACAAACCGTCATATTGCGTAAGGATCGTCCCCGAAAAGCTGCCGAAGTGCGCCGCCAACTTGCCGGAGCCATCGAACTTCCCGAGTCAGTGATGTCGATCTTCAACGCCCTGCGGGCCGAGCGGTTGCGCATCGCTCGCCAACAGGGCGTGCCGCCCTATGTCGTTTTTCAGGATGTCACCCTGCGGGCGCTGGCCCAGTCGCGGCCCGAAACACCTGAGGATATGCTCTCAATTCCTGGTATTGGGCAGGCCAAGCTTGAACGTTACGGCGACGCCTTTTTGGCCATCCTGGCCGCGCAACCTGCGTCGGTTTGATTTTTATCAGTGTATCATTATCTCTACCGTGGGTGAATATACTTAAGTACATTTGTTGTTTGTTGAATATTGGTTCAGCGAATTAACTTCGTTGATGAAATCAAATTCGTAATTCAGACGTTGGATGCTAGCAAATCTCGTAATTTACATTCAGATAGACATTGAGATTTCGAGTGGCGGTAGGAAAGAAAGATAGGCTGGGATCGAGTTCGTCGCCACTTGGCGGCTCTACAGTTGACGCGACTGAGCCATCATTGCGCGGCCGCAATGGCAGAACGGCGGTCGGCAATAATGCTCAATATCGCCTTGCTCAACCCACAGTGAGTTTCAGCTTTGATGGCTTTGCCAGATCGGCTGCCCGTAACGCTGCCCCTATCCTGGAAGATGTCGGGATAGCGGCAACATTTTACCTGTCCGACCCGCTCACAGCATCGTCGACCGGTGCCGATGGACTCGCCTCTTTGGAACTGGCCAAGCAACTGGCCTGGCGCGGCCACCAGATAGGTCTGCTTATTGACCCCACCAGTGCGAATGGCGGCAGTTTTGGGGACAATCTGGCAATGCTTGAGAGCCTGCCTGGCTCCAACCTGCCGCCAACCTGTTCCTATGATTCTGACGTACTCCCGAACGTTGATCGCCTGGCTCTATCTGACCGCTTTTTTGGCATGCGTGGCACCAGAACAGGCATCAATCATGGCCTGATCGATCCAACACAGCTGATGATCCATGAGTTGGCTGGCAACTCCTCAACGCGCGGCACCATCCTGACAGTGCTCGCCGAAGTCGAACGCACTTGCGGGTGGTTGATTTTCGTCACCCATGATGTACGCAGGCACCCCAGCGCACTGGGGTGCTCACCGCGCTATTTTGCGGAAATTGTCGATTTGCTGCGCTATCGAGATCTGCGTATCTGCCCTGTAGCCGACGTTTTGTCCCAATTGGAGGTCGTTGCTTCCCACTAAGCCGCGCCGTCCATGCTGGCGAGGAGAGAGGCATTGCCCCCGGCTGCGGTGGTGTCGACGGTCAAGGCGCGTTCATGCACATAAGCGGCTGGATCAAGGCCTGCAATGACGGGGATAATCGCACCTTCACGATCTGCTAGAGCCTGCCGGATGCTCTCAACCATCGTATCGTTTCCCTCAATGGCAACAGCAGAAATCGGGGCGATCCGCAGTGGCGTCATATCGATAACACCATCCACTATGCTTAGAGGAACATCGGCGGCCTTGAGCCCGCGCAGGACGTCGCTAGCGGTTGGGCCAACCGCAACGACGCCATTGCCGACCGCCAATGCCATCACCACTTGCGCTCGTAGCGCGTCGGGGTGTGGCCCGAGACATAGAACCGTACCGCGTCCGACAAGGCGCAAGCTATTGGCTTCGCCGGTGGGACCGGGCAGATCAATCGGCCCCATGTCCATTGCCGCGCTCACCGCCATCGCCCGCTCGCCCTTACCACGGAGCAAGGCGCGCAGGCGGGAAATCCGATCCGATCGCGCTGACCAGACAGTGGCATCTGGCACTTCTATTTGACTGATCGTCCCTGAAGGGGTCACTTCGTGATCACCCTGCGCCAGCTTGGACGCATGGCCAAATCGGGGGAGATAGAGCGGCCCACCCGCCTTTGGACCCGTGCCGGACAGTCCCTCACCACCAAAGGGTTGCGAGCCAACCACAGCGCCGATCTGATTGCGATTAACGTAGAAATTGCCAACGTGCAGGCGATCCACCACCTGCTGCACTCGATCATCGATCCGCGTGTGAAGAGCAAAGGTCAGCCCATATCCCCGCGCATTGATATCGTCGATGATTGCGTCGATATTTTCGGCCTTGAAGGTTGCAACATGGAGCACCGGTCCAAAAATTTCGCGTTCGAGATCGTCAATACCATCAACCCGCACGATAGTGGGGCTGACATAATTGCCGTTCTGGGGAGCATGCAAGCGCGCAACCACCCGCCCGGTCTTGGCCTGCGTATCGCAATAATTGGTAATGCCATCGCGGGCTTCGGCGTCGATAACTGGCCCCACATCGGTCTGCAGCGCCCAGCTATTGCCGACGGAAAGGGTTTCCATGGCGCCCTTGAGCATTTCCATTACCTTGTCAGCGACATCCTCCTGCACATAGAGCAGCCGCAATGCCGAGCAGCGTTGTCCAGCACTCTGGAATGCGGAGGCAACGATATCGCGCACCGCCTGTTCGGGCAGGGCGGTTGAATCCACCAGCATGGCATTGAGCCCGCCGGTTTCAGCGATCAGCAATGTGTCCGGCGCCGCGGTTTTGGCCAATTGGACCGCAATCGATTTGGCCACCCCGGTCGAGCCGGTAAAGCACACTCCGTTGATTCTCGCATCGGCCACCAGACCCGCGCCGACGGTTTCCCCAGCTCCGAGCAACAGCTGCAATACATCGATCGGAATGCCCGCCTCGTGCATCAGCTGAACGGCACGGCTGGCAATCAGATTGGTCTGCTCGGCGGGCTTTGCAATAACGGCATTGCCGGTCACCAATGCAGCTGCGATCTGGCCGGTAAAAATCGCCAGCGGGAAATTCCAGGGCGAAATGCAAACAATCACCCCACGGGCCGGTCGCGGCGGCTCCGCCATGGCTTCGGCTGCATAATAGCGTAGAAAATCGACGGCTTCGCGCACTTCGCCGACGGCATCGGCAAGCGACTTGCCTGCTTCGCGCGCACACAGCGCATAAAATTCGGGCGCATTGGCTTCATAACTTTCGGCAATGGCATTGAGAATGCCAGCGCGCTCATAGCTGCTGCGGCTCTCCCATGTCTTTTGAAAACCAAGCGCTCGGCTGACGCATGGATCAATATGGCTGACTTCGCCAAATCCTACCCGACCGACAGTGTCGGAAAAATCTGATGGATTGATGATGGTTTGATCGCCCGCGCCGAATGTCCACTGGTGCGGCGCGGCAAATGGCGCGCGCGCTACTTCAATTTCATCCAGGATCAGCAGATCGGCCAGATCATACCCGCGTGAATTCTGCCGCGAACCGAAAATATCTTTTGGCAGCGCTAGGGGCGGTCGCCGCGACGGGCGCATGATCCGCGCAATCGGATCCTGAACGATGGCTTCGGGCGCAATGGCCTCATCAACGATCTGATTAACGAAGGACGAATTGGCGCCATTTTCGAGCAGTCGTCGCACCAAATAGGCCAACAGGTCTTCGTGGGCGCCAACCGGCGCATAAATGCGACAACGCGTTTGCTCGCCATCATGCACGATCTCGTGCAGCGTTTCGCCCATGCCATGCAGTCGCTGAAATTCAAAACTGCTGCGGTCTGGCGCCATCGCCAATATCGCCGCCATCGTGTGGGCATTATGCGTTGCGAACTGCGGGAATATCCGGGGGCCAATCCCTAACAGCTTGCGGGCACAGGCCATATAGGAAAGATCAGTCTCAGCCTTGGCGGTAAAGACTGGAAATCCGGGCAGGCCCAGCACTTGGGCACGTTTGATCTCTGTATCCCAATAAGCACCCTTGACCAGCCGCACCGAGATGCGCCGGTCTAGCTTTTCGGTCAAGACGTCAAGCCAATCGATGACATCGGGAGCCCGCCCGCCATAGGCCTGAACCACCACGCCAAAGCCGTGCCAGCCCGCAAGTTCAGGGTTGGACAGAACGGTTTCAATAACCTCAAGGCTGAGATCCAGGCGGTCGGCTTCCTCCGCATCAATGTTCAGGGCTATGCGCGCCGATTTTGCCGCGATGCAAAGCGCCAGCAGGCGGTCGCAGAGGACCGGCAGCATGTGCGGGCGCTGACTATATTCGTAGCGTGGGTGCAGTGCCGAAAGTTTGACCGAAATGCCGTGATTGGCCAGCACATCATCCTGTTTGGCAACTTTGCCCAGCGCAACAATCGCATCGGCATAGGCACGATGATAGCGCAACGCATCGGCGTCAGTGCGCGCGGCCTCCCCCAGCATGTCGAACGAATAGAGATAGCCGGCTGCCGTGTTTTCGGCGCCATTCTTGAGCGCTTCCTTGATGGTCTGACCCAGGACGAACTGGCTGCCCATGCGCCGCATGGCGGCCGAAACAGCGCCACGGATGGCGGGTTCGCCAAGACGTCGCACCATGGACTGCAGCGTACGCCCGATCTGCATCTGCCCATCACTCAAGACCCGCCCGGTCAACATCAGCGCCCAGGCCGAGGCATTAAGCAGCAGCGGACCGGAGTGATCGACATGCGAGCCCCAGTCGTGATCAACGATCTTGTCGGCGATCAACTCGTCCATCGTGTCGGCATCAGGCACGCGCAGCAGCGCTTCGGCCAGGCACATCAGGGCAATGCCCTCATCAGTTGAAAGACTATATTCAGCCAGCATGGTTTCCATAAGCGCGGGACTGGATGATCCGCGCACCTGTCGCACCAATTGCGCAGCCGCGGCCGAGATCTCTTCACGCGTCGTCTCGCTCAGATCTGCCAACACCAACAGTCGGGCAATCGCTTCATCACGATCAACAATGGTATGACTGCGCATGGTGGCGCGAGCTAGGCTGAGGCGGTCTGACATGGCGATCTCCCTTTGCGGACGCGCCATGATAGCGCAAATTGTGGCTAAACGATCGAACTATTAGTATCGCCTTTGTGGCGCAATTGGACTATAATTTGGCGTATAATTGACCAAAATGGGTTGTATGAATGCTTAATGCAGGCGATTTGGATCGTATTGATAGAAATATCGTCAAGGCTCTCCACATTGACGGTCGTCTGTCGATGGCAGCGTTGGCCGAGAGGGTTGGCCTTTCCAAAACACCGGTGCAGGCCCGGGTCCGCCGATTGGAGGCTGATGGCCTGATCAAAGGCTATAGCGCTGTCATTGATCGGCTTCGGTTGGGCGAGGGGCACATTGCCTTTGTGCAGGTGAGCCTATCCGATAGTCGTTCGGCAGCACTCAAGGATTTCAATCGCGCGGTTGCCGCCGTTGCCCAGATTGAGGAATGCCACATGATGGCGGCCAATTTCGACTACTTGCTCAAGGTGCGCTCCACCGATATCGCTGCCTATCGCAAGATTTTGGGCGAAACAATCTCGGCTTTGCCCCATGTTGCCCACACCTCGACTTTTGTCGTGATGGAGGCAGTCAAGGAAGGGTGAACGTTGGGCTATTGCGCTACCACGGTTTTTGGCAATGCTCAGATTTAACGCCTGCGAATCTATCGAAAGCCCATGATGGTTGAAGCCGCCACGCCGCGCCCACGCTACGCCCTGATCGACATGGGACGCGGCATTGCCCTGATTGCCATGGTGATCTATCACGCCTTCTGGGATCTGAGTTACCTTCGCTTTTTCTCCGTTGATGTCAGCGCTGATCTCGGCTGGGTGATTTTCGCGCGAACCATTTTGGCGAGTTTCCTGTTCCTGGTTGGTGTCGGGTTAGTGCTGAGCCATGGAAAGGCAATTCGCTGGCGCACTTTCTGGAAACGGTTAGCCATTTTGGTTGCCGCCGCCGCCCTGATCACCTTCGCTACCGTGATGGTCTTTCCCGATGCCTTCGTCTATTTCGGCATCCTGCATGCGATTGCGCTGTTCAGTCTCATGGCGCTGCCATTCCTGCGGGCGCCTTTGTGGCTGGTTGTCGTGGTCGCCTTGGTTATCATGGCGCTCGGTTGGGGCTATTCCGATCCTTTCTTCAATGAACGAGCATTCTCATGGCTTGGTTTCTGGACTATCCCGCCCCTAACCAATGATCTGGTCCCGATCTTTCCCTGGTTTGGTGTGGTACTGGGCGCCATCGTCACAACGCGCTTGTTGATTGCCTCGGGACGGATGGCTACGCTCGATGTGGTCAAGGCAAGTAATCCGCCCAAGCGCGCATTGGCCAAGCTGGGGCGTTGGACGTTGGTGATCTATCTGGTCCATCAGCCACTTTTGTTGGGCGCGCTTTATCCATTGTCATTGGTGCTGCGCCCCGGCGCCGAATTCCAGCAACAGCAGTTCTTGAGCCAGTGCCAGTCCACTTGCCTCGCAGGCGGAACCGGGCCGGATCAATGTACAACCTATTGCCAGTGCGGCCTGACGGGGGTCATCGACAACGACCTTTGGGACGGGGTCAACAGTGGTCGGCCTACCCCTTCGGAACAAGCGGCGCTCAATACCATCACCCAGGCCTGCTCGGCCTTGATCTATCCCGTGGCGCCAAAATAGACGACCGACATCGGTCCAGTTGGCTGCGGAATGAAAAATTGCACGGCTTTTTGCGTCAGTTGCGCTTGAAACTGCACGAAAAATGGCCTTGTATGTAAGAATAGTTGATTTGCCCGAACCGAATCTGACCTGACAGCACCTTTGGCGCGGGCGCTACCTTTTGACGTCTGGATAGTCCCTTGAATTCCGATACGGTTGGACGTGCCCGCGCGCGCGTCAAGGCCCCCGGCCATCTGGTCTCTGCCCAATGGGGGCAGGGTCTTGGCACATTGGTGCGCATTACCCGCATGGCATTGCGCCACCCCTGGCAGGTGGCAATCGCCATAACAGCGACAATGATCGCTTCGGGCCTGCAGCTGGCCATCCCTCGCTTGCTTGGTCAGGCGGTGGACCACGCGCAGGGCATTATTGGCGGCGGACAGGAGGCGCAGAGCGCCCTTTGGATCAGTGCCATCACCCTGCTTGTGGTGTCAGTTTTGCGCGGTCTTTTTACCCTTACCCAAAACTATTTCAGTGAATCGGTGGGGCACACCATCGGTTATGAATTGCGCCTGGCGTATTACGAAAAAATCCAGCGTCTAAGCTTTGCCTTTCATGACAAGGTGCACTCCGGTGATCTGATTACCGTCGGCATGCTCGATCTTGACGGGGTGCGCATGTTCTTTGCCACCGGGCTGGTTCGCACCGTCCTGTTGAGTGTCTTGATCGGGGTTGGCGCATATCTGCTGATTTCGACCGATGCGGTGCTCGGCCTGCTCGCCCTGAGCTTTGTTCCCTTTGTCGCTTGGCGTTCGTCTGTAGCCCAATTGAAGCTACGCGGCACCTGGCTGATCCTGCAGGAAAAACTGTCGGGGTTGAGCCGGGTGATGGAAGAAAATCTCGGTGGTATTCGCGTTGTGCGCGCATTTGCCGGTCAGAAGCACGAGATGGACAAGTTTGACGCCGCCTCAAAGGAGGCGTTGAACCTGACCCACCAACGCGTCAACATCCGCGTGCGCAACACCAGCGCCATGACATTTTCCTTCTTCTTTTCGATGGGTCTGGTACTCTGGTTTGGTGGCAATATGGTCATCGACGGGACCATGACCGTGGGTACACTCACCACATTTCTGACCTTCATGACAATTTTGCAGATGCCGGTGCGTCAACTCGGAATGATGGTCAATTCCTACGCCCGCGCGTCGACCTGCGGCTCGCGACTGTTCAATCTGCTCGATATGGATCTGGGGATCGACGACGCGCCCGGGGCTACCGACCTCAAGGTGACCGAGGGGACGCTCAAGTTCGACAATGTTGATTTTACCTTTCCCGGATCTGGTGGACAAAAGGCGCTCTCGGACGTGAGTTTTGAAGCCCATGCCGGCCAGACCATCGGCATTGTCGGCGCCCCCGGCAGCGGCAAGACCACGCTGGCCCACCTCATCCCACGCTTTTACGACATTGATAGCGGTTCCATTACCCTTGATGGCCAGGATATTTCCAAGGTCACATTGCGTTCGCTGCGCCAGTCGGTCGCTGTTGTCCAGCAGGATTCATTCCTGTTCACGACGACAATCGAAAACAACATCGCTTACGGCGATCCCTGGGCAAAGGAACCCAAGATTGAGCGGGCGGCCGAAAGTGCCCAATTGCACAATTATGTAATGGGCCTGCCCGGCGGCTACGATACCGTGGTCGGCGAGCGCGGGGTGTCATTGTCAGGCGGCCAGCGCCAACGCCTTTCGATTGCCCGTACTTTGGTGCTCAAGCCCGCCGTCATGGTGTTTGACGATTCAACCGCAGCCATCGATGCAGGCACCGAACATCGCATTCGCAGCGCCATCAAACGATTTGCCAAGGATCGCATCACCATCGTGATCGCGCATCGCCTCAGTTCGCTTATGCACGCCGATTTCATCCTGTTCATGGAAGAAGGCAAGATTGTCGAGCGCGGCAGCCATGAAGAGCTGCTGGCCCTCAACGGTCGCTATCGTGCTCTATTTGATCTGCAGGTCCGCCCCGGCGAAGACATTGCGCCAACACCAGCGGAGGCCAGCTCGTGAGCACCATGGCCGAAGATAATGAAAGCGAAGATCGCCACAAGCGCCCGCCACGCGCCGTTGTTGGATCGCATCGCGACGAAGAAGAGATTTTTGGCAAAGCCTATGATCCCCGCATCGTGCAGCGCATCTGGGCATTCGTTTCGCCATATCGCAAGCTGATATTCATCGCGGTGGCTGCCGTCCTGACCTTCACGTTGACCCAGTTGGCCATCCCGCTGATCATCCGCTATGCCATCGACACCGGCATGGTCGCGGGTGGCGGTGGGCGTGCCAATCTGGCTTGGGCAGTGGTGGCGTTCGGCGCCATGGTGGTGATTAATTTTGGCGCCAGCTTCGTGCAGGAAACAGTAGTCGGAAAGGCCGCTGAAAATGTGCTTTTCGACATGCGCCGCGCCATGTTTTCCCATTTGCAGGAAGTATCGCTCTCCTTCATGGATCGCACCGAGGTGGGCCGCCTGATGAGCCGCCTTCAGGGCGACGTCAACTCGATGCAGGAATTCCTTGAAACCTCCGTGCTGTCCGTCGGCGACGTCGTGCTGTTGTTCGGCATTGTTTTTGTGTTGCTGTCCCTTGATTTCCGTCTCGGTCTGTTGACGCTTTCGGTCATGCCGGTGTTGTTCGTGGTGCGGCTGTTCTGGCTTGAGCCGGCGCGGAACGCCTTCATGAATGCCCATATCACCAATTCGACGACCAATGGCGCTTTGGCGGAGGGCATCAATGGCGTGCGCACGGTGCAGAATCTTGATCGTCAGAAGGTCAACTTCGACCTTTATGACGATAAGGCCCACGCCAACCTGACAACCCAGCTGACGGCATCAAAATTTGCCCAGGTCATGGTGCCGATCGTTGATACGTTGACGGGCATCGCCATGGCGGTTGTAATCGTGGTCGGCGGTGCCATGGCGCTTAATCGCGAACTCGATATCGGCGTAATCGTCGCGTTCCTGTTCTATATCCAGCGCTTCTTCGACCCCATCCGCTCACTCACCATGCAATATTCGGTGATGCAACGGGCCATGTCCTCAGGTGCCCGCATTTGTGAAGTCATGGACGTCAATGTCGACGTTAAAGACCGCTCAGGCGCCATCACACTGACCCGTGATATGGATGGCTCGGTCGAGTTCCGTAACGTCGAGTTCGCCTATCGCGCCAATCAGCCGGTGCTCAAGAATGTCAGCTTCAAGGTCAACCCGGGCGAAACCGTCGCGCTGGTTGGCCCGACCGGTTCAGGCAAGACCAGCGCCATGGCCCTGGTGCATCGCTTCTATGAGGTCAATGGCGGTGCCGTGTTGGTCGGCGGTCACGATGTGCGCGATATCTCCCAGGAATCGCTGGGCCAGCAGGTGGCTATGGTCTTGCAGGAGCCATTCCTGTTTACCGGCACCATTCTGGAAAACATCCGCTATCACAAGACCGATGCCAGCCGCGAAGCGGTGATCGGGGCAGCAAAAGCCGTTGGCGCCCATGATTTCATCATGCGCATGCCCGGCGGCTATGAAGCTGACCTGCAGCAGCGTGGTGGCAATTTGTCACTGGGCCAACGCCAACTCATCAGTTTTGCCCGTGCTTTGGTCGCCGATGCCAAGATATTGGTGCTGGATGAAGCGACCGCCAATATCGACAGCTATACCGAACGCCAGATCCAGAAAGCGTTGCTTAAATTGCTCGAAGGACGCACAGGGCTGGTGATCGCGCACCGGCTGGCCACCATCAGGGGAGCTGATCGCATCATTGTCTTGCAGAACGGTGAAATGATTGAGAGCGGCAACCACGATCAACTCATGGCAGAGGGGGGCTCTACTCGCGCCTCTACAACATGAACTATTCCTCCTTCGATGACATTCCCGATGAGATGGTCGCCGCCGCAGGACCCCAGGCCGCGTCTACTTGATGCAATGAGCATGGGGCCATGCCGCCTTATGACTTTCGTGGGCCGATCAACCGCGCTACCAGCAACCATCTCGAACGCGCGAATTGGAACCTGCCATGAGCATGGTCATCGCTGGGGCAATGCTGATGGCGGTGTTTTTCACTGCCATGCTATCGGGCATTTTCGGCATGGCTGGTGGTCTGATCCTATTGTGGCTTTTGTTCCTGCTGATGCCGGTAGCCACTGCCATTGCCGTGCAAGGCATCATACAGATCGTCGCCAATGGCTCGCGGGCATGGTTCTCGCGCCACTATATCGATTGGAAGATTCTGGCGATCACCACATCGGGACTGGTAGTGGCCGCGTTAGCGTTGGTTTTGATCAACTACAAGCCCAATCTGGTGGCCGCCTCGATCGCCATCGGTCTTTTGCCCATTTTGATATGGATACCTAATCATTGGCTGGCGCTTGATGCTTCAAAACCGCACCATGCTTTTGCGGCTGGCATCATCTCAGGCGCACTCAATTTGGGCGCTGGCGCTTCGGGTCCAACGGTCGACATGTTCTTCATTCGCACCATGATGGACCGCCGCACTGTCATCGCGACCAAGGCGGCCATTCAGGTTTTGTCGCATGCGTTCAAAATCGCGTTTTACTGGAGCGCCGCCTCAAGCCTTGGCCAAACTGAATGGCTTGCCGTCCTGATCGCCGTCCCGTTTTCCATTTTTGGCACTAGCGCCGGAAAATTTCTTCTCGAACGAATGACCGACGTCCATTTTCGCCGCTGGACCCGCTATGTTGTGACCGCAATCGGTCTTTTCTACCTCGGGCGCGCAATATTGGTTTTGCTGTAGGCACAGAGCTTGGCTATGTTGCGCGCAAGGGGCAGGGCATGCAGCAATTCGATAGTGTTACCGCCAGATTGATTATGGTCTTGGCTGAAACTGGCTCGATCGGACGCGCCGCCGAGCGGGAAAGTATTGCCTCGTCGGCCGTTAGCCGTCGGGTCAGTGATCTGGAGAGTCGACTGGGGGTGGTACTGTTTGACCGGTCCGCCCAGGGTGTGCGCCTGACAGCCGCCGGGCAAATCTACGCCGAACGCTGTCGCAATGTGTTGCGCGAAATCGCAGCCCTCGACACCGTCATGGCCGATTTTGCCACCGGCCAGCGCGGTAGCCTGCGACTGGCTTGCACCAGTTCGGCGCTCTCGGGCCGCCTGCCTGAGCTTTTGGCACTATACGCCGACAAGAACCCCACGATTGCTCTCGAAATTCAGGAAACCAGCGCTTCCAAGGGGCTCGCTGCCCTCGATGACGGTCGCTGCGACATCGCCATTGTTTCGGACAATTACGATTTTTCCCGCTTTGAGATAAAGCCGTTTGAGGACGATCACGTCTGGGTAGTCGTCTCCCCCGACCATCCGTTGGCCTCCACGATTGCAGAACAACGCCAGATCGGATTTGACCAGTTGCTTTGCTACGAAATGGTGGGCATTCATCAAACCGGCGCGCTGGATCGTCTGTTGGCCGAAGCAGCGCGCAAGGCAGGCCGGACCTTGGGCGAGAGGGTGCGGGTGGAGAGTTTTCCAGCGCTGGTGCGCATGGTTGAAGCAGGCTTTGGCATCGGCTTTTTGCGCAGCACTAGCCTGCATCTGGTGGCCGGAACCGACCTGCTAGCGGCGCCGCTGGCTGAGCCTTGGGCCCGTCGCCAACTCCTCGTGGCACAGCGCCGCAATAGTCCACTTTCCGCGGCCATGAAACTGTTCCTGACGCTCTGCGTCCAGACCTATTTACCCAGCCCCTGAGCCTCGTTGCGACACTACGGCGCTTGAGGCGAACAGGCGGGCGCGCTAGGACCGTGTGGGAGTAAAAATGCGCATTTCGGCACATCGCATAGTCAAGGAAGTGGGCACGGCATTAGCCGTGTTGGCCATCTATTTGTTGATTGTGCTGATGCCCATGCATCAGTCCCGCGCCAGCCAACTGGAACTCGACGCGCTGGGCTACGCAACATTGGCGCCAAGTTGGGCCCTTTGCGGCGCGCCCGACAAAAATGACGGCACTGATACCCGGCTGACCAAATGCCCTATTGCTGGCGTCGCCAAACAATCCATGGCAACGGACAACGCGCCGGTTCTATCCTTGGGCTCAAATATTGCAGTGTTGCCTGTTATCTACCGGTCTGTGCCAGGTCCCTTCCGACCAACAATTCCGGACCATGATGCACCGGCGCGCGGTCCCCCCGATTCCGCCTGAACAACCACGGCCACCATGGCCAGCCTCAGTCAGAAATTATTGGAATCCAGATGATCCGTACCCTGTTTGCGGCCGCTTTCGCGGTTACCCTTGTCTTTGCCCCCGCCGCCTTTGCCCCCGCCGCCTTTGCCCATGACGGCAAAGCGCACTTCGGCGACCTCGACCTGTCGGGCATGTTTGCCCGCGCCACCCTGCCCAACGCGCCGGTTGGTGGTGGCTTTTTGACCATCACCAACCATGGTTCTGACGCCGATACGTTGGTTTCGGCCACTTCGACGGCCGCAAAGTCGGTCCAGGTTCACGAGATGAAAATGGAAGGCGATGTCATGAAAATGCGCCATTTGGGCGATGGCCTGCCCATTCCTGCCGGTGAGACTGTTTCTTTGACCCCTAGTGGGCTGCACCTGATGTTCATGGGGTTGGAACAACCCTTTGTCGAAGGCGCCACAGTCCCGGTGACACTGACCTTCGCCAACGCGGGCAGTGTCGAAGTGGCATTGCCGGTCTTATCGGTCGCCGCGACCGGCGTCACCCGAACCCATGGCCCAAGATGCCATGGGTTCGGGTGACGCCGTGCAACCAAACATTGATCGGATAAGGAATGGCACAGATAAAGAAACTGCCGCTTTTTCTATGGATCGCGGTAGCCGCACTCGCGCTACTTGTTGGCACTAGCTATCTATTTTTGCGTGGCAGCAACCAAGACTCGATTGCAGCGGCAGGCTTTGGCCGTGGCACCTACCAATTGGTCGATCAGGAAGGCCAGCCGGTGGACCAGACCATCTTTGACGGTCACCCCTCGATCCTGTTCTTTGGCTACACCCATTGTCCCGACGTCTGTCCTACCACCCTGTCGGAAATGGCCAGCTGGTTCGAGACCCTTGGGGATGACGCAAAAGATCTTCACGGCTATTTCGTTACCGTGGACCCGGACAGGGACACAACCGAGGTCATGAAGGACTATGTCAGTTGGGTTGGCGACAGGGTCACCGGCCTGACCGGCACAGATGAGCAAATTGCCAAAATCGTCGAGGCCTGGGGCATATACGTCAATAAAGTTCCCCTCGATGGGGGGATTATTCGGTTGACCACACCGCCACAGTTTTTCTGCTCAATTCCAGGGGGCAGTTTGAGGGCACCATCGCCTACGGCGAGGACACAAAGCCTGCCATGGAAAAACTCAGGCGCCTCGTCGCTAAATAGGGTTGACGCGCCGTTCTGTCGTGGGGACGGCGTATCAATTTTGGGTGCGGACCCGATAGCGGATGGTTGTCGCCTCTCGATTGGGCTAGACAGTCGAAGGTTATTGGAGGCTTTGATGAAACCCCGGATCAATATCATCACCGTTGGTGTCGATGACCTCGAGCGCGCCTTTGCCTTTTATCGCGCCATGTTTGATCTTACCGACGAACAAATCGGGGCAGGGGAAGAGCATGTGGCATTTTTCCTCGATGCCGATCTTTCATTCGTTTTGTTCCCGCGCGATCAGATCGCCAATACCGCCGGCGCGGCCGCCGCCACCCCTGGCACCCCGCAGTTCGTTTTGAGCCATACCGCCAGCACCGCCAAGGAGATCGATACCATCTTGGAGCGGGTGCTGGTCGCCGGCGGCACCATCACCACCCACGCCCAGCAATCTGAATGGGGCTATTCGGCCTATTTCGCCGATACCGAAGGCAATTTGTGGGAAGTGCTGGCGCCAACAGCAACGCACTGATCGGCCAGGCCTCAGACGCCCCCACCGGTCTTGAAACCGCCCGACTTGCCGCTGCCGCCGCCCGTTTTGAAACCGCCACCCGACGAACCTGACCGCGGCCTTGAAAAGCCGCCGCCCATCGAGCCGCCACGGCTCCAGCCGCCCCCTGTGCCGGAGCTGCCCGACCCACGTCCGCCGCCAAAACTGCCGTTGGGCCAATTGATGGTGCTGCCACCGCGCTCGCCCCAGGGACTATTGCTGCCGCCCGCCGGCCCACGCGAACCGCCCCCTGACCAAGGGCTGTCCTGATTGAAATTCTGGCTGCGGCGCCACTGGTCCCAATAGTTTGCCGCGGTGATGCCGCCGCGTAGGAACTCGTTGAGCAGGTCACCCACCAACCGCTCTTCGCCAAAGCTGGAGCGCGGATCGTCAAAGCGCGACTTCTTGAATTCCCACTGGATGTCTTCCAACTCGCGCCGCCGTGCCGCCAGCGTCTTGAGCCGCTGCCGCTGCTCGCGCGTTTCGTTGTCCTCGTCCTTGACGCGCATCCGCGCATCATCGATCTGCGCCACCAGCGTATCATCGCGTCCTGTCGCCGTGCGGCGGGCTTCGGCCAAAAGGGTCTGGATATCTTCCCGCAATAGGCTTGCCGCCAGCGTCGATAGCGCTTGCTCGAATGCGGGGTCAGCACCCTGAGCCAAAAGGCTGAGATTTTTGGCGGTGGCGTCACGTTCGTCTTCGGCTGCCGTAATCTTTTCGTCGATCGCTTCGATCTGTTGTTGGGCGGCGGCAATTTGGGCACGAACCGGTTTGCCCCCGGCCGCGTCGACGGCAGTCATTTGAAGCGCTTCAACCTTGCTCTGAGATGCCTGGGCAGCTGCAATCTGGTTTTCTGCATGCTCGCGAAGTCGCAACGGAATCTCGTTGAGCATGGCGAAGTTGGGTCGCGCCTTGGCAAAACCAATCCGGCGCGCCACTAATCCATCCAGATAACGGATCAGATTGTTGGCCCGATAATTCTTGGTGCCGTAACCGTTCTCCCACAAATACATGAACAACGGATCGTCGCGGTAGGGACGGCCCTTATCCTCACGGTCGGTCTCTGCCTGCTCGGTTTTGGCCATTGATTGATTGGCCGTATCGAGCAATTGCACTGCCGAATCGCGCTGCTCGACATAGACCTTGTTGCTCTCCATATCGGAGGCAATGCTGGCGGCGAGCCTGTCGAGTTCAACTTGCCGGGCGGTCTGGGTCTTGAGGGCCTTGGCACGTTCTGCCGTTAGCGCTCCAAGCTTGTCGTCGATGACCGCCAGGGCTTTCTCTGTCGCACTCAACTCGCTGGCATGGGCCTTGAGCATATCGCGCGCCTTGCTCTCGGCGTTCGAAATATGACCCTGCAGTTCGCTCTGAATGGCAGGGTCTAGTCGCATTTTGGCCAGCTCGCGCACCAGATCGGCTTCGCTTTCGCGAATTTTGCTGACCCGCTCACCCGACCGGGCCAGCCGTTTAGAGATCTCGTCCTCTTCGCGCCTTATATCGCGCATCGCCTCGTCAAGCGACGCCATAGCTTGAGGACCGCGCAGGCTCATAGTTCTACCACTGCGTTACCGTCCCGCCCAATACGGGCACTGTGTATTCAATATCCATGAAGCCATCTGACTTGAGCCCGACCGTGTCGCGTTCAATAATGCCATTGTCGGTCTTGTCCGCCGCCACCGAACGGTAAACGCTTTCAGGCACCCGCAACCCCCAGATGTTGACCGTTTCGGTTTCGCCATTTTCCTCGTTGCGGATGGGGAACGACAATAGATTGCCATTTGGGTCGACTGCTTCCACCACGATGTAATAATTGGTGGCCGCCGAATTGTTTTCCGGAAAACGCCAGAACACCGAGAGCGTATCAGGTCGATTGACCACCCTGAGCGTATATTCCTGGCGCAATTGGTCCCGCAACGCGGTCAGGCGATTAGCCATTTCTTCAGCCTGCGCACGATTGCCTTCGGCTGCATAGGCTTTGCCGCGCTTTAGCAGATCCTCGGCCTCAACCTCGGCCTGCTGCACCTTGGTTTCGTTGAAAATGGTCTGATAAAGTTCTTCAAGTCGCGCCGGTAGCTCCTGAGTCAACTCCAGATGGGCCACTTCGCGCTGATGTGCCTGATAGGGTTGATAGCCCAGGAAATACCCGCCCAAAAGCAGCAGCAACACCGCCACCGCGCCAATTGCCTTGGGCAGCCAGCGGCTGCGCCCCACATAGAGGCGCGCCATCGTCGTGCCGAAACCCGACGGAGGTGGGGTGTAGACGAACCGGCTTTCAGCCAGCGCCGACACGCCTTCCTTCAGGATATGGTCAGGCACATCAATGCCTTGCTGGCGATAAATTTCGCGCAGCTTGTCGATCAATTGGCTCTCGCGCGTCGCCCCGGCCAGTTCGCGCGTTGCCAGATCCTGGCGGTGCCGGAGCGTATCCACCACATCCATAGCCAGCATGACCTCGTCCAGTGGGGCAGAGGTTGTGGCGGTCGTTTCACTCATGATGCGGGCTCACCGGTCGTTGACCAGCCTCAATTCTTGGTGTCCAACATCAGCGCATTGCCGTCCGCCGCCAGCTGGGCCAATCGCTTCTTGCCATCTTCGACAGCATCGCGGATTTCCGCCGAATTCTTGGTAGATGCAACCCGCATGTCGTTGATGATACCGCGCGATTTTTCCTGGAAATTGACAACACTATCCACCAGCTTTTTGACCGCATCGGCGCGAATGGTCGGGCCATAACCGGCCTTGAGCGCTTCTTCCTGCACCTTGTCGCCGATTTCAGAGAGGGTTTCGAGGCTCTTGCTCATCCCCTCCTTCATCGCATTGAGCGTCTCGGTCGCCTCATGCAGGCCGAACATGCCGGTGAATGAGGCCGAAAGCGCCGTCAACACGGTTTCATTGGTCGAAAAGAACGAAATTGACTGCTGATAGACCCGCTCCTTGGCATTGGTCGTTTGCATCAGGCGGGCCATAACGACTTCAGAGGTGTTGTAGGAGATCGTCAGATTGTCCGACAGATCCTTGGCGATCTGATAGCGCCCTTCCTCATTCTGCATGTTGCGCAGCTTTTCGTCGCGATCCATTTCGAGGCGCGCCCGATCCGCTGGAGCATCCCCGGTAAAGGCGGCGAGCGTGTCGGCGGCTTTTTGAAGAATGTCCTTCTTTTCGGCCAGACGCTTGGCCGCCGTATCGAGAACTTCGAGTGCCATGACCTCGGATTGCTTTAGCGCACCACGAAAATCGCGATAAGCTTCCAAAATCGTGTGCTCGCGATCAATCTGATCCTTGGTGTCGGCCGAAACGGCGAGATAGGTGTCGCGGATCTTGTTGAATCGGCTCGCGATGTCGCCGCGAGAAACCTTCATCCATACGTTGGAAACGCGTTCACGCAAATCGATCTTGTTGTCGGCAAGCTGGTCGACCATGCCCTTGGCATCGTCGCGAATCGAATCAAATCCCTTGGTGATGTCTTCGTAACGCTCGCCAATCTGCATGGCCGCGATCTGTTCACGCACCACTTCGTTGAACGCACTGGCCTGGCTTAACGTTCGACCAATCAGAATAACCCGGGTCTCGTCCAACTCGGTAATTTGCGCCAAAAGCCCGGTGATGGGCTGTTCTCCCGTCTGCTCAGGCCACACGCCAAGATTGCGAATGGCCGTGACTGCCTTGTCCAGATATTGCAAGGGCTTCTCGGCGAGGGCAACATTGTTGCTCACGGTTTCGGTAGTGGTAGCGTCGTTGGACATATAAAAGCTCCCCGCGTGAAATGCCTGCGCGTCATAGATTGCCTCTGGCGACCCGTATGACAATTGAAACTGCTCGGCCAGACAACTATTTTGATAATATTGGTGCGAAAAAGCCGCACGTTAAGAGCAAGGTCAATAGTGATGCATGCGATTTATCTCCCCAACGCACCCTGCACTGCCAATGTGGCCGCATCCTGATGGAGTTCGGCGGTAGATATCGACTTGATGCACCCCGGGTAGCCGTATGGGCTGGCCTTAACGATA
This sequence comes from Devosia rhodophyticola, assembly GCF_028816475.1. Classification (GTDB taxonomy): domain Bacteria; phylum Pseudomonadota; class Alphaproteobacteria; order Rhizobiales; family Devosiaceae; genus Devosia; species Devosia rhodophyticola. The sequence goes on along the minus strand of NZ_CP118247.1, from coordinate 995,600 downwards.
CCGCCATGCTCAAAGCGGCTATTCCCGGATGCCACCGCATAGATTGGGTAGGGGCTGAAGCACTGGAACTCGAAATTAAGGTCAACCTCGGCGTGGTTCATCCAGTCTTTAAGGGCGATCTGGTTCTGACCGACATTGTGCCGGCAGCCAGCTATACGCTTACAGGCAAGGGTCGGGGAGGACTTTTGGGCTTTGCAGAAGGGGCCGCCGACATCATCCTGAGCGATGATGGGGATGGCACCGAACTGACATTTGTCGCAACCGGTGGCGCATCAGGTCAGATCATGCGGCTTGGCAAGGCTGTCATCGGCAGTTCGGCCCAAAAAATCATCGATGGCTTTTTCAAGCGCTTTGCAGACGCCATGGGCGTGTCGATAACTGTCTTGCCGCCGCAAGCTTGAGCCGGTTTCACTCTGCCATCAGGCAATGGCAATCATCTCGGGGTAATCCCGGGTACGGCAAAAATGCTGGCGACGTTCGGTGCGATCAAGCCAAAAAGCCTGTTTGTAATTTTTACCAATCGGAAAAAAATTCAGTTTTCCCTCTTGCGGGCAAAGCATTTGCACGATTGTATCCTTGGTCAACGCACGAAGTTTGTCCGGCGCCCTCAAGCGGGCTGCAAAAGGTGCGAGACAGGGAGACTATCAATGACACTGACTAAATTCACATCAGCGATTGCCGGTGGCGTAGCCCTCAGCGCTATTCTGGCCGGCACCGCTTTCGCCGATCCCGCACTGATCTATGACGGTGGCGGCAAGTTCGACAAATCCTTCAACGAAAGTGCCTATAACGGCGCCGAGATGTACAAGAAGGAAACCGGCAACTCCTATTCGGACCTGGAAATCACTGGTGATGCGCAGCGCGAACAGGCAATCCGCCAGTTCGCCACCAAGGGCTTCTCGCCCATCATCATTCCCGGCTTTTCCTGGGCGACCGCACTGACCACCGTCGCGCCCGACTTCCCCGATACCCATTTCGTCATCATCGACAGCGTTGTTGATCTGCCAAATGTGCGCTCGGTAGTCTTTAAGGAACAGGAAGGCTCCTACCTCGTTGGTATCCTCGCCGCCATGAAGTCCGAATCGGGCAAGATCGGCGTCGTACCGGCATTCAATTTCGACCTGCTCGAAGCCTTTGCCTGCGGGTACAAGGAGGGTGCCAAGTCGGTAAATCCCGATATTGATGTGCTTGAAACCTATGTCGGCGCGGGCTTTGAAGCCTTCAACGATCCCGGCAAGGCAACCGAGGTGACCAAGAGCCAGCTCGATCAGGGCGTTGACGTTGTGTTCCAGGTTGCTGGTGGTGCTGGTGCTGGCGTGCTGCAAGCGGCATCCGACGCGGGCAAATTCGGCATCGGTGTTGATAGCAACCAGAACTACCTGCATCCCGGCCATGTCCTGACCTCCATGGTCAAGCGTGTGGACGTCGCCGCCTACAACGCCATGATGGACGAAATGAACGGCACGTGGTCTGCCGGCACCGTCGTTCTCGGTCTGGCTGAAGAAGGCGTTGGCGCAGCGTTCGACGAGAACAATGCGGACCTGATCACGCCCGAAATGAAGGCCGCCGTCGATGACGCCACGGCCAAGATTATTTCCGGCGACATCGTCGTTCACGACTACCGTGAAGACAAGGCGTGTCCCGTCTGATTGAAGACGGGAACCGCCTGATGGCAAAAGATGCATCATCTTCGACGCAGCGGCTGGAAACAGCCGCTGCCTTGCCCCCGGCCATCAAGCTTGTGGGTATCAATAAGAGTTTTGGCCCGGTTCGAGCCAATCGTGACATTCACCTGTCGGTTCAGCGTGGTACCGTTCACGGTATCGTGGGTGAAAATGGCGCGGGAAAATCGACCCTGATGTCGATCCTTTACGGCTTCTATACCGCCGATAGCGGCACCATTCACGTTAGCGGCAAGCCGGTTTCGATTACCGATAGTCGCCATGCGCTGGCGCTGGGTATCGGCATGGTGCACCAGCACTTTATGCTGGTTGATAATTTTACTGTCATTGAAAACGTCGTGCTGGGCGCCGAAGATAGCGCGCTTTTGGGGCCGACGCTGAGCAAGGCGCGAGACCAGCTCAAGCAATTGGCCAAGGACTATGGCCTGGAGGTTGATCCCGACGCGTTGATCGAGGATCTCTCGGTTGGCCAGCAGCAGCGCGTTGAAATATTGAAAGCGCTCTATCGCGGCGCCGACATTCTCATTCTCGACGAGCCGACCGGCGTTCTGACCCCGGCCGAGGCCGACCATCTGTTCCGTATTCTCAAAACCCTGCGCGACGAGGGCAAGACCATCATTCTCATCACGCATAAATTGCGTGAAATCATGGCCATCACCGACGAGGTTTCGGTGATGCGGCAGGGGACTATGGTCAAGACCCTTGAAACCGCGCAGACCTCGCCGGGTGAGCTGGCTGAGCTTATGGTCGGGCGGCGGGTGCTACTTGAAGTGGAAAAAGGGCCAGCCTCCCCTGGAGACGTACTACTCAAGGTCAAGGATCTCGTCGTTACCGATGATTTTGGTATCGCCCGGGTCAAGAACGTCAGCTTTCAGGTGCGTGCCGGCGAAATTGTTGGCATTGCCGGGGTGGCCGGCAACGGCCAGTCCGAATTGCTCGAAGCCATTTCGGGCATGCGAGACCAGACCCTTGGCAGCGTCGAGGTCAACGGTCAGGCAATTTCTGCCTTTGGCGACGATGGCGCCGCACGTTTGCGCGATGCTGGCTTGGCTCATGTGCCTGAAGATCGGCTGCGCGAGGGGCTGGTCACCACGTTGCTCGAGTGGGAGAATTCAATTCTCGGCTATCATAATTCCTATGGTTCAGGCCTTGGGCTTGATATTGCCAAAGCCAAATCCGAGGCGGCAGAGCGCATCGAGAAATTTGACATTCGCCCGGCCAACACGGCTCTCAAGACCGCTAATTTCTCAGGCGGCAATCAGCAGAAAATCGTGCTGGCCCGTGAAATGGAGCGCAATCCCGATGTGCTGATCGTCGGGCAACCAACACGCGGCGTCGACATCGGCGCGATCGAATTTATCCACAAGCAGATAATTGCCATGCGCGATGCGGGGAAGGCCATCCTGCTCGTTTCGGTGGAGTTGGACGAAATTCGCTCGCTGTCGGATCGCATTCTGGTGCTGTTTGACGGTGAAATCGTCGGTGAAGCCGATCCGGCAACCGCCGATGAAGGCGCGCTCGGCTTGCTCATGGCAGGTGTTCACGAGGGGGGCGCGAGTGGGGAATCCGAAACAGAGGCGCGCCTGCCTGAGCATGTGACCCCGATAGAGAAAACGCTAACGGAAATGAGCCCGCGCGTGGATAAGGATGAATCTCAATGAGTGCGCGCGTCCCCTTACCGCGCTGGGTTGATGTTGCGCTATTGCCAGTGCTCAATGTCATGCTCGCCTTTTTGATCGGCGGTATCGTCGTGATGCTGGTCGGGCAAAATCCGCTCGATGCGGTGGGCATCATGATCTATGGCGCCTTCGGCTATGGTAGTGGCTTTGGCTATACCCTCTACTACACCACCGATTTCATTTTCGCCGGGTTGGCTGTGTCCCTGGCCTATCAGGCGGGGCTCTTTAATATCGGGCCAGAAGGGCAGGCCTATGTCGCTGGCCTTGGTGTCATCCTGGTTGCCCTGGCACTCAATGGCCTGCCTTGGCTGGTTACCGTTCCTGCCATGATTGTGGCGGGCGGCCTGTTCGGCGCCGCGTGGGCCTTCATTCCCGGCTACCTGCAGGCAAAGCGTGGCAGCCACATCGTTATCACCACTATCCTGTTCAACTTCATTGCCGTCTCGATGATGGGCTACATCATCTCCAAGCACTTAAAACCCGACGGGGTGAATTCTGACGAAAGTGCACCCATTGATGCTATCAGCCGAGTGCCGCAACTCAATGTCTTCTGGGATCTGTTCAAACATTCCCCGGTCAATATCAGCTTCATTCTGGCGCTTCTGGCGTTGGTCGGTGTGTACTGGCTGGTCTGGCGGACCAAATTCGGCTTTGCCATGCGCGTGCTGGGACAGAACCCAACGGCGGCCCGTTATGCCGGTATCTCCAATTCACGCATGATCATGATCACCATGGCACTGGCTGGCGCAATGGCAGGCATGGTCGCGGTCAATAATGTTGGTGGCGTTCAGGGACGTTTGATCCTCAATTTCGTTAGCGGCGCCGGCTTTGTTGGTGTTGCTGTTGCTTTCATGGGCAAGGGACATCCATTTGGGGTGGCGCTTTCAGCGCTCTTATTCGGCGCGCTTTATCAGGGCGGGCAGGAACTGGCATTTTCCATGCCCGGCATCACGCGCGAAATGATCGTGACCATTCAGGCACTGGTCATCCTGTTCACTGGTGCCATGGGCGACATGCTGCGGCCACCGCTGGAGCGGGTCTTTTTCAAACCGCCCGATAATTCATCGGCGGAGGGCGGCTGATGCATTATTATACAGATCTCATCCTCATTCTGGACTCGACCGTCCGTCTTGCCATTCCCTTGATCCTGGCGTGTCTTGCCGGGCTCTATTCGGAACGCGCTGGTATCGTCGACATCGGGCTTGAGGGCAAATTGCTTGGCGCCGCTTTTGGAGCGGCTGCCATGTCCGCGGTAACTGGTTCGCCATGGCTTGGGCTATTGGCCGGCATTGGCGTGGCTTTGGGCATGTCGGGGATTCACGGTCTGGCCTCGATCAATCTCAAGGGCAATCAGATTATATCGGGCGTCGCGCTGAATTTTCTGGCCGCCGGACTGACGACATTTCTCGGGCAAAGCTGGTTTCATCGCGGCGGCTTCACCCCGCAACTGAGCCAGAGTCAACGTTTTGGACCAATCTCCTTGCCGTATGCCGATCAGGTCAAGGACGTCCCAATTCTTGGGGGTCTCTATTCCGAGCTGATTTCGGGGCACAATATTCTGGCCTATGTGGCCTTTATCGCGGTGCCGGTAACCGCTTGGGTGCTGTTTTCAACCCGCTTCGGTTTGCGCCTGCGCGCCGTGGGCGAAAATCCCAAGGCCCTCGATACCGCCGGCATGTCTGTCACCCTGCTGCGTTATCAGGCGCTCATTATCACCGCAGTTCTGGTGGGTATTGGTGGTACCTATCTGTCCATCGCCCAGTCAGCCGGATTTAACAACAATATGTCGGCGGGGCGTGGCTACATCGCACTGGCAGCATTGATCTTTGCCAAATGGAAGCCGTGGCCGGCCCTGGCTACCTGCCTGCTGTTCGGCTTTCTTGATGCGCTGCAGTTTCGTTTGCAGGGTATTCAGTTCCCGGTCATTGGCGAGGTACCGGTGCAGGCCATTCAGGTGCTGCCTTACATCCTGACGGTTGTTCTACTTGCCGGCTTCATCGGTCGCGCCGTGGCACCCAAGGCCGCGGGCCAGCCCTATACCAAGGAGCGCTAGCCGTGGCCGAGCCAAAATTAGGTGAGGCCCTTTTCGCAGCCGCCGAAGCCGTTCGTGCCAAAGCCTACGCCCCCTATTCGGGTTTTTCAGTGGGCGCGGCCATTCTTGCCGATGATGGGCAGATATATGCAGGCTGCAATATTGAGAACGCGGCCTATCCGCAGGGCAATTGCGCCGAAGCCTCGGCCATTGCAGCCATGATTGCCGGGGGTGCCAGGCGGATCAAGGCGATTTACGTTACCGGTCCCGGCACTGACCCAGTGACCCCGTGTGGCGGCTGCCGCCAGCGTATCCGCGAATTTGCAGATCTTGACGCCGTGGTCATCTCCCACGGCGTGGAAGGCGAGCCGTTGACCAGCACACTCGAACAATTGCTGCCCCATTCCTTTGGCCCGGAGTTTCTGGGCAAATGAGTAAAGCGCTAAAAACCATCCGCAAAATCGCCGGGCACGAGCCGATCTCGGCGGCGCTGGTGTTGGGATCGGGCTTGTTGGCGATTGGCGAACTGATGACCGAAACGGTCACCATTCCTTTTTCCGAACTCAAGGGATTTCCCGGCGGCGGGGTTTCCGGGCATGGTCGCGATCTGCTGATCGGGATCATGGGTGGCAAGCGCGTGGCGGTCCTGACCGGGCGTGAGCACTATTATGAACATGGCAATGCCGCCGCCATGCGGCCAGCGCTTGAGGCGATGGCCGATCTGGGCGCACAAACCCTTCTGCTGACCAATTCTGCTGGTTCGCTCGAGGCCGAAAATCCCCCGGGCCAACTGATGATGATTGCTGATCATATCAATTATGCCGGCATGAATCCGCTGATAGGTGAAGCGACTGACCGCCGTTTTGTGAACATGGTCGATTGCTACGCTCCCGATCTGCGCGCCAAAGCGGGGCTGATTGCCGACAGATTGGAAATTGGCCTGCGCGAAGGGGTCTATTTTTGGTATTCCGGCCCCAGCTTTGAAACCCCGGCCGAAATCCAGATGGCAATTCGGATGGGGGCCAATGCTGTCGGCATGTCCACAGCGCCCGAAGTGATAATCGGACGTTTTCTGGGCATGAAAATCTGGGCCTGCTCGTCCATCACCAATATGGGCGCGGGTCTGTCGAGTGAAAACATAAGCCACGCGCACACCAAGACCATGGCTGTGCAGGGCGCGGAAAAATTGAGCAAACTCATTCCCGCCCTCGTGGAGGAGCTTTGAGCCCAAATGAGTTTACGAGTAGTCGATCACAGCCCCACCGACGCAGGGCACAAACGCAATCCCGGCTTTCCGCTTGATCTTGATTGGGTCGGGCGCGTCCGCATGAACCGCTCGGCGTTGGAACGGCGGGCCGCCACCATTGGCACGCGCCGCACAGTCAAGAAGGAATACCAGCTTGCCTGGCTCCTGAAGGCGATCACCATGATCGACCTCACGACCCTTAATGCTGACGACACGGCCGGGCGCGTCGAACGGCTTTGCGCCAAAGCCCGGCACCCATTGCGCTCCGATATCGTCGACGCGCTCGGTATCGCCAAGCTGGATATCAAGCCTGGTGCGGTCTGCGTCTATCATAGTTTTGTCGCCACTGCCGTCGCGGCGCTGCAGGGCACCAATATACCGGTCGCGGCAGTTTCGACCGCCTTTCCACATGGCCTGGCACCCGTAGAGACCAAGCTCAAGGAAATCGAAAGCTCGGTCGCCGATGGGGCCAGCGAGATTGATATTGTCATCGAGCGCGGCATGGTGCTGCGCGGCGACTGGCAGGCGCTGTATGATCAGGTCAAGGCCTTCCGCAAGGCCTGTGGCGATGCGCACATGAAAACCATTCTGGGAACCGGCGAACTGGCAACCCTGACCAATGTTGCCAAGGCATCGCTGGTGTGTATGTTGGCCGGTGCCGACTTCATCAAGACCTCGACCGGCAAGGAAAAGGTCAATGCCAATTTGCCCACCTCGCTGGCCATGATCCGCATGATCCGCTGGTTCCATGAAGAAACCGGCATCGAGATCGGCTACAAACCCGCCGGCGGCATTTCCCATTCCAAGGACGCGCTCAATTATATGGCGCTGATGAAAGAGGAATTGGGCACGCACTGGCTGCAGCCGCACCTGTTCCGCTTCGGCGCTTCTTCGTTGCTAACCGACATTGAGCGGCAGCTGGAGCATGGCCTGACCGGTAACTATTCGGCCGATTATCGCCAACCAATGGTTTAGCGGGGGTGCACCTCGGGCCCCGGATCACATCTTCCCTTGCGGAAGGACGGCGGGGGCTGCGATCTCTAGAATTACAGCGGCACTCTGAAGGAGGCCAACCATGAACAAGATTGCGCAAATATTTGATAGCCTCGAATACGGCCCGGCGCCCGAAGGGCCTCAGCCAGCGCTTGATTGGCTTGAGAGCCACGGCCAAGCCTTTGGCCACTATATTGATGGCAAATGGACCAAGCCAGGCGACACATTCGCGTCGGAAAATCCGGCCAGCGGCAAGATCTTGGCGCAGGTCAGCAAGGGCACACAGGCAGATGTCGACGCTGCGGTAAAAGCGGCGCGCGGTGCGTTCAAGGGCTGGAGCGGTCTTTCGGGTTACGAACGTGGCAGGTATCTTTATGCCATCGCCCGCGCAGTCCAGAAGCATTCGCGTTTGTTCGCCGTGCTCGAAAGCCTTGATAATGGCAAGCCGATCCGGGAAAGCCGCGACATCGACATTCCTTTGGTGGCGCGCCATTTCTACCACCACGCCGGTTGGGCACAACACCTGAACCGGACCTTCCCCGATCATGTGCCCTACGGCGTTTGCGGGCAGATCATCCCGTGGAACTTTCCACTTCTGATGCTGTCCTGGAAAATCGCCCCGGCGCTCGCCGCCGGCAATACCATAATTCTTAAACCTGCCGAATTCACCTCGCTGACCGCGCTGCTGTTTGCCGAAATCTGCGACCGGATCGGTTTGCCCAAGGGAGTCGTCAATATCGTGACCGGGGAAGGCGAAACCGGTCAGGCCATTGTCGAGCATGATGGCATCGACAAGATTGCATTTACCGGCTCGACGGAAGTGGGCAAGGCCATTCGCGCCGCTACCGCAGGCACCGGTAAGGGCCTGTCGCTCGAATTGGGGGGCAAGTCGCCCTATCTGGTGTTTGAAGATGCCGATATCGATAGCGCCATCGAAGGGTTGGTCGACGCCATCTGGTTCAATCAGGGGCAGGTCTGCTGTGCTGGATCGCGCCTCCTGGTGCAGGAAAGCATTGAAGAGCGTTTCATCGCCAAGTTGAAAAAACGCATGGCCACTTTACGCGTTGGCGATCCGCTCGATAAATCCGTCGATATCGGCGCGCTGGTCGCTCAAATTCAGGTAACCCGGGTCAAGGATTTGCTAAAGGCTGGCGCCAGCGAAGGCGCTGTCATATATGAGCCGGACATGGACGTGCCGGGGCAGGGGTGCTTCCTCAAGCCAACGCTGGTGACCAATGTGTCACCCGCCAATTCGCTGGTGAGCGAGGAAATATTCGGGCCCGTGCTGGTCGCCATGAGTTTCCGCACACCCGAGGAAGCGGTGGCCTTGGCCAACAATACCAAATATGGGCTCGCGGCGACTATCTGGAGCGAGAACATCAATCTGGCGCTCGATATTGCCCCCAAGATCAAAGCCGGTGTCGTCTGGATCAATGGCACCAACAATTTCGACGCAGCGGTCGGTTTTGGTGGCTACAAGGAAAGTGGCTTTGGCCGCGAAGGGGGCAGGGAAGGACTTGCCGCCTATCTGAAACCCGCTTGGGAAAAAGCGCTTAAAGCCGCCCCCACGACAAAGGCTACATCAGCCAAATCGGGCAATCCGTTGGACGCTACCCAACTCGACCAGACCGCCAAAATGTATATCGGTGGCAAGCAGGCCCGGCCCGACAGTGGCTATGACCGTCAGGTTATCGGCGCATCCGGCCAATTGGTCGGCGAAGTGGGCGAGGGCAATCGCAAGGATATTCGTAACGCCGTGGAAGCGGCGCGCGGTGCTCTGAGCTGGGCAACGACCGCCGCCCATGTGCGCGCCCAGATCCTCTATTTTCTCGCCGAAAATCTCGATTATCGTCGCGATGAATTTGCCGACCGCCTCAAGGCGCAAACCGGCAAGGACGGCGCCAGGGAGGTTGCAGCTGCCGTTGAACGCCTGTTCGCCTTTGCCGGATGGGCCGACAAATATGATGGCGCCATTCACAATCCGCCTCAGCGAACCGTTGCTGCAGCCATGGTTGAACCCATCGGGGTCATGGGCATTGTCGCGCCCGACGAAATGCCGCTGCTCGGCGCTATCGCCCTGTTGGCACCTGCTCTGGCCATGGGGAATCCAGCCGTCCTGGTGCCCAGCCAGACCGCGCCCCTGTCGATGACCGATTTCTATCAGGTCATCGAAACCTCGGACGTGCCCAAGGGGGTGATCAATATTGTTACCGGCGATAGCGTGACGCTGGCCAAGACCCTTGCAGAACATGACGGCGTTGATGCGCTCTGGTTCATGGGCTCGGCTGAAGCATCAACCATGGTCGAAAAGGCCTCAACCGGCAATCTCAAGCAGACCTGGACCAGTCGCGGACTGGCTTATGATCTGGCTGACCAGCACCTTTTTGAAGGCGATTATCTGCTGGCACGCGCCACCCAGATCAAGAATGTCTGGATACCATACGGCGCTTGAGGAGGAGGGAGCATGAGCGAAAAGGTCACCATTGAAAATGTCGGCCAGCCCGGTAAGACCTATCAGGTCGACGCGGCCAGATTTAACGCCATGCGCACGGCATTCCTCAATGTGCTGCCCGCAAAGGCACCCGGTATGGTTGTGGCCGACATCATTGCAGCTGTTAAACCCGACCTGCCGCCAGACTTGTTTCCGGGCGGTGAGACGGCTGGTTGGTGGGTCAAAAGCGTGCAGCTTGATCAGGAAGCCAAGAAAATCATTGCGCGCACGCCCTCGCCAGTCCGGCTCTATCGCATCGAGTCAGGAAGTTGAATGGTTTTTCTACCCCAGGAAGTCATTGCCAGGAAACGCGACGGCCATGCGCTGACAAAAGCGGAAATCGCTGAATTCATCGCCGGTTTTGCCGATGGCCGCGTTGCCGACACACAGGCCGCCGCCTTCGCCATGGCAGTCTATTTCAACGATATGGACATGGACGAGCGCGTCGCACTCACGCTGGCGATGCGCGATAGCGGTCAGGTACTCGATTGGCGCGACTTTGACGGGCCGGTGGCCGACAAGCACTCGACCGGTGGCGTGGGCGATAATGTCTCGCTTATGCTGGCGCCAATGTTGGCGGCTATCGGGATATATGTCCCCATGATTTCGGGGCGGGGGCTCGGGCACACCGGCGGTACGCTGGACAAGTTCGATGCCATTCCCGGCTATACCACCAGCCCCGACAATGCGCTTTTTCGGCAGGTCGTTAAAAACGCGGGCTGCGCCATTATCGGCCAGACTGCCGATCTGGCGCCCGCAGACAAACGGCTATATGCCATTCGTGATGTGACCGCGACGGTTGAATCCATTCCCCTGATTACCGCTTCGATTCTGGCCAAAAAACTGGCCGCTGGGCTCGATGCACTGGTGCTCGACGTCAAGACCGGTTCAGGCGCCTTTATGTCGACACCCGAAAAGGCGCGTGCGCTCGCCCAAAGTCTGGTTGAAGTGGCCAATGGGGCAGGCCTTGCGACGTCGGCCCTGATCACAGACATGAACGAGCCGCTGGCAAGCGCCGCCGGCAACGCGCTTGAGGTGCGCAACGCGGTGGACTTCCTGACTGGCCGACATCGCGACGAGCGATTGCTTGAAGTAACGCTGGCGCTGTGCGCAACGGTTGCCACAATGACCAACATTGCCGAGAACTCCCAACAGGCCCGCGTGTTGCTGCACGCCAGACTGGACGATGGCAGCGCCGCTGAACGCTTTGGCCAAATGGTCGCCGCGCTCGGCGGCCCCGCTGACCTTATCGACAATATGGATGCCCACTTACCCGAGGCCAGCATCATCCGTGACGTTCATGCCCCACAGGAAGGAACGGTAGCCAGCATTGATACACGCGGCGTTGGCATGGCTGTTGTAGCCTTGGGTGGCGGGCGAACAACGCCAGGCGACGCCATTGATTATGCCGTGGGCTTTGATCGTCTGGCGGGTTTGGGCACACGCATCGACACCAAGACTCCCATCGCGCGCCTGCATGCCAACGACGCGGCCAGTGTCGACGAGGCCGAGAAACGACTGTTGGCCGCCTATGGACTGGGCAATTTTCACGAACGTCAGCCGCTTGTCTCCGCCACCGTTGCACCTGACTCGGTCGAGCGAAAGGAATAGCCATGCCCCGCGCCATTTTGTGCATTCTTGATAGCGTCGGAATTGGCGGGGCGCCTGATGCAGCCAGCTATGGCGACCAAGGTGCCGACACGCTGGGCCATATTGTCGAACACGCCGCCGCAGGCAAAGCTGATCGAGCCGGCCTGCGCAGTGGACCGTTACACTTGCCCAACATGGATTCCATCGGGCTGGGGGCCGCCATGAAACTGTCGACTGGCACTGTTCCGGCTGGATTTTCCGACAAACCACTGGGCGGTCGATTTGGTGTCGGGCGCGAAATTTCCAAAGGCAAGGATACACCCTCCGGTCATTGGGAAATCGCCGGGGTACCGGTACCATTTGAATGGGGCTACTTTCCCCAGACCGAACCGACATTTCCCGCCGATTTAATCGAAACGTTGGTACGCGAAGCGGGTCTTCCCGGTATTTTGGGCGACAAACACGCGTCGGGCACTACAATCATTGCTGAATTGGGCGAAGAGTCGATCCGCACCGGCAAACCGATTTGCTACACCTCAATTGATAGCGTATTTCAGATTGCCGCCCACGAAAACCATTTCGGTCTCGATCGGCTCTATGAGGTGTGTCAGACCGCCTTTAGGTTGACAGAACCGATGATGATCGGCCGCGTCATTGCCCGACCCTTCGTCGGCGAAACTGCGCAAACCTTCAAGCGTACTGGCAATCGACGTGACTTTGCCATCGCCCCGCCCGAACCCACATTGCTTGACCGCGCCAAGGCGGCGGGACGTCAGGTTTTTGCAATTGGCAAAATTTCCGATATCTACGCCACCATGGGCGTGACCCATAAACTCAAGGCCACCGGCAATATGGCGCTGTTTGACAAAACGCTCGAAGCCATGGAAATGGCGGCCGACGGCAGTTTCGTCATGACCAATTTTGTCGATTTCGACTCTGAATATGGCCATCGTCGCGATGTGCCCGGCTATGCCGCAGCGCTCGAACAGTTCGACGCTCGGCTGCCAGAACTGATCGTGGCCATGCAGCCCGACGATTTGCTTGTGCTAACCGCCGATCACGGCAATGATCCAACCTGGCCCGGCAGCGATCACACCCGCGAACAGATACCAATTCTGCTGTTTTCCCCAAGCCTGACGCCTGGCGAGATTGGCATTCGCTCAACCTTCGCCGATATTGGGGAAAGCCTCGCCCATTGGTTGGGTCTGGCGCCGGGCACACACGGCAAGAGTTTTCTCTAGAACAAAGATGATCAAATGAACAATGTTACGGTCGTCGATCACCCGCTGATCCAGCACAAGCTGACCATCATGCGCAACAAGGAAACCTCGATTGCCGGGTTCCGCCGCCTGCTGCGCGAGATTGCCCATTTGCTCTGTTATGAGGTGACGCGCGATCTCGAACTGGAACTGATCCCGATCGAAACCCCGATGGCCGAAATGATGGCGCCCGCCATCAAGGGCAAGAAGCTGGTGTTTGCCTCAATCCTACGTGCCGGCAATGGTCTGCTCGAAGGCATGCTGGACTTGGTGCCCGCCGCGCGCGTCGCTCACATTGGCATGTATCGCGACCATGAGACGCTGGAGCCGGTTGAATATTACTTCAAGGCCCCCTCCAATCTTCAGGACCGACTGATCATCGTGGTCGATCCCATGCTGGCCACCGCCAATTCGGCGACTGCGGCCATCGACAAGCTCAAGGAACGCGGCGCCAATAATATCCGCTTTCTATGCCTGTTGGCGGCGCCCGAAGGGGTGGCGCGGTTTACCGAGGCACACCCGGATGTGCCGGTCTTTACTGCCTCGATCGATAGTCACCTCAATGAGCTGGGCTACATCATGCCCGGCCTTGGCGACGCGGGCGACCGCATGTATGGCACCAAATAGGCGGCGGACGAGGGAATTCCTTACTTGCTGGCGAGCGGTAGGCCGAAGCCGATCAGTTCCTTGCGCGCCTGCTCAGGCGAGGTGAAGTGAACGGCGTTCATGCCATATTTGCGCGCGGCAATCACATTTGGTTCGCTGTCGTCAATGAAAACGCAGCTTTCCGGGGCCAACCCGTAGCGCTCACAAAAGACCCGGTAAAGCCTTGTGTCAGGCTTTACCAGTCCCTCAAGCCCCGAGACGATGACCCCGTCGAATTTTTCAAGAAACGGCCATTCCCCAAGGCATGACACCCACTTTTCCCAGGAAAAATTGGTGATGGCAAATGTCGGGATTTCCTGCTCGATCAACTCGTCGTGGATAGCGACAGTGCCCTGGATGATCCCGCTAAAGGTTTCTTTCCAACGCACGTCATACGCTTGAATTTCGCGCCAATATCGCGGAAAGCGGGCAATCAGCTTGGCAACGCCTTCGGCATAAATTTCGCCAGCGTCAAATTCCAGGTTCCAGTCGGGCGTGCAGACATTGTCGGCGAACCAGCGCGCTTCCTCTTCGGTTTCGAACAGCTTGCGAAACAGATACATCGGGTTCCAGTCGACAAATACATTGCCGATGTCGAATACGGGGATCAGGGGTTCGCTCATGGGGCACACCGTGGTTGGAATGCCTCGCCTATGGCATAGCCGTCTCTAAGGCGCAAGCGCGTGGGCCTTAAGGGACCAGATCAATGTCTGTTTCAAAGCGCGGCAGATAGAAATTCTCACGATAAAGCGGAATGGTGCCGTTGTAGACAATGTTGAACGAGGGCGTGAACGTATAGAAAGTTTCCGCAACGATTACCGATTCCCCGAGGGAAATATCGGTAATCGCGCTAGGCAGCGCATAGGGCTGATTGACCGAATGTGCCCGACCGCCCGACGACATCGTGTTGTTCTGGTATTGACGGCTCCACAACACCGTTGTCGTGCCGTCATTGTTGACCCGAACCGAGGTCACCACTTGCACAAGTGACGCCGTTGAAAACGGCACCATGATGCCCTCGGCCGCCTCAAAGAAATTTATGAGGCTGGCAACGGGAATCTTTTCGTTGGAACGGGCAACCAGATCGCCCAGCGTGCCGGTAATGGTCTGCACCCGACGGTCGGTCGTGATCAGTGAGCTGGCCTCAACGCTGCCGATATAGACCAGCAGCATCACCGGCAGGATCAGCGCAAACTCGACCGCCGCCACCGCTTCGTTGGCGCGCGCAAATCCATTGAACCTTGAGCGAAGCAATTTGATTAATCCAACCATCAGAATGGCTCATTACGGAAAACGCGAACGGTGGCGAGGAGCCGGGTCCGGTCGGGTAGGTCGGCCAGGCTGAGCCCGCCTCCAAAATCAAGTATGATTGGCCATTTGTAATAGACCTGAACCATGATGGTGCTAGATCCCGACCCTGGCCCATAAGTGTCTGGGGTGGTCCATGTACAGCTGCTCGTGCAGGCAGCGTTGACCGGAAGAGTCACTACTGCCGATGAAAAGTCACTGATGGTGCTGACCCTGATGTTCAAGGCGCTGCAGTCGAACAGGCCATAAAGCCCACCGCAGATCAGATTGCGAAACTCGCCGACACCAAATGTGGCGTTGACGGCTTGCCCTGTCCTTATCTGGCGACTGGCGTCGCTGACTGCGCTGTCTAGAATCTGGCCGGAGAGAAAGACCAGTGATGTCTCGAGAATAGCCCCGATGATGGCAAAGAACGGCAGGGCAAGAATTCCGAACTCAATGGCCGTCGCACCGCTGGTGTCGCGCACGAACGAGCGGCGAACCAGTCTCGCAAACACGCCGCGCCGCGCTGATGACAGTGACTTGACCATGGACCTCGCCCAATTCATCAGTCAAATCTAGTAGGACATGGCTAAGTAAATCTTATGAAATGCCGCCGTCACAATGCATTCGCATTTGTGGTAAACAGCGGCTTAACGCTGCAATCAGTTTGCGGCGCTGCTGACCAGGTTCGAACCCGAGATGCTATTGGCCAGAAAGCTTGGATCATCGCCCAGCATGATTGTGGGCTGACAAACGGGCGCACACGACAGGCTCGACCGCTGCTGCCCCTGATAAACCGTCATTGTTCCGGCCTGCTTCTGCACTACTTCGATCAAGGTGTCCGCTATCGGGTTACCGATGGCATCAAGAACGATGAGGTTTGTCTGTCCATAGCTCTTGCCGGTCAGGATCAGCGTTTGTGGATCTTGTATGGTCACGTCTGCAACCGCTGGATTGCCCACGATGACCGTCGCGGCGGGGGCGTTGATCCGCAAGACCCTCGCCATGTTGGCATTGACGTTGATCGGTGCGCCTTGTTCAGCCATCGCTGAGATTGGATTAACCAGGCTCACCAGAACAGTGGCAGCGGCGATAACAAGGAAACGCGACATGATTGGGCCTCGACAAACTGAATGGGCACGATGATTTTCGCTGATAATGGTGAAGAATTGGCAAACGCGGTCAGAATTGTCGTCCCAAGTCATTGTTAAGAGGAATTATGACAAGTCTGAAGGCTATTCAGTCAGACCGCTATATATAGAGTGTTACTGCAATATTGCGGGGTAAAAGGGGTAAACCCCTAGCCTTCGTGCGGTATGTAAAAAGCGAACTTTTGGATTAAGGTATTGATATGCATATTTTATTTCATATTGAATCAAGGTCCTGCCGACTCTTCAATTAACGCAATTTCAAGAACTGCCGGATAACTTCAACGCCAAGTTCGATGTGTGACGTATCGAACGATGGCGTCACTTAATGACGTGAGCAAGGAGTATGGGAATGAAAATTATTGCAAGCTTCGCGCAGGACGAGTCCGGCGCAACCGCAATCGAATATGGCCTGATCGCCGCTCTGATCGCTGTTGGCATCATCGCTGCAGCATCTGCCCTCGGCGGAAACCTGGGTAACCTGTTCAACGGTATCTCGAACCGTCTTGGCGGCGTTACCGTTCCAACACCCTGATCGCCTTAGGCGACCAATCAAAGATTTGACCGAGGGGGGAGCACCGTGCTCCCCCCTTTGTTTTGCATATTGTTAACCGCTTTCGTTCAGATTGATCCTCGCGCGAAATGCGTTGTTGCCGGGTTCAAGGGGGATACTGTGTCCACGATTGCCATGTTGTTTTTTCCGTTCGCCATGGCGCTGGCCGCATCCTCGGACCTGCTCACCATGAAGATATCCAACAAGCTGGTGCTCACCTTGGTCGCCGGATTTTTCGTTTTGGCGCTGGTGATAAATTTGCCGCTGCAACAGGTCGCCATGCACATTGCATGTGCCACGGTGGTTCTCGTCGTGGCGTTTTGCATGTTCGCATTGCGCTGGATCGGGGAGGCGATGCAAAACTCGCCGCTGCCACTACTTTGTGGCTCGGCTTCGGCCTTACCTTGCCTTACCTCGTTTATGCCGGCTTGCTCGGCGGTGCTCTGACACTGCTGATTCTGGCGCTGCGTACCTTGCCGCTCAGCCCGCTTCTGGCGCGCTTTGTCTGGCTCGAACGCCTGCATGATCGAAAGACTGGTATTCCCTATGGCATCGCTCTGGCGATTGCGGGCCTCGTGACATATTCGGCTTCACCCATCTTTCAGCAGCTGGCCGCCTGAATATCTGATCAATCTTTATGGTCAAGTCGATCGTAAGCTGGTCACACTCCAAATAGGACGCCGCGAATACTCAAACATTCGCGGTCAATACGGCCTATTTCATCTCCGCATTTTTAAATAGTTTATTAACCGGATTTGCAAATCCCCGGTTAACCAAACTTTGACCCTTTTGCATCATAGTTTGGACAATGAAACTGGCGCGTCAAGACTGTCAAGGTTTAGGGCTGCTGTCCAGTTTAACGGTTCGGTGCCCGGTACTGGCATTGTGACGCAGTGGAGTTGAGTGATGAAACCGGCACAGATCATTTTATTGTCCGTCGCAGTTCTGACTGGTGGCCTTGCATTTTTCCTTCTGATGCGCGGCGGTACGCCCACGCCCCAGACTGTGGTCACCGAGGTGACCAAGCAGGAAGCCAAGCTTCAGGTTCTGGTCGCCAGAAACACGATAGGTGTTGGCGAACGCCTCACCCCGCAATCGGTCCAGTGGCAGGATTGGCCCGAAGGAGCTGTCCGGCCCGAATATGTGACCAGCGAAGCAACGCCGGATGCAACCGACTTACTAGTGGACACTGTGGCGCGATTTGAATTCTTCCCCGGTGAACCTATCCGTGAAGCCAAGCTTGTTCGCGCAGATCAAGGATATCTGTCGGCGGTATTGAGCAAGGGTATGCGTGGCGTCTCGGTGCCGGTTGATGCCGCCTCCAGCGCTGGTGGATTTATCGTGCCCAACGATCATGTCGATGTCCTTCTGACGCGCATGACAGCTGGTGGGCAAACTTCCGAAGCCGTCCTGACCAACGTTCGCATCCTGGCGATTGGCAAACGCCTCGGCGAAGTTGGCGCCACGGGCGGAGAGACCGAGACTGCGCCAGAAGGTGGTCCGCAGGCACAAGTGTTTGATGACCGAACCATTGCCACGCTTGAACTCGACCCGTCCCAGGCCGAAACATTGATGAACGCCAAATCGCAGGGCTCCCTCTCGCTGGCGCTGCGCTCGATGGCTGATTTCAACAACAATAACGAGGTTCGCACCAATTCCTCGCAGGCGGTGCGGCTGGTGCGTTACGGCAAACAATCAAGTGTGATGTCCGCCAGCGCAGCGCCACCTGAAATGGTTCAGCCCCCCGCGATCGATCCCGCGTTGCCATCGGCCAACGCACCCCAAGTGACCTCATCGGCACCCGTCCTGCCCGAAATCGTGGTGCAGTGATGAGTGAGGAGAACGCCATGTCCCAGTCAGCCCGTTTTACTCCCGCCACCACCCGCTCGGCCCTTGCCGCGCTGCTAATTGGCGCCACGCTTGCTCTGGCTCCATTGACCAGTGCGCCAGCCATGGCGCAATCCCAGCTGACAGTTTCTTCAAATCAGTATGGCATTACCCAGAACGTCAAGCTGCAGTTAAACAAGTCGATGATCGTCGACCTGCCTGGCAACGTAAGTGAAGTCGTTGTTTCTCAGCCCGAGGTTGCAGGGGCGATCATGCGATCCTCGCGGCGCGCCATCATTCAGGGCGTCGGGGGCGGTGAAACCAATATTCTGTTTCTCGATGCTTCAGGTCGCACCATTTCGGTGCTCGAGCTCCAGGTGATCAAGGAACCATCCCAGATCGGTGCAGCGTTGCAAGCTGCGTTGACCCGGATCATTCCCACTTCAAATATCACTGTTGAGTCGGTGAACCTGGGCGGCGATACCAACCGTGTTGTGCTCACTGGCTCGGTTCGCTCCGATGAGGACCGTCAGCGTGCTGCTGCCGTTGCCGTCCAATTCGCGGGCGATGAAAAGAACGTGGCCAACATCCTTGATGTCGACGGACCACAGCAGGTCATGCTGCAGGTGACCGTTTCCGAGGTTAAACGAACGACTGCCAAGCAGCTGGGCGTGAATCTCTCGGGTTCGCTCTCGATTGGCTCGGCCAATTTCGGCTTCAACAATACCATGTCCACCTCGGCCAACAATATGGTCAGCGGTGCCTATAACTCTGGTGGCCTGCAGATTAACGCAGCCATTACCGCGCTTGAAGACCGCAACGCCCTGCGCGTTCTGGCCAAACCGACGCTCACGGCCCTCTCGGGCCAGCCAGCCGAATTCAAGGCTGGCGGCGAGTTCCCAATTCCGATATCAGACGGCAACGGCGGCACCACGATCCAGTACAAGGATTATGGCGTAAAACTCAATTTTACCCCGACCGTGCGTTCCAACGGCACAATCGGGCTGGAGATTGATACCGGCGTCTCCGAATTGCAGGCTGGCAGCTATACGTTGACCAATCGCAACACCAAGACTTCGGTTGAGATCCGTCCCGGCGATACACTGGCAATCGGCGGTCTGTTGCAGAGCAATGTCGGCCAACAGATCAAGCAATTGCCCGGATTAGGCAACATCCCGATCCTTGGCGCGCTCTTCCGGTCGCGTGACTATAACAACGATCAGACAGAACTTGTTATCCTGGTCACACCCTATCTGGCTCAGCCGAGCCCGATAGCGGCCCCCCTGCCAACCGATCGCAGTGTTGTAGCTGGCGATGCTGAAGCCATTTTCCTTGGAAATATGGAAACCATGTACGGCGTTGGCAACGGCGGCGGCATGCGCGGCAGCTTCAAAGGCTCCGTCGGCTTCGTGCTTGACTGAAATGTTTCCGGGGCGGCGCGCTGCCCCGACCTTGAGTGAGTTCGCGTCGCGTTGGCGGCAAATTGGAGACTTGGTTCGATGAGCTTTTTGACCCCTGAGCCCGGTAAGACAGAAGACCCTGCAGCTGAAATCGCTGGCGGCGCACGGCTGATCCCGCGCATCACCATTCAGGCATTTTGCGAGCACTCCCAAACTGCGCAATTGGTCGAAAGCGCCATTCACGACCGTCGGATGTCCAAGGTTGCCCTGACCACCCACAACGGCGGCTTGGATGGAGCAATTGAAACTTATAAGTCCAATCCCACGCCCAATTTGATCATGGTAGAAACGACCCTGCCGCCGGCTGACATCCCCAAAGCGTTGGCGCATTTGGCCGAAGTATGCGATGCCACTACCAAATTGATCGTACTTGGCCACGTCAACGACGTGGTGCTTTATCGCGAACTGATCAAATTTGGCGTGTCCGAATATATCGTTCTGCCCGCCAGTGCACAGTCCATCGTTTCGGCCATCACCGAAATTTTCGCTTCTGCCACTTCCACACCAATCGGTCGAACCGTCGGCTTCATTTCTGCCAAGGGCGGCGCCGGCTCCTCCACCGTCGCGCACAATGTCGCCTGGGCCGTTGCCCAGAGCCTGCGTCAGGATGCACTCATTCTTGATATGGACCTAGCGTTTGGCACAGCCGGATTGAATTTCAATCAGGATCCTCCCCACGGGATCGCCGACGCCGTCATGGCCAATCAAAAAGTCGATCAGGTGATGCTGGATCGGCTGATGTCAAAGGCCGCCAATCACATCAATCTGCTCACGGCACCGATCACCCTCGATCAGACCTATGATTTTGAGGAACGCCAGTTCGAACAGGTCATCGAACTGTGTCAATCGAGCATGCCCGTGGTGGTTCTTGATATTCCTCACGCCTGGAATGCCTGGGTACGCCAGACCCTTGCCACCATCGATGAAGTTGTGATCGTGGCCGAACCCGATCTGGCTAATCTGCGAAATGCCAAGACCATGGCCGACACCATCAAGGCACTGCGCCCCAGTGAGGCCGCGCCTCAATTGGTAATCAACAAGCTCAGCATGCCGCGTCGACCTGAAATTGCAGCTGCCGAATTTGCTGGATCGGTTGAGTGCCACCTGTTGGGTCAAATTCCGTTCGACGCGGCCTTGTTCGGTACCGCCGCCAACAATGGGCAGATGATCGCCGAGGTCGCGGCCAACAACAAGATCAACGAAATTTATCGCAGCATCGGCATGCATGTCACCGGTCGCCAGGCGCCCGTAAGCGCTGGCAAGGTGGGCAGTCTGATGAAGTTGCCCGCATTCATGAAGAAGCGTGCCTGATCCAATCCCTGGTCTGCCCGTGCGTATGAGCCGGGCAGGGCCCAGACTGAAACGGTAGGAAGTCCATGTTTGGCAAGCGTACATCATTTGGTGGCAACACCCCGGGCGTGAACGAGGTCGTCAAGCCGCGTCCGGCCGAAGCGCCTGCCGAAAAGCCAGATCAGGTTCGCAAGGCAACCGACCCGACCCAGGCTGCCCAGCGCCTCAAGGGAAACGATGAAGTTGTCGATGTGCGCGCGCCCGCAGATGCTCAGCGCGACAAGGAATATTTCCAGACCAAGTCGGCAATTTTCAACGCTCTGATTGACTCAATCGATCTCAGTCAACTCGCGACCATGGAGATCGACGCGGCACGCGAGGAAATTCGCGATATTGTCGCGGAAATCATAGCGCTCAAATCCATCATCATGTCGATCTCGGAGCAGGAAGACCTGCTCGACGACATCTGTAATGACGTGCTCGGTTATGGACCGCTTGAGCCGCTTCTGGCGCGCGACGACATCGCCGACATCATGGTCAACGGTTCGCAGCGTTGCTACATCGAAGTGGCGGGTAAGGTGAAGCTGACCAACGTCCGGTTCCGCGACGATGCTCATCTGATGAATGTTTGCCAACGCATCGTGAGCCAGGTTGGCCGTCGCGTTGATGAAAGTTCGCCCATCTGCGATGCGCGTCTACCCGACGGTTCTCGCGTCAACGTCATCGCCCCGCCTCTGGCTATCGATGGTGCCGCGCTTACCATTCGTAAGTTCAAGAAAGACAAGTTGACGCTTCAGCAACTGGTCAAATATGGCTCGATATCGCCCGAAGGGGCCGAGGTGCTGCGCATTCTGGGCCGCGTACGCGCCAATATCCTGATCTCGGGCGGTACCGGTTCGGGCAAGACGACCTTGCTCAACTGCCTGACCGCCTTCATCGAAAAGGATGAACGCGTCATTACCTGCGAAGACTCTGCCGAACTTCAACTCCAGCAGCCTCATGTGGTGCGACTGGAAACCCGCCCGCCCAATCTCGAGGGTGAAGGTGAGATTACCATGCGCGATCTGATCAAGAACTGCCTGCGTATGCGCCCCGAACGCATCATCGTGGGCGAGGTGCGTGGCCCCGAAAGCTTTGATCTGCTGCAGGCCATGAACACTGGTCACGATGGCTCAATGGGAACGCTGCACGCCAACTCGCCCCGCGAGGCACTCAGTCGCCTTGAATCCATGATCACCATGGGCGGCTATTCTTTGCCCAGCCGCACCATTCGCGAAATGATCACCTCCTCGATCGACGTCGTCGTTCAGGCCGCGCGTCTGCGCGATGGCTCACGCCGCATCACCCATATTTCCGAGATCCTGGGCATGGAAGGCGATGTGATCGTCACCCAGGATATCTTCCTCTACGACATTACTGGCGAGGATCAGAACGGCGCGCTCCTGGGGCGCCATCGCTCCACCGGTATAACCAAGCCCCAGTTCACCGAGCGGGCCAAATATTTCAATGAGGAAGCCAATCTGGTCGAGGCATTGGAAAACTCCAATACCGAGCACCGCGAACTTCTGGATTCATGACGCCATGACCCCCTTTATCCTCGCTATTCTTGCCATGATCTGCGTCGGAGCCGTCGGCTTTGCCTTGGTGCCGTCCATGTTGGGCAATGGTCGCGCCGAAAAGCGGATCAAAGCCTACCAGGGGGACATAAGGGTCGTGCGGCAGGAAAACGCCGACCTCAAGAACCGGGATCAGCGCCGCAAATCGGTGCAGCAGGCGCTCAAGGCACAGTCTGACGCCCTTGAGCGCAAGAAGCGTCGGGTGCCACTCAAGGGGCAATTGTTTCAGGCCGGCATGACGATCAAGCCCGCAGGCTTTATTCGCAATAGCGCCATTCTTGGGGCCATTGCCTTTGTCATCCTGTTCCTCGTGCAGGTGCCCATACTGTTTGCAGCCGTTTTTGCCGTCGGTATCGCTTATCTGATGCCACGCTGGTACATCGCGCGCCGCCGCAAGCGCTATCAGAACAAATATCTCGATGAACTGCCCAATGCCGTTGAAGCCATCGTTCGTGGTGTCAAAACCGGATTGCCGCTTAACGACAGCATGCGCGTCGTTGCCAAGGACGCCAAGGAGCCGGTAAAATCCGAATTTGCCCGGGTACTAGACCAACAGTCGGTCGGCATGACGATGACTGAGGCTGTCTCGGTGCTGCTTGATCGGGTGCCATTGTCGGAGGTCAATTTCTTCGTCGTGGTCATTACCGTCCAGCAGCAGTCGGGCGGCAATTTGAGTGAAGCACTGACCAATCTGGCGCGCGTTCTGCGCAACCGCAAGAAGATGAAGCAGAAGGTTGCGGCGATGTCGGCGGAGGCCAAGGCGTCCGCGATCATTATTGGCGCGCTGCCGTTTGTTGTCGCGGGTTTGGTTTCGTTGGTTTCACCGCAATATCTCACACCGCTCTGGACCACATTCCTGGGCCAGATTTGGTCTGGGGTGGCGCTGTTGATGCTCTCGCTCGGTGTGTTCGTCATGAACCGCATGGTCCAGTTCGATTTTTAGAGGCGTCAAATGAATTTGCTCGGATTGCTGGCGCAGCGCGATTTTGTCATAGCCGTTCTGGCCGCCATTTGTGCTGGCGCCGTGGTTTTCACTTTCGGCTCCTCTTTTGTCGTCAAATCAGAGATGAAGCAGCGCATCCGCCGTGTGGCTCTGGAGCGCGAGAAAATGCGCGCCGAGGAAATGGCTCGTCTGCGCGGCCCGGTTGCCAGCGACGCGCGGGGCACTATTCGGCGTAGCGAAACTTCCAACACCACCATGATGAAACGCATGGTGGAGAACTTGAGTCTCGAGAAGGCTTTCAAGGACAGCAATACCGTTAACAAGCTGGCAATGGCCGGTTATCGCGGGCAGGGGCACCTTAATTCGTTCCTGTTCATGCGCTTTGCAACCCCACTTGGCTTTTTTGCCGTTGTTGCCGCCTATCTGATCTTTGTTATGTATCCTGAAAAGCCGCTGTTTCTCAATCTGGTCTACGCGATCGGCGCGGGCATCATAGCCTCGTTCCTACCCAATATTTTGCTCAAGAATGCGACGGTCAAACGGCAAAAGGAAATCCGCAAGGCCTGGCCCGACTGTCTTGATCTGATGCTGCTTTGCGTTGAAGCGGGCATGTCGATTGAACACGCCATGAAGCGCGTGGCCAAGGAAATCGGCCAGCAAAGCGGGGCACTGGCCGAAGAGATAACCCTGACGACCGCCGAACTGTCCTTCCTCGATGATCGCAGTCGCGCCTATGACAATCTGGGCCGCCGTACAGGGTTGGACAACGTCAAATCGGTAATGACAGCGCTTATTCAGGCTGATCGCTACGGTACCTCTGTGGGTCAGGCGCTGCGCGTCATGGCCGAAGAGGGGCGCGAAACCCGCCTGATGGAAGCGGAAAAAAAGGCTGCCTCTCTGCCGCCCAAAATGACGGTGCCGCTGATCCTGTTCTTCCTGCCGGTGTTGTTCATCGTCATCATGACCCCAGCTATCATCACGGCATTTGCACAGACCGTTAAAACCTCGTTCTAGATGCCCGTCTTCACTGCTACCCACGCCAATGGCGCGCGCCTAAGCGTCTACTGGAAGACTTAGCGTTTGTTGGGGAGGTTGGCCTAGTTGGCCTAGTTGGCCTTGGCTACAGTGTCCCAGCGGTTCTGCTGAGTCAGGAGCGCCTTGACGTAAGCCATGTTGGCGGCCACCTGTTCCGGCGGCAATTCGGCGGCATAGATGGCTCGGGCGGCGTCAAACTGGCCCTGTAGTCCCAGTATCAACGCCAGATTTTGCCGGACTTGCGTTGTAGCACCCGGCATTGAAACGGCGCGACGCAAATGTTGTTCGGCCGAATTCAAGTCCTGGGTCATCGCAAAGGACAGGCCCCAGTTGGCTTCGATCGAGGCTTCGCCCGGCGCAAAGGCTTGCGCCTGCTTATAGAGTTGCCGGGCCTCGCCATTACGCCCCATTTGATCGAGAATGGCACCCTTGACAGAAAGCGCGTTCCAGTCCGGCGCATCGGGACGAATGGCATCATCTATAACATTGAGCGCCTGCTCGAAACGACCATCGGCCGCCAGTGCTTTTGCATAGGCAACGCTGATATCAACATCGCTCTTATAATAGGCCATGCCCGCCTCAAGAACCGACACAGCCTGTTTGCTCTGGCCCTGCCCGCGCAGTGCGGCAGCAAAATAGATGATCAATCCCTTGTCCTTGGGATTGGCTTTGTAGCGCGCGCTCAGCTCAGCCAGATTGGCTTGACTGGCATCGTGCGACAGGCCCGCAAAATCAGGAGAACGTGAGCTGGAGCGGTTGGATGCGCAGGCCGACAGCGCCACAGCGGCAACACTTACCAACATGATGGCGCGAAACGAACGGGTTATCCGCGAAACCTGCAGCACGATAGGCCAACTCCTCGACGATGCGATGGCACCTCTTGGATCCAGC
The DNA here is from genome assembly GCF_028816475.1 of Devosia rhodophyticola. Classification (GTDB taxonomy): domain Bacteria; phylum Pseudomonadota; class Alphaproteobacteria; order Rhizobiales; family Devosiaceae; genus Devosia; species Devosia rhodophyticola. Next base: position 969,930 of record NZ_CP118247.1, on the reverse strand, counting down.
AATAAATCATTAACCCTAACAGCCCGTTAAAGTCGGCTGTTGACCAATTGATCCGGGCGGGCCAAGCCGCTAAACAGGGGCAACGAAAAACCATGTAGGCTGCCATGTCCGATTCCCAGATTGTGCCGGTAATCTTTGTCGAGGAGGGCAATATCGCCTCATCTGCCCTGGATGATTTTGTCCAGCATTGGGCGAGCAATAACGGTTTTTCTGGCCAGCGCGGTCGCTTGCTGTCGGTGCCCGATGCCCACGGCAATCTGTCGGCCCATCTCTTTGGCACCGGCCCCGAAAACGGTCGCCCGCCAATGATGGCAGCACTGGCCGCTACCAATCTGCCCGAAGGCCACTACCGCCTGGAGGGTGCCATCGGTGACCCGACGCTGGCTGCCATTGCTTTTAGTCTCGGCGCCTACAGGTTTGACCGCTACAAGTCAGGCAGCCCGGCCCCAGTTCTGGCGATGCCGGAAGACGCCGACGCTGCAGAGGTAACCCGCCTGGTCGATGCCGCTTATCTGGCGCGCGATCTGATCAATACGCCTGCCAACGATCTCGGACCCGATGCCTTTGAGCGCGAAATCGCAGCCTTTGCCACCCGTCACAAGATGGAATTGCGCAGCATTGTTGGCGATGACCTGCTCAATGCCAAACTGCCGTTGATTCATGCTGTTGGACGCGCCAGCGTCGAGGCACCAAGACTGCTCGATTTAACCTGGGGAGATCCCGCAGCGCCCAAGGTAACATTGGTCGGCAAGGGTGTGACCTTTGACACCGGCGGGCTCGATATCAAATCAGCCGCCGGCATGGGACTGATGAAAAAAGACATGGGCGGAGCCGCCAACATTCTGGGACTTGCTCACGCCATTATCGACGCGGGTCTCAAACTGCGTTTGCGCGTCCTGCTGCCCGTGGTCGAAAACGCGATTGCTGGCTCATCCTTCCGCCCCGGCGATATCCTGCCCTCGCGGCGCGGTTTGACCGTCGAGATCGGCAATACCGATGCCGAGGGGCGCTTGATCCTTGCCGATGCGCTGACCCTTGCCGATGAGGAGGCGCCCGAACTGCTGCTCGATATGGCAACGCTGACCGGTGCCGCCCGCGTTGCGCTTGGCCCTGAATTGCCGCCTCTATATACGAGCGACGATCAATTGGCGCGTGACCTGATGGCCGCCGGGTTGGCCAGCGACGATCCCCTCTGGCAAATGCCGCTTTGGGGCCCGTATGATACAATGATGAATTCGCGCATTGCCGACGTTAACAATGCCGGTGCCGGTGGCTTTGCCGGTTCGATCACCGCCGCCATGTTCCTCAAACGGTTTGTCGAACGCGCCGGGGCGTGGGTGCATCTTGATATCTACGGCTGGGCACCGGAGGCCCGCCCAGGTCGCAGCCAGGGCGGCACGGATCAGGGCATCCGCGCGGTCTATGGCGTTCTAAAGCAGCGGTACCCAGCCTGAGGCCGCATCAGCTAGTAACCGCGTGACCTGTCCACAACGTGGAGCAGCGGCTTGCCGGCCTCATGGTCCAGAATGACCTTGGAAAAATAGCTGATCCCGGCACTTTTTGATGAAATCGCGGCAATGTGCGGGGTAATGTAGCAATTCTCGATGTCCCACAGCGGGCTGTCAACTGGCAAAGGTTCAACCTCGAACACATCAAGGCTCGCGGCGGCCAGAGTGCCATCGCTAAGGGCCGAAACAATATCGGCTTCCTTCTGGTGCCCGCCACGCCCCGTATTGATGATCACCGGTCCGCCAGTCAATCCGTCACGCTTGAGCTTGGCGAAAGTGTCGCGGTTGAGAATGCCAACCGTGTCGGGCGTCAATGGCAACAGGTTGACCAGAATATCGGTGCCCGCCAGAAAATCATCAAACTGCTTGGGCCCCGTAAAACCGGCGACGCCTTCGATGCTTTTGGGGGAACGGCTCCAGCCACGCAGTTCATAGCCGAGCGGCAATAGCCGCCGCGCCGCGTCTTGCCCCAAAACGCCCATGCCCATAATGCCCACCGTGACGGTTGTGGCGGTTGGTGGATATAATTGTGTCCAGCGCCGCGCCCGTTGGTCGGCGCGAAAACGTGTATAAAGCCTTTGATGCATAGCGACATGCGCCACCACATAATCGCTCATGCGCTGGCTCAGATCATCATCAACGAAGCGTACGATCGGTGCATCGGGCAGGTTGGGGTGGCCCAACAAGGCATCAACGCCCGCACCCATCGACAGCACAGCCTTGAGATGGCTCAAGCCGTCAAACGCGTCGGCGGTCGGCTTCCAGACCAAAATATAGCGTACATCGGCGGGGTCAAAATTATCGGTGCGAACCACAACCGGGTAGGGTGCCAACACCTCGCGTAGCATTTCAGCCCAACTGGCTTCGTCAATATCGGACATGTGCAACAATAGCATGGACATTCCCCGGAGCCGATCAATACACGCGGCGTCACTGATCGAGCTTGACCCTGATAGCGCAATTCTTGATGCAGCGTTCAATTCCCAAGCTTGCGCAATCTTGGAAAATCAAAAAAAGCCGCGCCAGAGGGCGCGGCTTGTAATTCTATCGACCGACAACGGCCAGCCTAGTGGCCGGTGGTGGTCGGTGTACCTTCGGTCGATGTCTCGGTCTGGGTTGTTGTCGGCGTTTCGACCGGCGCCGCTGAGCCACCGCTGGCAGCGGGCGCTGCAGCATCATTTGCAATAGGCGTATCGGCTGCTTCGGCTGGCGCAGGTTCACTGGCCGTTGGCGCCGGTGTTTCAGCTGCCGGGGCAGTGTCCTCTGCAGGAGCTGCGCCTTCGGCCGGGGTGGCGTCTGCGGCCGGGGCCGCTGCATCGGCGGCGGGTGCCGCTTCAGCAGGAGCCGCTTCTGGCTCAGGGAAAGCCTTTGGCGAAGCTGACAACGTCTGCAAATAGGCCAGGACGTCGGCGCGTTCTTCGGGCTTGCTGATGCCTGGGAAGCTCATCTTGGTGCCGGGGACATAATCCTTGGGTTTGGTCAAGAAGGCGTTGAGGTTCTCATAAGTCCAATGCGCGCCATCGGCATTGTGTTTCAGCATTTCGTCCGAATAGGAGAAACCTTCATGACTACCTTCGAGGCGGTCGACCACATCATAGAGTAGCGGCCCCTGCTTGTTGGGTTCGCCCTCGCCAAAATTGTGGCAGGACTGGCACTTGCGAACAGCGGCCTGACCGCGCTTGACGTCGGCACTGGCCAGCAAAACCGGCAGAGGCGTTTCCACAACCACCGGCGCAGCGCCGGCATCTGCGGTCGCCTCTGGTTCGGGCAAGGCATAGCCGGGCCCCCGATCCTCAATCGGACTATAGATGGATTCGGCGACAATACCGACACCCATGACAAATAACAGGGTGCCGAGAACGGCGCCAATGATCTTGTTTAGCTCGAACGAATCCATTTGGTCTCTCTGCCAGTCAACCCCCGCGCCAGTCAAGGGAACGCATCACTCATAGGTGATTCTCAATAGAAAATCCCCTGCGCGACAGGTTCCGAGCGCGCGCGGACGATAGTATCTAGCTATCATCGGCGCAACCGCCCATTGTATGGTGCGACAATTCCCCACTAGTTTCCGCGTCCGATCGTGCCTTGGCGGCACAATTGACTCCCCACGCGCCCCGGTTCAAAACGCTGCCACCATTATCGGGGACCGCACAATGTCGCAAAAGATCGCATTCCAGGGCGAGCCGGGCGCTTTCAGCCATGCCGCCGCCATTCGCCTGTTTCCCCAGGGGGAGCCGCTGGGCTGCGTGACCTTTGAAGAAACAATCGCCGCCGTCCAGACCCGTCGCGCCGCCTTTGGCGTCGTGCCGGTCGAAAATTCGCTCTATGGCCGCATTACTGACATTCACCACTTGTTGCCTGAAAGCGGGCTGTTCATCACCGGGGAGACTTTCCTGCGTGTTGAAATGACCTTGCTGGGGGTGCCCGGCGCAAAACTTGCTGACATCAAGGCCGTGCAGTCCTTGTCAGTGGCGCTGGGTCAGTGCCGCAAATTCATTCAATCCCACCAGCTCCGCACCATCAACGCTGTCGACACCGCCGGTTCGGCCCGCGAAATAGCCGACAAGGCCGATAAATCTGTGGCCGCCATCGCTTCGCGCTTTGCCGGTGAAATATATGGTCTGAATGTTCTGGCCGAAAATATCGAGGATGCGGCCCACAATACCACCCGCTTTCTGGTGCTGGCCCGCGACAAGGACGAGGCCCCCGCCAGCGTCGGCAAGGTCAAGACAACATTTGTTTTTAGAGTCCGCAACGTGCCCGCCGCGCTCTATAAGGCCATGGGCGGTTTTGCCACCAACGGGGTCAATATGACCAAGCTGGAAAGCTATATGGTCGACGGCAATTTTACAGCCACCCAGTTTTATGCCGATATCGAGGGCCATCCCGACGATATCGGGGTACAGCACGCCTTTGAGGAATTGGGATTTTATACCGACTATTTCCGCGTCCTCGGCGTTTACAAGGCCGCCGAAGCTGGCTGATTGCTGGTTCCCTCTTGTCATGGCAGCAATCCTTAGCCATATAGACGACCGGGAGGTTGGCGCGGACGTGTTCCTCGCCAACCGGGTCAGGTCCGGAAGGAAGCAGCCCCAACGAGACCTTCACGGGTCGTTGCCAGCCTCCTACTTCTGCTTATGATGGGACCATGACCCACAGCAGATTCTCCTCAAGCAACGGTGACAAAGGGCAGTATGGCATCGCCTGATACAGCTTCGTCCCCCTATCTGGTGCTGGCGCGCAAATATCGCCCGGTGAGCTTTTCCACGCTCATCGGGCAGGACGCCATGGTTCAGACCCTGGGCAATGCCTTCAAACAGAACCGCATCCATCATGCCTTCATGCTGACCGGTGTCCGCGGTGTGGGCAAAACCACGACCGCCCGCATTCTGGCGCGCGCGTTCAATTATCAGGATGCCTCGGGTAAATACCCCACCCTTGATCTTGATGTTGAGGGCGAGCACTGCCGCGCCATCATCGAAGGGCGCCATATTGACGTCATCGAAATGGATGCGGCCTCCAATACCGGCATCGACAATATACGCGAGATCATCGACTCGGTAAAATACGGCCCGGTTTCCGCACCCTATAAAGTCTACATCATCGACGAAGTGCACATGCTCTCGACCCAGGCTTTCAATGGCCTGCTCAAAACGCTCGAAGAGCCGCCGCCCTATGTCAAATTCATTTTTGCGACCACCGAAATCCGCAAGGTGCCAGTCACCATCCTGTCGCGATGCCAGCGCTTTGATCTGCGCCGCATCACCCCCGAGGTGATGACCGCCTATCTGCAAAATATTCTGGCTCAGGAAGTAATCGCCTTCGAACCTGAAGCTCTGTCCATGATCGTCCGCGCAGGCGAAGGCTCGGCCCGTGACAATCTTTCGCTGCTGGATCAGGCAATCTCCCACGGCAACGGCCATGTCACCGCGGCCACCGTCAAGGCCATGTTGGGATTAGGCGATCGGGCGCGCACTATCGATCTGTTCGAACATCTATTGGGCGGGCAGGTGGGGGAAGCGCTCAAACTGGTGCGCGAACTTTATGATGCGGGTGCTGACCCGCAAACCATGATTGCCGATCTGGCCGACTTCACCCATCTGGTTACCCGCGTCAAGGTCGTGCCCGCCGCTGCCGATGATGTGTCCCTGACCCCCGATGAACGCACCCGTGGCACCCAGCTTGCGACGAAGCTGCCAATGCGGGCGCTGACGCGCTGCTGGCAGATATTGTTCAAGGGCTATGAGGAAGTGTCGCGCGCTGGCAATGGTTTACAGGCCGCCGAGATGGTGCTGGTGCGCCTCGCTTATGCCGCCGATTTGCCCAGTCCTGACGAATTACTGGCCAAACTGGCCAACCAGCCCACCCCGGCCGATCCGCTGCCGCCGCAAAATTTCAATAGGCCCGGCGGCAACGGCCAGCAGGCCATGCGGGTCGAGGCGCCAAGCGCCCAGCAATCGCTTCCCCAAACGCAGCCTCAATCTCAACCCAGCGCTGTCGCTGGGCCGCGCACTTATGCCGAACTAATCGCCCTCGCCAACCAACGGCGTGACGTGATCCTCAAGATCGCGCTTGAATCCGACATGCGCCCGGTTTCTTTTCCGAAGGCCGGATCGAGGTGGCATTGAGCGATGGAGCCGATCCAGGCTTGATCGCCACCCTGTCGGCACGGCTGCAGCAATGGACGGGGCAGCGCTGGCTGGTAACGGTTTCAAACAAGGCGCCCCCCGGTCCTACCATCCGTCAGATCAAGGAACAGCGTCAGCAAGCGGCAACCGCCGAGGCGCACGACGATCCATTGGTGCATGCCATTCTCGAAACCTTCCCCGGTGCCAAGGTGGTCAATGTGCGGGTGCGCGAAGATGCGCTTACCCCCGAATTTGACGCCGCGACTGAAGCGCCCCCCGAAACAGAGGACGACGAATTATGAAAGACATCATGGGAATGATGAAGGCTGCGGGCGAAATGAAGGGCAAGATGGAGGCCATGCAGGCCGAACTTGCCAATCTGATCGTTGAAGGTAAGTCCGGTGGCGGCATGGTCACGGTCAGCCTGAATGGCAAGGGCGAATTGCGCGGCGTCAAGATTGATCCATCCATGTTCAAGGAAGACGACGTGGAAATCCTTGAGGACCTCATCGTTGCGGCCCACGCCGACGCCAAGGCCAAAGTGGAATCCGAAACCCAGAACCGCATGGCCGAAGTGACCGCCGACCTGCCAATTCCACCCGGCATGAAGCTGCCGTTCTAGCGCCATCAACCCCGCACCCTGAGGCACAAATTGGCGTCCGGCGGACCAGAAATTGAGCAATTGATCCAACTGCTGGCGCGTCTGCCCGGGCTCGGCCCGCGCTCGGCGCGCCGCGCGGTGCTGCATCTGATCAAGAAAAAAGAATCGCTGATGATGCCACTTTCGGCGGCCCTCGATCGCGCCGTGGTAGCGGTCAAGACCTGCGAAATATGTGGCAACGTCGATACCACCAGTCCCTGCGGTATATGCGCAGATCCAAGACGCACTGAATCCGGCATGCTGATTGTGGTAGAAGACGTGTCCGACCTTTGGGCGTTGGAGCGCGCCGGAGTTGGCGCGGTGCGCTACCACGTGCTCGGCGGCGTCCTGTCCCCGCTCGATGGCGTCGGCCCCGATGATATTTCAATCGCTTCGCTGGTCGAGCGCGCCCCAACCTTCAAGGAAGTGGTGCTGGCCGTTAATGCCACGGTGGAAGGGCAAACAACGGCCCACTACATTACCGACCGCCTCGCCGGTTCTGATACCAGGATCACTCGGCTCGCCCACGGCGTACCTGTAGGGGGCGAGTTGGACTATCTCGACGAAGGCACGCTCAGTCAGGCATTAAAAGCCCGAACCCGGATTTAGCGCGAACCGTCAGCGCTCGTTGCGCCCGTCGTCCCAGATCACATCATCTTCCACCACATCCCCGGCCCCTTCGATGTCTTCGATGGCATCGACATCATCGGGCGAGAGGGAATCCAGATGGTCTGCTGGATCGCGACTATCGGGCGCTGACAGCGCCGAAAAATCGTCCGTATCGTCTGCATTGTCGGTGTCGGTACCAAGACTTGCGATGGCGCGATCCACTTCACCCAGCAATGCCGCCGGATCTTCGCCACCAAAATCTGCCGATTCCCGGGCCGCCAGTTCGTGCCGAATTTCGTGCAACCTCTCCAGCCGCTGCTCGGCAGGCCGATCATCACCATAAAGCAGTTCTTCGATTTCACTCTGGCTGATGGGCTGGGCAATGCCCGGCTCGTCACCCTCATCGAAACTGGTTTCCTCTGACATCAACGTGCCGGGATTGTGGTGCTGCTGGCTCATCTGATCGTCCTTGTAATTGGCGTTCAACTCCACCAACGCGCCAACCCGTGACAGGTTCACATAAGGGGCGGCTGCGACCCGAAGATGATCATTGACCCAACTGACTCATCATCTTTTGGGAGAGCCTGGCATCTTCAAGCAGGGGTGTAAGGTCGCTGACTTGATCCAGAGAACCGACAATCGGCAGTCCTTTTATCCACGCATCCGTTATCGCCGAATGCGCGGCCGCTACCGCTGCGTCAGCGTTGATGGTGGTGAAAGGACGGTCGTGGTATGCACCCACAATTGACTCAAAGTCAGCGACGCCAATCGAATTCTGCTTATTTGCCAGTTCTAGATAAGCACAAGCGAGTGCGTCACCGCGCTCCATCCACATATTCGAAAGCATGGCACGCCGAAGGTGAGGCGAGAGGGTTTTTGCGATCGGGAGCTCGGCAAAGCTGCTACCGAGCCACTTTGAATAAGGGGCGTAGCGTCGCTCGAGAAGGAACCCCATTCTCATCACGTCTCGCACGAGCCGCGCGGCAATAACACGTGAACCGAGATCGTCTCCAACTTGTCCTGCGCGACCGACAAATGCCTGCTCTTCAGCGATGCGCCGCCACTGACATGCAATTTTGTATAGCCACACATCATCTGGAAAATATTCCAAACGATGTCGGGCTTGACCCAGGCGGTCATCGTCATCACGGAACACAGCACCCGATGTAAAGGCAAGTAGCTTCTGCTCGGCAAAGCCGAGCCATTGACGTGCATTGAGGCTTGCCGTCGAACGAAGGGCGAAATGCTCTTCTAAGCGCGCCTCGAGCGTGTGAAATTCTAGCCCGTGTCCAGGGGATCCCGCTGCTTCGACGCCGTTCGCTGGCGGGTGCGGTCGGCTGCGCCAGCCAATAGGCTCTCCAAGATAGCTAGCTGGTGCGGACTTTGAAAATTCAGCTACAAGCCACCGCGCATCGTTGCGGAAGCTATCCTGAGATACGTATATGTGGACGCGCGGTCCCCAATTGTGGTCTTTGGAGGTCTCGTCGTCAAAGCCAATTAGTTCCGATCCATAGCCGATCAATGCAGCGGAATAGCGGAGCTCGGGCGCAACCTGACTTAGCCAGGGTCTAACGATTTCAGTATAGAAACCTCGTGATAATTCGATCCCCTGCATCGCGCCTTCCCGCTACCTTTGTGCCACGACAATTACAACACCGCCGCGCTAACGGACAAACAGGAGATAGCCAACGCAAAACTCAAATTTTTTCGTCCCGATTCTCCTCAGGCGGGGGCGCTTTTTGCCACGAAATGGCGTTGAACATTTGCTGTAGCAATCAAGCGTTGCATGTCCTCGGATGGACCTTCATTGCGAAACGACTGCAGTTCCGCTTCGGACGCCCATTCCTCATAAACATTCGCGATGTCGGGATCTATAGGATCGGCAGACACGACGAACCAGTTACATCCCTCAACTTGGCGCGCCGCTTCAATAGCTGTACGAGAGGCCATTAAGAAGGCCTCGCGTTGGCCAGGATGCAATGTGATTGTTCCTGAGATGATGACCATTTCAACTCCCGCTCACGAATGCCACTCTGGTTCATACTGCGTGATGGACTCTTGATGTACAAATCAAGTTCTATGCGCCATGTCGCGGACCTTTCAATTTTAGTGACCGAACGACGCAACAGTCGGGTCAGCCACATTGCGCGCATTAGCCCTCTATAACCGCACAGCGTACGCTCCAGCGCCACATCATTCCCCCGCCAGTCGCGCGCGTTCTTCTTCAAAATCCATCTGATCGATGCGCTCGCTGCGCTTGGTGACCTTGCTGGTTGAAATCAGAATATCGCCAATATCCTTGTTGGCTTGAGTGAAATGGGTCTGCAATTTATTAACCCTATCGTCGAGCCGCCCCACATCGGCCAACAGATCACGCACTTCCTTCTGGATTAGATGCGCCTGCTCGCGCATCCGTACATCGCGCAACAAGGCCTGTATGACCTGGATCGACAGCATCAATAGCGCCGGTGACACGATCACCACCCGCTGCCGCACGGCCTTTTGCACAACATCCTCGAATTTTTCATGGATATCGGCAAAAATCGATTCCGAGGGCACGAACATGAACGCCGTGTCCTGCGTCTCGCCATTGATCAGATATTTTTCGGCAATGGCGCGCACATGCACGTCAATATCGGCCTTGAACTGGCTGCTTGCCTGCCTAATCTCATCAGGAGAAACCGCTTCATTGATGCGTTGCCAGCTTTCGAGCGGAAATTTCGCGTCGATCACCAGCGATGGCCCTTCATTGGGCATCAGCACCAGACAGTCGGGCCGCTTGCCATTGGACAGCGTTGCCTGAAACGAATAGGCGTTGGGCGCAAGCCCATCAGCAATGATCGCCTCCATCCGCCCCTGCCCAAACGCGCCACGTGTCTGCTTGTTGGCCAATATTGATTGCAGTGAGACGATCTCGCCCGAGAGCGACGTCATCGTCGATTGCGCCCGGTCGATCACCGCCAGCCGCTCATGCAGTTTGTTCAACCCCTCATCGGTCTTGGCGCGCGTTTCCTGCAGCGCTTGCCCGACTCGCTGGCTGGTACTGTCCAATCGTTCATTGACCACCCGCGCCAGATCCGATGTGCGCGAGCCAAAAATTTCCGACATCGTCTGCATGCGTCCCGTCATTTCGGACTGAATACGCATGAGATCAGCGAGATGCTTCTCGGTTTCAGCACCGCGCTGGGTCGCCGCCTCAACCTCGGCCGCACGATCTCTGCCGGTGCGCCAGGCGCTGATCAGCAGTCCCGCCAGCAAAACAGTGATAAGGGCAAAGCCGGAAATCGCCAGCACCATGATGCTGATCGGGAACTGACCGAGAGAAAAAACTATTGTGTCCATTGGCGCACTCTAGCCGATTCGCGCGTTCCTTGAATGTTCCAGATGGTTGACCGCGACGCGGAAAATACCATATCGAAGGGCAAGCTTTGCAAAGGACAAGTCTTCCATGGCCATTCGCCCCATTCTCGTTATTCCCGATGCCCGGTTGCGCGCCGTTGCCGATCCAGTGGTTGCGGTCGATGATGATATCAAGGCTTTGGTCAGTGACATGCTTGAAACCATGTATGATGCGCCCGGCATTGGTTTGGCCGCGCCCCAGATCGGCGTCTTGCGCCGCGTCGTCGTCATGGATCTGGCCAAGGAAGACGAACCCGCCGCTCCACTGGTGTTGATCAATCCCGAAATTCTCAAGCTTTCCGACGAGACGGTAGTCACCGAAGAAGGCTGCCTGTCGATCCCCGAACTCTATTACGATGTTGAGCGCCCGGCCGCCGTCACCGTGCGCTATACCGACCTTGATGGCAAAACTGTCGATCTGGCCGCGACTGAACGTCTAGCCGTCTGCGTCCAGCACGAACTCGATCACCTCGATGGCGTGCTCTATATCGATTATCTGTCTCGCCTCAAACGCGACCGAGTGATCAAGAAATTTGACAAGGCCGCCAAACGCGCCGCCGGTTAAGCCAATCTACCCACCATATTGATGCCTTTGCGATGGGCATGCCAGGAGCCAGCCGTCATGCGCGTCATATTCATGGGTACGCCCGATTTTTCCGTGCCCACACTGACCGAAATTGTTGCCGCCGGTCATGAGGTCGTCGCGGTCTATACCCGCGCACCCAAGCCCGCTGGACGCGGACAGGCCGAGCGCAAGTCGCCCATTCATTTGGCTGCCGAAAATTTCGGCATCCCCATCTATACGCCAAAATCGCTCAAGGGCGCCGGTGAGCAGGCCGAATTTGCAGCCCACGATGCAGATGTGGCCATTGTCGTTGCCTATGGCCTCTTGTTGCCCAAACAAGTGTTGAATGCGCCGGCCCACGGTTGCCTCAATTTGCACGGGTCGCTCTTGCCGCGCTGGCGCGGTGCCGCCCCCATTCAGCGCGCCATCATGGCAGGTGATGCGCGCACTGGCGTCATGGTCATGCAGATGGACGAAGGGCTCGATACCGGCGCCATCGGGCTGGCCGACGAAATGGCTATCGGGCCCGATATGACAGCGGGCGAATTGCACGACATCATGATGCGCACCGGCGCCGACTTGATGGGCCGGGCGCTGGCAGCGCTCGAGCGCGGCAGCCTGGAATTTACCCCCCAACCGGAAACCGGTGCGCTTTATGCCAAAAAAATCGAAAAGGCCGAAGCGCGTATCGACTGGTCGCGTCCAGCCCACGATGTCCATAACCACATTCGCGGCCTGTCGCCGTTTCCCGGTGCCTGGTTCGAAATCGAACTTGCCAGCAAGCACGTACGCGTCAAGGCCCTGCGCTCGACCCTGGCTAACGGCAATGGAGCGCCCGGAACAGTGCTGCACGGTGAATTGACAATCGCCTGCGGCTCTGGCGCCGTGCGCCTCATGCAGGTGCAGCGCGAAGGCAAATCGGCCATGGACGCGGCCACCTTCCTGCGCGGCACCGGGCAATTGCCTGTAGCCGTGAATTGAGATGCCCCGCTATAAGCTCATTATCGAATATGACGGCACGCCCTTTTGTGGTTGGCAACGCCAGATCGAGCAGCCCTCGGTACAACAGGAACTGGAAACCGCAATTGCCGCGTTTTCAGGCGAAACTGTCAACACCCAGGCGGCTGGGCGCACGGATACCGGTGTGCACGCATTGGGGCAGGTCGTCCATTTCGATCTGAACCGCGAGTGGGACCCGTTCCGCATTCGCGAAGCGATCAATCACCATCTGCGCCGCCATCCGGTCTCCATTCTGCTCGCTGAAGCGGTTCCCGACACCTTTGAGGCCCGCTTTTCAGCGCTGGCGCGCCACTATGAATATCGCATTCTCAATCGGCGCGCACCGGCGGCATTGGAACGCCACCACGTGTGGCACGTACCGGTGCCGCTTGATGCCGAAAAAATGCACGCCGCTGCACAATTGATTTTGGGCACACACGATTTTACCACTTTCCGCGCGGCGGCCTGCCAGTCCAGATCACCGCTTAAATCGCTCGATCATTTTTCGGTGCGGCGCGAGTTGGATCACATTGTGATTACCGCCAGGGCCCGCAGTTTCCTGCACCATCAGGTTCGCTCGATGGTCGGCTCACTCAAGCTGGTCGGGCAGCGAAAATGGACGCCACAGGATTTTCGCGCGGCGCTCGATGCGGCCCAACGCAGCCGCTGCGGCGCGCTGGCACCACCTGACGGGCTCTATCTGACCCACGTCATTTATTAGCTGGCGACCGGGGTCGGAATGAACACCGACAACAATGCCAGCCCGATAAATAGCGCAATACCATCAACCACCAGCAGCATTACGATCTGCGATGGCTTGAGGGTAGCGATGAACCGGGCGACATTGACGAACAGGATCAGGCTGCCAATCAGAATGGCCAGCAGCAGGATCAGGCCGGGAATGGCAATCCCCATGCCCACGACGGCAAAGGCAACCTGAAGCGCAATGGCGCTGAAAAAGGTCACCCAGTTGCTGGCAACCAGATAAGGGATAAACCCATCCAGCCGCCCGATCAGGTTGAAAAACCCATATGCGGCACCCGCCTGAATCCCATAGGCCATTAGGCTCAAAATGATATCAAGCGTTGGCGTTGGTGGTGCCGCCGACTCGACATCAAATGGCAGCGGCGCAAAGCTGGCCAGCGTCACCGCTATCAGGACCATGGCAAAGCTGCCCACCAGCCCGCCCAGCGTCAGGTCAAAAAAGCGGGCCGCCGCCCGGTCCCCGGTCAGCAACGCATAAACGCCGTGCGCGGCGTCTTTTGCTTCTTCAAGAAAGGTGGTTGGCGATTGGGGCACTGAATAAACCGATCAGATGGACGAATGGGCAGGAATAGTGAGCATGTAAAGGCTTGCAGGCATTGCCACAAGCAGGCCAAGCGTTAAAACTGCAAATGCAACCGCCCCGATAAGGTTCAGTCTGGCTGCCTGGCGCGCCAATCCGTAGAGCAAAAATCCAAGCCCAAACAGGGCAAGACCCGCCAACGGCCCGCTAATGGCGGCAAATATTGAACGCAACAGGACATAGGCGGTGACCGCATATATTCCGGGAATGATCATTGTCAGCGGCTGCAAATCGCGTCGACCCAGCAACCGTACGCCCACGATGGTCACGACCAATGCCAGCAATCCTGAGCATTCAACCAGGACGCTGCCTGCAATCGACGTTTCTGAAATGGCTTCGCCCATGGTGCTCAAAAGCGTTACCATCAGAGCCACCAGCCCGAATATGATCAGCGCCGTAAGCAACCCGGCAACCGACAATCGGAAATGTTGGCGCCAATTTTTCTGACCCTGGATAATGCCAAGCCATCCTCGCGACGCGCCCACCAGTGCCCGCCATATCCTCATGCCTAAAGGCCAAAATAACGGTTGATGAATGCCGCATAAATATCGCGCAGTCCGGTGACATCGGCAATGGCGACATGTTCGTCGCTCTTGTGCATCGAGCTGCCAACAAGGCCACATTCGACCACGGCACAATAGTGGGCGATAAAACGCGCGTCGGATGTTCCACCGCCGGTGGATAATTCTGGACGTCGTCCCGTAACCGAAAATATCGCGTCGCGCAGACTTTCCACTTCCCCCCGATAGGCGAAAGGAACGAGCGCGAAGGCGTGGCCGCCAATTCAAAGTCGATTGTGCAGCCATGCGCGTCGATATCGCCGATCTGCGTCGTCACCCAGTTGCGCAATGTCTGCGGTGTCCAAAGATCGTTATAGCGAATGTTGAACCGGGCCTCCCCACTGGCCGGGATGACATTGCTGGTTGGATTGCCGACGTCGATTGAGGTGAACTCAAGATTGCTGGCCGGAAAATGGGGGGTGCCATTGTCGATCTGCCTGCCGCTGAGCGCCCCCACGACTGATGCCAATATCGGCAGTGGGTTTTGGGCCTTTTCCGGATAGGCCACATGGCCTTGAACGCCCTGAACCCTGACCCGGCCCGAAAAGGAGCCGCGCCGCCCGATCTTGATACTGTCGCCCAAATGAGCCGTCGAACTGGGCTCGCCCACAATGGCAAAATCAAATTCATGGCCATTGTCGCGCGCCCATGCCATCAGCTTGGCCGTCCCGTTGATGGCGTCGGCCTCTTCGTCGTTGGTAATGGCCAGTGCGATGGTGCCGGCGTCGACTGGAATTTTGGCGAGCGCTGCAACAAAGGCTGCGATACCGCTCTTCATGTCCGCCGCACCACGCCCATATATCTTGCCATCAGCGATCCGGGGCACGAACGGGTCAGCGCTCCAACTCTCTAACGCGCCGGGCGGCACTACATCGGTATGCCCGGCAAACAGCAGGCGCTTGCCGCCATTGCCGCGCGTCGCGAACAGATTGTCGACGGGGTAGGAGCCATCGCCCTCAAACCTGATCCGCTCAACCCTGAACCCGAGCGCGACCAGTGTTGTTTCCAGCACGCCAAGCGCGCCCGCTTCCTCCGGCGTCACCGAAGCGCAGGCAATCAAGTTTGATAGCAATTGGACGGGATCATCCCCGATGTCGGCAACCATGTCCCGTCCGTTTCCTGCCCAATGCTAGGCGCGCGCCAATGGGTTGGACCCATATTGATTGTCTTCAGGAACCCCTTCCTGAATGCCGATCTCATAGATCGCATAAATCAGACCCAGCAGCGGAATGAGCATTACCAGCGACCACCAGCCCGACTTCGAGCGGTCGTGCCAACGCTTGGCATAAAGCGCAACCCCCGGATAAACCATCACGAGGGCGAACAAATTGCCCAGAAAACTAAGGTGCAACAGCCCGAGCACGAAGGTCACCACCAGACTAACCAAAAACAGAACGACAACGCCTGCCCAGAAGGGCGCACGATTGATACGTCCCTCAAAACTCGTAAACAGATACTTCCAGTCCTGATTGAAATCCATTTGTCCCTCCTGCACGGATAGTGCCCGACTCAAACTCTAGTGCGCCAAAGCATATCCGGCCAGATGGCCATTCAATTTAGGCCAGGGACTTGTTAATCGCGCAACAGATCATTGATCCCAGTCTTGGAACGGGTCTGCGCATCAACCGTTTTGACGATCACCGCACAATAGAGTGATGGACCGGGCTGCCCGTTCGGCAGCGGCCTGCCGGGTAGATTGCCTGAAACAACCACCGAATAGGGAGGCACCTTGCCGATGTGGATCTCACCGGTCGCCCGGTCGACGATCTTGGTGGACGCGCCAATGAAAACGCCCATCGAAATAACCGCACCTTCGCCCACGACCACACCTTCGACCACTTCCGAGCGCGCCCCGATAAAGCAATTGTCCTCAATGATCACCGGACCGGCCTGCAAGGGTTCCAGCACCCCGCCAATGCCGACGCCGCCCGAAATATGCACATTCTTGCCGATTTGCGCGCAGGAACCAACGGTCACCCAAGTATCGACCATCGTGCCTTCGCCCACATAGGCGCCGAGATTGACAAAGCTGGGCATCAAAACGACACCCTTGCTGATATGGGCCGAATGGCGCACCACCGCGCCCGGTACAGCCCGGAACCCGCCATTGCGGAAATCGGTTTCGCTCCAGCCTTCAAACTTGGTCGGCACCTTGTCCCAGAACGACGATCTGCCCGGCGCGCCCTCGATCATCTTGTTGTCATTGAGCCGGAACGACAGAAGCACCGCTTTTTTCAGCCATTGATTGACCTGCCACTGCCCGTCGATCTTTTCGGCCACCCGTGCCTTGCCACTATCGAGCATTGCCAACGCGTCATTGACCGCTTCGCGCACGACACCAGTGGTCGAAAAATTGATCTCATTGCGGTTTTCGAAGGCTGTATCAATTGTATTGGCGAGATCGGCGTGAGACATGCGGGGCAATCCTTGGGGCAAACACAGTTTGGCCGGGACCATAGCGAGGCGCCTTGCGGTGTCAATCACTAGAAGTACGCCCAAACTCATCCTTAACTGTCACAATGCCACCATGGCGCCAAATCCGAGGAGAGCCATATATGGCCAAACGCCGCCACACGCCCCTGCGGACGTCCGCGCAGGACGTCGATGCCGCCAAGCGCGCGCCCCAGACCCCCCAGACAGAATCGTCGGCCTATCGTCTGGCTTTTTCCGACGAAGAGTTCATGACTGCCGAGGAGACCCGCGGCATTCGCTTTCAGCTTGAATATACCAAGACCGAAATGCGCTTGAGCGAGCATGGGATCAATTCCACTGTCGTGCTCTTTGGCGGCGCACGTATTCCAGAGCCCGGAAAGCCCGCCTGGGCGGCGCGCAACGATACCCAAAAGGCCAATCTGGAAAAGGCTTCGATCTATTATGACGAGGCCCGCCGTTTCGCCCAATTTGCCTCGCTAACTTCGCTCGCCCAGGACAGTCGCGAATTTGTGGTCGTGACCGGCGGCGGACCCGGTGTCATGGAGGCGGGCAATCGCGGCGCGGTCGATGTTGGCGCCCAGTCGATCGGCCTCAATATCGTTTTGGCCCATGAGCAGGCGCCCAATCACTATGTGACGCCCGATCTCAGCTTTAATTTTCACTATTTTGCCACCCGCAAGATTCATTTCCTGCTGCGCGCCAAGGCGGTTGCCGTCTTCCCCGGCGGCTTTGGCACCATGGACGAATTTTTCGAAACCCTGACCCTGATCCAGACCGGCCGCATGGAGCCTGTGCCGCTGCTGCTGTTCGGCGCAGAGTTTTGGGGCAAGGTCATCAATTTCGATGCGCTCGCCGCCGCCGGCACCATTGCGCCAACCGATCCAGATCTTTTCACCATCGTCGACAGCGCTGAAGAAGGCTGGGACGTGGTGCGCAAGTTCTATGGCCTGCCCGATGTCGGCAAAATACCCGGGTGGCGCGCCGAATAGGGCACTAAAAGGATTTTTCGGGCAGGGGAATAAACTCGGTCTCGTCAGGTACCGCGCCGAACCGGGCGTTTTTCCAGTCCTCCTTGGCCTGCTCGATCCGCTCCTTGCTTGAGGAAACAAAGTTCCACCAGATATAGCGCGGCCCACCCAGGGCCGTACCACCCAGAAACATCATGCGGCTGGGCCGAACCGCCGTCACACTAATCTTGTCGCCGGGGCGAAAAACCAGAAGCCGCGGCCCTTCAAAGACATCCCCCGCAATATCTATCTCGCCATCCACAATATAGATGGCGCGCTCCTCGTGATCGGCATCAAGCGGCGCACTGTTGCCGGCCGCCAGTGTTACCTCGACATAAAACCAGTCAGATACCATGTCGACCTTGGCCGATTTACCAAAGGCGCTGCCCGCAATGATCCGGGCGCTCAACCCGGCATCGGTCACCGTCGGCAAGGCTTCCGCGCCAAAATGCTGGAACGAGGGATCAATCTCCTCTCGCCCTTCAGGCAGGGCGATCCAGCTTTGCAGCCCAAGCATTTTTTGCCCCACGCTCCGCTCGACATCGGGCGTCCGTTCCGAATGGGTAATACCCCGCCCCGCGGTCATCAAATTCATCGCGCCCGGTTGGATTTCCTGCACATTGCCCTCGCTGTCGCGATGGGTGATTTTGCCATCGAACAGATAGGTGACAGTCGACAGCCCGATATGGGGATGCGGTTTGATATCCATGCCCTGTCCGGAAATGAACTGCACCGGGCCGAAATGGTCAAAGAAAATGAACGGGCCAACCATTTGCCTTTTCCCGTGCGGCAGCGCCCGCCGAACCGGAAAATTGCCAAGGTCGCGCGTGCGCGGCACCACCACCAATTCCAGCGCCTCGCACGACTGCGCATCGCCCAATATCGGATCATTGGATGGCAACCAGGTCATTTGCGTTCTCTTGGTTGGTGAAACAAATTGCACTCAAAGCCGACCAAATGGCTCGATCAACGTTAATACCAAACAAGACATCAGTCACTCAAACGATAGCCGAGGTACTTTATGAGCCAGCAATTTGACGCCATCATAATCGGGGCAGGCCAGTCTGGTCCCTTCCTCGCCGCCAAAATGGCTGAAGCAGGCTCAAAGGTCGCACTGATCGAGCGCGAGCATCTGGGCGGCACCTGCGTCAATGATGGCTGCACGCCCACAAAATCACTGGTTGCCAGCGCTCGCGCCGCTCACATGGCCCGCCGCGCTGCCGATTTTGGCGTTAACGCGGGCAATGTCACCGTCGACATGAAGGCGGTAAAGGCCCGGAAAGACACAATCGTCGGCGCCTCCGTTTCCAGCTTGACCGACTGGCTCGGCAATCTCGATAATCTGACGCTTTTTTGGGGCGAAGCCGGTTTTTTGTCCGCCAACGAGGTCAGCGTCAACGGCAAGACCCTGACGGCGCCGAAAATATTCATCAACAGCGGTGGACGCCCCGCCGTTCCCGATTGGCCCGGCCTCTCCGAGATAACCTATCTCGACAACACCTCGATGATGGACCTCGATGTCGTGCCGGATCATCTGATCATTGCCGGGGCCAGCTATGTCGGGCTCGAATTTGCCCAGATGTATGCCCGTTTCGGCGCCAGGGTCACAGTCTTCAGCAACGGCGACCGCCCGATTGCGCGCGAGGACGACGATATATCCGAGGCGGTGCGTGAAATCCTTGAAGCTGAGGGCATCCAGTTCCTATTCAACACCAGCGGCGTAAAATTGTCGAAATCAGAAAACGGCGTCGAGATTGTCCTCAAGGTCGCCGGCAAGTCCCAAAAGCTGAGCGGCTCGCACTTGCTGATTGCCACTGGCCGCCTGCCAAATACCGAGGCGCTCAACCTGATCGCGGCGGGTATCGCTACCAATCGGCGCGGCTTCATAGAAGTTGACGATCATTTGCGCACCAATGTGCCCGGCATCTGGGCCATGGGCGACGTTAACGGTCGCGGCGCCTTCACCCATACCTCATACAATGACTTTGAAATTGTCGCGGACAATCTGCTCGAAGATGGTAACCGTGATATTGGCGTCCGCATCCCGATTTATGCCCTGTTTATCGACCCGCCATTGGGGCGCATCGGCATGAGCGAAACCGACGTGCGCAAGAGCGGCAAACCGGCCCTGATGGCCACCATGCCCATGGCCAAGGTCGCCCGCGCCCGCGAACGCAGCGAAACGCAGGGCCTGCTCAAGGTGCTGGTCGATGCTGAAACCAAACAGGTCTTGGGCGGCGCCTTTCTTGGCATCGAAGGCGATGAGGTCATTCACGGCCTGCTGCAATTGATGGCGGGCAAGCAGCCCTATACCGTCATGCAGCATGCCGTCCATATTCACCCAACGGTCAGCGAGTTGATCCCAACTCTTCTGGGCACGCTCACTCCGCTGGAGTAGCCGCCAGCGTCAACTGCTCTTCAACAAATGTCTTTTCAATGGCAATGCCGTCCCATTCACTGGGCGTTTCGGCATCAAAAATCAGCGTATAGGGGCCGGCATAACCGGCCTCTTCAGCCGCCGACAGACACTGGGCATAGTCGCCTTCATCCATCTGCCCGTCCTTAAAGCTTGCCTTGGCGTGGCACAGTTCGGCGCGGCCAAAAATCGCGCTCAGGTCGGCATATTTGTTGGGCCCGCTCCAATTGCCAAAATCAGCATTGAGCCCCACCCGACCATCAAGCCGATCCAGCAGATCGTTGACCTGCGCAGGCTTTGGCAACAGATCGAACCAGTTTTCGACCACCAGCCGGGTCGTGCCACCCGCATTGCGATCGGCCAGACTGGCCAACGCTTTGGCTGAAAGATCAAGCGCCTCAAGGCTGGGCTTTTGCTTGCCGGCAATAACGCGGGCGTGCTTGGCCCCCAGAATATTGGCGGTTTCGACCCAATGGGCGATCCAGTCGGTATCGCGTTGACTGGTTGCCGCGTCCGAAATATCGCCCGCTTCAATTAAAAGGGTCTGCAATTGCACATCGACGCGGGCCAGTGCATCGCGCAGTTCACCCAGATAGACCGGGTCCCGGCTGGGCAGGTGGAACGAGCAGATTTCAAGCCTGTTGATGCCGTGGTTGGCGATGGCTGAGGGTATATCGAGCAGCGATTCATTGACTTCGCCATAGGTTTCCTGCGCCGAGGTGATAGCAAGACTATCCAGATCGTGGGGATAGGTCGTGCCCATCATCCGATGCAGCGACCAGGTTGAAATGGCGATCCGGTCGGCTGGGTTTGCAGTACTCATGGTCTCTAGATCCTGGCTATTGTGAATGTGACAATGCAACGGCCTGCCGCCCCTTTCAAGGCGACAGGATGCGCACTGCTTGTCCGGTTAAAATTAAGCGCCCCGACTAAACCCGATAGATGCGTTCGGCGTTCCGGTGCAGCAGCTTGGCTTTTTCATCCTCACTCGCGCCTTTGATCAACGTATGGGTCGCCTCGACCCACCGCGTCACATTGGCGGTCTGCGTGCACACAGGATGGTCCGATCCCCAAACGACCCGATCCCAGCCAAAACTTTCGATGATTTGTTCAACAAACGGACGTAAATCATCCACCACCCAGTCGGGTTTGGCATAAGCTACAACGCCTGAAATCTTGGCCGCCACATTGGGCATGCGCGCCATTTCGGTAATGTAGCCCCGCCACGGATCAAGCTCCTGGGCCGCCACATTGGGCACGCCGCAATGATCCAGAATAAAGTGCACATCAGGCGCCTTCTGGATCAGCTCGGTACCCAGCGGCAATTGGTCGGCGCGCAGGCACAAATCAAAGCTCAGATCATAGTCGGGCAGGTGGCGAATATTTTCAATGAACAGATCGGATTGTGACGTATCGTCTGGCATCACATGCAGCACGCGGCGAACGCCCTTGACGTGGGCGTGCTCGCTCAACTGCTCAATTTGATCCACAAACCCCATGCTCTCGGGCCGGCATCCCGCAATCGCCCCGGCAATCCGGGGTAGACCGAGCACAAACTCAGTTTCGGCCAACTGATCGGTCTCGGCGACATCCACTTCCATGTGCAGCGCCGACTCGATCCCCAGCGGCAAGGCCTCGGCGAAATAGCTTTCAACGCTCCAGGGTTTGTTCAGCTTTGGCGCGTTGGCAAGCCAGGGGTAGCTATGGCGTTCAGGATAGACCAGGTGCAGATGAGTATCGAGAATGCGCATGCTGTATGGCCCTTCGTTGAATCAGAATATGGTGTGATGTTAGGCAGCTAGCTCGAAACCGCCAACGTTAAAATCTTTGCAAGGGCCTTCATACGCCCTTTTGCCAGTAGACTCCGACCACTTTGCTGCTAACATGTTAGCGAAAGATTTCGAAAGTGGCGCGACTTTTTCACTGCGTCAAGATTGTCAAAGGCTTATAATGTCACAACTAAATGGAAAAATCGTATTGATCACGGCTGCGGCGCAGGGCATCGGCCTGGCCTCGGTCCACGCTTTCGTGGCAGCCGGCGCCAGGGTCATTGCCACTGATATCAATGCCGAAAAGCTGGCCGAACTTGACGGCACACCAAATGTCACCACCCGCGTGCTCGATGTGCTCTCAAGCGAAGCGGTGAACAAAGCCGTCGCCGAAATCGGCCGCATCGATATTCTGTTCAATTGCGCTGGCGTTGTTCACAGCGGCAATATTCTCGAAAGCACGGACGAGGACCTTGATTTTGCTTTCGATCTGAACGTCAAATCTCAGGTGCGCACCATCAAGGCGGTATTGCCGCAGATGCTTGAGCGCGGCGACGGCGATATCATCAATGTGTCTTCGGTCGCCTCGTCGGTTAAGGGAATTCCGAACAGGTTTGTCTACACAGCAACCAAGGCGGCAGTTGTCGGCCTGACCAAAGCCGTCGCGGCCGATTATGTTGATAAAGGCATTCGCTGCAACGCCATCGCGCCGGGCACCGTCGATAGCCCGTCGCTACATCAACGCTGGGAAGATACGGGCGATTTCGAGAAAGCCAAGGCCGCTTTTATTGCGCGCCAGCCAATCGGCCGCATCGGTCGGCCTGAGGAAATCGCCGACCTCGCGGTCTATCTTGCCGGGGCCGGCTACACCACAGGTCAGGTTCACGTCATTGACGGTGGCTGGACCGGCTGATCTTCCTGTCCAACTTCGGTTGGCACTCACCCTCCCCAGTCGGGGAGGGTTTTTTTATGCGCCGATCAGGCCCATTCACCCTTGCGGAAAACCGGCACGATGGACCCATCGTCTTTGATCCCATCAATGTCGATCTTGTCAGAGCCGATCATCCAGTCGATGTGAATGTTGCTGGTATTGCCGCCCTGCGCCGCGATCTGCTCGGGGGCCAGGGTCTTGCCACCAACAAAGCAGTCGGCATAGCACTGGCCCATCGCGATATGGCAGGCCGCGTTTTCGTCGTAAAGCGTATTGAAAAACAACAGCCCTGACGCCGATATTGGCGATGAGTGCGGCACCAGCGCCACTTCGCCCAGGCGACGCCCACCTTCGTCAGTGTCCAGAACCTTGTTGAACACGTCCTGACCCTTTCTGGCCTTGAGTTCAACAAGCCGCCCACCCTCGAAGCGTGCCTGCATCTCCTCAATCAGCGAGCCATTGTGCGACAGCGGCTTGGTGGCGGCAACATGGCCGTCGACCCGCAGCTTGTGTGGGGTGGTAAAAACTTCCTCGGTCGGAATATTTGGATTGCAGGTAATCCCGTTCTTGGCTTCCGATGCGCCGCCCTTCCACTGATGACCGTCGGCCAGCCCGATCGTCAGATCGGTGCCGGGACCGGTATAGTGCAGCGAGGCAAAATTCATCTCATTGAGCCATGTCCAGCGCTGCTTCAGATTGGCATTGTGGGCCTTCCAGGCAGCAATAGGATCGTCCTGATCCACCCGGCTGGCCGCAAAAATAGCATCGGCCAGCTTGCCCACCGCGATATCTTCAGGATCATTGGGAAAAACCAGTTTTGCCCATGCAGGGCTGGGGTAGGAGACAATGTTCCAGTTGATGTCAAAGCCGGTGATCTTTTGCAGCGCCGGCCTGTAGGCAGCCGAATTGGCGCGGTTGGCGCGCGACACCTTGTCCGTGTCCTGTCCGGCCAGCATCATTGGGTTGTCACCGGCAATCGCCAGCCGGGCCGCATTGTTGGAAAAGGCTTCGGCCATGCCCTTGTAAAGCCAGCCTGCCGCCTTGTCGAAACTGGCGTTGTTGGCGTGCTTGTAACGGGCCAGCGTTGCTTCCTCGTCCGAATAAAACGTCGTCACCAGACCCGCGCCGGCTTTATAGGCATGCTCGGTGATCCGGCGTACCAGCGGTGCGGCGGTCATCGGGGCCGTCATCACCAGATCCTGCCCTTCAGCCAATTGCAGGCCAACCTTGATGGCCACCTGGGCGAGTTTATCCAGTTTGACGGGATCGATCGGGGTCGTTGCGCTCATGATGAAATTCCGAATGAATATATCGAGATAGGACTGCGTCAAGCTAATGCGCTTTGGGACACATTGCGAGGGTTGCCGCCAAATTTCTCTGGTTGGGACGGCGAGAATCTGTTGCACTTGGGCAACATCACTGACCGGGCCGTGATCAGCCATATTGGCGAACTGCAAATCTTGATCTATAGATGAGCTTTCAAACCCCTGTTATGGGAGGCGTTCGTTGACAGCATCATTTGCGATTACTCCCATCGGCATGTTCCGACCTTAAAGGTCCGTTCTGCCCCGAGCGCTGGCGCTCAATCTCTCACTTCCTGACAGCACGATCTTCAAGGCATTGCCTCGCGCTGTTTCCGTTTTAGTTCAGGGGACCGGTCCGCCGTAACGGTGGCGCTGGAACGTTTCATGGCTCGTTTCAAACTCAATATCCGCGGCGATGCTTTCCGCAAGGTGCTTGGCTTCACCTTTGGCTTCTGGAAGCAGCAACCAATTCGCGCCGTATTCACAGCAACCTTGGTTTTGGGCGCCACGCTTGCCGAAGCATTTAGCCCTTTGTTTGCCGGTAAACTGGTCGACGCAGTGGCTTCGGGTAGTGGTCAGGCTGCGCAGTTCTGGGATGCCGCTGTAACGGCATTCTGGATCATGGCTGCGCTTTATCTGGCCTCGGTGGTGTTGCGCCAATTGGTGTTTTTCAGCCTAATCGCCTTCACCCTGCGCATCATGAGTGAAGTCACCACCAGCGCCTTCCATCGTGTCCAGCGGTTTTCGACCGATTGGCACGCCAACAGCTTTGCCGGGTCCACCGTGCGCAAAATCACGCGTGGCATGGGGGCGCTCGATCTGCTCAATGATACTCTCCTTATTGCCCTGCTCCCCTCGCTCGTCATGCTGTTCGGCGCGACCGTTATTCTGGGCATGGCCTGGCCGGTGATGGGATTGGTTGTCGGATTAGGATCGTTGATCTATGTCGGCGTTACCGTTGTGTTGTCGGTTGGTTTCGTGGCGCCCGCTGGTGCCCTGGCCAATGCATGGGACACCAAAATGGGTGGCGCGCTGGCCGATGCCGTTAGTTGCAATACCGTGGTCAAGGCCTTCGGCGCCGAAACCCGCGAAGAATCTCGCCTGCAGCGCGTCGTCGACAAATGGCGCCACCGCACCCGTCGCGTCTGGCAGCGCGGCACTATCAATGGCGGCGTCCAGGGCTTGATGATGGTGATCATGCAAAGCGCCATATTGGGCACCGCACTGTTGCTGTGGCAGCAGGGTTTGGCCAGCCCAGGCGACATCACCTTTGTACTGACCATGTTCTTCGTCCTGTCGGGTCACTTGCGCGATGTCGGCCAGCACATTCGCAACCTGCAACGTTCAGTGAACGACATGGAAGAGTTGGTGCAACTCTATGAGCAACCGCTGGGCGTTGAGGATCGACCTGACGCTGGCGCCATTGCCATTGGCAAAGGGGCGATTGCCTTTGACAATGTCACCTTCCAGTACGGTTCGCATCAGACGCCGCTCTATGCCGATTTTTCGGTGTCGATCGCCCCGGGCGAGCGTGTCGGGTTGGTGGGGCATTCGGGTTCAGGCAAGACGACGTTCGTCAAGCTGATCCAGCGGCTCTATGACATCAACTCGGGTGACATCCGCATTGATGGCCAGGATATTGCTGGCGTCCAGCAATCGTCCCTGCGCGGCCAGATCGCCATCGTGCAGCAGGAGCCAATCCTGTTTCACCGCTCGTTGGCCGACAATATCGCCTATGCCCGCCCCGGTGCCAGTCGCGCTGAGGTCGAGATGGCCGCGCGTCAGGCCAGCGCCCACGACTTTATCGTCGGCCTGCCCAAGGCCTATGAAACCATGGTCGGTGAGCGTGGCGTTAAATTGTCAGGCGGCGAACGCCAGCGCGTCGCCATTGCCCGCGCGTTTCTGGCCGATGCCCCGATCCTGATTTTGGACGAGGCGACATCGAGCCTCGATAGCGAAAGCGAAGTGCTGATCCAGGAAGCCATGGAACGCTTGATGGTGGGACGAACAACGCTTGTCATTGCCCACCGCCTTTCCACGGTGCGTGCACTTGATCGCCTGTTGGTCTTCGACAAGGGCCGTATCGTTGAAGAAGGGCGGCACGAGCAATTGATCCAACTGTCTGGCGGCATCTACCGGCGTCTGTTTGAACGCCAGGCGCTCGAATTGACCAAGGGTCTGATGATCGCCTGACGACAAATAATCCGGGGCACTACCATGCCCCGGATTCCACAGTCTCAAATATCAATTCGACGCCTAGACCACGTCTAGCGTCACGTTAAAGCCGTTGCGCGACACTTCGCTATAGGGGCAAATGATATGTGCGCGCCGCACCACATCCTCGGCGGTTTCCTTGTCGAGCCCCGGCAGATGCACTTTAAGTGCTGCCTGAATCCAGAACCCTTCGCCATCTTCGCGATCCCGGAAACTGACCTCGGCGGTAACCGTTGAATCGTCGGAAATTTTCGTCTTTGTCTTGCCTGCGGCACCCCTGATGGCGCCCAGGAAACAGGCCGAATATCCAACCGCAAACAATTGTTCAGGGTTGGTGCCGCGCGCCCCATCGCCGCCCATTTCTTTAGGTGAAGTCAGGGTAACGTCAAGCACCCCGTCATCGGTTGCCGCCTGCCCAACGCGGCCACCGCCGGTTGAGGTGGCCTTGGCTGTGTACATGATCTTCATTCAATTTCTCCTTGTCGAGCACAACGGGACGGCGCTGCATTCGTTGCAAATTCAGCGACAACCCTTGGCTTTTTCGGTGGCGACAATCAGGCCGATATTGGCGCGTTCATAGGCATTGAGGCTGACCCCTGCCTGATCGCTGATATAGCAACCCTCATTGCCGAAACTATTGATACCGCGCTGGGTTTTGAAACAATAGCCATTCTGGTGATACATGGAATTGCGCAATTCCCATAGCACCTGACACGATAATTGGCGCACTTCGCTTCGGGTGAAATAGCGCCCATTGTCGCACCCCAGATCCTCGTAGCAATTCGCCATGGCGCCGCTGGTGCCAGCCAACAGACTTGCCACGATTGCAATCGTCCTGATGCCCATTTCGCCTGCCTCCTCCTAAAAGACTATCAAGAATTCAGCACGGTTATGGCATTCTGGAAAGGCACTTTGCTTTGGGGCGCAACAAGCGAACAGTCCATTCGCTTTGTGGCCATAGAACATTGGGGCGGCCGGCATATATAATGCGCAAGGCAGCGTAATGCTGTTAGGTTCCGCCAATCCCTCAGGAGGTCATGATGATCGACGCCACTGTGCAGTCCGACATTCGCTCGGCTCCATTGCTCCCCATGACCACCCGTCTGGGGCCGGTTCATCTGGCCGTCACTGACAAGGACAGGGCGCTGGCGATCTGGCGCGATGTCGTCGGCCTGACCGTTATAGGCGACCTGCCGGATCGACTTGAACTGGGTGTCGACAACCAGACCTTGATTGTGCTGGATACCAATGCTCAGGGACCGGTCGTGCCGCACACAATCGGCCTTTATCATGTCGCCATCCACGTGCCGACCCGCGCTGACCTTGCCTCCATGGCCATGCGCGCAATTGAAAAGCAGGTTCGCATTTCGCCCACTGATCATCTGGTTTCCGAGGCCATTTATCTTTGGGATCTTGATGGCAATGGCATTGAAATCACCTTTGAAACGCCATGGCGCGGCACCTTGGGCGATCCCAAAAGGGGCTATTATGCTTTAACAGCCGATGGCAAACCCCATTCTGGCCGCGAACGCATTGATCTCGAAGAGCTGCTGGGCGAGTTGGGGGATCCTGCTCAACGACAGGTCAGTATGCCAAAGGGCACCCGCATCGGGCATGTGCATGTTCACGTCAATGATCTCGACGTCGCTATGGGTTTTTATCGGGACACTATCGGCTTTGGCGGGTTCGTTTTGATCCACTCCTTCGGAATGGGCGATGTGGGGCTGAATTATATGCCCCACACGTTGGCGTTCAATGTCTGGGCAGGTCCCGACGCAAAACTACCGCCAGCCAATAAGGCTGGTCTACGTTGGTTCAATATTGTTGTGCCTGATGCTGCAACGCTTGCTGAAATGGTGACCCGCCTTGAAAAGGCCGGTGCGTCGGTTGAACATCTTGCAACGGGCATCGAAACCCGCGATCCTTCCGGCAACCGCCTCCGCATTTCTGCGACAGCTTAAGTCGACATCAAACAGCCAGAGGGCAACGACCCATGACACAACCCAGCGACGTCATCAAATTCTGGTTCGTCGAACATGGCCCCGAACAGTGGTTTTCAGGCGGCGAGGAATTTGACGTCGCCTGTGCCGCCCGGTTCAGCTCAACCCATGAACAGGCCTCGCGCGGCGAACTTTATCACTGGCGCGATAGCCTTGTTGGTCGCCGCGCCGAAATTATCCTGCTGGACCAACTATCCCGCCAGCTTAATCGCGGTTCCCCCAAAGCCTTTGCGCAGGATTTGATGGCTTTGACCTTGGCCCAGTACATCGTAGGCGAGGGGTTGGACAAGGGACTGACCCCGCACGAAAAAATGTTTGTCTACATGCCCTATATGCATTCGGAATCACTGGTGATTCAGGAGATCGGCATGGCCCTGTTCAGCCAACCGGACACGCAAAGTTGGCTCGATTTTCAAAAAGGCCATCGCGACGTCATTGCCCGCTTCGGTCGCTTCCCCAAGCGCAACAAGGCACTGGGGCGTGTCCCGACGCCTGAGGAAATCGACTATCTGAAAGAGATCGGTGACCGCGTCTTTTAAGTCTCAAGCAGGGCCGGATCGACCAGCGCGCCTTTTTGGCCAATGACGATACCGGCCACCCGATGCGCCGCTGCGCCCGCGTCGGCAAGATCAAGGCCGGCTGCCCGCGCGCACAAATATGCACCATTGAAAGAATCACCTGCGCCGGTGGCGTCGACAACATTGTCGACTTTTGGCGGTTTGACGCTGACCTGCTGGTCACGCGTGGCAATCAGGGCCGTATTGGCCCCATCCTTGACCACCACTTCTTCAACACCGAGTTCAAGATAGCGATTGGCGGTGTCTTCGACGTTCTTGTCACCAAATAGCGGCGCCTCGTCGCTATGGGTTGGCAATACTACATCGCAAAGGCTGGCTGCGGCAGTTAGCATGGAGGCCATCACCCGTGGCGAACTCCAAAGCGCTGGCCGCAAATTGGTATCAAAGACAATTCGCGCGCCCGCGTCGCGCGCTGCAACAATAGCACCCAACAGCCGACCGCGCGCCCGTGGCTGCAGGATCGCAAGCGTAATCCCGGAGAAATAGACCATGTCGGCCCCATCGAGCGCCCGCGTCAGCCCGTCCCTATCGTCGGCCAACTGTCGTGCCGCCGAATTTTCGCGCCAATAGGTAAAGTGTCGGTCGCCCTTGTCCTGATGGATCATGTAAAGGCCGGGGCGCTTGTTGGCGATGGTGGCAATGTGGCTGGTGCCAATATTGTGGCTATCCAGAAACGCCCGAATATCGCCCGAATAGCGGTCGTCGCCGAGGGCTGTCATATAGTCGACCTGCCAGTCCGATCCCAAAATCGCCCGCATGTACCAAGCGGTGTTGAGCGTATCGCCGGCATAACCGAGCCGGTACTGGCGCTCTTCGCCACCCGACATTTCGATCATGCACTCGCCAATACTCACGAAGCGTTTCTGCGCCAAATCCTGTCTCCCGGGCCGATCTGCCCCGCTTATCGCTTACATTTGCACAGCCTGCAATCAGGTGGTGGCGCTTTTTCAATTTCTACCATACAAGAAGCCGCGTCGACCAATGGATGTAGCTATGACCCGACTTTCAGCCAATTCGCTTGCCAATGCTCCCACCAGACTGGCCGTGCCAGCTTATGACCGAACTGGTATTTCCGCAGGCATCGTGCACCTTGGTATCGGCGCCTTTCATCGCGCCCACATGGCTGTTTATATTGATGATTTGCTCAAGGATCATCCCGATTGGGCGATCGTCGGCGCCAGCCTTCGCCGCCCCGACACCAAGCAGGCTCTGGCCCCGCAGGATTGTCTTTATACCGTTGCCGTGCGCGATGCTTCGGGCACCCAGCCGCGCGTTATTGGCTCGATCATTGATATTCTGGACGCCAATGTCGAACGCGAAAAGCTGCTCGAG
Source organism: Devosia rhodophyticola (assembly GCF_028816475.1). Taxonomy (GTDB): domain Bacteria; phylum Pseudomonadota; class Alphaproteobacteria; order Rhizobiales; family Devosiaceae; genus Devosia; species Devosia rhodophyticola. The sequence goes on along the minus strand of NZ_CP118247.1, from coordinate 939,693 downwards.
ACGATGGCGTCGCCCAACATTCGCATCGTTTCGCTGACCGTCACTGAAAAAGGCTATTGCCACGACCCCGCCACCGGCGAGCTCGATTCCAAACATCCTGACATCGTCCATGATCTGGCAAATCCCGAAAATCCACGCAGCGCCCCCGGCCTGATCGTTGCCGCGCTCGCGCGTCGCCGCGCCTCAGGCGTTGCCCCCTTTGCCGTGATGAGTTGCGATAATCTGCCGTCCAACGGGGAAACGTGCCAGCGCATTGTTGCCCGCTTCGCCGGCCTCCTTGATGCTGATCTGGGCGCTTGGGTTGCCGATAATGTCGCCTTTCCCGGCACCATGGTGGATCGCATCGTCCCCGCAACCACTGATGCCGACCGGAGCGCCATTGCCGAATTGATCGGGGCTGAAGATGCCTGGCCGATCATGACCGAGCCCTTCACGCAATGGGTCATCGAAGACAATTTTCCCGGAGGTCGTCCTCCGTTTGAAGCCGTTGGTGCGCAACTGGTCAAAAGCGTCGAGCCGTTCGAATTGATGAAACTGCGCATGCTCAATGGCGCGCACTCGACCCTTTCCTACCTCGGCTATCTGGCAGGCTACGAGCATGTTTCCGATGCCATGGAGGATGATAATTTCGTCAGACTGATCCATCAGATGCAGACCGATGAAATCATGCCGACCCTTGATATGCCCGGCACCGACCTACCGACCTATCGCGATCAATTATTGGCCCGTTTTGCCAACCCCGCCCTCAAGCATCGCACCTGGCAGATTGCCATGGACGGCAGCCAGAAACTGCCACAACGCCTTTTGGGCACCATTCGCGACCGACTGGCGGCCGGTAAATCCATCGACCGGCTGGCGCTCGGGGTCGCCGCATGGATGCGTTATGTCATGGGCATCGACGAAAACGGCAAACCCATCGACGTCAAGGACCCGATGTCCATGCGCCTGATGGCCATCGCTGCCGAAGCGGGGGAGGACCCCAAGGCCCTGTTCAACGGTCTTGTCGCGCTGCCTGAAATTTTTGGTGCAGACCTTGCCGAGCAGCCGGCCTTCAGGTCGACCGTTATCGGGCATCTCGAAAACCTGTTCGAGCACGGCGCCGCCCAAACAGTCGCCGACCGCGTCGCCTAATCTACTCCCTGCGCCAGAGCGAACTCTTCCTCTGGCGACAGGATCAGTCGGTGTCGACCAACAAGGCCGAAATAGGCAATGCCAATGGCACACCAGACAACGACCCAGATGACGCCGCGGAAAAAATTCGGGTCCTGGAGCTGGAAGCCAAGCGTGATCGTGGCAATAATGATTGTCAGCGCAGCCCCTCCAATACCCAGGGGGCTGCGAAATGGGCGCGCGATGCTGGCGCGGTTGCGCCGCAACAAAATGAAGCTCACCGCCTGCATGATATAGCTCAACATGGCCCCGAATACCGCCATGTTCAGCAGCACGGTGCCAATGATATCGTCGCCGAGCTGGGTCGGCGCTTCGCCACCGCCACCATTGGCAAACCAGATAGTCAACATGACGCAGAGGCCCAGTAGCGCGCCCCCGATCATCGCAACGTGAGGGGTCTTGTGGCGTCGGTGCGTCACCGACAGAGCCGATGGAAAATACCCGGCCCGGCTGAGGGAATAGATCTGCCGCCCCTGCGCAAACAGAATGGCGTGAAACGAGGCGATCAGCCCCAGCATCGCCACCAGCCCCAATAGAACGGCCCAGCCGTCTCCATAAATCGCCCGAAATCCATCCAGCAGCGGCTCGCCCGAGCGCCCCAGTCCATAGGCGCCCACACCGATTACCGAGGGATTAAGCAGCACAATCAAGAATGCCGAAATCACCAGCGTTCCCATGCCCAGCAAAATACCGCGCGGCATGTCACGCCTGGGATCAACCGACTCTTCAGCCGCCAGCGGCAATTGTTCAATCGCCAGAAACAGCCAGACGGCAAAGGGCAGCGAGGCAAATATCCCCGCAATGCCAAAGGGAAACAGCGGACCATGCCCTAGCGGCAATTCAGAACCATCCGCCCCGATATTGAGCGCCCATCGGCCAAAATCCATATTGGGCAACGCACTGATCCAGAAGACCGCCAGCACCAAAAGCGAGGCCAGCGTGACCACCAGCGTCACCCGAAAACTCAGGGCCACGCCGAAAATATTTAGGCCAAGGAAAATGCCATAAAATGCCACCCACACCAGCGGCAGCCACACCGCATCAAGCCCCACAATGGCGCTGAAATAAGAGGATATGAACGTAACAACCACAGCCGGGGTCAGTACATACTCCACGTTTTCAAACAGCCCGGTGACAAAACCGCCCCACGGTCCCATGGCGGTTCTGGCAAATGAATAGGCGGCCCCGGTGTGGGGCAGGGCAGGGCTCATTTCGGCAATGCATAGCGTCAGCCCGAGATACATGACGCCGATAATGACAGCAGCCACCGCCATGCCGCCCCAGCCACCCATGGCAAAACCTAGGTTCCAGCCTGAAAAATGGCCCGAAATCACCGCGCCGACGCTCAGTGCCCACAGTGACCACACCCCTGCGTAGCGCTTTAGCCTCCGTTGTTCGAAATAGGAATTGTCGCGCGTCGCGTAGGCGATCCCGCCTGCCTGCGTCTTGCCTGCCAACACTTCCCCCGAATCTAGATCAAATTCGCGTCAGCATTAGCACAGCTAGGAAACGCTGGCCTGCCTTGCCGTTTCAAGGCACCGCGCCAGCCGACCCGCCCAATGGGAAACGCCGTCCGGCTCGGTGATTTCATCGTTGCGCAACTCGATCATGGTGGCATCAATGCCGCGCCGATCCCCATGTTCCTCGAGCGTGAACGTCACCCCGTTCATAGCCGCATAAGGCTCATTCCAGCCAACATTAAGCCCCGGATCCTCGGCCTTGAGCGCGTCCTGCAAGGCGTGGGTAAACTGCTGGTCCTTGCCATGGATCAGCCCGATAGGCCAAGGTCGGCCAACGCCCATAAATGAGGGGGTAAACGAGTGCATGCACACCAATACTGACTTCTTGCCAGCCGCCGCCCGCCGATTGAGCAGCGCCCCGATCACATCGTGAAACGGGGTGTGAAACTGGCTGATCCGGCTCTGCCGCTCTTCTGGCGACAACTCAAGATTGGCCGCAATTTCGGTGGTTTCCGAAACCGTCCGGATCAATTCGGGCGAACCAATATCGCGATTGGCGTCAATGATCAGGCGCGAAACCGTCGAGTGAATCAAAGGCGCATCAAGCCGATCAACCATTTGATGGCATACCGCCAGCGCCCCGGGGTCCCATGCAATATGGGACAGGCGCTGGGTCTGGCTCAGACCCAGATCGCCATAGCGCTCGGGAAGGCGATTGGACGCATGATCGCACACCAGAACGAACGGCGATGCGCCGTCCCCATTCACGACCAATACCGGGGGCACCTGCCGCGCCGCCAGTCGGTGATCTGCAACCTCGTCAACCATGTTGGCCCTGTCTGGCGTCATTCTGCGCGGGCGCATCCGATTGTGCATCAATGTCAGTCATTAACGCCGATTGCCGCTAGATGAAGGCGTTTTGATCCCCCTGTCAAACGAGTTTCACACGTCATGGCCGAACCGAGCTGAATTCAGGCGGCGTCCACCGTCTTGAGTGCCAGAAACTCCGAGGCGCTCAGCATGATCTTGCGGTCGACTTCGCCAATGGCAATGGGGTCCTTGCCCTCATAGGCCAGCTTGTTGAGGACGGTGCGCATGACGTTGAGCCGACCGCGCCGTTTGTCGTTGAACCGGGCAATGGTCCAGGGCGCGTGTGCGCTATCGGAGCGTTCCAGCATCACATCTCGCGCTTTGGAATATTCGCCCCAGCGCGTCAATGCCTCCAGATCGACCGGCGACAGCTTCCAGACCTTGAGCGGATCGTGGCGGCGGTCATGAAATCGCTTGAGCTGCATTTCGCGCCCGATCGACAGCCAGAATTTGAACAGGTGAATGCCATCATTGGTGATGCGTTTTTCAAAGTGCGGCACTTCTTCGAGAAAATGCGCTGTCTGCTCGGGCGTTGAAAAGCCCATTACCGGCTCAACCCCAGCCCGGTTGTACCAAGAACGGTCAAACAATACCGTTTCGCCTGCCGCTGGAAACCAGTCGACATAGCGTTGGAAATACCATTGCGTGCGTTCCCTGTCGTTGGGCTTGGGCAGTGCGGCAATCAGATTGTAGCGGGCATTGAGATTGGTCAGATAATTTTTGATCGTACCGCCTTTTCCGGCCGCGTCGCGTCCTTCAAAAACCAGGATGACCCGCTCGCTTGTCTTGGCCAGATGGGCCTGCAACCGCACCAGCTGAACTTGCAAATCATGCAACTCGTTCTCGTAAATCTTGCGATCAAGTTTGTGTTTGTAGGGATAGCCGCCCGATTCCAGTGCACCCTTCTTGATGGCCTTGGGTAGTTCCGGATTCTCGATATCAAAGCTCTTGATCGCGTCGTTCACACTGTCTCTCCATTGTTGTAATCAACGTGCTATGAAGCCGAAGCGCGTGCAAGGCCAACCGCGCCAACTATCTGTCAAAGAGTTAAAATGGTTGATCGTTCCAATAAGAATGCCCGACCCGACGGGCGCCTGCCGCCCCTGCTGGATCGGCTGCGCACCCGCGTGGTGCTGCTTGTCTGCGTGGCGTTCGTTCTGGCGGCGCTGGTGGTTGAGGCAGGGCTGGGTTGGCCCGAAGCGGTTCTGGCGCTCCTGATCCTGATAATAGCAGCACTCTGGTTGCCAATAACCGTCAGCCAACACCAAGAGCATGCCCCCGGAGACGCGCCCGGCGTGATTGCCACCATGGGGGTCGACCGCTTCGCCGATGTTCTGCTTGATCCCTGCCTGGTGTTGGATCGCCGCTCGGTGGTGCGTCACCGAAATGCGGCCGCCGCACAACGCTTTCCCAATATTGCCATCGGCAACCCGATTACCTTCGTTCTGCGCTATCCCGAACTGGTAAAGGCCATTGAGGCCGTCTGGCAGAGTGGTGAAACGCGCCTGTTCGAACTTCACGAAACACTGCCCAGCGAAACCTGGGAAAAAGTGGCCATTTCGCCTTTGCAAAGCACAACCGACCCTAACGGCGAGACGACCCCACCGCTGTTGTTGATCACCTTCCAAAGCCTTACCGATCTCAAGCGGGTCGATGCCATGCGCTCTGATTTCATCGCCAATGCCAGTCATGAGTTGCGCACACCACTGACCTCGCTGCTTGGCTTTATCGACACATTGCTCGGTCCAGCGGCGCGCGATACGGCGGCGCGTGAAAAATTCCTTCACATCATGCGCGGCCAGGCCGAACGCATGGCCAAGCTGATCGAAGATTTGCTCTCACTGTCGCGGATCGAAATGCACCAGCATGTTCGCCCCACCGGCTCGGTTGATCTGGTCGCCCTGCTGCGCGATGTGCGCGAGGGCTTGCAGGCCCAGGCAGAAGCCGCTGAAGTCGAGCTTCGCCTCGCCATCCCCGCCGAAACAACCAACGCAATCGGGGATCGCGATGAGCTTTACGAGGTTTTCGAAAATCTGGTCGAAAATGCCATAAAGTATGGCGGCTCGGGCAACACGGTAGATATCGAGTTGGCGGTAGCAGCGCTGCCCGGCTTTACCCATCTGGTCAGCATCGTCGATCATGGACCCGGCGTTGAACCTGAACATGTCCCCCGTTTGACCGAGCGATTCTATCGCATCGATGCCGATGCCAGCCGTCGCAAGAAGGGCACAGGGCTTGGCCTTGCCATTGCAAAGCACACGGTTAACCGCCATCGCGGCCAGCTCACCATCCGTTCAAGGCCCGGTCACGGCATGCGGGTCGACGTGTCATTGCCCTGACCGTGAAGTCATTGATTCCGGGTTTCTCTTTGAATAATTATTCAAAATCAACGGCTTGTACTGTCATACAACTGTCAGCCAAGTGTCATAAATCTATGACCACTGCGTCATAGGTTGCGACCGTCAAACACCGGACGGGGTCGAACCCCACAAGATATTGCCGGGATTCGAGCCGCATTTTTGAGAAAAAGGACACTTCCATGAAAGCCTTGTCTTTCGCCAGCGCCGCCGTGATTGCACTTGCCGCATTTGGCACCACCGCAGCTATTGCTCGCGACACCATTCAGATCGCTGGCTCGTCCACCGTTCTGCCATTCGCTTCGATTGTTGCCGAGGAATTCGGTGCGTCCTACCCTGAGTTCAACACCCCAGTCGTCGGTTCGGGCGGCACCGGTGGCGGCCTAAAGCAGTTCTGCGAAGGGGTTGGTGAAAATACCATCGACATCGCGGATGCGTCGCGCCCGATCAAGGACAAGGAACGCGCCGCCTGTGAAGAAAACGGCGTCACCGACATCCGTGAAATCCAGTTCGGCTTCGACGGCATCGTTTTTGCGTCCGAAGCGACCGGTCCTGACTTCTCCCTGACCCCCGTCCAGATCTACAAGGCAATCGCTGCCAAGGTCCCCGTTGATGGCAAGCTGGTCGACAACCCATACACCAACTGGAATCAGATCGACGCATCGCTGCCAGATCAGACCATCGCTCTGGCCATTCCCGGTTCCAACCACGGCACCCGTGAAGTTTTCCAGGAACGCGTTGTATCTGCCGGTGCTGAAGAAGCAGGTCTGCCAGAAGGTCTGAGCGAGGAAGAAAAGGCTGCCGCTGAAACCACCCTGCGTCAGGACGTTGTTGTCGAAATTTCGGGCGATTACACTGAAACGCTGGCGCGCCTCAAGTCCAACCCTGACACTGTCGGCGTTTTCGGTCTGAGCTTTTACGACCAGAACAAGGACACGCTAAAGGTTGCAACCATTGATGGCGTTGTGCCTTCCAACGATACCGTTGCTGCTGGCGAATATCCTGTGTCGCGTCCGCTCTACTTTTATATCAAGGGCCAGCACATCGGCACCATTCCCGGCATCGAGGAATATGTAAATTTCTTCCTGTCGGACATGATGTCCGGCAGCGGCGGTACGCTTGAAGCTGCAGGTCTGATCCCGCAGCCAGAAGACAAGACTGCCCAAGTTCTGGCCGCGTTCGAAGCCGCCGCCAACTAAGTTCTGCATATCCCGGACCGCGCCCACCTGGGCGCGGTCCATCCCTACTATCAATGGGAAAGCGTGACCGCTGTGAACTCACTCGTTGTCGTTGGCCTGCTCCTTGTTATCATGGGTCTGGCTTATCAGTCTGGTTGGTCCCGTAGCCGCAATCTGGCCACGCCAAATGGCATCCGCGTGCATTCCCGTCCGCAATATCACGGCACCCTTGTCGCGCTATGGGCCATCATTCCCATGCTGCTGATCCTGGCCCTTTGGGCCTATTTCGGCGGCGATGTCATCCGCGCTTTTACCCTTGCCCAACTGCCCGCCGATGTCGCCGCTCAAACCGGGCAAGACTTGCAGGCAACCCTTCAGCGCATCAACGCGCTGGCTTCCGGGTTTGGTGTTGCAGGCGATGTGCAACCCTATGAACAGGCCGCAGGCGAAGCGCTGCGTCAGTTCCAGTTCACCACATTTCTGGTGGTCATCGCTGCCGCTGCTGGCACCGGTATTTTGGCGCTGCTCTACGCGCGCTCCAAGATCACGCCGCGCCTGCGCGCCCGCAACAACGTCGAATTCATCATTGGCCTGCTGTTACTGGCCTGCTCGGGAATTGCGATCCTGACAACCGTCGGCATCGTTGCCTCCCTCGTGACCGAAGCACTGCGCTTCTTCACCTTCGTCAATCCGCTCGATTTCTTCTTCGGAACTGTCTGGAACCCGGTGTTCTCCTCCACCGAAGGGGGCGCTCAAGGCCAATATGGTTTGCTGCCGCTCCTGGCAGGCACGCTGATGGTTTCGCTTATCGCGACCCTGGTGGCCGTGCCCGTCGGTCTGATGACTGCGATCTATCTTTCCCAATACGCGCCCCGCAAACTGCGGGCCATCATCAAGCCGATCATTGAAATTCTGGCCGGCATTCCCACCATCGTTTATGGCTTTTTCGCGCTGGTGACTGTCGGTCCGTTCCTGGCAAGTGCCGGTGACATCATTGGTCTTGACATCAAGGCCGCCAGTGCCCTGACGGCGGGCCTCGTGATGGGGATCATGATCATCCCCTTCATCTCGTCGCTATCCGATGACATTCTCAACCAGGTGCCGTCCTCGATGCGCGACGGCTCTTATGGTCTGGGCGCCACCCAGTCCGAAACCATCCGCCGCGTGCTGCTGCCAGCGGCGCTGCCGGGCATCGTGGGGGCCTTCCTTCTGGCCATCAGCCGCGCCATTGGCGAAACCATGATCGTCGTTCTGGCTGCCGGTAACAGCCCGGTGTTGCGCGGAACCCCGCTCGAACCAGTCTCCACCATCACCATTTCCATCGTCAATCAGCTGACCGGTGATACCGACTTTGCCGGACCGCAATCGCTGGTGGCCTTCGCGTTGGGGCTGACGCTTTTCGTGATGACCCTCATCCTAAATGTCGTGGCGCTTTACATCGTCCGCCGCTTCCGGGAGCAGTACGAATAACATGACCGAACTCAGTCAATCCAATACCGCGAGCCGCAGTCTTGCCGCCGAGCGGGCCCGCAAGGTCAAGGCCGGATTGCGTCGCCGCCACATGACCGAAAAGATATTTCGGGGCCTGGGCATTGCCGCCATCGTCGCCGCTCTCGGGTTTGTTGCCCTGCTGTTTACCGACGTATTGAGCAAGGGCATTCCTGCGTTCACTCAGGCCAACCTGCATCTCGAAGTGGCCTACGATCCCGCAATTATCAAGCTGACCCCGGCGCCGGTGCGCGAAGTGGGCCAGTCCGATGCTGGTTTCGAGCAGGCCAACCTCAAATGGCGGAGTTCGCTTGTCTTGCTCAACTGGAACAAGGTGCTTGAGGTCGCGATGCGCAAGTCGGCCCCCGCCGATTATGACATTGATACACGTCAACTCCTGACTATCCCCGAAACCAACGCCCGTCATATCCTGCGCGAGCGCTACGTTGAGGATCCCGGCCTTCTCGGCAAAACCATTTCAATTGATCTGGTCGCCTCTGCCAATGTCGATAACTGGGTTAAGGGCAATATCGACCGCGACCTGCCCGATGCCCAGCAACAGCTTGGCGCAGACGCCCGTGCGCTCACCGACTTTTTTGCCGAAAACGGGACCCTGACCAAAGATTTTGCCACCGGAATTTTCACCAATGTCGATAGTCGCGCCGCCCCGGCGTCCGCAGGTCTGGCCGGCGCCTTCATGGGCTCGGTCTATATGATGTTGGTCGTCATAATCCTGGCGGTGCCGATCGGGGTTGCCAGCGCCATTTATCTTGAAGAATTCGCCAAAAAATCGCGCCTCACCGATATCATCGAGGTCAATATCAATAATCTGGCGGCGGTCCCCTCCATCGTCTTCGGCCTGTTGGGGGCAGCGGTATTCATCAATTTCTTTCACCTGCCCATATCCGCCCCGTTGGTCGGCGGCATGGTGCTGACCTTGATGACATTGCCCACTATCATCATTGCCACCCGCGCGGCATTGCAGAGCGTCTCTCCCGCTTTGCGTCAGGCCGCACTCGGGTTGGGCGCCTCCCGAACCCAGATGGTGTTTCATCACGTTTTGCCGGTCACCTTTCCATCCATCCTGACCGCCACCATCATCGGGGTCGCACAGGCTCTGGGCGAAACGGCACCGCTACTGCTTATCGGCATGAATGCCTTTGTTGCTTCCGTTCCGGCCAGTCCGCTCGATCAGGCAACGGCCCTGCCGGTGCAGATATTCCTCTGGAACGGCAATGAGAACAGAAATTTTTTCGAAGCCCGCACCTCTGCCGCGATCATGGTATTGTTGGGACTGATGATCCTGCTCAATGCCATCGCCATCTTCCTGCGGACGCGCCTCGAGCGCCGGGCATGATTGAACGGAGCATGGAAAAATGGACGTAATGGCCGGTAAGGTAAAAATGACACAAACAACGGTGGAAAGCGCCATGAACCCGACTGACGCCCCTGATCGCTCCATTCGCATCCAGGCCCAGGACGTCAAGGTTCACTACGGCGCCAAAGAAGCGTTGCACGGCGTTTCCATCGAGATTCCCGATCGCGCTGTCACCTCATTCATCGGGCCGTCAGGCTGCGGCAAATCAACGTTCCTGCGCTGCATCAACCGCATGAACGACACCATCGAGGGCGCAAGGGTTGAAGGCCTGATCAAACTCGATGGCGAGGACATCTATGATCCATCGCTCGACGTGGTTGAATTGCGCGCCCGCATCGGCATGGTTTTCCAGAAGCCCAATCCATTCCCCAAGTCGATCTATGAAAATGTCGCCTATGGTCCCAAAATCCATGGCATCGCCACCTCGCGCACTGATCTCGACGAAATCGTCGTCTCCTCGCTGCGCAGGGCGGGTCTGTTTGAAGAGGTCAAGGATCGTCTCAATGAACCGGGAACCGGCCTGTCGGGCGGTCAGCAGCAGCGCCTTTGCATCGCCCGCGCCATGGCTGTCGGGCCCGAGGTCATCCTGATGGACGAGCCTTGCTCGGCCCTCGACCCGATAGCCACCGCCATCATCGAAGAGTTGATTGATGAATTGCGCGCAAACTACACCATCGTCATCGTCACCCACTCGATGCAGCAGGCCGCTCGCGTCAGTCAGAAAACCGCCTTTTTCCATCTGGGCAATCTGATCGAGGAAGGGGTGACCGAAGATATTTTTACCAACCCCATCAATAAGCAGACCCAGGATTATATCATGGGCCGTATCGGCTGATCCGCAGCGCGGACAATTGAGGATTTTGCCATGCCCAATTCTACCCAGGACCACATCGTTTCCTCCTACACCGACGAGTTGACGGCGCTGGCGCAGTTGATCGCCGAAATGGGCGGACAGGTCGAAGTCGCCATTGAAAACGGCACCCGTTCGCTGCTCAAGCTTGATCGTGAACTGGCCGATATCACCATCGTCGCCGACCAGCGTATCGACGACATGCAGCGCAAGATCGACGACATGGCCGTGTCGATGATCGCCCGGCGCCAGCCCATGGCCTCGGACCTGCGCTCAATCGTTACTGCCATTCACGTCGCCTCCGATCTGGAACGCGTCGGCGACATGGCCAAGCAGCTATCGCGTCGCTCGCTCAAGCTGGAGGGCATCAGCCTGCAGCCGACTTTTTACAACGGCGTCAAGAACATGACCAATCTGGTGCTGCGCCAGATCAAGCTGGCGCTCGATGCCTATGCCAGCCGTGACGCTGACGCCGCCATTGCGGTGTGCAACAATGACGACGAGGTGGACGCCATGTACACCTCGCTGTTCCGCGAGCTTTTGACCTACATGATGGAAGACCCGCGCAATATCACGCCCTGTACTCATCTGTTGTTCTGCGCCAAGAACCTCGAGCGCATCGGCGATCATGCCACCAACATTGCCGAGCGCGCCTATTATCTACAGACCGGCAAGCAATTGACCAGCGATGTGCAGGATCTGCATCGCACACAGATCAAGGTCTGAAGAGCGGATGGCTGCAACAATTCTGGTCGTTGAGGACGAGGCGGACCTGTCCGTCCTCATGCGTTATAATCTCGAGGCCGAAGGATTTCGCGTGCTGACCGCCGAAAGCGGCGATGAAGCTGTTGAGGCCATGCAGGAAACCACACCGGATTTGATCCTGCTCGATTGGATGCTGCCCGGCCTTTCCGGCATTGAACTGTGCCGCCGCTGGCGCGCCCGCGAGGAAACCGCGCGCATCCCCATCATCATGATCACCGCCCGTGGTGAAGAAGAAGAGCGGGTACGCGGTCTGGCCACGGGTGCCGACGATTATGTCGTCAAACCGTTCTCGGTGCCCGAACTGCTCGCCCGCATCAATGCCCTTTTGCGCCGTTCCAGCCCGCAATTGGTCACCGCCGTTCTCAAGGCCGGTGATCTGGAGCTGGATCGCACCAGCCATCGCGTCAGCCGCTCGGGCCGCGAAGTCCACCTCGGCCCCACCGAATACCGCCTGCTGGAATATCTGATGCGCCACCCGGGTCGTGTCTATTCGCGCGAGCAATTGCTCGACGGCGTTTGGGGCAATGATGTTTATGTCGATGAACGCACTGTCGATGTTCACGTCGGACGCCTTCGCAAGGCGATCAATCGCGGTCGTTCTGCCGATCCGATCCGCACCGTTCGCGGCGCCGGTTATGCCTTTGACGAACGGTTTGAAAAAGCCAGCTAACCGGGGCCTGATGGCCTTGGATTTATCTGGTCAGAAATGTCGCTATATAGCCCGCCAGTGCCTTGCTGTCAGATGGTGTCGAAACCGATGCCTCGGCAGCTTCCACCAACTGGTCAGGCACCTGGCCGCGTCGCAGCGCCGCCAAAGCCAGCATGAAATCGTTGTCAAACTCGGGATGCGGCTGAAAACTCAGTGCCGCGCCATTCTCGTACATCAGCCCGGCATTCGGCGTGAAATCGGATGCCATAATGACGCGCGCCGCCGCTGGCGGCACCTTGACCTGATCTTGATGCGAACAGGCGATGGCCAGGGTCTGTGGTGCATCGGCCATAAAGTCGGGGCGATTGGTTACAGCATAGGTGTGTCGACCCAACCCCCAGCCTTTTTCCGATTTTCCCACATCTCCGCCCAACGCGTCGGCCATGATCTGATGGCCAAAACAGATGCCGACCATTCGGGTTCCCGCCGCATAGGCGTCGCGAATAAACTGGCGCAGCGGCGCCATCCAGATCAGATCATCATAAACCCCGGCTGACGATCCGGTGATCACGATGGCTGCGAGCCCGACGGGGTCGGGCAGGGGCGCACCCTCATGAACCGCAATCGTCTCAAAATCAAAGTGTGCGCCCGTGCCGTCAAACATGGCTTCAAACATTTGAGGATAAGGCTCGAAAGTGTCGGCGAGGGCAGGGGGAACCTGCCCGGTCTGGATAATGGTGATCTGCACGAAAGCCCTCAGCGAAAAATGCCCTTCGCATTAGCTGCAAAGGGCACCTGAATTCAATGTGGATTTTATCAATCAGGCTGCGACAAACTTGACGGAAACGCCATTGATGCAATAGCGAAGCCCCGTTGGCTTCGGACCATCCTCAAACACATGGCCCTGATGCCCGCCGCAGCGGCTGCAATGGACTTCCGTACGCTGACCGAACAGCGAGTTGTCCACCTTGGTGCCAAGGGCACCGTCGATATAGGTGTAAAAACTTGGCCAACCGGTGCCGCTTTCAAACTTGGTATCCGAATTGTAGAGCGGTAGATCGCAACCGGCGCAGGCAAAGACGCCAACACGGTGCTCATCGAGTAGTGGCGAGGTAAAGGCGCGTTCCGTGCCTTCATGACGCAGGACCTGATAGGCGGCATCGCCGAGTTTTGCGCGCCACTCGTCGTCGGTCATGGTCACTGCAAAATTGCCTTCACTGGCAACTGCGGGGGCGGTGCTGCGCATCAGATAACCCAGGCCACCTAGCCCGAGCAGCGTTGCGCCGCCAAAGATAAAATTACGTCGGTCAAACTTCATCGTCCAACTCCCTGAAAGAGGCGGGCCCGCGCCCCAAAGCCACCGGAGGGAGGTAGCAGCATCGCGGGCCCTTTGACGTGCACTGTAATTGCTTGGGCGAAGCGGGTGCACGTCAAGATTGTGTGAGAGCCCGATCATTTTTGCAAAAGACCGGGCCGCCACAGATCTATTCGTTAGTCGCCGTCGATAGGTTACATTGAGGACTTTGGTGTCAGAACAGCGTCAATCACATGGATTACGCCATTGCTCTGCATCACGTCGGCAATGGTGACATTGGCCGTTGTGCCGTTTTCGTCGGTAACGGTAACGCCACCATCAGCAGTGGTCTTGAGGGTCAGCTTACAGCCGCCAACGGTATCAACCATGTGCTCGCCGCCATCATCCTTGACCATGCCAACGATGTCAGTCGACAAGGCCTTGGCTGCAATGACATGGCAAGCCAGGATCGTTGATAGCATTTCCTTGTTTTCTGGTTTCAGCAAAGTCTCGACGGTGCCGGCTGGCAGCGCGTCAAATGCTTCGTTGGTTGGGGCCAGAACAGTAAATGGACCTTCACCCGAAAGCGTATCCACCAGCCCGGCAGCCTTGACGGCAGCAACCAAAGTGGTGTGATCAGCTGAATTGACAGCATTTTCGATGATGTTCTTGTCAGCATACATGGCTGCGCCACCAACCATTGGGTTGTCCTGGGCGAAAGCTGCAGCGCCCGAAAGCGATGAGACGGTCAACATGGTGGTGAGGGCAAGGCTGCGGATCGAGAGTTTCATGGGGACGTTCCTTCCTGTGTGTCTTTCCCCTTTGTTTCGGGGACAGCCAAAGCAACGAAGGCGTTTCAGGATAGTTTCAGCTATTTTTCCGATTTTGCGAAAAGCTTCGATTTTGGTCCGGCCGGCGTCGATCGCCTTGCCAAAACTAAAAAATCCTGTCGGCGTGTATGCCGACAGGATTTGAGTGAGATTTCCATGTCCCAGACTAGATCTGGGTGACAGAGCCCTTGGCAACGATCGGTCCGGTTGGATCACCGGTGGGCGAGCCGCCCTTGGGTTCAAGTGTAATCGCCAGAACTGAGCCCGCGCCCCAACCTGCCATGACATCGGGCGACAAGGTCACCTGCGTGCGCTGATTGACGGGCACCACGCCCATCGAGATCGGATTGTTGCCGCCCTGAATGGCCCAAAGCTCAAAATCCTTGTCGGGCACCGGCTCACCCGACAGCGAGGTTAATCGCACCGTGCCAGTCGCACTATCATAAAGCGCTACAAATTTGACGCTGCTGCCATCAAGCTCCAGCGCTGCCACCAATTGCGTTGCAAGGCTTGCCGCATCGTTGGTGCCAGGGTTGCCGCCAGCATTCATGCCAATGGCGACCACTGCAACCGCCAGCGCGCCGGCTGCCAGACCGCGCCACAGGATCAGACTGTCCCACAAGCGCGATTTTTGCCTGCCAACCGCATCGCCAAAGGCTCGCGCCTCGATAGCATTGATCAAATGGGCCGGCACCGCCACCTCTTCATATTCGGCATTGAGCGCGGCGAACCGGCTTTCCCAAAAATGCTGCTCTGCCTGAAGGCGAGGGTCGTCGCGGATCAATTTTGCCACGCGCTCGTGCTCGGCGCTATCAAGCAGCCCAAGGACAAACTCGGCGACCAGGGCATTGCCGCCAACGGGATCGCCGATGTCATCACTGGTACTCATGCGCTCAAACACTCTCTTAGTTTAATCAGGCTGCGGCGCAGCCATGTTCGCATTGTATTGAGCGGCACCGCATGGCGCTGTGCCAACTCATCATAACTATACCCGTCGAGATACGCGCCGCGCACGGCCTCGGCCTTATCCTGATCAAGTTCACCCAGACATGATTCAATCTGGGCGCGTTCCTGACTGTTTTCTGTTGCCCGTTCCGGGCTAGGCCCGGCATCAGGAATTTCCAGCGCCACATCAATATCGTCCGATATGGGTCGGCGTGCCCGCAAGATATCGAGCGAATGATTGCGCGCCACAGCGACCAGCCAACTGATGGGGCTGTATTTGCCGGCGACATAGCGGTCGGATCGCTGCCAGATCTTGACGTACACTTCCTGAATAGCCTCCTCGGCTTCGGATCGGTCTTTCAAGATACGCAGGGTCACCCCGAATAGTTTCGCGCTGGTGCGTTCATAGAGCGACCGAAACGCTGCCCGGTCGCGCAGCGCACAACGCGCAATCAGATCGGCAATGTCTTGGGACGGTGTTTGCATGACCATATACTATCGCGCAATCGGCCAAATGCCTATCCGCGCGCTCCCTCATGGTTTTTGTAGCCCACTATTGAAACGCAGTTGCCATATGATTGGATCATGTCACACAATAATTCAGGACGTGGCGGTATCGCTCGTCGCCAAAATCGACTAGATCAGAGCCCGATCAGATTTACGCCGCCTTTGAAGGGAAATCACTAGACCCATGACTCAGGTGCCGACACCGCCAACGTCCTCCCAGGAACATAACTTTTCTCATGACGCCGGAATTCTGGCGCAGGCGCTGCCCTTCATGCAGCGTTATGAGGGCAAGACTGTCGTGGTCAAATATGGTGGCCACGCCATGGGCGACCCCGCCCTTGGCCAAGCCTTCGCCCGCGACATCGCGCTGCTCAAGCAATCCAAGGTCAATCCCATCGTTGTGCACGGGGGCGGCCCGCAAATTGCGTTGATGCTCAAAAGCCTTGGCATTGAATCCAAGTTTGAGGGCGGCTTGCGTGTCACCGATCGGCGGACGATGGAGATCGTCGAAATGGTCCTCGCAGGCTCGATCAACAAGGAAATCGTCGCGCTGATCAATGCCGAAGGCGAATGGGCCATTGGCCTCTGCGGCAAGGACGGCAACATGGTCTTTGCCCGCAAGGCCGAAAAAGGTCATCGACCCGACCTCCAATATCGAACGGGTACTGGATCTGGGGTTTGTCGGCGAGCCGGTCGAAATCGACCGCACCTTGCTCGACCTTCTGGCGCGCTCGGAAATGATACCGGTCATTGCCCCCGTTGCCCCCGGCCGCGACGGCGCGACCTATAATATCAACGCCGATACTTTCGCTGGCGCCATTGCCGGTTCGCTCGGTGCCAAGCGTTTGCTGTTCCTGACCGACGTTCCCGGTGTGCTCGACAAGGATGGGCAGCTGATCGCCGAACTGACGGTGCGCGAAGCCAAGGCGCTAATCGCCGACGGCACCATTTCAGGCGGCATGATTCCAAAGGTGGAAACCTGCCTTGAAGCACTCGAAGATGGGGTTGAAGGTGTCGTCATTCTCAACGGCAAGACGCCTCATGTCGTCCTGGTCGAACTCTTTACCGAATATGGTGCCGGCACGCTGATCGTGCGCTAGAGCATCGTGCGGAAAGTGGGAACCGGGTTCCGCAAGAAACGATGCGACACCAGAGGCTAGAGCGCCCGGCGCTCTAGCCTCAACGTTAACAAAAGGGGAGCATATGCTCCCCTTTTTCTAGGCCCGCGTTACACTTCAACCAATATGGGTTCATCCGGCTTATTGCCGCGATGACCGGGCTGGTTGGTAACCTTGAGAAAGGGCACCAACAGCGCCACCACGAGGAACGCCCCGATCACATAAAGCATTGCATTTGAAGCCGCATTGCTGAATGCGGTGCCCTTGGACGTCGCCCCCCAAGCCTCGGCATTGGCCAGCCAGGTAAAAAATATCTGCCCCACCAATGCCACGCCAAACGAGCCGCCTACCTGCTGAAACGCTTGCAACGTGCCCGATCCCGACCCGGCATCCTGAGACGGAATACCCGCCAGGACCGTCTGGAACAGCGAAGAAACTGCGGTTCCCAGACCAACCCCGGAAATGAACAGCGGTACCGCAAACCACCAATGATCGATGCTTTGATCAATGCCGCTCAAGACCCAGCGCAACGTCAACATCCCCACCACCATGGTCGTCGCGCCACCAGCCAACCGCTGCTTGAGGAAGTTGCTGCCCAACCGCCCCGCCAACAGCGATGCCATCAGCACTCCAATCGGGAAGGGAACCGTGGTCAGTCCGGATTCGAGCGGCGAAAAGCCAAACCCGGTTTGAAGGAAAATCGCCAGCACCAGAAAAAGCCCCGGCATGCCGGAGAAAAACACCATGACCATGAAGGCGCCGAGCACAAAATTCCGGTTCTCCAGCAGCGATATCGGCAGCAATTGCGCTTGCCCCAACGCATCGCGCCGCTTCTGCCACAGGTAGAACGCCACCATGCCGATGAACGACAATACCATCATCCCGAATATCCAGAGCGGCCAACCATAGGCCCGCCCTTCGATCAACGGATAGATCAGCAGCAGAATGGCGGCGCTGAACAGGCCAATGCCCACATAGTCATTCTTGAGCGTCGGATGTCGTGGCGTTTTGGGAATAAGGATCGAGCCAGCGACAATCGCCAGCACCCCCAGCGGAATATTGATCAAAAAGATCGGTCGCCAGTCCAGACCCCACAAATTGGCATTGATCAATAGACCACCCACCAATGGCCCAGCCACCGACGCCATGCCTGCGGACAGCCCGAACAGGGAAAATGCCAGACCCTTTTCCTGCGGCGGAAACGTCACCTGCACGATGGCCATTACCTGCGGTGTCATCACCGCACCAGCAAAACCCTGCAGAATGCGCGCCGCGACCAGCCATTCGATGGAAGGTGAAAGCCCGCACAACGCCGACCCGATCGTAAAACCGGCAACGCCCATCAGGAACATCGACTTGCGCCCAATGATGTCCCCCAGCCGCCCGAACGGCAAAAGACCCAGTGCAAAGGCCAGGACATAGCCCGCGATCACCCATTCAATTTGGCTGTCGGAGGCGCCCAGCCCCGATTCCATCGTCGGAATGGCCACATTGACGATGGTCACGTCGATCAGGTTCATGAAATTGGCCATCAGCAGGATCACCAACGCGATCCAGCGGCGCGGATCTGCTTCCTCGACGCTCTGGGGGACGTGAAAATGGGGGGCATTCATGGTGCCGGATCCTTGTTGTCGTTTGCCGGGCAAAGCAGCGATCGCTCCAATTCCCGGGTAATATTGTCAAAATTGTCAGGGCAATCCCCCTGCTGGCGCCACAGGTTGCCTATGGCTCCCGCAATGATGTTGGCGGCGGCATTGGGGTCGATATCAGGCCGGAAACTGCCGTCCGCCCGTCCGGCGGTAACAATGTCGGTGAGTTGGAGTATCCAGGAATCATAAAGCGGCTGCAGGATCTGCGCAACATCGGGATCGCGACGCGCCCGTTGCATCAGTTCGCTCATCGCAACCACCAGCGCCGGATTATCAACCAGTGTTTCGCGCTGATCGTCAAACTCGATACGCAACCGCTCAATCGCTGGCAGATGTTTGCGCGGACGCCGTTCTTCCTGCTGTCTGAAATCCCGCTCGATGGTCTGAGCTACCAACTGGATCAAGGCTTTCTTGGTCGGCACGTGATAGTGCAGCGTGGCAATATTGATGCCGACCCGCTCGGCGATATCGCGGGTGCGCAGCCCCTCAAACCCTTTTTCCACGATCAGTGCGCGTGCCGCCAGGGCAATGGCCAGGCGGCGCTCGTCGGTGCTTTCGCGCTTGTTTGGTATGGTGATCTGGACGGTCATGGTCTGGTGTTGACTATTGGGCTGGGCCGTTCCGGGTATCCCAACGCGGCGTCTCAATCAAGTGATTGATTGTCCAAAAATTCTCGTGGCTCACTCGCAATTCATGCGGGGTTCATCAGCCCCAGCAATATTGTGCTCGTCGCTTCGCTGCGTCGGCGGCGGGAAAAGGTCTGGTCAATCGGGCCGTTTAACTGTTTATTTAACCGGAAGTACGCAATGGGCAGCGCAACCTGTTGTAAATGGATTTGGTAATCGCCACTTCCCCGGCTAGACCAATCGCAGAACGTCTTGCCTATCCATCATCCTGTTCCACAACGAAAAATTTGCCGGAGACCAATATGAAATTCACGTCAAAGTTCCGCTTGGCATTGCTGGCCACAATCGGTACTGCCACCATGATCCAGCCGGTCATGGCGCTCGACGCACAGGCCTTCGTTGATCGCGTCGCCGCCGTCTATGGCGCCATGGGCTATGATATCGAACCCGGCACCGTCGAGGCCGACGGCGCCACTGTTGTCGTCAAAGGCGTCAAGATCGCCGTCTCGGGCGAAGCCCCAACCGACATTGCCGCCGATCTGACATTTACTGGCGTCACCGAGAATGCCGATGGCAGCTACACCGCCGACGCGCTGACCATGCCCGACTTCGAATATGACATCACCGAAAAAACTCCCGGCCACGTTTCACTCAAGAATATCGTCGTCAATGGCATCTATGTGCCTGCCGGCGATGGCGTGAATTTCATCGCTTCCCTGCAGGGGTTTGCATCTGCAAGCGCTGGCCCGCTCAGCGTCACCCGCAATGGTCTTGAAGTCATAACCGTCGAAAAGATCGGCACCGCAAACGTCTTCAATCCCGCCCAGGGCAGTGCTGATCTGGTCGATGTCGCCTCAAGCTTTGAGCTTACCGGTTTTTCCGCTGATCTGAGCACCGTGGCCGAAGAAAACGCCGAGGCGGGCGCGGTAATCGAAGCATTGGGTCTGACCCAGGTTAGCGGCAATATCAATGAATCCATGACCTGGAACATGGCTGACGGGCACATGGTCATTGACCAGTTTCTGATCAATCTCGATGATCAGGGGGCCGCTATGTTCAACGCTGATCTCACCGGATTGACCCCGGCGCTTATGGACACCATTTACGCTTCAGCAGCCGCCGCAGGCGACGACAGCAAGACCCAGGAGCAAATCGATCAGGCCAACATGATGATGGGTATGCAGGTCATGTCTTCGGTCAGCATTAACAGCGCCCGACTGCGTTTTGACGATGCTTCGATGGCCATGAAACTGATCAACTTCTTTGCCGCTCAGGAAAACATTGAGCCTGCCCAATTGGTCGCCGGGCTCAAGCAGATGGTGCCCGCCATGATCAACAATGTTGGCATTCCGGCACTCAACGATATTCTGGTGCCGGCGGTCAATGCCTTCCTTGATGATCCCCAGAGCCTTGAAGTGGCGCTTGATCCGCCTTCGCCCGTCAATGGCATGATGGCCATGGGCGCCGCGGCCAACCCTGCCGGGCTGATCCCGCTTCTCGGTGTCAGTGCAACCGCCAATCAGCCAGCCAAATAGCTGAATTGGGGTGGGGGCGATATGTTCGCTCCCGCCCCTCGACACGCCAAGTTTATATGAAGTGTTCAGCATTTTCGGCTAGGATCGCTGGAATGAACGCCATAACGCCTACCAGCACCGGCCTGTCCCACGTCACCGATTGGGTGTTCGATCTGGACAACACGCTCTATCCGCGCACCTGCAATCTTTTTGCCCAGATTGATTTGCGCATCACCCACTATGTCATGGAAATCGCCCAGCTCGATTTCGACGCCGCGCGGGCCTTGCAAAAAGGCTATTACCGCGACCATGGCACCACACTCAACGGGTTGATGCTCAAGCACGAGGTGGATCCGGATCATTTTCTTGATACGGTCCACGCCATCGACTATGCCCCGGTTGCGCCGCATCCCGAGCTGGTCGCCGCCATCCGAAATTTGCCGGGCCGCAAGTTCATTTTGACCAATGGCGACGTTGGACACGCGCGCGCCGTACTGACCCGGCTT
The DNA here is from genome assembly GCF_028816475.1 of Devosia rhodophyticola. GTDB lineage: Bacteria > Pseudomonadota > Alphaproteobacteria > Rhizobiales > Devosiaceae > Devosia > Devosia rhodophyticola. The sequence continues at coordinate 918,539 of NZ_CP118247.1, read as the reverse complement.
GGGGGTGCTGATCTATTCGAGCATATCCACGATATTCGCGCCATGACCTATGTGCCCAAGCCTCACAAAGCCGCCTATGATGGCTTTTTAAGCCTCAATTCTATCGACCCGAAGCGGGCGGTCATGTTCGATGATCTGGAAAAAAACCTCACTGTGCCCCACGACATTGGCATGAGTACGGTTCAGGTAGTAGCAGGCGAGGACTTCGTCCATGATCAGGTCGAAGCTTGGGAGTTAGGGCGAAGCTCGGGTCCGCACGTCCACCATATTACCGACAATCTGGCCCATTTCCTGACCAATCTGCCCTGATATTTACAGGCTGTTGAGGTGCAGGATATTGCCGTCGGGATCCTTGAACCAGACCATCTTGAAGTCGCCGGCAACGTGCACGTCCCCCTGCACATTCATGTCGGGGTAATGCTCGAACACGACGCCCCTGGCCTTGAGATCGGCGACAATAGCCTCGATTTCCGAGCCGACACCCCAAACAATGGCATTCGCCTTATTGCTGCCCGCGTAGTCCGACCTATATACTACCAGAGCCGTTGACCCGGTCGCAAATTGCATGACGTTCTCATCGCCGCTTATCAGCGACAATCCCAACGTTGTTTCATAAAATTGCCGTGCCCGGTTCATATCGGTCACCGCCACTATTGCCGCAGAATCCTTGTCTTTGAGCATGACGAACCCTCCCCGGGTAAAGCCCTTGGCGTTTCAGCCTCAACCGCACACTGGCGGTGATGACGCTGCTCGACAGACCCAAATTACCACGCGACCATTTGGCCGCCAAATCAAAGGAATAAACCATGGAATATCGACGCCTTGGCAAATCGGGCCTTCAGGTCAGTGAAGTTTCGCTCGGTTCGTGGGTAACCTTCGGCAAGCAGGTCGATGAAAAAGAAGCCCTCAGCCTGATGACCCTGGCCTATGATGAAGGCATCAATTTTTTCGACAATGCCGAGGGCTATGAGGCTGGCGCTTCCGAGGCCCTGATGGGGCAGGCGCTCAACAAGCTGGGTTGGAGCCGCGATAGTTACGCCGTTTCCTCAAAAGTATTCTGGGGCGGCTCCAAGCCCACTCAGCGCGGGCTCAGCCGCAAGCACGTCTTTGATGCCTGCCACGCCGCGCTCAAGCGGCTGCAGGTCGGTTACCTCGACCTCTATTTCTGCCACCGTCCCGATATCGATACCCCGATCGAGGAAACCGTGCGCGCCATGCATGATCTCGTCCAGCAGGGCAAGATCTTGTATTGGGGTACCTCGGAATGGAATGCCCAGCAATTGAGCGAAGCCTGGGCTGTGGCCAAAGACTTGCGGATCACCCCGCCGACCATGGAACAGCCGCAATATAACCTGTTCGAGCGTCAAAAGGTCGAGGGCGACTATACCCCGCTCTATGATCTCATGGGGCTGGGCACAACCATTTGGTCGCCGCTGGCCTCGGGCGTTCTCACCGGCAAGTACAATGACGGCATCCCCACGGACAGCCGTTTGAATCTGCCCGGTTATGAGTGGCTAAAAGCCAGCTGGGAGAGCGATGCGGGTAAGGCAAAGCTGGCCAAGGTCAAACAATTGGCCAAGTTCGCCGACGAATTGGGCATGCCCATTCACCACATCGCGCTTTTGTGGTGCCTGGCCAATCCACACGTCTCGACTGTCATTCTGGGCGCATCGAAAAAATCTCAGTTGGAGGACAATCTTGCCTCCCTCAAGTCCAAGGACAAGCTGACCCCCGAGGTGATGGAAAAGATCGACACGATCATGGGAAACAAGCCCGCCGCGCCACAGCGCTACTGATCCGTATGCCGGCCGCAATCAAATGCGGCCGGCACCTCTTAACGCCCGCCAATTTGCGGCTTATGAGCGGCCATGAGTTCATTTTCCTCCCCATTTCGACCCGCCAGCCCCAACCAGCCAAAGCCAACACTGGCTGAACGCCTGGCAAATCTGCGTCTATTGGGGCGCCTGGTCGCCCAGATATGGCGGACCAGCCGCGCACTGACAGCCGCCAGCATCGGCCTGCGTCTGGTTCGCGCCGTTCAACCCGTCGTCATGCTGTTTGTCGGCAAGCTGATCATCGACGAGGTCGTGCGGCTGTCGGGTAATCCCGCTGGCGAGGATTTCATCGCGTGGTGGCAAAGCGGTCGGCTCAACACCATCGCCGTGCTGCTGCTCGTCGAATTTGTTCTGGTCGTTTCTGGTGACCTGCTGAACCGCGCCACCAGCCTTGTCGATACGATCTTGGGGGAGCTCCATTCTAATACCGTCAGCATGGAATTGATGCTGCACGCCGCCAGGCTTGACCTCCGTCATTTTGAATCCGCCGAATATCAGGACCGGCTCGAGCGGGCCCGGCGGCAGGCGGCGGGTCGCAATGCGCTATTGTCGCAAATGTTCGGGCAGGCTCAGGACGTGATCACCGTAGTGACCCTTGCCGCAGGTCTGTTCGTCTATGCGCCTTGGCTCATCCTGCTGCTGCCGCTGTCGTTCGTCCCCTCGATCTGGGGTGAAACCCGCTTTAACACATTGTCCTATTTTGTCAGTCGCGGTCGCACCCCTGAGCGGCGACAACTCGAATATATTCGCCACATCGGCGCCAACGCCGAAACCGCCAAGGAGATAAAACTCTTTGGCCTTGGCAATTATCTGGTCGACCGCTTCCGCACGCTGGCACACACGATTTTTCTTGAAAACCGAAGGCTCTCCACTGACCGGGCGCTCTGGGGGGCACTGTTCTCGTCAATCTCGACGCTGACCTATTATGGTGCCTACGCCTTTATCGTCTGGCGCACGGTAACCGGGGCCTTCACCATTGGCGATCTGGCCTTTCTGTCCGGCTCATTTCTCAATCTCAATGGCCTGTTCCAAAAAATCCTGCTTGGATTTACCCAGATTGCCGGGCAGTCGCTCTATCTCGATGATCTGTTCTCGTTCTTTGAAATCAAGCCCGCTATCGCGCCGCCGGAAAATCCAAAACCGTTCCCCAATCCCATTGCCCAGGGAATCGTTTTTGAAAAGGTCGGCTTTCGCTATCCCGAGACAGATATCTGGGCCATCCGTGATCTGAGTTTTACCCTCAATGCCGGCGAGACGCTGGCGCTTGTCGGCGAAAATGGCGCGGGGAAAACCACCATCGTCAAACTTCTGACGCGGCTTTACGACCCCGACGAGGGTCGGATTAGTGTTGATGGAGTCGATCTGCGCGAAATGACCGTTGACGACATTCACGCCCATATCGGCGTGATTTTTCAGGATTTCATGCGCTACAGCTTCACCGCCGCCGACAATATTGGCGTCGGCAGCGTTGCCGACAATGAAGACCGCCCCCGCATTGAAAATGCCGCCGCCAGCAGCCTGGCCGATGCGGTGATTAACAAATTGCCGCTCAATTACGAACAACCGCTTGGTCGGCTGTTCAACAAGGGTCGCGACCTGTCGGGCGGCGAGTGGCAGAAGGTCGCCATCGCCCGCGCCTATATGCGCGACGCCAATCTGGTCATTCTCGATGAACCGACCGCCGCGCTCGATGCGAAATCGGAAGCCCAGGTCTTTGAGCGCTTCAAGACCCTGACCGTGGGCAAGACCGCCGTACTGATTTCCCACCGCTTCTCGACGGTGCGGATGGCCGACCGCATTCTGGTACTCGAAGATGGCAAAATTCTCGAGGCCGGCAGTCACGAACAGCTCCTGGCGCTGGCCGGTCGCTATGCCGAACTTTTTGAGTTACAGGCGCAAGGCTATCGCTAGGGCTTAACGATCAGCCGCCCCTTGACCGAACCCGCCAAAATTCTGTCGGCAGCGTCTGGCAAATCCGCCAAACCGATCTCCGCGACAAAGCCACCATAGGCCTTGATGTCAAAAATATCCGCCAACCGCGCCCACGCCGCAACGCGCGCCTCATAGGGCTGCATGACGCTGTCGATGCCTAACAGGGCCACCCCGCGCAGGATAAAGGGCAACACATTGGTGTTGAGCTCGATCCCGGCCGCATTGCCAATCGCCGCGACGGCCCCACCATATTTGACCTGACGCAACAGCTTGCCCAGAACCGCACCGCCCACCGCGTCAATGACCCCGGCCCAGCGCGCCGCTTCAAGCGGCTTGTCCGCCTCCTCCATAAAGGCCGCGCGATCCAGAATGGCGTTCGCCCTAAAGGCTTTGAGTGCCTCGCTCAGTTCAGCACGCCCCGATAGCGCCGTCACCGAATAACCCAGCTTTGCCAGCATCGCCACGGCAATCGAGCCAACACCCCCGGCACCCGTCACCAGGACCTCGCCAGCAGCTGGTGTCAATCCAGCTCGCTCCAACCGATCAATCGCCAGCATCGCGGTCAATCCGGCGGTGCCGACGATCATCGCCTCGCGTCCGCTCAAGCCTTTGGGGAGCGGCACTAGCCAGTCGGCCTTGACCCGCGCCCGTTGCGAAAAGCCGCCCCAATGATTCTCGCCAACGCGCCAACCGGTCAATACAACTTCCTGCCCTGCAGCATATCGCGCATCGTCACTTGCGCGCACCCGCCCAGCAAAATCGATCCCGGCCACATGCGGAAAATTGCGCACCAACCCACCGGCACCCTTGAGGCACAAACCGTCCTTGTAGTTGAACCCGGCCCAGTCGATATCGACAACGACATCGCCCTCGGGCAACTGTTCATCCTCAAGCGTTTGCACCTGTGATGATAGTTTCCCCTCTGCCGACTTGTCGGTAACCAGTGCCTTGAATGTCATGCTCATGTTCCTTCCAGCGCCGGCCGACACCAGATCAGTTTCGCGCCCTAGCATCAATACTGAGTGTGCAGACGATATTTAGCGCAATTGGAACCATTTGGGCGCAACATGCGTTGAGTTGGATTGTGCCTAAATCTTTTTGAGGCAAAGGAACCCGCCTGAAGGTGACGATTTGAACAAGCTTGATCGGGGCAGCTGGTCCCCGGACATTGATTATGCTCAGCAATTGGCCGCACTGCCTTGGCGCAAGACCAAGAGCGGAAAAATCGAAATTTTAATGGTGACATCCCGAATCAGTCAGCACTGGCTACTGCCCAAAGGCTGGCCGATGACCGGTAAGACCCTGGTTGAGGCGGCAGCCCAGGAAGCGCTGGAAGAAGCAGGCGTGCGCGGCAAAATACACGCCAGGCCGGTCGGCAAATACCACTACGACAAGTTGATGAAGGATGGTCAGGCCGTTCCCTGCACCGTCGACTGCTTTGCCATGAAAGTGAACAAACTGCTTGATGAGTGGCCCGAAGCCGGTCAGCGCGAACGTCGCTGGTTCACCCTGTCCGATGCTGCCGCTGCCGTTTACGAGCAGGACCTGGCCCGCATGCTTTCGTCGGACGACCTGACCAGGAAGTTGAGCGTCTGATTAGGGCATCGTGCGGAAAAGTGGGAACCGGTTTTCAGCGAAAAACGACGCGACACCAAAAACTAGAGCGCAAGTTCCGATTCTATCGGAACGCCCGGCGCTCTAGCCGCCGATGGTCGGCAGGGTCAGATCGCCCGATGTCAATTTGCTCGCTGTGATCATTTCGCTGGCCCGTTCGCGCGGCAACTCAAGGCTTGCCCAGACGCTGATCAGCGCATGGCGTAACTCAAATACCATTTCATCGCTATGCAATGGCGTCGGCGTAATCCGCAGGCGTTCCGTGCCTTTGGGCACGGTCGGGTAATTGATTGGTTGGATATAGATATTGTGCTTTTCCAGCAGCATGTCGCTGGCCGCTTTGCACTGGCGCGCATCGCCCACCAATAGCGGCACGATGTGGGTCTGGTTTGCCATGACCGGCAAGCCTGCATCGCGCAGAATGTCCTTGGTCAGCTGGGCCTGCCGCTTGTGTTGCTCTCGCTCTAGGCTCGAAACTTTCAAGTGTTCGATCGAAGTGCGCGCCGCCGCACATAGCGCCGGGGGCAGGGCGGTGGTAAAAATGAATTCCGGCGCGTAGGAGCGAACAGCATCAATGATCGACTTGTTGGCGGTAATATAGCCGCCCATGACGCCAAAGCCCTTGGCCAGCGTGCCCTCGATGATGTCGATCCGGTCCATCAGGCCTTCGCGTTCGGCAATGCCGCCGCCGCGGGGGCCATAAAGACCAACCGCATGCACTTCATCAATATAGGTGAGCGCGCCGAACTCTTCGGCCAGATCGCAGATTTCCTTGATCGGGGCGATATCCCCGTCCATCGAATAAACCGACTCAAAGCAAATTAGTTTGGGCCGCTTGCGATCGGTTGCCGCCAGCATTTCGCGCAAATGTGCCATGTCATTGTGACGGAAAATATGACGCTGCATGCCCGACTGGCGCACGCCCTGAATCATCGAAGCGTGATTGAGCTGGTCCGAAAAAATCACACAATCGGGCAATAGCCGCGCAATTGTGGAAATCGCCGCTTCATTGGACACAAAGCCCGATGTAAAGACCAGCGCCCCTTCTTTGCGGTGCAGATCGGCCAGCGACCGCTCCAGTTCGACCAATGGCCGGTTGGTGCCCGAAATATTGCGCGTCCCGCCCGCGCCAACGCCCAAGCGTCCCGCTGCTTCCTGCATCGAGGCCACGACTTTTTCGTGCTGCCCCATGCCCAGATAATCGTTGGAGCACCAGATGGTAATGTCGCGCGCATTGTCCGAATCATCGCGATAGCGCGCCCGGGGAAACGAACCGGCGATCCGCTCCAGATCAGCAAAAACGCGGTATCGCTTTTCCTGGCGCAATGTATCCACTGCGTCCTCGAACATGCTGCGATAGTCCATCATACCGACCCTTTTATTCGCGCCTTGCCCTGGTTTGGCCTGACGATCCAAACCTATTCGCCCGGGCGCGTCGTTGACATAGGTCAATTCGACGCGCGTTTTGCGCAGTACGCCAGTTTTGTCTGCGGTACGGCATCGCCTCACCATTCTAAAGCGAATTGGCCTGAATTCCAACATAGGAGCCGCTAATTGGCACGGCCCGCCGTCGCCCCCTTGCATCTGGCCCACCTGATGCCATACCAGCACTGTAGTGCACGATTTTGTGAGGGGACCCCATGCCGGAATTTGCTTCTTATCCAAGCCTGCGCGACGCGCCAATTGTTATTTCGGGCGGTGCCGCCGGCATCGGCGAGGCCCTGGTACGCAATTTTGCAGCGCAAGGCGCCAAAGTCGGCTTTGTCGATGTTGCCGACGAGGCTGGCCAGCAGCTTGCCGCCGAACTGAAGGGGCAGGGACAAATCGTGCGCTTCACCCGTTGCGATGTGACCGACACTACCGCGTATCAGGCGGCTATCGAGGGCTTTGCAACCGCCCATGGCGATGCCCGGGTTCTGGTCAACAACGCTGCCTATGATGAGCGCCACGATTGGGCCGATGTGACCCCGGAACTTTGGGATCAACGCATTGCGGTCAATCTCAAACACGCATTTTTTGCCATACAGGCGGTAGCGCCCGCCATGGTCGCTGCCAAAAAAGGCTCGATCATCAATATGGGCTCGATCAGCTGGATGATCATGTCGCCGCGTATTCCGATTTATGAAACCGCCAAAGCCGCCGCCCATGGCTTGACCCGCTCCATGGCGCGTGAACTCGGCAAAAGCGGGGTCCGGGTCAACACCCTGGCACCCGGCTGGATCATGACCGAACGTCAGATGAGCCGCTGGCTCGATGCGGAGAGCGAAAAATGGCTCGAGGAAAGTCAGACACTGGCTGGGCGCGTATATCCCGACGACGTGGCCCGCATGGTGCTGTTTTTAGCCGCCGATGACAGCGCCATGATTTCAGCTCAGGATTTTCTGGTTGATGGCGGTTGGGCACACGCCTAGAAATTTTAATCAAAATCAGCCTATGTTGGGCCACGCCAACGGCCGAGCCACTGTGCTGCCGCAATCTCGAATGACAACTGCCAAAACCAGACCTTTAGGAATTCTCGCATGAAGTCGAAGATTATCGTCGCCAGCTTCGCTGTATTGGCCCTGAGCGCCTGTACCACCACAAATCCCTATACCGGCCAATCCGAGATCAGCAAAACCAGTGGTGGTGCTTTGATTGGGGCGGGCGGCGGTGCCTTGGGTGGCGCTCTGATCGGCGCCGCAGTTGGCGGCGATCCCCGAATCGGCGCTTTGATCGGTGCCGGGGTTGGCGGGCTGACCGGCGCTGCCATCGGCAATTATATGGATCAGCAGGAGGCCGAGCTGCGCGCCCAGCTACAGGGCACCGGCGTTTCGGTAACCCGTGTTGGCGAGCAGATTGTCCTCAACATGCCATCCAACATTACCTTCGCCACCGATCAGGCTTCGGTCCAGCCCCAGTTCAACCAGACCCTGGTTTCGGTCGCGTTGGTGCTCAAGAAATACGACAAGACCATCGTCGATGTTTATGGCCATACTGATTCGACTGGCAACGACCAGTACAATCTGGATCTGTCGCAGCGGCGCGCTGTATCGGTTGCCACGATCCTGGCCAATCAGGGCATCAACCAGCAGCGGTTCTTCATTCAGGGCAAGGGTGAATCGGCCCCGATCGCGTCCAACGCTACCGAATCGGGCCGCGCTCAGAACCGTCGCGTCGAAATCCGGCTGTCCCCGATCCAGGGCTGATATCTGCCAGACAACGCCATCAAGCGCGGCTCACGGGCCGCGCTTTTTCATGGGTTGGAGGCAGGGGTTTCAACGACCGGTTCGGCCGTTGGCGTTCCGGGTTGAACATCTGTGCCCGGCGCGCCCATAAGCAATTGCAGCGCCAACAGCACGGCAATGACAATAGCCAGGCCGATCAGGCCCGCCCGCCACCAATTGGTCGGGGTATTGGCCCGCGCCGCCACCGGTTCAGATTCGGCAATCACCTGATCCGCCATTTTCTGCGTCGGTTTTTGCCTGGGCGGCGTCACGCCGGGTGTCTCGGCCATCAGAAGTCTCCTTGTTGCAAGGTTTCTGTGCACACACCATCGTGCGCCTGATGACCAACTGCGGCAATAATGAACTGGTTCCCCATTCGATGTAGTTACGGTGCGAATATCACCCTACGGCATGAGCTGGCCGCCATTGACCTCGATTGTCTGACCGATCATGTAGCCGGACAGCACGCCAGAGGCCAGGAACAGATAGGCACCGACACAGTCCTCGGCAACGCCCAGCCGGCCCTGTGGAATGGTGGAGAGCAGCGTATCCAACTGCGCCCGCGTCGAATATCGCTCCTGAAACGGGGTATCAATGACGCCGGGCGCCACTGCATTGACGCGAATGCCGAACGGGATCAGTTCCTTGGCCATGCCACGCGTCACATTGCCGATAAACGCCTTGGACGAGCCATAAAGCCCGGCGCCGCCGCTCGCCCCGTTCCGTCCCGCAATCGAAGTTGTGTTGATGATGAAGCCGCCATTGGCCTTGAGGTGGGCAATAGCCGCGCGGCTGGCCGAGAGGACCGAGCGTGCGTTCAAATCCATGATCGCGTCATAGGTTTCGTCGGTCCATTCCGCGTAGGGTTGCCGCGCCACCATGCCGCCCGCATTATTGATCAGCCCGTCCAGACGACCAAAACTTTTCGCCGTCTCCTCGACCGCCCGCGCCATCTCCCCGGCTTTGGATGCGTCTGCTTGAATCAAAGCCACGGTTCCCCCATCGCCCCGGATGGTTTCGGCAACGGCTTCTGCCGCGGAAACGCTGGCATTGTAGTGCAGGCCGACGAGCGCGCCCTGGGCGCCAAATGCTTTTGCCAATGCGGCCCCAATGCCGGTAGACGCGCCAGTAATCAGCACGGCTTTGCCATCAAGGTCGGGAATGTGAAGTTTGGTCATGGACATTTCGGTCTCCGGGCAGTCAACACGCTGATTGGTCACAACATATATAGGCACGGCAGGGCCGCCGGACCAGATTATCAGACATAAGGGACGTGGCACCAGTTTCCGTTGAACAAACGCCTGACCGAACGGCCATCCAAAACGCCCCATGATCAGCCCCGCGTCGGGAATTGAGGTCGCAGTTCAACACCGCAGAACAGCACTGGTAAGATTGGCGTCGCCAGAAATATAGCCGACACCGAGGCACCGAGGCAGCGTGCTAGCCCGCGGCGACCAGCGCGCTGCGGTCCGCCAATACCATACCAAAACCGGGCGCATCACCCAGTATTAGCTTGCCATTAACGGGCAGGGCCTCACCCTCGAACAGTTCCCCAAAAATCGGCCGAATGGAGCGGCCGTCTGGGCTGGCCGCCACATATTCGCAAAACGCCAGATCGGTTTGGCTCGCGATGAATTGGTAGGAATAGGGCCCGCTGCCATGCGGGATAACCGGAATTTCGTAAGCCGAGGCCTGCGCCGCGATCCGCAGCAGCTCGGTGAGCCCGCCAACCCACATGACATCGGGCTGCAATATATCAATGGTGCGCTCCTCGATTAGCCGCCGAAAGCCGAATCTTGTGTATTCATGCTCCCCGGTTGTCCATTTCAGCGTCGGATGCGCCTGCTTGAGTTGTCGAAACCCTTCAACATCCTCGGGCGACAGAACTTCCTCCCACCAGTGGATATTGAGAGGCTTACACGCCTCGGCCAGTTCGATGGCATAGGGCACGGTCAACGACATATAGCAATCAACCATCAGCGGAAAATCCGGGCCGACGCTGTCGCGATGGGCGCGGAGAAACGCCACGTTTTTTTCCAGCCCCGCCCTGCCGTCAAAATGGCTGTGGGGCAAAGGCACCTTGGCGCCCCAGAACCCCATCGCCTTGACCGCATCAGGCGCTGGTCCGGTGCAATAAAATGATATCTCGGACCGGCTCAGCCCGCCGATGAGATTGTAAACCGGCTCGCTGCGCACCTTGCCATTGAGATCCCACAGCGCCAGGTCAACCGCGCTGATCGCCATGATCGGCAAGCCCTTGCGCCCGTAGGGCAGTGACGAGCGATAAAGTTGATCCCAGATCTGATTGATATTGCGGGCATCCTGCCCGATCAGAAACCGGGCAAAATGATGCTTGATCAGCCACGCCGCAGGTGCGCCACCCGATCCGGTAGCGACCCCAACGACACCATCATCGGTCTCGATTTCAACCACGAGCGACCCCAGCACATCAATGCCCCAGGACGAGCGCCGCTCGCGATATTGGCCATATCCCGACATTGGTGTGGCGATCAGACTATCAACCAGCCAATGTTCGGCTCCGCCCTGGTTGAAATAGTCCCCGCCCTTGCTCGATTTATCGACCAGAAAAACCCGCAAATCCTTGATGCGAAATGCAGTGCTCATGGCAACAGGAAGACGCGCTTGAGCGGCACCTGCGTTGGAACATTGTTGGCGTCGGTTTCCATGACATCAGCCATGAATTTCCACCATCGCTGGCAAATTTCGGTGTCGGGCAGCGCGTCCATGGTATGATCGTTGGTGCGCGTCAAGATCGCGAACAGATGGTTGGTCTCGGGATCGTGCCAGATGGTATAGTCCGAAACCCCGGCATCCTTGAGCGCTTTGGCCAGTTCAGGAAACACCGCATCATGGCGCTTCTCATATTCTGCCGCCTGACCCGGATTAAGGTTCATGCGAAAGGCGATGCGTTCAGACATTGTCTGTCTCCCGTTATTTATGGCCCATGGACTGCTTGGTCGTGTCGCGGACATGCTCGAGATGGATCCGATAGGCTTCAACAGCGGCCGCGCTGTTGCCTGCCATAATGGCGTCGGCGACCGCGCAATGCTGTTCCACCGATTTCTCGATGACCCCGGGCACAGTGCTCGCCTCGCGCCGCACATCCAGCGCCACGTCGTAAAGTCCCTGCGCCAGCGCGCTCAACAATCCGTTGCGGGCGCCCTTGTTGATGCTTTGGTGAAACTCAATATCCATCAGCCGGAAGGCAACCGGATCGTGATGAAAGGCCCTGCCGTCCCGCGCCAGTCGCAATATCCGGTTGCGCACTTCGGGGGTCGCCCGCTCGGCGCAAAGGCGCACCAGTTCAAGGTCGACAACCGCGCGCGCTTCAAAATGCTCGTCCACATCATAGTCTGCGACCGACAACATGACATTGAACGGCGCGATCAACCGGCTTGGTGAAAGGTCAGTGACGGTATAGCGCCCGCCTTGACGGCTCTCCAGAACCCCCATCAGCACCAGCGCCTTCAATGCTTCTCGCAAGGGTGGCCTCGATATGGCGAAGGCAATGCCCATTTGCGCTTCGGTCGGCAGGCGATCGCCTGATTTCAGATTGCCCGATTTGATCATGGCCATGATCCGGTTGGCGACCTGTTCTGAAATCGACTGTCGCTCCAGCGCCCCGCCACCAAAGTCCTTGGGTGCGGCGGGTGCCGATTTGCTGGCATTCACCAGCAGCGCAAAGTCGTCATCAAACTTGGTCATATCTCATTCATCCAGCAGGCCATTTGCCGCCTCTCATAGACCGAGGCGGTAAAATTGGTTGGCATTGTTGCGGTAGAACTTGCGCAAGTCGTCTTCTGATACCCCGGCAAAGGCCCGATCCAGCACCTCGACCCATTGCGGCAGGGTCGTGGCCTGTAAACAGATCGGGTAGTCCCCGGCATAGATCATTCTGTCAAAGCCGAAATGCTCCACCGTGGCGTCGATATAGGGGGCAAGGTCGGCCTCGGTCCAGTGCTGGTGATCCGCTTCCACCGGTAGATCGGACAATTTGATCACCAGGTTTTCATGCGCGCTAAGCGCCTTGAGGTCGTCGCGATATTGGGCGATAGCCCCTTCGGCAATCCCTGGTTTGCCACAATGGTCAAGGATCAGCCGAACATTGGGTACGAGTTTGACGAACTCGCGCACAATGTCCATCTGGGTGTGATTGACATTGATCTCGAAGTGATAGTCGAATTTTTCCAAAAGCTTGACGCCCTTGATGAAGTCGTCCGAAAGCGTCAGCGCCCTTGGGTCTTCATCAAATTCGACAATGCGGCGAATGCCTTTGACCGTGGGATGTTCGGCGTGCATTTGCGCCAGCATCGGCTCGACCCGATCGCCCCACTCCAGCGGTGCCATCGGCACAATGGCCTTGATCCGCGGATCGCGCTTGGCCGAATCCTCGACGAACTCAATCTCCTCGATATACTGGCCGGATTTGGCGTCAAAATCCGCATAACATTCCAGAAACACCATGGCCTCGACATCAAGCTGACCACAGTCGCGCTGATAGTCCTCGATCTGGTAGGACTTGCCGAAAAGCGGATGCCCCTTGAACAGGGAATAGTTCAGCCGGTCGAAATCCCAGATATGCAAATGGGTGTCGATGATCGGAAAATTGGGCATCCGTCTGCTCCTTAGCGGGTCAGTTTGAATTCGGCGGGATCAGGTGTCTTGAGCGTCAGCCCGAAGCCGGGCTTGTCGTCGGCCAGATTGATGAAACCATTTTCGGCCACCGGCTCGCCGTCAAAAATGTACCAGAACAATTCATTGCCCACTTCCACCGGCACCTTGGGGAAATATTCTGAAATCGGCGCGCCATAGGACGACATCGAGACGTGATAATTGTGCATCTGCCCGGCATGGGGGATGACGGCCACATCATAGGCTTCACATAGATCGGCAATCTTTTTGGCCGCTGTGATCCCGCCGACGCGATTGACGTCGAATTGGGCAATATCAAAGGCCCGCAAATCCATAGCCTGGCGGAAACCGTACAACGTATATTCGTGCTCTCCGCCCGAAATACCCACCAGATTCATCGCCTTGAGTTCGGCATAACCCGCCAGATCGTCGGCAATTACTGGCTCTTCCACCCAGCGCAGATTATGTGGCTCAAGCAGACGCAACATGCGTTTGGCGTATTCAACGTTCCAGCCCATGTAGCAGTCGGCCATCAAATCGACATCAGGGCCAACTGCCTCGCGGGCCGTCTTGACCAGATCGAGATTCTTGTTGATCCCTGCCAACCCATCCTTGGGCCCCCAACCAAACCGTAGCTTGACCGCCGAAAAGCCCTGATCGGCATAGGCCCTGGCTTCGTTATAAAGCGTGTCGAGCGGTTGGCTATAAAGGCGGCTGGCATAAACCGGGATCTTGGATTTCGTTCGGCCACCCAAAAGCTTGAACACGGGTTGGTTGAGAATTTTGCCCTTGGCATCCCAGATCGCCAGATCGACCGCACTGATGGCGGTCATCCCGATCCCCTTGCGTCCAAAGGGCAGGGTACGCCGATACATGGATTGCCACAAATATTCGCTGTCCATCGGGTCGGTTCCGATCAATAGCGGCTTGAGATAGGTGTCGATGGCGGCCTTGGTCGCGTGCGGGGCCAGTGCTGCATTGCCAATCCCGACGGTTCCGTCGTCGCATTCGATTTCGACCACGAGCCAGCCCAGAAAGCGAAAGCCTTCAATCGAACCGGTCACGTCGGACACGATATCGCCCGCCGTCGTGCAAAAATGCGGCGGCATCGGTGCCACAGGACCAATCCACTCCCAAATCGTGGTGCGAACATCAGTAATACGAGGCATTCAACTCTCCATTCAGACAGGTAGCGGTCCAAGTTCGGCCGCATAGCGCTGCGCCCAGGCAATGCCTCGGCGGCTGGCAATATTTGAGGGAAGGCGATTACTGCTGGGCTCGATCCCGAGCCGGAGCGCGGCGATCAGCTTGCCGTAAAGCACAAACTGTCCCAGCCCCTGCATGGCAAAACCGACGGCGGGCAACATCAGGCGGTAAAGCCGGTCGGCTTCGGCTTCGTCCCCGGCCCGCATGGCCTTTTCCACGCCCACCTGCAGATCAATCGTTTCAACGCCGGGGATCATCCCATCGACGCCAGCACGATAATTGTCGGTCAGTTCAAACCCGGCGCGGCCGTTGAAAACCTTCATGCACCCGGCCAATTCGTCAATCAGCTCGCCAACCTGCAACGCCGTGCTTTCGGCCTTGGCCACCACCACATTGGGATGCTGCCTGTTCAGTTGCACAAGCTCTGCGGCCGTCAGCCCAACGCCGAGAAATTCCGGCGCGTTCTGAATGCCGATAGGGCAGTCCACTGCGTCTGCGACCTTGCCAAAAAATTCAACCAGTTGGCTGCCCGAAATCGGCGGGCGCGGCGGCTGCAGGATCAGCCAGGCGGCCCCCGCGGCGCGCGCAGCTTTTGCCGACGCAATCATGTCGGGCACATTGCCTTCGCTGATGGTTACGGCAACCGGCACGCGACCACCAACATCGTTGATGGTCCAATCGATCAGTTGCTCGCGTTCACCCCGGCTGAGTTTGGCCACTTCCGTGCCCAATCCCAGAACCGCAATGCCCGCCGACCCAACCGATAGCGCGGCGTCAATTTGCCGTGTGATGGTGTCGCGGCGCAAATTATTCGCTTCGTCAAAAAACGCAAAAAGCATCGGGTAGGTCCCGGAAATAGTCATGGCGAGATCAATCTCCTCACAGACCGCAAGCGGCATCATCGTTGTTTGTGCCTTCAGGATTGGCGCGACAAATGCCACTTGTCAAACTAATTTTTGTCTGACAAGTTACATGCAGCGGAAAAAGCGGCGGATTGAACCGGCGCGAAAAACAACGGGAGAGTGGCGCGATGGCTCCAAGACTTTCAGATCGCCGGAGGATCGGCGAAACCGGACTCGAATTGCCGGTTTTCGGGTTTGGTGCCGCCCATTTGGGCGAGCTCTATGCCAGGGTCGAGGAGAGTCGGTCACACGCCACCCTGCAATCTGCCTGGGATGCGGGCATCCGTTATTTCGATACGGCCCCCTGGTATGGACGTGGCCTGTCCGAACACCGCCTTGGCGGTTTTCTGCGCACCCAGCCTCGCGAT
Organism: Devosia rhodophyticola; assembly: GCF_028816475.1. Taxonomy (GTDB): domain Bacteria; phylum Pseudomonadota; class Alphaproteobacteria; order Rhizobiales; family Devosiaceae; genus Devosia; species Devosia rhodophyticola. Next base: position 902,826 of record NZ_CP118247.1, on the reverse strand, counting down.
CAGTTCTTGCTCACCACCAAGGTTGGCCGCACGCTCAAACGACCTGCCAATCCGGCTCAGTTTGATCGCTCGCCCTGGGTCGGCGGGCTGAATTTTGAGGTCGTGTTCGACTATTCCTATGACGGCATCATGCGCTCCTATGAGCAGGCCATGCAGCGTCTGGCCATTGATACTATCGACGCGCTGGTCATCCATGATCTGGAGGCTGCCTATCATGCCCCGGATGCCTTCGCTGCACACCAGCGTGATCTGGTTGCCAGCGGCATGAAGGCGCTTGAAGAGCTTAAAGCTGCGGGCGACATCAAGGCCTATGGCATGGGCGTAAATACCAGCGAAGCGCTGGAAAAAGTGGCCTCACAGGTCCAGCTCGATTTTGCCCTCGTGGCCATGCCCTACACCTTGCTCGATCAATCGAGCCTTTATGCCGGGCTCAAGACCTGTATCGACAACAAGACCAGCGTCATTATCGGTGCGCCCTTCGCCTCGGGCATTCTGGTGACTGGTTCGGGGGCCGATACCAAATACGGCTATGACAATGCCCCGGCCGCCATTCAGCAAAAAGTACGCGATATCGAGGCCGTTTGCGCCGACCATTCTGTCGGATTACCCGCAGCCGCCCTGCAATTTGTTCTGGCGCACCCTGCGGTTGCCGCTGTCATTCCCGGCGCAGCGCGCCCAGAGGAAGTGACGCAGAACATTGCTTCGTTGCAAGCCCAAATCCCATCCGCTTTCTGGGCCGACCTCAAGGCAAAATCCTTGATTGATCCCCAGGCGCCCACCCCCTCGGGATCAAATTGATGGCCGACGCTCCCCTAATCGCCGCGCGTGGCATTTCCAAGCAATTTGCTGGCGTCGAAGTGCTCAGCGACGTCGATCTGGACCTGATGGCCGGTGAAATTCACGCGCTGCTCGGCGAAAACGGCGCTGGCAAATCAACCTTCGCCAAAATTTTGGCCGGTGTTCACCGCCCCACACGCGGCACGCTTGCCCTCAATGGCCAACCGGTCGAGGTCAACAATCCCACCACCGCCCAGCGTCTCGGCATTACCCTGATCCATCAGGAACCCATTTCCTTCCCCGATATGTCAGTGGCCGAAAATCTTGTGCTCGGTCGCACCGATAGCGCCCTGCTGGGGCGGGTGCCGTGGGCCGAAATGGAGCAGGGCGCCAAAGACTTGATGACCCAGCTCGGCGTGCGGATCGACGTAACCAAACCAATGCGCGGCCTCTCCATTGCTGATCAGCAAATGGTCGAAATCGCCCGCGCGCTGGCCAGCGATAGTCGCTTGATCATCATGGACGAGCCGACCGCGCCCTTGACGCCCAAGGAAGTCGATACCCTGTTCAAGATCGCCCGCCGCCTGCGCGACGAGGGGCGAACCATCATCTTCATTTCCCACCGCCTTGAAGAAGTGCAGGCCCTTTGTGACCGCGCCACGATTTTCCGCGACGGCGCGCTTGTCGATACCGTGGATGTGGTCGACGTCACTGACGAAGACATCATCAAGCTGATGATCGGTCGCCCCTTGCGCGAACTCATTCACAAGACCGGCAGCGAAATCGGCGAGGTGGCGCTAGAGGTCAGCGGATTGTCGCAGCCGGGCATGTTCAAGAACATCAGCTTTTCGGTGCGCAAGGGCGAAATCGTTGGGCTCGCCGGCCTTGTCGGCGCTGGCCGCACCGACGTGGCACGCGCCATTTTCGGCGTCGCCCCCGCCCAGTCGGGCACCATCAACGTCAATGGCGCGCCGGTTACCATTGCTGAGCCATCCGACGCCATTGATCTGGGCCTGGCTTTTGTGCCCGAAGACCGCGCCGTGGCCGGCATCTTCAAAACCCTTTCGGTCGAGCACAACATCACCGCCACAGTGCCCGGCAAGATCGCCCCGCGCGGCTTTATCAGCCGCGGCATCGAAAAGGCGCTGACCGCTCAATCCGTCAAGCAATTGCGTATCCGCCTGGCCTCGGTTCGCCAGCCGATTGGCGAATTGTCGGGCGGCAATCAGCAAAAGGCCATTCTGGCGCGCTGGCTGCATACCGATCCGCAAATCCTCATTCTCGACGAGCCGACGCGCGGTATCGATATTGGCGTCAAGGCCGAGTTTTACGACATGATCGGCAAACTCGCCGCCGATGGCCGCGCCATTCTCTTGATCTCCTCGGAACTGCCCGAACTACTCGCCCTGTGCGACCGCATTCTGGTGATGGCCGAGGGTGAACTGACCGCTGATCTCCTGCGCGCCGACGCAACGCAGGAAACCATCATGCACGCCGCCGTGCCCAAGACCGGCAACCACGCACAGGAGAGCGCCGCTTGAGCCTGATCACCAAATTCCTCAGTACGTTGCTGCATCGGCGTGAGGCCGGAATCGCTGTCATGATCGTCTTGCTGGCGCTGGTGGTTGGCGCCATTCAGCCGCGATTCCTGACGCTCGAAACTCTGCGCATCATCGCGCTCGCCATTCCGCTGATCCTGATCGCCGCGATGGGCCAGATGATGGTGCTGGTTGCTCGCCATGTCGATCTGTCAATCGGCTCAATCCTGGCCTTTTCCTCGATCATTGCCGGCATCATGTTCCGGGACTTGCCAGACGTGCCCATCATCATCTCCATTGTCGCCGCCATCGCCTGCGGGGGCGCCCTCGGTTTTGCCAATGGCGTCATTGTCACCCTGTTCAGACTGCCCTCGATCATTGTGACTTTGGGCACGCTGAGCCTTTATCGCGGCCTGGTATTTCTCGTGTCCGGCGCTCGTCAGGTCGATCCGCAATATATCCCCAGATCGCTGATCGAAATGTCCCAGACCTCACCGATCTTTGGCATTCCCTGGATCGTCATCCTCGCCTTTGTCATCGCGCTCCTGACTTATTTCTTTCTCGATCACGTCCGGCTGGGTCGCCAGATTTATGCGCTCGGTTCCAATCCTGTAGCGGCGCCCCTGCGCGGTATAAAAGTCGTGCCCCTGACCATTCTGGTCTTCACCATGTCCGGCGCCCTGGCGGGCCTCACCGGCATCATTTACGCCTCCCGTTTTGGCTATGTGAATCCCGGCATCACCGGGGTGGGCTTTGAGTTCACCGTCATTGCAGCCGTCGTTATTGGCGGCGTTTCGATCAATGGCGGCGTCGGCACGGTGCTGGGCACGGTTCTAGGGGTAATCCTCTTGGGCATGGTCAATGTTGCCCTGCCGTTGCTGGGCGTGTCCGCCTTCTGGCAGGACGTCATTTACGGCGCCGTCATCGTCATTGCGTTGCTGATCGACAAATCAGTGCGCGACCGTAGCGCCAGGGCATTGGCCGCAGCCAGGAGCGCCGCATGACCATGCAAACCGAGACCGCCAAGCCGACCCGCGATTCAGCCGACGCCCGCCCGATGTGGCAGGTGGTGCTGGTGCGCCCGGAGGTTATGACCTTCGCCCTGCTTGTTGGCGCATTCATCATTGCCAGCAACCTCTCGCCATTCTTTTCCGACGCACAGTTCATTCTGGAAAGTTCAACCTACTACGTTGAATATTCCATCATCGCGCTGGTCCTGACACTGGTCATTATTTCAGGTGAAATTGACCTGTCGCCCGCCGCCATGATGGCACTGTCCGCCTGCGTCTTTGCCGCGCTCTATCAGGCAGGCCTGCCCATTGGCCTCGCCATGATCGCTTCGCTGGCAACCGGGGTGTTGATGGGCCTGTTCAATGGCATCTTGGTGGTTGTGTTCAAACTCCCCTCGATCATCGTCACCATCGGCACGCTGACCCTGTATCGTGGGCTGGCCCAGGTTCTGGCAGGCGACCGGTCCATCGGCAAATTCCCGCAATGGTTCAACGGCATCGATTATCGTCTGATCCTTGATGTGCCGGTGCCGGTCATTGTGTTTGTGATCATTTCCGTAGCACTTGCCGCAATCCTGGGCACCACCGTTATCGGTCGTCAGATCTATCAGGTCGGCACCAGCGAAATCGCCTCGATCCACGCCGGAATTCGCGTACGCCGCATCAAGTTGGGCCTGTTCGTCGCCATGGGGGTTGCCAGTTCGATCGGTGGCCTTTTGACCGCCTCGCGATTGGCCTCGGTGCGCTATGACATGGCCACCGGCGGCGAATTGCAAATGGTGCTGATGGTCATGCTCGGTGGCACCTATATTTTCGGTGGCCGTGGTTCGATCCTCGGCACTTTTCTGGCATCCTGGCTTCTGGTGATTATCGCCACCGGCATGACCGTCGCCAATATCGCCATCACCGCCCAGCTAATCGTGATGGGCGCATTGCTCATCATTTCAATAATCGCGACCAACGCGATTTATGCCCGCACCCAAAGGTAAGGGCCAAAGCCGCACAACGTTTTAACTTCAGGAGGACTCAAATGTTCAAGAAATCGCTACTTCTCGGAATTTCGCTCAGCGTCGCGCTGATCTCAGGCGCCGCTTTGGCACAGGATCCGGTGTCCATCGTCTATATCCCTAAAAACACCGGTAATCCCTATTTTGACTCCTTGGTTGCTGGCTTCGAAGATGCCTGCAAGGAGCTCAATTGCGAGTTCACCATGGCCGCACCCGCGACCGCTGAAGCCACTTCGCAAATCCCCTTCATCACCGCCCAGACCCAACGCGGCGTGGACGTCATTGCCATTTCGCCCAATAGCCCCGATGCCATGAATCAGGTGCTGGATCGTGCCCGTTCGCGCGGCATTCTGGTCTTGGCCGTCAACGGCGATCTGGTTGACAATTACGAGCACCGCGACGCGGCTATCCTGCCGGTCGATTTCACCAAGACCGGCCCCGGACAGGTTGAACTTGTCGGCTCGATGATTGGCTACAAGGGTGAGATTGCCGTCCTTTCGGCCACAACTGATGCGCCTGACCAGAACACCTGGATCGCCGCGATGGTGGATAGCCTCAAGACCAATCCAAAATACAAGGACATGAATCTGGTCGCCACAGTCTATGGCGATGACGAACCACAAAAGTCGACAACCGAAGCCGAAGCCCTGCTTCAGACCTATCCTGACCTCAAGGGCATCATCTCGCCCACCACCGTTGGCGTCGCCGCGGCGGCTCAGGTCATCCAGTCTGCGGGTAAGGCCGATGAGGTCAAGTTGACGGGTTTGGGCACGCCCAACCAGATGCGCCCCTTCATCAAGGACGGTACCGTCGAAGCCGTTCAACTCTGGAGCCCCTATAACGAAGGCCTGTTGGCCGCCTATTTCGCTGTTGGTGTCAAGAATGGCACCATCAAGAACGAGGTTGGCGCTACCTTTGAGGTTCCCGAGCTGGGCACTATCACCATCGGCGAACATAATGTCATGAATACACAGGCCGAACTCACGACCTTTAACGCCGACAATATCGACGATTTCGACTTCTGATTTGACTTGGGCGCCGGCACGTTGGTGTCGGCGCCTTTCTCGGTCCTGCCCGTTTGGAACATCATCATGAACACCTATGACTTCAACGATCACGTCGCCATCGTCACCGGGGGTGGGCAGGGCATCGGCTTCACCGTTGCCGAGCGCATTCTGGCCAGTGGCGGCAGGGTTGCGGTCTGGGACATCGACACAGCCTTGCTCGATAAACTGGCAGACAATCTTGGCGCCGACCCGGATCGACTGTTGGGGCTCAACGTCAATATTGCCGATCTTTCAGCGGTCGAGATCCGGTGTGGCTGCCGTGCTCGAAAAATTCGGCAGGATAGATGTGTTGATCAACAATGCCGCCATCGTCGGCCCTAATGCCCCAACATGGGAATATCCGCCAGAGGCTTTCAGGGATGTGGTCCAGATCGGGTTGATCGGCACCTTCAACGTCTGCCGCGCCGTAGTGCCCCACATGATCGCCCAAAATTATGGGCGCATCGTCAATGTCAGTTCCGTTGCGGGCAAGGAGGGCAACCCCAATGCGCCCGCCTACTCATCCACCAAGGCTGGCGTTCTGGCGCTGACCAAGTCCTTGGGCAAGGAACTGGCCGGATACGACATCGCCGTCAATGCAGTAACCCCCGCAGTGGCGAAAACCACCATGGCCATGAGTCAGGACCCCGACTTCCTCAAGATGATCCTCGCCAAGATACCGCGCGGGCGAATGCTCGAACTCTCCGAGGCGGCCTCGATGATCTGCTGGCTCGCCACAAAGGAAAACTCCTTCACCACCGCCTCAACCTTCGACCTCTCCGGCGGCCGCGCCACCTATTAGCGGCGCGATGTTCCGTGGGTGCAGCCTAAAAAAGGGGCGCTGAAACATCGTGTTTCAGCGCCTCCAGGCTCGTATCAATGCTCTAACGGTCTAATAAAGAACCGTAGACACCGGCTTGCTGGTGTCGTTGTCTGTCGATTTGGCAAATTGCTGATCGACTTGCTGGGCCTGGGCCTCCTGACACTGGGTGATGCGAGCATTGATGGCGGATTGTTCATCAGTGCTCAGCTCCTGCGTCAGCGACACCGGCGGATTTTCCAGCATCATGCAGTTCTGGGTGCTGGCGCTCGCCGGCGTGGCAAGAGCAAACCCACCAGCCACCAACAGTGCCAAAGCCGCCGCACCATGGGCAATCTTGCGAGAGTAAGAATTCCTGGTCATGATCATTTTCCATTTTTCCGCGCCGCTAAAACTGTCAAAGCCGGGGAGGTTCGGCCCAGTTTCCGCCCGCCAAACCAACCTGCCAGACCCCACATTACGCCAAGCTGACGGCCAATTTAAAAATTGGAAAGCAGGTCGCTGGCTATTTGTAGTAAAGTCGGACACGCGACAATAAACGCGCGCAGCGTGTTTACAAAGCCGCAAGCTTTCGGGTAAGCGGGGTCAATAGGAACAATCTGTTCGCGTCCAAACAAACGCAGGCTGCCGATGTTGGCGTGAGCGCGTGCTATCCAGTTCATCCTGGGTGTTGAACTAATGGGGCGCATATCAAGATGCGACGACGCCGCAATCTCAATGCAGCCATAGACCCAAAAATAAAAACTATGTCGCAGTAAACTAAATCAACCTTGATATAAAGTAATAATACATTCAGGATAATCTTCAAAAAAATAGATTAATACGTAAATATAATCAAATAAATCTGTCAGAGAATTGGAAAATATTACATACCGTGGCGGAAGAATTCAATTGAAACACATCACCATATCAAAATTTGCAACAATTAACAACACAATTGGATTCCTGTTGTCCGCAGTTATACTATTGCCGTTTTTTGGAAGAATTGGGCCGATATCTGGATCATACGTTTCGTACTCTTTGGCGATGATATTACCAATATTGTACGTTGGTGTTTCAAAAAAAGAAAAAAATCTTCTCTATACTTGATATTGCTATTTTTATTATTGTGTATATTTGTAATTATTTCTGCAGATTCAGATCAAATATCTGTATTATTTCATCCTTTCGATTGGCATTCGGTAGAAAAAGACTATTATTTATCCAAATTGTTGAAATACATTTTGGTATCAACGTCGGCGTTGATTGCGATGCTGATAGTTTCAACCGCTGAAAATAGAGGGAAATACATCAACGGATTTATGACATTTGCGATTTGCATCGCAATTGTTTCTTCATTTAGAGTTTTGACTCATTTCGAAACCATTTCGTCATATGATTACGTATCGGTACGCTCATTTTACTCTGACGACGCCGCTAGGGGTTTTCGTTAGTTGGTTACGGTATTATTATGGTTGCGGGAAGTTGTGGCGCGCTTGCATTTCGCAAAACGTGGATCATTGCTCCGCTATTTTTATTTGTTGCGTTTTGGATTAATAGACGTGCTGAAACCGTTATAATCATATCTAGCATTATCGCCATTTTTATTGTTAGATTTCCTCAAAGTGAACAATTAAAATTTAAATTACTTAAATTGATTTCGTGTTTTGCTATATTTTTTCTCTTGGCATTTCCTCTTCACAACGAAGCAAATGTCTATGCTTGGCGAGCGCTGTTCAACACAAGTGTTGCAGTAAGACTCCAGCTTATCTTTGATGGCCTATCCGGGATCGATGGCACTCTGGCCAAGTCCAAATTGACAGCAGAGGCGCAGGCTGGGCCTGCAGATGCATCGTTAGAAAATTTAATTGGCGTCGTATCGGGAAATGGATTGGGGAGCTTTGCAAAACAATATGGTGATTTTAAATATCCACACAATATCGCCGTGGAGATATATTATGAGACCGGGCCCGTTGCGTTTTTTGTTTTCTTTGCAGCTTTGTTGTTCGCGACCATTTTTATTGCCGTTTCGACGGCACGTTCAAAAAACATTAAACGAAATTGGGTCGCTCTTAGCTTTTTGGCGGCTGGCATATTTTTTGTGTCTATGAAAGCGGGCGATATTACGTCTTTGGGAAGGGTCTTCTTTTTTCTGGTTTTTGCGGTCGCGACTACAAATGACCTTGTGAAGAACACATCAAAGATAAGTTGAATTATATCGCGTTCCGCACCAAGTAGAAGCATATCCACATGTAAGCCAGATATGCGAGTGTTTGCACGCTAACGAGGAGGCCTATGGATTGTGTGAAGCTCAAATAACCGAGTACTGTCGTCACTCCCCAAATAAGTAAACCGGAAAACAAAATTGCGTCGAATACGTATTTGTAATTCATCTTTTTAAGAACGATTAGGACGCGGCTAAGGGGCGAGGTGACGAACTGGATGCAAACAGCGGGGATGAAATAGAGCGCCAGCTCACCGCTTAGCGCCCATTTTCCATCATAGAACCTCTGCGTCAAAAACCAGAAGGCCAACGCGCCGGTGGGCATGATGAGTAATGCAAAGCCCCCTAAGAGCACGGTCATTTGCCGCATATGGCTGACAATTTGGTGCTTGTCCGCGCGACGGGCAATCTGCCCTTGAAATAGGTCGGCAGCAACGTTTCCAATCAGGGCTACGGGAATGCCGAATATGCGTTGAACCAGCCAATATGCCCCTGCAACCTCAACACCATAAAGCGGCACGATGAGGACGGCCAGGCTACTGGTCATGATGAACGTAGCCAGACTCGATGGCAGTGCCACTTTTGCATAGTGCCCGTATCGCTGAGGCACAATTGGGCCAAAAAACCGGACGAATTGTTTAGGAGCCAAAAATCGCAGACGGGTCTGCAAGCGGGTAAGCAATATCTGAATGCCAGCGGCCCTGGACACGACCTCAGCCAGCAAAAGCGCTGTTATCGAGGGCCAAAATAGACCCAACCCAATCTGCACAAGCTGGCGTGATACCATCACCGTGTTACGTGCCAGATATACGTCCTGATAGCGCCGTAGGCGTATTCCAAATGCCTGCCAGAATATGCCCAATCCGGTCACAAGGGCGATCGGCGCGGCAAAGAAGATAGCATTGCGATCGATATTGAAGGCGGCAAAGACCTTTTCTGGCAAAAGCCAAGCGCCGATTAGAATGGCGAAACCCCAAAATAATAGCAAGCTAGCGCAAAAATTTAAGAGCAAATTGACGATATTGTTTGAATGCTCATTTATAACCGCCCATTCAAGCTTGAAGCCCCCAAAAGTGCCAAAAAGATTAGCGACAAATATCACGACGGCGAACATGCCAAACTGAGCAGGTGTATAAAAGGCGATCGCCAATGGCGTCAAAGCGAGCGAAATAGCGTAGCCGGAAAGTTGGATGAGCATGCTTTGAGAAAAAAGCGCGGTGTTTTCTGATCGCTTCAAACTATTAAATTTATCAATGATATTCAATTTATCGACTACTCGGTTATATGTGCGTTTGACCTAACCCAGTCTGTGCCAAAAATTAAAGAAAATGATTATTGTCTGCCATTTTCCGTAGAATAGCGCCGCTTGATTTGTCGGTTGAATGTCCCGTCAATAGCTGCCGGGTCGATGACCAACAAAAATGTCCGAGGAAATTTTGCTCCAATCTAAAGTTGCCCACCTTACGTCTGTTCACACCCGATATGACACACGGATATTTTTGAAACAGTGCCGCAGCTTGGCGGCAGCTGGGTATCAGATTTCTCTCGTGGTGGCCGATGGGCGGGGTGGGGAGATCAAGGATGGCGTTAGTATTATTGATGTGGGCGCCGCTAGAGGGCGGCTAAAGCGCGTCACTTTGGCAGCTTGGCGGATTTTTCGGCAGGCATTGGCGCTGGACGCGGACATATATCATCTTCACGATCCCGAGTTATTGCCCATCGGCTATTTGTTGAAGCGACGTGGCAAAAAGGTCATTTTTGATGTGCATGAGGATTTGCCCCGACAGATTTTGGGCAAACCTTATATCGCTCCGGTTCTTCGTAAGCCTATTTCCATGTGCATTGAAATTGTTGAAAAATTTGTCTGCCGACGCTTGGACGCCGTTTTCGCGGCCACGCCCCACATTCGTGACATCTTTGAGAAAAACCGTATCCGTAGCATCAATATCAATAATTTCCCGATGCTGGGTGAATTGGACGCCGCCGTCGGTTGGAACCAGAAAAACAACGAAGTTTGCTATGTTGGCGGCATAACGGCAATTCGAGGCATCTCCGAAGTCGTTCAGGCGTTTGAGACCGTGGCATCGGGCGCACGGCTAAATTTGGTTGGTAAGTTTTCAGAACCTGTTACTGAGCAGGCAACCAAGCGGCGCGCGGGATGGCAACACGTCAACGTCCTGGGTTTTTTGGACCGCATTGCCGTTCGTGAGGTTCTTAAACGTTCCATAGCTGGCCTTGTTACGTTCAAGCCGGCACCCAATCATATTGAGTCTCAGCCGAACAAAATGTTCGAATATATGTCGGCGGGGTTACCGGTGATCGCCTCGGACTTTCCATTGTGGCGCGAGATTATTGCAGGCAATGACTGCGGCGTTCTAGTTGACCCGCGGGACCCGGTAGCGATTGCGGCGGCGATCGACCAATTGGTTGGTGATCCGGCACTGGCACAGCGTCTGGGCGCCAATGGCCGAAGCGCTGTGACCGAGCGTTACAATTGGAGCATTGAAGAACAAAAACTACTGCAATTTTATGCAGAAACCATGGGTTGTGACGCCAGCGATTTGAATCAGGCGGACCAGCTATTGTAACTGGCGATGACGCCGACATTGTCGTCGATTGTGGCTATGCCGCCCATAAGGGCAGGGCAGGCAAGCAGGAATTTATCACCCGCGTCTTGCACGTAGATGCCGATGGGCGACGGGTTATAACCATTGCTCGTGCGTGGGTTAAGGTCGTGCGCGATTGTCACTGACACCCAATTGTCGGCCGGGGAGATGGCAAAGGTTTCGCCGTGGGTCGTGCCATTGGCGGTGGCAGTTTGGCCGGGATAAAGTTTGACGATGATCGCCTGGTCCAGAGCGCGCACGTAGGCATGGAAAGTCATGGCCGGTGGCTGAACCGTGAAGGCGCCGAACAGGCAAAAATATCCTGATAGGTCATCAACCAATGCGGGGCCGCTTCCGGTGCCGCTGCCCATAGTGATTTGAGCAACCCAGAACTCAGGGCCATACCGGCGATAGCTGGCATCTCGGATCGTATCGATCAAATCCCGGACGTGTGCATTCAGTGCCCCGGAGGCCCCACCATAGTCATTGTTGTTGTGGATGAATTTTGCCAGACCTGTAACGGTCGCGCCATTATAGGGGGTCAAATAGTTGGGAAAGGCGAAGGCAGCAATGCTGGTGCCGGTTACGCCATTGCCACCAAAACGACCGCTATCCTGATAAAGATTGACCGCATAATTTGACAGGAACTTGGCCTGCGGGAAACTGGGTTTGCCGGTGGCTGGATCAATGCTCATGGCCTCAACAAAAGTGCTGCCATCAGCGCTGACTTTGAACGAGAGCCGATCGTCGCCCGCCAGGCCCAATTCGGCCCGGCCGGAATAATCGTTCTGAAAAACCAGGCTTGCAGTATCGCCGCCGCTGGCTTTGTTGACCACCAGCCGATGGCTGCCACCCTCATGGGTAAGCAACGTGGCGGGGGCAGAAACCGCAAGACGATTGGTCAGATCGGCATCAGTGTTAATGCCGAGGCGCGCATATTGATCGGGTTGCAATGGCCTCCAACTGCTGTCGGTAAAGACCAGCATTTGTGTTTCGGCGCTGCACCAGGCCAGCCACCCTTCCTGCGGGGTCAGAAACGTCCATGCATTGTCTTGAAAGAGCGCAACCATATCGGCTTGTCCGCTCCACGCGCCGGTAGGGGCGGCGGCAACAATATAGCGCCCTCCCAGTGCCGGAGTTGCCGGAGCCAGCGACAGGCTGCGGCTTGTGACCGCCAGCATGACAAGCCCATCGAGCGTATTTAACCCCTGATTGTGGGTGAAAAATTTTTGTGCCTGCTCGGGCATGATGTAGGGAAGGCTCAAATGCTGTGTGCGGTCCATGGTCCAGATCCTGGTTTTATGATTTCAACCAAGACTAGGACCATTCAAGAGAGGGAGGATAAGCAGGACAGAAGCGTCGCATAGACGGTCAGTTGTTGGCGATGGCGTTTTGCGTTTGCTCAATCGCGGCAATATAGTCGGCAGCGATTTTGTAATAATCGAGCCGCTCGGCTACATATGCGCGGCCTTTCTCGCCCATTCGAGCGCGGTCATCTGGCGACATTTCGAGCAATTGAGTGAATGCTTTGGCGATGGCGTTTGCTTCATCAGTTCCAGTTACAATCCCGCAACCGGACTGCGCGACTAGGCTGTGTGGCGAATAGATGGGCAGCAATATTGGTAAACCCGCCTGCATGAACTCAATTGTCTTGTTGAAGCTGGTGCCGTGGCGAAAGACATTGCGGTCATCGCGCTTGCCAGAATACCCGATGTCACTTGCGCTGCTTAACCAGCGAGATTCGGTGTTGGGCACCGGATCGATGAAGCGCACATTGGGCAGTTGGCGCTCCGCCGCATCGGCCTTGAGCTGGTCGGTCATCCCACCCTTGCCCACCAACAAAACGCCATACTGGCTTTCCAGCCCCTGCGCGTTCAGCCGACTCATGACCTCAAGCAATTTGTCCAGACCATTGGGGATCCCCTGAGCACCGGGATGAATGGCAATGAGGCGGCCTTCGGCTTTCCAGGCGGCGATCTGCGCCGCAGCCTCCTTGCCCGCAGCACTACGGGGGATTTCGGGCGCAATCATGCTGGCAGTGGAAACACCATTGGGCACATGCACAAATTTATTTGGACCCAACCCATGAGCGCGCATGTGCGCTTCAGCACCACCCAAAAGTGAGGCAACCAGATGGGCTTTGGTATAGGCAAACCACTCGGTAAAGGCGGTGAACAACACAAAGGGGTGAAATTTGCTGTTGCCGTTGATTTCGACCAGCGACAGGGGCCACAGATCGCGCACTTCAAGCGTCAGTTGCGCGCCATAGCGGCGAGCCAGTTTAACGGCCGAAAAAATCGCATATGGCTGGGGCGAGCTAATAATAATTACGTCGGGCTTGGCTAGATCGTTGGGCACCCGCGCGGTCAAACGCATCATTGCGCGGCAATAGTCATTCATGTTCTTGAGCCGACCCAGTCCATTGCCCAAATAGGGCCGCGTCGGCAGCGATATATAGCGAACGCCATCTACCACCATTTCCGGTGGCAGCGGCTCGGGGGTATCCTGCAGATGGTGAAAGCTGGCGACAAAAATTGTGGTGGTATGGCCAACATCGGCCCAGGCGCGCGATAAATGATAAGGACGGAGCGCTCTACCAATGCCGGGACCGCCTGCATAGTGGTTGAAATACCAGATATTCATCAGGAAAATTCATCTCGTTGGAGAATTGAGGGCGGCATTACAATTGCGCCTGAGGCAGGGCCGCACATGTCCTCCAGAACGAGACACTCAATTTCAATTGCACAAATACGATTCGATAGCATAATAATAGCATGCTAAATATCAAACGCTGGGAAATTTGCAATAGTTGCCGGGTGTTGAAGCCGATACGTCGCAATGCGCGGCCCAGTTTGGCCAAGTGCAGCGTGGGAGGAAATGGCGAATTAATCGAACGCGGAGCTGAAGACGCACGCGTCATCGAAACCTGGTCACCACAACGCAGCGACCGTCGCTAAAAGAATAGCTCGGTTGGGGAACGGCTTCGCAGCGCACGCGAACTTCCCAGACCAGTCCCCTCGCAACAGGGAGTAGCCACGAAACCTCGCTAAACCTTTGATATAATGGTGCTGCCGGACAGGATTGAACTGTCGGCCTCCCCCTTACCAAGGGGGTGCTCTACCACTGAGCTACGGCAGCATTGTTGGCGCGAGGGGAAACCCACGCTCGGCACCGCGGCTCTACTGCCATAGGGTAAACCTCGACGCAAGGCCAAAAAGCGCATAAACTCAACTCGCCCACAGCCGGGCGCGCCGCAATAATTGCGACCAGCGTGCACCAACCTGCCTCATTCGCCCGCCAACCCCTGAAAAACCATGACCAAATCCGAGCAAGCCAAAGCCCGCGAGCAAAAATTGGCCGCAAAGCTGCGTGAAAACCTGCGTCGTCGCAAGAATCAGACAAAAGCCCGTGCGGATGCAGATGCCGCCGCCCCGTTGGAGCCAGAAACGTCGCCCGGCAAGCAATCGTAAACCATTTTAGCCCCAAGCTGGCCGGGCCTCTGCCTTGAAGCGGCGGGCCGAAACAGCTATTGACCCAATCTCTTTTGCGGCTGCCTGCCGCGCACTGGGCTTTTTGCGCCCGTAAGCTTAGGAAACGACATGGATCGCATTCGCCTGGTGGGTGGAAATGAACTGCGTGGCGAGATCGTCATCTCGGGCGCCAAGAACGCTGCCCTGCCGCTGATGATCGCCTCATTGCTGACCGACGAGCCGCTGGTGCTGGAAAATGTGCCCCGCCTCGCCGACGTCAAGCAGCTCGAGCGCATCATGGAAAACCATGGCGTTGATATTGCCGTTCACGGCCGTCGGCGCGGCGAGGCGGAAGGGGTTGGCCAGCGCATGACCTTCCACGCCGCCGACATCGTCGATACAACGGCTCCATATGAACTGGTATCGAAAATGCGGGCCAGCTTTTGGGTCATTGGCCCCTTGCTGGCGCGCGAGCACAATGCCCGTGTTTCGCTGCCCGGCGGCTGCGCTATTGGTACACGCCCTGTCGATTTGTTCCTGTTCGGTCTCAAGGCGCTGGGCGCGGAAATCGACATTGACGAAGGCTATGTCGTTGCCAAGGCCCCCGAGGGCGGTCTGATCGGCGCCCATATTGTCTTCCCCAAGGTTTCAGTCGGCGCGACCCATACAATATTGATGGCCGCAACGCTGGCGCGCGGCACCACCATTATCGAAAATGCCGCCCAGGAACCCGAAGTCACTAACGTCGCCGAATGCCTTGTGGCGATGGGCGCAAAAATCTCCGGTATCGGCACCCGCACTCTGACCATTGAGGGCGTCGAAAAGCTGCACGGCGCTACCGTGGAAGTCATTCCCGACCGCATCGAAACCGGTACCTTTGCCATGGCAGCCGCCATGACCGGCGGCGATCTTCTGCTGCGCGGTGCCAAGCCCCAACATTTACAGGCCGCTCTTGGCGTGTTGGCCGGAACCGGCACCGAACTGACCGAGGAGCCGGGCGGCTTGCGCGTCCGGCGCAATGGTAATGGCATTCGCTCGGTCGATGTGGATACCGCACCGTTTCCCGATTTTCCGACCGATCTTCAAGCCCAGTTCATGGCGTTGATGACCATGGCCGATGGGGTTTCCAACATTCGCGAAACCATCTTTGAAAATCGCTATATGCATGTGGCCGAACTGGCCCGCTTTGGTGCCGACATTCGCGTTGACGGTCAATTGGCTACCATTACCGGCAAACCGGCGCTCAAGGGCGCCCAGGTCATGGCCACCGATTTGCGCGCCTCGGTGTCGCTGGTCATCGCGGGGCTTGCCGCTCAGGGCGAAACCATCGTCAATCGCATCTACCATCTCGATCGTGGTTTTGAACGTCTCGAAGAAAAACTCAGCCGCTGCGGCGCTGAAATCGAGCGCCTCGCCGGCTGATCAAATCCACTGCCCTCAAAACCCGTAGGGGACGCCCGCTCGTGTTCAGGGGCACCGATTTTAGCCCCTCGCAGTGTTCTTTTCCCCCTCGCGGTGTCACCACACACCCGCACTTCCTGCCCCCAAAGCACAGTGTCACCCCGGGCTTGACCCGGGGTCCATCGTGAGATCCTTCCGCGCCCACGGTTGCGGCATGTCATGATGGACCCCGGCCCCCGCCGGAATGACATGGTGCGGGCGGAAGGTCAGCAACACACCAAAACCACACCTGCGCCGATACCTCCTCCACGCCGACACACCCCAAAAAACCAAAACTTATCCCCACCCGCAAAACCTCTGCCACAGTTGTCCCCGCTCCCCACGCGACTGCGGATCGCGACGAACGGTACGTGAGAGAGCAGATGGGTACTGGCCCATAGCACGCTGTCCCATCCTTGCGGTCGACCAGCACCAATGCTATATTTTCTTCGCACATATCAGGGTCGGGTCATGTGAGGCCCGTCCGTTGCCCGTTCATGACGGCCGAGTGCAGGGGCACCTATTTAGGTTGCGGCAACTTTCTGGATCGTCATTGATCTTGGAAGTTTGCATGGCAAATCTTAGGAAATTGCGGGACGATGCCCACGACCGCCAAGGTGGTCACTGCTGGTATTGTAGGCGACCGATGTCGCCAGCTGATGGACTGAAATTGAACAGATGCACGGCGGAGCACCTACTCGCCCGGTGCGAGGGCGGCAAGGACACGCGTGAAAACGTTGTGGCTGCATGCTGGTATTGCAATAATCGGCGACATAAACGAAAGCGCCCACTCAGTCCGAAAGCATACCGGACATACGTCTTGGCGAGACTTTCCAAAGGAAAGTGGTGCCTGAAACCAGCCCGCCGGCATGTCCCCACTAGCGCGTCACCTATTCCCCCTCTCAGTGTCACCCCGGGCTTGACCCGGGGTCCATCGTGAGATCCTTCCGCGCCCACGGTTGCGGCATGTCATGATGGATTCCGGCCTCCGCCGGAATGACATGGTGCGGGCGGAAGGTCAGCAACACACCAAAACCACACCTGCGCCGATACTTCCTCCACGCCGACACACCCCAAGAAACCAAAACTTATCCCCACGCCCAAAACCTCTGGCACAATGGTTTCACTCCCCACGCGATTGCGGGGTCGCGACGAACGGTCCGTGGGAGAGCAGATGGGTGGGAGGCGGTCGCGCGCTCCTGGGTCCGTGTGACGGGTTTGTCCGGCCAGGCTGGAACAAAGCGCTCCATAGTCCTGAAAGCCCATCGCATGCGGCGAGACCAGTCTCGTAACTTAAAAATCACATGAGGCCGGTTCTCGCCGCATGTCGCAATCTTTTCCAACCGCAGGTTTTCGCGCCGGGCGGCGTTTCCGCACGGCCATGGTGCCTAAACACATTGCCCCCATCCCGACAAACTTGTAGATCGGGGCGGGCATGACCAGATAGGGTTCACCCCGAACGGCAAGGACAGTGACGATGACCGACCTCAAGCTATTGGCTCTCGATAGCGAAGATCTCGAAGTGATCTCGACCCACGTGCAGGATGCGGTGATCCGCGTCGGCGACATGGGCTATGCCCGCAAGGATCGCCGCTTTGCCATGCTGATGAATCGCTTCGATTGGGAAAGCGGCTCGGGCCGCGCCAAAGGCCAGCGCAAGCGTGCCGCGTTGCATTTTGATGGCGTCCAGTCGGTCGCTACCGCCGGCATAGATACAAATGCTCAAGATGGTGTGCTCGAGCTGTTGTCGATCCAGTATGAAGCCATTGATGGGCCCGCTGGCATTATCGAGCTGAATTTTGCCGGTGGCGGCTCGGTTCGGCTAGGGGTCGAATGCCTTGAGGCGCGCCTCTCCGATCTGGGGGCCACCTGGGCCGCAGCCGCCAAGCCTGCCCACGTCCTCGACTGATAGAGGTTACTCGTGCCCATTCGTCTTGACGCATCCCAGCCCGATTTCGAACAGCAGTTTCTGGCCCTTCTGGGGTCCAAGCGCGAAAGCTCACAAGAAGTGGGCGACATCGTTACAACCATCATTGCCGACGTCAAATCGCACGGTGATCAGGCGGTGGCCGACCTCACCAATAAATTCGATTCAGCTGGCGTCAGCCCGGATACGCTCCGCTTCACCCCCGAGCAAATCGAAACGGCGGCGGCCAGGACCGATCCGAAAGTGCGCGCCGCACTTCAGTTTGCCCATGACCGCATCCGCGCCCACCACGAAAAACAAAAGCCGGTCGATCATATCTATCAGGATGATTTGGGGGTTACTCTGGGAACGCGCTGGAGCGCGGTCGAGGCCGTCGGCATCTATGTGCCGGGCGGACTTGCCTCTTACCCATCCTCGGTCCTGATGAATGCGATACCGGCCAAAGTGGCCGGGGTCGAACGCATTGCCATGGTCGTGCCGACGCCCAATGGCGACATCAGCCCCTCCATTCTGGCCGCCGCCCAGATTGCCGGAGTCAGCGAGATATATCGCATCGGGGGCGCGCAGGCCGTTGCCGCGCTTGCTTTTGGCACCAATAGCATTGCCCGCGTTGACAAGATTGTCGGCCCGGGCAACGCTTTTGTTGCCGCTGCAAAACGTCAGGTTTTTGGCACCGTCGGCATTGATATGATCGCCGGACCCTCAGAAGTGCTGGTCATCGCCGACCAATCCGCCAACCCCGCCTGGGTTGCCGCTGATCTTATCGCCCAGGCCGAACATGGCGGCGGGGCGCAGTCCATCTTGATCACAACCCACGCGCCCTTGGCCGACGCGGTGCTCGCCGAAATGGACCGCCAGATTGCCCTGCTGCCGCGCCAGACCATAGCGCGGGAGGGCTGGGACGATTTTGGCGCCATCATCACCGTGCCAACCCTTGCAATTGCAGTGAAACTGGCCAATCGCATCGCTTCTGAACATGTTGAACTCGCCATCGATGATCCCAAGGCGCTGATGGGCGACATTCGGCACGCTGGCGCGATTTTTCTCGGGCACCACACGCCCGAGGCCATTGGCGATTATGTTGGCGGCTCCAATCACGTGTTGCCCACGGCGAGGTCGGCCCGCTTTGCTTCAGGCCTCGGCGTCCTCGACTTCGTCAAGCGCACCTCTGTGTTGGGCTGCGATCCGGGTTCCTTGGCGGCGCTTGCCGATGCGGCGGTTACCATTGCCCAGACCGAACAGTTGGATGGGCATGGCCGCTCCATCTCCATCCGGCTCAATCGGTAGCTGCTGATGGGGGAGGCGATATTCCAACCCGATACCGACCGCCTGATCACGGTAACGCTTGATCCGTCCACCATCACGTCCATTGATCCAGACGTGGTGCATGAATGGCGCATCGCCATTTATGATCTGCTCGAAGACAATAAATTTTCTCCGGCCCGGGTTGACGCCACCGGCCCCTTTGCGCTGCACCTGTCCATCATTGGCAATTACATCGTGCTCGACGTCCGCGATCCGCACGATTTCCGTCCCATCGCCGCCCACTATCTGTCGTTGACCCCGTTTCGCCGTCTGATCCGCGATTATTTCCGCATCCGCGACAGCTATTACGAAGCCATTCGGTCAGCCCAGCCCTATCAGATTGAAACCGTCGATATGGCGCGGCGCGGTCTGCACAATGAGGCCGCCGAACTGCTGCGCACGCGGCTAACCAACAAGCTCCATATTGATCTCAATACCGCCCGGCGTCTGTTCACCCTGATCTGCGCGGTCCAGCCCTATGCTGCCCGGATCGACGAAAGTAAAAGCGAACTGCCCACCGTTCTGTTTGTCTGCTCGATGAATTCGGTGCGCTCTCCCATGGCCGCCGCCTTGGCGCGTCAATTGTTTCCCGGTCGCATCATTGCCCGTTCGGTTGGCGTCAATGGCGGCAAGGCCGACCGGTTTGTCCACGAGGTCATGGAAGAAATCGGCATCGACATGTCAGTGCACACCCCTCACACCATGGCCGAACTGGTCGCCAATCATTTTGATCTGGTCATAACCCTGTCCCCCGATGCGCCCGAAGCCGTGCAACGGCGGGGTCTTGAAACCGGCGCCATCGAACATTGGAACATCGAGGATCCATCGCTGGTTGAAGGCAATCGCGCCACAGTGCTCGAAGCCTACCGCAGCTTGCGTAACGATTTGCGCCAGCGCGTAAGGGCGCGGCTTGAAGCCTTGGTCGCCATTTCCGCCTCGACGGCCTGATCGAATGGACGGCCACCGTATGTTCGCGACATCATTTGCCCTTAGACTGGCCTTCCCATTGGCAAAAAATCAGAAAGTCTTTGTGACAAGGGCCTGCATGATCTATTCAAAACCAGATTTTCGCCTGCAACCAGAGAGCGCATTTAATGGCTAGCCGCCCCGAACTGATCTTGGCTTCCGCATCGCCGCGCCGTCTCGCCCTGTTGAATCAGATTGGTATTGATCCAGAGCACTTGTTGCCCGCCCACGTCGATGAGACGCCCGAAAAGGGCGAACTGCCGCGCAAATTGGCCTCCCGCCTGTCTGATCTCAAGGCGTTGACCGCCCAGCACAAGGCGCGTCAGGCCGGAATTGGCGCCAATGCTCTGGTGCTGGCCGCCGATACCGTCGTTGCGGTAGGCCGCCGGATTCTGCCCAAAGCCGAAACCATGGAAGAGGCCTCCTTTTGCCTAAACCTTTTGTCGGGTCGTTCCCATCGTGTTTTCACCGGGCTGACCGTTTTGACCCCATCGGGCCGCAAGCGGCACCGTCTGGTCGAAACCCGCATCCGTTTCAAGCGCCTGTCGACGCGTGAGATGGAAGCCTATCTGGCCAGTGCCGAATGGCGCGACAAGGCCGGCGGTTATGCCATTCAAGGCATCGCTGGGGCCTTTGTGGTTAAATTGACCGGCTCCTACAGTGCCGTTGTTGGTCTGCCCCTGCACGAAACCGTCGCCTTGCTGGCGGGCGATGGCTATCCGGTGCATTTCAACTGGCTCAATCAATCGAGCCTGACAGGGGTGTGAAAATCATGAGCGAACCAGAAAGGGCCAGCAAACCCTGTCCGATCTGCCAGAAGCCGTCCGTTGAAAAGTTTCGCCCCTTCTGCTCGGCCCGCTGTGCCGATGTTGACCTTAATCGCTGGCTGACCGGGGCCTACGTCATCCCCGCGCGCGACGATGAACCGACCGAGGATGATGCCGATGGCGAGCTTGGCTACAACGAAGACGACAACATCTGAGCCGCCAAAATATCCCCCATCAAGATTTTTGCGGTAATCTCCTCATCCACACCCGCTTTCCCGCTTGCACCAACAAATTCGATCTCCTATAAGGCCCAAGCGTTTCGCAGGGCCGGTTCTTCCGCCCTCTGCCCGGGTAGCTCAGTTGGTAGAGCAGCGGATTGAAAATCCGCGTGTCACTGGTTCGATTCCGGTCCCGGGCACCATTACTTTTTCTGACATTGTAATGTCTCCTAACATCTTGAATGGTGTTGATATTTTCGCGGTTCGATAACCTTCACCGCGCACGTATGGCAACTTCTCCGCAAACACTAGTTTCAGCACTGTCCGACGATCTTCGACACGCGGCGAGTGCCAGAGTTTCTGGGGGTTTGCGAGGAAGTCGAAGGCGGTTCGATAAGTTTCGCTAAAGCCCCGGATGGGCTTACCGGAATTTGCAATGTTGTCGGCCAGAACGGCCTTCTGTGCTTCCAGTTCTTTGATCTTGCGCTCGTAAGCGTGCACGACGGAATCGCTAGTGGCATCGACGATGCGCTCAAGCAGCTGATCGACCTTGCGGGCCACTGTCCCCAGTTCCTGGCGCAAGTGTGCGGTCTGACCTTGAACGCTCTTGGCCTTCGCGTCCCACAAGTCGCGGAACATTTGAGAGGCAAGATTGAAGAGCCCTTCGGCTGGGCGCAGCTCGCCGAGTAGCTTATCGAAGTCACCCTCGATCATTTCCTTGCGAATCGACTTGCGCGCCATGGCGCAGCCGCGCGTGTCGCAAAGGTAGTACGGATAGGATGCACTACGCCCTTTCGACCAACAGGCCGTCAGCGGCTCTCCGCAGCAGCCGCAAGTGACAAAGCCGCGCAAAGGAAAGTCGTCGCGGAAGTCCTTACGCACTGGAGCCTTCGCCATTCCGCTATGACGCTCCTGCACGGCGAGCCATGTCTCCAAAGAGACCAGCGGCTCATGCTTCGCTGGAATAAGGTGCAGCCCCCATTGCTCATGTGTCATGTGCGCCGCGTAGACAGGACGTGCGAACAGCTCGTTGATGCGCTCTTGGTGAATCTCACCATGCTTGTCTTTCGGCCAAGCGGGCTGCGCTTCCAAGAAGCGCTTTACCTCAACGATGGTCTCGAAGCGCCCCGAGGCGTATCCTTCCAGGGCATCGGCAACGATGGTCGCGAACGGTTCATCGCGCACGAGAAACTTCCCATGCCCAGGTTGGCGCTCCATGCGGTAGCCGATGGGAGGCCGAGCCACCCAATATCCATTCATTGCGCGAGCGCGCATGCGGTTCTTTGTTTGCTCCGCATTCTTACGCCGCTGATGCTGCGCCACGGTGGCCAGAAGATATTCGCGAAGCTCGCTGTCTGCATCTTCGCCAAACTCAACGGATGGCGATTCCAAAACACCGCCTGCCAGCGTGATGGCGGCGCGCAATTCGATATGCGCTTCGACGCCTCTGGCTAGTCGCGATATGTCGTCGATGATGACGACATGCTGCTCCTTCTTCTGTTTCTTCAGGAAGGTGAGCATCAGGCGCATGCCAGGACGCTCTTTAAGGCTTCCCGATACGTCGTCGCGGAAGACTTCCGCAACGTCGTAGCCGCGATACTGCGCGAACTCACGGCAGCGCGTTTCCTGGCTGGCGAGACCGTCGCCTTCTTTGGTTTGCTTCACGCTCGACACGCGGCAGTAAATCACTGCGTTACTGGGCTTGAGGGATGTCATGGGCGCTCCTTTCTTCGCTTGCCACTGGCAGGCGAAGCGAACGCGCTGGAGAGGCCGGCTTTGGTGTCTGGGGGTGTGTTGCCCGAAGATACCACGGGCGGAATCCGCTTTTCATCTCTCGCGTGCATTTCATGCACATGCTGGATCGGATCATCGCCGTGGGCGCTATCGACGAAGCTTGCCATGATCTGGCGCATGGCCGAAACCATCTCGATCTTGGCAGACAGTGGCATGTCTAGATGAGCAATGAAGCTCAGGTAGCGAGCTAGGGACTCGGATACGGCGAGATCAGCCGGAGCAGTATCTTGTGTATTTAAGCTTGTTATTTTCACAGTTCCGTCTCCCTGCTTGCTCCTTCCGGTTATTGTTGTCCCAGAAATTCAATTCGATAAGGGTGAACAATACAGGAACATTGTTCCAAACTCAAGAATAAATTCCTATTATTTGTGGAGTGGTATTACAGCGTGAGGCGCGCCACAGCAGCCATTTTCTCTGTAAGTCGATGTTTTTATTGCTTTAACAATTGGTTGTTACGATAGGCGGAATGATCAAACGCAGCAGATTGCGATCAACACAACCAGTCTGCAAGGCCTCAAACTTCCACTACGGAAACGCCATTTTGCGACGTCCTCCGAGGCGCTTGAAAAACCCCCGGTATCTAGGATCGAAGATCGACGGCAAGAGCTTCGAAGTGCTGGTGCGATGCTTTGTGCTTGATAAGCCAGCATACATGTCTGCTGGCGAGCTCGGGCTCAGCACCAATACGGTGCGCGCGATCTTTTCGAAACTTCGCACATTCTTCGTCGAAGTAGGCCTCTTTCCGCTTCATGATGAGAAACCCGACCCAACCGAACATCCACCAGACCTGGTAGCGTACCGTCTCCAAGTTTTTGCCCTTCATCAGCTCCGAGTATCTGAGATGCGCGGCTTGAAGGGTTCTGAAACATCGCGCTTGGCACATTTGGCTGAGACGAGATGGCGTATGCACCACGTCGACTTGCTGAGCATCGACGCCATGGAGACCTGGACATTCATGGGCGAATGCCTCTGGGAGCTAATAACCTACTGTGGGCCAGTCGGGGACCGACCATCAAACCTAGAGCTAGCGGCAGAGCTAATTGCTCGACAAGCCGTAGAACGCGAGAAAAAACGCGTAAATTATGCAAAGGCACGAAACTGACTTCTGCTGTTGTCCGTCGTGCAACATAAGCATCTTTTGTCATTTATATAGACTGCGGAACCATGAGGCGTGTATTGTTAAATCATGAAAATAGTAATTCCGAAATCAGACGGAAAAGTTGACGACAGAGGCCTTAGCCTCGTCCAAAATCCAGAACTCACGTCGCTGATACACCCTATTTTTTCGGTTGACCCAAACATTCCGATGGAACGCGTACTTGGGCATGGTACTCTGTTCCGAGTTGATCCTTGGGATGGCTGTGCAACTGCCTTTCACGTCATCGAAGAATTACTGACATTGCATGGCGGACAAATCGCCCTAAAACCGACACCAAAAATCGCAGCGTTAGAAACGCCTCCAATTGGCTACGGAACGTTACCAATCATCCCGGCCTTTTGGCGCCCGATTACCGGCATCTTTAGTTGTTTGTCGTTGGATGAGAAGCCATTCGTATCACCGAAGATTCGCAATTTTTCCGAGTTAGCTGCTGTCTTATGCCCACGAGGGAATGCGGTAAGGGCTTTAGAGGCTAAATATTTGCCGCTCGATCTCACAGGCTCAATACCCAGACAGGGAGACAAAATTACCGCATTTGGCTATGCTGATCTTGATGTGGATAAGCAAGGTAATGGGGACGATCGTCCTTTGGAACAACGTCTCTATAGATCCGATGCGATCGTAGTAGACGTTCAAAAGCCAGACATTTCCTCGGGAAGACCCTGGCCGCTCGCCAGGGTAGAGGCAAACTGGCCGGGTGGTATGAGCGGCGGCCCCGTCTTCAATCAAGCAGGGGTTGTCATAGGCGTGGTTAGTACGGGCATACCGGGTGAAAACATTGGCACAGCAGCGTTGTTTGCGGGTTGGGATGCAGGGCGGAATACATTTGGACGCCTCGATCCTCTCAACCCTGGCTGGGTCCAGGCATTCCTGGCGCTAGGTTCCAATGATGCGATCCTAGAAGTGTCACTTACTGAAAATGACCTCGTCCCTCTTGTTGCAACAGGAGCGGCGAAAACCGTCAGGCGAGCAACGGTGGACCTGGCGTCGGGTGACTTCATGCTCCGGGATTAGGGCTGTTGCGTTTCGGCTGAGTGCAAGATGTGCGGTGTAGTACCGCAATCTTGGCAAGGGGACCGCTGCGCGCCCCGTTGCATCCCCCAAGCTTGGTGCATCCTCGGCATTGAGCGTCGTCCTCACCATAGAAACGTCGCCGTTTTATCACGCTTGAGGTGGGGCGTTCCTGCCCCTCCCAAGACCCACCCAGACCAACGTCATTGCCGCTGGACCACAAGACAGGAGACCTCGCTCTCCTGCCGACCTTCGACCAACCGTCCACCGATTGGATGCTGCCAGCGTTTCACCGCTGGATCGCGACCAAAAAGCATGTGCTGCCTTTTGGAAATCTCGCATCAGGGTTTCGCCCCTGAAAACGACCAAAGGCGCGGCCCTTGGAACTAGGCTTGAAGGCAGAGGCAGATGACGTTCGCCAGACTGTCCCACATCGACGCCAGATGCTCCGGTGACGGGGCGAAATTCGGTGAATGCACATAGCGGTTCAAGGTGTCAGCAGAGACGAGCTGGTCCGACTGCTGAAACTTCGTCAGCACGCCTAGCTGCTTGGAATCAATCTTGCCTGCCGTCTGAAGATGCTTACCCACCTTGATCAGCCGCGCGGCTAGTTTGTCGCCGTCATTTACCGGCACACCCGCCTGCACGATGTAATTCTCGATGGAAAGCTCGAGCAGCACTCGGAACAGAACCGAAATGGCATTGGGGTGCTCAGTCAGCTGCAAACGAAATTGAAGCTCTTCCCAGATATGGTGGTGGCGCTGCAAACGGCCGGGCCATACCAAGCCGTACTCAGTTTGTGGGATAAGCGTATTACGCTTAGCTTGTCTCGCAACAGCAGCGGGCTTCGCGACTAAGGGGGATGCGCTTACTGGCCGTCCCGAGAGAGTATGCGTTGCGTTGGGCAAAACGCCATCATGCTCAAGGCTGTCGAGATATTTGCGCTTTCCGTCCACGTCCCAGATATCGCCTAGGACAAGTTTCTTGTTGGCGAGATCATTCGCCACACGAGCCATCGCTACCAATGCGACATTTTCGTCATGGGTGAATTCAAAGCGCCCCTTCGTAACGCTGAAGCCGAGCCTGTTCCGGAAAGGCTCCGCCGACAGAAGGCGATTCATTGTCGATCGAGGTATCTTCTTGGCGCCCGGAAGCATGTCTGCTTCCTTCAGCCGCCTTTCAATTTCATCAGCAACGCTGATACCGCTGCTTTGTCCCGTGCGTTCCACAAACGTGGCCTTCATGCGGTCGTCCCACGTAGATTGGCCGACGCCGCTTTGCGTACCTGTGTGGCGACGGAAAAGTATCTCGTCGATGCGCTCCCGGTTTGCCTCAACCTGACATTGGACGGCGACCGGAAATTCACCTTTCCAACGCGCACCCTGTTCGGTGAAAAACTCTTGCAGCTCCGTGTTTGGCGCTTTTCGAGGATTTGCCAATAGCTTCAGGCAGGTTACCCGCCGATTGCCATCGAAAACGACAAACTTTGTGCCTTCCGGAGTAACGAGGGGCATCTCGTAAATTTCGCCCTTATCAACGATGTCCTTCGTGAGATTGCGCATGTGCGTTTCACGCTCGTTGAATAGCCAGGCGATGGCAGCCGTCTCGTTCTCGAGCTCTCCATGACGGTCATTTGCGCGATTTACAACAAGATCGACAATATTTACGGACTTAATAATCATATACCCCCCAAAATGATGGCGTTATATTAGTGCGTTATTGGTTAGTATCTTCATATATTGCAGATATTTGCACGTTTAGCTACAAGAGCTAATGCCTGATTCACTTGATCCTGCTCAAAGCAAGCCCGCTAAGGGTAAACGGGCGCGCACGAAACCCCTGGTGAGGTATGTCCTTCCATCGGACAACCATGACTTCATCGGCCGGGTATACGATCTTAGCATCGTAGCTTTAAACTTCGATAGCTTTGAGGAAATGGCACAGTACCCAGACGTCAAGTATGCTCTTGAGGTGAACTACGCCCTGAAGGGTCTAACGAGGCGTGTGGAGTCTCTTAACCTGGCAGGCGGACTGATCTGGCCGGAGCGGCTTCCCGAAAGCTTCAAAGATTTCGCTGTGTCTCGGTATGAATGGCTGACGATTGCTGCGGACGTCTTTCTGATGCGCTACACCTCAGTGGTGGATTGCGCCCTGATCTTAGCAAACAACGTATATGAGTGTGAGCTTGAGCCACGAAAGTGCTCGTTCGACCAACTCAAAAAGAAAGGGGTATCTCCAGCCGCCCTTTCGATTCTTGAAGAGATGCTAGCCGATCAGGGCAATCTCCGCACCGAGCGTAACGCTCGGTTTCATCATGGAGAGGAGCGCGGGTTCACCGAAGACAGCCAGACCTTCCAAATGGCAGCGCGCTTCGAGCAATGGGGCAACGGACTAAGAGGCAAGAATAAACACGGCAGGAGCATCAACGTCAGCCGCTCATTTAAAGAGGGTCTGGTCGAGCTTCAACGCGAGTTCAATGTCTCAACGAAATCCATCGTGAAACGCTTAGACCAGTTTTACGATATTCTCGAAATCGAATTCGAGAGCAGATTCGGGCCCCGAATTTGTGCCGCGACACATGGGCTGAATGCTAGAAGTCGGGACTAAGGCCGCACGTAAACATGAAGTATGATCTCTCACCTTCGACACTGCGGCGCCAGATTGCACACCTTTCAGACCTGGATTTGGTGAGGACGCGATACTGCTACCAGATCGGATCGACCTTCGTGGCCTGCGCATTGCTGGAGGATTCCGTTATTTCGGCCATGCTAATGTGTGACCGGTTGAAGGTGAATACGGTGCTGCGCCAAGATATTTCGAATTGGGAGCAGCTTCTGCTTAAACAGAAGCAATTGCAGGACTCAACACTTGGCACTCTCATTTCACTGCTGGCCAAACATAGCATCACACCCAGTGATCTTAGCTACCTCCGTTGGCTTAAATCGAAGCGGGATCGCTTCATTCACCGCTTCTTCCACACTGGAAATTGGCCTGGAGACATGAGCGAGAGAGATGTTGACAGGCTTTGCAGAAGTCTCGGCGCTCTGGAGATTGTTTTTATTAGGGGCTCGCGAAAGATGATGCATATCCTGGGGCGCGCAGGACTTATGCAAATAGAAGTGCTGACTGAAGGTGTTTTGGCGTTCAATCCCGATGCTTTTAAGGATTTGGACGTGGAAGATAAGACAGATTTAGACCAAAATGAGTGACATTGAGAAGTGGACTCAGATTGGAACACCTTCCACAAGGTCTTCCCGTATGACCTTGTCGCGGTGAGGCAGGCGTTCAGGCTGACAGAATGCCAAACATTCACGGGGATGACCACCAAACAAGCATTGAAATCGTTCATTGATGTTCAATATTGTTGGGCTGAGAAAGCAGAGGCCACCTATGCAAATCCGAAGATTAGCAATTGAGAATGTTCGTAGTTTTTTAGACCGGCGAGAGATTTCCTTCGATGGTCAGATTTCTATTCTCATCGGACCGAACGGCGGCGGTAAAACAAACTTACTCGACACGCTCGTCATTATGCTTCGGCGTTACATATTTAATTCGCCCTACTATCGTCATTCACCGACCGCTGATGAACCGGATCGCTGGCAGGAGGAATACAACGATCAGCTCAATCAACTCTTTTTTGAGAAGAACAAGTGCAGGCGGGGCCCTTGATCAGGTGATCGAGCTTGAGCTTGAGATCACGCAAGACGACATCGACAACATGCACTTGATCCAAGCCGAGGCGGGCAAGGTGCTGGCCGCACAGAAGCGGCGCTTTATCAACAACCCTTGGCAGGGAGTTGAAGATTGGGATGTTGGTGCGATCGTACCAGGCGCGCGCGTCGTAGCAGTTTGGAGAAATGGTGGGATTGTGCAACCGCCGGAGGCCTGGGCGCAGCACTTCCTGCGATATCTCCACGTCTTTGAGACAGACAATAATTTTAGAGCGGAGGCCGGGATGAGCACGCTCCGAATGCCAATGGTTTACCTACCAGTGAACCGCGCATCGAGTGGTTTCAGCTCATCGATCGGTCTGTCCGGTTACAATGACTTTGATCAGAAACGTTCCGCAGACGCTGCGTCGTCAAGATCAGGGTCTAACGTGATCCCGCTTGCAATTGGTCGCTTGGCAAAAAAATACCGGCTTTTGCAAGAGCAATCGAACATCGAGGTCAAAGATATTTTCTACGAGGACGAGAACCTGATCGCTCTATCCCGTGATTTGAAAGACCTGAATTATAGCTGGGAATTGGTCACGGTCGATCCATTGAGTAACACATACGACGTGCGGCTCACCAAGCAAGGGTCGTCCTTCCTTGTAGGCGCGGCATCTTCGGGCGAGCGGGAATTGCTTACTTACCTTTTCGCTATCTATGCCCTGAACGTTAGAAACGCCCTCATCATCGTGGATGAGCCGGAACTCCATTTGCACCCACGCTGGCAGAGCGCGCTATTCGCGCTTTTTGAGAAGCTCTCGAAAACCACCGGGAACCAGTTCGTATTGGCGACCCATTCACCGACCTTTATTTCTCCGGCGTCGATTCAATATGTGTCCCGTGTTTTCTCTGAAAACCAAAAGAGCGATATTGTCCGGCTGAACTCGACGGCCCTGCCAAACGCTAAGCACCTATTCAATGTCGTCAATACTCAGAACAACGAACGCGTATTTTTCACCGACAAGGTGATCCTTGTGGAAGGGCTTTCGGACCGGATTGTTTTCGAGAAGGTGCTGGAGATCGTAGCCAAGCAGAACGGCATTCAGGGGATACCTTCCCTTGAGGTTGTCAGCGTTGGAGGTAAGGGGATGTTCGCGGCATACCAGAAATTGCTCGAGGCATGCCACGTTAAGTGGGTCATGATCGCCGACCTGGATTATATCGAGCAGGTGGGCAGCGGCGAGGTAAAAACCTGTTCGTCCTCAATGTCGATGAAATCAAAGAGGACGTGATCGCCAACGTTAAAAGTCTTGATGGCGCGGCTCTTGTTGAGCGCATTGAGGAGGCTATGTCCTCAGGAGACTGGAAAGACGCACAGGATCTGTGGGCATACATCAAATCGCACCGCGTGCGTTTGCGCCCCAACCTAGACGTCGCCGACCAAGCTATCCTCGATGCCTTCATTGCCGCAAAAGAGGCGGACGATATGTTCATTCTGGGGAGAGGGGCGCTGGAAAACTACCTTCCCGAAGGTCATAAGAGCAAGGATATGGGGGCACTAATCGCGCTCGTATCCGCAGATGATTTTTGGGACCAGATTCCGCTAGAGCCGCGCGCCGATCTCGAGCGCATTGCCAAGGTCGTCCTTGGGGTTTCATTGGCCCCCGCCCAGGCCCAAACAGGCACGGCGTAGTGGCACTGATGGATTTTGATGATATTCCAAGCAGCGCGTTGGAGCAGGTCGCCATGATGGAAGGTATCCTCGTTGCGTCCGCGACTGGCGGTTCCCCCGACAATCATATCTATGAGCACCTGCGCAGAGAATTCATGAACGATCCGGTGATCCGCGATCTTTTGCCCTCGTTTGTGCGGACTTATCGCAACCTCAATTCGTTCTGGCCCCACATCAAGCAAGAAGCGGACAACTACGCTGGCCGCAGACAGATCATCAGCGCTGCCTTTACTCCGTTGGTGGACCATCTAGAGGGACGCAATAACGCCCCGGCAGACAAAGACGCCACAGATATCTTGGAACGCTTCGATGCCGATGGTGTTCATGCCGTTTGGGCGAAAGCCTTGGCCCGGCGAAACACAGACCCCGAAGGAGCCATCACTGTCGCAAGGACTTTGCTAGAAACAGTGACTAAGCGCATCCTTGATGAAACAAGTGTGCCGTATTCCGATAAGGACGATTTACCCAAGCTGTATTCGAGCGCAGCCCAGGCTTTGACCCTCGCCCCGAGCCAGCACACCGAGGAGCCGATCAAGGCAATATTGGGCGGTGCTATGAACCTAGTGAACGGCATCGGTACGCTTCGTAACCGCCTCTCAGATTCCCACGGGCGCGGCGGTGCGTTGCCCGTTAAACCATCGCCTAGGCACGCGAGCCTGGCTGTTAATACAGCCGGCGCTATCGCGGTCTTTTTGGTCGAAACCTACATTGATCGTCAGTCAAAACCCTGATCGCTCGATAGGGTAAGGTGCGCATACTTTTCTGGCTTCAACCTTACATTGCGAAGCATGCCGCTGAGTTCCGAACGCTGCCAGAAATCTAGCACTTCTACTTCGAAAAACCCATGGTCGCGCGATTCCAATAGCGCGAACTCTCCACCAGTCGCGGCGCGGATGTCTTCCACTTGGAGCAACGGCCGCGATTGCTCCGAAAGGTTGTCTCCAGAGCCGTTTACCAGGTTCATGTTGACGTTGAACCCGCGCACCATGACCGAGGTCTTGCCAGA
Source organism: Devosia rhodophyticola (assembly GCF_028816475.1). Taxonomy (GTDB): domain Bacteria; phylum Pseudomonadota; class Alphaproteobacteria; order Rhizobiales; family Devosiaceae; genus Devosia; species Devosia rhodophyticola. Next base: position 871,371 of record NZ_CP118247.1, on the reverse strand, counting down.
GCGATGCTCGATATCCTTCAGCGTGTCGGTGTCAGGCAGGCCGCGATAGAGCGTGTGCGCCACGGCCTTCTTCCAAATGCGCGCCGTTTCCTTGCCGTATCGACTTTCAATCTGGGCGGCAGCGTTCTGGAATACGCCCAGAAAATTGATGCCGCCCTGGCGATAGAGCGTCAGGATTTCGTGGAAGTTCGAGACGTATAGCTGTCCCCATTCCTCACCGACGACCAGCGCGCGCAAAGGCCCGTGCGCATCGGCAAACCTTTCAATCACCGCCGCCGTCATCGCGCCTACGAATGTGCGACTGGTCTCACTGCGCGCCGAGCCGATGATGAAGAGCGCCGTGCGCTCATGCTTCATATCCGCCGGATCGAACGAGTTGCGGTCCGTGGCCATGCGCGCCGCCGATCCAGGCTGAAAACCCCGCAATCTTTCCACGATCACCGAGCCATAAGCATTCCACTGGTCTCGGGATTCCGTGAGGCTGGCAATCTGCCTGCACATGCCTGATTGATTTTGCATACGGCGATCACTGGCCCAGACCATAAGGTCATCATAGATTTCTTCGCGGCTTCGCCCGAAGAAGTCCCACAAGCCGCCAGGCGTGCAAGACCAGCGCTCAGACGGAAACAACGCAGTAATTTCGTTGTAGGTCGCGAATGCCGTGCGCGTGCCTTGGCCAATCCAACGATGTCCAGGGTTCGGATCGACAGGCACCAAGTAGCTTGCAGCATCATAGGCGGCTTCACCGACAATCGTGCGCAGCTCAGGCCGTGCCGCCACTTCCAGGAGCCGCGTGTTGAAGTTGAAGGTTTCGGATGGATAGCCATAGAGACGGCCAGGATTGATGAACAGCACGCGGTAGCCTTGGCACTCCAATGTCTTCCAAGTCGACCATGCCAGCTCCGCGTCTTTTGGGTCGGTCAGGATTTTGGTCAGGTGCGCGGTTCGCGGCGAGACAATGTTGACGCCAAGAAAGCGCGTGAATTTGCCTTTGCCTGCCTGGGCATCAATGGCGACTGGCTCTGTCCCGTCATAGATAAGCGGTTGGCCGCGATAGAAGCCCAGCTCAATGCCGCGCCGGATATGGAGATAGGTAGTGGTGAGCGCGTTCATAGTAGCCCCGAGCGAATGAGAATGTCTTCGTCATTGAGACGCGAAGACCCCAGCGACCCGCTGGGGTTGGCGTCCAGCATGGCGTGGAGCTGGGCAGAGGCTTGCGCCTCCGCCCGTACCCTGGCGATGCGCATTTCTTCTGCGTCCCGCCATGCAAGGCGTTGCTGTGCATGGGATTCGAACATCCAGAAAAATTGGTACACCTCCATGAGCTTTCCGAAGCTCATTTGCGGAATTCCTCTTCATCATCCCAGCTCGCATATCCGAACTGTTCAGGCTCTTGGCGGTGCCAAGGGAGGTTTGCGAATTGCCTGGTTGATAGGTGACTTGCTGAGCTGGCGGGAGGACTTCAGGCTGTGGCTGGGGGTTGGAATCCGCCGTGAGCAATTCCCAACCCAGGGAGCCCAGCACATAGCCGACACCCATCATATGCGGCAGGTATGTCCAGGCAATGCCGAGGTTAAAAACCACATCGCAGAAGAACACGAAGGCGGGGATGAGCCAGGAGCCGATAACGCCACGAAATATGAAGTTTAAGGCAGCCTCACTCTCTAAGGTCCACTTGCCAAGCCGCACCGGCTTCCAGATTGCAAATAGGCAGAGGATCGTTAGGACGAACGTGATGAAAGCAAAAACGGCAAACAAAAACACGGCGATTAGAACGAGACCAGCGCCGAGTATTCCAACGCCAGTTGCGATTGCCGAGGACTCGTTATTGTTATTGGACGACATGACCGTATCTCCGATTGAAGGGGTTATCTTTCGAGCCGCAGGCCGAGGGACACATCACGCGCGAGGGTCTGCGACTGGTCTTTGGGACGCGTGAATTTGAGGTAGCGCCCGACATCTTCGCGCAGCTCCAGGAGCTGCTTGGCTTGGGCGCTACGGAGTTGCTTGAAGTCGAATTGAAGGACGGCGCGCTCATTGCGCTGCGCATCGATAAGCTGCTGGCGTTCCTGTGAATGCCGGAGCGCCGTGTCCTTGGCCTCCAGTTCGTTGGAGAGCCGGACTTCCTGATATTGTCCGGTGATGCGATGCCAAAGACCGCGCAAACCCGTTGGCAGGCGCGCGGCCCGTTCCCTGGTTTCGGCTTCCCATTGCACCGCTTGCCTGCCTTCGGCATCGGCGCGCGCCTTGCGGTGTGCCTCCGTCATCTCGGCTTTCTTCTGAGCGATCGCAGTGGCGCGTCGCTGGAACTCTTGCCGCGATTCATCGACATGGCGCCGGATGGAGGACGTCATGCGTTCGCCGATGACGGCCTTGGTTTGATCGACGGACTTGAGCTTATCGCCATCACCCAGACGGCCCCGAACCTCTTTGGTTTTGAGGTCGAGCATTTTCGGGAGCGAGTACACTTCGCCCTGATGATCGAGGACGACGAAACCGCGCTTGTCGCCCTTGGCGAGAAAAAACCCACGATCCTGCAAAGCACCTTCGAAGGAGGTCTGGTTGTCGGAGCGCTTCCAGCAATCCTGCAAAGCGGTCTTGAGCCAGCGCGGGTCCATGCCCTGGCGCTTGGCTTGTTGCCATTCGGCGAGTGTGAAGTTGGTGGGATTGCGCTCAGCCGCATTTTCGAGGCCGCGCGGCATTTTCCAGCCGTGCTCAAGGTAAAGGTCGCGTGACACGCTCATGAGCTTGGTCTTGTAAAAGCTCATCTGCTTGGCGGTCATCGTGTCGGCATCAATGCGCGACCACACGCAATGCGCATGGCGGCGGCCTTCCTTTTCATGAAAGACGATGGCGCGCGGCTGGTCCTTGAGACCGAGCCGATCTTCGATGCGGCCAATCGTGTTCTCGAAATCCTCGACGGACACACGGGCGTCTTCCGGCGGACTGAGGGAAAGCGAAAACAGATACTGCTGGCACTTCGTGCCCTGGCTGATCGCTTCGGCTTCCTTGAAAGCGCCCTTGAGATTGTCCGAGGCAAAGCCGCGCAGTTCGTGCAGCTTCACATGCTCATTGTCATCCATGCGCATGAGGTGGACGGCCAAATCTTGGCCGCCGCCACGCTGTGAGGCTTTGAGGATCATGGCTGATCCTCCGAGCGATAGCCGAGCGCGCTGAACAGAAGGCGGCGCATCAGGCGCACATCCTGAACGGCGGCGAGCAGTTCGGCTTCGGTTTCAGGGGTGACGGGCAGCACGCCGATATTCACGGCATGGGCGATCTGGTTGAGATTGCTGGAAAGGTGGGAGCGTCCCAGCAGCGCCAGTGCCTGCGCAAGCGCCTCCCTGTCCTGTATGGATAGGCCCTTCCGGTGCTTGCGCTCCACGACCACCGAGCCGAGAAGTTTGGCCTTGATGTATCCCCCAAGCGGAGCGCCCGCAGCCTCAACAGCTAGGCGGGCGCGGTCAGCATCGCTCAGGCGTATAGAAAATGGCCCAGGACGTTTCGGCTTCTCGACGGCCTTCGGAGGCACGGCAGCGGGCATCGCCGCAGCTTGAGATGCGAGGGCGTCTGTGACCAGGTTACGGGCAGCGTTGAATTTTGGTGTGAGCTTAGACATGACCCGCACCTCACAAGGAGGGCGGCGTTGGCTTGGCCAACGATGTGTCCTTTAAAATCTGCTCCCACTGAGCAAGTTCGGTGAATATTTGGTTCGACTGGTCGCCGGAAAGGCGCACCATTTCTCTGTTCGCTAAACCCCGCGAATGATTGAGAAAACCCCGGAAAACTGCTAAAAATGACCATGTGATGGTCGGGCTTGTTCGGCCATGTTCGCCAATATTCGCGTCCTTTTGGGGGTGTGGTTGGGGGTGTTGGCAAATCGGCCGATAAAGTTACCCCCAAAGTACGGCGATGATTTTGGGGTTCGCCGCCATGGCGCTGACCGATACCGCGATTAAAAATGTCAAACCGAAGGCCAAGCCCTACAAGCTAGCCGATGAGAAGGGCCTGCATCTGCTGGTGCGGCCGTCCGGTGGTCTTATGTGGCGGATGAAGTACCGGGCAGATGGCGCAGACGATCAGGGGCGACCCAAGCGTGTCGAAAAGCTGCTGTCGCTTGGCAGCTATCCCGCAGTCACCCTGAAGGACGCGCGTGCGCTGCGCGACGAGGCACGCAAGCGTCTGGCCCAAGGCGTAGTCCGGCTCAGGAGAAAAAAGACGCCAAGATTGCTACCATCCTCGGGGCGGCCAACAGCTTCGGAGCAATCGCAGAAGAATACATAGACAGGATGGAGCAGGAAGGTCGGGCGCAGGCAACAATGAACAAGGTCCGCTGGCTATCCGCGCTGCTGATTCCCGCGATTGGTGCGCGGCCGGTTGCGGACGTGACCCCGCATGAACTGCTGGCGGTGCTCAAGAAGGTTGAGCAAACCGGGAAGCGCGAAACGGCCAACCGGATGCGCTCATTTGCCAGCCGCGTTTTTCGCTACGCAGTTGCCACGGCGCGGGCCAGCAACGACCCGGCGCATATGCTGATGGGCGCTCTGGTGCCGCCGAAGGTGAGGCATCACGCGGCCATTACCGATCCCAACGCTTTGGGAGAGTTGCTGCGGGCAATCGAGAGTTATCAGGGGCAACCCGCGTCGGTTTACGCACTTCGCCTGGCGCCTCACATATTCCAGCGACCCGGCGAAGTCCGTCAGATGCAATGAAGCAGTCAATTGCGATCCTGCGCGACATGCAAGCTTTGACGGGGCGGGGCTTGTATGTCTTCCCGTCCATTCGGTCGACTTCGCGTCCCATGTCGGAAAACACTATCAATGGCGCACTGCGCAGACTTGGTTATGGTGGCGATGAAATGACCGCACATGGGTTCCGGTCAACCGCAAATTCGCTATTGAACGAGAGCGGCATGTGGCCCGCCGACGCCATAGAACGCGCGCTATCGCACCGCGAGGGAAATCAAGTTCGGGCGGCCTACCATCGGTCCATCTATTGGCAAGAGAGCGTGCAGATGGCGCAGTGGTGAAGCGATCACCTCGATATGCTGCGTCAAGGTGGCGAGGCAGTCATTTCCCTGTTACCGTTGGCGCCTGATCCACAACCAAAGATCGCTGGCGTTCGCTAACGCTTGCCGCGCCTATTTTAATCGCTAATCTCGTCCATATGGATGATGAGTGGATCAGCGCAGCGGATGCCTATGACCTTGTGCGTAAGGCACATCCGTCTCGGGCCGCAGAGGTCATATGTAGTCGGGCACATGACGGACTAGTTGCCGCCAAGGCACACACGCTAGTCGTCGGCGATAAGCGGCACGAGGACGCAAAGATACCGGCGATGTTTTGGTGGGCGAAAGGGCACGCGGCGCTCAATCAGAAATGGGGTTCGGGGGATTTTGACACCTGGATACGTAGCAAAGTGCATTGGCGGGCCTATGGCGTCATATTCTTGAAAAGCGACATTATGTCGATGCTGCCAGCCGGCCTCGTCACAAGTTCCGCGCCTATCCCAAGCCTTCCTGTTGATGCACCAACCACCAACACCAGCCCCGCCGATCAACTCGAGCGGGTTGCGCGAGGTGGGCGGCCAAAAAGCGAGAACTGGACCAACTGGATCGCAGAGTTGGTGAACTACATTCACGAAGAAGGCATGCCCAGCGGCTCCGGTGCCGAGGGGCAGGATGCAGTCATCGGGGCAATTGAAGAACGCTTGGCGGCACGTGGCTTGGACACGTTGAGCCGGTCGACCGTACAGCCTGTAGTTCGCGCTGCATTACTAAGACTTCGTTCGGCCGGAAACTAGGTTTCCGGCTGTTTCCGGCCCTATCCGGCTGCACCATCCGCCAGCGTCCGTACATTCACCTTCACACCCGTCAGAGCGCTGGCGGCCACAAGTGAAGGAACGAACATGGAACCCATCGCAACCTCCATCAACGGCGCAGCCAAGGCTTTGAGTCTGGGGCGTACGTCTATCTATGCTCTGATCAAGGAAGGCCGCCTTGAGACGGTCAAAGTGGGTCGTCGCACGCTGGTCAAGACGGCCTCTGTTCGCGCGCTGATTGGCGAAGGCGCGCCTGGCGCGGATTAATGAAGTTGTCTCGCCAACGCCCCAATCCCCGCTCGATCAAGCTTCATCGGACCTATTCGGTGGAAGAAGCAGCGCGGGCGCTGGGCGTTCACAAGAACAGTGTGCGGGGCTGGCGCCAACGCGGCCTGAAGCCGATCGACGATAGCCGTCCAGTGCTGTTCTTGGGTAGCGATCTTCGGGCGTTTCTGGAGCAGCGCAACGCCAGCCGCAAGCGTCCCTGCCGTCCCGGCACACTCTATTGCTTCCGCTGTCGGGAGGCACGCGCCCCGGCGCTGGGCATGGTGGATTGGACGTCAACCAAGGCCCGCACCGGCAACCTGACGGCATTGTGCGGGACATGCGGCACCGAGATGCATCGCCGCGCCCGACGCGATGCCTTGGCGGTCGTTATGCCCGGTTTGCAGGTCCAGATTTCGGAAGGCCCTTCACGACTAAATGGGGAGCCTATCCCCTCCCTGAATTGTGACATGGCAAAGAAGGACTGATTATGGCCAAACACAATCCCGCCAATGAGCGGATCAAACGCGAGTACTTTCATTACCTGAAGGAAGCCAAGCGGCGCGGCGAAGCCTCGATTGATGGCGCGGCCAAGGCGCTACACCGCTTTGAGGAAGCGACCCGTTGGCGCGATTTCAAGCGTTTTCATCGTGAGCAGGCGGTGGCGTTCAAATCCGCACTTTCCGAGCAGACCAACGCAAAATCGACCGACCGCCTGAGCTGGTCGACCGTCCAGAGCACGGTTCGCGAGCTGCGCGCGTTCTTTCTCTGGCTGGCCGGTCAGCCGGGCTACAAGACCAAAATTCGCTATGACGATGCCGACTATTTCAACCTGTCGGAAAAGGAACTGTCGGTCTCGCGGGCAAAACGCGAAAAGCGGGTGCCAACGCTGGAGCAAATGCACCATATTCTTTCCGCCATGCCGACTGGCACTGATCAGGAACGGCGCAACCGTGCGTTGGTAGCCTTCGCTATCCTGACCGGTGCGCGCGTAGATGCGCTTGCGTCCTTCAAGCTGAAGCATGTCGACCTGGAACGCAGTGCGGTGGTGCAGGATGCGCGCGACGTGAGGACCAAGTTTTCCAAGACCTTCACAACGTGGTTTTTCCCCGTGGGCAGTGAAGCGTTGGCGATCGTCATCGACTGGGTCGGCTGGCTGCGGCGCGAGCGGCAGTGGGGCGATGAGGATGCGCTGTTTCCAGCGACGTTGAACGGCATTGGTCCTGATGGTGGCTTTGTCGCTGCGGGGCTGTCTCGCCATGGCTGGAATACGACGCAACCCATCCGCGACGCCTTCAAGGCCGGATGTGAAGCGGCGAGCCTGCCTTATTTCAATCCACATCAGTACGCGACATGCTGGCGCAATTAGGCGAGCGCGTTTGTAAAACCCCGGAGGAGTTCAAGGCATGGTCGCAGAACCTTGGCCACAATGGCGTGCTGACGACGCTGACAAGTTATGGAACTGTCCCCGATCACCGGCAGGCCGATCTGATCCGCCGTATGGCGCTGCCCACACCCGGCACGGATACGCTCGATGATGCCGACGTGCAGCAACTGCTTGCGGCGCTGGCAAAAAAGGTCGGGCATGGTAGCGTGCTACTGTCCTAGTGCCCGACCAAGAAACAGTTGTTCATGAGCGCTTGCACTCGTGTTTCGCTTCACCCAACAGTGTTACACGCTAAATAGATTCGGGTGGGCGGTCGGTCGCCGCGAAAAGTCGAGGCCAGAATGAACGCAGTTGAGATCGAACAGGCGATATCGGAACTTGCCGAACAGCCCTTTGACGCCGCCGAATTCCCCTTCGCGTTCCTCCAGGCCTTTGGCAACAAAGCCACCACCCTAAAGCGCCTGCGCAGCGGCGAATCCAACAAATCCGATCTGGGCGGCGTCCTGCAAACCAACCACATTCATATAAAAATCGCCGAACCGGGCGGCACGGCCCAAGCCTTTGAAGCGCTCAAAGCCAGCCCCGCCACCAAGCGGTTCAAGGCCCGCTTTGTGCTGGCAACCGATGGGCAAGAGCTTTACGCCGAGGATGTGAGCGCCGACGACGCCCCGCTGATTTGCGCCTATGCCGATTTCCCCAATCATTTTGGCGCATTTTTGGCGCTGGCGGGCATTTCCACGGTAAAACAGGTGCGCGAAAGCACCTTTGATATTCGCGCCACCAGCCGGCTTAATCGGCTCTATGTCGAATTGCTCAAAGACAATCCCGATTGGGGCAGTGCCGAACGCCGCCCCGATATGAACCACTTTATGGCGCGGCTGATCTTTTGTTTTTTTGCCGAAGACACCGATATTTTTAACGGCAAACAATTGTTTACCGCCACCGTGGAGCAAATGAGCGCCCGCGATGGTGCCGATACCCACGAGATTATCAGCGCCATTTTCACCGCCATGAATACCCCGACCCAACATGAGGGCGCGCCCGATGATCGCTATCGCAAAGCCGCTGGCTTGCGCCCCTGGGCCGATGCTTTTCCCTATGTAAATGGCGGGCTGTTTTCCGGCAGCACCGATGTGCCCCGCTTTAGCCGCATCGCCCGCTCGTATTTGCTCAATATCGGCACCTTGGATTGGACCCGCGTTAATCCCGACATTTTCGGCTCGATGATTCAGGCCGTTGCCGATGATGAAGAGCGCGGCGCGCTGGGCATGCACTACACCTCGGTGCCCAATATTCTCAAAGTGCTCAATCCGCTGTTTCTCGATGATCTGCGCGAGAAGCTTGACGAGGCAGGCGACAATGCCCGCAAACTGCTGAACCTGCGCAATCGCATGGCCCGCATTCGCGTGTTCGACCCGGCCTGTGGCTCGGGCAATTTTCTTGTCATTGCCTATAAGGAAATGCGCGGCATCGAAGCGGTGATCAATCAGCGGCGCGGCGATCAGGGCCGCAAGAGCGATATTCCGCTGACCAATTTTCGCGGCATTGAACTGCGCCACTTTCCCGCCGAAATCGCCCGGCTGGCCTTGATCATTGCCGAATATCAGGCCGATGTGATCTATCGCGGCCAGAAGGAAGCCCTGGCGGCGTTCCTGCCGCTCGATCAGGAAAATTGGATTAGGCAGGGCAATGCCTTGCGGATCGATTGGTTGAGCGTGTGCCCGTCGACGGGAACGGGCGTAAAGCATCGGGCGGATGATTTGTTCGAAACGCCGCTGGATCAGGCGCAGATCGATTTCGAAAATGAGGGTGGGGAGACGTATATTTGCGGTAACCCGCCATATTTGGGCAGGAAGTATCAGTCGGACGAACAGAAGGCTGAGTTGCGAGCGGTCTTTAACGGAAGGAGCAGGGACACCTTGTCGTTGGACTACGTGTCGGGCTGGTTCATGAAGGCAGCGGATTTTATATCATCAGCGACAAGCGCTGCAGCATTTGTTGCGACAAACTCACTTTGCCAGGGCATTCAGGTCTCATCCTTTTGGCCAGCGATATTTGCAGGCGGCTCGTCCATCTCTTTTGCCTATCCGTCGTTTAAGTGGGCAAATCTCGCCAAGCAAAACGCTGGAGTAACTGTCTCCATAATTGGGTTGACCCAACAAGCAGGTGGAACGCGAAGACTATTTGTAGTCGCGGATGACGATGTAGTAGGAGTGCGAGAAACCACCTACATAAACGCGTACCTAGTGGCCGCTGAAAACGTTCTTGTAGCCCCTCGAAGCAAGGCTTTCGATGACAGAACGCAAATGCAGTTCGGCAACCACCCGTACTATGCAAATGCATTGATGCTTCAGCCTGCTGAGGCGCATAGACTGTTGACGCAAGCTCCCAAAGTCGAAGCTTTCCTAAGGCCGCTGTATGGATCTAAAGAGCTTATTGCTGGCTCGCCGAGAGCGTGCATATGGATAACTGCGGACAGTCTGGAAGAAGCCAACGAGATCCCCGAAATTGCCCGTAAAGTTAAAGCAGTACGAGCCGCGCGCGTGGAAAAGTCTTCTGATGCTCAGGCGCTTAAGCTAGTCGATGTGCCATATCGGTTCCGTGACCAATATGAGGCAAGACATGCACTCCTGGTGGTCCCCATTGTGAGCTCGGAAACTAGGCCCTATCTTCCAGTTGATCTAGTTGGAGCTCGGGCGGTGGTGCATAACAAGGCATTCGCCCTATACGATGCCCCACTCTGGAATATGGCGCTGATCGCCTCACGTCTACACTGGGTCTGGATCGGCACGGTTTGTGTGCGTATGCGAACCGATTTCTCCTATTCCAACACCCTAGGCTGGAACACCTTTCCCGTCCCCACACTCACTGAAAAAAACAAAACCGATCTCACCCGCTGCGCCGAGGACATTCTGTTGGCCCGCGAAGCCCATTTCCCCGCCACCATCGCCGATCTCTACGACCCCGAAACCATGCCCGCCGACCTGCGCGCCGCCCATGAGCGCAATGACGAAACCCTCGAACGCATCTACATCGGCCGCCGCTTCCGCAACGATACCGAGCGTCTGGAAAAGCTGTTCGAACTCTATACCAAAATGGTCGCCAACGACGCCGCCAAGCCTAAGACCAAAACCAGAAAGGTCCGAGCCGATGGTTGACCGCACTTACCAACCCGGGGGCGACGCCAAGGCTATTTCCACGATCGCCAAAACCCATTTTAGTGGCGACTATGCCAAAATGTTCGAACATCACAGCTGGCCCGAGCGCGGCGCCGACATGATGCGCAAAGTACAGACCCGCGTGGTCGAAACCTATGGCAGCGTGCGCGCCTTCCAGGACCATTTCAGCAAGGACAAGCCATGAGCATCGAAACCAAAGCCGTCCCCTCCGTTTCGGTCTCCTATGCCCGCAATGGCACATCGACCCAATCCAACGAACTTGGCATGCGTCCAATGCAGGAGTGTGTCTATGACCATCGCGGCGAGCAATATCTGCTGATCAAATCGCCACCCGCCTCGGGCAAGAGCCGCGCGCTCATGTTCGTGGCGCTCGACAAGCTCCATAATCAGGGCCTCAAGCAGGCCATCATCGTCGTGCCCGAAAAATCCATCGGGTCCAGCTTTAACGATGAACCCTTGAGCCAACATGGCTTCTGGGCCGATTGGGCGGTGGTGCCGAAATGGAACCTGTGCAACGCCCCCGGCGAGGATGGCGGCAAGGTCAATTCGGTGCGCGCTTTTCTCGAGAGTAACGATCGAATTCTGGTGTGTACCCATGCCACGTTTCGGTTTGCCGTCGACCGCTTCGGCATCGAGGCCTTCGACGACCGGCTGATCGCCGTGGACGAATTTCACCACGTTTCGTCCAATCCGGACAACAAGCTGGGCGCCCATCTCGGCGCGTTTATCGCCCGCGGCAAAGTGCATCTGGTCGCCATGACCGGCTCCTATTTCCGCGGCGATTCCGAAGCCGTGCTCTCGCCAACCGACGAGGACAAGTTCGAAACGGTTACCTACACCTATTACCAACAACTCAACGGCTACCAATATCTAAAGCGCCTCGACATCGGCTATTTTTTCTATTCCGGTGCCTATGCCGACGATATTCTCAAAGTGTTGGACCCCAACGAAAAAACCATTATTCACATTCCAAACGTTAATGCGCGCGAAAGCACCAAAGACAAAATCCGCGAAGTCGAACACATCATTGATGCGCTCGGCACCTGGGAAGGCGTTGATGCCCAAACCGGCTTCCAATTGGTCAAAACCGCAACCGGCAAACTGCTCCGCATTGCCGATCTGGTAACCGACGATCCCGGCAAGCGCGACGTCGTCTCCGCCGCCCTCAAGGACCCAACGCAGAAGCACAACCGCGACCATTTCGATATCATCATTGCGCTGGGCATGGCCAAGGAAGGATTTGACTGGATCTGGTGCGAGCACGCCCTGACCATCGGCTACCGGTCCAGCCTGACCGAAATTGTCCAGATCATCGGCCGCGCCACGCGCGACGCCCCTGGCAAAACCCGCGCGCGCTTCAGCAACCTGATCGCCGAACCCGACGCCAGCAGCGAAACCGTCACCGAGGCGGTCAACGATACCCTCAAGGCCATTGCCGCCAGCCTGTTGATGGAGCAGGTGCTGACCCCGCGCTTTGAGTTCAGGCCGAAGAACCCCAACAACGAAGCCGCGCCGGGCTTCGATTATGGCGAGGGCGGTTACGATCCCAACAAAGCCAATATCGGCTTCAACGACGAGACGGGCCGCATCCAGATCGAAATCAAAGGTCTGGCAGAACCAAAAAGCGAGGAAGCCAAGCGCATCTGCCGCGAGGACCTCAACGAGGTGATCGCTACCTTCGTCCAAGACAAGCGCAATATCGAACGGGGCTTGTTCGACAGCGAGGTTGTGCCCGAGGAATTGACTCAGCTTCGCATGGGCAAGATTATCAAGGACCTTTACCCCGAGCGCGACGAAGAAGACCAGGAAGCGATCCGTCAGCACGCCATTGCCGCACTGAACGTCACCCAGCAAGCCAAGGGCGCGTTGGTCGGCGGTCCCGCTGTCGGCGGAGAGACCGAGGAAACGCTCAACACCGCATTTATCCAGGGCGTGCGCCGGTTTGCCATGAGCGTCAAAGAACTCGACATTGACCTGATCGACCGCATCAATCCCTTCGGCGAAGCCTATGCGATCCTCGCCAAAGCCATGAGCGAAGAAAGCCTCAAGCAGGTTGCCGCTGTCATCGCGGGCAAGAAGGCCAGCCTGACGCCTGAGGAAGCGCGCGAACTGGCGCGCCGTGCCTTGCGCTTCAAACAGGAGCGTGGGCGGTTGCCCTCCATCACGGCGCAGGACCCGTGGGAAAAGCGCATGGCCGAAGGCGTCGCTTTTCTTGCCCGCATGAAGGCCGAGGCCGCCCGTGTCTAAATTCACCGACGAAGACGACGCGCTGCTGGGCGAACTTGGTGTCGAGGTCGAGCCCGTCAAGCACACCGCCCGCTCTCCGAAAGAAGAGCGTATCATTGCGGGCTTCGAAGACATCCAACGTTTCGTCGAAGAAAAGGGCAGGGTGCCCCAACATGGCGAAGAGCGGGACATTTTTGAGCGCCTTTATGCCGTGCGCCTCGATAGGTTGCGCGAGCTGTCCGATTGTCGGGCATTGCTCGAACCGCTCGATCACCAAGGGCTTCTTGACGCCAACGAAGCACCATTGGCGCCGGTTGACGATCTCGACGATGACGCGTTGCTAGCAGAACTCGGCGTCGATAGCGCCGGTGACGACGACGTTACCAACTTACGTTTCGTCCGTTCGGGCGCCGAGAAAAAGGCCGCCGAGGAAATCGCCAACCGCGACAAATGTGAGGACTTCGAAAGGTTCGAGCCGCTGTTCGACACTGTCCAGCACGACCTTGATGTTGGCACCCGGGTCACGCGCCCCTTCGTCAAAGACGCCGGTTTTCTCAAGGCTGACATCACTCAGGGCCAGTTCTTCATTTTGAGCGGACAAGTCGCCTATGTCGCCGAGGTGGGCGAGACGATCAAGGCCCCCAATGGCGAAACCGACGCCCGGCTACGGGTGGTCTATTCCAACGGCACCGAAAGCAATCTGCTGCTGCGATCGCTTCAACGGGCGCTGTACAAGGACGAAGGTGGGCGGCGAATAACTGAACCGAATGCGGGACCGCTTTTCGCCGATACGAATGAGGATGACGACCTGGCCAGTGGCACCATTTACGTGCTGCGCAGTAAGTCTGACGAACCCTATGTTGCCCAACACCGCGAACTTCTGCACAAGATTGGGGTAACCGGCGGCGACGTTCAGCACCGCATCGCCAATGCCAATCTCGATGCCACCTTTCTCCTCGCCGATGTCGAAGTCGTGGCCACCTACCGCCTGTTCAACATCAACCGGTCAAAGCTGGAAAACCTGATCCACCAGGTGTTCGCACCCGCGCGCATGGACCTCACCATTTCTGACCGGTTCGGTAACCCCGTTGTCCCGCGCGAATGGTTTCTGGTGCCATTGTTCGTCATCGATGAAGCGGTGGAGCGGATAAAGGACGGAACGATCACCGATTACACCTACGACCCCACGTCCGCCTCGCTTGTTCGAGCGGACTGAATTTTCACGCACGAAGCCAGTGTTGTTGCCGTTCAAATTAGGTGGCCCCAATCGCGAAATTTGGGACGAAGATTTAGCAGATGGGGGTGTAATTGGGGGTACAAAGAACAATTTCTAACATTTGATCGTTGAATATCATGTAGTTAAAGCGTTAATTCGACTCCGGTCCCCGCACCGTTTCTTCTCCTCGTCTTCTGCACAATTTTTGTTCCGGCATCGGCGATTTGATGCGAATTTGCCAGTTCTAGACGATTGGTCTAGTTCGACTAACCACGAAACGGAAAGACTATGACCCAATCCAACACAACAAATCGCCGCCTTGTACTGGCTGAGCGGCCCGAGGGTGAGCCAACGGAATCAACCCTACGCTTGGAAACCGTCGAAGTTCCCGAGCCGCAGGCTGGGCAAATGCTGCTGCGCACTGAGTACCTTTCGCTCGACCCCTATATGCGAGGCCGTATGAGTGATGCGCCATCCTACGCGCCACCGGTTGGCATTGATGAAGTGATGGTCGGCGGCACGGTTTCACAGGTCGTTTCTTCCAATCTTGAGGGCTTTGCGTCGGGTGACTGGGCCCTAAGCTTCAATGGTTGGCAAGACTATGCCGTTTCCGAAGGCAAGGGCGTAGCCAATCTAGGTCGCGACCCCAAACATCCCTCGTGGGCGCTGGGGGTTATGGGCATGCCCGGCTTTACCGCTTGGGCTGGTCTTAAACAGATTGGCGCTCCGAAACCGGGTGAAACCATCGTGGTAGGTGGCGCAACCGGACCCGTCGGCGCCACAGTTGGGCAGATTGGAAAAATCCTGGGCTGCCGCGTCGTCGGTATCGCTGGCGGAAAAGTTAAATGCGACTATGCCGTCAACTCCCTCGGTTTTGACGCCTGCATAGACTACAAGGCCGATGATTTTGTTGACCGGTTAAAGGCCGCAACACCCGACGGTATAGATGTCTATTTTGAGAACATTGGCGGGCAGGTGCTCGATGCCGTTCTCGGCCAACTCAACACCAACGCTCGCGTGCCGGTTTGCGGTCTGATTTCTCAATATAACGCGACCGGCCTGCCGGAAGGCCCGGACCGACTGAACTGGTTGATGGGACTGATCCTGCGTAAACGCATCACCATGCGCGGCTTCATCATCTTTGAAGATTTTGGCCATCTGTACCCCGAGTTCGCCAAGGAAATGAACGCCTGGGTCGAAGCGGGCCGCATTCATTATCGCGAAGAAGTCATCGATGGGCTGGAACGGGCCCCACAGGCATTCGTTGGCCTTTTGAACGGAGAGGCCTTTGGCAAAAGGGTTATTCGCGTCGGCAATTCATACTAAACCTGCCCAAAACAACGCGAAAGAAATCTTCGCGGCACCGACCCGGGGCTAACATTCTCGTTGACCGCCATTTGTCTAAATGCCGGTCAATCCATGCAAAAATTGCGGTGTAACACTGGCCAAACGCTGTTCCACAAGTCACAATCACCACCTGTTCAGAGCTTCGATCCTATTGAAAGCAACCAATAGCGGTTTCGTCGGGTTTATCCTGAACAGTCAATGGAGTGCAGCCAGTGCCGCGTTTTTTCTTCCACTACCGGACAGACGATGACTTTGTGGTCGATGAGATCGGTCAGGACCTGCCCGATGTTGAGGCGGCACACGAACAGGCCGCCGATATTGGTCGAACCATGCTTTCGCGTGCGCTCGAAAACGGTGAAAAGCCCAATGCCGCCCGTTGTATCGAGATAGTCGACGAAGAGGGCGTTGAGGTTCTCTATATCGTTTTTTGGGCATCTGCTTCCAAGCCGGGTACGCTGGACGCCGAAGAACTGCTCAAGCCGCCGACGCTGCATTGATCAGGCCAAAATCACCATGATTGCTGCCGCTGCGCCCACAATGCTGGTCGCAGCGACCACTGACGCGGCCAGCATAATCAACCGATAATGCACCTGCGGCCGAGTCTTGCCGCGCAGATAAACTCCTGAATTGATGACCATCAGATCCTCCATCTGATATTTCGACGGTGCCCATTTCGACGCCCCACCGGCATCAGCCTAGCGTGGCTATCGATCACCGGGTTGGAGGCTTTCAATTAGAGTCAAAATTTACTGAACGAGTGACATTGCATCTTGTATGGTAGTTATTGACCGTCCCCGGAACCTCTGCCATGAATGGCGCCATGAACCAGCATTTGCATCCTGATCGATTGTTTCCAGCAGCCGAGCCTTTGCGCTCGATTTCGCGCGAGCTATATGACAGCATCACCGCGCTGCCGATTATTAGCCCCCATGGTCATACTGATCCCTCTTGGTTCGCCAAAAACCAGCGATTTTCGGATCCGAGCGCACTGTTCCTGACGCCCGATCACTATGTGCTTCGCCTTCTGCGCAGCCGTGGGCTGAGCTATGACGACCTTGGCGTACCCCGAAAGGATGGCAAGCCGGTTGCTGACCCGCAGAGTGCATGGCGTTTGTTGGCTGCCAACTATCACCTGTTCGCCGGTACACCGTCACGTCTCTGGATTGATCATTCCCTCCAATTTGCCTTTGGCATAGAAACGCCCCTCAATTCCGAGACAGCCGACAAAATTTACCAGCAGATTGCGGCCCGCCTTGGCGACGCTGATTTGCTGCCGCTGGCTCTTCTCGACCGTGCCAATGTTGAGGTCATCGCCACCACCGAATTTGCCCTAGATCCGCTAACCCACCACAGCACAATGCTGGAGCGGGGGATGATCGGCAGGGTCCGTACCACCTATCGCCCCGATGATGTGACCGATCCCAGCCGTCCCGCCATCGTTGAAAACCTTCACCGCTTCGCCGCTTTGACGGGTGAGGACATCAGTTCGTGGGCAGGGCTGATCAATGCCCATCGCCAGCGCCGCCAAACCTTCCGACAGTTCGGAGCCGTCGCAACCGATCACGGCGTGCCCAATGCCATGACCGCCGATCTGCCAATGTCCGAAAAGCAGACGTTGCTCGACAAAATCCTGTCGGGACAACACGACGCCGCAGACGCCCAATTGTTCCGCGCCCAGATGCTGACCGAAATGGCAATGCTGTCGGTTGAAGACGGCATGGTCATGCAAATTCATGCCGGTTCCGCCCGCAATACCGATCCATTGCTGTTTGCCGAGCGCGGTGCAGACCTTGGTGCCGATATTCCAACCGCGACCGACTACGGCAATGGTCTGCGCCCCTTGTTGGGCCGCTTTGGAAACGAACCAAACCTGCGCCTGCTGATGTTCGTTCTCGATGAGACTACTTATGCGCGCGAATTGGCACCAATGGCAGGCTATTGGCCTTCACTGATGATCGGCCCGCCATGGTGGTTCCACGATAGCCCTCAGGGCATTCGGCGCTATCTCGATCAGGTGGTTGAAACCGCCGGATTTTACAATTTGGCGGGTTTTAACGACGATACCCGCGCCCTGTTGTCCATTCCAGCGCGCCACGATGTCTGGCGCCGTGAGGTTTGCGGCTTTCTGGCTCGATGGGTTGCCGAACATCGGCTATCAAAGGAAGCGGCCCGTGATATTGCGGGGCATCTAAGCTATCAGGCGGCCAAGGACGCCTACCGCATATCTTAGGTCAGGGCGCTTTCCACAAGACCACGATCAAGACGACGATACCGCCGATCAGAAGTGTCAAAAGTCCGGCTACGCCGTTAAACAATTGCGTAATTATTGGCATCCGCCGCGCCTTGGCAACGGCCGGGTCTATGTCTTTGGCTTGATCTGAATGCGCGTCTATGTCGGCCATGCCAGTCCCTCCAGATGTGTCGGGCGCTGTCTTTTGCGTCGCCATGAGACTGGCACGGCCGGTGTTTAAGAAGTGTTTGCGCGACAAGACGCACAAAAATCACGGTTACCCCTCTGCCAAGCCTTATGGCTAACCAAAAGTTACGCCTCAGTAACCTTCCACCCCCATGCTGCGTTGATCGCTGTCATCCGTGGCGCGATCTCGAACCAAAACCCCATTTCTGCTTTAATGTTGAATGATGAACCAGTCACCCGCCGAAACCGCCCTTAGTCGCGCCATGATCCGCTGGTCACTCACCCGCTCGACTCCGGTTGCCGAAACCGCGACCAGCTGGGTTTTCAAAGTTGAACAAAACGGTCGCAATTTCGCCGCGCTCAAAATCCTCAAGCCCGACATTGGCGAGGACGAAAAACGTGGTGCGGCTCTGATGAACTGGTATGGCGGCAATGGCGCTGCCGCCATCTTTGACACCCATGGCGATACCACATTCATGGAATGGCTCGACGGTGGCACTTTGGCCGAGCCGGTCCGGGCTGGCCGGGATGCAGAAAGCACCATCGCGCTTTGCACCATCATCGGTCAATTGCATCGCCCACGTGATACACCGCCACCCCAATTGATCCCGCTACGTGAAAGTTTTTCTGCCCTGTTTGAGGCAGAAGCGCGCGATTGGCCCCATACGGCACGAGATCTTTATGCACGCGCCACTGGGGTTGCACTAAAGCTGTTCGACAAGCCGTCCGCCCAGGTGGCGCTACATGGCGACCTGCATCATGACAACGTACTTTCCTCTTCGCGCGGCTGGCTGGCAATCGACCCCAAGGGCCTCCTGGGCGACCCGACATACGAAGTGGCCAATATTTTCCGCAATCCTGTCGGCATGCCCAAACTTGCGGCCGACCCCCGCCGGATTGCCGAACTGGCCGATGCCTTTTCGACCCGCCTCGGATTCAACAAGAAACGCATTTTGGGATTTGCTGCCGCCCACTCCGCACTTTCTGCTTGCTGGGATATGGCGGCGGACAAGCCCATCACCATGGATCTGGCGGTCCTGCCGCATTTGCTCAGCGCCTATGATCAAGCCTAGCGCCAGGCCACCAGAACCGCGCCGCTCATGATCAACACGACGCCTAGCCAGTTCGGCAGGCTGAGCTTTTCACCCAGAAACATGACTCCGAACAGGGCAACCAATACCACGCTCAGCTTGTCGACCGGCGCCACTTGTGCCGCCTGTCCGATCTTCAACGCGCGGAAATAGGCGAGCCAAGAGGCCCCCGTTGCAAGGCCTGACAGCACCAGAAACAGCCAGGTCTTGCCAGCAATGCTTTCAAGCGGTTGAAATTGTCCAGATGCGACCACGATGCCGGCCAGCACCGTCAGGATCACCACGGTCCGGATCAGGGTCGCAAAATCGGAGTTGATGTTGGCAATGCCAATTTTGGCGAAGATTGCCGTCAGTGCGGCAAATCCCGCTGAAAGCAGCGCCCAAAATTGCCAACTATCAAGAAATGCTTTCATTTGGTGACATCCTGTGGGACTCGGAAGGCACGATATCGTCAATTGCGCCAAATTGCGATTTCCAATAGATCATCGCAACGTCGGACTGCCCAATCGCGGTTTCCGCCTCATTTGAACAAGATTGTCGGGCAATCCGACGGTGTCTTTTTTGGATTGCCATATGCTGGATCGTTCTCGCCGCAGTTTTATCATCCTCGGTGCCGCTGGAGTCTTGAGCGCCTGCGCGGGCACGGTTCCCCAATTCATACCGGCCGGCGACAAGCGGCCCGAGTCTTTGACCCGCGAGCAAATTCTTGCGGCCATCAATGCGGTGCGCAAAGCCAACGGCCAAGCGGCATGGACCTATAATCCGCAACTTGAAACCGCGGCCCGCTCGCAGGCCAATCTCATGGCCGCCAAGGATAAGCTCAGCCACGACCTTGGTGTAACCCTGCGCGAACGAGTGACCGCTGCTGGCTATTATGGGGCTGTCGGTGAAAATCTGGCGGGCGGCCATAAAAACCTCGAGCAAGCCATCCAGGGCTGGATGGGCTCGAGCGGACACAGATCAACGCTGCTCAGCCCAAAATTTACTGAGTTCGGTCTGGCCGTGGCCCGCGTTAGTGCGGGACGAAAAAGCCGCTATGGTCTTTATTGGGCCATGATTGCGGGCGGTCCGTTCTCTGCGTGGCTGCAGTAAATCGTTATCCCGCTATTGCGCCATCTCGACGCTGACAGCGATCTGTTTCAAGCCGTCGCCCTCCGGAACCGCTCGAATTGGCTGGGTCGACACCGCGTCCAGCCCGACTGCCAGCCGCACATGGCGTTCAGCCGGGCACATTTGCAATAGGCAATCAAAGCCGATCCAGCCCAGATGATCATCGTATGCCTCGGCCCAGGCATGAAAACTGGCTTCGTTGTCCTCTGAAGCCGCCACATAACCTGTTACATATCGGGCCGGAATATCGAGCGCCCGCGCGGCCCCGACAAAGGCGTGTGTGAGATCAACCATGTTGGCCGTTTCGCTTTCGCCGCCCTGTGACTGGCTCTGCCTCCCCTCGCTCTGGCTCTGTTCCTGCCCGCCCTCGCCATCACCCAAGACTTCACCGACGCGGGCCATCAACCCATGCAACACGTCCAGCCGACTTTCGCTCGAACCACGAAATTTGGACCACATTGTTACAGGCGATTTGGTCAGCACGGTGGCGCGCTTATAGATGGTTGGCACCGGCTCTCCGTGGTGGGACCGTCCCAACACGCCATGCCGGTCAATCGTATTGACGACACCCGTAACGCTCACTTTCCACTCACCATCTGGTCGTGCCTGATTGACCAGATGCACAGTATTGCCAAAGGCGTCGGAAAACCGCGCAGCATTGCCGATTCCCGTTGTTGAAACACTCCAGCTTTCAACGGTCTGCGTGGGCCCGCTTTGCGGTGTCAGCAACAAATGCATCACTGCATTGGTCGCCCCCTCTGGCGGCGTGATGGCAAGCTCGTGACGGATGGCAATTCGCATGGCTCTGTCTTTTCCTTGGCCTTTGCCTAGTAGAAATTATAGCTGTCCGACAGCGTTTCCGTGACTCGGTAATTGCGCGCCAAAAATTCAGTCAGAAAATCGTGCAGCCCGTCGGCAAATATCTTGTCCATGCTATTGTTTGCAACCATAGCGGCAAGCTCAGCTGCCGCCTCGTGGCACTCCTGTTTGGCGCCATAGAGTTTGGTCAATCCGCCCAAAGTCTCCTCGATCATCTGCGCGCAATAGACCAACGAGCGCGGCATTTCCGGTCGCAGGATCAGGAAATCGGCGATATTGTGAGCCTTGTAGCGGTCATGATAGACGTGGCGATAACTGCGATGGGCCGACGCCGCGCGCAGGATCAGCGTCCATTGCTGGATATCAAGGTCGCCACCGATCATCTTGGCGCGGGGCAGCAGCACATAATATTTCATATCCAGAATGCGCGCCGTATTGTCCGCCCGTTCGATGAAGTTGCCGACCTGACTGAAGCAATACCCGTCATCGCGCAATTTTGTGCCCAATAGCGCTCCGCGAAACTCGTGGCTCAACTGCTTGACCCATTGCAGGACGCCCAACAGCTTCGCCCCTTTCACATCACGCGGCTTGATCTGTGAAAAGGTCAGCCAGGCGCTATTGAGGCTCTCCCACATATCCAGCGTAATCGCGGTCCTGACCGAGCGGGCATTGGTGCGCGCCGCCAATAGACATGAGAATACCGAAGATGGATTGTCTGGATCAAACATCATGAAATGGACGACGCTATCTAGGTCAGCCTGATCATATTTGGCCGCAAATGCCTCTTCGACTTCGGCGGCCTGCATCATGGAGAGCATGTGCTCGCTGGCTCCCCCTTCGCGCCGGGCCGTCAGGCTCATGCGATAGCCGACGTCGAGCAGTCGAGCCATGTTTTCGGCGCGCTCGACATAGCGGCTGAGCCAGAACAGATGTTGCGCAGTCCGCCCCAGCATTCTCATTCTTCAAGCACCCACGTATCCTTGGTGCCGCCGCCCTGGCTCGAATTGACCACCAGCGAGCCTTTTTTCAGCGCCACCCTCGTCAGTCCGCCCGGCGTAATCCGCACCTCGTCGCCGATCAGCACATAGGGCCGCAAATCGACATGGCGCGGCGCAATGCCAGACCGAACAAAGGTCGGGCAGGTCGAAAGCGCCAGGGTCGGCTGCACGATATAATTATCAGGCCGTGCCTCGATCCGCTTCTTGAATTCCTCGCGCAGCGCCTTGCTTGACGTTGGCCCGATCAGCATGCCGTAGCCGCCCGAACCGTGCACCTCCTTGACCACCAGATCCTGAAGATTGTCGAACACCCAGGCCCGCTCGTCGCTATCAACGCAATTGTGCGTTGGCACATTGTTGAGCAGCGCTTTTTCACCTAGATAGAATTCAACGATTTCAGGAACGTAAGTATATACCGCCTTGTCATCGGCAATCCCCGTGCCCGGCGCATTGACCAGCGTCACATTGCCGGCCCGATAGGCATCAAACAGCCCCGGCACACCAAGCATTGAATCGGGCCGAAAGGTCAGGGGATCAATATAATCATCATCGATCCGACGATAGATCACGTCGACCCGTTCCGGGCCGGTGGTGGTCCGCATATAGACCCGTCCGCCGTCGACAAACAGATCCGGCCCTTCGCACAATTGCGCACCCATCTGGTCGGCCAGAAACGAATGTTCGAAATAGGCTGAATTGTATATCCCCGGCGTCAGAACCGCGATAGTCGGCGAACCGCTGGTATTGTGCGGAGCCACACTTTCCAGCGTCCGCCGCAGGTTTTCCGGATAGTTTTCGACCGGGGCAACTTTGCACCGCTGGAACAGGTCCGGCGCCAGCTGCATCATCGCCTCGCGATCCTCAAGCATGTAGGAAACGCCCGATGGGGTACGCAAATTGTCTTCCAGAACGTAAAAATCGTCCGGCCCGGTCCGCACGATATCGACCCCGATAATATGGGCATAAACGCCACGGGCCGGCTCCAACCCCATCATTTCGGGGCAAAAAGCCGAATTTTGAAGGATCAGTTTTTCGGGAATGCGCCCGGCCTTGATGATCTCCTGACGATGATAAATGTCATAGAGAAAGGCGTTAAGCGCACGCACCCGTTGCTCAATGCCCCGGGACAGGCGACGCCATTCCATTGCCGAAATTATGCGCGGGATGACATCGAAGGGAATGAGTTTTTCATTGCCTTCATCCGAGCCATAAACTGCAAATGTAATTCCCAGCCGCCGAAAGATGGCCTCGGCGTCCGAGGACATAAGGCTCAAGCCTCTATCGGGCTGCTCATCCAGCCATTGGGCCAGGGCGCTATAGGGTTCGCGGACCGATCCATCCGCATTGTACATTTCATCGAACGGCGTTGTGTCGCCCATTGTGCTCCGATTGCGTTACGGCTCGTCCCATCGCCCTGCCATTGCTACACATTTGCACGGCCACGTCCAGCGGGTCCCGCCTAATTCGTCAAACCATGGTCCAGCCATGTCGACTTGACGGCATTGGACAGCTATCAATTGTTCACCGTGAGTCCGAATTCCCACCCAAGAGTCCGCCATGCCCATCGAAATTCTGCAGACTGGCCCCTTGCTTGCAAGTTGCGAGGCTTCGCTCGCCGAACGCTACCAGGTGCACAAACTGCACGAGGCCGCCGACCCCAAAGCACTTCTGGCCCAATTGGCGCCATCGCTGCGCGCCATCGCTGGCGGCAATGTCAGCGCTGCACTGATGGACAAATTGCCCAAACTGGAAATCATCGCCAATTTTGGCGTTGGGTATGACACCATAGATTCTGCCGCTGCCAAATCGCGCAATATTCGCGTCACCAACACCCCCAACGTGCTCAATGATGCCATGGCCGAAATAACCATCGGCTTGATGATTGCTTTGGCGCGCCGCCTGCCACAAGGCGACCAGTATGTCCGTGCTGGCAAATGGCCCAAAGAGAGTTTTGGCCTTTTCAGCGAACTGACGGGCAAAACCGTGGGCATTTTGGGGCTGGGGCGCATCGGCAAGGAAATCGGCCTGCGCGCACAGGCCATGAAAATGCGCGTGGTTTACTACGGTCGCAACAGGCAGGAAAAAGAACCTTACGTCTATTACGACAACCTGACCGACATGGCGCGCGATTGCGACTGGCTCGTGGTCATCGCGCCGGGCGGTAAAGGCACTGATGGCATCGTATCCCGAGAAGTACTCGAAGCCCTTGGGCCGCAGGGCTACCTGGTCAATGTCGCTCGCGGCACTTTGATCGACGAAAAAGCCATGGTTGAAATGTTGGCAAATGGCCAGTTGGCCGGCGCGGCTCTTGACGTTTTTGAAGATGAACCAAGCGTGCCCGAGCAATTATTCGGCTTGGAAAACGTCGTACTGTCACCTCATCAAGGCAGCGCCACACACCAGACCCGCAACGCCATGGGCGCGCTGGTCGTAGCCAATCTCGATGCCCATTTTGCCGGTGAACCGCTTCTGAGTGCCGTTGTATGACCCAATTGGTCCTTCATGGCGGACGCCGCTCACCTTTCGTGCGGCGCGTTGCTCTTTGGCTGACCCTGCAGGGACGTGCCTTCGAGCGTCGCGATGTCGGCGTTTTTGGCGCCGATTTCGAACCCTTCAAGATCGTCAATCCGCTCGGCCGCGTTCCGGCGCTGACGCTGGCGAATGACCAACATCTGATCGAATCGAGCGCCATCATCGACTATCTTGAGGATAGCGCCGCCGCGGGCAATCGCTTGATCCCGGCGACAGGCGAGGCGCGCCTCAAATGCCAACAGACTATGGCGATTGCCAATGCGACCGCCGAAAAAGGCGTCGCCTATGTCTATGAAACCGAACGGCGCCCTGCCCAATTGCAATGGCCAGATTGGCGCGACCGCATGAAGCTTCAGGTCCTCGGTGGGCTGGCGGCTCTTGAGGTCGGAACGCCCGAAAGCGGCTGGTTTGGTGGCGAAAGTGCCAATGGCACCGATATCGCGGTGATCACGGCCTATGACTTCGTCGGCACCATCAAGACCATAGATCGAGGCACCCAGTTTCCTCGCCTTGCAGCTCTCTCGGCACGCGCCAACGCGGCTGAACAATTCGCCGCCAGTGCCCCCGGCTAGCGGTCGCATTCAATTTCGCCATTCCCTCATCGCATGGCACTCACCCGTACGGATGCTGGAACTTCATGCCGGTTTTGCGGTAAGTCGCCAGCACCCAAATACAAATCGCCCAGGAGTATTATGATGCAGGAATGGTGGCGCGGCGGCGTAATTTATCAAGTCTATCCTCGCTCATTTCAGGATAGCGATGGCGATGGGGTCGGCGATCTGCCCGGCATCATGAGTCGTCTCGATCACATCGCCAGCCTTGGCGTCGATTGTCTCTGGTTGTCGCCGATTTTTGAAAGCCCACAGGCAGACATGGGCTACGACGTCTCCAATTATACCGATATAGACCGGCTGTTCGGCTCGATTGAAGATTTCGATTCCCTGATCGCTCGTGCGCACGCACTGGGGCTCAAAGTCATTGTCGATCAAGTGCTTAGCCATTCGTCCGACCACCATCCCTGGTTCACCGAAAGCAAGCTTAGCCGCACAAATGCGCGCGCCGACTGGTATGTCTGGGCCGATCCGCTCGAGGACGGGTCGCCGCCGAACAACTGGCCCTCGGTGTTTGGCGGCCGCGCCTGGGAATGGAATTCCACCCGCCGCCAATACTATTTGCACAACTTCCTGAACGCCCAGCCGGATCTGAATTTTCACAATCCAGCTGTCCAGGATGCGGTGCTGGACGTCATGCGCTTCTGGCTGGAACGCGGCATCGATGGTTTCCGCTTCGACACGGTCAATTATTTCTTCCATGACCAGATGCTGCGCTCCAATCCTCCGGCGCGCCGCCCCGAACATTTGCCCTATGCTGTCAATCCATACGACATGCAGGAGCACGTCTATTCCAAGAGCCGTCCTGAAAATGTCGCGTTTCTGAAACGCGTTCGGGCGCTGCTCGACCAGTTCCCCGGCACTACATCCGTGGGGGAGGTTGGCGATAGTCACAAGGCGGTTGAGTTGATGGCCGAATACACATCAGGCGGCGACAAGCTGCATATGTGTTATTCGTTTGAATTCCTTGGCGAGGAGTATACCGCTGCCCACTTTCGCAGCCGTATCGAAAATTTCTTCAACGCCAGTGAGGGTGATGATGGTTGGCCGTGCTGGAGTTTTTCCAACCACGACGTGCGTCGGCACATCTCGCGGTGGGCACCGTTCAGCCAGAACCTGGTCGATCTCGGGCAGCAGGCCGCAGCACTGCTCATGTCGCTTAAAGGCTCAATCTGTCTCTATCAGGGCGAGGAATTGGGTCTGCCGGAGGCCGATATCAATTTTGAGGAACTGACCGATCCGCCTGGCATCCGCTTCTGGCCCGAATATAAGGGGCGCGATGGATCCCGCACCCCAATGCCGTGGGAAAAAGGTGAAGCGCCAAATGGTTTTACCACCGGCAAACCCTGGCTGCCAATCAAGGCCAACCATGCGCAATTGAGCGTCGCTGCCCAGCATGGCGATGCGGCCTCCATGCTCAACTTCTACCGCCAGATTCTGGCCTGGCGTAGATTGAGCTCAGCGCTGGTGACGGGCGATATCGAGTTTTATGACACAGCCGAACCCGTGCTTGCCTTCCGCCGCACCGATGGTGAGACCGCAATGCTCTGCCTGTTCAATTTATCGGCGCAAAGCCTCGAAATTTCCCTGAATGGATTGGGCGACGACATCGAGCCTGCCCCCTGTCGCGCAGGGCTGCGCATCATGGCCAAAAACTGACTTTTGGTGCCAACGGCTTCGGCTTTTTCGCAATCCCGGCCACAAGCGCTGTATCAGTGCAATTTTCCTGATCATCAAATTCAGCCAAAACCAGTGAAAACCGGTTCTGGCTGGAAACGCCGTCTGCCCTAAAATACCTGCCGGAACGTGTTGGGATCATAATATTCCATGATTTCGCCACCGCTCGGACTGCGCACAAAGGCGCGCAAGCAGCCATTCCAGCGTTCAACGCTACTGGCGTCGACGCCCATGCGCCGCAACTGCATTAAATCGAGCTGGTTCTGGTCAAACTCGCTCGACGAGCGCGGACCGCCCACGCCAAATGTGATGCTGACGCCGCCACGATCATCATTGCAGAACGGCGTCGCCATGGCTGGCACACTGAATACAGCCAAAGCCAGCACTGCTGGTACCCATGATTTCATTGTCATCGCGAATCTCCAATTCAGCTACGATATGGTCCGTGATTGTGGCAGACTTAGGCTCGCGGCTGTCGGGTTTCGCGTCGCCGGATCCACAATACGACCGCCGGAATGGCAAAGCTGAGCAACAATAGTCGAATGACGTGATGGGCACCAATAAAGGCTGTGTCATAACCCAGTGCCACCCCAAGCGCACCCATGCCTTCAAGCGCACCTGGCGACAGCCCTAGCCAGATCTGGGCCAGCGGCATGTCAACTATCAAGCTGGCGGCATAGGCGATGATCGTGACAATACCCACTGTTGCAAGCGTCGCCACAATGCCACCGAACGCGGCGCGAACGAATTCGGCGCGCGTAATACCCGCAAAGCGCGAACCAATCAAAGCGCCAACCATGATAAGCGTGACCACGACCAGCGGTTGCGGCAAGGCGCCTTCGAACAGGCCTGCAAGTTTGGCACTGGTGGAAATTGCCATCGAACCCAAAACGAAGCCTGCCGGAATTCTAAGGCGAACGAACACCAGCCCAATGGCCGCGCAGGCTGCCGCCAGAACCAACAATGTAATCACCGGAACAGTATGAACCGGCCCTGCCGTAACCATCTCGGTCACCGGAGGCAAAAACAACGCCCCGATGGGCACGCAGATCGTCAGGATCAAAATCCTGATCACCTGTATCATGGCAATCTGGCGTGCATCCCCGACCCCCGCCGAAGCGATGCCCATTATAAAGGACAAATGGCCGGGAAAAGAGCTGAGATAGGCGGTGCCCGGGTCCAGCTTGAAAAATCGCGCCAATATCCAGCCGGTTATTGTCACAATCAACACAAGCTCGATCACCATCGCTATCAGCGTCACTGGCCAGTGCGATATCAGCGATAATGTGTCAGAGGGCACAGTCGCGCCCATCGAAAGACCCACCATCACAAATGCCGTGTCGCGCACCCACCGGGGCAACATCACGGGCAAACCCACCATCGCTGCGACACTGACCCCAAGGGCGCCGCCCATGAGCCAACCGGCCGGAATGCCAAAACTGTTGGCAATAAAACCGCCTACCGCGGAAATCAGGAATGTGCTGAGAGTCCACCCAATAGCGTGCCATCCCCTCGGCAGGGCGGTCATGTCGCTGGCAGCGCTTTTTCCGCCAAACGGACCCAATAGCTGGCGCCCGTCGTCAGGCTTTCATCGTTGAAATCGTAGTCGTCGGTGTGCAATTCCGCCGATGGACCATTGCCTATGAATATGTAGGCACCGGGGCGCGCTTCGAGCATATAGGCAAAATCCTCGCCCCCCATTGATGCATCGACATTGAGTTCAACCCGCTCAGCTCCCACCACGTCCTCAGCCACGCTCGCTGCAAAGCTTGTCTGAGCTGGCGCATTGACCGTGACCGGATAGCCACTGCGATAGCTGACATTTGCCTTGGCCCCAAAACTGGCCACAAATTCGGGCACAAAGGATTTGAGCCTATCTTCCATGAACTGCCGCACTTGCGGGTCCAGCGTACGGATCGTGCCCTTGAGTCGCGCATCGCGCGGAATGACATTATAGGCTCCGCCCGCATCCATGACGGTTACCGACAGCACCGCTTGACGCATCGGGTCGACATTGCGCGACACAAAGGTTTGCAGCGCCACAATTAATTGGGCCGCAATGACGATCGGATCAATGGTGGCGTGCGGCCGGGCTGCGTGTCCGCCAACCCCCGTGATCTCGATCAGGAATTCGTCGGTCGCCGCCATGATGCCACCTTCACGAATGGCGAACTGGCCCAGCGGAATCCCAGGCATATTGTGCATGCCGAACACTTCGGAAATATTGAATTGCTCCATCAACCCGTCCCGCACCATTTCTCGTCCACCGCCGCCGCCTTCTTCGGCGGGTTGGAAGATTACGGCAATGCGGCCATCGAAATTGCGGGTTTCCGCCAGATATTTGGCCGCACCCAAGAGCATTGCGGTATGCCCGTCGTGTCCACAGGCATGCATTTTGCCCGCGGCGGTGCTGGCATAGGATTTGCCGGTTTTTTCCAGGATCGGCAGCGCATCCATGTCGGCGCGAAGTCCAATGGTACGCCCGCTATCGGATTGCCGCCCATTGATGATGCCGACGACCCCCGTCCGCCCCATGCCGGTAACGACTTCGTCGCAGCCAAACAGGCGCAACAATTCCTCCACCCGCCCTGCAGTGCGATGAACATCGAACAGCAATTCGGGATGGGCGTGAAAGTCCTGGCGCCAGCCAGTGATTTCGGCATGAAAATCCGCAATGCGGTTCAAAACGGGCATACAAATTCCGGGGTAGATAAAGACGATCCAATGTCGCCGTACAACAGCCCGCCGTCAACTCCGCAGCGGCAGGGTTTTCTACCAAAGCACCGTTCCAGTGGGTGATTTTTTCTTCCTCGCCTTGTTCTGTCGCCAAGGATTTGTAAAGACACCGCTACTTACCTCGGAGATGGCTGGTCCATGAAGATCTTTGTCGCGGTCAAGCGGGTGGTTGACCATAATGTGCGCATTCGTGTTCGTCCCGATGGGACGGGCGTTGAGACCGCTGGGGTACGCATGTCAATGAACCCGTTTTGCAAACATGCCGTGGAAGCTGCCGTCCAGCTGGGCGAAGCCGGGAAGGCCGATGAAATTGTTGTCGTGTCCATTGGCCCAAAGGCGGTCAATGACGTCATTCTGACTGCCTTGGCCATGGGCGCCCATCGCGGCATTCTGGTTGAAACCGACGCCGACCTTGAAACTCTTGCCATAGCCAAATTATTGGCCGCCATTGTTGCCGAAGAAAAGCCGGATCTTGTGTTGTTGGGCAAGCAGGCGGTTGATGACGATAGCAACCATGTGGGCCAGATGCTGGCCGGCCTTCTCGATTGGCCCCAGGCAACCTTTGCCTCCGAGATCAACATTGAGGCCGATCAACTCAGCGTCAGCCGCGAAGTCGATTACGGCCGCGTCACAACGGCGATGCCTTTGCCAGCCATCGTCACAGCCGACCTGCGCCTCAATACACCGCGCAACGCTGCGTTGCCCATGGTCATGAAGGCGCGCCAGAAACCATTGGCCGTGCGCTCTGCCGACTGCATGAATATTGATCTGACACCGCGACTCACCATCGAAAAAACTAGCCCGCCACCTGAACGCGTTGCGGGCCGGACCGTTGCCGACGTTGGCGAACTGGCCAGTCTGATTGCTGCCGACATTGCCGAGATGGAGGCGCTCTGATGACTATTCTGGTCCTCGCCGATCATGACCTTGGCGCTCTCTCACCCGCCACAGCGCGGGTCGTCGCCGCAGCCTCGGTTCTGGGCGAAATTGATGTGCTCGTTTTGGGTGAAGGCATTGATCAAGTTGCTGCTGACGCTGCCAAATTGAGCGGAGTTGCGCGCGTTTTGGTGGCGCAGCATCCCGGGCTCGTTGGCCAGACCGCCGAAACCTTTGTGCCTGTACTTGCAAAGCTCGCGCCCGATTACGCCCATATCATCGCTTCGGCTGGCGCGCTCGGTCGCGACATAGTCCCGCGTCTTGCCGCCAGACTCGATATTCAGCCGATCACAGATGTCATTGCCATTCACGGCCCCAACCGCTTTGATCGCCCCATCTATGCGGGCAACGCCATCCAGACCGTTTCTTCGGCCCAACCGCGCCAGATCCTGACTATTCGCGCCAGCGCATTCCGCGCGGCCGGGCAGGGGGGCAGCGCACAGATCATCCCGCTTGACTACGATCCGGTCAACGCCATCGCCACCATCGTCGCTGCCCACCGAACAGAAAATAATACGCCCGATCTGGCCACAGCCCAGATTGTTGTCGGCGGCGGCGTTTCGGTTGGATCAGCCGAAGGCTTCAAACTGGTCGGGCAACTGGCCGCAATCATCGGTGCTGGCGTCGGTGCAACCAGAGCCGCAGTTGATGCAGGCTATGCGCCCAATGACTGGCAAATCGGCCAGACTGGCAAGATCATCGCGCCCGATCTTTACATCGCCGTCGGCATTTCCGGAGCGCTCCAGCATCTGGCCGGCATTCAGGGCGCCAAAAAGATCATTGCCATCAATACAGATCCCGAAGCCCCCTTGGTCAAGCTGGCCGATATCGTCCTGATCGGCGATCTCTTTGAGACGATTCCGGCGCTCATTGCCCAATTGGAACACCTTGGGGTCAAACCTTAGTCCAATCATCCCGAATCTGGCGGTAGACCAATTGCAATATTTCTGTCGCCGCCTATAAAGATCACGCCTTTCTAATCGGAAATAGAACTCATGTTTGAGACGCTGACCAAGGCTGCTGGCGACAAGATTTTGGCCTTGATGGGGGAATACGCCGCCGATTCCCGTGCCGACAAGGTTGATCTGGGTGTGGGCGTCTATAAAGACGAAGCCGGTATTACCCCGATCATGTCCTCGGTCAAAAAAGCCGAAGCGCGCATGCTGGCCGATGCCAAGACCAAAACCTACCTCGGCATTGCCGGTAACAAGGCTTTTGGCGCTGCGGTTCTCAAACTCACTTTGGGCGATATAGTCCCTTCAGGTCGCGTTCGGGTTGCTCAGGCCCCCGGCGGCACCGGATCACTTTGGGTTTTGATGCAACTGGTCAACCGCGCCCGCCCAGGCGCCACCATCCATGTTTCAGACCCCACTTGGCCCAACCATATGCCCATTGCGGAAAACGCCGGACTCAGAATCGAAAAATATCCTTACTTCGATAGCGAAACCCGTGGAGTAAAGTTCGAGCAGATGCTCGGGGCGCTCGATAAGTTGGGCAAGAACGACGTCGTCCTGCTGCATGGTTGCTGCCACAATCCAACCGGGGCCAACCTGACCAATGCCCAGTGGGATCAGGTCGCGGCAAGCCTTGCCCGCACCGGTGCACTGCCATTCATCGATCTTGCCTATCTCGGTTTCGGCGATGGTCTGGATGCTGACGGTTACGGCACGCGTAAGGTTGTGGCCTCGGTGCCCGAGGCCCTCATTGCCTTTTCGGGGTCGAAAAACTTCGGCCTTTATCGCGAACGCATTGGTGCTGCCATCCTTATTGCCCGGGATGAAGCGCAGGCCGATATCGCCCAGTCCCAAATGCTCAACATCATCCGCTCAAGCTATTCCCAGCCCCCGATCATGGTGCGGAAATCATCCGCACCATTCTGGAGAATGCAGAGCTGCGCGCTGAGTGGGAAACCGAACTGGAAGCCATGCGCAATCGCATGATCACGCTGCGCGAAAAATTGAGCGAGGCCATTCGTGCTCGTTCAAATTCCAAGGACTTTGATTTTATCGCCACCCATCGCGGCATGTTTTCGCTGCTGGGATTGCCAAAAGACATGGTTGATCATTTAAAAACCACCAATGGCATCTATATGATTGGTGATAGTCGCATCAATGTCGCCGGCATCCCAGAAGATCGGGTTGGCGACTTGGCTGACGCGCTGATCGCAGCAATCGCCTGATCGCTGCTTGCGACACGACCCCGCCGTGCTACACATGGGCTAACTGTGTATGCGGTAACGATTTTTATTGGAGGAAGCGATGAAATTCTTCGTCGATACGGCTGAAATCAAAGATATCAAGGAACTGTACGAGACCGGTCTGCTCGACGGCGTGACCACAAATCCGTCGCTGATCGCCAAATCCGGCCGTGACTTCAAGGAAGTCATCAAGGAAATTTGCGACATCGTCCCCGGCCCGGTTTCGGCCGAAGTGGCTTCGCTCGAATATGATGGCATGGTTGCCGAAGGCGAACGCCTCGCCAAGATCGCCGACAATGTCGTGATCAAGCTGCCGCTGACCCTGAACGGTCTCAAGGCCACCAAGCATTTTGCAGGCAAAGGCATCAAAACCAACGTCACGCTGTGCTTTGCCGCCAATCAGGCGCTGCTGGCCGCAAAGGTTGGCGCGACCTATATTTCGCCTTTTATCGGTCGTCTCGATGACATCAATATTGATGGTGTCGAGCTGATCGAAAACATCCGCCAGATTTACGATAACTATAATTTCGATACAGAAATTCTGGCCGCCTCGATCCGTTCGCCCAACCACATCACCCAGGTTGCACTGGCTGGCGCTGACGTTGCCACCATTCCGCCTGCTGTCATTCGCAAGCTGGCTGACCATCCTTTGACCAACGCTGGCATCGAGGGCTTCCTCAAGGATTGGAAAGCCACCGGCCAGTCGATTATTTAGGCCGATTTCAATCCATATTGTGCTGTGCGCTCGGCCCCCAGCCGGGCGCATCAATGATGGTGTGGCATTTCTGCCCCGACGATTTCCCCAAATTCGGGATGACGCCCGGTAGGCGAGCCACACGCGCCAACCGAAAGAACGTCAATGGCCGATACCGAACTTGCCAACGCCGTCAAATCCGCCCTAGCCAAGGTTGAAATACCTGGCGGCGGTACCCTTTCCGGTTACGCGGGACTGTCCGAAATCATCGTTACCAAGAGCGCCGTGGCGTTCGCCATTGCCGTAGCGCCCGGTATGGAAACAGCTTTTGGCCCCGCGCGCGTCGCCGCACAATCTGCAGCCGAAGCCATTGCTCCCGATCACAAGGTCATGGTGTCGCTAACCTCCTCCAAGCCCCCCGCAACCGGCCAGGCAGCGGCGCAGGGCCGACCCGGTCCAGCGCCCAAATCGCCGGTCCCCGGCGTCAGGAAGATCATCGCGGTCGGCTCCGGCAAAGGCGGCGTCGGCAAGTCCACCACCGCTGTCAATATTGCTCTGGCCTTGAAGGCTGAGGGCTTGCGCGTCGGTATTCTCGATGCCGATCTCTATGGCCCCTCGCTTCCCAAGCTTTTGGGATTAGAAGGCAAACCCGCCGTGCGCGAGGACGGCATTTTTTCCCCTCACGATGCGTTCGGGCTCAAAGCGATCTCCATTGGCTCGATGCTCACTCAGGATCAGGCAGTGGTCTGGCGCGGTCCCATGGCCACATCCGCGCTACGCCAGCTGCTGCGCGAGACCGACTGGGGCGACCTGGATATTCTGGTGGTCGATCTGCCGCCCGGCACGGGCGACATTCACATTTCTCTGTTCCAGCAAGCCGTTGTGGACGGCGTCATCATCGTTTCAACGCCGCAGGATCTGGCACTGATTGACGCCAAAAAGGCCATCGACATGCTGCGCCGCCTCAACGTGCCCTTGCTCGGCCTTGTCGAGAACATGAGCTATTTCATTGCCCCCGACACCGGCAACCGTTACGATATTTTCGGCCATGGCGGTGCCGAAGCGGCAGCCGCAGCCCAAAAAATGGCCTTTCTGGGCGCCGTCCCGCTGGTTATGTCCATCCGCGAAACCTCTGACACTGGGCAACCGGTGCTGGTTTCCAATCCCGAAGGCCCCGAGGCCGAAGCTTTCCGTGCCATCGCCACCAAAATTCTCGCCGACACGCCCTCTCTGCGGTCCTAGCACGGTAAACCTGTCCTCATTCGCGCCCAAAAGCGCATGAAGGGCTTGCTCCATCATCTCAAATGATATGCTCTCGGGGGCAGGGCAGCACACTCTGCCGTCCGCGCGCGTTCCTTGCCAGAGGGCTATCTGGTTAGCCTAACCCTCGGAGCCAATTCATGACCGCTCTACCAAATATGACCGAAGAAAAGGCCAGGCCAAAAACAAAGCTCGACGCGGATTGGTGGCGTGGGGCGGTGATCTACCAGATTTATCCGCGCTCATTTCAGGATCAGAACGGTGATGGCATTGGCGATTTGGCTGGGATTACCAGTCGGCTGGAATATGTGGCCGATCTGGGCGTCGATGCCATCTGGCTGTCGCCGGTTTTTACCTCGCCGATGAAGGATTTTGGCTACGACGTTTCCAATTATCGCGACATTGATCCCAGCTTTGGTACGCTCGAGGATTTTGATCATCTGGTGCACAAGGCCCATGCCCTTGGGCTCAAGGTGATCATCGATCAGGTGATATCGCATTCATCCGACAAACATGCCTGGTTTGCCGAAAGCCGCCAGTCGCGCACAAATGCCCGCGCCGATTGGTATGTCTGGGCCGATCCGCAGCCCGACGGTACCCCGCCCAATAATTGGCTCTCGATATTTGGTGGTTCGTCCTGGACCTGGGACAGCCGACGCATGCAATATTACATGCACAACTTTCTGGTGTCCCAGCCCGATCTTAATTTTCATAACCCAGAGGTTCAGGACGCCGTATTGGGTGAAATGCGCTTCTGGCTGGAGCGTGGTGTAGATGGCTTCCGACTCGATACCGTCAATTTCTACTTCTGCTCGTTGGCGCTGGAAAACAACCCGGTCGTCAAACCCGAGGATTTCAACGCCTCGACCGCGCCCGCTGTTAACCCCTACAATTTTCAGGAACATCTTTACGATAAATCGCGCCCCGAAAATCTGAAATTCCTTGAACGGGTCCGCGCGCTGATGGACCAGTATCCGGGCACTACGACCGTAGGTGAAATCGGCGACAGCCAGCACCAGCTTGAAATCATGGCCCAATATACCTCGGGCGATGATCATCTGCACATGGCCTATACCTTCGATTATCTCGGCGGCGATTTTTCTGCAGAGCACTTTCGCGATTCCATTGCCGCAACCGAGACCAGGGCCCCTGACGGTTGGATTTGCCTGGCCTTTTCCAATCATGATGTGGTTCGTCATGTCAGCCGCTGGGCCATTCATGGGCAGGAAGCTGCCTTCACCCGACTTACCGCCTCTCTATTGCTGAGCATGCGCGGCTCGGTCTGTCTTTATCAGGGCGAAGAGCTTGGCTTGACGGAAGCGCAACTGGCCTTTGAGGATCTGGTTGATCCCTATGGCATCGAATTCTGGCCTGAATTCAAGGGTCGCGACGGCGCGCGCACACCGATGGTTTGGCAGGCCCATGCCCACCTCGGCGGCTTTTCAACTGCCGCCCGTTCCTGGTTGCCGGTTCCCGCCGATCACATGACACGCGCGGTCGACCAGCAGGAGCTGGCCAACGATAGCATTTTGGCGTTCTATCGCGCCAATCTGGCCTTCCGCAAAAATAACCCGGCCCTCTCAAAGGGGACCATCGCTCTTGTGGACGCCCCGGAAACCGTTCTGGCGTTCACCCGCCAGCACGATGATCAAACGCTGCTGTGCGTGTTCAATATGGATGCAACACCGGCTACGTTTGCCGTGCCCGCCAACATGACTTTGCTCGATATCGACGCGCCAGGCGTCACCGCCGCGCCTTCGAATGGGCAAATTACGTTGGGACCGTTGGACTTCTATATCGGCAAGCTTGGCTAAACCAGTTCGGGCAGCCGCGCCTCGACCAATTCCCGGGTCAGGGCATGTTGGGGAGCGGCGAACAATTGGTTCGGCTCTCCCGTTTCCACAATCTTGCCCGCATCCATCACCATGACACGGTCCGCTATCGCCCGCACCATATCAAGGTCGTGGCTGATAATTAGGTAGGTCAGACCAAACTCAGCCTGCAATTGGGCTAGCAGCGCCAACACATCGGCCCGCACCGACATGTCGAGCGCCGAAACCGGCTCGTCGAGAACCACAAGTTTTGGTCGGGTCACCAGCGCCCGGGCAATAGCTAGCCGCTGGCGCTGTCCACCCGAAAACGCGTGCGGATGCCGCCCCATCATCTGCGGATCCAGACCAACGGCCTGAACCGCTTCGATCAGGCGGGTGTTCTGCTGGTCCAGGCTCAGCCCTTGTTCCAGCCGCAACGGTTCAGCCAGCGATTGTCCGATCGTCAGGTGTGGGTCAAAGCTGCCAAAGGGATCCTGAAATACCAGGGACACATCACGACGCAACCCGGTGGGTAGGTCTCTGCCATGGTAGGTCTGCCCCGACAGTGCCATTTGCCCCCCGCTGGCATTATCCAGCCCCACGATCATACGGGCCAATGTGCTCTTGCCACAGCCCGACGGGCCAACCAACGCAACGGATTCAGCCTGTCCGATACTGAAGCAGACACTATCGACCGCGCGCAGCGGCTTTTTGCGCCCAAACAACAGCCCGCCCTGACGATAATCACGCGTCAAACCGCGTACTTCTAGCAGAGTCTCCCCAATCGGTTGGCGATCCCGCAGGGGCGTTTTGAACTCAGCCGCCGCCACCAATAGCTTGGTATAGGCCTCGCGCGGCTCGCCAAACACGGTGCGGGTCTTGCCCACTTCCACAAACCGGCCATCATGCATGACCGCCACGCGTGAACACAGCGCTGCAACCGATTTGAGATCGTGGCTGATGAACAGCAGAGCCATCTTGCGACGCGTACAGAGCTCGGCAATCAGGTCCAGCACCAGACGCTGAGTGATCAGATCGAGCGCCGATGTGGGCTCGTCGGCGATCAGAATGTCCGGTTGGCTCGCCAGCGCCATGGCAATCATCGCTCGCTGCCGCTGTCCGCCGGACAATTGATGCGGAAAGCGCTGGGCGTGTCGATTTTCCAGTCCCACTTCCCCCAACAACAGAGGCAGTTCGATATGTTCGACCCCGCCGATGTCGCTCAGCCGGATCGCCTCGCCAATCTGTTCGCCAATCGGCATCAGCGGATTGAGCGCCGTCATTGGCTCCTGAAACACAATGCCGATCCGCTTGCCCCGAAGTCGCGCCATGGCGCGCTCATCGGAGGGTATGGGGTTGTCGTCAATACGGATCGCGCCGGCCATGACAGCGCTTTCTGGCAATAGGCCCGTGATCGCGAGCGCAGTCAGCGTTTTGCCCGATCCGCTCTCCCCGATAATGCCAAATCGTTCGCCGCGTTCCAGCGTCAGACTGACGTCGGCTACCGCCGTGTGGTCACCAAACCGCACGGCAAGGTTTTGCACCTCAAGAAGCGACACCAGTGCCTCCTTGCTGTTTGAGGCGTGGATCGATGGCGTCCCGCAGTCCGTCCCCGGCCAGATTGAGCGCCACCACGATAATCACGATGGCCAGCCCAGGCACCAGACTCAGGGATGGATGCAACAGGAACAGACTTTGTGCGTCGCGCAGAAGCAGCCCAAGGCTTGTGGCCGGCGGTTGCGTGCCTAGCCCAATGTAGGACAGTCCCGCTTCAGCAAGAATGCCCAATGACAGCTGGATGGTTCCCTGAACAATGATCAGACTGGCGATGTTAGGTAGCAGATGACGAAAGGCGATGGCCCAGTTGCCCAGTCCCGCCAGCCGTGCAGCCGCCACAAAATCCAGCGTTTTGATGCTCAGCGCCCCGCCACGCGCCACCCGCGCAAAAACCGGTATATTGAATATTCCAATGGCCAGAATAGCATTGATCGCGCTCGGCCCGAACAATGTCGTAATCAATATGGCGACGATAATGGCCGGGAATGCAAAAACAAAATCGGAAAGCCGCAACACGGCCCATTCCACCACCCCGCCCCAGGCGGCAGCCGCCAGTCCCAAGGGCACGCCAACCCCGGCGCCAATCCCCACGGCCAGCGCCGCAACGACAAAACTGGTCAATGTCCCCGACATGATAAGTGAAACCATGTCACGCCCCAGATTGTCGGTGCCGAACCAATGGTTAAGGCTTGGCCCGAGAAACCGGCGACCAATATCGATGTCCGCAATCGCGTATGGCGTCCAGACCAGCGACACCAGCGCCAAGACGGCAAATAGACCCGACGCCGTTAAGCCCAATACCAGGCTGGGATGACGCAACGCCCCTCTCATCGCTGCTCTCCCTCGCGCAACCGCGGATCGACCAGCGCATACAATAGGTCAATCACCAACATGGTCGCCGTTACCGCGACGATCAGCACGATCGTTGCCCCGCGCACCAGGATCAGATCGCGCTGAGAAATCGCGGTAAAGATCAGTCGCCCAAGTCCGGGCAGATAGAACACATTTTCAACAATGATCGTGCCCGCCACCAGATAGGCAAATTGCAGACCCAATACTGTCAAGACCGGCAGCAGGGCATTGCGCACGCCATGCCGCCATACGGCTTCTCCCATGGTCATGCCCTTGGCCCGCGCCGTGCGAATAAAGTCCTGTCCCTGTACGTCGACCAGTGCCGTGCGCATCACCCGCGCCAGGATCGAGGCTTGTGGCAGCGCCAGGGCAAGACTGGGCAATACCAGTGCCCGCATGGCGGCTGCCGGGTCCTCGCTCCAGGAGGTAAAGCCGCCCGGCGGTAACCACCGCAGCGTCACCGCAAACAACAGTGCCAGCAACATGCCGAACCAGAAATTGGGGATCGCAATCCCCGTTTGCGCCAAGACCATTATGCCGGTATCAAGCAATTTTCCCCGCCGCCGCGCCGCCAGGATGCCAAGCGGCAATCCCACCACGATGGCAATGGCCATGGCCAGTATCGCCAGCGGCATCGTCACCCACAGCCGCTCGCCAATCAGGTCGGCAACCGGTGCGTTTTGCGTATAGGACTGGCCAAAATCGCCTTGCAGCATGCCCCATATCCAAATGAACAGCCGCTGCCAGGCAGGAGCATCAAGGCCCAGTTGGGCCCGCAGTTGTGCAACATTTTCGGGGGTTGCATTGATGCCTAAAATAAACTGGGCCGGATCACCCGGCAGCAGATCAAGTAGGAAAAAGATGACCGCCGCTGCCAGCAACAGCGTAACGGCAAAACCCAGAAGGCGCCGCAGGACAAACAGGGTCATCCGCGGCGCCGATGTTTTAGATACCCGAGTTGTTCAACCGCAACACGCTGCGTTGCAATTGAACAATCCTTTTGGGGCCGGGAATGGGCTATCTCAATCCACCCAATGCACGTCTTTGAGGACCACGCCTTCGATAGGCGCATTTTGCCATTGACCTTCGATCTTGGCATTCCAAACCCCGATCTGCGGCAATTCGAACAAATAGCCATTGACCGCATCCTGCGCGAGGATCGTTTGGGCTTCAATGGCCAATACCTTGCGCTTCACCTCATCCGTCGTTCCATTGAGCGTTTCGATCAATGCCTGGAAATCTGGATTATCATAGCCAAAATAATAGTTCGGATTGGCGTAATTTCCAATGTCGAAGGGCTCGACGTGACTGACAATAGTCAGATCGAAATCGTGGTTGGCGTAAACATCTTCCAGCCACTGCGCCCACTCCACATTGATCAATTCAAGCTTGATCCCGATCGCGGCGAATTGGCTGGCAATAATCTGACCGCCGATGCGCGCATAGGCAACCGGTGGCAATTTCAGCGTCGCGCTGAACCCGTCCGGATAGCCCGCTTCAGCCAACAACGCCTTTGAAAGCTCTGGGTCATAGGGATAAGTATTGGTTAAATCGACATAATAGGGGTGATGTGGCGCAAAATGGCTGCCAATCGGCACGCCATACCCATAGG
Organism: Devosia rhodophyticola; assembly: GCF_028816475.1. GTDB lineage: Bacteria > Pseudomonadota > Alphaproteobacteria > Rhizobiales > Devosiaceae > Devosia > Devosia rhodophyticola. The sequence continues at coordinate 831,023 of NZ_CP118247.1, read as the reverse complement.
TAACCCCATCAATCAGCGCCTTGCGATCAATGGCATGTGCCATTGCCTGCCGCACTTTGAGATTATCGAACGGCGGCTTCTTGTTGTTGGTCGACAGCAGGGTTTCGCCCTCTGTGGTACCGACCAGGATCTTGAAACGCGGATCAGCCTTGAACACATCAAGCGCTTCAGCCGAGAAATTGTTGGTGCCATCAATGTCACCGGCCAACAGCGCATTGGTCATCGCGGCAGTATCGCTGATGAACACATAGGTTGCCTTGCTGAGTGCGGCTTTTTTGCCCCAATAGGGCTCATAGCGCTCAAGAACAACGCGGCTACCCTTGTCCCAGCGTACAAAGCTGAATGGTCCAGTGCCAATTGGATCGGTAGCATTGTTGGCCGAGCTTTCAGGCGCTACGATCACCGCATCGCCGCGGCCAATATCAAACAGGAACTGACCGCTCGGCTTGGCCAGCTTGATCTCGACTGTCAGCGGATCGACCACCGTGACGCTTTCGATATCGGCAAAAAATTCCTTATGGGCATTGAGACTGTCAGGTGCCTTGATCCGGTCAAAACTATATTTGACATCGTCGGCATCAAAACTGGTGCCGTCGTGAAAGGTCACATCTGCCTGCAGCTTGAATGTATAGGTCAGGCCATCGGCCGAAATCGTCCAGGACTCAGCCAGATCGGGCTGGACTGCGCCGTTTTGGTCGATCTGTGTCAGTCCTTCAAACACGTTCTGATAAACCACGATATCAATGGCTTCAGCGGCGCCAGCCGTTGGGTCGAGCACAGGCGGCTCCAACGCCACGCCGATGCGGATTTCGCTGGGTGCGGCGTACACCACGCCTGCCAAACCAAGCACCAGCGCCATGGCCAGTCCCGCGACCCTAATCGTTTTGCCCATTAGATCGTCTCCAATTTTAGCGGGGTCTCCGCTAAAAATATGTCGACGCATGTGGCGTCGACTCCCGCGCAAAATTATATGGCACACTTACTAACATGGCAGCAGGCGAGGGGGTTATACTTTCCTACGATTGCCGATCTGGGTAGCAAGAATTACCGGAATCAGCCCCGCCAGCACAATAAATAACGCCGGCATCGCGGCTTCGGCAAAAAGACTGACACTGGCGCTGGAATAAACCACGGTCGCCAGCGTATCGACACCAAGCGGCCGCAATAATAGCGTAGCGGGCAGCTCCTTGACAATTTCCACAAAAACCAGCGTTGCAGCGGTCAGGATCGCGGGGGTCAATGTCGGCAGATCGACCCGGAGCAGCAGCCCCAGCCCGCGTTCACCCAGCACCCGTCCCGCATCCAGCATGGAATTGCCACGCTTGCGCATCGCCGCATCAAGCGTTGAATGGCTGACGGCCAGAAATCGGATGGCATAAACATAGACCAGCGCTGCCATTGATCCTGAAAGGATCAGCCCGGGCCGCCAGCCCGCCAGCGCCATTGTCAGTCGATTGAACCACAAATCGGCCTGACCCAGCGGCTGCAACAGTCCCAGCGCCAATACTGTTCCCGGTATCGCATAACCCAATGTCGCCAGCCGAATGGCACCCTTGGCCGCACCGTTGGCGCGCCCGCTGGTTTGGCGGGCGGCAAAAAAGCCGATCACCACGGTCACCAACGCGCCCGCAAACGCCAGCGTTACCGTTGGCACCAGCGCGGTAAACGTCAGGGTAAAGCTGTCCGGCGTTAGTCGCCGAAGCGCCAGATAGATCAGATCACCGACCGGCAGCAAAAAGCCCATTGCCAACAGCAATCCACAATAGCCCAACGCCGCGAGCGCCCGTCCGCCATTTAGTCGCGTTCGTATTGGCGGCACCCGACTATCGCGATTGGCCAGATATACCCGGTGTCTGCGCGCATGCTGTTCGGCCAGAATCAACAGCCCGATTACCAGCACCACCGTTACCGCCAACTGCGCAGCACCACCAAAATCGGAGCGGTTGATCCAGGTTGAATAGATAATGGCCGTGATCGAATTGACCCCGAAATACTGCACGGCGCCCAGATCGTTGACCACTTCCATCATCGCCAGCGTCATACCCACGACAATCGGCGGCCGTGAAAGCGGCAGTGTCACGGTCAAGAATGTGCGCCAGCCACTGGCGCCCAACGTGCGCGCCGCAATGTTCAGCGAGCCCGACTGCATCAGAAAAAACGCCCGGCATGCAGCGTAAACATAAGGATAGAGCACCGCCGACAGGACGATGACAGCGCCCCAGTTGCTGCGAATGTCGGGGAACCAATAGTCCTTGAGCGAACTCGCCCCGGTCACATGCCGCACAAATTGCTGTATTGGCCCCACAAAGCCGAAAATCTCGACGTAGGTGTAGGCGGCCAGATACGTCGGTACTGCCAACGGCAGGATCAGCGCCCAGTCGAATATGCGCCGCAGTGGAAATTCATAATGGGTCACCAGCCAGGCAGCGATCAACCCGGTTGTTCCCGTCACTAAGCCAACGCTGACCATCAGTGTGACGGTTTCGCTCAGCGCCAGCGGCAACATGGTGGCCGCCAAACCATTGCTGCCGCTCGCCACGGCCCCTGCGGCACCATAGAGCAGCCACAAGATCGGCAGCCCCATCAGCCCCAATAGTAATAACGGTGCAACCGGCAAGGAAAATTTCCTGCCGGTTGCGTTCGTTTTTGCGGTGCTCAATGGCGCCGTTATGGTCGTGATCCTATCACTGGCGCACGCTAGTTCTGAGCGCCCTGATTGAACTTGAGTTCATCCACAAGGGCGGCTGCTTCTCCCCGATGCGCGGCAATTTCGACCAGTGAAATGGGGGAAGGATTGAGCTTGCCCCACGATTGTACCAGCGGGGCAGGGTTCACGCCCGGCACCACAGGATACTCGTAGTTGGTGTCGGCATAAATCGCCTGCGCTTCATCAGAAAGCAGGAATTCGATCAGCTTGTTGGCGTTTTCAGTGTTGGGCGCGTATTTGGCGATGAATGCACCCGCTACATTGACCTGTGTCCCGTCGCTATCAACATCGGGATAGATGATCCGCGCCGAATTGGCCCAGTTTTTCTGCTCAGGTTCGGCCGTATTGTTGAGCATGACGCCCATATAATAGGTGTTGGCAATCGCCAGATCGCAGGTGCCGTCCAGAATATTCTTGACCTGTTCACGATCCGCACCGTTGGGCGGATAGGCCAGATTATCGCGCACTTTAGTCAGCCATTCGCGCGTTTCATCGAGCCCGACGGCGGCGATACGCTGGGCGATCAGACCGATATTGTAGGCATGCTCGCCCGGACGGGTGCACAGGCGGCCCTTCCATTCGGGCTTGGCGATATCGTCATAGGTCAGCGCGGTCGCATCGACGCGATCCTTCGAGACATAAAATACCCGCGCCCGCAGCGACAGCGCCGTCCAGTCGCCATCGACATCGCGATAGGCTTCGGGCACGCGTGCGGTCAGGGCAGGGGCGGTGATAGGCTGGGTAATCCCCATTTCCTTGGCACCGACCAGATTGCCGATATCAACCGTCACCACCACATCGGCGGGCGACAGTTCGCCCTCGGCCCGAACGCGTTCCAATAGACCATCGCTGGCGTAAAGCACATTGGGTTTGATGCCGGTTTCTACAGTAAACTTGTCGAGCAGCGGCTGCAACAGGCTCTGCTGGCGGAAGCTGTAAATGTTGACTTCACCATTCTGCGCCAGCGCTGGTGTGGACAGGGTGGCTGTCATAATGGCCCCTGCCATCATCACTACCATGCCGATGTTCTTGCTCATTTCAGCCTCCGCGTCTCATGCATCGCCAAGTCTGGCGTTCGACGGGGTTCTGCGGTAGCATCGCTAAAATGTCAATAAGCCAAGCAAAAACAATGTGTTACAGTTTGGAATGGTTCAAAAAACCACGACGATTGCAAAGCAGTTTCAGGCGTTTAGCTGATTGTAATTGTCGCCTTTTCGTCTGCGACAAATCGGCATCGTTCAACTTTGAGCCGGATAGTCCACCAAATCAGCCGGGATCAGCAGTGAAAACAACATGCCTTGCGCGCCAGCCGGATCGACTTTGAGCGAGAAAGCATTGACCGCCAGCAGGGATCGCGTCAATGCCAGACCAACGCTGGAGCGAACCGGGGCCAGCGCTTCCCCGTCGCGCCCGACTCCATCACGAAACACAACGAACCGCTCGCCCATGTCGGCGGCGGCGCTCGAGCTGTCCCGGACATGGATGGCGATGGCACCATCATCCTCGATCTTGGCCGAAATCACCACCGCGCCGCCCAGCGGGGTCTGATCAATTGCACTGGCCAAAAGGTTCAACACCGCCTGAGCCAACGAAGCACGGTCCGCCGTGATCCGGGGCAGTTTTTCCGAAATAGCGCTGCGCACAATAACCCGGGCCGCGCCTGCCTGCTGGCGGACTCGTTGCACGCAACTTTCCAAAAGCGCCAGCAGATCGATGCTGGCGCGCTGCGGTAAATATCGCCCATCTTTGAGCCGGACATAATCGTCCAGCTCGTCAACCAGCGCCGCGATTTCCAGACCGGCAACGCGAATATCGGTTGCATAGTCTTCATAGCGGTCATTCTGCAGGGCGCCAAACACTTCGGACCGAATCAGGTCGGAAAATCCGATGATCGTATTCAGCGGCCGCCGGACACCGCGACTGATCCGCGATAGAAGTGCAGGCTCCGGCTCGCCTGAAATGCTGGCCCCCGGAGCGGGCAGGGCCGCTTGCTCCGCGCTGCGATGCACAAAGCCAAAATAGCCGCTGACAATGCCTGCTTGGCCTTGTGCAAAGACCAACAGATCAACGCCCGAGGTTTCCCCCGCCACCGCCACGCAGGGACGGGCCGTCTCGGCAAAACGCGCTGGTCGTTCCAAAAATGCCTGAAACTCCGCGATTTCGCTCGGTGCAATCAGGCTGGTCAGCGCTCGTCCCGCCATTTCTTCGGCCGACTTGCCGAAAAGCGTACTGGCCTTGGCATTGACGCTTGAAACAATACCGGCGCGATTGGTCTCGAAATAGCCATCGCTGCGGGCCTCGGCAAAGGCTTCGGCAAAGGCGCGCACGGCCGCTTCGTGACCGGTTCTGACCTCGGTCGCACTGGCCGACAACATCAGTGCCGGGCGCCCCTGCCAGGAAATGGATTGCAGCCGTGCTGTCACCGGCACTAATGAGCCGTCCCGCTGCACCAGATGGTTGACTGGCCCCGCGCTGTGCCCGCCAGGTCCGGCGGCGGGAAATATCGCAGCCAGCCCTGCCGCGCGCAGGCGTTCCACCGAATCGTAGCCCGTCATTTCGGTAATGGCGCGATTGGCAAACAGCACCTGCTGATCGCGGAAAACCAATATGCCCAGTGGCAAGCGATTGAGCACCAGCGTCTCGCCACCAAGATTGATCAGTGCCCCAGAGGACGTCGTTGCGGGGGTGGTGACGATATCCGATACAATAGGTTCGACTTTGCCCGACACGTCTGGAGCAGTCTCGCCCACGCGATCATTGAGAATGCGAGACAACTCATCAAAGTTGTAGCGCGACACTCGTTCCACTGCGTCAGTGTCAGCAACACGGGGTTTGCTCTTGACGATTGGCTCCGAAACACTCTCGACCTCGGTCGGCTCAGTTCCCTCAATTCCGTCAAGGCGTTCAAGTTCGGAGATATCCATTTCGGCCGCCGTCATCGCGCCGACGGGCTCAACGTCGAGGTCAGCCGCCGCCATATCCTCGGCCTGCTCGGCAAATTCAGATGCCTCAGATTCGGCGATTTCGGGCAGTAAGCCGCCTTCATTGTCCAGCCGGTTCAAGGCTTCCGGGTCGACCTGCGTGTGCCCATCGCTACCCTCGGCCTCGGCTGAAGGTTCAGTTGCGCCCGAAACTTCGGCATCGGCACTATCAAATGAGGCCGCGGGCTCATCCGAATCCGCGACCTTGCTCGTAAAACCGCGCCCGGTAACCCGAAACAATGTCGGCACCGGGGTGGCCTCTTTTGCAGACGCTTCGCTCTCTACCGTGCCCTGGCTGTCATCCTCAGCTTCAGTCGCTTCGCGTTTCGCCCACCGATCAACCAGCCCCCCAAGACCCGCCCGCTCGTGCACGGCCTGCGGCGCATCAACCGACGGTTGCGTTGGGGGGGCATCGTGCGCAGTCTGGGATTCGGCCGCTAAATCCTCAGCTCTATCAACAACCGTCGTCGTTACGTCGTCCGATTTCAGACCATCCAGAAATACAGGCGCAATCGGGTCCACGCCCACAATCAATACAGCGGTCTGGTCATCGCCCCATTTCAACGGTGTGCAGGCGCAGGTGTGCGAAGCCGGTTTTTCGCCTGCCAGAAACTGCACCCGCGACAGGCTGGATCGCCCGATCGAGCCCAGCCGGATGATACGCGCAACCTGACCCTTTATAGGCACCGCAGGCGCGGCCAGCTTGATGCCATGTTTTTTAGCTTTGGCCAGAAAATAGGTTGCCGCCCCATTTGCCCACAATAGCGACTGCCCATCGTGTGACCACAGCCAGGCCGGTCGCGTGTCTGCACTGTGTTGCAAAACGCGACGTCCGGTCGGCGATGTCATCCAGTCGGCGTTCATAACCAAGCTTTTCCGGGCCCTTGGTCCACCCATCTGTCCCACTCCGGGACATTTTGGCGGAAACCTTAAGCTTTCTTCAATATAGTGCACACGCGGACCGGTCCATAGATTCAGCCCAAACCAAGCGGTACAAACCTTTGGCATGGTTAAGCTTCAAAGCCTTATGAACCGTCACCAGCGGCAAAAGAGTGCCATTTTGAGTGCCTGAAAATCGGGTCTTGTCATCGCGCCAATCTCGACCTATGTTCCGCCCGCTTTCGGGTGCTTTGCGCCCCGCCAAGGCACGTGCCGCCTTAGCTCAGTTGGTTAGAGCGCTAGATTGTGGATCTAGAGGTCCTCGGTTCGATCCCGAGAGGTGGTACCATTCAAAATCTCAGAAACTGTAGACGTTTCAAGGCGCTGGCGATCGACTGATTGCGGCAGACGGTCATTTTGGCCGCACTTCAAAGCTTCCACCTGAGGGTTGCTATTCTCTCACAAGCAGCATATCGTTGTATGTACTCGAGCACATACTCAAATCACCGCGCCGAGACGCAACTAACCGCCGCAAGCCTTGAACACCTAGAGGGGAACGTCTGCACATGACGACCGGGCCAAATCTGCTGTTCATATTTTCTGACCAACATGCCGCTCGCGTCGCTGGTTGTTATGGCAGCACGATCGCAGAAACCGCCAATCTGGACAAATTGGCGGCTCGAGGTGTTGTTTTTGACAATGCCTACTGCCCATCGCCACTGTGCACACCCTCGCGCATGTCGATGATGACCGCGCGTCATCCATTTCGGAACAAGGTCTGGGGAAATGCCGACATTCTGCATTCCGGTTTGCCGACGTTCGCCCATGCGTTGGGCGCTGCTGGATTGAACCCGTTACTGGTTGGACGCCTTCATTCAGTGGGGCCGGATCAATTGCTTGGATATGCCCGGCGCGAGATCGGCGATCATCACCCTAATTGGGCCGGCGTTGCGCGGGTCGATATGGGCCCGCTTGAGGGCACAGCCTCGCCGGACCGTCGCAGTCTGACCCAATCGGGCATTGGTTTAAGCGCTTACGAGGTCAAGGACGGCGACGTTGTTGCCAAGGCAGTCGAAACCCTGGACGAAATTGCCGCTGACCTTGAAACAGGCAAAGTCGGTCGTTTCGCGATGACGGTCGGCTTAATGTTGCCCCATGCGCCATTCGTTGCCCAGCAAGCAGACTTTGACCGCTTTGCCGACAAGATCGATTTAGCAACGAGCAGGCAGCCAAGCGAGGGGGCTGAGCATGCATGGTTGGCGCAATGGCGCCAATATCGCGATATTCAGGATGTGAGTGAAGCCGAGGAGCGGCGCGCGCGAACCGCCTACCACGCCCTGGTATTCTCGATGGACCGAATGATCGGCCAGGTGCTCGATCGACTTGACGAGCTTGGTCTGTCTGAGAACACGCTGGTTGTTTACGCTTCAGACCATGGCGAGCAGATTGGTGAGCATGGGCTTTGGTGGAAGCACACTTTTTATGAGGACTCCGTCAAAGTGCCGATGATCATGGCATGGCCCGGGCAATTGCCTGAAGGCGAACGGCGCGATCAGGTCGTCAACCTGATTGATCTCAGCGCGACAATGCTCGACGCCATGGACGCTCCACCACTGGGCAATAGCGACGGCGTCAGCTTCCTTGGCATGGCCAAAGACGCGACTGCCCCATGGCGCAATCTGACATTTTCGGAATACTGTCAGGGATCAAAAATCGACTGGGGCGTGCCCGGAACCACCCTTAACCGGATGGTTCGCGATGAGCGCTACAAGCTCAATTACTATCACCGCTTGCCATCCCAATTATTCGATCTTGTCGCGGATCCGTGCGAGACCAACGATTTGGCGTCAGATCCTCGTTATGCGGCAATTCGTCTACAACTCGAGCGGGAGGTGCTCAAAGGCTGGGACCCAGTCGCCATCGAAGCTGAAATCGAGCAGAATATCGCCGACAAGACCCTTCTTAAAAACTGGGCCGATAAAGTCGGGCCACCGAGCAATCATGTTTGGACAATGCGACCCCATCACAATCGTCTCGATAGCAAGGCCACCGCGCAGGAGGTTTCAACCTGATGCAACGTCGTCCCGAGTTGCGCGGCCACTTATTTCTGCCCTGTTGGCGCGGATCCAGCGTTCGACGCCCATGAGATGATTGTAGGATTCGACCATGGCGCCTTGCGGATCCTGTCGCTCGATGGCCTCAAGTATGAGCGCGTGCTCGCGAAGTCGGGTCGCACTGGAGGCATCTTCGCTGCGGCCGCGCCAGATACGGGCACGAACTGTTGGGCTCGACACTGTCTTGAGCAGCGAACTGAGCACCTGGTTGCCCGCCAGCGCCGCAATCTTGGCGTGAAAGGCAATGTCGAGCGCCATATTGCCCTCGCCCCCCGCCGTTTCGACGCTGGCGGCATGAATGTCATGCAATTCGTCCAGATCGTCTTGCGTGCGGATCGCCGCTGCGGTCATCGCCGCCTGCGTCTCGAGCACTCGTCGCACTTCCAAAAATTGCAATACCGAATCCACCCCCGCAATATCGACGGCAAAGCTTAGGCTTTCCAACATTTCATGGGGTTCAAGACTCGATACATATGTGCCGTCGCCTTGGCGCGATACCAGGATTTGCATAGCGCTAAGAGCTCGCACCGCTTCGCGCATTGAATTGCGCGATAGCCCCAGCTGCGCGGCAAATACATCTTCATTGGGCAACTTGTCGCCGGGGCGCAATTCCCCCGCAATGATCATGTCCTTGACCGCCTGAATGACCTGTGCCGATTTCGCGTTGCTCATTACTGCCAACTGTAATTGTCTGCAGACCTGACTTCAGGACGCAGGTTGAGATTGTCCATTTCACGATCAAGCTAGTCAGAACCACAACGAGTGTCAGCCTTAAAATCTGGAGCACGTGGACGCCGTCGGAGATCACAGGCCAGAGTCGGGGAACTTGACCTTGTCACCTTGACGCTTTGTGGCGCTCCCGTCTAAGCCTTTGTTACGAGTAGCCAACCGCTTGCACCTGGTGCGCCAAAAGGAAACAAGGATCACGTCATGAACAATTATGATTTCCAGGGTAGGCGCGCTGTCGTGACCGGCGGGGCCAACGGAATCGGCGCGGAAGTAACGGCCCGCCTGGTGGCCTCTGGCGCCAAGGTTGCCATCTGGGACATGGATATTTCCGCGCCCGAAGCCCGGATCGCGGCTTTGGAATCAGCAAACTGCCTTTCTATCCAGACCGACGTCAGCGACCTCGAAAGCGTTGCCAATGCATTTGCCCAAACCGAGGCCCAGCTAGGCGGCGTCGACATTTTGATCAATTGCGCCGGCATCGCCGGCCCTACCAGCACATTGGCCGAATATCCCGTCGACATATGGCGCAAGATCCAGGCGGTCAATCTCGACGGGACCTTCCATTGCTGCAAGGTGGTTACCCCGGCAATGATGGCGCGCAATTACGGCCGCATCGTCAACGTGGCCTCAATCGCGGGTAAGGAGGGCAACCCCAACGCCTCGGCCTATTCCGCCTCCAAGGCCGCCGTGATCGCGTTGACGAAATCTTTGGGCAAGGAGCTTGCCGCACACGACATCGCTGTCAATTGCGTTACCCCCGCGACCGCAAAGACGCGCATTCTGGATCAGGTGAGCCAGGAGTTCATCGACTATATGCTGTCAAAAATTCCCCGCGGCCGTTTCGTAACGGTTGAGGAGATTGCCCATATGATCCTGTGGATGGCGTCGGCCGACAATTCCTTTACCACTGGCGCGGTCTTTGACCTTTCGGGCGGGCGCGCGACCTACTAGGCCGCGCACTGGATTTCCGGGCCGTCTATTGTGCCAGCCGCAGGGCAGCCAACTGCTGTGCAATCGTTCTGAACACGCTGTTGAGTTCTGATGGCGAGCTAGGGAAATAGGCCTGACCGGGATCGCTGGCGCACCCGGTCAACATCGCCCTGACGTTGGTGGGATTGCTGGTGTTGTCAGTCGCCAGACCGATCACATAGACATTGATCCCCGCGGCCTTGGCATTGGCGCAGGTCTGGGATGTGCGCGTGTTCATCTCGGATTCCAATTGACCATCCGACCAGTTGATGGCGCCCAGCCGGTCGATATCGCTACCATAAGAGCTGGCGCTATTGTTCGAGTTATACGGATACCCATAAGACATGTAGATCGAAGATCCGTTGAGATCGCCCGACTTGTAATGGGTGTTCTCCCCGTCCGTCATCATGATCATGACTTTGGAAACGGCTTCTGCATAGGCAGCCCCCTCGGCGAACGGCTCACCCGGTGAAAGGGCTCGGAAGCCCCATGCAGTCCCTTCGTGAATGTTGGTAGCGCCAAAGGCAACCATGGCATTGATGGAGGAGTGCACTGAAGCAGGATTGTTGGTCAGCGGCAGGATCGGCGCCGTGCTGCAATAGGAGTTTGGCCCCATGCTGCCGCTCGAATAGCTGATCGCGCCCTCGTATTTGCACATCCGCTCCTGATATTCCCGATCGCTCAAGCCCGTCGGAATATAACCATTTACGCAAACCTGAGTCTTTGCGAATGTACGATTATTGCCGCCGCCCGATACATAGGCCCAGACGCTCGGCCCCCACGAACGGCAATCGCAGGATGGCGGGTACGCACCGACATATTTTCCCCCAGCCGTCGTATTCTGCGGTCCGGTGAAAACGTAGCTCGAGCTGTTCACATCGCAGTTTCCGTTGCTGTGGCTCGAATTGCATCTTGTATAAACCTCGACTCTAGTACAACTGGCGCCGCCATCTGCTGGGCGATCACATGAGGGAGGGGAGTCCTGAGTATAATTGTTGCCGCCGCCCAATCCGCTCGTCCGCTCGGAAATGTCGGGCGCAAAGTACGGCACAAACATTGAAGCAGGCAAAGCCGTTGTGGCAGGGGTGTCGTCGGTATCGAGAAACCCTGTCGCCCCCCCGTAGCAATGTGTGGGCGCGTCTCTACGCATCCTTGCCAACTCTCGTTGGTGATCGAATTATAGAGCGCCAGCCGGTTCACATTACCGATGAAGGCCGTGGTTTCATTGTCATCATTGTCAAAATTGTCATTGGAAATTGGGGAAACGCCAGTGGTGTCGATCCAACTGGCACTGCTGTTGGACGGCCCCACATTTACAGTGGATGTGAAGGGCACCACACTCATTTTGACCTGCGTTGATTTGCTGGCACCCGTAACAGGATTACACGACGAGGTGTTATCGACGTTGTTGTCATAGAAAATAATGTTGGTGGCGCAGTTGGCGGCTTGCTTTAAGTAGGTCAAACGGCTTGAGCTGCCCATCGAGCCGGAATTGTCCAGCACCATGGCAATTTCCAGCTTCACTTTTTTGCGGGTCGCCTCAGAAAGTATGCGCGCCCGCATGTTGTCGACGCCAACAAGCCGAACGAAAATCGTCGGCATGCTCATTTCCGCCGTCAGCGTCAGTGAGCCATCAGCAATGTTGACGGTTATCCCGTCGACTGTGGCAGTTACGTTGGCGTCGTTGATGCGGTTCAGCATCAATGCCTGTGCCTTGGCCTTGATCCCGTCTTCATCCAGTGGCGCCACAAAAATCTGCTTTTGCAGGGCCAGCGTTGCCGCATCCAGCGCCACCTGTGCCCGGCCGCGGGTCTGCTCCATGGAAACGAAATCGACCACTGCACCCGATAGCGCAATCAAAACGACCGCGGCCAGTCCGAATATAACGGCAAAAACGCCCCGTTCGTCTGAGCGGAACCGTTTGATAACGCTGATCAGTCTAGTCATTTCGCCAACATTTCCCCGTCGATCTGCTTCACGCAGTCCCACAGATAATGCGCTTGATTCGTTATCAAAGCACAACCACTCGGGAGTTCAGTTTTACGCGATTGAATAAGTCAATAACATCCATGTTAGTCATGCGAATACAGCCTGACGATACATTCAGACCAATGCTCCAGGGCTCTGTAGTGCCGTGAATACGGTATAGCGTCGAACCGATATAAAGCGCGCGCGCCCCCAACGGATTGTCTGGGCCCCCCGCCATATGCCGGGGCAGGTCGGGGCGCCGCTTCAGCATTTCTGGCGGCGGCGTCCAGCCGGGCCATTCGGCCTTGCGAGTGATCTGGTGCGTTCCGCCCCATTCAAAGCCCGATTTTGCAACGCCGATGCCATAGCGCAACGCCCGTCCATCCCCCAGAACGAAATAGAGATAATGTTCGCGTGTATTGACGACGATGGTGCCGCTACGCTCGCGTGTTGGATAGCGCACTACCTGACGAAGAAATTGTGGCGCAATGTGATAGTCGGCCCGAAGGGCCAGGGCATTGGTCGGCGTGCTATTGGTAATGGTCATACCCGGCGGTGGCACAAACCGAAATCCGCGCGCCGCTGCCGGACCGACGCTCAGCGCAATGCCCAGCGCCAGCGCAAGAATGCCCCTGCCGATATTAAAATTGCTGCCCATTGTGGCCCCCATCATTTGCGGCCGACCGCAAAGTTTCGGGTCGACCATATGTTGGGCCAATGATGGCGACAAAATCTGCAATTAGGCGTGAACCGGCATGGTTAAGCCATCGCTGGCCCGAATGGTAAAGGCAGCCCTAACCTACAGAAATATCTCGTCGGCCGTCTCTGCATCGTCTCTGGGAATTGGCGTCAGTACCCGGTTCATCGCCATGCCTAACTGCTCGGCGGTAAAGGGTTTGACCAATATTGCATCGACCCCGATCTCGCGCGCCCGCACAATATTTTCGCGGCTCGCATAGGCCGTCATCAGGATCACTGGCGTTGTGCTGGCAGGGCCAAATCTCGTGTCCCGCAGCACGTGCAACACACCCGCCCCACTGACGTCGGGCATATACCAGTCCATCAACATCACATCGTAACGCTTGGACAGAAGCGCCAGAATGGCTTCGGCCCCGCCCATTGCCTCATCAACATCGGTGACCCCGAGTTTGCCGAAATTGAGGCTGGCAATGGCCCGCGCATAAGCGTTATCGTCAACCACCAGTGCCTTGATTTTTCCAGGTATCTGCATTTCCCTCGCCAGAATCCCGACTGACGGGCGTCCCATTAGCCTATCGTATTCAGGTAACCAGAGCCTTATCATGCCAACTGCACCAATCAGTCTGACAAACGACCAGAAGCCCCGTTGCGTCTGGCCCGGTGCCGATGCGTTTTATCTGGAATATCACGATATTGAATGGGGTCGGCCCGTCACCGACGATACCAGGCTATTTGAAAAGATTTGCCTTGAAGGATTTCAGGCCGGGCTTTCCTGGATCACCATTCTGCGCAAGCGAGAGCGTTTCCGTGAGGTTTTTTACGGATTTGATATCCCCCGTGTTGCCGCCATGACCGATGTCGATGTTGATCGCCTGTTGGCCGATCCGGGCATCATTCGCCACCGCGGCAAAATTCTTGCCACCATCAATAATGCCGCTCGCGCTCTTGAAATCCAGGCCGAGTTTGGCTCGCTCGCGGCCTATTTCTGGTCGTTCGAACCCAAGTCTGAAGCGCGTCCGCAAACCATCAGCCATGCCGACGTTCTGGCCATGCCACACACCGAGGCTTCGCGAGCCCTTTCAAAGGACCTGCGCAAGCGCGGTTTCAAATTTGTCGGCCCCACAACCTGCTACGCCTTCATGCAGGCGATGGGGCTGGTCAACGATCATATCGAAGGTTGCTTTTGCCGCCACGAAGTTGAATGGGAACGTGGACAGCTGCGACGGCCCGTCAAATAGCTGTGGCTTTTGCGCAACAAAATACCGTGCCTGCGTCAACCCGCCGCATCCATGCTTGGCGAACACTAAAGCGTGAGCTATAGTTCGCGTCGTCCACACTAGCCTGGGAGGCGCTCAATGACTGAATGCATCAACGCCAACCATCTCGGGTTCAAAATGCTTACCGCGCACCGAAGCTAACGCTTCTGCCCGGCATTTTACTGGCTGCAGACCAGCCACGGACATTTTCACCAACCTGAACTGATGTGCCACCTCAAGGGACAAATGCGTCCCTGAAACCGGCTCATCGTCATCAAAAACAAGAGGCCGGCCGCGTTTGCGCGCGCCCGGAACACCTATGAGCTATGATACGCTTACGCAGGCGAGCACGCCGCTGCGCCCGCAAAACCTGATCGCCGACGAAGTCATGCGACTTGGCCTGCTGCCGGTTCTGGCCGCAGCATTGCGCGCTTGGTGGCGGCGTCCGCGCCTACCGCCGGACCTGCCACAGCATTTGCGTGAGGATCTCGGCCTGCCGCCACCCAACGTGAATCGGCACTGGACCGAAGTGGGTTTCGCGACCGTGGATTTTGACCGCTATACCTGAGGGTTCAATCCATCACGCATTCTGATCCCCGCCCCAGCCAGGGGCGGGGGAGCTTTTGCCGCGCCACCACCGTGCCGTGGTTGTCACTCCGTCAGCGATCCGCTAGGAACGCCGCAACGATTGCCATTCGACCTCATTCCGCTTGGATTTATCTGCATGACCAACAAGCCCCAAAAGCCCAAGCTTATCGCCCCCCGCCTGCCGCGCGGCTTTGAAGATCGCACCCCCGGCGAAATCGCCGCGGTCGGCACAATGATCGACAAGATCAAGCAGGTTTATGAGCGCTATGGTTTTGATCCGGTCGAAACCCCGCTGTTCGAATATACCGAAACGCTGGGCAAATTCCTGCCCGATACCGACCGCCCCAACGCTGGGGTGTTTTCCCTTCAGGACGATGATGAACAATGGATGAGCCTGCGCTATGATCTGACAGCGCCGCTCGCCCGTCACTTCGCCGAAAATTTTGAAACCCTGCCAAAGCCTTATCGCTCTTATCGGCAAGGCTACGTCTTCCGCAACGAACGCCCTGGCCCCGGCCGCTTCCGCCAGTTCATGCAATTTGACGCCGACACCGTCGGTGCCGCCGGCCCCGAAGCCGACGCCGAAATGTGCATGATGATGGCCGACGTCATGGACGCGCTGGGCCTTGAAGGCAAATATGTGGTGCGGGTGAACAACCGCAAAGTGTTGGACGGTGTGCTGGACGCCGCAGGCGTGACCTCTGACGAGCAAAAGCTGACGGTGCTGCGTGCCATCGACAAGCTGGACAAGTTCGGCCCCGAAGGCGTGAAACTCCTCCTTGGTGCCGGTCGCAAAGACAGTAGCGGCGATTTCACCAAGGGTGCCGAGCTTGGCGAACAACAGATCAGTGAACTCGGGCGGCTTATCGAATTTGGTCGCTGGTTCGATTTCACCGCTGGGCCTGACGGCAAATCCGCTCAGTCGGCCCCTGTGGGACTTGATGGCGAACTGACGTTCTTCGAGGCCATGCAAGAAAATTTTGGGCAGGGCGCTCTGGCCGCGGGGGGTATTGCCGAACTCGCCGCTATGCAAGCCCTTTTCGACGCCGCTGGCTATGGCCCCGACCGCATCAAGATCGACCCCTCTGTCGTCCGTGGCCTTGAATATTACACCGGCCCGGTCTTCGAAATCGAACTGACCTTCCCCGTCACCAACGAAAAAGGCCAGCAGGTTGTCTTCGGCTCGGTCGGTGGTGGCGGTCGCTATGATGGTCTGGTGTCGCGCTTCCGCCGCGAGCCTGTCCCCGCTACTGGTTTTTCCATCGGCGTTTCGCGCCTGTTCAACGCCTTAAAACTCACCGGCAATGTGCCCGCCACCGAACCGCTTGGCCCGGTTGTCGTTCTGGTCATGGATAAGGACCAAATTCCGGGTTACCAGAAAATGGTCTCAGAACTGCGCGCCGCTGGCATTCGCGCTGAAATGTTCCTCGGCAATTCAAAAAATTTCGGCAAGCAGATCGCCTATGCCGACAAACGCAACTCACCTGCCGTCATCATCGAGGGCACCCAGGAGCGCGAGCAAAATATCGTCCAGATCAAGGATCTGATCGCCGGTAAGCAAGCTGCCGCCGCCATTTCCGATAATGCCGAATGGAAGGCCACGCGCCCCGGCCAGTTCGAATGTGGCCGCGCCGAAATCGTCGCCAAAATCAAAGAACTTCTGGCTGCCTATCAATGAGCAGCCCCGCCGCGCGCCGCGCCCAACTCGAAGCTTTGGTTGAGGCGCAGTCCGCCACGCGCGCCAACCCGCCGCTGCTCTTGCCTGCCGATCCCTATTTTGACCTCGCGGGTGAGGAATTTGGCCGTCGCCTGATGCTGACCACCGCAACCACCGGCCAGGAATATTGCCTGCGTCCCGAATATACCCTGCCCATCGTGACCGACTACATTGCCAACGGCGTCGGCCAGCCCGCCGCCTTCTCCTATTTCGGCCCGATTTTCCGCCAGCGTCAGGATGGTCCTGCCGAATTTGAACAGGCCGGGCTTGAATTGCTGGCCCAGCCCGATGGCGATATTGCCTTGCATCAGGTGCTGACCTTTGCCCGTGCGGCGTTGGATCTTTATGCCGTTTCTGCCCCCGCCATTCGGCTCGGTGGCGTTGGCCTGTTCGAAACGCTTCTGGCCCAACTCGATATGCCCGACCCATGGCGCCCGCGCATTCGCCAGCGCTTTGGTCACACCGAGGCGCTCGAGCGCCTGTTGACCCGTCTTGCCGTCGCGCCCACGCTCGAACGCAGTCCCCAACCTGCCCGCGAAGCGCTATTGACCGAAATCACCGAGCAGATGGTCGATGCCGGTCTCAGCCTTTCGGAGGGACGCACCCCCGACGAAATCGCCTCCCGCTATCTCGAACAGCAGGCCCTTGATGCCGAACTTGTCCCCGCCGCGACGCTGGCGTTGTTGCGTGACTATCTTGCCATCAGCGGCCCCGCCCTGCAGGCTTTGACCCGTATCGAGCAATTGGCGTTGCGCCATGGGCTCGATCTGGCAGCGCCCCTGCGCGCCCTGCGCCGTCACCTCGATGAGTTGGGTACTGTCGCCGATGTCAGCTTTGACGGCAGCTTTTCGCCCCGGCTCGATTATTATACGGGCGTCGTTTTCGAAGTGGTCGGGCAGGACGGACAGGCCCTTGTTTCGGGCGGCCAATATGACCGCCTGCTCGAACGCCTTGGCGCCGCCGCCCCTATCGCCGCCTCGGGTTGCGCTGTCTGGGTGGATCGCCTCGAAGCGGAGTGTGTTCGATGAGCGAATTGACCCTGGCCGTTCCCTCAAAAGGCCGCCTTGAAGAATTGACCCGCGATTGGTTCGCCCAAAACGGCCTGACCATTACCCGCCCCGGCGGCCCGCGCTCCTATCTTGGTGCGCTCGAAGGCCACCCCAACGTCACCGTGCGGTTCTTTCCCGCTGGCGAAATCGCCCGCGAACTTATTCGCGGCAATATCGATCTGGGCGTCACCGGCACAGACCTGATCCACGAGACCGCCGAAACCGGACCGCAATCGGTCGCCTTCGCCAAACCATTGGGTTTTGGCAATGCTGACGTAGTGGTAGCCGTCCCCGCGCCATGGATCGACGTTACCCACATGCATGATCTGGCCGATGTTGCGTCCGATTTCCGCTCTCGCCATGGCCGCTGGCTGCGCGTCGCCACCAAATACATCACCATTACCCGCCAGCATTTCGCCCGTGCGGGGATCGCAGAATATCGCATTGTCGAAAGCCTTGGTGCCACCGAAGCAGCGCCTGCCTCCGGCGTTGCCGATATTATCGTCGACATCACTTCGACCGGCTCAACCCTGACCGCCAACGCCCTGCGCGTGCTTGAAGATGGTGTGATGCTGAAAAGCCAGGCCAATCTGATCGTTTCGCGCACCGCCAATTGGACGCCAGAACGTCGACGCCGACTTGAGGCTTTGCTGCATCAACTCAACGCCAGCATCGCTCTCTAACGGCGCGCCGTGAACGCAAATCGTTGTGCCATCGCCAGATTGGTGGCCATGCCCGCAACGCTGCCCATGGCGACCGCCAGCAATGGAAAGCCGCCGTTGCTGGGCAGTTGCAGCATCATCGCCCCATAGACCAGCCAATTGACCAGACTGCCGGGGATCATGGCAGCAAAATAGCGCGTAAATTCTCGCCCCATACCATCCGCTTCTGCCGCGCAATCGGCAAAGGCAAAATTGCGGTTGATCAGCCACGTCGTTAAAACCGCGAAGGCAAAGGAAACAACCCGCGCCCAAAATGGCCCGATAGCATCCACAATAGCCATCAGCACCGAGGCATCCATGAAGAAGCCAGCGATTCCAGCAATTCCAAAGGGCAGGATGCGTTTCAAACTATTTATCCTTCAGTTCAGGACTGCTAATCGGTATCGCCAGATAACTCAGACGCTTGGCTTCGGCCCGGCCAGTCACCACACTATCCAGAATGACCGCCACGGCGCCAGACACCAGCGCGGCCATCATCGTCAACCCGGCAAATATCGCTGTCGGCAGGCGCGGCACTAGTCCGGTCTGCCAATATTCGACAAATACCGGTGCGGCCATCAGCAGCGCAGCAATAGCCGCCCCCAACGAAAACGCAAGGTAAAGTTGACGTGGTCGCTCGCGCACGTAAAGTCGTACAATCGATTTAAGGATTGATAGCCCGTCGCGCACCGTTCCCAGTTTGCTTTCGGATCCCTCGACCCGCGAACGATAGTCGGTTGCTACCTCCGCACAGGGCGCCCGCAGTTCGAGCGCATGGATGGTCAACTCTGTTTCAATCTCAAATCCCTTGGAAAGCGCCGGGAACGATTTGACGAAGCGTCGCGACATTATCCGATATCCCGAGAGCATATCGGTAAAACCGTTGCCGAACACGTGCCGAACCATGCCGGTCAAAAGCCGATTGCCAAAAGCATGACCCGGCCGATATTCGGCCCCATCGCCCACCGGCACACGGGTGCCCACCACCATGTCGAGCCCGCGCGAAAGGAGCAAATCCACCATTTCCCCGCTCCGTGCGGCGTCGTAGGTATGGTCGCCGTCGGCCATCACATAGATATCGGCTTCAACGTCGGCAAACATCCGCCGCACGACATTGCCCTTGCCGCGGTGGTTGACGTGGTGGACCGCCGCGCCTGCCGCGCGTGCCTTGTCCGCGGTTCCATCAGTCGAATTATTGTCAAAAATATAGATCCGCGCGCCCGGAAGGGCGTGCTGGAAACTATCCACCACCTCGCCGATCACCAGTGCTTCATTATAGCAGGGAATGATAACGGCGACGCGATTGCCGCTCTTAAGTTGTGCAGTCACAGTGCCATCCATTTGCAGCGCATTGGACACAGGTATAATCAGAAAGAGTTGGAAAAGGGTAACGGACCGCCCCGAGGTCTTGTGGGCCGGGGGTGCCAATGCTGGATCCGATGATTTTGCTGGCGCTGGCCGGTGTCGGCATGCTGGCCGGTTTTATTGATGCCATCGCCGGTGGCGGCGGCATGATTGCGCTGCCTGCCTTGCTCGCCACTGGTATTCCACCCGTTGCCGCTCTTGCCACCAACAAGATGCAATCGGTCTTTGGCACCGGCATGGCCGCCTTTACCTATTGGCGGCGCGGCTTTGTTCAACTCAAATCCCTGCTGCCAGCCATTGTCCTGACTTATGCCGGTAGCCTGTGTGGCGCTCTGGTCGTCAAGCAGGCCGATACCAGTCTTTTGGACATCGCTGTGCCGGTCGCGTTGATCGCCATTGCGCTCTATTTCCTCTTCGCGCCAAATCTTTCCGATGCCGACAAGGCGGCCCGGCTCGGCTTTGCCCGCTTCGTGCCGGTCCTCGGTTTCATCATCGGGTTTTACGACGGCATTTTTGGCCCCGGCACCGGTTCGTTTTTTACCATCGGCTTTGTCACCCTGTTCGGCCTCGGTCTCACCCGCGCTGCCGGCAATACCAAAGTATTGAATTTGACGTCGAACCTTGCCGCGCTCACCATTTTCATTCCCGCTGGGGACGTCGTCTGGCCCGCCGCCATCGCCATGGCCGCAGGTCAATTGCTGGGTGGCTATCTTGGTGCCCACACCGGCATCCGTTTCGGCGCCCGCCTCATTCGCCCACTGGTCGTCGTCGTTTCGATTATCCTGGCACTAAAACTGCTGTTCTGGCGCTGATTAGGACGCCGTCGAAAACCGACCGCCACAATTCGCTATGCGACGGATCGGAAAAACACGATTTCCGGATCGTTCTTGTCCAAATTCTCTATATAGCCGCTGGTACAAAACCCGGCTTTGAGAAGCAATTGCTGCATCGGTCGGTTCGACAAATTGGTTGAGCTGAACAGTTTGGGCCCAATGCACATGGTCTTGAAATGTTCAACGAGTGCCAGACCAAACCCACGCCGCCGAAAACGTTCGGCTACCATCAGCATCTCGATAAAACCATTGTCGAAAAAATGGTCGGTAAGAACGCCATAGGCGGCCACAGTGTCGTCGCACGCGATCAGATGGCATGAGCCATCCGAGATCCACCTGCCGATATTCGCGATGCGCTCGCTATCCTTGGCCGCCAGATTATCTATTCCGGTGATCGCATCTTGGTCATCGTGGGTCGCCACACGAATGATAAACGATGGATCATCAACTCGTTCGACCATGCGCCGGCACTCCTAGTCCAATCCCGCCGCGGTTCTAAGGGCAGCGTTGATCCGATCCTGCCAGCCGGGGCCATCATCCTGAAAATGCTCCAGAACCGCCCGGTCCAGCCGCAGGGAAACCTGTTCCTTGCCCTCGGGTGCCCGGTTGACCTTTGGCGCCTCTGGGGCCGGGCCGCTGGTTGCCGTCTTGAACGCTGCCTCGGCGCGATCCAGCGCATTGGTTGGGCGTCGCGTTGGTGTTTTCATGGCTTTGTCCTCGTGCTTTGGGACAATGGCTTGCCACTACCCACGGCGCGACACAACAAAAAAGGCGCAGTGTTTCCACTGCGCCTCCTGCAAAGTTCGTGACTGGGAAGTAACGAGACTTCGTAGCTTCTGGATGGGCTGGATTAGAAATCCATACCGCCCATTCCGCCCATACCGCCCATGCCGCCGCCGCCAGGCATAGCTGGAGCAGCTTCCTTGGGGACCTCGGCAACCATGGCTTCGGTGGTGATCAGGAGCGACGCAACCGATGCGGCGTCCTGCAGGGCGGTGCGAACCACCTTGACCGGATCCACGATGCCCATGGCAATCATGTCGCCATATTCGCCGGTCGCGGCGTTGTAGCCGAAATCGAGCGAAGAGTTTTCAAGGATCTTGCCAACAACCACGGAGCCTTCGTCGCCCGCATTATTAACGATCTGGCGAACTGGTTCCTGCAAAGCGCGGCGAACGATATTGATGCCGGCCTGCTGGTCAGAGTTGGCGCCCTTGGCTTTAAGGTCGGACGAAGCACGCAACAGGGCTGTGCCGCCGCCAGGTACGATGCCTTCTTCAACAGCGGCGCGGGTAGCATTGAGCGCGTCATCAACGCGATCTTTGCGTTCCTTGACTTCGATTTCAGTCGAACCGCCGACCTTGATCACAGCAACGCCACCGGCCAGCTTGGCCAGACGTTCCTGCAGCTTTTCCTTGTCGTAGTCCGAAGTGGTTTCTTCGATCTGCGCCTTGATCTGGTTCACGCGGCCAGAAATGTCATCCTTGGTGCCAGCACCATCAACGATGGTGGTGTTTTCCTTGGTGATTTCAACGCGCTTGGCGGTACCCAGCATGTCGATAGTGACATTCTCAAGCTTGATGCCGAGATCTTCCGAGATAACCTGACCACCGGTCAGGATCGCGATGTCTTCCAGCATTGCCTTGCGGCGATCGCCAAAGCCAGGTGCCTTGACGGCAGCAACCTTGAGGCCGCCACGCAGACGGTTGACAACCAGCGTTGCCAAGGCTTCGCCTTCAATGTCCTCGGCAATGATCAAAAGCGGACGCTGGCTCTGAACAACCGATTCAAGGATTGGCAGGATAGCCTGAAGGTTCGACAGCTTCTTTTCGTGCAGAAGGATCAGCGGCTCATCAAGAACAGCGGTCATCTTCTCGGCATTGGTCACGAAGTAAGGTGACAGGTAGCCGCGGTCGAACTGCATGCCTTCAACGACATCAAGTTCGGTTTCGGCGGTCTTGGCTTCTTCGACGGTGATAACACCTTCGTTGCCGACCTTCTGCATGGCTTCCGAGATCATTTCACCGATCGAGGCTTCGCCATTGGCCGAAATGGTGCCAACCTGAGCAACCTCGGACGACGAGGTGATCTTCTTGGCGCGGGCCTTGAGGTTTTCGACAACTTCGAGCACGGCCAGATCAATGCCGCGCTTGACGTCCATTGGGTTCATGCCGGCAGCAACGGCCTTGACGCCTTCATTGACAATCGACTGACCCAGAAGGGTTGCGGTGGTGGTGCCATCGCCAGCTGTGTCATTGGTCTTGGAAGCAACAGCGCGCAGCATCTGGGCGCCCATGTTTTCGAACTTGTCTTCCAGTTCGATTTCCTTGGCAACGGTCACGCCGTCCTTGGTGATACGTGGAGCACCGAAGGACTTTTCGATAACAACATTACGACCTTTTGGACCAAGGGTTACCTTGACCGCATTGGCCAGAATGTTGACGCCGCGCAACATCTTGTCGCGAGCATCGGTGGAGAACTTTACTTCTTTAGCAGCCATGTGAGGCGCTCCTTAATAATGAAGGGAAATCGTCGGGTGGGGCGAAAGCCTTAGCCTTCGATCACGCCCATGATGTCGCTTTCTTTCATGATCAACAGGTCTTCGCCGTCGACCTTGACTTCGGTGCCGCTCCACTTGCCGAACAGCACGCGGTCGCCAGCCTTGACGTCTGGGGCGACAGTCTTGCCATTGTCATCACGGGCACCGGGGCCAACTGAAACGATAACGCCTTCGCTGGGCTTTTCCTTGGCGGTATCGGGGATGATGATCCCGCCTTTGGTTTTTTCTTCGCCATCAAGGCGACGGACGACCACGCGGTCGTGCAGGGGACGGAAGCTCATGTTTGCTCCTATGAGAAACTGTATGAAACGCAAATCTGACGCTTGTTGGCACTCGTTGAATGAGAGTGCTAACAGCTGAACGGGGATATAGGCGAGGCCCTCGTGAGCGTCAAGGTCGGCACTGACGTAGATTTTTCATTTTATGCCTTGCGGCAACCAAAACCCGCGCGAATGGTTCTTCCCCCAAGACCCATAACCAGCACTGGCAAAAATTCATGACCGAGAAATGTCAGCCCAAAGACATCAAGATCAGGCCAGCGACCGGTCGCGTTCGCGTCATTTTCGATGATGCTGAAATCGTCAGTACCATCCATGCGCTTGAAGTGGATGAGCCCGGTGCGCCGGTGCGGCTCTATATTCCGCGCGATGAAGTACGCCCGGACATTCTGGAGACATCCGATACTACGAGCCACAGCCCCTATATGGGCGACGCGGCATATTTTACCCTGAAAACCTTGACCGCGACCGCCGAGGATGCCGTCTGGTACTACCCCGATCCAGGCCCGTCGGCGCAAGCGATCCGCGATCATCTTGTCTTTTGGGGCGACAAGATAAAATTCGAGCGCGACGATGCCTGATCAGGCAACGCGGCTGAGTTCAGCCCAACTTTGACGCTTGCGATAGATTGTTGAGGGGCTGATCTCAAGCGCCGCCGCCGCCAGCGAAATATTGCCACCGAACTGAGCGACCGCATTTTCGATAATACGTTGCTCCTGCTGCCACATCGGCAGGATACAGCTTTGTTCGGGCATCATTGCTGGCCCCGGGCGAGTTCGGTCGATGCTGCCCCTCAATGTCGGCTGCCTTGGCCATGCTGGCCGAAATTTCGCCACCATCAAACATCACCACAAGTCGCCGCACCAGATTTTGCAACTGGCGCACATTGCCTGGCCATTCGCCCGATATCAGCCAATTGGCGGCCTCCGGGCTGAACCCGGAAAAATTCTTGCGCTCTTCCTGGCCGTAACGCCCCAGAAAGTGCCGCGCCAGAACCAGAATGTCGGTCGGTCGTTGGCGTAGAGGCGGCAAATGGATCGGCAGCACATGCAGGCGATAAAACAGGTCTTCGCGGAATTTCTTCTCGCTGATTAACTGCATCGGGTTGCGATTGGTGGCGCAGACAAGTCGCACATCCACCTGCCGAACGCCCGCTTCGCCGACCCGGCTCAAGGTGCCCGTCTGCAAAAACCGCAATAACTTTGTCTGCAGCGACAGGTCCATTTCCCCGATCTCGTCAAGAAATAGAGTGCCACCATCGGCCAGTTCCGCCGCGCCCTTGCGATCTTCGTGTGCGCCGGTAAAAGCCCCCGCGCCACGCCAAACAATTCGCTCTCCATTAGATCGCGCGGTATGGCCGCACAATTGATGGCAATGATCGGGCCGCCGGCCCTTGGTCCCTTGTTGTGCAGCGCCTCGGCGCAAACGTCTTTGCCGGTGCCGCTCTCCCCAGTGATAAACACCGGCGCGGCCGACGCCGCAATGCGCTCGATCTGCTCATAGACAAACTGCATGGCGCTCGACGAACCGATAAATCCGGCAAAATCAGCAACCCCGATCTGCGGCGTCGCCTCAACCGATAGCGTCCGGCATTTGCCATGCCGCTCGGCCATCTCCCCGATCCGCGCGGCCAACGCCGCGCCATTGAGCGGCTTGACCGCATAATCATGGGCGCCCGCCCGCATGGCCGCCACGGCCCCTGAAACCGATGCCCCGTCCGAAAGGGCCAGAACCAGTGCGCCGTTGGCCAGCTTGACCAGCCGTCCCACCACGTCTTCAGTGCGCGCGCTGATATCGCCCAGACTTGCCAGATCGGCCAACACAATATCGAACTGCTCGGCCCGAAGGCTGGCCAACGCCTGCTTTCCACTGCTGACCGCCACGATTACCGGCGCGCCAGACAGGCACTCGGTCAGGCTGGCCACCAGCAATTGAGCGCTGTCCGCATTGCCTTCGATCAGCAACAGGGCACCACCTCTGGCAGCATCGGCTTGGTTCAGCTTCGGCATGGAGCCCAGTCCTTGTTCGTCGTATTTCAATTTCGGCCAAGGTTCGATGTGGGCGCACCGCCCGCTTGGTTTCCCGATTGTTGACGAACAGAGTAAATAATCCGTTCCGCTTTTGCCTTGAGCTCGATGAAAACAATACTGCATAGCGGCCACAGTCCGCTTTTGCGCTCTTAACCATGATGCTAAGAGAAGTAACCGAATCTTCGGCAATGGAGCCCGAGACCGCTCGTGCAGTCACTGGTTTATGTTTTTATCGCGCTGGCTGCCCTCGGTTTGGGGGCCACTGGCTATTACGGGTTGACCCTGACCCCGCTGGAATCATTTCTGGTTGCGGTCATGTTCGCCTGCGTCGCGGTGGTTCTGGTGGAACGCCAACTGCGCCAGCGCGCCGAGAACCGGCTCGAACGCGCCATTGAGGACTTGTCGCGGCTGCTTTCGACCGACGCCCAGGCCGGTGCCGTCCTCGGACAGCGGATCAATGCCATGGCCGATATTGATGCTGGCCCGCGCCTCGAAGGCGTGGAAGCCGACATTTCGGTTCTTGGCACCGTCATTCGGCAGGTGGCCGAAGCTGTCTCGGAAATCGAGGATCGCGGCAAAACGACATCTTCCGAACCCGAGCGTCCCGCACCTGTTGCCCCCGCCATCGAAGCGCCGGTTCGCGAACCCGAGCCCAGGATATCACTGGCCCAATTGCGCCAGTCGCTGACTGAAAATCGTCTGATTTTCCACGTCCTGCAAACCGTAAAACTACCTCAGCGCCGCGCTTTTGGTCACGATCTCGTTCCGCGCCTGATGCTTGAAGACGGCGATTTGGCCGATCAGATCGACTTCATGCCGCGTCGAGGCGGTGAGGATGTGGTTCGTCAGATCGAACAACTGGCCCTGATGGAAGCGGTTACCATTGCCCGGCGCGCCCGCACAAATGGCCAGGCATCCAATCTGTTTATCCCATTGTCTCGGGCCACTCTGAGCGATGCCAATGGCGCAGAGCAACTTCTCGCAACGCTTGAAGCCAACCGTGCCGTTTGCGGCGGTCTGGTATTTTTGATCGCGGATTCAGATTGGGGCCATCTGAACAGCGTCGAGCGCGCAGTTATTGCTGCCATGGTCAAAAAGGGCATTGGCTTCTCGCTGTCCAAAACCCGATCGTTGCGCAATGATGTTGCCGAATTGGCCGCCCGGTCGGTGCGCTCGCTGCGGGTCGATGCTGCCCAGTTCATCTCATCGCCCGAGACACTGACTGATTTTCATCCCTCCGATATTGCCGATTATCTCGGCCGGTTCGGGATCGAGCTTCTGGCAACCAATGTGACGCGCGAAGCCCAGATACTTGAGTTGCTTGAAGACGGAATTGTTCTGGCGCAGGGCACCCACATTGCAAGTGCCGGTCCAATCCGCCCGGATCTTGGCGTCGACCGTGTTCCGTCGGCCATGATGCCGCGCCGCGCCGAAATGTAGGCTTGGTTGTCCGCATTGACCCGCACTTTGGTCTAGTCGACGTTCTTATGACTTGATTATTCTGCAAAAACTGCCAAATCCACGGCAGCCCCTCCAGACCTCAGGTTTTCATGCCCTCCACCCAGCTTTCCAATCTCGCCCATCTCGCCCCATCCTATGACGCGTTGCTTTGCGATGTATGGGGCGTCATCCACAACGGCATCAAGGCCTTTCCAGCCGCCGTCGAAGCGCTGGTCAACTATCGCGCCCAGGGCGGTGTCGTGGTGCTGATCACCAATGCGCCCGTTCCTTCCCAACCCATTATCGAGATGCTGGATCGGTTGGGCGTGCCGCGCACCGCTTGGGATGCCATCGTGTCGTCGGGTGATGCGACGCGCGCTTTACTGGCGCCATACAAGGGCCGGATCATTCATCATGTCGGCCCCCAAACCAACGATGATGCCCTCTATGAAGGTCTGGGTCTCGTGCGCGGGCAAGCCGCCGAAGCCGAAGTGGTGGTGGTAACCGATCTTGACCACGACGATGAGGAACCAGAGGTCTACGCCCCGCGTGTTGCCCAGTGGCTAGAACGCAACCTGCCCATGATCTGCGCCAACCCCGACAAGGTTGTCGAGCATGGCGACCAGCTGATTTATTGCGGCGGCGCCCTTGGCGATTATTACGCTGAACGGGGCGGTACAGTGCAAATGGCAGGAAAGCCCTTTGCCCCCATTTATGACGAAGCCTTTCGATTGGCCGAGGTGGCCGCGGGTCGAAAACTCGAAAAGCCCCGCATTCTGGGGGTTGGCGACAGTGTGCGGACCGACGCAACCGGCGCGGCCGGTTTTGGCATTGATCTGCTGTTTGTCTCTGGCTCGATCCATGCCGCCGAAATTGATGCTTTCGCCAATCCTGATGCCGCCGTCATCGAGGCGTTGGTGGCGCCCAGCGGCGCCCGTCTGGCTGGCTTTTTGCCACGCCTTGTCTGGTAGGGTTGCAATATGCGTTGCGTCGATGCACCTTGCGCCCCGCCTGCGCGCCAGCAGAGGACCTAGCCCCGCGTGACCGACTTTATCCGCCTGTCAAATCTTGATGCAGTCCCCGACGCCATGCGCGGCGCTATGGTGGCTATCGGCAATTTCGATGGCTTTCATCGCGGCCATCAGCACGTCATGGAAACGCTCAAGACGCGCGCTGCCGAACAGGGCGTGCCCGCCATTGTCCTGACCTTCGAGCCGCATCCGCGCGATGTCTTTGCGCCCGAACCCTTCATGTTCCGCCTGACCGATGGCGACGCCAAGGCCCGACTGGCCAAGGCGCTGGGGCTCGATGGCATTGTTGTCATGACGTTTGACCGCGATTTTTCCCAGATCGAGGCCGAAGATTTTGTCTCACGTTTTCTCGTCAAGGCGCTGGCAGTGTCGGGCGTCATCGTCGGCTCCGATTTCCATTTCGGTCGTGGCCGTCGCGGCACCCCGATTTCCTCAAGGCTTCGGGCATCGCCGAAGGCTTTGGTGTTGAAACGCTCGATCTGATCGGGGAGGGGGTCGATATCATTTCTTCCTCGCTGATCCGCGCCGCGCTGGGGGAGGGGATGTCGACAGGGCCAATCAACTGCTCGGCTATCGCTGGTTCATTGATGGGGTGGTGATTGAGGGTGATCGCCGTGGTCGCGAGCTGGGCTATCCCACGGCCAATCTGTGCACGCCGCCCGGCTTTCATCTGGCTCAGGGCGTTTATGCCGTGCGCGCCATGCTCGGTGATCGGCGCTTCAATGGTGTTGCCGCCTATGGCAAACCAATGTTCAACAATCAACTACCGCCGTTTGAAACGCACCTGTTCGATTTTTCCGAGGATATTTACGGTAAAACCCTGTCTGTTGCCCTGGTAGGCCATATTCGCGGACAGGAGGTCTTTTCAGGATTGCCCGATCTGATTGCCGCCATGGACCGCGATAGCGCCGCTGCAAAAACAATACTGACCACAGCACTTCCGATCAGCGGGCTCGATGCCCATATCGGTTTTTTCGCAGACTGAAAGAAATCCAATGAGCAAAATCATACTTGTCACCGGCACCTCAACGGGGCTGGGAATAGACATTGCTGTGCAACTGGCCGAAATCGGCCACACCGTCTATGCCACCATGCGCAATCTGGACAAGCGCGGCGCGCTTGACGCAGCCGCCAAAGCCGCCAATGTATCGCTCAATGTTTTAAAGCTGGACGTACAAAAACGCGAAAGCGTCAGCGATGCCGTTGCCAGGATCATCGCCGTCGAAGGACGCATAGATGTCCTGATCAATAATGCCGGTGCCGGTTTTGTCCGGACCACCGAACAGGCAAGCGAAGACGAAATCAACTGGGTCATGGACGTCAATTTCCACGGCGTTGTGCGCGCCACAAAGGCTGTTCTGCCCCATATGCGCGCCGCCCGCAGCGGCCATATCATCAACATCACTTCGGTCGGAGGCCTCGTCGGCCAGCCGTTCAACGAATTGTACTGCGCTGCCAAATTTGCCGTCGAAGGCTATACTGAGGCGCTAGCCAGTTATGTGACGCCTTCCTTCGGCATCAATTTTACCGCCGTCGAACCCGGTGGCATCCGCACCGAATTTGCAAATAATGTCATGGCTGGTGTCGCGGCGACCGGCGGCATGCTCGACGATGAGTACAAGCCTATCCTCGAAAAATACATAGGTGGCAGCAGCACCCGCCAAGGGGCTTCCGATGCCTATCAGGATTCGCACGAATGCGCCGCCGTCGTCACTGGCGTTGTTGCCAATCCCAATCCGCCTGTACGCATCCGCACCTCTGCCTGGGCCGAGGAACTGACCAGCCTCAAGACCAGCACCGATCCCGACGGCAAAAAGCTTCAGGCACTGGTGATCGAGCGCTTCCTGAACTGACCAAAAAACTGCGGGTCCAAAACCTTTGCTCCTTGGGCCCGCCCTTGCTACAAGGCGGCCACAACAATTCCTCGATTGATTGCCCGCAATGACCGACACCAATTCCGCCCCTACCGAAACCGATTATTCGGCCACGCTTTTCCTGCCGCAAACTGAATTTCCCATGCGCGCCGGATTACCCAAGCGCGAGCCCGACTGGCTCGCCCGGTGGGAGGAAATGGATATTTACGCCATGCAGCGCGAACAGGCCAGGGATCGGCCAAAGTTCACCCTGCACGATGGCCCTCCCTACGCCAACGGCAACATTCATATCGGTCACGCGCTCAACAAGACCGTCAAGGATCTTGTGTCCCGCTCCATGCAGATGATGGGCTATAATTCGGCCTATGTGCCGGGCTGGGATTGCCATGGCCTGCCGATTGAATGGAAAATCGAAGAGCAATATCGCGCCAAGGGTCGCGACAAAAACGAAGTCCCTGTCAATGAATTCCGTCAGGAATGCCGCACCTTTGCGACCAAATGGGTCGATGTGCAGCGCGAGGAATTCAAGCGCCTCGGCGTGCTCGGCGATTGGGAAAATCCCTATCTGACCATGAGTTTTGATGCCGAAGCCACCATCGCCAACGAGCTGATGAAAGTCGCCACCTCCGGCCAACTCTATCGCGGCTCCAAACCCGTCATGTGGTCCGTCGTCGAACGCACCGCCCTCGCCGAAGCCGAAATCGAATATGCCGACTACCAAAGTGACACCATCTGGGTGAAGTTTCCGGTGTCAGAACTGGATACTAGCCAAATCGCCAATGCCCATTCGTCAAAATTCGCCCGCTCGAAGCCCCTCCAAGTAGATAGCGGGATAGAACGGGATACCGCCAAGACCGAGGAACTTGAAAGTTATCTTTCGGCGCTCGGGAGCGCAGTGCTCGTCATTTGGACCACCACACCTTGGACCATTCCTGCCAATCGTGCGATTTCGTTCTCGTCAAAAATTGCTTATGGGCTTTACGAAATAATTGAAGCGACAAACGATTTCGGACCGCAACCGGGCGAAAAGCTCATATTCGCTGACAAGCTGGTGGATGAATGCGCTGCTAAAGCTAAGGTGCAATTCAAAAGGCTTTTCGACGTTTCTGCCCACGATTTTGGCTCCCTAACCCTCAATCATCCGTTGCGTGGGCTCGCTGGAGGCTATGACTTTGACGTCCCGCTTCTCGATGGCGAGCACGTCACCGACGATGCCGGTACTGGCTTTGTCCACACCGCCCCCGGCCATGGTTTGGATGACTTTGGCATCTGGATGGATTCCGCTCGTCTGTTGGGCGAGCGTGGCATCGACACCAAAATCCCCTATGTCGTCGACGACGCTGGGTTTTACACCAGCGACGCTCCCGGCCTCGAGGGCGCGCGCGTCATAGATGACTCGGGCAAGACTGGCGACGCCAACCAGCGAGTCATAGCGGCGTTGATCGAACGCAATGCTCTTTTTACCCGTGGCCGCGTCAAACACTCCTATCCCCATTCATGGCGCTCCAAAAAGCCGGTGATCTTCCGCAACACCCCGCAATGGTTCGTCTATATGGATCGCGACATTGCCGGAAAAGCGGGTGACACCCTGCGCTCCCGCGCGCTCAACGCCATCGACGCCACCCGCTTTGTCCCCGGTGCCGGTCAAAACCGTCTCCGCGCCATGATCGCTGACCGCCCCGATTGGGTCCTCAGCCGCCAGCGCGCCTGGGGCGTGCCCATCTCGGTCTTTGTCAAAAAACACAGCAACGAAATTCTTGTTGATGAAGTGGTCAATCACCGCATCGTCGACGCCTTTGCCGCCGAAGGGGCCGACGCCTGGTTCGCCGATGGCGCCAAGGAGCGCTTCCTGAAAGACCGGCATAATCCGGACGATTACGATATGGTCCGCGACATTCTCGATGTCTGGTTCGATAGCGGCTCGACACACGCTTTCGTCCTCGAAAACAGGCAGAAATGGCCCGACCTCAAATGGCCCGCTTCGCTTTATCTCGAAGGCTCGGACCAGCATCGCGGCTGGTTCCATTCTTCGCTTCTTGAAGGGTGCGCCACCCGTGGCCGCGCGCCCTATGACGCTGTGCTCACCCATGGTTTTACTATGGACGGCAACGGCAAGAAAATGAGCAAATCGCTGGGCAATACCGTTGCCCCGCAGGACATCATCAAGCAGTACGGCGCCGATATCCTGCGACTCTGGGTGGCCTCGACCGATTATTGGGAAGACCAGCGCCTGGGCAAGGAAGCCATCCAGACCACGGTCGATAATTATCGCAAGCTGCGCAACACGCTGCGCTGGCTGTTGGGCAATATTGCCCATTACGATCCTGCTGACGCTGTCGACTTTGCCGATATGCCCGAACTCGAACGCCTGATGCTGCATCGACTGGCTCAACTCGATGTCCAGGTGCGCCAGGCTTACAATGATTTCGACTATAAAAAGATCGTCTCGCTGATCTCCAATTTCATGAACATCGAGCTATCGGCCTTTTATTTCGACATCCGCAAGGACGCGCTCTATTGCGATCCGATCTCCTCGACCCGTCGCCGCGCTGGCCTGACAGTGCTCAATCACCTGTTTGATTGCCTGACGGCTTGGCTCGCGCCCATTCTGGTCTTCACGATGGAAGAGGTATGGCTCGAGCGCCACCCGGGCAAGGATTCGTCGGTGCATTTGCGTTTGTTCCCCGACGTGCCAAAAACTTGGCTCAACCCCGATCTGGCCGCCAAATGGGCCAAAATCCGCACAGTGCGCCGCGTTGTCACCGGCGCGCTTGAAATCGAACGCCGCGAAAAGCGCATTGGCTCCTCGCTTGAAGCCGCCCCCAAAGTCTATGTCGCCGATCCCGATCTTCTGGCCGCCATTGATGGGCATGATTTTGCCGATATCGCCATCACCTCGGCCATTGAGATCATTGCAGGGCAGGGCCCGGAAAACGCCTTCCGGCTCGACGACATTGCTGAGGTCGCGGTTGTCCCCGCCATGGCCCCGGGCACCCGCTGTGCCCGCTCGTGGAAAGTGCTGCCCGAAGTAGGCTCGGACCCCGACTATCCAGATGTCACCCCGCGCGACGCTCAGGCGTTGCGCGAACGCGCCGCTGCCGGTCTCTAGCCATGGGCGTTCCAATATTGGCATCTCTCCCTTCACCTCCCCGCCTGCGGGGAGGGCTGAAGGGGGAGGAACGGGCAATGACGCTAAAATCGCTTTCAGCCATTTACGTCTCGCTCGTCGCCGCCATTCTGGCGTTTGGCTTCGACCGGGCGCAAAAGGCCTATCATATTGCCGCCGACTGCATTGCGCCGGGGCAATCGGTCTGCGTCACTCCGTTTTCGGGCTATGTGCCGTTTTCGATGACCGGCTGGCGCGGCGGCGAAATCACCCACGTCACCAGCTTTTTTGATTACGTGCTGACCTGGAATACCGGCATTTCCTATGGCCTGCTGGATGGTCTGCCGGTCTGGGCATTGGGCCTTGTTATGGCCATCGCCATTGTGGCTTTGGCATTTTGGTGGTTCAAGGCCGATAGCGAACTGATCCGCGTCGGATTGGCACTCTGCATCGGCGGCGCGCTCTCCAATGCGCTGGATCGCTATCTTTATGGTGCAGTCGCTGATTTTTTCTATTTCCATATTGGCGGGCAGGGGTTCTATATCTTTAACCTTGCCGATGTGGCGATCACCTTTGGCGTCATTCTGTTGATTCTCGACCTGCTGGGCGTGGGTCGCCCCCGTGCCGCAAAGACCTGAAAATATGTGTCGTATGGGGCACGCTTGTTGGGGCAAATCCCGGTCGAACACTTTACTGCCAGAATCTGGTCTTAGGCGCGACAATGCGCTATAAGCGCCGCCGATAGCTTTGAAGGACGTTTCATGCGCAATGGATTGACCGGGCAGATTGCTCTTTCGGCCGGAACCCGGACAGGCCGTGTGGCCTTTGGCCTGTTGGTGCTGGTGGCCCTTGCCGGTTGCACGACGGTTGAAGGCACCAATGCGCTCTCCGATCCCGGAACCTTTGAGCGCGAGGTGATCACTTCGACCGCTCAGGGCGTTGGCTTGATCCCGAAAGGCCCGCCCAAGGAAGAGCCGACCACGCCCCGCGCGCCTCTGGCGCTGCCGCGCAGTACTGCCAGCCTTCCCACCCCAACCACTTCGATTGCCAACCAGTTGCCGGTGGATAGCGATAGCGTCCAGATTGATACGTCCAATCTGACCGAGGCTGATCTGTCGCGCCTGCGCAATGCACGCGTCGTCGATTTGCGCTCGCTCTCGGGTCGTCCACTGACCGAAGTTGAATCGCGTGCCCTGACCGCGCGCATGATGGCGGCGAACAAATCGGTCAAGGTCAATGGCAAGCGGCCGCTCTATCTGCCGCCCGATGAATATTTCACCACGGTTGGCGGTCGCGACACGGTCTGCAAGGCTGCCAATGGTGAATTGGTCGCGTTGAGCGATCCAAAGTGCCCGCTCGATGTTCGTCAGGCACTTGGACGTGCGACGCCAAACAGCGATGGTCTCATCGGCTCCGACGTCAACAATGTTCTGGGCCGTAACGACAACGGCAACTAAGCCTTCACTTTTCCGCTCCGCCGCATTTGGCGGAGCTTTTCCTCCCCGCGCCGCCCATTTGGGTCCCGCATGTTATGAAGGCTCAAATTCATGAGTGAAACTCCCGCCACCGGTGACCGTCTGGCCAAGGTCATTGCCCGTTCGGGCCTCTGTTCACGTCGCGAT
Source organism: Devosia rhodophyticola (assembly GCF_028816475.1). Lineage (GTDB taxonomy): Bacteria > Pseudomonadota > Alphaproteobacteria > Rhizobiales > Devosiaceae > Devosia > Devosia rhodophyticola. Next base: position 796,527 of record NZ_CP118247.1, on the reverse strand, counting down.
GCCGAAACCTGGATCACGGCTGGGCGCGTCGAGGTCAATGGCAAAAAGGTCATGACCCCCGCATTCAACGTTACCGATCGCGACAAGGTTATGGTCGACGGGGCCCCGCTCGCTGCCCGTCAGGGCACGCGCGTCTGGCTCTATCACAAGCCTGCAGGGCTGGTTGTCACCGAAAAAGACCCCGAAGGCCGCTCGACGATTTTTGAGGCTTTGGCCAGCCATGGCCTGCCCCGCGTCGTCACAGTTGGCCGTCTCGATATCAATACCGAAGGCCTTTTGCTGCTCACCAATGATGGTGGGCTCAAACGCGTGCTCGAATTGCCTGCCACCGGTTGGCTTCGCCGTTACCGCGTTCGCGCCCATGGCGCCGTCACTCAGGCAGCGCTCGATGGTCTGGCCAATGGCATTGAGATCGAAGGTATCCGCTATGGGGCCATCGAAGCCAAACTCGAACGCGAGCAGGGGGCCAATGTCTGGCTGACCATGGCGCTGCGTGAAGGCAAGAACCGCGAAGTCAAGAATGTCCTTGGTGCATTGGGTCTTGAGGTCAATCGGCTGATCCGCGTCAGCTATGGTCCGTTCCAACTGGGCGATATTCCCATCGGCGGGATTGAAACCGTTAAGGCCCGCATGCTACGCGAACAGCTTGGCAAACGCCTCGCTGAAGAAGCCGATGTGGATTTCGACAGCGAAATGCCCGGCAAGGAAGAATTGGTTGGTAAACCCACCCGCGACCGTCTGACAGGGCGCGGCACCAATACAGTCGAAATCGCAAAACAGCGTTTTCGCTTTACCGATAGTGCGGAAAAGACCGAGCGCGAAATTCGTGAGGAAAAGCCGCGCCAGGATCGTCCGGGCCGCTTTGGCGCCACCCGCTCCGCCCCACCGGTCAAGCGGTTCGATGATCGCGATCTGGGCGAAACCGGACCCCCACGCAAAATCATCTTTGATGATGGCCGCGAAGAAGATTTTGTCGAAAAAACCTATGGCAAGAAGCCTGGCCGAGGCGATGCTGGCGACAAACCATCCGGCAAGGGCGGTCCGCGCGCCGATGGTCCGCGCAAATCGTTTGACGACAAGCCGCGCGGCCCCCGCCGCGACGATGCCGGCGGCGATCGCCCCAAACGCTCATTTGCCGACAAGCCAAAGCGCGATTTTGGTGACCGTCCGCAGCGACGCCCTGATGGCGAACGCCCCCAGCGTCGCCCCGATGCCGAGCGCCCAGCCCGCGCCTTCGCGCCCCGCACTCGCCCCGACAATGAACGCACCCAGTCACCCCATCCGGTGACCGGTCGTCCGGGCCGTAATTTTTCTGAAAAACCCCGCAGCTTCCGTCCCGATGGCGACCGCCCGGCGCGCCCGGCAAACCGTCGGCCAGAAGGGGAACGCCAGCGTCCCGGCCGCGACGAATTGGGCTCGGTCGGCAAGACTTATGGCAAGCCCAGAACCCGCCCTGACGGCAAGCCTCAGCCCAAGCGCGATGGTGCCGCCCCTGCGCGTGGCCCACGTCCCGGTGGGCGCTCTGGCGGCCGCCCGGCACCCGGTGGTCGGCCCGGTGGCGGTCGTCCCTCTGGTGGTCCGCGCAAGCCGCGCGGCTAGCCCATGCGCATCGTTTCAGGAAAATTTCGCGGCAGGCAACTGATATCGCCGTCGGATCTCTCTATCCGCCCGACGGCGGATCGCGTGCGCGAAAGCCTGTTCAATATTCTGGCCAGTCGCCTGGGCCCCAATTTTGAAGGCCGGCGGGTTCTCGACCTGTTTGCCGGCACCGGCGCCCTGGGCCTAGAAGCCCTGTCGCGCGGCGCCGCTCATGTCACTTTTGTCGACATGGGCACCGAGGCGCGCGGTATTATCCGCGATCATATCGAAGCCTTCGGGGCAGGCGGCGTTACAAAACTCCTGCGCCGCGACGCCACAGATCTGGGCGTTCCCGGCTCGATCAAACCCTTCGATCTGGTTTTTCTCGACCCTCCCTATAATGAGGGCCTTGGCGAAACCGCCCTGGCGGGGCTCACCAAAGGTTGGCTGACCCCCGCTGCCACTTTGGCATTTGAGGAAAGTGCCGAGGCCGAAATCTCACTGCCCACCGGCTTTGAACTGATCGACCGCCGCGTTTACGGTGCCGCCGCCATATACCTTTTATCCTATACGGCCTGACGCGTCAGGCGGCGGCGCAATTGGCGCATTTGCCTCGAATTTCCATGGTCGTCCGCGCCACAGCAAACCCCCTGGCTCCGGCCCATACCCCCAGTCGCTCGTCGATCAATGGATCAGCAAACTCATCGACCTTGCCGCAATCCTCGCAGATTGCAAAGGCAATCAGCCCCCGCCGGTGACAATTGGCATCGGCACAGGCAACAAATGCATTCAGCGACTCCAGCCGATGCGCCAGCCCGCGCTCCATCAACTTGTCGAGCGCCCGATAGACCTGCAACGGCGCGCGCAGCCCATCCTCCCGCAACTTGTCCAGAATGTCATAGGCCGATAGCGGCCCGTCCGAATGGGCCAGCGTACCCAGCACCAACCCCTGGTTTTTGGTCAGATCGTCGGCCCAAACATGGTCATGCCCCGCATGATCGTCGCCCATTCCCGCCATGATCCCGCCTCCGTTACTGCGCTGCCATTGCCGGCAATAATTGTGCGACATTGTGGCTGAACATCTCAAGATAGCTGCCCGCACCCTCGTCGGGTTCAGAAAGGGCATCGGCATAAAGCGCCCCGCCAATTGTCGCTCCGGTCTCGCGCCCGATTTGTTCCAGCAATCGCTGATCGCTCATATTCTCGACAAATAGCGATTTTGCACCCGATGCGCGCACCTGTTCAATCAATCTGGCCACATCCGCCGCCGAGGCTTCGCTTTCCGTCGAAACCCCTTCCGGCGCCATGAATTCTATCCCGTACGCCGCACCGAAATACCCAAAGGCATCATGGCTGGTAATCACCTGTCGCCGCGCTGTCGGTACTGCATAAAATCTGGCCCTGATTTTCATATCAAGCGCCAGCATCTCCTCGGCATAGGCCTTGGCGTTGCCCTCATAGGTCGGGCATCCCGCCGCATCGACGCCGCACAGCCCCGCCGCAATATTGCGCGCATAAATCACGCCATTGGCCAAATCCTGCCAAGCATGAGGATCAACCACCACTGTGCCATCCTCATCCATTTCGCGCGCTGCCACCCCGTCGCTGGCCACCACCACCGGCCCTGCAAAACCGGTCGAACCGACAAACCGATCAAGCCATCCCTCAAAATGCAATCCATTGACGAAAAACACGTCCGCCTTGGCAAGGCTGACCACATCGCCCGGCCTGGGATCATAAATATGGGTGTCGGCATTGGGGCCCACAATTGTGGTCACCACCACCCGCTCGCCGCCGACCCGCGCGACCATATCCCCCAAAATCGAAAAACTTGCTACCGCTTGGACGGGGGCTGCCAACACGGCATTGCCCCCGCTTATCAGTCCCAATACCAGTGCCAATACTGCCCGTTTCATCATGCCATCCATTTTACGCAATCCTGTGACGCCGCGAATGCAGCCTTGAAAACACCACGCCTCGCCGCCCGAAAATCAGTGACGCGGCATATATTAAACCCGCCACCAGAATGATCGCCGGACCCGACGCCACACTCAAATGATAGGAAATCAGCAGGCCGAAATAGCTCGATACCGCCCCGATGCCGATTGCCAGCCCGCACATCGCCTCAAGCCCGCGCACCCAGAACCGCGCCGCCGCCGCCGGCAACATCATCAACCCCACGGCCAATAATGTGCCTAGCGCCTGAAACCCGCCAACCAGGTTCAAAACCACCAGCCCCAAAAACACCAGATGCACCGGATGTCCGGCCCGCGAGACGCTGCGCAGGAAGCTTGGATCAAGGCACTCCGCCACCAACGCCCGCCAGATCAGCGCCAGCCCGACAAGCGAGATGCTGACGATCGCCCCGATCATGATCAGCGCATCATTGTTGAGCGCCAAAACCGTGCCAAACAGCACATGCATCAGATCAACATTTGACCCGCGCAAACTGACCAGCATCACCCCCAGCGCCAGCGAAATCAGGTAAAACGCCGCAAGGCTGGAATCCTCGCGCTGAATGCTGAATCGCGCCACGAGCCCCGCCAGCAGAGCCACGATCAACCCCGCCGCAAACCCGCCCAGCGTCATCGGCAGGATAGCCAGTCCTGAGATCAAAAACCCCGCCGCCGCACCGGGCAAAATCGCATGCGCCATCGCGTCCCCGGTCAGGCTCATCCGCCGCAGCGTCAAGAACACCCCCACCGGCCCCGCACTCAGCGTCAGGATCATCGCCCCGGCCAGCGCCCGCCCCATAAAGCCATATTGGGCAAACGGCTCAATCAATAGCTGATAAAAACTCATTGCGCCGCCTCATGGCCGTGGTTGTGCCCATCCTCGTGCCAGGGCGCGTGCTCGTCCCAGGCCTCGGTCATGCCGCGCGACCGGCGCAGATTTTCACGCGTCATGACCGCTTCAGTCGGCCCCCAGTCGATCAGTTCACGCGCCAAAAGCAGCGTTTGAGGAAACACCTGCCGCACCATTTCAGCATCGTGCAGCACGGCGATCACCGTGCGCCCCTCGCCATGCCAGCGCCGCACCAAACCGATCAGATCGCTCACGGTCCTCTCGTCGATGGCGGTAAACGGCTCGTCGAGCAAAATCACCTTGGCGTCCTGCAACAGCACCCGCGCAAATAGCGCCCGCTGCAATTGTCCACCCGACAATGTATCAATGCCGCGCCGCTCAAACCCGGCCAGCCCCACCGCCTGCAATGCCGCCTCGAGCCGTTCCGCATCCGCACGGCTGATCCCGCCAAACAGTCCGCGCTGCTTCCAGAGGCCCAGCGCCACCAGATCGGTAACGTCCGCTGGAAAGCTGCGGTCAATCTCGGCGCTTTGCGGCAGATATGCCATGCCCTGTCGCCAGTCCGAGCCCCGGATGATGCTGCCGTCCAGTGGCTTTATCACCCCGGCGATTGCCTTGAGTAACGTCGATTTGCCCGAGCCGTTCGGCCCCACCACAGCCGTCATTGATCCCTGTTCAAACGTACCGCTGACATGGTGCACCGCCGGGTGCCCGTCATATCCCAGCGTCAGATTGTCCAGCTTGATTATCGCGCTCACGATTGCACCAGCCAGCCCACAATCACCCAGATCAGCGCAATCGGTACCAGCACCAGCCCGACGCGTACCCCGGCGCTTAGTCGCGCCAAACTCACTTTTCGCATTAATTCACTCACGGGTCGTCAAAGCCGAACGCTATGTAATACAGTTACATGTAACGTAATAACATTCACGCCGTCAATCCATCGTCAGCGGCCAACTGCATTGACCTGACCTTCGCGCCATGCCAAACCAAAGGAGTGATGGTTCCTCGCGCCCAGGTGGCAACAGGATCAAAAGGGAACACGGTGCGGATTACCCATCAGGGGCCAAAACCGGGACTGCCCCCGCAACTGTAAGCGGTGCGCTTTTCTCACATGCCACTGGCCGATTGGCCGGGAAGGCGAGGGGAGCTGTATCCACCGCGAGTCAGGAGACCTGCCAGCACGGATCAGGGGCTTGTCGCCCATATTGTCACATGCACACGGAGGGTGTTGCTTTGAATACCACGACCCAGACGACCACTCTTGCCTCTCTTTCCATTTCCCAGCGCGCCATCGCGGCCGGTCTTGCCCTGTTTTTGGGCCTGACCATGCTTTATGGCGTCGGTTTTGCCAGCGATATGGCCCTGCATAATGGCGCACACGATACCCGCCATGCCATGGGTTTTCCCTGCCACTAGCCATTTTGGAATGCCGCTGAGCGGCCCGAGAGAATAAAATGCAATTGTTTCAGCGAATTTTTTTCGCTGCGGTCCTTGCCGGACTCGCAGCAGGCCTTGTCATGTCCGCCTTCCAGCAATGGAAGGTCGTGCCCCTGATCCTACAGGCCGAAACCTTTGAGGCGACCGAACAGGTCCACGATCATGCCGTCGTGGCCCATGAACATGCCCCCGGCACCCCGGCACACGACGATGCTGTCCCCACAACAGTGGCTCCCACTCATGCCCACGACGAAAATGCGTGGACGCCACAGGATGGGCTCGAACGCGCCCTCTATACGGTGCTGGCCGATGTGCTGGGCTCAATCGCCTTTGCCTTCCTGCTGGTAGCCACTGCCATCGTGGTAAAAATCGACATCACTCCGCGCAACGGCCTACTTTGGGGCCTTGGGGGGTGGATTGCCTTCCAGCTTGCCCCTGCCTTTGGCCTGCCGCCCGAATTACCCGGCATGGCCGCCGCCGACCTTGGCGCTCGCCAGCTCTGGTGGTGGGGCACCGCAATCGCCAGCGCTGGCGCCTTCCTGTTGATCGCCAAACGGCCCAATCCGGTCAGTTTTGCTATTGGGACATTCCTGCTTTTGGCACCTCATGTCATCGGAGCCCCCGTTGCCCCCGACGAGCCGAGCGTCGTGCCTGCGCATCTGGCCACCGCCTTTGCGGCCTCGGCCCTGACTGTCTCGGCCCTCTTCTGGCTGCTCGTCGGCCCGTTGATCGGTTATTTCAACCAGGTCTTTCAAAATACTGCCCCCGCAACCCGGAGCGCCACTCTATGAGCAAGATCCCAACCACCGTCATCACCGGCTTCCTCGGCGCCGGCAAAACCACACTGGTGCGTCATTTGCTCAGCCACGCAAAAGGCAAGCGCATCGCGCTGATCATCAATGAATTTGGCGATATTGGCGTCGACAAGGCAGTCCTGGCTGGCTGTGGTGATGAAACCTGCCGCGAAGAGGATATGGTCGAGTTGGCCAATGGCTGCATTTGCTGCACCGTGGCCGAAGATTTCATTCCCACCATGACCCAATTGCTCGACCGGCCCGACACCTTTGACCACATCATTATCGAAACCTCTGGTCTGGCGCTGCCCCAGCCCTTGATCCGTGCCTTCAACTGGCCCGAAATCAAATCCCGCGTCACGGTCGATGCTGTGGTCACCGTTGCCGATGCCGCCGCTCTGGCCGAAGGTCGCTTTGCCTCAAACGAAGCCGCCGTTGATGCCCAGCGGCAGGCCGATGCCATGCTCGACCACGAAACCCCATTGGGCGAACTTTTTGAAGACCAGCTGACCGCCGCCGATCTGATTGTTCTCAACAAGACAGATCTGGTGACAGCTGAACAATTGGCCACCATTGAAACGGCCCTCCGTGCTGAACTGCGTCCTGGCACCGGCATCATCCACGCCCAAAATGGCCATGTTGATCTCGGCGCCCTGCTTGGCCTCGGCCTGTCCACCGAAGACAATATCGAGCAGCGCCAGAGCCATCATGAACTCGAGCATGATGGTGAAGGCCACGAGCATGATGATTTCGACAGTTTTTCCATCCGCATGCCAAAGATTTCGGGAAAGGATCAGCTGTTGGCCACTATCGAAACGACCATTCGCACCCATGACGTGTTGCGCCTCAAGGGCTTTGCCGCCATCGACGGTTCGCCCGCACGCCTCTCCATTCAGGCAGTCGGCCCCCGCGTCACCGCCTATTTCGACCGGCCATGGGCCGAAGGCGAGGTGCGGGAAACCGCTCTGGTCGTCATTGGCGAACAACCGCTCGATCACGCAGCCATCACCGCAAGCCTTAACGGTGCGGCGGTCTGATGCATCTGCTTTCGGCCCAGGCTGGCGCCATCCAGCAGGACGGAGAAGCCATCGACCTGGCACAGACGCCGGGCGCGTTGATCTTTGCCTCCGCCGCCGATAGCGAACTGGCGATGCTGGCAGGCGCCGCCGATCGGGCGGGCGAAACGCAATTGCGCCTCGCCAATACGCTGCGCCTCTCGCACAACTATTCAGTAGATCTCTGGCTTGAGCAAACTGTGCGCCATGCCAAAATCGTCCTTGTCCGCCTTTTGGGCGGCGCTGCCTATTGGCAATATGGCGTCGACGAATTGACCGCCATCTGCGCCAATCATAAAATCCCCCTGGCGTTGCTTCCCGGTGACGCCAACCCCGACCCGATATTGCGCGACCGCTCCACCGTCAACCCTGATGATTGGACATCCCTGCACGCGCTTTTCACCGCTGGCGGTCCCGACAACGCCGATAGGCTCCTTGCAGCGCTCCATCAACTCGCCGCGCCACACCAGCGCGACACGGAAATTTCGCCGCAGCTTAACAATGCACCATCGCCCTTTGCACGGTTTGGCCTCTGGCACCCCCGGCTCGGCATCACCGACGAATCCCTGCTGCGCGCCCATCACAATCGCAAAACGCCAACCAACATCCCCATCCTGTTCTATCGTGCAGCACTGGAAGGGGCGGGCACAGCAACGCTCGAAGCGCTGATCGCAGCGCTCGAAGCTGCCGATCTCGCGCCGGTCCCGCTGGTAATCTCATCGCTCAAGGAAGCCGCGTGCGTTCGGTTCGTCCAGTCAGCACTCAAAGCCTTCCCGCCCGCCGCCATCCTTAATCTGACTGGTTTCGCACTGGGGTTGGACGGGCTCGAAGCCAAAGCCAATCCCTTCTCAGGCACCGACGCGCCCATCATACAATTGCTGCAGGGCGGGCGACCGGTCGAGCAATATCAGGCCGACCCGCAAGGCCTGTCCGCCAAGGATCTGGCGATGCAGATCGTCTTGCCCGAACTGGATGGCCGCATTGGCGACATTCTCGTCGGCCACAAGCAACAGGCTCTTTGGCACGGTCGCACCCAATGCCCGCTTTCGGCCTATGCCCCCGATCTATCCGGCATCGCCCGCGCCACAACGCTGGCCCAGAACTATGCCCGCCTGCGCGCAACGCCACGTGCCCAGCGCAAGATCGGCCTTGTGCTTGCCAATTACCCCATCCGCGATGGTCGCATTGCCAATGGCGTCGGTTATGACGCGCCGCAGTCAACCGTTGAAATTCTCAAGGTCCTCAAAACTGAAGGCTACGCTCTCAGCGTTCCTGAAAACGGCAATGCGCTGATCGAGGCCCTGCAATCGGGGCCCACCAATGCCAACCCGCAGCGCGGCACCAGCAAGGCCCAACTGACCCTTGCCCGCTACAATACGCTCTTCGCTGCGCTGCCCGAAAAAATCCGAACGGAAGTCACCACCCGCTGGGGCCAACCCGAAGCCGACCCGTTCCTGCGCGGCGACATCTTCCATCTACCGGCTCTGATCTTTGGCAATCTCACAGTCCTGCTGCAGCCCGCCCGCGGCTATGATCGCGACGACACCGCCAGCTACCACGATCCCGATCTGGTGCCGCCCCACGCTTACCTTGCCGCCTATCTCTGGTTGCGCCACGAGTTCGCCGCCCATGCCCTCATTCACAATGGCAAGCACGGCAATCTCGAATGGCTTCCCGGCAAGGCGACGGCGCTTGATGAAACCAGCTACCCCGACGCGCTCTGGAGCCAATTGCCCCACGTCTATCCATTCATCGTCAATGATCCCGGCGAGGGCACTCAGGCCAAGCGTCGAACGGGCGCTACCATTATTGATCATCTGGTGCCCCCGCTGACCCGCGCCGAAACCTATGGCCCCCTCAAAGACCTCGAAGCGTTGCTCGACGAATACTACGCCGCTTCCGGTATGGACCGCCGACGCCTCAATGATCTCAAGCGTCGTATTCTCGATTTCACGCGCGACACTCGCCTTGATCGCGACATCGCCTTGCCGGACGATCCCGACGCCGCGCTAGCCGAAATCGACAATTTCCTTTGCGATCTCAAGGAAGCCCAAATCCGCGACGGTCTGCATGTTTTTGGCCAGTCGCCCACCGGCGATTTGGAGCGCGATCTGATCGTGGCACTGGCGCGTGTTCCGCGCGGGGATAATGGCGGCGGCGAGGCATCCATCATTCGCGCCTTGGCCGATGATCTGAAATTGGGCTTCGATGCACTGAGCGCAAAGCTCGGTTCTCCATGGCGTGGTCCCCAGGTGACACTCAACGCTAACACGGTGCTAACCGACGTGCGCACCAACGGTGACATGGTCGAGGTGCTCGAAACCCTTGCCGCAAGCCTTGTTTCAGGCACATCCCCAGAACCGGAATGGACCGCCACCAAGGCGGTTCTACAAACCATCCAAACCACCATTCGCCCCCGCCTTGCCGCTAGCGGTCCTAATGAAATCAAGGCCTTGATTGACGGTCTCGATGGAAAATTCATCGCCCCCGGTCCCTCCGGCGCGCCCTCGCGCGGTCGTCTCGACGTGCTGCCAACGGGCCGAAATTTCTATTCGCTCGACAACCGCGCCGTGCCAACGCCAACCGCTTGGGAGTTGGGTCGCCAATCGGCTGAAAACACCATCCTGCGCCATTTTCAAGACCATGGCGTGTACCTTAAATCGCTGGCGCTCTCAGTCTGGGGCACCGCCAATATGCGCACTGGCGGCGACGATATTGCCCAGGCCATGGCCTTTATCGGTGCCAAACCGAAATGGGACCCATCCTCCCTCCGCGTCTCGGGTTATGAAATAATTCCCTTGGCGAAGTTGGGTCGTCCCCGCATTGACGTAACCCTTAGAATTTCAGGCTTTTTCCGCGATGCCTTCCCGGCCCAGATCGCCCTTTTCGACCGTGCCATCCGGGCCGTTGGTGCCTTGGACGAGCCCGATGATCAAAACCCCATCGCCGCCCTTATGCGCGCCGATGCTCTGGGTTTAATGGCCTCTGGCTCGAGCGAGGCGGATGCCGCCCTCGCGGCCGGTCATCGCATTTTCGGTTCAAAACCAGGTGCTTACGGTGCCGGCCTTCAGGCATTGATAGATTCTGGTCACTGGCAAACCAAGGCCAATCTGGCCGACGCCTTCCTGAACTGGGGGCAGTACGCCTACGGCGCCAAGGCCGCGGGCACTCCCGAACGCGACCGCTTTGCCGCGCGCCTCTCCAACATTGATGCCGTCGTGCACAATCAGGACAATCGCGAGCACGATTTGCTTGATAGCGACGACTATTATCAGTTCGAAGGTGGGCTCGCTGTCACCGCCGAAACCCTTTCCGGAAGCCAACCTGCCGTCTACCACAACGATCACTCACGCCCTGAGCATGTGTTAACGCGAACGCTAACCGAGGAAATTGCCAAGGTCATGCGGTCGCGCGTCGTAAACCCGAAGTGGATCAATGGCTTACGCCGTCACGGTTATAAGGGCGCCTTCGAAATCATCGCCACCGTCGATTACATGTTCGCCTTCGCCGCAACGACCGGCGCTGTCAAAACTCACCATTTCGATCTCGCCTTCGAAGCCTTCGTGGAGGACGAGAACACACGTAATTTCATCAAAAAAAACAATAGCTTCGGCTATGACGAATTACTTGAAAAATTCCGCGAAGCCCTTGCCCGCGGCCTCTGGACACCCCGCTCCAACTCCGCCTACGCTCTTCTCGAGGAGACCCCCCATGTCTGACCGCCCCATGTCTGACCGCCCCAAGAAAACCGACCTGATGACCGAAGCCGAGCGCGACGCCTATCATGCTGAAAAGATGCGTAAAAAGAAGGAAGCGCGCACCCGCATGCTGGCCACCAAGACCGAAGAACGCGGCTTGCTGATCGTCCACACGGGCAAGGGCAAAGGCAAGTCGACCGCCGCCTTCGGCATGGTCTTCCGCGCCATCGGTCACGGATTCAAGGTCGGCGTTGTCCAATTCGTCAAGGGCGCATGGGGCACCGGTGAACGCGATATTTTAGAAAAATTTCAAGATCTTGTGACCATTCGTGCCATGGGAGAGGGCTTTACCTGGGACACTCAGGACCGACAGCGCGACCTCGCCGCCGCTGCCGCCGCCTGGAAACAGGCCAAAGAGATGATTGGCGACCCCAGTTACAAGATGGTGATGCTTGATGAACTCAACATTTGCCTGCGTTACGACTATCTGCCGCTTGATGAAGTCGTCGAGGTGCTCAGGAACAAGCCACGCGATACCCACGTCATTGTCACGGGCCGAAACGCCAAGGACGAGTTGATCGAAATTGCCGATCTGGTCACCGAAATGACCGAAATCAAGCATCCGTTCCGTGCTGGCGTCAAAGCGCAGGCTGGCATTGAATTCTAACAAGCTGGCAGTAGTTATTGGCAGTTTCGCGACGTTTCCGCTGACAATGAGGCGACCAGCTGCTCGACGACGGCATTCATTTTGGCGATGTCGATCATCGAATATTTTAGCTGAAACGCAGCGTACTGCTGGCCACCGCATAAGGCGATCATCCGCTGGTACAAGACGCGCTGCCCCGCAACGGCCGAAAAGCTGGCCCAAGTAGGCGTCGTCGCCTGATAGGTAACATTCCAGCCTTTTGGCGCGAGATAACCGATGCGTTCGGCCGTCTCCACCCCAAAACCGGCGAGCGCATTGCCTCCCCATACAACGAGGATTTGGGCACGGCCCGTCCGCTCGAAACGCTGCCCGTCGCCATTGTCACTTTCGCCCAAACCAGTAAAGTCGGGGGGAATATCAATGCCGTAGCCAAACCTGGCGTTGGAATAATACCCCCAATCGCTTGCCAAAGCAGGTATGGCGCAAACCAGCATCACAACTAAGACAAGGGCTCTCATCAAGCCAATGTGCCTGTGCTTGCCAATGCAGGCAAGCGCGGCGCGGCTAGACCACAACAATGCCCGAGTGCTTGGCCTTGTCTTCGGGTTCGACATGGATGGTAATCTGCACATCCTCAACCGCTCTTCGCAGTTCCGCTTCAACCCGGTCACAAATATTGTGGGCGTCCTCAACGCTCATGATACCCGGAACCACCAGGTGAAACTCGATAAAGGTCAGTCGACCCGCTTGCCGTGTCCGAATATCGTGTGCTTCAAGGGCACCGTCGGCGTTGCTGGCGATGACATCGCGAATGGTCTTGAGGGTCGAGGGTGGCGTTGCTACATCCATCAGCCCACCGACGCTATCCCGGATTACGCCCCATCCAGACCAGAGAATATTGAGCGCCACAAGGGCCGCGAGTATCGGATCAAGAATAGTCCAGCCGGTAACAACTACCAGCGCCAGACCAATCAACACACCGGCGGTCGAAACTACATCGGTAAACAGATGTTTGGCATCGGCGCGAAGTGCTGGCGAGCGCACCTTGCGTGCATAGCGCAATAGCGCAATTCCCCAGAGGCCATTGAGCGTGGTGGCGCTGGCACTGATTAACAGGCCATTGAGCGGCGCGCTGGTGAACTCAGGCGTGAAGAAACCAAGAATAGCTTCGCGAAAAATCAGGATTGCCGCGACAATGATCATGACGCCGACGATGACAGCGGAGAAATATTCGGCCTTATGATAGCCATAGGGCAGGGCTGCGTCAGCGGGCTTTTGGGCCAAGCGTACGGCCACGATTGCCGTTATCGCCGTCACGACATTCACTACCGATTCCAGCGCATCCGAATAAAGCGCGATCGACCCCGTGATGCGCCAAGCCCATATTTTGAGGGCAAGCACAATTAGCCCTATCGCAAGGCTGATGCCCGCAACGATCAAGGTCTGCCGTGCCGAATTGTCCGCCAAATGTCGCCCCATTGTCTGGCCAGAAGTATCACCCGAGACCGGATGGCGGGCATAACAATTGCGGGTGACATAGGCAAGTCATTGTTATTGCAATTGATTTTCAAAAGCGGCGATTGATGTTACCGATTCATGCAAGCCTTTGATTGACCACGCAGTTCTGGCGCAATAGAACCAGCGCCAGCGCAGCGTTCCCCACAGGAACTGAAACAGAGTTCGGTGCGGTCGACCCAAATCGGGGACCAAGTCCGGAGCTGCTACGGTTTTTTGCGAACCTGCCTCTTTGATTCAAACCAAGAGGCGATCATGACCACTTCAACCCCGTTCTCCTTGCCACCCCAAACCGGCATTATGCTGTGTGGCCATGGCAGTCGAAATCAGCTGGCCGTCGGCGAATTCGCCAATCTAGCCGAGCGCTTGCGCGAGAGATTGCCGGGCATTCCAGTCGAGTACGGCTATCTCGAATTTGCCAATCCCGTCATTCATCTGGGGCTAGACCGGTTACGTGAGCAAGGCGTCAAGAAAGTTCTCGCTGTCCCTGGCATGCTGTTTGCCGCTGGCCACGCGAAAAACGACATCCCGTCTGTTCTGAACACATACGCCGCCAGCCACGACGATTTTGACATTACCTATGGCCGCGAGTTGGGCGTCGATCTCAAGATGATCCGCGCCGCCGGTGAGCGCATAGAAGAGGCAATTGCAACCGCACCTGACCAAACCATTGATCGACACGAAACCCTGTTGATGGTGGTAGGGCGCGGATCATCCGATCCCGATGCCAATTCAAATGTCGCTAAAGTCATGCGCATGATCTGGGAAGGGATGGGTTTTGGCTGGGGCGAGGTCAGCTATTCAGGCGTCACTTTTCCTCTGGTTACCCCTGCGCTCGACCACGCAGTAAAGCTTGGCTACCGCCGCATCATTGTCTTTCCCTATTTCCTGTTCACCGGCGTTCTGGTCAACCGCATCTATGCCGCTGCCGAAGAGGCGCAGGCCAAATTTCCCGACGTTGAAATCCTCAATGCGCCCTATTTGAACGACCACCCCCTGGTCATCGACACTTTCGTTGAGCGGCTTGATGAAATGCTGGTCGGCCAGAACCTGATGAATTGTGCCATGTGCAAATACCGTGAGCAGGTGCTGGGTTTTGAGGCCGAGATCGGCATGGCCCAGGAAAGTCACCACCATCATGTAGAAGGCGTCGGTGGCGGACTGGAAAACTGCCCCTGTGGCGGCGATTGCGACGCCTCCTGCCGCGATGAGGCCTTTTGCAAAACTCATGATCTGCCATGGACCCCACTCCATAGCCACGAGCCTCATGGTGACCATGCTCACAGTCACAGTCATGATCACGTTTTGCTCAACAGGAAAGCTGGCCACAGTCACGATCATGGAGATCACCATCACCATCCCTATCCGCATGCAAACCATCCGCTAGGGCCGGTAACCCTGCCCAAGATTCAGGGCAAACTTGCCCAGAGCCAGGGCAATAAGGGGTAGGCGAATGCAATATATGCGTGACCCCGTCGGTATTTACGCTCAAAGCTTTGCCACGATCGAGCATGAGGCGAACCTGTCAGTCTTGCCGCCCACTCTTCGCCCCGTCGCCATCCGCATGATTCACGCCTGCGGCATGGTCGATCTGGCCGACGACATAATCGGGTCAGATGATCTGGTCGAGGCTGTTGCCAAAGCGCTCGACGCTGAAAAACCGATATTGTGTGATTGTGAAATGGTCCGCGCTGGTATCATCACCAAATTCCTGGCCAAAGCCAACGATCTTGTGGTGACACTCAACGATCCACTCACTGAAAAAATGGCCGAATCGCTCAAAACCACACGTTCCGCGGCCGCCGTGGAATTATGGCAGGACCGGCTGGCGGGCGCCATTATTGTGATCGGTAACGCGCCGACTGCGCTATTTCACCTGCTCGATATGATCGCTGCTGGTGCCGACCGCCCCGCCGCCATTATCGCAGCGCCCGTGGGCTTTGTCGGCGCGACCGAAAGCAAGGCGCTGCTGGCTACGACTGCAGCTGGCATACCCTTTGTAACCGTGCGGGGACGGCGTGGAGGCTCGGCCATCACCAGTGCGGCGTTCAACGCCATTGCGAAATTGGCCAACGACGAATGAGTAAATGGCTGGATATCGTTGGGGTGGGGGAGCATGGTCTTGCTAACTTACCGCCTGGCGTGCAAGCGATTGTTGCTGCCGCAGATACCATCATAGGGCCGCCGCGCTTCGCCGATGGCGACCCTCGTCACGTACCATGGCAGTCGCCATTGTCCGCCATGCTGGACCAGATTGATGCCCAGCGCGGTAAACCGACACTTATTCTGGCCACCGGCGATCCAATGTGGTTTGGCATTGGCGCCACGCTGGCCAAGCGCTATGGACGCGACGAGATTGCCATCCATACCCATCCATCGGCATTCCAACTCGCGGCGGCGCGACTGCTCTGGCCGCTTCAGCACGTCGCAACAATCTCGCTTCATGGGCGTCCGTCCGAAATCATTCACGCCCATATTCAGCCCGGCAACAGAATTCTGGCATTGACCAGCGACCGAAGTACCGCCAACAGCGTTGCCGAAATTCTCGTCGATCGCGGTTATGGTGCCTCATTGATGACGGCTCTGGAAAATCTGGGCGCCGCCAATGAGCGCATTTCACACGCCGATGCCGAACATTTCGAGGCGGCCACCATTGGCGACTTTTACGTCCTGGCCATTGATTGTGTCGCCAGCGATGGTGCCGCTTTGCTACCTTCGGTGCCAGGTTTACCCGATCAGGCCTTTGTTTCAGATGGTCAATTGACCAAGCGTGAGGTTCGCGCTGCAAGCCTTGCCAAGCTCGCACCCTTTCCCTGCGCCATGCTTTGGGACGTCGGCGCAGGGTGCGGTTCAATTGCCATCGAATGGCTCAGGAGTGCGCGCGACTGTCAGGCAATCGCCTTTGAAAAATCAGCAACTCGTTTGCAACTGATCGCTACCAACGCCGAAGCGCTCGGGACGCCGCAATTGCGAATTGAGTCCGGCGATGCCTTGTCCAATCTTAATGGAAAGCCAATGCCAGACGCCATCTTCCTAGGCGGCGACGTTGGCAATCGCGCGCTGTTTGATGGCTGTTGGGAAGCGCTGCGCCCCGGCGGTCGATTGCTTGCCAATGCCGTGACAGTTGAAGGGGAGGTGGCATTGTTTGAGCGCCAGCTCAGCCTTGGCGGTGACATTGTGCGTATTGAAACCGCTGTGCTCGATCAAATCGGTCGCCACCGCGTCCTTCGCCCGCGCATGGCCGTCACCCAATATCTAGTGACAAAACCATGACCGGCACCATGTATCTGATCGGCACGGGACCGGGCGATCCTGAACTGCTAACACTCAAGGCGGCGCGGCTGCTTGCGAAAGTGCCGGTAATTGCTTACCCGGCGACCGAAAACCAAGGTGCCATGGCGCTTGAGATTGCGCGTAGACACATCAACCCCAATGCGAAACTGATACCCGTCAGCTTGCCAATGCGTCTGGACCGTGCCCCAGCACAAGCGGCCTACGATATCGGTGCCCGCGCCATTCAACTGCAGCTCGATGCCGGGTGCGACGTCGCCTATCTCTGCGAAGGCGATCCCCTGTTTTATGGCTCGGCCATGTATCTGCTTGACCGAATTGACGCACCGGTTGCCGTGGTCCCCGGCATAACGTCGCTAACGGCAGCCGCGGCGGCCATTGTCCGGCCGCTGGCCGCCCGAAACGAGACGTTGAAAATCCTGCCCGCCCCCTTGCCCGATGAACGTTTGAAAGCCGAACTCGGCACAACGCCCGCTGCCGCGATCATCAAGGTGGGGCGCCATTTCGACCGCATTCGGGGGCTTCTGGAAGCCACAGGGCATGCTCAAAATGCCGTCGTTGTCGAATTTGCCACGGGCCAGAACCAGCGCATCACCAAACTCTCCGATTTCGCGCACGACACGCGCCCCTATTTCTCGATCATTCTCTGCTCAGCCGGAGAGGAAGCCTGGTCCAAATCTTGAAACCCGCCATATTGACCTTTTCTAGCGCTGGTGCCGCCACGGCCAATGCAATTGCGGCCATCACCGGCAGCACTGTCATAGCCGACGGCAAGACGGCCTTACCGCGCCTGTTCGCCTCTGGAACCCCGATTATCGGTGTTTGCGCCGCCGGTATCCTGATCCGCCTTCTTGCCGACCTTATCAGCGACAAACACGACGAACCGCCGGTACTTGCCGTCAGCGCCGACGGCACTCACATTGTTCCCCTATTGGGCGGTCACCATGGTGCCAATCAACTGGCGCGGCATTTGGCGAGCGCCTTGGGGGGCACTGCAGCGCTGACCACCGCTTCGGACGCCAGATTTTCACGCGGACTGGATGAGCCGCCAGAGGGCTATGTTATCGCCGATCCTCTTGCGGCAAAATCCGCCATGATCTCTGTGCTCGAAGGGGAAGCTATCACTCTGACCGGTGACGCGCCCTGGCTTGCCGCAGCGGGTTATCCGGTCTCACAGTCGGGCACAGTCGCGATCACGATTACGGAAAAAAATGGCGGGGCAGGGCTGGTAATCCACCCCAAAATACTCATCGCCGGGGTTGGTTGCGAACGGGGAACCGATCCATCCGAACTTATCGGTCTGATCGAAAAAACCTTGGCCACCGCTGGACTGACCCCGTTATCGCTTGCCGCCATCGCCAGCATTGATCTCAAGGCCGATGAAGCGGCCCTTCACACCGCCGCCACTCATTTTGGGGTGCCGCTGCGGGTGTTCTCAGCCGCTGACCTCAACGCGGAAAGCGATCGGCTGGTTACCCCTTCCGCCATTGTAGCCGCCGAAACCGGCACGCCCGGTGTTTCCGAGGCTGCGGCGCTCAAGGCAGGTGTCTTGCTCGTGCCAAAACAGAAATCAAAGCGCGCCACCTGCGCCATTGGCAAGGCTCCATCACCAATCACGGTTGAACAATTTGGCCGCGCCCCCGGCCAGTTGCATATCGTTGGAATTGGTCCGGGCGAAGCCATTTCGCGCACCGCGTCGGCAGTCTCAGCGCTCGACGCCGCGTCCGACTGGGTTGGTTACGGCCTCTACCTCGATCTGATCGCTGATTTACACGATCATCAGCACCAACATCGCTTCCCGTTAGGCGATGAGGAACCGCGCGTTCGCCATGCTCTGGAATTGGCTGCGACGGGCAAGATAGTGGCGTTGGTTTGTTCCGGCGACGCTCAAATATACGCGATGGCGGCGCTCGTTTACGAACTGCTCGATGTAACCGGCGCTCGCGCGTTGTCCGATGCCGCGTGTCGCGTCGGCGTCGCCAGCCACCCCGGAATATCAGCGCTCCAATCGGCTTCTGCTACAGCTGGCGCTCTGCTCGGACACGATTTTTGCGCCATTTCCCTTTCTGATCTTCTGACGCCGCGCGAAGATATCATCAAACGCCTGCACGCTGCCGCAGAGGGCGATTTTGTGACGGCGTTTTACAATCCGCGCTCTAAACGACGCACCGATCTGATCGAACTGGCCAAAGCCATCTATCTCGATCACCGTCCTTCGGATACCCCGGTCGTCATCGGCACCAGTGTCGGGCGTCCAGAGGAAAATGTGCGCGTCACGACGCTTGGCACCTTTGATCCGAGCGAAGTCGACATGCTGACAATTGTGCTGTTTGGCGCATCCACCTCCCGCGCCCTTAAACGCGGCAATGGCCAGACCTATGCCTATACGCCGCGCGGCTACGAACGAAAGAGCCAGTCATGACCGTCTATTTCATTGGTGCCGGCCCGGGCGCAGCCGATCTGATTACGCTGCGTGGCCAGCGACTGATCGAGCGCTGTCCCGTCTGTCTATATGCGGGTTCGCTCGTGCCGCCTGAAATCGTCGCCTCGGCTCCAAAGGGCGCGCTGATCAAGGATACGGCGCCGATGCATCTTGATCAGATAATTGAAGACATGCGCCTAGCCCATGAGGCAGGGCAGGACATTGCTCGCGTGCACTCCGGTGACCCTTCGATTTATGGTGCCGTAGCCGAGCAAATGCGTCGACTGGATGCCTTGCGGATTGACTATGAAGTGGTACCGGGTGTTCCCGCCTTTGCCGGTGCCGCGGCCCGTCTGCAAACCGAATTGACGCTACCTGAAATCGCCCAGACCATTATTCTGACACGCACATCGGGCAAGGCTTCTTCGGTGCCCGAGGGTGAGCGGCTCGAACTTTTGGGTGCAGCAAAGGCAACCCTTGCGATCCACCTTTCGATCCGCAATCTGGCCTACGTCGAAACCGCCTTGACGCCTCACTATGGACCCGACTGCCCGGTCATCATCATTTATCGCGCCACGTGGCCCGATGAAGAAATCATTGTGACGACGCTGGCGGAAATGCGCGGGCGGGTTCGTGAGGAGAAAATCACCCGAACGGCGCTGATTTTCGTCGGGCAGGTGTTCGGGCAAACCCGGTTCAAGGATTCAAAACTCTACGACGCCCAGTTTGCCCATGTGCTACGCAATGTTGGCAAAAAGAAAAAGGCAAAACTGGCCGGCTAGAGAGCTTTCAACGCGTCGGCTACGTTCGTGACCTCCACGCCGGGATCGTATTGCGGTCGGTCGATCACTACGATCTTGACCCCTAGCCTTTGCGCGGCGACCAGCTTCGCCGTTGTTTGCGCACCACCCGAGTTCTTGGTTACCAGATGCGTAATCGCATGGGTTCGCATCAGCGCACTCTCTTCTTCGACCGAGTAGGGCGGTCGTGCGATGACGAGCCGCACATTGTCTGGAAGCACGGCCTCTGGTTTTTCAATCAAGCGCAGGACGAACATGCAATTCTCGCGTGACAGAAAATCTTCAAGTCCCCGATGCCCTGTTGTCAGCAGCGCCATTGCACCGCTCGGCAAACTGACAGCCGCGGCTCCCGCGTCCGCGACCCGCAACCAGTCGGCTCCGGGTTGTTCCTCCCAGGCTGGGCGCAACAACCGAACCAGTGGTCGCCCCGCGCTCTGCGTGGCCAAAATTGCATTGCGCGAAATCTGCTCGGCATAGGGGTGTGTCGCATCAAAAATGTGGTCGAACCCTTCCGAAACGATGAACTCTCGAAGTCCTTCGGCTCCACCAAAACCCCCGGTTCGAATATTGCCTGGTATTGGCAACGGCGATTGGGTCCGCCCGGCCAACGCCGTCGTTACATCGTGGCGCAGCCCAATCAGGGCTTCAGCCAACGCCCGCGCTTCGCCTGTACCGCCAAGGATCAGAATTTTCATCTACGCTTCGCCTACAATCGCACCGGCGCGGTCAACCACCAAAATGCTTACCGCAACGCCAGATGCACCAAGCGTTTTTTCAACCTTTGCTTTGGCAGCGCGGGCGACGGCATTGGCCAGTCCCAGTTCATTTGCCATGCCCAGAACCTCGTTGGCGGTGTTTGCCGTCGGCACTTTCGCCAAAAGTGCCGCGTTTGCGCCCAATTCGGCCAACATTGCCGCCAGGCCGGCCAATTCCACGCTCGAGCGCGCCGAATGCAAATCGAGCGAGCCTTGGGCAAGCTTGACCAGTTTGGCAAAGCCCCCGGCAATGGTCAGCCGTTCCACCGGATGTTGCTTCAAATATTTCAACAGCCCACCCGCAAAATCGCCCATATCGAGATAGGCCTCTATTGGTAATCCTAGGTGCGCCTGTGCGGCTTTTTCGGACAGATCGCCGGTTGAGCCAACAACGTGGTTCAACCCCATCGCCCGCGCGACGTCAATGCCGCGATGAATCGAATGAATCCATGCCGCGCATGAATAGGGAATAACAATGCCGGTCGTCCCCAGGATCGATAGGCCGCCCAATATGCCGAGGCGCGGATTCCATGTTCTTTCTGCCAATTGTTCGCCATCACGCACCGAAATGGTAATGGCAAAATCGGCGGCGACCCCAAATTCGGCTGCCACCTCGTCAACAACGCCAGTCATCATCGAGCGCGGGGCCGGATTGATTGCCGGTTCACCAACCGCCAGCGGCAACCCCGGCTTGGTAACAATGCCAACGCCCTTGCCCGCCCTGAATTGCACGCCGCTACCGACCGGACCTTGTTCAACCCGCACCGTAACCAACGCGCCATGGGTAACGTCGGGATCATCCCCCGCATCCTTGATAATCCCGGCTTCGGCAAAACCCTCGCCCGCCGTCTCGTGCGCCAGCGCAAAGGCAGGCTGTTGGCCACCGGGCAGCGTAATCACCACAGGGTCAACAAAGCCACTCCCTAGAAGTGCCGTCAGGGCAGATTTTGTCGCCGCAGTGGCACAGGCACCTGTTGTCCAACCGCGTCTGAGCGACTTTGCGTGGGGCAGGTGCTGATCAACGGTTTCACTCATGGCAAAGACCTATATAAGCTGATCCCGAACAGGGGAACATAATGTTGGATTGGCTAAAGTCCTTGCTGGGGCGACGCGGGCATTTCGCAGCACTTGATGCTGCCGATTTTCCTGAATTTGCGCCCGGCTCGGTCTGGTTGGTTGGCGCGGGCCCCGGCGCGCCGGGTCTGATTTCACTTCTCGGCTATCATGCTTTGGGACAGGCCGATGTCATTGTTTACGACGCGCTGGTGAGTGAACGTCTGTTGGCGCAAGCCAATCCAGGCGCTCAGAAAATTTACGCCGGCAAGCGCGGTGGCAAACCAAGCCCCAAACAGGCGGATATAACGCTGCAATTGATCGATTGGGCGCAAAAAGGCAAACGCGTCTTGCGCCTCAAAGGCGGGGACCCGTTCGTTTTTGGTCGTGGTGGCGAGGAAGCTGGGGCCCTGTTCCGCGCCAAAGTAAAATTCCGCATCGTGCCGGGCATTTCATCAGGCTTGGGCGGGCTGGCTTATGCCGGCATTCCGGTTACCCACCGCGAAACTAACCAATCGGTTATTTTCCTGACCGGCCATGATGAAACAGGCGACGTCTCGCCACTTGATTGGCCCGCCATTGCAAGGGCGGCGCCGGTGATCGTCATGTTCATGGCTGTCAAGCATCTGGGCACCATTACCCAAAAACTGCTAGCCGCCGGCCGCGATCCAGCAGATCGGATCGCAATCGTCTCCAACGCCGCCTCGCCTCAGCAATCCGTCATCGAATCGAGCCTTGCCGACGCCGGCACTCTGGCAAATGTGCCAACACCAGCCATTGTCGTTGTAGGGCCCGTCAGCGCCTATCGCGAAGCGTTGGATTGGTACGTCGGCCCGGCGCGGGAGAACGGCTTTGGTTAAGGGGCTGGTCATTGGCGCGCCGCGCTCGGGCTCTGGCAAGACAATTGTAACGCTTGGATTACTCGCGGCCTTGAAGCAGCGCGGTATCGATGTTGCCGCCGCCAAGACCGGGCCGGATTACATCGATCCAACCCTGTTGGCACGGGCAGCCCAGCGCCCCGCGATAAATCTTGACCCCTGGGCCATGAGCGGCCATCGCCTCAAACATCTGGCATCGAGTGTGGATGCCCAACATTTACTGATCGAAGGCGTCATGGGCCTGTTCGACGGCGCCGCCGACGGCATCGGTTCTACCGGCGATCTGGCCGAATTGCTCGAACTGCCAGTAGTGCTGGTCGTCGATGCAGATAAGCAGAGCCAATCCATTGCGCCCTTGGTATCCGGCTTTGCCAATTGGAGATTTGGCGTACAAATTGGCGGCGTCATTCTCAATCGTGTTGCAAGCACGCGACATGAAAAAATGTTGCTTGAAGCGCTGTCGGCCACCGGTATTCCCTGCCTTGGTGCAATTCCACGCAATCCCCAGCTGGTCGTGCCGGAACGCCATCTTGGTCTGGTCATGCCCAACGAGGTTACGGCATTCGATCACTTCCTGACCGAAGCGGCTCAATCCTTGGGTGATTATGTTGATCTGGGCCAACTGCTCAATCTTGCACAGCCGGTACCTTCCGAGCAGGATTTGCCACGTCTGGCGCCGTTGGGCCAACACATCGCGATCGCTCGGGACGATGCTTTTGCCTTCATTTATCCGCATCTTCTAGAGGGCTGGCGTCAGACAGGAGCAGAACTGTCGTTTTTTTCCCCGCTCGCCGACGAGGCGCCTGATGCCTCTGCCGATGCTGTTTATTTGCCCGGCGGCTATCCCGAGCTGCACGGCGCGGGTCTTGCCGCCGCAAAAACCTTCAAGGCAGGGCTATTGGCTGCGCAAAATCGCGACGCGCTCATTTACGGTGAGTGCGGTGGGTTCATGGTGATGGGTGAGGTCTTGCTCGACAAGACCGGCATTCCCCATGAAATGGCCGGCCTGTTGCCCGTGGTAACTCAGATTGACCGCCCCAAACGGATTCTCGGCTATCGGCGGCTGGCCCATCAGAGCGCCTTGCCGTGGCCGCAATTGCTGGCGGGTCACGAGTTCCACTATTCCTCGGCAAAGCAATCGCGCCTGCCACCGCTTTTCCATGCCAACGATGCGCGCGGCGAAGCGTTGCCACCAATGGGCGCAGCGATTGGCAGAACCATGGGTTCCTACGCCCACGTTATTGATGTGGGTACGCCATGACGGCAAGAGCATTGATGTTCATGGGCACCGGCTCCGATGTCGGCAAGTCACTGATCGTTGCTGGTCTGTGTCGGGCCATGGCCAATCGCGGTCTCAAGGTTGCGCCATTCAAACCGCAAAACATGTCCAACAATGCCGCTGTGGCCGAGGATGGCGGCGAAATCGGGCGCGCTCAGGCCTTGCAGGCGCGCGCCGCGCGCCGCCAGCCGATCACGGCAATGAATCCGGTGCTGCTGAAGCCCGAGCAGGAAACCGGCGCCCAACTTGTGGTTCGCGGTCAGCGCGTAGGCTCGATGCCGGCTCGGGACTATTTCAAGAAGCGGGGCGAATTGCTGCCGCAGGTGGTTGCCGCCTTCCATGAACTGGCCGACGACACCGATCTGGTGCTGGTCGAGGGCGCTGGCAGCGCCTCCGAAGTGAACTTGCGGACCGGCGATATCGCCAATTTTGGCTTCGCCCGCGCCGCCAATGTGCCGGTAATTGTTATTGGCGATATTCATCGCGGCGGCGTCATTGCCTCGCTTGTCGGCACCTTCTCTGTCGTCACATCAAAGGATCGGGACATGATCGTGGCAACACTTGTCAACAAGTTCCAGGGCGATCCGAGCCTGTTTGATGCCGGTAAGGCCTATATCGCCGAACTCACCGGACGGCCGGTGTTTGGGCCGCTACCTATGTTTGCGGACGCGTCAAAGCTTCCCGCTGAAGATGTGCTGGCGCTCGACGCGCCGCGTCAGGCCAGTGGCGGTCGACTGACCATTGCTGTGCCGCGTTTGCCGCGCATCGCCAATTTCGATGATCTCGACCCCCTGCGGGCCGAACCAGAAGTAAATCTGATCATCATTGAGCCGGGCAGCCCGCTCCCCCGCAGCGCCGATCTCATCATTTTGCCGGGTTCAAAGGCCACTCGCGCCGATTTGGCCATCTTGCGCAAACAGGGCTGGGACATTGATATTCTGGCGCACTATCGCGCAGGGGGGCGGATTATCGGAATTTGCGGCGGCTATCAAATGTTGGGTCAATCCATTGCCGACCCTGACGGCATAGAGGGCACACCCGGCATCAGCGAAGGCCTTGGCCTCCTCGATATCAAAACCATCCTTGCACCGGTCAAAACATTAGGCATGGTCGATGGCTTTGAAATTGCCGGCGGTCACCCCATCACCGGGTATCATATGCACATGGGCCGTTCGCAGGGTCCCGATTGCGCCAATCCGTTCGCCCAGATCAGCAATTTGCCCGAAGGTGCCTGCAGCCCCGATGGCCGGGTCTTTGGCACGTATCTGCACGGCGTTTTTGCGTCCGACAGCTTTCGCGCCGCATTTCTGGGTGGAACAACAAGCGGGCTCATTTATGAAGCCGGCGTGGAAGCAGCGCTTGACGCCTTGGCCACCCACCTTGAGTCTCATCTCGATCTCGATGCGCTTCTGGCGCTTGCCCAGCCGTTGGAAATTGTCTGATGCATGTCTTTATCGCCCCCTTGGCTCTGATGGTTGAGCGCTACACCGGCTACCCACCTCACCTGATGAATGCAATTGGCCACCCCGTTATCTGGTTCGGCAAGCTCATCGACTTTCTCGAAACCCGCGTCGATCGCCGCGAAAGAACCACACAGCAGCGACGCGACGCCGGTATCATTTCAATGACGATCCTCCTGGGGGGCGTGGTCCTCGTCGCCTTGCTGGTCCAACAATTGACGCGCCAAATTCCGCAGGGCTGGTTGCTTGAAATGCTGTTGGCAACGCCATTTTTCGCGCAAAAGGAGCTCGGTCGCGCAGTGCGCACCGTCGCCGAGGCATTGGACATTTCGCTTGACGCCGGTCGTGCCGAGGTAAGCCAAATCGTCGGTCGTGACGCCGATCAATTGGACGAGGCCGAGGTCAGCCGCGCCGCCATTGAAACATTGGCCGAAAGTACATCCGATGGCATTGTGGCCCCCTGGTTCTGGCTGGTCCTGTTCGGTTTGCCGGGCATCGTCGCCTATAAGGCCATCAACACCGCCGACTCCATGATTGGACATCTTAATGATCGCTATCGCGACTTTGGATGGGCTGCTGCCAAACTTGATGATGTGGTCAATTGGATTCCTGCGCGGCTAAGTACCATGCTGATCACGGCGGCCTGTTTCATCGTGCCTCATGCAAGTCCGGGCAAGGCATGGGCAACAGCGGGCCGCGACGCCTCTGGACACGCCTCGCCCAATTCGGGCTGGCCCGAAGCCGCTTTTGCCGGAGCACTTGGCTTTTCACTGGGCGGGCCTCGCTCTTATGATGGAAATACTGTTGAGCTGCCACGGATGGGATCTGGCAAGCATGAACTGCGCGGCAGCGACATTTTGCGCGCCCTTCAACTGTACCGGGCAACGCTGAATATCCTGCTGGGCCTGAGCCTTGCGATTGCATTGCTGATGCTTTCGGCAACGGGTTAGCTCCGAGCGACCGGCCGCCCAGAAGCCCCAACTACCTGACCCTTAAGCGTCAGCGGTAATCCAGCCGTCACAAAATATACGTCGGAGCACGCCTCGGCCAATTGTTGATGCGTTGACCCGGCCAGATCGCGAAACATCCGCGCCAGCGCGTTGTCGGGCACGATCCCCTGACCCACCTCGTTTGAGACCAGAATTATCCGACACTCATCGATTTGCGTCATGGCGGCTTCAAGCATATCGACCGCATCGGCAACGCTGGCGCCTTCCCCCAAAAGATTGGAAATCCACAGCGTGAGGCAATCAACCAGAATCACATCGTGATCGCCGGCGGCTGCGAGTAGGGCCCGGGGCAGATCCAGCGGTTCCTCAATGGTTGTAAACAGCTGATCACGCATGCGTTGATGATTTTCGACGCGCTCGCGCATCTCCTCATCCATCGCTTCGGCGGTTGCCAGATAGGCTGGCCTTCTACCCGCGCCGAGCGCAAAACGCTCCGCAAACCCTGTCTTTCCGGAGCGGGCTCCCCCTAAAATTAACACATGGCGCGCCATCAAACGGCCCTCCGTGGTGCTTCCGCTGCACCCAGCACATTTGTGCCATGTTCAAACAGCTCTTTGCCTGCCAATTTTGTCCCTTATTCTACTTTCGTCTAATGATCTTTCGCATTATGGTCCGCGCGAATTATTCGCTGTAGGACCAGCATATAGGACGGAGACGCAAGCGTGCCCAGATATTATCTCGGCGTGGACGGTGGTGGCACCAATTGCCGCGTCCGTCTGGCCAATGAAAATCTCGAAACGCTCGCCGAAGTCCGCAATGGCCGGTCCAATCTGCAGATCGACGACGGCGACCCTGCCTATGCTGCCGTCAACGCGGGTACACGTGAAGTCTTTGAAAAGGCAGGTGTTGATTTCGCAGAAACTGCAAACACCTACGCTTGTTTCGGCATGGCGGGCGGTCGCCTGAATTCGGCCCGCGAAGAATTTGCCCTCAGAGATTGGCCCTTTGCCAAAGTGCGGGTCTATGATGATATCGACATTGCCCACGCCGGCGCCCTTGGTGGCAAGGATGGCGCAGTGATCATCGTGGGAACAGGCTCCGCGGGTCTGGCAATAATTGATGGTCAGCGCCATCAGGCCGGTGGCTGGGGTTTTGAGATCGGCGATCAAATGTCTGGCGCCATTCTGGGACGAGAGCTTGTCCGCATCGCCGTTGAGGCTGAAGACCGATTGGTCGAGGGTTCTGCCCTGACCAAGGCAGTTATCGCCAAACTGGGTGGCAACAACGATGCCGTTATGGACTGGTCTTTCGATGATAACCGGAACCCCGCCGATTATGGCGCATTGATGCCCATGTTCATCGAGCACTATCAACAGGGGGACGCCATTGCCATCAAACTGATGGCGTTGCAGTTCTCCTACATCGACGCCTATGCCGACTGGTTCAAGGCCCGGGGTGCCAAGGTCATGGCAATTGTTGGTGGTTTTGGACAAGCGCTCTTTCCGCTGCTTGAAAAACGTTATGGCGATTTCGTCGCTCTGCCAAAATTTGAACCGCTGCACGGCGCCCTGATTCTGTCCAAACAGAATTTTGCGTCCGCCTGAACCTTGTATTGAAGGGACTATTTTATCGTGTCCAGCCGTATCATTCCAGTCCAGCCTTTTGATTATGTGGTGTTTGGCGCCACCGGCGATCTGACCAGGCGTAAGCTCATCCCGGCGCTCTATTATCGCTTCAAGGACGGCCAGTTCGACGAGCAGTCGCGCATTATCGGAGTGTCGCGCTCCAAGCTCAGTGATGCCGATTTCCAGAAGGTGGCACGCACCGCGATCAGCGAATTCGTCGACAAGGAATATCAGGACAAGGCCGTTATCGACCGTTTCGTCTCAATATTCTCCTACATCGTCAACGACGTGAGCAATGAAGCCGGTTGGGGCGATCTCAAGGGGGCATTGCGCGAAGAGCCCGAAGTCGTTCGCGCCTTCTATCTCGCGGTTGCGCCTAACCTGTTCGAGCCGATCGCTGAATATCTTGCCAAGAAGAAATTTTACCGTCGCGACGCGCGCGTTGTGATCGAAAAACCGTTGGGTCACGACTTGGAATCCTCGATGGAAATCAATGATGGCGTTGCCAAGATTTTTCGAGAAGATCAGGTCTACCGTATCGATCACTATCTTGGCAAAGAGACGGTTCAGAACCTTTTGGCGCTGCGCTTTGCCAATATGTTGTTCGAACCGATCTGGAATTCGGCCCATATCGACCATGTTCAGATTACCGTCGCCGAAACCGTTGGTGCTGGTACGCGCGGCTATTATGACGAATCTGGCGCTTTGCGCGACATGATCCAAAATCACATGTTGCAGCTCTTGTGCCTCGTGGCCATGGAACCGCCAGCCTCTGATGATGCAAACGCCCTGCGCGACGAAAAGCTCAAGGTTCTGCGTTCACTCAAGCCGATCACCAATGGCGAAGTCGGCAAGATGACGGTGCGTGGTCAATATCGCGGAATTTCTTCGGAAACCGTTTCGGTCAAGAGTTACCAGGACGAGTTGCCCGAGGAAAAGAAGGGCAGCCGCACCGAGACTTTTGTTGCGGTAAAAGCCGAGATTGAAAACTGGCGATGGGCGGGCGTGCCATTTTACCTGCGCACCGGCAAGCGGATGGCTAAGCGGGTTTCCGAAATCTGCATTCAGTTCAAGCCCATCCCCCATTCGATCTTTGATCATGCCGAGGGCGCGCCGCGTTCAAACAAACTCATCATTCGTTTGCAGCCCGATGAGGGCGTCAAACTGATGATGATGATAAAGGATCCGGGTCCCGGTGGGATGCGCTTGCGGGAAGTGCCGCTTAATCTGAGCTTCGCCCAGACTTTTGCCGAACGCACGCCCGAAGCCTATGAGCGCCTGCTGCTTGATGTGGTCAGGGGTAATCAAACCTTGTTCATGCGACGTGATGAACTCGAGGCCGCGTGGAAATGGGTCGACCCGATCCGGGAAGCCTGGGAGGCATCTACCGATCCGACTCAAATCTATACAGCGGGTACCTGGGGCCCAACCGCCGCCATCGCCTTGATCGAACGCGATGGCCGCACCTGGCATGAGGATGAGTACTAAGGTGAGCATCGAACGACGCAGTTTCGAAGGCCGACTGGCGCTTGCCAAAGAGCTGGCGATCAATGTTGCCAACCATATCAATTCGGCCATCGAGGCCAATGGCATCGCGGCAATTGCAGTTTCGGGTGGCTCGACGCCAGCCCGGTTTTTTGCGGCGCTTGGCAAGCATAAGGACGTCGATTGGTCCAAGGTGATTGTTACGCTGGTGGATGAGCGCTGGGTCAGTGAAACCAGCGACCGCTCCAACGCTATGCTGGTCAACGAACGCATGTTGCAAGGCCCTGCAGCCATTGCGCGTTTTCTACCGCTCTATACTGGTGGCCAAACCCCCGATGACGCTGCAATCGAGCGCACCAATGCGCTTCTGGGCGATCTGCCGCGCCCCTTTGCCGCTGTAATTCTTGGCATGGGTGGCGATGGCCACACTGCCTCATTTTTCCCCGGCGGCAACACGTTGAGCAAGGCGTTGTCGGCCGCTGGCCCGGCCTTGGCCATCGAGGCGCCCGGCGCGGGCGAGCCGCGCGTGACCCTGACATTGCCTTATCTTCTCGATACTGACGCTCTTTACCTCCATATTGAGGGTGAGGAAAAGGCTCAGGTGCTGGAAACAGCGCTTGGTGAAGGGCCGGTCGAGCAAATGCCCATCCGCGCCGTGTTGCGCGCAGGAAAGCCTGTAACTGTCTATTGGGCGCCATAGCTCCTGAGGCGATCCCCAATTGGTCGCCTCGGCCGCTCCGTCCGCCCACAAAGGAGCAACCATGACTGTGCTTAAAGCCATTCAGGACGTAACTGACCGCATCGCAGACCGTAGCCGCGAGTCGCGACGCGATTATCTCAATCGGCTTGATGCCGCCAAGGAAGCTGGCGTTTATCGCTCCCGACTGTCCTGCGGAAATCTTGCCCACGGCTTTGCCGCCTCCAGCCCCTCCGAAAAGGCCGCTCTGGCGGGGAACAAGACGCTTAATCTGGGTATCGTCACCAGTTACAACGACATGCTGTCGGCGCACCAGCCGTACCAAACCTATCCCGATATCATCAAGGCAGCGGCACGTGAGATCGGCGCAACCGCACAGGTCGCGGGCGGCGTACCAGCCATGTGCGATGGCGTCACTCAAGGCCAGCCGGGCATGGATTTGAGCTTGTTTTCGCGCGATGTCATTGCCATGGCGACGGCCATTTCGCTGAGTCATAATATGTTTGATGCCGGTGTGTTTCTGGGGATTTGCGACAAGATCGTGCCTGGCCTGTTGATTGGAGCTCTAACGTTTGGGCATTTGCCCGCCGTTTTCGTGCCCGCCGGGCCAATGCCTTCGGGACTGCCGAATGACGAGAAATCACGCATTCGCCAGCTCTATATGGAGGGCAAGGTCGGGCGCGCCGAACTGCTTGAGGCAGAGGCGAAATCATACCACTCGGCGGGCACCTGCACATTTTATGGCACCGCAAATTCCAATCAGATGCTGATGGAAATCATGGGTCTGCACCTGCCGGGCGCCAGCTTCGTCAATCCGGGCACACCACTGCGCGATGCGCTAACCCAGGAAGCGACACGCCGGGCGCTTTCGCTTTCGGCTCAGGGCAACAATTATACCCCCGTTGGCCATGTCATTGACGAAAAAGCCATCGTCAACGGCCTCGTGGGGTTGCATGCGACAGGCGGTTCGACCAACCACACCATGCACCTGATCGCCATCGCAGCGGCGGCTGGGCTGACGGTGACATGGGACGACATGTCCGACCTGTCCGATGCCACTCCCTTGCTGGCGCGGGTCTATCCCAATGGCGTTGCTGATGTGAACCATTTCCACGCGGCGGGTGGTATGGGCTTTCTCATTCAGGAACTGCTTGGATCAGGACATCTGCATGAAGACGTCAAGACCGTCTGGGGAACAGGCCTGTCTGGCTATTGTGTCGAAGCCAAACTGATCGAGGATAAGTTGAGCTTTGAACCGGCTCCCAAGGAGTCGGCGCTACCCAAGGTTCTCGCTTCGGCAAAGGCTCCGTTCCAGCCAACGGGTGGGCTCAAGCTGTTGACCGGCAATATTGGTCGCTCGGTCATCAAGGTGTCGGCGGTCAAGCCCGAGCATCGGGTTGTTGAAGCGCCTGCCCGGGTGTTCCATGGGCAGGAAGGCTTGCAGGAAGCGTTCAAGGCGGGTGAACTGACCGGCGATCTGATCGCTGTCGTGCGGTTTTCCGGGCCGCGGGCGATTGGCATGCCGGAGTTGCACAAGCTGACGCCGGCGCTGGGGCTGTTGCAGGATCGGGGTTTTAAGGTGGCGCTGCTGACCGACGGGCGGATGTCGGGGGCGTCGGGCAAGGTGCCGGCGGCGATCCACATGACGCCCGAAGCCATGGACGGCGGCGCGATTGCCAAGATCCGCGATGGCGACATGATCCGGCTCGATGCCAATGAAGGAACGCTGCAATTCCTTGGCGACGAGCGCGAATTCTTCTCACGCACCCCGGCCACCGAGGATCTGCGTCCCCAGCATTTTGGCATGGGGCGCGAATTGTTCGCGGGCATGCGCAGTCTGGTTGGCGTGGCCGACCGGGGCGCCAGCGTCTTTCAATAGAGGCTAGCGCGTCCGCCCGAACAGCCTTTCTATGTCGCGCTTCTTGAGTTCGACATAGGTCGGGCGGCCGTGAATACATTGGCCCGAATGGGGGTCGCCTCCATATCGCGCAAAAGGGCATTCATTTCATCGACCCGCAGGCGGCGGCCCGAACGGACCGAGCCATGACAGGCCATGCGCCCGATAATGGCCTCCATCCGGTCACTGAGCGCAGTGGTGGTTTCCCACTCGGCCAACCCATCGGCAAGATCGCGGATCAAGCCCTCAATATCGGTTTGCCCGAGCAAGGCCGGGGTTTCGCGCACCGCAATGGCGCGGGCACCGAAGCGCTCGATATAAAGACCAAAGCGCTCAAAGTCGGCGGCGGCGTCTTCAAGGCGGACGCAATCTTCCTCGGGCAGTTCGATAACCACCGGAATAAGTTGGGCCTGACTGGGCACCGGCCCGGACGCCAACTGGGTCTTGAAACGCTCATAAACCAGGCGTTCGTGGGCGGCGTGCTGGTCAACCAGCAATAGCCCATCGCCATTCTGGGCGATGATGAAATTGTCAAACATCTGGGCGCGGGCGGTGCCGAGCGGATAGTCGACAAGCCCCGCCGGTTCGCTGTCCTCGACCCGCCCGCTCGGTTCAGTAAACCCGGCAAAGCCGCGCTCTGCGGCGATTGGATAATCGCGCGACGCATACGCTGATGGCGTTGCAGCAAAGGGCGTGGGTGACAAGGGGCCAGAGCGAGGGGCGGAGGCAGCGGCGTCGTGACCCGGCGCGGAAAACGCTCCGATGACATCTTCGGCAACGCTGCTCGAAGCCTTGAAACCGGCATGGGTCAAGGCTTCGCCGATGGCACGAATGACGGCGCTGCGCACGCCACCGGCATCGCGAAACCGCAATTCGGCCTTGGCGGGATGTACATTGACATCGACCTCGCCCGGATCGACCGCCAGATAGAGCGCAATGACGGGAAACCGGTCGCGGAAGGTGAAATCGGCGTAGGCGGCGCGAACCGCCCCCATCAAGACCTTGTCGCGCACCGAGCGGCCATTGACGAAATAGAACTGGCTGAGCGAATTGGCGCGGGTGTAGGTGGGCAGGCCCGCCAGACCGGCAACGACAACGCCGTGTCGGGTGGTGGCCAGCCGGACCGCGTTCTGGGCAAAATCGTCGCCAATGACTTGCGCCAACCGTCCGGCGAGCGCGCCATCGCCGGTGACGGCAGGCCAGTTGGTTGTGCTGCGGTCCGATCCGCTAAGAACGAAATGGACTTCGGGATTGGCCATGGCCAGACGCTTGACCACGTCGGTGATCGCTGCGGTTTCGCCCCGGTCGGTCTTGAGGAATTTCAGCCGGGCAGGGATATGGGCAAAGAGATTTTTGACCTCGATGATGGTGCCGCGATTCATCGCCTGGGGCAGGGGGCCATGCTTCTTGCCGCCCAAAACATTAAGCCGCAGACCGGTTTCAGCGTTTTTGGTGCGGGTTGAAATGGTCAGTTCGGCCACCGATCCGATGGAGGCCAGCGCCTCGCCGCGAAAACCGAGGGTGCGAATATCGTCAAGCTCGGCGTCACCCAATTTGGAGGTGGCGTGCCGCTCGACCGAAAGCACCAGATCGCGCGCATCCATGCCGTGGCCATCATCCTCGATGCGGATAAGGCTTTTGCCACCGCCAGCGGTGGTAATGACAATGCGCGTAGCGGTTGCATCAATGGCGTTTTCGACCAGTTCCTTGACAACGCTTGCGGGGCGCTCGACGACTTCGCCCGCCGCAATGCGGTTGATCAGATCATCAGGTAATTGCCGGATCGGCATGCAGCGATTCTCCTTTGGGCCAGCATAGGGGATCGCCACGCGGTTTCCGACCCGCTTTGCATTTTGCCCACGACCAAATCCCGCCCGGCACGAGGCCTGCGGTTTAAAAGATTGCGACATGCGGCGAGAACCGGCCTCATGTGATTTTTAAGTTACGAGACTGGTCTCGCCGCATGCGATGGGCTTTCAGGACTATGGAGCGCTTTGTTCCAGCCTGGCCGGACAAACCCGTCACACGGACCCAGGAGCGCGCGACCGCCTCCCACCCATCTGCTCTCCCACGGACCGTTCGTCGCGACCCCGCAATCGCGTGGGGAGTGAGTGTTATTGTGGCAGAGGCTTTGGGCGTGGGGATAAGTTTTGCGTGGGGGGGTGCTGACCCTCCATCGCCATACGGTCATTCCGGTGGAGGCCGGAATCCATCGTGGCGGTCGTACTGGCAGTGAGGGCGGATAAATCTCATGATGGACCCCGGGTCAAGCCCGGGGTGACACCGAGTGGGGGCAGCCGCCATGCTTCCAACGCGGTCGCTTGCGGCACCTATCGGCTAGGGCGGGGGAACAATCCAAGATTTCAAATTCAAAATTGCTGCGGCTTCGTCAATCATTGGACGAATAACACGCATGTTAGTAGTGCTTGGCAAGTTTCTCTCAATAAACCTTGTCCATATTCATTCTTACTTGCGCGCTCGCTAACTGCATCTTAGCTTGCCGCTGGTTCGGGGCAATTGCATGCTGCATAAATTTAAGTCGATTGAGGAGATTGGCCGGTTCTCCAAGCTCACTCACAAGGCGGAGCCATTCACTAGGCTGTCGCTGATTTTTGGACGTAATGGGTATGGTAAGAGTACACTGTGCTCTATCTTGAGATCGGCCACCGACGGTCAAGCTAACCACATATCTATGAGACGGCGGCTCGGTGCCATCCGGGATTCAAGAGTGGAAACTTCATGGGCGTCAGGCACGACTTACGCTTATAGCGCGGGAAGGTGGAACGCGTGTCCCGGTAAGATCTACATATTTGACCAAGAGTACGTGTCAAAGAACCTGCACGTCGGCGATAGTGTGACGCGGGAGAACAAGCGAAGCCTTCTCCCCGTGGTCCTAGGTGATGACGGTGTGGCGCTTTCTGAGAAGGTGATCTCGCTAGACAAGGAGCAGCGAGCAGTCAGTGAGAAGCAGAAAGTGCAGGAACAGATTATTCTTGCCAGGTGTCGGTCGCTCGACGCGAGCAAAGTCTTGGCCTTCTGTAAGGCCATTATTCCCGAAAACTTAACGGACAAAATCAACGACTGGGAAAAGCGGGTTCAACTCGCCAAACAGGCAGCGGTCGTGAAGCAGAAGCCAAATCCGTCAACATTAGAATTAGAAGGTCTAGAAGTCGTGGTTGAGCTGCTGAGCGAGACCATCGACGGATTGGGCGAAAACACGGCCCAACGTGTCGCGCATCACTTGGCGATACACGATCTTGGTCTGCGCGCTCACAATTGGCTCGAATACGGGTCAGCCCACGCTCCACAGGACAGTTGCCCGTTTTGCGATCAGGACACACGGGGAAACGATCTAGTCGCAGCCTACAAGTCGTTTTTCAGCGACGAGTTTAAAAACTACAAGGCCCGGATTGATTCTCTCACTGGCGTTCTTGCGGGCCTTGGCAAGTTCGGTGCCCTCGTGCACGCGAATGATGTCGAGTTCGCCTACTGGGCAGATCTATGCAATCTCAGCGTTACCCCAACACTAGTCGCTGACGAAATTGAAATGGTCCGAGAGGGGCTGGATAAACTCAAGGCGCTGGCCGAGGCGAAACAACGCAACCCTCTGGAGATCGTCGAGATGGGGACAGACGGCCCCGCGATTCACAATGCGGTCGGCGTGCTTATCGCATACAACGAAAAGGTTGCCGCAGCGAATGCCGTGATTGATCAGGCCCGCGCGGACACGACGGCTATCGATATTGCTCAGACGGAAATTATGCTAGCCAAATGGCATGCATTGGCAGAAAGGGCTGTGGACCCCGTTAAAGCGGCCGTTGAAGAATATTTAAGTGCGGACGACACCCTCCGGACAATAAGAACGGACAAAGCGGCCGCGCAAAAAGCGCTGACTTCATACACGGCAGCGACGATGACTGCGCGACAAACCGCAGTGAACAGCCTTCTTTTCGATTTTGGCGCAAGCTTCCGGATCGTGGATGCCAAAACCAACTTTGTGGGTCGAGACCCAAACACCGAATTCGCCATCGAGATTGGTGCTAGAAAAGTTAAAGCTGGGGACAGATCAGACATCGAGCCAAGCTTCAAAACCGTGTTGAGTGCCGGCGATAAAACGACTTTGGCCTTGGCGTTTTTCATCGCGCAGGTCAACGCTGACCTCAAGCTGGCAGACGCAGTAGTGGTCTTCGATGATCCTTTCAACAGTCAAGACTTGGACCGCCAGTTCCAAACGACGAGTCACATTCGTTCGATCGGCGCGTCTGCGTGCCAGACGATCGTTATGTCGCATGATCCTCGATTCCTTAACTTGATCGAGAAGAACGCTGATCAATTGGCGGTTCGCACTTTCCAACTCCAATGCAGCGACTCAGGAGAAGGCAGTATTACCCAATGGCGGATCGCCGATGAACTGAAGTCGCTATACCTGCAGCAGTCCGAGATGATCAGAGAGTACGCATCCCACCAGAAGATTTTGAAAGGTCAGACCCTTAATAGTATTAAGCAGGCTATTCGTCCTTTTCTTGAGGATTACTTGCGCCTACGCTTCCCAGGCCGCTTTCCGGCAAGAGCTCAAATTTTCGAAATGGCGCAATCAATACAAAACGCCGGGCGGGACGATCCTCTAAGCCATTCCACTACCAACTTGTTCGCTCTGAATGAATATACGCGCTCGAACATGCATGGTGGCGGCGACGCTCCAGTACCCAACGAGCTGCGGACCCATTGCCAAAAAGTCGTGGCCATCGTCGGTAGCTACTAGTCAGGGGTTGCTAGGCCTTGGCTTCCACAACGTGCATTATGGAGCTCCCCCCAACCTGAAAGCGCAAAAATGACAAAAATAATTGCGCTGACCTGTCTGGCCATGCTGGCGTTTGCGGCCAATTCGGTTTTGACGCGGCAGGCGCTGGGCAGTGGGGCGATGGATGCGTTGGGGTTTGCCGGGGTGCGGCTGGTATCGGGGGCGATCATGTTGGCGCTTCTGGTTACGCTGCGGGCGCCGAAAAGCTGGCGGGCGGTGCCGCGACTGGGCAATTGGCAGCAGGCGGGGGCGCTATTGGGCTATGCGATTGCCTTTTCGCTGGCCTATGCGCTGCTCAGCACCGGCACGGGGGCGCTAATTCTGTTTGTCAGCGTGCAATTTGGCATGATTGCCCGCGCCATCGCGACGGGCGACCGGCCGGGCGGCATTGAATGGTTGGGGATTGCCATTGCCATTGGTGCCTTTGTCTATCTGGTATCGCCGGGGCTGTCGGCGCCCGATCCGCTGGGTAGTTTCTTGATGGTGATCGCGGGATTGAGCTGGGCTGCCTATTCGCTTTTGGGGCGGGGATCGGCGCGGCCCTTGGCCGATGCCGCCGGCAGCTTTGTGCGGCTGGTCCCGATTGCCCTGATCATGGCGATCTGGGGCATTGTCCAGCATCCGCCGACCAGCGCGGGCGTACTGTTGGCCATTGGTTCGGGCGCGATTGCCTCGGGGCTTGGCTACGCCATCTGGTATGCGGCGCTGCCATTTTTAAGCCGGACGCGGGCGGCGGTGGTGCAACTGAGCGTGCCAGCCATCGCGGCGCTGGGGGCGGCGCTATTGTTCGGGGAAGTGCTGAGCGCGCGGCTGATCGTGGCTTCGATCGTTATTTTAGGCGGCATTGCCATTGCCATTGTCGGGGCGGAGCGCCGCCGGGTGCCGCTTGTCTGAGCGCTTGCCCTTGGCGGCAGGCCCGATTACCACACGGGCATGAGCAACACCGTTCAGACACCGATGGAGCTGGCGCTGAGCCTGGCCGAGGAAGCCGCCGCCAATGGCGAAGCGCCGGTGGGCGCTGTCATCATGGAGGGGGAGCGGCTGTTGGCCAGTGCGCGCAACCAGATGCGGGCGCTCAACGATCCGACGGCCCACGCCGAAATGCTGGCCATCCGCCAGGCGCTGGCGACGCGCGGCACCGGGCGGCTGGACGGGTGCGATCTTTATGTAACGCTGGAACCCTGCGCCATGTGTGCGGGCGCCATTGCCCATACGCGGTTGCGGCGGCTCTATTTCGGGGCGGGCGACACCA
This sequence comes from Devosia rhodophyticola, assembly GCF_028816475.1. Taxonomy (GTDB): domain Bacteria; phylum Pseudomonadota; class Alphaproteobacteria; order Rhizobiales; family Devosiaceae; genus Devosia; species Devosia rhodophyticola. The sequence goes on along the minus strand of NZ_CP118247.1, from coordinate 758,351 downwards.
AGGCGGGGGCGGTTGAAAATGGCGTGCGACTGTTTGACCAGCCCACCTGCCACCACGCGCCCGAAGTGCTGTCCGGCATTGGCGAGCAACGCGCAACGGCGCTGTTGCAGCAGTTTTTCAAGAGTTTGCGGCGCTGAGGCGGCGGTCTATTTGGAACCGGTGACCGGAATGCGCTCGGCGATGTAATCCTCGATCTTGCGATCCAGAATGCGCTTGAAGCGCTCCTTGTCGGCATCGCCCCGACTGATGATTTCGCGCGCCCGCCAATATTCCAGCGCCCCGAAATCGGCAACATGGGGGCGCACATAAACATCGGGCGGATAGGCGGCCATCATGTGGGCGGTCAGCGAATGCATCATGATCTGGGCCGAGCCGAACCAGATGTCGAGCGCCCGGTGATCGGTCTTGGTAATGCCTTCGGAAGGATCGCCATTGACGTCGATGCCGATCAAAAAGTCGGTGTCGATATCGGCCTGATCCAGCGGCAGCGGATTGACGACGCCCCCATCGACCAGCAGGTGATTGGCATAGCTGACCGGCTTGAACAGGGTCGGAATCGCAATCGAGCCAGCGATGGCCGAGCGCAACTGGCCATTGTTGAATACCACCTGATGCCAGGACTGGAAATCGGTGGCGACCACATAGAGCGGCACTTTGAGGTCTTTGAATTCCTCGGGAAAGCCCGGCGGAATGAACGCATCGACAATCGAGGTCGCGTCGAGCTGCATCGAAATGCCGTTCTTGAAAATGGCGCCCAGACCGCGCAACTGCACCGCCCACAATTTTCCGGCAATGGTGCGCATGGTGCCCAGAACTTCAAGGGTATGCTCGCGAATATCCTTGCCGCTGATACCGCTGGCCCAACCGGCCCCGATCAGCGCGCCAATCGAGGTGCCTGAGATGACCGCGGGCTTGATGCCCAAATCATCCATCGCCTCGATATAGGGAATGTGGGTCAGCCCACGCGCTGATCCGCCGCCAAATGCCACACCAATCCTTGGCCCCGACGTGCTCACCTTGCGTTCTGGCTCCTTACCCTTGTTGGCCAGCTTATGCGCGACGGCCATACCGCGCAATTGCAGCGGCGTCAAAGGGCGTTTGGCTGGTGCCTCGTCCACGCTGGGACGAAACAAGTTTAGGCTTGCAAGGTTTAGGAATGGTTCAAGTCCGTTGGTCTTCGGCTTCGCGGGCGATGGCGCGCCAGCCGATATCGCGTCGATAATATCCTTCGGACCAGTCAATTTTTTCCAGCGCCTCATATGCGCGGCGCTGTGCCTCCGAAACACTCGCCCCCAGCGCGGTCACGTTGAGTACGCGCCCGCCATTGGCAACTAAACGCTCGCCCTCGTAACGGGTTCCGGCGTGGAACAATTGAATCGTCTCGCTGTCGAGCTTTTCCGTTCCAGCGATTTCGCTGCCCTTGCCATAGCTGCCGGGATAGCCCTTTGTCGCCATGATGACGGTCAGCGCCACGTCATCGCGCCATTGCGCCGTGTGGCCCGCCAGTTTGCCGGTGGCGGTGGCCAGGAGCAGATCGAGCAGATCCGACTTGAGGCGCATCATCAGGACCTGCGTTTCGGGATCACCGAACCGGGCATTGTATTCAACCAGCTTCGGGCCGCTTTGCGTCAGCATGATCCCGGCATAAAGAACGCCCTGATAAGGCGTGCCGCGGGCCGCCAATCCCCGCACCGTGGGTTCGATGACCTCGGCCATGGTCTGGGTGATCAAGGCCTCGGTCATTATTGAAGCGGGCGAATAGGCGCCCATGCCACCAGTATTGGGCCCAGTGTCGCCGTCAAAGGCGCGCTTGTGATCCTGGGCGGTCGCCAGCAGCAACGTGTCCTTGCCATCGCACAGCACGAAAATGCTGGCTTCCTCGCCTTCCATGAACGCCTCTATGACCACTTCGGCCCCCGAAGCGCCAAAGGCACCGCCGAAACAGTCGATAATGGCCGCTTCTGCCTCCTCCATGGTCATGGCAACAGTGACGCCCTTGCCCGCTGCCAGCCCATCGGCTTTTATCACGATGGGGGCCCCCTGCTGGTAGAGATAGCCAAGCGCTGCCCCCTCATTGTCGAACCGGCCATAGGCGGCGGTGGGAATGTTCATTTCGTCGCATAGCGCCTTGGTAAAGCCCTTGGAGCCCTCAAGTTGCCCCGCAGCCTTGCTAGGGCAGAAACACGGAATACCGGTTGCGCGAACATCATCGCCCAGCCCGGCAACCACCTGTGCATCGGGGCCGACAACGACGAAATCAACCGCCATCAGTTTGCAAAAATCAGTGATAGCCTTGTGGTCAGTAATGTCGAGCGCGACGTTTTCGCCCAGATCCCGCGTGCCGCCATTGCCGGGGGCGATGAACAATTGGCTGAGGCGTTTCGATTGTGCGATTTTCCAGGCCAAAGCGTGCTCGCGACCACCCGATCCGATCAATAGTACGCGCATGCCCAGCCCTCGGTTATCTCGATGCGGCCCTCTAGCATGGGTGTTGTCATCTCGCCACCCTTGACGCCAATGGCCTGAGCGGGCACCAACAGTTTATGGAAGCACCCAAATCCAACGCCAGTGAATTCAGCGTCTCCGAGATCGCCCAAGCGGTCAAACGAACGGTTGAGGATTCATTTGGCTATGTGCGGGTGCGCGGTGAGATTTCCGGCTTTCGCGGCCAGCATTCCTCGGGCCATGCCTATTTTACCCTCAAGGATCAGGCTGCCGCCATCGACGCGGTGGTCTGGAAGGGCAACTACGCCAAACTGAGCTTCAAGCCCGAAGAGGGGCTCGAAGTCATTGCCACCGGGCGGCTGACCACATTTCCGCGCTCGTCCAAATACCAGATCGTCATCGACAACATAGAGCCCGCCGGGGCCGGTGCGCTCATGGCGCTGCTTGAAGAGCGGCGCAAGAAGCTTCTGGCCGAAGGGCTGTTTGCCCGCGAGCGCAAGAAGACATTGCCCTATCTGCCGCGCGTTATCGGGGTGATCACCTCGCCGACCGGCGCGGTCATTCGCGATATTCTGCATCGGCTCGACGACCGGTTCCCCACCCATGTGCTGGTGTGGCCGGTGCGAGTGCAGGGGGATACCTGCGCCCCCGAAGTGGTCAACGCCATTGCCGGGTTCAACGCCATGAGCGCCGATGGGGCGATCCCAAGGCCTGATCTCTTGATTGTGGCGCGGGGCGGCGGCTCGATTGAAGACCTCTGGGGTTTTAACGAGGAAAGCGTGGTGCGCGCGGTTGCCGACAGCACAATCCCGATTATTTCAGCGGTCGGGCACGAAACCGACACCACCCTGATCGATTATGCCTCGGATATGCGCGCGCCCACCCCGACCGCGGCAGCCGAAGCGGCGGTGCCGGTGCGGGCCGAACTGATCGGCTATGTCGAAGATCTGGGCCAGCGCCAGCGCAACGCCACGCGGCGACAGGCGACCAGCGCGCGGGATCGGCTGCGCGCGGCAACGGCTGGCCTGCCTCGGGCCAGCGATCTGGTGGCAACCCAGCGCCAACGGCTCGATCACGCCGCCTCAAATCTCTTGGGTGGGTTGCGTCACGCCAGTCAGGCAAAAGCCATCCAGTTCGAGCGGCTCAAACCACGCCACAACCCATCGCTGCTGACCCGACGGACGGGCGAACTGTCCGAACGGCTGGTCAATGTCAGTCGACGCGGCGAGGCTGGTCTGCGCAAATCGGTTGATCGCACCCGGTTGCTGTTTGATCCGGTGGCGCAAAAACTGCTGCCCGCCAAAAGGACTCTGTTGGAGCGCAAGGCCGCGCAATTGGCGAGGGTGGCCGGAAAACTGTCTCCCAGTGGCCTGCGCAATGAACTGCGCCAGGCACAAAACCATTTGCGCCCGCTGGCGGCGCGGCTGTCGCCTGCAATTGTGCGCCAATTGCGTGAACGCAGCCAGCGACTGGGGGCAATCGAAAAATTGCTGACCTCGCTAAGCTATACAAACGTTCTGGCGCGCGGCTATGCGCTGGTGCGCGATGCGCAGGGCAATCTGGTCGGCTCTAAACAAGCACTTGATCCGGGTGACGCGCTAAATGTCACATTCAACGATGGCGATATTGGCGTCACGGTATCGGGTGCCCCGGTGAAGAGCAAAAAGAAAGTGCGTTCTGAGCCGGAAGGTGGCGAACAGAAAAGCCTCTTTTGAAGGCCCGCCATAGCCGGTAAGATGCCCAAGGGGGCGACCAAGGATCGAGCGATGAACATATTTGAAAAGGGCTTTGCCCCGACCCAGGCAACGGTCCGCTACCTCGATGCCGACTATGTGGTGCTCAAGCCCGGCTCATTCGTGCGCTGTGCCATTACCGACAAGCCCATTCCACTCGATGAACTGTTCTATTGGAGCGTTGATCGTCAGGAAGCCTATATTGATGCGGCGGCGGCGGCGGAAGCCTTTGAGCGGTTTGGACGCGGCCAGAACTGACCATGACCGACAAAGCTGATCAGCGCTGTTTTCTCGTCATTTCCAATGGGCATGGCGAGGACTGGATTGCGGCGGCACTGATCAAGGCCCTGCCGGACAATATCAGGGCCGAAGCCTATCCGATGATCGGGGCGGGCAACGCCTATGCTCATGTCTGTCCGATTGTCGGGCCGCGTGCGGCGCTTGCCTCTGAAGGCTGGCGCAATGTCAAAGGCTCGCTGCGCAAGGATATTGCCACCGGCGGGCTTTCCGTCATTCCACCGGCCCTGCGCTTTCTGCGGCAAATCCGGGGACGCTATGACCGCGTCATTGTGGTGGGTGACATGGTCGGGGTGCTTGGTTGCGTGTTAACCGGCGTCGGCGATCTGACCTATCTGGATGTCTATAAGACCGGCGCGGCGCGGCTCTATTCGCCACTCGAAGCCATGGCCATCCGGCGCAGTTGTAAAGCGGTGTTTTGCCGTGCTGCCAATCTGGCGGCGATCCTCAAAGACAAGGGCGTCGACGCACGCTGCGTCGGCAATATCATGATGGATACGGTCCCCAGCGGCGATTATGACGCGGGCGCGCGCCGGTCGCGGCCACATGCGGTGACCCTGCTGCCGGGCAGTCGGGCCCTGACCGCCGAAAGTTTTGCCGTGCAGATCAATGCGTTGCGCACGCTATCTGCAAACGAACGTCCTGATATTTTTCTGGCTCTGGCCGGCAGCGTCAAAGTGGATGATCTGGCACGATCCGCCAAATTGCAGCGTACGCCAATGCTGACCGGGGAGGCGAGCGATGTCGGTGAATTGTCAGATGGCGATTTGACCGTGCATATGGCGCGCGGCGGCGCGATGGGTAACCTGCTGGCGACCTCCGACATTGTCCTGTCGCAAGCGGGAACGGCAACTGTCCAGGCATTGGGGTTGGGTAAACCCGCTATAACTTTCGTCAACGCGCGCGACCGCCGTTCGCGCTTTCGCGATGAGCAGGAATTATTCGGGTCGGCCCGGATTGTGACCGAGGCTGACCCAGCCAGCGTCGGGCAGGCATTGGGGGGCCTATTACGCAATAGCCAGGAACGCGCCCGCCTCGGCGACATTGGCCGCCAGCGCATCGGCGGACCGGGCGCCATGGCGGCAATTATCGAGGAGCTCAGCGGCAGCTAGCCTCGTATTAGGTCAGGGCTTGTGGGTTTCGGGTTCCAGCAGACGGTGCAGATGGACAATGAAATAGCGCGTGTGCGCATTGTCGACCGTCGACTGGGCTTTTTGCTTCCAGACATCATAGGCCGCCGCATAATTGGGATAGAGCCCGACGATATCGACTTCATCAAGGTTGGCAAAAGTGTTCTCGGACAGGTTCGACAACTCGCCGCCAACGACAAGATGCAATAGCTGCTTTTCGGGTTCAGTGCTCATGGCGGGACCTCACGACTGGGAAGCATTGGAAATGGCAGTTTCGGCCGGGCACCCATAGACCTTGATCAGTGCCGCATGCACCACCGGTTTTAAGCTGGGGTCGGCCAGGGCCGCAAGCGCCCCGTGACGCACATCTCGTTTGTTGAATTGGGGGTAGCCAGTGCAAACATCAGCAAAATCTTGCCCGGATTCGGTCAGAATCAGCGCCGCTGCAGCAATATCCCAGTCCTGCGCACCGCGCCGGGCCACGGCGCCATCGAGTTTGCCGGTGGCAACCTGCACCAGCCGATAGGCCAGCGACGGATAGGCCGGTCCACGAGCATAATCGAGCCCCGCCGCCTGCATTTCCTGGTGCACGGCGCCTGGGGCCGGGATCAGCGGGCTGGTGCCCGGCCGTCGGCTTCGCTTGATCGGGCTGCCATTAAGCCGCGCCCCGCCACCCAGACAGGCATCATACATTTCGTCGCGTATGGGGGCGTAAACCACGCCGGCGACGGGACGACCATCTTCAACAACCGCCAAAGAGACGGTCCAACTATCCTCGCCCTTGATGAAACCGCGCGTCCCATCGATCGGATCGACAACGAAAACCCGTTTCTTGCCCAACCGTTCGGCATTGTCGGCAGTCTCTTCGCTTAACCATCCATAGTCGGGCCGGGCCGCCAAAAGGGAGGCAAAAAGAAACTTGTCGACCACGATATCGGCTTCGCTGACCGGGGAGGCGTTTTCTTTTGTCCACGTCTTGAGGCTGCGGCGGAAATAGCCCGATGCAATAATGCCAGCCGCCACAGCTGAAGAGCGCAGCAACTCAAGGTCGGTTTCGAAGCTGGTCGGCGTATTGGGCGCCATGGGTATCCGCAAATCTCAGTTGCGGGCTTGTAGGCCTGAAGCGCCGATTGGACAAGGGTTTCAAGCACTTGGTTCACTGACAATTTTGGCATCTTGCCCGGCGCGAACCGCGTGGTTAACGCCAAGCGATCTCAATGGGTTAACTGTCCCCTATAGCTGGTTAGAACCCGTAAACCCTGCTGCAAAACAACCTAAACTTAACCGAACTTCTTAAGCTGGCTGGCAAGGGAGTGAGTTAGATTGGGGTCACAAAAGAGAGCAGCAAACAAAAAGCTCTCGGGGTTAACAGGAAGGCAGATCAACATGAGCCACGGTGTGAAAATTGACGGGTCGGCGGTGCTTCTGCCCTTTGCAACGCCAGCATTGGCATCCAAGCGGTTTGTAGCGGCCAACGACAACGGGCCAAAAGAGCCGGTCAAGACCGTTACCGTTCGCAAACAGCTCGAAAAGAGCGGCGTTGCAATCAAGATCAAGGTGCCCGTCGATGAATATATCGGTGTGGCCGTCGCCACCAGCATTTCGGACGAGGGTGTTCTGTCCTCCTCGATCGAACTGATCCATGGCGACAATGAGCTCAATTATCGCGTGTTTGAAGAGCAGGGCAATCATTCGGTCGTGGCCGAATGGCAGAACTGGGGCCGCAAACTGCGCCTGCCACTGTTCATCAAGGCCGGCGATGGCAATTACATGCCTTATAGTCAGCAGGTAGACGGGGTCATGCTGGGGCAGGAAAATGGTCGCCGCAAGCTGGCTGCCGAGGCCGGTCGTCGTCCGCGCTTCCTCAATCGTCGCAAGCCCGGACCGGCACAGGCCAATTAGCAACAACCCCGGTGCAACTAAATCTGTTAACGCCCGTTAATACTCAAACAAACCGCTCTTATCGGCTGCATCCGTAGCGAGCGGGAAGAACAATGCCTCCAAAGCAGAATTGACCGGTCGGTGGTGCGACCGGTCTTTTTGCTTTTACCAGACCCATTCCACCAGAAACGCCAGCGTCAGGGCGATGCCGACCATATGGTTGAACTGAAACCGCGTCAGCGTATTGTCAGGATTTTTGGCATCAAGGCTGTAAACCTGCCACCCTAGCGTTGCCGCCACCACCAGACTGGCGAGGGAAAAGAGAACGTCCGCGCCACTCAGCATCGCTGCCGCCAGCCATAATATCCAGGCGCCGACATAAAACCCGCCAACGACCTCGCGGGCTTTGGGGCCGAAAAGGCGGGCCGTGGATTTGACCCCGATCAGCGCGTCATCCTCAATATCCTGCAGCGCATAAATCGTGTCGTAGCCGATGGTCCACAAGATGCAGCCAAAATAGAGCAGCAGCACCGAAACATTCAGCCCTCCGGTTTGCGAACTCCACGCCATCAGTGCGCCCCAGGAAAACGCCAGACCCAAAAACAGTTGCGGCCACCAGGTTACCCGTTTCATAAACGGGTAGATCGCCACCAAAACCAGTGAGGCAAAACCCAGGAAAATGGTGAAGGCGTTGAACTGGAGCAGGATGATGAAGCCCAGAAGCGATTGTGCGACCATGAAGCCGATGGCCCGTTTGGCGGTGACCTGACCCGAGGGAATCGGGCGTAGCCGCGTGCGGGCAACCTTGTCGTCGATATTGCGGTCAACGATATCGTTGAACGTGCAACCGGCGCCCCGCATCAGGACCGCGCCACAGAACATCAGAATCGCCGCGATCCAGTCAAAGCCGCGCAACGGGTCGGCAATTGCGGCCAATCCCAGCCCAAAGGCGCAGGGCCAGAACAGCAACTGAAATCCGATCGGGCGGTCCCAGCGCGCCAGCCGCGCATAGGGTTTGAGCCAATCGGGGGCAAATTTATCGACCCAATTGTCGGTTGGGGCATCGGCAACGCTGCCGTGCGGCGGTTCACTGGTTTGCATGGGCCATCCTGTCACGCTATTGAACGGATTGCTAAACCCACAGGCTGACAAGTCAATGCCCCGCACCCATGCTTCCCTGCCGCGCCTTCATGTCGATCAGGATCTGGCGCGCGATGGCGCTGTGGCGCTCAACAAGGAGCAGTCGCTCTATCTCGCAGCCGTTTTGCGCAAAAAGACCGGCGATCAGGTGGTGCTGTTCAATGGCCGCGATGGCGCCTGGTTGGCCCAATTGACCAGCGACGCGAAAAAATCCGTGGTGCTGGGCCTATTGGAACAGGTGGCGCCACAAACCTCGCCCTCCGACCTCTGGTATGGCTTTGCCCCGCTCAAGACCGAGCGGCTCGATTACGTGATCCAGAAAGCAACCGAAATGGGGGCAGGGACCATCCAGCCGGTGCTGACCCAGTTTACCCAGATATCCAGACTCAAGCACGAACGATTGGTCGCCAACGCCATAGAAGCGGCAGAACAATGCGAAGTGTTGAGCGTTCCACGGGTCAAGCGCGAGATTGGCCTATCCCAATTGCTGGCCAATTGGCAGACTGAGCAAGGCGACCGAAGGCTGATCCTGGCCGATGAAACTGCCGCGTCAGCGACCCCGGTGGACGATATCGCGGCGTTGCGGGGACATCCTGTCGGATTATTAATCGGACCCGAGGGCGGATTTTCGGATGATGAGTTGACAAGCCTGCGCGCACAACCCTTTGTAACAGCAATAAGTTTTGGCCCACGCATCTTGCGGGCCGACACAGCTGCGGTGGCCGGATTGGCACTCATTCAAGCAATCATCGGCGATTGGCGATAAAAGGCGATTGCTTTCGGCTTCCACCTCGCTATGTTCCCGCCAACATTGATGCACAATTATTGAACGAGGACGGCATGGCCGGCGCCGACATTTTTTCGCCCCCCATTGAAACGCGGGCCGACCTGATCGACGCCATGGCCCGTGGCGCCAAGCCACGTGCCGACTGGCGCATTGGTACCGAACACGAAAAGCACGTGTTCCATACCGACCCGCTGCGCCCGGTGACTTATGCTGGCCCACAAGGCATCAAGGCGTTGCTCGAAGGCATCGAAAAGGAAACCGGTTGGGTGCCGTTTTACGACGGCGACAATATAATCGGTTTGCGCAATCACGAGGTTGCAGGCGGCATTTCGCTTGAGCCGGGCGGTCAGTTCGAACTGTCGGGAGCCCAGCAAGAGGATTTGCACGGCACCGCCGATGAAGTGGCCGAACATATGCGTGTCGCCAAAAAGGTCGCAGCGCCACTCGATATTCATTTTCTGGGGCTCGGGGTAACGCCTTTCTGGTCGGTTGCCGAAATCCCCGCCATGCCCAAATCGCGCTATGGCATCATGAAGCCCTATATGGAAAAAGTCGGCACGCTCGGCACATCAATGATGTTCCGCTCCTGCACTGTCCAGACCAATCTCGATTTTGCCTCCGAAGCCGACATGGTCAAGAAGCTGCGCGTTTCGGTTGCGCTGCAGCCGATTGCCACAGCGCTTTTTGCTAATTCGCCCTTTGTTGACGGCAAGGAAAGCGGTTATCTATCCTATCGCTCCCACATCTGGCTCAATACCGACAATCAGCGCACTGGCATGCTGCCGTTCGCCTTCGATGAGGGTTTTGGCTTTGAGCAATATGCCGACTATGCGCTTGATGTGCCGATGTATTTTGTCATTCGCGACGGACAATATGTCAATGTCGCAGGCGAAAGCTTCCGCGAGTTTCTCGCCGGGCGCCTTCCGCAGTTGCCGGGCGAAAAACCCACGATCAAGGACTGGGAAGACCATTTGTCGACGATTTTCCCCGAAGTGCGCCTCAAGCAATTTCTGGAAATGCGCGGCGCTGACATGGGCGACGAAAAATCAGTCACCGCTCTGTCTGCCTTCTGGGTTGGTCTGCTCTACGACGATATTGCGCTTGAAGCAGCGTGGGAACTGGTAAAGGACTGGTCGCTCGACGATCACGACATGTTCCGTCGCGAAGTGCCGCGTCAGGGCCTGATGACCCCCTACGACCGAACCAATGTCTATGATATCGCCGCCCAGGCTGTCGGCATCGCCGAGGCGGGCCTGGTGCGTCGCGGTGTGCTCAATGCCAAGGGGCAGGATGAGACCGTTCATCTGGCATCACTCGAGGAAACGATTTCGCAGGCCAAGTCACCGGCCAAACGCTGGCTCGATCTCTACCACACCAAATGGGGCGGCGACCTGACAAAAATCTATCAGGCCGCCGAGCTTTAGACCTATGATTCGTGCGACAGGCCGGTGACGATGTAGAGGCCTATTGGTCGCAGAACCAAGACGGTTTGGCGGATCTGATGCTCTTGCCAGTGAGTTTGCGCATCTGCTCATTGAAGGTCTTCTTGAACGAGGGCTTCAAGGCGTAAGCGAGAAGACGCCGCCGAAGCCAAAGACTAACCTGAAAATGACGAAGGCCCAGAGAAGCGGAAGCCGCCAAGGCGGCTTAGCTTCGTTGCCTACTGATCATTGCCCCATCCACCCTGCGCCTTCATTCCGGTTGCCCGAAATATTGAACCGTCCGCTATGCTCTTCGAACCCGCATTTTTGACATTTCCAGTATGTGAGACCACTGCCATGATCAGTGTGAAGAATCGACTTTTGTCCGTCATTGTAGCAGGTTGCACAGAGCTTATGGTCGGGTTCTCCATTGTCCATGTCTGGCTTCAATCCGTACATGAACACCCCCGGGTCTTGGCGCTCCAATTTGTAGCGTAGTTTCTCTGTTTCCCAGTTTTCCAGCTTGGAAAGCTTTGTCTTGAGATTGCCTACTTCCTCAACGAGCGCAAATTGCGCTGCTTGGGCTTCGAGAATTTGTTTTTGGAGCATGAAGGCAACTTGATCACGGAGGGTCGCGTCGTGGATGTCCTTGAGGCCAGACGCAGTATCCAAGAGTGACTTGAATATAGTCATGCCTGTCATCAATTCACCAGCCATTGTTAGCTCCGAAATTGGAAAGCTAAGACGTTCTATTGGGTATTGCGAGTCGATTTCTTTGAAGCTTTGCCGCCCTTTGCTTATCCGTTAAGGGCATCACCAATCCGTACGCCGGCAACGGACTGCTTGATGACCAACCTATTCGGCCGCTTCGGCAGTGGGACTGGCGTTGTCGAGATTGCCCATCGACTGGACGATGTGGTTGGCCAGCGCGTCATAAATGCCGCCATAGGCGTGGCTGCCGCGCATCAGGGCGATTTGCGCGTCGGCCAGACGCGGCAGGCCGAAATCGTCGGCAATCACCTTCATGCCTGGCTGAATGGCGCTTTCAGGCAGAAAGCCCACCGCAAGATCGGACAAAACGGCACTCGAAATGGCGGTGGCGTTGGATGAGGTATAGGCAATTCGATAATCCTTGCCGACGCGATTGAGCGCTTCGACCGCATCATGGCGCCAGATGCAGCAGCTTGGACCGCTCGCCAGCGGCAAAGGATCGGCGGCTATCGCCTGCCCACCGTGCGAGGCCACCCAGAACATGCGTTCGGTGCGGAACAACTCGCCGAAATTCTGCTCGGTGCCCTGCGTGAAAACGATCAGATCGTGCCGCCCTGACCGCATGCCGGCCAGCAGTTGTTCCGAGGCAACGCAGGAAACATCCACGGCGATGCGCGGGTGGGTGCGCTGGAAGCTCGACAATATCACCGGCAACAGCCGCACGGCATAATCGTCAGGTACGCCGAACCGGATACTGCCGGCCAGATCGCCCTCGGAAAAGTGGTCGACAATTTCGGCATTGATCCGCAGCATACGGCGCGCCTTGGCGTAAAGAACGTCGCCATGCTGTGTGAGACTGACGCTGCGCCCCTCGCGCGACAACAGCGGATGGCCGACACGCTCTTCAAGTCGTTTGATCTGCATCGACACAGCCGATTGGGTCTTGTTCACCCGACGGGCCGCCTCGGTGAAACTGCCACAATCGGCAATGGCGCAAAAGCTTTGCAACTGGTCAAGATCCAAGGGCGCGGCCATCTCTGCCTCCATCACAAAAATTGATACATAAGATAAAATCTATTTGTTCGACTAATGGATGTCCAGAGGCGTAAATTCGATTTCAGCGGCGACCACAACTGGCGCCACTACCTGCCGGCCTCCCTCCGGCACCAACAAAATTGGAGATGAAATCATGACTATCTCGCTTTCGGGCGAGCGGTCCGTTGCGGTCGCACACTCGTCCGGTTTTGCCGCATCTGTTCGCCGCCATTTCGCCCAGATACGCGCTGACAAGGCGCGCATGAAAGCGCTCAAAACGTTGCTTGAATATGACGAATTCCGGCTCGACGATCTGGGCATTTGCCGCCAGGACGTTCTTGATGCGCTCGCCCACCGCGCTCCAGCGGGCCAGTTTCTGGCCTTCAGGCGCTCAGCGCGAGCAGCACGCTAGACTTGACGGTCGACTCAAAAACTCCCGTTTGCCCCCGCCCCTCGCGGGTTACCAGTTGGCATGAACTGTAACGAGCTTGTGCCATCCCGGTCAGCACCGTGCTGACCAGTTTCCTGATGACTGGACCGGTCCGCGTTCATTTGAACCAGCGCCGGTCCTTTTTTCAGGAAAAGGCGACGCCGATTTCATTGCCGCGCTTCCATGCGATTTCGCAGTCAAAGCGCTGGCTGTCGCTCATGATCAGCCGAAACCGGTCAGGAATGCCGATAGGGCTGGTTACCTTAAGCAGGCAACCGGTTTGCGACAGGTTGCGCACGGTACAGTCCAGCGTCGACTTGTTGTCGTTGAAAACGATCTTGCCGCCCTTAAGTGTGCGGTGGCGCTCGGTATTGCGGTTGTTTTCCGTCATCGCATCGTCTCTTTATGGAAGTTCCTTGAAACCATCACTAAAGCCCTTGAGCGACACGGGAATGCCGATGCCTTCCTCCGGGGTCTTGAACACGACAAAGATAGCATTCGTTCCCTTGGATAAAGTGTCGATCATGGCGTCGTCGAGCAAAACCTCGGCAACGCATCCGTTGGGCAGGCAGCGCACAAAGGCGACGCGGCCCATGTCCTTGCCGTCAATATTGAGGCCCAATCCATTGGGCAACAGCACACCAAGCGGCGCCAGCACCCGCAAGAGCCGGGCTTTTTTGTCAGCGGTCTTCAGCACAATGACCGAAAGTCCGACATTTGGCTGATCTTCGGCGGTCACATTCTGGATGATGGCGCATTGTTCAAAGCTGGCGCCGGGCGGGGTATCGCAACTCATCTGCCAGTCGCCATACTGGGCCTTGACCAGTCCTTGCCCCTGAGATGCTCCCACAAGGGCGACCATCAGCCCCACAACCAACCCAGCACGTGCTAAAAACTGCTTCACTTGCCCACCACTCCTGACGAATCGTTTGTCCGTTCGCTAAGCGAACTGTTCCGACAGCTATTGCCCGGTGTCAACTTTTTGCCCCGGAATTGGGCCGTTTATGCCCTGCCAACTGTGGCCAGTGTGGGGCGCTTTGATGTTCATGGCGATGCAATTTGACGCATGAGGAGAGGTGCTTGTCGGAATGGACTTGGTTTGCCGGATGTGATTTAGGTCAAACCAGAGTTTTGTGCTTCGGGATTGAGTCGGGGCGGCGCATGATGCGCCGTGCCGTTTTACCTATCGCGCAGCATTTCGCAGATCGCAGTTTACTAGGGGGTTATAGGGTGACCGGACAGTTTTTGAAGCGTTTGGGAGCTGCTACGGCCGCCGCGCTGGCGTTATCGCCGGTCATGGCGCAGGCAGAAGAATGGGTTGCCGGGCATCCCGTCGACGGCCAATGGCATTTTCAGCGCTCGGTGACCCCCATCATGGATGCGATTACCAGCTTCCACGACGGCGTGCTGATGTGGACAATCTCGCTGATCGTTCTGTTGGTGCTGGTGCTGCTGATCACTGTTGCGGTGCGGTTCAACGCCAAGGCGAACCCCGTACCCTCCAAGACCACCCACAATACTGCGCTTGAGATTGCCTGGACCGTTCTGCCGGTGCTGGTGCTATTCGTAATTGCTGTTCCATCCTTTGGCGTCCTGACCGATCAGCTGACCATTCCAGACGGCGTTCGCAAATATCTGGGCGGCGACATTCTATTCGGTCAGGTTGAAGTGCCTGCCGCTGCGTTGACCATCAAGGCAACCGGCCAGCAGTGGTACTGGAACTATGACTATGTTGATGATGATATCTCGTTTGACAGCAACATCATGGGCGATGCCGAACGTAAGGAAAAAAGCCAGGCCAGCCGCGGCTTCTGGCCGTTGACAATGAGTTGGTCGTGCCAGTTGATACAACCGTGCGGATGCAGATCACGTCTGACCCCAGCGGCGTGATTCATGCCTTCGCTGTACCCTCATTCGGCATCAAGATTGACGCGGTTCCGGGGCGCTTGAATGAAACCTGGTTCAATTCGCGCGAAACCGGCATATTTTACGGTCAGTGCTCCGAACTCTGCGGCAAGGATCACGCCTTCATGCCAATAGCGGTGCGGGTGGTGACCAAGGACGAATATAAAACCTGGATGGCGGCGTATAAGGCGGGCGACTATGACAGCGCCACTGCTACGCTTGCCGCGGTTCAGTAGAAAAGAGTAGGGGATAGCAGCAATGGCAAATGCCGAGGCAACAAATCTGGAAGCTCATGCCACCGGGCATGACGGTGCCAGTCATGATCATGGCCATCCAACTGGATGGCGCCGCTACGTCTATTCGACCAATCACAAAGACATCGGCGTGATGTATCTGGTGTTCGCGATTTTCGCGGGCGTCGTTGGTGGATTGCTCTCTGGCGCCATGCGCATGGAGTTGCAGGAGCCCGGCATTCAGATTTTCCACGGTCTTGCGGCCATGGCATATGGCGTTGAGGGCGATGCAGCAATTGATGCGGGCAAGCACATGTACAATGTGTTCACCACCGCTCACGCGCTGATCATGATTTTCTTTATGGTCATGCCCGCCACCATGGGCGGTTTTGCCAATTATTTTGCGCCCTTGATGATCGGCGCGCCCGATACAGCATTCCCGCGCATCAACAACATCGCCTTCTGGCTGTTGCCGCCGGCCTTTATCCTGCTGGTCATTTCCATGTTCGTGGAGGGCCCCTCAGGTCATATGGGCGTGGGCGGTGGGTGGACCATGTATCCACCCTATTCAACTACTGGCCAGCCTGGTCCGGCCGTTGACTTCGCCATTCTGGCCCTGCACGTGGCCGGTGTCAGTTCGATCATGGGGTCGATCAATCTGATCACCACCATTTTCAACATGCGCGCCCCGGGCATGACGTTGCACAAAATGCCGCTGTTCGCATGGTCCGTGCTGGTCACAGCATTCCTGTTGCTACTGTCATTGCCGGTTCTGGCGGGTGGCATCACCATGTTGCTGACCGATCGTAATTTCGGCACCTCATTCTTCAAGCCGGCCGAAGGCGGCGATCCGGTGCTGTTCCAGCATCTGTTCTGGTTCTTTGGCCACCCTGAAGTGTACATTATGATCCTGCCAGGCTTCGGCATGGTCAGTCATATCATTTCGACCTTTTCGAAAAAGCCGATCTTTGGCTATCTCGCCATGGCCTATGCCATGGTCGCCATTGGCGTCGTGGGGTTTGTCGTGTGGGCGCACCACATGTACACAACCGGCCTCAGCCTTGACGTGCAGCGCTATTTCGTTGCCGCGACGATGGTTATTGCCGTGCCGACCGGGGTCAAGATATTCTCGTGGATTGCCACGATGTGGGGTGGCTCGATCAGCTTCCGCACACCGATCCTCTGGGCCATTGGTTTCATCTTCCTGTTCACCATCGGCGGTGTGACCGGGGTCGTGTTGGCAAATGCCGGCGTTGATCGCTCGTTCCATGACACCTATTACGTTGTAGCTCATTTCCACTACGTTCTGTCGCTGGGTGCTGTGTTCTCGATCTTTGCTGGCTGGTACTACTGGTCACCAAAAATGTTCGGCGTCATGTACAACGAAAAACTGGCAAACGCGCACTTCTGGATCATGTTCGTGGGTGTGAACCTTGTGTTCTTTCCTCAGCATTTCCTCGGCCTTGCCGGTATGCCGCGCCGCTATATCGACTATCCAGATGCTTTTGCATTCTGGAACCGGGTGTCGTCGGTCGGCTATTACATCACCTTCATTTCGATGCTGGTTTTCTTTGCGGTCCTGATCGAAGCGAAGATCCGCAACCGTCGCGCCGGTGATAATCCATGGGGCGAAGGGGCAACGACACTGGAATGGACCCTGAGCTCACCGCCACCGTTCCACCAGTTCTCGACCTTGCCTGAATTCGACGATACCAAGGCCCATTAAGGCCAAGACCAAATAGGGAAGCCGCGTTTGCGCGGCCTCCTGGCAACAATGAAAGAGTCCCGAGTGGCCTATATCGACAACAGTGACAACCCAATCGGCACGACCGCCGAGGCTCGCGTGGAGGACTATGTCGCTCTGCTCAAGCCGCGCGTCATGTCGCTGGTGGTGTTCACGGCCTTTGTCGGTCTGGTTGTCGCGCCGGGTGTCATTCATCCCGTTATAGCGGTCATTTCGATCCTGTGCATCGCCATCGGGGCAGGGGCATCGGGTGCCCTGAACATGTGGTACGATAGCGATATCGACGCCATCATGAGCCGAACAAAAAACCGCCCCATCCCCGCTGGCAGGATCAGCCGCGGTGAAGTGCTGGTATTTGGCGTCGTGCTGTCGGCATTTTCGGTCGGCTTGCTGGGTCTGGCCGCCAATTGGGTGGCTGCAGGCCTTCTGGCCTTCACCATTTTCTTTTACGCCGTTATCTATACGATGTGGTTGAAGCGCTCGACCGCGCAAAACATCGTCATCGGTGGTGCTGCGGGTGCCTTTCCGCCGATTGTGGGCTGGGCAGCCGTCACGGGTACTGTGCCGCCCGAAAGTCTGGCGCTTTTTTTGATAACCTTTTTGTGGACCCCACCCCACTTCTGGGCGCTGGCACTCTATAAGCAAAGTGACTATGGCGCAGCCGGCATTCCGATGATGCCTAATGTTGCAGGCGAAAAGTCCACAAAACTGCAAATCCTTGTCTACTCGGCGCTTCTGGCCGTCGCCGCCCTGGTTCCATCCATCCTGGGTTTTTCAGGCTGGCTTTATACCGCCATTGCGGTCGTGACTGGGGCGTTGTTCCTCTATTTTGCCGTAAAGCTGTATCGCACCACTGAGAGCGTTGAGATGCGGAAGGCAGCGCGTGGTCTGTTCACTTTTTCGCTCAGCTATTTGTTCGTGGTATATCTCGGACTACTTGCCGACAATCTGTTGATGCGATTTGGAGGCTTTGTATCATGAGTGCACCTGACGAACTGCGTTCGGTCCCCACCGAAAGTCCTGAGGTTGCTGCAGCGCGTGCGCGGACGCGACGCCGCCGCTCGATTGCATTGGCGTTGGTCCTGGCGGCACTGGTAATTATTTTTTATGCGCTGACCATCGTCAAAATGGGGCCAGCCGTTTTCGATCGGACGATATAGCCGTGGCATTGAGTGGCCTGATTTCACGCGACCGCAACAGCTGGATCGCATATGCGTTGACCGGTACGGTCCTGGGGATGATCGGCGTCGCCTATGCAGCCGTGCCGCTTTATCAGATTTTTTGCTCGGCAACTGGCTACGGCGGCACCACGCGCGAAGCGACCGACAATCCCAAGGGCGCAATTGCGCGCGAGATGACTGTGCGGTTCGACTCTAATGTCGATAATGGCTTGCCGTGGAAAGTTGTGCCCGCGCGCCCGATAACCGACAAGGTGGGGGCCGTCGACACAATCAATTTTGTTGCGACCAACCTGAGCGACAAGGTGGTCACCGGCCACGCGATCTATAATGTTTCGCCTGAAATCGCCGGATCTTATTTCAACAAGATCCAGTGCTTCTGCTTTACCGAGCAGACCCTGCAGCCGGGTGAAACCGTCCAGATGCCGGTAGTGTTCTTTGTCGATCCGGATCTTGATAAAAATCAGGATTTGGACACGATCAAGGACATTACCCTGTCCTATACTTTCTACGCTTCAGATAACGAGGGAAGCTGACCATGGCCGCGATAGCCAAGAATCACGACTATCATTTAGTACAACCCAGCCCCTGGCCATTTGTCGGTTCCGTTTCGGTACTCATCATGGCGATCGGCGGCGTTGCCTGGATGCACCACTGGACGCCATGGGTTTTCTTCATTGGCCTGGCCGGCGTGCTCTATACATTTTATGCGTGGTGGTCAGACGTCGTCAAAGAATCCAACAACGGTCTTGATCACACCCCGGTCGTGCAGATGCACCACCGTTATGGGATGATCCTGTTCATTTCCTCCGAGGTCATGTTCTTCCTGGCATGGTTCTGGGCCTATTTCGACGGCTTCTTCCGCCTCGATGATGTTGAGCAATATGCTCGCGTCGCAGCCACTGGTGGCACGTGGCCGCCAATGGGCGTCGAGTTGTTTGACCCGTTCCACCTGCCCCTGTTCAATACGCTGATCCTGCTGACTTCGGGCACAACCGTTACCTGGGCCCACCATGCGTTGCTCGAAGGTGATCGCCGTGGCCTCAAATGGGGTCTGGCGCTAACTATTGCGCTGGGTGTGCTGTTCAGCTTTGTTCAGTTCGCCGAATATTCCGAAGCCGGGTTCTCGTTCTCGGGTGACATGTATGGCGCCACTTTCTTCATGGCTACCGGCTTCCATGGCGCCCATGTGATCATCGGTACGATCTTTTTGGCCGTGTGCCTCATCCGCGCCATCAAGGGCCAGTTCACCCCGGAAAAACATCTCGGCTTTGAATTTGCTGCCTGGTACTGGCACTTTGTTGACGTGGTCTGGCTGTTCCTGTTTGCCTCGATCTATGTTTGGGGCAGCTGGGGCGTTCCGCTTAGCCACGGCTGATCTGAGGTTATGAGTTTTGCGGGGCGCGGCATCAGCCGCGCCCCGACTTTTTGACAGGACACAAAATTGCCCGCAGCCCGGTCCGCTCTAACTTTCAAACAATGGGCGTTCGTTGCGCTCATGCTGACCCTGACAATTGTTTTTGTGTTTCTGGGCAACTGGCAAATGCATCGATTGGGTGAAAAAGAGGCGTTGGTGGCAGCGGTTGAAGCGCGTCTGCATCAACCCGCCAAACCGCTTCCCGCGCCAGAGCAATGGGCGGCGCTCGATATCGGCGCGCTCAATTTTGTGCCTTTGCAGGCGACCGGAACCTATCGGCCAGACCAGACGGTGCGGGTCTTTACCAGCCTTGAAAATGGCAGCGGCAACATTTCTGGCCCCGGCTATTGGATCATGACACCGCTCAAACTGGCCGGGGGCGGTTCGGTATTCGTCAATCGCGGGTTTGTCCCCGAGGCGGTCGCGGACCAATACGCCAATGATCCGGCAACGCCTGCGGGCATGGTTACCATCGAGGGCGTTGCCCGACCCAGCGCCGGTGTCAGCATGTTTACCCCGCAAGCCAACGCGGATGACCGGATCGATTGGGTCCGAGATCCCGCCCGAATGGCCGCCATGGTGGATAAGGGGCTGGCCCCTGTCGCGCCATTTTATCTCGATCTGCCCGTCGGGGCCGACGGTACTTTGCCGCTGGGTGGACGTACGGTCGTTGAATTTCCCAATAACCACTTTGGTTACGCTTTGACCTGGTATGGCTTTGCCATTGTAGCACCGGTCATGCTGCTATTCTGGCTATGGCGGCAGCGGCGGCCGAAAGGGACAGCGGCCATCTGAGCGCAGAACTTGCGGTCGGGCCGTGCTTTGACTAGTTTGCACACAATTCAAAAGGGCAAATTCCCTCAATGCAGTTTGTATCTACGCGTGGCCAGGCGCCCGTGCTCGGTTTTTCGGATGCGGTTCTGGCAGGGCTGGCGGCCGACGGTGGGCTTTATGTGCCGCGCCAGTGGCCCCAGTTCAGTACAGAGGAAATAGCCGATTTTTCCGGCAAACCTTACGCCGACGTGGCTTTTGCCGTCATCTCGCGGTTTGTCGGTGATGATATTGGTGCGGATGCTCTCAAGACCATCATTGACGAGGCCTATTTCTCGTTCCGCCATAAATCGGTCGCCCCGTTGGTGGAACTCGAACCCAATCACTTCCTGTTGGAACTTTTTCATGGCCCGACACTGGCGTTCAAGGACGTCGCCATGCAGTTCCTCAGCCGGGTGATGGATCATATTCTGGCCGAACGCGGATTACGCGCCACGATCGTTGGGGCAACCTCGGGCGACACTGGTTCGGCCGCTATTGAGGCCTTCAAAGGGCGCGACACCACCGATATCTTTATCCTGCACCCACAGGGACGCACCTCGCCCGTCCAGCGGCTGCAAATGAGTACGGTGCTCGACGCCAATGTGCATAACATCGCGCTCCAGGGCACGTTTGATGACTGCCAGAACATCGTCAAGGCGATGTTCAACAATCATCCGTTCCGCGACCAGGTGCGGTTGTCGGGGGTCAATTCGATCAATTGGGGGCGGATTGTTGCCCAAATCGTCTACTATTTCACTGCGGCCGTGTCGCTGGGCGGCCCGGTGCGCAAGGTGTCCTTCACCGTGCCTACCGGCAATTTTGGCGATATCTTTGCCGGTTACGCCGCCAAACGCATGGGTCTGCCCATTGATCGACTGATCATTGCCACCAATGCCAATGATATTCTCGCGCGAACCCTGTCGTCGGGACGCTACGAAATGGCCGGGGTTCATCCCACCATCAGTCCATCAATGGATATTGAAATTTCGTCCAACTTCGAGCGGTTGCTGTTTGAAGCCTCGGGGCACGATGCCAAAGCCGTGTTGGCGATGATGGATAGCCTTAAGCAGTCGGGCGGTTTTGCCTTGCCGGAAAAGACCATCGCCTCCATTCGTAGCGAGTTTTCCGCCGCCACCAGCGACGAACCCATGACCAAGACAACGATTGCGAAAATTGCCAGGGAAAATGGCTATACGCTCGATCCCCATACGGCGGTCGGGGTAGAGGTTGCTCAGCAATTGCGCGATCCTCTGGTGCCCATGATTACCTTGGCGACCGCCCACCCGGCCAAATTTCCTGATGCCGTCAAGCAAGCCATGGGGTTCGAACCGCCACTGCCCGACTGGTTGGCTGATTTGCACGAGCGTCCTGAACGTCTTAGCGTTCTTGCCAACGACCACAAAGCAGTCGAAGATTTTATCACGGCGCGCACGCGCGTCTGAGACGGGCGTGTGTAACAAGGTTGTGCCAAGGCCCATCCAAGGGCAGGTGCGAGGAGGAAAGAGTGAGCGTAAGATCAACAACCCTCGCCAATGGCGTGGTCGTCCTCACCGACGACATGCCGCATCTGGAAAGCGCCTCCTTAGGCGTTTGGGTCAAGGCCGGGGCCCGCTCGGAACGGAAGAGCGAGCACGGAATTTCCCATCTGCTCGAGCACATGGCATTCAAGGGCACGCAGTCGCGCACGGCGCTTGAAATCGCCGAAGCCATTGAAAATGTCGGTGGCGACCTGAATGCGGCAACGTCCATCGAGCACACCGGCTATTTTGCCCGCGTGCTCAAGGAGGATGTGGTGCTGGCCGCCGATATCCTTTCCGATATTCTGCAAAATTCGCTGTTTGACGAGCGTGAGCTTGAGCGCGAACAGCAGGTAATCGTGCAAGAGATCGGCGCGGCGCGCGATAATCCCGACGATCACGTGTTTGACCTGTTTCAGGAAGCCGCCTTTCCCGATCAGCCTATCGGGCGCACCATTTTGGGCACAGTTGAATCGGTGCGCGAGTTCAAGCCTGAAACCATCCGCAAATATATGAACCGCAACTATGTCGGGGACCATATGGTGATGGCCGCCGCCGGCAATGTTGATCACGACCAATTGGTGCGGGTGGCCGAAAATCGCTTTGCCGATCTCAAGCCAAATGGCTCTCCAGCACCACAAGGGGCTGAATATAAAGGTGGTCAGGAGCGGTTGTTTTCAGATCATGAGCAGGCCCATATCGTTCTCGGGTTCGAGGGGCGGGCCTATAATTCGGACGGCTTTTATGCCGCGCAAATTCTGGCTTCCATTCTTGGGGGCGGCATGAGTTCGCGCCTGTTTCAGGAAGTGCGCGAAAAGCGCGGGCTATGCTATTCGGTTTACGCCTTCCACTGGGCCTTTGCCGACAGCGGCGTTTTTGGCGTTGCTGCCGCAACCGGCGAGGACGAGGTCGGTGATCTGATGCCCGTGTTGGTTGACGAGTTGCGTCGCGCCACTGAAACCATCACCGACGAGGAAGTGGTGCGGGTTCGCAACCAGATTCGGGCCGGGCTTTTGATGTCGCTTGAAAGCCCCTCGGCGCGTGCCGGGCAGTTGGCGCGGCAGCAGATATTATGGGGCCGCCCCATCCCGATGCTTGAAACCGTTGACCGCATCAATCGCGTCACCGCACAGCGGGTCAAGGACGTCGCCCAGCAGATTTTCATGTCCGGCGATATTTCGTTGGCCGGAATCGGTCCAATTGATAACCTGGCCGATGTCAAAGCAATTGGCGAACAGATCAAGCGGTAAGCGGCAAATGATCGAGACGACAAATATCTGCAGCATGCCGGTGTGCTGATGGCTTGGTCGTGGCTCACAGCGGACAAGACGCCGTTCCTGCGCGGCAAGCAGGTATTGTTGCGCCCGCCGTCATATTCTGATTATGCCGCCTGGTACCAATTGCGACTACAAAGTCGAGATTTTCTGCGCCCCTTCGAGCCACGATGGACGGAAGCTGATCTGGCACAGCGCGTTTATGCTGCCCGGGTAAAGCGCGCTCGTCAGGAGGCCGATGAGGGGTCCGATTATTCGTTCTTCATTTTCTTACCCGCCTCACCGCACGAAAGACTGGTTGGTGGCATAACCGTGTCCAATGTGCGCCGCCGCGCCGCCCAGCAATGCAATCTCGGCTATTGGATGGGCCAGAATTATGCGGGCCAAGGGTTAATGACCGAGGCCGTTGCCACCACTTTGCCTTATGTTTTCAATACGCTGGACCTTCATCGCGTGCACGCCGCTTTTCTGCCGGGCAATATGGCGTCGCGCCGGGTTCTGGAGAAAAACGGTTTTGCCGAAGAGGGCTACGCCGAAAATTACCTTCAGATTGACGGCCGCTGGGCCGACCACATCCTGTTCGGGCTGACGCGCGAGCGCTATGAGGGATTCCGCTATCGACGCTGAGCCAGAAGGAACCATTGCATATTTAAGAGTTGTATTTTGGCCACACCAACTGATGCTTGTCGATACTGGCAAACCCCGTTACCAAAGGACGGCTCCGGCAGCGGGGCACAGGGTCGCGTATGGGTTCGCGGCACCGTCACAGTGAAGCCCACCGCAGGATATATTCGCCCCTAATGCGTCATTTAATTGCTCTCGTGGTGTTCATAACGCTTGGGTTGGCCACCATCGTACAGGCCACGGCTCTTGAGGTTATTTCGGTCCCCGAGGATGTGAACGCGGTCAATCTGACCGGCGTTGTCGAACTGCGTCCGGGTGATGGCGGGCGCGTGCAATTGTCTACAGCCCCCGGCGAAGACGGCATTATCCGACGCATTGAAGTACTCGCCAGCCAGCCTGGCACTGATCCCGGCTGGGCGTTGCTGGCGCTACGCAATGACAGCGACCAGCAAATTGAGCGCCTGCTCGTTGCCCCCTTTTTCAGATTGCCCGGCTCGGGCATATTTCAACCCGACCTTGGCAATGACCGAATAACGGCCCTGACGCCAAGTGCCGGTATCAGGCCAGTGCGGCTCGCTGACAGCGAAGCTGATGTTTTCGAGATAACCATTGACCCCGGCGCCACCGTTACGCTGGTTGCCGAACTCGCCTCGGACCAATTGCCTGAGGTCTATCTCTGGCAACCCAATGCCTATCGCGACTATGTAAATTCATTCACACTGTTTCGCGGTGTGGTGCTGGGGATCGCTTCACTGGCGGCCGTATTTTTGACCATCATGTTTGTGGTCAAGGGGCGTGGCGTCTTCCCCGCAACGGCGGCATTTGCCTGGGCGGTACTGATCTACCTGCTGATCGACTTCAGTGTGCTGGGAAGATTGCTGGGCCTATCAAGCGGGGCGATGCAGCCGATCCGGGCCGCTTCGGAAGCCGGTATTGCCACAACGCTTGCAGGCTTTTTGTTCATCTATCTCAATTTGCACCGATGGCATTTGCGCTTCATCCATTTGGCGTTGGGCCTGGCCGCCCTGTTTCTGGCCCTGTTTGCCTTTGCGTTTTTCCAGCCGGCCATTGCTGCAACCATCTCCCGGCTGGTGCTGGCGTTGTTGGGGGCATCGGGTCTGGTCCTGATCATATTGCTCGCCGTGCGCGGGTACGATCGCGCCGTCTTGCTGGTCCCCACCTGGATCATTATCATCGCCTGGCTGTTTTATAGCTGGCTGGTCATTACCGGGCGTGTCTCCAACGATATTGCTCAGCCTGCTGTGGCAGGCGGTCTGGTGCTGGTTGTGATGTTGCTGGGGTTTACTGCGGTCCAGCACGCGTTTTCCGAGGGACAGGTCTCCATTGGGACGCTGTCTGAAGTGGAACGACGGGCGCTGGCGCTGACCGGTTCGGGAGATTTTGTCTTTGACTGGAATATCGAACGCGACCGCGTATCGGTCAGTGACGAACTGGCGACGCGGTTAGGCGAAAAGCGCGGCGCTCTGCGGGGTGCCATCAAGCGTTGGCTCGACCGTGTCCATCCTGAAGATCGGGATAGATTTCGCACAGCGTTTGATACGCTGGTGGAGCTGCGGCGCGGCAAGGTGTCCTCGGACATGCGCATTGCCGGTCACGACGGCAACTACCGCTCGTTCCGCATGCGGGTCAAACCCGTGCTGGGTGGCGACGGCCAGGTCAATCGAATCGTGGGCACGCTGCAGGATGTTACCGAGGATCGCGCCTCGCGGGCGCGCCTGTTGCATGACGCTGTCCATGACAGTTTGACCGGCCTGCCCAACAAGCAATTGTTTCTCGACAGGCTCGAACGCGCGCTGGTGCGCGCCCGCACTCCAAACGGGGTCAAACCCGCCGTTTTCCTGATCGATATCGACCGTTTCATGGAGCTTGAGGAACGCGTCGGCCACTCTGCCGCTGACAGCGTACTGCTGGCCGTTTCGCGCCGGATCAGCCGGATCATGCGTCCACTCGATACCGTAGCGCGCATTGGTGGCGATCAGTTCGCTGTGATCCTGTCGTCCGAACACGCCGCCGCCAAGATCGCCGATACTGCCGAACAAATTCGCAAGGCACTCAAGGCGCCATTCAATTTCGGCGACCGTGATTTGGCCCTGTCCGCGTCAATTGGTGTGACGATTTACGACAGCAATCCCGCGACCGCCGCTGACGTTTTGCGCGATGCGGAACTGGCGATGTATTACGCCAAGCGTTTGGGCGGGGATCGGATCGAAGCCTATCGCGCGTCGGCCCGTTCGATCTCGGCCTATAACCGCGCCAATGAGGAAGACCTCGAACGCGGCATGAAACAGGGCGAATTGCAGGTTCAGTTCCAACCGATCATGGACATCGTTACTGGCCAGATTGCCGGTGCCGAAGCGCTGATGCGCTGGAATCATCCCACCCGTGGCATCGTGCCACCCGAAGAATTCATCGCGCTGGCCGAGCGGTCAGGCCAGATTGAAACGCTGGGTCGGATAGCCTTTGAACAGGCCGCCTATCATACGCGCGACTGGTTGCATCAGATGCGCAACCTGCCCGAAAGCTTTTTCATTTCGGTCAATATGTCGCCAACCCAACTGGCCACCGAAACCCTGCTCAATGATATCCGGATCCTTGTGCAGCAAAATCCGGGAATCGCCGGGCATTTGAAAATGGAGCTGACCGAATCCCAGATCATGACCAACCCCGAGCACTCGGCCTTCATGCTCGAAGCCTTGCGCAATCTGGGTCTGGGATTGGCGCTTGATGATTTCGGCACCGGCCATTCCTCATTGAGCTACCTTCACCGCTTCCCGTTCGATACCATCAAGATACCGGCCGATTTCGTCCAGATTGACGCCGACGGCGCATCGCCGACCCAGGTGCCGATCATTCGTGCCGTGGTTGCGCTCGCCAACGACCTGGACCTTCTTGTGGTCGCAGAGGGGGTGGAAACGCTGGATGAGATCGAGCGGCTGCGCCAACTTAATTGCCGCTATGCGCAGGGTTTTGCCTTTGGCGCGGCCATGTCGGCGTCGGAGTTTTCCAAGCAGCTCAACGCCCAGATGGCCCGCTAGAATTGGCCCAAATTAGGCGTGCCCGGACTCCAGCGACAGGCTGGCCCGGGTAATGTGTAGCTTGCCAAGCGCTGCGTCATAGCGCTCGGCGACTGGTACCTCGAACAGAATATCCGACGAAAACGGCACGGTCAGCCAGCCATTGTCGAGAATTTCGGCCTCCAGCTGTCCAGGACCCCAGCCGCTGCACCCCAGCGCCAGGAGCGAAGCCTTGGGGGCCGGACCAAAAGCAATCGCCCGCAACACATCAAGCGTCGCGGTGAGGCAAACCTCGTTGGACGCGGGAAACGTGTTGTCGCTTTTGAAATCGGGTGTGTGCAGCACAAAGCCGCGACCGCGTTCGACCGGCCCGCCACTCATGACCATTCGGTCACGAATTTTGTCGGGCAACCGAATAATTGCGTCGGGATCGCCCAATTCAAGCTCATCCAGAATATCGGCAAAGGCCAGATCTTCGAACGGCTGGTTGACGATGATGCCCATCGCCCCTTCGTCGGAATGATTGATCACATAAATGACGCTGCCGCTAAAGCGTTCGTCGACCATAGCAGGCATCGCTACCAAAAAGCTGCCTTCGAGCGTACTCATAGCGCTATTCTAGGCCGGTGCAGGCAAGATGCCAACCCGCAAGGGGTCCGCTGGGCCGACAGCGCCGTTCACGAAGCCCTGATGATTGAGGTGCTGGCTGTTATGAGCGGGGTGTAGTATGGGCAATTGCTATGAAATTCCAGTTTCTGCTGATCGCTGCACTGCTGCCCGCCACGAGCGCCCTTGGTGCCGAAACCGCTTGGCAGGAAGTCGCCCCCGGCGTCAAGATAAGGTTGGTGTCGAGCGGCGAGATTCAAAGCGATGGTCGTACGATGGCCGGACTTGAAATCATCATGCCGGGTAATACCCGCACCTATTGGCGCATTCCCGGCCAGAGCGGCATTCCGGCCGTACTCGACGTGACAGGATCGCAGGGTGTTGAGTCAGAACAATTCGTCTGGCCCTATCCCAGCGTGCAGGTTGCCGACGGCTATACCGATTTTGTCTATTGGGGCGACACCCTGCTGCCCATTGCCCTTTCGACCTCCGGGGACCAGCCAACGCTCGATGTGACGGTTACCCTGGGGATATGTTCGGATATCTGCGTGCCGGCGCAAGCCAGTTTTGCCCTGGCGCTGCAGTCTGATCGCCCCGACGCCGCCAATAGCATGCGGATTCATCAGGCGCTGGCAGACTCGCCCATTGCATGGCCTGATGATCAGCCACAAGCGATAACCAGTGTTAGCTACCGCCCCGCCGAGCACGTGATTGCGGTACGTCTCGGCAGCCCTCGAATTGATCCCGCCTCGCTGATCGCGGCCACCCAAAGCGGCAATCCACTGTTTGGCGCGCCGCAAAAAAGCCCGGAACCGGACGTAGTGCTGCTGCCAATCTTGGGAAAATTTGACGAAAAGGCTTTGAATTCATTACCTGTTCAGCTCACGTTCATGACTGATATGGGATCGTTCGAAGTAACGCAGGCTATTGAACCGACGCGCTGACAAGCCATTGTCTTGTTCTGACCGTCGCTCATCGCTTGCCAGCGGGGGCAAAGCCGCTTATCCGAGAGAGCATATTATTGCGGAACGGCCACGCCATTGGCGCACTCGACCGGTCTGGGAACAGGGGCAACAGGATTCATGGTAGAACGCGGCGACGCCATACCGTCAGTAGCGGTCAAACTCGTTGATGCCAATGGCATCACTGATGCCACAGCCGATGCAATATTGGGCCAGGGAACAGTGGCGTTCTTTTCAGTCCCCGGCGCTTTTACCCCTACCTGCCACGTCAATCATTTGCCCAGTTTTCTGGCCAACGCGCAAAAACTGGCTGACGCCGGTGCGACCCGAATTGTTTGCGCTTCGGTCAATGATCATCATGTGATGAAGGCATGGGCAGAGGCCACCGGCTCGCTCGGTATCATAGATTTCGTTGCCGATGGCAATGGTGATCTGGCAACCGCGCTTGGTCTGGCACAGGACAAGACTGACGTTGGAATGGGCAAGCGTTTTCAGCGCACCGCTCTGGTGATCCGCGATGGACTGGTGCAATCTGTATTTGTTGAGGACGGACCGGGCATTTCAGCCAGCGGTGCGCCTGCGGTGCTGATGGCGCTGGAGGAAACCCATGCTTGAGGCGGTCACCCAAGGAGAGCCAAAGATGCGGAAGAGCTTATTGAAACTGACCGCGCGTTTGGCCGTTGGCGGCACAATCGCGGCTGTTTTGGCTGGTTGCTCGATGGGCCCGATGTTCGGCGGTGGCTCGGATGCCGCACGAACCAACGCAGAATTGGCCAACACGACGGCTTCGGCGGATCAAATTGCCCAGGCTCAGGCAACCGCCCTGCCAGCCATTGCCACCCAATGTCCGCCCATCAAGGTGCGGCCAGGCGGCGAAGCGATGTACTATTATGGTGGGGGCAAGGTGGGAAACCCCAATGCGCTCAACTATCAGGGCGTGATTGATGAAGCGACGCGCAATTGTATTGTTTCCAACGGCCGCATCAACATCAATATGGGTGCGGTTGGCCGTGTGCTGCTGGGACCATCCGGCAAGCAGACATCCGTCACCGTGCCACTGCGTTTCGCTGTCGAGCGCAATGGGCAGGCCGTTTACTCGGAAAAATTCAACCTTGATGTTGCATTGGCCGGCGCTGAGACCCAGCAATTCGTCAAGGTCGTCAATGACGTGGCCATTCCCTATCTGGCCGGTGACGATGTCACCATCTGGGTGGGTTTCGATACTCGACGCTAGGTTTACCGTCCTGATCTAAAAAATGCCGCTCATTGGGCGGCATTTTTGTTTGGCGCCAATCCTGTGGTCAATGTCGGACCCCGATTGACCTTTTGGCATTTCTGACACATGTTGCCTCGACTGCGGGAGAGACTGGTTTCTCCAGCGCCGAAGGAGCAACCGCCCCGGAAACTCTCAGGCAAAAGGACCGCAGTTCGGGCCTCGGCCCAGCATGAACTCTGGAAAGCGGACGCGCCACTGGCGGCGTCCCACCGACGGAGCAACCGGACGATTTCCGGGAAATCTCTCAGGTGATCAGGACAGGGGGGCACGGAATTCGCCGCAGGGCGAGATTGATCGTGTCACCAGCCGGAGCCGTCCATTCATGGCCGAAACATCAAGCGCCGACCTCAAGACCACACCGCTTTCTGCCCGCCACGAGGCGCTGGGCGGTCGCATCGTGCCTTTTGCTGGCTATGGGCTGCCGGTGCAATATCCAACCGGCATCATGGCCGAGCACAATTGGACTCGCGAGCATGCCGGTCTTTTTGACGTGTCCCACATGGGCCCATCATTTTTGCGGTTCAATGAGACCAGCGGGGATGCCCAAGCCGACCACGCCGCTGTTGCTGCATTGGTCGAGCCACTCATTTGTGGCGACATCACCAATCTCAAACCGGGACAGGTGCGCTATTCGCTGCTGCTCAACGGGGACGGCGGCGTGCTCGATGATTTGATGATTGCCCGGCCAGCGCCGCCCGAATGGGCCGGATCGTTATATATCGTGGTCAATGCCGACACCAAGGAAGCCGACTTTGCCCGCATCGCCGCAGCGGCCCAAGGCAAAGCCAAACTGGATCGCGCCGATAGTTGTGCGCTCCTGGCGCTGCAAGGACCCGAAGCCGTCAACGTTATGGCTTCCATAGCGCCCGGCGCGACAGAGCTGGGTTTCATGCATTACGGTGCCTTCGCGTGGAACGACACCACATTGATCATCGCGCGGTCCGGCTACACCGGCGAAGATGGTTTTGAAATCCTGGTTGAGCCCGAATTTGCCGAAGCCTTCTGGGATCTACTGCTCAGCGATGATCGTGTCAAACCGATTGGTCTGGGCGCGCGCGATAGCCTGCGACTTGAAGCTGGGCTGCCGCTTTACGGGCACGATCTGGATGAAACGGTTTCCCCGGTTGAGGCCGGGATGGGGTTCGCTGTTTCCAAACGCCGCCGCGAGGCCGCCGACTTTCCCGGCGCGGCGCGGATCCTCAAGGAACATGGCGGCGACCTGGAGCGTATCCGCGTTGGTCTTCTGGTTGATGGCGCACCAGCGCGCGAAGGCGCTGACATTCTCGATAGCCATGGCAATAAAGTCGGTACGGTCACGAGCGGCGGCTTTTCGCCAACCCTTGGCCGCGCCATCGCGTTGGGCTTCGTGCCCCCGTCGTATTCTGCTGCCGGCACGACGCTGGGCGTTGCCGTGCGCAACCGCACCCAATCCGCCGAGGTCACAGATACCCCTTTCGTTCCCCACCGCTATTACCGCAAACCCAAGCCGTAGCCGCTATTCGCGCTCACTGAGGACGCCATGACCACCAAATACACCACCGACCACGAATATATCCGCGTTGAAGGCGCCACTGGCACCGTCGGCATTACGCTTTATGCCCAGGAACAGTTGGGCGATATCGTTTTTGTCGAACTGCCCAGCGTCGGCAAGGTGATGAAAAAGGGCGATGAGGCCGCTGTTGTGGAAAGCGTCAAGGCCGCCTCTGAAATCTATTCCCCTGTCTCGGGCACCGTGACTGAAATCAATACCGCCTTGAACGGCGAACCGGGACTGGTCAATCAGGACCCCCACGACGGCGGCTGGATTTTCAAGATCCAGCTGAGCACACCAACCGAACTCGATGGCCTGCTCGGTGAAGCCGACTATGCCGAACTGACCAAATAGCCGCCGACCACGTTTCCAAATAAGGCCAACCGATGCGCTATCTACCCCATTCCGATGCTGAACGTGCCGATATGCTGGCCGCCATCGGCGCGCCGTCGATCGAAGCACTGTTCGGCGCTGTACCCGCCAAGGCGCTGCAATCTGAATCGCTCGATCTGCCCGATCACAGCCCGGAATTTCTGGTTGAAGCCCATATGCGCGGACTGGCCGGTCAAAATCATGCCGCCGCGGACGGGCCGTTCTTTGTCGGGGCAGGGGCGTATCGCCACCATGTGCCAGCGACGGTGGATCATCTGATCCAGCGGTCGGAATGGTTGACCGCCTATACGCCCTACCAGCCCGAAATATCGCAGGGTACCCTGCAGATGCTGTTCGAGTTCCAGACCCAGGTTGCTAAGTTGACCGGCATGGATGTGGCCAACGCCTCGCTCTATGACGGTTCGACCGGCACGGCTGAGGCGGTGTTGATGGCGCGTCGCCTGACCCGACGCACCAAGGTGCTGCTCTCGGGTGGTTTGCACCCCCACTATCGCGACGTTGTCTGCGGTTACCTCAAGGACGATGCCGATCTCATCTGCCTTGATGCTTCCCCTGAAGGGCAGGGCGACATTCTGGACCGAATCGACGATCAGACGGCCGCCATCGTGGTGCAGACCCCCGACTTTTATGGTCATTTGCGCAATATTCAGACTGCGGCAGATGCGGCGCACGCCAAGGGCGCGCTGCTGATCGTGGTTGTTACCGAAATCGTCTCGCTGGGCCTTCTCGAAGCGCCGGGCGCCTATGGAGCCGATATTGTGGTTGCCGAAGGCCAATCTATTGGCAATGCGCTTAATTTTGGCGGACCATATCTGGGGTTGATGGCAACGCGGCAGCAATTTGTGCGCCAGATGCCGGGGCGGCTGTGTGGTGAAACAGTGGACGCAGACGGCCAGCGCGGGTTCGTGCTGACGCTTTCAACGCGCGAACAACACATTCGACGTGAAAAAGCGACCTCCAACATCTGTACCAATTCCGGCCTCTGCGCCTTGGCCTTTTCCATCCATCTTGGGCTGTTGGGCGAGGCGGGCCTGGTCAAATTGGCGCGGCTCAACCATGCCCGCGCCTGCGCTTTGGCCGACGCACTGGGTACAGTCAAAGGCGTGGAATTGCTCAATGCCACATTCTTTAATGAAATGACCATTCGGTTGCCGGTTGCAGCCGAACCGGTCGTAGCGCAATTGGCCAAAAAAGGAATTCTGGCTGGCGTGCCCGTTTCGCGGCTTGAACGGGGGCGCCCCGAGTTGGATAATTTATTGGTGCTGGCGGCAACCGAATTGACAACCGATGCTGACATTACGGCGCTGATTGCTGCATTGGAAGAGGTCTTGCCATGAGCATGAATACGCAAGGCCGTCCAACCGGCACTGGCAATGTCACTTCTTCACCCGCTAACGGGGCTGCCTTGCTGCCCAATGAACCATTGCTGTTCGAGATCGGCGACACCGAACATTCTGGCGTCGATCTGCCCGATGTGAGCATCAAGAGAGATCGTTTGGGCGGCTTTTCGCGCACGCTGCCGCTGGATCTGGCGGGGCTGACCGAGCCCGAAGCCATGCGCCACTATGTGCGGCTGTCGCGCCTTAATTATTCCATCGACAGCGGCATGTACCCTTTGGGTTCGTGCACGATGAAGCACAATCCGCGGCTTAATGAGAAAATGGCGCGCCTGCCCGGTTTTGCCGACATTCATCCACTGCAGCCGGTTTCGACCGTGCAAGGCGCACTGGCGCTGATGGACCAGCTCGCGCACTGGCTGATGACTCTGACCAATACAGCTGCGGTGGCGCTTAGCCCCAAAGCCGGCGCCCACGGTGAACTGCTCGGCATGATGGCGATCAAGGCGGCGCAGACGGCGCGGGGTGAGGGACACCGCAAGGTTGTTCTGGTGCCCGAAAGCGCCCACGGCACCAACCCGGCAACGGCGGCTTTCCTCGGCTATAGCGTCAAGGCGATTCCCGCGCGGGCGGACGGTACTGTCGATGTTACCGCCGTGCGAGAGGCACTGTCTCCTGACGTTGCAGCGATCATGCTGACCAACCCCAATACCTGTGGCCTGTTCGAGCCCCAGGTCATTGAGATCGCCGAGGCGGTACATGACGCCGGTGCGTTCTTTTATTGCGATGGCGCCAATTTTAACGCCATCATGGGCGTGGTACGACCGGGCGATCTCGGGATCGACGCCATGCACATCAATTTGCACAAGACGTTTTCAACCCCGCACGGCGGCGGTGGCCCAGGTGCAGGACCTGTCGTGCTCTCGGCGGCGCTGGCGCCCTTTGCCCCGGTGCCGTTCGTGCAGCGGACAGAAAGCGGGCTGGAACTGGTCGAACATAGCGAGGGCGAAGCGTTGGGCCGAATAACGGCGTTTCAGGGTCAGATGGGCATGTATGTCCGTGCGCTGACCTATATGCTGAGCCACGGTAGTGACGGTCTGGCGCAGGCGGCCAAAGACGCTGTCCTCAATGCCAATTACGTCAAGGCACGGCTACAAACGGTGTTTTCGGTGCCGTTTCCAGACCAGCCATGCATGCACGAGGCGCTATTCGATGACAGTTTCCTCAACCAGACCGGCGTCTCGACCCTCGATTTCGCCAAGGCGCTGATCGACAAGGGTTTCCATCCTATGACCATGTATTTCCCCTTGGTCGTGCATGGGGCCATGCTGGTCGAGCCGACTGAAAGCGAGTCCAAGCAGACGCTGGATCAGTTCTGTGACGTCATGTTGGAATTGGCCAGTGATGCCATTGCCGGTAACATGCAGAACTTTTTGTCTGCGCCGGTCAACGCGCCACGCCGACGGATGGACGAAACGCGGGCCGCGCGGTCACCGATCCTCAAATGGGAACGCGAGGAGGTGGTTTCGGAGGCGGCGCAATAGCCATGACCCTGGGATTGGCCGCAGGCTTTGCGCCGTTTCAAGTGCTGGCCGCCGAACTTTTGCCCCATGCATTCGCTGCCGACGATGGGTCCCACGATGCGTCCCACCTGTTGCGGGTGTGGAATAATGCGTCCGCCATCCATCGGCATGAGGGCGGGGACGTCGAAGCGCTGGCCGTGGCGGTCTTGCTGCACGACTGTGTGTCGGTGGAGAAAAATTCTCCCCATCGCGCGTCGGCGTCCCGGCTGGCGGCCAACAAGGCAAGTAAGTTATTACGGGACCTGGGATGGGCAGCGGATCGGATAAAGGCGGTTGCGCATGCCATTGAGGCGCACAGTTATTCGGCCGGTATCACGCCGGAATCGCATTTGGCCAAAATGCTGCAGGATGCCGACCGGCTTGATGCCATTGGCATGGTAGGTGTGGCGCGCTGCTTTTATATCGGCGGGCGCATGGGGAGCGGCCTTTATGATCCGCTCGATCCTCGCGCCGCGACGCGGAATCTGGACGACAATCGCTTTGCCATTGATCACTTCCAAACCAAGCTTTTCAAGCTGACAGAAGGCTTTCAAACCGTCACCGGTCGCCATATGGCAACGGAGCGGCAAAAGCGCCTTCATCGCTTCTATGAAGAGTTTTTCGACGAAATCGGCGCATAAAAAAAGCGGGCACATGGCCCGCCTTTTATTATTGTGCGGTGTGGCCTAGTTCAGCCGGGCGCTGACTTCGTCAATCGCCTTGGACACCAATGCGTCGCCCTTGTTGCTCATCTGCTTGGTCAGCAAGATTTTGGCCGCTTCGATAGCGACGTCGGCTGACTTGGCCCGAACTTCGGCAACTGCCTGCGATTCTGCTTGGGCAATCTTATCCTCGACTGCCTTGGTGCGGCGAGCAATCATGTCGGTAAGGGCAACATTTGCATCAGCAGTCAAGCGCTTGGCATCTTCCTGCGCGGCAGTAACGATACTAGCGGCTTCGCTCTCGGCTTCCGCCCGCTTGCTTTCATACTCGGCCAGAAGGGCTTCGGCATCGGTGCGCAGACGCTTGGCTTCGGCAATTTCTTCCTCAATCTTGGCAATGCGCTCATCAAGCAGCTTTGCAACGATCTTGGGCAGGCCATAATAGATGGTGATGCCAATGAAGATGACCAGCGATATGGTGGCCCAGATTGTGGCCCACGTGGTGGCGTCGATGTTTGAAAAGTCCATGCTGGCTTACTCCTTGGAGACCTGAGCGACGGCGTCGCGGGCTTCCTGGGCCGATCCGGCACCAGTCAGTTGCTGAACCAGCGCTTCAACGGTATCAGCGGCAATTTCGCCGACATGGCCAAGAGCTTCGGTCTTGGTTGCCTGAATGCGGGTTTCCGCCTCGGTAACTTTTTTGGAAAGGTCAGCTTCGACAGCCTGACGCTTGGTGTCGATATCGGCCTTGATACCCTGACGGGTTTCTTCAGCAAGTGCATGGCTCTTGGCACGCGCATTGGCCAATTCGGCCTCGTAGGCGGCAATAGCGGCATCGGTTTTCTGACGGGAAGCATCGGCGGCATTGAGATCGCCATCAATGCGTGCCTTGCGATCATCCAGAATGGCCCCAATGCGCGGCAGGGCCATACGGCTGATCACCACATAAAGGGCGGCGAAGGTAATCGCCAACCAGACAAGCTGGGTGCCGAATGTAGAGGGGTCAAACGGCGGAAACGCCTCGCCATGCTCCTCAGGAACACCAGTGCTCGAATGCGTGCCTACTGTACCCGAGGCATTTTCGGTTGTGTGTTCGCCTTCAGTCGTGGCGCCGTCTTGCGTTGTCGTGGTTTCCATCTCGATACCCGCTGATGACAAATCGTCCGGCGCGAATGGCCGGTTAAGCGAACGGCAGCCTCAAGCAAATGCCTGATGGCCGCCGTTCGTGAAATCCAACGTCTGAAACAATCAGACTGCGAACAGCAGCAACAGAGCGATCAGGAAGGAGAAAATGCCCAAAGCTTCGGTCACGGCAAACCCGAAAATCAGGTTACCGAACTGGCTCTGGCTGGCAGATGGGTTGCGCAGGGCGCCCGACAGGAAGCTGCCGAAGATGTTGCCCACGCCGATAGCCGCACCGGCCATGCCGATAGCTGCAATACCGGCACCGATGTACTTGGCGGCGATTGGATCCATTTTAATGCTCCTTTGGAAATCTGATATCTGGATGGACTTGCTTTAACGCCCGGTCACCACGACCAGGTGAAACGAGTAGTTAGTGCGAAGGATGGATGGCGTCGTTGAGATACATCGACGTCAGCACGGCAAACACATAGGCCTGCAGCACCGCCACCAGGAATTCCAGTGCCGTCAGCGCAACGGTCATGGCCAGCGGCAGGGCCGCCCCCAGAAAGCCGAGCCAGCCAAGCGTACCCATGGTGAAGACGAAACCGGCAAACACCTTGAGCGTGATATGACCCGCCAGAACGTTGGCGAACAAACGCACGGAAAGCGAAATCGGGCGCGACAGGAACGAAACAATTTCGATCGGCACCACGATAGGCAGCACATAGCCCGGCACGCCCTGCGGCACGAAAAGCTTGAAAAACTTTAGACCGTTCTTCATGAACCCGTAAACCAGCACGACGCCGATAACCAAAATCGCCAGCGCAAAGGTAACAATGATGTGGCTGGTAATGGTGAAGAAGAACGGGATCATGCCGAACACATTGCCGATAAGCACGAACATGAAAATCGAAAACACGAAGGGAAAGAACTTCATGCCTTCAGTCCCCGCCGCGCCCCGTAACATATTGGCCACGAACTCGTAGAGCATCTCCGAGACCAGTTGTGCGCGCGTTGGCACCAGCTTGCGACCAGCGGTCGAGATCAACAGGTAAGACACGATCAGACCAACGGTCAAAACCATGAACAACGCGGAATTGGTGAATGCAAAACTATCACCAAGGGGCACCATCGTTGTGATGCCAAACTGGTGAATCGGGTCAACTTTGGTCGGATCGGCCAAGGCTCATATTCCTCGCTGGTCGTTCTATTGATCGTCGTCTTCGTCTGCGTCCGGACCGAGATCCGAACCCGGCGGCGGTGGTGCCGCCCTGTTCATGTCACCCACAGCGCGGGTGATATTCAGTATTCCTGCGGCAAACCCCACCAGGAGCATGACCAGCATGATCCACGGTTGGGTTCCAAGCACCTGATCGAGCACAAACCCGATTCCTGTGCCAACCAGAATGGCGGCGATAAACTCTGAACCAAGCCGTACTGCGCGGCCTACATTGGTCGAGCTTCCCGACGTCCGTGCCGCAGCCTGACTGGCTTTGACATTCCGGTCCCGTTTGGCAGAGGCAATGCGATCAGCAAGGTCGTTTGTGACCCCACTTTTCCCCGTTTTGCGGCGTTCATGGTCAGGCGAAATTGCCATCGCGCTTTCCACCTTGCCCAACCCGCACCAATATTGGCTCGAGCCCCTCTAAGTCGTGCGCACCATACTGACAGGCACCAAACGTGTCAAGAACGTGAATAAACATATAAACCATTGAAATATAATGATATTATACGCTAGTTGAGAGGTGCGGCACCGTGTCATCAACAGAATCCTCAACGCCACCTGTCTGGCTCACACGGCCTCAAGAAAAGATTCTGCTGTTCCCAGATCGACCGATACCAGTTGGCTCACCCCGCGCTCGGCCATGGTGACGCCGAACAGGCGATCCATTCGGGCCATGGTGATCGGGTTGTGGGTGATGGTCATAAAGCGGGTGTTGGTGCGCTGGCGCATCGAGATCGAGCAGATTGCAGAACCGCTCCACATTGGCATCGTCAAGCGGTGCATCAACCTCGTCGAGAACGCAGATGGGGGCCGGATTGGTCAGGAAAACTGCAAAAATCAGGCTCATCGCCGTCAGTGCCTGTTCGCCTCCTGACAACAGGGTCATAGTCTGGGGTTTTTTGCCAGGAGGGCAGGCAATGATTTCCAGTCCCGCTTCGAGCGGATCTTCGCTTTCAACGAATTTCAACTCGGCAGTGCCGCCGCCAAACAGATTGGTGAACAGCTCCTGAAAAAAGTCGTTGACCCGATCAAAGGCTTCTGAAAGGCGTGCCCGTCCTTCGCGGTTGAGCGACTGAATGCCGAGGCGCAGTTTGGCAATCGCTTCGATCAGATCGTCGCGGTCCTTGGTCATCGTCATGAGCCTTGTCCCCACTTCTTCGGCTTCCCGTTCGGCGGTCAGATTGACCCCACCCAACCGTTCACGCTCCGCCTTCAGCCGTTCAAGCTTGTGTTCGACAGCGGATTCGGCGGGCAGGGGGGCCTCGGGGCGAATGCCTGAGGCCTCCAGGGTGCGCGAGGCTTCAATGCCCAGTGTTTCGAGCGCTAGCCGTTCAATTTGCTGGCGCTGGACAATGGCTGCCTTGAGGCGTTCTTCGATCCGTACCAGTTCGACCCGCGCCGCAATCAGAATTTCGCTGGCCTGTCGCAAGTCCTTTTCGGCGGCATGATGGCCCGATTGGGCATAGCTGAATGAATCGGTTGCTGCCTTGTGGGCAATAGTGGCGTCGTCAATTTGCGCCGTCAGCGCACTGGCGCGGTCATCGTAGCCGGCCGGTGCCGCCGTGGCTGCCTCAAGTTGGACCTCAACCTCCCGCGCGCGCGCCTCCAACGTGTTCAATTGGGCACGCGCTCCCTCGCATCGCCGCTGCCAGGCTGTTTGGTCACGGATCAGTTGCATGGTCCGACTTTGGCGCATTTGGGCTGCGCTTTCGAACCCTGCTAACTTGGCACGCGCCATTTCGGCGCGCTCCCGTGCCTGCGTCAGGGTGGTTTCCTGAACCGCCAAAGTCTCGGCAGCCTCGGCCTCTTCGCTACCGTCAGCAAGGGCTGTCTCTACTGTGACCTGTGCGGCCTCGGCTTCTGTCAGCGTTGCGCCCAGACGAGTGCGCGCATCTTCCAACGCGCCCTTTTGGGTGGTTAATTCGCTGACGGCGCGCTGTGCCTTGTCGACCTCGGTTTGCGCGGCACCAATGCCATGCTGAGCACCGCGCCAGCTGTCCCGCCATGCTTTTTCGCCGCGCCGTGCCGCCTCAACCGCATCGCCGAGGGCGGCAAGATCGCGCTGCCAGGCCTGCTGTTCGCCCCGTGCCCGCACGATTTCCTCGTCAAGTTCTGTCAGCCGGTTTCGCTGGGCCAAACGCATGGTTGCAGCGCTTGGCGCATCGGCGGCAGCCACAAGGCCATCCCAACGCCAAATGTTGCCATCCATGGTCACCAGCAATTGTCCGGCGCGCAGCGCTCGCATCAGGCCCGGACCGTCGGCCTGATCAACAAGCCCGATCTGTGCCAGTCGACGATTGAGCTTCCCGTTGCCTGACACATGGCGTGCCAATGGCTCGGCGCCCTGAGGCAAGGCGGGGTCGTCTGATCCATCAAGCCCATCGGCCCAGTAGATCGGGGCATCGTTGTCGGCGGACGCCTCGAGATCGTCGCCGAGCGCTGCACCAAGCGCGGTTTCATAGCCGGGCTCGACCTGCAAATCATCGACAATGGCCGACCATTGGCGCGTTCCGCTATTGAGCATCTTATTCAGCGTCGTCGCCTCTGCTTCGAGCCGATTCAAACCGGCTTCAATCTGCATCAGTTTCGGACGGGCGGTATCGAGTGCCGCCTGCGCCTCGGTCGTGGTGGCTTCAGCGACCAGCGTCTGGCTTTCCGCCTCCTCGGCGGCTAGCTGGGCTGCCTCAAGCGCCGCCCGCCTGTCGAGGAGCGTTTCGTCCTGGCTGAGACGCCGATTGATGTCTGTGGTTTGTTGCTCAACCTCATCAATTTGCTGACGTACCCGCGCAACGCGGGCTTGAGCATCCTCGGCGGCTCGGGTCGCCTGTGCTCGACGGGCTTTGATCTGGGCGACGGCTTCAGCGGCATGCCGGGTCGCACTCTCAATTTCCTGAGCAGTAATACGGGCGGTTTCGGCCTCGGCTCGGGCCGCATCGAACGCGGCCTGCGCGGCCTCTCCCTCATCTTCGAGTGTGGCCAATTCCTCACCATAGCCCGTCAGATTGGCCTCGCTTTCGGCCAAGAGGTCCCGCTCACGCTGACTGTCCGCCGAAAACTGATGCAGGCGTTCCGTTAACTCAGCTTGTCGCTGGCTGGCGCGGCGCGCCTCCTCGACCAATTGTTCGGACAATATCTTGAGCCGCTGCAGCGCCGCACCGGTTGCCGCTTCTCGTTCGCGCAAGGGCTGCAGCGCGGCCTGTGAGGCATCCAGTTTTTTCTGCGCCTGTAGTTCGAGATGGGTGGCATCGGCCAGATCACGGATCAGGACGCCCTGTTGGGCCTCGGTTTCTTTTTCGGCGAATCGCGCTGCCACCCAGCGAATGTGAAACAATGTTGCCTCGGAACGGCGGATATCGCCGGAAAGCGAGCGATAACGCAGCGCTAGCCGGGCCTGACGTTTCAGCGATTCAAGCTGAGTTTCGATCTGGCCGATGATGTCGTCGACGCGCTCCAGATTTTGTTCGGCACCGCGTAACCGCAGTTCTGCTTCATGCCGCCGCGAATGCAGCCCCGAAATGCCCGCCGCCTCTTCGAGCAAGGCGCGCCGCTGCACCGGCTTGGCGGCAATCAACTCGCCGATTTGTCCCTGTCGCACCATGGCGGGGGAATGGGCCCCGGTCGACGCGTCCGCAAACAGCAGTTGCACGTCGCGCGCCCGCACTTCCTTGCCATTGACGCGATAAACCGATCCAGCTTCGCGCTCAATCCGGCGGGTCACTTCCAAAATGTCTGCATTATTGAGAACTGCCGGCGCGGTGCGGTCCGAATTGTCGAGCACCAGCGTCACTTCTGCGCTGTTGCGGCCCGGACGATTGCCGGACCCCGAAAAAATGACATCATCCATGCCAGAGGCGCGCATGGCTTTATAGGAGCTTTCCCCCATCGCCCAACGCATGGCCTCGACCAGATTGGATTTGCCGCACCCA
Source organism: Devosia rhodophyticola (assembly GCF_028816475.1). GTDB lineage: Bacteria > Pseudomonadota > Alphaproteobacteria > Rhizobiales > Devosiaceae > Devosia > Devosia rhodophyticola. The sequence continues at coordinate 716,996 of NZ_CP118247.1, read as the reverse complement.
TTGGGGCCGACAATGCCGGTAAGGCCCGGTTCCATGACCAGCTCGGTCTGGTCACAGAACGATTTGAAACCAAGCAGGCGAAGTCGCGAAAATTTCATCGCGCGGCTCGCCGATGGGTTAGTCGTGAGGGCGTACTATTTGGCCGGACTGCTGCTTTCGGCGGGAGCCATTGCATCAGCCGCAGGTGCCATCGCATCGGATGCCGGCGCCATTGCGTCTGCGGCAGGCGCCATTGCGCCACCCCCATCTGGGGCCATGGCATCAGATGGTGGCGTAAAACTCTGTCCAGCTGGTAGCAGCGGATCAATTTCTGCTGCGAGCTCTTCAACCGATTTGTCCCCGGATATGGTCTTGCCATCAATATAGAATGTTGGCGTGCCTTCCAAACCGAAATCATTGAGGGCCTGATCGCGTACGGCAACCAGTTTGTTGAAGCCATCCACATCTTTAAGGACAGTTTCGAACTGTTCGTCGGAAAATCCGAGCTGCCGTGCGATTTCCTGCAGGGCATCCCTCAGTTTTGGCGACTGGATCCAGTCGGCCTGTGTCTTGTAGTAGGTTTCGATGACCTGATGGAAGCGCATCGGACCGGCAGCTTCCGCCAACATGAAAATTGCCGCATCAATGGCGCCAGCCTGACCACCCCGCATCAAGGGGCGCAGAAGAAAACGCACCTTGCCGGTATCAATATAGGCTTCCTTGAAAGCGGGAAATACATTGTTCGAGAACGAAGCGCAGTGTGGGCAAGTGGGGGAAGCATATTCGATCATTGTCACTGGCGCGTCTTCCGAACCGAGCGGATAATCGGTCCAGCCGCCAGCGGGCGCCATAAGCTTGGCCGTATCGATCATGTCTCCCTCGGCGGCCATGACCCCCGGTGCGACCATACCAAAGGCAGCGGCCGCAGAGGCCAGAACAAGTGTATCACGACGGTTAAACTTCACGATGAACGCTCCATAAATTGCTTTGTGGACACTACACATCAGTATCGCGACCACAAGAGGGCATGGTTATCACTAGGCAGTGAACGGCCTACCCACGCCGCTTGCCGTTCTTTTGAGCCAGGGCATGGCCCAGATTGCGCAACGCTTCGCGTACGCCGTCATCGTCCACAACTTCAACATCGGCGCCAACTCTGGCGCGAACGTCAGGACTGGGCTCGATAATATGTCTATCGGTTGCTGCTGAACCGGGGGTGAACGGCTCGGCCGATAGTCGGACCTGGCCCACCAGAATATAGCCAAAATAGCGATTGACGGCCGCCGCGATCCGGGTTCCTTCGTGGGCGATGGCAAGGCTGTGCCCGGCCACGCAGCGTAAATATAGTGTTGCCCCCTCGGCACTACGCTCGCCGCGCGGCCAACTCAATTTATCGGGCATGGCAACCTGATCATAGGGGGCAGGGGCCATCGCCGCCCAGTGGCTCAAGATGTCCTGGCTGGCAAAACCGCGCTTCTTGAGCACCGGGTCAAGCGCGCCGGTCAAGGCATCGGCAATGCCGACCGTCCGGTTGCGGCGCCTGAATGTCATTGATTTTGCCGCCATCAGCAAGCTGTCCAAGCCTCGTATTGATCACCGATGGTCTATCGCGCCAGACTATCGCGCGCAAGCGTTGCTGGACGAATGGGGCTTGCTTTGCCGGGCAGGCTTGTCCACATCATGCGGCCATGCAGTTGACGCCTACATTACCCATCAATAGCCCTGCCGTATTGGCCTGGTATGATCGCCATGCCCGCGATCTTCTTTGGCGCATTGGACCGCTTGATCGCGCCCGCGGCACGGAGCCGGATCCATATCGCGTCTGGCTTTCCGAAGTCATGTTGCAGCAAACAACGGTTGCCACGGTTGGTAAGTATTTTGCGCGGTTCATCCAACTCTGGCCAACGGTATTAGATCTAGCCGCTGCCCCGCTTGCTGCTGTACTGGTGGAGTGGGCAGGGCTTGGCTATTACGCCCGCGCCCGCAATCTACATGCCTGTGCCGTCGCCGTGGTTGACCAGCATGGCGGGATATTTCCCAAAACCACGCTAGCGCTGCAAACCCTGCCAGGGATCGGCGCTTACACCAGTGCGGCCATCGCCGCCATTTGCTACGATGAACCGATTGCCGTGCTTGATGGCAACCTTGATCGCGTGTTGGCCCGCTATCATGCGTTAAACGTTCCGGTACGAGACGCCAAGGAGACGTTGCGCGCAGCATTGCAGACCGCCGTTCCGGTGCGAGCCGGTGATTTTGCCCAGGCGATGATGGATATCGGCGCGACCATTTGTACGCCGCGCAATGCTTTATGCATGCTGTGTCCGCTGCAGGACGGTTGTCTGGCACGCCACACGCCGGACCCAACGATATTTCCGATCAAGCCGCAAAAGGCCAACCGCCCGACGCGGCACGGCCATGCCTTTGTGCTAAGGGATGGCGTTGGCGATGTTTTCCTGGAGACACGGCCCGACAAGGGCTTGTTGGCCAAAATGACCCAGACCCCAACTTCCGACTGGACCGCAACCGCGACTGACCCCACATTTCCGCAGCCCGGCGACTGGCACCACCATGGCTTGGTAGTGCACGTCTTTACCCATTTCCGGCTCGAACTCGACGTTTGGTCAGTTCAGATTGCGGACGCAATGACGCTGGACCATGGCTGGTGGGCGGCCCCCGCGCACTGGGGCGCGAGGCGCTCCCAACCCTTTTTCGCAAGGTTTTGGCTGAAGCCGGGGTCGAATAGGCGGATGGCAGTGCTATCGCCAGATCACCAGTTTTGTTCGCGCGCCAACTTCAGCAACGATCCGGTCATGATCGCCCGCAGAGGCAGGAAACCGTTCGGCATGAAATTCGCACCGCAGTTCATTGATCAGCTCGATGGCTCCGCTGTCCAAAAGGTGTCGCAACACCTGGTACTCAGCGCCCTCAATGTCCATCTTGACGATGACAGCGTCATCATTAGTAACGTGGTCGTTGAGCCATTGCGCCGTATCAAGAGTTTGGACGGCAACTGATTCATCATAGGTGATGGCAAACTGGGGGTAGTTCTCAAGCGTTACCTTGCCTTCGAGCAGTGTCGAGGACACGGGATCGCCAAGATAAAGCGGCATCGTACCGGCGCTGATCCACGCCGCATACTCAAGAATTTCAACGGGTTGCCCTGCAAAACGCTGCCGCAGTACTGCGCAAAGCCTCGGGTTGGGCTCAATGCCCCAGCAAAAATCTGTGGTGGATGAAGCCATCTGTTCAGCGATGGTATCGCCCGCATTGGCGCCGATATCGATATACAGTGATCGGCTCATGGCCTGCTTTCAGATTTGGCAACAATGACCTCAGGAGGCCGCGCGACGTTTGGCCAGGGTGGTGTGACCGACGTCTGATGCGCTTGCCTCGCCCTGCACCAGTGATCGAAATTCTTTTTCGGGCAAGGGCCGGTTGAAATAAAAGCCCTGCGCCTCGGTGCAATCTGCCTCGAGGACCACGTTGAGTTGAGCCAGTGTTTCCACCCCTTCTGCGGTGGTTGTCATATTGAGGCGCTTGGCAAGGCGGGCCACCGATTGAACGATGGCAAACCTGTCGCCGCGATCCTCTAGGCCGCGCACGAATGACTGATCGATCTTGATCTTGTCAAAGGGAAACCGCATTAGATAGCTCAACGACGAAAAACCGGTTCCAAAATCGTCCAGTGCGATTTTGCAGCCCAGTTCCCTCATTTGGCGCAAAGTCTCCATGTTCGTGCTGCTGTCATGCAGCAGAACCGATTCGGTAATCTCGAGTTCCACACGTTCAGCGGCCGTGCCAGATTTGTTCAAGGCCTCTTGGACGCGGTGTGACAAAGAAGCATTGCGGAACTGCACCGGCGAAAGATTGACCGAAACGCGAACATTTTCCGGCCACTGGCCGGCGTCGCGCAGGGCACGCTGCAGAACCCATTCTCCCAACTCGTCGATGAAGCCGGTTTCCTCGGCCAGCGGTATGAATTCAGCCGGCGAAACGAGATCCATGGACGGGGTGGTTCCAGCGCAGGAGAGCCTCGCCCGATACGATCTTCATCGTCTGCAGCGAAATCAGCGGCTGGTAGTACAACTGGAATTGACCCGCAGCGATGCCCCGTTTCAAGTCCACTTCCAGACTGCGCCGCCGCTGGATTTTTTCTTCCATCTCGGGGGCAAAACAGCGGAAATTGTTGGCGCCGAGCTCTTTGGCCCGATAAAGCGCCAGATCGGCCTTCTTGATCAGTTCGTCGCTGTCCGCACCATCCTGCGGGGCAAAGGCTATGCCGATGCTGGTGGTAATCTGAAGTTCCTTGTGGTCGATCAGATAAGGCTGGCTAATTGCCTCCAAGACCCACTCGGCCAGCGCCTGCGTGCTCGAAGACAGCTGGGAGGTCGGTCGGTGAAGCACCGCAAATTCGTCCCCGCTCAATCGAGCAATTATGTCTGGCGCCGCCGCAGCAGTTCCCAACCGATCAGCAATGGCCCGCAATAACGCATCGCCCGTAGGATGACCCAGCGTGTCGTTGACTTCCTTGAACCTGTCGATGTCGAGATAAAGGATCGCAAATGGTTCGCCATCGTCCGTGAGATCGACAATTGCCTGCTCGGTATGCTGCCAGAAAAGCAACCTGTTCGGCAGTCCCGTCAACCCATCATGATGCGCCATGTGGGCGATACGGTCCTGCGCTCGCTGACGATCTGTAATATCTTCAAAAGTTGAAACCCAACCACCGTTAACCATGGGTTCGTGGGTGACAAAAAGCACCGTTCCATCATCCAGTCGATGAGTTTGGCGCTGAAATGGTTCGATAAGCTGATCCGGGTTTGCCTCGCCAGGGTCATCAGATTGAAGGGTCGGCAACATACGGGACGGCAACAGTTTTGCCAGGGGTTCACCCTGCCAGTTTGCTCCCGATTGCAGCGCGAACTGATTGAGAAACTGCCGGTTGGAAACCAGCAGCCGTTGATTGGAGTCGGTCAGGCAAAGCCCTTGGGACATGTTATTGACCGCCGCCTCAAACCAGTTGTACTGGATTTGCAGGGCGCGATCCTTGCGGCGCAATTGTTCATGCGTGCGCTTGAGCAGGCGGTTGTTGAGCAGGAGCAAAACGACAAACACAAAGCCGCAAATAATCAACCCCGTGGCCACCCAGGCAAACACTTTTTGCAGGCCAAACAGTTCCTCGCGCTCACGGTTTAACCGTTCCGCATTCCAGGAATTCGCGTCCACCGACAGGCGGACCAATTTGGGATAGACAGGGTCAAGCAACGCCAGCATGCGGGCAGGTGTGCCTTTGACATGGATTTCGCTCAACAGCAGTCGGGCAGAGTCGACGGCCCCGTCCAATTGCTTCAGGGTTCTGGCATGCCGAGGATCGGAGGCGATGAACGGGGCCAACGAGTTGCTGTGCAAGGTCTGCATGCGATTGCTGACAATATCAAAGCGCAGCGTAACCTCGTTGACGTCGATGCCCGCGTCGCCCAGCCCATAGGCGCCGATCCTTTGCTCGAGCCGTGCATATTCTGACGGGCTCTGCGCAATCAACCAGGTAACATTGCCGCGGCCCATCGGCTCAAGCGCCGATTGCCGCTGCAACAACAAACTACCAATGTAGACAGCGGCAACAACAAAGGCCACGACGCCGATCGTTAGTGCGATGCGCAGTGGATCCAGATGTGTTGGCCCAGCCCGTAATCGAGATCCGGGGCACTGACTACTCGACCGAGATCTGTTTTACCTGCCAGACAGCGCGGCCATGGTAGGGTTGACCCTGCAGGGCTGGATCGCTGTCAAATGGATAGATGACAAAAAACGGCCCCTGATCGTTCACCGGCATATAATCGCCATTGCGCTTGACGGCCAAAATAACGTTGAATTGCGAAAAATCTTCCATAGGGATGTCGACGCTATAGTCGTTCAAGGCGATAATTGTCGCCGTAGTGCCGCTGACACCCGCCTTCTCAAGCAGACTCACCATCGGCACACCTTCAAAATCGACCACACCTTCGTTCCATGGCGTCGATGTTTTGACCGATACCATTCCGATCGCCTCAAGCTCATCGCGGTCAAATGTGATGGAAACCGCCGACCCGGCAGATGGACCTTCAACCTTGAGCGTGGGCAATTCTGCTTCGGCGGCCTGAGCCACAACCACGGGTGCTAGCGTGCAGCATGCCGCAACAAACAGACTGGCAACTCGGCGTGAAACGTCCATGATAATACTCCTAATTGAATCCCAACTTGCTCTTCAAAACTTCAGATGTCGTTAATTGCGGAACAGGAATTTTATCCGCGACGAAAAAGTGATCACACTGGAAATCATTAAGGTTAAAGGCTCCACAAGTAGGTAACCGCAACCAACGTTGCCGCAGACAGCCTCAGGGTCCCGACCAACAAAAACGCCGCCGGGGCAAACCGGCGGCTAGTTCGAGCCTGAACACATTGGAGGTCGAAGTCAGGCGGCATTACCTTGCCGCGGTCTGCGGATCATTGGCCTGCCCGGGCTTTCCTGCGATACCCTAATAAGACCGCCCATCCGCGTGGGTGGACGACAGTTTGCGTGGATCGACGTCGTCAAGCGTATTCACATTGACGGCCACCATCTCGCCGCCATCGGGGGTTGCGCCGAAACTGAAACTTTGGATGCCACAAACCTTGCAGAACTGATGCCTGATCGCCTTCTTGTTGAACAAATATTCGCTGAGGGCTTCCTGACCCTTTAGCAACGAAAAATTCGACCGGGGCGCAAATGCCAAAACTGATCCCAACCGCTGGCATCGCGAACAATTGCAGGTGACGGTCTGCGTCAAATTGAGCCCAATGACCTCATACTCAACCGCACCACATTGACAACTTCCATGGAATTTTTCTTCCGACACCACTCATTTCCCCTTGTCGAGCGCACAACTAAGATCAGTTCGGTTAAGACTTAACCTTGATGTGTTCCTGATATGTTCTAGTAGATTTGGAGGGGTTTCGTCAAGCCTGCCTCAGACGCAAAAAACCGCCGGGGCAAACCGGCGGTTAGTTTGAGCCTTGACTGACTGGAGATCAAAATCAGGCTGAAAGCAAGTCAAGTTTGGCGCGAATATCGCTGCGCAGGTCATCAATTGGAGCTATGGAGCCACCAATCTCGTGGTGCCAAAAGGTCCAGCCATTGCAGGCTTCAGCACCCTGCACCAACGCGCCAACCTTATGGATCGAACCCTGATGCTTACCGGCAACCAGCGAACCGTCCGCGCGCACCATGGCGCTATAACGCCTTTGGGTATCAAACAGGGTGGCCCCGGGCGCAATAAGGCCCTGTTCTAGCAACGAACCGAAGGGAATGCGCGTCTCCTTGCGCTTGGGTGTGACCGATTGCAATGCCTCGAAGGCACCAGGACGAACGGTGGCAATGCGCTTGAGTGCGGCGGCAATATAGGTGACTTCGCGTTCGATGCCGATGAAATGCCGGCCCAGTTTGCGCGCAACAGCGCCCGTCGTACCGGTACCAAAGAACGGGTCCAGCACGATATCGCCGGGCTTGGTCGTCGCATTGAGAATTCGGAACAGCAGCGCTTCGGGCTTTTGGGTCGGATGGACTTTTTCGTCGTCCTCGTTCTTGAGCCGCTCATTGCCGGTACACAGTGGAAACAGCCAGTCGCTGCGCATCTGCGTGTCGTCATTGGCCAGTTTCATGGCTTCATAATTGAAGGTCACGCGGCTTTTCTGACTTTTGGCGGCCCAGATCAGCGTTTCATGGGCGTTGGTAAACCGCGTGCCGCGAAAATTCGGCATCGGGTTGGCCTTGCGCCACACAATGTCATTGAGCATCCAGAAATCGAGATCCTGCAGGGCAGTGCCGACCCGAAAAATATTGTGGTAACTGCCGATAACCCATAGGGCGCCATCGGGTTTGAGCAGTCGCCGCGCCGCCTTGAGCCAGGCGCGGGTGAATTTGTCATAGTGGGCAAAGCTGTCAAACTTGTCCCAGTCGTCGTCGACCGCGTCCACCTTGCTCTGGTCGGGGCGCGTGAGTCCCTGGTCCAGTTGCAGGTTATAAGGAGGATCGGCAAATATGAGGTCAACCGAGCCGGCCGGCAAGGCATTCATGTGGTCGACGCAATCACCCACCAGAATTGTATCTATGGGAAGGCCTTCGGCCTTCTCCGCAGCGGCCACACTGGCCGTACGCGCGGTACGCAACATCTACTTAACCCTAACGCAGTACTAACAATTCCGTTGTACGGGGTTAGGGTTAAAGATGAACTAATCCAATTGGTTAGCGATAGGTTAAAGACTCAATCCGCTTCGATGAAATCAAAACGGGCTTGGGCAACAGGGGCGAAATCGGCCCGATGATGGCGGCATGGACCATGGGCGCCGAGCGCCGCCATATGCTGGGGCGTGCCATAGCCCTTGTGCCCGGAAAAGCCGAACTGCGGCGCATCGCAATCCATGATCCGGCACATGCGGTCTCGGGTAACCTTGGCCACGATTGACGCCGCCGCGATAGACACACTGCGCCCATCGCCACCGATCAGTGCTGCCCCCCGACACGGCAGGCCAGGCGGAATATCGCGACCGTCGACGAGCACCAGATCAGGGCTTCGGCACAGTCCCAGTGCGGCCTGCCGCATAGCCCACAAGGTCGCGCCCCGGATATTTCGGCGCGCAATCAACTCGGGGGGCGCGACGATGATGCTGACCATTGCCGTCTCAACGATTTGGGTAAACAGCTCTTCGCGGCGTTGGGCCGTAAGTTTTTTTGAATCATTGAGGCCAACCGGAATATTGGCTGCGTCGAGCACGACTGCCGAAACCACGACGGGTCCCGCCAACGGCCCGCGTCCCGCTTCATCAACCCCCGCAACTACCCGGGCGCCCAACCCTATAGCGCTGGCCTCATTGGAATAATCGGGAAGGGCAACAGGCGTCGACTGCTTGGTTGTTCGTTGAAGTTTCGTTTTCATAACGAACGCGTCCGTTTGGGAATTGTCAGGCACTGGGTTATCGTTGATGTAAACCAAGGCAGAGCAATAGCCGATGCGGGATAGGTGAATGTCAACAATTCAGAATCGGATGGATGATAGGGCTTCTGATGACGTTCAGCCAGTCGTCCGTTGCCCAGCCATTCCACCACCCTTACGGAGAATGGCGAGAATATAATCAGGACTGGCTGGCGGCATGTCCCGATACAATCGATGAGAATGCCGACACTTTCTACGGCTTTTCCTGCTTTGCCAGTACCGGTTCTACGGTACTCAATGCAGCCAATTTACCCGCTTACAAACTGACCTTGCTGCTGAACCGATTGACCGGGGCGCTGGATATCGCCTTTACCGCAGCCGCCACAGACGACACAGATGTCGATCCCACCCGGCCCATGCAGATCAAAATTGGTGGTGAGACGTCAATCAGCCTCGACTTCACGCTGGACCTGGAAATTCGCTACAATACTGCCAACCAATATTATGTCGCCAATCGCTTACAACGCGATGTCCTGCTCGCGGCCATGAAGGCGCGCAATACTCTAACAGTCTCGCTGCCGATAACCGGCGAGAAAAGTGATGACCGCGACATTCATTTCTCACTGCGCGGCGTCACAGCCTCACTTGATTTTATGGCCAGCTATGCCCGTAAGCTTGCCCAATACTAACCGCAACCTAAAATAAGCTCATCTGTCGGTCCTCCAGACGCGGGGGCTCGAACAGATCTGAACGCAGGGCTGGCAACTTCTGGTCCAACCCATAGCGGGCGCGCGCCTTTTCAAACCGCTGGCGCAACAAGGTGGCGTAGGCGCCTTCTCCGCGCATCCGACTGCCGAAACGGGAATCATTGTCTTGTCCTCCGCGCGTATCTCGGACCAGCGATAGTACGTGGCGTACCCGATCCGGAAAATGGCGCAACAGCCATTCACGGAATACATCGCGCACTTCACCCGGCAAACGCAGCAGAATCATTGCCGCACCTCGGGCGCCCTGCGCCGCCGTAGCGTCCAATATCCGCTCAAGCTCCATATCGTTGATTGCCGGAATCATCGGTGAAGCCAAAACGGCAACGGGAATGCCCGCCTCGCTCAACAGTCTGATAGCCTCTAGCCGTCGTGCCGGGCTTGAGGCCCGCGGCTCCATTTTCCGGCTGAGCTTGTGATCCATCGAGGTCATTGAAATGCCAACCTTGACCAGTCCGTGTTTGGCCAGTTCACTCAATAGATCCAGATCGCGCACAATCAGAGCAGACTTGGTAGTGATCATGGTCGGATGCCTGGTTTCCAGAAAAACTTCCAAAATCCCACGGGTCAGTTTGTGCGTGCGTTCAGCCAGTTGGTAAGGATCCGTGTTGGTTCCCATGGCAATCGGCTTGACCTTGTAGTTCTTCGCCCCCAATTCGGCACGCAATGCTTCTACAGCGTTTGTCTTGACGTAAATGTCGCGCTCGAACTCAATGCCGGCGGAATGGCCGAGATAGGCATGAGAGGGACGCGCGAAACAATAGGAGCAGCCATGCTCGCAACCCCGGTAGGCATTGATCGAGCGTTCAAAATTGATATCAGGACTGTCGTTGGCCGTGATGATCGATTTGGCGCGTTCCAGATGTTCAACAGTTTCAAAAAGGGGCAGGGGCTCGACACTGCTCCAGCCATCGTCAAAACCTTCCCGGCTGACCTTTTCGAATCGCCCTGTACGGTTGGATTGCGCCCCACGGCCGCGATTGCGCGTCGGATCAACAAGCTCCCGCCGCGCCAGATCCGCGTCCCGGCTCAAACTCAAACGTTCCAATGCTTCAAAGGATGGGGCCTGATAGAGGGCCATGTCTGCTCTCCTGCGGCGTGACACAATTTCGAATCGTTTCACGGTTAACGTCCATCAACTTTTAACAGTTGCACGAGAACAAAACAAGAACTATAGCTCTCAGTGGAGCGCGACGCTGAGCGGGGAGACCCTGATTGACAAAGTCTGCAAGAAAGCAGATGTGATCGCCCCTTGTGCGCACTCAGCGCAAGAATTGGCAACGAACTCTCGATAGGATCCCATGAGCATCGAATCCGCTATGAACCCCGAAACGGTGATGCCCGAACTGAACCAGCAGGAAATCGGTGCGCGCAATAGACTGGTAATTTCGTTGCTGCTGGTGTCGGCGTTCGTGGTCATTCTCAATGAAACCATCATGAGCGTCGCCCTGCCACGTCTGATGGTCGCGTTGGATATTCCAGCAAGTTCGGCCCAATGGCTGACAGCGGCCTTCATGCTGACTATGGCCGTTGTGATTCCGGTTACCGGCTATTTGCTGCAACGGTTTAATACGCGCCCCGTCTTCATTTTGGCCATGTCCCTGTTTAGTGCAGGCACGCTGATCTGCGCCGCATCGCCCGGCTTTGCTTCACTCCTGGTCGGGCGGGTTGTTCAGGCCAGCGGCACGGCAATCATGATGCCGTTGCTGATGACAACGGTCATGCATCTTGTGCCGTCCGAATCGCGGGGCAAGACGATGGGCAATATCTCGATTGTCATCTCGGTAGCGCCTGCCATCGGGCCAACGATTTCCGGCCTGATCCTGAGCGTTCTCGATTGGCGCTGGATGTTCATTCTTGTTCTGCCCATTGCCTTGGGTGCGTTGGCGCTGGGTGCTTCTAAAATTCGCAATGTGTCGACGCCTCGCGCCGCCCCGATCGATGTACTCTCGGTCATTCTGGCCGCCATCGGTTTTGGCGGATTGGTCTATGGGTTGAGCGGCGTTGGCGAGGCCGGGGCGGGCGAGGGGGGAGCGCTCTCTGCCTGGATACCGATTGTCGTTGGAGCCTCGGTGGTCGTAATTTTCGTTCTGCGGCAGATATCGTTGCAAAAGCGCGAAGCGGCCCTGCTGGATCTGCGCACACTCAACATCACCAACTTTTCGGTTTCGGTCGCCATGATGGCGGTGCTGATGCTGGCCCTGTTTGGCGTGATGATCCTGTTGCCGATCTATCTGCAGAATGTCGTCGGTCTGACCACCCTGCAAACCGGCCTTATGCTGTTGCCGGGCGGTTTGGCCATGGGGTTATGCGCGCCCTATGTTGGCAGGCTTTATGATCGTCATGGCCCAACCGTTCTCGTTGTCCCGGGCGCGATTCTGGTAAGCGCGGTGATGTGGGTGTTCACGACCGTCAGTCAGGATACCAGCATTGTTGTGTTGCTGGGTGCGCATCTGGTGCTTAGCCTTGGTCTGGGGCTGATGTTTACCCCGCTGTTCAGCGCCAGCCTTGGATCGCTGCCGCCGCACCTTTATTCTCACGGCAGCGCCATGATCGGCACCACCCAGCAGGTCGCTGGGGCTGCCGGGACGGCCTTGTTTGTGGCGCTGATGACAGCGCAAACAATCAATCTGTCCAATGGTGGGGCCGAGCCAATTGCGGCGGCCGCGGGTGGCATTCGCGCCGCCTTCTTATGCGGCGCGATCATTTCCCTGTTTGCAGTAGTGGGTGCCTGCTTTGTCAGAAAGCCCGAAGGCGATCCTGCCCATGGCCCAGGCCCAGGCCATTAATGCGGCGGGGCGCATCTGGCGCCCGTCACCGACCGGTTTAGCGGAAGCGGTAGGTAAGGCGACCCTTGGTCAGATCGTACGGAGTCATCTCGCACAATACCTTGTCGCCTGCCAGAACGCGAATGCGGTTCTTGCGCAGTTTGCCAGCGGTGTGGGCGATGATCTCGTGATCGTTTTCCAACTTGACCCGGAAAGTCGCATTGGGAAGCAATTCGGTCACAACGCCCGGAAATTCGAGTACGTCTTCTTTGGCCATACGGGCTCCTGAGCAGCCGCCTTGAGAGGCCGAATTGTTCGGCCGGGCTCGCAGGGGCATATTGAGGTAATTGCTGATGTGGCAACCGGGTTCCCCCAGAGACCACCCTCACGCAAAAATTCGAGGTAAGCGCTTCTTATAGCATCTCGGCTGCTTTGTGAACTGGAACAATTCATCCAACGCACCAGCCTCACGTCTTCGACGTTGATATGGGCAATCTGTCAAAAAATACAATAGTGCAGTGCCTTTTGGCGCGGTTTGGACTTGAACTGTCCCAGCCGGACTTGCCTTTTTTGAGTTAACAGGGCAAAAGGGCGCAACTCATCGGACCCGGTGCAACCCCGGGTGGCTCTTCCGGCCGCCAATCCGCCGGATAAATCAGCAAGTATACCGCCTTGTCGGGCCGGCTTCGCCAATAAGTGGCGCAACCAGTCCAATCATGCTGTCTGGACCTCGCTTATGAATTATATCGAATCCTTCCGCCTCAACTGGCTTTCCAACATCCGCGGCGACGTGCTTGCGGGCATGGTGGTGGCCATGGCGCTAATCCCGGAAGCTATCGGCTTCTCCCTTATTGCCGGGGTGGATCCAAAGGTCGGGCTCTATGCTTCCTTTACCATTGCCATCATCATTTCATTTACCGGTGGCCGTCCCGGGATGATTTCGGCGGCAACGGCGGCAACCGCCGTGCTGATGGGATCGCTGGTACGCGACCACGGGCTTGAGTATCTCCTGGCAGCCACGATTCTGGCCGGCATGATCCAGGTGCTGGCCGGATATATGAAACTCGGCAACGTCATGCGGTTCGTGTCGCGCTCGGTCATGACCGGCTTTGTCAACGCGCTGGCTATTCTCATCTTCATGGCGCAGTTGCCCGAATTGATCGGCCAGTCGTGGCAGACCTATGCCATGGTTGGTGGCGGTCTGGCGATCATTTACCTGTTTCCACGCCTGACAAAGCTTGTGCCCTCGCCGTTGGTCAGCATCATCGTTCTGACCATCCTGACTGTGATTTTGCAGCCCGATATCCGCATGGTCGGGGACCTGGGCGAACTGCCATCGGCGCTGCCGACTTTTCTGATCCCCAATGTGCCATTCACGCTTGAAACGCTCTGGATCATTTTGCCCTATTCGATTGGGGTGGCGGCGGTCGGATTGCTCGAGAGCCTGCTGACTGCTTCGATTGTTGATCAGATGACCGATACCGACAGCGACAAGAACCGCGAGTGTATGGGGCAGGGTGTTGCCAATTTCTTCACCGGGTTCCTCGGTGGCATGGCCGGTTGCGCCATGATCGGGCAGTCGGTGATCAACATCAAATCGGGCGGGCGCAATCGGTTGTCGACCTTTGTTGCTGGTGCATTCCTGCTGTTTCTGCTGCTGGTTCTTGGTGATTGGGTGGCCATCATCCCGATGCCCGCTCTCGTGGCCATCATGATCATGGTTTCGATTGGCACCTTCAACTGGAAATCATTCACCGATCTGCGCAAGCATCCGCGTCGGTCCAGCCTCGTCATGCTGGCAACGGTTGCCACCGTCGTCGGCACGCATAATCTGGCGCTGGGCGTCGGCGTCGGCGTGTTGCTGTCAGCCCTGTTCTTTGCCTGGAAAGTGGCACAGATTTTCCGTGTCAAATCCCTCCTTTCGGAAGATGGCCGCGAGCGGACCTATGTGATCGAAGGCCAGGTGTTTTTCGCCTCGGCCGAAGATTTTCTCAAGGCCTTCAATTTCAAGGAACCCATTGAACGCGCCAAGATCGACGTGTCCAATGCTCATATCTGGGACCTGACGGGGGTCGGCGCCATCGATATGGCGGTGCTCAAATTCCGCCGCGAAGGGGTTGAGGCTCAGATCATTGGCATGAACGAGGCCAGCACCACCATCATGGATGAATTGGCCACCCATAATGAACCCGGTGCGCTCGAACGCATGTTCCAGCACTGAAAATATATTGGCGCGGCTCAATTGGTCGCGCCAAAGCCCCGGTTGGCCACAAGCGGGCCGCCGGTTGATCCCCAAAATTTTGCCGCGTTGAGCGGCCAGGGCGAGACCTTGTCTCGTCGCGGGTCTTCCGCAGTTTTGAGTGAGACCAGGTCTCGCCCCAGCGACCGGATTTTTTATTCCATAGAGGCGCTTGGCGGGTAACGGCCATGATCCCGCGTTGTCGCTGCACCTGTCTTGGCGCTGCAGCGCTCAACGTTATCCCGGCGAGGGAAGATAACGGGGCACCAAAATAGAACCTGGGCCCAAACGACTTCGGACCCCCGACCACCCCGCACTCATCACTCGTCATGATCGCGCTCTGGCGCAGGGCTGGGATGGATTATGCGGGAGTGGTGAGGGGGCGGGGATATCTTTTGTTTTTTGTTTTTTGGTTTTTGGAGTTGGTGACTGTTCCCCGAGAGTCCTCCAAACCCAGAGTGTCATCCCCGCGAAAGTGGGGATCCATTGTGAGAACACGCGATCGCGGGTCGACAGGCGATCTGGTCGAGTGGGCAAATGTCACGATGGGCCCCGGGTCAGGCCCGGGGTGACAGCCGGTGAGGGGAGATGGCGGGGAGTGTCGCGACACAGGCTTCTTCCCAAGCGCCATCCACCACTGCGTGTCATCCCCGCGAAAGCGGGGAGCTATTGTGAGAAGACGCGATCGCGGGTCGACAGGCGATCTGGTCGAGTGGGCAAATGTCACGATGGACCCCGGGTCAGGCCCGGGGTGACAACTGGTGAGGGGGATGGCGGGGAGTGTCGCGACACAGGCTTCTTCCCAAGCGCCATCCACCACTGCGTGTCATCCCCGCGAAAGCGGGGAGCTATTGTGAGAAGACGCAATCGCGGGTCGACAGGCGATCTGGCGAGCGGAAAAACGTCACGATGGACCCCGGGTCGAGCCCGGGGGACATCAGGTGAGGGGGAGGCGCTGGTGGTGACAGAATCGGTGGCGCGTGATTGCATCGGGCGATGAAAAAGGTGGACGGCGACAGGATCGATGTGGCGTTGGTGCGCCGGTTGGTGGGTGCCCAATTTCCGCAATGGGCGGATTTGCCGGTGCGTCCGGTAGCGGCTGGTGGCTGGGACAACCGCACATTTCATCTTGGCGACACCATGAGCGTTCGGCTGCCGAGCGCCGAACACTATGTGGCGCAAGTCGAAAAGGAGCATGAGTGGTTACCGCGTCTTGCTCAGCAATTGCCGCTGCCCATTCCAACCCCGATTGGTTTGGGAAAGCCGGACCCCGAATTTCCTGCGCCGTGGTCGATCTATGGCTGGATTGCGGGTGAAACGGCCTTGCCCGAACGGATCGCCGATCTGGACACGTTGGCCCGCGATCTTGCCGGGTTCCTCAAGGCTCTCTATCGCGCCGATGCGAAGGGAGGGCCGCCAGCCGGTGCGCACAATTTTTACCGCGGTGGATCGCTTGGCATTTATGATCGCGAAACGCGCGATGCGATTGCAATGTTGGCCGATAGCCTCGATGCGAGGCTGGCAACGACCATTTGGGAGGCGGCGCTGAGCGCAGAATGGCACGGGCCCCCGGTATGGGTGCACGGCGATGTCAGCGCGCCCAATTTGCTGGTCGCCGACGGCTGCCTGTGCGCGGTCATTGATTTCGGCAGCGCCGGGGTCGGCGATTATGCCTGCGATCTCACCATTGCCTGGACATTGCTCGATGCCAGCGCTCGAACAATTTTCAAACAGGCCATCAACGCCGACTTCGCTTTTTGGGCCCGGGCGCGCGGCTGGGCGCTATGGAAAGCACTGATAACGCTGGCGGACACCAATGCGCCCGAAAAGGCCGACGCGGCGCGCCACGTCTTGAACGCGGTTTTTGCCGACCATTTTGAGGCAATTGCGCGTTAGCGTTCGTCCAGCCGAGGCATTAGTTCGACAAAATTGCAGGGGCTATGGCGATAATCGAGCTGGTGGCTCAAAATCCCCTCCCAGGCATCACGGCAGGCACCGCGCGAGCCGGGTAGAGCAAAAACGAATGTGGTGCCGATAAGCCCCGCCGTGGCGCGCGACTGGATCGAACTGGTGCCTACCGTGGTTGCCGAATATTGGTGAAACAGCACCGAAAATCCATCCATGCGCTTATCAAACAGTGGCTCGATGGCTTCGGGGGTGACGTCGCGCCCCGAAAAACCGGTACCGCCGGTAGTCAACACGACATCGACCTTTGGGTCGGCGACCAGATTTTGAACCGCCTGCCGAATGAGCTGGATATCGTCGCGCACCACCTGTCGGCCAGCGCTCCTGTGCCCATCGGCTTCCAGAAGCGATATCAACAGTGCGCCAGCCGTATCGGTTTCAAGCGTGCGACTATCGGAAACCGCGATGACGCCGATATTGAGCGGCCTGAAACTGCGGGTGGTATCGAGGGCGGACTTAAACATCGCCATCCTTTATCGCTGCATCCAGATCAATATCGTCAACGTCGGCAATGTCGTCGGTTTCGCCACGCGGGTCCAGGGCCAGGGACTCAGGCGTGTTCTGCTTGTCGTTGCCCATCGGTTGGAACGGCGCACGATCTGCCGCATCAACGCTGGCCCGCACCCGCATGCGCAAAAATGCTGCTACCGCCAGCGCACCATGGAAAGCAGCCGTGACGATGAACAGGCCCACCGGATGATAGGCGTTCATGATCATCGAGGAAACGACTGGGCCCAGCGCCAGCCCGATGCCCAAAATCAGCAACATGCCGCCCGCTATCTTGGCAAAGTCGCCATCCCTGGCAAAGTCATTGGCGTGGGCCACCGCCACCGCATAAATCGGGTTGGCACAAAAGCCATAGGCGGCAAACAGCACATACATGATCCAGCCATCGCCGGGATTGATCAGGACCGTCAGGGCCCCAATGACGGCGGCAGCGCTCGACAGACCAATCAGCACCAGTCGCCGGTCGATCTTGTCCGAAAGTCGCCCAAAGGGGATTTGTGCCGTTGCTCCCAAAAGCGCGGTCAGGGCAAACAGAAGTGCGATGCCGCTGGCGTCCAGCCCCTGCCGATAGCCATAGACTGGGGCGAGCGTGCCGAACGAGCCATTTGCCATGCCCACCGAAAACGCGGCGATCGCGGCGACTGGCGAGGTCTTGTACAAGAGCCTGATATCGAGCTTGGCCGAAGCCAGCGGGCGCGGCTGCGGGCTCGAGGTCATAGCGGTCGGCAGGACCGCGCAGATAAAGCTGATGGCGCCGATGACAAAGGGCAGAAAACCCGTGACCCCCGTAATCGACATGGCGACCTGGCCCAGTGTCGAAGCAGCCATATTGATGGTGACGTAGACCGAAAAGATCGTGCCGCGATTTCGATTGTCGACCACTTCGTTGAGCCAGCTTTCAACAATCATGGCCGCGCCGGCAAAGCAGAAGCCCGAAAGCGCCCGCAACAGGATCCAGCTAATGTCGTTGATCAACAGCAGATTGAGCAGGATGGTGATGGTGCCAATGGCAGCCATGACCGAAAAGGCGCGGATATGGCCGACCTTGCGCACCACCAGCGGCACGGTGATTGATCCGGCGACAAAACCGACCGACCAGCCGGTGCCGATAAGGCCGAGTGCCAATAAGGAGAAATTTTCCTCGGCACCGCGCACCGACAGCAGCAGCCCCTGCAGACCGCCCCCGAACATCAGCAGCGCCGAGCCCAGGAACAGAGCGTAAATCTTGATAACCGAGGCCATGGTGCGTTTCCGGCGGCTGGTATGGTAGGGCAACTCAACTATACCGACCATAAGGCGAGCCGGATTGATTTGTCAGCCTATCTTTGGGTGATTTCGAGCGAATTCAGTTTTAGACGCAACGCCAGCATGTCGCGCCAGGCCTGATGCTTGGCCGCGGGAGAGCGCAGCAGATAGGCGGGATGCAGCGTTGGCATGGCCTCGGCACTATGGGCGCCCAGGCTGATCGTATCCCATTTGCCCCGCATCTTGAGAATGCCGGTCGTAACGCCGAAAACCGACTGCATGGCCGGGCCACCGAGCGTCACAATGACCTTTGGCGCGACTAGTTCGACCTGGCGCACAAGAAAGGGCAGGCACAGGGTCAGCTCTTCGGGCGTTGGGGCGCGATTGCCCGGCGGACGCCAGGGAACCGTATTGGCGATATAGACCCTGGTGCGATCCAGACCGATGGCGGCCAGCATCAGATC
Organism: Devosia rhodophyticola; assembly: GCF_028816475.1. Classification (GTDB taxonomy): domain Bacteria; phylum Pseudomonadota; class Alphaproteobacteria; order Rhizobiales; family Devosiaceae; genus Devosia; species Devosia rhodophyticola. The sequence goes on along the minus strand of NZ_CP118247.1, from coordinate 698,117 downwards.
GAGCAATTGCCCGGATTTGCCGACGAACGGTTTGCCCTGCCGGTCCTCTTCGGCACCCGGGGCTTCCCCGATCAGCATGATTTCGGCTTCAGGATTGCCATCGGCAAACACCAGCTGGGTCGCGCGTTGCTTGAGGCCACACCCTTCGTACGCACCCAAAAGTTCGGCAAGCTGCTCAAGTGTTTGGGCACTGGCGGCAAGCGTCCGCGCCTCTGCCGGGTCAGCAGCCATCGAGGTGACAATCGGGGCAGGGGCCGGCGCGCTGGCCTCGGTTGGGGGCAGGGCAGGGCGGCGGCTGGACGCGGCGGTCGCCTGGGCAAAACGATCCACCGGCTCGTCAAGCACGGCCAGGTCAACCCCGGCGTCGCGATACCATTCGAGCACCGAAACCATTTCGGCGTGATTGAGGGGTCGATCTTTTACCATGATTTCTGTTAGAGCATGATCCGCGAATGGGGTCACCGGAATTTGCCGGTCCGATCCCGAAATTTGCTCAGAATTTTCCGGCGTGGCCGATTAAGACCAATACCGAGGCAAATCCATGGCCCAAGCTGGCGACCGCGAAACCCTGCCCACCGATGTGTTGATCGTGGGCGCGGGACCTGCGGGGCTCGCCGCCGCCATCCGCATCAAGCAGAAAAATCCCGAAATCGCCGTGACCGTCGTGGAAAAGGCCGCCGAAGTTGGCGGGCATATTCTTTCGGGCGCGGTCATGGATCCGGCGGGGCTGGATGCACTATTGCCCGATTGGCGCAAAATGGGTGCACCGGTCGGCCCCCATGTCAGCCGCGACGATTATCATTTCCTGACCGCCAGGAGCGATTTCACCATTCCCCATTTTGCCCTGCCCCCGCAGATGAAAACACCAAATGGGGTGATTGTCAGCCTTGGCGATCTGGTGCGCTGGCTAGGCGAACAGGCCACCGATCTGGGCGTTGATATTTTTCCGATGACGGCGGCGGTTGATGTGCTGGGCGATGAGGACGGGCCGGTGCGCGGCATCATTACCGGCGATTTGGGACGCAATCGAAAAGGCAATGAAAAGCCCGGTTTTGCCAGCGGTATCGCGCTTGAAGCCAAATATACGCTGGTGGCCGAAGGCGCACGCGGCTCGCTGGCCAAAAAGATCATTGGCACGCACGATCTGGAGCGCCAGCCTCAAAAATACGGGCTGGGCATCAAGGAAGTCTGGGAAATACCGGCGGAAAATCATCAGCCGGGCAAAGCCGATCATTTTCTGGGTTTCCCGCTGGACAACGCCACCTCTGGTGGCGGCTTTGCCTATCATGCCCAGGATCGAAAACTTTATCTGGGGCTGGTGGTGCATCTCGATTATGCCGATCCCACCCTGTCCCCGTTTGATGAATTCCAACGCTTCAAGACCCACCCATCCATTGCCAGACTGCTCGAAGGGGCGACGCGGTTGAGTTATGGCGCGCGCGCCCTGACGTCGGGCGGATGGCAATCGGTACCGCACCTGGCGTTCGCCGGTGGTGGGCTGATCGGGTGCGCCGCGGGCTTCATGAACGCGCCACGCCTCAAGGCCATTCACAATGCCATTTTCTCCGGCATCGGTGCCGCCGACGCGGTGGTTCGTGCAGTGTCGGCGGGGCGTCAGCACGATGTGATCGAGGATTTTGCACAGACGATCTTTACCACCGGCATCGAGGATGAACTGCGCGCCGTCCAGAACGTCAAGCCATTGTGGTCGCGCCTGGGCACGGTTGCCGGGGTGGCCGCTGCAGGAGTGGAACTTTGGAGTAGCGCCCTGCTTGGCCGGTCGTTTTTGGGCGGGCTCAATCACAAGAAGCGCGATTTTGCGGCGCTCAAACCCAGGAGTGCCGTAACGGGCCGCGCCTATCAACGCGCCGACGGCAAGACCCGGTTTGACCGCGCTTCCTCGGTCTATCTGGCCAATATCGCCCATGATGAAGACCAGCCGGTGCATCTGCAACTTGCGGATCCCGGCGTGCCGATATCGCTGAATTTGCCGCGTTATGGCGAACCCGCCCCTCTCTATTGTCCGGCTGGGGTCTATGAGATCGGTGAACAGGACGGCAAGCCGGTTTTTCGCATCCACGCGGCCAACTGCGTGCACTGCAAGACCTGCGATATCAAAGACCCGGCCCAGAACATTACCTGGGTGCCGCCTGAGGGGGCAGTGGACCCAATTATGTCGGCATGTAGCGCCCCACGTCTGGGGATTTGCATCTATTGCGTTCACACAATCGCGTGTGGCCTTGCGGCGCAGTCCTAAATTGGACAATCTTTACGCCAAACTGTGGCTCTGGTGGCCAAGGGAGAATATCGCCTCGTGACAAAGCTTCTGAACCGTCTGGCGCGTGCGCTGCTTCTGGCCGTCGTCCTTGGCGCAGCCATTGCTCCTGCCGCCCATGCCGAATCCAAGACTGCCTCGATCATCAAGAATTTTCTGACCCCCGGGGTCAGCCCCAGCGGCAGCTTTGTGGCAGGCCAACAGGCATTGCATGACCTGCGAACCCATGAGGCGGCGGACTATTTTGGCGTAGCGGCCCGCGACAATTGGGATAGCCGCATCATTGTCGAGCGGGCCGTCGTTTCGCTGGCAAGCGACGGGCAGGTTGACCAAGCCGCCGACATGGCCAAGCGCCTGCTCGAATTAGACGGAAGCAACGAATTGGCCAAGGTGCTGGTCGGTACTCAGGCCCTCAAGAACGGTAATTACGCTCAAACCGAATCAATGCTGTCCACCGTCAGCCAGGACAGCTTTACCGCCATTACCGGCACGGTCCTGCGAGCCTGGGCCTTCATTGGGGACAGGCAGGTCGACAAAGCCGAAGCGCTGCTGCAGGAATTGTCGTTGAACGGATTGGAGGATTTTCTGGCCTTTCACCGTGCCCTGATGGCTGAAGCCGAAGGCGACAACGCCAAGGCCATGGATCTGGTGGCCAAGGCACTCGAGGCTGAACCCTATGTAGCCCGGATCGTTGAAGTCTACGCCCGGGTCTTTGCCGATAATGACAAGTGGGACGAGGCCATGGCGGCCATCGACAATTTCGAGGCCAGAGGCCTGTCCCACCCGGTCGTGACCCGGGTCAAGCAGGAGATTGCCGAGCGTAAGCATCCGGGAAAATTCACCACCAGCGCCCTGATTGGGGCCGCTGAAATGTACCATGGCATCGGCGTTGCTCTACAGCGCGACAATAGCACCGAACTGGCGCTGGTCTTTTTACGACTGGCGCTTTATCTCGATCCGCAGTCGGACGTGATCAAACTGGCAGTCGGCCAATTGTTTGACCAGAACAGCCAACAGGCGATGGCCAACGAGCTTTATGAAACCATCCCGCCCCAGTCGATAATGCGTTCTACCGCTGCGGTTCGGATTGCCCAAAATCTTGATGCGTTGGGGGATCGGCCAGCCGCTGAGCAGAAATTGCGCAATATTGTAGCGGTTCAACCCGATAATCTCGACGCGGTTTCCGTGCTCGGTGATCTGTTGCGTTACGACGAAAAATACGATGAGGCGGCCGCTGCCTATACCAAGGCATTGGCGCTGACCGGCGGTGAACACCCCACCGACTGGCGCTTTTATTATGTGCGCGGCATCGCTTATGAACGGGGCAAGCGCTGGCCTGAAGCCGAAGCCGATTTTCTCAAATCGCTCGAACTGGTGCCCGGACAGCCCGCCGTCCTCAACTATCTCGGCTATAGCTGGATCGACCAGAACATGCATTTGTTGCGCGCTCTGGACATGATCAAGAAGGCTGTCGAAGCTTCGCCACAGGATGGCTATATCGTCGATAGTCTGGGATGGGCCTATTATAAGCTTGGTCGTGATCAGGAAGCAGTGGCAACGCTTGAAAAGGCCGTGCAACTCTTGCCCAATGACCCCGAAATAAATGACCATTTGGGCGACGCCTATCTCAAGGTCGGGCGTTCGCTCGAGGCGCGCTTTCAATGGACCATTGCCGTGGCCGTCGATACAGTTGGCACAGTGACGGAGCGGGTGGCGCCCAAACTTGCCGAACATGCCCTCACTCCCGAGACCATGGCGCCAGAGGCAGCCACCGGCGTACCCGCCAAGGCTGCCGAGGCGGCTCCGGCGATCTCGACCAAGAAAAAGAAAACGCCTCTAACCGAAAAGCAGCCAGCTATGGGTTCGCCCAGCAGCGATAAGCCTGCGGCAAACTGAGTGACGGCGGAACAACTGGCAGTCGAGACAGCACCCGCCAAGATCAATCTCGCGCTGCACGTCATCGGGCGGCGCGACAACGGCTATCATGACATTGAAAGCCTGTTTGTCTTTGCCGAGGTGGCGGACGAACTGCACGCCAGCGCAGCCGAAGTGGATTCATTGGTCATCACCGGGCCGTTTGGCGAAGGGTTGAGCAACGGCGAAACCAATCTGGTCGCTCGCGCCATCGCAGGCTTCAGGGCCAGATGGCCTGATAACGTGCCCCATGGACTGGCGCTGGAACTGCGCAAGAACATTCCAATTGCCGCGGGGCTTGGTGGGGGGTCGGCCGATGCGGCAGCGGCGTTGCGCCTCATGGCGCGGTTGGGCCAGGGCACAATCGATAACCCACAGCTGTTCGCGCTGGCCGCCGAACTGGGTGCCGATGTGCCAGCCTGCCTGATTTCTCAACCATTATTGGCGCGGGGCGTGGGTGAAGTGATCACCCCGCTCGCCCAGTTTCCCGCCTGCCATATTGTTCTGGTCAATCCAATGATCCAGGTATCGACCGCCGATGTGTTCAAGCGGATGAACGGGTACGACAATTATCCGCTGCCCGCATTGCCTTCCCCGCTGACGCGGCCGGCGCAACTGGGGATATGGCTGGCTGAAACGCGCAATGATCTGCAACCGCCTGCGGTCAAGATTGTACCCGAAATCGGCACGCTGATTGATCGGCTGGCGATGGCGCCGGGGTGTATTCTGGCGCGCATGTCGGGGTCGGGCGCAACGGTGTTCGGCCTCTTCGGCTCGAATGGTCAGGCCCATCAGGCAGCCCACGAATTGCGCGCCAGCCCGGCCAATTATTGGGTGACGGCGGCGCCGTTAATCGTGCCTGATCAGTAGGCGCGTGAAACGCTGAACCGGACGACATCAGCCAGCAGGTCCCGCAATTCTGAAGTTGGTAACACTTCGAGCGCTGCAACAGCGGCATCGGCATGATCTCGCGCCTGATCCAGCGTTTGGGTGAGCGTTTCGTGACGCTCAAGAATTTCCACGATTTGCACAACCGTTGCATCGCTGGCCTCGGCATCGCCAAGCGCTGCGGTAATGAGATCCTGTTCGGCCTTGCTGCCATCGGCTAGCGCCAGGATAACCGGCAACGTCATCTTGCCCTCGCGCAGATCATCGCCGCGATTTTTGCCAATTGTATCCGCCGCACCGCGATAATCGAGCACGTCGTCGACCAGTTGGAAGGCATTGCCCAATTCCAGACCGAAGGTCTTGAGGGCATGGCGGCCAATTTTGCCGGCCCCGCCGGCCATGGCACCCACTTCGCACGCTGATTCAAACAAGGTCGCAGTCTTGGCGCGGATGACGGCGGCATAATCCTGCGCCGTAGTGCTCAGATCACCCGTCTTGGACAATTGAAGCACCTCGCCTTCCGCCATGGCAGCAGCGGCAGCGGCCAGAACGCCCAGCGCGTCGACATCGCGGGTTTCAACCATCATCATGAAAGCCTGGCCCAAAAGAAAATCGCCAACCAGAACGCTGGCCTGATTACCCCAGATCATCCGGGCGGCGGGTCGACCGCGCCGCATGTCGCTATCATCCACCACATCATCGTGCAGCAGGGTGGCATTGTGCATGAATTCAACTGCCGCTGCGAAATTGATGGCACTGCCGTGGCCGCCACCAAACAGGGCCGCAGACGCGACGGTCAGCATCGGACGCAGGCGCTTGCCGCCGCTATCGATCAGATAGCGGGCCAATTCGGGTACCATTTCGACATGAGAATCGGCTCGGGTCAGGATCAGATCATTGACCTTTGCCATGTCCAACGCCGTACTCTCCAGCAGCCGATCTATGGCGCTGGGCTCAATTTCTAGCTTTTTTTGCGTCAGAACCGACACTACCACACCATTCAAGTTTGCCCTGGGACAGCAAAACTGGTTGAGACACCCGCCAGAGCGCCTATAAGGTTGCCCTGAAAACCGGCCAATTGGGTGCGATGTCCCTAGACCAGCCAAGCGAATTTGTAAAACACCAAACGCTGACGCGCGATGCCTTTCTCGATGGCCGCCTCACAGTGTCGCAGCCGCGCAACGGCTTTCGGGCCGGTTTGGACAGCGTTTTGCTGGGTGCCGCCACCAATCGCGCCTGCACAACACTGCTCGATCTGGGCGCTGGCGTTGGCACGGCAAGCCTTGTCAGTTTAGCCCACAATGCGGCGCTAAACGCCACCCTGGTTGATCACAATCAGGATATGATGTTGTTGGCAAAGGACAATATCGCCGTCAATGATTTTGCCAACCGTGCGATAACCATGGTTCTCGATGTTGCGGCAAAGGGCGCGGTCCGTGCGGCGGCGGGCCTTAAAACCGACTATTATGCCAGCGTCATCGCCAATCCACCTTTTTTTGTGGAAACCGAGGGCACCCTTGCACTTGACCCAGGTCGGGCGGGATCGCGGCATATGCGCGCGGATTTGCTCGACCTCTGGGTCAAGACCGCTGCGGCAAGCGCGGCGCCGGGTGGGGAAATCATATTTATCTATCCCCTCGATTCGCTTGGTGCCCTGTTGGCGGCGTTCGAACAACGCTTTGGTGGCGTCATAATCCTGCCAATGAGTCCGCGTCCGGGCGAGCCGGTGACGCGCGTCATGATCAAGGGGATCAAGGGGTCGCGCGCACCAACCAACATGTTGGCGGGCCGAGCGCTTCATGGGCCAACCGGGCGCGGCTTTGCAGCCGAATTTGACGCCATATTCCGGGGACGGGCGCGGCTTGTCTGGTAATTGGGCGCGACACACCTTAAATCTGGGCGACGCCGGAGACGTAGTCAGGGTTCAACCCTTTTCAATATTCGACAGGAAACGCTAATCCATGTCTGCAATCGTGCTGCGCATCCTGATATTCGGCCTGATCGGGCTTGCCATCTACCTCGGTATTGCCAAGATCTGGCGCGATTGGACCAAACAGTTCAGATCTGAGGAAATCGAGGAACGCACGCGTCGGCGCGAACGCGACCTCAATGATCGCAAGCGCAATGATGTCATTGATCTCAAGCGCGATGGCGACGGAATTTTTCGTCCCGGGGATGATGAGAAGAACAAACGGCGTTGACCCTGCGAAGCGGCCAAACTAGACAATTGGCCGACAAGACAGGACCGAGCTGATGACCGACCGCCCCGCGCACATGGACCCCCGCAATTCGTTTCAGGGATTGTTGCTGACCCTGCAACACTTCTGGGCCGAGCAGGGTTGCGTCATTCTGCAACCCTATGACATGCAAATGGGTGCCGGCACTTTTCATGCCGCAACCACGCTGCGCTCGCTCGGCCCCAAGCCCTGGAAGGCCGCCTATGTGCAGCCGTCGCGCCGCCCCACCGACGGGCGATATGGGGAAAACCCCAACCGCTTGCAGCACTATTATCAGTTTCAGGTGATCCTCAAGCCATCCCCGGACAATATCCAGGAACTCTATTTGCAGTCGCTGGCCGAAATCGGGCTGGACGCCAAGCTGCACGACATTCGCTTTGTCGAGGACGATTGGGAAAGCCCGACGCTGGGGGCGTGGGGGTTGGGCTGGGAGTGCTGGTGCGACGGCATGGAAGTTTCCCAATTCACCTATTTCCAGCAGGTGGCCGGGTTTGAGTGCTCGCCGGTGCCGGGCGAAATCACCTATGGGCTGGAACGGCTGGCCATGTATGTGCAGGGCGTTGAAAATGTTTACGATCTGAACTTCAACGGCCGCGAAGGTGCCGACAGGGTTACCTATGGCGATGTGTTCCTGCAAAATGAGCGGGAATTTTCAAAGTATAATTTTGAAGCCGCCGACACCGACATGCTATTCCGCCACTTCAAGGATGCCGAGGACGAATGCCAGTCGATTCTGAAGCAGGGTGCCGACGGTGCCAACCGGCAGACCATGGCCGTGCCCGCCTATGAGCAGGTGATCAAGGCCAGCCACAGCTTCAACATGCTCGATGCGCGCGGCGTCATTTCGGTGACCGAGCGGCAAAGCTATATCCTGCGCATTCGCGAAATGGCCAAGGCCTGCGGTGCTGCCTGGCTGCAGACCGAGGGTGGCGGCGCCTGACGTAGCCTACCGCATTAGCCGAGAACCGCCCCAACACCAGCCATTGCGCCACAATGATCGCGATGCCATTGTTGATTCCTGTTGGGCTTGGGAGCGGTGACTTATGACGACCTGGATTATTCTTGGCATTATTGTCGTGGCAATCGGCTATGCCATCAGTCTTTACAACGGGCTGGTGAGCAAGCGGCAGATGGCTGAAGAGGGGTGGTCGGGGATCGACGTGCAGCTCAAGCGTCGCACCGATCTGATCCCCAATCTGATGGAAACCGTCAAAGGCTATATGGGCCACGAGCGCGAAACGCTTGAAGCAGTCACCAATGCGCGGGCCGCAGCGCAAAATGCCAGCAATGGCACGCCGGGCGAACGCTCCAAGGTCGAAGGGCTGCTGTCGGGCGCGTTGGGGCGCTTGCTGGCGGTGGCTGAAGCCTATCCCGACCTCAAGGCCAACACGACGTTTCTTGAGTTTCAGGGAGCGCTACAAACGGTTGAGGATGAAATCCAGATGGCGCGCCGTTATTACAACGGCGCGGTGCGCAATCTCAATGTTGCAGTTGAATCGGTGCCATCCAATTTTGTCGCCAACGCCTTTGGTTTTACGAAGGCTGAATATTTTGAGCTGGAGAACGTTGAGGATCGTGCCGTTCCCAACGTCAAGTTCAACTAGAAAGATGGACGCGCTGCCAAGGCTGCTACCAAGACTGCTGCTGGCCATTGCCTGCCTGTTGCTGGCGGTTTCGCCGGGGCTGGCGCGCGAAGAAATACGCAGCTTTACCTCAAATCTGGTTTTGGCAGCAGACGGCACTGTTGATGTCACGGAGATTCTCGACGTCAACGCCGAGGGCAATCAGATAAGGCGCGGCATCTATCGCGATATTCCCGTGGTGATGCTGGACGATGACGGCGTGCGGGTGCGGCCCGCTCTGCATGTTTTGACGGTCATGCGCGGCAAGCTGCAGGAACCGTTCCGTACCGAGCGCATGGGCGACTTCATCCGCATCTGGATTGGTGACCCCGATGTGCTGGTGCTGCCGGGCGTTCACCGCTATCGCATCAATTACACCATGACCCGCATGGGGCGGTTTTTCCCCGACCATGACGAGGTCTACTGGAACGCCACCGGCAACTACTGGAATTTCCCCATTCTGGCATCAATCGCCACGGTAACGCTGCCCGATGGCGCCAGAATTTCCGATATTTCGGGTTATACAGGCGAAGTGGGGTCAACCGCCCAGAACGTAAAAATGACCCAACCTGCTCCGAACCGGGCCACGATCCGTTCAACTATCGCCCTGGCCCCGGGAGAGGGGTTGACCTATGCCGTTTCGTTTCAAAAAGGCATTTTGGTGCCACCGTCATCCGAGACACAGTTTTTATATTGGCTCACCGACCGGCAGGCGTCGATCATACCCGGCCTGGGCGCGCTCCTGACCTTGATCTATTTCAGTCTGGCCTGGTGGCGCGTCGGGCGCGACCCCAAAAAAGGCATTGTCATCCCACTATTTCATCCGCCACATGATGTGTCGCCAGCGCTGGCGCAATATATCGACAGTTGGGGCTGGAAGAACAATGGCTGGACCGCCTTTACCGCCGCCATTTTCAACCTTGGCGTCAAGGGATTGGTGCAGATCGACAATGCCGGGGATTTGAAAGTGACACCCACCGGGCGCACCGCCAACACTGATTTGACCCCGGCCGAAACCAAACTGTTCGATTACGTCCGATCAAGTGGCGGCTTTACCATCAACAAGGCAACCGGGCCGACACTCAACACCAAACGTTCCGAATTCATCAGCACCATTGTGGGGCAGCACGGGGGTGTGTGGTTCCGCAACAATGTCGGCTATTCGCTGTTGGGAGGCGTGCTGGCGCTGGCGATGCTGGGGGTTATGGTTTGGCTCGGTTATATCGAATTGCCATTCCTGATCATTGCAGTGGTCGCCGGCGTTTTCATCGGTGGCTTTGGCGGAACCAGTAAAAAAATTATGGCCGGCAACGCGTTCAGCAAGATCCTGCTATTTGGCTGGATAGCGATCGTTGGCATCAATATGGCCGGTGGCGCGCTAACGGCCTTGAGCACCTTGCGCTTTTCCAGCGCGACGCTGGCCGGGATCACCATCGTTGCCGCCACCATAATTTTTGCCATTCTGATGCGCGCCCCCACAGTGGTGGGCCGCGCTGCGATGGACAAGATTGACGGTCTCAAGCTCTATCTCGAAACCGCTGAAAAGAACCGGCTCAATATGGACAAGGCCCCGCCGATGACCGTCAAACGGTTTGAGGCGCTCTTGCCGTTCGCCATTGCGTTGGGTGTCGAAAAACCATGGTCGGAGCATTTTCAAGGTGAACTGGCCCGCAATGCGGTGGCCGATCAGCCATCGGGGGGCGGCTATTACCCGATGTGGTACTCGGGCAGCAATTTCTCCGCCAACCGTTTTGCATCCGATATCAGCACGGCGGCAACGTCGATGAGCGCCGCAATGGTTGCGGCCCAACCGGTTCAATCTTCGTCCTCTGGCGGCGGCGGTGGCGGCTCGTCCGGTGGCGGCGGCGGCGGCGGCGGGGGCGGCGGCTGGTAGCCATTTTCGCCCAATCCCAAGTGGACAACCCCAACCGGGCTTGCTAGGCAGGCCGCGTTCCAACTGACTGGTCATCCCATGCCTGAATTGCTGCTTGAGCTGTTTTCCGAAGAAATTCCCGCCCGTTTTCAGCGGCGCGCGGCCGAAGATCTGAAAAAGGCGGTGACCAATGCGCTGGTCGACGCGGGGCTGATCTATGAGGGCGCCAGCGCCTTTGTGACGCCGCGTCGTCTGGCGCTGACAGTAACCGGTCTGCCAGCGCGCTCGCCGGACACACGCGAAGAAAAAAAGGGCCAAAGGTTGGAGCGCCGCAACAGGCTGTCGATGGCTTTTTGCGCGCCGCCGGACTGGACAATGTCGAGCAGGCCAAGATTGAGAGCGATCCGAAGAAGGGCGATTTTTATGTTGCCGTCATCGAAAAGGCCGGGGCCGACGCTGTCGATATTCTTGCGACAGTCCTGCCAAAAATCCTGACTGGCTTTGGCTGGGCAAAATCCATGCGCTGGGGCAACGGCGGCTTCAATTGGGTGCGCCCGCTGCGCGCCATTACCGCAACCTTTGGCACTGACAATGACGAGCCTGTGGTTATCCCTTTTGCGGCCAGCGAATTGAATGCCGGCCAAACGACTTACGGGCACCGTTTTCTCGCCCCCGGCGCCATCAGGGTCCGCCGGTTTGATGATTATGTCACAGCGCTGGAACGCGCCAAGGTTGTGCTGGATCTGGACCGACGCAAGGACATCATTCGCACCGATGCCGAACATCTGGCTTTCGCTCAAGGACTCAACGTCATTGCTGACGAAGGGCTTTTGGAAGAGGTTGCCGGACTGGTCGAATGGCCGGTTGTGATGATGGGCAGCTTTGATCCCGCTTTCCTCAACCTGCCTGAAGAAGTGATCATTGCCACCATCCGCGCCAATCAGAAGTGCTTCTGCCTGCGTGATGGCGAGGGCAAGCTGGCACCCAATTTCATCATCACCGCCAATACCGAAGCCAGCGACGGCGGCGCGTTGATTACGGCGGGTAATGAGCGAGTTATCCGTGCACGGCTGAGCGATGCAGCATTCTTTTACAAGAACGACCTGGCGTTGCCGCTCGAAAATGGTTTGCCCAAACTTGAAGACATGGTGTTTCACGCCAAGCTGGGTACCCAGTTTGCCCGGGTGGATCGGCTGATCAAGCTGGCCGGTGAGATTGCGCCAAAGGTCGGCGCCGATGTTGAAACCGCCAAGCGCGCTGCCATGCTGGCCAAGGCCGATCTGGTCACCGGCATGGTTGGCGAATTTCCCGAATTGCAGGGCCTGATGGGGCGCTATTACGCCACAGCGCAGGGCGAGCCCTCAGCCATCGCCAATGCGATCGAACAGCACTATAAGCCCGTCGGCCCCTCTGATCAGGTGCCGACTGAACCGGTGGCGATTGCCGTGGCGCTCGCCGACAAGCTTGATCTGTTGACCGGTTTTTGGGCGATCAACGAAAAGCCGACGGGATCGCGCGATCCGTTTGCATTGCGCCGCGCCGCGCTCGGTGTGATCCGGATTATTTCGGAAAACAATCTGCGCCTGCCGCTTGAGGTTGAACCCGATCTTCTGGCCTTTTTCCATGATCGGCTGAAGGGCGTCTTGCGCGACGCGGGCGCGCGCCATGATCTGGTCGATGCGGTGATTGCTGAGAACAGCAACGACATTTTGCAGATTACCCAACGGGTCGATGCTCTATCGGCGCTCTTATCCTCTGAAGACGGGGTCAATCTGCTGGCAGGCTACAAACGCGCCGCCAATATTCTGGTGGCCGAAGAGAAAAAGGATGGCGTCAGCTTTGCCGGAACCGTTGATCAGAGCGTTCTGAAACTGACAGAGGAAACGGCGCTGGCCTTTGCGGTCGATGCCGTGCACGCGGCCGTCGGCGAGCAAATCAAGCATGATGATTACAAGGGCGCCATGACCGAACTGGCGACATTGCGCGGTCCGGTTGATGCGTTTTTTACTCAGGTGCTGGTCAATGACGAAGACGCAGCCGTGCGCGCCAATCGGCTGAACCTTCTGGCGCGCTTGCGCGACACCATGCATCTGGTTGCTGATTTCTCAAAGATTGCCGGGTAGGGGCCTATCGGCGACGGAAGACGGCGACTGTTTCAGTGTTGCCATCACCGCCCGTGATCGGCGAGGCAATCGACATGCGGTGGGCAAAATCGTTTTCGTCCATAAAGGCGATCATTTCATCGAGCGCATTGGCAATTGCCTGATCGTCGGTGACGATGCCGCCCTTGCCGATATTGCGCCGACCCACTTCGAACTGCGGCTTGAACAGGATTACTGCGTCGGCGCCGGATTTGCATAGCGCCAGTGGGGCGACAAGAATTTTGACCACCGACACAAAGCTCACATCGCTGACCAGAATATCAATTGGATCGGGGACGATTGCGACCGACAGATCCCTGGCGTTGACCCCTTCAAGGCTGACCACTTTGTTGGAGCCCTTGAGCCGTTGATGCAATTGGTCGTGGCCGACATCGACCGCATAGATTTTGGCGGCGCCGCGTTCCATCAGAACCTGGGTAAAACCGCCCGTCGATGAGCCTACATCAAGGCAGAAGCGCTCTTTAACGGCGATGTCGCCGGCATCAAGTCCCGCAACGAGCTTGAGCGCAGCGCGCGACACATAGCGGGCAGCCGGATCATCGAGTATGATTTTGTCGTTCGGACCAACCATTTGGTTCTGCTTGACGGCAACCGCACCGTTAATGGTCACTGTGCCGCGCAATATGGCATCGCGGGCGCGGGCGCGACTGGGCAGCAGACCGCGTTGTTCGAGCGCCAGATCGAGGCGAATGCGCTCGCTCACGGCTGGATCAGCCGTTTGATCTTGGCCAACGCCACATCGCTCGCCTCATCATAAGCAATGGTGCCGGCAAAGCTGCCATCAGCTTCGATCATGTAAATCAACGCCGTGTGATCAACCAGGTAATAAGGATCATCAGTTGCCCCATTAATTTCGGAATAGGCTCCGAACGCCGCCTTGATATCATCGGTCTGCTGCTGATCGCCAACCAGACCGATGATTGATGGATCAAAGCCTTCGACATAGGATTTAACGATTGGCAGCGTGTCGCGGCTGGGGTCGATCGTTGCGAAAATGATGCGCAGATCATCCGGTTTCAGGCCAAGCTCCTGACGCCAGGCTGTGGTTTCGGCCAGCGTGGTGGGGCAGACGTCCGGGCAGAACGTGTAGCCAAAAAACACAAGACTCGGCTCGCCCAGCAAGTCCTTTTGGGTGAACTGGCCGCCCGTGGTTGCAGCCATGGCAAAACTTTGGCCTGAAACACCCAAGGGTCGGGCGGGGGGCTTGAACAGGTACATTGCCGTGGCACCGACCGCCACAATGGCGACCAGCGTCCACAAGACGATGCGGAAATTGCGAAGAGATTGGGGCGACATGAAAACTCGTGAGGTAAGCGCTCGGCTCAGGCGTCCAGCGGCTCGCTGCCTACCGGCTGGCCATCGCGCGACAGGGTGATTTTCTCGATCCGGGCCTCTGCCGTCTTGAGCAGGGTTTCGCAATGAGATTTGAGCGCTTCGCCGCGTTCGTAAATGGCAATGGATTCGGCCAGCGGAGCCTTGCCGCTCTCCAGCTTGCCAACGATTTGCTCAAGCTGTTCAAGCGCTGCCTCAAAGCTGAGCGTCTTGACGTCGTCATTGGTGGGTTCAGCCATGATCGGCTCCTTGTCAGTCATCCAGATTGCCCAGCGCACCATCCATCAGCATGCCGACATGAGCAGCGGCACCATTGGCCAGACCCTTGAGGTCATACCCACCTTCGAGCATTGAGACAATGCGATTGCCGCACCGGGCCTCGGCAATTTCCATCAAACGGCCAGTAATCCAGGCAAAATCGCCGCCGGTCCAGTTCAGCTGCGCCAACGGGTCGCGCTGGTGGGCGTCAAACCCGGCCGAAACCAGTATGATATCTGGTGCAAACGCCGCAAGCGCTGGCAGGATCAGCGTGTCATAGGCCTCGCGCATGATCACCCCATCGCTGAGCGGCGGCAGGCCAACGTTCAAAATATTGCCAACCCCGGTCTCGCTGGGATCGCCGGTACCGGGATAAAGCGGCATCTGATGGCTCGATGCGTAAAAAACGCTGGAGTCGGCCTTGAAAATGTCCTGGGTGCCGTTGCCGTGGTGCACATCAAAATCAATGATCGCCACCCGGTCCGCACCATATTTGCGCTGCGCTTCGCGCGCCGTAATGGCAATGGTGTTGATCAGGCAAAAGCCCATGGGGGTGTCGATTTCGGCATGATGGCCAGGCGGGCGAATAGCGCAAAAGGCGTTGTCGACTTCGCCCAGAATGACCGCATCAAGGGCCGATAGCGCGCCACCCAGACCGGTGGCGATGGCATCGAGCGAACGGGAGGAAATATAAGTGTCACCATCCAGCTGACCGATGCCTTCGGCCGGGCGGGCGCTGCGCAGTTTTTGCAGATATTGCGGGCCATGAACCAGTTCGGCCAGGACCAGGTCGGCGCTCGGCGCATTGCGCCGCAACAGGCCGTCGAACTGGCGTTGGGTCAAGGTTTCCTCGACCGCGCGAATGCGATCAGCGCGCTCGGGATGGCCAACGGGCGTGGTGTGTCGTTCAAAATTGGGCTGGCTGACGAGTAGCGTGGTCACCCTGTCACCTTTCCCTGGTCCCGGGCTCGAAGGATCGTCTTGACGCGCCGACGTGCTGTTGTCAAACAGCGCCCATGATAATGAACGCTTCCGCCGCCCCAAATGATCCAATGACAGTTGCCGACGCTGCCCGATTGCTGCGCGCAGGCAAGCTTTGCGCCTTTCCCACCGAAACCGTTTATGGGCTGGGCGCCGTCGCCACCAATACCGATGCGGTGCTGTCAATCTACCACACAAAGGGCCGTCCACGGTTCAATCCGTTGATCATCCACTGCGCCGATCTGGCGATGGCCAAGACGCTGGCCGAATTCTCGCCACGGGCGTTGCAGTTGGCCGAGGTGTTCTGGCCCGGTCCATTATCGCTGGTGCTGCCACGGCGCAACAACACCGGACTGTCCGATATCGCCATGGCGGGGCTGGATACTGTCGCCCTGCGCATTCCATCCCACCCGCTGGCGCTGGAATTGCTGGCCAGCGTGGGTCAACCACTCGCGGCGCCCTCGGCCAATCCATCGGGCAAACTGTCACCAACCAGCGCCGAACAGGTGCGTAAGGGATTCGCGGGAAAAGTGCCGGTGCTTGATGGTGGACCCTGCATGGCGGGGGTCGAATCAACGATTATCGCGGTCGATGGCGACGCGCTCTATCAATTGCGAGCTGGCGGATTGGCCCGGGCGCGCGTTGAGAGTGTGACCGGGTTGCGCGTGCTTGATGTCGAGGCAAGCGCGCCCGTTGCAGCACCGGGCATGCTGGCGAGCCATTATGCGCCCAATGCGCAGGTGCGCCTCAACGTCACCGAGCCCGCGGCAAGCGAAACTCTATTGGGTTTTGGCGCGGTTCACGGCCAGCTCAATCTCTCGATCAATGGTGATCTGCATGAGGCCGCACGCAACCTGTTTGCCATGCTCCAGCAACTTGATGAAACCGGGGCCACCGCCATCGCCGTCGCGCCGATCCCAACCCATGGGCTGGGTGAGGCCATCAATGATCGGCTGGAACGCGCCGCCGCACCCCGCTAAGGACGCGACGGACGCAAGCCCGTCAGTCTCTGACCTTGTAAGGTTTTTGGTCGCGCCAGAAGCGCATCAGGCTTTCAAGATCGGCATCGCCGCCCTTGGGCAGCACCACTTTGAGATTGACGAACAGGTCGCCATCGCCATAAAGGCCCTTGCCCTTGAGGCGCAGCGACTTGGCCGTATCAACGCCCGGCGGCAGGTTCAATTCGACTGACCCATCCAGCGTTGGCACCCGCACCTTGGTGCCCAAGACTGCTTCATAAAGCGCAATCGGCATGTCGACGCGAATGTCTTGCCCGTCCTTGCGGAACTGCTTGCTCTTGGCAAAGCGGATGGTGACCAGCGCATCGCCGGGCTCGCCGTAGGGAGAGGGTGAACCCTGGCCTTTAAGACGAATTTGCTGACCTTCTTCAACTTTTTCGGGCAGTTTGACCGACAGCATCTTGCCGCTTGGCATACGCACGTTGATCGCACTGGCCTTGTGAGCGTCTTCGAGCGACACCGTGGCATTGACCACAATATCATCGCCGCGCCCACCATGGCCCGCATTGGCAGTGCCGCCAGCAAACGGGTCCCACTGGCCACCACTGGCGCTGCGACCACCGCCACCACCACCAGCAGCGCCGCCACCGGGGCGTTGCTGGCCGCCAAAGCCGCTCATGAATTCCTTGAGAATGTCCTCGGCCGAAAAGCCTGCGGCTCCATTTCGAGCGCCACGTGCACCCCCATGGGCGCCGGGATTGAAGCCGGCAAACTTGGGGTTGCCGTCCGCATCAATTTCGCCGCGATCAAACTGCGCTCGTTTGGTCGCATCATTGAGCAGGTCATATGCCGACGTTGCCTCGGCAAATTTTGCGTGGGCATTCGGATCTTCAGGATTTTGATCGGGATGGTGTGCCTTGGCCAGCTTGCGATAGGCGGACTTGATGTCTTTCTCGCTCGCCGAACGGGCCACCCCGAGAACACTGTAGGGGTCGCGCATTGTATCCAATCATCTGTGTGGGGGCGTTGCTTCGCCCATGTTTCACGTCCTATATGGCGAGGGTGATCACCATTGTCCAGTTTTGCACTGGTTTTCGATTATCATTCCTGCGAGCCAATATCATCCCAGCGAGCCATGCCCAATGTCCAAAGCGTTGACCGACATATTGTTTGATGACGACGATCCCACGGTGTTGGACCCGTTTGCAATATTCGAGGACTGGTTTGCCCAGGCCAGACAATCCGAACCCAGCGATCCCCACGCCATGGCCTTGGCCAGCGTCGATGACACCGGCATGCCCGACGTGCGTATGGTGCTGCTCAATGTTCGCGATGCGCGTGGCTTTTGCTTTTTTACCAATTTTGGCAGCGCCAAGGGTGTCGAATTGCTCGCCCATCCCAAGGCGGCAATGGTGATGCACTGGAAGTCTTTGCGCCGCCAGATCCGGGTGCGCGGCCCGGTCGAAGTGGTCACACCCGCCGAAGCCGATGCCTATTTTGCTTCGCGGCCCAAAGGCTCCCAGATTGCCTCGGCCGCCTCAAGACAATCGCGACCATTGGCCAGCCGGGCGCAAATGAGCGCCGAAGTTGCCGACTTGACCAAACAGATTGGCGAGGCCGCCATGGTGCGCCCCGAACACTGGTCTGGCTTTCGCCTGGTCCCGCAAGAAATCGAGTTCTGGAAAGATGGCGAGTTTCGCCTGCATGACCGGGTTCGTTTTTCGCGGACCGCTACCGATGCGCCCTGGTCTCACCAGCGACTTTATCCCTGATCGGCAAGGCTTGTAGCCCCATTCAAACTCGAGCAACCTCTTGGCGCTATGTTGGGCCTGAAACCGGACCGATGACAGCTTGCGCATATTAATCAGAACTTCGAAATGGGCGATCTGGTCGCGGCGTATCGCCAGCATCGCCGTACCCATGGTCGTTATTCCGCTGGTGCTGCACCATCTGCAATTGCTGGCTAGCGACAGCTTTCTCAATCTCGCGATGATCACCCTTGCGGTGACCGTGATGGGGCTGATTTCGGCGCTAATTGCCCTGGTGCGGCTTTGGATCATTGGCGATCAGGGCTGGGGACGGGCAATTTCGGCACTGTTGCTGTGTATTTTGTGCCTGATTCCCTTTGGTTATGCCGCTGCACTGTTGCTGCGTTATCCTGAGACGACCGACGTAGCGACCACTCAACGGCAATTGCTGCCACTGGTGTTTGACCCGACAACGCGGCAGATGTCGCCCCCCAGGCTGCTGGATGATGCGCGTCAGGAAAAGGCATTTCCCAATGCCAAAACGCGCAACTATCCCCTCAACGCGGCCCAGACTTTTGCGCTGGTGGCCCGCATGATTGATGATCAGGGTTGGGAAATCAGAGGGCGTCACGACCCCACCGGATCCGATGATCCCGGCACCATCAACGCGCGTATGACGACGCTCCTGGGGTTTCGCGATGAGGCGGTTGTGCGCGTTTCTGGCGATGCGACCCGTTCAAGCGTTGACATGCGCTCGGCCTCGCTCAATGCGACGCACGATCTGGGCGCCAATGGCTTGAGGATAGAAAAATTTCTCGGCACACTGGATAATCAGGTTACCGACCTGCTGCGCGATAATCCTAATATCAATCAGCCACTTGATGCAGACGACGATCCCCCTGAACCGCAACCCTAGAGATTGATCCGCGTGCCCCATGGACGACGATGAACCCTTAGTGCGCCACTGGCTTCGAGATATTCCAAATGCGCGCCAACAGTCATTTTCGCCGCCCGCCGTATGATCCACGATACATTGGGATAGATTTTGGAGGTGATCGCCGCCACGGAATGGGCACCCTCGGTCACAGCGGCAACGATTTGGCCGTTGCGCTGGTGTCGATGGGCGCGAAGCGCCCGTGTATAGGCAGGGCCGTCGGCAATTGGACCGCCATGGGCGGGAAAATAAAGTTGGTAGGGGCTGGCCAGTACCTGATCGAGCGAGGCGAAATAATCGGCCATTGAACCGTCGGGAACCGAAATCAGCGTCGAATTCCAGCCCATGATGTGGTCGCCGCTCAATAGAATCGGCGTGCCCACCAGGCCGAACGCCAGATGATTGGCGCAATGGCCGGGGGTGGCGATGACCTCGATCCGGGTCTTGTCGATCATCAAACTGTCGCCGTGTTCGAGCACCCGGTCGGGTTTTAGGTCCCAATCGCAGGAACCCTGAATCGGATTGCGCTCGAAGGGGCGCAGGGGACGCGACAGCCGGTGCCTGCCACCAAACCAGAGTGGTGCGCCCAACTCGCCCGCCAATTGAGCGGCGACCGCGCTATGATCCTTGTGTGTGTGAGTCAAAATGATGGCGTCGACGCGGCGCCCGCCAATCGCCTGGTGCAGTGCGCCAAGATGGAACGAGATCAATAGGGCCGGGATCAACCACGGCCAAACGCTCCTGTCCGATGAGGAAACAGTTGGTGCCGGTATAGGTAAAGGGGCTGGCGTTGGGTGCGGTCAAACGCACCAGATCAGGCGCTAACTGAACAACCGTGCCCGTTTGCGGATCGAACGTCTTATTGAAGCTTAGGGACGGGGCTGGGGTGGCCATTGCGCTCACGATAACGACAGATTATGACATTGCTTGAGCACTCCTAACGCATTCGGCGCGCAATGGCCGAATTTTCGAGGCACGAAAGGTATAAAATGGCCCTGACCCTGACCACGCCGAACACCATTCTGGGAGCGCTTGCGCCCAAGTCAAACACCGCCAGGCTTGCCACCAATCTGGTGACGGTTCTGTTGGGCACTTTGCTGCTGACCATCAGTGCCAAGATCAGTGTGCCGGTCTGGCCTGTGCCGGTGACCCTGACCAGTTTTGCCGTTGCCGCCATCGCTGCCGCCTTTGGCTGGCGCCTGGGTGTTGCAACTGTTGCCGCCTACCTGCTGGAAGGCGCAATGGGTCTGCCCGTATTTGCTGCCGGCGGTGGCCTCGCCTATTTCGCCGGTCCGACAACCGGTTTCCTGTTGGGCTATTTGCCAATGGCCTACATCATCGGTCGTGCCAGCGATCTGGGCGCCGCCAACAAGCCTGCAATGCTGTTTGGAGCGATGTTGCTGGGTGAAATTGTGTTGTTCGCCCTCGGCTTTGTCTGGTTGCTGGCGATGGCCGGACAGGCAGGCTGGATCGACCAGACCAATGTCGTGGCATCCGCCTTTGCCAAGGCCGTTCAGCCATTCATCGTCTGGGACATTCTGAAAATGGCATTGGCTGCCTTGACCGTTACCGGCGCCTGGTCGATGATCAAAGCCAAGCGCTGATCAAAGCCCAACAAAATCTACAAAAAAGGCCGGCCCTGCGAGGGGTCGGCCTTTGCATTTGCGCTCAGCTTTCCGGCAACGCGTAGGCGATAATGGAATCGCCCGCTTCAGTGCCGGTTGAGCCGTGACCGCCAACCACCACGATGACGAACTGGCGTTGGCTGGCCTCAGACCAATAGCTCATCGGCGTTGCCTGTCCACCAGCGGGCAGGCGGCTCTGCCATAATTGCCTGCCGGTGGTCACATCATAGGCGCGGGCATAATAATCCAGCGTGCCCGAGAGGAACGCCACGCCACCCTTGGTGAGGATCGGGCCCCCAATGCCCGGTACGCCCATCTTGAGCGGTAGAGGGAGGGGGGACAGATCCTGCACGGTTCCATTAACGTGCTTGTATATGATCTGCCCCGTCGTCAGATCCGCGCCTGCTACATAGCCCCATGGCGGCGACTGGCAGGGCAGGCCGAGCGGTGACAGAAACGCGCCCATTTTGGCCGCGTACGGGGCACCAAAATTTTCGTTAAACGCCGGGCCATCGGCTTGGGTCACAACCCGCTCCTCGGAATCAGGGCGCGGCACGAGTTTTGAAGTGAAGGCCAGATAGACTGGCATCGCAAACACCACTTGCCGCTCCGGATCAACGGCGACACCGCCCCAGTTGAAGGCGCCGAAATTGCCCGGATAAATGATGCTGCCTTGCTTTGAGGGCGGCGTGTAACGACCATCATAGCGCAGCGAACGAAATTCGATGCGGCAGGCCAGCTGATCAAACAGGGTCGCGCCCCACATCGAGGATTCGCGCAACGGTTCGGGTTTGAACGACAGCGCCGACACCGGCTGGGTTGGGGCGGTAAAATCGCCTTCAACAGCCCCTTGCGGCGCTGGTTCTTCGGCTACTGGCAGGATCGGCTCGCCGGTCTCGCGGTTGAGAACGAAAATCTCGCCCTGCTTGGTAGGCGCAACCAATGCAGGCACGTTCTGCCCGCCAATGGTCAGATCCAAAAGGCTCGGTTGGGCCGGCACATCCATGTCCCAAAGGTCATGGTGAACGCCCTGGAAAACCCATGCCACCTTGCCGGTTTCGGCATTGAGCGCCACGATAGAAGAGGAATATTTCTCAACATTTTCGTCGCGGTTTGCGCCGTACTGATCAGGCGGCTGATTGCCCATCGGAATATAAATCAGCCCAAGCGCCGGATCGTAACTGGAGACGCTCCAGCTATTGGGCGAATTTTCGCTGTAACTTTGTCCATCCGCAATTGGCGCGGTCTGGTCGGGATTGCGGCTGTCCCAATTCCAGACCAACGCGCCAGTGTTGATATCAAACGCGCGGATAACGCCCGACGGTTCAGTGGTCGAGACATTATCGTTGACCGCACCACCAACAATGATGAGGTCAGGTGTGACCACCGGTGGTGAGGTCGAATAATAGGAGCCGCCCACAACATTGGGCATGTTGGACCAGAGATCAACCGTACCGTCTTCGCCGCCAAAACCGGGGCAGACTTTGCCGGTACTGGCGCTCAAGGCGATCAGTCGCGCATCGACCGTGGGCAGGAACAACCGCGCCATGCAATCGGGCGAGGTTGGGCTGGCTGGTGGATTTTGCGTGGTGCCATCCGAATAGGAAACGCCTCGGCAGGTCAGATGCTGGGTGTTTTGTGAGGATGGTTGCTTGAGTTGCGGGTCAAACCGCCATTTTTCAGCGCCGGTCTCCGCATCAAGCGCAAATACCAGATCGTGGGGGGTACACAGATAGACCGTGTCTCCAATCTTGAGCGGCGTAACCTCGTAGGTGGTTTCCACCGGGTCATCATCGCCGCGCACGTCACCGGTCTGGAACGTCCATGCAACCTGCAGATTGGCCACATTGTCGGGCGTGATTTGCGCAAGGGGTGAATAGCGTTGGCCCAGCGCCGTACGGCCATAGGCATGCCACTCCCCATCGGGAACCGGATCCACCTGACGCACTGCCGTTTCGCGTACCGGCAGATCGCCCGATAGATCGTTGCTTGGAATGAACAGGGCGGCCAAGCCAATCAACATCGAAAGAACGATACTGCCCACAAGGCCGAACCAGGCGTTGCGACGACTGCCCGGGCCCGAGCCCAAAGCATTCACCGCCCACGGCAGGGCCAACAGTACGCCCAGAATGACAACGACGTCGCCGCGCGGCGCCAGGGCCCACCAGTCGAGCCCTACCTCCCAGATCGACCACACAAGGGTGAGGGCGATGGTGCCCGCGTAAACCCAAAGCGCCAGCACCCGCCGCTGAATAATGAGGGTTGCTGTTGCCAGGAACGCCAGGCCGGTCAAAGCATAATACCACGAGCCGCCCAACCCGATCAGCCAGCCGCCGCCCACCACCAGCGCTAGACCGCACAGGCCAATGATGACGGCAACGACGCGGGAATAAATTGTATCAGAATTATTTTTCATGAAAGTTTCTCCGCATTGTTGCCAGCCCAACGGCACAAGTGGGGGAGAGTTCCAATATGGCCTGAACGGTTTGGTCTGCCCGATGATGCAGGCATTGCAGGACCAACATTAATCTCGGCACGGAAAACCCCGGTCTCTGGCGAGGCCGGGGTTGGTTGGTCGGAGTAGAGTGATTCGAACACTCGACCCCCTGCTCCCGAAGCAGGTGCGCTACCAGGCTGCGCCATACTCCGTCATATGTGGCCAACCATCGGGGCGACCACATAGCCCCAATTTATAGCGATGCGCTCGCTCTGGTTCAAGCCGGTCCAGTTTGCAAATCAAACACGGTAATCCGTGTTGCCAGTACCATTTAAACCGTGTAGGAACCGCGCCAGTTGGGGCGTCGCCAAGTGGTAAGGCACCGGTTTTTGGTATCGGCATTCCCAGGTTCGAATCCTGGCGCCCCAGCCAACTTTTCGCTAGTTGTTTGACGACATTGTGCGCGGCCTTCTCAGGCCGAAACGCCATGGTGCGCGACAATCTCTGCCTTTCCTCAGAACCCGGGTCGTTCCACCGTAGCATTTCGGCCCGACCGTGCCGGAAACTGTGCCAGTTCCCACAGCTCAATGATGGTCGTAGCGACGCTGGGCGGTCGCTCGGACAGCTTATGCAACATTCAGTATGACTTAGTTTTCATCGTGTCCGCAGGACTCAAAGTGACGCCTCAACCTAACCGTTGGATGTATGGACCCGAGGTGTCCTGAGGTTCAACCTGTTCTGAGGCAAAAGTGCGGCACGAAATGGATAGTTTGACATGAGAAAATTCAAAGGCCTGGCCTTGGTACTGGCCGTTTCCCTTGCCGCTTGCACGCCTGTCTCGACAGACTCTTCAACTAGTCGGAGTGGGTCTGCTGACCAGCCGCAGGGACAGATGGTGGGCGTACCCGGACCGGTGGCCGGGATTGGTCTGCCTGTTCTGGCGATAGTCGGCGGGTTCATCTGGATTAAGTCCCGCAAGCGGAGAACTGATCGGCGCAAGCGGTGAGCCGAGAGGCCGCTAACGGCGTCGCCTTGGAGCGAAGCTGGGAGATGTCTCGCACTATGCTGTTCTGCGGCCTGGTCGCGATCGGCTTCGCCAACGGCATTTCTGGAAGTGTATTTTCTGCAGTCACCGAGGGAGGACTTCTCTCGGCGGCGTTAAACACCTTTGACGTCAGCGTCTTCGTTTGGCTCGCCCTTGTGGCAGGATTGCTGCTGGTTGGCAGGTCGCCTGCCATTGGAGCAAGTCGAGGCGATTGGGCGCTCGTGTCCCTCGTCTTTATTGCCATGTTACTGCCGGTGCCAGCGCTAAGTTGGCTCGCCTACACGATTCTGGCGCTGTCCCTTCTTGTTCGCTCGACGTCAGGCAGTGCGCTGCGGCGCGGCGCCGCGATCCTTATAGCGGTGAGCATCCCGATGTTTTGGGCACGCGTCGCCATGAGTCTATTTAACGATGCCATCCTCGCCGCCGATGCCACACTCGCCGCCTGGGCAGTTGGTTCGGAAAGAAACGGCAATCTCGTCCCGTTTGCCGATGGGTCCGGCGCCATGTGGATCGCGCCAGGCTGCTCTTCGTTCACCAATATCTCCTTGGTGATCCTGGCCTTTGTTGGTTTGGTGAATGTTACTTCGGGTAGATGGTCAAGCTCAAAGCTGGGGTTGGCGGTGCTCACCTGTGCCCTCGTAGTGCTGATCAACATCACCCGCATCAGCCTTATTGGCTACTATCCCGGACAGTTCGAACTCATCCACGGGCAAGTAGGAGCCGACGTTGCCGGTTGGCTCACAGCGCTGCTCATTGTGGTCGTCGGCTTTTTTGCGGTGCGGCGCGATGCTATCACATTGGGCTAAGCTGGCGCTCATCGCCCTGCTCGTTGTAAGCCTTGGGCTCAAGGCTCGAAGCATTGCCAGTGCCGATCAGCCAAGCGATCAGCCGAGCGGTTCCGTACTTCTTGGTGCGCTGGCAGCAGACGGTTTTACCCTAACGGAGGCGGGGGGCTCGAAGGTCCCGCCTGGGTTGCTGACAAGGGCGACTGCCAGATCCAGATCATCACGGTGTCGCCACTGGGATGGCACCAGTCGGCCATGGCCGCCCGCGCCGGGGGACGGGATCTGGCTTATGTTTACGGCGGTAATGTCTACGGGCAGCAGCCCGTGATGCTCAGCAAACTCGGCTACTATTGGCACAAGCTCGTGAACTATTTTTATCCGTCGGGACAGCCGCCTGTATTTGGCGTTGTGTCCTCAAGCGACTGCGATTCGCAATCGGTCGGCATTGGTCTGATCGCTCAGCTTTTGCAATAAGGCGCGCTGCCCCAAACCAAATGTGGGTAACCCACACTTGGTGATGGTCCGGCCTAGCCTTTGACGGCACCCGCCGTCAGGCCTGATTGGAATTGCCGCGTCATCAGCAGATACGCAAAGAGTATTGGCGCGGTCGATACCACGACACTGGCAAAAACCAGTCCCCATTCCGTCGAATAGGCGCCGACGAACGAAACGATGCCGACCGGCATTGTCTGGCTCTCCGGCTTGAAGGCAACAATCAGCGGAATGAAGAACTCGTTCCACATCCACACCCCATTCAGGATCGCCACTGATATCAGCCCCGGTTTCATCAATGGCAGCACAATGCGTCGAAATATCTGCCACTCTGTCGCCCCGTCGACCTGCGCCGCGCTGATAAGATCGCGTGGCAATGTCGCCGCGACGGGACCCAATATGAGTACGCCAAGTGGCAAACCGAGAGCAATGTAGGGAAATATCAGCGCCATGAGCGTGCCAAACAGCCCAAGCCATTTGATCAGGATAAACAATGGCAAGACAATCATATTGACCGGCACCAAAAGTCCCGCGACAAAAAAGGTATAGAGCCCCATCGCAAACGGCTTTTCCTTGCGGCTGATCCCATAGGCAATCAATGCTGCCAGCAGCGTGCTGCCGAACACCGAAACGGCGGTAACAATGATGGTATTTGGCAACGTGATCGAAATATGGGCGTCGCGCCAGGCGCGCGAATAATTGTCCCAGGCCCATGTGCCCGGCAGGCCGTAAGGATTGCCGAAGAAATCCGGAACGGTC
The DNA here is from genome assembly GCF_028816475.1 of Devosia rhodophyticola. GTDB lineage: Bacteria > Pseudomonadota > Alphaproteobacteria > Rhizobiales > Devosiaceae > Devosia > Devosia rhodophyticola. The sequence continues at coordinate 671,791 of NZ_CP118247.1, read as the reverse complement.
TTGAACGACGCCAAAACCATATAGGCGATCGGCACCAGAACCATCAAAGACAGGATCGCCAGAAACAGGGAGCGTGCAATGCCGACGAAAAGGCGTGTGCGCACAGCTTTGGCGCCACGACGGCGGCGGTCCGCCAGCGATAGAGCGGTCATGACTGGATCTCCCGACGCCGCAAAATCTTAATCAGGGCCCAGGCTATCAGGGTCATGAAGGCAAAGACCACCAGCGCCAATGCAATGGCAAAACTCATGCTGATGTCATCTGTGTAATTGCCTGATCCGCCAAAGGCGGTTCGATATATCAGCGTCCCAACCACGTCAGTTCGATAGTTGGGGGACCCCAGTGGACCCGTCAAAACGTAAACCAGATCGAAGGTCTTGAAGGTGCCGATAAAGGTCAGGACGGTCAGTGCGGTAAACGAGGGCGAGAGCTGCGGGAACACGACCCGCCAGAATGTCTGCCACCCATTGGCCCCGTCGATATGGGCCGCCTGTTTCAATTCCTCGGGCACGTTTTGCAAGCCCGAGAGATATATGACGATGGCCCAGCCAACACTATTCCAGGCGGTAACGGCAATGACTGTAGGGAGCGCGGTGGCAGGATCGCTCAACCAATTCTTGGCCAGAAATCCCAATCCCAAATCCCGAAGAACCGGATTGATAAAGCCTATGTTCGAACTCAGCATCAGTGTCCAGATAAAACCTGTCGATACCAGGGAAATGATCACCGGCATGAAAAGAACGGCACGATAAAACTCCATGAAACGGGGTTTTTCATTGAGCTGAACTGCAATGAACAGGCCGACGGTATGCTGAAAAATGAGCATTGCGACGAACAGGATGACGTTGTTGATCGCGGCACGGTAGAGCGGCCAATAACTCAGCGCATCCTGAAAATTCTGAAGGCCAATAAACTCAAAACTGATACCGCGCCCGGTCCAGTTGGTCAGGCTGATTACCAGCGCAAACAACGTTGGGCCCACCATAACAGCAACAAAAAACACAAGCCCCGGCAACACAAACAGCAAATGTCCATACTTGCGCATGATTTCCGAAGTGGCACGCCGCTCCGGGCGCTCCTTGCGGCCCAGCTGTGGTGCCAGCACCGACGTCGTTCTCGGTGGGCTGTTCTGTGTCATGGCTTGGTGGTCCACATCATTGGTACAGAGCAAAAAAGGGCCGGGCGGGAATGCCGTCCGACCCGAAACAAACTACATGCTGGATGAAGGTTTGACCGCGTCCTGAACGATCTGGGCAAATTCTTCGGGCGTTATGTCGCCGAGGAAAAGGGCCGCTGCATTCTGTTGGACCACGCCAAATACCGCGCCGGTCTCGGGCATTTCATAGAACACCCGCACATCGTTGGATCGCCCGGCCTCGATCATTTCCTTCATCACTTCATTGTCCGACGGAACAATACCTTTTGTTGTCGTCAAGGTGATGGTGTCCACGACCATTTGGGCTGGCTCGGCTGTCATCATCCACTGCAGGAACGCGACGGCTTCGTCGATATGTTCGCTCTTGGCGTTGACGTTGTACGGCGCTTCCATCCCGGTCACGGTAGCAGGCGTTCCGCCATCGACGGCTGGAAATGGTACGACCCCGACATCAACGTCGGGGTTGGTTTCAAGAAACCCGGCGTAATCCGCCGAACCACCTTCGAGCATGGCACCACGGCCGAGCGCGAACAAAGCTTTGCCCTCAACATAAGGCGTTGCAAGGGCTCCCTCCTGGAAACACGAATAGGAATCCTTGAGGAAGTAAGCAGCCTTGAGCACATCGGGATCGGTGAACTTACGCGTGCCGGCACGAATTTCATCAAATCCTTCTGCCTTGACCACACTGGCAACCATCATGGCGTAAAGGAACGAGGGAATGATACCGTCCTGTGCCGGGGCAATCATTGGCGTAATACCCTTTTCCCGTAGGGTATCGCATAGCGCCATGAATTCGGTCTGGTTTGTCGGTGGCGTCAGCCCGTTCTCTTCAAAAATCTTGCGCTGGTAGTAAAGGCCAACCGTGTACGATCCCAGGATCGGGGCGCTATAAATTTTGCCATCGAGCGTAATGGCCGCCTTTGCCGAGTCAGTTAGCCCAGAAATATCAAGTCGATCTGTCAAATCGACGGTATAACCGGCGGCGGCCGCGTCGGCAGTCACCGGACCTGGGTTCAGGCCGAATAAATCGGGTGCTTCGCCTGCAGTCAGAGCCGTATTGAGCCGCGTGTTGTAGTTGGTGCCCGAAATCTCTTCGAGTTGAATGTCGATATTGGGGTTCATTTCCTCATATTTATTGAGGATCGCCTCCACCCGATCTTTCCACTCCGGATGGTTGTGCCACATGGTCAAAACCACCTTGTCTTGGGCAATGGCAGAAATTGCGGTGGTCGCCAATAGGACGCCAACCAATAGTCCCTTGATCACGGTTTTCATTTGCGTTTCCTCCTGTTTGCATAATGTGGGCGCAATTTTCGCGCCTTCTTTTCGAGAGATTGCAGTTCAGATTTTCCCGGTGTCCTGGCGTTTTGCATCGCCGACTATATTGCCAGTCCGGTAGCGGCGTCGAAGAAGTGAAGTCTGTCACAGGCCACCGCCACCTCGATGGATTGACCTGCCTTGACAAGGGAGCGGGCGCCAAAACGCCCGATGCACACGCCCTCGGCCACAACTATTTCATCGAGCGAATCTTGATCCGAAACCTTGGCGAGCGGGGCATCTATGGGAAAGTGGACCATATGGTCAGAGCCAAGGGACTCATTTAGAATGACATGTGCTGCCAACCGCTGATCGGCCGGATGCGTTGGCAACAGTGCCGCGTCTTCAAGATCTTCGGGTCTGAGACCGACAATTATATCGGCGCCGATCTTGGCTGCAAGCTCGGCCCGGTCCGCAAAAACGCTTGCCGGAATGGCTAGCCGATTTCCACCAAGCACCAATGTGCAACTGGCAACCTCGCCCTCAAGACGTGCCCGGTAAAGGTTCATCGAGGGCGATCCGATAAACGACGCGACAAAAGTATTGGCCGGTCGGTTGTAGATATTATCCGGCGTATCAACTTGCTGCAGCACGCCGTCCTTCATCAGCGCCACCCGATCCCCCATCGTCATCGCTTCGACCTGATCGTGCGTCACGTAGATTGTGGTGACTTTGACCCGACGCTGAATTTGCGCAATTTCCGAGCGCATCTGCACGCGCAGTTTTGCATCGAGATTGGACAGCGGTTCGTCCATCAGGAATACCGAGGGCTGCCTGATAATTGCTCGCCCCATGGCAACGCGTTGGCGCTGCCCGCCTGAGAGGTTTCCCGGCTTGCGTCGCAAATAGTCTTCGAGTTGGAGGATGCGAGCGACTTCGCCGACCCGGCGGGTGATTTCCGCCTTGGGCACTTTGGCAATCTGCAGCGAAAAGGCAATATTGTCGAAAACGCTCATGTGCGGATAAAGCGCATAGCTTTGAAATACCATGGCGATATCGCGGTCACGCGATGCATATTCATTGACGACTTCGTCGGCAATGAGAACTTCTCCCGCCGTGATCGGCTCCAACCCGGCTATCATTTTCAATGCGGTTGACTTGCCACAGCCAGACGGACCAACCAGCACCAGAAATTCGCCGTCCGCGATTTCCAGGCTCAGATTGTCCACGGCGGTGACCTGACCCGGATAAGTCTTGGTCAGGTTTTTGAGCGTGACATTAGCCAACGAACGTCCCTCCAGACAAGCAGTATGCGGTTGTCCGCATTTTGTGTGCTTATCGTTCGGAATGATACATCAAAAGTCAATAAATGATACAGGCTATCAACAATCCCGTAGGCGGATTGTTATTGCAGCGGTTGCCTTTTTGGGTTCGCAGGGTGCGCGAGTGAAATCGTCGACATCTGGCAAGCGTTGCTATTCTTCAGCAAAAAGCATAACGTGATATGTACTCGAGCACATAGCAATCAGAACTTGCAGGTTCCTACTGTGTCATCAGCGACGGGTGCTCGTGGGGCCCGATTTCTTGCCCACAGTGGTTGCATATGTCGTGGGCACTCTAACGCTTATTCAATTGATAAAGCAGGTCGCGCAGGCTTGGCGCGGCGAAAGTACGCTTGCCGCGCCAATTGATCCCAAGTCTGCCTTGGCGGCAATCGGCTTTGGCACGGTGACTATTTGCTATTTCGCACTCTTGGCGTACGCGATATTGCCGTTTTACATCTCGACAACCGCATTTGTGATCGGTGCCACGCTTATCATGGCGCGCTCCATTGCATGGCGCGAAGTGGCGGTTAGTGCGGTAACCGGAATCGTGTTAGGCGTAGCCCTGCAGTTCGTCTTCACCAAAGTGATGATTATCGACCTGCCAACCTGACTTCCATAGGCCTTGCGAAAGTCGTCGAACGCCAAATGAACGAACAAAAGCGTCCACGAATGGCCGATATTGCTAGGGAAGCGCGTGTTAATCGGATAACCGTCTCGCGTGCTTTTTCCAATCCGGAGTTGGTGGCCAAGGAAACGCTTGAACGCATCCACGCGGCCGTTGCCAAAACCGGCTACATTCCAAATCAAATCGCGCGCGGATTGAAGGCAGATCATAGCAATATTGTTTCGTTGGTGACGCCGGCATATATGTCTGGCGTCTACGGACAAATAGTCGAGCAACTATCCGGTTTGCTCTATCGAAGTGGCCTTGTCGTCAACTTGTTTCCAGTTCAGGACGTTGAAGGACACCTCAATGTTGTCTTACGCGAATTGGCAGGTTGGCGTCCCGCCGCTATCGTCTTGTTCGGCGCCACATTGACCGAAGAGTCTCAGCAAATAATTCGGAATGCCCGGATGCCGGTTGTCGAGTTGCTGAACTATTCCGAGAGTAGCGGCACATCCTCAGTAGGATACGATCATCGCCTTGCCGCATCATTGCTAACCAGCCATTTGTTGGATCAGGGGTATCGCAAGATCTGCTACATACATTCGGCGCGTGCCGCAAATATCATCAATGCGGATCGCCTTGCCGGGTTTACCGAAGCTATTCGCGTTGCGGGCGGTCCGATTCTGCTCCGATCTGAACGCGACCAAACCAACAATCAACAGCAGATGGCTCCGCGCGACCACATCTGCGGCATTGAGCTGAAATCAACCACGGCGTTCCACGCGGGTTTTGAGTTGATGGGGAAACTGGCGAACTGGGAAAATCGACCGGAAGCGGTGCTATTCGCGTCAGATATGGTAGCGGTTGGCGCACTGCAATACTGCCTTGTCAACGGAATCGCGCCCGGCAAGGATATTGGGCTATGCGGGTTCGATGGTATAGAGTTGACGTCGGTGATGCGCCCGCAATTGACTTGTCTGGATTTTCCTTATCAGCGGGTCATCGCGGAAGGCGCCCGGCAAATTTTGGCGCGCGCCACGGATCAATCAACAAGCGACGAACATATTCGAATTCCAGTTGCAGTACTGCACCGGGAAACAACCTGACGTCATTGATTTTTCTAAATACTATACCGGTACACTCGGGAAACTGGGTGAAATCACGGCTGCAGCACTAAACTGAGTTCAGAGGTTTTCATGGACAGAACTGACGTTCCGGCGCCATTCAACGCGACCCATGCCGATGCCTATGCCGAGGGTCCCCCGCGACAGGTGCCCGGCTTTTCCAGCCTTCACCGAATGACCGGAATGCTCCTTGCAGAGCGAGTTCCTTCCAACGGGCGGGTACTTGTTCTGGGGGCAGGCGGTGGGCTGGAACTAAAGGCTTTGACCGATGATTTTCCCGATTGGACTTTCGATGGTGTCGATCCATCTGCCGACATGCTGCGCGTCGCGGCGCAGGCTGTTGGGGAGCACCGGGGGCGCGTTCGCCTGCATGAGGGTTACATTGATGTCGCGCCAAAGGGACCATTCAATGGTGCTGTTTGCTTGCTGACGTTGCATTTCGTGCCGCACGACAACCGCCTCGATACGCTTAGAGAAATTCATCGACGTCTGGTGCCGGGTGCCCCGTTCGTTGTCGCCCACATCAGTTTCCCCCAGACCGAGCCCGAGCGCTCCCTGTGGATCACCCGCCATCTCAAATTCGGCGGTACCGATCCAGCCAACGCGGAGCGGGCAAAGCGCGCCATCTCGGAGAGGCTGACTATTCTGTCGCCAGCGGAAGACGAATCCATGTTGGGGGAGGCAGGGTTCTCGAACGTCAGCCTATTCTACGCTGGCCTCAGCTTTCGTGGTTGGGTCGGATACGCGTAGCACCACCGCCCAATCTACCTGATTGGGTTGCCATCAAGCAGTCGTGCGACCGTAAGGTCTACTGAGGACTGCCAGTTCGGCGCCCGCCAATCGTATCGACTGGCCAGCTTGTCGGTACAAAGCCGGGAATTTGTCGGGCGCACAGCCTTGGTCGGAAACTCTGCCGTCGAAATTGGTCTGATTTTAGCGGTGGGGCCACCGTGATTTTGGCTGACATCCATGACCACCTCGGCCAGTCCACTCCAATTGATATCACCAGTGCCGGCAAGATGAAAAATGCCAAAAAGCTCGGGCCGGCGCTGCTCCATAAACGTGCCTGCAACGTGCAAAATGCCGTCGGCAATATCGAGCGCAGATGTAGGATTGCCCCATTGGTCGCTCACAACTGCGATTTCATCCCTGTCCGCCGCCAACCGCAGCATCGTTTTAACGAAGTTCTTGCCAAAAGGACTGTAAACCCAGGCCGTTCGCACTATTACATGCTCACGATTGACCGCCCTGACCAATTCTTCGCCAGCTAGCTTGGTGCGGCCATAAATGCATTGCGGATCAGTCGCATCGCCTTCGTGGTAGGGGGCCTGCGAAGTCCCGGAAAAAACGTAGTCTGTTGAAAGATGAATGATGGGCGCCCCAGCTTCGGCAGCTGACTGGGCCAGCATACCCGCGCCAACGGCGTTGATAGCATGAGCCAGATCGGGCTCATCCTCTGCCAGATCAACTGCTGTATAGGCCGCGGCAGAAACGACAATGTCGGGCCGGACCGCCAGAACCGTCTCGCGAATGGTTTCGGGCCTGGAAAGGTCAAGTTCGGGGCGACCCAGCGCTACAACCTCGAACCTGCCATTCCTGTTTGCGCGCTCGATGAGGCTGCGCACGACCTGGCCCTCGCGTCCAGTTACCAGCAGCTTCATTGGGCGCTCTTCACATTGGTGCCTAGCCGTTCACCAGAATAGGCTTTCTCACGGATCGGCTTCCACCACCAATCGTTTTCAAGGTACCAATCAACTGTACGGGCAAGGCCCGTCTCGAAGGTTTCAAGCGGCTGCCAGCCAAGTTCGCGGCCGATTTTGGCAGGGTCGATGGCATAGCGCCGGTCGTGACCGGGGCGATCCCCCACGAACGCAATAAGATCGCGATACGATTGGCCGGAAGCGCGGGGTCGCTTGTCGTCGAGGATGTCGCAGATCGTTTCGACCACGGCGAGATTTGTCCGTTCGGCCCGACCGCCAACATTATAACTTTGTCCGGGTGTGCCACGGGTCACGACAGCAAACAGCGCCCGCGCATGATCTTCGACATAGAGCCAGTCACGAACATTGGCACCCGCGCCATAAATTGGTAGCGGCTTCTCGTCCAAGGCATTCAGCACGACGAGCGGGATCAGCTTTTCCGGGAAATGATAGGGGCCATAATTGTTCGAACAATTTGAAAGTACGACCGGTAGGCCGTAGGTTTCGTGCCAAGCCCGAACCAGATGATCCGAGGCCGCCTTGGAGGCAGAATAGGGTGATGATGGCGCATAGGGCGTTTGCTCGGTGAAAATGCCGCTATCGAACGGCAGATCCCCAAAAACCTCATCGGTTGAGATGTGGTGAAATCGAAAGCATTCCGCTTTATCGGATGGCAATTCCCGCCAGTAGATCAGTGCCGCGTTTAACAAGCGGTAGGTGCCGACAATGTTGGTCTCGATGAAAGCGCCGGGCCCGTCAATCGATCGGTCAACGTGACTTTCGGCGGCCAGGTGCATAACGGCATCGACCTTTTGGCTGCGCATGATGGCGAGCATTGCCGCTTCGTCGCAAATATCAGCCTGATGAAAGCGGTAGTTCTCATCGCCTTCGATCTGCCGCAGCGATGCCAGATTGCCCGCATAGGTCAGCTTGTCGACATTGACGACACGAACACCGGGTTCGCCAACCAGAAGACGGCACACAGCGGACCCGATAAATCCGGCACCACCGGTGACCATAATTGTTCTCATCGCCAAAATCCCCCGCTAGTCGAAAACCGCAGCATCCGCCAGCAGCGGTGCATTTCGATCCTTTTCCGAAAGCTGAAACTCACCCACATCGGGCCAGTGGATGCCAATGGCAGGATCGTCAAACCGGATGGAGCGGTCATGCTCGGGTGAATATAGAGCCGTCACCTTGTAAATAACTTCGGTGTTGGGTTCCAAAGTTACAAAACCATGGGCAAAGCCCTTGGGCACAAAAATCTGGTTCCACTTTTCGGCTGACACCACAAGAGATACCCAGTGCCCAAAAGTTGGCGAGCTCTTGCGGATGTCCACCGCCACGTCAAGAATTGCGCCCCTGACGACGCGCACCAGCTTGTCCTGCGCGCGCGGGGTGAGTTGGTAGTGCAGGCCTCGTACGACCCCTTTTGCGGCTGAATGGGAGTGATTATCCTGCACGAATTCGTGGGTAATACCCGCTATTGAATAACTCTCGTGATTATAGGTTTCAGAAAAAAATCCCCGGTCATCCCCAAATTTTTTGGGCGTAAGCTCAAGAACTTCTCCGAGCGACAGCGGCGATACCATAGTCATTGGCTGAAATATTCCTTCACGCGCTGCCTTAGAAAAACTCCGTAGTCTGTCTTGCCCATCATGTCGGCACGGGCCGTGACCTTATCAGCATCAAGCCAGCCCTTTTCCATCCCGATTTCTTCAGGGCAGGCAATCTTGATCCCCTGCCTGTGTTCAATTGTCCGCACAAAGGACGACGCTTCGTGCAGACTGTCGTGCGTTCCCGTATCCAGCCAGGCATAGCCCCGACCCAGTCGATGAACCTGCAGTGTACCGCGCTCAAGATAGGTGTTGTTGACGGCAGTTATTTCCAATTCGCCACGCGCCGATGGCGTAATTGATGAGGCGATATCGACGACGTCGTTATCGTAAAAATAAAGGCCAGTTACTGCCCAGCTTGATTTCGGGTTTTCCGGTTTTTCCTCAATCGACAGCGCCCGCCCGCTTTCACGGTCAAAGGTAACAACGCCATAGCGCTGCGGGTCTTCTACTCGATAGGCAAATACGGCGGCACCCGATTTTTGCGCGGCGGCCGACATACAGATATTGGAAAGACCATCACCATAATAGATGTTGTCGCCCAGGATCATGGCGACACTGTCTTTGCCAATAAATTCGCGCCCAATGATAAAGGCTTCGGCCAACCCGTTTGGATGCGGTTGCTCGGCATAGGAAAATTCAACGCCAAAATCACTTCCGTCGCCCAACAGTTCCTTGAAACACACAAGGTCGCGCGGTGTTGAAATTACCATGATCTCGCGGATACCCGCCAGCATCAACACACTGAGTGGATAATAGATCATCGGCTTGTCATAGACCGGAAGGATCTGTTTAGAGATGGAAAGTGTCAGAGGAAACAGGCGTGTTCCGCTTCCGCCCGCCAGAATAATGCCTTTCATCTGATCCCGCTTTCAATATTGGTATTGGTTGTTTCGGTTCGGATCGCGACGTAGGTCGATAAAACAAGGTTCTAGTCTGACCATGACATTAGGCGGCCAACGTGAGGCTCTGCAAGCATCGAAGCGGGGCGACGCGCCAAGCCATTCGATGTAAGCCACTGTTTGCGCAGCCATAGGCCAGAGAAATTGACTACCCAGTGGACGTATCGACGCTAAAGTGCAAAATCCAGCTTGGGTGCCTCCGTTTCCTGCCCGGCCAGCTTTTGGTCGGCCTCGAAGGCGCGGGCATAGCCCTCAAAGTCCGTGATTTGAACGAGCAGTACATCGCTGTTGCCGGATACATGCTTGGATGCATCGATAGAAACGCCGCAGTCAAGCCGCCCAAATTCGAGCGCGTCTGCAACAATATCCCTCGGTCCAGGAAGCCAGACTTGGCCGCGCACTTGAAGATAGTCAGTAACCGCTTGATCAATTCCGTCGACGTCGCCTTCCTCCAACTCCCAACCCTCCCATGATCCGGGTTCCGCCGCCCTGCAATATCTACCTTCCATGTTGGAGCGTGGCGTTGGTTGCAGAACCCAGTTGGCGCGAAAACCGTCCGAGTGCTGATCAGCCTCGCGCTCCTCACCATATTTGGCACGCAGTGCTTCAAGCAGCGTGCCAGCCATAGTGCCGGCCTTCTGTGCGACCTTGCGGGAAATGACATGGACTGTGTCACCATCAGCGCCGGGCAGATAGACAAGGTCGATTGCCTCTGTCAGATCCGAGGAAACGAATGCGCGTTCGTTCAGGAAATGGGTGGTTCGAACGCCCGGCTTGCGCTTGTACACCGCTGCGACATCCATGTGTGAACGGACCACTGCCTCTGCCGCCGCCAGCGTCATGCCGGGGCGCAACCCGACAATGTCCCAACCCTCGGGTAGGGGGGTGACCGCCGCTTCAGAAGCACGCGCCGCCGCCAGATCCCCGGCGGTAAAGCTGGCAATCTGGCCAGCGCCGTTAGCGGCGCGCAACCCTGCAAATTTTGCCTTGATCGCCATGGCCGGCAGTTTCGCCCCGCTCACCGGCACAATTTCGACTGTTTCAATTTCGATATCAATCTCGGCGTTGGCCAAATAAATCTTGGTTTCCTTGCCGGGCAACAGGATCGAATCCATCAACACAACGGCGCCGCTGCGGGTGTTGTCCAACCAGCCAAGTTGCGCGGATGCGCCGCCGGACAGGGTCGTATTGCACTGGTCGCCATCCAGAAGATATCCCTCAATTTCAAAAGCAAGAGGACCCGACGCGTGGGCTTCCAGATACTTGGCGGCAATGGTTTGCAATTCTGTTGATGATCCAAGTTGGGGGTACGCCGATATCATGGGCGCACTGATCGGTGAACGCCAGTATTGGCTCGCAATGCTCGAGGCGCAATTTCCCAACACTATGGTCAGCCTGCCATGGAGCGTTTGGGCGCGCGCCGAAGCCCATCGGGTGAACTCGGGCAGCCAATGCTCGCGTATGCCCGGTGCCAACAGATCGGTCCCCGGAGGAAAGAAATTGACGCCATCGCTAGTCATCTTGCTTTTTTCGAGCAGCCAGCGCGCCGCCATCATCCGGCCAAACTGGGCCGGTGTAGCCATCTGGGGCGCGTAGTTGATCAACAAGTAATCGAGAGCTTCGGGATCAAGGTACTTTAGCGGAGGAACATCGGCAGTGGCCGTTTTGGCTGATGATACCTCAAAGTTGGCCACAACTGTGGGTGGGCTGTCGTCGCCTTCAAGACGACCCCACAGCACAATTTCTGCAACTTCCACCGAGAAATTATAGTTCGGCGTGGTCCCATTCGGATCTACCGTGACATCGAGAATGTTGACGCGCGCAACCAATGGTAAGCGTCTCCGGTTCATTTTAACGATCTTGCGAGCGTTTTCTTCATCGACGCCAATGGTATCGAGTCCCCTTGTGTCGGCGAGGGTAAATTTGAAACTGGCGTGAAAGCCGCTATCGCCCGCAGCGGGCGTGAGGCCGAATTTGGAAGTAGCAAATTTGCCTGTGCTCAGATCATAGGTCCCAAGATCCACCGAACCGACGAGCCAGACCTCGTTTTCTCCTGGCATCGATGCCAGCAAATTCATCGCAGCGGTGCGCGCGTCAGCCTGCTCAAATTCATTTGCCGTGCGCACGCTGTTACTGCTTTCGACCATTATCTCGGCCTGATCGCGCGGCAATAACTTTGCATAGGCATGCCCCAACAATTCCAGCTCGGTGGCGGGGGTGATCTTGGCCAATATTCCGGGCTCTCGTTGCACTTCTTCCGGCGCCACTACGTCAGTGCTGGGGTCTACGACGGTTTGGGCCGGATCGATTTCTGCCAGTTTTTCGGTCAGTTGTGGGTCCGCAAATATGCCAGAATGCGACGGCGCAAAACTTACCCGCCCGTAAACGCCCCGACCGTTCGCTTCGACCCCGGATATGGACAGTTCTCCGAAGGTCGCAACCCAGACCCATGGCCGCCCGTATGTTTCATTCTCCGTCGCAAAGCGCTCGGCGATATCTTCGTCCATAGCAAGACTGGTCGGCAGATTCTCGTAAACGAGGGACGAGGCAAGGACACTAGGCAAATAGAACAGCGGCCGATTTCTGACCGATGAAATAGGGAATGCCTTTGCTGCAAAGTCATATTCCCCCAACTGAATCCGGAAGACCGTTACAACCGGCACAGGCAGGGATGGCGCCTCAGCCATCCATTCGGGGATGATTTCTTCGTTGAGTACCTGCGTCGCACGGCGTCGTTCAAATTCGTTTGCGAATGAATTTGCATGGGTTGCCAATGCTCCATAGACGCGAGCCCGTTGTGCGCGCGACATTAAATTCCAGATGTCAGTATCCGTAACGCGGTCCCCTGCGGCCTCGGGGACGAGATGGATCGCCGCGAGCGACAAATAACGCGTGATGGCTTCGTTTACATTCTGCGTCCCAAATGCAGCTTCTATTTCATAGTTGACGTTTTGGTCAGCCGGCAGCAACACATGACCTTGGGCAATGGGTATCCCCATCTGCTGCGCTAGCGCGATGTTATCGAACGCGCCGACTGCGGGTGCACGTGTCTGCGGCTCATACAGAACGAAAAGCTCGTCCCCACCGTTCGCACGGTTTGGGCCGGATCGCATCGTTGCCACCGATACCCTGTCCAGACTAACAGTCATTTGAATGGGGGCATTGTCGGAGAAATATGCCTGGCCGGATTTTTGCCCGCCTGCCACTTCTGTGATCGTGTACCAACCAACCAGTTCTACCTGGCCGTTGCCGTTCGGCCCTCGTGCAAGGTCCAGAAAGGCGCTCGCCTTGTCGGCATTGGTTATTGGTATGCTCTTGATATCTGGGGCGTCGAGCGCCGCGCCAACGAGGGTTCGCTGGATTTCAGCGGATGGCAGGCTCAACAGTGATAGATTGCTGTTCGCGCCTGCGCCAATAGCAATTCCCTCCTGCTCATTGAACCCATTGATCTGCAACGGTCGCCAGATGCGTAACCTGATCGGTAAATGGTTGGGATCAGCTGTAAATGCCTCGGCCTCCTGGATAATCCGCATGCGTAAATCTTCCAGAATTGCATCCTGCCGAATGACATTGGCGGAATCGAAATCAATGCGCTCCTGCTCGGTCCGCGACGGATACTCGCGCTGAAACCAGCGCAGCAAGAGCGAGCGTTTGTCCAGGATTTCGGGAAATCTATTGATTGAGATCAGTGCCAATTCGCTTTCGACGTCTTCAAAACGTTGGTACGAATTTGGCTCAAATGGCGTTTGTTCTGCCCTTTCGGCATTGGGAGACTGCAGCACAGCCTGTAGCAGGGCAGAGGTCGCACCTACCGCGCCAACCGTAGGGTTGTCCGCAATGAACCGAGCGATAGCGTTCCGGGTATTTGTGCCGATGACCCCATCGGGTCGTCCCACCTCATATCCGCGCGCATTCAGGCCTGCCTGCAATCGTGCGATCTCTTCTCGTGACAAGGGGCGGGACAGATCGACCGAAGATGGCTCGAAAGCACTGGTGGGACCGCGCACGCCCGAAACCGCCCCCGGAAAAGCGGTTTGGTTGACGCCGTTGGTTTTCAGAAAACACACCCCGGCCGATACGTTATAGGTAAATGCCCGGCACTGGCGGTCGGCAGCGCAAGCGGCCAGGCACCCACGCGTGCCTATGTCCCGGAGACTGCGATCCGACATCCCCGAGCGAAAGTCATTGTAGGGAAGATCGATCCCGTTCAGCATTGAAAACCCAAAATTTTCTGATACCGGAACCGCCGATACAGGAACTTCCGACGGCCCTCGCTGTTGGGCCAATAATAAATCGGTTTGCGTTCCGCTCAGTTCACCCGTAGCAACCGCGCCAATGGAGTGTTGGAAACTGGCGATGGCCTGCCGGGTCTTAGCCCCCATCACGCCGTCGGCCGGACCCGCGTCAAACCCAATATCGCTGAGTTGTTGCTGTATGCGCTGCACTTGCGACGATGGCGGCCTGGATGATGTGGCGGGGGGAGGAGTTGTCCGGGCGGCGACGGGTTTTCGATCAGCCCACCGACGCCGCGCTCAAGCAAAGTTGTGAACAGGCCGCGCTGGGCCTGCGCCGCGCTCGCCAGGGCGAAGAACGCAATTGCCAATGAAACCAAAAATAATAGTTTGCGGAGACGCATGACAAATCAAGCCTCCTATTCGCGATCCTGATGTTGTATGCGGTTTAACTAAGGTCTTATTTGCCAGTTGATCAAGTTATTTTTGGACAAGAGTTAGTTTCTGGCCGGTCATATCAATATGATAGAAGTATAATATAGATATATCTTATGATTATTGATGGTGATTATTAAAATTCTTATACAAACGATCTAGAGCTAGCTGAAATTGATTAGCCCTTGGGCCAGAATGACAGATTGGACGGTGGGTCAATAATTCAGGCCGGAAAATGGGCATCCCCTGACGGATCGCGTCGCACTTGTTTGTTCGGCGACAAAGTAGGGCCGCGATATCCCGTTTAAGCCACTACGATATCAGTTGCAGGTCGCATACCCAGGACAATTTTTCCTGGATCTGCATCGAGAGCGGCCCAAAGGTTTGACGCATGGAGCAGGGCCATCGGGCAGCCGCGTAACGACCCAGGACCCGGGAGTGCGTTCTCCCGCCAATAAGGACACGACCATGAATGACCTTGAACTGGACATACGTCCGCTGCTGAGAAGCGGTGGTGAACCATTCGGCGCCATAATGGGGGCAGTGAACCAGCTGGAAAACGGCCAACGTCTCAAACTTTTGGCAACGTTCAAGCCCGAACCCTTGCTGCCAGTTATGGCCAACAAGGGCTTCACCAGCGAGGCGACCGAACTTGAGGACGGATGCTGGGTTGTTCTCTTCACGCCGACGGCAGGCATCTGCCCAACGGATGTGACATCCAATGCGCAAGCACCACAAACGTGGCCCGATCCCGTGCAATATCTCGATTGCTCCGAATTAGACCCGGCCGAGTCAATTGCCCGCATTCTCGAGGCTCTCAAGGCCCTGCCGCAAGGCGAAGTCCTGTTCGTCCTACTGGGGGGCGAACCCGTTGTTCTCTATCCGGAACTTCACAGATGCGGCCATGAATGGGCCGGAAATTTTGACGAAACGGGCGAAGCCTTTCGCCTGATGATCCGCGTTGGCACGCTTTGATCGCACTAATCGGGCGACTATTCCGTCGGAACCGTCGGGGGTAAATCCGGCACGTTGGCTGCTGGCGGGTTTGCCTCCAATTCCGAGATAAGCTGCTTCATTTCATCGATTTCGCGAACCTGGGCCTTGATGATCCCGTCCGCGAGTTCGCGCACGCGGGGGTCCTTGATATGAGCCCGCGAGCTGGTCAGAATGGCAATGGAGTGGTGGGGGATCATGGCTTTCATATAGTCAACGTCGCCAACCGTTTCCTGGCTGCGAACCAGCCAGAGCGATGCGCCAAAAACCACGATTGCCCCAACAAGGATGGCTATGTTTGCCTTCTTGTTCTTATACATCGACAACATGAATGCCAGCATGATCACGGCCATGGTGGCGCCCATCAGTAAGGCCATCCACGCCCGTGTCTGGCTCCAGAATATATGATCCAGGGCGAAGGTATTGAGATACATCAAGCCGAACATGACGATAGTCGAGGTAACAATCATCGCGGCATATCTGTAGTAGCTCATTCTGATCTCCTTTGACTTTTCGTGGGCTTAACGATTGATCTGCGCTTTTGTTCGACATGGGCGTAACCTTTCGGTCTCGCCCATGCCCGTGGTGCGTCAGGTGTAGATGAGTTCAGTCATCATGCCCGTGGCCATGTGATAGAGATTGTGACAGTGAAACAGCCAGCGGCCAGGGTTGTCGGCGTCAAAGGCGAGGGTGACGCGTGTCATTGGCGGTAACAAAATGGTGTCTCTGACCGCGCCGGCCAGCGCTTTTCCATTGATCGAGGTGACCTGAAAATGATGGCCGTGCAAATGCATGGGATGCGCCATCATTGAATGGTTCATCAGTTCCAGTTCCACCCGGTCGCCCAGCTTTACGCCTATCGGACGATGGTTGGGCCAGGTATTGCCATCGACATTCCAACTATAGGGAGACATGTCCCCCATAAGCATGACTGACGCCTTGGTACCCTTGGCTGGGCTGAGGCCGGATTTCGCCCGGAGCCTCGTTTCCAGCGAAATATCGACCGGGGGTGCTTCCGTGTCAGACAGGTTGGAAAACTTCGCAACGGATGCACCAGGAGAAGCCAGAATGACCCCTGTCCGTTCCCGTGCGCCTTCGCGTTCGGCAAAAACGGGTACAACTGCGCCCGGGGCAACCTCTATCAAGAGATCCATTCGCTGGGCCTGGGCTAGTGGAAACCGCGTTCCTGCCACCGGCATGACCTCGTTGCCGTCGACAGCAAGAACTGTCGCCGGTGTGTCGCCGAGATCAATCCAGAAGGCGGTGGCCGTTGCCCCGTTGATCAAACGTAAACGTACCCGCCCGTTACGCTCTGTACGCACAACCTCGGGATCGTCCAGCGTGCGATCGTTGGCCAGATAGGCGTCATAATTTACGTCGTTGAGGTCCATGCTCATCATCGAGGTGCCCATTTGCATGGAGCCCATGGACGACATATCCATGCCGGGCATCATGCCGTCCGGCTGCGCGGTGCGAAGGCCTGCAAGAATTTCCTCAGGGCTGGCAAAGCTGAAGTCATGCAGAAGCACTGTCACTTCTTGCATGTCCGCAGCCTCATCTTCAGCGGTTCGCACCACCAGAGGAGCTGCCATCAGGCGCTGTTCCTGCATCCCTTGATGAGAGTGCATCCAGTGCGTTCCGGGACGAGCGGCAAAATCATAACCTCGAACTTCCCCAGCGCTGAGTGGCTCGACATAGCCGGTCAGGGCGACGCCATCGAGTTCAGGCGTGGGGGTCTGTCCATGCCAATGCACGATGCTGGTTTCACCAGACTGGTTGCTCAGCGAAACCGCGAAGCGTTCATCTGCTGCCAAAGTCAAACCCGGCTTGCCATCGGGGCCAGAAATACCGAACACATCGGCCGATTTGCCGAGCACTTCGATGACACGCTTTTCGATTGTTAATGGCCTGAGGTGTGTCGAGCCGAAAGCCAGGCGAGGTGGAAAAATAGCTGCAGTACCCAGAATGGCTGCAGAGCCGAGAAATGCTCGGCGCGAGAGCGTAAAGCTCATAGTTCATACTCCATCAAAAAATGTACCGACATATGTCGGCTGGTCATTCAGCTGATGGTGGAAATTGGCGGACGAAATGGCGCAAACACCACAATGGATGGCGTCTCGATGCGTAAAACAGGACTGGGCGTGTCTGGCTCGAAGCCGGTTGGGAGCGGCAAATAGGCACCCGGAAGGCCACACCCTAGGCAATGCCCGGTCAGTGTGTGGGCACCGTGGGATTCCATGGCGTCGGTAGAAATCGCGCAACCGCTATGGCAAGCAGTGTCAAGATGGACGGAAAACGAGTTGAGGGGCGCCGTGGCCGCGGCTTCAACCTGCGTCGGCAGAAACGCAAAAAACTGTCCCAGGGACAGCAATGCGATCAACAGCCATATGCGCATCCTGCGTTCCAGCATTCACTCTGCTCGTTGACCTTCAGTCCCGCATGCTAAAGGTTGCAATGATGTAAAGGTCAAGATGGTTCCGAAGCAGAAATCAGGCCGCTGCACGCTGATCATCAAGAATTGATGTTGCCCAAATTGGCTGGATCCGCCGACAGGATCATTTCATATTACCCGGCTGTCATAGGCCCAGTGCAGGAGCGCCTGGCGTTGGCGGGGACGGCACATGGGGTCGCCCGGTTCGCAATTTTTGCGCACCTGCGAAACGTGCCGGTTCATCGCCTTCCATCGCTTTATTTGTCGGGCATCTTCATTGGTCAATCGGCGGCCGAGAAAATAGCGGCAATACCATTGGAACCAACCGCGTGGATCGTCTGGATATATCCAGCCTTTGTACCGCCAGACTGACAGGGGCTGACTGGCATCAACGCCGAAATAATTTAACGAACAGTCGCGATGTTCCGGCGACAGTTTTGCCTTTGTGAACCAGCTCGTGGGGAATTCATCCTGGCAATCGGTGAGGTATTTTCCACAGAACACACCCAGTTCGAGCATTTGTTTTGGCGTTAAATCGGGTTGAAAATCAGTTCCAAAATTGCCCCCCGTCGGCGCAGTCAGCCTATATTGGTACCCGTTTTGCATGTTGTCATTGACGGTAACGCAGTGTGCCATTGGTACCCACTAAAGTCCTTTGAATTCAGTGTGCCTAACCCGCCGCGGTGTCCTCGGTTCCGTCAGCGCTTTTGACTGTTGGCCGCACGGGCTCTGTACTGTACGTACATCTGCTCGCCAGCATTGGCGATGTGCTTCTTGATGACACGGAGCGCCTCAGCCACGTCATTATTCTTGAAAGCAGATATCAAGGCGCGGTGCTCGGCCATGATCTGGCTGCGACGCGCATTTGAAACCGGCACTTGAGACGCCAGGGCATTAAGGGTGCGCTTTTGAAGCGCCCACATCGAAAAAGCGCGTCGGTTGTAGTGTGAAGAGCCAATCCGGCCATGAAAGCGGGCGTCGCATTCGGTGAACGGGCCCTTCTCGCTGGCCGGAAGCCCCTCGAGTTCACGTTGAACGACCTCAAGTTCGGCGATATCGCTGGCGGTGCAGGTTTCGGCAAATGACGCCACGAAATATGGCTCCAGCAATTGCAGCACTTCAAATATGTCGCGCAACGTATCGGCATCAAATGTTTCAACAGTTGCGCCGCGATTCGGGGTGATTGCGACCATCCCTTCGCCCTGTAGAACGCGCAGGGCTTCGCGCACCGGGTTTGTGCTGGTGCCATAGCGTACCGCCAGTTCCTCGACCTTGAGCCGGGTGCCACCGGGATAAAATCCCTTGCCGATGTCATCAAGAATTCGACCGTATGGCGTTTCGTCTATCAAACGTTCTGCCGGTTTTTTTATCGATGTTTCCAGTTCCAATGACACGTGTTCCCCATCCAGTGGCAGCCCGCGTGACCTTCCCCGGCCATTAGCCAACCCGTGACATCGGCGAAGCCAATGTGCACCAAACGCTAACAGATAAAGTTGTGAGTCGTAACGTGATATATGTCTGACTCGGGGAAGATTGTCTCTGGATATGAACTAGATAATGTACAATCCAGATGGTAGGTATTATGGATGCATCCAATTCAAGAGTGTTCCCACTAGGGCCTGCCCCATCCACCCCCGCCGAAATCACAAGGATTCACCAATGCAATCCCCAAAAATCACAGCCATCCGCCCCTATATCATCTGGGTCGGCAATCGGAACCAGTTGATCGTCAAGGTTGAAACTGACGCGGGCATTTTCGGTTGGGGCGAGAGCGGGCTGTCCGGACGCGAAAAAGCCGTGGTGGGGGCCATCGAACACTTCACCCAATTTCTGCTCGGGCGCCAGTCCTTTGATATTGGCGCCCTCTGGCAGGAAATATATCGAAGCCAGTATTTTGAGGGTGGACGCGTCTTGCAGGCAGCAATTTCGGCGATCGACATTGCCCTGCATGACATTAAGGGCAAGGCGCTGGGTGTGCCGGTTTATGAATTGCTGGGCGGCAAACAGCGCGACCGGGTACCCACATTTGCCAGCACCGATGCCAATGCGTTCAACGAATTGATGGATCGCGCCAAGGCGCTCAGAGCCAAGGGCTGGAGCTGCATTCGGTTGTTTCCCGATTTTGGTGACGGCAAGACATTTGAGCCACGCGAACAGATCGCCATCACAGCCGCCGCCTGCCGTGATGTGCGCGCTGAACTGGGCGAAGAAGTCGTTTTGGGTATCGACTGGCATCACCGTCTCTCGGTGGCCGAAGCTGCCTCGTTCTGCCAGAAAATGCCGTCAGGAACTCTCGATTTCCTGGAAGAACCGATTCGTGACGAAACTCCCGAGGCCTACGAATCCCTACGTCGCCTCACTGATATTCCATTTGCCATCGGCGAGGAATTTTCCAGCAAATGGCAGTTCGTGCCCTACATCGAACGCGACATTCACCAGTTCAACCGGATTGATATCTGCAATATTGGCGGGCTGACTGAAGCCATGAAAGTCGCGGGTTGGAGCGAGACGCATTATGTCGACATGATGCCGCACAATCCTCTGGGCCCCGTTTGCACCGCTGCAACAATCCATTTTTCAGCCGCCGTTCCCAACTTTGCCTGGCTGGAAACGCGCGTCAGCACCAATGATCTCTATGGCTCCTCAGAAGTTGACGACATTTTCGTGCGGCAACCAAAACTCAATGGTGTCCACTACGACGTCGACCCGACCCCCGGAATTGGCATTGAGATCAACGAAGACGCGGTCAAGGAGCAGAACTTCCAATATTGGCAGGCGCCCATGCTGAAGCGCCGCGATGGGTCTGTGACCAACTGGTAGGTTTGCGATGTCGGCCATATGGTGTGCGACCGGCAGTTTAGGTTTGCTACGACGAAAATGACGGGCCGGGCCGCATGATCTTTTCGGCAATCATAGCGCCGATGGGCAGGGCCGAGGTTGCGGCAGGCGAGGGCGCATTGCAAACATGAAGCATGCGCCCCGTCTGCTTAAGCAGGAAGTCATGCACGATTGCACCGTTGTTCCTGACAATCTGGGCGCGAATGCCAGCCGGATGGGGCTGTAAATCATCGAGCTCCAGAGAAGGGCAGTATTTCTGGCAGGCGTTTAGATACCCCCTTTTCGAGATCGAACCGTAAAGCTCATGCAGGGCATGGCCCTTATTGGCAGCAACCAATCGCCAGAAGCCGCCGAAACCGATCGTGTCCCACGCATCGCGCGCTTCGACTGAGAATTTGGGATATTTTTCTCGCGCCATCCCCACAACGGCATTGGGACCAACCGTTACGCTGCCATCAATCATCCGGGTGAGGTGGATGCCCAGAAATGGCAGTTTTGGATCGGGTACTGGATAGATCAGGTGCTTGATTATGCCTGATTTTTCCGACTTTAGCCGAAAATACTCCCCCGAAAGGGCACAACCTTGAAGTCTATTTCAATGCCGGCCAGGCGCGCCAGGCGATCGGCTTGCAACCCGCCGCAAACCACAAGTTGGTGCGCCGACCAGCTTTGATCTCCCGCGCCAATTTCAACAGCATTGGGGGTCTCGATTATCCGGTCAATGCAGGTTGAAAGTTGAACCACTGCACCGGCCTCGCCGATGATTTCTCCCAGTTTTTCGCATATTTTACGGTAATCGACGATGCCGGTTTTGGGGCTGAACAAGGCACCAGCGCCCTTGATGGCCGGCTCCTTTTCGGCCAGTTCGGCCGCATCAAGCCGGGAAAGAGTAAGGCCGTTTGCCACCGCCCGCTCAAATAGCGCATCCATGCGCCCCACCTCGTCGGGGCCCGTTGCGACGATGAGTTTGCCGCATTGGTCAAATTCAATACTGTGCTTGGCGCAAAACGCCTTGGTCATTTCGGCGCCGGTCGTGCACAGCGTCGCCTTGAGGGACCCCGGCGCGTAGTAGATCCCCGCGTGAATGACCCCGCTGTTATGCCCAGTCTGGTGCGCTGCGAGCCGGCTTTCCTTTTCGACCAGCAAAAGGCTGGCGCCAGGCTGAGCCTCCAGAATTTTGGCAGCTGTCGCGAGCCCGACAATTCCCCCGCCAATAACGCAATAGTCGAAGACCATTGTCGGTGCCCCTGAACCAATTCCCGTCAATTGATAGCGGGTCCAAATCATCGGGTCCATACGATGACGGCTCGATTCCGGCGTCGTCTCGCTCCTTTGTGTGCGTGTTGACCTTGTTCCAAACCCGCGCGCGTCACATATTCACACTATGGGAGACAAGCAACGCGACCTAAAGCCAGTCGGGCGCGCAGAGGTGAAGAAGCCTTCTGCCAGCAGCGATATTGCCGCCTTCGTCAAGCAGGTGGGGGCGTTGGCGCGTCCGGCCTCGGGTCAACAGGCCCGTATCCTGTTCGCACTCGATGCCACCATGAGTCGGCAACCGACCTGGGATCTGGCCTGCAAACTGCAGGGCGAGATGTTCGGCGCTATTCCCACCAATAACGCGCTGGCGATCCAGCTTCAGTATTTTCGAGGCTTTGGCGAGTGCCGAGCATCCAAATGGGTGGTCAACGCGCAAACCCTGGCGCGATTGATGAGCAGCATAGATTGCCGGGGTGGGGAGACCCAGATTGGCAAGGTTTTCACCCACGCCCGCGCCGAGCATGCCAAACAACGCATTCAGGCATTGATATTTGTCGGCGACGCCCTTGAGGAAAATGTCGACCAACTGTCAAAAAAGGCCGGGCAATTGGGCTTGCTTGGCCTGCCGCTTTTCATCTTTCAGGAAGGGCACGACAAAAGAGTTGAGGGAGCGTTCCGCGAGTTCGCCCGATTGACCAAGGGTGCCTATGCGCGTTTCGACGCTTCTGCACCCCATGAACTGGCGCAATTGCTTAAGGCAGTTGCGGCTTTTGCCAGCGGGGGAAGAGATTTGCTCAAACTGCAAAAAAGCGCCTCCGCTCAAGCCCTTTTGGAGCAATTGCGCTAAGATGGGTTATGTATTTCTGGCTGGCTTTGCCCTTTTTGCGCTACTGGCGCTTTATCAGGGGCTTGGCAAATTGCCCCCGCATCGACGGGCCACATGGTTGCGCAACGGCATCACCGGTGCTGCCGGGCTTGTTGCGTTAGGCTTTCTTTTGGCGCGTCGGTTTGACATCGCCCTGATATTGGCGGCTGCAGCATTTACAGTTTATCGAACCGGCAAACTAGGCCCGTTTTCTCTCGATACCAGCCAGTGGGATGCCGAACAAACATCTCGCGTGCGCAGCCACTATTTTGAGATGGTGCTGGATCACGATACCGGGGCCGTCAAGGGCGCGGTCCGGATCGGCCAATATACCGGCCACGACTTGATGGATCTGGGCGAGATTGAGACCCGTGAACTGATCGACGAGATCAGTTGGGATCCCGATAGCGTCAGTTTGCTTGAAACCTGGCTCGATGCAAACCGTTCGGGCTGGCGCGAGTATTTTGCCGAGCAGGGCCAGTCGGAAACTTCCACCCAAGCGGGCGACCCAATTTCACAGGCCCTCGAAGTTCTTGGTCTTGCGGTCGGAGCCAGTGACGCTGAAATCAACGCCGCCCATCGCAATTTGATGAAGGGCGTTCATCCCGATCACGGGGGCTCAGGCTACCTTGCCGCGAAAATCAACGAGGCACGCGACCTATTGTTGAAACACAACCAGCAGAATTAACAGCTCTTCGAGAGCGTGGGCGTGAGCACATTGGCCGACAGCATGGCTGGTTCGTGCGACCATCCGCCGCCGTCACTTTGAGTGCGATAAATCGTTAGCATGATAGCGATTGCCTTAAAAGTGTCGGCATCTACCCATCTTCTGGAGTGGGGATGCTCAAGTTGGAGAAAAACATGCTGGCAGTGGATCTTAGCGGAAAACGGGCCCTGGTAACTGGCGCGAATTCCGGCATTGGCGAAGCAATCGCCTTGCATCTGGCTCAGGCGGGTGCCGATGTCGCAGTCAACTATTTGAATCACCCGGAAGCCGCTGACGCGGTTTGCGACAAAATCAGGGCCCTCGGTCGTCGCGCCATCGCGATGCAGGCCGACGTTGCCGATCCATCATTGGTCGGCAAAATGTTTGCCCTGCTGGACAAGGAGTGGGGCGGTATCGACATTCTGGTCAACAATGCAGGCATAGACGGTCGCCCCGCGCTTGGCTGGCAAGGCGAAGTTGCGGACTGGACCAAAGTGATTGAGGTCAATCTGTTTGGTGCGTTCCATTGTTGCCGGGAGGCCCTCAATCGCATGGTGCCGCAGGGCCATGGGGTTATCCTCAACATGTCGTCGGTACACGAGGTCATTCCATGGAGCGGATATAGCGCCTACACGGCCTCCAAGGCTGGTCTTTCCATGATGACCAAGACCTTGGCGCAAGAAGCGGCGCCCCATGGCGTGCGGGTGTTGGCGCTGGCACCGGGGGCAATCAAGACCGCGATCAACAAAAACGTCTGGAGCAACCCCGAAGGTCTGGCGGACCTCAACCTGAAAATTCCGCTGGGTCGCATGGGCGAAACTGCCGAAATCGCCAAAATGGCCGCTGTCATGGTCTCGGATTTGGCCAGCTATGCAACTGGGTCGACCGTTTTCGTCGATGGTGGCATGACCGATTTTGCTGATTTCGCGCACGGAGGCTGACCAATGAACGACCAATCAAAATACAATTCAATAGATTGGGCCCCCGGCCAACCAGGCATTAGTCCCACCTGGACATCAAGTGCCAAGGACGTCGTTACCACCTCGCTCGGTTCGAGCCGTATTTGGGCGACCCTGGGTTACGGTATCGGTAACGAAGTCTATTGGCCCTCGACTGGACATCCTCAAATCCGCGATTTGGGTTTCATCATTGCCGGGCCCAACGGATGGACCGAAGTAAAACGAGCCCAACGCTACCTGATTTCGACGCCCGAACCACACGTGCCACTACCGCGCATCGTCCATGAGGGCGACGACTACCGTCTGGAACTGGAATTTTTGCCCCATCCGCTGCGTGATACACTTTTGGTAAACTACAATCTGATGGGCGAGGGGCTGCAACTATATTGCCTGTTGGCGCCTCATCTGGATGGCGAACGCGCCAATAACGCTTGGGCAGACGGCGACCTTACCGCTCAACGGGACGCCGTATCCATCTGCCTGCGCAGTGACTGCGGTTTTTTGCGCACCAGTGTCGGCTATGCCGGCGAATCTGACGGATGGCAGGACTTTTCCCGGAATGGCGCCATGACCTGGACCTACAAGTGTGCCACTGACGGCAATGTCGCCATGACCGGGGAACTGGCATCGGCTAGCGGAACGTTAGCGCTGAGCTTCGCTCAGACGCTTGAAGGTGCACGCACGCTGGCCCGCTCAAGTCTTGCTGAGGATTATGACGACGTTCGACACATGTTCATTGATCAATGGGCGCAGTGGGGCAAGACGCTCGTCGTGCCATACGCCTCGCCCGAAATGACGCATGTGGCTGAAACCTCTGCAACGGTCATCAAGGTACACGAAGACCGTACCTATGCCGGGGCTGTTGTTGCGAGCCTCAGTGTCCCCTGGGGCAGTAGCCATGATGACGCGGGCGGCTATCATCTGGTCTGGACCCGCGACACCGTCGAGGCGGCGTTGGCAATGATTGTTATCGGCCAGATCGAGGACGCGAAGCGGACGCTGGCCTATCTAATCGGCACGCAATCCGACGATGGCGGTTGGGCGCAGAACTATTTTCCCGACGGGCGCGGCTATTGGACGGGCAACCAACTCGATGAAGTCGCGTTGCCGGTCATTCTGGCTGCAAAGCTACGCGCCGTGGGTAATCTGAACAATTCCATTCCAACCGAAAACATGGTGCGGTCCGCCATCGCCTTCATCGTTCGCAACGGGCCAATGAGCGATCAGGACCGCTGGGAAGAAAATGCTGGCGCCAGCCCCTTCACCCTCTCGCTGGCGATCTGTGCGCTTGTCTCGTCAGTCGACTATTTCAGCGCCGAGGAGGCCGACTACCTGTTGTCGCTCGCCGATTGCTGGAATGAACGCATCGAAGACTGGACCTACACGACCGACGGCGAATACTGCGCTAATCGCGACATTGATGGCTACTACATTCGAATGTCGCCACGACCCAGAGATGGTGGCATCCATGGTTCGATTGATGTGCGCAATGTCGCCCATGGCGAAATACCAGCGACAGGATTGCTGGGGATGGAATTCCTTTATCTCGTTCGAATGGGTCTGCGCAAAGCTGACGACAAACGGATCGTCGACACAGTTAGTCTGGTTGATGAAGAGTTGCGGGTCGAAACGCCCAACGGCCCCTCATTTCATCGCTATAATGGCGATGGTTATGGCGAACACGCTGATGGCGGACCCTTTGACGGCCAAGGTGTTGGTCGCCTCTGGCCGCTGCTGACCGGCGAACGTGGCCATTATGCCGTCGCCGCTGGCGAAGATGCGCGTCCCTATCTGGCCGCCATGGCCAAAATGACCGGCCCCGGTGGACTGATCCCTGAACAGGTTTGGGACCGGGATGCGCTGCCCGACCGAGGGCTCTCACCCGGCAAGCCATCGGGTAGCGCCATGCCGTTGGTCTGGGCCCATGGCGAGTTTCTGAAACTACTGGCCTGCATAACGACCAAACGGCCTACCGAATTACTTGATGAAGTGGAAAGCCGTTATGGCGGAAACATTCCCGAAGCGGCGGTATGGCACTGGCGTGAAAAGAGCCCGTTCAATTCCGCGCCGCGTGACCGCGACGTCAATATTGAGGCTGCCGAGCCCTTCGTTCTGCACCTGACGCGCGACGACTGGCAAAACAAGGAAGAAATAGGTTCATCGCCTGGAGCCTTTGGTATGCACATTGTCACGCTCACCAATGAACAGATCGCCGATACGGGCGAAATGAAATTTACCTTCTTCTACCCGGACCGAAAGGTCTGGCGCGAGAAGGACTTCGCCATCCGGTTTGACCGGTAACGGGCCATAGCTTCAGTCGCCACGATCAAGGAATTTTGTCAACGAGGTCGAAGCTTGCATGATGTGGTCGCGGGTTAACGCTGCGGCCCGTTGCGCATCGCCTTTGCAACAGGCGTCAACAATCATCTGATGTTCTTCAATCGCCCGATCCCGGCCATGCGTGAGGCTGAGTTGGGCGCGAATATAGCGTTCGACCCGGTCGTTGGCCGCCGCTGCAGCCGCAAAATAATATGGCCTTTGAGCGTTGAGGTAGAGCGAAGAATGAAACTGCCGGTTGAGATCCCCCCAAAGGCCAGCCTCCTTCTCCTGAGCAAAAGAATTGCAAAGCGCCTGTGCATGATCAAGCGATTCCGTTGTCATCCTGGGCACTGAATGGGCGATCAGTTGCGGTTCGATGGTGGCGCGAAATTCAAATATTTCCTCGATTTCTGCTACCGAAATCGGGCTGACCACCACACCTTTATAGCGAACTGAAGTCACGAGTCCGCTCGCCTCAAGTCGCTTGAGCGCTTCGCGTACCGGGATTCGGCTGACGTTGAACATCTTGGCGATGGCATCCTGCCGCAGGGTCTGCCCTTCTTCTATTTCGCCACGGATGATTGCCGCCCGCAGGGCGTCGTGGATGACATCGGATGACGACGCACTGGCACCCAGATTAGAAGCCCGCAAACTGAGTTTGTCGATCAAGCCATTCCCTCCCTCGGTCAAAAACACTGGCCTATGTGAGCGTTTCGGGCCATCCGCAATCTTTGGTGACAAGTTCAATATAGCAGGTTGTATATTGGATACAATCGTGCAAATCTTGACGCCAGATCCGGAGGCGTCAGGGAGTGCCGACGGCAACAACAGGTATGGGAGAGAACCTAACCATGAAAATTACTGCATTTCTTGCAACCACAGCGATTGCTGTGGCGCTCGCCGCACCAGCTTACGCCGAAATGAAAATCGGCATTCTCGTGCCAACGACCGGCTCGGAAGCCACCTATGGTCAGGACATGGCCAATGCCGTGGACCTCGCTATTTCCGAAATCAACGCCGCTGGCGGTGTTTTGGGCGAGCAGCTTAGCTCGGTAGTCGGCGACGACGGTTGTGATCCCCAGCAGGCGGTCAACGCTGCCAGTAAACTGGCTTCATCCGATGTTGTGGGCGTTGTTGGCGGATATTGCTCCGGTGCAACCGTGCCGACCTTGAAGATTTTCGGCGATGCCGGTCTGCCTTTCGTAATCGCGGCAGCCAATTCAACCAAGCTGATCCCCGCCAATCCTGGCGACGCCTTCATGATCAATTCCACCGGTAATGATCAAGTGGCCAAGGCCGTTGAATATTTTAGCGCCAATGGCATTAAATCCCTCGCCATCGTCAATCAGGGCGACGCTTACTCGCAGGACCTGGCCGATCTGACCAAAAAGGCATGGGAAGCCGCTGGCAACACAGTTCCAGCGTTTGAAGTTGCCAACAAGGGCGAGCAAGACTACTCGGCCATTGTAACAGCCATCCGTTCGGCCAATCCCGATGCTGTCTTCTGGACTGCGTACTACGCTGATGGCGGCCTTTTGATCCGTCAGCTCCGTCAGGCCGGTTACCAGGGCAAAATCGCTGTTGGTGACGGCTCGAACTCGCCAGAACTGTTCAACATTGCTGGCTCAGCAGCTGAGGGTGTGGTTGGCTTTTCCAATCCTACCGCTGAATTCCTGCCTGCAGCAAAATCCTTCATCGAGGATTATTCTGCTGCCTATGGCTCCGCCCCGGGCCCCTATGCGCCGTTGGCTTATGACGGCATGAAGCTCTTGGCTTCGGCCATCGAAACTGCTGGCAGCACCGATTCTGCTGCAATCGTCGATGCACTCAAGGCCGCCGATTATCAGGGCCTTGCAGGTGAAATCACCTTCACCCCCGAAAATACCCTTGCACGTTCAAACTTTGTTGTGCTGCAGGGTGCTGGCGGCAAGTGGACCCTGGCTGAATAATAGCGACGCGATTTTAGGCCCCGCCGCCCCCTGTGGGCGGCGGGGTTAATTGCAATCGGCGTCAAGGGGGAGCTTGCGAATGTCGGTGTTTGATATTTTCTTCCAGCAACTGGTGAACGGGCTGGTACTGGGATCATTTTATGCGCTCGTTGCGCTTGGCTACACCATGATTTTCGGTGTGGTCAAATTGCTCAATTTCGCCCACGGCGACATTTACATGGTCGGCGGCTTTCTCGGCTTTCTCATTCTTTCTGTTTTGGCGCCGTATGTGGGACCCGGATGGACCGGGGTTGCCATCTCAATGGTCGTGGCCATGATAGCGGTTGGCTTTCTGGGTGTGTTCATTCAGCGCATTGCCTACCAGCCCATGCTCAACGCACCGCGCCTCTCCATTCTCATTACAGCCCTTGCGGTCTCTTTGGTGCTGCAAAACGGCGTTCTGACCCTGACTAACGGGCAATATCAGCCCTTCGGCGCCGACCTCGGCTTTGGTGGCGTAAACCTGGGCTTCTTGTTCATAAGCTATAATCAGATGATCCTTGTCGGCACTGCCGCTGCCCTGATGATCGGACTCGAATTATTCGTTTCGCGCACCCAATATGGTCGCGCCATGCGTGCAATCTCCATCGACAAGGATATGTGCCGCCTGATGGGGATCAATGTGACCGCCGTTATCGCGGTAACCTTTTTCATCGGCTCCGCGCTTGCTGCCGCCGCTGGCACCATGGCTGGCGCCTACTATGGCTCAATCTGGTATTTCATGGGCTTCCTGATCGGCATCAAGGCATTTACCGCAGCCGTCATCGGCGGCATCGGGTCCATCCCCGGCGCCATGCTCGGCGGTCTGATCCTTGGGTTATTGGAAGCTTTCGGTACCCAAATTCCCGGCATCGGCAGCGAGTGGAAGGATGTCTTTTCCTTCTCCGTGCTGATCCTCGTTCTGGTCCTCAAGCCAACCGGCCTTTTGGGCAAGTCTGAACAGGAGCGGATGTAATCATGGCACAGTCCCGCTCCAATTCACTTGGCGATATCGTGGCGCTGTTCGACGAACCGCGTAACCGCTATATCGCCTTTGCCGTCATCATTGGGCTGCTCATCATCGCACCCGCGACCCTTGGCCCCTATGCAACCGTGATCCTGACCAATGCGCTACTTTACGTCGTGCTGGCGCTTGGGCTCAATGTCGTGGTTGGCTATGCAGGCCTGCTCGATCTTGGATATGCAGCTTTTTTGCCGTCGGTGCCTATACCGTCGGCATTCTCAGCCACACGTTTGGCCTCAATTTCTGGCTAACGCTTCCTGTCGCCGTGGGCGCTGCCGTCATCGCCGGCATTGTCATTGGTACGCCAACCCTGCGGCTGCGCTCAGACTATCTGGCAATCGTGACGCTTGGCTTCGGTGAAATCGTTCGGTTCACAGCCCGCAACCTCGATATTACCGGCGGTGCCAGCGGCATTTCGGGCATCCAGCAGCCCTGGCTTTTTGGCTGGCACATCAACACCCCCCTCGAATTCTACTATGTGTTCGTGGTGCTCGCGATCATTGCGGTCATCGTTTGTGTCCGCCTACAGCATTCTCGACTTGGTCGTGCCTGGCTTTATGTCCGCCACGACGAGGATGCAGCAGAAGCCATGGGCATTGATACAGTCCGCGTTAAGTTGGCGGCATATGTGATTGGCGCGATTTTCGGCTCCATTGGCGGCGCGTTCTTTGCGGTCAACCTCAGCGCAATTTCGCCTGAGAGCTTCTCCTTCCAGCAATCCGTGCTCATTCTGATGGCGGTTATTCTGGGCGGCATGGGCAAAATACCCGGCGTTATTCTGGGGGCCTTTATCGTCGTGCTGGCGCCTGAGCTGCTGCGCGATCTGGGTGAATATCGCCTCCTGTTGTTCGCGGTCGGCCTGTTGCTGGTCATGCTTTTCCGCCCCAGTGGCATCTGGCCGGTGAGGGGGAAATAAGATGAGCAATCCTCTTCTCAAACTCTCCGGTGTGTCGCTGAGTTTTGCCGGCAATACTGTGCTCGACAACGTGGACTTTGTCGTCGGCGAAGGCGTCATTGCCAGCCTGATCGGGCCAAATGGCGCTGGTAAGACGTCGTTGTTCAACTGCATTACCGGCTTCTACAAACCTCAGTCGGGCTCAATCAAGATTGACGGCCATGAATTGATGAAGCTCAAGCCGCATCGGGTCACTCAGGCCGGAATTGCCCGAACTTTTCAGAACGTGCGCCTTTTCCATCAAATGACTGTGCTGGAAAATGTCATGTCCGGTAGCCATTGCCGGTCAAAGGCTGGTGCAATTTCAGCCATTCTGGGCCTGCCAAGCCAGCGTCGCGAAGAGGCTGAAATCCGCGCTCACGCAATCGAATGCCTGCGCTTTGTCGGCATCAGTGATGAAATGGATCGCGATGCGACCAATCTGGCCTATGGTCATCAACGGCGCGTCGAAATCGCTCGCGCCCTTGCCACCCGGCCCAGACTGTTGTTGCTGGACGAACCCGCGGCAGGTCTCAATAGCGGCGAAAAGCAGGATCTGCTCGACCTCATAGGCCGCATCCGCGATGAACTCGACATTTCGGTACTGCTGATCGAGCACGACACCGGCATGGTCATGAAAATATCTGAACGCATCAGCGTGCTCGACCATGGCGTAATGATTGCCGAGGGCGCGCCCAAGGAAATTCAGGCCAATCCCAAGGTGATCGAAGCCTATCTCGGCCAGGAAGACGGGGAGGACCTGCTATGAGCACAGAGGCCGAAACCATCCTGCAGCTGGAAAACGTGACCGCTGGCTACGGACGCATCATTGCGCTCAACGGTATTGACCTCAAGGTCGAACAGGGCGCCATGGCCACCCTGCTCGGGGCTAACGGCGCGGGTAAAACTACAACGCTCAAGACGATCTCGGGCTTGGTCCGCGCCACTGGCGGCAAGGTGTTGTTTGAGGGTGAGGACATTACCCAGACCCCAGCACACGAAATCGCCAGGCGCGGGCTCGTGCATGTGCCAGAAGGTCGACATGTGTTGCGCGGCCTGAGCGTGCGCGAAAACCTTGAGCTAGGCGCCTTTACCGTCAAGGATCCCGCCACTAGGCGCAAACGCATGGATGAAGTTTTTGGCCTGTTCCCTGTGTTGGCCAAGCGGCAGCACGGCGACGGTTCGCTGCTCTCGGGCGGGGAGCAGCAAATGCTGGCCATCGGCCGCGCCCTCATGCACGGGCCGCGCTTGCTGCTGCTCGATGAACCTTCGATGGGCCTGGCGCCAAAGCTGGTCATTGAAACCATGCAGATCGTCAAGCGCCTCAGCGAAGCGGGCACGACAATCCTGCTGGTTGAACAAAATGCACGGCTGGCGCTCAAGCTGGCCGACTACGGCTATGTCCTCGAAGGCGGCCACATACGCATGCAGGGCGACGCGGCAACGCTGCGCGCCGATAATTCCATCGTCCAGGCCTATCTGGGCGAATAACTTCCCTTCAATCCTGAACCTGTGAGACTGAAATGACCGTGAATTGGCAAGGTGTTATCCCCGCCCTGATGACCGAAATGAAGCAGGGTGGCGCTTTGGACATGCAAGCGACCGCCCGCCATGTTGAATCCTGCCTTGATGCAGGTTGCGAAGGCTTTATCATGCTCGGCACGCTTGGCGAAAATTCTTCGCTGTCCCCGGACGAAAAGGAAACTGTCGTCCGCACGGCAGTTGAAGCCGCCAACGGCCGCGCGCCCGTAATCGCTGGCGTAGCAGAATATACGACTGACCTGGCCATCGACACGGCCAAGCGCCTGCAAAAGGCCGGTGCTGTTGGCGTCATGGCGCTGCCAACAATGGTTTATCAGCAGGACGCGCGTGAGGCCGTCGAGCATTTCAAAGCGCTCTCAAACGCCGTTGATCTGCCGATGATGATCTATAACAACCACGTCGCCTACAAACTCGATCTGCTGCCCGAGGACTTCATCGAACTGACCGGGCAGGAAAATATCGTTGCCGTCAAGGAATCGAGTCACGACAGCCGCCGTATGACCGACATGATCAATGTGCTCGGGGACCGCTTCATGCTGTTCTGCGGGGTCGATGATCTGATGCTGGAAAACGTCTTGTTTGGTGCCAAGGGCTGGGTCTCGGGGATGACCAACAGCTTCCCGCGCGAATCCGTCCAGATGTACAAGCTCGCCAAGGCCGGACGCATCGAGGAGGCGTTGGAAATATACCGCTGGTTCATGCCCATGCTGCATCTCGATACGGCGGTAAAGCTGGTTCAATACATCAAGCTGGCCAATCAGATGGCGGGCGAGGGCGCCGAATGGGTCCGCGGACCACGATTGACCCTTGTTGGCGAAGAACGTGCCCGGATCGAAAAGATTATCCAGACAGCGCTCGACAACCGGCCACAACTTAAGCCCCTCGCCTGACGGTAAATTTCAGATGGTCCAATCCGAACGGGCTGACGTCGTCATTGTCGGGGCCGGTATAATCGGCCTATCGACTGCGTTCCGCCTGCAACAGGCGGGGCGCAAGGTGACGCTGATTGACAAGGCTGGCATTGCCCAGGGCGCAAGCTTTGGCAATGCCGCCGCTTTCGCCTTTTCCGACGTGCTGCCGCTTTCGGCCAAAGGTATGCTGGCCAAGGTGCCCGGCTGGTTGTTGGACCCCTTGGGGCCATTGAGCATCCGTCCAACCTATTTTCCCACAATTTTGCCCTGGCTCGTGCGCTTCTGGCGGGCCGGCTGGCGCGACAAATGCGAAGCCAGCATTGCCGCTCAGGTCGCATTGATGGAACTCGCCAGCTCTGAAATGGCCAGCCTCACCCAAGCCGCTGGAACGGCGCACATGGTCCGTTCAAACGGCTCGCTCGAGCTTTATGAAAGCGAGGCCGAATTTAACGCATCGCTGTCGGGATGGTCTGTCCGCGAGCGTCATGGCATTGATTTTGAACACGTTCGCGGCAATCAGCTCAGCCAGCTACAACCTGGCCTCGCGCCACGGTTTATCGCCGGAACGATCGTGCCGCGTTGGCAGACCGTTGCCGAACCATATGAATTTGCCTGTGCGCTGGGTGAAGCCGTGATCGGGCAGGGCGCAAGCCTGTTAACCCAGACCGTTGCTGCGGTTCACCCCACCGAGGGTGGTGTCACCATAACCATGGACGATGGCAACACTTTGAATGCCGAGCAAGCTGTGATCGCCTGTGGTGCCTGGTCAAAGGCGTTAACGACTGGCCTGGGCGAAAACCTGCCGCTCGATACCGAACGCGGCTATAATACGACCCTTCCTGCCGGTGCCTTTGACCTTCAACGCCAGCTGATCTTTGGCGGGCACGGCTTTGTCGTGACCCCGCTCGATCAGGGCATTCGTATCGGTGGGGCTGTGGAGTTGGGTGGCCTTGAGCTCAAGCCCAATTACGCCCGCGCCGATGCCATGCTCAATAAAGCTGCTGAGTTCATGCCGGGGCTCAATACGGCCGGCGGCAAGCAATGGATGGGCTTCCGTCCGTCTATGCCCGATAGTTTGCCGGTCATTGCCCGTTCAAAGGCCTCGCCCAATATTGTTTACGCTTTCGGCCATGGCCATTTGGGTCTGACCCAATCCGCGGCCACCGGTCGCCTCGTCACCGATCTCTTGCAACATCAACCCACACCAATAGACATAGCGCCCTTCAGGGCGGACCGATTTTAGATCAGGCAACACAAATGGCACGACACAGCTTTTTTTGCGTAGATGGGCACACTTGCGGCAATCCAGTTCGGTTGGTGGCAGGCGGCGGACCACGTCTCAATGGTGATAACATGCTGGCGCGTCGCGCTCATTTTCTGGCCGAATACGACTGGATCCGCACTGCTTTGATGTTTGAGCCACGCGGTCACGATGTGATGTCCGGTTCTATCCTTTACGCCCCCAGCGATCCAGAAAATGACGTCGCGATCCTTTTCATCGAGACCTCGGGCTGTCTTGCCATGTGCGGTCACGGCACCATTGGCACGGTAACCATGGCCATTGAACAGGGCCTGATCACGCCCAGGACACCGGGCACAGTTCGGCTCGAAGTGCCCGCAGGCCTCGTCATTGCCGAATATCGGCAGGAGGGCGACTATGTCGAAGAGGTCAAACTCACCAATGTCCCCTCGTTCCTTTATGCGACCGACCTGGAAGTCGAGTGCCCCGATCTCGGTTCGCTCAAGGTCGACGTCGCCTACGGCGGAAATTTTTACGCCATTATCGACCCGCAGCAGAATTTTGGCGACATGGACCAATATTCGGCCGCCGATTTTATCCGCTGGAGCCCTATATTGCGCCAGCGCCTAAATGAGGTGCACAGCTTCGTGCATCCCGAAAAACCGGAAATCAATGGACTAAGCCACATCATGTGGACTGGCTCACCCAAACATGTCGGCTCGACCGCCCGTAACGCGGTGTTTTACGGCGACAAGGCAATCGACCGCTCACCTTGTGGCACTGGCACCTCGGCGCGCATGGCCCAATGGTATGGTCGCGGCAAATTGAAAAAGGGCGATGAGTTCATCCACGAAAGCATCATCGGCTCGATTTTCAAAGGCAAGGTCGAAGACACACAAACCGTTGGCAACCTGTCCGCCATCGTTCCTTCGATTGCCGGCTGGGCACGCATGACCGGCCTCAACACCATATTCGTCGATGATCGCGATCCGTTCAAACACGGTTTTCTAGTCGCCTGAGCAAAGGATTTCTGCCCATGAAAATTACAGCCATCACCGCCTGGCAGGTCGATCTGCCGCTCAAGGAAGGCCGCTATAGCTGGTCCAACGGCAATTTTGTCGATGTCTTTGATACAACAATTGTTGGCATCGAAACCGACGAAGGCATTACCGGATTTGCTGAATGTTGTCCGCTCGGGTCAGCCTATCTGCCCGCCTATGCGCTGGGCGTGCGTAGCGGATTGCAGGAAATTGGTCCAAAACTGCTGGGCATGGATCCAACGGATTTGAACGGTATCAATCGTCATATGGACGCGGTGCTGCGCGGCCACAACTATATCAAG
Organism: Devosia rhodophyticola; assembly: GCF_028816475.1. Taxonomy (GTDB): domain Bacteria; phylum Pseudomonadota; class Alphaproteobacteria; order Rhizobiales; family Devosiaceae; genus Devosia; species Devosia rhodophyticola. Next base: position 636,109 of record NZ_CP118247.1, on the reverse strand, counting down.
GCACCCATCGACATCGCCTGTTGGGACATTCTGGGCAAATTGACCGGCTTGCCCGTCTATAAGCTTCTGGGGGGTGCCGCGCAGGACAAGGTGGCGCTTTACCGCGCCATTTCCCAGCAATCCCCTGAAGAAATGGCAACCAAAATCGCCGGCTATCGGGCCGAAGGCTATACCAAGTTCCAGCTCAAGGTTGGCGGCAATGCCGATGAGGACATCGCGCGGATCAAGGCTTGTCGCGAAATACTGTCGCCCAGTGATATTTTGGTGGCCGATGCGAATACTGGCTGGACCCGCGCAGAAGCGGCGCGCGTTGTCGCCGCTGTGGCTGATGTCGACGTCTATATCGAGCAACCCTGCCCGACCTACGAAGAATGTCTGTCGATCCGCCGCCGCACCAGCCGCCCCTTCGTTCTGGACGAGGTTATCGACAATGTCGGAAGTCTCGTCAAAGGATTGGCTGAAGACGCCATGGATGTCATCAACCTCAAGATTTCCAAGGTCGGCGGTCTGACCAAGGCGCGGCTGATGCGCGATCTGGCCGTTGCCAGTGGCATTCCGATGACCATTGAGGACACTTGGGGCGGCGATATTACCACCGCCGCCATTGCCCATCTGGCGCGATCGACCCCCGAAGAGTTCTGCTTTTCGGCCACCGATTTCAATAGCTATGTGACCACGCGCCTCGCCGACGGCGCGCCGCAGCGTCAAAATGGTTTCATGACCGCGCCGGACACCCCCGGCCTTGGCGTAACGCCTTTGCCAGACGCGTTGGGCCAACCGGCGCTGCATATCAAATAGATCGACCTTGCGAAAGAAACGCCATGCGCACGACCAAATCCATTCATATCGTTTCCTGCCACGCCGAAGGCGAGGTGGGCGATGTGATTGTGGGTGGTGTCGCGCCGCCGCCCGGGGACACACTCTGGGATCAGTCCCGGTTTATCGCGCGGGATCAAACCTTGCGCAATTTCGTGCTGAACGAACCACGCGGCGGGGTGTTTCGCCACATCAACTTGCTGGTGCCACCCAAGGATAAACGCGCGGTCATGGGCTGGATCATCATGGAGCCCGAAGATACCCCGCCGATGTCTGGCTCCAATTCCATCTGCGTTTCCACCGTGCTGCTCGATAGCGGTATCGTGCCGATGACAGAACCGGAAACGCGCATGACACTCGAGGCCCCCGGCGGTTTGGTCGAGGTGGTGGCGCAATGTCGCGACGGCAAGGCGCAATCCATCACCGTGCGCAACGTACCCTCATTCGTCGACAAGCTCGATGCGCATATCGAGGTCGAAGGTCTGGGCACGCTCGACGTCGATACCGCCTACGGCGGCGACAGCTTTGTAATCGCGGATGCAAAGGCCTTGGGCTTTGCCATTACCGAGGACGAGGCGCGCGATATCGCTGAAACGGGCATTCGCATTACCCGTGCCGCCAATGAGCAACTTGGATTTACCCATCCCACCAATGCGGACTGGGCCCATATTTCCTTTTGTCAGATTGCTGCGCCCGTCGAGACTGTCAAGGGGCGCTTGACCGGTGCCAATGCCGTGGTCATCCAGCCCGGTAAGGTCGACCGTTCGCCGACCGGCACCGGCTGCTCGGCGCGTATGGCGGTTCTGCACGCGCGCGGGCTGATGGCCGTGGGCGACGAGTTCGTCGGTCGCTCCATTATTGGTTCGGAATTCTTCTGTCGCCTGGAAGCGCTGACAGTGCTGGGCGAAAAATCCGCGATCATACCTTCTATAACCGGTCGCGCGTGGATCACTGGGACGCGGCAGGAAATGCTCGATCCCGCCGATCCATGGCCCTCTGGCTACCGTCTGGCCGACACATGGCCCAAAATCAAATAGCCTATTCTGGATGATTGGTGGCCAGAGCCACTGCCGCCGCCAGATCTTCCAGGGCCGTCCCAACCGACTTGAAGACAGTGATCTCATCATCACTTTGTCGGCCGGGGTGCTCGCCCCGGCACAGCACGGCAAGGTCCGCCAGGAGACCATCGCGCGTTAGCGTGCCGGCAGTCATTGGCTGGGTGATATCGCCACTTTCCTTGCTCGCGCCCTCAAAAGTGTCGACGTAAATACCGCCAGCACGAGCCAATACCGCATCGTCCGCTTCGCGCATATCGGTGCGGAAACTGCCGACGAGATCTACATGGGTTCCGGGACGGAGCAGATCGCCCGGCACGATTGGCTTTTTCGCCAATGTCGCGGCACTCACAATATCTGCGTCGGCAAAGGCGGTCGCAATGTCGGTTGTGGCAACCACGTTTGGCGCAATCGACCCCAGCTCGATAGCCAATGTCTCAGCCTTGTCGAGCGCGCGGCTGCAAATCGTCAATTTTTCAATATCAAAAATTGCGCAGTAGGCTTGCGCCAGATTGGTGCTGACCCGGCCGGTGCCGAGGATCACCAGATTCCGTGATTTGGGCCGCGCCAGAAATTTTGCCGCGAGAACCGAGGCCGCCGCGGTGCGGCGCGCCGTCAATTCGCCGCCATCAATCTGCGCGATGACGGCACCGTTCTTGCCATCAAAAAGCGTGTAGGTACTGGCCACTGCTGGCAGGCCAATCGCCTCATTGTCCGGAAAAACCGTCACCAGTTTTACCCCGATATGCTCGCCCGTCTGCCAGGCAGGCATCAGCAGCAAATTACCATTGACCCGAGTGCCCCCAACATCAAGGTGCTGCCGCATGGGGGCATCGACCCCTTGGGCAAACGCCTTTTCAAGGGCACCGATCAATAGGGGCCATTCGAGCCCTTGGCGAACATCTTCGGCGGCATAATTTTTCATGGTCGCACTATAGGTCGGGCCGAATTGCTTTCAAGCAGAACCCCGGTTTTGCCCTGCTATTCGCCGGTTGCGATGAGCCCGGAGCTTTCCATGCGTCCACCCCATTCCGACCATGAGCCGTCATAAATGCTGACGTCGTCGCGTCCAATAACCGCCAGCGCCAAAGCCAATACGGCGGCCGTCACGCCCGACCCGCAGCTTGTCACGATTGGGCGGGTCAAATTGACCCCCGTATTCTCGAAGATCGCTTTCAGTTCGGCCGCCGGGCCCAATTTCCCATCAGACAACAGGTCGGTAAATGGCACACTTCGACTGCCCACGATGTGTCCCGATTTCAATCCGGCGCGAGGCTCGACCACCTCGCCGCGAAACCGGGCGCCACCACGCGCATCAACTACCTGCGCGTCGCCATTCTGAACTGTCTTCAGCATTTGCTCAAAGCTACGCACGAGATCCTGATTGTATTGAGCGGTAAACTGTCCCGGCTCTTTGGCCTCGGTGCCGCTGGAGATCGGTAACCCCAGCGCGCGCCAGGCGGGCAGGCCGCCATTGAGAACGCGTACGTCGCTGGCACCCGCCACCCGGAAATTCCACCAGACTCGCGCCGCACTGAATAGTCCTGCGCTGTCGTAAACAATGATCGTGTTGGCCTGATTGACACCCAGCGCACTGACCGCCGCGCCAAATGCTTCTTCCGACGCCAATGTATGCGGCAAACCGCTCGTCTGATCGGCAATCGCGTCAATGTCAAAGAACACAGCGCCCGGTATATGCCCGGCTAAATACTCGGCGTGCGGGTCGCGTTTTTCGGCGGGCATGTGCCATGAAGCGTCGATGAAGACGGTGCCGGGCTGATCGATCAGGGCGGCGGCATCCTGAACAGAGATCAAAGGGGAGTGGTGCATGGACTAGTTACCGGAAGATGGGGCGGCAACAATGCACCGAGGCACGACGGGAAACAAGAGAGCGCCACAAATGGCGCTCCCACCAATATTAGCTGACAACGACGACGCTTGTTCCCGTCGGGACGCGGCCGTAAAGATCGATAATGTCCTGATTCATCAAGCGGATACAGCCCGACGACACATTGGTGCCGATGGTGTAGGGCTCGGTCGTGCCGTGAATGCGGAACAGAGTGTCGCGACCATTCTTGTATAGATAGAGCGCGCGCGGACCCAGCGGGTTGGCAGATCCCCCGGGCAAACCGCCAGCGTATGGGCCGTAGCGATCCGGCTCGCGTTTTATCATCGACTGGGTCGGTGTCCACGTTGGCCACTGTGCGCGACGGCCAATGCTGGCATTGCCCTTGAACTGCAGGGCTTGTTCGCGTCCCACGCCAATGCCGTACCGCATAGCGCGGCCACCTTCCTGGATGAGATAAAGGTAATGGGCCTCGGTGTCGACAACGAGCGTTCCTGGTTTTTCAGTCGTCGCGTAGGGTACGTCCTGACGCCACCATTTCGGGTCAACCTGGCGTAGGTTAACGCCTGCCACCGGGTATGGCTCGCCCAGCACGGCCCCGTACATCGACAGATAGAACGGGTTGATGGTGGGTTCGACCGGGGTACGTGAAGTGGAGGTGCAGGCGGCGAGGGCCAGAGGCAGCCCAATCATGAATAAACGGCGACTGATCACGAGGTCATACCTGTACAAAAGAATCTTGTTTGCAACGACCTAGGTCGACTGGCCCTGATTTGTCGAGTGCAGGAAATCCTCACTTGCCTGCATAATGGCATCACTAAGCCTGCTCTCGCTTATGTGATCGCTATTTGCCCTTGGCAGGTCGAATTCCCAAATCTTGACAAAATCTTAACAGATAACCATCCGGATCTGGAACAACGAATTGGCGCTGACCAATTTCGCTATTAACCTTACGATACCATTTATCTTCTAACGGCAGGTAAAGCGAAATCCCGCAAACGGCTAATTTTTTAAGCAGCGGTTCGATTGTTGGCACTGCAATTTGCAAGTTAACGCCCCGCCCCAACGGATACGCTATGGGTTCATCAGCAATCCCAAAGGTTCGACCAATCCCGATTTGGTCGATCATGAGTTCAGCCGCTCCTAATGCCAAAAACGCAAAACCGTCCTCGGCCCGCTCATAAACTGCGCTAAACCCCAAAATATCGCGGTAAAAGTGCAAACTTTGTTGATAATCGCTTACCGCCAATTCGGGAACCAATGCGCCCATTTACCTCTCCAACAAACAAAAAAGCCCGAACCTATTGGTCCGGACTTTAAAATTTTGACTTAAGACAACAGCTTATTCAGCCTTTTCCTCAACCAGTTCCTTGCCTGTTTCCTGGTCAACAACTTTCATCGACAGGCGCACTTTACCGCGATCGTCAAAGCCGAGAAGCTTGACCCAAACCTTGTCGCCTTCCTTGACCACGTCGGTGGTCTTGGCGACGCGTTCAGCGGCAAGCTGCGAGATATGAACCAGCCCGTCCTTGGCACCAAAGAAGTTTACAAACGCGCCAAAATCGGCGGTCTTGACCACGGTACCCTGATAGATGGCACCAACTTCGGCTTCATCGGTGATCGACTTGATCCACTTGATTGCCGCGTCGATGGCCTTGCCGTCGGACGACGCAACCTTGATCGTGCCATCGTCTTCGATGTTGATCTTTGCGCCGGTCTTTTCCACGATCTCGCGGATAACCTTGCCACCGGTGCCAATCACTTCACGGATCTTGTCGGTCGGGATCTTCATGGTTTCGATGCGCGGGGCAAATTCACCAACTTCGGAACGAGCAGTGGTCAACGCCTTGGCCATTTCGCCCAAAATGTGGATACGACCGCCCTTAGCCTGCTCCAGCGCGATCTTCATGATCTCGCCGGTGATGCCCGCGATCTTGATGTCCATCTGCAAGGCGGTAATGCCCGCTTCAGTACCAGCTACCTTGAAGTCCATGTCGCCAAGGTGATCTTCATCACCCAGAATGTCGGACAGAACGGCGAACTTTTCGCCTTCAAGGATCAGGCCCATCGCAATGCCGGCAACCGGGCGGGGCAGGGGAACGCCTGCGTCCATCAGTGCCAGCGAGGTGCCGCAAACAGTGGCCATCGAGGATGAGCCATTGGATTCGGTGATCTCGGAAACGATGCGGATGGTGTACGGGAATTCTTCGGCCTTGGGGCGCACAGGATTGATGGCGCGCCAAGCCAGCTTGCCATGGCCGATTTCGCGACGACCGGGCGACCCCATGCGGCCAGCTTCACCCACCGAATATGGAGGGAAGTTGTAGTGCAGCAAGAAGTTCTGCTTGATGGTACCTTCGAGCTGATCAATGAACTGCTCGTCATCTCCCGTGCCCAAAGTGGCAACAACCAGCGCCTGGGTTTCGCCACGCGTAAACAGTGCCGAACCATGGGTGCGGGGCAGCATGCCGACTTCGGAAACAATCGGGCGAACGGTTGAAAGGTCGCGCCCATCGATGCGAAGGCCGGTGTCCAGCACGTTCCAGCGAACGATCTTGGCTTGCAAGTGCTTGAATACAGCGCCAATGACTTCATTGGTATAGGTGCCGTCTTCGACCTTGCCCGCAAACTGAGTCTTGACCTTTGCCTTGGCGGAATCGATTGCGGCGTAACGAGCTTCCTTGGCGGTGTTCTTGTAGGCATCGCGCAGATCGGCTTCGATGAAGGCCAGCATTTCTTCTTCAAGAGCCGAATGATCCGCGGCTTCAAAGTCGCGGGGCTCCTTGGCAGCCAGTTCAGCCAGCTTGATGATGGCCTCAATGACCTTGCGGCTCTCTTCGTGGCCGAAGAGCACCGCGCCGAGCATGACCTCTTCCGAAAGCTCCTTGGCTTCGGATTCAACCATCAGCACAGCGTCTGCCGTACCGGCAATGACGAGGTCCAGCTTGCTGTCGTCGCGACGATCAACCGGCAGGTTGAGTACATATTCGCCATCGACATAACCAACACGGGCTGCGCCGATTGGCCCCATGAAAGGAACACCCGAAATCGTCAGGGCAGCCGATGCTGCAACCATGGCCAGAATGTCGGGGTTGTTTTCGAGGTCGTGCTGCAACACGGTGATCACGACCTGGGTCTCGTGCTTGTACCCGTCCGGGAACAAGGGACGGATCGGCCGGTCGATCAGGCGCGACGTCAATGTTTCGGCTTCGGAGGGACGGCCCTCACGCTTGAAATAGCCACCAGGAATCTTGCCTGCGGCAAAGTACTTTTCCTGATAGTTGACAGTCAGAGGGAAAAAATCAATGCCGGGCTTCGGCGTTTTTGCCGAAACGACCGTGGCCAGAACCACGGTTTCACCGAGTGTCGCCAACACGGCGCCATCGGCCTGACGAGCGATCTTGCCCGTTTCAAGGGTCAGCGGTTGGCCGCCCCAGTTCAGTTCCACTTTATGGTGGTCAAACATAGTTTTGTCTTTCCGTTTGCCGAATATCCGCTGGTGCGGGGCGCAGCGCCCGCGCGAATACTCGTTGTGCCCGCACCGCATCTACACCCCATGTGCACGATAGCGGCTCAATTTCAGACACGGTTTCCGCCCGGTTTTGGCTGGCGAAACATGGGCAAGACAACAAGACGCTCCCACAACTGGGACAGCCTCACGAAACCAATCATTGAATGATTTGTTGACCTGAGGCCTGCCTTTGAGCGGCTAGTAATCCTGCCATGCTCCGTCAAATACCGGTCTACGCTGATTTCCTGCCATTGCAGGAACGCTGGTGCGGAGATGTCCCCGCACCGGCATGTTCTTGATGCATCGCGATTAGCGACGCAGGCCAAGACGTTCGATCAAGGACTTGTAGCGCGTGCCATCGCCCTTCTTGATATAATCAAGCAGGCTGCGGCGGGTGGAAACAAGCTTGAGCAGACCGCGGCGGGAATGGTTATCCTTGGCGTGGCCCTTGAAGTGCTCGGTCAGATTGGCAATGCGTTCCGACAGGATTGCAATCTGGACCTCGGGCGAACCCGTGTCGTTTGGCTTGATTGCATATTCCTGAATCAGCGCGGCTTTGCGCTCTGGGGTAATCGACATCGGATATATCCTTTCAGATACGAGGATTAAGGTCGCCTCTTCCGGGATGTCGTCCAGGAGAGGCCATGAATAGCACGGGCCAATAGCCCACGCTGCGCGCTCTATAGTCTAAAGTGACGTCCGGCGCCAGAATTTATTGCAACTGGGGATCGTCGGCCACTGGGCCTAGTTGAAGACGCGGCGCGGCACGAACTGACCGCGTTCGACATAGCCCGTGGCAACAACTTTACCAGCAAAACTGGCCCACGCTTCATCCAGACCGATGGGCGCTCCTGCGCCGGTCAAAAGGACCGGGTTGCCATGCTTGACACCAGTAAGCTGCTGTTGGGTCAGTCGGATTTCAGGCAGGTCTGCCAGGCTGGCGGCAATTGGTTTGAGCAGCGCATCCCGTTCCAAAATCTCCAACGCCTCGAGCTGATCAATTGTTATGGCATCTTCATCGTCAAATGGCCCGACGGCCCCTCGATGCAGAGCCACGACATGGCCGTTTGTGCCAACCCGTTCGGCGATGTCGCGCGCCAGCGAACGGACATAAGTGCCTTTGCCGCAGATAGCTTCAAACACCGATTGTTCATTGCCATGCTCGAGCATTGTGAGGGATTCGACATGGATTTCGCGCGCTGCTAACTCGACCTTTTCGCCGGCCCGCGCCAGATCATAGGCCCGTTCTCCATCAATCTTGAGCGCGGAGTAAGTCGGCGGCACCTGACTGATCGTACCGACAAAATCCGGCAGAACAGCCTCGATGTCGGCGGCGTCGGCGCGATGATCGCTGGTTGCAATGATCTCGCCTTCTGCATCATCGGTTGCAGTGGCTGCGCCCCATTTGACGGTAAACCGATAGACCTTGGTGCCATCCTGAACAAACGGCACGGCCTTGGTCGCTTCTCCAAGTGCAATCGGCAGGATGCCGGTAGCAAGCGGATCGAGCGTGCCCGCGTGCCCGGCCTTTGCCGCGCCAAACAGCCAACGGATCTTGCCAACGGCCTGGGTCGAGGTCATGTCATATGGCTTGTTGAGGACAACCCAGCCGGAAACGTTGCGTTTGACACGCTTGACCTGATTCAAGCTCGTCCCGCCATAACGCTATTCAACATCGCCATCCTCGTCGCCTTCCAGATCCTGACGCACCTTGTCAGAGCGCAGCAGCGCATCAATCCGGCTGGCTTCTTCAAAAGTATCATCGACATAAAACCGCACGTCTGGCGCGTATTTCATGCTGATCTGCGGGGCAACCTGGCCGCGAATGAACTTGCGATGGCGGTTAAGCGCTGCAACGACTTCTTCAGCGCGCTCGCCGCCCAGCGGCATGATGTAGACATTTGCCAGTTTCAGGTCGGGCGTCATGCGCACTTCAGGCACAGTCACAACCGCGCCGCGCAAGGCGTCGTCTTCAACTTCTCCGCGTGCAAACATGGCCGCCAAGGCATGGCGGACCAATTCACCGACCCGCAGCATCCGCTGGGAAGGCCCTGTGGGCTTGTTATCTCTGCTCATCGGCTCGACTTAGGCGTTCCGGGTTGTTCCGTCAATCCGCTGCCAGCAGCGTCACATCAGCTTTGAGTTGTTGCACCGCCTTTTGAATAACATCTGTGGCGACAGGCCAGCTGACAGGAACGCCCGGATCAAATGCCTTGCCGCGCCATTTCTGATAGACCATCGCCAGCCCCTTTGGCGTGCGCTTGAACTGCATCAGCAAAATTTCGCCGTCGCCTGCATAATCGGCCAGTGTGTCAATGAAGGCACCACAGACAAAGCCAAGCGTTGCAAGATTGTCGGCGCTGTCAGCTTCAAGCTGAAAAAAGCCGCTGGTCTCCGGCTGGCAGGTTTGGGAATAATAGGTCATTTCGCTGGACCGATAATCGGCCAATGCTCTGGTTGGCTGCAATAAAATGCGCGCGCCCGCAGCGCTCGTCCAGCTGAGTGATGTCTGGCCTTTGGGAAAGATATCGAGCTCAGCTTTCCGGCTATCGTCGCTGTAGCTTATGCTGGCTTGATCGTCCAGCGACCGCCCACCAGCGCCTTCCAGCCATGATGGCAAAGGCATCTTCAACGTATGGCCCAGACTGCTGAGCGAAATTTGCCCGCCGTCAAGCGCTATTGGCGCCGACTGCGCCCAAACCTGGACAGGGCTGCCGACCAGCACTGCGACCAGCAACAGACCCGACAGAATGGAGTGGCGAGCAAGGATGATATTCATTTGGGCCTCTCCTACGTTGTCCGAGCGATAGAATTTGCCCACGACAAATTGCAAGAAAATTCCGGCCTTCCACAGCGGCTGCAATCGGAATATTTCCAAGGTGTGGCAGAGTGGCCGCTGGTCGTCAGGTTTGCGGTGTCGCGGCCGCATTGGCGCGACGCCGCTTCAGGCCCAATTGGTGTTCGCGCAAAATGATGAAGATGCCCGCTCCAACCACCAGTATTGCCCCCGCCAGCATCGGGAGCGTCGGGGTTTCGGCAAACAGAATGTATCCGACTGCCAAGCCGAGCAGCATTGAGGTATAATCAAATGGGGCGATAACCGACATGTCGGCGTAACGGTAACATTGGGTAACCAAAATCTGCGCGACCCCACCTGCCAGTCCCGCGCCAATCAGCAATGACAATTGCTGCGGATTGGGCATCACCCAGCCAAACGGCAAGCTGAGTAGCGACAGAGAGCTGCCAGCGATAAAGAAATAGAGCACGATGGTTGCCGTCATTTCTGTCTGAACCAGATTGCGGACTTGCAACATCGCAGCAGCCGCAAAGAACGCTGCCCCAAGCGCCGCCAACGCACCGATCGACTGCCCTCCAACAGCCGTGCCACCACTCAGAATGCTTAGACGTGGCCAAAGGATCACCAATACCCCAATCAGGCCAACAATAACCGCCGCCCACCGATAGAGGCGAACCTGCTCTTTAAGGATGATGGCGCTTAGCACCACGATAAGCAGCGGAGTGGCGTAACTGATGGCAATCGACTCGGGTAGCGGCAGTTGGGTAAGCCCGTAAAAGCCCAAACTCATTGAGGTAATGCCGATAAGGCCTCGCCAAAGATGCCCCAAGGGACGTTTTGTCATAAAACCTTGTTTGAGTTCCCCGCGCACTGCCAGCATGATCAACACGGGAATGATGGCAAAGGCGGAGCGGAAAAAGACAAGTTGACCTGCCGGAATACCCTCGGCCGCCTTGAGCATGGTGGACATGCTCACAAATATGCAAACTGCCGCAATCTTGAGGCCGATACCCAGAAATACCGTGGTGTCCGACTGCGCATTTTCACTGTCAATCACGTCAAAACCTTCATTGGGAGGACGCGCGCGGCGAGGGGTATACCCTCGAAAATGCCCGTGCGTTGGGAAGCAATATCACTTCGGCAGGCACATTCGCCACGCAAATGGCGTGCCCGGAGCCATGGCGGGTTGGAGTTGGGGGAATTTTGGAGACAAGCGATTCCCGCCAGATTGAGCATATGCGAGTTGTTTCATCGCGACCAGTTTCAATAGGTAATCCTAGGTTAACGCGATGTTGGATAAGTACCTATTCGTTTTCTGCATGGCTGAATCGCAGATTCTACCACTACTCATGGGGGCGGGGATAACTTAGCTATTGGGCAACGAAGGAAAGGGAACCAAGCCATGAACATTCGTCAGAAAATCGCTCAATTCGCTCAATACCAGCAGACAGTGCGTGAGCTGAACGCTCTTGATAACCGTTCTTTGAACGACCTCGGCATCAGCCGCTACGACATCAAAAACCTGGCGCGCAACAAGGGCCGTTAATCGGTTCTGAGCAGAGCGGGAATTGTGGGGAAGGCGTCCGATTGGGCGCCTTTTGTTTGTCTGGGTGACTAGCGGATCAGGTCGGCCTGGATGGCGCTGAGGGTGCGGATGGCGGCGTCGGGTTTGAGGCGGACCTGGAGGCCGCGTTGACCGCCGTTGAGGAATATTTCTTCCTCAAGTATAGATGTTTCTTCAATGATGGTAGTGACTTGCCGCTTTTGACCGAACGGGCTGATGCCGCCGACGCGGTAGCCGGTCTGGCGCTCGGCGTCGATGGGTTTCATCATCTGGGCCGCCTTGCCGCCCGCCGCCGCTGCAAGCTTTTTCATGTTCACTTCTTCGTCTGACGGTACCACCGCGCAGACCGGTTTGCCGTCAACCAATGCCATCAGGGTTTTATAGACGATGCGGGGCGAAACGCCCATGGCCTCGGCGGCTTGCAGCCCCACCCGATCCGCCCCCGGATCATAGTCGTAACTGGCAAGGGCATAGGCAATACCGGCGGCATCAAGGGCCAATGTGGCGGGCGTGGTCTTGGACATAATCGCTTTTATCAAGCCTATGGCGTTGCGCAAGCATGGGTGCCAAAATGTTAGCAATCTGCTAACCTTGACGCGTCCCATCACGCAGTTTTAAGCTGGCTAACTATGCATTCAGTGCATGGCTAACCGTAAACTTCGCGTTGGGTGGTTGCGCACCCGGATCGCGAAGTTAGTCTGACAGGAATATTGCGGGGGCAAATTATCTTGGGTTTTTCGGCCAAAGGTGCTGAACTAATTTCTCACAGAATGCTTATGCATCAGACGAAAAATTCGCGTGCGGCCCAACGGGGAGTAATTTGGGCCCGGAAAAATTCAACTGATCCGCTAGACTAGACCCATCCCGGGGATAAACGGGCAAAGCACGGAGACTCCAATGCGCCTCATCACAAAAATGCTCAGCACTGCCGCCGTTCTGGCCATGACCATAACAACTGCCAGCGCCCAGGTCGTCGTGTCGTCCAAGATTGATACTGAGGGCGGCGTTCTTGGCAATATCATCTTGCAGGTACTCAAAGCCAACGACATTCCGGTTGAAGATCGCATTCAACTTGGGGCAACCCCGATTGTACGCGCCGCCATCACGGCGGGCGAGATCGACATTTATCCCGAATATACCGGCAATGGCGCCTTCTTCTTTGAAAAGGCTGACGATCCGCTGTGGAACGATGCGGCCAAGGCCTATGAGGAAGTCAAGAAACTTGACTATGACGCCAACAAGATCGTCTGGCTGCAGCCAGCGCCCGCCAACAATACCTGGGCTGTGGCTGTCCGAAACGATGTGGCGCAGGCCAACAATATCAAGACCTTCACCGACTTTGGCAAATATGTAGCCGGTGGGGGCGACATCAAGCTTGCTGCCTCCTCCGAGTTCGTCAATTCCCCCGCAGCGTTGCCCAAATTTCAGGAAGTCTATGGCTTTGCCCTCAACCCTGACCAATTGGTGACTCTTTCGGGCGGCGACACAGCGGCAACCATTGCGGCTGCGGCCCAGCAGACCAATGGAGTTAACGCCGCCATGGTCTATGGTACTGACGGTGGCATCGCACCATCCGGATTGACGGTTCTGACCGACGACAAGGGCGTGCAGCCGGTTTACCAGCCGGCCCCGATAATCCGCGAGGCGGTGCTCAATGAATATCCCCAGATCGCGGATTTGCTGGCCCCTGTTTTTGCAAAACTCGACCTTGTGACGCTACAGGATCTCAATGGTCGCGTGCAGGTCGGCGGTGAAGCCGCTTCTGCTGTTGCTACCGACTTCCTGAGTAGCAGCGGTCTGGCAAAATAATCTGTAAACGGGCTGGCCTCAGGGCCGGCCCGTAATGCCATCGGCTTAGCCGATGGGGCACCTAGCTCGAGCGTTCAGAAACTGGCGGATGCATGTCTAATTCCCAAGCCGCCGCCATTTCCCGGTTTTCGTGGCCGCGCTTTGACAAGCTCGGCGTTCTGATTGCAGCGATTGCCCTTGGTGGCGTCGTGCTGCCTTTCATGTTGTTTCGCGCCAATCGCATCGTTCTGGGCGAACCGCGTGCGATCTTTTCGGCCCTGCCGGTTCCCGAAGCCGGTGTCCTGGCCCTGTTGCTGGCGGCGGGTATGTTGATTGCCCTGTTGCGCTTCAAGCCAGCGCTCAAACTGGCGGCCAGCCTGACTATTTTGGTGGCGCTGTTTGTGCTGGTGGGACGATCCGCCTATTTTCTGACACCCCCCGACGACAATTTTGCCCGCGTTTCGCCCGGCGCCGGTTTCTGGTTGCTGGTCTTTGCCTTTGCCCTTCTGGCCGCCGATGCGCTGACGCGATTGCGACTGAAACCATGGCCACGCATTGGCATTTTGGCACTGGTGGCGCTGGCAATCGGCGTCCTGTTGGCTTCGGGGAGCCTCAATGGGGTTTCCACGCTCAAGGAATATGCCACCCGCGCTGACCGCTTTTGGAGTGAAGCGCAGACCCATGTTCTTTTGGCCTTCGGCTCGGTGCTGATTGCCACCATTGTCGGGGTGCCGGTTGGCATTATCAGTTTCCGACTACCCAAACTGCGCGCGGCGCTGCTCAATGTGCTCAATATTGTTCAAACCATTCCCTCGATTGCCCTGTTTGGACTGCTGATCGCGCCGCTGGCCTGGATTGCCGCGACAGTGCCGGGGGCAGCGGCAATTGGCATATCGGGCATTGGCGTTGCCCCGGCTCTGGTGGCGCTATTTGCCTATTCGCTGCTACCGGTGGTTTCCAACACGATTGTGGGGCTGCAAAGCGTGCCCGAAACGGCCAATGACGCGGCCAAGGGCATGGGCATGACCGGTGCCCAGCGGATGGGATGGGTAGAATTGCCGCTGGCCTTTCCGGTAATCCTGACCGGCATCCGCATCGTTCTGGTGCAAAATATCGGCTTGACGACCATTGCCGCGCTGATCGGGGGCGGCGGGTTTGGCGTATTCATCTTTCAGGGCATCAGCCAGACGGCGATGGATCTGGTGTTGCTGGGGGCCGTGCCGACGGTGGTTTTGGCCTTTGCCGCTGCCGTGGTTCTGGACGCCTTTGTGGAAATGACGAGCACGGGCGGACAGCCATGATCGAAATCGAGGCCATTACCAAGACCTATGATCTGACAACGGTTGTCGATCAGGTCACGATAACGATTGAACCGGGTAGCGTCTGCGCCGTGGTCGGCACCTCCGGGTCGGGCAAGACCACGCTGCTGCGCATGATCAACCGGCTGGTCGAGCCAACATCGGGCGCTATCCGCATTGATGGCGAGGACACAAGCACGATCCACGCCTATGAACTACGGCGCAGGATCGGCTATGCCATTCAGGGTCATGGCCTGTTTCCGCATCGCTCCGTGGGCCAGAATATTGCCACCGTGCCCAAGTTGTTGGGTTGGGACAAGGAAAAGACCAAAGCCCGGGTCACCGAACTGCTCGAACTGTTTCAGCTTGATCCAGCCCAATTCAGGGACCGCCTGCCGCGCGAACTGTCCGGCGGACAGCAGCAGCGTGTCGGCGTGGCGCGGGCACTGGCCGCCAAGCCCAATATCCTGCTGATGGACGAGCCGTTCGGTGCGCTTGATCCGGTGATCCGCGCCAAGGCGCAGGAAGATCTGCTCAGCATTCAGCGCCAGTTCAAGACCACCATCGTTCTGGTGACCCACGACATGGAAGAAGCCATCCACCTTGGCGACCGGATTGCGGTGATGGATGAGGGCAAGCTGCTGCAATATGCCAGCCCGCAGCAGATTATTTCCAAACCGGCAACGCCATTTGTGGCTGAATTGATCGGCACCGGCGACCGCCCGTTCAAGCTGTTGTCACTGGCGCGGGTTGGCAAATATGTCGAGCCGGGCAGCGCTGAAGGCGATCCGATTGATGTCGGCGCGACCCTGCGCGATGCCTATGCAGAACTATTGTGGTCAGGACGCGCCGCGCTGCCGGTCAGCGAAAAAGGCCAATTGATCGGCAAGATCACGCTGGATCAGCTTTCCAGCCACGCGAGGCCACAATGAGGCCGGGCATCGTTGTTCGGATCATTGCCTTTGCCATTCTACTGGCCTTTTTGATCGTGCCTGATCTGTTTGCGCCAGTGTTCGGCCTGCTGACCAAGAACGGGCAGCCCGCCATTTATAATCAAGGGAGCCTGTTGGACCTGACGTTCAACCATCTGGCCATTGTTTTTGCCGCTACAAGCGCCGCAACCCTGATCGCGGTCAGTCTGGCCATTCTGGTGACGCGGTCATTCGGGGTCGAGTTCCTGCCACTGTCGCGCTCGCTCGCCAATATCGGCCAGACATTTCCGCCCGTGGCGGTGTTGGCGCTGGCCGTGCCGGTGCTGGGATTTGGCACGGCACCGACATTGGTGGCGCTGTTTTTATATGGGCTATTGCCCATCTTTGAGAACACGCTGACCGGCCTCGTCAATCTGCCTCAGTCGGTGACCGAGGCGGCAAAAGGCGTCGGCATGACCTGGGCACAGCGCCTGTTCAAGATCGAACTGCCACTGGCCCTGCCGGTCATTTTGGCCGGTATCCGGCTCTCAACGGTGATTTCGCTGGCCACCGCCACCATCGGCTCAACCGTCGCCGCACGCACGCTGGGCGAAGTGATAATCGCCGGGCTGACCTCCAACAACACCGCCTTCGTTCTGCAAGGTGGCCTGATCGTCGGGGTTTTGGCCGTTTTGATCTACGATAGTCTTGCCGCGCTCGAACGCTGGCTGATGGCCCGCACCGGCCAAGCCAAACGCGCCGCCGCATAGGCGAGGGCAGGGCGTACCTATAGCTTTTCGCCGGGGAGCTGGCTGGCCTGCTTTACCCAGGCAGCGAATTGGGCTTCATCAAACGCCTCATCCTCCCGGATATCGAGATAGCGCACTTCGGGATGTTTGGATTTTCCCGGTGGCATGGGTTCAAGCGAGGTGCCGCGAAAGAAGGTGACCTTCACGTAATGGGTGAAGCAATGAAGGCTGAGGAACCAAAGGTCTTTTTCCAGTCCGTAGAACGGCGAATTCCACTTCACCGCCTTCTGGACGTTTGGCACAGTTTTGAGAATCAGCCCATCGAGCAGTCGTCCGACATCCTGCTTCCACCCCGGCATGGCCGCAATATAAGCCTCCACCGGCGCGTCACCGTAGCCCTTGGGAATTTGCGGATTGCCGCCTGAAAGGAGGACGGGGCCTTTTTGAGCGCTCATGGAATGCTCATGATAGGACAGAGATCAACTGGCCGCGCAATAAAGTTAATCAGACAAAGACCCATCGCGCTCCGAAGTCCTCGTTCGCAAAAATGTCGCGACGGCAGTCTGAAAAGCCTCGGGGGCGTCTTCGTGGAGCAGGTGGGAGGCGTTGGGAATGATTTGATGGCTTGCATCTGGCAAAAGCTCGATCAAATGTTGATTGAGACGGTTGAAGATAGTGGGGCTTTCGGTGCCGCTCAGCAAGAGTACTGGCTGGTTTACACTGGCGACTTCCTTTTCCGTCAGCGGTGGAAAACCGATCCCGAGAATTTGCGCCCGATCGGGTGCCCGGTTGGCCCAGACCTGTTCGTAGCGTTGTTTCGAGAGCGCATGAAATCGCTTTTTTCCCAGAACCCCAGCCCCAAAGGCTTCGACGGCGGCGCGATCATCGCCACGTCGAAAGGCCTTTTCGGCCGGCACCATTGCCCCGACAGCCAATTTGACAAGGGCAAGGGCCGAACTGGGAGATTTGAGGAAAAGCTTGAACAATTTGGCCGGGTTGGGCGGAAAGTCAATGAGCAAGGTAAGCACGGGTGGCTCAATCAGAACCAGACTTTTGCATAGTTCTGGCATTTGAATGGCCAGTTCGAGCGCTATAAAACCGCCCCAGGAATGACCCACGATGTGGGCTGGCCCTGTCGCCCTGTTTTTGATCAGGTCAGCCAGATCTTCGACATGGACCTGCATCGGATCGTCGGCATCATCCGTGATGGGCGCGTTGGGCACAGCATAGCGACGGCTATAGGCGATTGCGTGATGCGAGGCGGCAAAAAAATCCAGTTGATCTGTCCATGTGCGTTGATCCGACACGCCGCCGTGCACGAACGCAAGCGCATCGCCGCTGCCCCGCTCGGTGAGGGCGAGCGCTGTGCCATCGCGTGTAATTATTGAGCCCGACGAAATTGCCGCCATGGCTCCTTGTAACACTCATCGGTCGGATTCTGAATGTGCGCCGGCACTTGAACGATCAAAAAGTTCGGGACGACCTTACTTCCCGCCAGCCTCATTGCGCCAGCTGAACTGGGGCGAGTAGCCGAGAAGGCGTTTGGCTTTTTCGATGGAGAGCAGAGTGCCGTTGGTGGTGATGTTGCCTTTTTGGGGGACGTCGGGAAAGACTTCGGCCAGCAGCGAGGTGTTGGAGCGGCTCATGACGCCATCGGCATTGGCGATGATGAAGGCTTCAAAGCCGGTGAAATCGGCCTGAATGGCGCGGCGGACGGCCTGGGCACCATCGCGGGCGTCGATATAGGCCCAAAGGTTCCATTTACGCTTGTGTGCGTCGCCATCAAAGCCGGGGAAGGCGTGATAGTCCTCGGGGTTCATCACATTGGAAAAGCGCAGGCCGACCATGCGCAAGTCCGCGTCCCAGCGGCAATATTGGGCGGCCATGGTTTCATCGAGTAATTTACCCAGCGAATAGGCGGATTCGGGGCGCGGGAAATATTCCTCGTCCACCGGCGCATAAGGCGGCGGATTATCAAACGGCAGGCCGAGCACGGTTTCGCTTGAGGCAAACACCACATTCTTGATGCCCGAGAGGCGGCAGGCCTCAAACACATTATAGGATGAGGGCACATTATTGGCGAAGGTTGCAGCATTGGGCACCAGCCCCGGCGCTGGAATGGCGGCCAGATGCACCACCGCGTCAAACGGACCCTTGCGCTCGTCGATGCCACCGCTGATCGCGGTATAGACCTGGCCGAAATCGGTAAGATCCACCTTGACCGTCTGGCAGATTTTTTCAGCCGGAATGTGCTGATCCAGATTGAGAACGTCATAGCCGTGGGCGACCAGATCCCTCAAAACGGCGCGCCCCAGTTTGCCGCTACCGCCCGTTACCAAAACTTTTGCCATGCTGGCCTCCTCAATAAATCTGCACCGCCGCCAGTGCCTTGGCCCCAAAACTCGCACGGAATATGCGGCGCTGCCAAGCCGTTCACAAAACTAAACAGTTTATGAACGCCCGGCTCACCACCGGTTCAAGCGGGTGGGCGCTTTATGGCACTCAAGCAAGGCAAATAGAGCCACGCCACCGGCCAGCGAGCCGGTTTTCGATAAACCAGATTGAGGAGAAGAAAAATGAAAAAATCCAGTTTGATAATTTCAATCGCCACGCTCGCCATGGCGCTTTCTACGCTGCCCAGTTCGGCCCAGTTTGCCATCCTGAAGCGGACCCCGAACAAACCGGAGGTATCAGTCGATTCCCCCACAGCTGTGCTGATGACATGGGGCATATGCGCCGCGTCTATCAGGCCGATATTGCCGGCATAGAGAGCTGGCAGCAGGTCGTTCTGATCCCGGTATGCGATGATCAGACCATGGCGAGCCGCACCAGCTACGGATCGCTGTTTGTGGAAGGCAATGTTGGCCGGTTGCGGATGCCGATTGCCCGCAATAGCACGCTGATGTCGGCGCTCCGGGACAAAGACTACGACCAGTACGATGTCGTTTCGCTTGGCTTTGGTGCCAATGACGCCGTGCTGCTGTACGTGCACCAGCGCGATATGCGCTGAGGCACCGGGCTTGCGGCCTGGGTGAACCGATTATGAACGCAGGTTTCAGGGGCCGTTCAACGGCCAGGCCGCAAGCTCACATCATCAGGTCAATATCCAACGTGTGAAGGGACATTCAAATGAACAAGAACCATGAAAAATTGCTGGTCGCCACGCTGTGCGGCCTGATCATCACCGGCGCTGCCGCCTTTGCCGTGCAACCCGCCATGGCCGCCGGATATGGCGTTGACCATCTGGCCCGCGTGACCGGGGTTGCCCAATGGGACCAGCTCAATGTGCGCAAATGGCCCGCCAGTTTTTCCCGCAAGATCGGTGCGCTTTCGCCAAACGTTCACGTCTGGATCGAGCGCTGCATCGAAGTTGAAAACAGCACCGACTGGTGCCTTGTCGAGCGCAACAATACCCGTGGCTGGGTCAATGGCCGCTACCTGCAGCTCGCAGATCAGAGCGGGATCTAGTCTTAGCCTTTTTGCCGTGCCTCCCTCCCATGCATGTTGACTTTTCCGGTCTGGTGTTGTTCGCAGAGCAACCCTGACCGGAGTTTTTTTATGGACGCCAACCCAGTTCTAGCCGAAACCGTGCGTGGCAATTGGGTGGAGAACCGTCATCGCGGTGCCTTCGCCATCCTTGACGCCAATGGTCAGATCATCGCTTCGGCCGGCGACATCGAGCGGCCGATCTTTCCGCGCTCCGCCATCAAGTCGATGCAGGCGCTGCCAATTTTTACCCGGCAGGCCGCGGCAAAATTCCACCACAGTGCCGAGGAGCTGGCACTGGCCTGCGCCTCCCACCACGGCGAGATCGATTCATACTCAAACTGTTGCAGCCTTTCTTGAACGCATGGGATTAACCCCTGAGGCGCTCGAATGTGGCGCGCATATGCCCACAAATTCGACCGCACGATCGGCTTTGCGCGCCCAGGGGCAGGCACCAAGTGCCTTGCACAATAATTGCTCGGGCAAACATTCTGGGATGTTGTCGGTGGCGCTGGCCCTGGGGGTGAGCCCCGATGGGTATGTCGAGCGCGAGCATGCGGTGCAAGTGCAGGTACGCGGCGCGGTTGAGACGGTGATCGGTGAAGCACTCACTGAGGGAAAGTGCGGCACCGATGGTTGTTCTATCCCCACTTTTGCCGCCCCGCTGCGCGCCTTCGCGTTTGGCTTTGCACGCATGGCGACGGGCGAGGGATTGCCCGACGATTATGCCAGCGCCGCCCAACGCCTGTTTGACGCGGCAACCAGCCATCCGCATCTGGTGGCCGGAACTGGCCATGCCGACACGCTGATCATGGAAGCCTTTGGCGGCCGGGTGATGCAAAAGGTTGGTGCCGACGGGGTGCAGTGCGGGGCCATTCGCGACAAGGGCTGGGGCTATGCGCTCAAATGCGACGATGGCAATATTCCAGCCTCCCAGGCGATGCTGGCGGCCATGCTGATGCATTATGCCGAGCCGGACGCCACGCAAAAGGCGGTGCTGGAAAAGATCGCCAGCCAACCGTTGCGCAGCGTGCGCGGCGCCGACGTCGGGGTTTTGCGGGCGATAATCGCCTAGCTGTTGGCGTTCAGCGTAACGTTGGGGAACTTGGCGAGGTCTGCGGCCAGATCGCTCGAAACGACTTCCTGCCAGCGCAGGCCAACCAGCTTTGCGGTGCGGGCAGAAACCAGATTGCTGGTGATATGCACTGGACCGCTGCCTTCGACCACGCTGACCCCGATGCCATAATCGGCGTCGCTGACCACATTGGATGCAATCAGCACATTATCGAGAAAGCTGCCATAGCCCGCCATGATGGCAATGCCCGGGACATTGCTGACGCTGTTACCCGATATCGCGGTATCGGCTTCGGCGTAAATGCCGATGGGGATGGTGTCGGGATTGACCGCTGATTTTGGCGTGATGTTGCGCACAATATTGCCAGAGCACACCGCCAGCCTTCCCCCTGATCCAGATTGGTAATCGAAATGCCGGTGGCTGCCGTGTCGATGATATTATTGGCAATGACTGAACCGGAAAAGGCAAACTCGGAAAAGATCGCAACTTCGCCTGAGTTGAGACAGAGATTGCCCGACACCTGAACATTGCGGGTCGAGTTGAGGCGAATGGCCGAGAAGGCGCAACCATCGAGATGGTTGTCAGCGATGATGACCTCATCGGCCTTGTAAATATTGATGCCATTGCCGTTCTGGCCATTGCCGCCATCGCGCCAGTCGATGGCCTTGATGCGATTGCCGCGAACAATGCTGCCGTCCGATCCAGCCTCGTCACGCCAGATGCGAATACCGGCATTGCCACAACGGGCAATGCGATTGTTGGTGATCGACATACCGCCGCTATTGGCCGAATGAATGGCTGCATCGGCGTGATCGGCAAACGAGCAGCCGGCAATGTTGAGGACGCTATTGCGCGCAAGGATCCCCCCGCCTCCGCCGGAGAGCCGACAGCGGACCAGATCGACACCAACGCTTCGAACAAAATCAAGTAGGGGCCCCTGGTCGGTCGGGGCGTCGGGCGCGGCAGCAAAGGCAATGTCTTCAATGACAATGCGTTCGCCATTTTCGATGCGGGCGATGGGATCGCTGCCAAGCGCACGGAGAATCGTTTTGCTCCCCGATCCTTCAAGAGCCAGACGGGGTGGAAAATTGAGCGTGCCAACACCGATTTCGCCCGGCGGCAGCGTCAGGCTCAGACCCGAGGAGGCGGCGCTGTCGATTGCCTTCTGTACCGCTGCGGTCTGATCGCTGCCATCGTCGGCAACAATGCCGAAACTGGCGCCGTCGAGTCGCGATTGGGCCAGCAAAGGGCCGCAAAGCAACAGGCTGGTCGCGCCAAGAGTGGCCAAAAAACTGCGACGGTTGGGCGCGATGAGTGTTTTCATGATCCGATTGTGCCATTTTTTCGGGCTTTGCGGCTACAATTGCCCATTGGTTTGGTGAACGCATTACGCCTACGCTTGTCCCCTCGCACACCACACGGCTATAAGGGCGAACCACATGAGGATGGCCCACCTATGCTGCTTGATGACAAGATCTACCTTGGTACCAGTACGCGCCCCGAATATCTGGCGCTCAAATATGGTAATCGCCACGGGCTGATCACCGGGGCAACCGGTACGGGCAAGACGGTTTCGTTGCAGATCATGGCTGAAGGCTTTTCGCGCGCCGGGGTGCCGGTATTTTGCGCCGACGTCAAAGGCGATCTCTCCGGCATTGCCGTTTCGGGCGAGGGTAAGGATTTCCTGTTGAAGCGCGCCGCCGATATCGGGCTGGGCGACGAATATGATTTCAAGGCCTTTCCAACGATTTTCTGGGACCTCTTCGGCCGACAGGGCCACCCGGTACGCACCACAGTTTCCGAAATGGGCGCGCTGCTGCTCGCCAGAATGCTTGATCTCAACGACACCCAGGAAGGCGTTTTGAACATTGCCTTCAAACTGGCGGACGATGAGGGATTGCTGCTGCTCGATCTCAAGGATCTGCGCGCGCTGCTGGTTGAAATTCAGGGACGTGGCAAAGAGGTATCGGTCAAATACGGCAACGTCTCAACCGCCAGCATTGGCGCCATTCAGCGCTCGCTATTGGTGCTGGAACAGCAGGGGGGCGAGAACTTCTTTGGCGAGCGCGCCATGGAAATTGCCGATCTGATGCGTACCACCAGTGACGGGCAGGGCTATATTTCAGTTCTGGCGGCTGACGAACTGATGCGTGCGCCAAGGCTTTATGCAACGTTTCTGCTGTGGCTCCTCTCGGAACTGTTTGAGGAATTGCCCGAGGTCGGCAATCCGGACAAGCCCAAACTGGTGTTCTTTTTCGACGAAGCCCATTTGCTGTTTGACGACGCACCCAAGGCATTGATCGACAAGGTCGAGCAGGTGGTCAAACTGGTGCGCTCCAAAGGCGTCGGCGTCTACTTTGTGACGCAAAACCCCATGGATGTCCCCGAGCCGGTCCTGGCCCAATTGGGTAACCGGGTGCAGCATGCCCTGCGCGCCTATACCCCGCGAGAGCAAAAAGCCGTTCGGGTGGCAGCGGAAACATTCCGGCCCAACCCGGCCTTTTCGACTGAAGAGGTCATAACCCAACTTGGCACCGGCGAAGCGCTGGTGTCGACGCTGGAGGAAAAGGGCATCCCCGCCATGGTCGGGCGCACCATGATCCGACCACCGTCCTCGCGACTGGGGCCGATCCTGCCCGAGGAACGCCGCAATATCATTGCCAATTCGCCGGTCGCCGGGCTTTACGACACCGGCATTGATCGTCAATCGGCCTTTGAGGTTCTGGCAGATCGTGCCCGGCAAAAGCAGGATGCCGAGCAGCGCCAGCAGATTGAGGACGAGCGCGAAAACCGCGAGCGTAGTTATCAAAAGGATCACGAACCGAGCCGCCGTACCACCCGGTCCCGTTCCAGCCGACAGACCCCCACCGAGGCTGCAATCAATTCGCTGGCGCGCACCGTTGCCAATCGCCTTGGTAATGCGTTGGTGCGCGGCATTCTCGGCAGCCTGAAGCGGGGGCGCTGAGATGGCCACGATTGCGCATCCGATGCTGGCCGTTTTTGCTTCGGACAAGGGGCCAGGCGACCCCGAACGCGCCAGCCTGATGGGGCAGGCCGGGACCTATTTTGCGCGGCGCGGCGCAAAAATTCTATGTCTGGCTGAAAATGGCATTCTGCCGGTGCCCCTGATCACGGCGGCCCGCGCCGCGGGTGGAGCCGTGACCATCGTTGCCGATGCCGGCATGGTTTTGCCAAGAGCGCTGACCGGTATTCCAGTGGAAGTGATTGCTGACAGGGACCAGCGTTGGGAGCGGGTTGGCGAACTCGCCGATGCCTTTATCGGGTTGCCCGGTTCGCTTGATAGCGCGACGGGCCTGTTTGGCGCATGGACATCGGCAAAGGCTGCCGGCCATAGTTGCCCGGTCGTGTTCCTCAACAAGCATCGCGCCTTTGAAGTCCTGCGTGGCTATGCGGCTGACGTCTTGTCACCCGGCCTTAGAGGGTACGAGCGGATCGTTCAGTTTTCCGAAACGGTTGAAGATTTGTGGAGCCGGGTCAACCGGCTGATCAACGAAGTCCATTGATCGGGAACGATAGGCTTAATTAAAGGCCGGGATGTTCGGGCGCGGCGCGGCGATCGGGGAACAGCGGTACGACATTGTCCGTATAGCGGCGCATTGGCTGGATCGGGCGATGCGCAAAACTGACACGGTCGCGCCGATCCGGGCCGCGATAGCCGCTACCGCTGGCAATGGTCGGCCGGGGTTTGCGTACATGAGCCTGCACGCGAGTCAGGATATGACGTGGCGACATGGGCTTGACGATGACCTCGTCAATGCCGGCGCGGATTGCGCGATGTCGCGTCGTTGTGGTGATTGACCGGGTCAGTCCAATTGCGGAAAAACCTGCGTTTTCAATAAGTTCGTCGCGGCGCAGGTCATAGACCAGATCGCCAGCCGGGGCGTTTTTACTGTCAAAATCGCAGACCAGCACATCAACAGGGGCAACGCGCATATAGGCGCGCAGGCCCTGAACACTGTCAAATTGCCGGACGCGCAACCGCGTGTCACCACTCACCACCATAGCAAGAATGGACGAAAGGGCACTGTTTGCAGCGATTATGGCGATGACCCGGACAGTCTGGTTCAACTGGTGCTCCTCCCAATGGTAAACAAACTGTTATCATGGGTGAGCGCGCGGATGAAGTGGCCAGTTCGGCTAATGATTAGTTCTTAATTGGTAGTGCACAGGAAAACGCCGACTCAGGAGAGTCGGCGAAATCGTGCGGTCGATTAAACCCTGGAACACCGGGCGTTCCGATAGAATCGGAACTTGCGCTCCAGTTTTTTATGTCGCGTCGTTTTTTTGCGGAAAACCGGTGTCCACTTTTCCGCACGATGCTTTAGCGGGCTTCTTCAAACAGCAGCTCGACATGTTCCCAGTTCACCAGATTGTCGAACCAGGCTTCAAGGTACTTTGGCCGCGCATTGCGGTAATCGATATAATAGGAGTGCTCCCACACATCGACGCCCAGCAGCGGCTTGCCGCCGTGGACCAGCGGGCTTTCCCCGTTTGCAGTCTTTGAAACTTCGAGCTTGCCGTTCTTGAGCGACAGCCAGGCCCAGCCTGAACCAAACTGAGTCGTGCCCGCTGCGATGAAATCGGCGCGGAACTTGTCAAAGCCCCCGAGATCGGAATCAATGGCTGCCTGCAGTGCGCCGGGCAATTTTTTGCCGCCGCCATTGGGCTTCATCCAGTTCCAGAAGTGGGTATGGTTGTAGTGCTGGCCGGCATTATTGAACAGGCCTGCATTCTTGCCAAAGGCTTCCTTGACGATGTCTTCGAGCGCCAGCACTTCCAGACCCGAGCCTTCGAGTAGCTTTTCGCCGTTGGTCACATAGGCCTGGTGATGCTTGTCGTGGTGAAACTCAAGCGTTTCAGCAGACATGTGGGGTCCCAGCGCATCATAGGCATAGGGCAATTCGGGCAAAGTAAACTTGGTGGACATAATAGCCTCCGGTTGGTGAAAATCTCGACGCTGGACGCGTTGGGTGGTCGCATTGATATAGGCCGTTTGTGACACGGCAACAATTGTTTAGGTCAGAACGATCATTCCAATCCAGCCGCCTTTAGTGCAAATGCGTAACTTATGGCTGTTTCCTTGATCCGATCAAAACGCCCCGATGCGCCACCATGGCCTGCGCCCATGTTGGTGCGCAGGTACAACGGTGCATTCCCGGTCTTGGTTGCGCGCAGTTTAGCCACCCATTTGGCTGGTTCCCAATAGGTTACCCGGGGATCGGTAAGCCCCGCCAGCGCGAAAATCGGCGGATAATCCTGGGCGCTGACCTGCTCATAGGGCGCGTAAGCGGCAATGCGGGCATAATCTTCGGGCGAAATCAGAGGGTTACCCCATTCGGGCCATTCCGGCGGCGTCAGCGGCAGGGTTTCATCGAGCATGGTATTGAGCACATCGACGAACGGCACCTGTGCCACAATGCCGCCCCAGAGATCCGGGCGCAGATTGGCGATAGCGCCCATCAGCATGCCGCCGGCCGAGCCGCCATGGGCAATAATCGTCCCCTTGGCCGTAAAGCCTTGCTCGATCAGCATTTCGCCAGCGGCGATGAAATCGGTAAAAGTGTTGGACTTGAACTCGCGCCGACCCTTGGCGTACCAGCCATAGCCCTTTTCCATGCCGCCCCGAATATGGGCAATGGCATAGACCATGCCGCGATCCACCAGCGACAGAGCTGATACCGAAAAAGCGGCCGGCATCGCCATGCCATAGGCGCCATAGCCATAAAGCAGGGCAGGAGCGGTGCCGTCGAGCGTAAGGCCCGCTTTGTAGAGCACGGTCACGGGCACCGTTTCCCCATCGGCCGCGGTGGCGAACAGACGCCGGGTGACATAGTCAGCCGGATCGTGCCCCGAGGGCACTTCCTGTTCCTTGAGCAGGGTGCGCACCCCGGTTTCAAGATCGACATCATAGGTGCGGGACGGGGTGGTGGGGGACGAATAGGTCAGACGGAACACCGAGGTATCGAACTCAAAGCCGACCGACATGCCAAGCGCATAGGCTTCCTCTTCGAACCGGACGGTTTCCTCGTGGCCGTTACGCAGATCGCGCACCACGATGCGCGGCAGGCCCTCAAACCGCTCGAGCCGCAGCAAATGATTCTTGATCACAATGATGTCGAGGACCAGCACGCCCGACACATGGGGCACGAGATCAACCCAGCTTTCGACGGCGGGCGCATCGGCGGACACGGTGACGATCTTGAAATCCTCGGCCCCGTCGGCATTGGTGCGAATGAAAAGCGTACCGTCACGCTCATCCACTTCATATTCGCGGTCGGTGACCCGTGGCGCAACCAGCCGTGGCGCGCCACCGGCATGGGCATCAATCAACCAGCATTCGGAGGTCTGATGATCATGGGCATCAATGACGATGAAATTATTGGAGAGCGTAATGCCGACGCCGACAAAAAAACCGGGGTCTTTTTCCTCAAAGACAATGGCATCGCTGGTCTGGTCGGTGCCGATGACGTGCAGGCGCACCCGATAGGGGCGGTGATTATCATCATATTCGGTATAATAGATCGCCGAGCTATCTGGGGCCCAGACATAAGCACCAGCGGTGTTGGCGATGATTTCGGGACTGTCCCTGCCAGTCTCAAGATCGCGGATCACGATGTCATAATATTCCGAGCCGCTGCGATCCGCCGCCCAGGCGAGGAACCGGTGGGAAGGATCGTGTTCGGCACCGGCAAAGCCGAAATAATCCTCGCCCGCTTCCAGATTGCAATCGAGCAGGACGGTTTCTGGCCCGCCATCGCGCGCCGTGCGCACGATCTGGGGATATTGCTTGGCTTCGAGCATGCGCGAATTATAGGCGAACGGGCCGTCCGGGGTCGGCACGCCGCTGTCGTCCTCCTTGATGCGCCCGCGAATCTCCTTGTAGATATTTTCCTGCAGCTTGTCGGTGGGCGCACCGAACTCGGCTTCGAAATAATCGTTTTCGGCCTCGAGATAGGCGCGGATATCGTCGGCCAACGTTTCCGGCCGCTGCATCACTTCCTGCCAGTTATCAGCCCGCAGCCAATGATAGGGATCATCGCGGGTCACGCCGTGAAAAGTGGCGAGATGAGTGTTGGTTTTGGCGACTGGTGGTAGGCGGTGAGGCATGTAACCATCCCGATATTGAGGCGGATTGGTGTGACCAAAACGCATTGATAGAAGAATCGAGTGCAGATGTAGGCCGCAAAAACGCAGATTGCGAGGGGAGAACGCCCCTTTAGGCTTGTTCGATGGCGTTCAATCGTTAGATTGACGCCGGTCCAGCTCGCCAGATTCGGCAGCATATTTGGGGAAATTGCCGGATTTGGGATTGTCGCTTGATCTGAGTATTGTCCTGGTCGCCATCGCGCCATTTCTTGCCGCCCTGGTGGCGCCGATGGTGCTGCGCGGCACCGGCCGCCACGTCGGCTGGATCATGGCGCTGGTTCCCGCCGGAATATTTCTGTTTCTTACCCAGTTCATAGAACCGGTGATGCACCACGAGGTCATCCGCGCCAGTCTGGCCTGGGTGCCAAGCTATAATCTGGCGTTGTCATTTTATATTGACGGGCTGAGCCTCACCTTTGCGCTGACCATTTCGGGTATTGGTACGCTGATCGTGCTTTATTCGGGCGCATATGTGTCGGGCCACACCCATCAAGGCCGCTTCATGAGCTTTCTGTTGGCATTCATGGGCGCCATGCTGGGGCTGGTGCTGTCCGACAATATGGTGGCGCTCTTTACCTTCTGGGAATTGACCGCCGTCACCTCCTTCCTGCTCATCGGCTTCGATCACACCCGCCAGGCGGCGCGCCGTGCCGCTATTCAGGCGATAATCGTTACCAATATTGGCGGGCTATCGCTGCTGTTGGGTGTCATCGTCATGCATCAACTGACCGGCGAGTGGGAGTTGAGCGCGCTGCGCGGGCTGGGCGATACGGTACGCGCCGATGCACTTTATCCGCTGGTGCTGATCCTGTTTCTGGGCGCGGCCTTCACCAAATCGGCCCAGTTTCCGTTCCATTTCTGGCTGCCCAACGCCATGGAAGCGCCGACCCCGGTTTCGGCATTTCTCCATTCGGCCACCATGGTGCAGGCAGGCGTTTACCTGTTGGCGCGCCTGACCCCGGTACTAGGCGAGACGGTGGCCTGGACCGCGATCCTGACCATATTTGGTAGTGTGACTCTGTTGTGGGGCGGCATTTCTGCGCTGCGCCAGACTGACATGAAGCAAATGCTGGCCCAATCCACCATCGCCTCACTCGGCCTGCTCGTATTGTTGATCGGCGTGGGCAGCGAGGCCGCCATTTCGGGCATGGTGGTCTATTTTGTCGCCCACGCTCTCTATAAGGCAGGCTTTTTCATGCTGGTCGGCGCCATTGATCACGGCACCGGTACGCGCGATATCACAGCGCTCGGCGGGCTGCGCACCAAGATGCCGCTGACCTTTGCCGCCGCCATCATGGCGGCGCTGGCCATGGTCGGTCTACCGCTGACCGTGGGCTATCTGGCCAAGGAAGAAATGTATCTTGCGCTCGCCAATCCAGACTGGCAGCAGATCGTCTTGCTGCTGGTGGCCATTGTCGGCAATGCGCTGCTGGCGGGCGTTGGACTGGCGATTGCCATCAAGCCGTTCTTCGGCCCGCTGTTGCCCACACCAAAACATCCGCACGAAGGCTCGCCCGGTCTGGTCATCGGCCCGCTGGTGCTTGGCGTTCTGGGGATCGCCATGGCGGTGGCGACCGCATGGTTTGGTCACACTGTTCTGGTGCCGACCGCATCGGCAATCATGAATGTCGAGGTTGAATCGCATTTGACTCTGGTGCCTGATTTTACCGGCCTAATTCCATTCCTTTCGGCCCTGACCTGGGCGTTGGGCGCGTTGGTGTTCTTCCAACTCGTTGGAATGCGCAGTATGACGCGTCGGGCAACCCAGCATCTGCCCAACGCTGATCGCGCTTTTGACGGCCTGATGTTCGGCCTCATCCGCTTTGCGGGCGCGACCACCCGATTGTTGCATCACGGACGGCTGGAACGCTATTTGCAGATCGTTTTTGTCGCTCTGGCCCTGGCCATGGTGCTGCCGCTGGCGCTCAATCACGGTTATGACGTGCTGCTGCCGTTTAGTGAATGGATTGCCCATCCGCTGTTGCCCACAATGATGGCCTATGAGTGGATCGTTTTGGGCATGGCCGTGGTCGGGCTCGTGGCCCTGTTGGTCGCGCGCAATCGTTTGGGATCAATCCTGGCGCTGGGCGTTCAGGGGACGTCCATTGCCCTGATCTTCCTGCTGTTCGGCGCGCCCGATCTGGCCTTTACTCAGTTCATGGTCGAAATTTTGTCGGTGGTCATTCTCGCTTTGGTCATGACACGCCTCAATCTGCGCGAGCGTGATAATCGGCCCTATGAGGATATTTTCCGTGATGGTCTGATCGCGCTGGTTTGTGGGGTTGGCGTCGCGCTGATGCTGATGGTTATTTTGACCGGCACGCTTGATACACGCCTCAGTGATTTCTTCACCGCCACCAGCCTGCCGATTGCGCACGGACGCAATATCGTCAACGTCATTCTGGTGGACTATCGTGGACTGGATACGCTGGGCGAAATTTCCGTGGTCATGGCCGCCGGTATCGCCATTCTGGTCCTGATCCGTAGCCGGACGAAGGAGCGGTAATGAAAACTGTAATCTTTCGCACCATCGCCCCGTTTATCGTTGCCGTCATGATCGTTTTTGCGATCTATGTCAGCCTACGCGGCCACAATGAGCCCGGTGGCGGCTTTATCGGCGGGCTGATCGCGGCCTCCGCCATGGCAGTTTTCGGTATGGCTTCGGGAGTCGAGGCGGTCCGCAACGCGCTCAAATTCGATCCGCTCGGCTATGCTGGATTTGGCGTCTTCATCGCCGCACTTTCGGGGCTGATGTCGCTGTTTACCGGCTCACCATTTCTGACCAGCATCTGGCTCTACCTGCCCGTGGGAAGCGATACCATCCCGTTTTCCACCCCCATGGTTTTTGATATCGGGGTGTTTTTCGTTGTCTTTGGCACACTGACTTCGGTGGCGCTGGCGCTGGAAGACGACGGGGGGCGATCAGCTAATGGAATATATGATCGCAGCGCTCGCCGGCCTTTTCTTTGTCTTTGGCATCTATTTTCTGCTGTCCCGTTCGCTCATTCGAATGCTGTTAGGCGTTGTCGTGCTCGGCAACGGGGTCAATCTCCTGATCTTTACCGCTGGTCGGCTGATGCGCGCAATCGCCCCGATTGTGCCCGACGGGCTGGATCAACCCGAAACCCAGATTGCCAATCCGCTGCCGCAGGCGCTGATCCTGACCGCCATTGTCATCGGCTTTGCCATGTTCTCGTTTCTACTGGTGCTGGCATATCGCTCCTACCAATCACTGGACGCCGACAATACCGACAATATGCGGGTGGCCGAACCCAGAAACGGGCCGCAGCCCCCTTGAGTTACTGATATGGCCACCAGCGCACACCCCGCCGCAGAATTGCCAGAAGCAATGATTTCGACCCTGACCCCGGCCGGTGACTGGGTGATCGTCTTGCCACTGGTGCTTGCCCTGATGGGGGCCGCTCTTTTGTTGATGACGCGGCACGCCAAGAACTATCACGCCGGTATTGCCATGGTGATTGTCGGCGCGATCATTGCCTGCGATGGCGTGCTGCTGGCACACGTGCTCCAGAATGGCCCGGTCAGCATGACCATGGGCAAATGGTTGCCGCCCTTCGGCATCAGTTTTACCGCCGACATATTTGGCGCCGGATTTGCCCTGATTGCCGCCATGGTCACCATGCTGCTGCTGGTCTATTCGCAAAGCGAACGCCACGCCGATTTCGGACTCGATGGCTACTATGCGCTGATCCTTTTGCTGCTGGCCGGTGTCACCGGTTCGTTCCTGACCGGGGACTTGTTCAATCTTTACGTCTGGTTCGAGGTGATGCTGATTTCCTCGTTCGGCCTGATTGTAAACGGCGGCAAGGCGATCCAGCTGGACGGCGCGCTGAAATATGCCTTCCTCAATTTTCTGGCCACGACATTCTTCCTGCTGGCGCTCGGGCTGATTTACGGGTTGCTGGGCACGCTCAATATGGCCGATATCATCGGCGCTGCGCCGCACGCCAATTCGGCCGCAATGGTGGGCGTTGCGACATTGATGTTGCTGGCGTTCGGCATGAAAGCGGCGGCTTTTCCGCTCAATGCCTGGCTGCCAGCCTCCTATCATACCCCGCCCGCCGTGGTGTCGGCGCTGTTTGCGGGCCTGCTAACCAAGGTCGGGATATATGCACTGTTGCGCGTGCTTGTGTTGCTGCTGCCCGACAGCCGCGACACGCTGGAGCCGGTGCTGGTCGTCATCGCCGTGCTGACACTGGTCATTTCGCCGCTAGGTGCGATTGCCGAAACCAACCTGCGCCGGGCCATGGGTTTTATCGTCATGGGCGGTATTGGTGTGATTTTGGCCGGTATCGCCTTGCCCTCGCAAAATGGCGTGGCCGGATCGGGCGTGTATATCGTGCATTCGATGATGGTCATGACCGCGCTTTATCTGGTGGCAGGGTTGGTCGAAAAAGTTACCGGCCAAACGGACAGCCGTCAGATGGGGGGCGTTTATGCTGCCAATTCGGTTGTCTCGGCATTGTTCCTGCTGCTGGTGCTGGCCGCCGCCGGGGTGCCGCCGTTCCTCGGGTTCTGGCCAAAACTCCTGCTGTTGCAGGCGGGAATGGACGCGGCAAGCGGCACGACAGCGGGCATGCCGCCCGACTATTATGGCATCGCCATCATCGTCGCGCTTTTGCTCAATGCCTTTTTCACCCTTATTGCGGGAACAAGGCTCTGGGCCCATATTTTCTGGCGCGCAGGGGTGGAAGGGGAGAACTCTGAACATTCCCTGGCCCCGGTCGAACCGCTGGGGCGGCGCGACAGTCGGCTGGCCCTATGGCCCTGCGTGGTGCTGGTCGCAGCCATCATGATCGTCGGGCTGGCGCCAAACTATCTTCTTGATGCTGCCCAGCGCGGCGCCCGTGACCTGATTGATCCGGCGCGCTATGTTGCAGCGGTTGGTCTGGCGGGGAATTCACCATGAGTCTCTTGCTTCTGATCCTGGTGTTGGCGCTCATCTGGACCGCCGTATCGGGCGCATTCAGCGGCCTCAATCTGGTTTTGGGTGTCACCATTGCCATGTTGGTGACATTCATTTTGCGCGACCGGGTCGCCGCGCCGGTGGCCATGCGTCGGCTGGTGCGCATTTTCAGGCTGGCAATGTTCTTTCTCAAGGAACTGATCATCAGTACCTACCGCGTGAGCATTTTGGCGCTGACGCCGAATTTGGGGCAGCGACTCAATCCGGCGATCATCGCGGTGCCGCTTAAAGTCACATCCGATGCGGAGATTACGCTTTTGGCCAATCTCATTACCCTGACGCCCGGCACGCTCAGTGTCGATGTTTCTGAAAATCGCGCCGAACTGTTTGTCCATGTTCTGGTGCTTGATACGCGTGCTGAACTGCTCGCCGATATCGCCAGTGGATTTGAAGCGCGTATCGCGGCGGTGTTCGCATGACCGGGGTCACGCTGATCGACTGGGCCAGCCTGATTGCGCTCATCATCCTTGGCGCTGCCATGCTACTGGGAACTGTTCGAATTATTATCGGTCCCAGCCTTGGGGACCGGGTACTGGCGCTGGACCTGTTGACCAATACCGCCCTTGCGTTTGTCGCAACCTTTGCCATTCGCACCGGGCTGATGCTTTATCTCGATATTGCCATTGCTTTGGGGTTACTGGGCTTTTTGGCCACGCTGGCCTTTGCGCGCTATATGCTCACCCACGCCAAGCAGGAGCAGAAGCCATGATCGTGGACCTGTTTTATGGCGCTGCGGCGATCGCTATGGTTGTGGGCGCACTGTTTGTACTTCTGGCCGCCATCGGCATCGTGCGATTTCCCGACCTCTACACCAGAATGCATGCCGCATCGATGGCTGGTAGTGTGGGGTGCGGATTGATCCTTTTGGCAGTAGCCTTGGTGTCATTCGAGCTCGCTGTAGCCGTTCGCGCAATACTGGGAATAGGATTTCTGCTGCTAACGACGCCTGTTTCCGCACATCTACTGGCCCGTTCAAGTCTTCATTCTTCAAACGATGGTGGGGACGTTTGCGTAACAAATGAATTGTCCTCCGAAATAAAGACACAATTGTAGCCCACCCTTGAGCCTTAGTTGCCGCCGATTTGCTTGTTCTGGCTTGAAATGCCTATCGAAGCGAATTAGAACAAAAGTTCCGGTCGAGAATAAATTATTCGGGCCACCAGTATCTAGCACGAGGTAGAGAATGTCTGATCCCGCTGTTGCGGCGAATGGTTATGAAAGCGATTTGATCGAGCTGAGTACAGAAATTGTGTCGGCTTATGTCAGTCACAATGCCATGAGCCCAGCCGATTTGCCCAAGCTTATTGCCGAGGTCCATGCGGCGTTGCGTGCTCTGCGAAATAATGAAGCTGCGGTCGTCGTTGAAGATCTGAAGCCAGCCGTTCCCGTCCGCAAATCGGTCGCACCCGACTATATTATCTGCCTCGAAGACGGCAAGAAATTCAAGTCGCTCAAGCGTCACCTGCGCACCCATTACAATCTTTCGCCCGAAGAATATCGCGAAAAATGGGGCTTGCCTTCAGACTATCCAATGGTCGCGCCAAGCTATTCGGCCACCCGCTCCAAGCTGGCCAAGGACAATGGATTGGGCCGCAAGGCCGCCTGATCCGACGATTCAGTCTATTCAAAACGGGCGACTGTTCCTTGCGGACAGTCGCCCGTTTTTTGTCCTGGTGTTGGAAAGTCTTTCATGGCCAGGCAGCAAACCCGTTCTCATCAAATGATGGGAGGACTGGGAAGGGGGCAACTTGGTTGCCGAAAGACCGGTTGTCCAGGTCGCCCAGTTGAAGCGATGGTCACGATGACGAATTTGGCCTGATAACGCCCCGGTTCTACGCAGTTGGCCCAGCATATATCCATGATATGCACAGTTGGAAAAATATTCCAACGCTGCTTTTCGCCTTGTTTTCAATAGATAATTGCGTCGATTCATCCGATGAATTGGGTTGGAACGACGCTGTTTGGCGTCTAGCCCCTTGCGTCTTTTCAAACAAAATCATAACGTTTCAATTATCAGCCAGGAGAATGATCGTTATAGGTCAATGGCTTAGTGAGTTATTGGGAGAAGACTTCATATGAAGCACACACGCAATTCAACATTTTCCGCCCTGTCGCGCCGGGTTTTGGCTGGCTCGGTAGCCGCCGCAGCCCTGTTTGTCGGCGCACCCATGGCCATGGCGCAGGACGTCACCGGTGAGATCGTCATCATCAACTGGTTCGGCGGTTCGGAAACAGAAATGCTGCACAAGCTGGAAGCCGATTTTGCTTCCAAGCATGAGGGCGTCACTTTCAGGGAAATCCTTCCCCAGACCTCGGGCGATCAGCGCGGCGGTATCCGTCAGGTTATCCTGGGCGGCGAGCAGGCTGATCTTTTGGTCAACACATGGCCGGCTTTCCGGCAGGAACTGGCCGAATCGGATCTGATCAAGCCAGTCGATGATATTTGGGCCGCCAATGATCTTGATTCCAAGCTCGGCGCTTCCTGGAAGGCACTGTCCAGCATCGGCGACACCAATTATGGCGTCACCTATACCTATGGTGACCGGTCGGGCATCTGGTATCGCACCGACACCATGACCAAGGCCGGCATCACGCCACCAAAGACCTGGGACGAGTTCGTCAATGGCTTTGAAAAGCTGCGCGCCGCTGGCATCACGCCAATTTCGGTGCCAGCCAAGGTCTGGGCCCACGCTGAATGGTTTGAATCGCTGCTGATCTCGTACAGCTGGCGTCGAAACGGCCGGCAAGCTGGCCCGTCACGAAATCCCCTGGACCGACGATGCGGTCAAGACCGCGTTCCGCAAATGGGCTGAGCTGCTCAAGGCCAATTGCTGCGACGAGCCCAACACCATGCTGGCTCTCAACTGGGACAACTCGGTCGACGCGGCACTCAAGACTGGCGATGCTGCCTATGTGCTGATGGGCATGTGGCTGAACACCCGCGCCAAGACTGAATATGGCGAAACACCGGGCGTCGACTATTCGATCTTCCAGTTCCCCGAAATGGGCATGGGTCACGATGACGTTTCCATGGTCGACTCCAAGGAGTTCAACCTGCTTTCAACCGCCAAGAATGTTGATGGCGCTGCCGCGTTCATGACCTACATGCTCTCCAAGGACGCCACGGCGATTCTTGCTGAATATGGCATGGCCTCTCCCAGCACCGATGCTGACGTTGCCGCTTATGATCCGGTGATCCAGAAGTCCGTCGAAGCCGTTTCAGCGGCCAATGAAGTCCAGTTCGTTCTCGGCGACCTGCTCCCCGGCGATCTGGGTGGCGAATATCGCGTGCAGATCCAAAAATTCCTGATGGATCCGTCTGACGAAAATATCGACGCCATCACCGCTGCAATCGAAGCGGTTGCCGTCAACGCCTATTGATTTGACTTGCCGCCGCGCTCCGGTGCGGCGGCAAATTTTCTCCCGGCAAGGGGGTCGGCCAGACCAACGGTTGGCCCCTGGGATAGAAATAGTACGGCCAGACTGACATCCCCAAGATCAGCAACGGCCAAAGTGCACACAGTGCCCCTTGAACTGCCACCCAAGCCTGTGTCTGCCGATAGGGCGATGACGCACTCCAAACTTCAGCAGGAGCAGATTGATGACGGTTGTTGCCGAAGCCAATGATCCCCGACAAAAGGTTGGCAATCGCCGCACCAAAAAGGGCGACGGGGTCGCCGCCTGGGTGTTGATCACGCCATTGCTCATCCTGTTTGCGATTTCGATTGTCTACCCGCTGATCGAAACCATCCGGCTCAGCTTCTACGATATCAGAGGCGTTGCCGCGCCCAAGTTTTTCGGCATTACCAATTATCTCCGCCTGTTTCAGGACGCCAATTTCCGTCACTCGATGCTGGCGACATTGCAATGGACGTTGGCATCGACGTTTTTCGCGGTCGCCATCGGCTGGATGCTGGCAATGTTGTGCTCGCTGGCGCCAAAACGGACGCTGCCCTTCCGTGTCATGATTTTTGCCGCCTATGGTGTGGCTGAGGCAGTAAGCGGGTTCATGTGGCTGGGCATCTATCGTCCGGACGCCGCAGGACTGCTCAATGTGGTGCTGCAAACGCTCGGCCTGAGTAGCCAACCGCATCCCTGGCTCGGCGACGCCAATACCGCCATGCCGGCGGTTATTGCAGCCTATGTCTGGACCCAGGTCGGGCTGCCGCTGATGATGTGCTTTGCCTCTATCCAGTCCATTCCTACCTCGCTGCGCGAAGCGGCTTATGTGGATGGGGCCTCACCAATGCGCATGTTGCGCTATATCGTCATGCCACTTTCAATGCCCGGCGTGCGCGTGGCTACCTTCATCACCCTGCTGTCGAGCCTTAAGGCCTTCGATCTGATCTATATGCTGACCGCCGGTGGGCCGGTGCGCTCCACCGAAACCGTGGGCTATTTCATGTATCGGGAATCGATGCAGAATTTCAAACTCGGCTATGGCGCCGCCGCCACCGTGGTGTTGCTGGTTGCCGTGCTGATCGTTTCCGTTCCGGCCATTATTCAGCGGACGGGAGAAGCCAAATGATCAACAAGAGCGTTGCCAACTGGGTGACAATAATCGTCGGCTCCATCGCCCTGTTGTGGATGATCCCACTCGTCGGCGTCGTCGTAACCTCGCTGCGCCCGCTGACCCAGACGACGCTGGGCTGGTGGAATCCTGACGATTTCAGCTTGACGCTGGACGCCTGGACGACGGTCTGGACCAAATATCCACTGCTTGACGCCTTTTGGGTGTCGGTCAAGATTGCCGGGCTTTCGACACTTATTCCCGTCATTCTGGCGCCAATGGCCGCCTATGCGTTTCAGTTTCTAAAGTTCCGCTTCCGGCGTGTCCTGCTGATCCTGATCATCAACGCCTTTGTGTTGCCCAATCAGGTAGTGGTCATTCCCCTGTTCCGGCTATGGCGCGAACTGGGCATGATCGACAATATCTGGGCAGTGATCATTCCGTTTGCCGGGATGTCCTTTGCCTGGGCGGTCTATCTGGTCAAAAACTATCTTGAAGACTTTCCCAAGGAGTTGATCGAGGCGGCAATGGTGGATGGATGCGGGCCAATCGCGCGCTTTTTCCATGTGGTGTTGCCCAATTCGATCACCCCGATCGCCGCTGTCGCCATTTTGCAGTTCCTATGGACCTGGAACGGCCTTCTGTTGCCGGTGGTCTTCCTGCGGAGTGACATTCCACTGACGGCGCTGTTAGCGCGCATTCAGGGACAATATGAAAGCAATTGGGATCAAATGTCCGTTGCCGCCATCGTCACCACCGTTGTCCCGCTCGTTATATTTGTTGTTTTTCAGCGGTTCTTCACCGCCGGTGCGTCGACCAAATCTGGTTCCAAGGAGTAATTATGGCAACCGCGACCTTCTCGCCACTGCGTTATCGGCAAATCCATCTCGATTTCCATACCTCGGAGCACATTGCCGATATTGGCCGCGATTTCGATGCGGACCAGTTCGTCGCAACACTCAGGGACGCCCACGTCGATTCAATTTCGATCTTTGCCCGCTGCCATCATGGCTGGTGCTATTATCCCACCAAGGTCGGCGCGCCCCATCCCAGGCTGGCGCGGCAAGATCTGTTGGGCGAAATGGTCGACGCGTGCCGCAAGGCCGACATTGAAACGCCGATCTATATTACCGCGCAATGGGATGAAAATCTCGCGCGTACCCGGCCCGAATGGCGGGTGATGAGTGGGCGCGGTACCCCGCCCAACAATTGGCCCGGTGATGGTTCTGCCAACTATCAGCTGACTGCAGCCTGGCACTCACTGTGCCTTAATAATCCCGAATATCGCAAATATCTGCTCGATATGGGGCTGGAAGTGGCGCAAGCCTACGCACCGCCGGGCTTGTTTTATGACATCATCAGCTCGTTCGAATGCGTTTGCCCGCGCTGCGTTGAGCGCATGCACGCCGATGGCCGTGATCCCCATTCCCCATTGGATCGCAAGGCCAATGACGCGGCCGTCAACGCCGAATTCCGTCGTGAAATCAGCGCTGGTATCTGGGCCAAACATCCGCAAATGCGCCTGTTCTTTAATTCGGGGCACATCGACAAGCAGGGCAGGGCCCGATTTGACGATTATTCCCATCTTGAACTCGAAAGCCTGCCGACCGGGGTTTGGGGCTATGACCATTTCCCAACCAGCGCTCGCTATGCTGCGGCATTGGGCATGGACTTTCTCGGCCAGACCGGCAAGTTCCACACCTCCTGGGGTGAATTCGGCGGCTACAAGCGGGCCGACGCGCTGATTTATGAATGCGCGCAAATGGTGGCTCTGGGCGCAAAATGTCTGATCGGGGATCAGTTGCATCCTCTGGGACATGTTGACCCCGACACCTATGCCTCGATCAAGCCTGCCTATGAGCGGGTTGAAAAGCTCGAACCGTTCCTGCGCGGCGCGCGCCAGCTAAGCGAAATCGCCATATTGTCGGCGGAATATTTCGTCACCCGCGTCGAAAAGCGGGGCAACCCGGCCGACGATGGCGCGGCGCGCATGCTGATGGAATTGAAACGTCCCTTCGACATTGTCGATCCTGAAATGGACTTTGCGCCCTATCGGCTGCTGATATTGCCCGATGTGATTCCGGTCGACGCGGGGCTCGCCACGAAGCTCAAAACCTTTGTTGCCCAAGGCGGCAAGATCATCCTGTCGGGCACGGCCGGACGCGATCCGCAAACGGGCGCGCTGGCAATTGATGCTGGCATTGAGGTGGTTAAGCCCGCGATTGGCTTTGATCCATCCTACCTGGTCAAGACCGACGCAAGCCTTGGCGCGCATATTCCGGGATCACCCGTGGTCATGTATGGCCCGGTCGAGGCGGTGCGGGCGACTTCGGCAACAGTTCTGGCCGAGGGGCAGCCAAGCTATTTCAATCGCACTTATGAGCATTTCTGCTCGCACTTGCACGCGCCGGTCGATAGCGACGCCAAGTCGCTGGGGCCGGTGATGACGGTGAGTGATAATGTCGGTTATCTCGCCTATCCGGTCTTTGAAATCTATCAGGATGTCGGCCAGCCGATTTACAAATATCTGGTCGATAATCTGATCGAACGGTTGATGCCCAACGCCCTGTTGCGCACAAATTTGCCATCGGCGGCGCGCGTGGCTCTGGTCGAGCAGGCCGCGGAAAAGCGGCTGGTGGCGCACCTGTTGTTTGGTGGCCCGCAAGTGCGCGGCCGCAAGGCCCCCGATCTCGCCGGGGCAACGGCTCATGGAAATGATCGAGGACATTCCGGTTTTGGCCGATATCGAGGTTTCTCTGCGCTCAATACAGACGCCAAGCCGGGTTTATGATGCCTTGAGCGGGGAGGATATCGCCTTTACCATCAACGATGGTCAGGTCGAATTTGTCCTGCCGCGTCTGCATATTCACCGCGCCATTGTGCTCGATTTTCCCAACGGCTTTACCAAGGGAGCCGCCTGATTTGGCCATGCCGCGCACCAACAAGAAACCGGCCACGATTACCGATGTCGCTATAGCGGCAGGCATGTCGATCGGCACGGTTTCGCGCTATATCAACGGCTATGAGGTCAAACCGGCCAATAAGGAGCGTATTGAACGCGCCATTGCCGATTTGTCCTTTTCGCCCAATGCGTTGGCGAGCGGCATGAAAAGCGCGGATTCGCGCATGGTCGGGTTGTTGGTACCCGACTATGACGAATTCCACGCCGGTCTATTGGGCAATCTGGCAACGACGTTGGCGCAGGAAGGGCTGGTGACGCTCACCTATTGCCACGAAAGCAACAGCGCTGTCGCCAAGGAAGCCATGCGATTTTTCCGCACCCATCGAGTACGGGCGTTGATCATGAGTTGGCCCGATGCCGACCGGAACGACATTACCGAGATGATTGCGCAGGGCGTGCAGATCGTGACTTACGATAATATCATCGATTTTGCGGGCGGCGACCGGGTGGTTGTCAATAATCGTGAAGCATCGTTCAAGGCGGTCAGCGAATTGATCCGGCTGGGACACACGAGGATTGGCGCCGTCACCGGCGATTTGCGTCGCTGGACCGCAAAAGAGCGGCTGGCTGGCTGGCGTGACGCGTTCGAAGCCGCCAACATTCCGGCGCCTGAAGATCTGATTTTCCCCTGCGACTGGTATCGCGCCGATGGGCATCGGGCGATGGAGCATTTTTGGAAAATGGACACGCCACCCAGCGCGATATTTGCGGCCAACTATCAGATCTCGCTTGGTATCCTGGTTTTCTGCCAGGAGAACGACATCACGCTACCCGATGATTTGTCACTGTTTAGCTTCGATGATGTTGAGGCATTCCACTTTTCGACCCCGCGCGTGGCCGCCATTGGCCAGCCGGTTCACGATATCGCTCAGGCAATCAAGGCCAGACTGCTTGAGAACAATAAGGCCAAACGGCCCGCGACGACGCCGATCAGCGTCGTCGATTGTGCCGTTCACTTCCGCGAGTCCATTGGGCCGTACCGGCCAAAGTCAGTTTAGGAGCAGAGCCATGGCGCAGATGAATTTTGTTGGCGCGGGTAAATCGTACGGCACGACCCGGGTTGTCGAAAAACTCGATCTTGAAGTTGAAGACGGCTCCTTTACCGTTTTCGTCGGTCCCTCCGGCTGCGGCAAATCCACCTTGCTGCGAATGATCGCGGGGATCGAGGAAATCAGCGAAGGCGATTTGCTGATCGACGGGGTGCAGATGGGCGACGCCACTCCGGTTGAGCGTGGCATCGCCATGGTGTTCCAGAATTATGCGCTCTATCCGCATATGAGCGTTGAAAAGAACATCGGCTTCGGGCTGAAAATGGCCAATATGAGCAAGGCCGAAATTGACAAACGCGTGGCCCAGGCTGCCGACATCCTCAAGATCGAGCCGCTGCTCAAGCGCAAGCCGGGGCAATTATCTGGCGGCCAGCGCCAGCGCGTCGCGATTGGCCGAGCCATCGTGCGCGAGCCAAAACTGTTCCTGTTTGACGAGCCTTTGTCCAATCTGGATGCCGAATTGCGCGTTGAAATGCGGGTTGAGATCGCCAAATTGCACCGCGCACTGGCGGCAACCATGATTTATGTGACCCACGATCAGACCGAAGCCATGACACTGGCGGACAAGATCGTGGTGCTGCGCGCTGGAAAGATTGAACAGCAGGGTACGCCGGTTCAACTTTATGACGACCCTGAAAACCTCTTTGTGGCCGGCTTTATTGGGTCACCTCGAATGAATTTCCTGCGCGGCAAGGTCAAATTGGCCAGCGACGGTACGGCCAGCGCAACGCTGGCGGCCGGCGGCACTGTTGATTTCGGCGCGATTGACCCGGCTGGCTGGGTCGATGGCGAAGAAATCAGCGTCGGTATCCGCCCTGAGCAGTTCCATTACGAAGGCGCCGGGGATATTCGCCTGCCGGTCAACGTCGATGTGGTGGAAAATATGGGCGGCGCGTACTTTATCCACGCCCAGACCCAATCCGACGAACTGGTCGTTTGCGAACGCCGTGGCGGTGCTCTGCCAGCGGCGGGCGATGCCCTCGAAGTTGGCTTCAACCGTGCCGATCTGCGCATGTTTGCGGCAAACGGCCAGCGTTTGCGTCTGCGCGCTGCCCAGTAGCGAGTCTGAACGCCGCGCCCTGTAGGCGCGGCACAGCGCTCTCCTCCCTGGCTGTAAACTTTTGCCTAGCTGCAAACTTTTGCCTGGCGGCAAAAAAGTCCTGGCGATATGCCGGGCGTGTGGATTTGTACAACTTATCCCCGCTATCTCGTTTCTGATCCATGGTATAGGAATTAATTCCTTGTATGGATAGAGACAGATCATGCATCTCAGCGAGCCTTTAACGGCAAACGCCAAGCGGCGCAAATTCACTATTGAAACCTACGTCGAGGATAGCGCCAGCTTGGCGGTTATCAATCTGGTATCAAAAGAAAAAAGATAGCAGCGCGGTTGCTGACGCATCCATCGCGCTGTCGCCGAAACACCGCACAGGCGCGTCAGCTTGCCATGTATCTGATTCATGTCTCGCTGGGACGAAGCCTGACTGAAGTGGGGCGAGTCTTTGGTCGTGATAGGACTACAGTCTCTTATGCCTGTGCCCTGATCGAAGACGGTCGAGACGATGCGCGGTTTGACGCCGCTGTCGATCAGTTGGAACGGCAGATTGAGGCAAGCCTGCTGCAGGGCGATGAGGGGACCGGTCATGGCGCGGGCTGAGCTTCGTTCGATCCGTTTCGTGCGGGCGCTGATGCCTGACGGAAAGGCTATGCCTGACGGGCAGGGACAATATGTGCTTGCAACGGCAACAAGCACAGCGCGACTGTCGGCAAATGCGGTTGCAGGCTTGATCTCGCAAGGGGTGCTGACGGGCAATGCCGGATATTGCACGCCGACACCAGAAGCGCGCCACTGGTTGAACCGGCAAAAATCAGACGCGGCGGGATTTGCCGACCAGCATCGCCATTTAAGCACTGATGGTGATGCAATTACCCGCAATCTCGATGAAAGCCCGTTGGCCCGGCTTGCAGCACCGGGCAGGGGCGGGGCAAAACCGTTTCTGGCACCGCATCAGGTTGAGGCCGGTGAACGGCTGCGCCATCTGGTTGAACGTGCCGGACTGAGCCCGCGCACCACCATGAGCTACGATGCCAGCCGCTCGATCTGCGCCAGATCGGCGATGGGCGTCGGCGATGTGGGGGATCTGGCCATAGACGCGCGGCGAAGGCTTAATGACATCGCCCGGACTTTGCCCACAGATTGCGCGGGCGTTGTGTTCGATGTGTGCGGGCTGCTCAAGGGGTTGCAGGTAGTTGAAAGCGAGCGCGGCTGGCCGCGACGCAGCGCCAAGCTGGTGTTGCGCATCGGGCTGGATCAATTGGCTACCTTTTTTGGTCTGTCCGCTACAACAAGGGGCGCGACTACAAGGGGCGAGCATTTCTGGCTGGAGCAACGCCCCCAACGTTTCGAATGAAGGACTGGCTCTCCGCTAGGAAAGTGCCTTGGCTTCACCGCGAATGCGATTGACCATGGCCACCAGACCATTGGCCCGCTGGGCGGTCAAATGTTCGCGCAAGCCAAGCTTGTCAAAGATCTCGATGGCGTCGGTGGCCGCGATCTCGGCAGCGGTGCGCCCAGAATAGAGCGCCAGCAGTACAGCAACCAGCCCCTGAACGATCATGGCGTCAGACTCGCCGCGATAATTGAGCACCGGTTCGCCCGCCCGCTCGCCCCTGTCGGAGGCCAGCCAGACCTGGGAAACACAGCCGTGCACCTTATTGGCATTGGTCTTTTCCGCCTCCGCCAGTGGCAATAGCGACTGACCCAGTTCGATGATGTAGCGATACCGCTCTTCCCAATCATCAAGAAAGGTAAGGTTGTCGGCAATTTCCTGAAAGGCTTCTGGCTGATCCATGCGCTCTATCTAGTATAGTGGGGCGCAAAAAAGGAGCCACAAGCACGGGGCAGCGTGCTTGTGGCTCAGGCCGGAGGGTGGGCGGAATTTGGGGACGCCAGCCTCCGGAGCGTCAAGAATGCGCGGGCAAGCGCATTCTAACCCGCAAGACCCGGGCGCCGCCGCGGTAGCGGCACCTGAACCATGGTCGACGAAGCCTGCATGGGAGTGCC
Source organism: Devosia rhodophyticola (assembly GCF_028816475.1). Classification (GTDB taxonomy): domain Bacteria; phylum Pseudomonadota; class Alphaproteobacteria; order Rhizobiales; family Devosiaceae; genus Devosia; species Devosia rhodophyticola. The sequence continues at coordinate 591,474 of NZ_CP118247.1, read as the reverse complement.
GACCTGCGGGGAAGGGGTAAGGGCAGCAGCCAAGACCGCCCTGCCGCCGGCACACTGCAATGAAGTGCATTGAGTGGCTTCGATCTGTTGGGTAATCAACTGTTGGCCGCGTGTCATGGCCTGCGCCGAAATCGAACCGGCAGCCGCATTCAGATCAACGCCGGGTTTGATCACCATGAAGGCAACAAGCAGCCAGAATGCAGAGCGAAACAGAAACATGATCCGGGTCCAAGCCAAATATCAAACACAATGGCGGGCAAGCCATCGCTGTTGAGGACCATTTCTAGACAGTCCCCTTTAAGACGGGTTGCGCGAATTCAATAAAGTTTTAGCTAAAGGCGACGGGCCGCGCTCAACTTTGGGCAAGGTCTTGTTTACGCTAACCGTAGAAACAAGCTTCCAAACCTCGCTTCAGGCGTTCCTGGCCCCCTGCATTTAATTGTGTCTTAGGCCTTGGGTCGCAGGGTGGCAGCCAATGAGACCTGAACAATTATCAGGCTGTGGCTAGTCCATAAGGCGTCGTGGAAGTGAGTTTATGTAATGCGTAGCTTTTTCTCTTTTGGCGAAAGCAAAGAGATTGCCGAGGCGATCACCGGTGGCGGTAGTCGTCCCGAGGACCTGCGTCGTCAGACGCTGGCCGACAATGCAATCTTCATCATCGTGGCCAGTGCATTGATCATGCCAATTGTGATCTACACCGCACTGCAGGGCGCAACGCTGCCATTTTTTGTCGCCGTGCTTGCGCTGATCAGTGGCGCAACCACACTGATGCTGCAGCGCCACGCGCGCTATGAGGAAGCTGCCTGCGCTCAGGTCTATCTCTTGTTGACAGCGGGCATGCTGCTGACGCTGGCCGATAGTCGCTTTGTTGACGGCGGGCTGGCCATTGCCCTGCTGGGGCCAATCTATGCCTCACTGATGGCGCGGCCTCAGATCAGGCGCATCAGCTGGACCCTGATGGTTGCCATTGGCCTGATCGCCAGCGTCACAGCCACTTTTGGCAAAGCGCCGCTGATCGTTGAACATGTGGACCTGGGACTTGTCGGCTTGATCGGCTTTGCGCTGGGCGCTGTCATGATCGCCCGCACAGCCGGGCGGATCGGCATGAGCTTTGAAATTCAGGAAAAATCCCAACTGGCGACTTATCGGCACCTGATCGAGCATGTTCAGGACGCCGTATTCCGCTATTCGAGTAGTGGCGAGTTGCTGTTCCTGTCGCGCTCGTCCGAAAAGCTTTTTGGATGCCCGCGCTATGAATTGACTGGGACAGGGTTGGGTCAGCGCATTCATGTTGCCGATCGTCCTACCTATCTGACCGCCTTTGCCGACGCCAATCAGGCCGGCATTCAGCGCACCATCGAAGTGCGGATGCGTCAGGACGATCCACACGCCAACACGGCTGTACCTCAATTTATCTGGGTTGAGATCAATTTTTCACCGGTGGATGAAACCCGCACCAGCGGCTCGCGCTTTGAAGTTGTCGGGCTGCTGCGCGATGTAACGCGCCGCCGCGATCAGGCAGCTGAAATGGAAGCGGCACGGCACGTGGCTGAAGAAGCCTCGATTGCCAAGTCCCGGTTTTTGGCAACCATAGGGCACGAATTGCGTACGCCGCTCAACGCTGTCGTTGGTTTTTCCGAAATGATGACCAGCGGCATCGGCGGGGAAATGTCGGATACGCATCGCGAATATGCCGGTTTGATTCACCAAAGCGGCACCCATTTGCTCGAAGTCGTGCGCATGCTTTTGGACATGTCGCGCATCGAGGCGGGTAAATTTGAGATCAGCACTGACAATATGGCACCCGACGATCTGGTCGAGCCCTGCCTCAAGATGGTGCAAGCGGTTGCCAATGAACGCGACATTCGAATCAGTTCGCGCATCGCCAGGTTACTGCCCACGGTGGTGGCTGATGAACGCGCCTGCCGTCAGATCCTGATCAATCTGCTCTCCAATGCCGTCAAATTCAGCCATGATGCTGGCGAGGTGACGGTATCGCTCAAGCAGCAGGGCCAGTACCTCAATCTCTCGGTCAGCGACAATGGCATTGGCATGTCGGCCGAAGCGATTGCCCATATCGGCGAGCCGTTCTATCAGGCCAATGATGGTCTGGCACGGGCCTATGAGGGGACCGGGCTTGGCCTGTCCATCGTCAAGGGACTGGTGGAACTGCACGGCGGCACATTGCGTGCCATGTCCGAATTTGGAGCAGGGACAACCATGACTGTTTTGCTGCCTATAAACGGTCCAGCAATAAAACTGCGGGAGACTGCAACCGTCACCTCCCTTTATCCTGACACGGCGCCCATCGAAACGATTCCATGGCAAGACGAAAAAAGAAACGCAATATGACAGCCACAACCTTGACCCATCTGCCTTTGGCAGCCGGAAGCGCCATCGCAACTTCCCTCGGGCGCATGGGGCTTTGGGCCTTGTCGCGATATTTCCGGGCACCACTGACCAACACAGCGCTAGCCGCGCTGGTAGGCATGACCGCGCTTGCCGGGAGCAATGCGCTCTATTTTCAGACTGCCATTCATCCAGCGCCAATGTTCATGGCCGATCCAACCGTGCCGCCGCCGCTGCCTGCGGTCCAGCAATCGCGCGTTGCACCGGCACCACAGCTGGCTCCGATGCCGGTGGTTGCTGAACCGGTGCCTGTAACCGGCAGCGTTGCTCCGCAATCAGATGGCCCGGTTGGCAATACCGACGTTTACAATTTGCAAAAGAAGCTAAGCGAGATGCGCCTGTTTCAGGGCGAGTTGGATGGTTATTACGGGCCAATGACGGCCCAGGCTATCCGCGCCTTTGAGACCCGCAACGGCTACAAGCCGACCGGCGCCATGAGCTCTGAAATTGTCGATGCCATCATGCGGGCCGATGCTCAGGGCCTCGCACCGCGGCCGCAGGCAGCCGCTGCGCCCATCCCGATGCCGCCGCTGGTGCAGACGCGGACCGAGGCAGCCCCGGTGCTGCGGGCCGCTGTCATCGAGCCTGTGTATCAAGACCGCCTGATTGCCCGCCTGCCGCCCATCGAGCCGCAGGACCAGATTGGCGAGGCACTTAATACTGTCGCACAAAGCGCCGCCAACACCATCGACGGGATCGTCTCCGCCATTGATAATGGACGCAGCGCACCGACATCGAACTATGTCCCGGTGCCCAGCCAGCCGGTCGGACGGACTATTGCCCGCCAACCGGTAGCAGCCAACGCAGCGCCCGTGGCAATCGTTTCCCCCCGCAAGCTGTTGCTCAGCCCGTTGTCAGCCAGCCAGCAGCGCCCGTCAGACAGGCGGCGCGCAACGCCAATCTCAGCATCACCGAAAAGGTGCAGCGGGGACTGGCGAGCCTTGGCTTCATGCATGGACCGATTGACGGCGAAGCAGGCGAAGAAACGGCGCGCGCCGTCCGCAATTTTGAAGTCTATTACAACTATGACGTGACCGGTCGGGTGACGCCCCAGTTGGTAGACTTGCTCGCCGCAGCCGGCGCCACCTTCTAATGTCGCGACTGCGCAGCGACCTGTGGTGCGGCGTATTCGTGCGGCGTCACAATGATCTGGGCAATATGTGCGTGGTGTCGCGTCGGGGCGACCCGATTGCCGGACAGGTCTTTATCGAAATTGATCATCTCGACGGCACCTTGTCGTTATTGACCCCGGCACCGGGCATGGCGCTGGTCGAACGGGACGCCGATCTGGTGTTTCAGCGGCGCCTGATTCGGGTTGCCTCGGAAAAAGTGCGGGCGCGCATTGAGCGCGAGCTCGAATTTGACCCTGATCTATGGGTATTAAGTCTCGATCTGCGCGGTGATGATGCCGGTATCGAAATGCTCGATTAGCCGGCGCGCTTGGCACCAATTCGCGCCAGTGCCTCGATGGCCTGTTCCACCACCGGATTGTGGGCCGGTGCCAGCATGGGTGTGCGGCGGCTGGTCTGGGTAAAGGCCTTGTATTCGGGCTTGGCCAGATCGAGCAGATTGACCTCCCCGCGCCATGCACTCATCAGATAGGCCATGGATTCGGGCGTTACATTGCCAAACAGCGTGGCAAAATCAGCCAGCGCGCGCGACCGTTCCTGATCGTGCGAGGTGGCATGGATCAAGACCTTGAGCCCGTCATAGGCACTGCAGCCAAAGGCGCGCAATACCACGAACAGGGAAGCCCCGGTCACATCATGGGCGATCTGGCCGCAACGGACCTCGTCCAGCCCGCTGATCTGGGATAATAGCTTGGTAACTTCGGGACGGCGGTTTTCTGAAAACAGCTTCATCAACGCCTTGGTCAGTTCCTGATTGGCGACCGAAAGCAGTTCGATGGTCTTCTTGATCGGGGCAACCGGGGTCTGCCGATTGGTGAAGGCCTTGATGACCTTGATCCGGTGATCATCGGAAAGATCAAAAAAGGCAGGGGCCAGCAGGGCGCAGTCGAAATCGTCACGCTCGGCCAGTGATTCGGCCACGATATGATCCATTTGCGCCGAACGGGCCAGCGCACTGAGATAGGCACCACGAGGCGCAATCGCGCCATTGGCGGCCAGCGCCCGGTAAACCTTGCGCGAATTCATCTGGAACAGCTTGGCCAAAACCACATTGGACAGGTCAGGGCGGTGCGCAATCATGCTGGCAGCCGCAACATCGCCTCGGGCAATGATTTCGATCAGCGTTGCTTCGGAAATCTCGTCGCTTCGCTGCAGGAATTCGCCCATATCTTCGCCGATATTGGCCACAACCAGGGCTTCAAGGGTCGGCGACAGCGTTTCGGCGCGCCCAAGGATCGCAGCGCCCTTGGCCTTGGCCTGCGGCCCGGCAATCGGGAACAGGCGCGAGGCCAGAGCCTCAAACTGCTCCATTTCGGGATTTGTCGGTCGCCCGCGGCGCGCATAGGCGTCGCACGCGGCGATCAATAAAGTGTTGGTTCGGTCAACACCGCCGGATTCTATCAGCAGCTGGAAAGTCTCGTAGGGCTGGAAACCAAGCATTTTTGAACCATCGACTCATTAAACGCGGAAGAATGTGCGTATCCACACTCTTGCCGCCAATTCGTTAGCAGACTGTTAACCTTGACGATCTCTTAATGGGGATATGCGCGAGGGGCGTCGCGCCTGACTGTTTTTTTCGAACTGTGTTGCCTCCGGTAGGGACGGGGGAACCGACATGTGGAGGCCAGCTTGGGAAAGCTCGTCAAATTCGACCAACGGCGACTGACGGCCAGAAGGGCCAGATCTACGACCGGTGAGGCCCAGATATTGATTTTTACCGGGGTGCGTTATGAGCGCGGAACGACGCCAGCAACTGTGCCCAACACGCGCATTGGTCCATCAAAGCCAAAGCCCAGCCGCAAGCGTGGATAACTGGGTTCGGTGGACTACGCGCGCACTTGGCGTGACAGCGCTTTTGCTCGGGGCGGGGTGCGTTGCCCGGCCAACGGGTGATTTCGGCCGCGCTCAGCCAAGCTTTACCCACGACACCGCCATGCCGGCGGCTGGCAAGCTATTGGCCTATGGCCGGGGCGATGCGGTTTCTCAATTCAACCAGACCGACATCGAAGTGGAAATGCACGATCGGGTATGGCGTTTTCTGGTGGCCGAACACACCAGTAACTGGTTTCAGAACACCGCCGTGGAACTACAACGCACGCGTCTGACACCGCCGCTTGACCAGAATTTTTCCGAAAAGAGCTATTACGAATGGCTGCAACGGAGCAATTTCCGCTCTGCGCCGGTGCGCTACAGCGCCGTTGGGGCCGATATTCTGGCGGACACCGATACAGTGCCGGAAACTTTTGTGGCCATTTGCAAGGTCATCGAGGTTGATCGCCAGCGCCTGATCACCCGCGATGCGCTTTCGGATCTTGAACCGGACGTGCGTGCCGGGGTTGATGCGCGTCGCACGGAAAACCTGGCCTCTATCGCCTGGTTCGTTCGGGCGCTGAATTACCGTTATGCCAGCTACAATTATGCGCTCGACCATTTGTTGGTGGAAACGCCCGATGAACGTTCAATGGATGTCGATGCCAAGCTCGCCGACATGAAAAACCATGTCGATCGGGCCAATCGCGGCGATTTCTGTTCGCAAATGGCGGGAGGGCGGGCCAATTCGGGTTTTGTCATTCCCTCGCGCTATCAGACCATGCGCATCGACAACGAAGTCATCGCCATCAAATAGGCTATTGTTTGGGACCGCAGGAAATAGCGGACAGCGCCCTTTCGTAGCGCGGACGCACAGCCCGATGCGGTGGCGCCAGCCGGACAACGACGAACAGATCGTTAGCGCTCGCCTCAATGATCAACAACCCTTCGGCAATATCAATCCGCTGTTCGGCCAGAAGGCGCGTCTGGCTCGAATTGAAAATGCCCATCTGCAGCGTCCGGCCGATACCGTCGCGGTTGGTGGTTGAATATTCAATGGTGCCATTGCGGTCATAAATCGCGATTGACCAGAAGGCATCGGGCAGGGTGCCGTTCAAATAGGCCGGGCCATCGGAAAGATCGAGCTGGCACACCCCGTAGCTCAGACCGGGATCAAGTCCCAATGGATTTGGCTGCCCGGGTTTGACCTGCGGCAGCAGGACAATCTTGTTGCGCGCATCAAGGCTTTCAATCCGCGTCCAAACCGTATTCTCGGCAAGCGCGGGCAGCGTCAGAATGACGATCAGGTGAATGATGCCGCCAAGCAAGACCCCGCCCGCCAGCCAGATCAGCGTGCGTTTCATGAGCACTGCACCCGGGTAACGGTCGGCATGGCGATCTCGGCTGAACTCAAACCCGACGCGGCAACGGTGTCATATAGGGTCAGCGACAGCACAAAGGGACCGGAGCCGCCCACTTCGAGCCAGTTGTGTGGCTCCAGCCGACTGCCGATATAAAGGGTAAAACTACCGTCTTCGTTGCGGGACAATTGATTGGAGCCGATCCAGCCGCTGGTGCCGGGACGGGCAAGATTGATCCCCTCGGGATCCAGCGCCACCAGCGTCCAAAGGGTCGCGACCGGCGTGAAACCGCTCAGGTGATAGGTGCAGGCCAGATCGAGCGCGACGCCATTGCCATCGGTGCTGGCGACAAATTGCAGCCCTTCGGACTGACCAAGCTGAAGCTTGGCCTGTCGCGCCAGATGCGCGCGCGTGTAGGGGTTGGGATTTGGTGTGCCGACATCAGGCCAGGCGACCCAGGGTCCCGAATGCAGGCCGCCCAAAAGCCCGGTATCGGATAGGGCCATATAACTCAGCCCGAACCCGGTACCCAGCGCCACGACCAGCATGGCCAGAAGATTGAAAACGAAACGCAAGGGCTAACGGTCCGAACGGGTTGAAATGGGCATCTGGGGCTCGATCAGCGCCGACGACCGGCAAGGCCGCTGCCTTTGCCTATAGCAACCGCGCCCGCGCTTAGAAAGGCGTTTCCGCCCTTCATCAACCGTTCAACGAGTGTTTGGGACGATGGCGGACGTGGCCATGGCCTGATCTGGCGAAGTTTCGAGTGCTTGCTGCGCCAACTTGAGTCGATCTGCCAGATCGATCAGTTTGGTCGCAGCACCGGGCTTGAGACCCGGCGGACGTTGCGCGGCTTCGTCGGCGTTTTCATCGGTCTCCGCGTCGGCGACGATGGTTTGTTCAGGCACGAAATCAACGCCGAATACCGGCTCGATCTGGACATTGGTATGGGCGAAGGCCATGAATTTCTGCCACGCCATCGCCGGTAGACTGCCGCCGGTCAGCCGGTTGGTGGGCTGGTAATTGTCGTTGCCGAACCACACCGCCGCCACATAATTGCCGGTGAAACCGCAAAACCATGCGTCTCGATAGGACGATGTGGTGCCTGATTTACCAAGCGCAGGAACGCCGGGAACCTGGGCGCGACGCCCGGTGCCATTGGTAATCACCCGGCGCAACATGAGGTTCATGTTGGCGACCGTCTTCTCACTCAAGACGCGCTCCCGCGGGGCGTTGATATCCTTGTTGAAAATGACATCGCCGGTAAGGCTGGTGATGCGGGTGATACCGTAGGCTGGTGTCTTGTAGCCATCGTCGGCCAGAACGGCGTAGGACGAGGTCATGTCCAGCACCGACACCGAAGCAACCCCCAGCGCCAGCGAGCGGGTGACCGGATAATCGGCTTGCAGGCCCATGCGGTGGCTTAACGCCGCGATTGGGTCGCGACCGGTCTTGATCGAGAGGGTTACGGGTACCGTATTGATCGAGGCGGCAAAAGCGCTCAACAGCGTGACCCGCCCCTTGTAGTTTCGTCCATAATTTTGCGGACACCAGTCGCCGATACAGACCGGCCTGTCCGAAATGGTGTCGGACGGGGTCAGGCCCAGCTGTTCGAACGCCTGCGAATAGACGAAAATCTTGAACGCCGAGCCAGGCTGGCGTGTCGAGACGATAGCGCGATTGAACTGGCTTTTGCCATAGTCGGTGCCCCCGACCATGGCGCGAATGGCACCCTTGGTATCGGTGACCACCATGGCGGCCTGTCCGACTTTGTACTGTTCGCCATTTTCACGGATCACCGAATTGATCGAGTCCTCTGCATATTTTTGCAATGTCGTGTCGATGGTGGTGCGGACGGTGAAATTATTGGAGGTGTGTCGGCTGGCCCTGATGATGTCCTTGGCCTGCTCAAAGGCATAGTCGAGAAAATAATTGGGACTGTCGACATCATCGGTGCGGTTGACCGGCGAGGCGGGGTGACGGCGGGCGGCCGTGACCTGTCCCTCGGTCAGAAAACCGGCATTGACCATATTGGTCAGCACCACATTGGCGCGGCCACGGGCAGCGGCCAGATCGACATGCGGCGCATATTTGGTTGGTGCCTTGAACAGGCCTGCCAGCATGGCCGCTTCGGCCAGATTGATGTCACTGACTTTCTTGCCGAAATAATATTCGGCCGCCGCCGTCACCCCGAAATTGCCGCCGCCCATATAAGCGCGATCAAAATATAGTTTGAGGATCTGATCCTTGGTGTAATGCCATTCCAGCCACACCGATAAAAAGGCCTCAGTGACCTTGCGCTCGATGGTGCGCTCAGGCGACAGGAACAGGTTTTTGGCCAATTGCTGGGTAATCGAGGAGCCGCCCTGGGTGCTGCTGTCGCCCTGGGTATTGGAGACGATGGCGCGCAAGGTGCCAACTACATCGACACCGAAATGATCATAAAAGCGCCGGTCCTCGGTCGCCAGCGTCGCCTTGACCAGATAGTCGGGCATCTCGGCCAGCGCCACGCTATCATCGGAACGAATGCCGCGACGGCCAATCTCATTGCCGAACTTGTCCAGAAAGATCACTGAATAGTCTTCGGCCTTGTTGAATTCGCCGGTGGCCGTCACATCAAAGGCTGGAAACGCCAGCAGCAGCACCAAAATTGTGCCAAGCGCGCCAAAGGTCAGCCCGTCCGATACCAGTTCGACAAACAGCCGCTTGATGCCACGGACCCTGAAAATCCCCATGAAATCCTGAAAGCGGGTATAGCCACGCCCCAAGGACTGGCCAAACTCGAACAGCGAGGAATCCAGCCACGCGTCAGCCGCCAGCATGTTGGATTTTTTGGCGTGCTTCTGTTTGGTGTAAAAGGGGTCTTGCATCGCCACGCTCGTTATTGCCCCACAGTGGGCATCATCCAAATGTTGAACGATGACGCCACAATAGCAAGTTAATCGCCTGAATATGATTGCGCGAGCCATGCTACAAGAGCAAACACACAATATCATGAATGGCGCGAACGGATAATATGGCTTTCTGGGACGAAAAATCGCTAGAGGAGATGAGCCCCGCCGAATGGGAAGCGCTATGCGATGGCTGTGGCCGCTGCTGTCTGATCAAGCTTGAGGACGAGGAAGCGGGCCTGCTGATCACCTCCGATGTGCATTGCAAACTGCTCGATGGCGACACCTGCGCCTGCACCGACTATCCCGGTCGGCAAAAGCAGGTGCCCGATTGCATCAAGCTGACGCCGCAAAATATCACCGAAATAAAATGGATCCCCACCACCTGCGCTTATCGCCGACTGGCAGAGGGCAAGGGGCTGGCCTGGTGGCATCCGCTGGTGTCGGGCGATCCGCAAACAGTTGTCGATGTTGGCGTATCGGTAAAAGGGCGCACCTTCAGCGAACTGGATATCGCCCCCGACGACTGGGAAAATCACGCCGTGGACTGGCCTGAATGGGAGCCGCCCGAAGAACTCTAACGGGTTTGACGTTGGCCGACAAGCGAACGGGTTTACTTGGTATTAACCATAATATGGCGAGATAAGCCCAAGTATTTTCCGCAGCTTAGCCCAGAACAGGCCAGCCATGAGCGTCTCCGACCTAAGCCCCGCAAGCAATGATCTATTTTGGGGCAAGGTGCGCGCCGCCCTCGGGGGACTGCGTATTGGTCGCGATTCTGAACGCGAACGCACACCAGCTTACGGCAAGGCAGCCATTGCACGATCCCTTGGCATGAAGCCGCGCCTCAGCGCTGAGCTTGAGGCTGAAATGGCCGAGGCCTGGATGGTTTCGGGCGTCATCAATGTTTCAATGTGCCTGATGGTGATTGATCTCGACCGGTTTGGAGATTATTTTTCCGCCTATGGCAAGGTGGTAAGTGAAGAATGCGTCGAGACGGTACTGGCCACGATCAACGCCAATCTGCCGCGCGAGCAGGACAGATGCTTCCGGTTCGGCCGGAACCAGTTTGTAGTGGTGTTGCCAGACTATCCGCTGCTGCTGGCGCGCAAGGGTGCTGGCAAGATTATCAAGGCGGTGCATGACGAAGCGGTTCAGCACAAGGAAAGCCATGCCGGTGTGGTCACGGTAAGCATCGGTATTGCGGTGGCCAATCCAACTGGCAATCTCGACAAGAAATTCTTTGAAGTGGCAGCCCAGGCGCAGGCCAAGGCGGCGCGTCGTGGTCTGGGCCGACTGCAGACCGTCGATCTGCGCAAACCAAAGGGCGACAGAGCCCGTTCGGGCGCGGCCAGAAAGGCAAAGGCCGCCTGAGGCTTTTCAAACTGACCACCATTCTATAAGAGGGCCATCCTTCTAAACGGATGATCCACCATGCCCTTTGCCTGCGGCCTCGACTTCGGCACGTCCAATTCGACCATGGGCATGGTTTCAACCGGCGGCGCCCCGCGGTTATTACCGCTTGAAGCCGACAATCCCACCATTCCCAGCGTGCTGTTCTTCAGCTTTGAAGATGATCTTGTCCATTTTGGCCGGGCAGGCGTGGCCGAATATGTCGCTGGTGTTGAAGGGCGATTGTTGCGCTCGCTCAAAAGCGTCCTAGGCACGGCGCTTATCGGGGAAACCACCCGGATCAAGGTGCGCTCGCTCGGATTTCTCGAAATTTTGGGCATTTTCATTGCTGAGATCAAACGGCGCGGCGAAGTCCAGCTGGGCGGGCCGATTGATAGTGTCGTCGTCGGCAGGCCGGTCCATTTTGTCGACGATGATAGCCAAGCCGACCGCAACGCGGAGAACCAGTTACGCGAGGCGGTGCGGGCGCAAGGGTTTGCCCACATTGACTTTCAATATGAACCGATTGCCGCCGCGCTCGATTATGAACGGCAGGCCGAACGCGAGCAATTGGCGCTGATCGTCGATCTGGGCGGCGGCACGTCCGATTTTTCCGTTGTGCGCGTCGGCCCCGACCTTGCCGGCAAGCCGGATCGAAGCGACGATATTCTGGCCACAGCGGGGGTTCATGTCGGCGGCACCGATTTTGACCGGCTATTGTCAATGGCCGAGGTGATGCCCGAACTGGGTTTGGGCACCACGACGCGGGACGGCAAGCGGCATCTGCCAACGGCGCCCTATTATGATTTATCAACCTGGCACCGGATCAACCGGCTCTATACGGCCAAAACGTTGCGCGACCTCAGGAGCACGCGGCGAGAGGCGCAGCAGGCCGAGCGTGTCGACCAAATGATCGCCGTGGTGGAAGGGCGGCAGGGGCACCGCCTGATCGGCGCGGTGGAAGCCGTCAAGATTGCTCTGTCAGATGTGGACGCGATCGAGTTCGATTATCGCCAGGGCGCCGTTGAAATTGCCACCCCCATCACAATTGCCCAATTGAGCGAGGCCATTGCGGGCTCGGTTGGGCGCATTGCCGACACCATTGGAGCGACACTGACCCTTGCAGGCATCAACGCAGCACAGATTGACAGCGTCATCATGACTGGTGGTTCAACGCAACTGCCAGTGATTGGCCGTACGCTGGCGTCATATTTTCCCGGTGCAAACATGGTGCGCACAGATGTTCTGGGCAGCGTGGGGCTGGGGTTGGCGCTCGACGCACGTCGAAAGTTTGGCCGCGGTGTTGCCTGATCTGTGGGGGCTTTCGCTTTTTTGACAACCCTTTAGGTTTGTCTGCGTTCATCTTGAACAACGGGGGACTTCGGTGAGTCAGATCAGTTTTCAGTTTCGCCAGATGGCGCAACGCATGTGGTTTCTGCCTGCGGCATTCTCGCTCGGCGCCATAGTTACCATTCTGATCGCCTATTATGGCGCGCGCTACGCCCCCGCCGCCGACAAATTGCCATTCACCGTGCCCTCGAACGGCGTTGTGTCGATCCTGACCATATTGGCATCGAGCCTGCTGACGGTTTCGGTCTTTGCCCTGTCGACCATGGTCAGCGCCCTGGCCAGTGCCTCCCAATCCACTACGCCGCGCGCCGTGCCGCTGATCGTGGGCGATCGCAGCGCCCAGACCTCGATTTCGATTTTCATCGGGGCGTTCCTGTTTTCAGTTGTTGGCATTATCGGCCTGTCATCGGGCATTTATAGTGAAGCGGGGCGGTTATTGCTGTTTGCGGTGACCATTGTCGTGGTTGTACTGGTCATCGCGGCACTGATCCGCTGGATCGGCCAGATTTCGGCAATCGGCCGGGTCACCGAAACCATCGACCGTGTTGAGGCGGCGACAACCAGAGCTTTTGATGCGCTGTCCAACCGGCAATTGTTCGGCTGCTCGGTCTTGCGCGGTGAACCGTCCGGCGTGCCACTGGTTGCCGACAAGATCGGCTATGTGCAGCACATTGATGTGTCCAAACTCCAGCGCGTCGCCGACGAGCACGAATTGCAAATTGCCATAGTCTCGCGCCCCGGTGCCTATGCCGCGCCGAACTGGCCGCTGATGGTGGTGATGGGCGAGGTTGACGACGAGACGCGCGAACGGCTGGCTAATGCCTTTGTCATCGGCGACAGCAGGACGTTTGAAAGTGATCCGCGATATGGGCTGATCACCTTGAGCGAAATTGCCGGAAAAGCATTGTCGCCCGGCATCAATGATCCCGGCACGGCCATAGATGTAATTGGCACGCTGGTGCGGATATTGGCCGCCCACAGGGAAGATGACGGGCCACGCGCTGTAAAATATGTCCGCCTGTCGGTGGCAGCGCTCGAACCGGCGGAGTTGCTCGAGGATGCATTTCGCTCCATCGCCCGCGATGGCGCGGCCAGCATCGAGGTGGTACTGCGCCTGCTGGCAGGCCTTGAAACTATTGCAGCGGGTGAACCGGAATATGCAGAAGTTGCCCTGGTTACAGCGCGTGATGCCGCCGAACGCGCCCGGGTGGCCCTGACGGCCAAAAGCGATCTGGCGGCGCTGGAACGCGCAGCCGCCTTTGCCCGGTAATTTATCCATCTAATCCCCGCGTGTCGGGGCGATGCTATTGTTCAGGCATGGTCGAAAAACTGGGTTTGAACGAAGCGGGCACTGCCCGGCGCGATTGGGTAGCCATCAGGGCCGCCTATGAAAGCCGCGAGATGTCGCCAGCTGCCATCTGCGAGCAGTACGGCATCACCATTTTCCAACTGCGCTATCGCCGCCAAAAGGAAAACTGGCTGGACTGCCGCACCAAGGTGCAGGGACGCGGTCCCATCATCAACCGCATGCTCAGGGTGCTCGACCAGCAAGTGCGTGTGCTGGAGAAACAGATGCCACAATCAATCGACAAGGAAGCGGCCTTGCTTGGCACCATGGCCAAGACGCTGGAAAAACTGATCGAAATCGAAAAGGCCGAGCGCAGCAGCGAACCGGTTCAGAAAAAGGACATTTCCGAGCTGCGCAACAAGCTGGCCCGCCGCATTGACCAGCTCAAACAGCGCTGAAGCGGACGAACTGGCGGCAAGCCTTGCCCGAGACGATCTTGAACGGCTGATCTTTGACTGGCCGTTCTGGGCCGAACCGGCGCAGTTGCCACCATCGGGGGACTGGACCACCTGGCTTTTGATCGGTGGGCGCGGTTCGGGCAAGACAAGAGCCGGGGCCGAATGGGTGAGGGACTTGGCCAGCAAGGGCGTAACCCCGATAGCGCTGGTGGGCGAAACCATCAGCGAGGCCATTGCGGTCATGATCAAGGGCGAAAGCGGCCTGCTCAATGTCCATTTGCCGGACGAAAGGCCGATCTTGCGGCACAATAGTTTGATCTGGCCCAATGGGGTGGAAGCCATGGTGCTATCAGCATCGGACCCGGACCGGTTTCGCGGGCCACAATTTGCCGCTGCCTGGTGTGATGAGGTCGCAAAATGGCCCGACGCGGAAGCGGCATGGGACATGTTGCAATTTGGCCTGCGGCTTGGAAAACGCCCGCGCCAGCTGGCCACGACAACACCTAAGCCGACCAAGCTGCTCAAGCGGTTGTTGACCGACGCGCGCACCGAAGTGACGCGGATGAAAACCGCCGACAATCGGAACAATCTGGCCGACAGTTTTCTTGAGGCCATCGTCGGGCGCTATCGTGGATCGGTACTGGGGCGTCAGGAACTTGACGGCGAAATGATTGAGGACCTGCCCAATGCCTTGTGGAGCCGCGCCATGTTCAAGCCGCCCGATGATCTGGCGATGGGCCGGATCGTGGTGGCGGTTGATCCGCCGGTAACCGGCCATGCCAAATCCGATGCCTGTGGCATTGTTGTTGCCGGACGTGCTGGCGAGGGCGCGGTGGTGCTGGAAGATCGGACGGTCAAACCAGCAGCGCCGCTGGCCTGGGCGCACCGGGCAGTGGCCGCGTTTCATGCCCACGGCGCCGATGCCATCGTTGTCGAGGTCAATCAGGGTGGCGATCTGGTCAAATCGGTCATCGCTCAGGTCGATGCCAATGTGCCGGTCAAACCGGTGCGGGCCAAACGCGGCAAGTGGCTGCGGGCCGAGCCGGTCGCCGCCCTCTATGGCCGGGGGCTGATAAGCCATGTGCCCGGCCTGACCGATCTGGAAGACGAAATGTGCGGCTTTGGTACCGATGGGCGCAGCCAGGGGCATTCTCCCGACCGGGTGGATGCGCTGGTCTGGGCGCTGACCGAACTGATGCTCGATGATGTGACGCCAAAAGTGCGCGGCGTTTAGGGCTGACGCCACAAGCAAAGGAACAGAACATGCCGAACTGGATCGACCGCCTGCGGGGTGGGCGGGTGAACGCGCCTGCCGAAAGCAAGGCGCGGGGAATGGTGAGTTTAAGTCCTCTGGGCGAGGCGCAATGGAGCAATCGCGGTTTTTCGTCGCTGGCCAATGAAGGGTTTGCCAAAAATCCGGTGGTCTATCGCTGCGTGCGTCTGATCGCCGAGGCGGCCAATCGGGTGCCACTTGTGGCCAGCCATGACGGAAAGCGCCTGAGCGAACATCCGGTCATGACGCTGTTGGGACGGCCCAATTCGCGCCAGTCGGGCGGGGAAATGCTTGAAGCGGTCTATGCCTATCTGCAAACGGCGGGGAATGCCTATTTGCAGGCGGGCATGGTCGATGGCGAGGTCAAGGCGCTCTATTGCCTGCGGCCCGACCGGATGCGGGTGGTGCCGGGGCGCGACGGCTGGCCCGCCGCCTATGCCTATACCGCCGCAGGACGCACCATGCAGTTGAGCCAGACAACCGAACCGGTGCCCAGCGTTCTGCATATGGCGCTATTCCATCCGCTCGATGATCATTATGGCATGGCCCCGCTCGATGCCGCCCAGACTAGCCTCGACATTCATAATGCCGCCGGAAAATGGAACAAGGCATTGCTCGATAATGCGGCACGCCCCTCGGGAGCGCTGGTCTATTCAGTGGCAGGCGGCAATTTGAGCGGCGAGCAGTTCGACCGGCTCAAGGCCGAACTGGAACAGGGCTTTGCCGGGGCCGCCAATGCCGGACGACCCATGGTGCTCGAAGGTGGGCTGGACTGGAAAACCATTGGTTTAACGCCGCGCGACATGGATTTTATCGAAGCCAAGAACGCGGCGGCCCGCGACATTGCCCTGGCCTTTGGCGTGCCGCCGATGTTGCTGGGCATTCCGGGCGACAATACCTACGCCAATCTGGCCGAAGCCAATCGCGCCCTGTGGCGGCAAACCATCATTCCGCTGGTGCGCCGGGTGACCGATGATCTCTCGAACTGGTTGGCCCCGGCCTTTGATGGCGCCCAGATTACCGCCGATTTCGATGGTGTTGAAGCACTGGCCGAGGATCGCAGCGCCATGTGGGCGCGGATTGGGGCCGCCGACTTTCTCAATGACGCCGAAAAACGCGCCATGCTCGGCGTTGAAAACGGTTAGAGCCAAGGATTTTCCAACATGGATGAGTTGACGCGCACCGTGATCGAGCGGGGCGATCTGGCGCATTTGGCGCTGTTTTTATGGGCGAGCGGGGCCAGCGGATTGCTGGTGTGGACATTGCGGGAGCTGGCGGCGGCAAACCGGCGGTTCAATCACTTTGTTCATGAAATCGCCAACCTTAACCGACTGTTCAAAAAGGGAGATTGAGCCATGGCGGAAAAATCCGGCCAAAACAGCGCGCAGCAGACATTTCGCCAGTTTGCCTGGCATCTGGCGGGAACCCTCGCCAGCGCCAAGGGGACCGGCAAGCCCGCCAAGGCAGGTGGAGGCAAGCGTTGATGGGGCCGATCCCGATTGATGCCGACGGCCGTTTTGCCGGTTACGCCAGCGTCTTCAATTTGCCCGACGACAGCGGCGACGTAGTGATGCCGGGGGCCTTTGCCAAAAGCCTTACGCGCCGCAATGCGAACCGGGTGCGACTGCTGTTTCAGCATGATCCCAAGGAACCCGTCGGGGTGTGGGAAACCATTGCCGAGGACGGGTTTGGTCTTTGGGTCGAAGGGCGGCTGGTGGCAGGGGTGCCACGCGCCGATGCGTTGCGGGCGCTGATCGAACGCCGTGCGATTGATGGGCTCTCCATCGGATTTCGCACCATTCGTGCCACCCGCAGCAAGCCAGGGGGTCAACGCCAGCTTTGGCAGATCGATCTTTGGGAAATTTCCATCGTCACCTTTCCGATGATGGACGGGGCCCGCATTGCGCAGGCCCCCAGACCGGCAACCGGCGCGGCAATCGCGGCGGCTATTTCAGCCTTACGCCAACCTTAAAGGACCAACTATGGACCAGACGACATCAAGCCTCGAAATCAAGGCCGGTAGCGGCGATATCAATGCGCTCTATGCCGAGCTTGCGGGAGCCTTTGAGGAATTCAAGGCCACCAATGACCAGCGGCTCAAGGACATTGAAAAGCGTGGTGCTGCCGATGGCTTGCTCGAAGGCAAGCTCGATCGCCTCAATCAGGTGCTCGACGGACAAAAATCGGCACTGGAACGCGCGGCAATCGACAGGGCTCGCCCGGCGCTCGATGGCGTGGTTTCGGGCCAACCCGATGGTTACAAGGACGCGTTTTCCGCTTATGTGAAACGCGGCGAGGAAAAGGCGCTGTCGGTCGGCGTCAATGCCGATGGCGGCTATGTGGTGCCTTCGGAAACCGAAACCGAAATCACCCGCCTTTTGGCCGCTGTTTCGCCCATTCGCGCCATTGCCGGGGTGCGGCAGGTTTCAGGCTCGGTCTATAAGCGCGCCGTTTCGGTATCCGGGCCTGCGGTGGGCTGGGTCGGAGAAACCGACGCGCGCCCGATTACCGATAGTCAGCCGCTGGTTGAATTGAGTTATCCGACCATGGAGCTTTACGCCATGCCGGCAGCAACCTCGGCGTTTCTGGAGGACGCGGCGGTCGATGTGGGCCAATGGATTGCCGATGAGGTCAACGCAGCGTTTGCGGCGCAGGAAACCACAGCGTTCGTCACCGGCAATGGCGTCAAGAAGCCAACCGGCTTTCTGGCGTCGACAACGGTAGCCGAAAGCAGCTGGGCCTGGGGCAAGCTGGGCTATATCGCTTCGGGCGCTGATGGGGCCTTGCCCACGAGCAATGCCAGCGACGTACTGGTCGATCTGGTCTATGCGCTCAAGGCTGGCTATCGCCAGAATGCCAGCTGGGTGATGAACCGCCAGACCCAGGGGGCCTTGCGCAAACTCAAGGATGCTGACGGCAACTATCTGTGGCAGCCCGCTGCCAGTGCCGAGGGCAAGGCGCGCTTTATGGGCTTTGATCTGGTGGAAGCCGAAGACATGCCCAATATCGACTCGGACGCACTTTCGATTGCTTTTGGCGACTTCAAGCGCGGCTATCTGATTGTTGACCGGCAGGGCGTATCCATCCTGCGCGACCCGTTCTCGGCCAAGCCCTATGTGCTGTTTTACACCACCAAGCGCGTAGGCGGCGGTGTTGCCGATTTCGACGCGATCAAACTGCTCAAATTCGCCGCCTCCTAGGGCGCGACGTCACCCTCTCCCGCGATCCCTCCCCAAAGGGGAGGGTGACAACCAATCAACAACAGGAAACATTGTCATGACCTCTTATCTGCTGGCGGGGCCCGCCGGGGAGCCGATTTCGCTCGCCCAGGCCAAGGCTTTTTTGCGGGTGGATGATGAAGCCGAAGACGGCCTGATCACCACGCTGATAACCGCTGCGCGACTGCACATTGAAGGTGTGACCGGCAAGGCGCTGATGGCCCAGACCTGGCGGGTGGGGCTGGATTGCTGGCCTGCCGACCGCGTGGTCAAACTGCCCGTCGCGCCGCTGATCTCGATTACCGCCATTACCGCCTATGACAGCGACGGCGAGCCGCACACCATCGCGGCAGCACAGTTCTTTGCCGAACCAAACCGGTTGTTGCTGCCGATCATGGTCGTGGGGATGCCGACATTGCGTGAGCGTGGCGGCATTGAAATTGACTATGTGGCCGGTTTTGGCAGCGACGCTGAAGACGTGCCCGTCGATCTGACGCAGGCGATGTTGAGCCTGGTTGGATATTGGTTCGAGCACCGCGACGCGGTGATCGTGGCCGGGTCCGGTGCGGTGGTGCCCACCGGGTTTGACCGGTTGATCGCGCCCCACAAGCGGGTGCGGTTATGAGTGAGCGGGTACCGGCGATCGGCACACTGACCGACCGGGTGCAACTCAAGCGCAAGGACATGAGCCTTGAGGACGCGGGCGGTCTTGCGACGCTATTGGTGCCGTTGGCGACAGTCTGGGCGCGGGTGCGGCGCTTGAGCGGACGGGCCAGCCAAAGCGCCGATGGACAGGCCGTGGTGGTGAGCCACAGTGTGGTTTTGCGCTACCGCAACGATATTGGAGCCGGGGACCGGATTATCTATCGCGGCCGCAATCTTGAGGTGATCAGTACCGCCGATATCAACGGACGGCGCGCCTATCTGAGCTGCCTGTGCAGTGAAATCCAGATGATTGGTTAGGGACATGATGCATCCGATTGCGGCAGTGCAGACCCAGTTGGTGGCCGCGTTGGCGGCTGATGCGACACTGGCCGGATTGCTGGGGAGCGATGCGGTGTTCGACGCACCGCCCAAACACAAGACGGCACCCTATGTGGTGATTGCCCGGCACGATGTGCTGGCCCACGACACCGATCTGATGGCGGCCAATGAACATCGATTATTGCTGCATGTCTGGGCCAGCCAGGCCAGCCGCAGCGCGGTGTTGGCTATTGTCGAGGCGATGGTAGCAACCCTGTTGGCTGTGGATCTGTCCGATAGCGACTGGCGGGTGACATTGGCCGAGCATTTGCGCACAGACACCGACATTGACCCCAAGAGCGGGCAGGCGCGGGCGGCGGTCAGCTTTCGACTGTTCTCTGAGCCTGCCTGAGCCAAAATTCAAAATTGAGAGGAAAAAACATGGCAGCCCAGAGCGGCAAGAACATGTTGCTAAAACTCGACCAGACCGGGTCGGGCAGTTTCTTGACGGTGGCGGGATTGCGCAGCCGCGCGCTGGCCTTCAATGCCACAACGGTCGATACCACCGACCAGGAAAGCGCCGGACGCTGGCGCGAATTGCTGGCCGGCGGCGGGGTCAAACGCGCCTCGGTTTCCGGCTCCGGCATTTTCAAGGATCAGGCCTCCGACGCCATGATCCGCACGCTGTTTTTTGGCGGCACCATTCGCAACTGGCAATTGATCATCCCCGATTTTGGCACGGTGACGGGCCTGTTTCAGATCGTGGCGCTGGAATTTTCGGGTGATCACGCCGGGGAAGTCACCTTCGATCTGGCGCTGGAAAGTGCCGGCGAACTGACCTTTACCGCCGCCTGACAATCAGAGGAGAGCATAAGAAAATGGCAAATCCGCAGCGTGGTGAAGTTGAAGCAAGATTTGATGGCGAGTGCAAAACGCTCTGCCTGACGCTTGGCGCACTGGCCGAACTGGAGGGCCGGTTGCAGACCGGTGATCTGGTGGGCTTGGCCGAGCGATTTTCGGGCGGGCGCATTTCGGCGCGCGACCTGACGGCCATTCTCGGCGCTGGATTGCGCGGCGCGGGTAATGCCATTTCCGACGATGATCTGGCGCGCATGAGCATTGAAGGGGGACTGAAAGGTGCCGCCGAAATTGCCGCGACCCTGTTGCGCGTCACCTTCGGGGAAACGGCGTGAACGCCTTTCCCTGGGCCAATGTCATGCAATTCGGTTTTGGGGTGCTCAAGCTGTCGCCCGAGGCCCTATGGACCATGACGCCGCGCGAACTGGCAGCAGCCATGCGGGGCGGGCACGCCATTGCGGCGGGGCCGCTGGGACGAGATGAACTGACCCGATTGATGGAGCGCTTTCCCGATGGCCGATAATCTTTTTCCCGACAATTTTGGCAGCGAGCTGGGCGATGTCTCGGTGGAGCTGGAACGGATCGGCAATCTGGCCGACGGCGTTTCGCGCTCGCTGAGCAAGGCGTTTCAGGGCGCGTTGACTGACGGCAAATCGTTCAAGAGCGTTTTGGGGGATATCGCCAGCGCCTTTAGCGACATTGCGCTCAAGGCTGCCATCAAGCCGCTCGGCGATCTGGTCGGCAATGCGGTGGGCAATCTGTTCAGCGCCACCAATCCGGTGTTGGGTGGCGTGACGCCCTTCGCCAAGGGCGGAGTGATTGCCAGCCCCAGTTATTTTCCCATGGGTGGCGGGATGGGGCTGATGGGCGAGGCAGGAGCGGAGGCAATCATGCCTTTGCAACGCGGCAGCGATGGCCGCTTGGGCGTCGCGGGGGGCGGCGGCGCGGTCAATGTGACCTTTAATGTGACCGCCAGCGATGCACGTAGCTTTTTGCAAAGCGAGGCAGATGTCAGCGCCATGTTGCTGCGGGCGGTCAAACGCGGCACGCGTGCCAACTAGGCACCATCGACTTTTTTGAAATTCAAACTGAACCGAGGGCAACATGGCTTTTCATGCCGTGCGCTTTCCGCTCGACATTGCGCTTGGCGCGCGAGGCGGGCCGGAGCGCAGGACCGATATCGTCACCCTGGCCAGCGGGGCCGAGGAACGAAACAGCCGCTGGGCGCTGTCGCGGCGGCGCTACAATGCCGGTTATGGCGTCAAGTCACGGGCCGACATGCAGGCGGTATTGGCGTTTTTTGAAGAACGGCGCGGGCGCTTTCATGGCTTTTTGTGGCGCGACGGGCTTGATTTTTCGTCGGGCGCCACTGTGCCTATGCCGACGGATCAGGCCATTGGCACTGGCGACGGCAGCACCACACATTTTCAACTGACCAAGCAATATGGTGCCAGCTTTGACCCCTTCTTACGCCCGATCACAAAACCGGTTGTGGGCAGCGTGCGGGTTGCGGCGGATGGCGTTGAAGCAACCGGCGGCTGGACCGTCAATGCCGATACCGGGGTTGTCGAATTTGCCACAGCGCCGAGTGCCGGTGCCGTGATTACCGCCGGATTTCTGTTCGACGTGCCGGTGCGGTTCGACACGGACCGGCTCGATATCGAGCTGACCAGCTTTGATGGGGCCGAGGTGCCCAGCATTCCGCTGGTGGAGATTCTGTCATGAAAGCGCTGGAGGCGGGCTATGCCACCCACATCGCCAGTGGCGCAACGACATTGGCCTATTGTTGGCGCCTGGCGCGAGCCGATGGGATGGTGCTGGGATTTACCGACCATGACCGGACCTTGCATTTTGACGAGACTGACTTTGTCCCCGCTCATGGGTTGGATGGCAGCGAAGTGCCTGCAAAATTTGGTGCGCAGGTCGACACAGCCGAAGTGCTGGGCGTGCTGCACGCCGATGCTATTACCGAAACCGATATTGCATTGGGGCGCTATGATGGTGCGGGGGTTGAAACCTTTCGCGTCAACTGGCGCGACACCAGTCAGCGCGATCTGCTGCGGCACGACACGATCGGGGAGATCGTGCGCGAGGACGGGGTGTTTCGGGCCGAGCTGCGCTCGGGTCAGCAGGCGCTCAACCAGGTCAAGGGGCGAGTCTATCAACGCCTCTGCAATGCCAGTCTAGGCGACAGTCAATGTGGCATTGATCTCGAAATTTCGGCGTATCGCGGCTTTGCGACGGTCACCTCGGTCGAGGGACGCTTTCGGCTGGGCCTGAGCGGGTTGGATGGGTTTGATCCCGGCTGGTTCGATTTTGGCCACGCTGTCTGGGCCAGTGGGCAGCGGATCGGCCTGCGCGATTCCGTTTTGAGCCAAACAAGACTGGGCGGTGTCGATCTGCTCGAATTTTCGATGCCGGTGGGCGATTGGGCCAGCGCGGGTGATGAACTGACGGTCTATGCCGGGTGCGACCGGCGCTTTGACACTTGTCGACAAAAGTTCGGCAATGGCGTCAATTTTCGCGGCTTTCCGCACATTCCGGGCAGCGATTATGTGCTGCGCTACCCCCGGCAGGGCGATGCGCTCGATGGACGGGCGGTGGTGCGATGAGCCCCGAGCGCGTGGTGGCAGCGACCCGGCAATGGCTGGGTACGCCATACCGCCATCAGGGCGCAACGCTTGGCGCGGGGTGCGATTGCCTGGGCCTGTTGCGCGGCGTTTGGCGTAGTCTGTACGGGGGTGAGCCAATGGCGATGCCGCCCTATCGGGCTGACATTCGTGACCATGAACACGCCGATACGCTTTCGGCGGCCGCGCGGGCGCTGTTGGTGGAAAACATCGGACCGCTGGCGGCGGGGCAGGTGGTTCTGTTCAAACTCAACGCCGCGCCGCACCCCAAACATTGCGGCATATTGCTGAATGCGACCCGGTTCATCCACGCCCAGGAGCGCTTGGGGGTGATCGAGGCAAATTTGACCGCCGGCTGGGCAAAGCGAGTGGCTGCGCGGTTCGATTTTCCGTCCATCGACTGATTTACGTTTTTTGAAGGGAGGCCGAAATGGCAACTCTGGCCTTGTCTTTGGCTGGACAGGTGGTGGGTGGATTGGTCGGTGGACCAATTGGCGCCACGATCGGGCGGGCGCTGGGCGCACTGGCGGGCAGCGCCGTCGATAGTGCCATATTTGGCAGCGAACCGGTCAAAACCCGGGGCAATGATGTGCGCCTGCAGGGATCGAGCGAAGGCGGGGCGATCCCCCGGCTCTATGGCTGGAACCGGGTAAGCGGCAATATCATCTGGGCGCGCGAACTCGAGCTTCTTGAAGTCGCGGGTTCCGGGGCCAAGGGCTTTGGCGACCAGAGCGATGAAGACGAAGTGGGGGGCAGCTTTGCCGTGGCCTTTGGCGAGGGCGAGGTGCAGGTGCTGGGGCGTATCTGGGCCGACGGGCAGCTGCTCGATCCCGAAGGGCTGACCTACCGCTTTTACAATGGCAGCAACAACCAACTGCCCGACAGCCTGATCGAGGCAACGCAAGGCACCGGCGCAGCGCCCGCCTATCGTGGCATGTGCTACATTGTCTTCGAGCAATTGCCGCTCAGTCGTTTTGGCAATCGCATTCCGCAGTTTTCGGTTGAATTGTGTCGGGCATTGGGCACGCTTGAACCGATGATCAAGGCGGTCACGGTAATCCCCGGCGCGACCGAATTTGGCTATGATCCCGCGCCGCGATTGCAGCTGTTGGGACCGGGCGAGACGCGGGGCGAAAACAGCCATGTGCTGGCCAGTCAAAGCGACTGGACCGTCTCGATTGACCAGTTGCAGGCGCTATGTCCCAACCTTGAGCATGTTGCGCTGGTCGTGGCCTGGTTTGGCGACGATCTGCGCTGCGCCAATTGCACCATTGGCCCACGAGTCGAGGACAATAGCCGGGTCATAGACGCGGTGAATTGGAGTGTCGCGGGGCTGGGACGGAGCGAGGTGCCAATGGTTACGCGCCACGATGGCGGCGCGGCCTATGGCGGCACACCGTCCGACAGCGCTGTTCTGGCCGCCATCGCTGACCTAAAGGCGCGCGGCATCAAGGTGACGCTTTATCCGATCGTGCTGATGGACATTGCCAGCGACAATAGCCTCACCGATCCCTATTCGGGCGGGAGCGGTCAGCCGAGCTACCCATGGCGCGGCCGCATCACCTGCGATCCGGCGCCCGGACGGGCTGGCACGCCGGACAAATTGAGCGCGGTGGGTGCGCAGATTGCGGCGTTTTCGGCGCGGTATCAGCAAATGATCGTGCATTATGCCCAGTTGAGTGTCGCAGCGGGCGGCGTGGATGCCCTGCTGATCGGCTCGGAAATGGTGGGCATGACCACCGTGCGAGGTGCCGGAAACAGCTTTCCATTTGTCGCCGCACTGACCGCGCTGGCCAGCGATGTTCGCGCCATCGTGGGCACCGGCACCAAACTGACCTATGCCGCTGACTGGTCCGAATATGGTGGCTATCAACCCGATGGGGAGAAATTCTTTCACCTCGACCCACTTTGGGCGTCTGCCAATATCGATGCGGTTGGTATCGACAATTATATGCCGCTGGCCGATTGGCGCGATGGCGAAAATCACGCGGATGCCGTGTACGCCAATTCGGCCTACGATCTTGATTATCTGACGAGCAACATTGCCGGGGGCGAAGGGTATGACTGGTATTATGCCAGCGATGCGGATCGGTTGTCGGGCGTTCGAACCTCAATAAGCGATGGGGCGGGTGAGCCCTGGATCTGGCGTTTCAAGGACATTGCCAACTGGTGGGGACAACCGCACCATAACCGTCCCGGTGGCGTGCGAGAGGCGATGTCGACCGACTGGGTGCCGGGTGGCAAGCCAGTCTGGTTTACCGAGCTGGGATGCGGGGCGGTGGACAAAGGGGCCAACCAGCCCAACAAGTTCGCCGACCCCAAGAGTGCGGAAAGCGGT
This sequence comes from Devosia rhodophyticola, assembly GCF_028816475.1. GTDB lineage: Bacteria > Pseudomonadota > Alphaproteobacteria > Rhizobiales > Devosiaceae > Devosia > Devosia rhodophyticola. The sequence continues at coordinate 566,106 of NZ_CP118247.1, read as the reverse complement.
TTGCCCTATTTTTCCAACGGCAATGCCGACCCGCTGATGCAGCGGCAGTTTTTGCGGGCGCAGCAGCAATTTTGGCGCGACCCGGCCAATAACCCCGCTGGCATGGTTGATATCGACAGGCTTTATCTCTGGACGTGGGATGCGCGCCCGTTCCCGGCCTTTCCCGGTTTGCTCGATGTCTGGGCCGATGGGGCAAATTATGTCACCGGCCACTGGCTCACCGGGCGGTTGGGCGGCGTGGCGGCCGATGAATTGATCCGCGCTATCGCTGGCGATTATGGCGTCTTGCCCGACCGGGTCGCGGTCAATGGGCCATTCCTGCAGGGCTATCAACTGGCGGGCGCTGGCAATTGCCGCGATGCCTTGGAGCCGGTGCTGAGTGCCTGTGGTCTGGGGGTGCGATCATCGGCAACCGGACTGGTGATCGAGCCTGCCGGACAACGGGCAAACATTGCCATTGATCCCGACCGGCTGGCGACAACCGACAAACCGACCCTGGCGCGCCGTCGCGGCGATCCGGGCGAGGCGGTCAATCGGTTGGCGCTCTCCTATGTTGATCGCGACCATGATTATCTGAGCGCCGAAGTGAGTGCGGTGCGCAATGATGCCGGGGTGCTGGTTGGACAGTCGAGCGCGCTGGTGCTGGACGTGGGCAGCGCCCGGGTTGTGGCTGAACGGCAATTGGCGGGGCTTGGTCAGGAAATCGAGACTGTCAATCTGGCTTTGCCACCATCCCGGGCCGCCGTCGAAATTGGCGATATGTTGGCGATGGGCGGGGACGCTCCATTGCAGATCACGGAAATTCGTGATGGCGATGTGCGAACGATCACCGCGCGCAGCCTGCCCAATCCGGGCGGAATCAAGGTTTTGGCGGCACTGCCGCGCCAGACCAACCGGGCACCGATGGCCCGAGCCATGCCACTGGTGACCATTGCCCAACTGCCACCGGCCCCCGATGCGCCGACCAAGCAACGGCTTGCCGTCGCGGCCTTTGCCAATCCCTGGCCGGGAACAGTGAGCGTGGTCGATGCGGCCAGCGGCGTGCAACTGGTGCAATTGAGCCGGCGTGGTGGGGTTGGCGTGACGATTGCGCCACTCGCGGGCGGACCGACCCAGGTCTGGGATCGGGGCAATGTCCTCACGCTCAGGCTTTACGCCGGCCATCCTGCTTCGCTCGCGCCAGCAACAGTGTTGGCTGGTGGCAATCGATTGGCGCTGGAAAATGATGCGGGGCAGTGGGAAGTGATCGGCTTCGCCGGTGCTGAACTGATTGCGCCACAAACCTATGCGCTGACACAATTATTGCGCGGCCTGCAAGGATCAGATGCCGCCATAGGGACCGTGAGCGCTGGAAACCGGGTGCTGCTGCTTGATAGTCGCACCACCATTTTGGCCTCGGACAATAGCTGGCTCGAAGGCGAGCATGAGTTGCGGGTCTATGGCGGTGCGGCCGACATTACTGGGACGCAGCTGACAGTGACAGGGCAAAGCGAGGCGGTTCTGCCACTGTCGCCGGTGCATTTGCAGGCGCGTCGAGACGCGGGGACCGGCGACATTGTCTGCCGTTGGGTGCGGCGCAGTCGGGCCGATGACAATGGCTGGGTGGCGGCAGATGCACCTTTGGTGCTGGTCCCCGAAGCCTATCAGTTGAGCGTGTCACTGGGCGGGGTTGTCAAGCGAACCGTTGAATGTGGCGCGGCTGAATGGACATACGCGCTGGCCGACCAGATCAGCGATTTTGGCAGCGCGCCGGACAATTTTGATTTTGTGGTTTCCCAGATCGACCCGGTTTTTGGCCCCGGCCATGCTGGATTAGGAGAGTTTGATGGCTGATCGGTTCGCGACCTGTCTTGCGCTGGTTCTGCAACTGGAGGGCGGCTATGCCGACAATCCTGCAGACCCGGGCGGCGCCACCAATATGGGCATTACCCGCAAGACACTGGCGGCTTGGCGCCATATCAGTCCCTGGACCGATCTGCGCAAGACCGAGGTAAAAAATCTGGATCGCGGTGAGGCGGCGCGGATTTATCGCGCCAACTACTGGGATGTCATCTGGGGCAAAGATCTTCCGGCGGGAGTGGACCTGGCGCTATTTGATTTTGCCGTCAATTCGGGCCCCGACCGCGCCGTCAAAATGCTGCAGAGGCTCCTCGATGTTGAGGTCGATGGCATTGTCGGGCCGCAAACGCTGGCAGCGCTGCGGGCCCGGCGCGATGTCGTCGACCTCATCAATAAACTTTGTGCCAACCGGTTGGATTTTCTGCGAGATCTTTCAACATTTGCCACATTTGGTGCGGGCTGGACGCGCCGGATCAACACGGTTCAGACCGCAGCGTTGGCCGATATTTCCCACGCCCCGATCAATTTTCCTTCAACCAACCTATGGAGTACCCTCATGGCCTTTTTCAGTGGCTATAAGACCTATATTGTGGCCGCAATCATGGTGCTGGCGGGCGTCGCCCAGATCTTGGGAATTGATGTTCCGGCAATGGATGGCAACTCGGCGGGCCAGCTGATCATGCAGGCATTGGCCATGATTTTCTTGCGCCACGGCATCAAGAATACGGCGAGTGGCGGGGCCTGATCAAATTGAATTTTGACAGAGCCGCCACATTCATGTCCCATTCAGCAAGATTGACATAGTTTGGCGACATGGAAAAACCGATAGCTAAATTTCTGACTTCCTTGCTCCTGGCATTGGGACTGGTGCTGGCCACCGGCCATATTGCCAGTGCCCAGAATGCATGCCTGGACAAGCGGGCCATTCAGGACGAGGTCGCCTCTGGACAGATCATGTCGCTGGATGCTGTGTTGGCATCGGCAGGCATTGACGGCAACCAGAAAATCCTTAGCGTTCAGGTCTGTGACCAGGGCGGACGGATGGTATATGTTATCGGTGTGCTCAGCCCGGACGGGCAGGCGCAGAATTTGGTTCTTGGCGCACAGTAGAGCTGTTTGCTTTTGGGGGATGGCCGATGCGTATTCTGGTAGTCGAGGATGACACCAATCTTAATCGTCAGATCAAGGATGCGCTGACCGAGGCCGGTTATGCGGTTGATGTTGCCTTTGACGGTGAGGAAGGCCATTTTCTGGGCGATACTGAACCCTATGACGCCGTGGTGCTGGACATTGGTTTGCCGCAGATGGATGGGCTCAGCGTTCTCGAGGAATGGCGCCGGGCAGGCAAATCCATGCCCGTCCTGCTGCTGACAGCGCGAGACCGCTGGAGCGACAAGGTACAGGGCATTGATTCGGGTGCCGACGATTATGTTGCCAAGCCTTTCCACATGGAAGAGGTACTGGCCCGCATCCGGGCACTGGTGCGCCGGGCCGCCGGGCACGCCTCCAACGAGATCGTCGCTGGCGCCGTGCGCCTTGACGCCCGCTCGGGCAAGGTGACGGTGGACGGCCATTCAATCAAACTGACCAGCCATGAGCTGCGCCTGCTCAGCTATCTGATGCACCATAAGGGCAAGGTCATTTCGCGCACCGAACTGACCGAACACCTTTACGATCAGGATTTTGACCGCGACAGCAACACCATTGAAGTGTTTGTCGGGCGTCTGCGCAAGAAACTGCCCGATGAATGTATCCAGACCGTGCGTGGCCTCGGATATCAGATTGCGGAAGACTAGGTTGGGCCGCGCGCGGGGGCAGGGCGGCAGATGAAAAAAGGCTCCATCGCTGCGTCCCTGTTCTGGTTGTCGGCTGGATGGCTGGTTGTGGCCCTGGTTGCGACCGGCTTCTTGCTGACCGAACTCTATTCGCGCGCGCTCGACACAAGCCTCACCGAAACACTGGAATTTCACGTCGAGAGCCTGACCGGGGCGTTGCTTGAAACCGGCGATCCGCGGGCCAATAGCATCACCCTCAATGATCCCCGCTTCGACAGACCCCGTTCGGGCTGGTACTGGGCTATCCGCGACGACAAAGGTGGTCTCGATAATTTGTCAACGTCGCTGGTTGGCATCGGCCTGCCCGATCTTCCGGCGGCGTCCAATCCTTCTGGCGTTCGCACCGCGGTGATGGATGATGTTTTTGGCACGCAGATCCGGGTGGTGGAACGCGCCGTCACTGTTGGCGACAATACCTATGAGATCGCTGTCAGTGGCAGCCTGACCGAAATATTGCAACTGGTCGGTGATTTTCGCGGGCAGGCTTTCATTGTGCTCGGGGCGGTCGGCGCCATGCTGGCCATCATGAGTGCCATCGTTGCGCGATTTGCCCTTAGGCCAATCGGCCGCCTGCGCGCCGCAATCGAGAGCGTGCGCGAGGGCGATAGCGAAACAGTTAGCGGCACCTATCCGACCGAAATTGCGCCCCTGGCCGACGAGGTCAACGAATTGCTGCGTTCCAATGCCCAGATTATCGAGCGCGCCAGAAATCAGGTCGGCAATTTGGCACATGGGCTGAAAACACCGATTGCTGTGCTCCGCAACGAGGCGACCAACGACAAGACCGGTCTGGCCGAAATCGTCTTGTCGGAAAGCGACAAGATGAGCACCATGGTGGCCACTTATCTGGAGCGGGCGCGGTTGGCAGCCCGTACCTCGATTGTGGGCAAAAAGTCCGATGCGACCATGATCATGCTGCGCCTGACGCGCGTCATGCGCAAAATTCACCCCAACTGCACCATTGCTTTCCAGCGCCCCGATGCGTCATTGCCCTGGTTTCGTGGCGACGAGGCTGATCTGGAGGAAATGGCCGGAAACCTGCTGGAAAATGCCTGCAAGTGGTCAAAGGGCCAGGTGGGGGTGCGGCTGTTGAGCGAGCGTGGCGACAACGGCGCTGTCTTGCTTTTGCGCATCGACGACAACGGTCCCGGTCTTTCCGAGGAAGACGCCAAAAAAGTGTTGCGCCGTGGTGTCAGGCTGGATGAGAAAACGCCGGGCAGCGGATTGGGACTCGATATCGTCAAGGAACTGGTAGATGTCTACGGGGGCAGCCTGGAGTTGAGGCGGTCGGCTTTGGGTGGGCTTCTTGTGGAACTGCGCTTGCCAACGGCTCGACTTGGGGGCATGACCAAGGGCCAAGCATAGACTCAATTTAGACTCATTGCCCCTCATAGAACTAAGCGACCTGCAAGAGATTTGAGCAACATGAACACTATCACTCGTTTCGTACTGCCATTGTTGGCTCTAACCCTTGCCGGATGCACAGGCATGAGTCGGACGTCCACAGTTTATCAGGCACCGGTGGCCAGTACGGCCGTTGCAGCGCCAGTATATTCGGGCCCGACGCCAGCCCAGACCACGCAGGCCGCGCTGCAGACAACCAGCGTCTCCTCGGGCTTTGTTGATTCATCGGCCCTCTCACAGATGTCGTCCAACGATTCGGCGCAGGCCAGTAGTGCTCAATATTACGCGCTGCAGTTCGGTCGCCCCGGTGCCCCCCGTCCCTGGAAGGGTGACAAGGGCGTTTCAGGCGTCGTCAATGTCGGCCCGTATGTGCGTGTCAATAATCTCGATTGCCGCGATTTCACCCACACTGTTACCATTGGCGGCAAGGACTATGTACGCAAAGGCACCGCCTGCCGCGAGCAGACCGGAAATTGGGGTGTGGTTGCCAACGTTGGCTAAGCGTTTCGCGCTCGGTTGACACGGTAAAATGACGGATTGTTTACCTTGCGGGGCTAGGCTGTCGGCCAGTCTGGTCCAGTAGTAATAGTCCCAATGCCTTTATCGACGTCAGCTGCACGCAAACAACCATCAACAAACCGACATAATCGGCGCGAACGCCAGGCTGCGGTTCGCCCTTTTTTGGGTCTGATCGACGCCGTCATTGTTGAAGATCCGGTCGAATTTGCATTTTCCGGATCGATCAGTCACCAACGGGCCGAGGCAATCTGGACCTGGGTTGTGCGCGATTTGTGCAGCGACATTATCGACCACGACCGCGTCTCCAGCGATAGTTACGAGATGAGCGAGCTCGAGCTGCTCATGCCAAGAATTCTGGCGCGGATGAAAGAGAGTGTTGCCAGGGCAAAATCTGGTATCGAGGCAGAACGTCGCCTCATCGCGCAATTGGGTGGCGAAAACGGCTACGAGCGTCTACCTGTCGTTATGACCGCCTTGCGCTGCCGAGGTCTTTTAGCCAAAGCGCAGGCTTTTGGGCGGGCGACCAACGATATGGCCGATGAGACAGCGCTCGGCGCTGCCTTGCAATCCATGCCGTTGCAGGATGTGCCGGTCGCCTCGTTATTGCTTCACGCAGCTGTTGGCCAGGTCGCCAATCCCTCGCGGCTGATCAAGAGCGTCGTGCGCGTCTTGGGCAGCGGCAAGGAGGCGGTTGTTGAGCGCTCCGGTTTTGCCCCGCTCATCGATGCCTTGCTGGCCCATGCGCAAAATCAACTCTATTTGCTCCAACCCACAGGCACCTTTGCCGATATCGATCTGGCGTGTCGCGGGCTGGACCGGTTTCATCGTTTGATTCGCGCCGTTGCCGGGTTTGTCGAATTGAGCCGCAAAAGTCGTTGGGGCATGATGGTCGGGGGGATGACCAAGCAGGTTTCGGAACGCCTCGAGCCACGCCTCAAACAGATTTTGCCCGATATCAACCAGACCTTGCGCAAGGGGCGCGAGGGGGCGGATCGTCTCGACGACGACCATTTGCTGGTCGCGCTTAATGGCATCTATCTGCTGGCGGCCATTCGTGACTGTCGCGACTCGTTGGCGCTCAATGCCTTGCTCGATCAGGCCTGGAACCAGACCGGCGAAACGCTCGAACTGCATCTCAATCGCAATCTTGAAGCCCTGCGCCTCAACCCGGATGATCTCATCACGGCCCGGCGGCTTGAAGTCGGAATCAAAATGGCCGAGGTGCGGTTTAACCGCGATTACGCCGATACGCTAAGACGCGCTCGCCTCGGCGCTGAGCGGCGCGGCTGATCCTTTGAAATGATATTGCCCTGCCAACCGGGCGGCCACGGGGCGATCGGTATCGCGAACGGTTAAGCCAACGCCTTCACGCGCAGAAATTGACCGCATCAAGCCAATCGGCGCGCAATGATCGGCGCCAACGATGACGCCGATTGCCAATAAGGGATTGGATTGATCCGAATTGGCAAATATGAGCGCGCCGGGATCCAGCGCGCGCGGCTCTGAGAGCTTGAGTTTCCAAAGCTGCGGATCGCTGCCAAATCGACCCGTAAGAAAGTCCGGTACCAGCGGCGGCGGCACGCTGTCGATATTTTCAGGCGCAGCATCTGAGACAAAATGATCCAACTCGGCAATGGCAACCGAGCGCGCCTGCGCAATGATGCCTGCCTGCTCGCGTGGGATGTCCCCAAGCTGCACGCCCGCCGCGACGTCGCCCACTTCAAGCGCCTGCGGCTGATCCGCCAGTGACCAGGGGATCGGCTTGGCAAACGGCAGGCGGCGGCGTTCAGGCTCCTGAACGCCGATGAGGCTGGCGCCACCATCAAGATAGGCCGGCGCACCCGAAACGGGGACGTGCGTCATGATCGGCGTCGGGCCGTCGGGCGTTTCATAAATTGGATCAATGACGCGCTCAACCACTGGCTTGCGCTTGCGCGCAAACAATTGATTGGCAGCATCGGTGCCACTGTGCAGGCAGGCGTGCTTGCTGATCCACCCGGCCGCAGCGCCCGCCAGCACGATCTTGTCAGGGCCGGCCATGGCTTCGAGCCGATGCCGATCCTCGTTCCAGCAGCTGGCGCCGCCCACGCCGTGCCAGAGGGATAAATCGGGCTGCCATCCCCCGCAAACGATCAATTGATCGCAGGACAGCGGTGCCGCCTGCCGTTCCAACCCCTCGAGTGCCAATCCCAAACTGACGGTCAGGCGGTCAGCATTGCCTTTGCCTTGTTCCACCCGAACCGGGGCGGTGCCGCCAACCTGGGTCATGCCGTAGGCTTTGGAAAATTCGATGAATCGCGACTGGGGATTGAGACGATTGTCAGCCAGTCGTTTGATGGCGATGCCCGCGTCGCTGGCCATCATCACCAGTCGATAGGGAGCGCTGGTAACGCTTGCCAGGATCGCTGACGATCCACTCCAGACACCAAAGTGCCAAGCGCGCCAGAAAGTTTCCAGCGCCCCGGTTACGCCCGGCAGGCGGTTGCCGCTGAACAGGGGCAGGCGTTCGACCGCTCCGGTTGCCAGGATAATGCGTTTACTGGTGAGGGGCTGCATTTTGCCCTGCGGTGGACCGTCACCCCCTAGGACATGGTGGACCAGAACCCGACCGGGGCGCAAAAGCACCACCTCTGCGTGTAGCAATATGGTGATATTATCATGCTCGGCGATTGCCTTGCTCAACCGGGCGACATTGTCAGCGGGCGTTGGCTCGCCTTCAATGGTGCCGAACAGTTCAGCCACCCCGCCAAGCCATCCCTGACGCTCCACCAAAATGACGTTGTTGCCGCGTTTGGCAGCGGCAACCGCCGCACTCATTCCCGCCAAGCCACCGCCGATCACGATCAAATCGGCCTCGGCCAATGGTTCGCGTGGCGCATCGAGCCAGTCAGGCGGCATTGAGCGCGCTTCATCAAGATTGACGCCAAGGGATTGGGGGCGACGGCCCACAATTTCTGCAGCGCGGGCAATTGGACCGACCCGTCGATGACTGCCAACCAATGTTAGTTCGCTACCATTTATCGCGGGCAGCCGGGAAATTGGTATCGCTCGTGCCAGTTGATTGGCATGCGAAACCGCGATGGCGGCAGGCGCCAACCGTTGAGACAGCCCCACAGGATGCCCGCGATGCAGGCCCAGCGTGTCAATGCCATTGGCTAATAGCGCGCTAAGCACACTGTCGCCCGCATAACCTTCTATGAGACGGCCATTGAGTTTGAAACTCAAAGGCTTACTGCGGTCGATGGCCTTGCCCGCTATCGGGTGGGAAGTCGCTGTATCAGTGCGAAGGATCTGGCGTTTCATGCCGCACCCACCCTGGCAAAGTCCTTGATTTCCATGGCCGCGTTGGCACCGCGAACCGCAAAATAGGCTGTTTCAGCCTCGCTTGTATTGCCCAGCAAATAGCGGGCGATGGCTGGCGCCATAAAGGGGGCGATGAGGTCCAGACCAGCCAGCACCGTTGGTCCCGTTGGCGTCAGCGCGCCGATCAGCGGTGCACCATAGCGTGGCGTTAAATGGGTGAACTGGTCTTGCCCGGCCAGCTGCAGGTGGCGATGCGCCCGCAACAGATGGGCCAATTGAGGTAACGCCATTTCGGGGGACAGCGGAGAAGTTGCGGCGATCCCACCGGACGCTCCTTGGCTCAGCTGAACGCCGCTATCAATTTCGATCAATACCGACGATGCCAACGGGCCAGCGGGTTGGGTCAGGATGCTGGTGCCCGTTGCCGAGCGGAAATGGGCTTGCAGCACATTGGGCGCAAGGTTGGCCAGGATCGCGTTTGCATCGGCCAGAACAGCCAGCCGCGCTGTAATCTGGCGGCCTTTGGCATTGAAAACCGCCCGCCCCTGACCGTCGCGACGGCCTGCCAATGTTGCGTTGGCATATTGGGGAACTTTGTTCTGATCCAGCCAGCTTAGAACGCTGGCGGCCAATGCATTCTGATCCATCCAGATCGCGTCGCGCCACTGGATTGCTTGACAGGCGCGCCCGTCAAGGCTCACCCGCTCAACCATATGGCCAAAGCCGCGCGCCATATGTCGAATATGCGACAACCCCTGTTCGCCATCAGCACTATTGGCCGAAAATATCGGATCAACCCGCAGCAGGCTGGCTTTGGCACCAAGGTGCCCGATCAGTTTTTCCGTTTCGGGCACGCCGGCTGCCAGCATCGACCAGCTTTCAGGCCGGGTAAGCGGAGCAACCGAAAGCGTCAGCTTATCAAAAAGTGCAAAGGGTGACGGCCGCTGCCCGATCAGCGCAATTTTCTGCTTGTGCGTACCGGCCAGAATTGCGGCGAGCAGCAGCGCCAGCGGACTGGTGCCCACGATGGCGATATCGACATCCAGTCCACTCATTGCGCCCCAGCCGCCAGCGGCCAATTGTGCACATGTGGCAATAAGCCCCCCTCTATCACGAGCGTTTTTGTGATTTTCCGACACATTGAGCTTATAGATGCGGAACAATCATTTTCTCTCGGCGTCGAGCAATCGGAACCCATGCTGCTCTGGTTTATAGTCACTATTGTTACCGCCATCGCCTGTGCTGCGTTGTATTATGCGGCTACACGGCGTTCGGTCAACGCAGCAGCCGACGATTCAGCCGCTACGAACAGGCATTTTCAGGCCGTGTTGGCGACCATTGATGCTGATCGCGCCGCCGGCAAGCTCGGCGATGTCGAGGCGGAAGCGGCAAAAGGCGAGTTGGCGCGTGAAATTATGCTTCACAAAACCGAGAATACTGACGCGGAAAAAGGCATCTTGTTTGGCGGAAACGCAGCGTTTGCTGCCGTTCTGGCCGTTGGGGTTCTGGCGCTGGGGACCTACCAATTGGTCGGCAGCCCCAACATGCCCAGTCAGCCTCTTGCCGGTCGCGCTGACGCTGCCGCGGCCATCGACATCAAACAGGCAGTGGCGCGGATTGAAACCGAACTGGCCAGCAATCCAGATGATTTGCGGGGTTGGCGCGTCCTTGCGCCAGTCTATATGCAATCGGGTCGCTATGCGGACGCGGCAAAGGCCTATCGCCGGATTGTTGATTTGGGCGATATGACCGCCAACGCGCAGACCGATCTGGGCGAGGCACTACTGATGCAGGCTGAAGGCGACGCCTCTGGCGAGCCGATGGAATTGTTCAGGAAGGCCGTAGCGCTTGATCCGAGCGATGTTCGAGCCCGCTTTTACATTGCGGGCGAGTTGACACGGACCGGCGACTTTCCCGCCGCCGTCAGCGCCTGGAAAGAGCTGCTGGCCCTTTCAAAAGGGGACGAACCCTGGGTTCCAACGGCCAATCGGGGGCTTAAGCTGGCCGAAGCTGACGGTGTGGTTGATAGTGCTGCCGACACCTCTGCCGATGACCAGGCGGCCATGATCGAAGGCATGGTCAGCGGGCTGGCGACGAGACTGACCGATCAGGGTGGCCCGATCGAGGAGTGGGTGCGCCTGGTTCGCTCCTATCTGGTATTGGGCGACAAACAAGCGGCCCAGAAAACCTATGACGCGGCGGTCAAGGCCTATCCAAAAACCTTCGACCGTGCCGATCTTGACAGTATTGCCGCTGCTGGCGAGCTGACATTGGAGGAGCCAAGCCATGACATCGCCATCCCTAACCAGAAAAAAGGCTGGACCCGCAAACAGAAGCGCCTCGCCGTTATTGCCGGTCTGGCCATTGTCGTTGGATTGGCCACAACCCTTGTGCTGGTGGCGCTGCGCGACCAGATCGTATTTTTCTACACACCGTCCGATTTGAGCGCGCACGATGTAGCGCCTGGGCAGGCCATCCGGCTGGGCGGGCTGGTCAAGGATGGTTCCTGGGTGCGCGATGGGGAGAACAATACGTTTGTCATCACCGACGGTGGTGCCGAAGTGAAGGCGGATTTTGTTGGCATTCTCCCTGACCTGTTCCGCAATGGACAGGGCGTCGTGGCCGAAGGCAGCATGACCCCGCAGGGTGATTTCGCCGCCACCAATGTGCTGGCCAAACACGACGAAAACTACATTCCCAAGGAAATCGTCGATTCGCTCAAGGCGCGCGGCGAATGGCGCCCAGAAGCAGGAGCCGCGAACTGATGCCTATTGAACTCGGCCACTTCGCGCTCATCCTCGCCTTTGCAATTGCCAGCATCGCCGCCGTTGGCGGATTTGCATTCTGGCGCAGCGGCGAACGCATTGCCCAATTTGTCAGTCAGGCAGCAATATTGCAGTTCGTACTGATCGCCATTGCGTTTCTGGCCCTGATTCAGGCGTTCGTCGTATCCGATTTTTCGCTGGCGCTCGCTGCAAAAAATTCAAATCCGGTCATTCCTATGCTCTTCAAAATCTCGGGCGTCTGGGGTAATCATGAAGGCTCCATGCTGCTATGGATCCTGATCCTTGTTGGATTTGGCGCCATGGTTGCCGCCTTCGGCAAGAACCTGCCGCGCGATTTGTTGACGCTTGTCCTGGCCATGCAGGCGCTGCTGACCGCCTCATTTTCCGGCTTTACGATTTTTACCTCCAACCCGTTCTGGCGTTTGTCACCAGCCCCGCTTCAGGGGTCTGACCTCAACCCGGTGTTGCAGGATGTTGGTTTGGCCATTCACCCACCGCTGCTCTATACCGGCTATGTCGGTTTTTCGATCTGCTTTTCCTTCGCTATCGCTGCCCTGATTTCGGGCCGGATTGATGGCGCGTGGGCACGCTGGGTGCGGCCTTGGGCGATATTGAGCTGGCTGTTTTTGACCCTGGGCATCGCCATGGGATCGTACTGGGCCTATTACGAACTTGGCTGGGGCGGCTGGTGGTTCTGGGACCCCGTCGAAAACGCCAGCTTCATGCCGTGGCTGGCGGGCACCGCCCTTTTGCATTCCGCCTTGGTTATGGAAAAGCGCAATGCGCTCAAGGTTTGGACTGTGTTCCTGTCCATCATCACCTTTTCCCTTTCGCTGCTGGGTACATTTCTGGTGCGCTCGGGCATTCTGACATCCGTGCACACCTTTGCCAGTGATCCAACGCGCGGGTTGTTCATATTGGCGCTACTGGCCCTGTTCATCGGTGGGGCATTCCTGCTCTTTGCCCTGCGGGTGTCGACCCTGCGGCACGGCGGCCTGTTTGCACCGGTCAGCCGGGAAGGGGCACTGATCCTCAATAATCTGTTTCTGGCCACTGCCACCGGGGCCGTACTGGTTGGCACCCTCTATCCATTGCTGCTGGACGCTTTGGCCGGTGTTTCAATCTCGGTCGGTCCACCGTTTTTCAACCTGACCTTTGCAGTCCTGATGTCGCCATTGCTGATTGTCTTACCCTTTGGGCCACTGCTGGCCTGGAAGCGGGCCGACGTCGTGGCAGCGGCGCAACGACTGGTCGCGGCTGCGGCATTGGCAATGTTTCTGGCCGTTTTGATTGCGGCACTGAGCGGGGCCACAGTCTCGATGGCGCCAATCGGGCTGTTGTTGGGCTTTTGGGTGGCCTTTGGCGCCTTCGCTGAATTGGTCGAGCGCGGCAAAGTTGGCCGCATCCCGCCGATGGACAGCGTGCGCCGCCTCGCCGGGCTGCCGCGCACCACCTGGGCAACGGCCATCGCCCATTTTGGGGTCGGTGTCACCGTCCTGGGCATCGTGGCCACAAGCGCTTGGGAAACCGAATTGGTCACAACCCTTAATCCCGGTGAAACGACCAGTCTGGCCAGCTATTCCATTGCCTTTGACAGTTTTGATCCCGAGAACGGACCGGGTTTTACCGCCGAGGTGGGCACTTTTACCATCACCGATACGGATGGCGGCACCCGGCAGATGCAGGCGGCGCGCCGCACCTATCAGGCCAGTGGCCTGCCAACCACGGAAGCGGCCATCCAGACCTATGGCTTTTCCCAGCTTTACCTGCAGTTGGGCGAAGCCGTTAACGGCACCCACGTCGTCCGTCTCTGGCACAAACCCTACATTACCCTGATCTGGATCGGCACGCTGTTCATGGCCTTTGCGGGCGCTTTATCCCTGACCGACCGCCGCCTGCGGGTAGGGGCACCCCGGCGTAAGGCGCGTCAGGTCAGAGAGGCTGTTCAATGAACTGGCTTCGCGCGCTGCTGGTAATGTTGCTGTGCCTGCCTGCCATGTCGGCCCTGGCGCTCAACCCCGACGAAATTCTCGACAATCCTGCGTTGGAAGCGCGGGCGCGCGATATATCTGCTGAGATTCGATGCCTTGTCTGTCAAAACCAGTCCATCGACGACAGCGACGCCGATCTCGCGCGCGATCTACGCCTCCTGGTGCGCGAGCGACTGGTTGCGGGCGACAGCGACGATCAGGTGCGCCAATATCTTGTCGACCGCTATGGAGAGTTCGTGCTGCTCCGCCCCCGCATGGAGGCCCGCACAATTCTTTTGTGGGGCGCTGCCCCCGTTCTGCTGCTGATTGGCCTGATCATCCTGTTTATCGCGGCCAGACGCCGAACTCCTGCAACGCCCCAGAGCCTTACCGGCGAAGAAAAAGCGGTGCTCAAGGCGCTTCAAAGCGACAAGGCAAAGCAATAATGAGCCGAGCTGAGGGCGCAAGAAATGCGGCTGATCCATGGCAAATTATTGCCTTGGTGCCGCCCCGAGCATTACCATAGTTTAATGTGAACGCAACTTACCAGCAATGACCGCTCTTATATGGTCACAGCCACAAGCTGTTGAGAGCTTTACCAAGGAGACTGATTAGATGCGTTCGACATTTCTTTCGCGTACCCGTCGCTGGCTCGGTGCCTCCGCTTTGGCGTTACTCGTTGCCATAGGCGGTGTTTCTACGGCGCTGGTGATGACCAGTGAGCAGGCCACTGCGCAGGTTCAGGTCCAGCCTGCCGCGCAAATCGTGCCACCGGGTGTCGCGCCGACCCAAGGGTTTGCTGATCTGGTTGAGGCGGTCAAACCGGCTGTGGTCTCTATTCTGGTTGAAGCGCAGGAAACCGGTGCCTCCGGTCCGCGTCGTGGCCAGCCCAATTTCAATTTCCCCGATCTCCCGGACGGGCATCCATTCAAGGACTTCTTTGACAACTTTGGCCAGGATGGCAACGGCCAGGGCGGAAAACCGCAACCCCGTAAATTCCTCGCTGCCGGTTCCGGCTTTGTGATTTCGGCTGACGGTTACATCGTCACCAACAATCACGTGGTTAAGGACGCGACCAAAGTGACCGTTGTCTTTGATGATGGCGATGAAAAGGTCGCCGAAATCGTGGGCACTGACGAGCGCACGGACCTGGCGGTTCTCAAGATCGACGGCACCGACATGCCTTTCGTCAAACTCGAAACCGAACGCAGCCGCATTGGTGACTGGGTGGTCGCAGTTGGTAATCCATTTGGCCTTGGCGGCACCGTGACCGTCGGCATTATTTCGGCTGAAGGCCGCGATATTGGTGGCTCCAGCTACGGTGATTTCCTCCAGATCGACGCCGCTGTCAATTCAGGTAATTCGGGTGGACCCGATTTTAATCTTAAAGGTGAAGTTGTTGGCGTAAATACCGCAATTTACTCTCCAAATGGTGGTAATGTTGGCATTGCCTTCGCCATTCCAGCTTCGACCGTTCAGCAGATCGTTGATCAGTTGATCAAGGGTGGCACGGTTGTCCGTGGCTTCCTGGGTGTGTCCATTCAGGACGTAACGCGCGATATCGCCGACAGCGTTGGGCTGCCTTCGCCCAAGGGCGCCATCGTCCGTGAACCTACCCCCGATGGTCCTGCCGGTAAGGCAGGTGTTGTTTCCGGCGATATCATCACCGCCGTTGATGGCAAGCAGATCAGTGACGCTCTGGACTTGTCACGCACCATCGCCAGCAAGGCACCGACCACACCGGTCGAACTGACCATCTGGCGCGATGGGGCCGAAACCAAGGTCAAGGTTACCCTGGACACGCTGAAGGAAGAAACAGCTGACGCCAGCGAATCCGCGCCCGTACCACCCGCAGAAGTGGCACCGGCAAAGTCCAGCGTTGGGCTGACCCTTGTGCCAAACTCTGACGGAAGCGGTGGCCTGCTCATCCAGAATATCGATGAGAACAGCCCCGCAGCGGAAAAAGGCTTTGCCGTTGGCGACGCCATTCTTGAAGTCGACAACAAGCCTGTGGCGACCCTCGACGAGTTCGAAGCCGCCATCAAGGGCGTCAAGGACAAGGGCCTGAGCACAGCGCTGGTCAAGGCCAGCCGCGACGGCCAAGCCCGCTTCGTCGGCTTGCCACTGTCCGAATAAACGAACTGATGGCCCCGGGGCATCGTCCCGGGGCCGCATTTGGGGCCGCACATGAAAATCCTGTTAATCGAAGATGATCGTGAGGCCGCCAGCTATCTCATTCAGGCGCTTGATGAGGCAGGTCACGTTACCCATCATGCCGCCGACGGCGAAACCGGCTACGCCATGGCCTCGGGCATGGACTATGATGTCCTGATCGTTGACCGCATGCTGCCGCGCCGCGATGGCCTTTCAATCGTTGAATCGCTGCGCGCCGAGGACGACAAGACCCCCGTTCTGATTCTTTCCGCGCTGGGCGAAGTCGATGACCGCGTCACCGGCCTTCGGGCAGGGGGCGACGACTATCTGACCAAGCCCTATGCCTTTACCGAACTTCTGGCCCGCGTCGAGGTACTGGCGCGCCGCTCCAGTCCTTCAGAAGCCGCCACCAGCTACGAGGTCGCCGGGCTGTCGCTTGATCGCCTGTCGCGCAAGGTTGAGCGGGAGGGCGAAACCATCCTTCTGCAACCGCGCGAATTCCGGCTGCTCGAATATTTGATGAAAAACGCTGGTAAGGTGGTAACCCGCACCATGCTGCTCGAAAATGTCTGGGACTATCACTTTGATCCTCAGACCAATGTTATTGACGTTCACATGTCGCGACTGCGCTCCAAGATCGACAAGGGCTACGCCAATCCGTTGCTGCAAACCGTGCGCGGCGCCGGTTACATGATCCGCGAGTAATCCGTGTATCGGCTTGCCCAGATCTGGCGCACCTCAACCGTACGGCTGACAGCGACTTTCATTCTGATCTTCGTGTTGTTTTCGATATTGCTGATGGGCTTTATCGGCTGGCAGTCCAGTATTCAGATTCAGCGCCAGCAGGCCAACGACATTGACCGCGAGGTGCGTCAGGTACAGCGCCTCGAGCGCCAGCAGGGCGTTCGCGGCATTGCGTTTGCCATCGAGCGCCTGTCGCGTAATCCGGGGCCGGGCATCTATTATCTGGGCGATCTTTCCGGCCAGTATCTGCTCGGCAATGTCACCACCATTCCCGCCGATATTCTGCAACATCCGGGCATGTACAGTTTTGAGTATCAGCGCTCGCTGCCCATCGACGCTGAAGACGACAGCCCCGAAGACGCGCGGCGCGGCTATGCGGTTGCCCGCTCGATATTGCTCGACAGTGGCCTACGGCTGGTTGTCGGGCGCGATGTGGTCGAACGACGCGGCTTTACCGCCATTATTGTTCAAAGCTTTCTGGTTGGCGTCGGCGGCATATTGTTTTTCTCGCTGATCGCCGGAGGCATTACCGCCCGCCGGGTGCTGCGCCGCATTGATTCCATCAGCGCAACCTCCACCACCATCATGTCGGGCAACCTGTCCGAGCGCATTCCCATCACCCGCCGCAACGACGAATTTGACGGTCTGGCGACAAATCTCAATGCCATGCTGGATCGCATCGAGCAATTGCTGCAAGGCCTCAAGGAGGTCACTGACAACGTCGCCCACGACTTGAAAACGCCCCTGACCCGGCTGCGCAATCAGGCGGAATCGGCGCTGCGTGATGGTACGGACAACGAACAGCGACGCGTCGCGCTGGAAACCACCATCGTTGAAAGTGACAAGCTGATCCAGACGTTCAACGCGCTGCTGATGATCGCGCGCGCCGAAGCGGGCGCACCTTCTGGCGCTCTGAGCGATGTCGATGTCAGCGCCGTGGTTGCCGATGTTGCCGAACTATACGGCCCGGTTGCCGAGGACGCAGGACTTGTGCTGGAAGCCAAAGTGACCGATGGCATTCATTTGCACGGCAACCGCGAACTGATCGGCCAGGCCATGGTCAATCTGGTCGAAAACGCCATGAAATATCACGAACCCGGCGATGACGGGGTTGGCAAGATCGTGGTCAGCGTCCACGAGAGCGAGGGACGGGTAATAGTCGAGGTCAGCGATAATGGCCCCGGCATTCCTGCTACCGACCGCAAGCGCGTACTCGAGCGCTTTGTGCGTCTTGAAAAAGCCGAACCGAACCCGGCTCCGGCCTTGGCCTGTCACTGGTGGACGCCGTGACCCGGCTGCACAAGGGCCATTTCCGCCTTGAAGATAACAATCCCGGCGTGCGGGCCATCATCGACCTGCCTGTTGCCTGAATCGCAAATCGCCGTAGCGATCTGATTGCGTCAAATCCGATGGCGAAAGCCTTGTCGCGCCCAAGCGGTCACGCTATCCCTTGGCAATGACCATTGCTCTTTCGCCGCTCCCCACCATCGACCATCCGGACTTTGACCTTTGGCTGGCTGACTTGCCTGCCGCAGTCCAAGGCGGGATCAGCGCCGCGGCCCCTTGCCTTGGCCCCTTGTTGCAATCGGCGCCCTATCTGCTCGATCTGGCCCGCATCAACCCAGAGTGGCTGGCCGAGGCGCTGGCAAGCGATGCCGATACCGCTTTTCGGTCGATCCTGGCCGAGGTTGAATCGGTCGGCAAGTCAGCAGCGGACGAAGACGAATTGGCCCCGGTTCTGCGCATTGCCAAGGGCCGCACCGCCCTTCTTGCGGCCGTTGCTGAGACGGGCGGCGCCTGGACAACCGCACAATCGACCGCCGCGCTTTCGGATCTTGCCGACGCCGCTCTCGACGCCGCACTCAATCTGTTGGTGCGACAAGCTGGGCTCAAGGGCCAACTGACCTTGGCAGCCGGGGACGCTACCGCCGCCAATAGCGGCCTCGCCATTTTTGCACTGGGCAAGCATGGCGGCCGCGAACTCAACTATTCTTCCGATATCGACATCGTGGCTTTCTTCGACCCGGAAAAAGGTGCTTTGACCGATCCCGGTGAAGCCACCAAAATCTATTCGCGCATGGTTCAAAAGCTGGTCGGTCTAATGGAGGACCGGCGCGAGCATGGTTATGTGTTCCGCACTGATTTGCGCTTGCGCCCCGATCCCGGATCGACCCCGGTTGCCATCTCATTTGATGCGGCGTTGGCCTATTATGAAAGCCGGGGACAGAATTGGGAACGTGCCGCCTGGATCAAGGCGCGTGCCTGCGCCGGCGATCAGCAGGTCGGTGCGGCGTTCCTCAAGGAACTGGCCCCCTACGTCTGGCGCAAGCATCTCGATTTTGCCACCATCGCCGACATTCAGGCGATGAAACGCCAGATCAACATTGCCAAGCGCGTCGGCGATATTCGCGTCGAAGGGCACAATGTCAAACTGGGGCGCGGCGGCATCCGCGAGATAGAATTTTTTACCCAGACCCAGCAATTGATTGCCGGTGGCCGCGACGCCACCCTGCGTGTCAAGCCAACGACGCAGGCGCTGGCAGCTCTGGCCGAGGCGAACTGGATCAACGACCAGACCGCGACGGAGTTGACAAAAACCTACTGGTATTTGCGCGCTGTCGAAAACCGCTTGCAGATGCTGGCCGACGAGCAGACCCACACCATGCCCGCCACCAGCGACGAGGTCGCAACCATTGCGCGACTGATGGGGCAGGGTGATCTATCCCGCTTTGAAGCCGATTACCGTGCCGCGCTTGAACTGGTGGTCCATTATTATTCCGATCTGTTCGCCGATGGTGAAAGCCTGGGGAGTGGCGAAGGCAATCTGGTTTTCACCGGCTCCGACGATGATCCAGGCACGCTTGAAACCCTGTCCGCCATGGGGTTTTCAGACCCCAGCAAGGCCATTGAGACAGTTCGCCGCTGGCACTACGGCAGCTATCCCGCCACACGGGCATCGGCGGCGCGCGCCCATTTGACCGAGTTGCTGCCCGCCCTGATCGCCAATCTTGGCGGCGCTGGCAATGCCGACGAGGCAATGGCGCAGTTTGATAATTTTCTGTCGCGCTTGCCCACCGGCGTGCAGTTGTTCGCGCTTTTGCGCAATCACCAGCAGTTGCGCACCCTGTTGATCCAGTTCATGGCCTCCGCCCCCAGAATGGCCGAGGCGGTCATTCATCGCGCTCACGTCATGGATGGGCTGATCGATCCTGCATTCGCCGATGATGTGACCCACGAAGATGTGCTGGTTGCCAAGGTCGATGCCTTTCTGGGCGAAGGACGCAGTTATGAGGAAACCATCGATCGCGCCCGCATCATTGGTCAGGAGCAAAAATTCCTGATTGCGGCGGGCCTTTTGTCCGGAACGCTAAGCGCTACCATTGCGGGCGAACAGTTTACCGCGCTCGCGCAGGCCCTGCTGCGTCGTCTGTTTGATGCCGTGCGGCACGAATTTGAAAAGCGCCACGGCAAGATTGCGCGCTCTAGCGTCGCGCTGCTGGCCTTTGGAAAAATGGCCAGCCGCGAGATGACGGTTTCGTCTGATCTTGATTTCATCCTGCTCTATGACGCCCCGCTCGATACGGAATCGGATGGTGATAAATCCCTTTCGACCAACCATTATTTTACCCGCCTGACTCAACGTCTTGTTGCCGCCATCACTGCGCCAACCGCCGAGGGTGTGCTGTATGAAGCCGACATGCGCCTGCGCCCTTCGGGCAACGCCGGGCCACTGGCAACCAGTCTGGCGGGCTTTAAATCTTATCATCGCGACAACGCCTGGACGTGGGAGCATCTGGCGCTCAGCCGCGCTCGCGTCATATTGGCGGACGAGAATTTGGGTCACACGGTGGATGAAGCCATTGCCGAGGTCATGGCGCGGCCACGTGATGTCGCCAAGACTATTGCCGACGTCGTAGCCATGCGAAAACTGATGGCCGAGGAGCGACCGGCGCGCCACCCCTTTGACCTCAAACTTGCCAAAGGCGGTCTGGTCGATCTCGAATTTATCGCTCAGTCGGCCCAACTGGTCGCTGGCAACAAGGTCGCTGCGCCCCAAGCGCTGACGACGAAGGTTCTGATGCGAATGGCCGATACCGGGCTTTTGGAGCAGGGCGCCCGACTGGCTGATATCCATCGGGTCTATTCCACCATTTTGCAGGTGATGAGCGTGGCGCTGGTTTCTCCGTTCAAGGACGAAGCCTGGAGCGCGGCCTTCAAGGAACTGTTGGCCTCATTGACCCACTACCCGGACTATTCGCGGCTGGAACTGGATCTGGCAACAATGCAGGACGAGGTGAGTGCAGCAGCGGCGCAGTGGTACGAAAAGGCCGAAAAACTCTAACTATTCAGCTGCCTGCATAACGCTGGTATCGCCTTCGACGGCAGGTAGGGATATCGCCACCGTGGTGCCCATGGCAGGGCTTGAATCTATTGCCATCCGTCCGCCGCTCAACTCGGCAATGGCGCGCGAAATCGAAATGCCAAGGCCGGGGCCCACGCCCTCGCGGGTAAACCGCGCATCCCCCAGCGCAAATGGCTGTTGCAGGCTCTCCAACCGGTCCTCGGTCATGCCAAGGCCGGTGTCCGAAACTTCGATCACCACCCCGTCATTGGCTGCGTAGGCCGCCACGGTGATGGTGCCGCCCTGCGGCGTAAAACGCAGCGAATTGTCGATCAGATTGCCCAGCATGCGCTGTAATGCCAGCTTATCGGCGCTAATTATCGCCTGCGTACATTCGCCCAGGCAAAACTCGATACCTGCACGCGCTGCCTGCCCACGATAGCGCAGAACCGAACTTTCGATCAGCTCATCCACCTGAAGCGGTTCACTGCGCAAAACCTTTTGGCCGCTTTCAAGTTCAGCCAGATCAAGAATGGTGGCGAACGATGCCAAAAGCCCTTCGCCCGAGGATTTGATGGTTTGAATGTATTCGCGATACCGCGGATCACCCAGCGCCCCGTAGGTTTCATGGGCCATGAGTTCGGCAAAACCGATGATGTGGTTGAGCGGTGTGCGGATATCGTGGCTCAAATGGGCCAGAAAATTTGTCTTGGACCGGCTTGCTGCTTCCGCCTTGAGTTTTTCCTCGTGATAGCGCCGCGCCAAAAGGCGTTGTTCTTCTCTGATGGCATTGAGCAGCATGTCGGTTTTCTTGCGCTCGGTAACATCGGAAACCAGCGTGATGAACCCGCCGGTTTCCAGCGGTCGTTCATCAATCAACAGGCAACTGCCGTCCTGCCGATGCAATTCGAGCAGGCGGTTGTCGTCATCTTCGTTGATCAATTTCATGTAGCCACCCCGGATCAACTGGGTGACCGCGTCGTGATAACTTACCGCGCCGCGAAAACTCCCGGTCGCCAGGTTCAGGCGGCTGCGATATTGATCGTTGCAAACGATCAGGTTACCCGTTGCGGTCCAGCAGGCAACGCCCAGCGGAATGGCACCCACCAATGTCTGAAAACTGGCGCGTTGGCTGGCGTCTGGCCTCGGTCCATATTTGAGCATCGCCGCGCCGATCAGCACCACGGCGAGCAAGCCTACAACCATCGCCCGTTGCCAGATGCCTTCCATCGAGCCGACTTCGGCGCTGGTCCGCGCAATGTCGTAGATGATGAAAAGGCCTGCACTGCCGATTGCTGTAAATGCCACTGCATTGGGAACAGGATTGTGACAAAATGCTATCCGGCTCGACGACGTATTAGTTGCATTGCTGTAAATGCCATTCGCCTGACTTCCGCTGCCGAATCCTTCGGCCCCGGCGCCGGAAATATCCGCCGACCGCATACCAGTCTCCTTGGTTTTTCGGGAGATTGTCCCCGCCCCGATTTGCCCTTAACAAACAATGAATCAAGCCGGGTGTGATTGTCCATACCCCTATATGACGCCCGGTTGCCCGCGCGCCATTTTCGTGAGTCAGTTGAATCACTTAGCGTTAGAGAAAAATTCTTCCAATCCTGGCGCCACTGGAACCGTGCGCCTAGTCCGCCAGCATCCGCCCCAAAATGTCAGCCGTGTTGCGGCTAAGACTTGCTGATTGTTGCAGGTCTGCAAGTGCCGCCTTGGCTGCTTCGCGCCGCTTTGGCTCCAGAATGGGCCAAATTCGGAACCCGGTAAGCACCCGCGCCGCCACTTGCGGATTGCGCGCATCCACATCGGCCACGAACCCGGTCACAAACCGGAAACCGGCGCCATCAGCGCGGGTAAACTGCACCGGGTTGGACAAGACAAAGCTACCCACAAGCGAGCGCAGGCGGTTGGGGTTGTTCTTGGGGAAGGCCGGATCGGCCAGGATCGCTTGCATGCGCTCGATTACCCCGTCGTCATCTGCCCGCGCGCTGATCATCAGCCATTTGTCCAGAACCAGTGGATCGTGGGTTGCAAAGCGGGTGTGAAAATCGGCCAGAAGGCCCGCCGCATCGTGGGTCCATTCGGTGCCCACTATCGTCAGGGCAGCAAAGCGATCGGTCATATTGCCGGCTTCGCTATATTGCTGGACCGCCAAAGCATCATCGCCACCTGCCCCGACAATCAGTTTGAGCAGTTGGTTGCGCAGGGCGCGCTGCCCGGCCTGTGCGGCATCGGGCGCGTAGGGCTTGTTGCTGGTCAGCGCCTCATAGGCAGTTTCAAGAGTGCCCACGACCGGCCCAAATAGTGCCGCAATAAAATCCTTGCGCGTTGAATGGATCCGGGCTGGATCAATGTCCTTGCCGATCTTTTGACCCAGTACAGAGGCGTCGGGAATTTCCAGTGCCAGTGCCTTGAACGCGTCGTCCAAAGTGTCGCTATCAAGGGTCTGCAGCGCCGCCTGACGCAATCCATCGAGCGCCTTGTCGTCCCACCGCTTACCATCAACGGCGTCGATCAGCAGCGCGGAACTGACGTCCTGAAGGGCTTCCCAGCGGTTGAACGGGTCACTGTCGTGCTGCGCCAGAAACAGCAGATCATCCTGCGAGCGATCCGCATGCACCTGCACCGGTGCGGAAAACTCGCGGAACAGCGACGGCACTGGCCGATTGGCGACGCCTTCAAAACGCAACACTGCGCTATCCTCGCGCAGAACAATCATGTCGTCGCGAACCTCCGCCCCGCTAACGCTGGACCAGCCCATCGGGCTGCCGTTGGGCCCGATCAGTCCAAACCGGATCGGTATCACCAAAGCCGACTTTTCCAGCTGGCCGGGTGTCGCAGCGGTCAACTGGTCCAGTTCAAGCGTATAGGTCTGATTTTCGGCGTCATACGCGTCGCGCACGCTGACCTGCGGGGTGCCCGCCTGCAGATACCAGGTCTTGAATTGGTCAAGATCCATGCCGCTGCTATCGGCGAAAACCGCTAGAAATGCTTCAATCGTGGTGGCTTCCCCGTCATGGCGCTCAAAATAGAAGTCCATGCCCTTGCGGAACGCCGTTTCGCCGAGAAGCGTCGCCAGCATCCTGACAATTTCCGCGCCCTTTTCGTAGACGGTGGTTGTATAGAAATTGTTGATTTCCTTGTAGTGATCCGGCCTTGGCGCATGTGCCAGAGGACCACTATCTTCGGGGAATTGTGCGCTGCGCAGGCCCTGAACATTGTGGATGCGCTGCACCGGTCGGCTGCGCTCGTCCGAGGAAAATTCCTGGTCGCGATAGACCGTCAGCCCTTCCTTGAGGCAAAGCTGGAACCAGTCCCGACAGGTAATGCGGTTGCCTGTCCAATTGTGGAAATATTCGTGGGCGATGACCCGCTCGATCCCCGCATAATTGGCATCGGTTGCGCTTTCGGGCTGTGCGAAAACCAGCCGGTCGTTGAAGATATTCAGACCCTTGTTTTCCATGGCACCAAAATTGAAATCACTGACCGCCACGATGTTGAAGATATCGAGATCATATTCGCGGCCAAACCGCCGTTCATCCCACGCCATCGAGCGCTTGAGACTGTCCATGGCCCAGTCGCACTGGCTTTCCTTGCCATGCTCACAATAGATCGCCAGATCCACTTTTTTGCCTGAGGCCGTGGTGAAACTGTCGGTAATCGAGCCCAGATCACCCGCCACCATGGCAAAGAGATATGCCGGTTTGGGGTGCAGGTCCTGCCAGACAGCAAAATGCCGCCCGTCGCCAGCGTCGCCTGCGCGGACCAGATTGCCGTTTGAGAGCAAGACCGGAGCCAGTTTTGCGTCGGCCGTCAGCGTCACCTTGAAGACGGCAAGGCAATCAGGCCGATCCAGATAATAGGTGATGCGGCGAAAGCCCTCAGGCTCGCATTGCGTGCACCACACTCCGTTGGAGCGATAGAGTCCCATCAGCTTCGTGTTGGCCGCCGGGTCAAGATGCACTTCGGTTTCCAGCACAAATCGACGTTGCGGCGGTTCGACGATGGTGAGGCTATTGGCATCGCTCGCATAGGCCGATTGCATCAGCGGGGCACCATCAATGGCAACCGAGGACAGGCTCAAGCCATCCCCATCCAGCACCAGCGGCGTACCGGGCGGCGTTTCAGCTTCCGGCTCAATGCTCAACTGCGCCCGCGCGATGGTCACCTTGTCAAAAATATCGAAATCGAGATCGACAGCCACAATCCGATAGGGACTGGGCGCATAATCTTTGAGAAAAATGGTGTGCTCGGTTTCGGTGCGCATGGGCAAATATTCCAGTTGCAGATATCTGTGTTCTATCCCGTCCAATGACGGTAGCCAATTGGGCCATTTCGTGTATTCTGTGCGGCTAGCGTGCGCCAACTACATCCTTCTACGCCAAATTGGGCAGTCGTGGGGGCAAGATTTGCAGCGCAGCACATTCTCGTCCGCGTCATATCGTCGACGTAGGGAGGATGGTATCCGATATTTGGTTGATCGGGCTGGCTTGGCCAGCGACAGGGACGCCCTTTGGTGGTGTTTTCCCCACCGGTCGGCTCCTCTTGAGAGGCGATTATGATTACGCGGCTAATGCAATGGTTTGAAACCCGGCTCAATCCTTATCCCGAAGCAGAACCCTCAGAACCGCCAAAAGGCCTTCTGGAATTTTGCCTGCATTATAGCCATGGCGCCAAGAAATGGTTGGCCCTGATGGCGGCGGCGGCGGCGCTTATTGCCTTGGGTGAGATCATCCTGTTCGGATTCGTCGGCGACGTGGTCAATTGGCTGGCCTCGGCCGATCGGTCGACCTTTATCGAAACCGATGGCTGGAAACTGGCATTGATGGGCGCTTTCGTACTGCTGATTCTGCCCGGGCTCGGGGTCATCAGCACGGCGACTATGCATCAGACCCTGTTGGGCAATTACCCCCATCGCATCCGCTGGATGAGCCATCGCTATCTCATTCGCCAGTCGATGAGCTATTTTCAGGACGAGTTTGCCGGGCGTATTGGCGCCAAGCTGATGCAGACCTCGCTGGCTGTGCGCGAAGTGGTCATGAAGCTTCTCGACATGCTGGTCTATGTGGTCGTCTACTTTACCGGCGCCACCATTTTGGCGGCAAGCAGCGACTGGCGTCTGGCATTGCCTTTTCTCGCCTGGCTGGCGGCCTATGTCGCGCTGATGATCTATTTCATCCCCCGGATGGGCAAGATTTCTCAGGAACAGGCCGACGCCCGCTCCATGATGACCGGTCGCATTGTCGACAGCTATACCAATATCGCCACCGTCAAACTGTTCTCCCACTCCAATCGGGAGGAGAAATATGCCCGCCAGGCAATGGATGGATTTCTCGATACGGTCTATCGCCAAATGCGCTTGGCAAGCATTCTTCAGGTTGCTGTCTCCTGGCTCAATGCCGCCCTTCTGTTCGGTGTCGGCGCCGTTGGCATCTGGCTTTGGCTGGTTGGCACCATGACGCCTGGCGCCTTGGCGGTGTCGCTGGGGCTCGTCATGCGTTTTCAGGGAATGAGCCAGTGGGTCATGTGGGAAATGTCGTCGCTGTTTGAAAATATCGGCACGGTGCGCGACGGTATCTCCTCGATTTCACTGCCGCGAATGGTCGCCGATCAACCGAATTCTCAACCGATTGAGCCGGTCAACGGCGATATCAGGTTTGAGAATGTCGCCTTTCACTACGGCAAGGAAAGCGGGGTAATCGATGGATTGAACCTGCACATCCGACCGGGCGAGAAAATCGGTTTGGTGGGCCGCTCGGGGGCGGGAAAATCAACCATTGTCAATCTGCTGTTGCGGTTTTACGACCGGCAGGCAGGCGGTATCCTGATTGATGGCACCGACATTTCATCCGTCACCCAGGACTCACTGCGTGCCAATATTGGCGTCGTCACCCAGGATACTTCGCTGCTGCATCGCTCGGTGCGTGACAATATTGCCTATGGCCGCCCCGACGCCAGCGAGTCCGACATTCACCACGCCGCTGAACAGGCCGAAGCCGATGTTTTCATCGAGACATTGACTGACCCCACCGGTCGCTCTGGTTATGACGCCCACGTTGGCGAACGGGGCGTAAAACTCTCTGGTGGCCAGCGCCAGCGTGTCGCCATTGCGCGGGTCTTGCTAAAAAACGCGCCAATCCTTGTCCTGGACGAAGCCACCTCGGCGCTGGACAGCGAGGTCGAGGCGGCGATCCAGAGCCAGTTGCAGCTGCTGATGGCCAATAAAACCGTCATCGCTATCGCGCATCGCCTCTCCACCATCGCCGCCATGGATCGATTGATCGTGCTGGACGAAGGGCGGATTGTCGAACAGGGAAGCCATGCAGAACTGCTCGAACTGGGTGGCCACTATGCCCGCCTTTGGCATCGGCAATCCGGCGGCTTCATTGACGCCGACGCAGTTGAAACGGCGGCACAATAAGCTGCGCCGGGAGCCATTTTTGCGGCCCTCACGCAGTCTGGGGATCGGTACGGCGCGTCCGCCATCCCATCCGCGACGCAGTTCGTAAAATATTGTTTTATGCCCATTGGAAACCGGTTCACTATCGCCTAATAGTTCAATGAAATCGATTGCATCGGTTGGCTCTGTTCGAGCCGACCAACAGACCGGCAAACAAAATGTCCGGTGCGGGGAGCTTAAATTGGTTCAAATTGTTGCGCCCGATGGCGCCAATGTCAGCTATTCGGTATTGGATCTGGCGGGCACCTACCGCCTTTCATCACCCATCCACAAGACTACCGCCACGATCGACCTGCCCGGTGACGTGCATACTGCGTTGCTCGCCAACGGTGAAATTCCCGATCCCTATTTCGGCAGCAACGAAAAGGCTGTCATGTGGGTCAATGAGAGAGCCTGGGCGGTCGAACGCCAATTTGTCGCTACCCCAGACCAGATAAACGGTTATTTGACGCTGACCCTGTCTGAAATTGACTGCATCGCCAAGGTCTTCCTTAATGGTGAAGTCATCGCCTCGGCCCAGAACGCCTTCATCCGCTACGACATCGACGTCAGCGGCAAGGTGCTGGAGGGTAAAAATACCCTGCGCATCGAATTCGGTATTACCCGCGACGTCGCCAAGGCTCGCGCTGACGCCCATCCGTTCCCAATTCCCTTTACCTACAACTACCAGACCAACGGCCTGACCGGGGTTCATATGAACTTCGTGCGCAAGGCCGCCTGCCATGCCGGTTGGGATTGGGGCATCTGCCTGATGCCCATAGGCGTCTATGGCACCATGAGCCTGCGAAAGTCTCGGCTGGCGCGGCAGGAAAGCGTTCAGGTCGATCAAAACCATTCAAAGCGTGCGGCCGAACTGACCATCAAGACCCGCGTATTCGCCTTTGCCAGCGGCGATATCGAACTGACCCATACAATCGACGGGCAGGTTATTGCCGACAAGGTCTCGGTGTCGCTGGGTGAGAATATCTTCATCCACACCGCCACCATAAAAGATCCAAAGCTCTGGTGGCCCGCCGGGCAGGGCGATCAGCCGCTCTATGAGCTGACGACCGAACTGGATGGCGAAAAAGCCGTTCGCCAGCTTGGCTTGCGTAAACTTGAATGGGTCGTGGAAAAAGACGCCATCGACCATACCTTCAAATGCCGCGTCAACGGGCGCGACATAACCATGATGGGGGCCAACTGGATCCCCGCTGACGCCATTCCGAGCCGCATAACCCCGGCCGTAGTGCGCGATCTGCTCGAAAGCGCCAAAGCAGCCAACATGAACATGTTGCGGATCTGGGGCGGTGGCCAGTACGAGCCCGACTACTTTTATGAACTATGTGACGAGCTGGGTATCCTCATCTGGCATGATTTCATGTTCTCCTGCATGAGCTATCCGTCCAATCGTGAATTTCTGGACGATGTGCACACCGAGATCACCCAGCAGGTGCGCCGCCTGTCCCACCACGCTTGCCTTGCCCTATGGTGTGGCGACAACGAAGTTATTGGCTCGCTGGGTTGGTACCCCGAAACCAAAGCCGCACCCGAACGCTACGTCGCCAACTATGACCGGCTGAACTCAATGCTGGGCCGCATTGTCGAGGACGAGGACCCCGCCCGTCGTTTCTGGCCGTCGTCGCCCTCCATGGGCTATCTCGATTTTTCCGACGGCTGGCACGCCGATACGCGCGGCGACACCCACTATTGGGACGTCTGGCACTCGGCAAAACCCTTTGAGGCCTATCGGACGGTCAATCCGCGTTTTGCCTCCGAATTCGGTTTCCAGTCTTTTACCTCAATGAATGTCATCGAAACTTTTGCCGAGCCCAAGGATCGCAATCCCTCCTCGCCAGTGATGGAAAATCACCAGCGCAACGAGGGCGGCAACGCCCGTATCCTTGAAACCATGACGCGGTATTTCCGCTTTCCGTCCAATTTTGACCAGATGGTCTTCCTGTCCCAGATCCAGCAGGGGTTGGCGATCAAGACTGCCATTGAATATTGGCGCTCGACCAAGCCGCGCTGCATGGGCACACTGTTTTGGCAAATCAACGATATCTGGCCTGTTGCCAGCTGGGCCAGCCTCGATTATGGCGGGCAGTGGAAACTGCTGCACTATATGGCCAAGCGCTTTTACCTGCCGATCAATGTGGTGGCTGTCCCTGATTCCGAGAGTGGCAACATCGTTCTGAGCGGCATCAACGATACGGCCGCCAAAGCCAGCATCAATCTAGAGATTCTCGCGGTCAAGATGGCGGGCGGCGAGCGCACCATCCATTCGGGCAAGGCCTCGATCAGCCCTGACGCCGCCAAGGTCCTGCACCGCTTGGCCGCCGTCAACCTCGCCGAAGACGAATTCTTGTTCTTCAGTTGGACCGATGCCGATGGCCATCTGCTGGGGACGAACGATTTTTTCCCAACCGCCTATAAGAATTACGAACTGCCGCAGCCGAAAATCAAGACAAAGTGGTCAACCAGGGATGGCAAGCCCGTTCTCAGCCTGATCACCGACACCCCGGCGCTGTTTGTTACCGCTACGGTCGATGTGCCTGGCTATTTTTCCGACAACGCAATCACCCTGCTGCCGGGCCGAACCGCAAATCTGCAATTCACTGCCCGTCATGGCAAAAAGGTTTCGGCCACCGAATTGGCCAAATCGCTCAAACTGCGGGACTTGTCAGAAACTTTTTAGGCTCAGGCGTCCAATGTGCGATTAAGCAAGGCCTGTCGGTGAACCCGGCAGGCCGATTTGGTTTCGGGGTGCGTTTGTCTGTAACAGCAGACGCCATTGCCAGACATAGTTGGAACTTTCTCCGCCCGTGCCTGATTGACGTCAGGCTGGCCGGATGTGGTCAGTTTGCGCAGCCGTGCCCGTGCGCTATGTTCAATCGGCGCTGCCGACCAAATGCGAGGAAATTTGCCAATGACCGATTATTCGGATCTGAAAGCCATATTCTTGAACTGCAGTTTAAAGCGCTCTTCCGAAAAATCGCATACCCAGACCTTGATGGATGTTTCCAAGGCGATCATGCAGGCCAATGGCGTCACGACGCAGACCATACGTGTGGCCGACCACGAAATTCCCCCTGGCGTCTACCCCGACATGACTGAATATGGCTGGCCCAAAGACGAATGGCCGGCCCTTCAGGAGCAGGTCATGGCCGCCGACATACTGGTGCTGGGAACCCCCATTTGGCTGGGCGAAAAATCATCGATCTGCAGCCGTGCCATCGAGCGGCTCTATGGCTTTTCAGGCAATCTCAATGACGCCGGACAATACGCCTATTACGGTCGTACTGGCGGCTGCATTGTTACCGGCAATGAGGATGGCATCAAGCATTGTGCCATGAACATTCTCTATTCCCTGCAACATCTTGGCTATGTCATCCCGCCACAGGCCGATGCCGGATGGATCGGCGAGGCAGGGCCGGGCCCCTCATATGGCGACGACGGCAAGGTGGGGCTCGACAATGACTTCACCCAGCGCAACACAACGTTCATGACCTGGAACCTGCTGCACCTTGCGCGCATGCTCAAGGATGCCGGCGGCATACCCGCTCATGGCAACCAGCGTCCCGCCTGGGATAAGGGCGAACATTTCGATCATCCCAACCCAGAATATCGGTGATAGCCATGCCCACTGAAGAGTTTTCCTTCATCAATGCCAAGGGCGAGCAATTGTCTGGTCGGCTAGAAACCAGCGATACACCGGCACGCAGCTATGCTGTATTTGCCCATTGCTTTACCTGCGACAAGACTTCGCTCGCCGCCACCCGGATATCGCGCCGCCTGGCCGAAAAGGGCATCGGTGTGTTGCGGTTTGATTTCACCGGGCTTGGCGATAGTGAGGGAGAGTTTGGCAATGGGCTGTCCTGCGACAGAACCGACATTATTGCTGCCGCAGAGTCGATGGCCGCTTCTGGCCGAAAAGTCGAATTGCTTGTCGGCCACAGTTTTGGCGGTGCGGCAGTGCTTTCCGCGGCAGCCTCAATACCCGGCGTGACCGCAGTTGCGGTATTGGCCGCCCCTTTTGATCCCGAACATGTGCTGACCCATGTCGAAACCGACACCGAGCATGACGGTGAAGGCCGGGTTCCCGTCAATATTGGGGGTAGGGCGTTTGAGCTTGCACCCGACTTTGCGAGCGAACTTGCCCGATACGAACCCGAAGTTGAAATCGCCAAACTCGGCAAGGCCCTGTTGATCCTGCACGCCCCCACCGACGCCGTGGTTTCCATCGGCAACGCCACCCGTATCTACACGTCCGCCCGCCACCCCAAGAGCTTCATCTCGCTCGATGATGCCGACCATTTGCTGACGCGCCGCCGCGACGCCGAATATGCAGCCGATTGTCTGTCGGCGTGGGCAACGCGATATCTTGAAGCGCCTGCCACTGCAACGAAGCCGCAACTGCCCAATGGCGATGGCGTGGTCGTCACCGAAACCGGCGCTGGTAAATTCCAGGTTCATGTCGCGACCGCCTCGGGCAGTTTCATGGCAGATGAACCCGTCAGCGTTGGCGGCATGGCCAGCGGTCCCACCCCTTATGGATTGGTCTCCGCAGGGCTAGGCGCATGCACAGTCATGACCCTGCGGCTTTACGCAGATCGCAAGAGCCTGCCGATTACCGCCATCCGGGCCGAAGTCACCCACAATGGCAAAGGGGCCGATGGTCGCGACGAATTTGACCGCCAGATAAGCTATGACGGCAAGCTGAGTACCGATCAACATGAAAGCGTCATGCGCATTGCCGACAAGTGCCCGGTTCATAGGACCTTGGAAGCCAGTTCTGCCGTCGTGACCCACTCTGTGGTCGAACTCAGTCCCGCCCCCGACACGGCCAGCCAACACGCCGAGGCGATGGACGAGGCGTGCCGCCAAAATTCATGAAGTCGCCATTGCTGTAGCGGGCCCTGATCAGGCGCCGCGTGCGCGGCCAACGCCGACTGCGATCAGGCTGGTAAGGGCACCAAGGCCAACCATCCATCCAATATACCAAAACCGACCCGCCAATCCGTTTTCGGCGTAGGATGCGACAAACTCAGCCTTGCCGAAATATGCGGCCAATCCAGCTGCCAACAAGACAACGCCCGCGAGCCCCAGCGCCAGCATCCGGGGCACACGGAACCACAACAGAACAAGGGCGACCGCTGCCCCGGCAATTGCCCCAATCCACGATGTCGATTGCGCCCAGAATGGGTGCGCGCCCAGAAATGTAACAATGCCGGAATAGCCCAGGATAAGCGTGATGGCTGCGGCCAGCAGCAGTGCAAACGGGAAGGGAAACCGCATTCAAGAATTCCTCTTTGGAACGGTCGGGCGTTCAATCATTGTATGATCGGCACATCAGGATAAAATACATGCGCAACGAAGGCGAATGTCAGATCGTGGACAATATCGGCACCGTCCTTGGTAACAACCACCGTACCGATATCGCGTCCCTGCTCGATGCTGTGCGCATCCAGCGCTGAAGCAACGCCATCCTGATAGGACACAGTGTAGCCGTTGCGCTCATAGGCAGATTTGCGGACACGTTCGAGACTTACAATGATCGGCTCGGCACCGGTATCGACCACAACCACATGGGCCATGGCCGCAATGTCGTCCGGCAGTTCTCCCTGAAACAGGAAGGGCCGCTCGGCGGTGTCATAGTTTTGATAGGGATTGTCGCCATATCGCCGGAAATTGGGATCATTGGGCACCAGCACCTGACCGCTGGGATTGTCCTGCCTGAACTTTTCAAACGAAACGATCCGCGAGGGCATCTTCTTGAGATCACGCCCCGTCAGCGCGCCTACAACGGCGTCGCCAGAAAACTGCTGCCACCAGCTTTGGGTGGTGCGGTCATACATGATCAGGTCGGAATGACGCAGTTTGCCCGTTGTTCCGAATTCCAGCGTCTGCCCATCCAGCCGCCGGTCAAAAACGATGGCTGCATTGCACAGCGGGCAATAGGTGACGGCGACAGGGACGCTATCGACAACGTCGTTGACAATCTCATGCCAGATCAGCACGCGCAGCGGATAGGCCCGGCTATCGCCCTCGATTGGAAATTGAATAACCGGCTCACGCCCATCAATATCGGTAATGGCATCGGCTGATTCAAACCGAGGATTGTCGATGGACGGAATGCCGTCACGCGGCGGTCCGCCCGAGATTATTTCCGATAGGTCGATGCTTGATTGGGAAAAATCGGTTTCCCAGCCTTCACCGCTCCAGGCGCTGGTCTGCGCCTGCGCAAAGGCGGCCGATGCGAGATAAATCAGGCAGGCCAACGCCATAACAGGATAGATCTGATGATTGCGTTCCATATACCCAAACTCCACTTTGTACACCGGGCAGCGAGGCTGCCGGGACATTTTTGGCGGGATATGTGGGTCATTCGTTCACGCAGGCCCCAAAGTTACAAAATCATCGAATGGGACGGCATGTAATGTTGATTGGGGCGCTCGTCGCAGGTGGGTAAACTAGTTGGCCAGGATCGCTTTTGCCTTGGCCGAAAGATCGACCGTCAGTTCAGACGCTACTTCCAGAGTCCTGTCAGCCCGCGCTGCATCCGGCCCAACAGCGGATAGGCCCGCGACTACCTCGTCGCGCTGCCGGATCAGGTCAGCGATTTCCTCTTGGTAAAGCGCAATGATCGCCGTCAGCCAACGATTGACCAGATAGGAGGGGCGCCCCATCTGCACATCAAACCGTTCAAGTAGATCAACAGTTTTTGCCGCATCGGCCCAATCGTCGCCAACCACCCACTGATTGACGCTAAAAAGGCGAACTAGCTTCCCATAGGGATCGACCCCAACCGCGATCAGATGGTGGATGGGGCCCTTGGCGCCGTCCGGTCGCACGAAGCAATGGAAATGACCGTGTTCCTGCTCGGACTGTGGGTCGTGGCAATGATAATACCACTGCGCGCCACTTTCCGGGTCAAACACATCCCCCGCCGGATAATGGCTCCAGGCCTTGATGGTCTCAGCACCGCGTAGCGTCTCCAGCAAAACATTGTCGCCCGATTTGGCAAGCGTTGCTTCGCAAAACAAGGCCTCTTGAGCAGCGCGAGTGCGGTCGGGTTGCATCTCCCTTTACTGCCCCGTCGCCGAACACGGTGCAACCGCCGCACACGGAGCCGCAGCAGCACACGGAGCCACTGCCGCGCAAGGTGCTGCGGCAGAACAGGGTGCTGCGGCAGAACAGGGCGCTGCAGCAGAACACGGTGAAGCAGCCGAGCAGGGAGCTGCGGCAGAACATGGCGACGCGTCACTTGCTACCGCGCTGACAACCGCGGCTGTGACGGCCGCGGGGGCCGGTGCCACGCGATGGCTGACGTGATCAACCGCCACCGCTGTCACGGCGGTGGCCAGCGCCGCGCCAAAAAGAAATGTATTGCGATTACTCATTTCTTGAACCCATCCAGTCCAAACAGCGGACGCGCCAGGATACCGCCGAAACTGCCGGCGAACGCGGCGGCAAACCAGAGCCATCCATGCAGGCTACCCGAGGCAATGCCGGAAAACAGCGCCCCGATATTGCACCCAAATGATAGCCGGGCGCCATAGCCCATCGCCACCCCGCCGATGGCTGCCGCCAAGAGGGACAAGAACGGTAATTTGGCCTTCGGCGCAAATTTGCCGGCCAACCCGGCCGCCAGCGCCGCGCCAAGCAATATGCCAAAATTCATCACCGACGTCGCATCTGCCAGAACGCTATCATTAAGAGCCGCCGCCTGACCCGGCCAGGTCCAGAATTCCCAACTCGCCACCGGCACACCAACCGCGCTGGCAATCTTGCCCCCCCACAAACCAAAGCCGTAAGTGATCGACCATGGATGGCCAGCCACCAGCAAGGTGACCAAATTTAGGGCAGCCAGTGCCAGTCCAGCACCGACGAGTGGCCATGGACCGTGCAGAAGTCGCGTCAAGCCACGCCGAGATGGTTCGGCGGGACGCTCAAGGCTACCATGACGTGCACGTTCGATTAACACGGTTACCCCTGCAACAGCAGCCAAACCGAGCAACGTCACAGCAACGCCACCCGGCACGCCGAGCACTAAACCAAGGCTTGTTGGCGGCATTGAAGGCATCCCCAACCACCATGGCAGATGTGCGGTGCCCAGTAATGCGCCGACAATAAAAAACGCCAATGTCACTAGCATCCGCGCGCTGCCGCCGCCCACGGTAAACAGTGTGCCCGATCCGCACCCGCCGCCCAGCTGCATGCCAAGCCCGAACAGGGCCGCCCCAACCAGCACCGATACCCCAACCGGCGCGGTTGCCCCAACCAGAGGTTGGCCGAACACATTACCCAGAGCTAGAAGGGGAATAAAAGCAATCGCTGCGGCACCGATCATCAGCATTTGTGCCCGCATCGCCCGGCCACGGCCCTCGACTACCATGCGGCGCCAACCACCGGTAAAGCCGAACGAGGCGTGATAAAGCGTGACTCCTAACAGCCCGCCGACCAGAAACAGCAGCGATTGGCGCGGGCTGATAACCTGCCCGATAATCTGGGCCACGACCACAACGGCAAGACTGACCAAAAGCACGACGCCACGGTCGACGTTAATGCCGCTGGCACCGGGAGAAGACTGCGGAACGGAGGCGGAAGCCATACTCATGAGATCAATACTGCCAACGATGGAGCCAATGAAAAGGCTTTAAAGAGCCCGATACGTCAATGTCCAGAGCAAGGCCCTGGACATTGTAATTGCCTATAACGATCCGTCGATCCTATTCAACGGGGCGCTCAGGATCGGCGGCCCATTCAGCCATCGAGCCATCATACATGCGGGTATTCTTGTTGCCCTGGACTTCGGAAAGGCCAAACCAGACTACCGAAGCCCAATGCCCTGTATTGCAGAAGGCGATATTGGACTCGTCGGCTTCTACACCAACGCTGGCGGCAAGACTTGCGACTTTTTCAGGGTCAGCAAAGGACGCCTTGTCGTTGTCATACAGGCTCATGTTTTCAATGTTGACTGCACCCGGAATGGTGCCGGCAACCCGAACCACGGGGCTCTTGGATTCACCCTTGTATTGCGCCGCAGGACGACCATCAATCAGCGGCGTGCCATCGGCCATCGCGGCTTTGACATCGGCGGTCGTGGCCAGCAGTTCCTGACGGAAATTGGGGGTAAAGGTTGCTGGGGGCAAGACGGTGGCGACGTTGGTTACTTCCCCACCAGTCGCATCCCAGGCGCGTGATCCGCCATCAAGAATGGAAACCGCATCATGTCCCAGTACCTTGAATGTCCAGTAGATGCGCGTTGCAGCGCCAAACTCGCTTGAGTTGGTGCCAGCAGGCACAATGACCACATGGCTGTCATCAGAAATGCCCAGCGCTGCAATCAGAGCCGATGTTTTTTCCACGCCAGGAAACTGGCCGGGTACATCATCAATTGAATTGCGCCAGCCCGAGGTGGAGTAGGGCGCGCTGATCGCGCCGGGGATGTGAGCGACGTCATATGGCAACACATCCTTGACGGCATCGCGGCTATCCAGAACGACCAGGCTCTTGTCGCCCAGATGTTGCTCAAGCCAATCCGCATTGACCAGTGGCTGGTCGGTCATGCGTTCAGCGTGAGCGCCAGAAATAAGGCTGAACCCGATCAGAACGGTTGCAGCAAACGTTGAAAAACGCATGGGGAGCTCCAATTTGTTACTGAAAGAGTTGTACCAAATTGCCCCCGCATCTGTCCGGGCATCCAATCGCAAAGACATTGGCGTTAGGAGATTATCCTGCCCCAATGCCTAATCTTTGAGCAATTCGATTTCGTTTCATCGCAGCAATGACATTCGGCAGGGTGCACAATTGCCCGATTTTGCATTAAAGAAGGCGTCCACTCATGATCGTTTCCGGAACGCCATCGCGAAAAGAAGCCGTAACACCTTGAAAAATATAGACCGAACAATTTCCGTCGCCCCGATGATGGACTGGACCGATCGCCACTGCCGGTATCTGCACCGTTTGTTGAGCCGCCGGACGTTGCTGTTTACCGAAATGGTCACCAGTGCTGCTCTGGTGCGGGGCGACAGGGAGCGGTTGCTGAGGTTTGATCCGGTCGAACAACCCGTAGCGCTGCAATTGGGCGGCTCCAATCCCACCGAACTGGCAGAGGCAACTGCCATCGGGGCAGAGTTCGGTTACGCGGAAATTAATCTCAATGTCGGTTGCCCCTCTGACCGAGTGCAGTCGGGTCGTTTCGGTGCTTGCCTGATGGCCGAGCCGGACCTTGTGGCCGATTGCGTTCGCGCCATGCGCAACGCCACGGACCGTCCGATCACAGTCAAGTGCCGCATTGGCAT
Source organism: Devosia rhodophyticola (assembly GCF_028816475.1). GTDB lineage: Bacteria > Pseudomonadota > Alphaproteobacteria > Rhizobiales > Devosiaceae > Devosia > Devosia rhodophyticola. Next base: position 528,458 of record NZ_CP118247.1, on the reverse strand, counting down.
TGATGATCAGGACGTTGAAACCGGGCTAGATCTGTTCGCCGACGCCATGGTGGAGGCAAAGGTTGATGCGCTTTATGTGCATGCCCGCAAAGCTTGGCTAAACGGACTGTCGCCAAAGGAAAACCGCACCATCCCGCCCCTTGACTATGACCGGGTGCATCGCTTGCGGACCCGCCTTGCGCCGTTGCCCGTCATGATCAACGGGGGCATCGATACGCTGGAACATGCCACCCAACAATTGGCGCTCACCGATGGCGTCATGATGGGGCGCGCCGCATACCACACGCCCATGCTGCTGGCCGAGGTCGATAGCAGGATTTTCGGGGAACCTGGCGATCCAGTCACGCTAGAAACAGTCATGATGGAAATGGCCTCCTACGCCGAGGCCCAACTAGGTAAAGGCGTTCGGATCAATCAGATCACCCGCCATATGCTGGGTCTGGCCAATGGCCTGCCCGGTGCCCGCCAGTTCCGCCAGATCCTGAGCGTTGAGGCATGCCGTCCTCAGGCGGGGCCAGAAGTGCTGGACCGCGCTCTTGCAGCCGTTGCTGCGTTGAGCGCATTGGCAGTTTAGAGCCTAGTCGGTCAATTCCAACGCATCCTGACTGACCGAATACCGGGTTAGTGTTTCCAGAAAAGTCATCCCCAAAAGGCTTTTTTCGAGGGAATCATCGGATGTAACAAAAGCACGCACGCCGGTGCGGGTGATGCCACCGATTTCCATACGATCGAGCGTTATAAACGCCGCCTGGCCAGTGCCATTGGCGGTGGAAACCGGAATGTTGAATTGCAGGCGGTCAACGTCAATTCCGGCAGCGGCGGCATCGCTGCTGTTGAGTACCACTGCGCTGGCACCGGTATCAAATATCAAGGGTGTGACATGGCCATTTATGTTGGCACGCACTTCAAAATGGCCGCCCAGCCCACGCGAAAAAATGGCGGTACCGCGCTCAGCGTCAATTACGGCGACGCCAGGCCGGAATTGCCCGGCCACCTTCCAGGCAACGTTGCTCAGATCATAGCGATAGACGTAACCCAGACCGGCTGCGGTCGCGATGGCAATCCAGATCGCCAGATTGCCAAAAAGCTCAGAGGCCCGTCGACGCCGGGAAAACAGGCCGCCGGCAAATATGACCAGTAGTAACAACAGCGGCAGCACTTGCGCCGTCTGGAACTGGTTCAGGCCGACCAAGGCTCCGGCGTCGGCAATAACCACCAAGGCCAACGCTATGGCGATCAGCAATGCGATTCCGATAAATGCCATCGCTTCGCTTACCTCACCACCGCGTACCTACAATTGATAATGGGGACCGATACGGCTTTTTCAAGTCGCATACGCTGCCCACCTAGAGGCCAGCCAGAAAGCCCGTCAAAAGACCGATTTCGAGCAAAGCCACCAGCGCGCCGACCAAATCACCGGTTTGCCCGCCAACCAGCCGCACACACAACACTGTCCATCCAAGGATTGTTGCCAAGCCGATGGCCAATCCAAGCCCGAGCCCAAGCAAACCCGCGAACGGCGCTGCCAAAACAAACCCGATCAACAGCGCAAAACCCGCCCCGACGGCAAAATTGCGCTTGAGCAATTGTCCCGCCGTCGCGCCAGCCCCATCCGTGCGGGCAGGCGCGGCACTGGCCGCCAGCCACAGCGCGCAGGAGCGCCCCATGACGCTCGCGCCCAGCCATAATCCGGCTGCAGCGAGGGGATTGACCATCGCAATGGCGCCAAGTGCTGCAATCCGCAAGACCAGAAACAGGCATAGTGCAGCCACCCCATAGGTGCCATGCCGACTGTCCTTCATGATTTCGAGGCGCCGCGCTGCCGTTGCGCCACCGAAAAGCCCGTCCGCACTGTCCGCAATTGCGTCCTCTGACATGGCGCCGCCAACCAGAACGGCGGCGCCAACGGCCAGCGCAGCGCCAAAATAGCTCGGCAATCCCAGCCAGCCCGTCAGCAACAACAAGGCCGCCGGTCCAACCCCAATCACCAGACTGGCAAAGGGCAATGCCAAGGCGATTCGATTGAGATCGGGAATTTCGTGCGTTGCGTCGCCGGTCGGCAGCCGGGAAAAAAACCGCAACGCCATCAGGAAATCGGCTCTGAGCCCCGGAACTGGCGGCGCTTCAAGTGGCACCGTCGGTTCGCGTTCTTCTGTAATCGGCGGGCTGCCCTGATGCTCGGCGCTCAATTGCATTTCCATCGAGTTTGCGTAACAAGGTCGCCATTCCTAGCACTTTACCGCCGGACCAGCCATGCCCGCCTCGCCAAACGCCGTCTACGCCGATGTCATCGAACTTTTGACCATTCTGCCCGAGGGCGACGAAGCAGCCGTAGCCGCGATTCGTGAGCGTGATTCGACCTTGACCAAGCCGCCGGGGTCATTGGGGCAGCTGGAAAAGCTGGTAGAATTTTTGGGCCGTTGGCAGGGTAAGGCCACCCCAACCCTCGATAATCCTATGGTGGCAATCTTTGCTGGCAACCATGGCGTTACCGATCAGGGTGTTTCGGCCTTTCCGCGCGAAGTGACGGCCCAGATGGTCGCAAATTTCACCAATGGCGGTGCGGCTATTTCGCAGATTTGCGGGTTGCACGAAATCAACCTGCGGGTGTTCGAGCTGGCGCTGGAACTACCAACAGGGGACATCACCACGGCAGCAGCGCTCGATGATCGCATGTGCGCCGCCACTATCGCTTATGGCATGGAAGCCATTGCCGGTAAGCCCGATCTGATTTGTATCGGCGAAATGGGGATTGGCAACACAACGGTTGCCGCCGCGATCTATGCGGCCCTGTTCGGCGGCACCGGTGCGGATTGGGTAGGACGCGGTACCGGCGTTGACGATGCTGGCCTACGGCGCAAGGCCGACGCCGTGGATCGTGCGTTGGCCTTTCACGGCGATGCACTAAGTGACCCCTGCTCGATATTGGCGCGCGTCGGCGGTCGTGAAATCGCAGCCATGCTCGGCGCCTTGATTTCTACGCGTCAGCAAAAAATTCCGGTCATAATCGATGGGTTTGTGGCGACTGCCGCCGCCGCTGTGGCTTTTGCGGTCAATCCGGCATCAATCGATCATTGCATTTTTGCCCATGTGTCTGCTGAAGGCGGTCATCCAAAGGCACTCAGGGCAATGGGCAAAACCGGCCTGTTGGATCTTGGTCTGCGATTGGGGGAAGGCAGCGGCGCGGCTCTTGCTGCGGTCCTCGCCAAGACCGCCCTGCACCTGCATAACAATATGGCGACCTTTGCCAGCGCTTCGGTCAGCGGTCGCCAATCAGACTAGAATGCGAGCAGCGCCTCAGCTGGCATCAGAATAAATTTCCAGCTTCTGCTTGCGCTCAACAACCGGGGCCAGTGCATCCATAACGCGGGCGCGCGGGAAGGTGGCAATGACTTCGGTCCCAAAGCGCAGTTTGGAAAACAGATCAAAGCGCCCCTGATGTAGGTCCATGATTTTTTGAACAATTGGCAAGCCTAGGCCCGCGCCCTGTTCCGCAGTCTTTTGCGCCAGCGATCCCTGACCAAAAGAGGACAGCACCGTTGCAATTTCCTCATCGGGAATGCCGGGGCCATTGTCCTTGACCGAGACCATCTGCCCGCCATCCCCGCTGCGGGTAACAATCAGGATGACCTTGCCCGATTGCGGTGTAAACTTGATGGCGTTCGACAAGAGATTGAGCACCACTTGCCGAATGGCCCGTTCGTCACCCCAAAGCCTGGGCAGGTTTCTGCCAACATTGTAGATCAACTCGATGCCTTTGGCTTTGGCGCGCAGTTCCATCATACGGCGGCAGTCTTCAGCGATTTCGACCAGTGAAACCACTTCTTCGTTTAGCTCATACTTGCCCGCCTCAATGCGCGACAGATCAAGCAATTCGTTGATAAGGTTCAATAAATGCTGACCGCTGCTATGAATGTCGCCCGCATATTCCTTGTCTTGCGCAACCTGATGCGGCCCCAGAAGTTCCGATTGCAAAACCTCGGAAAACCCAATGATCGCATTGAGCGGGGTACGCAGTTCGTGGCTCATCGTCGCCAGGAACTGCGACTTGGCAATATTGGCCTGTTCGGCGTGGCGGCGCGCTTCGTCCGACATCTGCCGCGCTTCTTCCAGATCATTGATCAGCGCGTCTTTTTCAGATTGGTGGGTGATGGTGTCGAGATCGGCCGTATGCATCTGACGGGCGATATAAACAAAGAAGATTTCGCCGCAAATTGTCACCCCGGCAAGGGTGTAATTGAGCGTGCCACCCAAAGCGATCAAATTGACGCTGACAGTCAGTGTTGCGGGCAGGGTGCTGAAAATAGTCGCGGGCGGCAGCGAGCGGGTCGAAACGGCATTGGCCGCAATACACACCAGAACCATGGCGAACATCACCGCTGTCAGCGATTCCAGATTGGCCACCAGCGTGAACAGCGCCAATGTCGACCATGTAAGCCCGTAGATGCACTCGGCGACTACAAATGTCGTGGTCCATTGGCTGGCGTTGAATTTTTGCGGGTTGGTTCTCTGAAAGCGGCGTGCGATCAAAGCAACGGTAGCCAGACTGAGCAACACCACACCCGCCCAAAGTGCGGTAAACAACGCAGGCACCCAAAGAGAGGAGACGCAGGCAAGGATGACCACGATCGCCGCAATCGGAAACGCGCCCGTCAACCGGGCGTCGGCATATTCCTGCATGAGTTCGAAATCATAGGAAGCGCGCGTGCCTGAACTGGACGTCAGGCGCTGGCGCGCATCCGAAACCGTTTTTTGCGCATTTCCCTTGTGTTCTCGACCCATACGGGCGCGGACGTCAATATCAAACGTCGCCGGTTCTTGCGGCATGGCACTATTACTCATTTACTAAATCAGGCGAACCAGAAACACATTCGCAATGCTCGTCTGTGACTTTAGCGACTTCGTAGTTAACGCCCGGTGAAATCTTGCCTTCCTATTCTCGCAAAAGCCGACTGTTCTCCGGACGCCGTGGCGCGGTGGTCGCCGTTATGATTCTCGTCGCCTTCGCCGTGATCGCCGCGCGGCTGGAACCGCCGTCAGACAGGCTTTCCGGCCAGCTGCGCGCCAGTGATGGCGATAGCTTTCACTTTGGATCAGACCGGGTGAGGTTGCTCGGTATCGATTCCCCCGAGCTCGCTCAAACCTGCCTGTCTCCAAGCGGCGCACAGTGGGCCTGCGGCAAGCGCGCCCGCGAGCAACTTGAAACACTGTTGCTTGGGCAGGTCAGTTGCGCTCAATCCAGCCGGGACCGCTTCGATCGCGTTCTCGCCAATTGCCAAAGCGATGGCCGCGATATCGGTGCGGTCATGGTGTCGCAGGGGTTGGCTGTTGCAACAGAGGGCTACAATCGTGAACAATCATCGGCCCGCGCCGCTAAAAGGGGTATTTGGGCCGGAACCTTTGAAAATCCACGTGCCTGGCGGGATCGTCATCCAAGATAAAAATCGTGTGCCGGACCTGATTTACATGCCAGTTGCACCATAGTAGGTTCTAGCAAGAATATTGCGCCGACAGGCAACATGTCCTAGGTCTCGCGCCAAAATTCGGCAAAATACACGCGATTCACGCAATCACATTTTCCAGGATGCTAAAGTGGCGCTCGACAAGATAGATCGCAAGATTCTGACATTATTGCAGAAAGACGCAACCATGCCGGTGGCCGAAATCGGTCGCAAGGTCGGTCTGTCGACAACCCCATGCTGGCGTCGCATCCAGAAAATGGAAGAAGATGGTGTTATCAAGCGCCGCGTTGCCGTGCTCGAGCCCACAAAGGTCAACGCTGGGGTAACAGTTTTTGTCTCGGTTAAGACCAACGAGCACAGCGACGGCTGGCTGCGCAAATTTGCGACCACCGTCGAGGATTTCAATGAGGTCGTCGAATTTTACCGGATGAGTGGCGATATCGACTATCTGTTGCGCGTTGTCGTGCCCGATATTGCTGCCTACGATGCCTTCTACAAACGCCTCATTGCCAAGATTGCCCTGACCGATGTCAGTTCGTCATTTGCCATGGAGCAGATCAAATACACCACGGCGCTGCCGTTGGAATATGTCATGGTCGCCGACGATGACAAGTGAACAGGGCCTGATTGGCTTTGAACATATCGGCATGACCGTCGCAGATATTGATCGAACCATCGCGTTCTATTGTGGCCAGCTTGGGCTTAAACTGGTCCTGCGCAAGCCCAACGCGCAAGGGGACACGGTTTTTCTTGATGCTGGCGGTGCCATGCTTGAAATATTCGGGCGCACGGGCCCGACTGCCCCCGCCAGCGATGTTGCGCCAAACCAGTCTGGCCTGCGCCATCTGACCTTTGCCTATCATGACATTGGCTTGATGTTCGAAAAGCTTGTCAGCGCTGGTGCCGAACCCGTCGAGGCGCCGCGACTGGCCCACAATGTTGAAATGTTCAAACGTGTCGCATTCGTGCGCGATCCGGACGGCATCTTGATCGAGTTGGCAGAACGCGCCGAGGGCCGCTAGCCGCCGGTCACTGACATATGTCGGTTCAGCGCCGGAGCTGGTGCACTACGGTCAATGACAAAATCATGGCCCTTTGGTTTGATGACCATGGCGTGATCTAACGTCGCGTCCAAAGCGCTCAATCCACCATCACGCAACGCATCGCGCAGATTGACCTGATCGTCCTGCCCAAGACACAGAAATAGCTGCCCTGTCGCCGTCAGCCGGACACGGTTGCAACTTTCACAAAAATTATGGCTCATCGGGGCAATAAACCCCAATATTCCGCCCGTTTCAGCGACCTTTACGTAGCGCGCCGGTCCGCCCGTTGTTCGATCCAGTTTTTCGAGCGAATAGCGTTGCGCCAGCCGGTCGCGAAGTTCCCGCAACGGCAGGTAGCTGTCGACACGGTCGATTCCAACCTCACCCAGCGGCATGCCTTCGATCAGCGTCAAACCCATGCCCTTGGCATGCGCCCACGCCATCATCGGTTCAATTTCATCGTCATTGGTGCCGCGCATCGCCACCATATTGATTTTTATCTGCAGCCCTGCTTTGCGCGCCGCTTCGATCCCGCCCAGGACATCTTCAATGCGGCCCCGGCGCGTGATGGCGCGAAATTTTTCAGGATCAAGCGTATCAAGCGAAACATTGAGGCGGCGAATGCCCGCCGCTGCGAGCGCTTGGGCGTGGCGCGCCAACTGACTACCATTGGTCGTCATGGTCAGCTCGTTCAACCCGCCCGTTCCGAGGTGGCGGCCCAGAGCATTGACCAGATCAATAATGTCCCGCCGCACCAGCGGTTCGCCGCCCGTCAGCCTGAGCTTGGTGACCCCGCGCGCGACAAATGCCGCGGCAATGGTTTCAATCTCTTCAAAAGAGAGAACCTCACGCTTGGGCAAAAAACTCATGTTTTCGGCCATGCAGTAGGTGCACCGGAAATCGCATCGATCGGTAACCGAAATGCGCAAATAGCTGACATGGCGCCCGAAACTATCAATAAGCGGGCGGCTGCTGGGCTGCAGCGAATGGGGAGGCGCGGGTAAACTCATCGCTCTATTTTGGTCCCGTTTGTCAGATTTTGAAAGCCACAAACAAAAAGGGACAGTCAAAAGACTGCCCCTCAAAACCGTAAATTGCGGCAGAACTACCTGTTGACGATAACCTTGGCGCCAACCCTGACACGCTCATAAAGGTCCATCACATCTTCGTTGGTCAAGCGGATGCAGCCCGATGAAACGGCCTGGCCAATTGTCCAAGGCTCCGATGTGCCGTGCACGCGATAAAGCGTCGAACCGATATAAAGCGCCCGTGCGCCCAACGGGTTGTCTGGACCACCCGGCATATATGCTGGCAAATCGGGAACGCGCTTGCGCATCTGCGCCGGTGGAGTCCAGCCTGGCCATTCGGCTTTGCGCGAAATCCGGTTTTGTCCGGACCAGCGGAAACCATCGCGGCCAACACCGACGCCATACTTGACCGCTTTGCCATCACCCAGCACGAAATAGAGCCGCCGCTCTCCTGTTTCGATGATAATGGTGCCGGGGCGCTGATTGGATTGATAGGACACCACTTCGCGCTTGATCGCACTTCTGCCGCCAGTACGGGCACCATAGGTTACTTCTTCAAACGTGTTGGTATCTGCATTGTAGCGTTTTGTCGCCATGGCTTCGGAGACAAAGGTCATCGATAACGCTATGGATGCCAATAAGATGGCTGCAGTTTTCATTTTAGACATTTGTCGCAACGCCTCATCACTGTGCCCGACTACACGGCCGGTCGGGGAAAAGATTACGAGTTAACTACGCGGTTTGGCAGGAGCCGAACAGAGCGCCGCCGTGATTTTGCCACACTTCGGGCACTATCGCCTTAATAGTGTTGCTGACAGGTTACAATTTTCCAAAAGACATTCTTTGGTCTTGGTTGACAGATCTGGCGTCAGTCCGCATCACGATGCCATAATGGCATATGAGGAGCTGAAGTGAGCGAGATTGAAAAGCGTCAAGCTGCCGCCTGCGCCTTGGAAGAAGTCCGATCGGGCATGCGCATTGGTCTTGGGACTGGTTCTACGGCAAGGCACTTTGTGGATTTGCTCGGCGAGCGAGTCGCAAATGGTTTTGAGTGCCTGTGCGTCCCCACCTCCGAAACGACAGCAGATCAGGCTGCGGCCCTCAACATTCCCCTGACCGACCTCGAAACCATCGACCGGCTCGATATTACAATAGACGGCGCTGACGAGATCGGTCCCGGCCTGTCCTTGATCAAAGGTGGGGGCGGGGCGCTGTTGCGCGAAAAGATCGTGGCGGCCGCATCTGACCGCATGGTGGTGATCGCCGACTCTTCCAAGGTCGTCGAAGCGCTGGGCCGTTTCCCCCTGCCCGTCGAGGTGAATCGCTTCGGCCTTGGGGCAACGCGTCGTTCCCTCGAATTGGTTCTGGTCGAACATCAGGCGCAGGGCGCGCTTAATTTGCGCCTCAATAGTGCAGGCAATCCTTTTGTTACCGACGGCGGTCACCTTATTCTTGATGCTTTATTTGGCCGCATTTCCGCGCCAGAAGCGCTTTCACAGGCGTTGCTGAATATACCCGGTGTTGTTCAGCACGGGCTGTTTCTGGGGTTGTGCAAAAGGGCTTATGTCGCAAGCCCAGATGGCGTAAGAACTCTCAACGACTAAAAGCTGACCAACGGGTGGATCAAGAATATGGGTTTTTCGATGATGACGAGCGCAGTCAAACGCCTTCGGGCCGTTACAGCTATCGTTCTCAGTCTGAGCATGCTGGCTCTGGCTGCGCCGACAATGGCACAGGAAGTGGCGCCCGATCATCTAGCGCTAGCGCGCGAATATGTTGATTTGACCGATCGCGCCGCAATATATGAGACCACATTGGTCGAAACGGCTATCCAGACATCCAGGCAAATCCTTTCCCAAAGCCCCGATCTCGCTGATGTTACCAACAAGGCAATCGAAAAGGTCTTGGGGGAATATAAAAGCCGCAAAGGCGAATTGCTTGATCAATTTGCCCGCATTTACGCGCTGAGGTTCAGTATCGAAGAGCTCCAGGAAATTGTCGCCTTTTACAGCTCTCCGACCGGAGAAAAGCTGGCAAAGGCCAATTTCGAAGTCAATAGCGACATGCAGCAGGTGCTTCAGGTATTCACCAATAATCTCAATCGCGAGTTCTTTGCCAAGGTTCGCGCCGAACTAAAAGCCGACGGCGTCGATTTGTAATCGCGGCCAGTCGCTGACCAGAGGCCTCGCTTGTGCGGGGCCTTTTTTTATGCGACTCGCACCCCACATGTAGTCGCCAATCTGGAGTGCCCCAATGAGCAAGAATTATGATCTGGTCGTCATCGGTGCGGGCTCAGGCGGGGTGAGAGCTGCGCGCATGGCCGCGGGGTTTGGCGCCAACGTTGTGATTGTCGAAGAGTTCCGCGTTGGCGGAACCTGCGTCATTCGCGGCTGTGTTCCCAAGAAACTTTACGTCTACGCCAGTCGCTTTGCCGACATGTTCGATGTTGCGCAAAGCTTCGGCTGGCAGGTTAGCGCAAGCTTTGACTGGCCAACATTGGTGGCCAACAAGGAAAAAGAAATAACCCGGCTTGAAGCGGCCTATGTTTCGGCACTGGAATCGCCAGGGGTCGATATCATCCGCGATCGCGCTGTCGTAACCGGACCCAATAGCGTCAAACTGGTCAAGTCGGGCGAAGAACTGCGGGCCAAGCACATCCTCGTCGCGACCGGCGGGCATCCGCGACTGCCAGATATTCCCGGTGTTGAACTTGGCATTACCTCCAACGAGGTTTTTGATCTGGAAAAGCTGCCCCATTCTATATTGATCGAAGGCGGCGGCTACATTGCTGTTGAATTTGCCACGGTCTTTGCCGGCCTTGGCGTCGATACAACCCTTATTTACCGTGGTAACTGCGTCCTGCGCGGCTTTGATCTCGACATGCGCCGCGGCTTGGAAGCCGGGCTGCAGAACCGCGGCGTAAAGCTGATCTACGAAACCACCATCCGGTCCCTGGAAAAACAGGGCGACGACATTTCGGTTGCGCTAAGCGATGGTGTTACCGCGCCATATGGGGCGGTAATGTTTGCGACTGGTCGCGTGGCCAATGTTGAAGGGTTGGGGTTGGAATCGGCAGGCGTGGCATTGGACGACGTCGGCAATATCAAAGTTGATAGCTATTCCCAGACATCGACCCCATCAATTTATGCGGTGGGCGATGTGACCGGGCGGGCAGCGCTGACGCCGGTGGCCATCCGTGAGGGCTGGTATTTCGCTGAGACCGTTTACAACAATAACCCAATGGCGGTGGATCATTCCAGGATCCCGACGGCGGTATTTGCAGAACCCGAACTCGGCGTTGTCGGCCTGACAGAGGCAGAGGCCGCAACCCACGGCGACGTTGATGTCTACGTTTCCCGTTTCCGCCCGATGATCAATACCCTTACCACGAAAACCGATCGCATGATCCTCAAACTGATCACCGAAGCGGATGGCGGAAAGGTTCTCGGCTGCCATATTCTGGGGCCGGGAGCGGCAGAAATGATCCAGTTGGTTGCCATCCCGCTCATTATGAACGCAACAAAGGTCGATTTCGACAAAGCAATGGCGCTGCATCCGTCGGCGGCCGAAGAACTGGTGACATTCAAGGCACCAAGTTACAGCTATCGCGATGGCAAGAAGGTCTAACGGCGTAGGCGACAACGGCAATTGTGCCTTGGCAGGTTGGGCATAGCTTGCTATCTCCCTGCCAGATCAATCGCGGTACCAGCATTTGCCGCCCGGCTGAGTGAGAAAAGACATGAGCACATGGACACCAGGTAGCTGGCGGGACCGGCCAATCTCGCAGGTCCCCAACTACCCCGACGCTGCATCGCTTCAGGAAGCCGAGCGGCAACTGTCCACTTTTCCGCCACTGGTGTTTGCCGGGGAAGCTCGCGATCTGAAATCGCAGCTCGCCGCTGTTGCCAAGGGCGACGCGTTTCTGCTGCAGGGCGGCGATTGTGCGGAAAGCTTTGCCGAACATGGCGCTGACCACATCCGCGACTTCTTCCGCGTTTTCCTTCAAATGGCAGTTGTTCTAACCCACGGTTCCTCCAAGCCGGTGGTCAAGGTTGGGCGCGTTGCCGGTCAGTTCGCCAAACCACGCTCGTCGGACACTGAAACCGTCAATGGCGTGGAACTGCCCAGCTATCGGGGTGACATTATCAATGCCATCGAGTTTAACGAGAGCGCGCGGCTACCTGATCCAGATCGGATGTTGCACGCCTATCGGCAGTCCGCCGCAACGCTCAACCTGCTTCGTGCCTTCGCCTCGGGCGGTTACGCCGACCTGACGCGCATTCACGAGTGGACCGTCGGATTCCTCAAGGACTCCAACTGGTATCCGCGTTACGAAGAACTGGCCCGCAAGATTGATGACGCCATCGAATTCATGGCGGCGCTCGGGCTGACACCCGAAAATACGCCCGCCCTGCGCCAAACGAGGTTCTTCACCAGCCATGAAGCGCTGCTGCTTGGCTATGAGGAGGCACTGACCCGGCGCGATTCCATAACCAATGACTGGTATGCGACCTCGGGTCATATGCTTTGGATTGGCGATCGCACCCGTCAGCCGGACGCCGCACATGTTGAATATTTCTCCGGCATTCACAATCCAATCGGCATCAAATGTGGTCCCTCGCTGCAGGATGATGATTTGCTGCGTTTGCTGGATCGGTTAAACCCCAAGGACGAAGCGGGGCGCATAACTCTGATCGGGCGCTTTGGCGCTGATAAGGTCCAAGAGCATCTGCCGCGCTTGATCGAAACCGTGCAGCGCGCCGGACGTACCGTTGTCTGGTGTTCAGACCCTATGCATGGCAACACCATCAAGGCTTCGACAGGCTTCAAGACTCGCCCGTTCGACAAGGTGCTTTCGGAGGTGAAAGGCTTTTTCGACGTGCACCGGGAAATGGGCACATATGCCGGTGGCGTCCATATCGAAATGACGGGCGATGATGTAACCGAATGTGTCGGCGGCGTCTCGGCGGTGACGGAAGCTTCCCTGTCGGATCGCTACCACACTTATTGCGACCCACGCCTCAACGCCAGTCAGGCGCTGGAGTTAGCTTTTCTGGTCGCCGAGGAAGTGCATGCGCAAAAGCCTGTCCGGGTGCTCCGATCGGCTGAATAATAATACTTGTTGTCTATGAACTGTTTGACGGGTTCGCGCGTTCACTGAGAGCGCGCGGCCCCTAGTATCGGCCCGGCGACCGTTGCAACCAACCGCGAGACACAGGCGCTAGCCATGCCCCGTACTCTGTTCCCCGCCGCCACGCCCGAACTTCGCGTTCAGCTTGAAGCGTTTCCAACTCTAAAGCTCATCAATGATTACGATTGGGCCGCTAGCCCTTTGGGACCGATAAGTTCCTGGGCCGACAGCGTTAAAGGCGTTGTGCGCATGTTGGTCACCGCATCGGCCCCGATGGTTGTACTTTTGGGGCCTGAAGGCATCTTGATCTACAACGATGCCTACGCCAAGTTCGCCGGCGACCGGCATCCCGAAATTTTTGGCAGGCCAGCGATGGACGCCTGGCCCGAAGTTGCTGATTTCAATCGGGAACGTATTGCTGGCGGCCTTCGCGGGGAAACCTTGGTTCTTCACGACGCCGAACTGTCATTGAACCGGCACGGGCAACCCGAGCCCGTTTGGCTCGATCTCAATTATAGCCCGATCCTGGGCGATGACGGGCGGTCTCTAGGCGCATTGTGCATCGTCCACGAAACGACCGATCGGGTCATGACTGAGGCAGCGTTGACCCGCAGCGAGGAAAGACTGTCGCTGGCCCTGAGTGGCAGCAATCTGGTAGGTACGTGGGACTGGGATGTTGACGCGCGCCGGGTGACCGCTGATGATCTTTTCGCTTCACTTCACAATATCGATCCACTGCGCGCCGGTATAGGCGTGCCGGCTGAGTTGATTGGCGAGGCGATCCACCCCGACGACCTTGAACGGGTTACCGAGGGCGTTGAAGCCGCACTCCGGTTCGGCGCCGATTTTCATTCCGAACATCGCGTTGTCGCCTCGGATGGGACCGTGCGCTGGCTCGTTGCTTCGGGCCGCGCCCGCGTGGGTAGTGATGGCAAGGCCGCCCGTTTTCCGGGCGTTGTGGTCGATGTTACCGAACAAAAGCAAGCCGTTGAGGCGCTGGCCGAAAGTGAAGCCAAATTCCGCACGCTCGCCGACACAATGCCGCAAATGGTCTGGTCAACGCTTCCTGACGGCATGCATGACTACTATAATGCGCGTTGGTACGAGTACACCGGTGTTCCCCCGGGGTCGACCGATGGTGAAGCCTGGAACGGCATGTTCCATCCAGATGATCGGGACCGCGCATGGGCCGCATGGCGGCACAGTCTGGCAACGGGCGAGCCCTACAAGATTGAATATCGCCTGCGTCACCGCTCCGGCAATTACCGCTGGACGCTCGGACTGGCATTGCCAATCCGCGATGCCGACGGCAAGATCGTTCGCTGGTTCGGCACCTGCACAGACATTCATGAAACCCGCCTGCTGGCCGAAGAACGTGAACTGATCGCCCAGGAATTAAGCCATCGCATCAAGAATATATTCTCGGTGATGACAGGCATAATCAGCCTATCGGCGCGCAATCAACCCGAAATGAAACAGTTCGCCGATCAATTGCGCCAGCGCATTTTTGCCCTGTCCGAAGCGCACGACTTCGTGCGGCCGCACGGACCTGGCGGGCAGGAGGAGCAAATCCAGTCTGAACTCTGGGCGTTGATTGAAAAACTGCTTACGCCTTATCAGGCTGGCGATCAGCGGCGGGTGGAATTTGCTGGATCAAACGCGATAATTGACGAAGGCGCTGCCACTCCGCTGGCCTTGCTAGTGCACGAAATGGCAACCAATGCCGCCAAATACGGTGCCCTATCCGTGCCCGACGGATCAATATTGCTGACGGGCTCGATTGCAAACGACAAGTACACATTGACCTGGAAAGAACGAGGCGGACCGCAGTTGAAGCCAAGTGATCACGCTGGCTTTGGTTCGCGCCTGATAAGCCTGAGTGTTGAAGGTCAGCTCCACGGCAAGCTGGAACGCGTCTGGGAAGTGGATGGACTGCGCATAGAAGTTGAGGTCCCTCTCAGTGCCTTGCGCCGATCAGGAAAGCTTTTGCCCGAAAAGGTTGAAAGCTGAAATCGTCTTTGGCGCGCCTACGCCAACAATGCGCCGCCACCACCCCAGTTAAATAGCTGAAGCCGACGCGGTGGTGTTGCCTTTTTCTTCTCATGCTGAGCAACAGCATATTCAACCGCTTGCTTCAGCTCTTTGCCGCCGACCGGCTTGGCGAGGACTCCCAGCGTACCAGAAACCCCTTTACCCAACTGCGACGGGTTGGCGGTCATGAACAATACCGTGACACCATGGATTTGAGCCAGAATACGGCCTACCGCAATCCCCGTCGGTCCATCTTCCAGATTGAGATCTACGAGCGCAATGTCCGTTTCGGGGCCAAGTGCAAGGGCGCTCTGCTTGTTAGCCACAACCCCAACGGCTGTGTGACCCATTTCAGTTACAACATGTTCGATCTCGGCGGCGACGAAAATCTCATCTTCAACGACCAGTATTCTGCAACTCATCACACTTCTCTTGGGTCAATCCATTCTGTCTATCTCACCAACCCGCCGGGTCAGGATCGGTTGCGCCAATTCTCGGAACCGTGTTCACAATCCCAAAAATACAGCACGAATCGACACTTACGGTTAGCGGAACGTTAACTCTAATCCATCATAACTATTGTCCAAACCCGACCGAAATCGATCCGTCACTTTGGGGGACACGCCGTGCGTTCGATCAAACTAGCTGCTGTTGCAACTCTGGTTGCGGCCACACCAGCGTTGGCGGCGGATTTTCCCGAAGCGCCAGAGCTTCGGCCCGCTTTTAGCGAAATGTTCTCCGACTCAGGGCAGGGACCTGTCCGCTTCGAGTTCGGCACCCGCTATTGGTATTCCTGGGGTAAGCAGGAAGCGGGCTTCACCGCACCCGGTATCGGCGATGTCAATCTGTCGGTCGATGATCGAACCCATATCGGCGAACTGCACGGCAAGATAACCGACCTGTCCACCCAGACCTATGTGAATGCCATTGCTGGCTTGGGCTTTAGTACGTCGGGCACCTACAACATAGCGCCAGCGAGTTCTGGTAATATCGGTCCTAATTCATCCATCGGATATGCTGGCGCCGATTTTGGTTGGCTGCCGTTTGGCAATATGGATGGCGGCGTCGCCATTGGCGGCCTTATTGGCTATCAATACTGGAAAGATGCCCCCGACATCGGGCAGGGCACTTACGCGGCATCCTTTGATGGTGCGGGCAATCCGGCCAGCTACGGCACGGCCAAGGATGACTTTGACATTCACGCCCTGCGTCTTGGCGTCAAGATGCAGGCTGACCTGAGCGATCAATTCGACTTGCAGGCCGAAGTCGCGGCGGTGCCATACGCATGGGTTACCGGTTCGCTCGGCGGCAGCGGTTCGTCGCCGTTCATGTTCCCAGCCCTTGGTGGAGCAAAAGTTTATGAGCGCGCACCAACCACGCTTAGTGGTCACGGGTATGGCGCCATGGGCGAACTGATGGTCGGCTTCCATCCCACGGAAAATCTGACACTGCGTGTCGGTGGCCGCGCCTGGTATGTTCAGGGTGATCTTGAGGCCGAGTTTAAATCCAACACAGTTGTCGGGCCAGCCGTCATTCAAAATGCCGACATGAACCTCAAGAGCAATTATGCCCGCATTTTCCGCTACGGTGCCCTGTTTGAGTTAACCGGCCGCTTCTAACCCACAGCTGCAATTTCACTTTGTCCGCTTGCCCCTGCCGGGGTGAGCGGATAAGTGTTTGTCACGTCCGTATTCATTAACGGACCGAGCCTTTTTCTCTTGGCAGCGAGCTAGTTTCTTGACCAATCGTCTACGCATCGCGCTCGCCCAGCTTAATCCCAAAGTTGGCGCGCTCGACGACAACCTTGCCCTTGCAAAATCCGCATTGAACGATGCCGTCGCGGCCAAAGCCGACGTGCTGATGCTTTCGGAACTTTTTCTGACGGGTTATTTCCCAGATGATCTGCTGTTCAAACCGGAATTCGTGTCTGATGCCATTTCAGCTGCCAAGTCATTGGTCGCGGCCACAAAAGGCCTTCAGACCACACTGGTCCTGCCCACAGTCTGGATCGAACAGGGCGTTTCTTACAACGCTGTTGTCGTGGCCGAGAACGGCGAAATTACTGCGGTCCGATACAAGCGTGAACTGCCAAACACCGATGTGTTCTATGAAAAGCGCTATTTCACCGCCGGCCCTCTGCCCGAGCCGGTTATGATCAAGGGCGTTTCCATCGGTATCCCGATTTGCGAAGACATTTGGCACCCTTGGGTCAGCGCCCAATTGGTGCGCCTTGGCGCCGAAATCCTGCTGTGCCCGAACGGGTCCCCCTATTGGACCAACAAGCAGCATGTGCGCAAGGAACTGGTCCGTGCCAGAGTTGCCGAGGATGGCGTGCCCATGCTGTACCTCAATCAGGTCGGCGGGCAAGATGAACTTGTCTATGATGGGGCCTCATTTGCCATCGAACCCGGCGACAAGCTGGCCTTTCAGGGCAAGTCGTTCGAGCCTGATTTTATCGTCTCGGACTGGACCTATGAGGACGATGGCTGGACCTGCGTTTCCGGCGAAGTCACGCCGTTGACCGACATCGACGCCGCACCTTGGCGCGCCTGCGTCCTCGGTCTGCGCGACTATGTCCACAAGAACGGTTTCAAGCGGGTGGTGCTCGGCCTTTCCGGCGGCATCGACAGTGCCATTGTCGCCGCTATGGCCGTTGATGCATTTGGCCCCGAAAACGTCCATTGTCTGATGCTGCCCTATCGTTACACATCCGAAACGAGCCTGCGCGATGCCAGGGATTGTGCAGAACGGCTTGGCGTGCGCTACGACATCGTTGCCATCGGTGATCCGGTTGACGGTGCCTTGACCGAACTGGTCCCGATTTTTGGCGACCGACCCGCCGATCTGGCTGAAGAAAACATCCAGTCGCGAATGCGTGGCGTCATGCTGATGGCCGTGTCCAACAAACTGGGTTCAATGCTGATCACCACCGGCAACAAATCTGAAATGGCCGTCGGTTATGCCACGATCTATGGCGACATGAATGGGGGCTACAACCCAATCAAGGATCTGCTCAAGATGCAGGTCTATCATCTGGCGGCGTGGCGCAATGCGCACAAGCCCGATAATTGCCTCGGCCCCGAAGGTGAAGTCATACCCCAGGCAATCATCGACAAGGCACCCAGTGCCGAACTGCGCCCCGATCAGACGGATCAGGACAGTCTGCCACCTTATCCGGTTCTCGACGCGATTTTGGAAGCCATGGTCGAGCAGGAACGCTCGATTGCGGAAGTTGTCGCCAGCGGGTTCGATCTTGCGCTGGTCAAGCGTATCGAAAAGCTGGTCAACATTGCCGAATACAAGCGGCGTCAATCGGCACCCGGTCCCAAATTGTCCCCAAAAGCCTTTGGCATGGGCCGAAAATATCCCATCACCAACGGTTACCGCGACGAGTCCGCATCATGACCCCAATAGTCCGCTACGCGCCGTCTCCGACCGGCCGCATCCACCTTGGCAATGCCCGACCAGCGCTGCTCAACTGGTTTTACGCGAAGGCCAATGGTGGGCAATTTGTCCTTCGAATGGACGATACCGACGTGGCGCGCTCGACGCGCGAATTCGCCGACGCCATCGAGGCGGACCTGTCATGGCTGGGTGTTCGCCCCGATAGTCTGGTGCGTCAGTCCGAACGCACACAAATGTATGATGCGGCGCGGGACCGGCTAATGGCCGCCGGTCGTTTATACCCCTGCTACGAAACTGGCGACGAATTGGACCGCCGCCGCAAGCGCGCCCGAGCCTTGGGCAATCCGCCGATCTATGATCGGGCCGCCCTGCGCCTCACCGACGAGGATCGCGTTGGACTCGAAGCCGAAGGCCGCAGGCCTCACTGGCGCTTCAAGCTCGATGGAAGGCCGGTACAGTTCAATGACCTGATCAAAGGCCCTCAGACCGTCAATACCGCGTCAATGTCCGACCCGGTTCTGGTGCGCGAAGACGGCAGCTATCTCTACACATTGCCCTCCGTGGTCGATGATATTGATCTTGGCATCACCCACGTCATCCGGGGCGAAGATCACGTTTCCAATTCGGGCACCCAGATAGAGATATTTGAGGCGCTTGGCGGAAAGGTACCTGATTTTGCGCACCACAACCTGTTGACCGACGCCGAAGGGCAGGGGTTCTCCAAGCGCCTCGGCTCGCTGTCGCTGTCGGATTTGCGGACGCAGGGTTACGAGCCCATGGCGGTCGCCATCATGGCAGTCCTGACAGGCACCAGTCTGCCCATCGAACCCTATTCAAGCTTTGCCGAAATCGGCGAAAAGCTGGATCTGTCGATGATCTCGCACGGTTCGGCCCGATTTGACCCGGCCGAGCTGGATAGTTTGAACGCGCGCATTTTGCATGCCATGCCCTATGCGGATGCAAAGCCCCGTCTGGAGGCCACTGGCCTGGCCGACGAAGCGATGTGGAACCTGCTGCGCGACAACCTGCACAAGTTCGACGACATAAGGGAATTGTCCAAACTGGTAACGGGCCCGGTCGCACCGGTCATTGCCGCTGAAGACCGCGAGTTCATCACGCAGGCTCGTGAGCTATTGCCTGAAGAACCCTGGGATAATGATACCTGGAGCGAGTGGACCAACGCGCTCAAGGAAAATTCGGGTCGCAAGGGCAAGTCGCTTTTCCTGCCATTGCGTCTCGCATTGACCGGAAGGTCGGATGGTCCCGAGCTTAAGTTCCTGCTGGCGCTGGTTGGGCGTAAGGCGTGTCTGGACCGACTACTCTGACCACCTTGTCGCCAAACTGAACCAGCCGCATGCTCTTGTCGGCCTGAATGATGGGCTTGGCAATCGGCGTTTCGCCGGGTGCGCGTGGACGCACCCGCGGCAATGGTATGTCGGCCAATTGCGCCGTTTCGACCAGAGCGGGTGTTGGCTGAACCGCTTCCACTGGCGCGGCGACAGCAGTCTGGGCCTGGCTGCGGCGCGGATCGGGCAACGGTAGCGCAAAGCGATTGCCACCCAGATCGGCGAACTGTCGCTTCTGGCCGTTGGCCAACTCGACAACCGAAACATTGCCGGCCTGATCTTCGGGCCTGCAGGTGCTGGCGCTGTCATACTCGCGCCGATAGCGAAAAGCGTTGGGCAGGTCGGAATAAGGCTGATTGAACATATTACGCATCTGTTCCGGCTCCTGGCCGGGATTGTCGTAATAGTAGATATCAACCGGCGTTCCGGGGCATTGCCTCTTGCACATGGCCGCGTCGTTGCCCACCATATCTGGCAGTGTCGCGTAGCTCACGGGCCAGAAATATCCGTCGCTCAACCGAACGCAGACGGTACGCACTGTGCCCGAATTGCCGTAGCCCCAATTGTCATCTTCAACAATGTCGCCATCGCGATAGCCGCCGCCTGAATCATTACCAAAAATGCGGTCAAAAATCCCTTGGCGCTGGTTGGAAAACGTTGCGCTCGAACCGCGCTGCTCGGCACCACAACCAAACCGGGCCAACTCCTGCAGGATCGCCTCGCGTTGCTGGGCCACGGCATTGGCGGTTTCAACCGCGCCGGAAACATTGGCATAATCATCGCGCAGCTTCAGAACGGTGCGGCCGATGCCCTGGCACTCGCGGGTCAACGTCCGACCCGCTTTGGCATCGGCATTGCAGCCATTGCGAATATAGGAGCTTTCGGCGGCCTGAACCTGCCGGGCCAGATCGCGCGCATTGCGCGTATTCGCCTGAATGTTGCGAAAATCGCCATTGCGGTCGAACGTGCGCAGACTGGATTGCAGCCGCGAACAAGTCGAGGATTGCGCGTAGGCGGTCGTTACATCGGCCAGACCAGCCGCAAGAACGGCCATCGCAAGGGCCATCAGGCGAAAAAATACTCTACTCGAAACGACCATCAGGCTTTGCATCCGACATGTTGACGCTATTACCTAGTCGGTGCGTCTAACCCAATGGGGCTTTAAGACAACGCTAGGGCGTAGTGCAACATTATAGTCCCATCGCGCTTATGTTGGTAGCGTATCAAAGACACACCGTCGCGACCGGATGAACCCATATGAAACTTGCCACCTTGAAAAATGGTCGACCCGACGGACAATTGGTCGTTGTATCAAGCGACCGACTACGCACCGTGTCTGCCAGCCGCATTGCCCCGACGCTTCAGGCGGCACTTGACGATTGGGCTGAGGTAAGCCCAGCGCTGTCAGCCCTTTACGACCAATTGAATGCCGGTGAAATTGCTGGCCAGATGTTCGATTCCGCCTTGTGCCTGGCCCCGCTGCCGCGTGCTTTTCAGTGGATCGATGGAGCCGGTTACCTCAGTCATCTTGAACGCGTGCGGTCGCTCAAGGGCAGCAAGGACGCCGAGCTGCAATCGGCTCGCCCCCTGATGTACCAGGGCGGATCTGATTCGCTTTCCGCCCCCATGGCCCCGATTACAGTCACCGATGAAACGCTCGCCATAGATTTCGAAGCCGAAGTTGCGGCCATTCTCGGCCCGGTACCCATGGGCGCCGACCACGCAACTGCCACCGCCGCCATCCGATTGCTGACCGTGTGCAACGACGTTTCGTTGCGCCGTCTGGTCGTGGATGATCTGCAGAACGGCTTTGGCTTTTTCCACGCCAAGCCTTCCACCGCCTTCGCGCCCCTGGTTGTCACGCTTGATGAATTCGGTAACGCCTGGCGCGACAACAGGCTGCATTTGCGCGTCCAAACCTTGATCAATGATGCTGTGTTCGGTCAACCGAATGCTGGCGTCGACATGCATTTCGACTTCGCCGATCTGATCGTTGAAGCCGCACGTACCCGCGATCTTGGCGCCGGAACCATCATCGGCTCGGGAACGGTGTCCAACCGGCACGATGAGGGACTGCCTACCAAGAAAGGCGGCATCGGATTTGCCTGCATCGCCGAGGCGCGCACCGTTGAAAAACTCAAATATGGCCGCGCGCGCACCCCATTCCTCAAATCTGGCGACCGCATCCGGATCGCAGCAATCGACAGCGACGGCTCGCCCGTATTTGGCCAGATCGACCAGATCGTCACTATTCGGGGCGATGCTTCGGCCTAGATAACAATTATGTGTGGCGGTTCCGAACTGTCACATACCCGTGCCAAACTGTCGCAATCAAATCAGACCGCTGCGGTGGCGGGTCGGCCAAAAGGAATTGTCATGCGCCTCAAATCATTCTCAATTCTAGCCAGCGCCGCCCTCGTTCTCGTGGGCACTTCCCTAGGCTTCGCGCAGGATGAATTTGTTGTCCCTGACTCTCCCGAGGATATCGTGGCCGTCCGTCAGGCGCTGATGAAGGAGGATGGCGGTATTCTCCGCCAGGCTGGGGAGCTTTCGGGCGCAGAAGCGGTCGCTGCCATGCAAACAGTCATCACCAACTATTCCCATATTCCAGCTTTGTTCCCCGAAGGCTCCATTGTTGGCGACTCTGGAGCCTTGCCCGTCATCTGGGAAGATTTTGATGCTTTCACAGCCATTGTTGACACCGGAACCGAAGCTGCCAAAACGGCCATGGCTGCGGCTGAAGCGGGCGACGGCACCGCATATGGCGCAGCGCTCAAGGCTCTCGGCGGCTCGTGTGGCGCTTGCCATCAGCAGTTTCGCCAACCCCAATAAATATATCGCCTCCAAAGCGATCTAGGGCGGTGCTTGCGCCGCCCCTTTTCTTTGCCCGATTGCTCAACGCAAAAAAGCTTGATTTCCACCGCGTCTGCGGTCAATCTCGCCACAAATGAAAACCGTAAACGCAATCTGCATTATTGGCTGCATTATTAGCTGCTAACCACTTGTTGGCGGCGCGGTTCTCTTCATCCCAAATTACATGACCCGAAGACTCCGCCGCCAGTGCATCTTTATGCTCAGGACGCAATCAATGACTTCGGCCAAAACGACCATCAATCTCTACAACACACTGACGCGCACCAAGGAGCCGTTGTGCCCGTTGGACGACAATAATGTGCGCATGTATGTGTGTGGTCCGACGGTCTACGACTTCGCCCATATCGGCAATGCGCGGCCGGTGATTGTTTTCGATGTCCTGTTTCGGCTCCTGCGCCACCTTTATGGCGCCGATCAGGTTACCTATGTGCGCAATATCACCGATGTTGATGACAAGATAAACGCCCGCGCAGTTCGCGATTTCCCCGATTTACCGCTCAATGAGGCCATTCGCCGGGTGACCGAGAAGACTGCAGCGCAGTTTATTGCCGACTCAGAAGCGCTCGGCTGCCTGCGACCCAATCATCAGCCTCGGGCCACCGATTTTGTTGCCCCCCGGACCGATGGCAAGCCCGACATGATCAGTCTGATCGCCACACTGATTGGAAAAGGCAATGCCTACGAAGCAAATGGTGAGGTGTTGTTCGAGGTAACTTCGATGCCCGACTATGGAAAGTTGTCCGGCCGCAATCTTGCCGACAACCTTGCGGGTGCCCGCATTGCCGTCGATGCACACAAGAAAAATCCCGCCGATTTCGTTCTGTGGAAGCAATCCTCAGCCGACGAACCGGGTTGGGACAGCCCATGGGGCAGGGGGCGCCCCGGTTGGCATATCGAATGCTCCGCCATGAGCGCCGCCTTTTTGGGCGAAGTTTTCGACATCCATGGTGGCGGGTTGGATTTGATTTTCCCTCACCACGAAAACGAACTTGCCCAGTCCCGCTGCGCTCATGGGACGCGCGCCATGGCCAATATCTGGATGCACAACGGCTTCCTGCAGGTCGAAGGGCAGAAAATGTCCAAGAGCCTTAGCAATTTCATCACCATCAATGATCTGCTGGAAACCACAAAATTCGGCGGTCAGAAATGGCATGGCCGCGTGCTTCGGCTGGCGATGCTGACCACCCACTATCGCCAACCCATCGACTGGACAGCAGATCGTCTCTTTGAATGCCGCTCGTTGCTCTATGACTGGAATATGGCGGCCCATGACGCGCCAACACAGCCTGTTCCTGCCGAATTGCTCGCCGCACTTTGTGAGGATTTGAATACCTCGGGCACCATAACGATCCTGCATGCGCTGGCAAAGTCGGTCAATGCCGCAGCTACATATACCGCAAAGGTCGAGGCCGCGGGACGGCTGAGGGCAGCACTTGAGCTAATAGGACTATATGAAGAACAGAACTCAGATGTTCTTTTGCGGCAGGAGGTTCGCGATGGACCCGGCGAGCACGCAATCACCGAAATGGTCACAGCGCGCCTCTACGCCTTGAACGCCAAGGACTTTGCCACAGCGGATAATATCCGCAACGAGTTGAGCGAACAGGGCATTGCCCTGATGGATTACAAGGACTCGGAAACCGGCGAACGCCGAACAAAATGGGAGATAAAGCGATGAGCGCTATTTTCGATCATGTTGGCTTTGTGGTGTCAGATTTTGACGCAGCCAAGTCGTTTTATGGAACGGCACTCGCGCCGCTTGGCATTTCGCTTCTGACCGATTTTACCTACAGCGATAATCGCCACGCCGGTTTTGGCGTCGACCGACCGGTATTCTGGATTGGCACGGGCAAGACGGTGCAAACCTCATTGCATATGGCATTTGCTGCCACAACTCGCGCACAGGTTGATGCATTTTTCGCCGCCGCCATTGCTGCTGGTGGTCGTGACAATGGTGGCCCCGGCGTGCGCGAGATATACCATCCCCACTATTATGGCGCCTTTGTTCTCGACGCGGACGGCAACAATATCGAGGCGGTCTGTCATGCCGAACAATAAGCGGCCAAGTCTGACCGGCGGTTGTCAGTGCGGCGCGGTGCGCTTTGCCGTGCGCCTTTTGGGGCGAGGCTCAATCTGCCATTGCCGCATGTGCCAAAAAGCCTTCGGCGGCTTTTTCGGCCCGTTAATCACTGCCCACGATGCTGTTTGGACGAGGGGCACGCCAAAATGGTTTCAAAGCTCCAACGCCGCCCGCCGCGCCTTTTGCGGTGACTGCGGCACGCCCTTGGCCTACGAAACCCGCTTTGGATTGGAACTGGCCATTGGCGCTTTCGATGATCCGGCGAGTGCGGCGCCGGCCCTTCAGGTCAACATGCACGACAAGCTGCCATTCTTTGAAGGTTTGACCAGCCTTCCCATTCGCACCGAGCAAAGCGATGAATGGGTCGACTTTCTTGCCGGTATTCACTCCAACCAGCATCCCGATCATGACACCGATGATTGGCCTCCAACAAACGAGACGAAATGAACCAGCGCCGCACATATTATCCGGAAATTGAACCCTATGCGTCGGGCCATCTCGACGTTGGCAACGGCCACAGCGTCTATTGGGAGCGAGTTGGCACGCCCAGCGCCAAGCCGGCGGTGTTTCTGCACGGCGGCCCCGGCGGCGGCACTAGTGCCGGCCAGCGACGGGTATTTGATCCTGCCCTCTATGATGTGCTGCTGTTTGATCAGCGTGGCTGCGGTCGCTCAACGCCCCACGCCGGGCTTGATCACAACACCACCTGGGATCTGGTGGCCGATATTGAAAAATTGCGCGAAATGGTCGGCGTCGAGAGCTGGCTGGTTTTTGGTGGTTCGTGGGGATCAACACTGGCACTGGCCTACGCCCAAACACACCCCGAACGAGCCAGTGAACTAGTGTTGCGCGGCATCTTCACCCTGCGGCGTTCCGAACTTCACTGGTACTATCAGGAGGGGGCATCAAACATATATCCCGACAAGTGGGAGGGCTTTGTCGCTCCAATTCCACTTTCGGAACGCGATGACCTTATGGGCGCATACCGCAAGCGCCTGGTCTCCGACAATGAAACTGTCCAACTCGAGGCCGCTAAGGCCTGGGCCAAATGGGAGGGCGAAACGCTGACGCTTCTGCCCGACCCGTCGGTCAGCGATGCCTTCTATGACGGCCACTATGCCCTCGCCTTTGCCCGGATCGAAAATCACTACTTTGTCCATGCCGGCTGGATGGATGAGGGCCAGCTCATTCGCGACGCTAACAAGCTTGCCGACATTCCAGCCGTGATCGTTCAGGGACGCTACGATGTTTGCACACCTGCCATCACTGCGTGGGAATTGCACCGCGCCTGGCCCGAAGCAGAGTTTCAATTCGTCGATGATGCCGGTCACGCCTTGAGCCAACCCGGTATTTTGCACCATCTGATAGAGGCAACGGATCGTTTCGCCGGAAAGGATATCTAATGGACCAGCCCGTGAGCGGCGGCTGCCAATGTGGCGCCATACGTTATCGTTTTACCCAGCCGCCCAGTCACGCCCATATCTGCCATTGCCGCATGTGCCAAAAGGCTTTTGGCAGCTTTTATGCGCCACTGGTCGGCGGGCTCAAAACGACGTTTGAGTTTACGCGCGGCACGCTGAGCGTCTTCAAGTCGTCAGATCAGGTCGAGCGCGGCTTCTGCGCAGCCTGCGGCACTCCACTGACCTTTGGCGCCATCGGCGGTAAATACATAGCGGTGTCGATCGGTTCACTTGATCACCCGGAGGTTTTTCCGCCCGTCGACCAGCACGGAACGGAAAGTCGGCTGAGTTATGCTAATGGCCTGGGTGGACTTCCTGATCGCCCGGCAACAGAAGTGCAGGATCCCGAAGGCGCGGCGCTCATTCGCGCCAGCAACCACCAGCATCCTGACCATGATACGGCCAATTGGCCTGACCAGAAATAGAGCATTCGGCATGTCCAAAGAACGCCTTTATATATTCGACACAACCCTTAGAGACGGCGCCCAGACGGCGGGTATCGAGTTTTCACTGGAAGACAAGATTTCCATCGTCGGGCTGCTTGAGCGCTTGGGCGTCGACTATATTGAGGGTGGTTATCCCGGTGCCAATCCCATCGACACCGAGTTTTTCAGCGAGAAGCGCACCAAACAAGCCCGCTTTACCGCGTTTGGCATGACCAAGCGCGCGGGGCGGTCCGCCGCCAATGATCCGGGCGTGCAGGGGCTACTCAATTCCAGCGCTGAAGCCACCTGCTTTGTCGCCAAGGCATGGGATGAGCAGGTGCGCGTGGCTCTCGAAATCTCGCCAGAGGAAAATCTGGCCAATCTGATTGATACCGTCCAGGCATCGGTTGCCGCCAACAAGGAGACTATGATCGATTGCGAACATTTCTTTGATGGTTTCAAGGCCAACCCCGACTACGCCCTTTCCTGCGTTCTCGGTGCCATAGACGCTGGGGCTCGCTGGGTTGTTCTTTGCGATACCAACGGCGGCACCATGCCCTCCGAGATCGCAGAGATCGTCCGAAAAGTCGTGGCGGTCGTGCCCGGCGACAAAATTGGCATCCATGCCCACGATGACACCGGCCAAGCGGTTGCCAACACTTTGGCAGCTGTGGAGGCGGGTGCGCGCCAGGTGCAGGGCACTCTAAACGGTATTGGCGAACGCTGCGGCAACGCCAACTTGATAACCCTGATCCCGACCCTGGCGCTAAAGCCCGTGTTTGCCAACCAATTTTCGCTCAGCATATCCGACGAACAACTCGCCAATCTCACGCAGGTTTCACGCGCTTTTGATGATCGGTTGAACCGTGCTCCAGAGCGGCAGAGCCCCTATGTCGGCGCGTCGGCATTCACCACCAAGGCCGGCATTCATGCCTCGGCGCTGGCCAAGGATTTTTCCAGCTATGAGCATGTGCCGCCCGAAAGTGTCGGCAATGAACGCGCCATTCTGGTTAGCCAGCAGGCAGGCAAATCCAACCTGCTGAGCGCGCTGGCCCGCCACGGCATCCCTGTTGAAAAGGACGATCCGCGCCTCAATACGTTGCTGTCAAACGTCAAGGACCGCGAATCGCGCGGCTATTCCTATGATGGCGCGGACGCTTCATTCGCAATTCTGGCTAGACGCGTGCTGGGCATCTTGCCACATTTTTTCACCGTCACCAGTTTTCGGGCGAGTGTCGAGCAGCGGGTCGATGATGCCGGAACGCTGGATGCACTGACCGAAGCGGTGGTCAAAATTCGGATCGATGATGAACTATTGATGTCGGTCGCCGAGGGTAATGGGCCTGTCAATGCTTTGGATTTGGCCTTGCGCAAGGATTTGGGCAAGTATTCGGACCGTATTGGCGATATGGAGTTGGTCGACTTCAAGGTGCGTATCCTCAACGGAGGCACGGGCGCGGTCACCCGTGTACTGGTCGAAAGTCGCGATGCCAGCGGAGAACGCTGGTATACGATAGGCGTCTCGCCCAATATCATTGATGCTTCGTTTGAGGCACTGTATGAATCCATCACATACAAGCTGTTGAAGACTGAAGCGGCGCAGTCTTTGGTAGCGATGTGAATTTAATCAGGCGGCGCACCCAAGTGGGCGCGCAGCCAAACTTGCCCAGGAGGCAACACTGGCCGATTCCGCATCCAAACAACCCCTGGCGCTCACCATAGGTGCGGCTGCGGTTACTTTGCTCATTGTTATTGGTGTTCTCACCGGGCCAACAGTGGTGAATTGTTTCAATAGCCCCGAGGGTATGGGCCTGTGTCTGCGCGGCCACATGCCTGGCGTGCCGGCAACAACAACCGAAACGGCGGCCTTGCCAGAACAGGCGGCCGCCGCGGACGGTGCCCAGGCAGCGGTAGGTGAAACCGAGGTGAGTGTAACGCCGCCGAACGGCGCCACCGATGCGCCAGTTGAATCAGCGCCGGAAGGATTGACGGTACCCGACGATCTGGTTGCCGCAACCTTTGGCCTGTTGCGTGCCGAACCCGATGGTTCAGTCGTCATCGCCGGTTCCGGGACGCCAACGTCTGAGATCGAAGTTTTCGCCAATGGCGACCTTTTGGGCAAGACAACGGTTGAATCGAGCGGCGACTGGGTACTGGTTCCCGACGCGCCGCTGCCGCCGGGCGGGGTAGAAATTACTCTTGGCGAAACCGGTAAAACAGCCGTTGCCGATAAATCTTTTGTCGTCGTCATCGACCCCGACAGGCAAACCGAGCCGCTGGTTGTCACCAGTGAACCCGGCCAGGCCAGCGATATTTTGCAGGGCCTGTCGCGCCCGGCACCTGTCCAGACAGCCACTGCCGAACCAACCGCGCCGCAAACGCCTGCCGTCGATCTCGATTGTAGCTGCCGAGAAAGCGCCCGATGTAGCGACTACTCAGTCCGACACGCAGCCAGAAGCCGCGACAGCGCCTGAGATGGCCATGGTCAGCGAACCAGCTGTTCCTGACACGGCGCCCGCTCCAGAAACGACGACTGGTGCCGAAACGCCCGCTGTCACCCCATCAACCGAACCAGGGGCCGTCTCAGTTCCGCTTGTGCCGTCCACTGACACGGCAGTGGACGATCAGGGAACTGTAGTGGCCTCGACGACCGAGCCGGTTCAAACCCCAGAAACGCCCCCCCGTCCAGCCTCTCAATCGGCGGTTGCATCGGCAGAACCGACGCCGACGGCAGAACCAACCATGGAGACGTCTGACGCGACAACGTCTCAGCCCGCAGCTGAATTAGCGACCCCCGATGCAGCAACCGCTACACAGCCGGTCCCACCGGTAAGCGACACCGCAACGCCAACGGCAACAGCGACTGCGCCTGAGGCACCAGAAGCGGCCGAGCCAGTTGTGCCCGCAACGACAGCCATCGCCGAGGTTCAGCCGACAATTGACGCCATTGAGATCGATGGCGATCGGACCTTTATTGCGGGCGGCGGGCCTGATGGCGCAACCGTCCGGCTGTATGTTGATGACCAGTTCGTGGCCGACACTACGGTGGAGGATGGCCGCTGGCTGGTTGAAGCAGGCAAGGTGCTGACCAAGCCCAGCCAACGTATTCGGGTGGATATTCTCAAATCCGGGTCCGCCGCCGTAACGGCGCGCGCCGAAGTGGATTTCAAGGTCGACCTGCCTGATGCCGCTGATGCACCAGTCGCCGTCGCGACCAACGATCAACCGGTCGCCACACCAACACCGCTGGTCGAAGCGCCAACGCCTCCGGTGGCAACGGCTAACGCGGACACAGCGTCCGTGCCAACGCCCGAACCTGCCCAACCAGAGCAGGCGGGCACCGAAGCGCCGTCCTCGGCGGTTGCGACCGAAACGGACGCTTCAACCGCACCCGTTGCGACGGCAGAGCCTGCGGCGGCCGTCCCGGAAACGACGGCGACCGACCAGTCAACACCCGCCAATGTTGCCGTCGCACCGACCGAGCAGGCGTCGCCATCGGTTGAGCAAGCAACAGCGGAACCGGCCTCGACCGAGCCCGAAGTGCCCACTCTGGTTGGTACCGCAGTTGGTGGCCCTGAAAATCAGCGGTTCGCGTCCGGCAAGGTAATTATCCGGCGCGGCGACAATCTCTGGACCATCGCCCGCCGGGTCTATGGCGCGGGGATAAAGTACACCACCATCTATGATGCCAACACCGATCAGATCCGCGATCCCGACCGTATCTATCCCGGACAGGTGTTCGCCTTGCCCGAGGGCGAAGCGCAATAACAAAATATCGTCCCTGTCCACCGGGCGGGGGCGATAGGGCTTGCAGGTTGGCTTGCCTTCTTTTATCGTAATGTACCGATTAAAGAAGAAAACCAATGCGCGACGACGATATTGCCACCGCTATGCGAGCCCTGGGGCACCCTGTGCGCCTCAATATCTTGCGCATTCTTGCAACTCAGCAGCAGTCTCCGTGTTGTTGTTCAGATGTTACCGTGTCGCTGCCTTTGGCGCAGTCCACGGTATCCCAGCACATCAAGGTGCTGCTCGACGCGGGCCTGATTGAACGCAAGTCTCGCGGCACGCGCAATTGCTATACCATCCGGCACGATCGGCTCGCTGAGCTTGGTGCCGCCTATACGGGCCTGCTCGCCGGTTTGACCGGTGGTCCGGTAAAAGAACTGGAAATGGACCCAGTCTGATGACGTCACAAAGCG
Organism: Devosia rhodophyticola; assembly: GCF_028816475.1. Lineage (GTDB taxonomy): Bacteria > Pseudomonadota > Alphaproteobacteria > Rhizobiales > Devosiaceae > Devosia > Devosia rhodophyticola. Next base: position 497,971 of record NZ_CP118247.1, on the reverse strand, counting down.
ATGGGACTAAAAAACCGACGGTGAGCGCGGACGAAGGCTCTTTGCTTTCAACTGTCAAAAACCTTTGGGGCTACATGTGGCCGGTGGGCCGTCCTGACCTGCGATTGCGTGTCGTTCTGGCCATTGGCGCTCTGCTGGTTTCAAAAGTTGCCACCACACTCATCCCCTTCGCGTACAAAGGCATTATCGACAGCCTTGATGTTGCAGCGCCCGATAGCGCGCTGGTACTCGGCCTTGCTGTACCTATTGTACTGGTGCTCGCCTATGGCGTGGGTAACATTGTCGATGCGGGCTTTCAGCAGCTCCGCGACGTCTTGTTCGCCAGCGTCGGGCAGAACGCCGTTCGCAAACTGGCCTTCCGCACGTTCAATCACATGCACCGGCTGTCGCTGCGCTTCCATCTGGCACGGCGCACCGGCGGACTGAGCCGCGTTATCGAACGTGGCACCAAGGGCATTGAAACCATCGTGCGTTTCACCATGCTCAATATTGCCCCCACCATTGTCGAGTTCTGCATAACGGCAGTGATCTTTGTCACCATGTTCGGCATCAGCTATCTCGGCGTGCTGATTCTGATGATCTGGGGCTATCTGTTTTTCACCATCAAGGCTTCCAACTGGCGTATCGGCATCCGCCGCGACATGAACAACAGCGATACCGATGCCAATTCCAAGGCCATCGACAGCCTGTTGAACTTCGAGACGGTCAAATATTTTGCCAATGAGAAAATGGAGGCCGACCGGTTCGACCATGCCATGTCCGGCTATGAGCGTTCCGCCATCCGCATCTGGACCTCGCTGGGCTTTCTGAACTTCGGTCAGGCGGTGATTTTTTACAGTGGCTTTGTCGTCATCGGGATCATGGCGGTTGTTGGCGTCATGAACAAAACCCTGACGCTGGGCGACTTCGTGTTGCTCAATACCTTCCTGATGCAGATCTACCGGCCACTGAACTTCATCGGCTTTGTCTATCGCGAACTGCGGCAGGGGCTGACCGACATCGAGGAAATGTTCAAGCTGCTCGATCAGAGCCCCGAAATCGAGGACAAGCCCGGTGCCAGGCCGCTGGAGGTCACCGGTCCGGTGATCCGCTTCAACGACGTCAAATTCAACTATGATCCGGATCGTGAAATTCTCAAGGGCGTAAGCTTTGAGGTTCCCGCTGGCAAAACCGTGGCCATTGTCGGGCCGACCGGGGCGGGCAAATCCACGATCTCGCGGCTGCTCTATCGCTTTTATGATGTAACCGATGGTTCGATCACTATCGACGGGCAGGATCTGCGCGACGTCAGCCAGAACTCCCTGCGTGCTGCTATCGGCATGGTGCCACAGGACACGGTGCTGTTTAACGATACTATCGGCTATAACGTCGAATATGGTCGTCCCGGTGCCAGCCAGAGCGAAATCCACGATGCCGCCAAAATGGCGCAGGTGGGCGACTTTATTGAGACATTGCCCAAGGGATATGACACCCCGGTAGGCGAACGCGGCCTCAAGCTCTCGGGCGGCGAAAAGCAGCGCGTTGCCATCGCCCGTACTATCCTCAAGGGACCGGCCATTCTGATCCTTGATGAGGCAACGTCCGCACTCGATACCAAGACCGAGCGCGACATTCAGTCAGCGCTCGATGCCGTCTCGGCCAATCGCACCACGGTAGTGATTGCGCACCGTCTGTCGACCGTGATCAACGCCGATGAGATATTGGTGCTGCGCGAAGGCCATATTGCTGAACGGGGCCGTCACGACGACCTGCTGAAGCGGGACGGGCTTTATGCACAAATGTGGAACCGTCAGCGTGAAGCGACCGAAGCCGAAGAGCGGCTATTGCGCACCGCCAACGATCCCGACGGTTTCGTCAAGCGCGGCATGCCGGCAGCCGAATAGGCGAGCATCAGGTGATGATATTGCAAAAGGTTGGCGTGCAAAAGCGCGCCGACGCCCTGCGCCTGCGGTAAGATTGATCGCGAACCTCGGGCGAGACAAGCCCCAGAAACTAGCTAAAGTAACGAGGCTTGCCTCGCCCGAGGTGACCGGAGTTTTTGACCTGTTCCACAAGGGTTTGGGACAATAAAGGACTGCCCGTCACCGCTTGGCTCCCGTTTTGGCCCACTGGCCGCATCAAGCGAATCCGTGAGCCGAGCCAGTCTTGACGAAGAAAACAGTCCCCGTCGCGGCATTTTAAGACAGCTGCCTACCCCGAGACAGCCAACCCGTTGCGGCTTGGCCCGAACCGGAGCGACCTCCGATCCACCAGCCTCGCCCCCTCATCACTCGTCATGACCTCGCAAGAGGGGGCGACCCGAATAATATGGCGGTGTTTTGGGGGCAGGGGATAAGTTTAAGAAATGATAGTGCCTAACCGCACCAGAATTTGCGACGGACTATCCCTTTTTCAGGCAGCCCTTGGATTGATCGCGCTCAGATCGCTTTCAATTTCCCGGCGGCGCTCCAGAAGATCGTAATCCGCTTGTAGCCCAAGAAAGAACCCCTCGGACATGCCGAAATAGCGGGCAAGCCGCAGATCGGTGTCCGCAGTCAGACTACGTTTGCCCAGGACAATTTCATTGATGCGGCGTGGCGGCACATGCACTGCCCGCGCCACCGCATTCTGACTGATGCCCATCGGCTTCAAAAATTCATCCAGCAAAATTTCGCCGGGATGCGGATTGGGCAGAAGGTCAGTCATGGTAGTCGACGATTTCGACATTGCTCGGTCCTCCATCCTGCCATTCAAAGCAGATGCGCCATTGATCATTGATCCGGATGCTATGCTGCCCGATGTGCGGCCCTTTGAGGGCTTCAGGACGATTGCCAGGTGGCACCCGCATATCCTGTAGAACACGGGCCTGATTGAGCATGCGCAGCTTGCGCAGGGATACCGTCTGAATATCCGGCGGCAGTTTGCGGCTTCGCCGTCCTGACCATATCAATTCGGTTTCAGGATCAGCGAAACTTTGGATCATGTGGGAATATAACGCGATACGTTATATAACGCAATACGTTATATACATTGAACCGAAATGGATTGAGGGGCAGACTATGTAATGCCCGAAAGTCACACCGAAGACATGGTTTTTCCGATGCGCGAGTCAGACGAGAAAATTGCTGAATATCTCAAGGACAAGAACGAGGCGGCGGTAGCGTTGTTTCTGGCGTTTCGCGCCGCCGCGCTCGCTGCTGGGTCCGACGTTGATGAGAAGGTCTCTAAAACAATGGTCGCCTGGCGTGTCAAGCGCACTTTCGCTACAGCTTATATCAAAGGCAAGTACCTGGAATGCTCGATCGATCTGTTGCACCCAGTTGACCATCAGCATCTCAAGGCATCGTTTCACACAACCAGGAAAGTCGTCACCAACCGCTTCACGCTCGAACTGGGAGAGAAGGTCGACCAGCAAATCAAGGCGTGGCTACAGGAAGCATCTGCAAATGTTGGGCCGGGGACGAGATCCACGTCGTGAACCAAACGAAAACCGCCAGGGTAACCAACAAAAAAAGGCCCGCATCGCTGCGGGCCTTTGTCTGGATTGGGTTCGGTCTATTCGGCCGCTTCTGGGCGGCTGACGACGGTAACGCCGTTCTTTTCGTTTTCAACCAGCCCGACATCCTTGGGAACGCTGACGTCCTTGGAGACAATATAGCGCTGTGAACTATCGGTGCCGGTGGGCACTTCCAGCGCCATGCCATCAAACCCGGCAGGGGCCGCTGTCTCGCGACGACGGAAGGGGCTGGCAATCAGCAGGCCAAGGCCCGCAAACCGCGCACCCACCCACTTGATCTGGCCCCACAATACCGTAGGCGCAACCACCATCACCGGCACCATGATCAGCGTCAGGGCGGTCGAAACGAACAGCCCCGAAACCAGCGCTGCCGACAGATGGATGAACCACGAACCGGCAATGCCGCCAACAACGATTTCACGACGGATGAAGTCGAACTCGACATTCATCGCCATCGGGATGACGCCCAGCGCCGTCACGGTTGCCGTCAGCAACACAGGACGCACACGTTGTGAAGTGGTGATCAGCATGGCCTTGATCGGTTCAACCCCTTCATCGCGATTATAGTGGTTATAGGTATCGATCAGAACGATGCCGTTTTTCACCACGATACCCGCGAGCGCTACAATGCCCAACCCGGTCATGATCGCTGAAAAGCTCATGCCGGTAACCAGCATGCCCAACAGCACGCCTGCCAGCGACATGATCACCGTCGAGAGCGTGACCAGCACCTGATAGAAGCTGTTGTACTCCAGCAGTAGCACGAAGAAGATCAGGAACATCGCAGCCCCGAAAGCCTGGACGATGAACGCATTGGTATCATCAACCTGCTCGGCGGCACCGCCATAGACGATCTTGACACTATCAGGCCAGGTCTGGGTATCCTGCCAGGCCTTGAGTTGCTTGATCTTCTCGTCGCTGGCAGTGCCCGGCTCAAGATTTGCGGCAACCGTCATCGCATAGACGCCATTGCGACGCGCGATGTTGGCGACCTTGGGCACGGCCTTGCGATTGATGAAATTCGACACCGGTATCAGACCCTGTGAGGTGATGATCCGCAACGAGTCCAGCGCATTGAAGGTGCGCTCGTCCTCGGGAAGGCGAACCTTGATGTCGAGCTCATCATTGCCGTCTTCAGGGCGGTAGCTGCCCAGCTTGACGCCCGATGTCACCAACTGAACATAGGGGCTCAGTTCGCGGACGCCGATGCCATATTTTGCCGCTTCCACACGATCAATCGTGATCTGCCAGTCAATGCCGGGGAGGGCCGACCATCTTCAACGTCGATGGTGTTGCCCAGATCATTTTCGATATAGTCGCGCAGCTTGGCAACGGCCGGGCTAAGGTCGTCATAGGTATTGCCCTCAACCCGCAGATTGATGGACTTGCCCGCTGGCGGACCGTTTTCCTGCGCCGCGATCTGAACTTCAAGGCCCGAAATCGGGGCGACACGCTTGCGGATATCGGTAAAGATTTCCTCAGCCTTGACGCGTTCCTTGTAGTCGACCAACTGGAGATTGAACGAGCCAATGGTGTCAGGCGGCGCGCTGCCGCCAAAACCACCCTGACCGCCAAATGTCATGATCACGTCCTGGATGCCCTGGACCTGCAGCAGTTGATTTTCGACCTCCATCAGCATGTCGCGGACTTCGACTGGCGAATAATTGCCGCGTGCAATCACATTGACCGTGCCGAACTCGGGCTCGGAGGCAGGGAACGCTTCGGTGCCGGTCGGATTCGATATGTAGGCAAAGAACATCAGCCCCACGATGGTGAAGCCGACGCCAAGCGTCAGGAGGGGCTGGTGCATCAGATGGGACATGGTGCGCACGTAGATGCCGGTCAGGCCCTTGACCTTCTTGGGGTCGAACTTGTCGGCATACATGACGATGTCAGCCGCTTCGCGCGCCTTTTCGTCCACATGGGTCGAGGCAATGAAGGCACCGATGATAGGCATGAAAATCAGCGCTGACACCAGCGAGGCAATCATCACCACGATCACGATGATTGGCAGGTAACTCATGAACTTGCCGATAATACCGGGCCAAAACAGCAGCGGAATGAAGGCACCCAGCGTCGTGAACGTGGCCGACACGACGGGCACAAACATTTTCTTGGCGGCCATGATGAAGGCTTCCCGCTTGGGCACGCCTTCCTGCAGCTTTCGCTCGGCATATTCAACCACAACGATCGGATCATCCACCAGAACGCCCACCGCCAGCACCAGACCGAACATGATCATCATGTTGATGGTCATGCCCATCATCTGAACGACAAGGAAGGCGATCATGAATGATATCGGGATCGACATGCCGATCATCAGGGCAGGGCGCACACCAAGGGTGGCAACGCAGGTAATCATCACCAGAGCCACGGCCGTCAAAACCGCCGCTTCAAGTGAGCGGAACAGGTTTTTGGTGGTGTCAGCCTGATCAATCAGGAAGCTGTGCTGGATGCCAGTAGGCCACGCGGAGGTGAATTTCGTCGTCTCCGTACGCACTTCGTCGGACACACTGATGACGTTGGTGCCAAGCTTCTTTATTACGCCAAGCGTAATGGCGGGCTGGCCGTTGACGTGCGAATATTCGGTTGCGTCCTGAAAAGTACGCTTGATGTTGGCCACGTCGCCAAAGGTCACCACTGTATCGCCACTGGTCTTGAGCGGCAGCGAATAAACGTCCTGGGCGCTCTTGATCAGACCGGGGACTTCGACGTTGAACGAACCCTGGCCAGTATCGAGCGTGCCACCGGGAACCACCATATTGTTCTTGGCCAAGGCGTCGAACAATTGGGAGGCGGTCAAGCCATAGGCTTCGAGACGGTTGAGATCGATGGTGACCTCAAGCATTTCATCGCGCGAACCCGAAATGGTCACGCTCTGAACGTCATTGATCCCCTCAAGCTCAGTCTGCAAATCCTTGGCGCGCTGCACCAACTCGCGCTCAGGCACTTTGCCATAGACTGCTACCGAGATGGATGGGGTGTCAGTAAATGAAATCTCATTAACCGTCGGCGCCTTCGCGTCGTCAGGCAAGTCGGCGCTGGCACCGTCCATCTTGGCGCGAATGTCCGACAGTGCCTGATCCTTGTCAGTATTGACGTTGAATTCGAGGAATACTGAGACATGGCCCGTCGTCGAAGTGGTGGAATAATTCTCCAGCCCATCGAGGTCCTTGATGCGGTCCTCAATCGGCTTAGCCAGGAGTTGTTCGGCGTCGCGCGGCGATACCCCGGTCTGGGAGACCGAGATATAGAAGTAAGGAATATCAATCGCTGGAAAGCTTTCCTTGGGCAGAGTGGTGTAAGCGCCAAAGCCGGCTATAAGCAGCAGTGCCATAACCGTCAGCACCACGCGCGGCATGCGCAGGACGCGCTCGAGAATATTCATCATAGCGCAGCACTCTCCGGAACGTTGGTCGCATCGACCGACTGGCCGTCAGTCACATATTCCTGGCCAATGACAATCACATCAACCTTGGCGGGTAGGCCGAGTACCCAGACGCCCTGGCGCGTGTCGCTGGCAATCTGAACCGGGTAGAATTTGACCTTTTCTTGATCAACGGCCCGCACACCGAGCACGCCATCGTCATTGAGCGTCAAAACCGACTGAGGCAACAGATGTGCTGGTGCGCTACCCATATCAACGGTAGCGGTGGCGGTAATGCCATCGCGGATCGCGCCATTGGGATTGGGAAATTCGATCTCGACGGGGAATGAGCGGGTCGCCGGGTCGGCGGTCGACGCGATATAACTGACTTTGCCCTCAACCTTCTGGTCAGTCACTGTAGTGATCTGCGCTTCCAGTCCGGTCTTGGCCAATCCAATGCGCGCTTCGGGCACCTGGCCGACAAATACCATTGGATCCAGCTGCACGATGCTGGCACACGGCGCGCCCATGGCCAGCATGGAGCCTGCCGAGGCGACAGGATCCTGCACAATGCCTGCAACCTTGGCCAGAATTTCGGTGCGATCAAGTTCAGCCTGGGCATTGTCAAGACCGGCCTGAGCCGAACTGACACCCGCTTTGGCAGCTGTCAGCGCCACCTCGGGACCGCGACCACTGTTGGACGCAGCAAGACCCTTCTTGCGCAATTCCGCATTGGTGTCGAAATCAAGCTGGGCCTGAACCTGAGATGCCTTGGCCTGTTCAAGACCCGCCTTGGCCTGCTCGAGCGCCGCAACCCGCGTACCCTGATCAAGGGTGCAAAGTTTGTCGCCGACGGCAACCTTCTGGCCCTTGGCTACATGGACGGTGTCGACAATCGCCGAGGTCTGCGCCACCGCAGTCACCGTGGATTTGGCTTGCGTGCGGCCGCGCAAAGGAACCTGAAGAGCCATGGGTTTGACCATGTAGGTTACCGTACGCACCGACTGAAGCGGCACATTGTCGCCCGTACTGGTCAAGGCGACGCGTTCAGCGATGGTAAGGGCCGGATCGGACGCTTCGGCGTTATGCTCTGGCTCGGCCAACAGGCCCGCGCCATCCAGTGAATTGGCAATCGGGCCGTCTTCCTGACCTTCAATGACTGCAATCAATGGCTTTTCGCCATGCCCCGGCCCGTTGCCGCCGATCACCAATACTCCGGTCGAAAGCCATGCGGCCACGCCAAGAATGATCAATCCGGCTATACCGTATGAAATATAAGCTCGCATTATGTTGCCCCTTATTCGGCTGCGTCTCGGTCGTCGGCTTCAGATCGCGCCAAAGTGACCAGTTCGTGCATATGGGTGCGTAAATGGTGTTCTGCAACCGCCATTATGGCACGTCCGTAGTTGATGACCCATGCGTCTGACGCAGTGGAGGAGCGCTCCGCAAGCAGGTCATCGAATTTTTTCTGAGATTCTATGTGTCGGTTCAAGTGCTCCGTCAGCCGTGCCTCGACCAGATCGGCTGGCAACAGGTGGGCAAAGCGGGCGAATAGCAGGAAGGGACTGCGAAAAACATCATCTTCCAGTGGGCCCTGCAAGGCCTGAACAAATTCGGCGCGCCCCGCATCGGTAATCGAATAGACCTTGCGCGAAGGCTTGCCTTCCTGCGGTTCAATTCGGCTTGTGACCAAACCCTCTTCGTCAAGCTTGGCGAGCGCTGGGTAGATCGAACCGAAACTGGCTTCAACAAAATAGGCGCACTCGCCCTCTACGGACAGGCGGCGAATTTCGTAACCGGTGGCATCGCCTTCGAACAGGATCGACAGGCAAAGTGTTCTGACGTTCATGCGGACGCCCCTCGAATGAGTATATAGTGGCCGAACATATATCGGCGCTATATATGCTCGTTCGGATTGACGCAAGTGTGCACAGGTGACTCATCACCCCATTGCGTTAATTTGTCGTATAGGAGGGAAGGTTCAGGCGACCAGGTGCACCATTTCGCGCGCGGCCTGCTTGGCAAGGTCAGTGCTGGCCGCTGCAACGAAAAACGGATTCAGAAAATCGCTCGAGCGTTTGCCATAGTGCAGGGGATGGCCATCAAGCGTCAAAACCGCACCACCTGCCGCTTCAAGAACTGCCTGACCCGCTGCCGTATCCCATTCGCAGGTGGGGGTGAAACGCGGATACAGCTCTGCCGCGCCCTGCGCCAAAAGGCAGAACTTGAGCGAGGACCCGATTGAGACATCCTCAACAACCTTGAGGCTTTCGCATAGGTGCGCCAGCGCTTCATGCCCATGCGAACGACTGGCAACAATTCGAATGGGGCCGGCCGGGCTGACCCTTATCGGGCGCTTGTTTTCGATGATGCCGCCGCTGGTATCGCAAATGAATGCGCCCGCCGAACTGCCGACATAGGTCGCCCCGGTTACGGGTGCCAGAACAACGCCAATGGTGGGGCGACCATGTTCAATCAGAGCAATATTGACAGTAAACTCGCCATTGCGCTTGATAAATTCCTTGGTGCCATCGAGTGGATCGACGACAAAATAGCGTTCCCCCAGGGCCGGAATTCGGCCCGCAGAGGCGCTTTCCTCGGCGAGGACGGGCAACCTGGTTGCGGCCAGCATTTCCAATATGACAGTTTCGGCGGCGGCATCTGCCTCGGTAACGGGCGAGCCGTCCGATTTCTGCGTTGCCGCAATGGGGCGCGCATAGACCATATTGATCAGGCGGGCCGCAGCCATCGACGCATCGACCATCAATTCAACCATGGATTGGCTCATGGACGCAAAATCTCCACGTCAAGGCCAAGATCGAGTGGCACCGCCGCCATTGTGATTTGACTGGTCGAAATGAAATCTACCCCGGTTTCAGCAATGGAGCGGACCCGATCCAGCTTGACCCCTCCTGAAGCCTCAAGCCGGGCCCGGCCCTTGTTCAGCGCGACCGCCTGCTTCAATTTCTCATTGTCCATATTGTCGAGCAATATGACCCGCGCACCGGCTTCGAGCGCCTCACCAAGTTCGTCAAGACTTGCAACTTCAATTTCAATGGCGACCAAATGTCCGGCAAAGGCCGTGGCTGCCTTGTAGGCGGCGGTAACACTACCAGCCACGGCGATATGATTATCCTTGATCAGGATCGCGTCATCCAGACTGTAGCGGTGGTTGGCACCGCCCCCGCAGCGCACAGCGTATTTTTCGAACGCCCGTAATCCGGGCGTTGTCTTGCGCGTGTCGCAGATGCGCGCCGAGGTGCCCGCCACCTCGTCAGCATAGCGTCGGGTGAGGGTCGCAATGCCACTCAAATGATTGAGGAAGTTGAGCGCCACGCGTTCCGCCGACATCACCAACCGGGCCGGACCATCTATGCGCGCAACCAGAGCTCCCGCCGCAACGCTGTCGCCGTCGGCAAGCTGGGGCGTGAAGGTCACGCCATCGCCGATCAACCGAAAGGCTGCCGCTGCCAGATCAAGCCCGGCAATGACGCCTGCCTCGCGCGCGCCGAGCAAGGCCGTGGCGCGATCATTTGGCGATAGGGTCGCCTGGCTGGTCAAATCGCCAGCCAGCCCCAAATCTTCCTCCAGCGCCGCCAGAACGGCGCGTTCAACAGTAGGGCGCGGCAGGTGCGCAGGAAAGCTAGGGGAATGTGACATGGCCAGCCTGTATTTGCGTTGCTGGACATGTACGCGGGGTCCGCATCACTTGCAACCGTTGCGGGCCGAATGCCAACTCCTTGACCGTTTTCCTGTTTCGCACCTGGGGTGTGAAACGGAAAACGCGTCAGATCAATAGTGACTGGTGTGGTCTGCCTCAATAATGGCGTTGGCCAGGCTCCCCGTCGTGGGATAGAGCGGAATGAGGCAGGCCTGTAGCGCGTGATAAATGTCAGGCTTGCCGGTAAACAGCCGGGCGCTGGGGCGTAAATCTGTCGTCAATTCCGACCGCCAGCCCCCGCTCTTGGTGTCGATCAGGTGATTGGCCGCAAAATCCCACAATTTGCGATACCAGAGCTGAAAGAACTGATCGCGATCATGGTCGCTGAGATAGGCCGCCGCCCCAATGGCCTCGCTGAGCGGCCACCAGAGCTTTTCGGTCATGACCGGCTTGTTGTCCCAATCGAGCGTGTAAAAGAACCCACCATGCTTATCGTCCCAGCCCAGCTCAATCGAGCGGCGGAACAATTGGCGCGAGGCATCGGTCATCCAGCTTAGCCGCTTGTGGCCAAGCGTCCACAATTGCAGCAGCAGGCGGGACCATTCCAGCCAATGGCCGGGTGTGGTGCCCGCCGGGCGGAACATTTCGTTGCCCAGATAGGATTTGTCGAGCACCCAATCGCCATCAAAGTGTTCGGCAACCCGATAGTCCATGGCAACTGCGTGTTTGCCAATGATCAATTCGGCAATGCGTTCGGCCTTGTCCAGATAGCTTTTTTCGCCTGTGGCCTGAAAGGCGGCCATGAGCGCTTCGGTCATATGCATATTGGAATTCTGGCCGTTATATTCAGCGACCGGGGACCAGTCAGCGTTAAATTCTTCGCGCACCGCCCCGCGTTTATCGTCCCAGAAGCGGGTGTTGATCACCTCGGTAACATCCGCCAGCATTTGATCCGCCAGTCTGTGTCCGGCCAGTTTGGCGCTCGAGGCCGCCAGAAGCACGAAGGCATGGCCGTACGCCTGTTTGATCGTGTTGACCGGGCCGTTACGGTCACATGACCAGAAATAGCCGCCGTGGCGCTCGTCGCGCAGACGCTCCCAGATAAAGCGCATGCCGTGGTCAACCATTTCATCGGAACCGGGGCGCCCGATCAGGGCACCAACAGCAAAGCAATGCACCATGCGTGTGGCTGTGTGGATCTGGCAGATATTGTGGTCGGCGTTAAGGGCGTTGCCCTTGTCATCGAGTTCGTAGAACCCGCCATCAGGATCGATCGAGGTTTCCTGAAAAAAATCAAACAGATTGTTGGCCTGCCGCATCAGCCATTGCCTATGGAAGGGGCGGCCCGCCCAAGATGCAGCATTTGTGGAGGGCAGGAGTTTGGCATAATCGGACATAGGGGGCTCCTCAAATCGGTCGGCTGCCGATTTCTGGTGTTCTACCCTTCCTATATCGGGACAATCGCAACCATGCAATTTGTCCGGCTAACGATTTACCTCTCTTGTCTATTTGGCTTTGGCATATAGCGCATCGAGGCGCGCCACTTCGGCCGATGATCCCATGATCACCGGCACGCGCTGGTGAATGTCGGTTGGGACCACATCCAGAATGCGCCCATGGCCGGTCGAGGCAGCCCCACCCGCCGCTTCGAGCAGCAGGCTCATCGGATTGGCTTCGTACAACAGGCGCAGGCGGCCGCCCTTGGCCGTGGTTTCGCTATCGAGCGGATAAAGAAAAATACCGCCACGCATCAGAATGCGGTGAATGTCGGCAACCATCGAACCGACCCAGCGCATATTGTAGCGCTTGCCGAGTTCGCCCTCTTCGCCCGCAATGTTTTGGGCTACGTAGGTTGAGGTTGGCGCGTCCCAGAACCGCTGGCGCGCACTGTTGATGGCATATTCACCCGACTGTGCCGCCACCTGAACCGCCTCGCGATCCAGCATGAACACCCCCTCGTTAGAGAGCGTGAACGCCGCCGTCGTCTTGCCAAACGTCAACAGCAGGCTGGTCGAGGGGCCATAGGCTGCATAGCCCGCCGCGAGTTGTTCGCTGCCGGGTTGCAATAGATCGGGCGCATTGGGATCGACGGCGAGAACCGAAAAAATCGAGCCCACCGTGACGTTTACGTCCAGATTTGAAGACCCGTCCAAAGGATCGGTGGCGATGGCGAAGCGCCCTTGATTCTGCATGTGAAGTTCTTCATCCAACTCTTCCGATATCAGAATCGAAATGGCAGCATTCTGGCGTATGTGCTTGATGAATATATCGTTTGAAACAACGTCGAGCTGCTTTTGCGTCTCCCCCTGCACATTGGTGTGGTCGGTGGCACCGGCCAAGCCGTCGGTCGGTGCGGTGCGCAGCACCTTGGCAATTTCGGCACAGGCCGCCGCAATCGTTGTGATGACGCCAGCCAGTTCGGACGAGGGAGCCTCGGCCTGAAGCCAGTCCTGCAAAGTCTTGGGCGCGCTCATCAATAGCTTCCTCGATACTGGTATGGGTCAATTGGTAATGTCGCGAAAGCCCGCATTTGGCAAGCGCGACATTGCACTTGACCAATCAACTTTGTCGCGCCAGATCACCCAAAAGACCCGCGGCAACCGAAAGGCGCGAGACGCTTAACTGGCCCTGCCGCAATTCGCCAACAGCGGTTGCCGCCCGTTCGATGCCGGCGGCTCGTGACTTGCGCCAGCGCGCCAGCCGATCGGCCATGCTGCCTTTGCCCGATCCAAGCACATCAATGGTTAAATCGCGCTGGGCACGCATCAGATTGGCCAGGGCCCGATCCAGTGCCATGCGATCAAACCGATCATCCAGCTTGATGGCGCGCCCCTGATCAAGGATGGACCAAAGCTCAAAGATCGCAAACACCCCGAAGAACGCGTGGGCGGCCTCGCCAACCGAAACACCACCCCGTTCACTGATCAGGACAATGTCGCTGGCATAGGAAAGCACCGGCAATTCGGCGATCCTGCGGGCAGTTTGTGCCGGAACACCATGCGCCTCGGCCTTTGAAACCTCGGCAGAGATTGCCTCGGTGATGCTGGGGGAAACCAGTTCGGGCAGCATATCGCGCAGGGTGGCGACACCCCCAGCATGGCGGGCAATGATATCGGGTAGAGGCTGGCTTAAATCGCTATTGCGCAGAAACCACAAGACTTCCTGCTGCAGCAGCGCCCGCATTCGCTCGTAAAGCTCAAGCTGGACATCGCCAGATACTTTATTGTCCAGCGCGTCAACCAGCGCGTTAAGCTCGCCCAGTCCGTAAATGTCCCGCGTCGCCACATAGGCAATGGCAACATCGCCAACCCCGGTGCTGGTCGCGGCCATCAGTTCGGTGACAAAGGCTGGCCCGCCCCGGTTGATGATGGCATTGGCCAGAACCGTGGCGATGACTTCGCGCCGCAACCGATGGGTAATGACACATTCGGGATAGCGGTTATGCAATGTTTCCGGGAAATAGCGGAATAGCTCATCGCCCAGATGGGGATTGTCCGGCAGCGGGGATTCCAAAAGATCGGCGTAAAGCGATAACTTGGCATAGGCCAGTAAAACCGCCAGCTCCGGTCGGCTCAATGCATGGCCCTTGGCAGCGCGTTCAGTGATAACCACCTCTGAGGGCAGGAATTCCACCTGTCGATCCAGAAGTCCGCGCTGTTCCAGCCGAGCCATGAATTCGCGATGGTCGGGCAATTCTGAAAGACCCGAGCGCTCTGCCAACGACAGGGCAAGGCTCTGCAGATAATTGTTTCGCAGGCAAAGCGCTGCCACCTCTGGAGTCATTTCCGCCAGAAAACTGTTGCGTTGCTCCTGATTGAAGCTGCCATCGGCCAACAGGGGCGCTACCGCGATCTTGATATTGACCTCAAGGTCACTCGAATTGACGCCCGCTGAGTTGTCGATGGCGTCGGTGTTGATGGCCCCTCCCGCCAACGCATATTCGATGCGCCCGCGCTGGGTTATCCCCAGATTGGCACCTTCACCAACGACCTTGGCTCGAACCAGCGTTGCCGGAATACGGATTGAATCATTGGCGCGGTCCCCTGCATCAGCGTTGGTTTCGTGACTGGAGCGGATATAGGTGCCGATACCGCCAAACCACAACAGATCGACTGAGGCCGCCAAAATTGCCGACATGATCTCCTGCGGCGTGGCCGCACTGGCACTGATGCCCAGAAGTTCCTGCATTTCGGCACTGATGGGGATGGCCTTGAGCGTGCGCGGGAACACCCCGCCGCCCTGCGAGATCAGTTTGAGATCATAATCCTTCCAGCTTGATCGCGGCAATTCGAACAGGCGCTGCCGCTCTGCGAAACTGCTGGCGGCGTCGGGCGTTGGGTCGATAAAAATATCACGGTGGTCAAAGGCGGCCACCAACCTGATCTCGCGCGATAGCAGCATGCCGTTGCCAAACACGTCGCCCGACATGTCGCCAACGCCGGCCACTGTGACGGGACTGGTCTGAATATCGCGATCCATTTCGCGGAAGTGACGCTTGACCGCTTCCCAACCGCCACGCGCGGTGATGCCCATTTCCTTGTGGTCATAACCCGCCGAGCCGCCGGAGGCGAAAGCATCGCCCAGCCAATAATCACGGTTGATGGCGATGGCGTTCGCGGTATCTGAAAAACTCGCCGTGCCCTTGTCGGCTGCGACCACCAGATAGGGGTCGTCGCCATCCATCCGGCGGACATTTTCTGGCGGAGCCACAGTGTCGCCGACCAAATTGTCGGTGATATCGAGCAGCGATCCGATAAAGACGGTGTAACTGGCTATCCCTTCGGCCAGGACCGCTTCGCGGGCAAGCCCGGCGGTCGAACGCTTTGGAAAAAGCCACCCTTGGCACCAACCGGCACGATGACGGCGTTTTTGACCTGCTGCGCCTTGACCAGACCCAGAACCTCGGTGCGGAAGTCTTCTGGCCGATCCGACCAGCGTATGCCGCCGCGCGCAATGGCACCAAAGCGCAGATGCACACCCTCAACGCGGGGCGAATAGACAAAAATCTCGCGATAGGGTCGTGGGGCCGCCATGCCCTCGACCTTGGCGCAGTCAAATTTGACCGCCAATGCTGGTTTGCGATTGCCTGCCTCATCGCGCTGATAGGCGTTGGTGCGCACCGAAGCATCGATCAGATTGAGAAACCGTCGCACGATGCGGTCTTCATCAAGCGATGTGACAGCTTCAAGCGTGATGGCCAGCGAGTCGCGCGCCGCCTTCGCACGCCCCTCGCGATCTTGTGCGGCCGGATCGTGCAGCGCCTGAAACAGACTGACCAGCGCCTGCGACGCGCTGGCCTGAGTGACCATTACCTGCGCCAGATAACGGTGACCGTAGGATATGTTGAGTTGGCGTAAATAGCGCGCCAATGACCGCAACAGCGCCGCATCATCCCAACTCAATCCGGCCTTGAGGATCAGGCCGTTAAAGCCGTCGCTTTCAGCCAACCCGTCCCAGACCGCCAGCAATCCCGCCTCTATCGGGTCGGCGACGCTGGCAATATCAATTGCATGCCCATCGGCAGCCGCCAGCACCATGTCGTGGATGTAGCGGTCCACACCGTCCGTGGGCGTGACGGTATAAGTGCGCTCGTCAATAACGCGGAATCCGAAAAATTCCAGCATCGGCACACGGTCGCTCAGGGGGATAGCGCTGTTGCTATGATAAAATTTCAGCCCCAGATCGCCTTCACCACCTTGGCGATGGCGCAGTTTGATCGCGATGTGGGCTTCATTTTCGAGCCCCTGCAGCACTGCAATGTCGCGCAAACCGTCCTGGGTATCATTGCGCGACTGGTAGGCCGCCGAAAAGGCGTCGCGATACTTCACGATGCCCGCAGGATCGCTTGCTGCGGCGATCAGCATATCGCCAAAACTGCGTGTCAATTCTTCGACGCGCGCTTCAAGTTCAGACCGCTCGGGGCGGGGCGTTGCCCCGCCGTTGCGTCCGATGATCAGATGCAACCGCACCAGATCCCCTTCCGGGAAGTGCGGATAATAGGCCGATATCCGGCCATCGTAGCGATCTGCCAGATAGTCGTTGACCCGAACCCGGACATCGCTGTCATACCGGTCGCGGGGCAGGAAAATCAGGATTGATACGAAATTGTCGAACTGGTCGATGCGCGGCAGCACCCGCACCCGTGGCCGGTCATAAAGTCCGGCGATGGCATGGGCATATTCGGCCAGAACATCGGCATCAATCTGGAAAAGTTCATCGCGCGGATAGGTGTCGAGCGCGCTGAGCAATGCCCGACCGGCGTGACTGGCCGGGTCCAGCCCGGATTTTTGCATCACCGCCGTGATTTTCTGGCGGATCATCGGGACTTCATTGTGCGGCATGGCAAGTGCTTTGGAGGTATAGAGCCCCAAAACTCGCAGCTCCCCACTTACCTGACCATCGGCATCGTAAAGCTTGATGCCGACATAATCCATGTGAGCGCGCCGATGCACCCGTGCCCGGATATTGGCCTTGGTAACCAGAAGCGGATCGCGCGACTTGAGAAACGCGACATGCTGCGGGGTCATTTCGACATAGTCGGGACCAGAACGCAGGAAACGCGTTTCGACATCGCTGAGAATGCCCAATCCGCTCTCAGCAATGGGCTCAAGCTGCATGCCATCACCCAACCGATATTCGCGCATCCCTAGAAATGTGAAATTATGTTCGGTCAGCCAGCCGAGAAAATAGATGGCCTCATCGCGCTGCGCATTGGGCACACTGGCTTTCGATGTCTGGAGCGCCGCCGCCGCATTATTGATCCGGTTCAGCATCGACTGCCAATCGCGGACCGCCTTTGCGACTTCGCTCATGGCGGTTTCGATTTCAGCACGTAACGCCACCACATCGCTAACTGGATCGGTGTGAATGTGCAGCATTGAAATCTTGCCGCCCGAACGCTCGAACACCGGATGGGCAAACATGCGGACCGTGCCGCCCGCCGCGCGCACAGCGCCCAGCACACTATCAACGATAAACGGGGTATCGGGGGAAACGACATCGATAATCAGCCCGCCATCGTCGACGCTGTCGATAAATGTCTGGCTGGCCTCGGGCACCCTGGAGCCCAAATGGGTCAGCGAATGGCGCAGGATGCGCTCTATGACGGCGGGATCAAGACCGATCAGGTCGTCCTCGTCAGCCGCCTCAACGACCTGGGTAAGAAAGGCGGCAAACTCAGGGTCACTGGTTTGCAACCCATTGGCCCGCGTCAGCATGGCGGCACGTCCGTCCAGAATCGAATCGGTCAATTGCTGTCTCCCCAAGAGCCTCAACCAGTCTAGTCACGCAATTGAACCTGTCAAAAGCTCTGTATTATTGCCTTGCCTCAATAGTGTGACATCAATGCCCTTTTTGCCCGGCCGCAACAGAAAATCTTGGGAAATTGCGAATGCCGGAATCGCGCCAGACGGGGTTTTGTACGAACCCGTACCCAATCAAATTTACGGAACCATGCGCGATTTACACCCGTTGTGCTGTCACTTCCACCCAGCAATGGAGAATGACAATGGCAAGCCAATATTCTGACGTTTCGGACAAGAATGCTGACATCAGGGAAAGCCACAATCTGATCGCCAGCGATCGAGTTGAAGGCACCAAGGTCTATTCGCTTCAGGGCGAACATATCGGCAATATTGAACGCGTGCTGATCGAAAAGCGTAGCGGCAAGGTATCCTATGCGGTGCTGGCTTTTGGCGGTTTCATGGGCATGGGGCACGATCACTATCCGTTGCCCTGGTCCAAGCTCGATTATGACGAAGACCTCAACGGCTATAGCGTCGATGTGACCAAGGAGCAGCTTGAGGGCGCCCCCAAATATCACGACGAAGACGACTATGTGTGGACGCCTGAACGCGGTCGCCAGGTTTACGACTACTATGGCATTGCACCCTATTGGATCTAAGCGCATACCTTGCCCCGCCCGAACACTCGGGTGGGGCATTTCCTGTTTGGACTTGAACGATGTTACCGCCAGAACCACCCGCGGATCCCGAAGAAGACGAGGCAGCACTGGACGCGTGGCATCAGGCTATCGCCAATACAGCCTATTTTCTCTGGCAACAGGACGGCTCTCCCGAAGGCAGGGCCGATCAATATTGGCAGCGCGCCGAAGAAAAGCACCTTCGTCAGCGCGCCTATGATGTCCGGTTACGCCAAGGCACCTCGGATGGAGGCGAAAAGGACTTTGAGCGGCGTTCCGGCAAATAGCCGAAAAGGGCAGGCGCTATTGCCCCGAAAGGGTCTTTTTGATCAGCGACATGACTGCAGGCGCATCAATTTCGACGCAGACACTTTGGCTCGGCATCCCGTCCCATGGCCCGGGTGGAAAAAACATCCCATCAGGCTTCTGGATGGTCTGGCCTACCGCAATGCCTTCGCATGAAACGCGAATGGCGCCGCGCCGCAGGGTGAACAGTTCGGGCGCCACCACATAAACAGCAGCGCAACTATCATGCACAAACATCCCGTCGGCGATAATGTGCTGGTAAAAGTCGATATAGAACTGGGAAACATCGGACAGGAACTGCGCCTTTGGACCGCCAATCCGGGCAACTTCGGCCATTTCGGCGCGGGTCATCACTGTCTTGTGCGTTACATCCAGACCGATGGCGACGACCTTCCAATCGGCCGTCATCACGCTATCAGCCGCCTCAGGGTCGCCAATGATGTTGGCTTCCGCCGCCGGCGAAAGGTTGCCGGGCACATCAAAGGCACCGCCCATGATCACCACCTGTTTGACCAGACCAACGATATCGGGGGCAAGCGCCAAAGCCAGCGCCAGATTGGTCATTCGGCCCACCGCAACAATGCTGATTTCGCCGGGATTGGCGCGCACCAGATCAATGATGAATTGCGCCGCCGGACGTGGGTCCGGCGCAATATCAACACTGTCGGGCACGCCCGCGACATTGCCCAGCCCATTGTCGCCATGCACAAAGGTCGGCGGCGGTCCCTCAACACGATCAGGATGAACCGCCCGACCGGCTCCGCGCGCCACCGGGGCGTCTATCGCCCATAATTGCTTGAGGAACAGCGCATTGCGCGTCGTGGTATCAATGCTGGCATTGCCGAAAACGCTGGTGATGCCGACCAGATCAATATCGGGATGCTGGTCGAGAAACAGCAGGGCCATGGCATCATCAACACCGGGATCGGTATCAAAAATCACTTTGTGCTGGGCCATGCTGGATTTCCTTTGGCGGGTAAACCTGCCCTCTACACGAAAAACCGGTGACGGCGCTACCCCCAGACCAAGGGGGAAAGCGTGTTAGCTTTGCATCTGGCCATTAAGCAGCATGTCGACAGCACTTTCCATCGACCCGGCCGGGGTCACTGTCCCGCCATTGACGAAGAATATCTCGTCGGCATTGTTGATGGTGTTGAGGCGGTGGGCAATGATGACAGTGGTCGTTTGCGCGGGCAGGGCGGCCAGAATTTCCTCGAGCAGTTTTTCGGTGACCGTATCAATATTGGCGGTCGCTTCATCAAGGATCAACAGCTGCGGGTTGCGCAACGCCGCGCGCATGAAGGCGATCAACTGCTTTTGCCCCAGACTCATCGCATCGCCACTGGCCGAAACCGGCGTTTCCAGCCCCTGATCAAACCGCTTCAGCAAGCCTGAAAGGCCGGCTTCGTCGAGTCGATCGACAAGCTGGCCACCGGCCAGATCGGCATAGGCCGGATTGCCATAAACGATATTGTCGCCCACCGTGCCGCTGAACAGAAAAGGCTCTTGCAGGATAAAGCCGATGGTTTCGGCGCGTTCCTCGGCAGTAAAGGCGCGGATGTCGCGCCCATTAAGGCGCACGGTTCCGGCGCTGGGATCGTAAAGCCGCGCCATCAGCGAGGCTGTGGTGGTCTTGCCGCCGCCGGTGGGGCCGATCAATGCATAGGTCTTGCCGCGCTCCAGCGAAAAGCAGATATCGCTCAATACGTCCTGACCACCAGAATAGCTGAACGATACGTCGTCAAACGCCATGACTGCGTCGCCCACAACCTCATCGGATGGAACGATGGTCATGTCCGAGTTGAGTGCCAGAACTTCGGAAATCCGATCAAGCCCGGCCAGTGCCAATTGCAGCGATGCCCAAATGCTGGCCAGCTGCCGCATCGGGGTATAAAAATTGGTGACGTAAAGAATGTAGCCGATCAACAGGCCTGTGGTCAGTTCGCCATTGCCGATCAGAATGATGCCATAGGCCAGAACGATCAGCGTGCCCAGATTGGCGGCGAGGCCGTAGAGTGGCAGGAAAATGTTGCTGGCAACACCGGCCTTGACCGAGGCTGAATAATTGGCCTGATTGGCGCCCGCGAACTTGTTGCGGAAATAGTCCAATCGGTTGAAGGCCACGATCACCTTGAAATTGGCAAGGCTCTCCTGAACCTCGCCACTCAGCCCGCCCAGCGTTTGCAGGCTTTTGAAGCTGGCGCGCTTGACCCAGCCGCTCAACATCCGGGTTGCGATCAACACGATAATGGCCGGGACCAGCGCCGCCAGCCCCAGCCGCACATTGAGGCTTACCAGCAAGACGCCCGCGCCCAGCATCAGGGCAGCGTTTGACAGGAACTGCATCAGGGCCTGCGCAAAGAACTGGTTGATCTTGTCGGTGTCGTTATTGATGCGCGAAATCAGATCGCCCGACTTGTTCTGATTAAAGAACGCGACCGGCAACGCCTGCAATTTAGTGAAAATCGCATTGCGCAGATTGAACAGGATGCGGCGACCAACGCCGCCCATGGTGCGGCTCTGAACATAAGACGAAACCAACCCGATCAGAAAAACGCCCAGCAACAACCCCGACCAGACAAACACGCCCTGATAATCATTTGTCGCGATGAAGCGATCAACGATATAGGCGATGATCAACGGCGCAGTCAGGGTGGTGGCCGATGAAATGATGATGGCAAAAACCGCCAGCGCCACATTGCGCCCTTCGCCCGCCATAACCGGCAACAGGCGCGTGAGGCCAACGCGTAGCGGCTCTTTGGACTGGTTGGTGTCCTGGGTATTAAGCCTGTAATGCATAATCGTCAGTGCTTTGCTGGGAGTTATGGATCTGCACATATTCGGGCGAAGTGTGGATCAACTCGGCATGGGTGCCGATGGCAAGCGCTGCCCCCTCCATCAGAACGACAACCTGATCATAATTCTCGATGGGCCCGATTTTCTGGGTAACCGACACCAGGGTCAGGCCGGGATAATTGGCGGCAACATTTGCCAAAATCTTGCTTTCGGTACGGCTATCGACACGCGCGGTAAAATCATCAAGCAGCAGAACGCGGGGATTAAGGGCCAAGGCCCGCGCCAGCATGATCCGCTGCTTCTGGCCACCCGAAAGGCTCGTGCCGCGCTCCGAAATAATGGTGTCGAGCCCATCGGGCAGGGTGGCGACGAAATCCTGCAATTCGGCGGTCTCAATGGCCTTTTGCAGGCTCAGGTCATCGACAGTGTTCGAAAAGGCGATATTTTCGCGCAGGCTCAACGCAAAGGTCACGCTGTCCTGAAATACCAGCGCCACCTGTTGATGCAGGGCCTGCTTGTCGTAGTCGGTAATCTCGTGGCCATCATAGCGGACATGGCCGCTCTCGGGCACAATCAACCCACTCATGGCGTAAAGCAATTGGGTCTTGCCTGCGGCGGTCGGGCCGATAACGGCTGTGCGACTGCCCGCGGGCACGCTAAAACTGACGTTTTCCAGCGCCAGCTTGTCGCCATAGCGCACATTGAGGCCGGCAACCTCGATATCGCCATGCAGCGGGTCGTCGCGCCGGCCCCAGGGCTCGGGCGGTGGGCTGGCCAGAACCGTTCCGATGCGCTCGTAGGAAGCCGAGGCCTGCGCCACCACATTGCTCATGAAGCCGATGATCAGGATGGGAAAAATCAAAATGCCCAGATAGCTGTTGAACGCGGTAAAATCGCCCAATGTCATGGTGCCCGAAATCACCAGATGCCCCCCAAAGGAAACGATTGCCAGCGTCGCCAGATTGGTCACGAAAATGATGATGGGAATAAGGGCTGAAAACATCCCGACGATCCGCAGGCCTATCGCCTTGGATTCGCCGTTGGCAACGATGAACTTGTCGTATTCCAACGCCTGGGAATTGAGCAGGCGGATCAGGGATGATCCGAGAATGGATTCGTTGATTACTTTATTGAGCCAATCGAGCGCTTCCTGTCCGCGCCGGAACAGGGGGCGCACCCGGCTGAGTACGAAATAGAACGAAAAGCCAATGATCGGCACGACCATCAAGACCAGCAGCGCCAATTGCCAATCGATCAGCATCAACAGGATGCTCGCCCCGACGATCAGGAAAAGGGATGAAACGATTGAGGCAATCGCCTGCGACACAAAGGATTTTACCGCATCAACATCCGAGGTGAGATTGGTCAGAAGCTTCGATGCCGTCACCTTCTGGACAAAGGCAAAGTCCTGACCCGAAATGGTGGCAATCAATTTGGTGCGAAGATCGCGGGCCACTTTTTCGGCAGCAAGCGTCTGAACAATTGACTGTCCGTAGGTCAAAATGAAAACGCCCGCGGCCAATGCCAGAAACTGCTCAATCAGGCTGGTGAGCGAATAATTGGCTGTGCCCGCCCCGTCAATGGCGCGCGCAATCAGTTGTGGCCCAACCAGATTCAGGCTGTTGCCGGCAATCGTCAGCCCAACAAGCAGGGCAATCCAGCGCCAGTAAGGCACAAGCAATGCGAACAGTTTACCTGAATTGGGGCGCGCTCTGGCGCTATTAGGCGACGACATTTGTGCAGTATCCGCACTGATTTTTGCTCGGCACACTCCTAGCATGCCCCAGCGATATTGAAACCCGCGACGTCAGGTGCGCGACGATTTGCCGATTAATCAGGCGGCCGTGGCGTCAACGATTACATGGTCGAAATTGCGTGAGCATTTTTCAATCCGCGCTTCGACCCGATAGATCTGGCGCAACATGCTGGCGGTAATGACCTCGCTTGGCGTGCCGAAGGCGCGCATGACACCATGGTCGATCAACACCACCCTGTCAGCAAAACGCAGCGCCTGATTGAGGTCATGCAGGGCAATCATCACGATCATGCCGCGCTGGCGGGCCTGGGTGGTCACAAAGTCGAGCACCTCAACCTGACGATGAAGGTCCAGCGCGCTGGTCGGCTCATCCATCAACAAAATATCAGGCTCGCGCACCAGTGCCTGCGCCATCGAAACTAGTTGGCGCTGGCCGCCGCTGAGCGCGCCCAGATCGCGAAAACTCAAATCTGTGATATTGAGCGCTCCAAGCACCCGGTCGATATAAATTAGGTCCGCATCAGCCACCGACCAGGATGATTTCTGCTTGCGTGCCAGCAAAAGTGATTCATAAACGCTCAGCACCGCGTTGGCCGAACTGTCCTGTGGCATATAGCCGATGGCGTTACGGCCCTTGTCGCTGCCCGTGACCTGCACGGTGCCCGGTCCTTTGACAAGGCCCGCGATCCGCTTGAACAGGGTAGATTTGCCCGCAGCATTGGGGCCGATTACCGCCACCACCTCGCCAGCGGCAATTTTGGGAACGCAAACACCCGATATGATGGTCTTGCGGCCATACGCGGCGCCAACTTCATCCAGTTGCAGCCCTACCATGATTTCCTCATCGTGGTGATGATCAGGGAAAAGAAGAACGGCACACCAACCAGCGCCGTGATGATGCCGATGGGAAACACCACACCCGGTATGATGGATTTCGATACAATCGAGGTCAGCGACAGCAACAGCGCGCCCGCCAGCACCGATCCGGGCAGGAAAAACCGTTGATCTTCGCCAAGGATCATCCGCGCAATATGCGGCCCCACCAAACCAACAAAGCCAATGGTGCCGACAAAGCTGACAGGAACAGAGGTCAAGAGGGACACCATCAACATGGTTTCGAGCCGGATGCGGCGCACGTTGACGCCAAAACTGGCGGCCTTGTCGTCGCCGAGACGGATCGCCGTCAGCGCCCATGCATTGCGTGCAAACAGCGGAAGCGCGATCAATAGTACGGCGAGCGTAACCCCGATCTTTGGCCATGTAGCCTTGGAAAGGCTGCCCATGGTCCAGAACACAACCGCCGAGAGCGCCTGTTCGGAAGCCAGAAACTGCAAGAACGCCAACAGGGCATTGAATGTAAAGACCAGCGCAATGCCCAATAGGACGATGGTTTGCACCGAAACGCCGCGCGCCTGCGAAATCAGGTAAATAAACAGCGTCGCCCCAAGGGCCGCGATAAAGGCGTTTGCCGGTACGATCAGGCTGGCGGCAACCGGTAGCAACGGCACACTGGTAACAATGGCAAGGCCGGCGCCAAAGCTGGCGGCGGCCGATATACCCAGCGTAAAGGGGCTGGCCAGCGGATTGGCCAAAATGGTCTGCATTTGTGCCCCGGCCAGCGACAGTGCCGCGCCAACCACAATGGCCATAACCGCTACGGGCATGCGAATGTCCCACACCACGGTGCGAACCTGATCAGAAACCGCGCCCGGATCAAATAGCGCCAGAAGCACCTGATCCAGCCCGTATCGCGCTGGACCCCACGCCAGATCCACTGCAAAACTGACGCAGAGTGCTATTGCCATCGCAGTCAATATCATCAATTTGCGGCGGGTGTGGACGCGGTAAAGACCGCGCCCCGGTTCAACCGTCGCCGCACCAACAAAGGCTTCGACTACGGCCATGATCAGTTACCGTCGTCCAGCGAAACCCAATAGCCGGGTTTGAAATCAATCGGCAGGAATTCCTCTGAAAACGCCTTGAAGGTTGCCTCAGGGTCAAGGTCTGCAAACAGTTCAGGGTGGAACCATTTGGCCAGCTGCTGTACCGCCACAAAATGGTAGGGACTGTTGTAGAATTGATGCCAGATCGCATGAACATTATTGGTTTTAAGCGCCTTGGAACCCGTAAAGGCTGGTACATCAATCAAGGCCTTGAGGGCGGCGCGACTGGCGTCGGCTGAACTAGCCGTGCCCGGGCCAACGCTGACATAGGACTTGCCATTGGCAACATGGGTCCAGTCCGATCCGGTGACCACAACAACATCGGGGTTTGACGCAATGACCTGTTCAGGGTTGATCGAGCCGGTATAGCCGGGCAGGAATTGCGAACCCAGATTATTGCCGCCCGCCATATCCACCATCAAGCCAAAATTATCGGGGCCAAAAGTGCCGCAACATTCGATCAGGCCGGCGGCGCGATACATGAATACGTCGGGGCGGGGCGGATTGCTGGCCGCAATGACATCGGTGATCCGGGCCAACTGCTCACGGCGGAATTTTGCCACCGCTTCGGCGCGATCATGCTCACCAAAAATCTTGCCCAGAATTTCGAGGCTGGGTTCAGTGTTGGCAAGGATATGCTCGCGGAAATCCACATAGACAATTTTGACGCCAATGCCATCGAGCGTGTCTTGCAGCTTGATTTCGTCGGCAGCGCCCTTGGCCCCGATTGGCAGCAATAGCAGATCGGGATGCAGCGCAACCACAGCCTCGGTCTGCAAGGTTCCGTCAGTGATGTTGCCCAGGAACGGCAAATTCCTGACCTCCGGAAACTTGGCCGCATATTGGTCAAAACTGGTGACGTCGGTGGTCCACAAATCATTGCGCCAACCGACGATCTTGGCAAATGGATCGCCTTCGGTGACCGAAGCGATGGCATAGATCATTCGCCCCTCGCCAAGAATGATCCGCTTAACTGGTTTGTCGAATTTGATTTCACGCCCCGCAATGTCAGTTACGCTGAAAGCCTGTGCAAACGACGGGCCGGCGAACAGGGCGGCCAGCACAAATGCTGGTGCCGCCAGACGACGCATAAAGTTCATTTTCATCTCACAAAATTAGTGCTACATCGCTGCGATATAAAACATGATGGCGAATATCAAGTTATATCTTTTAGAGCAATTCCAAGGTGATAGCGTTTTGACTGAGCAGACGAGCATGAGCGGGACGGGCTCAAACTATTCCATTCGCGATGAAATTCAGGCTTTCTGGTCCGAGCGCGCGGCAACTTTTGATCAAGGCGTCGGCCATGAGATTTTTTCTGAGGCCGAGCGGCGCGGCTGGCGTCAATTGCTGGCCCGACATTTGGGCGACGGGGCAGGGCGAAACGCTCTGGATCTGGCCAGTGGCACAGGCGTTATTTCGCACCTGCTGCACGACGCGGGATTTGGTGTAACCGGTGCCGATTGGTCAGAGGCAATGCTCGAACAGGCGCGCAACAAGGCCGCCCAGCGTCAGGCTGATATTCGCTTTATCCTGCGCGATGCCGAAAACACCATGGAGCCGCGTCAAAGCTTTGACGTGATCACCAATCGCCACCTCGTCTGGACGCTGGTTGATCCAAAGGCCGCATTCGCCGAATGGTTCGCGTTGCTCCGACCCGGCGGCAAACTGCTGATCGTTGATGCCAATATGGGCAAAAAAGCTGGGTATCGCATTTGCGCGCTGTGTTGGAGCGCTTTTCGCTGGCAAAACCGCGCCAACACCTGGCCCCAGCTATGGCCCAGCGTCTGGCCGCAATTCGCACCCAGGTCCATTTTTCTGGCGCCATGCCCGCCGAAGCGGTGGTGAAATTGCTGCTTGAGGCCGGTTTTGCCAATCCGGTTATCGACCGGAAGTTAGGCGCCATCCACTGGGCGCAGGCCCGCAAGATGAGGCCGTTGCAAGGGCTGGAGCGGCTGGCACAGGATCGCTATGCCATCTGCGTCACCAAGCCCCTGCGATAAAAACGACCGGCAGGCCTAAAGCGACTTTTTGGTGAGCCGCGCAATGACCCCGACAATGCCTTCGCGGAACAGCAATACGCTGGCAACGAAGATAACGCCTTGCAAAACGGTAACCCAAGCCCCCAACCCGGCGAAATAATTCTCCATGGTGACCAGTGCGGCTGCACCCACTAATGGGCCGAACACGGTACCCATGCCGCCCAGAAGCGTCATCAGCACAACTTCGCCTGACATTGTCCAATAAACGTCGGTGAGCGAGGCAAGTTGAAACACCAGCGCCTTGGTCGCCCCGGCGAGCCCGGCCAGCGTGGCAGACATGACAAAAACCGCCAGCTTGTAGCGCTGCACCTTGTAGCCGAGCGAAATCAGACGCGGTTCATTGTCGCGAATGGCCTTGAGCACCTGCCCGAAAGGCGAATGAATGATCCGATAGATGCCGAGCAATCCACCAAAGGCAATGACCAGCACCACGAAATAGAGCGTCAGATCCGACGAGAGGTCGATAAAGCCAAACAGATGCCCGCGCGGCACGGCCTGAATGCCGTCTTCGCCGCCGGTAAACGGGGCTTTCACCGCAAAGAAGAACACCATCTGCGCAAAGGCCAGCGTCACCATGGCAAAATAGATGCCCTGTCGACGAATGGCCAAGGCGCCAATGCCTAGCCCCAGAACGGCCGCCGCAGCGGTACCCAATAGAATGGCCAACTCTGGCGATAGGCCCCAATCCTTGGCGGCGTAGGCGGTTATATAGCTGGCCGAACCGAAAAACGCTGCATGGCCAAACGAGAGCAGCCCCCCAAAACCCAACAGCAGATTGAGCGCACTGGCGAACAGCGCAAAGCACAGCACCTTCATCAAGAACACGGGATAGAGCACAAATGGCGCGATCAGCAGCAGGACCAGCAGCACCGCGAAAATGATGAGGTGCAGGCGCGGCGTGCCTACGGGCAGGGCTTCGGCCTGACTCTGCGCCGGGGTTTCCAAACTCATGATGCGGCCCTTCCGAACAGACCTGCGGGCTTGAATAGCAGCACAATGGCCATGATGACAAAAATCACAACGGCAGACGCTTCTGGATAGAACACCCGGGTCAGCCCCTCAACGATCCCCAGGCCAAAGCCGGTCAGGATGGCTCCAAGGATTGATCCCATACCGCCAATGACGACCACGGCAAACACCACGATAATCAGGTCCGCCCCCATATTGGGATTGACCGAATAGATCGGGGCGGCGAGCACTCCGGCAAAAGCGGCAAGCGCCACGCCGAACCCGTAGGTCAGCGTGATCATGCGTGGCACATTGATGCCAAAGGCGCCAACCAGCGTCGGATTTTCCGTCGCGGCGCGCAAATAGGCCCCAAGCCGGGTGCGTTCAATGGCAAACCAGGTGCAAAAACAAACGATAGCTGAGGCGAATATCACCCAGGCTCGATAATTGGGCAGGAACATGAAGCCAAGATTTTGTCCGCCCGACAGTTCGGCGGGGATGGAATAAGGCAGGCCCGAAACGCCATACTCATTGCGGAAAACGCCCTGAATGATCAGCGCCAGCCCGAAGGTCAGCAGCAGGCCATAAAGATGATCGAGATGGTAGAGCTTTGAAATCATCAGCCGCTCGATACCAACCCCGAAAGCGCCAACGATGATTGGCACAAGAGCCAGGGCCCACCAATAATTGATGCCGGTATAGGTCAGCAGCATCCAGGCGACGAACGCGCCCATCATATATTGAGCGCCGTGGCTGAAATTGATGATGTTCAACAGGCCAAAGATCACGGCCAGGCCGAGACTGAGAAGGGCATAAAAAGAGCCGTTGATCAGCCCAAGCAGCAATTGCCCGAAGAGCACCTGAGGTGAAATGCCCAATAGCTCGAACATGAAGTGATCCTGCCTTGTAATATAGGGAGACGCCCCCGCAGCGCGGGAGCGTCAGTTTCAGACTTTATTTGACCAGATCGCAACCGCCATCAGCCAGCGGACGGAAAGCGTCCTTGGCAGGGATGGTGGCGAGCAGCTTGTAATAGTCCCAAGGCCCCTTGGATTCTTCAGGGGATTTAACCTGGAACAGGTACATGTCGTGGATGTGACGGCCATCGGCGCGGATTTCGCCCTTGCCAAACAGCGGATCGTCGGTTGGCATTTCTTTCATCTTGGCCATAACGGCGGTGGTGTCCTTGCCACCCGTTGCTTCGACGGCCTTGAGATAGTGCAATACGCTGGCATAAACGCCGGCATGCACCATGGTTGGCATGTTGCCACCGTTCTGTTCGGCAAAGCGCTTGGACCATGCGCGGGTCTGATCGTTCATGTCCCAATAGAAGGATTCAGTCAGTACCAGACCCTGAGCAGTCTCCAGGCCAAGGGCATGCACGTCGGTGATGAAGATCAGCAGCGCGGCAAGTTTCTGGCCGGCTTGGGTGATGCCGAACTCGGCGGCCTGCTTGATGGCATTGACGGTGTCGCCGCCAGCATTGGCCAGCCCGATAACGTCAGCACCAGAGGCCTGTGCCTGAAGCAGGTAGGACGAGAAGTCGGTGCCGGGGAAGGGGTGCCGCACGGCGCCAACCACTTCACCACCATTTTCGACAACCACAGCGCTGGTGTCTTTTTCCAAAGCCTGCCCAAAGGCATAATCGGCGGTCAGGAAGAACCACTTCTTGAAGCCTTCCTTGACCAGGGCAGAACCGGTGCCATGAGCCAGGGCCCAAGTGTCATAGGTCCAGTGTACGGTGTTGGGCGAACAGGACTTGCCAGTCAGATCGGCCGAACCAGCGCCCGAATCCATGAAGATCTTGTTCTTGTCGCGGCTGATTTCAGCCACGGCCAAAGCTGCCGAAGATGTGGGCACGTCAAAAATGGCGTCTACACCATCCTGATCATACCACTGGCGAGCGATGTTGGAGGCAATATCGGGCTTGTTCTGATGGTCCGCCGAAACGATTTCGACGTTGATGCCCTTGGCAGCCGCGTCAAAATCCTCGACAGCCATGCGCGCCGCGATGACCGAGCCTTCGCCCGACAAGTCGGCATAAATGCCGGAGCGGTCATTGAGCACGCCGATCTTGACCGAAGTCTGCGCCATGGCAGATCCCGCCATGAGCAGGGCGGCCAACGAGGCCAGTGCCAAAGTTCTTAATTTCATAGTCGATATCCTCCCGATTGCACCGGCCCAATTGCCGGCAGTTTCTTACACGCCGAGATAGGCATGCAGTTTTTCGATGTTGTTGTTGATGTCCTCATTGGGGATCATGTCGATGACCCGCCCCTGTTCGACAACGAAGTGTCGATCTGCAACCGAAGCTGCAAACCGGAAATTTTGCTCCACCAGTACGATGGTGAAGCCGCGCGCCTTGAGATCAACCAGCGTCCGCCCGATTTGCTGGACAATGACTGGGGCCAGACCTTCGGTGGGTTCATCGAGCAACAGGAATTTTGCACCAGTGCGCAGGATGCGCCCGATCGCCAGCATCTGCTGTTCCCCGCCTGACAACTTGGTGCCCTGACTCGAAAGCCGTTCGCGCAGATTGGGAAACATTTCCAAAATTTCTTCGCGGCTCAAACCGCCGGACTTGACCTGTGGCGGCAGCATCAGATTCTCGTCAACCGACAGGCTGGCAAAAATCCCGCGCTCTTCAGGGCAAAACGCAATTCCGGCACGGGCAATATCGCGCGGTGCCAGCTTGATCAGCTCACGCCCGCCAAATTGCACTGACCCCTGCCGCTTGGACAAAATGCCCATGATGGCGCGCAGTGTCGTTGTCTTTCCCGCGCCATTCCGGCCCAGAAGCGTCACCACTTCGCCGGGGCGCACGTCAAACGATACGCCGTGCAACACATGGCTTTCGGCATACCAACCTTCAAGATTTTCCACCTTGAGCATCGGGGCACCGTTGGCCATTGGTGTAGTATCCATTGTCATCGCCTCACTCATGGCTGGCCCCGATATAGGCTTCGACAACGCCGGGATGCCTGGAGACTTCGTCGTAACTTCCTTCGGCCAGAACTTCCCCGCGCGCCAGAACGGTAATCCGGTCCGAAAGATCGGCGACCACAGACAGATTATGCTCGACCATCAAAATGGTGCGGTTGGCCGAAATTTTGCGGATCAGCGCTGAAATGCGCGTCACATCCTCCTGCGCCATGCCCGCCATCGGCTCGTCAAGCAGCATCATTTCTGGTTCGAGCGCCAGTGTGGTGGCAATTTCCAGCGCCCGTTTGCGGCCATAGGAAAGGTCGCCCGCCATCACATGGGCAAATTCGCTGAGCCCCACTTCATCGACCCGTCGCAGCGCTTCATCGTCAAAAGCGCTCAAAACGCTTTGCGAGCGCCAGAAATCAAAACTGTCGCCGCGCCGCCGCTGCAGGGCAATGCGCACATTGTCTGTCACGCTCATGCGCGGAAAAACCGCTGAAATCTGAAATGAGCGCACAACGCCCAGCCGCGCAATGTCAGCCGAGGGGAGATTGGTTATATTGCGGCCATTGAAATGGATCGTGCCTGAACTGGGTTGCAGGAATTTGGTCAAAAGATTGAAGCACGTGGTCTTGCCAGCGCCGTTGGGGCCGATCAGTGCGTGGATCGTGCCACGTTCGACATTCAGATTGACTCCATTGACCGCAACAAATCCCGCAAAGCGTTTGGTCAGATCGCGGGCCGAAAGGATTATTTCGCCCCTGGTGTCCGGTGCTGGTTCAAATGCTTCGATCATTTGGCGGTCCATCCGCCGTCGATCGAGATCGCTGAGCCGGTTATGGACCGGGCAAAATCGGAACAGAGATAGGCTGCCATTTCAGCGATTTCCTCAGGTTGCACAAACTGCCGCGTCGGCTGAGGCGCCAGCATGACTTGCCGGACAACCTCTTCCTCGCTCAGATTATGCGCGCGCGCCTGATCAGCAACCTGGGTCGCCACCAGCGGTGTCCAGACATAGCCCGGACAGATCGCATTGGCGGTGACTCCCTTTTCCGCCGTTTCCAGCGCAACCGTCCTGGTCAGCCCGATAACGGCATGTTTGGTGGCCACATAGGCCGATTTGAATGGCGACGCACGCAACCCGTGGGCCGATGCGATATTGATAATGCGCCCCCATCCACGCTCTGTCATGCCTGGAATTGAGGCGCGAATAGTGTGAAAAGCTGAATCAAGGCTGATCGCCAATATGCGATCCCAATCACCGGGTGGAAAATCCTCTACCGGCGCAACCTTTTGAACCCCGGCATTGTTGACCAGAACATCGAGCTGGCCAAATTTTGCAATGACGGAGCCTACGAGTTCGAAACTGTCGGTGGGGTCGGCAAGATCGGCCCGAAAATACGCAACCCGGCCCGAAGCATTGGCACCAATTTCCGCCATCGCCTCGGCGATGTCGGTTTCGCTCTCAAAGCTGTTTACAGCGACATCATATCCGATGCTCGCAAATTTCTTGGCAATGGCCAGTCCGATTCCGCTCGTCGAACCAGTTACCAACGCGACGCGCTTGGTTGCAGTCACTCTTGCTCCGCCCTGTTGCGAGCCTTTTTGGCCCGGTCTTTTGGCTAGAGAGTATCAAGTTCCGTGCCAGTTCCGGTTTTGTGGGCTATTCGCAACAATTTCGCAGGCAAACGTCCGGTCATGTGTCTGGGTGTCAGGACAAATTTGGCGGATTTGTCCGGAAAGTCGGACGGTTAGCTATCAATGCTATGGCGGCGTAATTTCTCATAGAACTGCGAGCGTGAGATTCCCAGGCGCGTCGCCGCAGCCGTTTTTTGGCCACCACTGGCGGCCAGCGCATCAAGGATCGCCTGCCGTTCGGTATTGGCCTTGGCGGCTGCCAGATATGGCGTCGGGGCAAGAGGCGGCACTGATCCGCCGTGACGCGGCATCGCACGCCGCACTACGCTGCCATCAAGCGTTTCGGTTGTTGCTAGCGCCGCTGCGCGCTCCAGCACATTGCGCAATTCGCGCACGTTGCCGGGCCAACCATAGTCTTGCAGCAATTCGACCGCGTCTGTCGTGATGATCCAACCGTGTTGATTGGATGCGCGCGGCGTCTGCTCCAGTAACGCATCGCAAAGCGGGCCAATATCGTCGAGGCGCGTGCGCAGGGGCGGGACGTGCACGGTCAATACAGCGATGCGATAATAAAGGTCGGCCCGAAACGACTTGTCGGCCAGCCGCGCTTCGAGATCCTGTGAGGTGGCGGCGATGATGCGCACATCAACCTTTTTAACCGTGTTGGACCCCAGCGGTTCAAACTCACCTTCCTGTAGGGCCCGCAACAATTTGGCCTGCAGCGATGCCGGCATATCCCCGATTTCATCTAGAAACAGGGTGCCGCTGTGGGCGAGTTCGAATTTGCCCGGTCGCGGCTTGCGGTCGGCGCCGGTAAAGGCGCCCGGTGCCACGCCGAAAAATTCTGCTTCGAGCAGGGATTCGGGAATGGCTGCGACATTAACCGCCACGAACGGCCCATCCGCGCGGTCCGATTGCTGGTGCATGGCATGGGCCAGCAGTTCCTTGCCGGTACCGGTTTCACCCAGGATCAGCGCCGCACCATCGCGCAGGGCAAAGCGACGGACGACTGATTTCAACTCCTTGACCGTGTCGCTTACCCCGACAAAGCTGGAGAGCGAATATTTGGTCTTGCGTTCGCGCGTCAGCGCCGCCTGCGCCCGGCTCAGCTGGCGTTGCAAATGCTCGAATTTTTCGAGGATCGGGGCGAGATAATTGACATTGTCATAAAAAACGAACCCGACGGCCCCCTGCACGGTCCCATCATCGTCCTTGAGCGGAATGCGGCAAACGACAAATTGTCGGTCGTCAAAATTCATGATGTCGAGCAGGATCGGTTGGCCAGTGTCCACGACGCGTCGCAACAGCGAGTGCGGGATGACCTCTTCAACATGCAACCCAAGTGGGTCAAAGGCCGGATCCAGTTTGAGCAATTGCCGATAGCGCGCATCGATCCAGGTAATCCGGGTCTGGCTATCAACGACTATTGCGCCCTCGAAATAGTCGCGCAATTGGCTGAACGCATCGACAGCGTGCTCGATGGTGTGGTCGGTTTCGGTCGGTGGGGTCGGCAACTCTCTTCTCCGAACTATGCCGCCCCATGCTAACTGGCTTGTCCGCAAACCTCTATAGGGCAGAAAGGGGTAACCCTATTGGCTTTCCGCCCGCAATCGACTGGCCGGTCGCGCCGACATCGCCGCCCAAGTCGTCAGTGCCCCCGTTCCCACAGTCAAAGCGATTACACCCACCGCAACCGCAAAGATCAATGCGATGTTGATGGCAAAGTCGATTTCGAGCAGAAATTGGCTGACCGCCCATGCGCCGAGCCCGGCAATGATTGTGGCCAGAACCGTCGCCAGGGCGCCCAGCAGCAAATATTCGAGCAGGAACGCACTGATCACATCGCGCCGCGTTGCGCCCAGCACCTTCATGACCACCGCATCAGCCTCGCGCTGGCTGCGACCAACGCTGAGCGCACCTGCCAACACCAATACCCCGGCAACCAGCGCCAGTCCGCTGACCAGCGCAACTGCCTGTATCAGTGATTGCAGAATGGATTGCGCCCGCGCAATCGCATCGCCGACCGGAATGAAGGTGAGCAGGGGAAACGCTTCGACCAATTGCTGTTCAACAGTTGGCCCCGCGTCCTCGGCAACCTTGATGGTGCCCATATAGGATTGTGGTGCCTTGTCGATGATGCCCGGGGACAGGATGATGCGGAAATTGAACGTGGGGGCGCGCCAGTCGATGGCACGGAAACTGGCAATGGTCAGCGTTATCGGCCGCCCCAGAATGTTCATTTCCATGGTGTCGCCCAGCGTCAGCCCAAGATCGTTCTGCATTTCAGTGCTGAGCGACACAAGCGTATCGCCAGAATAGTCAGTAGGCCACCAATCGCCCGATGAAATGACAGTGTCGGCTGGCATGTCTGCGGCCCATGTCAGGGCTGTGTCGCCCCGAAACATGTCGGCGACATCGCGTGGCAAGCCCGAAGGGTCAGGCGCCGGTTTTCCGTTCAGTTGAACAATCGTGCCGCGCAACATCGGCACCAGATCAAGTGCTGTGATGTCGCCATTGTCCGCCCACATCGCCTCAAGTTCGGATTGCGTGGCCTTGTCGACATCGAGCAGCACAAAGGCTGGCGCATCATTGGTGACTTCTGCGGCGATCTGGTTGGTCAGGTTCCCCTGCGTCAGGATAATGAACAGCAACAGCGATAGCCCCATGCCCAGCGACACCAGAACGGTGGCTGTCGGCGCGCCGGGGCGCTGGATAGCGGCAATGGCAAAGCGCCACGCCCGATTGGACGACACAGGCATCCGCCGCAACAGCGCGGTGAGCAATGTTGCGGCCAGTCGCAACAGACCCAGGGCCAAGGCCGTGGCGACAAAATAAATCAAAACCAGCACCAGATCGCCGGTGATCGCAACGGTCAGTCCGAGCAACAACACCAGCCCCGCCAACAGCGGCAGGCCGGTGCGCCAACGCAGCACATCGCGCCACGCCATATGCGATGAGTTACCCGCCGACGCGGATCGAAACAGCAGGGCCGGGCGAATGGATTGAACCGAACCAAGTGGCAGCCAGGCAAAAAGCAGCGCCGTTGTCAGCCCGATTGCCGCCGCCCCCAGCATCGAACCAATATCGATACCCGCCGGTAGCGCCAGACCCAGCGCGCCCGATAGCCAGGGCAAAAGGATCAGCGACGCGCCCGCAACAATCAAAAGACCAATGACCAGCCCAACCATCGACAGCACCAGTATTTGGGCAACGAAATGAAACAATAGCCGGTGATTGCTCGCCCCCAACGCCCGCATCGTGGCAATCGACATTTGCCGTTCGCCCACATAGGCGGTGACCGCATTGGAGATGCCCAATCCGCCCACCACCAGCGAAGAAAGCGCCACCAACAGCAGGAAATTGCCGAAAATGTCGAGGAAGCGCGCGATATTGGCGCTGGCATCGCGCGGCGCGCGCAGTCGCCATTCATGGTCGGGAAATTGTTCGTCCAGCGTCGCTTTTGCCGCCGCAAAGCTCGTGTCGCCCAGATCAACCTTGTAGTGGAACCGGTTGAGCGCCCCTTCCTGACTAAGGCCCGAAGCGTCCAGCGCCGCATCGGATATGAACGCGGGAATGCCCAGTTGAAACCCTTGGGCGGCCTGATCCGGTACGGTGTCGATAATGCCCCGTAGCTCGAAGTCGAGACTGCCGATGCGCACAATGTCGCCGCGGGAGACCGCCAGCCGTTGCGCTGCCTGCGGCGCCAATAGCGCACCGAAAACGCCATTCCTGGACTCCAGCAACTGGGACATGTCACCGACCGCGCCATTCGGTTCCAGCGTTACCGAACCGACCAACGGAAACCGGCCGCTTACGGCGCGTAATGACAAAAAGGCACTGAGATCGCCCTTGGTCGCGCGGGCATTGAGTTCTACCTCGCGACTAACCGGTCCCAGCGCGGCCAAAGCCTCTTTTTCAGCCGCGCCGATATCCTTATTCGAGGCCCGCAGTTCCAGATCGCCGCCCAGGATTACCCGCGCATCGCGCACAATCGCGCCATTGATCGCCGAACTGACTGAACTGATGACGCCAATGGCGGCAATGCCCAGCGCCAGACACGCAATCAGGATGACAAATCGCTTTGTGCTGCCCCGGAGGTCGATCAGCGCAACCCGAAGCCAGTCGGCGTAACGGTTCATGACGGGACCATGGTGATTTCCTGCAGCGTACCATGATCCATCCGCATAACCCGGTCGGCGCGACGCGCCAGCGCCATGTCATGGGTAATCAGAAGCATGGCGGTCTTGTCGGCCCGCGCATGTGAAAAAAGCAGGTCGATTGCCGTTGCGGCGGTTTCCTGATCGAGATTGCCCGTTGGCTCATCCGCCAGCAAAAGTTTGGGTTGCCCCACTATTGCCCGGGCCAACCCCACCCGTTGCTGCTCGCCGCCCGACAGCGCGCTGGGCAAATGATCGAGCCGCGCACCCAGCCCAACGCTTTTTAGCGCCGCTGCCGCTTGTGCCTTGATATCGGCAATCGGGGTATCGTCGGCTGCGATTTCGAGCGCCAGCGCTACATTTTCCAGCGCCGTCATCGAGGGGATCAAATGAAAATTCTGAAACAGAATGCCAATGTTCTTACGTCGAACGATGGCCAACTGGTCTTCGTTAAGCTGATCAAGCACCGTCCCGGCAATTCCAACCTTGCCACCTGTCGCGCGTTCAAGACCGGCCATGACCATCAACAGGGACGTTTTGCCGCTGCCAGAGGGGCCGACCACCGCCACAACCTCGCCCGGTTTGATATCGAACGTGATATCCTTGAGAATGTGCAACTGCGCCTTACCCGAGGTGAGGTGCAGGTTCATCCCCGCCGTGTCTGCTATGGAATTTGTCATGAAGTCAGGCCTGTATTTGCGAAATCGGCTCGTTCGAGGATGGGCGGCAGCTTTTGCCTTGGTCATCTTGCTGGTCTCGCCGACCCTGGCGGCCGAAAAAACCCTGCTCCTATATGGGGACTCTTTGCTCGCTGGCTATGGGCTATCACAAAATGATGCGTTCATGGGGCAATTGCAGGCAGCGCTGGACGCTCAGAACATCGACGTGCTGGTGATCAATGCCAGCGTTTCGGGCGATACGACCTCGGCAGGTCTTGAACGGCTCGATTGGGCCTTGGTCGACACGCCGGACGCCGTCCTGCTCGGCCTTGGCGCCAACGACATGTTGCAGGGAGTATCGCCTGAAATCGTCCGGGATAATCTGTCCCAAATTCTGGCAGCGCTTGCGGCCAAGGAGGTGCCAGTGCTCATCGCTGGCATGATGGCAAACCGGGCCCTTGGTCCTGACTATGTCAAACAATTCGACGCCATCTATCCTGATCTTGCCAGCAAATATGGCGCAATCCTGTACCCGTTCTATCTCGATGGGGTGGCACTCGACCCGGCATTGAACCAACCGGATATGCGCCATCCCAATGCCGCAGGCGTCAAGAAAATCATTGCCGCGATAATGCCCTATGTCATCAGCCTGCTCGATGGCGCTTGAGCCATTTCAGGGCAGCCAACGTTGAATCAGTTTGACAAAATTTTGAGTCAAAGGGCTGAAAAGCTTGGGTTTATAGTAAGAGCCTGCCACCCGTTTTGAAATTTCGGCAAGCGTCGGATAGGGCGCAATCATGCCCGCAACGGCTGCGAGCGACAGTTTTCCGGAGATCACCAGCCCCCAAATTCCAATCAACTCGCCGGCGTGGGGCCCGACAACAGTCGCCCCGACAACCTTGCCTCGCTTGGTCAAAACCAGCTTGATAAAGCCTTCCACCCGTTTTTCGGTTTGAGCGCGATCATTCTCATCAAAGTGCTCAACCAGGATCTGCACGTCCTCGTGCTGTTTGCGGGCCTCCGATTCAACCAGGCCAACATGGGCAACCTCGGGATCAAGATAGGTAACCCACGGCAGGGCCGCATAATCCACCTTGGCTGGAAGTCCGAACAAGGCATTGCGAATGACAATCCCCGCGTGATAGCCCGCAATATGGGTAAACTGTGGACCTCCGGCCACGTCCCCAACGGCAAATATCTTACGATTGCTGGTGCGCAGTCGACCATCAACAGTAATGCCCTTAGGCGTAAACTCCACACCCGCTGCGGTCAGCCCGATGTCATTGACATTGGCCGACCGCCCGGCCGCCACCAGAATATGGGAGGCCGCAATCTGGTGGTCTTCGCCATTGGCCTCAATGGTCGCCGACACGCTGTCAGCTGTTCGTTTGGGGTCGATCAACTTGGCATTCTCATAAAGGACAATTCTCTCGTCCCCCAGTTTCTTGCGCGCCAGTTCAGCCGCCTCCGGTTCGTCGCGGGGCAGGATAGTGGCCACATCGACGACTGTGACTTTGGAGCCGAGTCGCGCAAATGCCTGCGCCATTTCCAGCCCGATCGGACCACCGCCGACAATGAGCAAATGCTCGGGCAGTTCGGTGAGATCAAACACAGTTTCGTTGGTCATTGGTTCCAACTCACGCAAACCCGGCACTGGTGGCACCACGGCGCGCGATCCGGTCGCCACAACAAAGCGCCGTGCCTTGACAGTATAGGGACCGGCGACCACCTGGTCCGGGCCGGTAAACTTCGCGCTTTCCTTGAGAACCTGCACGCCAAGTGATTCAAAACGCTCAACACTGTCGTGCGGCGCAATCTGGCCGATAACGCCGTGAATATGGTCGTGTACGGCCTGGAAATTGATCCGCGGCGCAAGTCCTTCGCCAACGCCCATTTCAAGGCCAGCCGTAAAACTGTGCGCCATATGTGCTGCGGCGATCAGTGATTTTGATGGTACGCAGCCGGTATTGAGGCAATCGCCGCCCATTTCACCGCGCTCGATCAGCACGACCTTTGCCCCAAGTTGAGCGGCGCCCGCAGCCGCTGTCAGCCCCGCAGACCCCGCGCCAATGATACAAAGGTCACACTCGATGGTGGAGGGGCGTGCACTGGCTTCTGGCATATAAAAGTCCTGACTGGTTGTGCATTGGTGTTGCGAACCGCTGTCGCGTTACAGAGCCGATTATCCGGCGGGCTGGCGGCGCGAACGGATAAACTTGTAGACAGGCGCCACGCAGGCCAGCAGGGCCAGCCCCAAAAGGCCAAGCGTAATTTCGGGTGTCACCAGATCGCCCAGCCCCACTGTTCGCCCGCTTTCCGCCGCGAGGGACAAGGCACCCTCGATACCCTGGCCGAGATAGGCGTAAACGAAAACACCAGGCAGAATGCCCAAAAAAGTTGCCGCCACATAGATGCGTGTTGGAATTTTGAATAGGGCAGGCACAATATTGACCAGCGCAAATGGAAGGATCGGCAGCAGACGCAATGCCAACAGATAGCTAAAGGCATTGCCTTCAAATCCACTTGCCACCTTGCTGGCCGTCCCCTTTGCGCGTTCTCGCAGCCAGTCGCCAAAAGCGGTCCGCGCCGCCCAGAACAGGGCTGTTGCACCGATGGTGGCACCAACCGCCGCCAGCACCCCGCCAAATAGCCAGCCATAGAGAAAACCGCCAATCAATGTCAGCAGCCAGGTTGCAGGGAACGCCACGGCCACGGCCACGCTATAGGCCAGCACATAGCCCAATATGGCAACAATCCCCTGTTCGGCGGCAAAAGTTTTGATGGTGGTGCGGACTTCGGCCAGATAATCGAGCGTGAAATAGCGTTGCCATCCCAAAAGCAGCCCGACAATCAATATGCCGGCCAGAATACCGAGCGGCAGGAAGCGCAGGAAACGGCGCCCGGTGGGTTTTGTCGCGTTCTCGGCCATGACAGTTCTTTCTCCACGGGCGCGCGATCAGCGCTTGGCAAACGGGAGTTTGAGTATCCACCAAAGCCCCGAGGGTTCCTTGCCGCGATAGGCTTTCAAGCCAATTTCCATGCCTTCGTGCCCCGCCGCCGGTTGCTGGGTATAGGTCGAAAATAGTCGATCCCAGATCGACAGGTTGAAACCATAATTGCTGTCGGTTTCAGCGGGCGTGCTCGAATGGTGGACCCTGTGCATGTCGGGCGTCACGATGAATTTGCGCAATAACCGGTCCACCCAGAGCGGCAGTGCCACATTGGAGTGATTGAACATTGCCGTGCCATTGAGCACCACCTCAAATACCAGCACCGACCATGCCGGTGCGCCCAGGGCAATAACGATTGCAGC
Organism: Devosia rhodophyticola; assembly: GCF_028816475.1. Taxonomy (GTDB): domain Bacteria; phylum Pseudomonadota; class Alphaproteobacteria; order Rhizobiales; family Devosiaceae; genus Devosia; species Devosia rhodophyticola. The sequence continues at coordinate 457,043 of NZ_CP118247.1, read as the reverse complement.
CTTCCAGAACATCGAGAGCACAATTTCAAGGGGATGGAAGCGCAGGGCGGTGGTCACATCAAATCCAGTGTCGGAATGGTGCATGCGGTGAATACGCCAGAGCCAGGGCAGTTTGTGGCTCAGCACATGTTCAAACCAGACCGCAAAATCCAGCACTACAATGGCCACGATCCCGGCCAGAAAGCCCGGTATGGCCAGCTGATTGAACAATCCCCATCCCTGCGTTTCCGCCCAAAAGGCAGTGCCGACGGCCGCCACCGGAAAAATGATCCGCAGGCTGACCGAGGAGATAATCAACACCGAAACATTGGTGAACCAGCGGCGCGACTTGAGGGCGGCCAGCATTTCTGGCCGCTCAAGGCGCGGTGAAGTCAGCTCGAAAATGGCCAGAATGACAAAGATGATCAGAAATGAGCCGAGGCGGATGACCGGTTCGGGCAAGGGGAGTTCGAGCGCGTTCATCCCGCCTCCATGCTCAGCTTGCCTCGCCCGAGCGTTTCGACAACAGCGCGATCAGACGCGGGTCAGGCTCGCCCGCATCAACTGTTGAGGCATCGTCGCGCAACAATTGTACAGTCTTGGCCAACTGATCCATATAGGCGCGGCAATGTTTGCACATCATCAGATGCAGCCGCACCGACACCCGGTCGCGCCAGTTCATCTCGCTATCAAGATAGTCGCTGGCGCGTTCGCCAAGCTCCTTACAGGTGAGCATTCTTATTCTCCTACAATTGCCGCTTGCCGACGCGCGTTCGGCTCGTGACACTTGGTTAGTTTGTTCACGGACAGATTTGTTACAAGTTCGCAGGGTCCTCATTTCGTCGGGTCAAACTGTTCGCCCTTTTCGGTGTCCATTAGCACTTCGATGGCTGCGCGAATGCGCGATCGCCCGCGGTGCAGCAAGATGCGCTGGTTGGATTCGGTGATTCCGAGGATCTCGCAGGCATCAGGAGCACTCAATCCTTCCAGATCCCGCAATTGCACCACGGCCCGCTGATTGGGGGGCAGTTGCTCGAGCACCGCCATGGCGTGGGCCAACAATTGCCGTCCACCCAGAATGCGCTCGGGATTGATTTCGGACCAGCGCCCGGGCGGTGACAGCCAGGTGCCATCGCCACTAAACCGGTCCGGATCGACCGCCGGGTCATTATATCCCATGTCCGAGAACGACAGCACGCGCCCATCGCGCTTGGCTTTGGTGCGGGCAATATTGGCCAGTACCGAAAATATCCAGCTTCTAAGCGTTGAACGCCCCTCAAAGCGCCCGATGCCACCGATAACCGCGACCCAGGTATCCTGCACCGCTTCTTCGGCCGCCGCGCTTTCGCGCACGAAATTGCGCGCAAATGCCAGCAATGCCGCGTTCTCGCGCGCAAAAATCTGCCGAAACGCGGCCTCGTCGCCCTTCTTGAGCCCGACAACAAGCAACTCATCGCTCATTGCAGCAGTCGGTTTTTGGCCCCTCATCAACTCTCCAAAGGTCGCGCAACCCATCCCACACAACGCGAATTCAAATATCCAGCCGCGAGACCGGGGTCATTGATGTGTAACGCAGGACGTTCTCAATAGACATAGCGTCACTGCCAAGGCTGGAATGGCAAATTCGCTGCCCAGCTTAAAGCATGAGTAAAGCAGACAAGGAGACAAAAATGTCCGTGATCTACAAAGGCTTTGTGGCAGGCTTCGTTGCCACCGTTGTTTTGTCCGCGCTCATGGTGATGAAATCCATGATGGGCCTGATGCCCGGGTTGGACGTCACCGCAATGATCACCAACATGCTCGGCTTGCAATCGGTTGCCTTCGGTTGGCTGATGCACTTTATCATTGGCACCATGATCTGGGGCGGCGCCTATGCCCTCATTCGCGCCAGATTGCCCGGCGGCCCTGCTGTCAGCGGCATGGTCTTCGGTGCTGGCGCCTGGTTGATGATGATGATCCTGGTCATGCCAATGGCCGGTGCTGGCCTGTTCGGATTGAACATGGGTATTATGGCCCCGGTCATGACGCTGATATTGCATCTCGTCTACGGTGCGGTGCTTGGGCTGGTTTTCCAGGCCATGGCGCAGGGCACCAACAGCACTGCAGCAGCCCATTAGGCGCTGCATAACGCAGCGGGTCGGCAATTGCGGGCTCGTGGCCAAATGCGTGCAAGAGGAAACGAACGAGCATGTTTGATAGCGTACTGATCCCCCCACAGGAGCGTGTGCTCGCACCTCCGGCACGCCTTTTGGCCAAACTCGGCGCCACCGCCAACGGCGTCACCATTGTCGGATTTATAACCGGCATGCTGGCCGTCCCAGCCATCGCCTTGCATTACTACTGGCTGGGGCTGGCCTTGATCGTCGCCAACCGGCTCATGGATGGGCTGGATGGCGCCATCGCCCGGCAGCGCGGCCCCACCGATCGCGGGGCATTTCTCGATATCGCGTTGGACTTCTTTTTTTACGCCGCCATCCCCTTTGCCTTTGTCCTGGCCGATCCTGTAGCCAACGGGCTGGCGGGATCGTTCCTGCTGCTGTCCTTCATCGGCACCGGCTCCAGCTTTCTGGCCTTTGCCGTGATCGCCGAACGGCGCGGGCTCAAATCCCTCAGCATGCCCAAAAAGGGGCTGTATTATCTGGGCGGCATAACTGAGGGGGCAGAGACGATTCTGCTATTTGCCCTGATCTGCGTATTTCCCCATACATTTGCCCTGTTTGCCACAGTCTTTGCCGTTCTGGCGCTTGTTACGACGCTGACGCGCTGGTGGTGGGGCTGGAAGTCATTCTCGATGGTCTGACCGCCCGGGCAGGGGCTCGTCATCCTCATAAAGGATGCGTTCGGCTGCCCCATCCATGTCCTCATACTGGCCATTACGCAGCGACCAGAAAAAGATGGCCAGTCCGGCAGCGCCCGACAGGATTGATATCGGGATCAAAAAATAGAGACTACTCATGGCGTCGCCTCGGCTGTTGCCCCAATGGTCGGTGACTCGGCACTGCGACCGCCACGGCTCAACCGCAATGCATTCAACACAACAACAATTGAAGAGCCCGACATGGCGACTGCCGCGACAAACGGGCTGACATGGCCCGAAATGGCAATCGGTAGGGCAACGGCATTGTAGAGGATTGCCAGCGCAAAGTTCTGCCGCACCAGACCCTGTGCTTGCCGCGCCACGGCAATGGCCTGCGGCACAGCACTCAGATCTTGATGCAGAAATACGAAATCGGCAGCGTTGCGGCCAATGTCGATAGCGCTCCCCGGCGCCATTGAAACATGGGCGGCAACCAGCGCCGGCGCGTCGTTCAGGCCATCGCCAACCATCAATGTCTTGTGTCCCGCCGCCGCCAACGCTTCGATCCGCGCCGATTTTTCTGTCGGCAACATGCCTCCTTCATAGCTTGTCACGCCCAGTTGCCCGGCAACCGCCGCAACCATGCCAGACTGGTCGCCCGAAATGATTTCCAGCGCCAGGCCCTGATGCTCCAGCGTCGCCGTCGCCCCGGTCGCGTCAGGCCGCAAGCGGTCGGAAAAAACAAATTTCGTTAGCAGCGCGCCATCGGAACTCAATACAGTGCCACTGACGTCTTTATCGCCAGTCAGCGCCCAATCGGCTCGCCCCAATCGATATAATTTGCCTGCGCGTCGCGCCTCGATTCCAAACCCGGCAACTTCTTTGATATCGCTGATCTCAATGGCTTCGTCGCCCTGCGCCAGTCGGGCAATGGCAACGGAATAGGGATGGCGCGAATGGCCCGCCATCGCTGCCGCCAATGCCAGTTGGTCCGGGGCAATGCCGGCCCTGTTGGTCAATTCGGGCTTGCCCAGCGTTAGCGTCCCGGTTTTGTCAAAAGCAACCGTGTCAATCTCGACCAGCCGCTCGAGCGCTGAGCCGTCCCTGACCATGATCCCGGCGGCAAACAGGCGCCGTGCCGCCACCATTTGCACCATCGGCACCGCCAGTCCCAGCGCACAGGGGCAGGTGATGATCAAAACCGAAATGGCAATTGTCGTCGCCTGATGCAGATCGCCATCCAGCGCCATCCAGCCAACAAACGTCACCAGCGCCGTCAGATGCACCACTGGCGAGTAAAGCGCCGCCGCCCGATCCGCCAAACGCCGATATTGGCTGCGCCCGCCTTCCGCCACTTCCATCAGACGGATCATCGCCGCCAATGTCGAATCCTGTTCAAACGCCTCGGCGCGAATGGTCAGTGGACCGGTCAGATTGACCGTGCCGGCTTCAAGCCGCGCCTTTGGCCCCACGGCGACCGGCACACTTTCCCCGCTGACCAGACTGCGATCAAGGTCCGAGGTGCCCGAAAGGACAATAGCGTCGACCGGCACGCGCTCCCCTGCCGCCAATAGGATGGTCATGCCCGGTTCGATTTCGCGCACCGGCAGATAGTCACGCACCCCATCGGCATGCAGCACCAGCGCACCGCGCGGCGCCATGCGCGCTAGGCCTTTTACTGCCGTACGCGCGCGTTCACGCATCAAATGGTCCAACGTGCGCCCGATCAGCAGGAAGAACACCAGCGACACGCTGGCATCAAAATAGACCTGCTCGCCCGACTGTGTCGTATCATAAAGGCTCAACAGGAAGGCCAGCGTAATTCCAATGCTGATCGGCACGTCCATATTGGTGCGCCCGTATCGCAATGCTTTCCAGGCGGACAGGTAAAAGATGCGCCCCGAATAGAGTAGGGTCGGTAGCGCCAGTCCCGCGCAGATCCAGTGCAGAATATCGCGGGTTGCCGGGTCGGCACCAGCCCAGACCGAACCCGCCAGCATCATGATGTTCATCGCCGCAAAGCCCGAAACGGCAAGCGCCCGGATTAGCCCCGTTAGCGTCCCGTCGCGCGGCTCGTCCCCATCATCATGCAGGTGGCTTTCAAACCCCAGATTGGCCAATGTTTCAATCAGCGGTGGCGGCGATTTGTCGGCGCGCCAGCGCACGCCAGCCCGCTTGGTCGAAAGATTGACCCGGGCGCTCTCAACGCCGTCCAACCTGATGAGTGCCTTTTCAATCGAGCGCACGCAATTGCCGCAGTGAATACCGGGTACCGACAGATCTGCTTGCCGAATTCCGTGTGGCAGCACACGGCTTGCCAGCAACAATTCGTTGGCCGCTGGCCCCATCGGCGCGGGCGCCACCGCTGCTTCAGCAATGGCTGGTGATGGCACGCGGCAGCTCATCCTATCGCCGCGTGCTCACATAGGCATGCCACGTCGCATGACCCAATAGCGGAAAGATCACCACCAGTCCGATCAGTGCTGTGCCAAGGCTGACCAGGGTCAGCACCAGCACAATCGCCGCCCAGACCAGCATGGCGCCCAGATTGTTCCAAACCATCGACATGCTCGTGGCCATGGCGGAAAACGCATCCATACGCTTGTCCAGCATCATCGGAATGGAAAGCGCACTGATCGCAAAGGCAAAGGCAGCGAACAATCCGCCCACCAGCGTGCCGGTGATCAACAAGGCGATGCCTGTCGGGGTGTTGAACAGCAACTCCAGAATATGATCGAACCCCGGAAACGGATGCAGCCCGAAAAACAGCGCGTAAAGCAGGACTGCCGCCCGCATCCAAACCATCATCAACAGGCCCAGAATGGCCCCGACATAGAGCAGGTGTTGCCCACCACCGCGCTTGGGAAACACCATGACCCAAAGCGATACCGGCTCACCCGCTTCAAGCCGCCGGCTTTTCTCATAAAGTCCTGTGGCGAGCAGGGGGGCGACAATTAAAAAACCGGCCAGCGCCGGAAATAGCACCTGTTCCCAACCCATCAGGCTCATCGCCCAAAGGATAATGGCTGACAAAAGCGCGACGCCAAGTCCATAGATCAGGCTGGGCAACGGATTGACCATCATGTCGCGCCAACCCGCGGCCAGCCAACCGAACGACGCCCCTAATGCCAGATGCCGTCGATGATCGACCATCTTGGGCAGTGGGGGAACGGTGGCCGGTATTTGCACAAATTGCTTTGCCATGGAAATTGTCCAGATCTGTTGCGGTCAGCAGGCGGATTTAGCGGCCTGATAGGTACCCGTCGGGCCCTTGGCCTTGAGGTGGTCGACGCATTGCGGTTTGGAGGTGAAGGCCGCGTGGAAAAGTTGGGTGTTACCCGCCACGACCAATAGCCCCCCCGCCACCAGCATTGCTACAAACAGCCTGCTCCTCATTTGGCTGCCGTCCTCAAGTCGGCCACATAAAGCGCCAGAAGCTTGATATAGGCTGGAGTCAATCGCCCCTCCCAGGTCGGCATAAGGCCTTGGCGGCCATAATAGACCGTATGGCGAATGCTCGAGCGGTCACCACCATATATCCAATATTGATCGGTCAGGTTTGGTGCACCGGTCTCCTGCATGCCAGTGCCGGTTTCACCATGGCAGGCCGCGCAATTGTCGGCGAAAATCGTTGCGCCTTCGCCGATGTCCTCGGCATTGTCGGCCGTCGCGATAGCAGGATCGCTCAGCGTCTGCACATAGGTCACGACCCTGTCGACATCGGACAACGGTAACATTTGATCGCGCCCAAAGGCCAGCATCTGGCCATAGCGTGTTTCATCATGGGCCGAATTGATGCCAACGCGAATGGTTTCCATGATGGTTGCGGGATCGTCGCCCCACATGGTGGGCGCCTGAATAATATTGGGAAAGCCCGGATTGCCCAGCCCTTCAGCGCCATGGCAGGCCGCGCAATTTTCCGCAAACAGCATCTTGCCGGTTTCACGCACCGTCTGCATCAGGGACGGGTCCGCCCGAATTGTTGTAAAATCCTCGTCTACAATGGCATCCGTCCAACTGGAGCGTTCGGCAACACCTTCGGCAACGCTCTGGCGAACCTCGGCCTGTTGGTCGGCACCCAAAAGGCCCCGGAAATAGTCATTGATCCCGGGCCAGCTGGGCATCAGGATGGTCCATGTCACGGAAAAAATAGTGGCGCTGATCAAGAAGATATAAACCACCCGTGGCACGGGCGTATTGAGTTCCTTGATGCCGTTCCATTCGTGCCCGGTCGTCATATGGCCCGAGACTTTATCGCGCTCGCTTAGTGCCATGGCTGGTCATCCTCATTGGAAACGACATCCTTTGCCGCCTGCTGAAACCGCTTCTGGTTGGAAGGCCAGAATGTATAAACCAGCACCCCAATGCTCAGCGCGATCAGGTAGAACAGCCCAAAGGATTTGGAAAAGCCAACAAGCGTTTCGTGGTCAAACGGCATTTACTGGGCCTCCGGCAAATCAGGTTGGTAGGCGGCGTCGGTCATTTTGCCCAACACCTGCAAGTAGGCGACCAGCGCATCCATTTCGGTCAGCCGCGCCCCGTCGCCATCGAACATGCGAATATGGGTGGCGTCGCCATAGCGCTCAGCCAGCGCCGGGGCGTCGTTGGTATCGGGATTGGCCTGGGCATACGCATCAATCGAGGCGTTGGCGATCATCTCGTCGGTATAGGGCACGCCGACCTTGCGCAGCGCTGCCAGATGCAACCCAAGATCTTCGGTTTTGAGCTCATTGCGCAGCAACCAGCGGTAGGCCGGCATCTTGGATTCGGGCACCAGATCACGCGGATTGTTGAGGTGCGCCGTGTTCCATGCATCCGAATATTTGTCGCCAACCCGCGCCAGGTCTGGCCCGGTCCGCTTGGAACCCCAAAGCATCGGGTGATCATATTGGCTTTCGACCGCCAGTGAATAGGGGCCATAGCGATCCACATCATCGCGCAGGGTGCGGATCATTTGCGAGTGACAGGCATAGCACCCCTCGCGAATGTAAATATTGCGCCCGGCCACTTCGAGTGGCGTGTAAACCCGCATGTCGGCGTCCTGTTCCACTGTTTCATCAATGGTGAACAGGGGAGCGATCTCGATGAAACCGCCGATACCAGCAACCACGACGATGGCCAGAACCAGCCCGATAGCGTTGCGTTCAAGATTATAGTGAAGGCCGAACATTGGCTTATTCTCCGGCTTGCAGGGCAGGTTGGGCGGGTAGATCCTGCCCGGCATCATCGCTAGTCTCGGCGATTGGCGAACGAATGGTCATGCCGATATTGTAGGACGCCACAATTGCCCCGAGCAGGAACAACAGCCCCCCGATCGCCCGTGCAATATAGTAGGGATGCATGGCAACCAGACTGTCGATGAACGAGTAGGTGAGCGCGCCGCTTTCACTATAGGTGCGCCACATCAGGCCCTGGGTGACGCCCGAATTCCACATGGCGAATACGTAGATCAGCGTTCCCGATAGCGCTAACCAGAAGTGAACCTCCACCAGCTTTGCCGAATAGAGCTTTGGCCGCTTCCACATTGTCGGCACCAGCGCATAGAGCGAGCCGAAAACGATCATCGCGACCCACCCCAGTGCCCCGGCGTGCACATGCCCGATGGTCCAGTCGGTATAGTGGGACAGCGAATTAACCGCCTGAATGGCCATGAACGAGCCTTCCAGCGTCGTCAGCCCGTAAAAGATCACGGCCAGGGCCATGAACCGCAGCACAGCGTCATCGCGCACTTTGTGCCAGGCGCCATTGAGCGTCATCAGCGCATTGCCTGCCGATGCCCATGATGGCACCAGCAGCACCACCGAAAAGGCCATGCCCAGCGTCTGAACCCATTGGGGCAGCGCGGTATAGTGCAGATGGTGCGAGCCCGCCCACATATACATGAAGGTGATGCCCCAAAAACTGATGATCGACAGGCGATAGGAAAAGATCGGCCGTCCGGCACGCTTGGGCAAATAGTAGTACATCATGCCCAAAAAGCCCGAGGTCAGGAAAAACGCCACGGCGTTGTGCCCGTACCACCACTGGGTCATCGCATCCTGAACGCCCGAAAACAGCGAGTAACTCTTGGCGCTGCCCAGCGAGATCGGCACCGCCAGATTATTGATGATGTGCAGCATCGCCACGACCAGAATGAAGGCCATGTAGTACCAGTTGGCCACATAGATATGCGGTTCTTTCCGGCGCATCAGCGTGCGAATATAGATCGAGAAATAGACAACCCACACAATGGTCAGCCAGATATCGGCATACCATTCGGGCTCGGCATATTCCTTGGACTGGGTCAGGCCCATCATATAGCCACTGGCCGCGATCACGCAGAACAGATTATAGCCCAGCAGCACAAACCAAGGACTGATCTGATCGGGTAGGCGGGCCCGAGTGGTGCGCTGCAACACATGATAGGACGTCGCGATCAGGGCATTGCCGCCAAAGCCAAAAATGACGCCGCTGGTGTGAACCGGCCGCAGCCGCCCAAAACTTGCCCACGCCGCATCAAATGTCAGATCGGGAAACGCCAACAGTGTCGCGACCCACAGACCAACAAACATACCGATGACCGCCCAGATCAATGTCAGGATAATGCCTGCCCGCGTTGGTGCGTCATAATAATGCTGGAGGCGCTCAGGGTCAGGCTCGGGCGCATCGAACTGACGGATCATCATGGCGAAACCGGCCAAACCGACAATCATCACCATCCATCCATGAACACCCAGCAGGTCGTTGCGCCCACCAACTGCCATGGCCAGACCGATCACGGTCAGTCCACCTACAATGATCATCGCCCAGGTCCGCTCGGCCCGTGTCAGGTCTGCAATCATCTTTGCCCAAATCCTTTGGCTGCCAGAGGGCGCGCCTATAGCGCTTCTCCCGATGCCTAAAGCAAAGATTTTGCCTGTCTTTGATCCAGCGCAAAGACAGCCCGTTAATCGACTGAATCTTTCTATCAACTCCAATCACGTCGCCCTTGAAAAACTTGAAACAATTTCCCGGCGGGACTAGGGTTTTTGCTGCATAGCCGATGGGTAGAAAACGTTGACAAATCAGACCACCGCCTCGCCGTTCCTGCGCGGACAGGCCGAAAAACTTCAGGCCATTCTCGAATCGGCGGTGGATGCGATCATCACCATTGATTCGAACGGCTCCATCAATTCGGTCAATCCCGCAGCTGCGCGCCTGTTCGGCTATGATCAGGAAGCGTTTATGGGGCGCAATGTGCATTTCCTGATGCCCGAGCCGTACCACTCCGAGCACGATGGCTACATCAGCAACTATATTGCGACCGGCAACCGCAAGATCATCGGCAAGGGCCGCGAGGTCACAGGACGCCGCAGCGACGGCACCTTGTTTCCCATGCATCTGGCCGTCAGCGAATTCACCATGGATGGCCAGGTTCATTTCACCGGCATTATTCACGATCTTTCCGCCCACAAGGCGACCGAAATCGCCCTGCATCAGGCCCAGAAGATGGAGTCGATGGGTCAGTTGACCGGCGGTATCGCCCATGATTTCAACAATTTGCTGACCGTTATCGTTGGTAATCTGGAAATGCTCGAAGGCAAACTGACCACCCCTCTGCAGCACGAACTGGTAACCGAGGCTCTTGAGGCGGCCGACCTCGGCGCACGGCTTACCGCAAGACTTTTGGCATTTGCGCGGCGCTCTCATCTTGAACCAGAGGTGGTCAATCTCAATAATTTTGTGCTCGGCCTCACCGACATGCTGCACCGCACACTGGGCGCCACGGTCTATCTGTCCAACACCCTCAGCCCCAGCCTTTGGTCGACCCGCGTTGATCCCTCTCAGGTCGAAAGTGCCATCGTCAATCTTGCCGTCAATTCACGAGATGCCATGCCCAATGGTGGGCGTCTTCTGGTCGAGACCGCCAATGTCAGCGTCGATGAGACGATGAGTATGGAACTAGACGGTTTGCCCAAAGGTGACTATGTGCGCCTGACCGTCTCGGACACTGGCACCGGCATGAGCCATGAAACGCTCGACAAGGCGTTTGAGCCGTTTTTTACCACCAAGGAACAAGGGCGCGGCACCGGGCTGGGCCTGTCGATGATCTATGGTTTTGCCAAACAATCGGGCGGCCACGCCAGCATTCAGAGCCAACCCGACAGCGGCACGACAGTCAACATTTTCCTGCCGCGATATCAGCAACGGCCTGCTGACCCGGACAATGCCAATACACCTGATCAGGCGACACCGGGCCAGGGCCAGGTGATCCTGGCGGTCGAGGACGACCCGCGGGTGCGTAAACTGACGGTTTCTCGCTTGACCCAACTCGGCTATCGGGTTCTCGAAGCCGCTAGCGGCGCTGATGCGCTGACCATATTGGCAACCGAACCCCACATCGATTTGGTCTTTACCGATCTGGTCATGCCCGGTGGCATCTCCGGCTATGAGCTGAGCGCCAATGTGCGTGCTAATTATCCCGGCGTGCGCGTCCTTTTGACGTCGGGCTTTGCTGATGTTCTGGCCCATGGTGATCTGCTAGCCGCCGAACAGCTCAAAGTGCTGCGCAAACCCTATCGGCAGGCCGATCTGGCGGCAGCCATAGGCAACGCCATGACGCCATAATCATGACGCCGTGATCAACCCGCTTCGATTTTGTGCGGTGTAAAACTGTACCCCGTCCCGCGCACGGTCTTGAGCAGGCGCGGCGCGCGTGGATTTTCCTCAATCACCTTGCGCAACCGGGCGATCTGATTGTCGATACTGCGATCATTGGGCGTCCAGTCGTGCCCTTTGAGCAGGTCCATGATCTGATCGCGGCTGAGCACGCGATGGGGGAGTTGGACAAACATCGCCAATAAATCGAACTCGCCGCTCGTCAGTCGGCATTCGCTCCCCTGCGGGTCGTATAGTTCGCGCCGGTCAAGGCTCATCACGAAATCATCAAAGCGGATTTGTCTGGTAGAGCCGTTCACCTGCTGCACCGGCGGGCTGCCTGCGGGGGCCGAGCGCCGCAATACGGAGCGCACTCGCGCCAGCACTTCGCGTAAATGAAAGGGCTTGGCGATATAATCGTCCGCGCCCACTTCAAGCCCAACGATACGATCAATCATATCGCCCTTTCCGGTAATCATGATGATGGGAACATCGGAGCGTTGGCGAACCGCGCGCGCAATGGATAGCCCGTCCGCGCTGCCCAACCCCAGATCGAGCGTGATCAGATCAACGCCGGTCGCCAGATACGATTCGACACCTGACTGGTCCTGGGTCTCGCTGACCCGATAGCCTTCGTCTTCGAGACAGCGGCGCAGCATGCGTCTGATCTGCTCGTCATCGTCAACTACCAGAATATGGTGCTGAATTTCAGCCATCGCCCCCGACCTGGATACATTTGGTTACATTTCATTACGTCCGCCGCGCACAGCGTTTACACCACCATGAGCATAGTCCGCCAGCGACACCCTTCGACCGTCCGGGATTACCTTTATGCTTCATTCTACTATTGAGCCAAGCGCTGACCACCATCCAATCTGGTCTGACGATGCTTTTTCGAGCAATGGCGTGCGGTCGCTGGCGGCATATTCGCCGCTTTTTCGGGAAGGGGATCCGGCCACGCATTTTTATGAAGTTCTCGATGGCTGCGTTCGCGCCTTCAAGATTTTCCCCGACGGACGGCGCCAGATCGTGTCCTTCGCCTTTGCCGGTGACATCGTCGGCTTCGGCCATGGCGATCACTATCGCTTCGACTGCGATACCATCGCGGCGACACGCTTGCGCGCCATTCACAAATCTTCGCTGCTTCGCGCCATGCATGATCGGCCCGATCTGGGCGAAAAACTGCTCGAAATCGCAGCTGACGAAGTGACCAACATGCGCGATTTGTCCATTTTGCTGTGCCGCAAGACAGCCGTCGAGCGCATAGCCAGCTTCTTGCTGAGCATGACCAAACGAAACGAAGCCGCCGCTTCCGACGGTCGTCGGTCTCTGCCCATGTGCCGCGCCGATATTGCCGACTTCTTGGGCCTGACCATTGAAACAGTCAGTCGGACCCTGACAAAACTGCGCGCCCTCCGGGTTATTGACCTGCCTGACCGTGCGGGGTTTGTGGTCCGCGATATGCACAGGTTGCAATTGCTGGCCCAGTGCGACGATAACACAGGCCATTGAGAGGCGTCCCCATGAATGCTCCCAAGCAACGGGTCGCGCTCAGCATTTTCAGCCAACCGCAGGACATTCACCCCCTGATTGAGCAATTGTTGGCGCGGGGAGTTCTGCTTGATGACCTCGTGGTATTAGCCGGTTGCACGTCCGCTGCCTTGGAAAACGCGGCCAAAATTTCGGGCTGGCCCAAAACCATTGCCAATCAATGGATGACGGGCCCAGGCCCCGATGGCGGGTTCTGTCGCGCCCTGTCACTCGCGCCTGGCCCAAATTGGATCAGATATGAAAACTGGATGACGGCGATGGCCGCCGGTGACGTTCGATTGGCGCTGGCAGGAGGCGCTTATATTTTTTGGTCCGCATGAAAATGTCGGCAACGGTATCCGACATTACCCAGACTTTGCTCGGCTCAGCCGCTACCAGCGTGCAACTGCACGATATGGCTGTCCGCTAGCGCGTTGCGCACTGCAGGAGGGGCCCAAACTAAATCCTGTCGTTGGGATCGAAGGCGCGATTCTTGCAAGACCGCACCAAGCCACTAATCTGTTATCATCAGCATGGCCGAGCCCGGTCCAGCGTGATGAGCGTTCAATGCATCACATCGGTTTTACTGCCCAAGGATAGTCCATTGCCTCGTTTTGCCGCCAATCTATCGTTTCTATATGCCGACCTGCCATTTCTGGACCGGTTCAAAGCCGCCGCTGAGGATGGTTTTGGCGCGGTGGAATATGTCGGCCCTTACGCTGAAGACCCCAATGCCATTTCGACGCTTTTGAAAGAGCACAAGCTGGAGCAGGCCCTGTTCAATCTGCCTGCAGGCGATTGGGTCGCCGGTGAGCGCGGCATTGGCTGCTTGCCGGATCGGGTCGATGAATTTCGTGCCAGCGTTGACGAGGCGATAAAATATGCCAAGGCTTTGAACTGCAAAAAGATCAACTGCCTTGCCGGGATCGCGCCCGCCGGGATTGAAGTATCAGTTCTTGACAAGACCCTGGTTGATAATCTCGCCTATGCCGCGCCGCGTCTCGCCAATGCTGGCGTCAAACTGCTGCTCGAGCCAATCAATTTGCGCGATATTCCGGGTTTTTTAGTATCCCGCACTGACCACGCTCTGCGTATTTTCGAGGCCGTCGGTTCGGATAATCTTTACCTGCAGTACGACATTTACCACACCCAGATCATGCAGGGTGATTTGCTGGCCACTTACGAAAAACTGGCCAATCGCATCGCCCATATTCAGATTGCCGATAATCCCGGCCGCAACGAACCGGGTACGGGCGAGCTTAACTATCCAAATATTTTCGCGGCGCTTGACCGCTTCGGTTACGATGGCTGGATTGGCTGTGAATACAAGCCGAAGGCGGGTACCAGTGCCGGTTTGGGCTGGATGAAACCCTATCTGTGACAGACATGGGGCACCAATGGCTGCCCACCTGTTCATGGCGCGACGTACCGTCTTCTCCATCGCATCAAAGCCGATAACCAACAGCTGATCGCCGCTGTCCATTGCACATTGACAAGCGCCACCCGGCCCCTGCGCCGCATAACCTTCTGGGGATGCAGCGTTTTTTTGATTTTGTTCTGCCCTGAGTGAAACGATGTTCCCTTTGGGGGGACAATAAACTGAGCTTCGTTCGAATTGTACGCTTGACAAGCCGTGTTATTCTAAACAATTTGTACGGACAAATATGGGACTCGAAGGTGCGCCCTCGGGATCACAAGGGAGAGGGTACCCAATGGCGGTACTGGATGTGGCGGCGCGCGTATGGCGTGATGCGTTGAATATCGAGGTCGGCCAGGAACCCGCTGCGCTCATCCTCGAGGGCACATGGTGGCGTGCTGCTGCCGAAAAATCGCGCCTGGCCCTGCTCGATAATGTCCGCGAAACCGCGTTTCCCGATATCTACATTGGCCAATGGCAGGGCGTTCGTGTCGCCTACTGCTGCGCTTATGGGGCGGCGCGCGCCGTCGAACCCGCTCATATTTTTGCCCAGATGGGCACCCCGCTGCTCATTCAGTTAGGCACCTGCGGCGCCTTCATTCCTGATGCACGACCCGGCAGCGTCATGCTGCCCGAAATTTGCGCCGCCCGTGATGGCGTTTCCCAGCACTACGGTTGCGGGCCCGACATTGAACTGGATCCGGTCTGGATTGATCGCGCCGAGCGGTTACTGGCAAAAGAAAATTTGCAAACGCTGCGTGGCCGTCATCTGACATGGCCAAGCCTTTTTGCCCAGTCCGACGAGATGTGTCGGCAATGGGCAGAAGAGGGGCTGCTGACTGTCGATATGGAAACTTCGGTCGTCGGGGCCGTTGCGCAAAAGTTTGGCGTCTCCGCCGTTTCGCTTCTGTCGGTCTGGGATGCTTTGTCCGAGGGCAAGACGTTTCTTGATCCGCTGCCGCCCGAGCACGCGGCGGAATTGAGCCGTGCCAATACCAGGATTTTCGACGTCGCACTGCAGCTGGCCAAGGAGGTCGCCCTGCGCCGCGCGGCATAAATACAGCGTTCGGGATAACCCGTGCGCTGAAACAATAATCAACCGGGAGGAAGACAATGAAAAAAGTAATGAAATGGGCGCTGCTATCGGTAGCGCTGAGCTACGCGCCAATTGCCTACGCCGATACCGCAGACGGCGATGCGGTCAATGCCATGAGCTGGGATGACGTCGTCGAAATGGCTCGCGGCGGTGAGGTCAACTGGTTCCTCTGGGGCGGTGCTGACAATATCAATCAGTACGTGTCCGACTATGTCGGCGGCATCCTCAAAGACCAGTATGACATCACTCTCAATCGCGTCGGTGTTTCCGATACCGTTGAAGTCGTCAACATCGTTCTGGGTGAGCGCGAGGCCGGGGTCAACGACAATGGCTCGGTCGA
Source organism: Devosia rhodophyticola (assembly GCF_028816475.1). Lineage (GTDB taxonomy): Bacteria > Pseudomonadota > Alphaproteobacteria > Rhizobiales > Devosiaceae > Devosia > Devosia rhodophyticola. The sequence goes on along the minus strand of NZ_CP118247.1, from coordinate 441,268 downwards.
TATGATCTGGATCAATGGCGAGAACTTCCGCACCATGATGCAGGGCGATATGGTTTATTGCGGCTATACCGACGTCTTGCCCAACAATGAGCTGGTCAATTGGGACAATCCCGCGATCGCCAATGACTTTGGTGTTCCGGTTGAAGGCTGCGAAGTACCATGGTCGCGCGCGCAGTTCGCCTTTGCCTATGATAGCGCCCGTACCGAAAACCCACCCAAATCCATCGGCGAGCTGATTGACTGGGTCAAGGAAAATCCCGGCCAGTTTACCTATCCAGCACCCCCGATTTTAACGGCGCCGTGTTCGTTCGGCACGTCTTCTATTATGCCGCCGGTGGTGCAGATCAGTTGCTTGGACCCTTCGATCAAGCCAAGTATGATGAGGTCGCCGCAAAGACTTGGCAGATACTAAACGACATGGAGCCATATTTGTGGCGCGAGGGGCAAACCTATCCCACCTCGATCAATGCCATGCAGCAATTGTTCGCCAATCAGGAAGTCGCCCTTTATTTCAACTATGAGCCTTCCCAGTTCGGTATCGCCGTTCAGGATGGCACATTCCCTGAAACTGTGCGCTCTTACGGTCTGACAGACGGCACTATCGGCAACACCAACTATACGCTGATTCCGTTCAACTCGCCGCACAAGGCGGCAGCGCTGGTGTTGCAGAATGTTCTGCTGTCAGGCGAGGCCCAATACGAAAAGGCCCGTCCCGACGTCTGGGGAACTTCCCCTGCAATCGAAGTGGACCGTACTTCACCTGAAATTCAGGCGGATTTTGCCAAGATCGTTCAGCCTGAATCGGTTGTTTCGTCCGAAGAACTCGGCAAGGCTGCGCTGCCTGAACTTCAGGCTAGCTGGATTTCTGCCATCGAGCAGGGCTGGCTGGAAAACGTAGGCCGCTAATACTCCTCCCGACTGTCCCTGCGGTGCTTTCACCGCAGGGAACATTGTCACTTTTTTGTGTCGAAAGGCAGCGGATTAGCCATGTCTGATCGCTTGAAAATTTTTCTCCTGCTGGCACCGGCGCTGACAGCCATTATCGTGCTGTTCATGGGCGGCTTGGGAATTGGGCTGGCACGTTCGCTCAACTACATGCCCGTCATTGGCCTGGTTGATCCGAATTTCGACGCATATGTGACGGTTTTTACCTCGCAGGAGTTCTATCTTTCCTTTTTGCTGACCTTGCACATCTCTGTCACCTCGACTGTGCTGTCCTCCATATTGGCTATTGGCGCGGCATTGTTGTTGCGCCGCCAGTTCATCGGCCGCGCCATCATCAATTTCCTGTTTCAGCTGAACCTGACGGTGCCGCATCTAGTTGGCGCCATCGGTATTCTCTACCTGTTCTCCCAATCAGGCAGTTTTGCCCGGCTTGCCGCCGAATGGGGGATGATCAGCCGTCCCGGCGATTTTCCGGCGTTGGTTTTTGACCCATACGCCATCGGCATCATCCTGCAATATGTCTGGAAGGAAGTGCCCTTCATTGGCGTCATCCTGCTCGCCAACATGCAGGCGCTGGGCGAGGATTACGAAAGCGTTGCCCGCTCGTTGGGCGCCAACCGCTGGCAGGCCTTCCGCCACGTGTTGCTGCCCCTGATCTTCCCCGGCCTGCTATCGGCCTCGGTCATGGTCTTTGCCTTTACCTTCGGCGCCTACGAAATTCCGGCCATCCTTGGCCCCAACTATCCCGCCGCTCTGCCGGTTCTGGCCTATCGCAAATATACCGACGTTGATCTCGAAGCGCGCCCTGAAGCCATGGCCATGGCCATTGTCATCGCCTTGCTCAGTGCCCTGATGATCTTCCTCTACGTGCGCATCTCGCGCCGCAATATCCGGAGCTGAACCATGCAAAATGATTCACCCTGGCTACGCGCTTTTCGGGGACTTGCCGGCGCCGTCCTGATCGTCTGGCTGGTTCTGCCACTGATCCCGCTCGCCATTTGGTCCTTCGCGCGAGGTTGGTTCTTCCCCGACATCCTGCCCAAGCAGTGGACACTCTCCGCCTGGGAATATGCACTGTCTGACCGCGCCGGAGTCATCGACAGTCTTGGCCTGACGATCGGCATATCGCTGGCAGCAACCGTTCTGTCTATCCTTGTTGGCGTGCCCGCCGGACGCGCCCTGGGCCTTTATAAATTTCGCGGCAAGGAACTGATTGAACTTTTGATCCTTGCCCCCACCATCGTGCCCGGTATTGCCGTGGCGCTCGGCATCCACAGCGTTTTCATCACGCTCGGGCTCAACAATACAGTCGGCGGCGTAGTGCTGGTGCATCTGGTCCCCACCTTGCCCTATATGGTCCTGGTTATGTCCGGCATCTTTGCAAACTACGATCCCGCCTTTGAATCGCAGGCCCGCAGCCTTGGCGCGTCTTGGCTCAAGACCTTCTGGTATGTGACATTTCCCGCCATCCTGCCCGGCATTATTGTCGGCGGCCTGTTCGCCTTTCTTGTCTCCTGGAGCCAGTACATCCTGACACTGCTGATCGGCGGGGGCCGGGTGGTCACGCTGCCCTTGTTGCTGTTCAACTTCGCCACCTCCGGACGCAACGACATCACCGGCGCCATCGGCATTGTCTACATTCTGCCCGGCATCATCATTCTCATCCTCACCGCGCGGCATCTGTCCGGCCGTAACGGCGCTGTCGGAGGGTTCGGACGCATATGACCCATGTTTCGCTCAAGGACCTGACAAAGGTTTACCCCGGCTCCAAGGTGCCATCGCTGGACCGCCTGTCGCTCGAAATTCCCACCGGCGAGCTAACCGCGCTGCTCGGCCCCTCCGGGTGCGGCAAGACCACGACCATGAAAATGATCGCCGGTCTGTTGACCCCGACATCGGGCGACGTGACCTTTGATGACCGTTCGATCCTGCGCGAAAAGCCAGAACATCGCGGCGTTGTCATGGTGTTCCAGAACTATCTGCTGTTTCCCTATATGAGTGTGGCCGACAACATCGGGTTCGGTCTCAAGATGCGCAAGGTCGACAAATCCGAGATCGACCGCCGCGTTGGCGAAATGCTGGATTTGGTCAAACTACCGGATCTGGGCAAGCGCCGTCCCTCCGAGCTTTCCGGCGGCCAGCAACAGCGCGTTGCGCTCGCCCGCGCCTTGATCGTGCAGCCAAAAGTGCTGCTGCTTGACGAGCCTTTGTCGAACCTTGACGCCCACCTGCGCTTTGAAATGCGCGACCTCATCCGCTCCCTGCAGCAGGAAATGGGCATCACTACCATTTTCGTCACCCACGATCAGGAAGAGGCGGTCGTGCTCGCCGACAAGGTCGCCCTGATCCTTGATGGTCGACTATGCCAGTATGATCACGCCGATGTTTTCTACAAACGCCCTGCCAACGAGGCAGTCGCCCGCTTTTTCGGTGGCCAAAACTTTATTCCCGGCCAATCCAGCGGCACGGCATTCGATAGCGCGCTGGGTCAGCTGGCCTTGCCGCAAAATGCCATCACCGGCAAGGGCACGCTCACTTTCCGACCCGAAAACGTCAAAATCGGACCCAGTCAGACCAATGGTCTGACCGCCATTCTGGAGGACCGGATTTACCTCGGCACCCAGACGCGGCTGCGGTTGCGCGTTGGCGAAACCATGGTCGAAGCGATCGCTAATCCCGACGAAGTGGGCGACTTTGAAGTAGGTGGTCCGGTGCCAATTCACCTGCCGCCACAGGCCCTCTGGGTATTGCAATAGGAGGGATAAACATGAAATTCGGTATTCACGCCGGGCTCTGGATGGCGCGCTGGACAGACGAAATCTCCCCGATCCTCAAGCACGTTGCTGACCTTGGTTATGATGGCGTCGAGATTTCGCTGCTTGGCATGACCAACGAAAAGGCTGCTGCCACTGCCGGGCTGATCCGCGACCACGGCCTCGAAGTCACCTGTTCGCATGGCCTATCGCGCGACGCCGACATTACCTCGGCCGATCCCGCTGTCCAGCAGGCCGGACTGGAACATTTGCGCTGGGCTGTCAGAACCTGCGCGACACTTGGTTCGCACGGTCTCGCTGGTGTGGTCTATGCCCCCTGGGGGGTGTTTGACCCCCTCAAAAAGGCCGACCGAACCGCCCGTTCTGCCCACATGTTGGCCAAACTCGATGTCGATCTTGCCGACGCTGGCGTGACGCTGGGTATTGAAGCAATCAATCGCTTTGAAACCGACCTCGTCAACACTTCCGCCGAGGCGGTGACGCTCGCACGCGCCACCGGCTCCGACCACATCGGCGCGCTGCTGGACACCTTTCACCTCAACATCGAGGAAAAGGACATTGCCACAGCGATCACCTCAGCGGGCGACAAACTGGTTCATTTCCATGTTTCCGACAACGACCGTGGTGTGCCGGGCTCCGGCCATGTCCCTTGGGATGTGGTCCAGTCCAGTCTCAAAACCATGCGCTACAACGGTTGGATCGTGGCCGAAATGTTCGTTCTGGCCGGCAATCCCGCCAGTGCCGACCTCAACATCTGGCGCAACATCGAACCCGAAGCGCAGGGAGCGGCCCAACAGGCGCTCCAGTTCATGCGGCGGACATTCTCATGAACCAGACGTTTCTCTTGCATCTCGTCAGCCGCTTCGAACAGCTCGAAGCCCGGTTGAACCAACTGGATGCCGCAACCGGCGATGGCGACCACGGCGGCACTATTCTTAAAGGCATGCGCGCTGCTGCTGCTACCCCCGATGCGCCCGTCGTCGCCTTTCGCAAGGCTGCAGGCGGCGCGTCCGGTTCCCTGTTCAGTCTGCTGATCGGGGCGCTGGAACAGGCTGAAAATGATTCATCCACGCTAGGTGATGCCCTCGCCACCGCCGCAAGGAAGATCAGCCAATTGGGGCAGGCCAGGGCGGGCGATAAAACCATGCTCGATGCGCTGCTGCCTGCGGCTGCGGCCGCCAACGCCGATCCGGCCAATCCGGCCGCTGCCGCCGCTGAGGCAGCGAGGAGAGGCGCTGAGGCAACCAAACCGATGCAGGCAAAGCGCGGTCGCGCCAAATATGTCGAAGGTGGCGGCGTCGGCCATCTCGATGCAGGGGCGTTTTCAGTCGCCGAAATCCTGACTCAATTTAGTAAGGAACACGGGGAACAACCATGAAAAAGCTCATCAATTCCAAAGAGCGCATGCCCGATGATATGATCGATGGCTTTGTTGCCGCCTATCCGGGCATCGTGGCGCGCGGCCAAAATCCCCGTGTTGTCTGCCGCGCCCATCCCAAGGATCGCGACGCCAAAGTGACGCTACTGATCGGCAATGGATGCGGGCACGAACCCATTGCCATGGGCTTTGTCGGCTCCGGCCTGCTCGACGCCAATGTGGTGGGCGATGTCTTTGCCGCGCCCTCACCGGACTTGATCCTTGAGGGCATTCGCGAAGTCACCGGCAAGGCCGGTGCCGTGCTGCTGATTTCCCGTCATGAAGGCGATGTCATCAATGGCAATGCCGCCGCCATGATGGCTGAAGACGAAAACCTCTCCGTCCAACCCTTACTGATGTACGATGATATATCTTCGGCCCCAAAAGGGTCCGAAGACGAGCGTCGCGGCGCCGCTGGCACAATCTTTGTTTACAAGATCCTCGGCGCTGCTGCCGAAACAGGCATGCGGCTCGATGATCTGGTGACGCTGGGCGAAGACGTGCGGTCACGCACCCGCACACTGGCTGCCGCCGTCGCGCCCGGCATTTCGCCGTTGACCGGTGCGCCCATGTTCTCGTTGCCCGACGATGAAATCTATATCGGCATGGGTGTTCATGGCGAGCCCGGCGTTGGCCGCCGAAAGGTCGGCCCGGTGCGCGATCTCGTCGCTTTCATGTTGAGTGAACTGCTTGAGGACCGCCCCATCGCGCCCAACACGCCGACCGTCGTGCTGGTCAATGGATCGGGCGGCACCACGCAAATGGAACTACTCACGGTCTTCAACGAAGTCGCCCAGGGTCTCGAAAAACTGAATATCCCTCGGGTTTCGCCAATGATTGGCTCCTTCTCGACCACCCAGGAAATGGCCGGCTTCTCAATCTCCCTGCTGACCCCAACCCCTCAAATGCTCGACCTCTGGCAAGCACCGCAGTCCACCCCGAATTTTCCCGCCATTCACAAAGGGACGAGGGCATGAGCAATCACGATCTGCAAATTCGCGGCGTGGCGGTCGATGCTGGTAGCGGCCTTGCCGCGTCGATTAAGACCGCCCGTGGCGCATCCGCCTTGCCCGATGATCTGATGACGTTCAAGCACGCCGTACTGACAACGCTCGGGCCAACCGCCTCAACCCTGTTGGTTGATGCCAATTGCGGCCCGGACCTGTTGGCCGACTATCCGGCCAGCTGCGAGCCGATGATGGCCTATGAGGCGGACGTCTATCATATTTCCGATGCGGATCGCATAACCGTGCTGCCGGACAATCTGGCCGTTTCCGATTTCCCGCGCCTCGGGGTCAAGCAGCTCAAATTCTTCATGTACTATGCGCCCGATGATGATCCAGCGCTTAACGACCGCAAGCATGATCTGGTTGAATCAGTTGGTCAGGAGTGTGCCGCCAACGGTTTGAAATTCCTGATGGAACCGCTGATCTATCATCCCGACCAAAAGCCCGGCAACGCAAATTTCGCCGCCATCAAGCCTGATCTGGTGCGTCGCGCTGTCGAAGTCTTCGCCCAGCCGCGTTTCAATGTCGCCATTCTCAAGCTTGAAGTGCCGGTGGACCTTAATTTCGTCGCGGGCTTCGGCCAATCGCAGATGAGCCGCCAAGACGCTCTTGCTGCGTTCCGGGACGCTGCAGCCCCAGCCAATGGCCTGCCCATTGTCTATCTTAGTGCCGGCGTGCCGTTCGATTGGTTCAAGGCTTCGCTGGAAATGGCGACCGAAGCGGGCGTCGATTATGCCGGCTTCATGTGTGGACGCTCGATCTGGTCGGAAGCTGTCGGCATTTTTGGTGCCCAGGGTGAACAGGCCATGACCGACTGGCTGGCCGATACGGGCCTGACGCGCCTGAAGCGTCTTATAGAAACGACGCAATAAACGAGGTTACGCGATGCTCAAGAACAAGATTGCCATTGTTACCGGTGGCGCCAGCGGCAATGGTCGCGCCATTGCTGAAACCTTTGTTCGTCAAGGTGCCAAAGTCATCGTTGCCGATCTCGATCCGGTTGGTCGCGAGGGCGGTCCATCTGTGGTTGATACGATCAACGCCGAATATGCCGATCATGCCCGCTTCGTTAAATGCGACGTCTCCAAGGTCGATCAACTTGCCGCGCTGGTCGAGGAAGCCGAGGCCTGGGGCGGGCTCGATATCATGGTCAATAATGCCGGCATCCTGCTCAAGCAGCCCCTGCTTGAAGCGACTGAAGACGTTTTTCACAAAATGGTCGATGTGAACGTCAAGAGCGTCTATTTTGGCTCGCAAGCTGCCGCTCGGGTCATGGTCAAACGCAAAAGTGGTGTCATTATCAATATGTGCTCGATCGCCGGTATGCGCGGTACTGGCGGCTTCAGCCATTATAATTTGACCAAGGGCGCTGTGCGTCTGCTGACCTATTCGATGGCCGACGAACTGGGCCCGATGGGCATCCGGGTCAATAATGTCAATCCCGGCATCATGCGCACCCAGATGAACATTGAAGACGATCCGGTCATCGGCACCACGACGGGCGAGGGATATCTTGATATGATCCCGGCGCGACGGTGGGGCGAGCCCAGCGAAGTTGCCGATGCCTGTGTCTATCTGGCTTCGGATATGGCCAAATATGTCATGGGGACATCGCTTGTCGTCGACGGCGGCTATCTGCGCATTTAGTTCTGGAGGCACTTTTGCCCAAAACATTGACCATCGGCCTCATCCGCGCATCGCTGCCAAGCTATTTTCCCGAGAACCACTCAGTGTGGTCGCGGGCCGAAAACACACTCCAGGCGCTTTGCGCGGCGCTTGGCATCAGGTTGGTCATTGCCAGCGAAATTCCAATGGACGCTACCGGCGCGGGCAGGGCGCTCGCCGAGTGCCAGTCGGGCGGTGCCGAGTTCATCCTGCTGCTCCATGGTGGCTTCACCATGGGCGATGTGGCCCGCACCATTGCTGCTGCCCCCGTTCGCGCGGGGTTCTGGTCTGTGCCCGAACCGGCGCGGACCGGCGATATCCAGCTCAACAATTTCGTTTCGCTCAATATGTCGATGTCAATTGCGCGACAGGTCCGCGATTTGCGCAGCGAACCGGTGCAATGGTACCACGGCGCGCCGGAAAGCCCAGCGCTGCAACAGCGTTTGCGCACCTCACTGATGGCGCTCAAGGCCGCCTGCGAACTCGAAGGCGCCCGCATCGGCGTCATCGGCGGGTTGGCGATGACCTTTTACAATATGGAAGTTTCCACCAATGCCCTGCGTGCTCGCCTCGGGGTGGAAGTATCCCATCACGACATGCACGAACTGACGGACCGCATGGACGCGATGGACGAGACGCGCGTTTGGAACGAAGTTGAAAAATTTCGCCAGACTGCCAGGGTCGATGGTGTTTCCAAAACCCAAATGGCGTTGACCGCCCGCTGCACGCTCGCCCTGCGTGATATCGCCAAACAGTTTGATTATGCCGCGTTGACCGTCAGTGACTGGCCCGCTCTGCAAGATAGGCCGGGCATGCATCCGGGCGCGGCCTTCACCATGCTTGAGGAGAAGGACAATCTGCCTGTCGCCTCTGAAGGCGACGTCTTGGGTGCCATTACCCAGTTGGTCACCAAATCGGTTAGCGGTCGCGTTGGTTATCTGCTCGACATGACCGAACCCGATCTCGACGCAAACCAGTTGTTGATGTGGCATGGCGGCGGTGGTCCGCTCTATCTTGCCGACGATGATGGCGCGCGCTGGATCAATCACCCCATGATCGGCCGCGGTACGCCCGAGGGCCCACAATTTGGCGCGATAGCCGATCTGGTCTTCCGCGATGGTCCGGTGACGATTATGCGGATTGCTCGCGACGCCAGCGCGATCTTCGCCATGACTGCGCACGTTTCAGGCCGCGATCCCTCCGGCTTTACCGGTTGCCGGGGGTGGCTCGAAAATTTTGCAATCGCTGGCGATCTGTCAACGCTCGAAGACGTCGTCGCCACTGTCATGGCCCACGGTCTTGAGCATCATTTCGTCCTCGTGCCCGGTGACGTCGCCGCCGTTCTGGCCGAATTCGGCTCGTGGACCGGCATGGAATGCCTCACCCGCAGGCCGATGCGCGACCACCTGCGGGCGTCCGATTTCAGCTAAGCGTGGCCAGCTTGTCGTAAAAATCAATAAAGATTTCGTCCCGCTGCACGTCATGGGCCTCGGCCATGGCGTGGCGGCTCGGGTCCAGCTGCATGTATAGATCCTCAGTCAGGATCGGTGAGGTCGTCATATGGGTCGGCACCCATTCGGGGTTGATCAGCCAGGCAATATTGATGATATCCCAGATCACCCACGTTCGCCGCGCCGTATCCTCAAGCGCAAACATCTTGTGCAGCGGGTTATTGGTATAGAGGTGATAGAGATAGTCCCCCATTGCCCCGCGCCCACGCACGAATTGCTCCATCTCAGGCAGCGAAATCTTGAGCTGCGCGCCCACATGATAGCCTGGCAAATAGACATGGGGCACGCCACTATCAAACAACAGCCGCGACGCATGCACATCCTGCACTAGATTAAGCGATGGCCGGTTCGAATGAGGCGCGGCTGATGGGTAGCCTGAGGTCCAGACCACGACGATATCCCTGACGATTTCGGGCGCCATCAACAGTGCTGCCGCCACATTGGTCACACACCCCATCGCCGCCACATAAAGCGGACCGTCCCCGCTTTTGGCCAGATCAACAATGACTTCGGCAGCTTCGGTTTTCACGCAATCATCCGGCGCTGTCATATAGCGCGGCGCGCCACGAAATACCTTGCCCTCGCTCGACATGCCGAGCTTTTCATAGACCGTAAGAATTTCCCTGTAGCTCAGTTCAACCCCTTCGTCGGGCCCCACCAGATTGAGATCAGCAACCCGCCGTCCCTGATTGTGCAGCCGCGACAGCCAGCCCTGAAAGCCGCCCACAACGTGCTCGGGATAGGGTTGGCCTGACAGCATCGCCGCCTCAGCCGCCCGCAACACCGGCAAATGGTGGGCAAACGAAAACGGCTCCGCCGTCACCGCCTCAACGCTCAATTTCTCCGGCGACAACAAAGCCCAGGCCAGCGCATATTGATCGTCGATCTCATTGGCCGTGTCGCTATCAATGATGACCCGCACCTTGTCCGTCGGCGGCGAAAGCCGTTCAACCATTTGCGTCTGGGTCAGCTTGGGAAACGTGCTCATGGTGCCTCTAGGGTAAATGGTTGGGTTGCCGGTTTTGCTTGGACAGCGTGAAACTGACCGTCCCGGTGCGGAAAACGTCCTCGTGGAACACCGTGCGACCGTCATCATCGAACGCCGAGCATGCCTGCCGCAGGATCGGGCTACCCACCTCAATACCAAACAGCCCCGCCATTTCCGCGTCGGCCACAACCGGGCTGATATCCTCGCACGCCGCCGACCACTCCAGCTTGAAGCGCTGCGCCAGAATCCGCAAAATCGACTGTGCCGGCCCGCTTTCGGGGAAATCCGCCGCCGTCGCCCCTTGCAACAATTCAGCCGGCGCATGCGACATCACCAGCATTCGCGGATTACCATCCACCAGTCGCAGCCGATTGACCCGGGTGATCGGACGCGCCTGCATGTCGGCTGGTAAATGCCCCAACTCGGGCGCTCCCGTCTTGAAGGTTGTCAGCGACAATAGCTGCGATGTCGGCTCCAAACCGGCGCGTAACATTGCGTCGGTGAACGAGGTCAGGCAAGTGTCCGACGCTGGCGACAGCGTAATGACGCGATAACCGCTTCCCTGCCGACTTTCCACGTAGCCATCCTGCACCAGCATATCGAGCGCCCGCCGAATGGTGACCCGGCTGACCTTGAAATGTTCGCTCAACTCGCCTTCGGTCGGCATGCGCCCGCCAATCGGATAGCGCCCCGCCTTCAGCCGATCCAGAATGACACGGTAAGCCTGCTCATATTTCGGTATGTCGCTGAGCTCAGTCACGCTCGCCCTCATCAATTGATCCAAACACATTTTGTCTGCGTGTAGAGTGAGATTGCTTCCCGCCCCATTTCGCGGCCATAGCCGGATTGTTTGACTCCGCCAAACGGCGCCGCCGCATCGGTGTCGCCCCAACAATTGACCCACACAGTACCTGCCTGCAACTTGTCGGCAAATTGACGAACCCGGCTTACGTCCCGCGACCAAAGCCCCGCCGCCAGGCCATATTGACTGGCGTTGGCGCGGCCCAGAACCTCACTGTCGTCCTCAAAGGGCAACACCGCCAGAACCGGCCCGAACACTTCCTCGCGCACCAGCCGCATATCGTCGGTCAAGTCGGCAATGATCGTTGGCGGCACGAACCAGCCCTCGCGGTCCATCCGCGCTCCGCCGGTTACTACAGTGCCTTCGCCACCATCAAGAAACCCCAGGACCTTGCCAAGTTGGGTCTTGCTGATCACCGGCCCCAGATCATGGGCAGGATCATCCAGTCCCGGACCAACCGACACTGTTGGTGCAATTTTCGCCAATGCATCCAACACTTTGTCATGAATGCTCTTGTGCACGTAAAGGCGCGATCCGGCGGTACAGCTCTGCCCGTTATTGCCAAAATTGGCCCAGAAAGCCCCCGCGATGGCCTTGTCGAGATCGGCATCATCAAAAATGATGTTGGCGGCTTTGCCGCCCAGTTCGAGCGAAACCTTCTTGAGATTACCAGCCGAAGCCTCAACGATCCGCCGACCTGTCGCCGTGCTGCCGGTAAAGCCGACTTTTGCCACGTCTGGATGCGCCGCTAGCGCCGCCCCTGCATCATGCCCATAACCCGGCACAACATTGAGAACCCCCGGCGGCAATCCAGCTTCCAGCGCCAGATCCGCCAGATAAAGCGCCGACAGCGGCGTTTCCTCGGACGGTTTGAGCACGATGGTATTGCCCGCCGCCAGTGCCGGTGCCAATTTCCACGCCGCCATCAGCAACGGGTAATTCCAGGGCGTTATCAGCCCGCAAACACCCAGCGGTTCGGCCTTGGTATAGGTCAGGCGGTCAGGTGTGCCCACCGGGATGGTCGCCCCCTCGATCTTGTCGGCCCATCCGGCAAAATAACGGAAATGCCGCGCCGACCAATGCGCATCTACATCCCGCGCCACGTGAAATGGCTTGCCATTATCAAGCGCATCCAACTGTCCGAATATGTCGGCCCGCGCCTCGATCAGATCGGCCAGCCGCCACAATATGCGGCTGCGTTCATTGGGCAGCATCCGGGTCCAGGCCCCGTTCTCGAACGCATCCTTCGCCGCCGCAACCGCCAGATCAATTTCGACCTTTCCCGCCCGCGCAACCTGCGCCAGCTTGCCCCCGGTCGACGGATTGATAATTTCAAGCGACGCCGCACTCTCCAGCAACTTGCCGCCAATGCGCAGGGGCTGCTCTTTGGCAATGAATTCGGCAACATACGGGGTCAGTGGAATCTGGTTCATCATGCGTTCCCCCGCGCCTTGGTTTTTTCAGCATCGCGCAAGGCGCGCCGGTTGATCTTGCCTGACGAGGTCATGACAAAGTCGTCGACAAACTCTATCTCGCGCGGTGCCTTATAGCCCGCCAGACGCTGGCGCACATGTTGGGTCAATGAATCAGATAGTTCAGAATCCGCCGTAAATCCCTGTCGAACCTTGATAAATGCTTTGACGATAGTGCCGCGATCAGCATCGGGCTTGCCCACGACCGCTGTTTCGGCAACCGCCGGATGGGCCAAGAGACAGTCCTCGATTTCGGCAGGGCCAATGCGGAAGCCGGAGGATTTTATCAGATCGTCCGAGCGCCCCTTGTACCAGAAATAGCCATCAGCATCGCGCACTGCCAGATCAAAGGTGCGCAGGCTGTCGCCCAACTGCATTTCCTTTTCCTTGCCCGGATTGTTGAGATACCCAAGGAACCGGGTGGGCGCTGTCATCGGGGTAACGATTTCGCCTGCCTCGCCCTCGGGCACATCCTTGCCGTCAGCATCCACCAGCCGAACCACATGGCCCGGATAGGCCCGGCCCATTGATCCGGGCTTGCGTGGATAAAGCGCTGCGCAATTGCCGATCAGATGATTGACTTCGGTCATGCCGTAAAATTCGTTGCAGACAACGCCAAGGCGTTTTTCGGCCCACTCCAGTGTTTCTGCCGCCAATGCCTCTCCGCCGGTGCAGATCACGCGCAGCGCAAGATCATGATCCTGTCGCGGCTCGGCGGTTTGCGCCAGCCGCTTGATTGCTGTGGGTGCCAGAAAAGTATGTGTCACCATATGCCTTGCCATGAACCCATAGGCCCATTCTGCCTTGAACCGATCCATCGACGTGGCGATGGGGCGACCCGCCATCCAGGCTGGAAACAACATGTCGAGCAGCCCACCAACCCAGGCCCAGTCCGACGGCGACCAGAAAACGGCGTCCGGCTCGTCCATGGTCAGATTGAAAAACAGACTGATCGAAGGTGTGTATGAAGCCAGCACTCTATGGCCGTGCAGTATGCCCTTGGGTTTTCCGGTCGAGCCCGAAGTGTACATCAAGAGCGCCGGATCGTCGGCCCCACCATATTCGGGCACAAAGTCCGCAATATCGGTGCCAAACGCTTCGCCAAGATCAAGTTCACCCGCTTGGGGTTGGCGCAAAAAGACATGGGCAAGGCTGGGGAACAGTGTCGGCGCCTCGTCGCGCAACGGGCGCCACGCCGCCTCATCGGTCAAAACGACCTTTGCGCCGCAATCTGCCAGGGCGTGCGCCAGCGTTTCGGGACCGTAAAGCTGCGACAATGTCACGGCGGTGCCACCCAGCTTGCAAATGGCCATATGCGCAATTGCCGTATCGGGATGTTGGCCAGTGTGGATCGCAACGAGATCGCCGCGCCCATACCCCAGGCCTTCCAGCCGGGCTGCCAGCCCACTGGCGGCGCGCTCAACGTCGGCAAAACTCTGCGTGCTGACCTTGCCTTCGGCGTCCTCAAATATGATCGCAGTCCGGTCGCGCATTTCCGGCGCAAGATGCCGACCCAACGTCATGTGGTAGATATTGGTGTCGGCAGGCCAGACAATGCGCAGCGCGTCTCCATCACGGCGCAGATTGAGCTTGTCGAGGGTCGCGTCGGTCAGGCTGGCGAAAGGGTTCACGGTGTGGACCTTGATTTGGATGGAGCAAGAATAAGCGCAGGGACGTCGCTGGGTGGGGCAATCAGGTGGCCGTCGGTTATTTCGGACGCAAAGCCCTCAAGCCGCGTCACCGCCTTGTTGGTCGCTCCCTCGAATTGAACCAACCCAAAGGTGCCGTCGCTGCCATGTGTGCGCAGCAATACCGATGCTTTTCCCGAAAGCCTGACCCATTGTGCCTCACCACTCCCGCATTGGCAGCGGCGTTGCGGCGGAAAACTGACGGAGCCGCATTTTGAACAGCTCCGACCCATCGCCCGGCCTTTTTGCAAGGCTTCGACGTAGGGCGCCAGCCATCCCGGTTCCAGCGAATAGGGCAGGGCGAGTTCATATGAAATCATTTTGCGTCCGCCTGACTCAGCAGCGTCACAGCCGCTGTGGTGCACACCCCGCCATGAGTGTCGGCCAGCGCGTGGCGCAAAGGCCGCTTCGGTTGCAGTTCCGGATGATACCGTCCCTCGAGCAACAGCGCACAGGTCGCCGTTTGCGCAACCCCGGTCGCCCCCACCGGCGCACCTTGCCCCAGCAGCCCCCCCGAAAGGTTGATCGGCAAACGGCCCTCGGGCGCAAAATGCTGGGCATCGAGATCGGCTTGTAGCGTCTCGCTCAATCCCAAGACGTTTAGCGCCTGCAACTGTGCCCCCGCATAGGCATCGTAAACCTCGGCAACATCAATATCGGCTGGACCAATTCCTGCCTGTTGGCAGGCCCGCTGCATTGCCTTGCGTTTGGCGGTAAAGGTACCCGTATCTTGACGCGCTCCCAGTTGGGCGTGGTCGGATGCGGCGCCAATTCCCGTGATGCGGGGCGCGCTGCCCCTGGCACCGGGCAGGGCATCGGGATGCGACAGAATGATCGCGGCAGCCCCATCGCTGAGGGGGGAACAGTGCAATCGACGATAAGGCGAGGCGATCAGCGGCGAGTCCGCGATTTCTGCCATTTTGTGCTGGCGCGGCAAGTGCGCATTGGGATTGAGCATTGCATTGGCCCGGTTCTGCAGCGCAATTTGGTCAAGGCACTTATCCGGTAGCCCGATCCGCGCTGCAAATGCCTGATAGGACAGCGCATAAAGCGCCGTTGCCGATGTGCCGGTCATGCCGTCCGTCCAGGCGTCGAACGAATAGCCATAGAGCAGTTTGATCGTTGCCGCCGGAAGCTGGGAGGCCGAAGGGTCAACCCCAATGACGGCAACATGGCGAGCCTGGCCCGAGGCGATGGCTTGGGCTGCCGCGTGCACGGCTAACTGCCCCGAAGCACCTCCGCCCTCTACGCGCATCGTCGCAACGCCGACAAGTCCCAGATCGCCAGCAAGAATTGCTGCCGGATTGAGCTGCAGCGTGAAAAAATCACTTTCAGAGGCAACAATCAGCGTATCAACGTCCGCCCGATCCAGCGTTGCCATTAACAGCGCAGCCTCAAAGGCTTCGCTGGCCCAATCTCGAAATGAGGAACCATCGGTGCGACGACTGAACCGCGTTTGTGCGCTGCCCGTAACGGCCGCCATCTCCAACATTATCCTCCCATCCGAACTGGCTTTTGCCTTTGTTCGTCGTCCCGTCATGGTGCTGTGATACATTATTGACTTATTTAATTTGTTCATACAAGTCTTATATCGCCGTCGAATTGTGCGGCCCCAATCGGATTGCGCCGTGACCTCAAAACCCGCAAAAGCCAGGCTGCCCATGCTGGCCGCCGCACTCCTGTGCTTTGCCGCCGGTAGCCTATATGCGTGGAGTTCGATGATCCCGGCGTTGCTCGTGCGCTATGATGTTGGCGTGCAGCAGGCCGGGCAGGTTTTCTCGTTCGCCATCGTCGCTTTTTCGCTGGCCGTGCTGCTATTCCCATATTTGCCCGCGCCGATGAAAAGTTCACGCGCCGCAGCGGCCGCCGGCGTTTTGGCAGCAATCTCGCTGGTCCTGGCGACGGTTGCACCAGGCTTTGACCTGTTCCTCTTGTTCTATAGCCTCGGTTTCGGCGCTATGAGCGGCATCATCTATATTCAAACGGTCGAGCTGGCCGCCAAATCGTCGGCTCCGGCCGTTCTCACCCCGCTGATGGTCGCCGCCTTTGGCCTTGGTGGCGTCGTCTTTGGCCCCACCATTCGTGCGCTGGTTGCCCTCAATTGGCAACTGGCCGCGCTTTTGCCCGTGGCGTTGGCCCTTATTGTCGCCGCCGCTCTTGTCTTTGCATTTCCAGCCCATGAGCAGGCAGCATCCACCGCCACCAACCGCGACACCGCACCCATCATCGCCCCGCCGCGCGCAGGGCATGTCGCCTTGCTCTGGACGATCTTCGCCTTCGGCTCAGGCACCGGCTTGATGGTTCTGGGGCTGGCATCTGCCATTATCGAGGATCGCGGCGCCGCAACCGCACTCTCGGCGACCGTGCTGGCCGTAATTGCCTTGGGCAATACTGGTGGGCGGCTCTCGGTCAGCCTATTGGGTCAGTGGCTGCCCCCGATCATCATCGCGGGCCTCTCACCCATCTTGGCCGCCATTGGTCTTTTGACCTTGATCATCTCGCCCAACGTCTATGCCGGTGGCATCGGACTGACCCTGGTTGCACTCAGCTATGGGCTGATGGCCTCGGCCATGCCGGTTTTGACG
The DNA here is from genome assembly GCF_028816475.1 of Devosia rhodophyticola. GTDB lineage: Bacteria > Pseudomonadota > Alphaproteobacteria > Rhizobiales > Devosiaceae > Devosia > Devosia rhodophyticola. Next base: position 424,414 of record NZ_CP118247.1, on the reverse strand, counting down.
CGTGCGTTGACCTCAACGCTAACATTTGGTCACACATTTGCACTTGTTTTTACCGCTTGGGGGGTCGCGGGGTTACTCTCTCCGTGGCTGGCCGGCACCAGTTTTGACGCCACAGGCAGTTTCACCGCCGCCCTCTATTTCGCCCTCGCCAGCAGCCTCATCGCCCTCGTAACCATCGCTGCATTCGCACGTTTTCCCCGGGCAGTTCGGGCTGGCTGATCGCCCCATCACGCCATGGTGATTGAACCCTCGGCTTCCCGCAGGGTTCCTACTCGCCACTATTGGTTTCAAAGCCGGAGAAATGCGTCATGAAATTCTTGATCACCAGCATAACAGTCCTGTTGATGCTGGCTTCCCCAGCCTTCGCCCAGGAATGGATCGTCAAATCCAGCCCCTCAACTGTCGATGAAACCGTCGAAAAATTGGTTGCCGCCGTCGAGGGGGCAGGGGCAACGGTTTTCGCTAAAGTCGATCATGCCGCAGGCGCCAAAGCCGTCGGCGATGACTTATCCCCCACAGTGTTGGTCATCTTCGGCAATCCCAAGATCGGCACCCCGATCATCAAGGCCGACCGCCGCGCCGGTCTGGATCTCCCCTTGCGCGTTCTGGTCTGGTCAGAAAATGATGCCACTCAACTCGGCTACGAAGACCCCGCCGCCCTCAAGGCCCGCTACGCCATCGAAGGCGCTGATGACGCATTTGCCGCCATGACCGGGGCATTGGACAAACTAACAACCGCCGCGACCCAATAGCCGCGACGGCCAATGCCTCGGTTGCGCACCCTCAAATTTTGAGATTGCGCAGCCGCAAGGCGTTGGTGATGACTGAAACCGAACTCAGGCTCATCGCCGCCGCCGCAATCATTGGCGACAACAATAATCCGAACATCGGAAACAGAATCCCTGCTGCAATAGGCACGCCCACGATATTGTAAACAAAGGCGAAAAACAGATTTTCCTTGATGTTGCGGATCGTCGCCTGCGATAGGGTTCTTGCCCGCGCAATCCCGGTCAAATCGCCCTTGAGCAATGTTATGCCCGCGCTTTCAACTGCCACATCGGCGCCGGTGCCCATGGCAATCCCGACATCAGCCGCCGCCAGAGCCGGCGCATCGTTGACCCCGTCACCCGCCATCGCAACGATGGCACCCTTGGCCCGAAGTTCTTCCACCAGTTTCTGCTTATCGGCGGGCAAAACCTCAGCCCGCACTTCATCGATGCCAAGTTGGGACGCGACTGCACGCGCCGTGCGCTCATTGTCCCCGGTTGCCATGATGATCTTTAGCCCGGTTTCATGCAGTTGGCGGATCGCTTCAACGGTCGTCGGCTTGATCTTATCCGCAACCGCAACAATGCCTGCCAACTTGCCCTCGACAAGGACGAACATGGCGGTCTTGCCATCCTCGGCCAGTTGATCTGCCTGGGCCTGCAGTGCGTCGCTCGATACACCCTGTTCGGCCAGCATCGCCTTGTTGCCCAGAGCAATGGCCTTGCCCTCAACCCGACCCACGACGCCTTTGCCGGTGATCGCATCGAAGTCGACGGCATCGACCAGAACCGCACCGCGCTCCTTGGCGCCATTGACGATAGCCTCTGCCAGCGGATGCTCGGAACCGCGCTCCAGACTGGCTGCCAGCGCCAATATGTCAGTCTCCTCAAAGCCCGATATAGCAATGACGTCGGTCAGTTGCGGCTTTCCCTCGGTCAAGGTGCCGGTCTTGTCCACGATCAGCGTATCAACTTTGGCAAAACGCTCGAGCGCTGCCGCATCCTTGATCAGCACCCCGGCATGGGCACCACGCCCGGTCGCGGTCATGATCGACATTGGCGTTGCCAGGCCAAGCGCACAGGGACAGGCAATGATCAGAACCGAGACTGCCGAAACAATCGCATAGGTCATGGCGGGTTCCGGCCCAAAAATAGCCCAGACTACAAAGGAAATAATGGCGACGGCAACCACGGTTGGAACGAAATAGGAGGCCACTCGGTCGGCTAACCCCTGAATAGGCGCCCGCGAGCGCTGGGCCTTGGCGACCATCTCCACGATCTGGGACAGCATCGTATCCGCCCCCACTTTTTCCGCTTTGATAATCAGCGATCCAGTCTGATTGAGCGTCCCGCCCGTGACTTTATCCCCTTCAGTTTTTTCAATGGGAAGCGGCTCGCCGGACAACATGGATTCATCAATCGAGGAGCGTCCCTCGGTGACGGTGCCATCGACCGGCACACTGTCACCGGGCCGAACACGCAACCGATCGCCCGTTTCGACTTCCTCCAGCGGCACATCCTGTTCATCCCCGTCCTTGCCGATGCGCCGCGCCGTCTTGGGGGCCAGATCGAGTAGCGCGCGGATTGCTGAACCGGTCCGTTCACGGGCCCGTAATTCCAACACTTGCCCCAGAAACACCAGTGCCACGATCACCGCGGCCGCTTCAAAGTACACACCGACCGCGCCGCCATGACCCCGAAATGAATCAGGGAACAGGCCTGGAAAGAACGTGGCGACCACGCTGTAACAATAGGCGGCGCTGACCCCCAAACCAATCAGCGTCCACATATTGGGGCTGCGATTGAGCACTGAATTCCATGCCCGCTTGAAGAACGGTAGCGCCGCCCACAGAACGACGGGCGTGGCCAGTATAAACTCCGCCCAAATCGCCGTGTTCTCGCCGATCCATTGCCGGATCGGCAGGCCGATCATCGGGCCCATCGTCAGAATCAACAGCGGAATGGACATTGCAGCGCTGATCCAGAAGCGCCGGGTAAAATCAACAAGTTCAGGATTTGGCCCGGCGTCTTCGGCAGGAACACCCATTGGTTCCAGCGACATGCCACAAATCGGGCAGTCGCCCGGCTCATCCTTGATAATTTCGGGATGCATGGGGCAGGTGTATTGCGTGCCCTTTGGCATGGCCTTGGGCTTTTTCCGCTCCCCCAGATAATCCTGTGGTGCCGCCTCAAATTTGGTCGCGCATCCTTTGGAGCAAAAGTGATAGGTGTGGCCCTCATGCTCCACCCTGGGCTTTCCAGCGGTCGGGTCGACCTTCATGCCGCAAACAGGATCGCGCTCCATTTCGGCGGCGTCGCCGTGGTCTGAATTATGGTGGTCATGAGAATGGCTGTGCTCGCTCATTTCGGGCTCCCAACAGAAAAATATCGTGTGGACCTTAATGTGGGGCTTCCAATGGTGGGAAGGTCAAGCCCCTGTGCAATGTTCTTTCATAGGGCATCCTCGAGGCCTCAGATTAGCTCGAAATGCCCCACAATTTGCCACTATCCACGACCAATCTGCCGTCAACGCAATCAAAGCCGCCGGGGCGGTCACGTTCCAAAAGGAACGGCCCATCCAGATCGCACCAGTCGGCATCTGCGGCGAGCAGGGTGAGCGGTTCTATCGACAGGGAGGTGCATACCATACAGCCGAGCATGACCTTCATGCCCTGGCCCCGCGCCACTGCCATCAAAGCTAAGGCTTCGGTGAGCCCACCGGTCTTGTCCAGTTTGATATTGATCGCCTGGTAACGCGCCTCGATACGAGCCAGTCCCGATCCGACATGGGCGCTTTCATCGGCGCAGATTGCCACCGGCGAAACAATATCAGCCAGTATCTGATCCTGATCGGCAGGCAGAGGCTGTTCTACGAGTTCGATCCTGGTGCGCTGGCAGGCGTCGAGATTTTCAGGCAGATTATGCGCGGACCATGCCTCGTTGGCGTCAACGATTATCCGCTTGTTTGGCACGGCGCGACGAACCGCCATAAGCCGTTCGATATCGCCTTCACCGCCCAGTTTGAGCTTGAGCAGCGACCATTGTTCAGCTTTGGCTGCCGCCGCTGCCATGCGTTGGGGCGTATCAAGGCTGATCGTAAAAGCGGTGACGATTTCAGCCGGAGTGGAACGTCCCAAGAGATCCGCAACGCTGCGACCTGCCAGTTTGGCTTCAAGGTCCCACATGGCACAATCGAGCCCATTGCGCGCCGCGCCCGGTGGCAATCTCGATTGCAGTTGCAGCCGTGTCAGTCCTCCGGCAATTTCCATTTCGAGCGCAGTAATAGCCCCGATGGTCTGATCAATGCGCTCCCCATATCGGGCATAAGGGACACATTCGCCCCAACCGGTTTTGCCATCCTGGGATAGTTGAACCGTCACCACTTCGGCTTCGGTCTTGCTGCCGCGGGAGATGGTGAATCCACCCGCGATTGGAAATCGCTCGGCAAAAACGGCGAGCGCTGTGCCCGACATGATTTAGCTCTCTTTGCGCAATCGCGGGTCAAGCGTGTCGCGAAGCGCATCGCCTAAAAGATTGAAACCAAATGACAAAAATAGGATGGCGAAACCTGCAAATATCGCCGGCCACGGCGCCAGCAACAGAAAATTGCGCCCTTCCGAAAGCATCAAGCCCAGCGACGGCGTCGGTGGTTGTGCCCCCAGACCCAGAAACGACAGGGAGGCTTCCACCAGAATGGCAGCCGACAGCAAAAGGCTTGTTTGCACCAGCACCACAGAAGCCAGATTGGGTAACAGGTGCAAAAAAATGATCCGCATGTCGCCTGCGCCGATCGCCTTGGCCCCCGTGACATATTCGCTTTCGCAGATCACCAGCGCCGGGCCGCGCAGCAATCGGGCAAATATCGGCGTGTAAACAATGGCAATGGCAATAGCGGCGCCCCAAATGCTGGGGCCCAGCACCGCAATCACGGCGATGGCCAGCAGCAGTATGGGAAAGGCAAACAAAACGTCCATGAGCCGCATGACGATCCGGTCAAACCAGCCGCGATAATAGGCGGCCAGCATCCCCAGCGTGCCCCCGGCCAGCAGCGAAAGCACGACTGCCGTCACGCAAGTGAGGAGCGAGGTGCGGTAGCCATAAATAATGCGCGAAAGAATATCGCGGCCCAATTGGTCAGTGCCCAGCCAGTTAGCAACGTTCGGGCCCTTGAGCCGTTGCACCATGATCTGGGCATAGGGGTCTTGCAGCCCCAAAACCGGCGCGAACAGCGCCAACAAGACCTGCAGGGCGACAAAGATGACGGCAAAGCTCAAGAGTTTGTTCTGGCGCGCAAAATTGATCAACGCGACACCCGTGGGTCAATCACGGCATAGAGCATGTCGACGAGAAAATTGACTAGCACAAACGCCGTGGTCATCACTAGAATAGTGGCTTGTACCAAAGGATAATTCCGCTCCGCAATGGCCCCCAGCACCAGCCTTCCGAGACCGGGAATGGCAAAGACCTGCTCGATGACGATGGCACCGCCCAACAGATAACCCGCCGAAACCCCGACACTGGTGATGAAGGGAATGAGCGCATTGCGCAGGGCATGCTTATAAATGATGCGCCGCCGGTTCGCGCCCTTGGCCTTGGCCGTTCGGATGTAATCCTGACTCAATGCATCCAGCATTGCCGAGCGCACCAGCCGCGACAGGTTGGCCAGCATTGGCAGCGACAGGGCAATGACGGGCAGGATCATGCGTTGCAGATTGCCCAACGGGTCTTCCGTAAATGGAACATAGCCGAGCGCCTGAACGCCGGGCAGAAACTTGGCCACAAAGAAGATCGACACGATCCCCAGCCAGAACGAGGGAATGGTCAGCCCTGCAATCGCACCAATCCGCACAGCGACTTCCGCGCCCTTGCCTCGCGCTTCGGCCATAAAAGCGCCCAGCGGAATGGACAGTCCCGCCCCAACCAGCACTGACAACAGGGTCAGCTCAACCGTTGGCCAGATATTGGCGCCAATCTCCTGCAAAACTGGCCGTCCCGTCCAGATCGAGGTGCCCAGGTCTCCTTGAACGGCGCCCCAGATCCAGCGACCGTACTGGATCACCATCGGCTGGTCCAACCCGATACGTGACTTGAGTTCGGCAATGCGATCGGGCGTGATTTCAGTATTGGCGCCCAGCATGATCGCCACGGCATCGCCGGGGATCAGGCGGATCATCAGGAATACAATGATTGATACGCCAAACAGCACGACCAGCAGGTCAATGAAGCGGCTCAGCAAATAGCGCTGGGACATGGATCTATCCGCAAGACGGGCGGGGTGAACCGCAGGAAATACGGTGCGTCACCATAGGCGACGCACCGGCAACAATTATTCGTCGACAGTTACATTGACGAGGCTGGTCAAGCGGCCATTGGCGTAGATTTCAAATCCTTTGACCTTGTCGCTGACGGCTGTGTTGAGCGTGCCATAGGCGATATGAGCAACCGGACCCTCGCAGGCCAGTTTGGTCTGCAGTTTGTCATAGATAGCCTTGCGGGCGGCCTGATCGGTTTCAACGCGACCCTCATTGAGCCAGCTATCTACTTCGGCGTCGTCATATTTGAACACATTAGTCGAACCGCCACCGATGAAGGTGCGATAGAAATAACCATCAGGATCTGGGCTGCCGCCATTGGCCGATACGAACATGTCAAAGTTGGAATTGCGCCAGTCCTGAACGAACTGTCCGATTTCCTGATTGATCAGTTCAACCTCAACGCCGCCGGCAGCCAATTCCTGCTGGATAACCTGCGCGATGTCGCGTGTATCCTGACGCGGCAACACATTCATTGTCAGTTTGATTGGTGTTGTGACGCCTGCTTCCTCAAGCAGGGCCTTGGCCCCGTCAACATTGGTGGTGTAGCAACCAAAGGTGCCCGGATCGAGCGCCCATTCGGTTAGGGCAGGCGACAGCGGCCCAGCCGGAACGCCCGAACCAAACAGGGCTCCATCAATGATTTCCTGCCGGTTTAGCAGCATGTTGATGGCTTCGCGCACCTCTGGTTTGTCAAAGGGCGGGCGGCTGACATTCATGCCCAAAAGCGTATAGGACAGGTCTCGCGTTTGCTGAACCGTCACCCCCGCTTGCCCCTGCAGCTGCAGCGCTGTGGCCGGATCAATGCCAGGCAAAAGATCATATTCACCGCTGGTAATGCCGACCTGACGGGTTGCCGCCTCCGGCACGAAATTGAACACAACTTCGTCCAGTTTCGGCTCGCCTTCGCGATAGTATGCCTCGTTTTTGTCGAGGCTGATAAAGCCGTTCGGCTGCCATTCAGCGAATTTGAACGGCCCAGTGCCGTCGGGAGTCTGCTGAAGGGCATCCACGTCTGTTTCCATCTCGGCGGGAACAATGGCGATGCCAGCCAGCGAGGACAGGATCGGCGCAAATGGCGCATCAAGCACCAGCGCAACGGTGGTGGGGTCAATGATCTTGATATCGACGATCGGGCTTACGCGGCTGGCGAGCGGCGATGCCACGGTTTCGGACTGCACCCGCCGGATCGAGGCGGCGACATCCTCGGCATCCATGGCCGATCCGTCATGGAAGGTCACGCCGGACCGCAGCTTGAACGTATAAGTCAGCCCATCGTCAGAAATGTCCCACGACTCGGCAAGACCCGGCACCACGGCCTGATCTTTGTCGATGGCCGTCAGGCCCTCATAGATATTGTCCTGAACAATGACCACCGAGTTGAACGCCGTGATCAGATGCGGATCGAGCCCCGCAGGGGATGAATCGATCGCGATATTGAGCGTGGCGGCTGAGGCAGAGCTAACCAGAATGCTGGTCGCGAGCAGTGCGGCGCTGAGTTTTTTGAGTGACATGTTTCCTCCAGAACTTCAGGTTTGCTGGCATGCGGCGATTTGATTGCGCAAGCAGGCCAATCTAAGACCAATCCTTGTGGCATCTACGCTATGTCACTGGCCCAATATGTGCAAGCACTTGGCGCACCTTCTACAAAATTTGAGGCGCTGAGGCGTCCGCGTGATCTGTTCCCCGTTTGGCCATCGTCGGCAAATTTGCAGGCCAATATAAGACCAGTATGGACTTTGCCTGCCCAAACGTACTAATTCTGCATGATGACAACACCATTGGTCCCGCCACGCCAAAGGCGAAGGGCCGTCCAAGACAGCTATCTGGAGCCGAAATGCCCGACCCGGCGCTGCTGAGCATCAAGGATTTGCACATCTCGGTCGGGTCCCGTCCGGTCATCGAGGGGGTCTCCTTCGATATTGCCGCTGGCGAAATGCTGGGACTGGTCGGGGAATCGGGCTGCGGAAAGTCCGTTACCGCGCTTTCCATCATGCGCCTGTTGGCCGAGCCGCCGATGCACATCGACAGGGGTGAAATCAACTTTGACGGCGCCGATGTGCTCAAACTTGATGATCGCGCGCTCGAAGCGCTGCGCGGCGAGCAGGTGGCCATGATCTTTCAGGAGCCGATGACCTCGCTCAATCCTGTTTTCACTGTCGGCGACCAGATCGCCGAGGTGGTCACTCTGCACCGCGACGTCTCCCAGGAAGCGGCAATGGCCCGGGCGCTTGAACTACTGGGGCGGGTGGGTATCCCGACGCCCGAAACAGCGCTCATCCGTTATCCGCATCAAATGTCAGGCGGCCAACGTCAGCGGGTGATGATCGCCATGGCCTTGGCCTGCGACCCCAAACTACTCGTTGCCGATGAGCCGACCACCGCGCTCGATGTAACCGTGCAGGCCCAAATTCTCGATCTTCTCGATGATTTGCGGCGCGAAACCGGCATGGCCGTTTTGCTGATCACACATGATCTGGGCGTTGTCTCCCAATATTGCGACCGGGTCGCCGTCATGTATGGGGGGCGCATTGTTGAACAGGCGGCAGCTGACGAGCTTTTTGCCCGCCCTCGCCATCGCTACACCGAAGCCTTGCTGCGCACTATTCCAGCCTCAAACATCCCCGGAACCGAACTGCCTGCAATTCCCGGAACGGTGCCGCCTCCCGGGCAGCGCCCCAGCGGTTGCACCTTTCATCCTCGCTGCCATGCCATGGTTGATGCCTGCCCGCAAACCATGCCTGAACTTGTCGGCGATGCCCATCTGATCCGTTGCTGGGACCCTGCCGCATGAGCCTGCTTGAACTCAACCACCTGTCCACGACTTATCCCGGCGCCAAGGGCGCGGTGGTGCAGGCGGTGTCCGATGTTTCTCTTGATATCGAGGCGGGCGAGGTGCTCGGCGTTGTCGGTGAATCGGGTTGTGGCAAATCCACGCTCGGCCGGACGCTCTTGCGACTGGTAGAACCTAGCGGGGGGCAAATCCTGTTTGACGGCAAGGACCTGACGGGACTTGATCGCCACCAGATGAAGGCGATCCGGCGCGATCTGCAGGTGATCTTTCAAGACCCCTTCGGCTCCCTCAACCCGCGCCACAGCGTTGGCTATATCATTGGCGAACCGCTGGTGGTGCACGGCATTGGGGACGGGGCGTCGCAAAATGATCGGGTCCGCGAATTGCTGGATTTGGTTGGACTGCCGCCCGATGCTGGCAGGCGCTATCCGCATGAATTCTCCGGTGGCCAACGCCAACGCATTGCCATTGCGCGCGCGTTGGCCCTCGATCCAAAACTTCTGGTGGCCGACGAAGCTGTTTCGGCGCTGGACGTGTCCATCCAGAGCCAGATCATCAATCTGATCGCCCAATTGCAGAAGCGCCTCAATCTGTCGATTCTCTTCATCAGCCATGACTTGTCGGTCATTCGCCACGTCAGTGATCGGATTGCGGTGATGTATCTGGGCCGGATTGTTGAAATCGGCCCCACCGAAGCGATCATGAACGAGCCACGACACCCCTATACGCTGGCCCTGCTGTCTGCGATCCCACGCCCCGGCGTGGCCCGCCAGAAACGGGTTGTGCTACAAGGGGAATTGCCCGATCCAACCAACCCGCCAATGGGTTGCGCCTTTCACACCCGCTGCCCAAAAGTGATGGACATTTGCCATTCCGTGCGCCCGGTTCTGGAGCGCCCGGCGGGATCAACAACAGCGGGCCAGGTCGCCTGCCATCTCTATCGGGACCATCAATGACTGCCAAGTTTGAAGCCGCTTTTGTGCCCGTTGCCGCAGCCATTGAGGCGGGTCGGATTCCGGGGGCCGTGCTCGGGATGGTCGACCGCGACGGCGCTCGCACAGTTCGCCATTTGGGGCAGGCCCAGACAACGCCAGTCGTTCGCCCGATGACGGAAAATACATGGTTCGATCTGGCATCGCTGACCAAGACCATATTCACCACCTCGCGCATTCTGTCCCTGGCCGATGCGGGTACTATTGACCTTGACGCGCCGCTCACGACCGTACTGCCGGACTTTCGCCAGTACAATCCCGACGCCTGGGAGCGCAAGATCACGTTCCGCCAATGCCTGGGCCACCAAACGCCGTTTCCGGCGGTCGAGCCGATTTATACCTATGGGCGTGATCCCGACCTGTTGCGTGCCTTCATTTTACAACGCGAATGGCGTGCCGGACCGTCGGTTTATTCCGACATCAATTTCATTCTGTTGGGGTTCGCACTCGAGCGCTTGGCCAAAAAAACCATACGCGAACTTGACCCCGGCCCTGGATTTGGCTGGTCGGTGGACCCACAAAATTGCGCAGCCACCGAAGATTGTATGTGGCGCAATCGCGTTTTATGCGGCGAAGTGCATGACGACAATTGTTCGGCGCTGCACGGTTCGGGCCACGCCGGGCTGTTTGGCACAGCCGCCTCGGTTCTGGACTTTGCTCAAGGCCTGCTAGACAGCACAGGCGCGTCAGCAAACGCCATTGCCTTGATGCGGACACCCTTATCGGCGCGCCGGACGCACGGATGGGAACGCCCCTATGATGGCTGGTCCGGCGGCCAGCATTGCAGCGATGAAACCATCGGGCATACCGGCTTTACCGGCACTGGCCTTTGGCTGGATTTTGCTGCTGGCCGGGCATGGACATTGCTGACAAATCGCGTTCATCCGACCCGCCATTTCGACAGCGGCATTATCGAGCTGCGCCGCGCGGTCGGCGACGCCGTCAACCGCAGTTAGGACGCTTTCATGGAACCCATATGGGCAATCGGTCTGATGACCGGCACGGTGCTGGACGGCAATATTGACATTGCACTGCTCAAGACGGATGGCGAAACGGTTGCCGAGTTCGGAACCTATACGCTCGCGCCTTACGCCAACGAAGTACGCACTTTGCTGGTCGCAACGCTGGACGCGGCGCGCGAATGGAACTTCGAAGGTCCCGAGCCCGAAATTTTTGCAAAAGCCGAACGAGCGCTGACAATTGCCCAATCCGATGCGGTGGCCGGGTTTGTCGCCCGTCAGGGCATGAGCATGACCGACATCGGCATCGTCGGCTTTCATGGGCAAAGCGTTTTGCATCGCGCTCCGCAACCGGGTCGGATTGGGGCAACTCGCCAGTTGGGCGACGGCGACCTGATGGCCGAGCGGCTGGGAACCAGGGTTGCCTATGATTTTCGCAGCGCCGACGTTGCAGCAGGCGGGCAGGGCGCCCCGTTGTCCGCGATCTATCACGCGGCGCTGATGCGCGGGCTTGGCGCTGACGGCTCCTACGCCGTTCTCAATCTGGGTGGCGTCGCCAACATCACCTGGTGGGACGGGCAAGACCAGATCGTCGCTTTTGACACAGGGCCGGCCAATGCGCCGATCAATGATTTTGTCATGGCCCATGGACGCGGTGAAATGGACCGTGACGGCGCGCTGGCACTGGCCGGAACCGTCGATGAAACGCGCCTGTCAAAACTTCTGAATCACCCCTATTTGAACGCCGCCTATCCAAAATCACTCGACCGTTTCGATTTTACAGCCGACATGGCCGAGGGATGCGCCGTCGAAGATGGCGCGGCTCTCTTAACCGCCTTTACCGCGTCGGCCGTCGGTAAAGGGCTCGATTTATTGCCCGCCCGCCCCAAGAAACTGATCGTTTGCGGCGGTGGTCGACGCAACCCCGTCATCATGGATATGCTGGGCAGACGGGCCGGTGTCGAAGCCGTGTCCGCTGAAACCGTCGGTTGGCGCGGCGATGCCATTGAAGCTGAATGCTTTGCATTCCTCGCCGTCCGCACAATGCGCAATCTGCCGATCAGCTTCCCCACCACTACCGGGGCCAAAAGCCCAATGACTGGCGGCAAGATTGCCAGTTAGGCCTTGGCCGGTTTGACGCGCGGCGCCCGATGGCTATGGGTGCTGATAGCGCAGGCCAATATGATCAAGGCCCCACCAAACCACAGTTGCGGGGGTGGGATCTCGGCAAAAAACAAATAGCCAAAGATCCCAGCCCACAGCAGGCCGGTGTAATCAACAATCGAGAAAACCGAAGCGGGAATGCGCCGAAGTCCCGCAATCAACAGCAAAAAGCCAATCGCCCCCAATAGCCCGATAAAGCAGACCTGCACCCAGGCAATGCCTGCGGGCAGGCTGAAATTGACGACGGCCAACGGCATGACGATGATAGCGGCGACCAGCGATTGAGCCAGCGTCATCGAGGCCGCGCCTTCGTCCCCGGAATGATGCTTGAGCAATACGATAGCGCTGGCGTAACTGATCGGCGCCAATATCGCGGCTCCCCAGGCCAGAATGTCCGCAGAACCGGTCACTGTAACAGCAGTGCCACCCAGCACGACCACCAGCGACCCAACGACGCCCAGGACAATTGCAATTGCCAGCACCGGCGAGAATTTCTCCTTCAAGAGGACGATCCCGAACAGCGAAATATAGAGCGGCGCACTCATAGCAAGCGCTGCGGCAATAGCCAACGGCAGGTGCGTGACGCCATAAAAGAAAAAACAGGCAGTCATCGCCATGAGCGCGCCGCGCAACATATGGCGCGAATAATTCTTGCGCTGTGGCCAGGCCCGTTTGGTCAGGACAAGATAGAACGCCAGCCAGATTGCGGCGCCAAGATAGCGCACGAACACCACCAGGAATATATTGAGGCTGGCTCCCAGCGATTTGGCAATGCTGTCCATGGCGCTGAGCGTCATGACGCCCCCGATGCCCAACAAAATTCCTTTGATTGTCGAATTCACGAGTCCAGGCGCCTTTGCAGAAAATATCGCGTGCGACCCTTGGGAAAATCGTCCAACTGCCCAAAAATGACATAGCCGGCCCGCTGATAGGCTTTGAGCGCCAGCGGATTGAACGTATCAATATGGGCACCGTGGCAACCGCGCTTTTGCGCTTCAGCCTCGGCCATGGCCAGCATTTTCGCAGCCAGTCTTTTCCCGCGCCAGAGCTCATCGAGCCATAGCCACTGCACATAAAGCCAGCCCCAGGCCGTAAAGCCGCTCAACCCGCCAACCACTGCATCATGCTCGTCCCGGACAAACACCGCCAACCCGCGCCTGTCAGCTGGCCCAACGTCGGCCTCATTGAATTGCCCCAGGCCGGTCCCAATGGTGGCACGCGCCACCGGGTCGGGATATTCAACAGTTTCGAGCCGCACCGCCATGCTAGCGCAGTGCTTGGCGCAAATTGCCCCTGGCGGCTGCCAAATGGGCTTCAGCCTCGGCGCGGGACAATGTCTTGGTGATCATAACAGTCGCGAGCTTGATGCTGCCATCGGCAATCTGCAATGCGTCGCGCGCACTATCGTACTGAGCACCGGTCAATTCCACGATCATCTTGGCGGCGCGATCCACCAGCTTGATATTGGTGGGGAGCATTTCCACCATCAGGCCGCGATACACATAGCCAAGCTTGATCATGACCCCGGTCGAGAGGCTATTAAGCGCCGCCTTCTGTGCGGTCCCCGCTTTCATCCGTGTCGAGCCAGCCAGAAATTCCGCTCCGGTCTCAAGCAGAACCGGGATGTCGCTTACCTCGCCCAGCTTGCCGCCGCGATTATTGAATATCCCGATCGTCAAGGCACCCGCAGCCCGCGCGTGAACCAGTCCGGCGATGGCGTAGGGCGTGCGCCCGCTGGCAGCAAGGGCAATGACGACATCATCAGCGCCGACGCCAACCTCGTCGAGCGCTTCGGCGGCCAGCGCTTCGCTGTCCTCTGCCCCTTCCGCCGCCAGAAAAAAGGCGTCGTTGCCACCCGCCATCAGCGTGATTGCCCGCTCATATGGCCAGTTGAATGTAGGCGGCAATTCAGCGGCGTCCTGCGCCGCGATACGGCCCGATGTCCCTGCGCCCATATAGATCAATCGCCCGCCACGCGCCAACCGCTCCGCTGCCAGATCAATCGCCCGCGCCAGCGCTGGCCCCGCCGTGCGAACCGCGCTGATTGCAGCAAACTGCCCTTCCACAATGCCGTCGACCAGATCCGCGCTGTTCCAGTCTTCGATGCTGGCAAAGCGGGGCGAGGCGGATTCTGTACTGCTCATCATGTTTCCTGTTTCTTTGCGGCCAGCTCCGCCGCCGTCAACGCGGCATCAATTTGCGGGAAGACCACGTCGTAATCTAGAAGTGTATCGATCAATGATTTTTTGAGGGCAGGGTGCAAACTGACAATGCCCCCAACATAACCGATTGGAAGTTTTCCTGCCCGTTTTGCAAGGGCCTGCCCAAGGCGGGCCAGTTCAGCCCCGGCTTGCTGCAATATCGAATGGGCTACCGCGTCACCACGCGACGCGGCCTTGGCGACCGACGATGCCAATATCCCGATCTTGCCGCGATCACCACCATAGATATAGGCCCGTGCCGTGTCCCAATCAGTCCCGCCCATCGCGGCATAAATTTCTTCAGCCAGAACGGCGGCATCGTCGGGCGTGCCGGTCTCGTCGATGCGCCGATAGATCAGGTTGAGTGCCTCGAGCGCAATCCATGTCCCCGAACCGCCATCGTCGATAAGCAGGCCGCGCCCGCCGACCCGAATAACTGAATTGTCGGCAGCGATATGCAGGCCGATTGAACCTGTCCCGGCCGATATGAGATGGCCTGCGCCCGGCGCAAATGCTGCATGGTAGGCAAGATCCATATCGTCGGTAATCTGAAGCCGATCAGTCGGGAGTTTCAGTATTTCAGCAGCGAGAGGAGCAACATCGCGCCAAAGCCCGTCACCATAACCGGTTATGCCAATATAGGCTCCCCGGAGCGGCAAAAAACCAGCGGATTGGTGGTCAATGTCGTGCAACGTGGCCTCAAGGCGCGCCCGTTCCGCCGGGTTGAATACATGGGCTGTCGCTCCCATCGCTGAGCCGCGTCCAACCAGCAGGCCGGCCTCGTCAACAACCGCCCAGCGAGATGCCGTGCCGCCAATATCAATGCCGAGATAGCCAGTGCTCATTTCGCGAGTGAACGCGCAAAGGCGCGGGTAATTTCGCGCGGGCTGGTGATCATGGTGCCGACGACGACTGCATGGGCTCCGGCATCCAGCGCATTGCGCGCCAATTGCGGCGTATTGAAGCGCCCTTCCGCCACTATAGGCGTCGAAATACGTGAAGCCAACGCCTCGATCAACTTGAGGTCAGGCCCCTCGGGCTTGGGCTCTGTGTAGCTGGTGTAGCCCGATAGGGTGGTCGAAACATAGGTCGCCCCCATCTGCTCGGCGGCCAGCCCCTCATCCAGCGTCGAGATGTCGGCAAAAACCTCCAGGCCCAACTCATCGCGAATGAAGCGCACAATACTTTCCGGATCATCGCCGTTTCTGGGACGAGGTGTGCAATCGAGCGCGATAATGTCAGCGCCTGCCTTTGCCAGATCCTGTGCGGCCGCGCGGTTGGGCGTTATATAGACCGGAAAACCGTCGCTCTTGATCTTGCTGATGCCAATTGTCGGCAATCCGGCCACCCTGCAGGCGCGAACGTCCTCTGGTCCGTTGGCGCGAATCCCGACGGCGCCACCATCGCGCGCAGCAAGAGCCATGGCTCCCATGAATATCGGGCCGTGCAGGGGATTGTCGGCCTGTGCCTGACAAGAGACGATCAGGCCGCCGCGCTTTAGTTCTAAACTCACTTGATCGCTCCCGAGGTCATCCCACTGATAAATTGCCGCGACAGGACGATGTAGATCAGGATAATCGGCGCCGCCGACAGTGTTAGCCCCGAGAACAATACGCCCCAATCCGTATTATATTCGCCCATGAAAGTCGTCAGGCCCTGCGGCAGGGTTTTGAGACTGTCGTTCTGAATAAACACCAGCGGAAAGAAAAAGTCGTTCCAGATCGGTACCACATTCTGAATGCCCGCGATAACCATGGCGGGACGCACCAGTGGCAACATCACCGACCACATGATCTCGCGCTTCGCTCGCGCCATCCATCCGGGCCGCATCTTCAAGCTCGTTGGGCAGCGTTCGGATAAAACCGGTCATGATGAAGACGGTCGTCGGCAGGCCCATCGCTGTATAGACGAATATCAACGAAAGCTGATTGTTGAGAATGCCAATGTCCCGCATCAGCATGAACAGCGGAATGATTGCCAGTTTGAGGGGCAGGGTCAGCCCGGCGATGAAGAACATCAGAATGAAGCTTGCACCGAAAAACTGATAACGCGCAATGGCATAGGCTGCCATGGTGCCCAGCGTCAGGATCAGCACCATCGAACTGCCCGTTACCAGAAACGAGTTGAGCAGGTAGCGGATAAAATTGGTCTGCGTCCAGATTTTCACAAAGTTCCCGACGTTGCCGAAATCGGGCAGCGCAAAGGGCGACTGGAAAATCTCCATGTTGGTCTTGAAGGCGGAAAACACCATGATAACAATGGGTGCCAGCATGATGAAGGTGTTGGCAACCAGAATGATCTGCAACAGGCCATCGCGGCCCAACGTGCCAATGATCCCCTTGCGATCATAATAGGTCGTTGCGGTCGCGCTCATATCTGAATCTCCCGCGCCCGCAATCGCACAGTGATGACGCTCGCCACGGCCGCGATGAATACAAAGATCAGCACGGCCAACGCGCTGCCCAGCCCAAAGTTCTGCTGCCCCGAGGAAACATTGCCAAAAGCGGTACGGTAGAAATAAAGCCCCAGAACATCAGTCGAACCATAGGGTGACCCGTCCAGACCTGCCATGATGTAGGGCAGTTCAAACCAGTTGAACGCTCCAACGAACA
Source organism: Devosia rhodophyticola (assembly GCF_028816475.1). Classification (GTDB taxonomy): domain Bacteria; phylum Pseudomonadota; class Alphaproteobacteria; order Rhizobiales; family Devosiaceae; genus Devosia; species Devosia rhodophyticola. Next base: position 407,613 of record NZ_CP118247.1, on the reverse strand, counting down.
GCAGAACGAAAACCACAGTCGCACTCGGTGCCACCAGCGGCCAGACGATTTTGCGGATTTTGACCCATTCGCTTTGCGTCTCCATGCGAACCGCATCGAGAATTTCGGTGGGAATACGCTGCATACCGGCCAGAAATACCAGGGTTGGAAAGCCAACCATGTGCCAGGCATTGGCAAATATCAATGCCCAGATGGCGGTGGAATCCTGCCCCAGCCACGGCTGCGCCAACCATGGCAATCCAATTGCGCGGGCGCTTTGATTGACCACGCCAAACAGTGGATGCAGGAACAGTTTCCAAAGATAACCCACGATGATGGTCGAGAGCACTACCGGCAAAAACACGGCAATCCGATGAAAGCGCGCGCCGGGCAACTCTCGCCACAAGGCATAGGCCAGCAAGAAGCCAACCCCATTTTGCAGCACCATCAGCGCAAAAAAAACAATGATATTGTGACCGAACGCGTTGCGTGTCCAACTGGCATAAGGTTCTTCGAACAGGACCTTATGGAAATTATCGAACCAGACGAAGTCGCCGCGCAGCAGCCCCTGCCAATCATAGAACGCATAAGCAAATGCTGAAATGATCGGATAGATAATGAAGAGCGCCACAAAGGCGAGCGGTGGCACGATCAACGCCGTGATCCACATTCCGCGTCCGGTCAGGCGCAATCGAGGCATGTCAAACTCTCATTGATCAGTAGATAGGCGCTGGCCGGACCCAAATAGTAGTCCGGCCAGCCAGTTCGACTTACTTCTGGAAAGGTTTGTACCAAGCGGCCAAACCGTCGGTCAGTGCCGAGCCAATGGCCTCAGGCGTCGTCTGATCGGCCATGAGCTTTTGCACTTCGCCCTGCAGCAACACCGACCCCGATGGCTCGTCATAACGGAAATGTACCAGCATCATGTAGGGGATCGCCGATTTGTTGAGATCGGAGACTTCCTGCAACAGCGGGTTCGAGAACGTCACGCCGGGAACCGTCGAGATATTGTTGAGCGAATCCGCAAATGCCTGGCCGAACTCCTTGCTGGCCACATAATTGAGGAACTTGACCGCCGCTTCCTTGTTTTCGCCATTGGCGTTGGCCGCATAACCACCATCAAAGAACAGGCCAACCAGCTTCTCGTCGTCAGCCGACATGCCGGGCGCTGCAAACACACCTAGATCAAGGTCAGGATTGAGTGTCTTGAAGGTCGCCAATTCAAACGAACCGCCCGCAAACATTGCCGCCAGACCCGAGCTGAACAATTGTTGGGAAGAGGCATAGTCAAGGCCGATAAACCCATCAGGGAAAAAGGCGCTGATTTCTTTGAGCTTGGTCAGGGCTTCGATATAGCGCGCGTCGGTAAAGTCTGCCTTGCCCGCCACCAGATCATTGTAGAATTCCTTGCCCATGATCGACGAGGTCAGGGCCGAAACGATGGTTTCGTTCTGCCATGCCGTTGCCGTACCATTGGCAAATGGCATCGCGCCGCTGTCCTTGACTTTCTGGCTGAGGGCAAGGAACTCGTCCCATGTCTGGGGTTCTTCCAGACCAAGATCGGCAAACATCTTCTTGTTGTAAATCACCAGCATGGTCTGGCTGGCAAAGGGCACAGCGTAGATCTTGCCGTCCGAACGCATGGTCTCAGCTTCTAGCGCAGCTGGCGCGAAATCGGCCAGTGCTGGCACATTTTCGGCACTGACGGGCATGAGATATCCAGCCGACGCGACATTTTCCAACCCACCATAAGCGCGCACCATCATCAGGTCGGGCCCAGTGCCACCCGCCAGCGCTGTCGACAGAATGGTGTTGTAATTGGCCGCTTCAAAGGTCTCAAACTTGACCGTAATGCCAGGATTTTCGGCTTCAAAGGCACCGATGAATTTTTCGTACTGGGCCCGGTCTTCCTGACGCCAGCTCCAGAATGTCAGATCCTGGGCCAGCGCAGGCATCGCGACCAGCGCGGCGCCGAGCAGGGCGCCAAGACGGATGATATTGGTCTTCATTTTCAAGTTCCTCTCCTGATTGTTCGTTATTGGCGATGGATTAATTTGGTGAGCGTCATCAAACGCTCAGTCGCCGACCATCTTCGGCGGAAAAGAAATGCGCAGCCGGCTCGATAACAGACACCCGCACCGCTTCGTCTGGCTCGTAAAGCTGGTTGGGCGGCGTGCGGATGCCGACCAGCGTGCCATCTACCAGACGGGCATAGACATAGGCATTGTCGCCCAGATATTCGGTATAGACCACCGTGGCCAAAAACCCGTCCGTCGCCATGTCCCGACTGATGGTCAGGGCGTCTGGCCGCAACCCGATTTTGAGCTGGTTGCCAACATCGGGCATTTTGGACAGGCCAATGCTACCACCATCCTTGATACCGACGCGATCACCCTGCCGGATTACATCAATCAGCGCCATCTTCGGGGAACCGATGAAAGTCGCAACAAAGGTGTTGGCGGGCGTTTCATAAAGTTCGCGTGGCGAGCCGACCTGTTCGATGCGCCCCAGATTCATCACGACGATCCGGTCAGCCAGCGTCATCGCCTCAACCTGATCATGGGTTACATAAACCATCGTGCCGCCAATGCTGCGATGTAGGCGCGCAATCTCAAGTCGCACCTCGGAGCGCAACGCCGCGTCCAGATTGGAAAGCGGCTCATCGAGCAGAAAAACTTCGGGTTTGCGCACCAGCGCCCGCCCGATAGCCACGCGTTGCCGCTGCCCGCCCGACAATTCACGCGGCTTGCGCTTGAGCAATTCTTCCAGCCGCAGCATCCGCGACGCTTCGGAAATCCGGTCTTCAACTTCGGGCTTGGTTAGCCCCATCAGGCGCGCACCAAACGCCATGTTTTCGTAAACATCCATATGCGGATAGAGCGCATAGGACTGGAACACCATGGCAATCCCTCGCTGGGACGGGGCCACATCGTTCATGCGCTTTTCGTTGAGATAGAACTCACCGTCTGAAATCGGGTCGAGCCCGGCAATCAGCCGTAGCAACGTCGACTTCCCGCAGCCCGAAGGGCCAACGAAAACCACAAACTCACGGTCGCCTATTTCCAGATCGATGCCGTGGAGCACTTCTGTGGTCTTGAACCGCTTCTTGACCCCACGTAGGACTAGCCTTGCCAAATTTCTGCACCTCGAACCAATCTAAGCCGAATACCATACCAATCTAATACCTATTCATTGACTAGTCCGTTCCCCATGTAAAGGGGGAGAGTCGCAATTCTGTGCGCTTTCAAGCCTATCCTTGCCAGAATCGTCCCCCATGACCAATCATCCAATATTGCGCGGCACAGTCCTGCCCCATACAACCCGTGGTCATGCGATGAAGAGATGGCCAACTGTCGCCAAAAATCGACCGCATGCTGGTCTCAATGTAATTCATGCCGCGCCGCGAAGCGCTGGAAATTAAGCTGATGATTGCAGGGGCATGGTTCAATCGTTTTCGCATAAAGTCGCTGGTCACGGCGGCAATGCCTGGCGCGGTTTGCGCATTGTCGCCGGGGCGCTCGATGGACCTGATGTTCCCGTCTGGCCAACCCGGCGCGGGCATGAAGAGTGGGACGGCCCTAGCCGTCACGCTACTCGCCTCGGGCGCGCTGCATTTGCTGGTTCTGGCGCTTTGGCTCTCGATTCCTGCACGCCCGCTTGATCGGCCCAATACACGCTCGATTACCGTTGATATCGTTTCGCCTGCCCAATATCAGGCAAGTTTTGCGCCCCAGCCTACTCCGGTCGCCACACCTGCCGGCCCGATTGAAATCCCACCCAAAGCTGTCGATCCCGTCGAGCCAGTCGTGCCTCCCGCAGAACCAGCACCTGGCGAAAATATGGTGCAAGCCACCACTTATTTTTCCGGCGCCATACTCGCCGATCCGGCCAACCGCGAAATTCGCGATACTTTGCCCCTCTTGGGGGCCGAGGAACGCGTCATCCAGCTTTGCAATATCGAGGCGCTCGAGCAGATCCCCCTGTGGGACCCGCAATATCAAGCGGACTCTCTGGTCGCTGCCGCCTTCGATGAAACTCGGCTACAGGATTTAACCCTGACGGCGTCCGACGGGGCGTTCCGCTCCAAACTCAAGTGGTACCACATCAAGCTGATCTGCACCGCCGCGCCAGATCTGCAAAGCGTCACTGATTTCAGCTTTACCGTCGGTGATCCAGTTCCAGAGAGCCAATGGGACAGTCACAATCTTATCGCCGAGGATTTCGACGACGATTAGCCGGAACCAAAAAACTCAGGCCGACATTTGCCTCGTGCAAATGCCAGCCTGTTTTTGCCGTTCGAAATCAGATCGCCTTGACGGCGTTGCCGTCAGCTTGATCGTGCGATGCTCGGTTGGCTGCCAACCGACACTTCATGTCCCGAGCGCCGGTCAAAAGATCTGAATACCGCCGCAGCCTGCGTCCGATTATGTACCTTCAGTTTGCGGATGATATTGTGCACATGCACCTTCACCGTGTGCTCTGAAAGCTCCATTTTGGCGGCAATAATCTTGTTTTGCAGCCCATCGGACACAAACTCCAGCACTTCGGCTTCCCGCGTCGACAACATCGACTCTGAATCCGAACGATCCGAATTCAAATGCTGCTGCCGCCGAGTCAGAAAGCTGCGCGCAGCCGATTTTGGACCCACGGTACTTGGAAAATATTCCCCGCCGTTCAACAGCAGCCATACCGCGGCAAGCCAGACATTCATTTGCAGGTTGAATGGCAGCAGGCCCTGAACCGCACGCTCGGCAACAACGGCGCGCAAGGCCGGATCTTCGTTCCACCCGCCTTCCACCATCAGGGCAATGGGCGTATTTGGATAATACTCGCGGCATTGCCCGATCAAACTGGAAACACTGCGGAACGCCAATGCATCCAGAAGAATCAGACGCGGCGTAAACAGAGCAGGATCGTCGTCCGGCAATTGGTTGGTGAGCGTTACTCCCAGATGAGGAAATCCCTGCTGGGCCGATTTAAGTAAGCTTTGAAACGTTACCCCGGTATCGGCAAGCATAAGAATGCCGTCGCGACCTTCTGGATCTTGCGATGGCGTTGTGTCCCAAACGGCATAAATTCCATTTTCGGCGTTAAAAACTTTTTGTTCACTCATGACTAGTCTCCCCAAAGACGCACTGCAGATACAACTACTTTTGACTGATGCAATGTACTGCATTCAGCGTGACACAGGCTTGAGGGGCTAGGAAGTTGACCTATAGGTCTACACCCTTTGATCCACCGCCTACTCTGAACAGACGCCGGACACCGATCTAACTCCGGGGTGTTCATCACGCTTCAAAGCTGGCAGAAGCTAAAGTGATGATAAATAACATCAAAAAGTTGTCGACCATCGTTCGGCGGCTACGTGTTTCGGCCGACAAGATAGGCTGGGGCATGCGCGCCACGGGCCCGTTTGCGACCATCCGGGGGGGGAGGTGTATTAAACTATGGTTAAGCAGGCCCGATCACGCAGAAGTGCAATTACGGTCAGGGCCTATACTTGAGTTCAATTATCCTGGCCAGTTTCCCGCCACCCTGATGGCTTTCGGGGATTACATCGACCCTGAATTCGATTTCCTGAAAAGGGTGGGTCGACCCAATTGGACGATAATTGACGTTGGGGCAGCTATCGGACAGTTTTCGCTGTTTGCCGCCATGTCGTTGCCCCGCGCGACCATCCACGCTTTCGAACCCAGCAGCGCCAATATCGAAACGTTCCAGCGTAATATTGTGCGCAACGGGGTCGCAAACGTGGTGACCGTTCACCACGCCGCATTGTCTGACCGGCAGGAAATGGGGCGGTTTGAAACTGAACCTAAGACGTGGATGAGCCATCTGGTCGCGGCCGATGACGATGATACTCCCACCGAGATGGTGCCCGTTGACCGGCTCGATGAAACTCTGGAGTCGCTGAATCTGAGCCACATCGATGTACTCAAGATCAACGTGGCAGGGTTTGAACCCGCAGTTCTGAAAGGTGCAATGCCCTGCTTCGCTGATGGCAAAGTGGATATATTGATAGTGCTATTGGGATTGCCGTCCCTCAAAATCTACCAAGACATTGCTGAACTGGGCTACCGCTTCTTCTATTACCATCCGCCCAGTTTCACGCTTTTTGAGGTCACCAGCTTCGATGCAGATTCCGTTCTCGCCCACAGACCATGGCCAGCCCGCCATATTATTGCGATACGGGCGGCGGCGGTCGACACTATCGTTGGCGACAAGAGCAAAATTCAGGAACTGAAAAAGGCCCGGCGGGCGGGCGGAGTAGTGAAGTTCAGCGGCCGGTTAGTACCCGGCCGCTGATTTGATTTCAGGCTTTAGAGAATGAAGTCGCCCGCATCCAGAGCAATGTGCCCGCGGAGCTGGATTTCAAAGTCGTGAATGCCGTCTCCGTTGATGTCGCCCTGAATGATGGTATTTCTGCCTTCGGTGTGCCATGCCAGCTCACCTGCCTTGCGATTGAACAACTGATCGTCCTGAGCAAGGAATGCGAACTCCTGATTACCTGATACCGTTGAGTTTGCATCAAGCGCCGAAAGGTCGATCTTGTCCTGACCATGTTCAAAATCACGAATGACATCGCGTGAGCGGGATGTGGAACCCATGTCCGACAGTGACTTGAACTGGAATATGTCACTGCCTGAACCACCGGTCATGATGTCTCGGCCCGCGCCACCATCAATGATGTCATCGCCTGCACGCCCGTCTAGACGGTCATTGCCGCCCAGACCTTCGATGTGGTCATTGTCCGCGCCACCATCCAGCCGATCACTTCTCCATGTGCCACTGATTGACTCAAAGTTGCCTTCGGGAGCCGTTTCAGGCGTGGTTGGAGTGACAGGAGGAACTGTCGGTGTGGTAACGGGAGGCTGAACCGTCCCATCGCCGCCTGACGAACCGCCAGACTGAGAACCACTATCGCTACCTTCCACGCCAATGAAATCGCTGGCCTTGAGGTTTGTGGTTCCCTTGATCTCAAATTCGAAATCATGCCATCCGTCGCCGTCAATATCACCCTGAACAACAGTGATGCCTTTATCCGCCTCGGTATGCCATGCAAGTTCACCTGGTGTCTTGGTGAAGATTGCATCATCATCTGCAAGGAAACTGAAACCCTGATGCCCTGACAATTTGGCGTTTGCATCGAGGGCGGAAACGTCAATCTTATCCTGCCCTTGGGTAAAGTCAGTGATAACGTCGCGCGCCCCAGCCCGCATGCCGATGTCGCCGATTTTACTGAAGGCAAAAATGTCGGCGCCTGCGCCGCCGGTCAGCGTGTCCACGCCAGCGCCACCATCAATGATATCATTTCCGCCAAGACCATTGAAAACATTGTTCAGAGCATCGCCAAAGATAACATCGTCACCTTGCGTCGCTGAGGAACTGTTGTCCACAGGAGGCTGCGTAGGCTGTACAGGTTCTGTCACCGGAGGCTGAACTGGCTCGGTAACAGGCGGTTGCGTTGGCTCAACAGGTGGCTGCGTTGGCTCAACAGGTGGCTGTGTCGGCTCAGGACCACCGCTGGTGTCGTTGCCATTGCCGTTCAGAGTCTGAACAATGCTCTCGCCGTCGTCGACATTCCCCGTATAAACGGGTGTATTGCCGTTGGTATTGAGGTCGCCCCAATAGCCGCCACCGATGTGATTGTTGATGATCTGCACGCCCGAAATCGAACCGCCGTTAAACTGGCCATCCGAATAGATCGTATAGCCGCCACCAACCAGAATGTTGTTTTCGAGCACAACATTGGAGACTGGGCCGAACCAGTTGTCGATCATCACTGCAGCCGTCTGGCCGTGATCATTGATGACTGTGTTGTTGCGAATAAGGATATCCGACTGCCCGCCGTCGATCTGGATGCCATCGTAGTGTGGCGACCCGGATGCCTTCAGATCATGGATATAGTTGCCTTCGATAACCGTGCCGCTACCACCACCAACTGCAATGCCATTTTCGACATTGTAGATGTCGTTGTTCAGGAAGGTGCCAACGCCAGTGATGCCGTTGCTGCCCTCATTGCCCGAACCCACTCCATTGATCTCGCAATTCTGAACAACAACGCCCGAATTGCCATCCTTGATCTGCACGACAGAAAAGTTGGTTGAAGTTATCCTGCAGTTTTCGAGCGTGACATTGTCCGCATCGATATAGACATTACCCTTGATATCTAGTCCCGAGATCACCGTCCCGGGTTTGGTCACGATAATTGATCCTGACGGCAGCAGCGTTACGCCGTCAGGCACGCCAGTGTTAGTTGAATCCGGCCATCCAGCCATTTAATAATCCTCATTGTGGTTATCACGCGGCATTGTTTGGTGGAGAAATCGGGCCACTAGACGACGGCTATTGCCCAGAATGCGGCGAATATGCCTAGCTTCTGACAAAGTCCGGTCGGGTTGAAACCGATTGGCTCGTGTAAGCATTTGTAGGCTCATCGCAAAACTGTGATTGATTCGCGTAATATCGCTGTCATGATTTTTCGAATTTGTCGTATTTTGAGGTCGGATAGCTCAAATTTGTTGCTGATGCGCAACAGAATTGGCCTATTTGGGTAATTTTTCCCGATAACGAGCTATTCAGCGCCAATTTTTTCCAAAAGCCTAACCCGATTGATCTAAGCAATTCTTCTTATTCACTATTTTTCTGGCAATTGCGGTTCATCGCAGGCGTTGCGACACTTCAGAGGTACGCGCAAGGCCGGGGAATAAGGTGGCTGACGACACAATTGAGAAGAACAAGGCCGACTCAGCTTACGGCAATATCCTGAAATCGACCTCGTTGATCGGGGCGTCCTCGGTCATCAGCATGGCGCTGTCGGTGGTGCGGCTCAAGGTTTTGGCTGTGCTGCTGGGGCCGGCCGGTGTCGGGTTGTTCGGCCTGTATTATGTTGTCATCGAGCTTTGCGCCAACCTAGCCAGCTTTGGCATCCAGTCCAGCGGTGTGCGCCAGGTCGCCGTGGCGACTTCGAGCGGCGATCTGGTCAAGGTCGCCAAGATCGCCCGCGTGCTCAAACTCTCGTCGATCGTGCTTGGGATTGTGGGCGCGATACTGGTCGCGCTGTTGGCCGTGCCAATTTCAACGCTGACTTTTGGCACTGCGGGTCGCGCTTCAGCGGTGGCATTGCTTGGTTTGGCGGTTCTATTGCGCATCCTGTCGGGCGCGCCAACTGCCATCATTCAGGGCAACAGGCGAATAGGCGACCTCGCCCGGATGACAGTTGTGGGGGCAGTCCTCAATACGGTCGCAGCCATCCCACTGGTGTATTTCTTCGGCGAAGCGGGCATTGTGCCCTCATTATTGGCCCTGGGCCTGACGTCCTGGATTGCCGCACTCTGGTACTGTCGAAAAATCCACCTGCCAAAGGTCAAACTCACGCGACCCGAGTTCTCCCGGGAGGCCAGCGCGCTTCTCAAACTCGGTTTTGCCTTCATGGCCAGCGGATTTTTGACCGTTGGCGCCGCCTTCGTCATCCGCATTCTGGTTGTTCAGCAGAGCGGCGTTGATGCAGCGGGCAATTATCAGGCCGCCTGGGCGCTGGGTGGCATCTATATCGGCTTCATCCTTCAGGCCATGGGCACAGACTTCTTTCCGCGCCTGTCGGCGATCAGCGCCGACAACGTGGCCTGCAATCGCAGCGTCAACGAGCAGGCGCGCGTCAGCATTCTTCTGGCCGGTCCCGGCTTGCTGGGAACCCTGGCGCTGGCCCCGCTGGTAATCACAGTCTTCTATTCAGCCCAGTTTGCCGATGCCGTACCGCTGCTTCGCTGGTTTTGCCTCGGCATGTTGTTGCGGGTCATTTCCTGGCCAATGGGCTTCATCGTTTTGGCCAAAGGCGCTCAAAAAATGTTCTTTTGGACCGAAGTTGCTGCCGCGACGGTCCATGTGGGTCTCGCCTGGCTTCTGCTCGGCACTTTTGGCCTTGCCGGGGCAGGGATAGCTTTTGTCGGACTGTATGTCTGGCACGCCATATTGATCTATGTGCTGGTGCGGCGCATGTCGGGATTTCGCTGGACGAGGGACAACCTCATCCTGGGCACGCTGTTTCTGGGCCTGACTATCAGCGTGTTGCTCGTTGTCGAACTGGCTCCGTTCTGGCCGGGGCTGGCAATTGCCATAGCCGGCACGCTGCTGGGTTGTTGGATCTCGGCGACACAATTGATCGGGCTGGTCCCACAAAAATGGATACCTTCACAACTCCGGCCACTGATCTATTTTCTGCTACGCCACCAGCCCAAGCTCGTGCCGGAGCGCGCTTAAAGCGCAGGCACCAAACTCTCGGTCAGGGCCTCTTCGAGCGCTGTGACAACATAACGAACATCATCTTCACTCATTTGCACAAATAGTGGCAGCATGATCGCTGTGTTCTGTGCCGCTACAGAATTATCGAGATAGCCCACAGTTCGGCAAAGGCCCGACCCGTGATAGGCCGGTTCGAGATGCGCGTTCATCACCCCACGACGCGTGGAAACGCCACGATCCAGCATGGCTTGCATGATGGACACCTGATCGGCCTGCCGCGGCAGTCCAACGCAATAACTCTGCCAGTTGCTCCGCGCCCACTCCGGTTCAACCGGCGGGCGGATCCCGTCTATCTTTGACAGTAACTCGGTATAGAGCGCGGCCAATCGACGTCGTGCCGCCACGATCTCAGGCAACCGGCCCAGCTGCGTCCGGCCGATCGCTGCCTGAACATCGGTCATGCGGTAATTGAAGCCAACCGAGTCATATTCTTCAAAAATCACCTGCTTGGAGCCATGCCGCACCGTGTCGGGCACATTCATTGAATGTTGGCGCAACAGGCGAAACTGACGATCATATTCACCGATCGCCGTAGTCAGCATCCCGCCGTCTCCGGTTGTGACCACCTTGCGTGGATGGAAGGAAAAGCAGGCAACATCTGCGTGGGGCCGTCCGACGCGCTCCCACTTGCCATTCCAAAGCACTTCGCTACCCGTCGCGCAGGCCGCGTCCTCGACAACCTTGAGTTGAAACTGGCGCGCAATCTTTAATATTTGCCGCAGGTCGCAGGGCATGCCCAACTGATGCACGCACAAAATTGCCCGCGTGCGCGGCGATATCGCGGCGATGATTTTGCCCGGATCAATGTTGAAACCGTCAGCTTCAATATCCACAAACACCGGCGTAGCCCCGCAATAGCGGATGGCGTTCGGCGTGGCGATAAAGGAGTGGCTGACTGTGATAACCTCATCACCCGCACCAACGCCAACCGCCATCAGCGCCAGATGCAAAGCCGTCGTGCAATTTGACACCGCGCAAGCATGTCGCGCGCCAACAAAGGCCGCAAACTCCTGCTCGAATTGGGCCACTTCAGGCCCCTGTGTCACCCAGCCCGAAAGGATGGCCCGGCGAGCGGCTTCTGCTTCCGGCTCCCCAAGAACAGGCTTGGCAACCGGGATCTGGCGAGTGGGCGTGCTCATGCAACGTCATCCTGTTCGGTCTGCCGCTCCGCTTTCCACCAGGAAACCAGATCCCGCAGACCTTCTTCCATTGAAATTTCCGCCTTAAAGCCGATCTGTCGATCCGCATTTTCAGTCGATGCGAGGCGGCGCGGCACCGCATTGACCTTGCGCGCCGGTTCATGGACCGGCTCCAGCGATGAGCCCATGATTTTCAGCAACATCCCGGCTAGATCGGCAAGGCTTGTTTCCTTGCCGCTGGCAACATTGAAAACAACGTCTGATACGTCCGCACCTGCGGCCAACACATTGGCCCGGGCAATATCGGCGACATTGACGAAATCCATGGTTTGCTTGCCATCACCCATGATGATGGGCGGCAAACCGGCCGAAATCCGCTCCATCCAGCGGATCAGCACTTCTGTATATGCTCCATACACGTCCATGCGTGGCCCATAGACATTGAAATATCGCAAGGCGACGTAACGCAGGCCATACATTTCATTAAAGCTGCGTAGCAGACCCTCATTATAGGCTTTGGCAGCCCCATAGATCGTCCGATTATTGTATGGATGGTGGTTCTCGTCCGTCGGAAACACGTCCGCCGCGCCCAGAACCGATGCCGACGAGGCGGCAACTACTTTTTCAACACCCGCCGAAACCGCAGCCTCAAGCACATTGAAAGTTCCAGTCGCCAGCACATCATGGGCCAGCCGGGGCTCTTCGGCGCATTGGGTAATGCGAATGGCGGCCTGATGGAAAACCAGATTAACGCCGTCCATCGTCTTGGCCAGCAGTTCAGCATTCCGAACATCACCATCGATGACAGTCAGCGGCATGCTTGCTTGTGCCTGCGCCAGATTTTCCATTCTGCCGCGCACAAAATTATCAAAAATGATAATCTCGGATGGCTTCCGTTCAGCGACAAGATCTGCAATGTGAGACCCGATCAAGCCTGCGCCGCCGGTAATAAGTATCCGCTTGCCCTGCATGATCATGCCCCGTGCTTAAAAATGGTGAACTCAGTCGACATAAGCGTCCTGCACAATGAGGTCGCAGATCTTTTCGACCGATGACAATTCAAGTTCTGGATAGAGCGGCAACGAAAGCACGCTATCGGCGGCAGCTTCCGCGGTCGGAAAACTGCCCACATCGTAGCCCAGATCAGCAAAGGCTGGCTGCAGATGAACCGGGACCGGATAGTGCAGGCCTGTTTCCACGCCTTCGCGCGCCAGCATTTTTTGCAATTGCTCCCGATCCCGCGTCCTGACAGCAAAAACATGCCAAACGTGCCGACGACCAGCCGCCTCACGCGGCGCGTCCACTGTCGGCCCGGTCAAAAGTTGGCCATAGAGCCGGGCACGGGTGCGCCGTGCCTCGATCCAGTTTTCCAACTGCGCCAGTTTGACCGCGAGAATGGCGCCCTGAATGGCATCCATTCGATAATTGTAACCCTCAACAATGTGGTGGTAGCGGCGGTCTTGCCCCCAGTCGCGCAACATGCGTATCTGTTTGGCATGATCATCGCTATTGGTGACCACCATGCCACCTTCGCCACAAGCACCCAGATTTTTGCCTGGATAGAAGCTGAAACAGCCTGAAATTCCCATGCTGCCAGCCCGATGACCTTTGTATTCGGCCCCATGTGCCTGACAGGCATCTTCGATCACAGCCAGACCGTGCTTTTCAGCAATCGCCAAAATGGCGTCCATGTCTGCCATCTGGCCATATAGATGCACTGGCACGATGGCGCGGGTGCGCGGCGTGATCGCTTCTTCAATGCGGCCCGGGTCAATATTGAAGGTTGCCGGATCAATATCGACAAACACCGGGCGCGCGCCGATATAGCGAATTGCTGCCGCAGTGGCGATGAAAGTGAACGGCGTTGTGATGACCTCATCGCCGCGCTTAACACCAGCGGCCAGCAGTGCAAGGTGCAGCGCGCTGGTGCCCGTATTAACCGCAATGGCGTGCCGGGTTCCGCAGTAGGCGGCGAAATTGTCTTCAAGCGTCGCCACTTCGTCGCCAAGTACGAACCGGCCGGACCGCAATACCCGTAGCGCTGCGGCCTCGATATCGTGACCGATGGTGGCGTATTGTGCTTTGAGATCGAGAAACGGAATCATGCCAAAACCATCTCTTGAGGAAGTTCGACCATTTGCCCGCCGTTCGCCATCGACTTGGAAGCGGCTTCCAGGATGCGGACGACCCTTAACCCCGCAATACCATCGGCTGTGGGACGCGTGCCGTGCTCGACGCAGGATACAAACTCGCGCAATTCACAGCCCAGGGCCTCGGTGACGTCGAGTTGGGGCGCAAACATATCGCCAGCCCGATAGCCGATCCGCATTTGGCGGATGCGTTCGCTGGCGCGCGGGGCCATCGGATCAACGGTGATCCCCCGGTCGTAAACCTTGATTTTCTCGCTGGGCTCCAGATCGTCATAAACAATCATCTTGTTGCTGCCACCAATCAGGGTACGCCGAATTTTGACCGGTGCCAGCCAGTTCACATGGACATGGGCCATCAGTTTGCAGTCAAAATGCAGGTTCAAATAGGCAATGTTTTCAGGAACACCCGCGACGTGGGACATGCCGACAGCAGATACGGCGCGTGGGCGGGCGTCGAGCACGAAATCCATAATGGCAAGATCGTGTACTGCCAGATCCCACATGACGCTGACGTCGCGCTGGAATATTCCAAGATTTACTCGCACCGAGTCATAATAATAAACATCGCCCAGATCATTCTTGATCAGCTCGCGCAGCTTCTTGACCGCGCCCGTGTGTATGAAGGTGTGGTCAACCGCAACGATCAATCCCCGACGATCCGCCTCTTCATTGAGCCGTTCGGCCTGTTCTGCCGTTGCCGTGATGGGTTTTTCAACGAAGACGTTCTTGCCAGCGCGCAGTGCCCGCATGGCAATTTCGAAATGCGATGAGACCGGCGTTGCAATGGCAACAGCATCGATCCTGGGATCACGCAAAACCTCATCAACGTCTTCGGTAATACCAACTGCGGGATAACGCAGGCGTATCCCAGCAAGCCGTTCAGTTCGCAGATCGCAGACCCAATGCACCTGCACGCCAGGAATGTCACAAAAATTACGGACCAGGTTGGGGCCCCAGTAGCCGTAGCCGATTACGCCAATGCCGATCATCGATTCAGCCCTCCGGCTCGTCTGGTTTCAGTGGACGCCGCAGTGTTTATTTCTCGCGCCGGTACGCCCGCGACCGTTGACCCTGGCCGGACGTCGCGTGTCACAACGGCGCCAGCGCCAACCAGCGCTCCTTCACCGATGGTGATGCCGGACAGAATGGTGGCATTGCTGCCAATTGAAGCGTTCTGGCGCACGACGGTGGAGATCACTTCCCAATCATCATTGCCTTGCAATTGCCCATCGCCATTGGTGGCGCGGGGGTAGGGGTCATTGGTGAACATCACGCCGTGGCCGATGAAGACTCCGTCCTCAATCGTCACCCCTTCACAAATGAAGCTGTGGCTGGAAATCTTGCAGTTGCGCCCGATCGAGGCATTTTTCTGAATTTCAACAAACGCACCAACGCGGCTGTTGTCCCCGATTGAGCAGTCATAAAGATTCACGAGGTCGGGCTGATGAATAACAGTCCCTTCTCCCAGCGAGACGCGATTGAGCATTTGGTTCCCCTTGGGCCCCCATCAAAATTCGCGAAAAGAACTGATAACTTCGCGATTGCACCGAAAGGCTATCAGGCCGTGCCGGTATCGCAATTTCTCAATAGAGCTATAGAGTTAGGTCTGTTTCTGCGGAGCGCTAACTAATGTTTCGGTCTCGGGACATCACCTAACGTCAATTCATAGCCCATGAGATTTAGTGGCCAGTACCTGACTCCTTTTGGGCGAGGCGCATTGAGCCAGTCTAGTTTCTTCCACTTATGGAATTAGGGAAATATCGAGTTCAACGTTGGTTGTCCTCAATTGGGACACGTTTTGGCACTTAATGAGCACGCGCTCGGTACCGCCTCTACCCGCGCAGCTGAAAGGACGGCATTTGGAGACCATTCAACGGGGTGCTGAGTCCCGACCTGTGCTCGATCTCGTCAAAATGGCGCGCGCCCAGATATTTGTCTTGTTTGCGCTCAGCGTCACATCCAACTTGCTCATGCTTACCGGTTCGGTATTCATGTTGCAGGTTTATGATCGTGTATTGCCCAGCCGTTCAACCGATACCTTGATCGCGCTGACCACGTTGGTCATCGTGCTCTATGGATTCTATGCGCTGATCGAATGGATAAGGGCTCGTATGGCGGTCCGGCTTGGGGGGCTGATCCACGACCGTTTCGCGCAGGCACTTTTTCAGGCAGCGGTTCGGCTAAAGCTGGTCTCGGGGCACGCCGGGCGGGTCAATCCAATCAATGATCTCGACGTCTTGCGCATGTTCGTGTCCGGCTCCGGCCCGATTGCGCTGCTCGATCTGCCCTGGATTCCCATATATCTGGCCGTTTCGTTCTTCCTTCACCCATTGCTTGGCGCCTTTACCCTCGGTGGCGGGGTAGTGATCGCCGGTCTGCTCGTTATCAACGAACTTCATTCGCGCCGCCCGGCACTCGCAACGACAGCCGCCGCCGGAGAACGCGGCGCGCTGACCAGTGATGCCGAATCCAACGCTGAATCCATCATGTCGATGGGTATGATTGATTCCGTCACTACCCGCTGGGAACATTCGGCTTACAAACTTGCCCAGTCCCAGCAGCGCTCAGCCGACCGCACCGCGTTTTATGCCTCCTTGACCAAGGGGGTGCGGTATCTGTTGCAGTCTGCGGTTCTCGCCGTTGGCGCTTATCTGGTTATCCTGGGCGAAGTGACTGGCGGTCTGATGATCGCGGCGTCAATTTTGACCTCCCGCGCTTTGGCTCCAATTGAGCAGGTCGTCGGGCAATGGCGTGGTTTCGTAAACGCTCGTCAGGCTTCGGCAAGGCTGGTGCAAATCCTGGCAATCAGTGAAGTCGCGCCAAGACCGACCCAACTGCCATTGCCAAGTGACAGATTAACGCTGGAAGGCCTGTCCACCGGACCCGATGTGCGCCGAAACCCTGTGGTATTCGACGTCAATATAACCCTTAATTCGGGTGATGGCCTCGGGATCATCGGCCTTTCAGGCTCGGGTAAATCCTCTATTGCCCGCGCCATTGTCGGCGTCTGGCCGGTGCTGCGTGGCTCAATAAGGCTCGACGGCTCGGAACTGGCTCATTTTGATCCGGTCCGGCTCGGCACAGCCATTGGCTATTTGCCTCAGTCAGTCCAGCTTCTCGAAGGCACAATCGCCGACAATATCGGAAGGTTCAGCCCCGATCACGATACCGACGCCATTTTGAGAGCGGCCCAGGCCGCCCGCGTTCACGATTTGATTGTCACGATGCCGGATGGTTACGAAACCCGTGTCGGCGAAAACGGATCGGTTCTGTCAGCAGGTCAACGGCAGCGCATCGGGTTGGCGCGCGCTCTATATGGCGATCCGTTCCTGGTGGTGCTCGACGAACCAAACTCAAATCTCGATATGGAAGGCGATCAGGCCTTGACCAAGGCCATTGAGGACGCCCGCGAACGCGGCGCCATCGTGGTTGTTGTAGCGCATCGACCGAGTGCCATCGCCGCCCTCAACAAGGTTCTGTTCATGCGCGACGGCCGCCAGATCGCCTTTGGCAACAAGGATGCCGTGATGAGCCAGATCGCGCTACCGCCCACGCCGATCGACAGGAGAAAAAGTGCTTAAATTTCTGACGGGCAGCGGTCGTAAGCCCACGCCAAATGCGGTGGGCGGCGGAAAAAACCTCTCGAGCCTTCGCCAGCACGCCTTGCTTGGCCTCGGTGTGATTGCCGCCCTGTTCGTCGGGTTGGGCGGCTGGGCCGTGACGACGCGCGTCGAGGGTGCCGTAATCGCCAGCGGTGTCGTTGTGTCCGAAGGCGGATCGCGTAAGGTTCAATATTCAGAGGGCGGCATCGTTCGCGAAATACTGGTCCAGAATAACCAGCACGTCGAGGCCGGCGAGGTCCTGATAAAGCTCGACGACGTCTCCATCCGCGCCGAACTTGAGGTCATTCTTTCCCAACTGCGTGACGGTATTGGCAATCGGGCCCGTCTTGCCGCCGAAAGCACCGATGAATCCATGATACTGATACCGGCGGTGGCGGAAAACTGGCCGCCCGATCCCAAACTGTCCGTAGTCATGGCCGATCAGCAAAACCTGCGACAGTCGCGGCGCAAGGCGCTCGAGACTGAAGTTGCCCGCTTCAGCCAGCTCATCGACGAAAAGCGCGCGGTGATCAAGGGTTATGAAGCCCAACTCGAAGCCTATAACGGTCAGCTTAAGCTGGTTCAGGAGGAAATAACCCAGCAGGCAGCGCTGTTCGAAAAGAAATTGATTTCCAATCAGCGGCTTAACGAACAAAAGCGCAGCGAAGCCGAACTTTCGGGCCAGATCCTGAGTGTTCAGGCCTCGATCTCGGCGACCCAGGCTTCCATTTCCGAGCTCCAGATACAAGCCGATCAAGTCACCAGCGAATTCCGGGCCAAGGCTCTGACCGACCTGCAAACCGTTTCTCAAACGGTTGCTGAACTGATGCAACGGATGATCGCGACCCAGGCACGGCTATCGCGTCTGGATATACGTGCACCCGTTTCCGGTACAGTCCACGAATCCATTGTCCAGACAGTCGGCGGGGTTATCTCTCCATCCGAAACACTGATGCTGATCGTGCCCGAGGAAGAGCATCTCCTCGTCGATATGCGGGTCAGTCCGATGGAAATCAACAAACTACATGTGGGCCAGGAAGCCGAGGTGCGCATGCTCAGTTTTGATCCGCGCACCACGCCAAATCTTGTCGGCAACGTCAACACTATCTCCCCCGATCTGGTGCGCGATTCAACGACGGGCGTCCAGTATTTCAGCGTTCGCGTCAATATTGATGACAAGGAGCGCGACAAGCTTCCGGCCGATGCGGCGTTGGTGCCGGGCATGCCGGCGGAGAGCTTTTTCCAGACTGGCGAGCGGACCGTCTGGTCTTATCTAATGGCGCCAATCGAAGAGCGCTTCAGCCGCACTTTCCGGGAAAACTGAGCCTTAGGTTCCCAAAAAATTGTTGTTCTGATCAGCCTTGTAGCGACATTTGTTCAGCACAACGCCCAAGAGGTTGGTGCGCGTTTCCAATTCGCGCTCGCAAACATCAATGTCCGCAACCGTGCTCGCTTCAGCCCCGACCACGAGCATCGTCGCCTCCATGCGCGGCAGCAGGCCAATGCAATCATCGCCCACGAGTAGTGCTGGCAGATTGTAAATGACAATGTCCGCCCCCAGTTCCTCCTGGACCCGCTTCAATACCTGCCCGGCACTTTGTCCGTGAAGCACTTCGGCAGCATTACTGCCACTTGCGTGCTGGCTCGCGCCAATCGCCAGATTATCGCCAAAACGGACAAAAAAGTCCTCGATCAAACACTCCCCGTGCAAAAATTCCTCGGTGCTATACCGGCCTGAATGGGCGAACATTTCTGCAATGCGGGGGCGGCGAAGATCGAGGTCGACAAGGCCCACTTTGATCTTTTCGTGCTTGGTGAGACTTATTGCCAGATTTGCGGCGATGGTCGACTTGCCGCTGCCACTGGTTGGCGCCGTAATCCCCAGCGAACGCCAATTGTTCTCCCGGGCACTTCGCAGCACCTTGGTGCGCAAGATGTCGAAGCTGACCGCCGCCGGATTGTGGCGACTGAATGAAACGAGGCGTTGCTTTTCCAGCCATTTGGCTTCAACCGTCAGCGGCTCGAGTTTCGGCCAGGAAAAGGGATTATTGCCGAGCGGAGTGATCTGAGCGCCAAGTTCGGTTCTGCTGCTGGTCCTGTATTCGCTGATCATCGTAGATACCCGGCGCTGGAGATTGAAGAAAGGAAGTCGGTGCCTGCCTGATTGATCAGGGTATTGACCGGCCCAATGTAGAATTGGGAAGTCAGCAGTAGTGCGGATACGGCAAATATGCCGATCAACATCGCCATTTGGGCGCGGCCAAACGACCGACGCTCGATATAGGGAACGGTGATAAAGGGCACTATCTGCAACCGGCTCGTGAGTTCCTCCGGCCGCCGAATGCGCTTGTTGATAAATTCGGGCAGGATGACTGCCACCAATCCAAGCATCATTGCACCCGCAACGCTGGCCGCCAGCAATATCCTTTCAGATGGACCCAGCGGCTTTTGCGGAGCAACAGCGGTCTCAATCAAGGAAAGCCGCTCGCCCTTGAGCAGTAATTCGATTTGCTGACCCGTCGACGCATCGGCCAGCCGCGACACGGCCGCGTCATATTGCGCCTGCAGGTTCTGGTGATCGCGCAGCAATGAGTTCAATGTCGTCTCGTTTCCAGGCGTCTGGGCGATGGAATTGCCCAACTGCTCAATTGTCTGGCCAATTGCCTTGCGCTCGCTGGCTATGGCTGCGAGTCGGTCCTTGATATCGGAAATTTCAAAATCCCGAGCACTTTGCGGTTGGCCGGACATGCCCTCGTTGGCGATGTTCCGCTCCGTGATATAGCTCTCAAGCGTTGAAATCCGGTCGCGCAATGACCTGATGGTCAGGCTGTCTTCGGCATAAAGCGCCTGCTGTTGCGCCAGAGATTGGCGAAGGTCTTGAAGGGTTTGCTCTTCAGGAGTCGTTGGCGTCTGCGTTTCCAGCGGCCGCAACGGCATGTCCACCAACCGCTTGCTTAATATTGCTTCTTCCTGCGTCAGCGCAAGAAGCCGCTGCTGCTGGGCGGTTTGTTGGTTACGTCTGAAATCCAGACTGTCGGGCAGGGAGTTGATATTAGCGTTCTTGAACGCCAGGATCTTGCTATCCACGCCCCGCAATTCATCATCGAGCCGTTGCGTCTCGCGACTGAAGAACGCAACCGTGTCCGTCGCCCTGGCCATTCGAAGTTTCACGTCCTTGTCCAAAATCGTCTGCACCAGATCATTGACCAGTCTGGCCGCAATCTCGGGGCGCGCCGACTTGAATGAGATATGAAACACCGTTGCGGGACTGCCGCTCGGCACCACGACCGGCACCGGCGTAATGGTGGTCCGGCGCTTCATGTCCTCAAATTTGTCCGCGCTGGTTATGTCGGGCGTGTCTTGGTAGATGGCAAAACGGTCGGCCACATCCAGAAGGCTCTGCCGCGACATAATATCTTCTTCAATGATCTGAAATCGCTCGGCAGCCCCGGTGGGCACTGTCGATTTGGCCAGATCAGCCGGAATTTGAGGTGACTCTACCAGAATTTTTGCGGTCGCCTGATAGGTGCGCGGCATAAGATAGGTAAGCGCGATGCCGACTGCTCCGACCAATATGACCACGGCGATGAACAGGGGCAGCCGACGGAAAAACAGCCACAGGTAGAATCTGAAGTCGATGTTACTCAAGGTACTACCCATCGGTCATCCGTTTCATTCTGTGCAATTTGCGCATTATCAGGACGCATGTGAAAGACGACCTTATTCAACGAATAGGAACTCATCTATCGTCAACAAGGGCGATGTTGACGCTGCGATAACCCGATGGAGCTAATCCCCTCTAGTCGGTTCTTTATTCCCGTCTGGCACAGTACTCTAGGTCAGCTTTTGCGACATATAAGGGGGCATTGAACAATGCGGCCAAAGCAAAAATTCCTGAACGGGTCAGCTCGCTTGCTACTGGTTGGATTGCTCGTTGCAGTCTCGTCCACATCGGCGCTCGCAATCGAGGCGGCCGGGTTGGTGCCATTGACCAAGCTTCGGCTGACTGTGGTTCAGTTCGTGCCCGCAACCGGCGACTATAAGAGCTGGGACGCCTTGGGGGGTGATCTAGAAGTGGGGCCGGATGGCACGGTGGCTGTTCCAACTTTGGGATCCATTGATGTAACGGACCTTGGCGCAGCGGCACTGGGCACAGAAATTGGTCGGCGATTGAAAGCCAAGCTTGGGCTACTCGATGCACCGGACGCATCGGTTCGGATATTGGAATATCCACCAGTCTATGTGGTTGGGGGTGTTGCCAAGCCCGGACAATATCCCTTCCGGCCCGGCATGACCGTGGCACAGGCGCTGGCGCTCGCCGGCGGTGAGCATCGGACCGAGGCAGGCGATACATTATCCGATACCATCAAGTTGGAAGCCGACCTGAACGGCTATGCGCGCGACTTTCTGCGTACGTCGGCGCGGTTGGCGCGCCTCAAAAGCGAATTTGCACGCGAAAAGACCATAAGTTTCCCCCCAGCGCTTGATCCCTCGGACCCTTCCATTGCCGAGATATTGGAGCAGGAACGGCGCATATTCGAGGCCCATATCAATGGGTTCGAACGCCAGCAGACCGGGTTGGTTCACCTCGCTGAGCTCTATAATGCCGAAATTGATGCGCTCGGGCAGAAGGAAAAAGCGATCGATGAGCAGATCGCAAGGGCCCAAAAGCAGGTTGATGCTGTTCAAAGTCTGGTCAATGCCGGATCGGCGACAATTTCCCGCCTGTCAGACTCTGAGCGCATCCTCGCCGATCTGCGCTCCGACAAGCTGGACAATCTGATTGCCACCATGACGGCACGCGAAAATCTGAACCGGTCTGAGCGCGATTTGGCAAGACTTCAGGATGAACAGCAGTCTGACGCCTCAATCCAGTTGCAAACCGAGCAGGCGGGGCTTGAAAGGCTCCAACTCAGCCAGGTCACCACCATGCGCATGCTGCGCCAGTCGGTGGAGATCAACGAGACCCTGAAACTGGCAAATACCGTACAGATCAGCCTGAGCTATTCGCTCGTTCGTCAGGAACAGGGGAACCCAACCGAGTTGCCGGCAACTGATGCAAGTCTGCTAATGCCCGGTGATCTGGTGCGGGTCACGACCCAGATGGATCAGCCAGCAGGCAGCGCAATGGCTGAAAATCGGATGATCACGCTAGCCCAACCCTGATGTGTGGGCTAGCAACCGGTGCCTTGGAAAACCACTGCAACTGTCTTGTACAGGATGGCAATATCGGTGCGGGCCGAAATGGTCATCGCGTATTTGTTGTCATATTCGGCGCGCCCCGCGAACGAACAATTGTTCCGGGCGTTGATCTGCCAAAGGCCAGTCAGGCCGGGCCGAACACTGTAATAGGCGGTTCCGGGATAGAGCGTGCGTTGCTCTGGCATCATCGGTCGTGGCCCAACAAGACTCATGTCGCCGACTAGTACATTCCACAGCTGCGGCAATTCATCGAGTGAATATCTGCGTAGATAGCGTCCCAGATAGGTCAGTCGAGGATCACACTTCAGCTTTTGTGTCGTTTCCCATTCGGCACGCGCTTCCGGACAATTTTCAAGATATTTGGCCAGTGCCGATTTCGCATCGGGCACCATGGACCGGAGTTTCCAGAACTTGAAAATCTTGCCGTTGCGTCCCACACGCTGCTGCGAATAGAGGGGAGAGCCCCCATCCAACGAGACCAACGTGCCGATTGCAATCATAAGCGGCAAAATAATTGGTAAACTAAGTAAAACAAGCAATACATCCATGCAGCGCTTGAAATACGGATAGAATCCGACATCGCGTTTCTTGATTGAATTTTCACGGGCCAGTAAAATACCGGCATTCGTCTGCTTCCAGGGTAGCTCGTCAAGCATTTCGCCCTCGCATCTTGCCGGCGCGAAAAAGCTTTGGTTTTCTGTTCAGAACGTCGGTGCGTTAGCGATCACCGCGGATTTCCAAAGCCATTATGCACGGCAGTTTTGTCCATTGTGCCAGAAGCTTAGACTTTCCTGCGATATCAAGAACTGCGCAGATCGGCTTATTAGACTGTGATCCAGAAGTCGATGTTGCTGAATTCATTAATATATTTCGCGATTTTCTACTTTCTTTGAGCGTTGTTGTGCCCCGAAGGTAGCCTTAACGATTTATTAACCAATCCAGAACTAGCTCGATCAACCACGGTAAAAGCCTCATCCATATCCAATTGATGGCAGCGATGTAGGTTGGGGCAATGTCCAGGCCTTGCTATCGACTGGCGTCAGCGCCATCTGACGTATTTTTCTGTAAAATTGACCGCCGTAACCTTGCTGCAGCCCATACCGGGGTGTGGACGGGGAGTTACGCCATGCACAAGATCCTAGTCGTTTACGGGACGCGCCCAGAGGCAATCAAGGTCGCGCCCTTGATTGCCGCCATGGCGCGGTCCAAACATCTCGAGGCGGTGGTTGCCGTAACGGGCCAGCACCGCGAGATGTTGGACCAGGTAAACGCCTTGTTCGGCATTGCGCCCAGCCACGATCTCAACATCATATCCCAACGACAGCAGCTGCAGGGTATCACCTGTCGCGCGCTGGAAGGCGTATCGGATGTCATCGCTGCGGAAAACCCCGACGCGGTCATGGTGCAAGGTGATACAACCACCTGCTTTGCGGCAGCTCTGGCGTCCTTCTATCAAAAAGTGCCGGTCATTCATGTAGAGGCGGGGCTCAGGACCGGTGACATCTACAATCCGTTCCCCGAGGAAATGAACCGGGGCATGGTCTCAAAGCTGGCTTCGCTGCACCTTGCGCCCACCGATACATCACGGCAAAATCTGCTGCGTGAAGCCATTCCGGCCAAAAATATAAGCGTCACGGGCAATACTGTCATTGATGCCTTGCTCGAAGTGGCGGCACGTCGCTTGCCACCAGACAACCCGGATCTGCGCAGGGTCGAAGGCAAACGGACCATTATATTTACAGCCCATCGCCGCGAATCCTGGGGTGAGCCAATGCGCCGAACCGCGCAGGCGATGGCTGAAATTGCCCGCCGGTTCCCCGATGTCCATCTGGTCCTGCCGGTTCACCTCAATCCCGTAGTCCGCGAAATATTGCTACCGCCACTGGAAAAGCTCGACAATGTGCTGATCACCGAACCGCTCAGCTACAGCGATTTTGTCGGCGCAATGCGTTCTGCCGAAATCGTTCTGACCGACAGCGGCGGCGTTCAGGAGGAGGCGCCGAGCTTGGGCAAGCCCGTTTTGGTCTTGCGCGAAACCACTGAACGCCCCGAAGCCGTTTCAGCCGGAACAGTCAAACTGGTGGGCACCAATCAGGCGTTGATCGTCGATGAAGTCAGTACCTTGCTAACCGACAAAACTGCCTATGATGCCATGGCCAAAGCGGTCAATCCCTATGGCGATGGTCACGCCGCCGACAGATGCGTGCAGTCAATCGAGCACTTTTTCGGACATGCGACGCGGCCGCGCGATTTTATCGCCACAGCCACGCCAACCCGGGCTCAAGCCCAGGCGCCACGCGTGTCATAAACCACCTTGCCGTTCTGCCGGATGTGGCGGAGCGGCTTGAACGCTTCATGCTCCACCAGCAGTACAATTATGTCGGCCGCATCCGCCGCCTCGCCGGCATTTGCCAGTCGAAGATTGGCATTGCCACCCAGTTTGGGCGGCAGCTCGTCGACATAGGGGTCAGCAACCATGATCTCGACCTCGGGCAGACCACGGGCAATCAGACCCACCACCTCGATGGCCGCACTCTCACGAATATCGTCAACGTTGGCCTTGAAGGTCAGCCCCAGGCAGGCAATCGACGGCGACACGAAGCGCTTTGCCTTGGCGATCACCTGATCCGCGACATGGTGCGGCTTGTGATCATTGACCTCGCGGGCTGTTCGGATGAGCCGGGCCAATTCGGGCGCCGCCGCCACGATGAACCAGGGATCGACCGGAATACAATGCCCGCCAACGCCGGGTCCGGGCGACAACACATTGACGCGCGGATGCTGATTGGCAAGTTTGATGACTTCCCACACATCCAGCCCCAGCGATTCCGAGATCAGCGAAAGTTCGTTCGCAAAGGCGATATTGACGTCACGATAGGAGTTTTCAACCAACTTGGCCATCTCGGCGCTGGCGGCGTCCGTCAGCAATATTTCTCCCTGCGAAAAGACCTGATAAATGCTCGCAGCCTTGGCCGCACACTGGCTGGTCAGCCCACCCACGACCCGGTTGTTGGTGACCATTTCGATCATGATACGACCGGGCAGCACCCGCTCGGGACAATGGGCAATCGACACATCGGCAATGCTCCCTGCAATATGGGGCATCCGCAGATCCGGGCGCTTCGCCCCGATCCACTGGCTTACCTTCTCCGTCGTTCCGGGCGGGCTGGTGGATTCCAGCACCACGATGGTACCGGGCCGAAGCTTGGGCGCAATCTGTTCGGCCGCCGCCTGGATATAGGAAAGGTCAGCAGTGTGGTCATCCTTGAACGGTGTCGGCACTGCGATGATATAGGCATCGGCTTCGGGCATGTCGCGCGACATCGTCAAGCGCCCCATCGCCACCGCGCCACTGACCGCAACGGCAAGGTCGGGTTCGATGAAGGGCGTTTCGCCCCGCGATATCGCTTCCACGATCCGCGGATTAACATCGACACCAATAACCTTGACGCCGCGGGTAGCCAAAACCGTCGCCGTCGGCAGGCCGATATAGCCCATCCCTACAACAACAAGCGTTCCACTAAAAACTTCGTTCATCATCACATTGGTCCTATGGCGCGCGCTTATGCGGCGGGGGTTCGATTTGTTCGGTAGATGCGGATGGCCCCAGCGGCGCTGCGGGACGTAGGGCCTCGCGCACCGTCAGCGCCACAAAGGCGCTATTGGTCATCAGATATCGTTTCCATAGCCGCCCCGGTTCCTGAACCAGCCGATAGGCCCATTCGAGGCCGAGCCGTCGCCAACTCGGCGGCGCGCGTCGGGTAAGGCCGGCCAGAACATCAAACGATCCACCGACCCCGTGCAGCACAGGAAC
Organism: Devosia rhodophyticola; assembly: GCF_028816475.1. Taxonomy (GTDB): domain Bacteria; phylum Pseudomonadota; class Alphaproteobacteria; order Rhizobiales; family Devosiaceae; genus Devosia; species Devosia rhodophyticola. Next base: position 381,425 of record NZ_CP118247.1, on the reverse strand, counting down.
ATCGAGCTCATGGCGAAACCGGCGCAGGAATATTTCCTTTTTCGGCGAGGCCATGCCCAGAAAAAGCATGTCGGCACCCGACGCACGAATGTCGGTTGCAATCGTGGTCGCCTCATCTTCGCTGTAATAGCCGTGATGACTGCCAGCGATTTTTACGTTTGGCCAACGCTTTGCGATATTTGCTTCCAGCGCAGCAAGAACTTGAGGCTTGGCGCCCAGCAGATAAATGCCGCGCTGCTGCTGATCCGCCAGGGCGAGCAATTGCTCGAAAAGATCGATCCCCGTCACCCGCTCCGGCAATGGCTTGCCCAGCAACCGGCTGGCCCACACAATCGATTGTCCATCGGCAAGCAGCAGATCACAGTCCAAAATTGCTTCGCGCAGGCCCGGATCACGCCGAAGATTGACGATTTTCGCCGCATTCAGCACGCCAACGAGCAACGATGTGTGCGTCTGGATGGCCTGTCGGCAGCGCTCAACCGTCTCGTCCATGCGCATGCTATCGACATAAAGGCCGAAAAGCAGCCTGCGGGGGGAAGGCTTTGCTCCCGTGATCGCGGTCATTCCCCGTGGTGCTTCAAAGTCGAAAGCCATGTCAGCCTCCCTGTTTCCACTGCGAGGTTAGGGGGAGGTGAGATAGGTCAGCAATCAATCGGGCCGGTCTGGGAGGGGAGTAATATTGATGCCCTCTAGCCCAAGAGTAGGCATCCAATGGCTATCCTTATTTAGTCGCTAAGCAGAACGGCACCCGCTTAACCTAAAATCCCTAGTTCACCCGCCGCCCCGCTAACGGATAGTCTTAAAAGGAGAAAATGTAACTTGGAGCGCTTCGGGTGACCGTTCAGACCGCATCAGTAGCTGTAGGATTTTCGGCCAGCGACAACCGGCCGCTCGCCCTTGTGATTGTCACATATAATAGTGCGGACACATTGGGCGGCTTGCTGGATACGTTGGCCGACGGACTTGAGGGCCTCTCGAACACAGAAGTCGTGATCGCCGACAACGCCTCGAGCGACAACAGCATTGCCTTGGCCTCGGCCCATCCAATTTGCCCCCGGATCATTCCTACAGGCCGAAACGGCGGCTATGCGGCTGGGATCAATGCCGCATTGGCAACAATTGAGGCGGGCGCAGATGTTCTCATCCTCAATCCCGATATTCGGCTGTCGCGCGGCGCTGCTGCCCGGTTGGTGGCAGCATTGCGGCTCCCCGGCGTCGGCGTTGCGGCCCCAAGGGTCGTGCATGAAGACGGAACACCAAGCTTTTCGCTCCGCCGCGAACCCACAGTTCTAACCGCCTGGGCCGACGCGCTGCTCGGCGACAAACTGGGCTCCAGCTTTGATCAGGGCGAGTGCATAGTCGATGATACTCACTATCGAATCGCTCGGGATGTTGATTGGGCCAGCGGCGCTGCATTGGCTATCTCGGCCGAAGCGCGCGAGCGTGTCGGTCCCTGGGACGAAACATTCTTTTTATATAGCGAGGAAGTGGACTTTCAGCGACGCGTGCGCGCTGCCGGCTTCCGCATCGTTTACGAGCCCGAGGCCGAACTGATCCACATCGGCGGGGAATATGGACAAAACAGCCGCCTGTATTCAATTCTCACGATCAACCGCATTCGCGACTATGCTCGCCATCATGGTATGATCTCGACGGCTCTGTTCAGATTGGCGGTCTGGACCGGCGAGGCCCTGCGCAGCGCAGGCGGATCGCCGGTGCATCGCGCCGGCATGGCGGCTGCAATCCGACGCCAGCCATCAGGTGCCAACTGGCCAAAAATATTCCAGCAACAATGAGGCATGCATGAACCCCACAGTCTCGGTCATTCTGCCCTCGCACAATCGAAAAGACTCGATCCGCGCCTCCGCAACCAGCGTGCTCTCGCAATCGTTTGGCGATCTCGAACTTATCGTTGTCGATGATGGGTCAAAGGAGGACATCAAGTCGGTCCTTGATGCCATTGGCGATCCGCGGATCAAATATATCCGGCGCGAGCAGAATGGCGGGGCCGCTGCCGCCCGCAATACCGGCGTTGCCGCCGCACAAGGCACATTCGTTGCCTTTCAGGATAGTGACGACCTCTGGTTGCCAAAAAAGTTGGAGTGGCAGTTGGCAATGTTTGCCGCGCTCCCCGACGATGTCGGCGTCGTCACCAGTCACCGGATCATATACGGGCGCGACGAGAATTATGTTTTCGGCGCTGACAAGGTTTGCGTGGCGCCAGATCTCAGCAAAGCCATCGACCAGTCAAATCAGGTCGGCTCCATGCTCGATGCCAATCGGCTGGTTCTGCCCTGCGCCCTGTTTCGGCGCAATTTGCTGCCGACAGCCGATTGGTTCGACATCTGCGCCAAGGCCAATGAAGACTGGGAATTCGCCGTGCGGATCAGCCAGATCACCCGCATCCATGAAGACAACCGGCCAGTCATGCTGGCCTATGTGTCACCCGACAGCATTTCGGGTAGTCGCAGCAAACAGGCTATGGGCACGGTGCGCATACTGACGGTCAATCGGGAACTGCTGCGCCAATATCCCAGCCAACGCGCCGCTATCATGGTTGATATCGCGCGCAGTCTAGCTGCGACCGGCAAAACCCGTTGGGCCAGGCGCTTCATTGTGGAAAGCGTGCGCGCTCACCCTTCGGCAATCTGGCTTCTGGCACAGAGCCAGATGCGCCGCACCGGCCGCTCGCTTCGGCGCGTCGCCCATAGCTTTTTGGGTTAGCGGCTCCCCATGCGCATAGTTGTTTACCCCCACGTCCTGTCCATCGGCGGCAGTCAGCTCAACGCCATTGAACTTGCCGCCGCAGTCCGGGACCGTGGGCACGATGTAACCATTTTCGCCGCCGAAACCGGCAGCCTCGCAACCACTATAAAAGAGCTTGATCTGCCGCTTGTTCTGGCACCACCCCATAGGGTGCGTCCCTCAATGCAAATTGCCTGCGCCCTGCGTGATCTCTGCCGGAGCGAGAATATCGACGTCGTCCACGGCTACGAATGGCCACCCTCGATCGAAGGGTTTTATGGGCCACTGCTTTCGGATGGGGTGACCGTTGGCTGTACGGCAATGTCGATGTCTGTCGCACCGTTCATTCCATCCTCAATGCCCCTGATCGTGGGGACCGAGCAGATCGCAGCGGCGGCCCGTACCGGCCGCTCGGGCCCTATCCGAGTCATCGAGCCGCCGGTCGACGTCCAAAGCAATTCGCCGATGATTGATGGACAGGGGTTCCGGGCCGAATTTGATTTGGATGATCGACCAACAATCGTCGTTGTTTCACGGCTGGCCGTCGCACTCAAACTCGAGGGGTTGGAGCGCGCCATCGCCGCTGTCGATCTCTTGGCAGACCAAACCGGCGCACGTTTGGTAATTGTCGGCGACGGTCCTGCGCATCAGGCGCTCGCCAGTGCCGCCGCCAAGGTCAATCAACGCACCGGCGATAAAACGATCATACTCACCGGTGAGCGCGCCGATCCGCGTTCCGCATACGCTGCCGCTGATATCATCCTCGGGATGGGTGGTTCGGCATTGCGGGCGATGGCGTTTGCAAAACCTGTCATCGTTCTCGGCGAACGAGGCTTTTCCGAACTTTTGACCCCCGATACGGCTGAAATGTTCCTTTGGCAGGGTTTTTATGGGCTTGGCGATGGCAACACGCGACCAGAACCGCTTGCCAATATTCTTGCCGGGCTTCTTCAAAGCGAAAGTCGAAGGTCGGAACTGGCGGCATTTTCGAGAAAATTTGTCGAAGATCGCTTCAGCCTGACCGGTGCCGCCGAACGGCAGATCGGTTTTTACGAGGAATGGATGCGCGAGCGACCAAGTCGAATAACCCTGTTCAGGGAAGCGGCCAGCACGGCAGCCCAGCTACTGGTGCATAAGGCACGTGGTCGGTTTGTCCGTCTGACCGGGCGACAGGCCCCCGAAGATTTCAATGCCGTTGATGAGATTGCCAAGGTCGCCAAGTTCTCGCGCCAGTCCCCTTAAGAACCGCTGACAACTACCTCTCTCTGTGTCCAACGGGCTGACGAGGGGCCCGAAGGGGCCGCCGGGACCGGCTTGCCATGGCCCGCTCCTCTGGCTCAAGCTTGAGCCCATCATCTTGGCGCGGCACGTTTAGTAGCCACATGCCAGCGCCTACCATGAACAGAAAGAACACATAGGTTCCGTTCCAGAAATGAACCATCCATCCGGTCAGGAAAAACGAAGTCATGGCAATCAGATAGGCGGCGCGATAGTCGTATAGGCGCTGGTCCAGATTGCGAACTTTGCCAATCGACCAGACTGTGACAGCGAAAAACGCCATCATCAGCACGCCACCTGGCAATCCAAATACGATAGCGTTGTAGAGCCAGAACATGTCAATGCTCGGGGGCATCCATGCAGGCCGGTCCCAACTCCCCAGGCCAACACCAAACCAGGGATGCCGGGCGACCGACTCAGACCCATAGTTCCAGATGAGTATCCGATAGTATCCAGATTCCTGCTCGAAGGCGAACGACACCAGAATGTTCGGCAGGGGACGGCGGGCAAACAGCTGCACCGCCAGAATGAACATCAGAACCAGCGATATCAGGATGGTCCAACGCCCCTTGATTTTGCTGAAGAACCAGTTCCATCCCATCAATATTATCTGCACCATCATGCCGCTGAGTGGCCCTGAGGACAGTGAAAGTGCGGCGGTTAGCCCAACCATTGTCGATCGCATCCAGCGGCGACCGAAATAGAACTCCCGACCGACAACGAGATGTGTCAGCGTCAGGATACTGCCAAGGCAAACACCCATCAGGATTGGATGCTCAAAGAACAGCTGCACCCGCCTCAAACCCCATCTAGGGTCCTTATGTGCGAGCTCAATGGTGGAAAAGAACTGCGACATGATTTCAAGATAGATGTTGCGCCCGGTTACCGCTTCAAAGACTGCAAATGGCAACAGCGCCAATACAATCCAGGTCAGCAGTCGCGCCAGGGCGCGAAAGTCGTCAGCGTTTCTGATGCAGCACCGCGCTATCAAATAAGGCGTCAGCGTTTCAAGAAATTGAATGCCGCCGGTTTGAAACGCCGTACTGATGCCATGGACTACCCCCAGGCTGAGCATGCACCAAAGGGCAAATCCTAAAAGCAGAACGTCGGGCAGCCTGACGCGGCCCGCGCGTCCGGCGGCGAACCACATCAGACTGGGCAGCAAAAGCACAATGAGCGACAGGCGATAGGGCGTCAGTCGGACGGATCCGAGAAAATACTCCCAAGGCAGCATCCAGGTGAAAAGCAAAAGGATCACCGCGCCATGCAGGCGATGGGAATTGCCCGGTTCGCGCACACGCCCGACACCTGGCCGCTCATCCCTCGGGCTGCGGTGGGCGACCTTTGCGCGTCTGTCAGCGCGACTGACGGTGAGTGTCGACATAGGTGCGGTCTCGATATTGAGAGCCCAGATTACGGGGATCGCTGCCAGTTGGGGATTGCTAATAGGAGCTAGACTTCGAACCGGTCAGGCCAGCCGTTTCACCACGCCGCCCGCGTGCCACGCATAAAGCATCCACCCAAATTCATAAGGGCGACACTCATAATCGATTTTTCCAGGCGGAAAGATCGCGTCGAGCCCAGGCAAATGCCAACCGGTCTTGACGGAAGTGCTCAGGGCCGAAATCGAGCGCACGAACTTCGGCGGTTCAGTCCGCCCCACCTTTCGCCAGATCATCCCATCTTCAAGCGAAACCAGCGGGTCTCGCGCTTCATATGGATTGTCGATCCATTCCAGACCTTTGATGACCGCTGCGCGGTAGTCGGTGCCACCCGCTTCATGCAGGTCCAGCAGCGCCATCGGCGCCATTGCATGCTGATGCACGCTATATACCGGGAACCCCTCGGTAACGCTGCCGTCGCGAACGTCATAATGCCACCACCATTGCCCGGCGGTTCCCTGCAAATGAACAATACGAGCCGCACAATCATTGGCCGCCTGCAGCGCCTCACTGTTGCCATCGGCCTGGCCAAGACGGGCGAGGGCCTGAATGGGGTAAACCTGATCGGCAAAGCATCCCAGATGGGCGCGATGCCACCGCGCAGAACTCAGTGGCGTGACGTGACCAAACAGACCTTTTGGACCCTGCGCATCCATCAGTCGCCGCGTCGCGACTTTTTGCAAATTTTCGACATTGCCAAGGTGACGCGCTGCGAGTGTCGCGGTTAACGTCCAAGCAACCGGAACGGTCTCGATGCTAACACTTGCCAACATTTTTTCGAGCCGGTCGAACAGGCCTTTGGCGAATACGCCAGCCGTTTCCGCAGCCGCCCACGCCGCAAGCGCCACGACACCGACATCGTTGGAATGGGCCGCGCGTTGCACGCAGATCAACGCCAGCTCAGCGGCGGTTATCCCTTCAAGAACAGATCGTTGCGACCTTTCGGGTAGCCATCCCAACCCCTGCGCCACAATGGTCGCATAGCGCAAATTGTCGCCTTCGGCCCGCGTCCCCGACCCGTTACTTCGAGTAATGTTCCGCATCGTCTGAGGAAAATGCCCATTGCCCAACCGCATCCGCTTCAACCCATCAAGGGCTAACGCGCAATAATCCGGAATACGGGCAATGGCCTCTGACGAACTTTGATCCAACCCTTTGAGCCGGTCATGAGCTCGCTGGATTTCGCCAACGTTGGCATGGTCTATGGCCTGTGGCATGTCTACCCCGTGCAATCCACTCAACAGCAACTACTTCCAGTAGAATTTGCCACGGCAGGGCAGGGCGCGCACGTTGCTCATGCGATGCAACGATTGCACAATTCTCTAACACCCGGCTTAGTCAGCCGGTTCAGAATAGCCCGATTTATGCATGTCTAACCGTCAGAGATCGTCGCGATTCCACATATCGAGCCGCATCGCCGCATCGTCACGAAATGCCAGCCCTATCATGCGCTGCGCCCGATAAAGCCGCACCCGCGTAACGCAGGCCAACGCAGCCCATCGGTCCCGCCACCGGCCCAACTTGGATGTCCTTACAACGGTAAATAGCTCAGCCACAGGTGACGCCGCAACGACCGCACTTTTGATAAGCCAACGCAGCTTTCCCAGCGATTGCCCCTGCAATTCGCCAAATTCATGGGCAACATGGCGATCCCAACGCCGCGCCAATGCGTTAAACGAACCGCAGGATGGCGTGTTGACGCGCGCTTCCGACATATAGGCAATGCGATGGCCCATGGCACTGGCGCGCTTGCCCCATTCGGTATCTTCCATGGTCTTGATGCCACCAAAAGGCCCGACTTGGCGAAACACCTCGGTGCGGACGGCCATGTTGCCAGTGGCAGCGTAGCCGTCGCGTTCGACATATCGGCGCGCGCGATAACTGTAGAGACTCTCATAGCATTCGACCGCCGTCAGACGTCGTGCATCGGCCGGACGGATACCAATGTCGCCGCCAGCAAAATCGATCCCGGGGTTGTCCCTGAAGGTGCGGACGATGACTTCGAGCCAGCCAAGAGCCGGTACACAGTCAGCATCGACAAAGGCGAGTATCGGTGCGCTGGCCAACGAAGCGCCCAAGTTCCTTGCCGGTCCCGGGCCGGGGGTCAGTTCGCGCGCCAATTTCACATTGGGCGCCAGCACAGTGGCAAAGTCCGGCATCTGAACCGAACCATTGTCAACGACGATAATCTCAAAATTCATACCCGGCATTTGCTGGGCATTCAACGCCAAAAGGCAGAGGCGTAAATCGTCGGGTTCATTCAGGTGCGGGATGATAACGCTGACGTCGAGCTGCTCGGCCATCGCCGTATTCTCCCCTGATGGCCTTGGTACCATCCTTGCCAGCTTCTATTGTTGAGGCTCTGTTCTCGGGTAGCAATAACCCGAGTTCTGGGGGCCCATAGCTCGATATGATGGAATTGGGGACCATTGCGCTGCCTGGACGAGCGCATCAACAACCTCATTCCAAATCCTGGCGCATCCGAAGTACCCGCGCCGGTACGCCCGCAGCTATGGCATAGGCGGGAATATCGCTCGTCACGACCGCACCAGCGCCAATGATTGCGCCCTCGCCAATCGTTACGCCCGGTAAAATGGTAGCATTAGTGCCAATGTCAGCACCTGCGCCAACGCGCACCGGCTTAATTTCAAGTTGAGTTGCTATCACAGGCTCACTCAGCGGCAGCCCGGTATGCTGTGAGCCCAATACCTTTGCGCCGGGTCCCCAGCCTACATTGTCGCCAAGCACCAGATTGCGGGCATCAAAGAAAGCCTGCGGTCCGATCCAGACCCGGTTGCCAATAATGCAGGTTCCATCAAACCGGCCTTGAATATTGGCACCGACGCCAATGAATACATTGGCCCCAATTTCAAAGGTTTCCAGATGCTTGAAGCTGACCTGACTGGCCACTTGCAAACCCGGGCCGCAGCGGCGCGCCCCGCCTTTCCAGATCATCTTTCGCATCAGAAAATTCAGTTTGCCGTCGCCAACCGCGAAGCGCGCATAGACGTCCTGGAGTCCCTCTGCACCATAGGCAGACTGCAGCCAGTCCGCCAATCCAACTTCAAACAGAGGGTCATCCTCAATGGCGCGGCGCCCATGGACTGCCTGTATCTGGCGATCGGTATCAATCGTTTCAGTCGACATGTCTCCGCCTGACGTTGGCGTCCCTGCTGTGCAGGCACTTGATCTTATTCATCGCAGTCAAGGTTAGCAGCACTGGGGCCGCGTGAAAATTTCTCAATGGAGTTAGAGGGTTATGCGACGTTCTAGGCGCATTGCCTCATATTTGACGATCCAGCTAAGCACAATGATCTATTCGAAGTCCGAACACGCCAATTGCTCAATCATGCTGGCCAACGAAAAGGTGAGTTCAAATCGCCGATATATCTGCGAGAACCATGCATGCGCGCGCGCCGATTTGGAAATGACCACGTTGCCCTCGGTATTAACCAGTATTCGACTTTGCTTGACGGACTAGTACCGCAATAATCCTTCGATTGATTTCGGTGCCCCGTCTGCCGTGCCAATGTATTCGAAACTTTAGATACGGGGGCTCGCGTGAAATCCTACAGCAATACAGTTCGCGGCCAGTCGACATTGTACCAGAACGTGGCTGTCCAGCCGGCACTTCTGGCACGACATCGGCAGCAGGGTAGCGCCCGCTCCAAGGCAATTTCCCATTTCCGTGGCGATGGGTCCAACGCGCCGTGGGCCGCCGCGCTGGCGAATTCCTATAATAGACTCAACGCACCTACGCTGGTCGCAAAGCTGGGGCACACGGCCCTTATGTTCGGAGCGGGCAAAAGCCACTTTTTCCCATCCAACGATTCTGACGCTTCTGGTTCGCCGGAGACGTCGGACGGCGCGCCGACCAATTCAACGCCCGCGTCCTGGTTTGCTTCCCACCATCATCAATATAGCCCCCCGCAGCAAAATGGGGGAGCCCGGGAAATGGGCGGGCCATCACCCATGGCATGAACACACACCAACCTCACCGGGCCAAACGCCCAACCCACCGGGAAACACAGATAACCCTCCGCCGGTCGATACTGGAACGGAATCTGGTGGGCCGACTTTGGCAGAATGGAAAGCGGGCTGGATATCGGGCGCGACCTCGTCAGATGCCGCAGGCGGCTCACACGACGAAGATGAGGAATATGGCGATCCCGTATATTTTGAACCTTCCGCCGACAGCACCACCAATGTGCCGCTGCTGAGTGAAGCCAATCTTGTAAATCCGATCGTATTGGAGAACCAGAAGCAGGGCACGCCAGAAAGCGTCTGGATGATCGATGCCGGCGACGCCAGCATCGAAGGCTTTGCCGAGCAGTTCACAATCAACCACGGCCAAACGGTCAACTTCAAAATCGATACCGATTCTACCAACTACCGCATCGACATCTATCGCCTTGGCTATTATGGCGGCGATGGTGCGCGCCTGGTTGGGTCCATCGACAAGAACCTGAGTTCCGCCGCGACCCAGCCGGTCCCTATTTTTGATCCGACCACCAAGCTGGTGGATGCCGGTAACTGGAACGTCACTGCTTCTTGGGACATCCCTCAGGAGGCCGTCTCGGGCATCTATTTTGCGCGGATGACCCGGTTTGATGGCTCAGGTGGCGCGAACATCATTCCTTTTATCGTGCGCGATGACGAAGCACCGAGTGATATTACTTTCCAGACCTCTGATACCAGCTGGCAGGCCTACAACTGGTGGGGCGGTTACAACTTTTATGGTGGCGTTGACGAAGGTGGCCATGCCGGACGTGCGAGCGCCGTCAGCTATAATCGCCCCATCATAACCCGCGACGGCGGCTTTGCTTCCGGGCCGCAAGATTTCATCTTCGGCGTCGAGTATCCGGCCATCCGCTTTCTTGAGCAGAATGGCTATGACGTCAATTATATCTCGGGCATTGATACCGCTTCCAATGCGGCCCAATTGCTGAACAGCAAGATTTTTCTCTCCGTTGGCCACGATGAATATTGGTCGGCCGATCAGCGCACCAATGTTGAAGCTGCGCGCGACGCCGGGGTAAACCTCTCCTTCTGGAGTGGTAATGAAGTTTACTGGGAAACCCGCTGGGAACCAAGTATCGACGGCACCGGAACGCCCTACAAGACCTTGGTTTCCTACAAGGAAATCTGGGACAATGCCGATATAGACGCGAACGGGACGACCTCAACCTGGCGCGACCCGTTGCTAGGCTCGGGTAACCCCGAAAATGCACTGACCGGCACGATGTTTACCGTCGACTCCTACCGGCTCGACGCTATCGATGTGCCCTACGATATGTCCAAATTCCGCTTCTGGACCAATACAGCGGTGGCCGATCTTCAGCCCGGTGAAGTCTATACCCTCACCCAAAATCTGCTCGGCTATGAATGGGATTCCGACGTCGACAACGGTTTTCGCCCTGCAGGCCTGGTGCCGCTTTCCTATACATCCATTGATGTAGATTCCAAGCTGCTTGACTATGGCAATACGGTTGGACCGGGCAATTCAAATCATAGTCTGACACTTTATCGCGCCCCAAGCGGCGCCTTGGTTTTCGGGGCAGGGTCGGTCTATTGGGCTTGGGGCCTTGATGCCAACCACGATTTGGAAACCACGCCAACTGATCCCAACGTGCAACAGGCGATGATCAACCTGTTCGCCGATATGGGTGTTCAGCCCGCCACCCTGATGCAAAGCCTGGCGGTTGCCAGCCAGAGCACGGACAACCAGGCTCCCACAACGGTTATCACCTCGCCAACCGGCGCCGCAGGCCTGACTGCCGCCGAAACCTTGACGATTACCGGCACAGCGACTGACGCCGGCGGTGGCTGGGTGGCTGTCGTTGAAGTGTCGACGGACAACGGTGCAAGCTGGCACCGGGCCACCGGCTATGATAACTGGACCTATAGCTGGACCCCGATCGTGGGCGGCGAATATACCATCCTCACCCGTGCCGTCGATGACAGCATCAATCTTGAAGTCCCCGGCGCCGGTTTAACCGTCAATGTAGATCAGGGCGGCGCTGACCTCTTCTTTGGACCCAATGAAGTCCCTGCAGAGTCATTTTCCAGCGACAGTGTCCCAGTCAATATTGGTGTGACGTTCAGCGCCAGCCAGTCGGGCGAAATTGTTGGCGTGCGCTACTACAAAGGCGTCGGAAACGCCGGTGAACACATTGGCTCACTTTGGACTTCAACCGGCACATTGCTGAGTTCGGCATCGTTCCAGAACGAAACGCAAAGCGGTTGGCAGACAGTTATATTCGACTCGCCCGTGACCATCACGGCTGGAACAACCTATGTCGCCAGCTTCTTTGGCCGGGTCGGGTACGCGATCACGCCCGATTTCTTTGCAACGCCACAAACGCGCGGACCACTGACGCTTTCGGACGGCGTCTACACCTATTCCAGCACGAATGCGCTACCTACCCAGTCAGGCGGCGGGGCAAATTACTGGGTCGATGTGGTGTTCAGCGGCGTCCCGACGCCCAACGAGCCTCCCGTCGGCCAAAATGATAATGGGTTTCTGGTGGCGCGCGATACGGCCATCACATTCGCAACTAGCACGCTGCTGAGCAACGATACCGACCCGAATAACGACCCGCTGATATTGACCGGCGTGAGCAACGCCGCCGGTGGAACCGTTAGCTTTGATCAGCAAGCTCAAACCGTCACCTTTACCCCGAATGCCGGATACACCGGCCCGGCATCCTTCAACTATGCAATCTCTGATGGTCGCGGTGGCGTTGGTTCAGCTGCGGTCAACATGGATGTTGCAGCCTCGGTCAGCACCAGTTCACTGTTTAGCCCCAGCGACACCCCTTCTGTTCTGGGCAGCAACGATCCATCCCAGGTCAATCTGGGTGTCAAATTTGTTGCCTCAGCGGGTGGGGCGATCACGGGTATCAAATATTTCAAAAGCGCCACCGATACCGGCACTCACACAGGTTCACTCTGGTCCAGCACGGGTACACTGCTTGCAACGGCAACCTTCGCCAATGAAACTGCGAGCGGCTGGCAAACGCTAAACTTCTCAAATCCGGTGCCGATTTCGTCTGGAACAACTTATGTCGCCAGCTTCCACAGCAACGGCAATTATGCGTTGACGCCAAACTATTTCACTACCGACAAGGTCAGTGGCCTGCTGACGGCGCCGGCTGCAGGCAATGGCGTATATGCCTATGGCAATGGCAATCTGTTCCCTGTCAGCACGTTTGACGCATCAAATTACTGGGTCGACGTCCTGATGACCTCGACCGTCAGCCCCAACCAGGCGCCCATTGCCAATGCGGATAGCGGATACACCACGCCGCGCAATACCGCATTGACCCTGGCAGCAGCGGCCTTGCTTGCAAATGACAATGACCCCGATGCCGATCCGATTTCTGTGACAGGTGTCAGCGGCGCTGTAAACGGCGTTGCCAGTTTCGATGCCCAGACCAATACCGTTCTGTTCACGCCAACAGTTGGATATTCGGGTGCTGCATCATTTGTCTACGCCATCTCGGACGGACGCGGTGGCACTGCCAGCGCGACGGTCGGGTTGACCGTTGAAGCGGCGCCCAACAATGCACCTACGGCGACTGGGGACACCGGATTTTCCACGATGCGTGACGCTGCAGCCCAAATTGGCGCCGCATCGCTTCTGGCCAATGACACCGACCCTGACGGCGATCCGCTGACCATTACCGGTGTGAGCGCCGCTCAAAACGGTACTGTCAGCTTTAACGCTCAGAATAATATTGTCACCTTCACGCCGACCGCCAATTATACCGGCCCGGCCAGCTTTACATACGCGATCTCAGACGGTCGTGGCGGCATATCGTCTGCCGATGTGACGCTATCGGTAACGTTGCCGCCGTCAGGCAGTGGTCTATTCGCAACCGATGCGACACCTGCTGCGGCCTCCGTAAATGATCCAAGCTCGGTTGAACTGGGAATGAGATTCACCGTCGCCTCAGCCGGCACAATCAGTGGTATGCGGTTCTACAAGGGTGCGCAAAACGTCGGCCCCCATACCGGTACACTGTGGTCGGCAACGGGCACACAACTGGGCAACGTAACGTTTAGCAACGAATCCGCCTCCGGCTGGCAGTCGGCAAGTTTCAGCAGCCCAATCGCGGTTTCGAGCGGCACCAGCTATATTGTGTCCTACCATACCGACAGCGGCTATTACGCTGCCAACTCCGGCTATTTCAATACAGCCACCAACAACGGCGTTCTGTCGGCGCCGCAAAGCACCACCAACAATGGCAATGGTCTTTACGCCTATGGCTCGGGAACCTTGTTTCCGACCAATACCTACAATGCGACCAACTATTGGGTGGATGTTTATTACGAGCAAGCCGCCAACACGGCGCCCGTCGCCAGCAACGACAGCGGCTACACCACCCAGCGTAATGCCACGCTGCAGATTGCGGCCTCCAATCTTCTGGCCAACGACACCGACGCCAATGGCGACCCACTGTCGATCACCGGCGTAAGCGCGCCCACCAATGGGACTGTCGCCTTCGATGCGCAAACCAACACCGTAAACTTTACCCCAGCAACTGATTTTTCGGGGACAGCAGGCTTTACCTATTCCATATCGGATGGCCGTGGCGGTAGCTCGTCAGCCAGCGTTTCCCTCAACGTCGCAGCAGCGGCAACCGGCGTGTCGCTGTTCTCCACTGCGTCCGCTCCCACAATGCCCTCGGTCAACGATCCAAACGGGGTTGAGTTGGGGATGAAATTCACCAGTTCCGAAGCCGGAACGATTACTGGCCTGAAGTTCTACAAGGGACAGCAGAACACCGGCACGCACACCGGAACCCTGTGGAGCGCCTCGGGCACCGCGCTCGGAACGCTCACCTTCCAGAACGAAACGGCAAGCGGCTGGCAGACGGCGTCCTTTGCGTCGCCAATCGCCATAGATGCCAATACAACCTACGTTGCTTCCTATCATACCGATGGTTTCTATTCGGCAACGCCAAACGGCTTTGGCTCCGCCGCCACCGCAGGTCCGTTGACCGCGCCTTCCAGCGCCTCAAGCGGCGGCAATGGGCTCTATGCCTACGGCGGCGCCAGTGCCTTCCCGACCAGTAGCTACAATGCCTCCAATTATTATGTCGATGTGATTTTTAACGGACAGCTGGCGTCCTAGTGCCAGCGCGTACCAAGGGGTTATATTATGCGAGACGAACTTTATGCTGATGCCATCGGCGAAATCACGGTCACCGGAACAGTTGTACGTATAGATCTTGTGAGCCTGTCAGCAACGCAGCGGGATGATACCGGCCAGCCGGCGCCCGAGCATCGTCAGCGTGTAATTATGTCCCTTGAGGGCTTCGCCAACAGTTTTGATGTACTGCAAAAAGCTATGAATGGCCTGATCGAAGCCGGCGCAATTCACCGCACAGACACCAACGCAGAAAACATCGTGGTCCCCGCAAAGGGCGTCCAGCCAAATGGCACAGCAAGTCGCAATGGGTCCCCGAATTTCGAGTAAGAGTACTGCGTCACCATGGAAGACAAACCCCAAACCGGGCCTGAGTGCCTGGCGGCTACATTGCGCCACCACGGCATTGATACCAGCGCTGCAAGTTTGATTGCGGACTATGCCATCCGCGACGAGGGCATAGGTCTTGACCTGATGCTCCGCATGGCCCGCGACGCGGGGTTAAAGGCCCGGCGCACCAAGGTAAATCGGAAAACCATCCTACGCCTGGGCCAAGCCTATCCCGCGCTTGCCCGGCTTGAAAACGGCAACTGGGTTACAGTGTTGGGCGCTGAAACGGATCCGGAGGGTGCCGTCGTCTTGCGCCTGTTTGATCCCCTGGCCGAAGCGCCCGGCGGTATAATCAGTGTTGGTCTTGACCAATTCAGCAAGCGTTGGCGCGGCCAATTGCTGTTGGTCAAACGCAGTTTCGGCATCACCGATCCCGAACAGCCCTTTGGCTTCCGTTGGTTCGTGCCCGAGATCATGCATCAGGGTCGCCTGTTCATCGACGTAGCCATTGCCGCCCTGTTTCTCTATGCGCTGGGTTTGGCAACGCCGATCTTCTTCCAACTGGTCATCGACAAGGTGCTTGTTCACCAAAGCTACACCACCCTGATGGTGCTGGCGGTTGGTGTCGGGATCGCATTGCTGTTTGAAGCCATCTTTGTGTTCTTGCGACGCTATCTGCTGATTTACGCTACCAATCGCATCGATATCCGGGTTGCTACGCGCACGTTCCGGCACCTGCTGGACCTGCCGATTTCCTTTTTTGAGCAGGCATCGGCGGGTGTTCTGGTCAAACATATGCAGCAATCAAGCCGCATCCGTGAGTTCCTTACTGGCCGCCTGTTTCTGACCTTGCTTGATGCACTGTCACTATTGGTTTTTGTGCCGGTGCTGATGCTTTATAGCCCGGCACTCGCCATGATCGTGCTGGGCTTTAGCGCGCTGATCGGGCTGGTGGTGGCCATGTTGGTCGCCCCCTTTCGCAAGCGCCTCGCCGCTCTTTATGCGGCCGAAGGCGGACGGCAGGGACTACTGGTTGAAACGGTCCACGGCATCCGCACCCTTAAATCACTGGCGATGGAGCCATTGCAGCGCCGCGTCTGGGATGATCGATCAGCCCAAACCATCACCACGCGTTTCAAGGTCGAAACCATCTCGATCACCGCCCAGGCAGTCACCGGGCTTCTCGAAAAGCTGATGGCCGTTGCAATCATTGGCGTCGGGGCACTGTTTGTATTTGACGGGTCAATGACCGTCGGCGCGCTTATCGCCTTTAATATGCTGGCGGGCCGGGTTTCCGGACCGCTGGTGCAGATTGTCACCATGGTCCACGAATATCAGGAAGTGGCTCTGTCGGTTCGCATGCTTGGTGAAGTGATGAACCAGAAGGTCGAACGCGCCGGCCGTACTGAAGGACTGCGTCCCGAAATATCCGGCTCCATTGAATTTGAAGACGTCGCCTTCCGCTATCGGCAGGACGGTGCCTTCGCCCTTGATGAATTGTCCTTTGAAATCCCGGCGGGCAGTGTGTTCGGCGTGGTGGGCCGTAGCGGTTCAGGAAAAAGCACGATTACACGTCTGATCCAGGGCCTTTATCCCGTCCAGCAAGGGCTTATCCGCATTGGTGGGCATGATGTGCGCGAGCTTGATCTCAACCATCTGCGCCGCAGCGTTGGTGTCGTGTTGCAGGACAATTTCCTGTTCCGTGGCACGGTGCGCGAAAATATCGCCGCCGCCAAGCCAGACGCAACTTTTGAAGAAATCGTACAGGCGGCAAAGCTTGCCGGGGCTGTCGAGTTCATCGAACAAATGCAACGCGGCTACGACACGTTGATCGAGGAGGGGGCTGAAAATCTCTCTGGTGGCCAGCGCCAGCGTCTTTCAATCGCCAGAGCACTGGTGACCAACCCCAGAATATTGATCCTTGATGAAGCGACCAGTGCGCTCGATCCGGAGAGCGAGGCCATCGTCAAACGCAGTATCAAAGGGATCGCCGCAGGCCGAACCGTTGTAATCGTTTCCCATCGACTGTCGATGCTCACCGACGCCGACAACATTCTCGTCGTTGACCGCGGCCGTCTGGTCGACGTCGGCCCTCATGGCCAATTGGTATCGCGATGCACAACCTACCGGCAGTTGTGGAACCAGCAGATGAAGCTAGTCGGATGAGTGCACCGCAAAGAAAACCAAGGCTGGTCAAGCCACCCAAGAAAAAGCCCGAAGTCAAACTGGTGGAACCGGTAAAGACCGCCACGGTATCCGAGTTTCAGAGTGACGCCATCGCGCTCGAAGAGCGTCGCCCCCATATCGGCGCGCATGACGCTCTACCTTGTGGCGTTGGCAATTGGCTGCGGCATCTATTGGGCCAGTGTTTCCCAGCTCGACGAAATCGTGGTGGCGACCGGAAAATTGACCACCAGCGAGCCAACCTTGGTCATGCAACCCCTTGAAACTTCGATCATTCGTCAAATGAACGTCAAGGCGGGTGACATCGTAAGCAAGGGCCAATTGTTGGCCACCCTCGATCCGACATTTGCCTCTGCCGACACCGGGCAGTTGCAAGCCAAGCTGGATGGTTTCAAGGCACAGATTGCCCGTATTGAGGCCGAATTGGACAACAGCCTCTACCAACCCCCGCTCGGCTCTTCCCCCGAGGCACGTATGCAGGGGCAATTGGCGGCGCAGCGGCTCGCCGCCTACAACTCACGCCTTGCCGACTTCGACGCCCAGATTGCTCATGGTCAGGCGGTGATCGACAAGACGAAATCGGAGGAGCAAACGCTTGGAGATCGGCTGGCCGGTTTGCAGGAAATCCAGAGCATGTATTCAACGCTCGCAGACTCCGGTAACGGATCGCGCCTGACGTTTCTGCAAAGCCGTGATGTCAGTCTGGACATTGAGGTTACATTGACCCAGGTGCGCGGGCAGGCCGCTGAGGCGGCCCAGCAAATCGAGCAGACGCGGGCCGAACGTCAGAATTTTGTCGAGGAGTACCGCCGCGTTGCCATGGAAGAACTGGTTGACTTGATGGACAGGCAATCCGGGGCCAGCGAGGAATTGCGCAAGGTGGATCTGCGCACCGCAATGTCGCGATTGATTGCCCCAGCCGACGCCGCCGTACTCGAAGTCGCCCAGCGATCCGTCGCCTCTGTCGTGCAACCGGCTGAGCCCTTGATTACGTTGGTGCCGCTGAATGTTCCGCTGGAGGTTGAAGTAAGTGTGGCCGGTAATGACATCGGTCACCTCACAACTGGCGATGCGGCCCGCATCAAGTTCGATGCTTTCCCCTTCCAGAAACATGGAACAGTGGAAGGCCACGTGACTTCTATCAGCGAAAACTCGTTCGCCAAGCAGGCCAATGCCGACCAGGCCGGGGGTGCCGCTTTCTATAAGGTTCGCATAGCGCTCGGCGAGGACGAACTGCGCAATGTTCCAGCAACTTTTCGTATGTTGCCGGGCATGACCGTCGCCGCAGAAATTCATGCAGGCGAACGAAGCGTCATCTCGTATTTCCTCTATCCACTCATCCGGGGCCTGGACGAAAGCTTGAGGGAGCCATAAACCCGCCCGGTCGGGGCTAGGATGCTGCCCGTTGTGCTTGCGCCTGACCAGCAATGTCGAGCCCGACCAATTCGCTCCAGGCTTGCAGCAGACGTTTGGTGATCGGCCCCACGGTGCCATCCCCAACGAGCATTCCGTTAAAGCGAGTCGCTGGCATGATGCAGTAGGGGGTGCTGGTGAAGAACACCTCATCGGCCGTTGCCAGATCGTAAGGCTGCAGGATCGTTTCTACGGCAGGAATGCCAAGATCGCGGGCCAGGTCGAGCGCGACCTGACGGCTCAGACCGGCCAGACAATTTGCGGTGGTCGGCGTTTTGAGCACTCCGTCTGACACCAAAAAAATGTTTCCGCCCTTGTTTTCAGCGACATTGCCATGCACGTCCAGAATGACGCTTTGCGCCAGAGGGTCGACCAGTTTGGCTTCCATTTCAGCCAATGTGTAGGCCATGCGACTGCGGTTCTTGATCCGGGCATCGAGTGATTGGGAGGGGACGGCGCGGCTCATTGGTGTTACCGCGTGGCACCCACCGGTGTAATAGTCCGCCCACGGCAAGAGATTCATTGCCTGGGTGAAAATCATGACCGTTGCAGAACCCAGCTGCACCGTAGGATCAGCCCCTGCAATCGCCAAACCACGCGAAACATTATGAACGATCCAGCAATCATCGCCGGGCCCCATTAGGCCCAGGTTCGCCGCCAGCACGTCTTGGGTAATTTTCAACATGGTATCTGCGGTGCACTGCGGGTCGATCCGGGTGACCTTGAAGGATTTGTAGAGCCGCTCGATATGCTCCTCGAGCTTGAACGGCACGTGGCCGAAGGTGCGTGTTGACTCGGTCACTGTATCGCCGAGCATGACCGCACTATCAAATATCGAAATCCGCGCCTGCGACTCTGGCACCATTTTGCCCGAAATATAAACCTGCCGCTCTTCCACGATCTGTTCTCCTAAAGGGAATAGGTTAGGGGTGTTTCCAACTGGAACAGCACGCCATCCTCGCCACTATCGGTGCGCCACATCATCATGGCCATCCGGGCATTTGCATCCAGAGCCGTCAGCCCTGCATGCCAGACATTGGCAGCAATGCAAACCGCATCGCCGACCCCGGCCATAAAGCAGCGCGCCTTCGCAATGTCGGGCGAGCCATCGGGTAATGATGGCATGACACAAACCAGCCAACGCGTGGCGTTCAGTGCAAAAAATGTCTGCGCGCTATGCGGATGTCGCTCCACGGCTGATATCGGGACGGGTCCGTCCTCAACCTGTGGCGGACAAAGGATCGCCATGCCGAACTGACCCGGCGTCCCGTCATGGTCATATACCTCCGGCACATCGCGATATTGCCCCTCGGGTGCGCCAAGCAGCAAGGCCAGATCGCCGAGGCCCTCTTGGTTGATTGGCTCGATATGCATTGAATACTCCCCGCTAATTCAAGCGCTTGAAGCCACTGTGGCAAACAGGTCCCTTGAGTAGCCCCATGACATCGCGCCCGTTCTCGCATTCGGCGATCAGGGAAAACACGGAGTCGAGCGCTGTGAAATAGTCATCTATAATGTCTGGTGTGTGCGCGATGCTGGCATAAAAACTGGTGCCCGCGAGGTAACCTTTGTCCAGCAATTCCTGCGTAATCAGTGTCTTGTAGGCCAACCCATTGGGGCCTTCGAATGCAAAACTGGTCAGTGCGGCCAGACCGCTGGTCTTGATGGAAATTCCATGTCGGGCAGCCATTGCATGCCAGCCTCGCGTTACCGCTTCGCCCGTTCTTGTAATGACCTCCCAGGACTTTTCCCGCTCCATTACGTCAAGCGTAGCCAATGCGGCAGCGGAGCCGATGCGCTCCGTCCAGAAGGTGCTGCTGATGAACGTGTTTTGGGCGGCTTCCATGATGGCGCGGCGGCCAATAACGCCCGTCGCCGCGTAGCCGTTGCCCAAAGCCTTGCCGAACACGGCCATGTCGGGCTCGATCCCAAATCCCTTATGCAGGCCGCCAAATTCCTGCCGAAATCCTGAAGTGCACTCGTCTAGTATCAGAACCACGCCAAACTGCCTGGATAAATCGCGGACGCGCTGCAGGAAGTTGTTCTCAGGGGCATGATTGCGCATCACTTCCATCTTGATGGCGGCAAGATTTTGGGTGCGCACGATCTGTTCGAGCTGATCGAAATCATTGTAGTTGAACGGTATGGTGCTGCCTGCCAACTCGTGCGGCACACCATTGGGATTGAGGCCGGGCAACAAATGACCCGCCAGCTTTTCGCTGTCGCCAAGATTTGCTGCAAGATACCAGTCGTGCCAACCGTGGTAGCCGCAGATCGCCACATTGTCGCGTCCTGTTGCAGCGCGCGCAATGCGTATGGCAATCGCATTGGCCTCGCCGCCGGTTCTGGCAAATCGGGCCATGTCTGACCATGGGTGCATTTTGATCAGGCGTTCCGCCAATGCCACCTCTTCGGGGGCATTGAGTGTGGACATATTGCCCAGATCCACTGTCCGCCTGACTGCATCATCGACTTCAGGGTGGCCATAACCCAAGGTATTGGTGCCCACGGACATGAAGCCCATGTCGATGAATTCAGTGTTGTCGAGATCCCAAACCCGGCACCCTTTGGCTTTTGAAAAATAGGCGGGCCAAAATTCGGGTAAAAACATCTCCGGGCGTTTGGAGAGCAGCATGTTGCCGCCGGCAATCACCGACTTGGCGCGTTTCCAAAGCTCTTGTCCGCTCCCCAACTGACCCTCCCAAGCTTCATATAATATATGGTTATACTAATAACATGATATTAGTCAATCAGAGAACTAAATGACCGCCCGGCACATGGTGGGAGCCCGTAAGAGTAGGCGGTCAGTTGAATTCAGAAGCCGGTTTCGTCAAATCGCGTCGAGGAATTTGACGCCCACAAGGTTTCGCTCTTTCTTGAGAAGGCGGAATTCATTTTTGAGCGCCTCTTCGGCCTCGGGATCGTAGTAGTTTGAGAACGGCCGACGGCAATAGCCAGCATCCGCGCCCTGCCATGCCATGCCCCGCTTGATCACCGCCATTAGGCCGCGGCTTGCCCCAAAGAAAATGATGGCGTTCGCCGTTTCCTGCAACGCCTGCGCTTTGCCGAGATCTTTGGTGGCGATTGCGTCGCGAATGCCAATGAACAATTCTGGCATCAGATTGTAGAGCGATCCGATTATGCCATCCGCGCCAAACGACAGCCCCGACATCGCCATTTCATCGGCGCCCGAATAGACTACGAACTCTTTGCTGATTTCGGCCTTGATCCGCATAATTTCAAACTGAGTCGGAGCGGTATATTTGATCCCCTCAACGCCCTTGATCTGTGCCAGTTTGGCGATCATGTCAAAGCCGAACAGCCCGGCCAATGGCACATTGTAAACGATCATCGGCAGATCGGTGGATGCGGTTAGGTCAGCATAATAACCGAGCACCTCATGCTGTGGAAATGACCAGTAGAACGGTGGCACCGACGATAGTGCATCAACACCGGTTTTCTGTGCATGCTGGGCCAGATCAATCGACAAATGCGTGCCGATGGCGCCGATATGGGCCATGACGGGCACGCGCCCCGCCACTTCATCCACCACTACCTCGACAACCCGCTTGCGCTCTTCAGGCGACATCAGAAACGTTTCCCCGGTGCTGCCGGTCAGATAAAATCCATCCACCTTGCGCGCCAAAAGGAAGCGCACGCACGCCCGCATCCGCTTCTCGTCAAAAGCCTCATTTTCATCGAATGGGGTAATCAGGGCCGGGATCACACCGGTGATATCGCTTAATTTGAAAGCAGGCATTTCCAACTCCGGGAAAGAAATAGTCGCGAAAGATTTCATTGTGGGTGGGGTAGGGCGCTCAGACCGCCTCGGGAAGATCGACCAGATGGCAGGAGGCAAAATGGTCTCTACCATCCACCTCATAGCGCTTGAGCTTGGGGACGTCGGTCTTGCATCGTTCGATGGCGCTTTGGCAGCGTGGGTGGAACGGACAACCGCTTGGCGGGTTGACCGGGCTGGGTACATCGCCCTCGAGCACGATCCGGTCCGTCTGCTTGTCCAGATCGGCCACTGGTACGGCTGACAACAGCGCCCTGGTATAGGGGTGCAGCGTATGGTTGTATAATTCTTCGGAGTCGCACAATTCGACCACCCGCCCGAGATACATCACCGCGATCCGGTCGCAGATATATTCGGTCACGCTCAGATCGTGGGTAATGAAAACATAGGTCAGGTTTTTTTCCTGCTTCAGCTTCATTAGCAATTGCAGCACCTGCGCCTGAATTGATACATCAAGCGCGCTGACAGCCTCATCGCAAACGATGAGCTCTGGCCCAATGCTGAGCGCGCGCGCAATGCCAATGCGCTGACGTTGGCCGCCTGAAAACTCATGGGGATAGCGATCCATATATTCGGGGCGCATGTTCACCGCTTCAAGCAGGTCGCCGATGATCTTGCGGCGCTCGGCCCGTGATTTCACTCCGTACTTCTTGAGCGGATCTTCCAGCGAACCAAAAATTGTGAAGGCCGGATTTAGTGAGGAATGCGGATCTTGAAAGACGATCTGCAATTTCTTGCGATAGGGCACCATGCCCTCATTATCCAGTGTTGTAAGGTCCCTCTGCTCGTCGTCTGAGCAATAGATCACCTGGCCTTCGCTCGATTCAACCAGTCGCAAAATGGCCTTGCCCAGCGTGGTCTTTCCGCAGCCGCTTTCACCAACGACGCCCAGCACCTCGCCGCGATAAATGTCCAGATCAACGCCATCGACGGCTTTGACATGGCCCACTGTCCGTTTGAAGACGCCCGCTTTGACGGGGAAGTGCGCCTTCAGATCACGCAGTTTGAGAATGACATCCTTATTCTGCTGCATTGGCACCAACCTCTTCATGACGCCAGCACATGACCCGATGGGTCGACCCTATTTGCGTTTCGTCTGGCATGACGTCGCAAGCTGCTATGCGATAGGCACACCGATCTGCGAATTGACACCCTTTGGGGCGGTCGTATGGATCAGGCGTTGAACCCGGAATTGCCTCGACATTCTGGTTCTTGCCCTTGCCGAGGACCGGAATGGAGGCGAGCAGGGCGCGCGTATAGGGATGCGTGGGATTGCGTAGCACCTCATCGACAGTGCCCGCTTCCACGATGTTGCCCATATACATGACCGCCACTTCGTCGGCGAGTTCGGCGACCACGCCCATGTCATGGGTGATCAGCATGATGGCGGTGCCGTGCTCTTTCTTGAGCTTGTCCATAAGCTCAAATATTTGCGCCTGAATGGTCACATCCAGCGCGGTCGTGGGTTCGTCGGCGATTAAAATTTTGGGGCTGCACGACATGGCCATGGCAATCATGGCGCGTTGGCGCATGCCGCCGGAATAGCTGTGTGGATAGTCGTCGACCCGGCTCTCGGGCAGGGAAATGCCCATGTCCCGCAGCAGCTCTATTGCTCGGGTTCTGTATTGCGAGCGCGACAGGTCGGTATGATATTTGAGGCTTTCCGATATCTGAAATCCGATTGTGTAAACCGGGTTGAGCGCCGTCATCGGGTCCTGAAAAATCATCGCAATTTCGGAGCCGCGAATGGAGCGCATTTTTTCGCCGTTGCGCTCGAGCTGATCGATCCTGATATCGCCGTGCTCGGAATGATAGGTAATCTCACCCTCTTCGATGCGGGACAAAGTTGGCAGCAACTGCATGATGGTGGAAGCCGTCACACTCTTGCCGCAACCACTCTCCCCAACGATGCACAGCGTCTTGCCCTTCTTGATGTCGAACGACACACCATTGACCGCCTTGTTGCAGCGCTTGTTGGTGTAAAAAAAGGTCTTCAAGTTCTTGACGCTCAGGGCGACGTCTTGATGTTCGTTCATGGCATCACCCTTGCTGCGTTGGATCGGTAGCATCGCGTAGGCCATCTCCGATGAAGTTGACGCTGAGCACGAACAGCGAAATCACGATTCCCACTGGCAGCCAGACCCACCAGTTATTCTCCAGAATGCGCAAGTCCTGCGCCACATTAAGAATATTGCCCCAGGTCGGGATGTCGAGCGGCACCCCAAGGCCGAGAAAGCTGAGCCCCGCTTCAGCCAGGATGAAGGCCGCAGTGCTCAGCGTAATGTTGACCATAATCGGCCCCAGAGCGTTGGGCAGGATGTGCTTGTAGCAAATGATCGGCGTACTCAGCCCGAAGCTGCGCAACGCCTGCACATATTCCTCCTCGCGCAGCGACAGCATACGCGCTCGGGCCAGCCGATAGATGCCGCCCCAACCCGTGAGGATGAATATGATGATCAAATTGGAGAGCGACTGCCCAAGAATGGCGACCAGCAATAACACCAGGATAATTTGGGGAAACGACATGAATATTTCTGATACGCGCATGGCGAGCGCATCGCGCCAACCACCCACATATCCAGTGTAGCAACCAACGAGCACCCCAACCACCGCGGATGCCAGGGCGCTGCCTAATCCAACCAGAATGGAAATCTGCCCGCCATAAAGAACCCGAGTGAACAGATCGCGCCCTACTTTGTCAGTGCCAAACCAGTGCTCCCAGGTGGGTGGTTTCAATATGTTGCGCAGATCGATTGCTCGCGGATTATACGGCGTCAGCAGCGGGGCCAAAACCGAAACCAGCACAATAAGAGTAAAGACAACCAACCCAAAAGCAGCCAGGCGGTTGCTCAGGAACTTACGGGCAAAGCGGTAGCCCTTGGGGTTGGAAAGCTCGCCCGCTTCCTCGCGTCGACGAATCAGGTCGAACTGTCGATCAAGGTGGTTTTTCTTGCGGCCGCTATCGTGGGTCACGCTCATTTGTCCAACCTCACGCGCGGATCGATCAGAGCTGTCAGGATGTCCACCAGCAGACTGGCGGTAAGCACCGCCATGACTGACAATAGCGCAATCATCATCACCAGCGGATAGTCCTGCGAACGCACAGCCGAGATGAATTCACTCCCCACGCCGGGCCATTGATAGACCTGTTCAATAATAACCGACCCGCCGATCAGAACTGGCAGTCTAAAGCCGATCAAGACAATGACCGGGGTCAGAGCCACCCGAAATCCGTGCAACAGATTGACCCGCCATTCGGGAAGGCCTTTGCTGCGGGCGGTCTTGATATATTCCTTGCTCAATGCATCCAGCATCGAGGAGCGTGCATAGCGCATCACCCCCGCCGTCATCATGATCGACAGCACCAGCGCCGGCATGATGACATGGGGAACATGGTCCCAATAGCTGTCATATCCGGGCAGAAGACGCCCCCCGACCGGCAGCCATTGTAGTTTCAAGGCAAAGATCAATATGGCCACGAGGCCAAAGAAAAATTCAGGAACCGACACGCCCAGCATACCGGTGACGGTCAGCACGTTGTCAGTGGTCGAGCCGCGCTTCAAAGCGCTGATAACGCCAAGCACACATCCAAAAATTGTTGAGAACAGCAGCGCCACGGCCGACAGCTCCAGCGTAGCCGGTAGTCGATCCGATAGAATGGTGTGAATTGAGACACCACCGGCGGTGCTATAACCGAAATTGCCCTGCAACATGCCTTGCAGCCAGATCCAGTAGCGCACGAAAAAAGGTTGCTCCAGTCCCAGCGACTCCCGCAACGCGTCCAGTCGCTCGGCGCTGATGCTGGCCATCATTTCGGGGCTGATCATATGGGAAACGGCATCGCCCGGCGTAAGCTCAAGCCCAAGATAAACCAGGAAACTGATGACCAGTGCCATGGGTATCAGGATAAGAATGCGTCGGATGACATAAGCGAGCATTGACAGCCTTCTTTATCGGACTTGGTACGATGCTGCCGCAACCTGATGCCGCGACAGCAGTGTTTGATTTTCCCGGTCGCTCTAGTTCATTGGATAGTGATTGATCCACATCATGCGGGTGTAGGGAATGTCGGCAGGCGTGACCTTCATGAAGTCCATGCCTTCAAGCGCGCTGACATCGGCCGTATTCTTGGTGAAGCCATAGTCAGCCTTGTGAGCGCCTGCGTTCTTGAGCAGGTTGCCGTCGCCATCGCCACTGGGGAACGCCACGATTTCGTCAATCTTGGCAACGCCGCCAAAATAGTCGGGGAAGGGCACCATTGTGGTAAAGTCATTCATCTTGACTTCGCTGACCATGAACGGACCCGAACCAATTGGCTTCTGCCAGAAGGACGATTGCTGAATCTGCAGCGGATCGATATCAGGGAAGTACTTGGCGGGCAGGGGTGCAAACTGGCTGAACGACAGCAGCACATTTGGATCAAGCGTGGCAAAGGTCAGCGTGATCGTATTGCCGTCAAGCGCAATGCCACTCACATCGTCTGCGCTGCCATCGCTATAGGCATCGGCACCTTCAATTGAGTGGATGGTGTTGGAGACCACGGGATTGACCGTGGGGATCATCATCGCAGTCTTGATGCTCCAGGCGACATCTTCCACCGTCAGTGGCGAACCGTCATGCCAGGTCAGGCCATCACGAAGTGTGAAACTGACCGTCATCCCGTCATCACTGACATTGTAGCTTTCAGCCAATTGTGGGCCAAAGCTCGTCAGGCTGCCATCGGCCACCAGCAGGTGATCGAATACAACCTTGTTGTGGATCCAGATGCCAAGGTTGAGCCAGGGTTGTTCGAAGAACTGAGCTGGCGCGGTGTTTGTGTACAAAACCTTTTTGCCATCGGCATCGGGTTCAACTGTCCAGTCAACAATACCCCAGTCATAGTTGTACTGCTCGTTGCCATATTCATGGCCATTGCGGTTCAACCGGGTGCTCTCGTAGATGAATAGCTGCTGATAGTAGAGCGGAATAGTATCAAGCTGCTCATTTTCGTAGGTTTGGATCGCAGCATAGGCAGTCTTCAGCTTGGCTGGATCTGAGGTGGCATTGATGCCAGCGATCAGCTTATCCATTTCCGGTGAACCGGGGGTGTGAGCGGAGCTGCCGGTAGCAAAGCCATTGTAGTATTCCTGCAATGCAAGCGCGGCGCGCGCGCCGTAGCCAAGGTTCCACTTGACCGCCGAAGGTCCGTTTACGGGATCCTCAGGAACAGTGTTCAGTTGGGCTGCAACATCACCTTCGAGCAGGCGATAGTTCATTTTTATCCCAACATCGGCCAGATAGGCTTGGAATGCTGCCATCATGTCAGCGGTCAACTGATCAGCATAGTAGTAGACCATGTCCAGTTCTTGACTGGAATCCCAACCTGCTTCCTTGAGCAGTTCCCGAGCCTTGTCGGGATCATACTTGTAGGCATTAAGCCCTTCGGGCTTCAGTGGCCCATTGGGCAATAGGCCCACAGCGCTGATGGCTTTCCCCTCGAGGAGTGTTTCAACAATGGTATCCATGTCGATAGCGTATGCGATAGCGTGTCGTACGCGAATGTCTGATAGCGGATCTCGCGTTTGTAGCTTGTGCCCAGGCGAGCCCGGTCGACACAAACTGAAACGCGATAACCGCGACGAGCGCGAAAATCTTCTTCATTTTCAGTCCCCTTGTTCTTCGGCTTTCAAACCATTGATTACGAAACCGCACCGAGACCGTTCAGGGTCTCGAAAAAGTACGTGCCGTAATTGCGTGTCAGATGCCGCGTGAGAATGGCCTCAGCGGCATCAGAATTTTTGGCGAGCAGCGCCGCCAGAATTTGCTTGTGATCGTCGTTGCTGGCGCGATTGCGCGCCTCGAAATCGTCCTGAACCGGTCGGTTCTTCATCAGCTTCTCAACGAACGTATCGTGAAGCGCTATGAAGATCGGGTTGCCGGGCACTTCTGCCAAGGCCCGATGAAACTTGGCGTCGGCATCGCGAAATGCGGCAACATCGTTGATGGCCGCTTGGCATTCGTCCACCGCGCTGACCAATTTGGCCAGTTGCGCGTTTGTGGCATGCACCACGACGTAGCGGATCATACTTGTTTCCAGAAAAAGCCGGGCCTGTTCCAGATGAGCCTTGCCTTCACTGCTTTGAAAAAGAACTGAGCCGCGTCGCTGACACCGACCATGACCCGCGCCAACGTCGGCGCGGCTACCCTTGGTCGGTGGCCTTTGGAAAGGTCCGCGACGCCCATTCCCTGGAGCAGGGTAATCGCTTCACGCACCACATTTCGCCCGACGCTGAAGCGTTCACAAAGCTCTCGCTCCGATTGAAACATTTCGCCCGGACTTACACTCCCAGCATGAACTTCGCTGGCCAGCGTCTTGGCAATCTGCAGTGCAGAACTTGTGCTCATCGTCGGTAAAGCTCCTCCAAACCCTCCCGCGATCATCAAACTACGTATTCTCTTTGGTGTCTAGAAAATAATGTTTGGTAAACCAAAGGCTCAGCGCTGGCTTTCCAATTATCCCAATGAGGGCGCTGACTATCCGCTGACGCAATGGGTCCGCCGCCACCTTCACAGAACCTCGTGCCGCCCAAAAATATCGACCAGTTTGTCGCCGCGTCGGATTTCGTCGCGAACCGTGTTTTCGGCGGTCACCTTCTCAAACGACTTCTCGATGGTTTCCGCGATTACAGCGCTAGGGACGATGACAGTGCCATCTTGATCGCCAAACACAAGATCGCCACTCTCCACGCGAACGCCTGCGATTTCGCCGGGTACGTCCCACATCATCAGCTTGCCGCGATATTTTGTGTCGCTTGGGTTGGTGCCGGCACAATAGACGGGGAAGCCCATCTCTCGGATCATGCGAGAATCGCGAACGCATCCGTCGGTCAGGCAGCCGGCCGCACCGAGATAGGAGGAGCGTTCGGAGAGCAATTCTCCCCATGGCGAAATTTTCTTGTTTCCATGACAGACCAGAACCGGCACATCATTGGTGCGCAAACTGTCGACCAAAGCGATTTCGTGCTCGTAAACCTTGGTCGTCTCATCGTCGTGGTAGATCGGCATATAAAGCCCGACCCGCGCCAACCCGCACAATATCCGCGATGGATCCAGCGGCGTAATGCCGGGCGTCAGCACCTGATGGTGATAGCCAAGCATGTCCAGGGTGTCGGCGACGACCGCTGTGAACAATTGTTCGCGGCATAAACTAATCATTTCCGACAGGCGGTTTTCAGAACTCACGAACGACATTCCTCCAGTTGCCCGAGCGATTTGTCAGGCTTTGCACCGATATTGCGTAGATTAATCACGTCGATTAACTAATTGTAATTAAACGGTTTATTCTAATTTGTGCGACATCCTAAAGCTTGTTGACAGCCCAAGATATCTCATTAACATAACAACATAGTATTTGGCTAAGTCAAGCGACAATTGGAAAGCGGGTTTGCCTCGGTCAGCGAGGCAGCCACCGTGCTCGAATTTTTGCTCGTGGGGGACGTAGTGAGCAAACGTGTACTGATGATTGGCGCTGGGGGCATTGCCCGCCGTCACCTCAAAGGCTACCTGCAAACCGGCCGTGCCGAGTTGGCGATTGTTGAACCTGACTCGGACAAACGTTCGGCTGTAGCCGCGGAATTCAATCTTGCCGCAGCCCATCCGACCCTTGATGAGGTGCCGCTTGCCCAGTTCGATCTGGCAGTAATCTGCGCACCGGCTCACGTCCACGTTCCGCTGATGCGCACCTGCGCTCAAGCCCGATTGCCCTTCCTTGTCGAGAAGCCGCTTTCGGTTGAGCGTGAAGGTGTGGACGAGGTGGTCAAGCTTGTCGATGAGCAGGGGCTACTGGCCCGTGTGGGCTATGTCCGGCGCGTCGGAAAGGAAGTGCAGGCGCTGCGCAAGCAGCTGCTCGATGGCAAAATCGGTGCGCTGAAACTGGTCTACATGAACTCGTCGCAAGAATTTCCGAAATACCGTCCTGACTATCGTGAGACCTACTATGCACGCCCTGAATTGGGCGGCGGCGCCATCCTTGATGCAGCAAGCCATCTGTTCGACCTGCTGATTTGGATCGCCGGTGCGCCCGATCAGGTCATGTGCATGTATGACCGGCTGGTTCTTGAGGGCACGCAAACCGAGGATACGTGCCTGATCAGTATCCGCTTTCAAAGCGGAGTCATGGCCAATATCGTGCTCAACCAGTTTCAAAAGCCCAATGTCGCGACCTTTGAATTCATCGGCACAAAAGGCAATCTGCAACTTGAGCAATCACGGTTGCACTTTGCCGACGATGATAGTGGCAAATGGAGCGAAACACATGACTACATGGATGGCATGGTACCCACCGAAGCCCATCAGGCTCGGTTCGGTCTGCAGGCGCACGCAATGCTCGACGCTTTGGAAGGCAAGCCCTGCGAACTGGCAACGCTTGCCGAGGCGCGGCAAAACTTGATGATTGCTCACGCGGCCAAGCAGTCCTGGCAGCAAAAACGCATCATCGCGGTGGCACCATGAGCGCGTCCACTTTGCCCTTTTCGCTGAAGGGAAAATCGATACTCATTGCCGGCGGTGCCGGCTACCTTGCCGCGCCGGTCGCTGCATTGGCGGCCAATCTGGGTGCCAATCTATGCATTGCCGACCGTGATCCCGACCGACTGAAAACCGCCGCGACCGAGCTGGGTAATCGAGGGTTTGAGGGCGATATATTCGGCATTGACCTCGATATTGGCGACGAAAACTCGATCAATGCCTGCATTGATGCCTGCGCGGCGCGCTTCGGCTACCTCGATGGTTTTGTCAACGCTACCTTCGGCTCGACTGGCAAGCGGCTCGAAGATCTGACTAGCGAGGATTTTGACCGCGCCAATCGGGTGAATTTGACCGGTGCCTTCCTGATGGCGCGCAAGGTTGCCGAACAGATGGAGCAGGGCGGCAGCATACTCATGTACGCTTCGATGTACGGTCTGGTTGCGCCCAATCCTGCCGCATATCCCGAGGGGTTAAATCCGAATCCGATCGAATATGGCGCGGGCAAAGCCGGGCTTGCGCAAATGGTGCGCTATCTGGCCGCCCATTATGGCCCGCGCAATGTCCGCGTCAACGCCATCGCGCCCGGCCCGTTTCCAAATCTGAATACCACCGGTTGGAACAAGCCGTTCGTCAAGAACCTTGAGCAACACACCATGTTGGGACGCACTGGCGAACAGCATGAAACGGCCGGTGCCGCCACTTTCCTGCTGTCACCAGCCGCCAGCTACATCACCGGTCAGGTCCTCAGCGTCGATGGCGGCTGGACCGCTTGGTAATTGGAGCCTGAAATGTCTGTTTTTCCGCTCACTCAACCCACCATCCGGCTTGCCATGCTCGGTATGGTCGAAGGCAATGGCCATCCCTATTCGTGGAGCATCATCATCAATGGCGACTATGATGCTGACGCGCTGGCCAACTGTCCCTATGCCGCTATCAAGACCTATATCGGCAAACAGCCCCGCAACACGCTGGGAATAGCCGGTGCCGAGGTAACCCACATCTGGACCGACGACCCCGACGATGCCAGGTCCGTCGCCAAAGTGGCCAAGATTCCCCACGTCGTGGCGCGCCCTGAGGATGTGATAGGTCACGTCGATGCGGTGTTGGTCGCCACCGACAAGGGCTTTGAACATGTCGAGCGCTGCCGTCCGTTTGTCGAGGCCGGACTGCCCGTCTTCATCGACAAACCGCTCTGCGACAATCGTGCCGATCTTGAGGTTTTTTCCGATTGGGTAGCCAGGGGGCACCCGCTTATCAGTTCGTCGGCCATGCGCTATTGCAAGGAATTTGAACCCTTTCACCGCGCGACCCATGAATTTGGCGCCCTGCGCTATATCGACATGACGATGGCCAAGAGCTGGGAAACCTACGGCATTCACGCTCTTGAAGCGGTTTATCCCATCGTTGGCCCCGGCTTTGTCTCGGTGCGCAATACCGGCGACGCGGATCGCAATATCGTCCATCTCAAACACCGCGACGGCGTCGACGTCACGCTCGCGGTTGTCAACGATTTGTACGGTGGCTTCGGCTTGATGACCCTGGCCGGGACGGCAGCAGCCACCCAATTGCGGTTCTTTGACAATTACTATTCCTTCAAGCAGCAATTGCAGGCCTATGTCGACTATTTGCGGTCTGGCACCCCGCCCGTACCCTGGGCCGAAACGCGCGAACTCATGCAATTGGTCATCGGCGGGCTTGAAAGCCGCAATGACGGCGGACGCGAAGTATTTTTATCGGAGTTGGAGTAGGTGATGAGCACGATATTGGACAGTTTTTCGTTGGCGGGCAAAACCGCATTGGTGACCGGCGGTGCCGGACTCTATGGCCGCCAGATCGTAGCTGCGGTCGCTGAAGCAGGTGCCCGGACCTTTATTGCCGCCCGCGATCTGGAAAAGCTTGAAATCGTTGCCGCCCAAGAGCGCGCCCGCGGTTATGACGTGACCGCCCACCACCTCGATCTGGGGTCGGATCAGTCCATCGAAAAACTTCATGCCGACATCATCGCCGCCGCTGGAAAATGCGACATTCTGATCAACAACGCCGTCACCCGTTCCGCCATATCCGGCTGGGACCATGATCTGGACGCCTATGACAAGAGCCTGCATGTCAATGCCTCGGCCCTGTTCAAGATCACCCATCTGTTCAGTCAGAACATGCGCCAGAACCGCAGCGGATCGATCATCAATATCGGCTCGATGATGGGGTCGGTCGGCGTTGAAATGCACAATTATGTAGGCACCGACATGATGGCGAACCCATCGCCAATCTATCACTATGAAAAAGGCGGCATGCTAAATTTCAGTCGTTGGGCCGCCAGCATACTCGGGCCGGACAATGTCCGGGTAAATTGTTTGGCGCCCGGTGGATTTTTGAGCGGGCAGCCCGAAAAATTCGTCAAGAACTATAGTGATCGCACCCAGTTGGGCCGCATGGCCAACGATACTGATCTCAAGGGCGCCATTGTCTTTCTTGCCTCCGATGCCTCCGCCTATATCACCGGTGCCAATATTCCAGTCGATGGCGGCTACACAGCCAAATAACCCAACCTGACGAGGCTCTCATGACTTCAGCTCAACCCTATACCGCCGGACCGGCAACCCGATTTGCCATGCGACCCAGCCGGGTGCTTCGCACCATTCGCGAGGGCAGGGTGGCCCGCGTCCTCAAACTCAACACCAGTGACGCCAAGGTTGCTGAGGTCTTCGCCTCCGCCCAGCCGGACGCCATATGGCTGTGCATGGAGCATACCTCGGCCAGTTTCGAGCAGATCGAAAACCAGATCCGCGCCGCAAAGCTCTATGATGTCGATACCTTGGTCCGGGTCGCTCGGGGAAGCTATTCAGACTATATTCGTCCGCTGGAAATGGATGCTACCGGCCTGATTGTGCCGCATGTGATGAATCTGGCCGACGCCACCATGGTACGCGATTTCACCAAATTTGCCCCCGCCGGCAAGCGCGCCGTCGATGGCGGCAACAATGACGCCATGTTCACCCGCGTCAGCTTCCTCGATTATCTGGCTACCGCCAATCAGGAACGCTTTGTGTGCCATCAGATTGAAGACCCCGAAGCGCTTGACGATCTCGAACGCATTGCCGAACTTGACGGCGTAGACGCGCTGTTTTTCGGCCCCGGTGACTTTTCGGTCGCCTTGGGCATTCCGGGCCAGATTCAACATCCCGAGATCAAGGCGGTGCGTAAGAAAGTTGCCGAGGTGGCGCGCAAACACGGCAAGATTGCCGCCACTGTGGGTGGCCCAGACGTTTTGGGCGAATATGTCGATATGGGCTACAACCTCATCAATGTCGGTGCCGACGTGATCGCACTGGCCAATTATGCCGATGAAATGCTGTCGGCTTTTGATCGATTGTGATGCTCAACCTCAGCCAGATCAATAGCACCATTCTGGACGGACGCACCAAGGGTGTACCCGGCACCACCAGCCCCTTCAGGCTCGCGGATATTGGCGAGAAAGGCTGGAATGTCCTGGCCGAGGATTTGCCGCTGCCCCTCATGGTGCTCAAACGCAGCGCGTTGGACTACAACGCAAATTTGTTCGCGGACTATCTCGCCCAACGCGGCCTGTCGCTGGCGCCGCACGGCAAGACCACCATGTGTCCGCAGATTTTCGATGAGCAATTGCGCAATGGCGCCTGGGCCATCAGCGCCGCCACCGCCAATCAGGTCCACACCATGCACCACTTCGGTGTCCGCCGCATAATTTTGGCCAATCAGCTGGTCGGCAAGGCCAACGTCTCCATGATTGCGCAGCTTTTGGCTGAAGACCCGGATTTCGAGTTCTACTGTTTTCTCGATTCCCGCGCCCAACTCCAACAGCTGCAACGGCATCTGGCCGGTAAAAAACTGCAGCGCCCAATGCGCCTGTTGATCGAAATCGGCGCCGCGGGCGGGCGCACCGGCGTGCGTGATCTTGATACTGCGCTGGCGCTTGAAGCCGCCATTCGCCAATGCGATGCCGATCAGTTGGCATTTGCCGGCCTATCCGCCTTTGAGGGCGCATTGCCGGGTCTGGATCAGGGCTCGAACCCGGTGAGTGACTTTGCCGATTTTGTCGTAAAAGTTGCCCAAGCCCTCCCTCCGGAAGCCTTTGCCAAACTTGATGAATTCATCATGAGCGGCGGTGGATCGGCCTATTTCGACATGATCGCCGACAGGTTTGCCATGCTCGACCTTGCAGTGCCCACCCGCATCGTTTTGCGCAGCGGCTGCTATGTCACCAACGACCATGGGGCCTATCACAATTTGCAGGAAGCCGCGCGACGCGACCCGAACCGACATTGGAATGCAAGCTTCCAACCGGCGCTGGAAGCCTGGTCCTATGTGCAGTCCATGCCCGAGCCAGGTCTGGCGTTTTTGACCATGGGCAAGCGCGACATTCCCTTCGATGCCGGTCTGCCGCTGCCGATCAAGTGCTATCGCCCCGGTGTCGGCTTTCTCGATATCGGCAAAGCCGAAATTTTTAGTACCAATGACCAGCATGCCTATGTCCGTCTGGGTGAGGGGGCCGATTGGCAGGTTGGTGACCTGATCGGCTCAGGCATTTCCCATCCCTGCACGGCCTTTGACAAATGGCGCTATATTCCGGTGGTTGATGATGACTATGATGTCATCGACGCGATGCTGACATTCTTCTAAAAACACATTCTAACTGTTTGGGGATTGAAAATTGCCACTGACTTTTGACCTGCCGCTTGATGCGCTGCCGACCTATACGGGCCGGAACCCCAAACCCGCTGATTTCGATCAGTTTTGGGCGGCGGGGCTGGCAGAGATGGCGTCGGTCTCGCCCGATGTCGAACTGGTGCCTGCAGAATTTGAATGCAACTTTGCCGATTGCTTCCACCTCTATTTTACTGGCGTCGGCGGCGCCCGAATTCACGCGAAATATGTTCGTCCCAAGGATGCGTCCAGGCCCCATCCTGCCATTGTGCAGTTTCATGGGTATTCAGGCAGCATCGGGGATTGGGCCGATGGCCCCATGCTGGCCTTTGCCGCGCAGGGGTTCAGCTATGTCGGCATGGATTGCCGGGGGCAGGGTGGGCTGTCTGAAGATTGTGGCATTGTGCAAGGCAATACATTGCGCGGTCACATAGTTCGGGGCCTCGAAGATGCGCTGCAGGGTGCGCCAGAAAAACTGCTGTTTCGCAATATTTTTCTTGATACCGCCCAGATCACCCGGCTGGTCATGGGCATGGATGAGGTTGATGCGAATCGGGTCGGCGTTTGGGGCGGCAGCCAGGGCGGTGGGTTGACCCTCGCCTGTTCGGCCCTTGTGCCCGAGGTGGCTAAACTGGCGCCGGTCTTCCCGTTCCTGAGTGACTATCAGCGTGTCTGGGAAATGGATCAGGCCAAAAACGCCTATTTTGAACTGTCCGACTGGTTCCGCCACTTCGATCCGCTGCACCGGCGCGAATCGGACGTGTTCAACGCGCTGGGCTATATTGATATTCAGCACCTTGCAGACCGCGTGCGCGGCGAGGTTTTGTGGCGCATAGGGCTGGCCGATCAGGTATGCCCGCCCTCAACCCAGTTCGCCGCCTATAATAAGCTCAATGCCCCCAGAAAGATGGTGACCTACCCCGATTTCGCCCACGAAAAGCTGCCAATGGAGATGGATCAGCTCTTTGCGTACATGGCAAGTCTATGATGCGCCCCGTGTGCCTGGCACATAGGCAACGCAATCCAGCTCGAATTTGAGTTTGGTCCCCAAAACCCCGATGATCGTGCTGCGCGTCGGCAATGGCTTGGCGAAGTACTCAGCGTATATCGCATTGTACTGCGCCAGATCATCCTGATTCGCGACATAGGATTTGACATTGATGACGTGGTCGAGGCTCAAGCCGCCAGCTTTGAGGATCGCCTCGAGATTGGTAATTGAGCGGCGCATTTCTTCTTCAAATGATCCAACAATGATCCCGCCGGTCTCTGCATCAACCGAGGCCTGCCCCGAGACATACATGAATTCGCCCGCAACAATTGCCGGAGAGAATGGCAGATCGGACTTGGCGCCTTCGTTGATGATTTTGAGCATGATACCTCTGGGATTGATTAGGGATTGAACGTGGCGGGAAAAACCTGTTGCACGGGCTCTGCCTGCCTGTTTTCCAGATTTGCCTGAAGGCTTGGGATCATCTGTTCCATCCAGGCTTGGGTGTTGCAGATAAAACCCGGCTCATTGGATCCGAGCGCATAGCCATAGATATGGGGCCGGTTCTGGCAATGCTGGTTGATCAGATCGTGCCAGCCGTGGGGCACATACCCGCAAACCACATCGGGGCCGAATTTTTCGAGCGCACCAATCAGCCCGGCCGTATCGTTGAAACCGGTTTCCTGATTGACGCTGATGTATTGCACCTGCTGATTGTCGCCCAGCTCCCGATGCGCTTTTTCGAAAGCACTGCGTCGAGCAGTCTGCTCGGGCGAAGCGATCTCACTGTCGAGATAAAGCCAGCGATGTGGCTTTGCTGAAAAATGGCCGAAGGCCGCGCGAATGGCTGGCTCGAAATCGAGGCGATAGGAGTGAACCGCCAGCCCGTCGATGCGCGTGTCAATCACGCTGATCTGCGAGGATGTGTTAGCCAGCGCGTCGGTCGAGGTTTCGCTGGTAATGCCGGTCAGTACAACTGCATCGAGTGCGTCCCACATGGTGATCGGCATCACTTTGTGCGTGAAACTGCCCAGAATAAACTCGTGGCCATCAGAAACCACGCTCTTTTCAAACGCCACGACCAGTTTGGTGTAGAACTCGTTGTTGAAAATGCCACCGCCCACAATGTCGCGGTTGTAAAACATGCCAATGCGCCAATGGGCTTCCGCCCAAGGCGTCTTGACCAGAAACGACCCTTTGCCGACTTGTCGGCGAATAATCTCCTCGGCCTCAAGGTCCTTGAGCGTCTTGATAACGGTGATCAGTGAAAAACCGCAAAAATTGACAATGTCGTTCTGGGACTCGATTCGGTCGCCAACCTTGACGCCCTCGGTTTTCCAGCGTCGAAACAGCATTGAGCGCAATTGCAGGTGGCGAGGCGCCAGTTCGGTGTTCAAGACAGACTTTCCCATGACATTTGATTGGCGGTAATACCGCCATCGATATAAAGCATCTGTCCGGTAATGTAACTTGCCTGCGTCGAGGCCAGAAATACGGCCGCCCCACCGATATCGTGCGGCAGGCCAATGCGGCCAAGCGGGATCTGTTGCCGAAGCGTCTGACGAACTCCATCGCCATCCAGTCCCGCCTTGGTCAGGGGCGTCTCAACGATCCCGGGACCGATGCCATTTGCCCGTATTCCCCGATCCGCCAGGCTGACGGCAAGCGAACGAACCAACATCAAAATCGCCCCCTTGGACGAATCGTAGATGACGCTGTTCTTCTCGGCGGCCTTTGAGTTGGTTGATCCGACACAAACAATGCTGGCGTTTTCCTGATCATTCCCCACGTGGCGCGCGAAAGCTTGAGCTGCAAACAGATAGCCTTTGACGTTGAGATCAAAGGTTTTGGCAAACTGGGCTTCTTCGACATCCATAAAATCGACGTCCTGAAACGTCCCGGCATTGTTGACCAGCGTGTCCAGCCGCCCCAGTTTGGCGTGGGCCTCGTCGATGAATTTGCGTGCACCCGCAACCGTCGACAGATCGGCCTGAACAAAATGACACTCGGTCAGTTCTTTGAGGCGCGAAAGCGCCTGGCTGTCTGGCCGTTCAGCATTGATGACCAGCCGTGCACCCGCTCGCGCGAAGGCTTCCGCAATGCCGTATCCGATGCCGTGGGTCGCCCCTGATATACAAACGCAGGCCGCGCTCATGTTTTGTCCTTGAATCGTCAACCTACTTCATTAATATGATAACATAGTAGGATGGGTGAAGCGATGCAAGTCAGGCAACGATGGAGTGGGGCGACCATTATCACGCCGGGCGGGGCAGTCCAGAGCGATCTTTTGATCGAGCAGGAACGCTTCGTGGCATTGGTTCCGCGTGATGAACCGGTCGGTCCCGATTGGCAACAGGTCAATGTCCAGGGAAAAGTCCTGTTTCCCGGTATTATTGATCTGCTCCAGCACGGCTTCGCCGATCATCTCTACAATGACGCCGAGCCAGATGGCGTTCGCCAAAACGCGAAATTGCTGGCAACGCACGGCGTAACCGGATTTTTGCCATCAATCAGTTGCCTGCCGCGCAAAACGTTAACCGATGTATTGGCGCGCTTGGCGAAAGAGTGCGTAACAGAAACCGGTGCCCGCGCCCTTGGCATTCACAGCGAAGGGCCGTGCTTCGGCGCTCCCGGCGCTCACAACCCCGAAAACATTCAGTTTCCCACCCTTGATTTGGGCGAAGCCATGTTGCGCGCGGCCGATGGCAAGCTGAAAGCAATCACCATCGCGCCGGAGCTTCCGGGAGCCCAAGCGTTTATTGCGCTCATGAAAAATGCAGGTGTTTCAGTACATTTTGGCCATAGCCAAGCCATGCCTGAAAATATCGCCCGCTATGCCCAATGGGGCATTGATGCGGTCACACACACATATAACGTCATGCCCACCCTGCCGCCGCGCACGGACGGCGTGCCGGTCTTTTCCGTCACCGATGCCCTTATCGCCGAACCATCAATAGCGCTCGGGCTGATCAGCGATGGCATTCACGTGCATCCCAAATTGGTGCAATCGCTTTCCCATCTACCGCCCGATCGGGTTTTCCTCGAGACTGATGCCAACAAATATGCGGGTAGCAGTGCCACAGAATTCGAATTTTATCCCGGCTATTGGGTCACCAGCGCCCCCGGTAAAGCGGTTGTTGACCGCAATGGTGGCCTTTGCGGTTCATCACTGACGCCCGCCGAAGCGATGCGGAATTTTCTGCACTTTTCCGGCAAGGATCTGGCGCGTGCTGCCCACGCCAGTAGCCTTGTACCAGCACGCATATTGGGAATGGACGCCGAAATCGGCAGCATCGAAGTTGGTAAACGCGCCGACTTCGCGGTGCTGGAACCTGATACATTGAGCGTCAGTCAAACAATCATCGGGGCGCATCTTGTCTATGGAGGAGAGGTTCATGCCTGATCACGAAAAGCCCATGCGCTACCACGAAGGGGGCAATGTGCATCTGGATTTTCATGGCGCTACCAATACCACCATCGACTACATAATCGCCCAATTTGGCGTTGAGGTCATGGACGAGATTTTCGCCAAGGTTGGCCGCGAGGTATACGCCGACCTTCGCCAGCACCTGTTAGCCGACGATCCTTCTGAAATCGCCCGCCATTGGGAGCATTTTTTCGGCCGCGAGAATGCCGACTTCTCCATCGAGGCAACCGACGACGAAATCGTGCTCACAGTCAGACATTGCACGGCCTACCATCACGTTCAAAAACTGACCGGCGCGGTATCTCCCCATTTTTGCGACCAGACCATAAAGACCAACAACGCCATGGCCGCCGGAACGCCCTTCTGCATTGATACCGAGATCACAGGCCCCGGGGCCTGCAGACAGGTCATTCGGAGGCGATCATGATTCCCAGCGATCATTTCCCCCGGTTTTACAACGAGGTATTCAAATTTCTTGCCACACAGGGACATGCAGCCCTCGAGCAATATTGGCTAGAAATTAGCAAAAATCAGGAGCGCCACACGCTCGAGCTTTTCAAAACCAGGGGCCTGACCGGTATGCACGAATACTGGTCCCATATCCGCGATGAGGAAAATTGCGATCTGGACCTGGAACTGCACGACGACCATCTGGAATTACGGATGAACGTTTGCCCCAGCTTGAGTAAGGTTCTTGACAATGATGCTGCCCCAATGGGGAAATATTGCGATCACTGCGCCGGCTGGATCGGCCCGATCATGGACAAGACGGGCTATCATCTCGTCTACGACGTGATCGACCGGACAAAGCCGCAATGTGTTCTGCGCGTCTTCAAGGATCGCTCCAAGGCGGAGGCTGCGGAAAAGCAGGCAACCCTGCTGATGGGTTGGCCGGGCAAACGAGAGCGCGAATAACAAAATGTCAAAAATGCACATATCAGCGCGCGGAACGCTCGTTGAGGCCGAGGCAGGCACCGATCATGCGGCGCTGACCTTCCCAACGATTACCTGCCTGAGCAACGGCGACATGCTCGCTTGTTGGCGGCAGGGCTCCAGCAAGGAGTGCGACAGCGAGATCATTGGCTTTCGCCGATCAACCGACAATGGCCGCACGTGGGGCAAGACCTACTTTCCCTTTGATGCTGCAACTGTTGACGGGCGCAATGGCAGTCTCAAGATTTGCTATGTAACCCAGATCACGCCCGATCAACTCGTTGCAGCGGTCATGTGGGTTGACCGAACGGCCTTTCCCGGCCAACCGCTGTTCAATCCCGAGACTGAGGGCTGTCTTCCCATGGCCATCCTTCTCGCTCATTCGCACGACAACGGGCAAACCTGGTCCGGGTTTTCCAAAGTCGATTTGCCTGAAAATCTTGGGCCACCCAGCCTGACAAATCCGATGATGGTCTTGACAGATGGAACCTGGCTACTCAGCATCGAAACCAACAAGACCTATATGGACGGCTCCCCTTGGAAACAAAAAGCCGTCTTTGTGCGGTCCGAGGACAAGGGTGAGCATTGGTCTGATCCCTGGGACGTCGCTGTCGACCCGTCGGGTAGAATTTTCAACTGGGATTTGCGCTGTGTCGTCACCCCGACTGACGAGATCGCCACGTTCGCCTGGACCTACGACAAAAAAGCCAATCGCTATTTGAACATACATCGCCGCATCAGCACAGATGGCGGTCGCAGCTGGACAGCGTCCGAGGACTTGGGCATCACCGACCAGGCAGGGCGACCTGCCACACTGCGCGATGGCCGCCTGCTGCTCCCATGGGTTGACCGGTTTGGCTGCGCCTCA
This sequence comes from Devosia rhodophyticola, assembly GCF_028816475.1. Lineage (GTDB taxonomy): Bacteria > Pseudomonadota > Alphaproteobacteria > Rhizobiales > Devosiaceae > Devosia > Devosia rhodophyticola. Next base: position 339,679 of record NZ_CP118247.1, on the reverse strand, counting down.
ATTCAGCTGCGCACGGCCCAGGGCATTGATGCGCCGTTCCAGCCTGATACGCAGATCGACCTGCACCAGCAATTGGAAACGGACAGCCGCACGAACGCTGCGACCGGCGAACTGCTGGCTGAAATGGGACTGTGGAACTTCGGATTGCCCTATGCCGAGGCCGCGCCCGATGGCGGCGCTATTGTTTGCTATTACGCTGGAACGCCAGAGGCGATGAGTCTGCACTGGATGCGAATCAATCCCTGAGCCGGTGCTTCAGCACCGGGCGCATGACGATGCAGAGCAATACCAGTAACGCCCGATGCGGTGCCTTAATTTCCCGCGTTGCATCCATGACCGATAGCACCATCGTGCTATTGGGGTGCTTGCTATTGGCCACATAGGCGCGCAGATCCTGCAATGCGCGAAACGCTGTCAGCGTGTCGCCGCCACCCAGTTCTGCCGCCACTTTGGCCAACAATTTCCGGTGGTTCTGCGCCTCCTCGTTGGAAAGCCGCCGGAGTGTGTCGGCAATGCGATTGAGCAGGTTTGGCAGCCGAAAGCCGATGAATTTTTCCTCGCGCCGCCAGTCCTGCGAAAACGACTCTTCGCATTGAAGAATTTTGGACACCGCCAACAGAACGACCTTGCTACGCGGCTCGCCTGCAATATCCACGTCATCGCGCACCAATTCACAGTAAAACCTCAGCAGTGGCTCAACGCTTTCCCGATCCCCCAGCTTGCCAAGCGCCGACGCAGCAGCCAGCCGACAATCGAGTTCGGGATCGTCTTCCAGCTGCGCACGGATCAACGGGAGACTGGCATCGTCGCGAATTTCGCCGAGCGAACGCGTGGCTCGGGCGCGCAGGATCGGATTTGGATCATTCAGGAACTCAGAGATTTGGTTGTGGCTCGTCACAGATCTTAGTCGCCCCAACGCCGTCAGCGCTGCATATTGCAGCTCCACCAGCCCGTGATAGCGGAGCATGTTTTCCAGCTCGGTGACCACGCGGGCATTTCGGGGCAAGTGTCCCAGCGCCTGAATGGCTTCATAGCGCACATCGAAACTGGGATCGCGCAGCGCCTCGAACAATTCTTCTTTCGCAAGCGCACTGCGCGTCCCGCCAAAGCGATAGGTCAATTCGCGTCGCCGCTCTTCCGATGTCAGATGTCCATAGCGATGAACGCCCCAAAGGGCCTGCAGGGAGTTGCCAGTGGAGAACTGACTGATGAAGTCCTTGACGCCCGTTCCGCCTTCCTCCCTCAGGAAGGCAAAGGCGACAAGCGATGCTGACAACAGGAGCGCACACAAGACAAATAGCGTTTCGTAACTGCCCAACGTAAAGCCGAGCACCTGAGGCTTTGACTGTTCCAGCCAGAACACCAGAAATCCGGCGCCAAAAGTGGCCGAGCCTCCCACGATTCCATCGACGCTATAGGACAGGGCAGTGTAGCTTTCTTTGTTGGCCGGCGGCACATAATTGAGCAAATAGACGTTGCCTGCCGTGATCGAGCCATAGGCCAGAAAGCCGAACGCGGAAAACATCAGCGCCGCGATGATGGTAACGCCGGGCAACTCCGGGCTCATCAGAGGAAAGCTGAGCAACAGAAAAACCTGACAGACTTGCAACGTGATGCGGATGCCGCGTGAGCCGTACCGATCAACAATCCAGCCGGTCGCCAGACTTCCGATGGCTGCCCCCACCGGTATCAGCGTGGAGAGGAAAATCAGTTCGCCTGACGCCAGCGACAGCCGAAGCTTGAAAAACAGCAGCAGAAAAACGCCCATGACCGTCACGATCAAATATTGGGTGCCCGAAGAAAACAGAAAAATCAAAAAGTTGTGGTCTCGCAGCGGTGCCTTGAGATTGGCCATCGCCGCCATGCCACGGGCGCCCTGCGGATTTGGTTTTCCCCCGCCCAGGCCAATAAGACTGAGCGCCCCGATAAGGCCCACAATGATGCCAATGCCAAAGACCGGCACGAAACGGTCCAACCCGACCCGACTATCGAGCCACAGCTTGATTGCAAACGAAACGCCCAGCGCGATTGGCAAACCTGCAATGGCCAACCGCCCCATGATTACACCGCGCACCACACGCGGCATGAATTCCTGCGACCACGGTACGTAGGCGGCTTCGGCAATGGTGCGGGACAGGGAAAATAGCGCCATGGCCGTGAACATCAGCCAAAAAACCGTGTCGGGCGCACCATAAAAGGTAGGAGCGATCAAGAACAACAACAGGAACAGGTAGCGAACGGTCAGCGCGGTACTGGCCACACGCCTGCAGCCGAACCGCATGATCAACGGCAGGAATGCAATGCCCAGCAGTTGGAAAAAGGGCATGATGCCCCCCAACAATCCAATCCGGTCGGCCTCCAACCCCATTTCAGAAGCAAACAACGTCATCGGTGCGCCGACAAGCGTCATCGCCGCTGCACCCGTCAAGGTGCTGGAGATAAACAGGAACGGCAAGCGTCGCATTTTGTCGTAGTCGGTCTGCTCCACCGGCAATGCGTTGGGCGCTAGGTGCTGCGCATCGGACACTGATCGAACTCCCCGATCCGCTATAATTCCACAATGAAAGACTTGATCACATGTTGGCCGTTCTCGACCATCCAGCAAGTCGCCAGCACCTCACCATTGCGCAGCTCTAGCAGCGATGGCTGGCCAAATTTCAGACTGCCAAACTGCTTGCGAATATCGGATGTATCGCTGCCAAGCCCGGCATCGGCAAATAGATCCAGCGTCTCGATAACGTCAAGCCTGTTGTCGACCAACTGGCTCCGCCGCACCACCAGTCCAACCGGTGCTTCCCGGTGAGCATGTATTGTCAGCAGTTCGCCATTACCCAAAGCGACAAGATTGGCCGCCTGGCCCAAAATGCCAGTATCAATAGCCGCGCCGAAACCGACGCCGCCATCCATCGATATCACCAGCCTGTTGGTCAAATTGGCTTTGTTGACGGTGTCATAGGCCCAAAACAGCACAGCGACCCGTCCCGGAGAAATTTCGCACAACCGGCATTCCCACGCGGCGATAGTGCCGCCGGGCGCTGCAAAGAACGTGGAAAGCTTCGACCAATTTTTCCCATGATCGTCGCTGCAGATAATCCAGCCCTCATGTCCACTGGTGCCAAGATGAAATGGCGCTGCAGCCCCCAGTACGCGCCCCGAGGCTAACTGAATGCAGGGGCCCGACATTTCGAGTGGCTTCCCACCAATCTCGATATTTTCCGGCACCGACCAAATATGCCCGCCATCCGCCGAAAAGCTGACCTTGTTGTGCATTGGCAGCACCGCGAAGGTTTGTTCATCCACAATCGGGGTGAGGGCATCGGGTCGCAAAAAAGTATAGCCTGTGGCAATCAGCGTACCATCGTCCAACAACAGCGGCTTGAAGCTTTCCGACTGCTGCACGGTTCCATATTCATGCGAATGTAGGGGCTCTGGAGCCGACCAGTGGCGGCCATTGTCGGCACTGTGGCAACAATAGGCGCGCTGATCAGCAGCATCAAAGGCCTGTCCAATGGAAAACAGCGCCAGCAATTCGTCATTGTTCAATTGCACGACGCCCGGAAACACCGCCTGACGGCTAACCAGAAGCGGCTGTGGGTTCTCGTAGACAATGACTTCTTCGATGACTTTCATGCCATTTTCTTTCACGCAAATGGGTTTGACCAAGCTCGATATTGGCCAGGCGTTTTGCCTCGGGATTTTCTGAATGCCGCGCTCAGCGTTGCCGGATGTCCATAGCCCACCGCCTTCGCAATCTCTGAAAGGGAATAGCCCGTGGTTGCCAGCAATTCCTCAGCCTTGCGTAACCGCAGTTCACGCAAGTGCTCGCCCGCTGACGTGCGCCAGATCTTGCGGTGCAGTGAGCGCAGCGCACTTTCCCGAATACCGAGGGTGTGGGCGACATCACTCAGGGATCGCATTTTTCCAAGCGATCGAGCCGCCAGATCCCAGGCCAGCAATAGCCGGTCTTCCTCGTCCGAATCTTTTACTTCTTCGACGTCCTGGGATACATCGAACCCGTCCAATATGCTGCGCAGCAGCCGTTGTCGGCGCCCAAGCAGGGCCTTGTCGGGGCGACGCGCCAATTGCAGGGCGAGCCGGATCTGGTTTTGCAGATGCAACTCCTCGCCCTTGTGCGGCAGCAGTATGCTCGGGCCGGGCTGTGCATATCCGTCGACTGCCAAAACTTCAAAATGGCAGATCGAAGCGGTTGCAAATGCGCCAATCGCCCGCCCTTCGAATCGGGTCCCCTGCATGATCAAAACCCCGTTCGGCGCTGCCAATTCCAGATACTTGCCCAACTGTTCGAATCCGATCCGCGCCCGGCCTTCATGTATCCAAAGCAAATCATGAAACGGCCACTCCATTGGCCCGATCTGCAGTCGCCGGTCAAATCGTCCGAAACGATGATCCCGTAGTACCAGCGATCTCGGATCAACATCATATTCCATAACAAAAATCGTCCGCTATCGCGGTGAAGTTGTCGGAAATCCTATTCTTGTGCCGATCATCGCAAGAGACAACCAGCCTTCCAGGAGCGCTTACTGGTGTCATTGTTCCGAGGAGGAAAACATCATGACCGCTCTGGCTCAGCAAGAGGACGCGGACAAGGCAGATTTTGATCGCGATGGTTATATTACGCGTCAGCCGCTTTTTGACGCTGCGAAAATGGCTGAGATCAGCGGCGAACTGGATCGCTACATCACCCAGTGCATCCCGAAAATGCCCGATACCGAAGTCTACTATGAGAACAAGGATGATCCATCCACGCTCAAGCAACTTCAAAACATGTTCAAATACGACGACTATTTCCGCGACCTGATCGAAACGGACACCATCCGTGCCTTGGCGGAAACGGCGCTGGGCGAGGAAGTGAATCCGGTGAACCTGCAATATTTCAACAAGCCCGCAGGCATTGGCAAAGGCACGCCACCACATCAGGATGGTTACTACTTTCACCTCACACCACCCAAAGCCGTTACCGGTTGGTTGGCTCTGGAGCCGGTTGATGATGAGAATGGATGCATTCACTACGTCCGCGGATCGCACAAAGCCGACGGCTTTCGGCCCCACGGACGCTCGGGTGTGCTTGGCTTTTCGCAAGGCATAACCGATTTTGGAACGCCTGAAGACGCAACCAACACCGTCAATTTTCCCGGCGATGCAGGCACCTTCTTGCTGCATGATTCTAAGACCATCCATTGGGCCGGCGCCAATCGCTCCACCACGCGGTCGCGACGCGCCCTGGGCTTTATCTATTTTGCCAAAAGTACCCGTATAGATGAAGCGGCAAAGGCCGCCTACAAGGCCAAACTGGAAAGCGAATTGCGCCAGAGCCAAAAAATCTGATGCGGATGGCCGGCCCCGGACAAATTCGCCGTCGATGAACTGGTTGGCGCGTGTGGATGTAATCCTGACCGCGCCAGCCGGGTTCATAAGCTGATCTGCTTGCCGGAGAGTTTTTCAAACGGCAACCGCCTCAGATCGCTGGTGCAAAGCCCCGGACTGTCCACATTGTAACTGCGCACCGCGATGGGATCATAGGCCTCGCGGTGTGATACGGCTGCCTTGACCACGACATAGCGCGCCTTTTCGACATTGATCCCCTGGGAATGTAATTGCCCCAAATCCATCGGCGGTGTTTTTCGGCTGGTCACCAGCACGATGGCTTGCTCATTTCGCAGAACCGCGCACGGTCCCATTTCAATGTGCGTTCCCATCATTGAAGCCAGATGGGATCGACGGTTCTCCAACTCGAATGCCCCATCGCTTAAGCTCTCGATTGTCCCGGTGAACGGCATGGGTTCGCCGTGATGACGGTCAATTTTTCCCCCGATTGACAGTGTGACCGACTGTCCTGGCTTGCTCTTGTGGCATAGTTGAGCCGCCGCCGGATCGTTGATGATCGCGATAATGCCGCGTCGGCCAGTTGCGAGCAGGGGGGCCAGAATGCCGGTCGCGTCGCCCGGCGTGCCGCCCCCAATATTGTCGGCCGCCTCGATCAGGAGTATTGGACCGTCCGCTGGCGGGTCGGCATCAATATCGGCCAGCACGGCATCAAGATTTCTCTCAGCCGGATAGGCCTCTTTCAGCCAGCTTTCCGTGGTTTTCAGAATTTGCTCAAGATATCCCATGGCCTTGGCGCGATCCCCGCGCGTGCAACAGTTGAGGCTGTATCCGCAATCGGCAATATCGGCATAGGCGTAGCCACCCATGACATTGATGCACAATATTTCTGAGTCTGCCGCTTCGATGGCGCGGGCTTGGGCGAGGGCGGCCTTCATTGGGTTCGAGCTGGTTCCCAGCCCCGTTGGCGGAAACACATATTTTGTCGCCAGGTGGACCTGAGTAACATCCGGTCGGTCCATTAGATTGCCCAGTAATTCGGCCCCGCGCACTGCGGCCTGACGGGCATCGGTATGCGGGTTTTCGCGATACGATACGAGGCAGTCGCTGTTCTCCAGCATTTTTGCCGAAACATTGGCGTGGAGGTCAATCACGCCAGCGACGGGGATATTGCGTTTGGCCCGTTTGAGAAAGGCTTGCACCTCGGCAAGAATTTCCCCTTCAACATCGTCAATGTCCACACTGACCATCGCGCCATGCAGGACCAGATATATGCCGTCGAGCTTGTCGACATGCTGTTCAAGCCCCGCAAACAATTTGCTGCGAAAAAGGTCAATGGCGGCCTGCTCAACGGTACCCGAGGGCATGGCGGCCATCTGTATGGTTGGAATGATCGACCAGCCCTCCGCCTGCGCGTGGCTGATAAACCCATCGGTTGGCGAACCATTGCCCAAATTGTTGGAAATAACAGCGTCACCCTGATTGAGCGCCATCTGCTCGAAAGCATCCAATCCCGTTTTCTGCTGCAAAAACGTATGCGTCTCGTGATAAATGCCCGCCAACAAAACAGTACGCATACCCTGCTATCTCGCCAATTTTTCAATTATCATATTAGTATGATAACCAAATGCATGGGCGCGTCAATTCGGGTATCCCAGATCAGGCGATTGAATATCCCCCATCGATCGCCAGCGTCGTGCCGGTAATGAATGCGGCGGCTGGCGAGCACAGAAACAGCGCCGCACCAGCAATGTCGTCTGGCTGCCCCCAGCGGTTGAGCGGGGTGCGCGAGAGAATAGCCTGACTGCGGTCCTCGTCTGCGCGCAATGTCCCGGTCAGGGGCGTTGCAATCCATCCCGGCGCAACGGCGTTGACGCGAATATTGTCGGGCGCATAGGCAATAGCCAACGACTTTGTCAGTTGGGATATGCCGCCCTTGCTTGCGGCATATCCAGGCACCAACCCGCCACCGAAAATCGACAACATCGATGCCAGATTGACGATTGATCCAGTGCTGCTTGCTGCCAACAGCGTGCGGGCCGAAGCGCACATACGCATGGTGCCATTCAGGTTGATGTCGACGACTTGCGCAAAAACTTCCGGATCATGCTCATCATTGCGCCGAATGATACCGGCGCAATTGACCAGCACATCGAGACGGTCAAGTCCCGCCATCATGCCGGCGATTGCCTCGCCGTCTTGAACATCAAGCACCCGCATGTCGGCAGGAACAGGCTTATCCCCAAGTGCCTCAATTTCATGGGAAAAGGCACCGACACCGGTAACATCAGCCCCTGCCGCTGCGAATGCGCGCGCCACTGCCAGACCGATCCCTGATGTACCGCCAGTCACCAGAACTCGCTTGCCCGTATACCACGGCCTGGCCCACTCATAGGCGTCCACGTCAGCGGATAAATTGGTCGACATATTCAGCACCTAGCCCGTTGCTGTCATAATGTGCACGGCACATATCGATTTTGGTGAAAACGTCTTCGTAGCCAACGTGCTTGTTGTCATCGTCCAGATAAATCATCGAGCCGGTGATGTTGAAAAAGGTGATCATCTCGGCGCAATCTTCGGGTACCATTAAGGTGTGGACTTCCCCCGGCGGCTCGAAAACATAGGACCCGGTATTGGCGACCCAGTCGTGTTCGAGATAATACCAGCGCCCTTTGATGACGTAGCCGTGGACTGGATTGGGGTGCAGGTGACGCGACAAGACTCCCGCGCGCCGCACACGCAGGAGATTGCACCACTGGCCCTGCAACGTATTGAGCATCAGCGGTCGGAACCAGACCCCTTCAGCCTGCGGCACCCAGACGCGTTCGTCATTGGGTACAGCCTCCACGGCAATCTCAGGCGGTGCCAGTCGGTGTGCGGTTCCTTTCATGTCGGTATACATTGAACCTGCCACGATATGATCTCCCAATTGGTGAAAAAGCCTGATGAACAGTCTCAGGTTGTCAGAATACGGTGCAATACGCCTTGCAAATGCTTGTCGAGCGCATCCAGTGCGCCCTGAACATCATGCTTGCCCAATGCATCGAGCAGGGCAAGATGCTCGCTCATCGATCTCGTCGTACTGGCTGGATCGACTGCATCTGGATTGACCAGCCGCAGTAGAAACATTTTCTGGTGCAACCGCTCATACACCGTATCAATTTGTTGGTTCTCAAATGCATCGACAAACCTGCTGTGAAAATCCCATTCCAGCAACCGCACTGGCTCGCGATAGATCGTGGGTTCGCCAACGCGCTGTACATAATCGATGATTGCTTCGTGTTCAGCTTGCATTTTGGCCACCCAATCCAGATCCACAGACCTCGCAAATTTGGCCAGCCCTTCACGCTCCAGCATGCCGCGAAACTGGAACGTATTGCCGACAAATTTGACGTCGGGATAAAAAATCGTGATCCCGATCCGACGGCGAACTGTAATCAGCCCCTCCGCTTCGAGCAGCGTTGTGGTTTCGCGCATCGGCGACAATGAGAAACCCAAAACCTCGCATAGCTCATCCTGCTTGAGGGTTTGTCCAAGCTTGAGGTCGCCCGCTATCAACGCGTCAACAAATGCCAGATAGCCGGGATTTTCTATCCCGTTGCCCATGCCTGCCTCCCTCGCCAATGATTAGGGGCGTTGACAGTTCTTACGATACCAGAATAAGATTTTCTAGGCTCGTTGAAATATATTTAAACCATCACTCTTGATGGTGCTGCGGAAATAGGGGCAAAATCATGGGCATCAGAATTGCCGTGGGGCAATTTCATGAACTGACGGAAGAGCGGCTGCGCTTTGCCGCTCAGATCGGCGCCACGGGCCTTCAGATGAATAACCCGACGCTGCCGGGGGATAAACGCTGGGAACCCGAAGATGTGCGCGCCCTTGTTGAAAAGGTCGAGGCTGCCGGGCTCAAATTCGAAGCCATCGAAAATGTGCCTACTCACTTCTACCACAAGGTGATGATGGGGCTGGATGGGCGCGACGAACAGATAGAAAATTATCAGGCAACCATCCGCGCAGTGGCGCGGGCAGGGGTGCCGGTTCTGGGTTACCATTTTATGCCCAATTCTGTCTGGTCAACCAGCAGAACCGCCTTGACGCGCGGCGGCGCCACGGCGCGCCAGTTCGACATGTCCATCGTCGAAGCCAATATTGACGATCTGGAAACGCTGCGCAGCTTTATGCCTACAACCCTGGGGCGAGCATCCTCCATGCCCCTGTTCGGCAAGGATGGCCCGTTCATCACCGAAGATCAAATGTGGGCTAACTATGCCTATTTCATGGATGCGGTCCTGCCGGTTGCCGAGGAAGAGGGGCTAAAGCTGGCCCTGCACCCCGATGATCCACCAGTGCCTATGTTGGGTGGTGTCGCGCGGCTGTTCTATCGTCCCTGGGGCTTTAAACATGCCTATGAGCTGGCAGGGCAATCGGAAGCCTGGTCGCTTGATCTTTGTCTTGGCTGCTGCTCGGAAATGGAAGGCGGCAAAGACAACGTCACCGAAATGATCGAGTATTTCGCCCCCAAAGGCCGAATCTCCTACATCCACTTCCGCGACGTGAAAGGCTCGGTGCCAAACTTTACCGAGTGCTTCATCGGCGATGGTAATTTTGATCCCGCCGAAGTCATTGTTCTTTTAGCCAAAAATGGCTTTGATGGATTTTTGTTGGACGACCATGTGCCCAAGCTTGATGGCGACAGCGATTGGAACCACAGAGGCCGCTCCCACGCCGTTGGCTATATGCAGGGTCTGGTTCGGATGGCAGACTTTTTGAAAGTGAATTGACCCGACGAACGCCGCAATACGTAAATTGAGGGCAGGCGAACATCAGCACGAAAAGGATATTAAGCCGGTAGCGAAGCAAAACAGAACTGCGATGAATTGATAATTTGAACGACAACCGCCGGACAACGGCGCGGGGAGGGGAATGTTCGGATGAAGCATCTTGGAGCACTTGCAATGGTTGCCCTGTTGGCGACGGCGCCTATTTGTGCCCAGGAAGCGCCCGACAGGGTCGTGCCCGGCAATGTGCAGTTCCAGATGCGCGTGTTGACCACCGGCCTCGACGCCCCATGGGAACTGACCTGGGGACCCGATGATATGCTTTGGGTTACCGAACGTACCGCCAGCCAGATTACCCGCATTGATCCCGAAACCGGCGTTAAATCCCCCTTGATAACGATTGAAGAAGCCTATGCGCCCGGCGGGCAGGATGGATTGTTGGGTCTCGCGCTGGATCCCGGTCTGTTGCAGGGCACCGGCAATGACTACATTTATGCCGCCTACACCTATATTGATAAGGCGCGCGGCGCTGACCCGGTGGTGACGGACCCCAACAGTCCCTATCGCTATTTGTATACCAAAATCGTTCGGCTGACCTACGATGAAACCACCGGATCCCTTGCTAGTCCCGTCGAACTGATCGCCGGATTGCCTGCCAGCAGCGACCACAATTCCGGTCGCATGAAAATTGGTCCCGATGGCAAGCTCTATTACACCATAGGTGATGGCGGCAAAAACCAGCTTGGCAATTGGTGCATCCCCATAGAGGCGCAGCGGCTACCCACAGCCGACGAATTGGCTGCAAGCGACTTTATCGCCTACCAGGGAAAATCATTGCGGCTCAATCTGGATGGTTCAATACCCTCGGACAATCCAGCGATTGATGGCATTCGCAGTCATATTTTCACCTATGGCCACCGCAACATGCAGGGCATCGATTTTGCGCCGGACGGCACACTCTATGCGTCTGAACAGGGGCCGAAAACCGATGATGAAGTCAATGTTTTGGTGCCGGGGGGCAACTATGGTTGGCCGCACGTCGCTGGATTCAGAGACGACAAGGCCTATCAGTTTGCTCGCTGGAAAGATGCCTCAACGCCCTGCGAGCAACTCCAGTTCAGCGACATCACGATTGATCCATCAGTGCCCGTTGAAAACGAAACTGCATGGACCGAGCCCTTTCAACCGCCGCTGGCAACGCTGTTTACCGTGCCAAGTGATTGGAATTTTACCGATCCCGATTGTAACGGCATAGATTTCATCTGCTGGCCAACGGTCGCCGCATCCAGCATTCAGACCTATATGCCAAGTTCCGGCGGCATCCCCGGTTGGGATAATTCGCTTCTGGTCACGACGCTCAAACGCGGTTCGATCTATCGCCTGCCATTGAGCGATGACGGGCAGTCGCTTCGTGGTCCAATCGAGCGCTATTTCCGGTCGGAGGATCGCTTCCGCGATACCGCCCTCAGCCCTGACCAGCGCACAATTTATGTCGCCACGGATTCTGGCGGAATGGCCGAAGCGCTAGCGGGTGGCACGACAACGAAAATGCAGCATCCCGGCGCGATCCTGGCCTTCACATTTTCCTCGGATGCTGCAGAAGCAATGGCACCAAGGCCTGGCGCGGCGGCAAGATACCTATCCGGATTGGCCGTCAAAAATAGGGAGGGCAGCAGATAAGCACAGTCGGTGCCGAACGGACGGTGCACCAACGAATCAGGGCTGTTGACATGGGAGTTAACGGCCTCTACTCATTAAGTATTACAAATAAAATTGGACCGACGACTTAGGTCGTTCGATACCAATTGCGAGGAGAAGTCGAGCGGAAATATCCATATGAGTGGGTAATACTGTTCGGTTTATACTAAATGGGGCTAATTATGCTGACGAACGCTTGTTCGCTGCGCAATTATACTCGTCCTGTTGAGGTTTATATTGAGCTGGCATTGCGAATGTTTGCCTTGGGGTGAATATATGCCCGTCAATCAAGACGCGGTGCGAGCCGAAGGAGAGGAGACGATCGACGGTACAAAACTGTCACATCAATTGCTCTGAAGTTTAGATGCCTTTTCGTTCCAAAAGACAGAAAAAGGGAGAAAACTGTCTCATGGTTAGATTGAAATTATCCGCCGCATTGGTTTCGTTAGCACTGGTCATTGCACCGGTCGCTGCCATTGCCCAGGATGCCGCAACCATAGCGGCCACGGAAATCGTACCCAGCGCACCATTGCCAGTGGTACCACGCAATCAGACTCTCGCGCTGGGGTGGGGCGTTGCCGGAGGGTCATCCGTCGGCACCACCAACCCATGGGCTCTGCCAGGTTACACCCATCAGGAAGGCAACAACCTGATGTGGGAGCCGCTGATGTATTTCGCCATCTACAAGGGCGAATTCGTTCCCTGGCTCGCCGACAGCATGGAATATACCGACGACAGTTTCACCACGCTTGAAATCAAGCTGAACAAGGACGCCGCCTGGAGTGACGGCAATCCGGTGACATCCAAGGACGTCGTTTACACATTTGAAGGGCAGATGCAGAACGAAAAACTGCCCTACCATGCACAGTTTTCGCAGCAGGTTGCCAGTGTAACGGCAATTGATGATCTCACCATCGAGGTCAAATTTACCGAGCCATCGCCGCGCTTCAAGTTCGAAGTGCTTAGCGAAAAATTTGATACTGGTATTCCTATCGTTCCGGCTGACTATCTATCGGCCCAGGCCGATCCAACCCTGGCGCCCGGACGCGATGAAATGCCTCATTCGGGCCCCTATGATATTGTGGCCTGGAACGTCAACCAGAAGATCTTCGATCTGCGTCCGGACTGGTGGGCCGTCAAGGCCGGCCGTATCGCCGAACCAGCGGTCAAGCGTGTGGTTGTGGTCAACATCCTCAATCAGCCGATCGACACTGTGGCCCAGCGCATCGTGAACAACGAGTTTGATTCATCGGTGGACATGCGAGCTCAGATCATTGGCACTATTCTTGAGCAGAACCCGGACGTCCAATCCTGGACCGGCAAGGAGTCACCTTACGGCTATCTTGACTGGTGGCCGAATTCGCTCTGGATGAATGACCAGCTTGAACCCTTCAGCGATCCGAATGTACGCAAGGCCATCAGTCTGGCAATTGACCGCAATCTGATCGACGAAATTCTTTACGAAGGAGCCAAGATCGCAACGATCTATCCGTTCCCGCTCTATCCGAACCTGCAAAAATTTGCAGATTCTCCAGAAGTCAAAGCCGAGGAAGCCAAATACGAACCCGGCAAATTTGACCTCGACGAGAGCGCCCAGCTGATGACAGACGCGGGCTTTGAAAAGAACGGCGACGGCTTGTGGGCAAAGGATGGCAAGTCAATTGACGCGACCATCCAGGCGTTTGAAACTATCCATGGCGACATCGCTCCGGTTCTGGCTGAAATGTTGCGCAATGCTGGCTTCGATGCCAACGTCAACTTTGGTACCGACGCATACCAGAACATGGTTGATGGCAAGGCAGGGCTCTACATGTTCGGCCACGGCGCCAGTCTCTTCGACCCGTTCGAGGCGCTGAACCTGTTCCACGGTAAATTCAGCAACGCCATCGGATCGTCTGCTGGTAACAACCGCTTCTCTCGCTACAGCAACCCCGAATATGACGCTTTGATCGACGAAATTGCACCGCTCGATTCAAACGATCCAAAGTTCATTGAAGGGGCCGCCAAGGCACTCGGCATCTACTGGCGCGACACGATCGACGTGCCGATCATCCAGTGGCTGCACCGCATTCCGTACAACAACCACTATTGGGTCAACTGGCCGTCTTCGACCAATCCGGTAATGGGTACGAATGGCGCATTCTGGGCCCATACAGGTATGCTGGTGATTGCTTCACTGCAGCCTTCGGGCGCCGAATAATCTGCACTTTTGAGATGCGCGCGCCAACTGGGGCGCGCATCTCCCCTAGCGACAAGTGACACCGAGGATCTGTCCATTGAATCTCAAGATCATTGTTAAGCGGCTATTTTTTCTGGTCCTGGTCATCTGGGCGGCGTCCACCATCGTATTTTTCGTTCCGCGTCTTTCTTCGCGCAACGCCATTCGAGAGCGATTTGGTGAACTCTCACGTACCGGCGGTTTCTCGCCGGCCGATCTGGAAAAACTCATTGCCTCGATGCAGCAGCAATTTGGCCTCGATAAGCCATTGCTCGAGCAATACGTGCAATACCTCAACCAGATCATTCACCTCGATTTCGGCTACTCGCTTTATAAGTACCCTTCCACTGTCACCGAATTGATTGCGCAGGCACTACCTTGGACAATCGGTCTGCTGCTGGTGACAACAGTCCTCAGTTTCATCATCGGCACCTTGCTCGGCGCTGTTTCCGCTTGGCCGCGGGCACCCCAATGGATGCGCACCTTTGCCACGCCGTTCATTCTGCTGACTGGTGTTCCCCCGGTTATCATGGCCATTTTGCTGGTCTTTTTCGTCGGCTTCCGCTTGAAATGGTTGCCATTAGGCAGTGCCTATTCGGTCGGCGTCGTGCCCAACTGGTCCTGGGGTTTCTTCTTTGACCTCATGTCCCACCAGATATTGCCGGCCCTGTCGCTCATCTTGGGTTCTGTCGGCGGCTGGGTGTTGTCGATGCGCGGCATGGGCATCACCATCCAGGGCGAGGATTATGTGAACTTCGCCGAGCACAAAGGACTGACGGGCGGCCGCATCTTCCGCGACTATTATCTGCGCAATGCAATGCTGCCGCAGGTTACCGGACTGGCACTGGCTCTGGGCACAGTCGTTACCTCTGCTATCATTGTCGAGGGGCTGTTTGGCCTGCCGGGGATTGGCTCGCTGCTCAACCTTGCCATCCGTTCCAACGACTTTCCCACGATTTACGGCGTCGTGCTGTTCATCACCATCGCAGTGGCGGTTCTGATGACCGCGCTCGAATTCATCTATCCGTTGCTGGATCCTCGGATCCGGGAAAATTAGGAGCGCATGGTGACAACCATAACCTTGCCAACAGAAGAAACCGCCATGGAGCAGCCGAGCCGGCTGGTGCTGGCGTGGCGTTATCTGCGGCGCAATAAAGGACTGGCAGTTGGTTTTTTCATACTGCTGCTTCTGACCCTGTTCACCTTGATCGGCCTATTGGTGATCAACCCCAAGCACGCCTATCCCCTTTCGGCCGCCCTCAAGCAGCCGCCGAGCTGGAAATATCCAATGGGTACAGATTTCTTCGGGCGCAACCTGCTGGCGGCCATGGTCGTGGGCATGTGGCAGACCGCTCTCATCGGCTTGCTGGCGGGAGGTATCGGCACCTTCATCGGTGTGGTCTTGGGCTTCACCTCAGCTTATTTCGGCGGCAAAATCGACTCGACCATCCGAATAATTTGCCAGATATTGACCCCGATCCCCGTCCTGCTCATTCAGGTGGTAATTGCCGGGTCGCTCGATAAACGCGATGTCACGATTTTCACCATGGCCCTCATTGTGGTTCTGTTGGCATGGATGGGACCGACGCTGGTCATACGGGCCCAGGTCTTGACCATGAAGGAGCGACAATTCGTTGCGGTCGCCAAACTGTCGGGCATGAGCGATTTCGGCATCATCTTCAAAGAGATACTGCCCAATTTGCTGCCCTTCATTGCCGCTGCATTCGTGGGGCAGGTATTCGCTGCTGTGTTCGCCTCCTTCTATCTGGCGGTGTTGGGACTTGGGCCCCTGCGCGAACCACTTCTGGGCAACATCATCTGGGCCGCCCAGTCACAGGGCGCCTTCTTTAATGGTTGGTGGTGGTGGCCGCTTGAGCCCGCCTTTGCAATGATCCTGATCCTTGGTTCTCTCGCCCTGATCAATATGGGGCTGGATGAACTGGCCAACCCGCGCGTTCGGAAAACGGAATAGCATGATGAATTCTATGACGAGTGGAACACGGGCAGGGTCGCGCAACGCCACTTCAGCGTTCGATGCAGGCGGGGCCACGCCAGTCCTTAGGGTCAGCGGGCTTGAGGTAACCTATTATACTGATCTGGGCCGCGCAAAGGCGCTTGATGACGTTAGCTTCGCCTTAAGCGCCGGGGAAAAGCTGGGCATGGTCGGCGAGTCCGGTTCTGGAAAAAGCACCATGGCGCTGGCCATGATGCGAATGATCAAGCCGCCGGGGCGGATCGAGGGGGGCAGCGTTTTCATTGATGATACAGATCTGATGGCGATGACCGAAGACGAGATGCGTCAGGCTCGCCTCAGCAAGATTGCCTATATTCCCCAGGGCGCCATGAATTCGCTCAATCCGGTGACACGGATCGGGGCGCAGATGGTCGATGCAATCAAGTCACACTCGGCCCGGCAGAGCCGGTCTGCTATCGAAGATCGTTGCGTTCACGCGCTGCGTTCGGTCGATCTGGATCCAAGCGTGTTCCGTATGTATGCCCACGAACTTAGTGGCGGCATGAAACAACGCGTCTGCATCGCCATTGGCATACTGCTCGAACCCAAGGTCATTATCGCCGACGAGCCCACCAGTGCGCTTGATGTGGTTACCCAACGTCAGGTGATGGAAACCATCGACAGGGTACAGGACCAGATCAACGCTGCCGTGATCCTGATCGGGCACGACATGGGGCTGATGGCCCAGTTCGTCGACAAGGTTGCGGTCATGTATGCTGGGCGTCTGGTCGAAGTCAGCGCCGTGCGCGACATGTTCACCGCGCCCAACCATCCCTATTCCAAGGCATTGATCAGCAGCTTGCCCAATCTCGATAACAAGGGCGTATTTCAGGGTATACCCGGACTTGCGCCATCGCTGCTTCGCTTGCCATCCGGCTGCGCCTTCCATCCCCGGTGCGAGTTCGCAATGGAACGATGCAGCGTTGAGCGCCCCGAACCGCAGAATCTGGAGGAGGGCCGATTGGTCACCTGTCACCTGTTTGACGAAGAGGCCAGCCAATGACCCACCTTCTGGAACTCAATTCCGTTTCCAAGGTCTATCATCGCGGCTTGATCAACGCGAAGGCCAACGTCGCTCTGCGCGACATCTCACTGACATTGAGCGAGGACGAGCCGACCATCCTGACGGTGGCCGGGGAGAGCGGCAGCGGCAAGACAACCCTGGCCATGCTGCTTTTGGGCTTCATTACGCCGACAACTGGCCAGATCATTTATCGCGGGCAAAATATCACTTCGCTGCGCGGCAAGGATCGGCTGGCCTATCGCCGTGAAGTCCAGGCTGTGTTTCAGGACCCGTTCGCGGTTTTTAATCCGTTCTATACGGTCGATCATTTGTTGTCGGTCCCGATCAAGCGATTCAAGCTGGCCAAGAACAAGACAGACGCTCGCAATCGCATGGAAGAAGCCTTGACGGCCGTCGGTTTGCGCCCCGAAGACGTTTTGGGCCGCTTTCCGCATCAACTTTCTGGTGGGCAGCGTCAACGTATCAATGTGGCGCGCGCACTTCTGCTCAAGCCACGCCTGCTGATCGCCGACGAACCGGTTTCCATGGTGGATGCATCTTTACGTGCCAACATTTTGGAAACCCTGCGCAATTTGCAGCGCGATCACGGTGTTTCGATCATTTATATCACCCACGATCTGACAACTGCCTACCATATCGCTCGGTCGATCGTTGTGCTGTATCGCGGCGGCGTTATGGAGGCCGGAGACGTCGATGCGGTGATCAAGGATCCCCAACACCCCTATACAAAGCTGTTGGTCGACTCGATCCCATGGCCAAATCTCAATCAGCGTTGGGGCGAAACGCCAATCATTGCGCGCGACGACAGCGCAACCGGCAGTGGCTGTCCGTTCCGTTCGCGCTGTCCAAGCGCAATGGATATCTGCGCTACCCGTCCGCCGCTGTTCCAGACGGGCGAGATGCAGGCGGCTGCCTGTTACCTTTACGACAAAAAGCCCGAAGTCGTGGCCGAAAAGTTGACCCAACTTCTACCTGTATAAGCCCGTTGTCAGCGACTGTTGGATTGATTTTACGAGTGGATTCATGCTCGAAATCGCCCGAAGTTCGCATTGGCCAGATGGCAATCAAATAGGAAACTACAATGAAGATAGCTCTTACCGGCGCCAGCGGTCGCGTCGGGCGCAGGATTGCCGCAATGGCCTTGGAGCAGGGCCATTCATTGGTATGCATTGACCAGCAGCCGGCCCATCCCTCGTTAAAGCATGAGGGCGTCAGGTTCATTCAGGCGGAAATGGCCGATTATGATGCGCTCGTCGAAGCGTTCGCCGGATGCGATGCACTAATCCATATGGCGGCGATACCGTCACCCGGACGGCACCCCGACCATGTGATCCACAATAACAATGTTGTGGGGAGTTACAACGCGCTGCGGGCCGCTGCTGAACATGGCATCATGCGCATTTGTCAGGCGTCAAGCGTCAACGCCATCGGCCACGCCTTCAGCCGGCATGCTCGTTATGACTATTTCCCGCTTGACGAGGCCCATCCCAACTATAATGAGGAGCCCTATAGCCTCTCAAAATGGATATGCGAGCAACAGGCCGACAGTTTTGTGCGCCGTTACGAAGAAATGCGCATCGCCAGCATGCGTTTTCACTACGTCGTGCCAGAGCGGTCGGTTGCTGCCGAATTCTATCCGGTCGACAGCCCGGTCCCGTACACCCATCTTTGGGCGTGGACCCATCAGGACGCCGCGGCAGACGCCTGCATGCGTTCGCTTGTCGCGCCGTTTGACGGCCACGAAGTGTTTTATATCGTTGCCCCCATCACCACGGTCGACGCGCCGAGCCTGAAATTGGCCGCCGAACATTTCCCCAATGTACCAATCCACGCCGATTTACCCGACAACCGCAGCTTTTTCAGTTCTGCAAAGGCCGAAAAAATATTGGGTTGGAACCACGACGCAGCGATAGGCCAATCCAACGGCTCTGCTGCGGCGGTTTAGAAGCGGTCCGCCGCGGTTGTCGTACCCACATTTGGCAGCCCTCCACCCGGATGCTGGCGGCCAATGATATTCGACTGCAATAAACCGCTATCGCCGCTCTTGTTAGCAACGCATAGCCGTCGAGCACGATGACCCCGCAGCCATCTTGTATGTAAGCTTGACATCGGGCAGCTTTTCCCCCCAATCTCCCCTTTAGTATCCAGCAGGTTACTTAACCCATGGGAGGAGAAGACCATGAAATTCGTACAGGCCTTTGGCGCAGCACTTGCGCTCTCGACTATTTTGGCAGGAACCGCAATTGCGGCAGAATATAGCTGGAAGCCAGACAAACCGGTGACGATCATCGTGCCATGGTCGGCTGGCGGCTCGACCGATAGTGTCACCCGCGTTCTGGCAGGCGAGTTGGAAGATGCGCTTGGCCAGACCGTTGTTGTCGTCAACCAGCCAGGTGCCGCTGGCTCTGTTGGCACCACAGGCGCTTGGGAAGCCCCCCATGACGGCATGACCTGGGGTGCAGGGGCTGCTCTAGACCTTGGCTCCTATCAGGTTCTTGGCATGCTCGACGTACCCCTGACCGATTGGGAAGTCTATTTGCATATCGCCAATGTGGCTGTAGTTGGGGCGAATCCCGATGCCGGATATGCCGATTTCGGTGAGTTGCTTGAGGCAATGAAGGCCAACCCCGGCGAGATCAGTGTCGCCACCGCCGGTGTAACATCGGGCGGACACAACGCCATGGAGTCAATCGCTCAAACCGCCGGCGTTGAATATCGCCACGTCAGCTATGACGGCGGCAATCCCGCTGTTTTGGCAACGGTTTCCGGCGAAACCGCCATCACCACTCAGCTGGCTTCGGAACAGGCCGAAATGATCCGTGCCGGGCGTATTATCCCGCTGGCCGTTTTGTCCGACAAGCCGCTCAATATCGAGGGTTTTGGTGAAGTGCCATCGATCAAGCAGTGGATCCCTGAGATCAAGACCGCCGCCAACTATTTTGGCATTTGGGTGCCCAAGGATTCGCCTCCTGAGGTGATCGAAACCATGAACGCCATCTGGGCTGACAAGATCGCCAACTCTGCGGCGATGAAGGAATATGCCGGCCAGCGCGGCGCGATCCTTGATCCTTCCAGCGGCGACGCCGCCGTTGCGGCGGCCATGCCAGCATTGACCCAGAATGTCTGGTTGATGTTCGATGGCGGCAAGACCGAAAATGACCCTGCTGATTTCGGCTTTGAACGCCCATAAATTCTGAGCTTTCAACCATCAAACTCTGGCGCAATCGGCGCCAGAGACCAGATTTCGCGCGCTTGATCAAATAGCTGATCTGAAGGTTTACGCAGATGGACGGCTTCAATTCATTTCTGGGTGCTTTGTCCGCCATGGTGACCAGTTGGGCCATCATTGATGTGGTCTGGGCGACGCTGTTGGGCATCGTGGTTGGCATGCTGCCGGGCTTGACCGCAACGCTTGGCGTTGCGCTCATGACGACATTGACCTTCAAGATGGGCACCGATCAGGCCATTCTCATTCTTGTGTGCATGTATGTCGGCGCCATTTACGGCGGCTCACGCAGCGCCATTTTGCTCAACATTCCCGGCACACCCGCTAATGCTGCCACGTCGCTGGACGGATATCCGCTGGCGCGCGCCGGCAAGGCCGGTTCCGCCATGGCAATCGCCACCACTGGCTCGATGTTTGGCGGGTTGGTCGGCATGGTTGCCCTTGCGTTCATCGCCCCGGTTCTCGCCGAATTCGCCTTGTCATTCGGCGCATATGAATTTTTCTGGCTGGCGGTTTTTGGCGTTCTCGTCGCTGGCCAACTGACCTCGCTCGACGATCCGATCAAAGGCTGGATCGCCGGATTTTTGGGTCTGTTCGTGGCCATGATCGGTCGCGAAGGTATCCACGGCGTGCCCCGGTTTTCCTATGGTTCCACCGATCTTGCAGGCGGCATTGGCCTTTTGCCGGCCATGGTCGGCGCCTTTGGCTTTGCCGAAATATTGACCGTAATGCGCCAGGAAGCCTATTCCGTGGTGCACTCCAGGGTGGACAGCATTTGGGGGGGTATTCGCGAGTCCTACAAATACAAGATGACAGCCCTTCGCTCTGGCTTGATCGGCACCTTCATGGGCCTGATCCCGGGGGTTGGCGAAGATATGGGCTCATGGGCCTCTTATGCCGCCGCCCGTCAGGCCTCCAAAAACAAGGATGAATTCGGCAAAGGCTCAGTCGAGGGCCTGTTGGCTGCTGAAACCGGCAACAATGCTGCTGTGCCTGGTGCACTTATTCCTGTTCTGACGCTAGGCGTGCCGGGGTCCGCACCCGCAGCGGTCTTGCTGGCCGCAATGGTCATTCACGGCATCCGGCCCGGTCCATTGATCATGATTGAATCGCCCGATTTCGTGTTCTCGGTCGTCGCCATGGTCTTTCTGGCCACAATCGCCATGGGCGTGCTCGGGCTCTTACTCACCCGTCCACTGATAATGGTGTTGCGCGTCGCTCGCGAACGGCTGATGCCGATTATTTTCGTACTCTGCACCGTCGGTGCATTCGCCATTGCCAGCCGGACGTTCGATGTCTGGATCATGGTGTTTTTCGGCATCTTCGGGTTTGTCCTTCGCGAATTGAAATATCCAATGGCGCCGCTCATTTTGGGCATCGTTCTGGGTGACATTCTGGACAAAAGCCTGCGGCGCGGACTGGTCCTTTCCGACGGTGATTTTGGCGCCTTTTTTGTGCGGCCCATATCCATGGTGCTTTGGGTGTCCGCTCTTGGGTTCATCCTGCTGACCATGCCCTCGGTCCGAAAAATGTTTACGCGCCTGTTCAATCGAGATCAGGCGGATAAACAGTCATGAAACCGACGCAAATGGACCGACTGGATTTCGTTTCCTCTATCGTTTTGACGATATTTGGCATTGCGATTCTGGTGGAAAGCCTGCGCATGCCCCGGCTCGAAAACCTAAAGGTCAACCAGTTCACCGTGCCCGGCATTGTGCCCGGCGTATTAGGCCTCTTGCTGGCTGTTTGTGGCTTCGCGATTTTGGTTCGTTCGGTCAAACGAGGCGGCTGGCGTTTGGGCATTACCGGGCAGGACACCGCCGCATGGGTGACATCAGCCCCGGTGCAACGGAGCGCGGCAACGCTCGGACTGACCTTGCTTTATGCGCTGGTGCTGTTTCCCCACGTGCCCTTCAATTTTTCAACCCCACTGTTCGTTTTCGCCTTTGTCGTGACCGCCGAAGCCATGGCATTGGGTCGTTGGCCAAAGTGGCAGGCAATGGTGACCGGGCTCATACTGGCCGTTCTGGCCGGTTTGATAATTGGCTACGTTTTCCAGCAATTGTTCTTTGTTCGACTGCCGGGAGGCTAGGGGTATGAAGCTTAGCCTTTGCAACGAAGTTCTGCGTGAACTCAGCTTTGCCGACCAATGCCGCATGGCTGCGCAACTGGGCTACGAGGGTTTGGAAGTCGCGCCATTCACTCTGGCGTCCGACCCGTTCTCGCTCAGTGACACGCGGGTTCTCGAAGTCCGCCGGATTGCCGAGGATCACGGCTTGAGCATTACCGGACTGCATTGGCTTCTGGTCGCTCCCGATGGCCTCTCCATCACAACCGACGATGCAACAGTTCGAGCAAAAACCTTGTCGCTGATGGTCCGACTAGTCGAAATCTGCCGCCTGATGGGAGGTTCCGTGCTAGTGCACGGTTCGCCAAAACAGCGCCTGCTGACACATGCCGCCAATCCCAAGGCCGCCTGCGCCAACGCCGTCGGTATCTTCACCCAGATTGCCGCCGCCTGCGAAAATGCCGGTGTGACCTATTGCATCGAACCGCTGTCTGCGGTGCAAACCGATTTCGTCAATACTATCGAAGACGGGATCTCATTGGTCACCCACATTAATTCGCCAGCCTTTAAGACCATGCTGGACACCTCTTCGTCCGCCCAGCAAGAACCGTTGGACCTTGCCGCCACAATTGAAAAATACTGGCCGACGGGCCATCTCGCCCATGTTCAGGTCAATGATCCAAATTTGCGCGGTCCAGGGCAGGGGGAGCTGAAATTCGGCCCGATAATCAAGGCGCTCGCCAAGGTTGGATACAACGGCGTGATTGCAGCCGAACCCTTTGTCTATGAGCCGGACGGGCCGACCACCGCGGCTGCATCGGCGGGCTATATGCGCGCCATTTTGGAGGCCATATAGTGTCAGCGCCCGGCGTCAAACTGCTTTCGAGCACACTCGTCATTCGCAACGCTTTTACCCGGCTGCCCTTCCGCTTTGGCGCGGTCACCATGGAGGCCGCCGCCACCGGCATTTTGCAGCTTGAGGTGGAGTTTGCCGACAAATCTCGATCAACCGGCGTAGCCAGCGATATCCTGGCCTATAAATGGTTCGACAAGGACCCGGCAAAAACCCCGGCCGACAACGTCGCTGATCTGCTCCGGGCGCTTCGCGTTGCGCGTGATATCTACCAGCAAATGCCTGCGGCAACGCCCTATGATCTGTGGAATGTTGCACACAAGGAGATTGAGCGGGCGGTTCTGGCACTAGGTCTCAACCGGCTGATTGCTTCGTTTGCCAGTTCCATGCTGGAGCGAGCCGTCATTGATGCGGTCGGGCGACACCTGGGGCTGAGTTTTGATCAGATGCTGCGCAAAAACGCGCTGGGTCTGCGCCCAGAAACGATTTTCCCGGCCATCCGGTTCACTGACATTTTGGCGGCATTGCCAGATCGACCGGCAACCCAAATCGCACTTCGCCACACCGTTGGCATGCTTGATCCGCTAACCGACGCGCAGTTGGACGGTGACAGTCCCGACGATGGTTTGCCGGTATCGCTGGAAAGCTACATTCGCACCGACGAACTGGGTTATCTCAAAATCAAGCTCGGCGGCGATCAGCCTGCCGACATCGCGCGATTGGGCGAAATCGCTGACGTCGTCAAAGCCTTGGGCCGCCCCATACAGGTGACGCTGGATGGCAATGAGCAATATCAGAGTATCGACGATTTTGCCGCAGTGATCGACGACATCCGGGCCATTCCGGCGCTGGACGCGCTCTATCAGTCAATCCTCTTCATTGAGCAGCCCTTGCACCGTGATGTGGCGATGAATGCGCCGATTTCAACTGCCGCCAAAGCCGCCATCGGCCGACCCCTGCTGATCGATGAGGCTGACGGTTGGACGACCGCTTTCAGCGATGCCATCAACCTTGGTTATGAAGGAGTGAGCCATAAAAATTGCAAGGGCGTTTATCGCTCCCTGCTCAACGCCGCTCTGGCGGATCAGCGCAACAAGGCCGATGGCCACGTGCACTATTTCCAATCCGCAGAAGATTTGACTGATCTGGCCGTCGTGCCATTGCAGGCGGACCTAGCCATGATTGCCAGCTTGGGCATCCCCCACGTTGAACGCAACGGCCACCATTATTTCGTGGGCCTTGTCCATTTGCCCGCCGCCGAACAGGCCGGGGCGTTGTTACATCACGGTGACCTTTACGAAAATGTCGGCGGCCTTGCCCGCCTGCGTATAGCGCGTGGAAATCTCGAAATCGGCTCCTTGCAAGTCCCCGGCTTCGGCGTGGTTGACCATCCCGATCTGACCGATGCCATCGCGGAAGCCGATTGGCGGTTTTCAATGTTGGAGACAAAACCATGACCGATTGGACCGAAGGCGACCTGCCCGAGCGTTTTGAAGACGAGGCCGCACTCGATGAGTTCATGACCCGGCCTATGCCCGGGCTGGCTAACGATCTGGCCAAGGCACCCGGGGCCATCACCATTTTGGGTATCGGCGGCAAGATGGGGCCGTCCCTTGCAATTCTGGCCAAACGCGCAGATCTCGGCGCGCCGCATTATCGGGGTCGCGCGGTTTTCTGACCCGGCAGTGAGGCAAAGGCTTGAGGACGCCGGTATTGAAACGGTTGCCTGTGACCTCCTCGATAAAACGGCCATCGCTAAACTTGAAGTTACGCCCAACGTGATCTTTATGGCTGGGATGAAATTTGGCGCTTCGGGCAACGAGCCAATGACCTGGGCGATGAATTCCTATGTCCCTGCCTTGGTCGCCGATCACTTCACCACCAGTCGCATCGTGGCATTTTCCACGGCCTGCGTTTACCCCTATGTCGATGTTCGTCATCAGGGCGCCCGTGAAATCGTGCCCCCAACGCCCGTGGGCGAATACGCCAATTCCTGCGTCGGCCGCGAACGTTTGTTTCAGCACTTCTCAAACGTCCACAGCACGCCGGGACGTTTGCTGCGGCTCTCTTATGCCATTGATATGCGATATGGCGTCCTGCACGATATCGCCCAAAACGTCCTCAACGGGCGCGAAATACCCATCACCATGGGGCACGCCAATGTTATCTGGCAGGGCGATGCCAATGCCGTTGCCTTGCGGGCGCTGGGGCACACAACGACGCCAACTTCGCCCCTCAATCTGTCTGGCCCGGAAACGGTCAGCATCCGCAATATCGCCAATCTGTTCGCTGCTCACTTCGACCGTAAACCGGTTTTTGTCGGTGAAGAGAGCAACAGCACATGGCTGGTCAATACCGATTTGCAGCAGGAACTGTTCGGCTACCCCAAGGTGCCGTTGGCGCGCCTCGTTAAGTGGACCGCTGATTGGGTGTCTCGCGGTCAATCAAGCCTGGGCAAGCCAACGCATTTTGAAGTCAGTGATGGAAACTATTAGTGCAAACTGACGACACAAAACCGCGTACTCGCGACAGGGTGCGCACGCGTGAACACATTCTCGAAGCGGCACGCCAGGAGTTTGCCGCCAAGGGATTTGAGGGCGCCCGCACAGACGATATCGCACGCCGCGCCAATGTGTCCAAGCGCATGCCATACCATTATTTTCACAACAAGGATGGCCTGTTTCAGGCCGTTCTGGAACGCACCTATACCGAAATCCGCGAAGCCGAAAAGGCACTCGAACTGAGTTCACGTGACCCCATGGAAGCCATGGCAGAACTGGTCGTGTTCAGTTTTGACTGGTTCAATGACAATCCGACCTTCATTCCGATCCTCAACGCAGAAAACCTGCTCGAGGCGGTACACGCTGAATCCTCCGAGGCGGTCCGTCGCCTGAATACGCCTCTGGTCGACGCAATTTCTGAACTGCTCAAGCGAGGTGTAGCCAGCGGACAGATGCGCGCCGACGTCGATCCCGTTGAACTCTATATCTCGATTGCCGGCATTTCCTATTTCTACTTCTCCAACCAGCGCACGCTATCGGCCATTTTCGCGCGCAAGCTTGGCTCCAAAGAAGAACTTGCCCGCCGCCGCGCCCACGTCTCGGATATAATCCTGGGTTATCTGCGGCCCTGACCGCGCCAATGCCAGCTGTGAGTGAAAGTCCATGTTGATCACCGATATTGATGCCAACGCTCTGCAACGTTTCCAGAACGGTTGCGTCATTCCCGCCCATCCGCTGGCACTGACAGGCGCTCGTGAAATCGACACCCGCCGCCAACGTGCCCTGACGCGGTACTACCTTGACGCTGGCTCGGGCGGATTGGCCGTCGGCGTGCACACCACCCAGTTCGCCATCCGCGACGTTGGCCTGTTCGAGCCCGTTCTACGCATTGCGATGGAAGAGGCGCAGAACTGGGTTGATCATACCCCATTTATGGTCGCAGGCGTCATGGGCAAAACCGACCAGGCCATCAAGGAAGCGGAACTGGCTCGCGGATTGGGTTATCACGCCGCGCTGCTCGGCCTGGGTGCGATGGGCGATGCGTCCGAAGACCAGCTCATCGAGCATTGCCAGCGCGTGGCCAGGGTCATGCCCATCATCGGCTTTTACCTGCAGGCTGCCGTCGGCGGACGCAATCTGTCCTTCAATTTCTGGAAGCAGTTTGCCACCATTGATAATGTCGTCGGGATCAAAATCGCGCCGTTCAATCGCTACAAGACGCTTGATGTCGTGCGAGGTGTGGCTGCCGCCAACGCCGCTGATCGCATAACCCTTTATACCGGCAACGACGACCATATCGTGGGCGATCTGCTCACGCCGTTTCCCGTCGAAATTGACGGCCAGCCAAAACATTTGAACATAAAGGGCGGCCTCCTGGGGCATTGGTCGGTATGGACCCAAAAAGCCGTACACCTGCTCGATGATGTCCAACAA
Organism: Devosia rhodophyticola; assembly: GCF_028816475.1. Classification (GTDB taxonomy): domain Bacteria; phylum Pseudomonadota; class Alphaproteobacteria; order Rhizobiales; family Devosiaceae; genus Devosia; species Devosia rhodophyticola. The sequence goes on along the minus strand of NZ_CP118247.1, from coordinate 312,519 downwards.
CTGCCCACCAACGGCAGCATCGAGCGCCACTGGTGGACCCGCGACGCCGCCGTTACCGATTCAAACGCCGCATTTTTCGATGCCGCCAACAATTTCCTTGGCGTCATCGCCGGTTTGCACGAAGTGCTGCGCCGTCAGGGATTGCTGGACAACATCTTGTGCCTTGATCCCAATGAAGACCTTGGCCCCAATCAGGCCGCCGAGATTGACCGCGTCTATCGCGCCTATCCCGAACTCAACGACGACGCCTTCGTCGCGGCCAATCTGGATCGGTGGTTGGGCGCCTAAGGCCTATTTCGGTCCTTGCGCATAGCTTCGTTCAAGCGGTCGCCGAGCGAGCCAAGGCCGGATGAGGCAGCGGCGGGACGTGCCGTTGCAGCCTTGACGGGACGGTCCTTCGGACGCTCGCGCGTCTGCGCAGGCGAATTGTCCTTGCGCATCGTCAAGCCAATGCGCTTGCGCGCAATATCGACCTCGACAACCTTGACTTTGACAACGTCGCCCGCCTTGACCACCTCATGGGGATCCTTGACGAATTTGTCTGCCAGTTGCGACACATGCACCAATCCATCCTGGTGCACGCCAATATCAACAAAGGCGCCAAAGGCCGCGACATTGGTGACCGTCCCTTCAAGCATCATGCCCGCCTTGAGATGTTTGATATCGTCCACCCCTTCAGCAAACGTCGCGGTCTTGAACGCCGGTCGAGGATCGCGCCCCGGCTTTTCCAGTTCCAGCAAAATGTCCCGCACCGTCGGCAAACCAAACCGGTCATCAACGAACTGGTTGGCGTCCAGCCCAACCAGCGCCGATTTGTCGTTCATCAGACTGCGCAGGTCGCGCCCGCAGGCAGCAATGATCTTTCGCGCGACGCCATAGGCCTCTGGGTGCACCGACGACCCGTCCAACGGCTCAACACCATCTGCGATCCGCAAGAAACCAGCACATTGCTCAAAGGTACGCTGCCCCAGACGTGGCACCTTCAGCAACGCCTTGCGGCTTCGGAACGGACCGTTGCTGTCGCGATGGCTCACAATGGCGTCAGCAACCGAAGAACCCAGCCCCGATATGCGGGCCAGAAGCGGCGCGGAGGCCGTATTGAGATCGACCCCAACCGCATTCACTGCATCTTCAACCACCGCATCCAGCGATCGGCTCAATCGGCCCTGATCCAGATCATGCTGATATTGTCCAACCCCAATTGCCTTGGGCTCGATCTTGGCCAATTCCGCCAACGGATCCTGCAGCCGCCGCGCAATTGACACCGCACCGCGCAAAGAAACATCGAGATCAGGAAACTCGTTGGCCGCCAGCTCCGAGGCCGAATAGACCGAGGCGCCAGCTTCAGAAACAATGACCTTGGTGGGTTTTGGGGCAGGGAGGCGCTCGATCAGGTCGGCTACCAGCTTTTCAGTCTCGCGACTGCCCGTGCCATTGCCGATGGCAATCAGATCAACGCCGTGCTTGCCAATCAAATGCTGCAACGCCGTCTGGGCACCCATCACATCATTGCGGGGCTGAAATGGATAGATCGTATCGGTATCCAGCACCTTGCCAGTGGCATCGATGACCGCAACCTTGACCCCGGTGCGAATGCCCGGATCAAGCCCAATTGTGGTGCGCGCGCCTGCGGGCGCTGCCAACAACAAATCCTTGAGATTGCGCGCAAATACCCCGATAGCCTCCAGTTCGGCGCTCTCGCGCAGTTCCACCATCAGGTCAACCGACAAAGACAGGCGCAGCCGCGTGCGCCAGGCCCAGTTGGCCACCGTGCGCAGCCATTCGTCTCCCGGCGCATTGCTCTGCGCCTCAAGCGCCGCATTGACGAACCGTTCAATCGGCGGCACCTGATCCGTGCTATCGGCATCAACTTCGAGGTCAAGGTTCAAAAAGCCCTCGTCGCGCCCCCGCATCATCGCCAGCGCCCGGTGTCCGGCAACCTTTGCCCAGCGTTCACTGTGGTCGAAATAATCGGAAAACTTTGCGCCGGCCTCTTCCTTGCCTTTCGCGACTTGCGCCCTCAGCATGGCCTTGTCGCGCATATATTGGCGCAATCTGCCAAGCAGCGCGGCATTTTCGGTCAACCCTTCAACAATAATATCACGCGTGCCATCCAGCGCCTGCTTGACCCCCGGTACCGCTTCATTGGTAAAAGCGGCTGCCAGCCGGGAAGGATCTGCGCGCCGGTCCGCCAAAATTGCCTGTGCCAGCGGTTCCAAACCGCGTTCGCGCGCGATTTCGGCCTTGGTGCGACGCTTCGGCTTGAATGGTAGGTAAAGGTCTTCCAACGCCGCCTTGGTGGTCGCGCCCGCAAAAGCGGCGCGCAGCGCGTCGGTCAGTTTGTCCTGCTCATCGACCGATTTGATGATGGCGCTGCGCCGCGCATCAAGTTCACGCAGATACGTCAGCCGCTCGGCCAACAGGCGCAGTTGCAGAATCGTCCAATCCCCCCGTTACCTCCTTGCGATAGCGCGCAATGAACGGAACGGTGGCACCCCCATCAAGCAGTTCGACCGCTGCAGTCACCTGTTGCGGGCGGGCAATGACCTCATTGGCGATTTGAGCAGCGATACGATTATCGAGTGCGGACATCAAATGGCCTCCTGCCAATAGTAGGCCTCACATAATGGCCCTCTATCGTTGCCCACAACCAATATCTGCCAATTCCCCCGGCAATATGGCGATCCGTCCGCAAATGCTCGGCATCACCATTGAATTGGCGCCCGAGCAATTCTAAACAAGCCGCAATGACGCTGCCGTGACATCTGAAATTCGGCACGCCCGCATTCAATGAAAGTGACCAGGCCAATGACCGACGAAAACACCTACGTTCCACCAAAAGTCTGGACCTGGGACGCTGAAAACGGCGGCGAATGGTCCAAGACTAATCGGCCGATTGCAGGCCCGACCCATGAGGTCACCTTGCCGCGTGGCAAGCATCCTTTGCAGCTGCATTCCCTTGCAACGCCGAACGGCCAGAAAGTCACCATCCTGCTCGAAGAGCTATTGGCACTTGGCGTGTCAGGCGCTGAATACGACGCGTATCTGATCAATATCGGCGAAGGCGAGCAGTTTTCGTCGGGCTTTGTCGCGATCAACCCGAATTCGAAAATACCAGCGCTGGTCGATACCGAAACTGGCAGTCGCGTGTTTGAATCCGGTGCGATCCTGCTCTATCTCGCCGAAAAGTTCGGCCACTTCCTGCCCAGGGATAAATTGGCGCGCACCGAGGCTATAAACTGGCTGTTCTGGCTGCAGGGTTCAGCGCCCTATTTGGGCGGTGGTTTCGGCCATTTTTACGCCTACGCACCCACCAAGTTCGAATATCCGATAAATCGCTTCACCATGGAGGCGAAACGTCAAATGGATGTGCTGGATCGGGAACTGGCCGATCACCGCTATCTGGGTGGTGACGAATATACCATCGCCGACATCGCTACGTGGCCATGGTACGGCAATCTCGTTTTGGGCGAGGCCTACGGGGCAGGCGAGTTCCTTGATGTTGAAAGCTACAAGAACCTGCGCCGCTGGGCTGCCGAAATTCTAAAACGCCCCGCCGTACAACGCGGCCGCATGGTCAACCGTGTCTGGGGGCCACTCGAGGGTCAACTGCACGAACGCCACGATGCCTCGGATTTCGATCTCAGAACTCAAGATAAATTGGCGCCCGCCGTCTCAGCATGACGGCGGCGGCCGCTATCGGAGGCGAGCGCCGCTATTAGGCGAAAATCCATAGGCGTGGACCATGTCAAAGGCAACTTCAATGCTTTGGCCCACCCTGAGATCGGCGCGGCCCTCGGCCTTTCCCACGAACGAATGGCCACCCACGGTAAAATAGATCAGCTTCTCGGTGCCCAATTGTTCAATCAGCTCAAGCGTCACTGTGAGCCGGGTGCTGACCTCGGAGGCATCGATGGCTGGTCGAATGTCTTCGGGACGCAGGCCAAATGTCAGAGTGTCGCCGTTGGAAATGCTTGCTGGCAAAGCCCATGGGATCGAGGTGTCGCCGATTGTGATAGCGTCGGCCCCCGCAGTCGCCTTGACCAGGTTCATCGCCGGACTACCCATGAAACCGGCAACAAACTCGCTGGCCGGATCGTGAAAAATTTCGTCGGGCGTACCTTGCTGCTCGATGTGGCCATCGCGCATGACCACGATGCGGTCCGCCAGCGTCATGGCCTCGACCTGGTCATGGGTTACATAAATGATGGTGTTCTTGAGCCGCTGGTGCAGGCGCTTGATTTCGACGCGCATCTGGCCGCGTAGCTTGGCATCGAGGTTGGATAGTGGTTCATCGAACAAAAACACCTTTGGGTCGCGCACAATCGCTCGACCCATGGCGACGCGCTGGCGCTGCCCGCCCGAAAGGGCTCCCGGTTTGCGTTCCAGCAACTCCGTCAGTTCAAGAATTTCAGCAACAGCACGTACCTTCTGATCAATGACATCCTTGGGCACCCGCGACAGTTTCAGCGAAAACGCCATGTTCTGGTAAACGGTCTTGGAGGGGTAAAGCGCATAGTTCTGGAACACCATGGCAATGCCGCGCTCCTTGGGGCGTAGGCCATTGACCACCCGGTCGCCAATAACGATTTCGCCGCCCGAGATGGTTTCCAGCCCCGCCACCATGCGCAGGGTTGTCGACTTACCGCAGCCCGATGGGCCAACCAGAACAGCAAACTCGCCCGGCTCTATCTTGATGTTGATGGCATGCAAGGCCTCAACGGTTCCATAGCGCTTTACCAGGTCTCGAATCTCGATGTTGGACATGCTCAAGAACTCCGTTTGACTATTTGTTGCGCGTTTCATTGCGCAGATAGAGAATGGTGAAAGCTGCCGAAATGACGAGAATGGAAACGGCGGCAGTGGCGGCCTGGCTGAACTGGAAGTCAACGAACGCCAGCCGATAGGTGAGGGTCGAGAGCACTTCAGTGACGCGACCCGGCCCGCCACCGGTGGTCAGCCAGACCAGCGGGAACAGCTGGAAGGTCCAGATCAGGTCGAGCAGCACCACGCCATAAATGACCGGTTTGAGCTGCGGCACGGTAACGTGCCAGAATTTATGGAAGAAGTTCGCGCCATCGATTTCGGCAGCTTCATAGAGCTCGCGCGGGACGGACTGCAAACCGCTCAGAAAGCTGACCATGATGAACGGATAGCCGCGCCATGTCGAAATCAGCAGCAAGGACCACATGGCAAGATTGGCATCGCCCAGCCAGTCGAGGGGTTCATTGATGATGCCCGCCGCGCCCAGCCAGTAGTTGATGACGCCGAACGGGTTGAGCAGCAACTGCCAGTTGAGCGCCACCACCGCCGCGGTAAATATCCAGGGCAGGATCAGCAGCGAACGAAATATGGTGCGGGCGCGTGGATGGATGTCGGCATTGACCATCATGGCCAGCGACATGCCGACCACCAGATGGCCCAGCACTGAGCCGATCGTAAAGATGCCGGTATTGAGCAGTGCGCTCCAAAAGCCGGAGTCCGAAAGCAGGTTCGAATAATTATCAAGCCCGACAAAAATTGGATCGGGCTTGATGATGACATTGTCGAAAAGACTGTATTCGACAACCTTGTAAAGCGGAACGCCCAGCAGCGCCCCCAGGATCACGAGACATGGCAATAGAAACAGATAGGGCGTTGCGCCAGCTGAATTGTCGCGGATTGCCTGGAACAGGGAGGCTCCCCGTGTCGAAAAGTTGGGCCCTTGGCCCTGCGCTTCCATTGCCATGAGAATGCCCTACTTGATCAGTTCGAGCCAACGCGCCTGAACGGCGGCCGCTGTGGCTTCGGGGGTCTGGTTACCTGCCAGCATTGCCTGAATTTCTTCAGTCATGATCGACCAGCTGGCCGTAGCCTTGGGCGCCTGGCGAAGCTCTTCAACCGGTGTGTCATTGCTCAGGATATCCATCTGCTTGGCCAGCACCTCGTCTCCGTCGGTGTTGAAGTCAGCCAATGCTTCGAGATTGCCGGGCAGGGAGGCCGATGCGTGGGCGACCTTGGCGTTGGCCTGCTTGCCCAAAAGGAAGGAAATGAACTTCCAGGCTTCGTCCTTGTGTTTGGAGTTGGCGGAAATCCCCAATTCAAAACCATGAACGCGATAGGCGTTCACATCGCCCGGCACCCGTGTCATTGCATATTCGAAATCGGCGCCTCTTTCGCGCACATTGGCAGAATGCGCCGCCGGCGAAATCAGAAACCCGGTGCGTCCCGCAACGAACTCCTCGACATCCACACCGCCGGTACGCGATGCGGCACCCGGTGCGGCGGCACCCGAAGCGTTGAGATCATTGAGCAACTGCAAGGTTTCCACGACTGCCGGATTGTCAAAATCTGGGGTCGTGCCGTTCATTGAGTGCCCCCCATGCGCATAAAGCAGCGGCAGGAGTGTCAGGATTGGGCCATTGGCCGGTGGCTGCGACGAGAAGGGCAAACCGATGCCCGAAATGCCGTCACCCAACTTCGAAATAGCCGTCGCATATTCCTTTAATTCATCCCAGTTCGTGGGCGGGTGCTCAAAGCCTGCTTCTTTGACCAAAGTCATATTTGTATGCAGAACGAAGGGGAAAGCGGTCAGGGGCACCATCCATGTATGACCGTCGATTTCTCCAATCGGTGCTTGGACCAACTGGTCCTTGCTGAAGCCGTTGTCCGCCTTGCCAAGATAATCATCGAGCGGCGCCAGAATGCCGATATCGAGAAATTCCTTGGTCCAGGGCATATTGAGGCCCAGAACATCGGCGCTGATGCCGATTGCATGATCGGTCACGATGCTTTCGCGCACCTTGCCAAACGGCTGGTTCACGAGTTCAATCTTGATGTCGGGATTGGCGGCTTCAAACTCCGACACCAGGCTATTGTAGGTGTCGGCCCCGGCCTCGGCTGCAAACCATTGCAGCCACTCGATCTTTGTTTGAGCAAAGCTCTGGACCGGTATCATCGCGATGGCCGCCACGGCCATCGCCTTTATCAGTTTTTTCGACATTGTGTTTCTCCTCCACACAGTTGATTTGTCAGAATTTTCGAACGGCTAACCCTTCACGCCACCCGCTGCCAGGCCTGAGACCACATAGCGTTGCACCCACATGAACAGTACCAGGATCGGGACCGAGCCGAGGACGGAAAACGCCATCATCTCGTCCCATTTCAACCCGAACTCACCCACCATCATGGCAATGCCGACTGGCACGGTGCGCATTTCGGTTGAGCGGGTCAGGGCAAGTGCAAACAAAAATTCGTTCCACGACAGCAAGAATGTATAGACCGCCGTTGAAATGATGCCGGGGGTTGCAACCGGCAACAGGACCCGAAACAGAACGCCGATCGGGGTACACCCATCGATGATGGCGGCTTCGTCAAAATCCTTGGGAATGGTATCGAGATAGCCATTCATCATGATGACGGAATAGGGCAGGGCAAACGTCAGATACGTAACGATCAGCCCCCAAAGGGAATCGTAAAGGCGCAGCCAGACGATCACGCCAAAGAACGGGATCAGCAGCGTAATGGTCGGCACCATCTGTGTCGTGATCACAAACAGCTTTGCCGTCTTTTCGCCAAAGAACCGGTAGCGGGAAAATCCAAAGGCCGCGAGGGTGCCGATGGCCACCGACAGGAGCGTAACCGCGATACCGACCAGATAGCTGTTGAGAAAAAAGCCGCGAAACTGCGCGTTGCCCAGAACGCGCGAATAAGCGTCAAACTGCAATGTTTCTGGAATGAACTGCGGTGGCAGCGAAAATGTTTCGGTTGTCGGCTTGAGCGACACCGAAATCATCCACATGACCGGAAACACCATGATCAGCGTGACAATTGTCAGCGCAATATAGATTACCGCCCGGCGGAAGCGCTCCTGCACCAGTTCGTTTCGATATGGATTTGTCTGACCATTGACGGACATTCAAGTCTCCCCCTTGATGTGATGACGCAGCTTCGTGAACGGCTCGCGCAGCCCCTAGTGTTCCGGCACGTCCCCGATTTGAGCCATCTTGGCATCAAGCAGCCCGTGCATTTCCAGTTTCACCTGATCATAGGCTGGGTCGTCATAAACATTGCAAAGTTCGAGCGGATCCGACTTGCAGTCGAACAATTCCCATTCGGGGGGGTCGTCGCTTGATACAGCGCCCGGGTGACCCAGGTCGTCATTGTACCAATAGATAAGCTTGTATCTTTGGCTGCGGATTCCGTAGTGCGCGAAGATGTTGTGGCCGCTGTCGCGATGCATCCAATATCGGTGATAGGCCACTTGCGACCAATCAAGGGGCGTGTTCCCCTCCAAAACTGGTTTGAAGCTGTTGCCCTGCATATAGTTGGGTACGGGAACGCCGGCCAAGTCGAGCAGGGTAGGGGCGAAGTCGACATTGCTGACGATATCTTTGCATTGCGACCCTGCCGCAATCTTGGGTGGATAGCTAACAACGAACGGCATCTGCAGCGATTCTTCATAGATGAAGCGTTTGTCGAACCAGCCGTGCTCGCCCAGAAAGAAGCCTTGATCGGAGGTGTAGATGACAATGGTGTTGTCGATCTGGCCCGTCGCTTCAAGGTGGTCGAGCAACCGCCCGACGCTCTCATCCACTGAGGCAACGGTCTGAAGATAACGCCGCATATAGCGCTGGAACTTGAACTGATGTAGCTCTTCCTGATCAGAAAACGTAAATGTTTCACCCGTGTTGGCATCGACCAGCCGCAGGGTGCTGACGTCGTCCGGATCAGGGATCTTGCGATCGTAGCGGTCTTCGAAAAGCTCTGCACCAACCTCTGATCCGCCTTCGGGTTGGGCCAATCCCAGATCCGCGTAGGTGAAATCCTTGCGAACACGCATGGTCGCTGCCGCCGCCGCGCGCGCTCGGTTGCTGTAGTCATCCGAAAAGCTTTCCGGTGCCGTAAAATCATGACCCTCGAACATGTCGCGATATTTCGGATGAGGCGCAAAATTGCGATGCGGCGCCTTGTGATGACACATCAAAAAGAACGGCTTTTCAGCATCGCGCTTCTCGAGCCAATCGAGGCACTTGTCCGTAATGATGTCCGTGACATAGCCTTGTTCGCGCTGTACGCCTTCCGGGCCAATCATCTTGGGATCGAAATATTCGCCCTGACCGGGCAGCACCGACCAATCGTCAAAGCCCGTTGGTTGGTGGGCTGCGCCTTCGCCCAGATGCCACTTGCCGAAGATCGCAGTGGAATATCCAGCCGATTTCAGATGCTTGGCCAGATGCGGCGCGCGGTTATTAAAAGGCGTATCAAGCGTTGTGACGCCGTTCACATGGTTGTAGGTGCCGGTCAGGATTGAGGCGCGGCTGGGCGTGCAAATCGAGTTGCTGACATAGCAATGGTCAAGGCGCATGCCGCGCTCGCCGATCCTGTCGATATTGGGCGTGTGATTAATCGCATGCCCATAGCAACTGATTGCTTTGGCCGCGTGATCGTCCGCCATGATAAACAGGATATTCGGCTTTTTCATCTAACCCTCCCAGCAGATGCCAAACCGTAAACGTCACTCATAACGTTGTCAACTAGAGGTGGTGTTGAGTTGAATTGATGGAGCATTTTCCCTCTGTTTGCCTTCGTACAATCACTCGGTGCATCAAGGGCTTGGGTCGTTGAATGTGGGTAAAAATGTGGTCGTAATTGACAACCAGCGCTGGTTCAGGGCACTTTGTGGCACAGCAAAGACAACGACGCGGTCGTGACGCCGCAAGCCATCGCGACTTCAGTCATAATGTTTTGAGTTGCGCCACTGAATTCTGAAAGCCCGGGCGATGGAAGTCACGTCTAGAGCAAAAAAGCCCAGTCGATCCGCTACCATTGTGGAAGTGGCCACCGCCGCCAATGTGTCGATTGGAACGGTGTCTCGCTACATCAACGGGCTGTCAGTTCGAAAGCCTGAACAAATTCGCGCGGCCATCGAAGAGTTGGGGTATTTTCGCAATGCCCTGGCTGGGTCAATTCGCAGTCGGGCAACCAAAACCGTGGGCATTTTGGTGCCCAATTTCGATGAATTTCATGCCCGCATACTTGCCGGAACAGCCAATCACTTGCGTCAGGCCGGCTATTCAGCGCTCACAGTCACCTACGCTGACACCGCGAACTCGCTCAGCGAGGCCGTCGATTTCCTTGTCGGTCACCGCGTCGATGGACTGATCGTCGGCAACCTTTCGGCCGAAAATAAATCGCTGGCCAAAGTATTTCAAACCGGCATGCCGATGGCGTTTTACAATACCCACCCCGATGGTTGGTCGGTGGATCGGGTTGAGGTGGAGAACTGCGACGTCACCACTCGCGCTATGGAACATCTGATTGATATCGGACACACCCATATCGGCATCGTCACAGGCACTATCGGCCAACGGCCGCACGACGAGCGCCTGCGGGGCTACCGCAATGCCCACATAAATGCTGGATTGCCGATAGATCCCGCGCTGCAACAACCCGGCAACGGCACGCGCCGCGAAGGGTATGAGGCGGCAAATCGACTGATGTCTGCTTCCCCTCAGCCGACGGCGATATTTTCTTCAAATTATCAGATGACCATCGGTGTGCTACAGCTCCTGCGCGAGCGCAATATCCGTATCCCTGACGATATCTCGCTGATCAGCTTCGACGACGTTGATCTCTTCGCGTTACTGGACCCTGGCATCACCGTAATTGCCCAGCCTTTGGCCGATATTGCCAAGGAGGTAACTCGCGTGATGCTGGAGCGGCTTTCAGCCCAGCAAATGGTGCCGCCAGTGTCGGTTCGCCTCGATTGCAACATCGTGCTCCGGGGCTCCACGCGACCACCAAAAAAAGCAGACTAATCAACCAGGCGCTGTAACCAGATCAGGCGGTCTGAAGAATTCGCATAAAATTGCATGCTGGCATATGGTCAGGCATATTTTGAACGCTGCCCCACTGACCTGAAATCAACAAGAGCACCCAACATGACAACCCACCGGCTGGTCTGTAACGCTTGGCACAATGTTCTAGGCACCGTTCCACCAGCATTGCGGATAGGGGATGGCGATTGCGTTGTCACCGAAACGCTTGATGCCATGGGAATGGACAAGGATGGGGTCAGCCGGGCCGGCGGCGGTAACCCGATGAATGGTCCGATCTATGTCGAAGGCGCAATGCCCGGCGATATGCTCCTGGTCGAAATCCTGCGCATGACGCCGATCCGCGCGATGGGATGGACGCGCGCGGCGCTGGCGGCCAATGTGGTTCAACCCGATAGGGTCCGTGATTTGCCGCAGCGCAAACGCACTGAATGGCACATTGATATTGCGGCGGCCACAGTGTCTCTGGCCGAGCCTGTTGCCGGCCTTGAACAATTGGTGCTTCCGCTTGATCCAATGATCGGTTGTTTCGGCGTCGCCCCGGCCCTGGGGCAGGCGTTTTCTACCGCAACCAGCGCCGAAAATGGCGGAAACATGGATTATCGCGGCTTCGGGCCGAGCGCCAAGGTCTGGTTTCCGGTTTTTGTCCCCGGCGCATTGTTCTTCCTGGGAGATTGCCACGCGGTACAGGGCGACGGTGAAATCGTCGGCACCGGGGTGGAAACGGCAATGGAGGTTGAGGTCCGTCTCTCTGTCGTCAAGGGCAAGTCCGCTGTCTGGCCGCGGGGTGAAACGGAAGACGCGATCCTGACGGTTGGCAATGCCCGCCCGCTCGATCAGGCGTTGCAGCACGCCACGACTGAAATGTTCGACTGGTTGACCAGTGAGTATGGCTTGTCGGCGGTTGCTGCCTCACATTTGATGGGGCAGGTCATCCGGTATGACGTCGGCAATGTTTTCGATCCCGCCTACACCATGGTCGCCAGAATCGAAAAGCGTTGGCTGCCACCCAAGGTCCCCGGCTGACAACCAACGCCGAGCGTGAAAATCTTACGCCACTATTCCCAGGGATAGCGCAAGCCGATGTCGGCGCGGATCGCGTCGAGGGTTTCCATGATGGCAACTGTTTCGCTCAATGGCAGAATATCACTGGAGGTTTTGCCCTCGGCGACCAGACGCTCAAGTTCCTCGGCCTCAAATTGCTTGCCCCCGCTTGTTACCTCGGAACGATATTCCTCGATAACGTCCTTGTTTTTGGCAACCACCCGAAAAGATGTCGGTGCGTACCAGACGCCCTCGATTTCAATGCGCGCCTTGGTGCCCAGAATTTGCGCGCGGTTGGGACCAGCCACTTCGCTGGAGGCCAGCATCGAGGAAATCGCACCGCTCGAATGGCGAAAAATCGCCGAGACGTGGGCGTCGGCACCGGTCGACCGAAACCGCGCCTCAGCGTGGGTGAGCGTCGGCTCCCCCAAAATATCCCAGATAAAGGAAATCGGATAAATACCCAAGTCCATCAGGGCACTACCGCCAAGTTCAATCGCATTGAGGCGATGGGCAGGATCGTCGGAAAGCGCCTGGGTGTGGTCGGCATTCAGTGAGGTGATCTCGCCCAACAAACCCGAGGCGATGATTTCCCGAATTTTTATCATGTGGGGCAAGAAGCGCGTCCACATGGCTTCCAGCACGGCCAGGTTCTTTTGCTTAGCCAGTTCGGCAATTTCGGCGGCCTCGCCAGCATTGATCGTAAACGGCTTCTCGATCAGAACGTGTTTGCCAGCCTCAAGGGCGAGTTTGGCATTGTGAACATGCATGGGATGCGGCGTTGCAACATAGATCGCATCGACATTGCTATCCGCCACGAGGTCTTCATAACTGCCGTGCGCCGTTGCGATGTCAAACTCCTTGGCAAACGCGTTTGCCTTGTCTTGGCTGCGTGATCCGACCGCGGTAACATTGTGGCCTGCGGCAACTATGTCTCTGGTGAAATGGTGGGCAATGCCGCCGGTCGCCAGAATTCCCCAACGCAGTTTCTTGCTCATGTCGTTTCTTTCTAAGGTTCGGCTTCTTAACGCAGTCTGATAGGTCGTCCCCGTCGCATCTCAAAATCTTGGCCATGCGACGGAGGCCACATTCTGCCGCCACCAGGACGACAGAATCTAGCGTTTGGTTATTCGGCGATTGAAGCATCGCGGAAATAAGGCACGTTCAGCGTCGAACGCCAAAAGCCCTGAACCTTGGGGCTCATCATCATGTAATTATTGCGATGATATTCGGGCAGAATGACATGATCATTCATCATGATGGCTTCGGCCTTGCGCATTTCGGCAAGTGACTCTGCCTCATCGCCGGTAGCCTTGGCTGCAGCAATTGCGGCATCATATTCAGGGTTGGACCAGTTAGCCAGATTGTTGGGGCTACCGGTGACGAAATTGTCCAGGAACGTCATCGGGTGCGGATAGTCAGCACCCCAGCCCATCTGGGCAATCTGGTATTCAACCTTTTGCACTTCAGGATAAAAGACCTGCCACTCGGTTGCCTGGATATTGACGTCGATATTGAGGTTCTTCTTCCACATCTGCTGAATGGCTTCGAGCAGTTTTTCAATTGGTGGAGACGAATAGGTGACAAACACCGTATCGGGGAAACCCTCGCCGTTGGGGTAGCCAGCATCGGCCAGAAGGGCCTGAGCGGCTTCTGGCTGGGCCGTCGTTGCAAGGCCGAAATCGTCGGTGCCGTCGCGGAAATCCTCGCCATTGACGTTGATGCCGTACGGCACGAGAGCGATGGCAGGGACGTCTGCGGACTGCAGGACGAATTCAACGATTTCCTCGCGATCAATCGCCATCGATAGCGCCTTGCGAACGCGGACATCGTCGAGTGGCGCTTGATGTGGGTTAAAGAACGCATAGGTTGTGCCCAATGCCGGCACCACCATAAAGGCATCGCTTTCAACCGACAGACGCGGAATTTCAGGCGCTGGGACAGATTCAATGCCGTCAACCTGTCCAGCTTCCATTGCCGCCAGAGCGGTTGCGGGTTCGGGGATCAGGCGAAAGGTCAATTTGTCGAGGCTAACGGCGTCAGCATCGTAATAGTTGGGGTTTTTTTCAAAAACCACGGACTTGCCAGCATTGAACTCAGTCACCCGGAACGGGCCCGTGCCAATGAACGTTGCCGGATCGCGCGTCCAGCCCTCCGGGTCAGCTTCAACCACATCCTGGCGGACGGGGAAAAAGGTCGTGTAGGTCAACAGCTGCATCATATAGGGGACGCGCGCCTTGAGCGTGAATGTAAGCGTCTTGTCATCAGGGGCGCTGATGGCAATGTCGCCTTTTCCGGCATCCGCATAGTGCTCCTCAGCACCCACGATGGGATACAGCATCGCCGAATTCATGGCGCCCGTCGCGGGATCAAGAACGCGATCCCAAGCATAAACGAAATCGCCCGCCGTTACTGGCTTGCCGTCTGACCACTTCGCATCGCGCAGGTGGAAAGTGTAGTTCAACCCATCCTCGCTGACCTCCCAGCTTTCGGCCAAAGCGGGGATGACCTCGCCTTCCTTGTCGAACCGAACCAGACCTTCAAATGTGTTGCCGATGATCGGGGCGGCAAAGGTTTCAGCGGTGGTGCCGGGGTCATATTTTGCCGATTCATTATTGACCACATAGGTCAACTCGCCCGCCGCAAGGGTCGCGCCGGTGCTGGCCAGCAATGTTGCTGTAAGCAGGGGCAATAATAGCTTGTTCATGCTTGTCTCCTGTTTTGGGACGCGGTTATTTCCGGCCCGTTCAAATCATCGGCACTCATTGTTCAATGCCGTTCATCACGCCGGTTCACCGGCATAGTGGCAAGCGGCCAGATGTCCGCCGCCAATATCTCTGAGTTCTGGTTCCTCGGCCGCGCACAGGTCTGATGCCAGAGGGCAGCGGGTGCGGAAACGGCACCCCGTTGGAATAGCCGTGGGACTGGGAATTTCCCCCACCATCGGTTCACTTGCCGTTCGAACAGTGGGGTCGGGAACCGGAATGGACGCCAACAGGGCGCGGGTATAGGGGTGGCTTGGCCGTGCATAGAGCGCATGGTTGGGCGCAAGTTCGACAATTTTGCCCAGGTACATCACCCCGATGCGGTCAGAAATGTGCCGGACCATCGACAAATCATGGGTGATAAACAAATAGGTCAGCCCCAACTCATCCTGCAGATCTTCCAGCATATTGACGACCTGGGCCTGGATCGACACGTCGAGCGCCGAAATGGGTTCGTCGCAGATCACCAGCTCAGGGCTAAGCGCAATGGCGCGGGCAATGCCAATGCGCTGCCTTTGGCCGCCGGAAAATTCATGGGCAAAACGGGTGGCATGGTCCGGGTTCAGCCCTACGCGCTCCAAAAGTTCAAAAACCCGCGCCGTGCGGCTCGTAGCATCGCCAATTTTCGCAATTTCCAATGGTTCAGCAATGAGATCGCGCACAGTCATGCGGCCGTTCAGCGACGCATAGGGATCCTGAAAAATCATCTGCATGCGCCGACGAAACGGGGCCAGATGCGCCTCATCAAGTCGGGCAATGTCGGTGCCATCAAAGTCTATCTGGCCTGAACTTGGCTCGTAGAGGCGGATCAGCGTGCGGGCCAATGTCGACTTGCCGCAACCACTTTCACCAACGAGCCCCAGCGTTTCACCGCGCCGGATTTCAAGGTCCACGCCATCAACGGCTCGCAGCGATGGACGTTTCGGACTCAAAAATCCACCCCCCATCGAAAAATGTTTCTTGAGCTGGCGTACCGAGATCAATGGTTCTGCATCGGCAATCATCATGCCACCTCCTCGGCGGTCACGTTGATGCCGGCAATGCGCGGGGCTTCAGGATGATGCAGCCAGCATCGGGCAATTTGATCAACGGCATCTGCCATTTCATAAAGCGGGGGTATGGCGTTGTCGCATTGGTTCATGGCGTGGACACAGCGCGGCGCGAACGGGCAACCCGCTGGTGGCTGACTCATGTCGGGTGGTGTGCCCGCAATCGGGGTCAGTCGCTTGTGCTCACCATCGCGCAGGTCAGGCACCGAACCCAAAAGCCCCTGTGTGTAGGGATGGCGCGGGCGGGCGAACAGTTCGGCAACGCTCCCTTGTTCCATGACCATGCCCCCATACATCACCACAATGCGGTCGGTCACTTCGGCGATGACGCCCAGATCGTGGGTGATCAGGATAACGGCCATGCCCAGTTGGGTTTGCAATTGCTTGAGCAGCAACAAAATCTGACGCTGGATCGTCACATCGAGTGCCGTTGTGGGTTCGTCGGCGATCAATAGTTTGGGGTCGCATGAAAGCGCCATGGCGATCATCACACGCTGGCGCATGCCGCCGGAAAATTCATGCGGGAAAGACTGTATGCGCTGGGCGGCTGATGGAATGCGCACCAGTTCAAACAGTTCAATGGTGCGTTTGCGCGCCTCGGCTCGGCTGATGGGGCGATGGCGCAGAATGGTTTCGATAACCTGTTCGCCCACCGATAGCGTCGGGTTCAGACTGGTCATCGGATCCTGAAAAATCATGCCGATGTCATTGCCGCGCAGGTCTGACATGGCATTTTCGTCGAGCCCCATAAGATCCTGACCGTCGAATAACGCCTGACCACCAACAATCCGCCCGTTGGATTTGAGCAGCCGCAATATGCTCATGCAGGTAATGGATTTTCCCGAGCCACTTTCCCCAACGATGCCCAGAATTTCGCCCGGTGCCACATCAAAACTGACCCCGCGTACAGCCTGAACCTCACCACGCTGGGTAAAAAGCTGGTGCGTAGATCACGGACGGACAAAATGGGGGAGCGGCTCATCGGCGCATCCGTGGGTCAAGCGCATCGCGTAGGCCATCGCCGAGGAAATTGAAGGCAAACATCGTCAGGCTGATAGCAGCAGCGGGAAAGAATAGCTGGTGAGGATAGGCGCGCATCGTCTCCACCGCCTCGCTGGTCAGGGTGCCCCAACTGGCCATCGGCGGGGTTACACCCAGCCCGATAAAGCTCATGAAACTTTCGATGAATATGGCGCTGGGGATCAGCATCGTCAGGGTCACAAGAATTGGCCCAATGCTGTTTGGCAGAAGGTGGCGCGTCAATATCCGACCCGTACCTGCACCCATGGTGCGCGCTGCGGCGACATAATCCTGTTGCTTGAGCGTCAATATCTGGCCACGCACCATGCGCGCCATATCCACCCAGAATACCGAGCCAATGGCCACGACGATAGAAATAAGCCCACTATCGAGCACCACCATAAGCAGGATGACATAGAGCATCAGCGGGATGGTGGAGATGATTTCAACAATGCGCATCATGACCGCATCGGTCTTGCCACCGATGTACCCGGCAATGCCGCCGTAAAAGATGCCAATGAAGAAATTGACCAAGGTGGCGACAAAGGCCACCAGCAGCGAAATGCGGGCGCCATATAGCTGGCGCACCAGAACATCTCGGCCCAATTGGTCGGTGCCAAATAGATAAGTCATGTTCCATTGCCACCCCTCAGGGCGCAATTCAGTGCCGTCAGCCCGCAGCAGACGGGCAGGGCGGCTGGAATAATCGAGGGCTATGTCTGTGGCGCCGAATTCAAAACTCTGACTCTTCTTGATAATGTCCTTGCGCCCGCCGCGCAGCAAACCCTCTACCTGCCCACCTTCGCTAATTTGATAGAGATTGAAATTGCTGGCATTCAGAAAAAACCGCGTATCTTCTCCGGCACCATCCGAAACCCGATAGGTTTCAAACACCGGCGGAATATTGGACAGCCGCAAATTTTGCTCAAAATAGCTGAATGGGCTGATGAGCGGTCCGAATACAGCCCCAAATATCAACACGACAATAAAACAGATGCTGACAACGGCGGGCTTGTTGGCCCAAAGGCGCTGCCGGACATCCTGCCAATAGGTCAGGCTGGGCGTGGTGATGATTTCGGCAGCACCGATGCTGCGATCCGGCTTTTCCCACATGGCCGGGGCGATAATCGGCTCCGAAGTCATTGTGCAGCCTTTTGCAATTTGATGCGCGGATCCAGCCATACATAAAGAAGATCAACGATCAGGATCATCACCATCAGCAGCGCCGCGTAGAAAATGGTAATGCCCATGATCGCGGTATAATCGCGATTGGTGATCGAGAGCACGAAGTGGCGGCCAATGCCGGGCAGGGCAAAAATCTGTTCAATGACGAAAGATCCGGTCACCAAATTGGCAACCACCGGCCCCAAGACTGTCACTACCGGAATGAGCGAATTGCGCAGGCCGTGCTTGAACAGTACCTGGCCCGGCCGCAATCCTTTGGCGCGCGCCGTGGTCATATAGTCCTGTTCAAAGGTTTCGAGCAGGCTTGAGCGCGCCAGCCGCGCCACAAACGATACCCAAAAGCCTGACAGGGCCAGAACCGGCAGAATATAACCGCGCCAGTCATCCAGACCGAAAGTCGGCACCCAGCCCAGTCTCAAGGCGAAAACATAAAGCAACAGGGTGGCAATGACATAGGAGGGGATCGCAACGCCAATGGTCGCGAGCATCATCACCGCTGTATCTGGCCATTTGTTGCGATTGAGCGCCGCCACAATGCCCATTGGAACACCCAGCGCCACCACACATATCACCGCCAGCAGGCCCGTACGCAACGTTACCGGCAGCCCGTCCGCGATCATTTGGTTGACGGTTACGCCCGGATATCGAAATGATGGGCCGAGATCAAACGTCACAATGCCGCGCAGATAATTCAGATATTGCAGCCAGATCGGATCACTCAGTCCGAATTTGTCATTTAGAGCCGATGCGATTTCAGGCGCCAACATGCGCTCGGAAACAAATGGCCCGCCGGGGATCGCATGCATGAGAAAAAATGTCAGTGTCGCAATGGCCAGAAGCGTCAGCAACATTTGTCCAAGCCGCTGCAGCACATAGCCAGCCATAGCCTAAATCATCCCCGATACGGCCACGACGGCACCGCACTTGGTAAGGCTGAAACGAATATAACGCCGCTGAATATTCATCAGAACATTCGACCACCGAACCCACCGACAATCAACTAGCCACCAACATTTTTTTAGCACTGCTAAACAAGCTTGGTGGATGGCAGGCGCTATTTCACTTTGACCGCCACCGAGCCAATCAACGCCAGCCTGTCCCAACGGGGGAGGGCGATTTCTTTGAACAGGCCCCGACTCAGCCAGGTCCCGTTAGGCCATATCCGGGTCATTGTCCTGATCGGGTCCGAACGACGCAAGCAGGTCCTGCGCCTCTGGGCCGAAATGCAATTCGAGCTGTTTGGGAAATGCGCATTCGGTCCAGTCAATAGTCTGTGGCTTGGCATACCATGCATGACACAGGGCGGAACGATGGATTGGGCAGTCGGCCTTTTGGCAAGTCTGCGCATATAGGTGGCCGGACATCAGCCGAAGGTATGCACCGATCATGGCGGCGGCGTTCAGATAATCGTGCGCTTGCTCTATGGGCCAGGACATTCCGATGCCGAGAGGTACCGCCGCACCCCCGCTGCACGCAACGAGGGGCGGGTTCATGGATTCTACTTCTGGCGTGCGCTGTCTTATGAGCGCCCCAGGCTTTGCCGCGAACTCATATTGGGCCGCCAGATCGCCGATATCGCTCAGGTGGGCGATAAAGGGTGCAAAGACCGGATGCAAATACGCATGGCCGACGCCGTTCTGAAATTGCGCCAGAAGGGCCCCCCCAAGCGTCATGCCGAAGCGGTCAAGCAGATCGCACGCGGTCATCTTTGCGACATCGCCGCCTGATTGCACGGCCAAGGCCTCGACCATGTGGTAGAAGTTTTTTGCTGGCGTATCGCCGTTAAGGGCGATGTAGCAGAGCCTCGGGGTCAATTCGTATCCCGCCTCGTTCCCCAGCAACTTCGTAACAATATCGATCGCCCTGCGGTACTCGCTCTGCGGTTCCGGGAAATCACGCTCAAGGAAAATGCGGAAGCGCGCGGCAGTGTTTTGATCACTATGAACAGTCGCGCGATAGCCTTCTGTAACCGCCATGGCCTCGAGCAGATCCAACGTGGAAAGACCCTGATATGGCGAGGCATATTGCGCTACACTTGAGGCAAAATTTTTGCGATAGCCGGCCGCGAGGTCCGCGGACATGTGACCTTCCCGGCAGTCCTTCATGAACTGGGAGGCGAGCTCGCGCAAATGCAGTGAAAAACTATATGGGATAGAGGCGGTAAAGCACTGAATGAAATGAACCGTCTCGTGATTGAGAGTCATCATGAGGCGCGAGGCGCGAGGCGGATCGGCCAACTGGCCGCGCAGCACCCTTTCGACAAAAAGATGGTGTTCTTTCAGTATCACAAGACCGGTAGTGGTGAGAGTGATGCCCTCGGCGCTTTCGATAACGGGAGCGGCCATGATCGCAACCTCAGGAGCGGATCTCGGCCCCTACTATCGAGCCGATATCATTTTGCAATTTGTCGAGGGTCTCTTTGCTGATCGATTCCGAGGCAATCTCGCGCGAATCGCCGGTGCCGTGGAAGACGATGACCACCGGACTTGGCGTGTCCGACTTCCTCACAAATATGCCCACAATGAGCGGCATGAGAGCTGCCAAGACCGTGGTTCCACCGCTAATCATAGCGATGACGATTGACGGATCGGCCAGTGCTGACGTCGCGGCGTCGGTCGTTCGTTGGGGCGCAAGCGTTACGCCGCTCAGATCGTGCCTGCTGTCTAACGCAGTGAGAATTTCCTGCCGCAACCGGTTGGTAGGAAAATCTTCCAGGCGAATTTCAAATTGTTGGTCCATCATAATCCTGCGCAATGATAATCATGCCAACTACATATAATCTTAGTCACAATTGGTCGGAAGAAGCGAGGAAAAAATGTAGGGAAAAATTGCCGCTTTAGGCCACAGGTAACTATAAATTTTTCTTGTGTGCCAACGGGCTTTACCAAAAATTCAATTGTTGTCTTGCCGACATTAGCAATCATGCCCAGTTCGCCTCCGACGGTGAGTATGCAAAAATGCACGCGCCGTTGAGACGGTTCATATAGAAGATCGACATTGACGGCTCGGACGACATTGGGAGATTGGACACATGGTGGTCAAACGGATGGACAACGTAGGGATCGTTGTCGATGACCTCGGAAGGACGATTGATTTCTTCCGCGAGCTCGGTCTCGAGCTTGAAGGGCAGGGCACGGTCGAGGGAGAATGGGCCGGACGTGTCACCGGACTGGGCGATCAGCATGTCGAAATTGCCATGATGCGCACGCCGGACGGCCACAATCGGCTCGAAATCTCCCGCTTCCTCAAACCGCCCATCGTCGCTGATCACAGGAATTCCCCGGTCAACGCCCTTGGCTACCTCCGCGTCATGTTCACCGTGGACGATATCGACGAAACGCTGGAAAGGCTCCGCACGCATGGCGCGCAGCTTGTCGGCGAAGTCGTCCAGTATCAAGACGCGTATCGGCTCTGTTACATTCGGGGACCCGAAGGGCTTCTTATCGGTCTAGCCCAGGAACTCAGCTGAGCGCCATACGAAGACGGCTGGCCAACCAACGCGATGTGAGTGCTCAGCGGCAAGGATACTGAGGACTACAAAGTTGTAACCAAGTTCATTACTACCAATCCGGGCACCGAAATCGCCATCAACCAGATCACTCGTGAACCCCCCAAACGCCCATTTCCAAAGCGTTAGCCTCTAGACAAAGATAAACCATGGCCCCTCAAACCGCCTATGACCGCGCCGTTAACGTTCTCAAACAGAATGATCGCGGCACCTATACCGTGCCAACCAAGGGGCTATACCCGTTCCAGTGGAACTGGGATTCCTGCCTGACGGCATTGGGCCAGCGTCATGTCGACGAGGCCCGCGCCTGGACCGAAATTGAAACCTTGTTCGCCCATCAGTGGGAGGACGGCATGGTGCCCCATATCGTTTTTCACGAGGTTTCCGACCAGTATTTTCCCGGCCCTGAAGTCTGGCGCACCAACCGTCCAACCCCGACTTCGGGTATGACCCAGCCGCCCGTAGCAGGTTTTGCCGCAAAGCGAATATTTGACGGAGCGAAAGATCGCGTATTGGCCGAAGAGCGGGCGCGACGCCTGTTACCCAAAATCAATGCCTGGCACAAATGGTTCTTCGCCAATCGCGACCCGCATGGCGAAGGATTGGTGGCGATCCTGCATCCTTGGGAGTCGGGCCGCGACAACTCGATTGATTGGGACGCGGCACTGGAGAGGGTGCCGACCGAAGGGGTAGGGGAATATTCGAGACGCGACACCCAACATGCCGATCCTGCCCACCGCCCGACCAAGACTCAGTATGACCGCTATCTCTGGCTGGTACAGCGCTTCCGGAGCCTGAACTGGGATAATTCCAGGCTTCACGACGCCTCGCCATTTCAGGTCGTCGACCCCGGATTCAACGCTATCCTGATCCGCTCCTGCGCCGATCTCGCCGCGATGGCCGATGCATTGGACGAGCCCGGTATCGCCGCAGACAACCGTGCCTGGGCGAACAAGGGACTGGCGGCCATGGAGGGATTGTGGAGCGAACCGCATGGCCAGTATCTATGCCGCGACCGTACGATAAATACGCTGATCGACAGCGCTTCCATTGGCGGGATATTGGCCACCTTCGCGGCAATCCCGTCCGGGCGGGCCCACGCCATTGCCCGTACCGTCGAGCGACTGAGCCAGTCCGTGCAGTTCAGCGTACCCTCGCATGACCCGGCCGACAGGCGGTTTGACGCCCCGCGTTACTGGCGCGGTCCGGTCTGGCTTGTAACCAACTATATGATCGCCGACGGTCTGGCGGCCGCCGGAGAAAATGCAGTCGCAAAACTCATAATCGACTCTAGTCTGGAACTGATCGAAAAATCCGGCTTCGCTGAATATTACGACCCGATCAGCGGCACCCCCTGTGGTGGCGGTCACTTCACCTGGACGGCGGCCATGGTCGTTGAATTCCTCTCGAAACAATAGCCGCGCAGATCAAGACAAAGCCGTTTATGGCGCCTACCTGCCGAAAATATCAGCCTACGCGCCCAAGCGCTGCGATCTTGGGGCTGGGCCGTTGCGCTTCGTTTTCAATTCGCTTCTCAAAATCGGGAAGCGCCATCGGCTTGTCGTAGAGATAGCCCTGAAACTGCGTGCAACCGAGCTTGGCCAACAAAGCATGCTGTTCCGTGGTTTCCACGCCTTCGGCCAGAACGTCCTGATCGAGGTCCAGGCCGATGCGGATGACATTCCCGACCAGCGACGCGCTGCGTGGAGTTCTGACGGCGTCCTGCACAAAGCCACGGTCGATCTTGATCTGTTGGATGGGCAAGCGGCGCAGATAGGACAGCGCGGAAAACCCCGTGCCGAAATCATCGAGCGAGATCGTAATCCCCATTTCGCGCAGCCTGTTGAGTTTGGTGATGACCAGTTCCATGTCAGTCACCAGAACGCTCTCGGTCAGTTCAAGGATCAGGCGCTGCGGGTCCGCGCCGGTCTTGACCAACGTGTTGCCCACAAGCACTTCAAAATCCTCATGCATGAGCTGGCTGGCGCTGACATTGATGGACAGCCTCAGGTGCTGAAAATGGCGGTCCTTGCCCCATTCGGCCAGCGTGTAGCAGCCCTTTTCGAGCACCCAGCTGCCGATGGCGACCATAAGGCCAAACTTTTCTGCCTGCGGAATGAACTCCATTGGGGAGACCGAACCCCGCTGCGGGTTGTTCCAGCGCAGCAGCGCTTCAGCCCCGATTGTAGCGTGGGAAAGATCGACCTGCGGTTGGTAGACAAGCTGAAACTCGTTGTTCCACAAGCCGGCCATTAGATCGCGGCCAAATTTGTCCTTGCGCACAAACTCGGCCTGCATTGCATGGATGCAGGCGGCAAGCATGGCGGTGGCAATCGTCGTATTGATCCAGGTGCCAGCGCTGCGCACCATCTCCGGCATCACGACTTGGGGCGATGTCAGCGGCGCGCTGGCGAGCACGATGAAAGCCATCAGGCATAGACCGATCAATGCCAGCTGCGCGCGCGACTTTTCCCGCTGATAATTGAGGTAGCCGAGAGCCGCCACAACCAAAAGATAGAGATGGCTGACCCGTGGCGCCGTTGCGGTCGGAACATCCAGAAACAACCCCATGGTGGTAGCAATCGCTATCAAGGCGGCCTGGCCTGCCAGTATTCCGAAGGTGTTATGGCCGCGTAGGTTCAACTGGTAGATTACAAGCCCGGTGGCAAAAACCGCGACTTCCATCGCCACCCCAACCCAAGCGCCCATCGCAGCAAAGATCACCGCCCAAATCAGTCCAATACCAGCAATCGCAAGCGAACCATAACGATAGGCAACGGCCGTTCGCTTTGAATATTGGCTGATATGGACAGGCGTCGGGTTGGGCATGGGCTATCTAATAAAGTTGACCTCGAACCATCTTCGCATTGCTATGATGAACCAGTCGTATGCACACACAATTTAATCGGTGCGTGGCTAAGGAACTCTAAATGCCCCCGCGAACAATCACCACCCCACGCCGCTTCAGTGATCACCATTCCAGCGCATTGCTTTCCCCCTGCAAAACCGGCCAGCAGCCGTGGACGCCATCTCGGTTATGCTTAGGATTGTTCCCTCATGCACCGGGGGCAGAGTATGATTTTTACGAGACTTGGAAACATTGTAGCTTGGATTGCGCTCGTCATGGCAACGGGTCGGATTGGCATCGCGCTATACATCCTCATCGGCATACCCAATGCCGACGAGGCAAGGGCTTGGACCGCTCGATACCTTGGGATGCCACCAGCCCAAGCAATCGATCAAGCCGCAGTAGTGGCGGCGTTCGCCATAGGGCTTGGCATATTGGTTGAGGTTAGCCGGGCGGTGCGCCGAAATACCTAGCCGGGTAGTAGACGTCGCAAGGGTGATCATCAGCGGCTACCCCCAATCAGCTGAAAGTTTCGCTTTTTGCCTCTCAGAAGAGTGTGATTTGCTGCGTCGATGGCGGGCCTATGGGCGCGACGGCACTGGATGTGCAATCGCTTTGATTCTGGAGTACTTGGGCACGATTTCGGGCAAACAAATTTCGGAAGTCTCGTGTTTTCTATGAAGAGAAGGAATGGAGGTTATTGCGTTAGTAGGAATGCCGAGCATTTTCCTGAGATCGAATATTATTCCGATGATGTTTCTATCCGCCCCATCACAACCTAAATTGGGGACACAGGCGCTGACGGGGACAAATAGCTTTGGGCTGGGTACCGCGGGTTACAAATGTTGGGTGGCTTTGTTCGTCCGCAGGATGGTCACGTCGCAACTTCGCATTTCGAGGGAGCCAGACGCGACATCGTGTCCATTAAAGAGGGACTTTAAGTCCAACGTGGCAGACCCGTAGTTAAATATAAAACGCATCGGACCATTATCTCGCAAACGGATGTCCGTTGGGAGGTCAAACCACTCAACACCGGCCAAATCCAGCGTCGCGCGTACAATCCGATCCATCGCGACATCATCGCCCATGCCGGCAACATAAATAGTTTGGCCTTGCTTGAGCACCGCGGGTCGACCGTCGTCCAATTTTTCGATAATCTCGACGTCTGGTTCTACAATAACCTCCTCCAGCCATCCCACGAAGTTACCACCATTGCGCAACACATAGGGCAGCGATGGTCGACGAGATTCTACGCGCCGAACGGCAATATCGATCATTGATCTCAAATGTCCAGGAGGTAAACTGTCGGCAATGTTGAGGGATTTTCCTTTGGATCCGGTTAGTGGGCCTGCAAGTACAACAGCATGACTTTGTTGAAGCGCTGTAACCAGCTCTGCCGATATATTCACCAGTGTGGGGAGCAGAACGAGCTTGCGACCCGCCACTGCCTCTGGCTCGGGTGGTATTATGTCGACGTTCACGCCCGCCCGACGCAGGGCGCGATAGGTCCGCATCACAGCATCAAAATGATTCATATCCTGGGACGGTTTTAGGACATCAAGCGACCAAATGCTCTCGTAATCGAAAACCAAGGCGACCGACGAGCGGTCGGAGGCAGGCGCACATTGCAATGCATCCAGTTCTGAAGATATTTGCTTACATAGCTCGTAACCGTAATTTGTGCGGCCATCGGGCAGCAACAGCCCTTCGTGCATTTGCTCTTGAGCAAACGACGGTTGCCGCCAACGGAAATAGCAGACGACTTCCGCGCCGGCAGCAAAGGCTTCCCACACCCAAAGACGACCAGCGCCAGGTTTCGGTGCCGGATTGTACTTTCCCCAATTTAGCGGGCCTGGGGGTTGCTGCTCCATAATCCACCATCGACCCTGATCTTTACCGTTTCGTAATTGACCACAGCTGCGGTAAAGATCGTGATGAAAAGCATCGAAGTCCGGGTCACCTACACCGGTGTAGCGCTCAGCCAAAGCGTCATCGCCGATCTCGCGTTCCAAAAATCCTAGCGGGTAAGCATCCCAAGACGCGATGTCGAGATCCTTACTAACCGCGTAGTGGTCAAAATCGGTGTACTTGCCCATGAAGTTATGGGCGATGGCTCGTCCGGGCGAATTTCGGCGGATAATTTCGGTCTGAATTTGGTTAAATGCGACAACCTGATCGGAAGAATAACGTCTAAAATCGAGTGAATGCGCTGGGGCGGGGGTAGTGACGGTGCCACTTGGCAACTCGATTTCGTCGAAGCTGCGATAGACCATGGACCAAAATACTGTACCCCAAGCGGCGTTAAGTGCAGCGATATCGCCGTAGCGCTCAACCAGCCACGCTCGGAAGCCGGCCAGGGCCGCAGGCGAATAGCTATAGGTGGTATCGTGACACCCATATTCATTGTCAGTCTGCCAGGCGACCAGCGCCTCGTGATTACCATAGCGTTTCGCCAGCGCCTCGGTAATTCGGGCACACTCTGTCCGATAGCCATGGTGGCTGAAGCAGTAATGGCGGCGTGAACCAAATCCACGAACACGGCCGTCCCGGCCAATCGGTAGCAGGTCCGGCATCTCATCTACAAGCCATTTGGGCGGGGTGGCAGTCGGTGTGCCCAGTACAATCTTAAGTCCCTGAAGGGCCAATGCCTGAAAGGCGCGATCAAGCCAACCCCAATCATATTGCCCTGGATTTGGCTCCATCAACGACCAGGCAAACTCGCCGATCCGCACATGGGTTATGCCTGCGTCGCGCATCATCTTGGCATCAATCGGCCAACGATCTTCGGGCCAGTGCTCAGGATAGTAGCAGACGCCCATGGTCTGCCGACTCAGTTTACCGAAGGACATGTCAGTTCCTGTTTTTAGGTTGAGCGTTAGCGGAGCCGGTTACCGTCGGCCCCGAACAAGAGGGCCTTGCCCGCGCGTATGGAAATGGTCAGTTCATCCGATCGGTGGTCGCCGTCGTCCTGGCGGGCGACAATGAGCGGATATTCTGACGTGGTATCGGCGTAAAGATAGCTAACCGATCCGAGCTGCTCCACCACATCGACCTTTATGGGAAAGCCGCACGCGCCGCCAATCTCGAAATGCTCGGGACGCACACCAACTTTGATCAGCGTGCCGGACGGAAGAGCTTCGGTCGTTGCGACTTTTGCAACCGCCGAACCACGACCCGATAACTGCACCAATTGGTGTCCTTCGGCATACTCGGTCGCAACGCCAGTAAAGAAATTGATCCGAGGTGAACCTATAAAGCCCGCCACAAACGCATTGGCCGGGTTGTGATAGAGCTCGAGTGGACTTCCCACCTGCTCGATTAGCCCATCACGAAGCACCACGATCCGATCCGCTAGCGTCATAGCCTCGGTCTGATCGTGGGTGACGTAGATCATCGTCGCCTGCAGTTCCTTGTGAAGCCGCGCGATTTCCACCCTCATCTGTACCCGCAGCTCGGCGTCCAGGTTTGACAAGGGCTCGTCAAATAGAAATACCTGTGGCTCACGCACAATGGCACGACCGATCGCCACACGTTGGCGTTGTCCCCCGGAAAGTTGTTTAGGCAAGCGAGCAAGTAAAGGTTTCAGTTGCAAGACTTTGGCCGCCGTTTGCACGCGTCGTTCGGTATCGGCCTTTTCATTGCCATTCATGCGCAGACCGAACGACATGTTTTGTTGCACGCTCATGTGTGGATAAAGCGCATAAGACTGGAACACCATCGCTACACCGCGATCGCCGGGCTCAATGTCGTTGACCATCGTGTCGCCAATGTGGATATCACCGCTCGAGATGTCTTCCAGCCCGGCGATCATGCGCAACAATGTTGATTTTCCGCAGCCTGAAGGGCCAACGAAAACCACCAGTTCGCCATCTTCAACATGAAGGTTCGCGCCGCGAATAACACTGACGGCACCAAATTGCTTGGTAACTTGGTTGATCGATACCGAGGCCATGATACCCCCCTTACTTGACTGCGCCAGCGGTGATGCCGGCCATAAAGAAGCGCTGAAGAAAAACAAAAACGACCAGCATGGGGACGGTGAGCAGCACGGCCCCAACCATGACACCGCCCCAACTGACATCGATTAATCCAAATAGGGAACCCAGCGCCACAGGAGCGGTCATCATCGAACGGTCATTGGAAATGAGCAGAGGCCAGAGGTAATTGTTCCAAGAATGCAAGAACAGAATGATCGATAGCGCCGCCAGCATTGGCCGTGAAAGCGGCAGGGCAATGTGAATAAATATTTTCCACTCGGAGACACCCTCGACGCGCGCTGCGTCGAACAGATCCACCGGCATCAGGCTGAAGGCCTGCCGCATGAACAAGACGCCGAGCGAGTTGAACAGTGGCGGGACGATCAGGGCGAACCAGGTATTGGATAGGCCAAAATCCCGGGCGACCATTATGAACTGGGGTATAACCACAACGAAGTATGGCAGCGTCATTGTGCCAAGGATGATTGCAACAACGAGTCCTCGCCCTAAAAATTTGTATCGCGCCAATGCCCAACCGGCCATCGACGTCAGCGCGACGGAGAAAAATGTATAGATTACCGCCACCACAACCGAAACAATCAGCGTACGGACGAAATCGATATCACCCTGCAGCTTGGCAAAATTCTCGCCAAATTGGGTCGAGGGAATCAGGTGGATGTCGGGGCTGAAGATGGCATTGTCGGACATGGTGGCGAACACGAACATCATCCACAGTGGTAGCAACCAAAGTAGGGCCAGCGGTACCAACACGCTATGGAGCGCCAGCGATCGAAACAACATGGTTTTAGATTTTGATCTCATGTTCTGTCCCTCCCAATCCACATATTCAGCGCGGAAATGGCTACGGCCAGAGCCGCGATCGTGTAGGCGATTGCCGAGGCGTAGCCGAAATTGAGATTGAGGAATCCCTGACGATACAAAAACAGCCCAAGTGTCTCTGTTGCACCGCCTGGGCCGCCCATATTGGTGATCAGGTACGGTTCGGCGAACAACTGCATCGAACCGATAACTGACAGCACGAAGCAAAATACCAGTACTGGCCGCAACAGGGGTAAGGTGATGTGGAAAAACTGCTGGCGCGGGCTGACTCGCTCGAGCGTGGCGGCCTCGTATACATCGGTCTGGATAGACTGCAGCCCCGACAGGATGATGATGGCGTTATAGCCAACCCATCGCCAGGTAACCGCCATTATGATCAGGGACATGGCTGCCGAAGGATTAGCAAACCAATCCACTTTGGACAGCCCAATGGCTTGAAGGGTCTTGTTGACGATGCCAAAATCGGTGTTGAACATCAGCCGGAAGACCGCGGCATAGGCAGCTTCGCCGATGACGACTGGAGCGAAGAAGGCAAATCGGATTAACCCGCGCGCGCGCAACAGCTGCGAATTGAGCAGCACCGCCAGTACGGTGGCCAGAAACACCATTGCCGGAACCTGAATTGCCAGGATTTTTAGCGTGTTCCACAATGCGTTGTAGAAGGCAGTATCTTGGGTGATCCGCAGCCAGGTCATCGACGGGTTGAATGTCCATGGAGCGCGACGGGTCGACAGGAACGAGAGATAGAACGAATAAATGATCGGCCATAGCCAGAATGCAGCAAATATCAACAAGTATGGCGACAAGAAGCCATAAGCTGTCAGGTTTCTCCGGCGCATGGACTGCTCCCGATATAGCAAAAAATGGGCAGCGCCAACAAATGGCCGACGCTGCCTAGGGAGGTTGAGTGCTACTGCGCGATCGGAAGGCCGGTTGCGAAGCCAATTTGCTTGGCGGCGTCGTCCATAGCTTCCTGTGCGCTGGTGTATTGACCATTTAGATAAGCGGTTTGGACAGAAAGCATCACTTGGTCGGCGTCAGAAAAGAACTCAGAGCCGTTAATCGGCGAGATTAGCGGCAGCCGGCCCAAAATCAGCTTCCAGATTTTCTGACCGCCCCAAAAAGCGCTTGGTTCGTCAACATAGGGATCCTCTAGAGCTGAGGTCAATGACGGCACGAGACCTTGATCCTTGAGCATTGTAATTTGTCCCGCTTTAGTACCCAGCGCATAGGACAAGAAGGTGTAGGCGGCAGCCTTTTTATCGCTGTTATTGGCTATTGCTAGTAACGAACCACCAAAATTGGACGCATGTGCGCCGTCAGCGGTGATCGACGGCATGATGGCGACACCCCATTTTCCCGACTGGTCTGCCGGGGCGCCGTTGCGGATTACACCCTCCATCCACGCGCCGTTCATCAAAGTTGCCACCGCGTTTGCAGTCACATTAGTTATTTTCTGGTTGAAATCTGCCGCTGCAACAAGTTTGTCGTCGACCATGGTTTTGACCGTTTCGAGTGCGGCCACGCATCCTGGTTCTGCGACCGATATGGCCTGTCCATCATTGGTGAAATAGCCGCAATTCTGCTCTTCTGCGATCATGCGGAAATTCTCGGTGCCGCCATTAAGGTTGTCGTTGATCATGGTAACGCCTGGATTAGCCGCCTGTATGGCAGCACCGGCTGTCATGAAATCGTCCCAAGTCGTTAATGAGTCGGCGTCTACCCCCGCTTTGTCATAGAAGTCGCGCCGGTAAAACATAACGACCGGCCCTGAATCCCAAGGCATTC
This sequence comes from Devosia rhodophyticola, assembly GCF_028816475.1. Taxonomy (GTDB): domain Bacteria; phylum Pseudomonadota; class Alphaproteobacteria; order Rhizobiales; family Devosiaceae; genus Devosia; species Devosia rhodophyticola. The sequence goes on along the minus strand of NZ_CP118247.1, from coordinate 281,678 downwards.
CCAGCATGCGGTCTTCGTCGCGCAAGGCGAAAAGCTTGAACTCAGGAAAAGCCGATTGGGCACCCGCATCAAATCCAAGGGGCACCAAGTCTGCAGCACATTCTGGAAACTGGGCCGTAATCAATTCCATCTCAATGTTCTGAAACTGAAACACATCCGGCAGGCCCACGCCACCAGCCGCGCAGGCCGCCAGAACTCGGCTTTTTACATCAGAGTAACCGAGCTTTTCGACTTTGACAGTGATATCGGGATGCTCGGCGTTAAATCCCGGTATTGTCGCCTCAAGTCCTGGGGCCGCACTACCCCATGACCAAACTGTTATTTCTGATTGAGCTTGGGCCGCACCACTCGCGAAAATTAGAGTAGCCAGTGCGCATCCAATTACACTTTTCATTATGATTTTCCTCCATCAAGGGGCATGTTGACCCCTGCATCTGACGCGAATATGGCTCAGCAATGGAGATGCTGTCTTGCGCACCGGGCACAAAATATCATGGGATGGTAAGATTTTAGGCACAAAGGTTTGGAACCCACACGAGAGTACGGTGGAGGCGTCGCCCGACAAGGTTATTTTGGGCCGTGGATTGCCCGAAAAGATGCCGGTCGTCCATTGGCATGCTCAAATAGAGATCAACTACGTTCCCAATGGCTGGGTTCAATACGAGATGTGCGGCAAACAATTCGAACTTCAGTCGGGCGATATAGCTCTGTTCTGGGGCGGACTGCCCCATCGTCTCAGCAATTATGAAGTCGGCTCGCGGATGGACACAATCCACTTGCCCCTCATGCAGTTTTTCAGGCTCAGACTAGCAGATGAAATCCGTGACAAGTTGATGGCAGGTGCGGTGTTGATCGCCGCTTCAGAAACAGATGAGGATCATTGCGCCTTTGAGCGTTGGGGTAGCTATTTTCGTTCGGGAGATATGGCTCGGGAAAAAATTGCGACCGAGGAGCTGCTAATTCGACTTGAACGCATTGGTCTAGATCCGTACCAACTGATTGAGATAGGCGCTGGGCGAAATTCACACCTAGAAATTCCAGATCAGAAAAACTTTGACAGGCTGCGGCACATAGTGGAGTTCGTCACGGGACACTTTCGCGAGGATCTGGATATTTCCCAGATCGCGGGAGACGCTAGGCTGCATCCAAAATACGCAATGACCATATTCAAACGGTCAACCGGTGTGACCCTTAATCACTACATTGTTCTGTTAAGGCTGGCCTATGCGCAGGCCTTACTAATTCAGAAATCGGACAGTATCGTTAACATTGCAATGGCAAGCGGATTTGGTTCGTTGTCCCACTTCAATCAAGTGTTTCGCAAACATACCGGACTAACGCCGACGGAGTTTAGGCGAGAAATGGGTGAAAACCGACCGACTAAGACTTAGCGGCAAATGACCCGGGACCTGTTGACAGTACGGCATCCATATTTTGGCGGCAGCTGATGCGAGGAAGGCTGCGAACGATATTGCGGTCTTGTCGAAACGTGTGGCGATGCGGCGGAACTGCGTGAGTCTGTCGAGCATGCGATTGATGCGGTTGCGGTCCATGTAGGCCCAGAAGTCACACGGCGGCGGGTTTCTGCGGTTGACTTTGGATTGGATCACCGGAACGTGCCGCTAAGAAGCAGATACTTGCGCAAAGCGTCGTCATGGCCATATCGTCGGGCGAAACCTGGGCCGCTGCTGTCGACAGGATTGAAAATACAATCCTTGCATGGCTGAATGCCGCCGCTCAAAACCTATAGATGTCCTTCATCACCCGCTCGGCAGGCTTTTTTGGTGCTCGAGGATTTAGCAGTCATCTTGGTTCCTTCGTCAAAGCGACGGGATAAAAACACTTCTTAGATCTCGACCACAAATCTGGGACAGAGGTGCTGACGGGAATAGGATTGGAGTACACTACGTGCAGCTCATTGGGCGTGCGCTAACCCGATCAGACTGGCGGCCTTGCTCCCAATTGCCATGGCAGGCGCATTGGTGTTGCCCGAAACGATTTGCGGCATGATGGAGCAATCTATGACCCGCAGCCCATCGATTCCGCGAAGTTTAAGATCGGGGCCGACGACGGCAGATTTATCGCGCTCCGCGCCCATACGTAGGGACCCGACCGGGTGATAGTTGGTTTTAACCGTCTGACCGCAGTAACGTTCCACCGCTCCAGGGTCTGCCATGACCTCGTCGCCTGGCAGTAGTTCGGCCGCGATCCGCGATTTGAATGGTTCGGTTTGGAGCAACTTTCGCCCCGTTTGTAGAGCTGCGACCGTGAGGCGAAGATCGTCGGGATCGCCGAAGAAATTGCAGTCGACAAGGGGGAGGTCCGCTGGATTGGCGGAGCGCAGCCTGACGCTGCCTCGCGCCTTGGGGCGAAGAAGGCAGGACGTAAATGTCACCCCCCATGCCGGTTTCGCGGCGCTGACATCCCGATCAAGATACACTATGGGCGCGCAATAGAGCTGAATAGTTGGTCGGTCACCACCGTCCGGATCAAAGAACAAGCAGGATTCAATACCGGTGGTCGTCACCGGACCCGAATTGAATAGAACATATTGCAGGCCGTTCCTGATCATGGGCCAGCCTTTGTCCTGTCCAAAATATCCAGAGCGGCCCTTTGTGGTGGCGATGACCGGCACCTCGTGATGATCCTGAAGGTTTTGGCCAACGCCCGGAATATCCGCGATCACCTTGATTCCGTGCTCGCGCAAATGGTCAGCAGGACCTATTCCGCTCAACATGAGCAGCTTGGCGCTATTGTATGTTCCAGCAGCGATGAGCACTTCACGTTTGGCGCACACCTGATGTTGCGCACCATTTTTTTGATAGGTCAGTCCCACTGCACGCCCGTTTTCAACAAGAACCTTGTCGACACGCGCCTCAGTGATGATCGTGAGTCTCTTGTCACCCTCAAGTGGATCGAGGAACGCCTTTTTCGCATCTGAACGCGCTTTGTAACGTCCCCACTGCCCATAAGTGTGCTGCATAATGCCGACGCCGTTCTGGCGAGCACCATTGAAATCGGGGTTGAATGAATGGCCCAATGCCTGCGCGGCTAGCAAGAAATGTTCGGTCGTCGGCGAGATATGACCGGGATCGGAGACTTTCAGCGCCCCCTCCGCGCCGTGATAGCGGTCGTTCAGGCGGTTGTTGGCCTCAATACCGGTGAAATGGGGCAGCATATCCTCGTAAGACCACTCTGAGCCATTGCCCAATGTTGCGGACCAGCCATCATAGTCCTCAGCCTGCCCGCGCATATAGACCATGGCGTTCACCGCGCTTCCGCCCCCGAGGGTTTTGCCCACAGGTACAATTGGCGCTCGTCCACCAAGCTGAGGCTGTGGCACAGTTTTGTGCATTTCCATGTAGTCTTCACGTGCCAAAAACTTCATGTATCCCGCCGGCATCGCCATAATAGGGCTGGTCTTAGCCGGGCCGCGCTCCAGAACGAGAACAGAGTAGCCAAACTCTCGAACGAGGCGCATGGCAGTTACGCAGGCAGATGACCCACCTCCTGCGATAACGAAGTCATAATCGGCCATGAATTTCCCCTGAGTCTTGGGCGGACGTACTGCTGTCTTGGAGCTTCAAGCCTGTCACCTCGTTATCAAATCATGGAGCAGGCATGGTTCGCCGGCTGTCCAGTATGCAGGCAGAATCAAGAGTCCGGTCGGTGCTTCGCGCAGATTGCAAGGGCGCTGATTTAGCCGCCCGGCCCCTCTAGGCATCCTCTTTAAGAAGCTCATGCAGTTTGCGTTTTTCGGCGAGAAATTCTTCCGACAAACGTAATTCCTCGCGGCGTGGGCGTGAAAGACTAACATCCATAATGGTTTTTACGCGACCAGGTCGTGGCGCAAGCACCACAATTCGATCTGACAAGAAAACGGCTTCTTCCAAATCGTGCGTGACGAAAATGACGGTCGAGCCAGCTGTTTCCCACAAACGAAGCAACTGGGTTTGCATATTGGATTTTGTCTGCTGGTCTAAGGCGCCGAAAGGCTCGTCCATGAGCATCAAATCCGGCGTGTTTGCATATACGCGCGCCAGATCGACACGTTTGCGCATGCCGCCGGACAATTCTTTTGGATAGGCATCTTCCCAGCCACCAAGGCCAACAAGTGCAATCCATTTTTCGGCTTGAGCGCGAACCTTATCGCGCGGCAGTTTCTTCAGTTTAAGACCGAACTCAATGTTCTTTCGGACCGTTAGCCACGGAAATACCGCGTCTTGCTGGAACACCATGCCACGGGCGGCACTAGTGCCTTTAATTTTCTTGCCCTTGTACAGGATGCTGCCCTGAGTGGGCGTTTGCAAACCGGCAATGATTCGAAGAAGCGTTGACTTGCCGCAACCGGAATGGCCGATGAATGAAATGAACTCTCGCTCGCGGAAGCCCAAATTAATATTGTCAAGAACGTTGAGTTCGGTGCCATCCAGCGTAATGAAATCTTGGCGGATGTTTTGAATGATGAGCGAGGGGGCTTCGGTTTGATCGAGGTTTGCTTGGCTCATTTCGACACCTCCTCCCAACGGCTCATGCGGACTTGGATCGTGCGGAAAATACGGTCCATGATGAAGGCCAAAACGCCGATGCAGAATATGCCGACCATCACAAGGCTGGTGTCAAAAAAGCGCCGTCCAGCTTGGAGCATATATCCAAGCCCGCTTTGGGCGGCGACAAGTTCGGCGGCTACAAGCGTTGCCCAAGAGGCTGCCATACCGACGCGCATTCCCGCAAAGATGAACGGAACCGCGAATGGGATAGCAACTTTGTAAAAGATGGTGGCTTCGCTGGCGCCAAGTGTTCGAGCTGCCTCTACATAGACTTTTGGCACCTGCTTCATGCCTGAGAAGGTCGGCACGATGCAGACAACGAAAGAGGTGATCACGAGAACCAGTATTCGAGATTCTTCACCGATCCCAATCCACAGAATAATCAGCGGTATATAGGCAAGTGGCGGTACGGGGCGCATGCATTCAACAATCGGATCGAATACATATTCCACATAACGAAACCAGCCCATCAAGCTCCCGATGAGTATCGCCAGCGCGGTGCCAATCGTATAGCCAATTAGAATACGCGATAAGCTGGCCCATACGGCAGTCAGCAATGTTCCATCGCTAAATTTGGCCATGGCTGTCGCCAAAATTGCCTGGGGCGGTGGCAGCAGAGCTGGATTCGTCCCAGGGAGGTTTGAGACCACTGAATAGGCCAAAACAAGGGTGCCTAGGCTAACTGTTCCAATCACCAGTCTTTCGATCCGGCGAAATCGCATAACCTCTGCCGGGGACATTGGGCGGTCGGGTGTCGTATCCGACACTCCGTCCGCTTCGACAGATACTTTTGAAGCAGGCATCTTGTTGACCTTCAATTGATCGGGTGGGGTCGCTGACCGCTTTTAAGGCAACATCGAGGTGTCTATGAACTTATCGAAGCTCGGCACTTTAGGGATTAGCCCTGCCTCCGCCATAAAGTCTGCCTGCAAGGTCAGCAACCGCTTGAACTCGCCAGTTTCCACCAGTTTACGTACGGCTGTCGCATCATAATAGGTCAAGTTGTCCAATTTGGCCTTGGTATCTTCAACCGACATTGTCACGCCAACCACTTGGGTGAGCCACGTCCGTAGTTCGCCGGTGTTTTCTGCCTGCATGTAAGGAACAATCTGATTTTCCCAAACCTTCATCAGCGTAGCAATATCGTCGTGGCGGGCGGCGACAACGGATTCGGGTGCTACCCAACTGTCAAACATGCCGAGCGGCGGATCAAAATCGGATGGTTTGAACAAGATGTGCGAGTCTTTTCGCGCAGCCAGGACTTGTTCGAGCGAGGATTCAATGGGGATGACAGCGTCAAGCCGACCCGCAACAAAAGCAGCCTGTCCGTCAATAGACTCCATTTGAATCAGATTGACGTCGTCCATCGTTAGGCCATTCTGCTCAAGGGCCTGAGCCAGAAGAAGATGCGCTGTTGTTCCCCAGGGCACGCTGACGTTTTTGCCTTTAAGGTCAGCGATGGTTTTGATGTCATTGGTGGAAACAATATTGAGTGTACCAGATACGTCTGCGACCGGGGCCAGAATGCGAATTGGGAATAGATTGGTCGCGACCGTGCGAATGGTTGGAACGCCACCGAGTGCGCCAACGTCAATGGATCCCGACGCCATAGCTTCAAGCAGTGGAGGGCCACTGGCGAATAGGATGAGTTCAACATCGAGCCCAGCATCCTTAAACCAGCCTTTCTCCTCAGCGACCGAGATGCCACCAAATGTCAGGAAACTCAAATAGCCTACCCTTAGGCGCTCTGCAGCAGACGCAGGCGTTATGATGGTTGCCATGGTTACGGCGGCAAGGCCGATACCGCGTATCGCTCTTAAGATTTTACTGTTCATTCCTCGTTCCTCCCTGAGGTCTGTAGATTGATGTCGCACTGCCCCTGGGCAACACGTGTTGGTTCTTTGATTTTGTTCAGCAACTGCTACCAGCGTTGACCGCCGTTCGGACGTATTGCTTTGTCGCGTCTCGATGCGGCTGGTAGTCCCACGCGCCGCCCGATGTTTCAGATTGATTTCGTCCGTTCTGAATAAAAATTCTCGTTTTTTGCGCCTCTTTGATTTCTTCAACGAAGTCCTTGGCGTCAAAATCGGCAAAAATCTGCCCGAGCATTTTGCTGACCCGCCCGCTGTGCTCCGGCCGGTTTGCCAGATTTGTACCCTCCTCGGGATCTTCGGCGAGGTTGTATAAGATCGGTTCAAAATCGAGGAATGCCACCAGTTTCCAATCGCCGTCCCGCAACATGAACATGGGGGTGTTGGTGCCGTCGCCGAAATAATCAATGAGTGCCGTCCCACGCCAATCCGGATCTTCGCCAGCAAGAAGTATTCGCTTCAAGCTGTCCCCATCGAAATCTAGTCCGGCTCTTTTTGGCTCGAGACCGGCTAGATCCAGAATGGTTGGCGCAAGATCGACGTGCGAGACCACCGCGCTCGAAACACCGGGCGCGACTTGCCCAGGCCAGGATATGATCAATGGAACGTGGGCGCTTTCTTCATAAAACGTTCGCTTAAACCACATGTCGTGCGCGCCAAGCATTTCACCATGGTCACTGGTAAATATGACAATTGTGTCGTCGCTCATTTTCAGGGTTTCGAGCGTTTCTAGGACTTGTCCGATGTAATCATCCACATGACTGATCATACCCAGATGGGCGCGAATGGAGACGCGGGTTCTTTCCTCGTCCGGCGCGTTTCGGTCGATACCGTGATAGATCTGGAGCATGCGATTGTAGGGATGGGCGTCGCCATCGCCTTGCCCCACTCGGCTCGGCGTCTGGATATTCGCATCGTCATAAAGTTCCCAATATTTGGGAAGCGTTTGAAACGGCTCATGCGGCTGGGTGAACGAAACCATCATGAAGAATGGTTTTTCCTTGGCATCCAAAGCGTGGCCTTGCAGAAATTCCACCGCCCGGTTCTTCGTTTCGGTGTCATAATTGATCTGCATGTTGGTACGGCAGAGCCCCGACGACTCGAGCTTATCAACTGAGGTTCCGGGATCATGCTTGACCGGCAAATCCCAATCGCGCGACCAGATAAAGTCAGAGGGATAAATATCTGTGGTTTGCCTGTCATCGAAACCATGAAGCTGATCAGGGCCAATTGAATGGGTCTTCCCCGACACGGTCGTGCGGTAACCGATGCTCTGGAGACCATGCATATAGGTCGGCAGTGACGCGCTGAACTCATCGCCATTGGTACAAACACGGTGACGACGGACATGGGTGCCCGTCGCTAGTGACGCCCGGGCGGGGGCACACAAGGGTGACGCGGTGTAGCAATCCGTGAACACGCGTCCACCGGCTGCAAGTTTGGCAATATTTGGGGCAACCGCTTTTTGCGCCGCTTTTCGATACGATGGCTGAGCAACGGGAAGAACAAAATGCGACATCTGATCGACAATCAGAAAGAGGAAATTCGGCTGTCTGGCTTTGATCATTGTGTTTCCTCTTTCAAGCCTGTTCGCCTACGAGATCGGGATGTCGTCCGGCCTATGAGTGTTTCGCGTCAAATAAGCGTTTCGTCGGGTTGCTGCGGAGCCCGTCCATTCCGTAGCCAACCTTCAAGAACGTTCGCTGCATTTGTCGGAACCTATCTCTTGACTGGTATTCCATAAAGGTCGAAATATTTATGGATATATGAAAAACAATCATGGGTTAGGATGCATGAACACATTCTTGGATGATCGCTGCCTGGCAAACTTCATCGCGATTTATGAACATGGGAATATCAGTCGTGCTGCCGAAATCGTTCTGCTAACGCAGCCGGCATTATCCAAAAGCCTTCATCGGTTGGAGAACGATTTGAATGTCTTGCTCTTCGTTCGCAGGAGTCGCGGGCTTTTCCCCACCGAGGCCGGGCATGAACTTTACAACTGCGCCAAAAAAATCGAGACGGAAACTCGGCGTTCCCTGGTTCGTATCGCTGGCTTGGATAGCGGATTACGAGGTAGAATTCGCGTTGGTGCAGGCCAAATGTGGAGTTGGGTCAGAATTCCGGGAGCCATCCATGAATTCATGTCGATATATCTCAACCTCGACGTGGACTTGGTAACGGCACCAATGGAATCACTTGTGACGCAACTCGAGAGTGGAGCAGTCGATATCGCAGTTGGGGACATGACCGACGTAAAGGTTCCGCACGGGTGCCACGAGTTTAAGTTCCCGCCCGGAACGCAATTGCCGTTCGCAAGCCAGAACCACCCATTAGCAGGCAGCACCGATGCCGACCTTTCGGACCTGGTCCGGTATCCATGGATTGGCTTCTACAACGACAACGTTTTTACGCGAAATGTCTTGGCAATATGTACGAAAGCTGGCGTGCCGCTCCCCAACATTCCATTAAGGGCAAGCTCGCTTGCGGCCATTCTGTCGGTCGTGAAAGGGGGGCAGTACGTCATTATACTGCCGGAGGAGTTTGCGGCCATTGCGACCAAATTCGGCATCACCAGCATTAACTTCAAGCAATTGAACATGTGGAGCTTGTCCACCTCGGCGCTATATTACGAGAATGAATATAATATTGGGCCTATTCAAACGATGATAAACATAATGGAAAAATCGAATATCCATTTGGGTTGACCGGCCTGGCCCCGTTTGGAATGTTAGTGCATGACAGCCCGTGACGCTATGGGCGAGGTGGGCAACTGGTGGAGGTTAAGCACCCGGCCATGATGGCTTCCGGCGCGTGGCGACCAAATTGCCGACCGCCAGCCCTGGCGCCGAGTCGCGCTCCAAGCCCCGGTCTCGCAGCGCCAACGCCGCCAAAATACCCACTAAGGGCGAGACGATCCTAAAATGCCTGAGGCGCAAGCGGGGGCTTGCCTGGCCGATCTAATGACGGCGACCGGTTGGCAAGCGCACTCGGTGCGGGGGTTTTTTGTCCGGCACAGTGCGCAATAAATTGGGGCGGGCGCTGGTTGCTGAAAAGGGCAGCGATGGTGTGTTGCGCTATCGGATCGAGGGCTAACTGCGATGGCGGTAATCACCAAGGAAGACTGGCGCGGCCATGTTCTGCCCATGCCGGTCGATCTCGAGGGGCTTTCGAGTCCCGAACTATCGGAACTTATGGACCGGCTGTATGGAGCAGACCCGCGTGCCCGACTGAGCCGCGAACTGATGCTCCGGGCGGTGGCGTTTCAGATCCAGTCGCTGAGGGAAGGGCGGCAGGGTGGTTTGGGATCGAATGGTAGGGGCAATTTGCCTTCGATCCGACTGGCCGCGCGGCGCGTAGAACAGGCGGTGCGGTCGAAAGGAGTAAAAGCGCAACCGCCGATTGCGCTCGATCCGGGAACGCGACTGGTGCGCGAGTGGCGGGGTGAGGTGCATGAGGTTGTGGTTCAGGCCGTTGGCAAGTTCCTGTTTCAGGGAAAGGCCTGGCGATCGCTAAGTGAGATTGCCTCGACCATCACTGGCACCAAATGGTCCGGTCCGCGCTTCTTCGGCTTGCGGCAGATCAAGGGGAAACTAGCTGATGCCTGATATTGTCCACCGTGGGTTGCGAGGTAGGGGAGATGGTGTCTCGCGCGTCCGATGCGCCATTTACACCCAAAAATCTTCGGATGAAGGTTTGGAGCAGGAGTTCAACTCCCTGCATGCCCAGCGCGAGGCGGGTGAAGCCTGCGTGCTGAGCCAGCGCCACGAGGGCTGGTTGGCATTGGAAACTGTGTACGATGATGGCGGCTTTTCCGGCGGTTCTACATGCGGCGCCCGGCCTTGGAGCGATTGCTGGCCGACATTGCCGCGGGTCTCGTCAGTCATTTTGGCTGACGGGCTCGGCACGCTCAACCATCATGTTTCCATCCAAACAAACCGAGTGTAAGCTCGCAACTGCGCCCCGGAGACTTTGGTCGTTTCGACCGCTACAACAGGGCTGCGCGAGACCAAGTTGGCGCGCGTCATCTGTCTCTTCTAGAGCTAACCCGCTGAAATATCGGGGCTATCGCCAGAGCGGCAGACGACCAAGGTTCGTATGAAGGTGGTTGGCTGGGGAACCTGGATTCGAACCAAGATTGACGGAGTCAGAGTCCGCAGTTCTACCGTTGAACTATTCCCCACCGGACACACAAGGTTGGTGCCGAGCGACGCATATGTCAGCGGCAGAGATGCTCTGCTGACCAACGCGGCCACTGCATAACCAAAGCTGATGGGGAATGCAAGCGTTTGGGCGCGCCAATGCGCCTGTCGTAATCATTGCGCTGACGCCCGCCTTGCTCTACCGTCGCCTCGACAACGCAATTGAGCTGCGATGGGCGCGTGCTGGGCAACCAGCAGCGGCGACCGCGCAGATAGGAGAGTTTGTGACCGATGAAAATCGGTCCGCTGCCGCACCTTCGTCAGTGGACGAATCGGCACTCCACAGCCGGGCAGGGACGGGCCATGCCGGGCAAGGGCCAAGGGAAGAAACGCTCCCCAAAAGCCCGGTGGAACAGCGGACAAGTAACGCCCAAAATCCCCCACGGCGGCACCGCGGACCTGTTTACGCAGCACTTGATCTTGGCACCAACAATTGCCGCCTGTTGATTGCCCGTCCGCACGACCATGGTTTCCGGGTCATCGATGGCTACACCCGCATCGTGCGCTTGGGCGAAGGCGTGTCGACCACCGGTCGTCTGGGACAGGCAGCCATGGACCGCACAGTTGATGCGCTGCGTCAGTGCCGCAATAAATTGCGCGAACACCAGCCCGCCCGCATGCGGCTGATCGCAACCGAAGCCTGCCGCGCTGCCGAAAATGGCCCGAGCTTTCTCGAAAAAATCAAAAACGAGATCGGCCTCGATCTGGAAATCGTGGATCGCCGCACCGAAGCCTCGCTGGCCGTCACCGGCTGCGCTGATCTGATCGAAGCCAATGCTGCGGGCGCGCTGATGTTTGATATTGGCGGCGGGTCGTCTGAGTTGGCATGGCTGGATTTTCGTGGCGGTCGCCCGAAAAGTCAGGGGCGCATGCCCGCGGCCATCCGCTCGTGGCAGTCCCTGCCGGTGGGCGTGGTTTCAATTGCCGAAAAGTTCGGTGGCGTCAATGTAACGCCTGCCATTTTCGAATCGATGGTCCAGTTTGTTTCAGAACATTTGCGCCAGTTTCGCGGCCGCGAAAAGCTGCGCCAGATGATCGGAACCCACCCGGTGCATCTGATCGGCACCTCCGGCACCGTCACGACATTGGCCGGTTTGCACCTGGGGCTTGAGCGTTATGAGCGCCAGAAGGTCGATGGCCTGTGGATGAACCGCAATCAGGTCGATCACACCATGCGCGCCTTGCTGGGCATGACCTACGATCGCCGCGTCGGCCATCCCTGCATCGGCAAGGATCGGGCCGATCTGGTCTTGCCCGGCTGTGCCATATTTGAAGCAATTCGACGCGAATGGCCAACCGAGCGTGTGCGCGTTGCTGATCGCGGCCTGCGTGAAGGCATTCTGATTTCCCTTATGGATGTTGATCGCGCCCAAAATCGGCCAACACGAAAATACCCCAGGAGCCGCACCAATGGTTGATAAAGCGCTAGGCTCAGGCGGTCGCAAATCCGACAAGGACCTGAAAATCCGTGTCAAATCGGCCAAGGGGCGCAAGGTATCGTCCACAATCTGGCTCGAACGCCAGCTGAACGACCCCTACGTTGCCCGTGCTCGTGCCGAAGGGCTGCGTTCGCGCGCCGCGTTCAAGATTCGGGAAATGGACGAAAAGCACAAGCTTTTCCGCCGCGGCATGCGTGTGGTTGATCTGGGCGCGGCCCCCGGCGGCTGGTCACAGATCGCTGCGACGGCGACCGGCTCAACTGAAAAAAATCCGTTGGTCGTCGGCATTGATTATCTCGAAATGGATCCAATCCCCGGCGTGACCCTTTTGCAAAAGGATTTCACCGACGATGACGCGCCTGCCATGCTGATTGAAGCCATGGGCGGCAAAAAAGCCGATCTGGTGATGTCGGACATGGCCTGGCCCACCACCGGCCATCGGCCAACCGACCATTTGCGGATCGTGCATCTGATCGAGGTCGCCGCTGATTTCGCGCTGGATGTGTTGGCGCCAAATGGCTCCTTTGTCGCGAAGGTTTTTCAGGGCGGAACCGAGCACCAATTGCTGGCCATGCTCAAGCGCCACTTCCGCAGCACGCACCATGCAAAGCCGCGTTCAAGCCGCGCCGACTCAGCCGAAGCCTATCTGATTGCCAAGGGGTTCAAGGGCCAGCGGGAATCAGCGGATGAAGACGAAGAGCAATAGCCACCTCTGATCAGGTTTTTTGCGCGGCCGCTTTTTGAAAGCCGGAAACTTCATCGCCAGCGCCCTTGGGCAATCGCAGGTAAATCAGGCCGCCAACGGCGCTTAGTACACCCACGACGATGAACGCGATCCGGAAGTCGGCCAGTGACAGCGGCACGCCGCGGAAATGGCTGCTGATCTCCAGAATGCCGCCTGCCACCGCAACACCCGAAGCGATGCTCAACTGCTGGCAAACCGCCGTAATTGCCGTTGCCTGGCTGGCTTCTTCATTGTCCACATCGGCATAACCCAGGGCATTGCATCCGGTGAAAAAGAACGAGCGAAAAATCCCGCCGATTAACAAAATCGCCATCAAGACCACCGGCGAGGCGCTGATATCAATCTGCCCCTGCAGCGCAATAAGCGCGCCGCCACCGATACCACAAATCGTTAGCACCGGCTTGAACCCGAATTTGGCATAAACCCGCTCGGTCATGAATTTGGAGATGATGGCGCCGACCGCCCCGATAAAGGTGATCAGGCCCGAGGCAAATGGCGACAGGCCAAACCCCAGCTGCAACATCAGCGGCAAAAGGAAGGGTACGGCGCCCACCCCGACCCGGAACACCGACCCGCCAATAATTGCCGAACGGAAAAGCCGGTGCCGGAAAAGTCCAGGGTCCAGCAGCGGAAACTTGGCGTGCCGCGCGTGGAGAAAATAGAGAATGCCGCTCACCACACCCACTGAAATCGTCAGATAGCCGTAAATGATCGGCAACGCCGGCAGGCTGATCACCGATAGCCCGAATATGCTGCCCGAAAACGCAACGGCCAATAGCACGAAGCCGACAAAATCAATCGGCCTCGGATTGCGCTCATCTGCCACCTGCAGAAACCGTGTGGCCAAGGCGATGCCCGCCAGACCAATTGGAATATTGATCCAGAAAATCCAGTGCCAGCTGAGGTATGTGGTCAGGAATCCGCCAACGACCGGCCCGGTAATCGGCCCCAGAAGCGCCGGCACCGTCAGCCACGCCATGGCCGCCACAAGTTCGTTGCGCGGCGTCGAGCGCACTAGCAACAGTCGCCCGATGGGCGTCATCATCGACGCGCCAACGCCTTGGAAAAATCGTGATATCACAAAGGTTTCCAGCGAAAAGGCGAATGAGCAGGCGAGCGAGCCGAGCATGAACACCAAAATGGCCAGCCGGAAGATATTCTTGGCGCCATAGCGATCCGCCATCCATCCGCTGATTGGTATGAAGATTGCCAGCGCCACGAAATAGCTGGTCAAAGCCAACTTCAGGGCAACAGGTTCTGTGCCGATATCGGTCGCAATGGCGGGCAGGGAGGTGGCTATGACAGTTGAGTCCATCTGTTCCATGAACATGGCAACGGCCAAAACGAGCGGTGTAACGCGGTTCACGGGCGAACTACTTGCTGTGGGAATCGTAAGGAGCGCGAATGCGCGCCACAATTATGAACCTGCTTTGCCATCATGCAAAGCCCTGAGGCAGCGCACCCCGAATTTTGCCGGTACCGCCAATGTCACAAGCCTGCAATGCGTGTGCCCCTCTATGCAAAACCCCACGCCGGTGCTAATGACCCTCGCCAACCTGTACCCGGCGAGTCATCTAAGCCCGGTTCAAGCTCCAACATTTTCTGATCGATATCAGAAGGCACGGAAAGGTCTGGCCTTGGCGAAAATCATTACCACCATCACTGGCGACGCCGCACTCACATTTGACGACGTGCTGCTGCAGCCCGCGCGCTCCGATGTGTTGCCCACCGAAACCGATATCGGCACCTTCGTGACCCGCGACATCGCCCTCAAGCTGCCAATTCTGTCCTCTGCCATGGATACCGTAACCGAAAGCGCCATGGCCATTGCCATGGCTCAGGCCGGCGGCATGGGCGTCATCCATAAAAATCTGACCGGTCCCGAACAGGCCGAACAGGTGCGTCAGGTCAAAAGCTTTGAAAGTGGCATGGTCGTTAATCCAATCACCATTGGCCCTGACGCGACATTGGCCGACGCTCTCTCGCTGATGCAGATCAACAATATTTCGGGCATTCCCGTGGTCGAAAATGGCGGCCAGGGTGGCCGCGCCATCGGTAAGCTTGTCGGCATTATGACCAACCGTGACGTGCGTTTTGCCTCCAATCCGGGCCAGCGTATTGCCGAATTGATGACCCACGAAAATCTCGTCACCGTGCGCGATGGCGTCTCCAAGGACGATGCCAAACGCCTGTTGCACCAGCATCGCATCGAAAAACTGCTGGTTGTCGATGAAGACTATCGCTGCGTCGGGCTGATCACCGTCAAGGATATCGAAAAGGCCCAACTGAACCCCAACGCCGTCAAGGACGATCAGGGGCGCCTGCGCGTGGCCGCCGCTTCAACCGTTGGCGATGCGGGATTTGAACGCTCCCTCGCCTTGATTGATGCAGGTGTTGACCTGTTGGTCATAGACACCGCCCACGGCCATTCCGTGCGCGTCGCCGAGGCCGTCGAGCGAGTCAAACGTGAAAGCAATTCAACCCGCATTGTTGCTGGAAATGTTGCGACTGCCGAGGCGGTCAAAGCGCTGATCGATGCTGGCGCGGATTCAATCAAGGTCGGCATTGGTCCAGGCTCGATTTGTACCACCCGCATCGTGGCAGGCGTCGGCGTGCCCCAGCTTGCAGCGGTCATGGCCTGCGCGGAAGAGGGTGCCAAGCAGAACGTGCCCGTCATCGCAGATGGCGGAATCAAATTCTCAGGAGATATGGCTAAAGCCTTGGCCGGTGGTGCTTCTTGCGTCATGGTCGGTTCGCTTTTGGCCGGTACCGACGAAAGCCCCGGCGAAGTTTACCTCTATCAGGGCCGCTCCTATAAATCCTATCGCGGCATGGGCTCGGTCGGTGCCATGGGGTCGGGGTCAGCTGATCGCTATTTCCAGCAGGACGTGCGGGATCAAATGAAGCTGGTGCCCGAAGGCATTGAAGGTCAGGTTCCCTACAAAGGCGCAGCGGGTGCCGTTCTGCATCAGTTGGCCGGTGGCCTGCGCGCATCAATGGGCTATACCGGCGCCCATAATCTGCAGGAATTCCGCGACAATTCGGTCTTCGTGAAAATCTCCGGCGCTGCACTCAGCGAAAGTCACGTCCATGACGTCTCGATCACGCGCGAAGCGCCAAACTACCGCGGCGGCAGATAGAAATGCCCTTGCTCGATAAAGCCCTGTTTCTCGCCATTGCAGCACAGGTCTTTCTGACCTTTGCGGTTTTGGTGATGATGGGGCGCGAGCGGGTGCCGCGGGTGATGAGTGGCGAAATTCGGGTCAAGGACATCGCGGTTGAGCGCACTGCCTATCCGCTCAAAGCCCGGCTTCTCTCCAATAATTTTGACAATCAGTTTCAACTCCCGGTGCTGTTCTACCTCGCCTCGGCCCTTAGCCTCTGGGCAGGTGGCACGGGGTGGGTAGAAGTCACGCTGGCCTGGGCGTTCGTTGTGCTGCGTTATATCCACACCGCCATTCACGTCACCACCAATCGCGTCCACCGCCGCTTTGCCGCCTATGTCTTGGGCATGCTGGTCTTGGCGTTGTTATGGCTGTGGCTTACCATTCGTCTTAGCCTGCTGCAGTCCTAAGGGCCGCGAACGGGTCCGTTTCACCGATAATTCCGAGTATTTTCATGCGTCTTCCCGGCCGTCTTTCCGCCGCCATCGAAGTCTTGAACGATGTCGAAGCCCGCAAACGCCCGGTCTCCGAGGCGCTCAAGGCGTGGGGGCTGGGCAATCGTTTTGCCGGGGCAGGCGACCGCGCAGCCATCGGCAATCTTGTTTACGATGCCCTGCGCCGCCGCGCCTCGCACGCCTTTATCATGGGCGACGATAGTGCTCGTGCCTTGGTCCTGGCTGTTGCCGTGCTCGATTGGCACAACACCCCCGAAACGCTCAATGCCGCCTTTGCCGACGATGCCCACGCGCCCGCCCAACTTTCGGACGCCGAAATCGCTCGCCTCCAGACCGATCCTACGACCGCCCCCGACCACATTCGTGCCGACATGCCAGAATGGCTGGTGCCCTCGCTCCAACGCGCCTTTGGCCCAAATTGGGTTGCCGAAGGTCAAGCCATGGCCGGTCGCCCTTCGCTCGACATGCGGGTCAATGCGCTCAAATCCAACCGCGACCGCGTCCTTAAAAATCTCAAACGCTTCGACGCTGTCCAGACCCAGTTTTCCCCCAATGGCGTCACCATTCCGCCGGGCGAACGCGATAGCCGCACCCCCAACGTGACCACCGACGAGGGCTACCTCAAAGGATGGTTCGAGGTGCAGGATCAGGGCAGCCAGATCGTGGCCGCACTTGCGGGTGCCAGGCCGGGCAATCAGGTTCTGGATCTCTGCGCCGGGGCAGGCGGCAAAACCTTGGCGCTGGCCGCCGACATGACCAACAAGGGCCAAATTTTTGCCTACGACAGCGACCGCAATCGCCTCGCCCCCATCTACGACCGCCTCAAACGCAACGGCGCACGCAATGTGCAGGTCCGCGCGCCGTTGGACGGTGCATTGGATGATCTGGTCGGCAAGATGGATCGTGTTGTCGTCGATGCCCCTTGTACCGGCACCGGCACATGGCGACGTCGCCCCGACACCAAATGGAAACTGACGCCCGAACTGCTGGCCACGCGCCAGGCCGAACAAAGTGCAATTCTCGATGATGCCGCCCGTTTTGTTAAACCCGGCGGCACCCTCATCTACATCACCTGTTCGATCCTGCCTGAGGAAAACGACGATCAAACCACCGCCTTCCTCGCCCGCCAACCCCAGTTCGTGGTGGCAGACATTGCCCCACTCTGGCAGTCCAGCCTGGCCGCCCCCATGTCACCCGAATTGCCGAGCGTTGCCGGTGGCATCATTTTAACGCCCCGTCGCACCGCAACCGACGGCTTTTATTTTGCCGCTTTGACCCGCGCTGAGTGAACCAATTCAATCTTTCCAGCGTTCAACGTTCGGACACGCAATTGGATTGTTGAAATGAGCATGGCCTCGCTGGACGACTATAAGACACCGCGCCCCTGGGTATTGCTGGCGATTTTCTTGGCCGCTGTCATCGGCGTAGGGGCACTTGTCGGCACTCAGTCCGTGCCCGGGCAATGGTATCAAAGCCTCAACAAGCCACCCTTCAATCCACCCAACTGGATTTTCGGCCCCGTCTGGTTCGCGCTCTACATCATGATCGCCGTCGCCGGCTGGCGCATTTACATGATCGACCGCTCCAGCACCGTCATGAAAATATGGTACGCTCAGATGGTCATGAATTGGGCATGGTCGCCCGTCTGGTTTGTCGCCCAACTGGTCTGGCCTGCTTTTGCCATCATTCTTGCCATTCTGGCGCTGATCATCGCCTTCATCGCCACTGCTCGCCGTCTTGATCCTGCTGCTGCCTGGCTTTTTGTGCCCTATCTGGCCTGGGTCAGTTTTGCCAGCCTGCTCAATTTATCCATCGGCATTCTCAACTAGCGCGCCGCTAAAGTTGGGGATTGCAATTTCGCAACCCCGCTTTGCACTTCTTCATCTTGCCTTAATCTGGCGCGGACGCTAAAGCCTCGCCATGAGTGAGCACGCTGAAACCACCCCACCATCAATCCTGATCGTTGACTTTGGTTCCCAGGTCACCCAATTGATCGCGCGTCGAATTCGCGAGACAGGGGTTTATTGCGAAATCCACCCGTTCAGCACGGCTGGCGACGCGGTTCGCGCCCTGCAGCCAAAGGGCATCGTCCTCTCCGGTGGCCCGGCTTCGACCCTGGATCAAAATGCGCCGGCCATCGATCCGGCGCTGCTCGAAGCCAACGTGCCCATCCTTGGCATCTGCTATGGCCAGCAAGCGCTCTGCGTGGCGCTAGGCGGCAAAGTCGAAGCCGGCCATCACCGTGAATTTGGTCGCGCCGAAGTTACAATCAAAAAGCCAGCATCGCTTTTCGAGGGCGTCTGGGATCTGGGCACCGATCATCAGGTCTGGATGAGCCACGGCGACCGCGTTGTGCAATTGCCTGAGGGCTTTGAAGTTGTCGGCACCTCGACCGGCGCCCCCTTCGCCATGATTGCCAACGAAGAGCGCCGCATCTGGGGCGTCCAGTTCCATCCAGAAGTAGTGCACACCCCCGATGGCGCGCGCCTCTACGCCAATTTCGTCCACAATATCTGCGGCGTTGACGCCTCCTGGACCATGGCCGCCTACCGCAACAAGATGATCGAAAAAATCCGCGATCAGGTTGGCACCGGCAAGGTCATCTGCGGCCTGTCCGGTGGCGTGGACTCCTCGGTCGCCGCCGTCCTCATTCATGAAGCAATTGGCGACCAACTCACCTGCATCTATGTCGACCACGGTCTCATGCGCCTCAATGAGAGCGAGCAGGTCGTCACCATGTTCCGCGACGAATATAACATTCCGCTGGTCCACGTTGACGCGTCCGAAGTGTTCCTGCGCGAGCTTGATGGTCAAAGCGATCCCGAAACCAAGCGCAAGATCATTGGCCGCCTGTTTATCGAAACTTTTGAGGCTGAAGCCAAAAAGCTCGGCGGCGCGCAGTTCCTCGCGCAAGGCACGCTTTATCCCGACGTGATCGAAAGCGTTTCGTTTACCGGTGGCCCCTCTGTCACCATCAAGAGCCACCACAATGTTGGCGGCCTGCCAGAGCGCATGAACATGCAGCTGGTCGAGCCGTTGCGTGAACTGTTCAAGGACGAAGTGCGCGCGCTTGGCCGTGAATTGGGTCTGCCCGACAGCTTTATCGGGCGCCACCCATTCCCCGGTCCGGGTCTGGCCATTCGCTGCCCCGGCGGCATCACGCCCGAAAAGCTCGACATCCTGCGCCAGGCCGATGCCATCTATCTCGATGAAATCCGCAAATCAGGGCAGTACGATATGATATGGCAGGCCTTCGCTGTCCTGCTACCCGTCCAGACTGTTGGCGTCATGGGCGATGGCCGCACCTATGAATTTGTCTGCGCCCTGCGCGCCGTCACCTCGGTCGATGGCATGACCGCGGATTTTTATCAGTTCGACATGAATTTCCTCGGCCGCACCGCCACCCGCATCATCAACGAAGTCCGCGGCATCAATCGCGTCGTCTACGACGTCACCTCAAAACCCCCCGGCACGATCGAGTGGGAATGAACACGTCCTTTGATTGGCCGAGCCAGTCGGAGGGAAATTGGTCCAGTGGACCAATTCAAGCGGGGCGGCGAAACGCCGGAAATCTCGTGGGCAACCAGACACAGGCAGACGGGCCATATTGGCCCGCCTTCCGGAATTTGGCTCAGCCAACTGATCCTTCTGCCAGCCACCGGGCGCAATCGCGTCCCAACTCACGCTCGGCGCGCGCCAGATACCGTTCACTGACATCGGCACCGAGTTGGTCGCGCCAACGGCCGTTTGTTCCCTTGTGAATGAATGTCTTTGCGCCACCGTCCCAGAATGCACCGCCCAGTGGCACCGAGTCGGAGGCATTTTCCTTCATATAGTTGAACGAACAGTGATGCAGGATGCTGTCCATCGTGTCCGGCACCAGCTCGATGTCAAGAAAGGCAGCGATGTCGCGAATTTGGCCGGGTAGATCGCGTTTGAGATCGGCAAAATGGATCAGTTTCACGTTGGCAAGATCGCGCAACGCCCACCAGCTCCGCACATTTTCCCAATAGGGCCAGAACGGCGCGCCGTCATTGTCCAGCCAATGGGTGAAATACTCGACTGTACTTTCAGGGGGTTTGCCGATCTCGGGACCGACGCGCCCCGGCGTGTTGTTCAGCGCGTCATACCATGCCCCGTTCGCGGTCGCGTGGTGGTTGTGTAATGACCACATCACATCGCGTGCATCCCGACCGATATAGAGGTATTTGGCCTTGTCGGAGAACACCAGAGCATCGACCGGCAGATGGGTTTTCAGAAATCGCCTATGCGTTTGTGCTGCAATCACCGGTAGCTTAACTTCTTTGGGCGGCACTCTAAGGTCGACCCAGGGCGACATCTCGGCGACAGGCAATCCTTCCTGACCTTGAAATATCAACTGGCTGACAATCTGCTGCATCCACGATGTGCCAGATTTGGCATACGTCGCAATGACAATGTCATCGTCCCGGAAATCGATATCATTCCAGACGGTGCTGTCGATGTGATGATTGTGCATCTCGCGGGTCTTAACTGGCAAAGCGACCATTTTCTGTCTCCTGAGTTGAATGGGTTGCACCGTCAGCATGATCCCGCCACGGACCGGTCGGTATCTCTGCACTTGCAGAACGGCTAGGCATACGTGCAGAATGCTCTCGGAGGCGCTTGGCTTATGCTTGATTGGAACGACATACGCACATTCCTTTCCGTTGCGCGTGAAGGGTCGACGCTGGCCGCTTCAAGGAAATTGAACATCAACCAGACGACCGTCGGCAGACGGATGCACGCGCTGGAAACTGCTTTGGGCCTGACCTTGTTTGAGCGCGACACGCGGGGGTACGCGTTAACCGCTCACGGGAGTGCATTGTTTGAAGTTGCCGCGGGCATGGAGGGCGCTGCCGATAAAGTCCTTACGCGGGCCGATCATTTGAAGCGTACGTCAGACGGGACAATACGCGTCACCGCTGCCCACTCCAGTATGACCCACTGGGTGCTTCCCTTGATCTCGGAATTTCGAAAACACAATCCGAACACTCATTTTGAAACGAATGCGTCCGAGCAATATGTGTCGTTGGAGAGCGGCGAGGCTGATATAGCAATTCGCGCAAGCGACAAGATCGAGGGCGATACCCTGATCGTTCGAAAGCTGCCGCCTGTCAGATGGGGGCTATATTGCAGCAAAGCCTATCTGGCGGCGAACGGGATGCCGCGTTCAATAGATGAATTAATCCTTCACCCGGTCCTGAGCTACCCTGATGCGATGGTAAATGGGGTGAAGCTCATGAAGTGGCTGGATCAATATGTGGACAGATCAAAGATTGTCAGCACAGTAGATTCCGTCATAACCATGTCGGCCTCCCTTAGGACGGAAGAGGCAATCGGTGTACTTCCCTGCGTTGAAGGCGACCCATTGCCCGATCTTGTCATGTGTTTCACGACTGAGGACCTGACCAGCGGGCTCTGGCTCGTGGCTTCAAAGGAGGCCTACCAGGAACCCAGGGTACGAAAGTTCATGAAATTCCTTGGCGAGCATTTTCCGCGAGATGGGAGGGCTGCAACGTTTTGAATTGGTACCCATTGAAAATTGAGTAGATAAAGATTGCGCCCAAACAGGGCGCAATCGCACCGTCTCGTTCACCGCTCGTGAAATGCGCGGGACATGCTGTCGACGATTGGCTTGGTCAGATACTCAAAAAACGTCCGTTCGCGGGTTTGCACGAACACTTCGGCGGGCATGCCGGGTGTCGGGGTGAAATTTTCAACCCGCTGCAATTGTGATGGATCAATATTGACCCGCGCCACATAGATTTCCTGGGCAGCGCTGCCGGGATCGGCAATCGTATCCGCCGAAACATAAATCACTTCGCCGGTTAAAACCGGGGTCGTGCGCTGGTTCAAGGCCGTCAATCGCACTGTTGCCTGCTGGCCTTTGCGAACCTCGTCAATCTGCAGGCGCGGAATTTTTACCTCCACGATCAGCGGTACATCTGCCGGCAATATTTCCATGATCGGCTTGCCGCTTTCAATGACACCGCCCGTCGTATGGTAAAACATGCGCACAATCGTGCCACTAACCGGCGCTGTAATCGAGGTGCGCTGCAACACATTGTTGGCCTGCAAGATCTGTTCGCGCACCGAGTCCAGTTCAGATTCAACGCCCTGCATCTCATCCAGCGCCGCTTGCTGGGCAGCATCGCGCGCCTGAATGATTTCGCGCTTGTATTTGATCATCTGCGATTGGGCTTCGGATATTTCCGAACGTAGTCTGGCAATGTCGCCTTCACCATCGGCAATCGCCCTCTCGGCGTTGCGCACCGCGGACCGGGTGGTGACACCTTTCTTTTGCAGATCGGTGATCACGTCACGATCTTCCTCGAGCAGCAGCATTTGCCGCTCCATTGATGCAACCTGCTCTTCGCGCCCTGTAATGCGATATTGCAGGGTCACGACATTTTGCTCCATCAACTCGATTTCATTGAGCAACTTGTCCCGCGAGGCTTCAAAATTGTTACGCTGGCTGGCGTTGATTAAAGCGACTTCGGGATCGCTCAACAATTTGAGGACTGCCGGGGGCGGCGAATAGATCAAGTCGCCCTTGGCTTCGCCGTTCAACCGCGCCCAGATGGTTTCGAGTCGCACCATGCGTAGCTGCAATTGCTGGGCGTTGGCCCGCGCCGCTGTTTCATCAAGCAACACCATTTCCTGCCCGACGGTGACCTTGTCTCCCTCGCGCACCAGCATGTCCTTGACGATGCCGCCTTCAAAATGCTGCACGATCTTGTTTTCGCCGGTTGCGACAAAGCTGCCCGGCGCAATGACCGCGGCTGCCAGCGGCGCAAAAGCCGCCCAACTGCCAAATCCACCAAAAGTCAGAATGATCAACCCGATCCCGATGATCGACTGCTTGCGAATGGACCGGGGAACGCCCGAATACCATTCCAGATTCTGGAGTGCTACCTGTCCGGCCATCGCTATGCTCCCCCGGCGTCAGGTATCAGCGCGCCGCTGCCACCGCGTTCAAGCCCCGGCTTTTTGATCGTCAACGCTGCCATCACTTCCGTGCGCGATCCAAACATTGAGACCGAGCCGTTGTTGAGCACCAATATCTTGTCGACGACGTTAAGCAGGGCAGGGCGCTGCGTAATGGTTACGACCGTGATCTTTTGCTTGCGCGCATGCAGTAAAGCCTTGGCCAGAGCATTTTCGCCCAACGAGTCGAGGTTTGAGTTTGGCTCGTCCAGCACCACCAGCTTGGGATCACCGAAAAACGCCCGCGCCAACGCTATGCGTTGCTTTTGCCCACCCGACAGCGGCGAACCGTCGCCCGCCACATAGGTTTCATAGCCTTGCGGAAATGACGCAATCAGCTCGTGAACATCGGCCAGAACTGCCGCATCAAAGATAGCGCGATCACTGACGTCCTCACGCATGCGGGCAATATTGGCCTTGATCGTGCCGGGGAACAATTGAACGTCCTGGGGCAGATAGCCGATGCTTTCGCCAAACTGACGCTGGTCCCAATTGCGCAAATCCATCAGGTCAAGCCGTACGCTGCCCGAGGTCGGCAATACCGATCCAACCAGCATCTTGCCCAACGTCGTCTTGCCAGCGCCTGAATTCCCGATGATCGCCAGCGATTCTCCCGGTTCCAGCGAAAAGCTGATCCCGTTCAGCAGTACCTTCTTATTGGGCGGCGGCACGAACAGGATCCGCTCAACGTCCAGCCGGCCCTTGGGATTGGGTAGCATCAATTTTTCAAAGTTGAACGGCGAGGACTGCAGCAGGTTGCGAATCTTCCCGAACGAGGAGCGAAACTGGGTGAACGAACTCCAACCTTCAATCGCCCCTTCAATCGGTGACAACGCGCGGCTGGCGATGATCGAAGCGGCAATGACCATGCCCCCGGTCATTTCGCCACCAATGGCCAGAAAGGCGCCCCAACCCAGCATTGATACCTGAGTCAAAAGTCGCAAGCCCTTGGAAATGCTGGACATGACGATATTTCGGTCCTGCGCCCGAACCTGAGCCTGCATCGAGGATGCCGAGTCACGGCCCCAGATCTTGACCGCTTCCGGGATCATCGCCAGCGCGTTGATAATCTGCGAATTGCGCGACATTGAATCCAGATGCATCGTCGTCCGGCTCAAATAGCCGTTGGCCTCGGCAAAATGCTTGCCGGTCAAACGCTGGTTGATCAGCGCCACGATCAGCAATCCAAACGCCGCCGCAACCACGATGTAGCCAAGCTCAGGGTGGATCAAAAACACCGCCAGCACGAAGAATGGCGCCATCGGCGCATCAAAAAATGCCAGGAGCGTGCCCGAGGTTATGAAGCCGCGCACCTGTTGCAGGTCGCCCAGCACCTGATAATCGCGGCCATTGCCATTAAGTGACGCCCGCGCCGCCGCACTCAGGATTGGCGCACCCAGCTGGACGGCTACCTCAACCGCCGTCCGCATCAGGATAAACCGGCGCACCGCGTCCAATATCGCCTGCATCACCACGGCACCAACGATCACTGCCGTCAGCATTACCAGTGTGTCCAGCGACCTGCTGGTCAGCACTCGATCCGAAATCTGGAACAGATAGATCGGAATGGCCAAAACCAACACGTTCAGGAAAACCGTAAAGAACATGACGATCAGCAGGTTCGTGCGAACTACATTGATGCCGTTCTGGAAGCTCTGGGCGAAATTGGGCGTTGCGGCGCGCTTATGAAAGCTCTTATTGCCGCCACCACCGCCCGATCCGCCATTGCCGCCGCTTTTGCCACCATTGTCGCTGCCGCCGGTGCTCTCCCGTTCAGGGACCTTGCCGCCTTTTAGCGGCCCCCGGTCAGCATCAATGATCGGCGGAACGCTGGTTTTGTCCCGCGTATCGGGCTCGCGTAGCGTCGTATCCCGCGCTTCGCTGGGGGCAGGAGCCTTGGCAACCATTGGTTGGGGCTTTGGCGCCTCTTCGACCCGCGTATTAGCAACAGTCACCGCTGGTTCCGCCCACACTTGCTTGGGCTGCGGCTCTTTGTGCTGAATTGGGGGGGCGATGGGTTCAACAGTCTTTGTCGCAGGCGTCGCCGCCTTTCGAGCTGCCTCGACAGGACAGGAGGGGCCTGTGGGCGTGCCGTCCATGAGCTTTTGGCCCGCAATCTTTTGCCATTCTTCGTGAACGGTTGCCCGTCCCAACCCCAACTTGACCGGAGCCCTTTTGACGTCGGGCGCGCTTTCGATCCTGGCTTCATTAAAGTCATCAGATTCTACGGTCGAAATCGCTTCATCCATTGTCGCCGTATCGTCGTTCAATGATCTTTCCATGTCCGCGTCGTTACCTTCGTCATCCGCCGTCCGCGACACTTCTGCGCCGCCTTCGGTATTGATTGCTATTTCTTCTGTTTCTTCGGAAGCCAATTCGTCCAGCCGCGCTGCAGCCGAACTGATTTCGAACTGCAAGCGGTCAAGTTGGGCCGTGCGGGCGATTTCATGTCGCGGCAGCCGCCGACGGGCAGGGGATTCATCGTCGGAATTATCGCTGTCATACCGCATCACCGCCCCACATGTTCATCTACGCGAGCATGGTGTGCATGACGTCCAGCGACGGACCGTCAGCCGGAATAGTGCTTGGCGCCAAATCGTCGCCTGTCGAGACAAGCGAATCGGCATCGAAATCGAGAAAGGCAATAACCTCGCTCACCAGAGCATTGGAATCCTCGCCATCCTCGTTGGCCGCCACAATATCGGCCTGGATCAGCACGCTGTCAGAATAGGTCTGCCCGCCGACAAAGGTCGTGCCACCCAAGCTGTCATAATCATAAATCGTCGCAATATTGGCCAACGCGTTGGCGCCCGTGCTTAGGGCATATTCGGGATGCGTTTGAGCGACCTTGGCTTCCTCGATCGCAACATAGTCGGCATCACCCAATACATTGGTTTGCTGGACATAGCGCAGATCATAAATGTCGCCGCTCACATAGAGCGCCCGAAGCATCGGGAAACCCTCGAACATATTGTCAAACCTGAACGCGTCAGGCATCGCTAGATTGCCGGCATCAAGGCTATCCATGGCCTCATGATACTGGCTTGGCATGCCCGACTGGAACTCCGATGGCCCAACATTGACGATATTGGCCTGGTTCCACAAAAGGTTGCCGCTAGTCGCCAGCGAACCGCTGCTACTGCCCTCGCCCCCCAGCATTTCAATCGTGTCATTGTCATACAAAATATTGCTCTGAACGATGACATTGGCGTCGTAGACGCTCCCGCCAACCATCACGAGGTCAAAGTAGATACCAATATTTTGAAAACTCACGCCATTGAGCCCGACATTCTCCCCGGTCGTAACCGTCGTTGTCGAACCGGTTGAGGAGAGAACATGGATGTCCTCGTCATAGGCAAAATGATATTGCGACAGCCATTCGGTGAAAACCAGATCGCCCGCCACCGTCGACACCTGCCAATTGCTTGGCAACACCTCCGGCTTGAGTTCTGCGGCCTGCGCTGCCGTATCGCGTTGCTCGTGATCAAACGTGGCGATGTTGTAGGTGGATGTGGAATTGGCCGCATTCTCTGCGGCACCGGCAACGCCTTGCCCCACATGGTCATGATCAATGTGGGCATTGGTCTGGATTATGGCGTCCAGCTGATGATGGTCTCCCGCCACCGCCATAAAGGTGGGTGTCAGGCTAGCATTCATGATCGCGGCTTCATTGACCAGCAGATTGCCACCGCTATGCAGCGTAATCGTGTCGGATTGCCCTGCGCCTTCTATCGTGATGGCTTCGGAAACTTCCTCGACGTCGGCTTCATCCGATTGGACTTCCTCGCGCAAATGCTCGGGCAGGCTCGCCTCGAGATCCGGCGCGCTGTCGACCTGCTGGCCATTGACATAGGATCCAGAAATCGCGTCGACCTTCAATATAGTCGTGTCTTCATCCGCGCTTACATCATCTCCCATGGCGTGGAAAACCGCAGCGCTGCCCTCAATAAACCGTGGAATGTCCTCGACATTGTGCAGCCCTGAAATGCTGGTGATCGGTCCTGTGATTGCCTCGACCGCCAGCGTCATATGCGCCAGTGCCTCTGGCGCGCCCGACTGAAAACTGATCGGCCCGTCATAGTCCCCCAAAATAACCACGTCATTGTCGATCAGTGTCGTGTGCTGCGCGATGATGGCGAGCACCGAGCCAGGCTCATCGCCTTCCAGCGGGGCAGGTGGACCGGCCGGAGTTTCAAAGATTGGGGGTGATGCGATCGGGGCATTTGGCTGGCCAGGGATATGGGCCATGCTGTGGGCGATGTGCAGGGGAAAGCTCGCGTCGCCGCGACCAACAATTTGCCAGATAGGCGGCGCATAGGCCAGACCGGGAAGAAACGCTTCAAGCTGAAGACTTTGCGCGACGTCCACGGAGATCTGCTGAAGGTCTGACTGTGGGGCGCCTTGGGCGGCGTCCTGCTGATATTCCTCGTAGCCCACCCGGAGCTTCATTTCCTCAAGGCGCATGGCAAAATAGCCGAGGAAATGAGCGACGATTTCGTTGGTACTGTCACTAGGAAAAAACATAGCGGCACCTCCCAAAATCGCGGATTAACCTCCGCTCACTGAGCCGCATTACTCAAAAACTGATGGTCTGCGCGAAAACCGCGCAGACCGAATTTGCAGGATTTGATTTAGACGTCGTCGTGGCTGGCGTCGTTGTTCATTGAGTTGTCGCCCCCGACAACCACTGAATCGACTGCGTTCTGCTGGAGGTTGGCACCAAGCACCAGTTCCATGTTGAACGCGCTGGCCGACATCGAAGCGTGGGAATCAGCCATGTTGCTACCGTCGGCGTTGTTTCCAGCTCCGGAGTCGAAGCTATTGCCGTCGGCCTGTGAGTCTCCACCCCATGCCTTGGCATGGAAGTCGATGTCACTATTGTTGTTCTGCACGTTGCTCAGGGTGTCATTGTCGACAAGATCGGCAACCTGATTGATCGCAAAACCAGCGTCTCCGCCACCACCCGAGAATGCGCCATTGAAGACATTCTCGAAGTTGACATCATCGCCTGGGTTGAAATCGAGCGTGCCGCTGTTGATGAACATGCTGTCCATCGTGGCCGTGCCGATATCAAGGTCAGCAAAGTCGTCATCCGAGTTGAACGAGTCGGTCGCCTGCGAGTTGAACGAATTCGCGATATCGTCGTCAGACGAATTGAACGCATCGGCAATGGCAACATCAAGGTCCAGATCAGCCGTGATCGAATTGTCGTTGTTCGAATCGTGCTGAGAGTTGTTGGAGTTGTCATTGTTGCTGTTGTTGGTCGATTTGTCGTTGGCGACATCCTCGACCTTCAGATCCAGATTGGTGGAGCTGTCGTTCATTGAGTTGTTGATCGACTTGTCGTTGGCGACATCTTCGACGGCAACATCCAGATCGTTGTGCGTGGAGTTGTCGTTGTTGCTGTCATTGGTCGAACTGTCGTTGCCCGAGTCGGTTGCCGAATTATCGAGGGCAAACGTCTGAACATTGTTCGAGTTGGTGTTCGACTTGTCGTTGGCAACGTCATCTACGTCAATATCGAACGCCGACGAATTGTCATTGTTGCTGTCGTTTGTGGACTTGTTGTTGGCAACGTCATCCACGTCGACATCGAGATCCAGATCGTTGTTCGTCGAATTGTCGTTGTTGCTATCGTTGGTCGATTTGTTGTTCGCAACATCGTCAACATCAACGTCCAGATCGTTGTTCGTCGAATTGTCGTTGTTACTATCGTTTGTCGACTTGTTATTAGCAACATCGTCAACGTCGACATCAAGCGAGTTGTCGTTGTTGCTGTCGTTTGTAGACTTGTTGTTGGCTACGTCGTCAACGTCGACATCCAAATCATTACTAGTGGAATTGTCGTTATTGCTGTCGTTGGTAGACTTATTGTTTGCAACGTCGTCAACATCAACGTCCAGGTCGTTGGAGTTGTCATTGTTGCTGTCGTTGGTGGATTTGTTGTTCGCAACGTCATCCACATCGACATCAAGATCGTTGGAATTGTCGTTGTTGCTATCGTTCGTGGACTTGTTGTTCGCAACGTCATCAACTGCAACGTCGAGTGAGTTGTCAGTGTTGGATTTGTCGTTAGCGATATCACTTACATCGACATCCAGATCGTTGGAATTATCGTTAAATGATCGATTGTTGTCATTATAGTCGTCGGCCATAACTGTCTCCTGTTTTAAAAGGAGCGGATTGGCTAAGCCTCCATGCATTTTTAATGAGGCTAAACTAGCTGCACCGCGCTTATTCGCAAGATCACCTCCGGAGATGTCATTTCCGGCAAACTACCTCGATCGGAATACGCGGCATTCGCCAAAGGTCGGATCTTGTAGATGACTGGCAATTGTTTGCTGGTCAGAGGGCGATACTGGTCGCTATGTCCGGCACGGAGATAGACAGCAATTGGATTGGGATCGGATTGCAGTGTTGACTAAACACTTTGATCAATCTGCTTGCTCGTTATCAGAAAATCGGCCGTTTACCCTGTTGATCGATTTGGATCGTGACGCAGCGAGCGGAAGATGAATCTAGAAAAATCCCAGTGTTTGCGGGGGTATCAGGCGTTCATCACGAAATTGGCATCTAGTTCAAAATGAGGCAATTTGTCCAATTGATCTAGTTAAAACGCGTATCGAGTCACGTTCGAGTCACGCTGGCCATGTTAATAAACCGTTAACTAGGTGCGGGAGGTTAGGTTCGACCTCGAGGGGCAAATTGTGAACCAGTAGTTGTGAGTATTGGGGGAATAGAAATGACTGTAGACACTAGGTCCAAGTTGAGCCTGGGAGGTCACCCGAGTGATGAGGTAGTGCACGAATCCGCCGCGCAGATATTTCTGTTGGCGCCGCAGGGGGCTGCATTTCAGGGACTTTACCATGAAGTCCAACGTAACTTCCCTGCTTTTCAGGTTGTCTTGGCTGAACAATGCCCTCGTCACGTCGTAAATGGTGAGTTGGTTCGGCTGGTCTTGATTGATCATAGCCGTGTGCCGGTTGGATTCGATGAATTAAGCGAATGTCGGCGAAGTTTCCCAAACGCGGCCATCGGTTTGATGGTGGAGCCAAACGCCCGATTTGATCCGAATATGGAGCGATTGATAGCAGAGCGGCTCGTAAACGGAATACTGCCCCTGAATTTACCTTTGGATGTGTGGTTGGCGGTTACCTCGCTGTTGCTGTCGGGCGGCGAGTATTTTCCAGCGGACACGGCGCGCGTTGTGACGCCTCGTTTTAGTGTTCATTCGGTATCGAACGAGACGGACGGCTATCTCAGCGGCCAGCCCAATCGAGCATCTGCGCCGCGCACGGTGCTGGATCGTTTGGCTGAGTCATTTCCGGCCAGGGCCGGGCCAACGCCCGACGAGAATGATGAAGGCGATGATGCGCAGCGTTCCGTTGTGGAAACACTGACCACTCGCGAGCGTCAAATTCTCCATCTGGTCTCCGAGGGGTGCCAGAACAAGCTGATCGCTCACCGCATGTCGCTTTCAGAGCACACGGTAAAGGCGCATGTGCACAATCTCATCGCCAAATTGCGGGTAAGCAACAGAACCCAGGCGGCAGCCCTATACCACGGCTCGGCTGACCAGGCGGCTGGCTATGACGCCGTAGCCAAATATAGAGGCTGACGCCATGGCCCGCATTGATGATGTGCTGAAGCTGGTGGGGCAGCTCAACTATGTCTGGACAAATACGGAGAGTCTTTTCATCTATCTCATTGAAATATTGACAAAAACCAACAAAGAGGCGGCAATTGTCATATTCCTGACGTTGAACACAACTAGGTCAAGGATAGATTTGCTTGAACGATTGTCAAAGACCAGCGGAGTGTCGTCCGAAACCCGTTCTGAAATTGCCGCGCTGATGTCGCAGCTCAAGAAGGAAGCGAAGCTGCGCAACAAATACAATCACTGCATCTATTCGTTCGACGCGAGCGGCGAATTTGGAACAACTCAGTTAATGAGAATTGCCGAATTTAATGACAATATGAAATATGGAAAAGTTGAATCGTTGGATGATGATGAAGTCAAACGGATTCAGTCGGCCATTACATCGGTAACTCAAGTGAACAAAGATATTTGGCGCTTTATACACAACAACAATATTGCAGCGTGACAAAATACAGTGAAACCGTCTTCGTGGTAGGACTGCGATTCAAAGTTCCACCACAGATTGTTCTCTGATAGGATTAAGTCACGCAATGAAGTGCTTGGGAATTTTAAATTGATTTGAAAACAGAATGGCCGAAAGATTGGTAGGCGTGGAGTCAGATATGGGGGAGCGTCGATCCAAAATTGTTGAGTTGACCCTGCTGGGAGAATGTTCGCTCGCAGTTGATGGTCGCCCTATTGATAGTGTGCCTGCAAATTTCTTTCGCATTGTCGCCTATCTCATTTTGGCTGGAGGAAAGCACGGTAGTGTCAACAGGCGCCGTATTCACTCGCTGATCTGGGGGGAGCGTGGAGAGGCCAAGGCGGCAGCCAATTTGCGCCAGGCACTCGTCCGGATCCGAAATCTGCAGAATCAGAACGACTTCGAGGTACTCGAGGTTGGTCCGGTATCGCTGCATCTCAAGCGTGACAGCGACCTTCGTTGCGATCTCATGGATTTTCAAAACATTGCCGAGGAACAAAAAGACATAGATCCCGCGTCTCTCTGCGATCTGTATGGTGGCGATCTGCTTGAGGGTATGGAAGTCGCGAGTGAGGAGATGGAGGATTGGGTCGCCGGACACCGTCACTACTTCCACATGGTGTTCAGTGAGTCACTGGCAAAGGTGATCGCCGCCGATAATGTGTCGCGCACAGATCGCAGCAAATGCGCCGCCCGCCTGTTGAGCATCGACCCCTACCATGAAGAGGCCTGCCAGTTTCTGATGCGCGATGCAGCCGAGCAGCACCATCTTGACCGCCTGCACAATCTTTATACAAATCTCAGAAATCTGCTCGCATCCGAGTTGGGCGTGGCGCCCAACGCTGAAACTCAGCTGCTCTATCATCAATTGATGCACCAGAACTTCCGAGCGACTTCGACACGCGGATAATTCTGAGCCCCAGAATCGACAAAGCCGGCACGCAGGGCACCGGCTGTCATCTCGTCTCGATTTATCCCCGCTGGCCGGGGACGTGTTATCAGAAGCCGCGTACTGCCTTGGGAATGTCGGCGCGGGTGATGCCGAGGTCATTCAACTGGTGCTTGTCCATGGCGCTGAGTTCACGGATGGCGCGGCGCTGTGCGACGTAGGAAGCGATTTTCTTTGCAATGGTCATGTCAGATCCCCTTCAGGTGTTGCACACTTTATATGCGTATCGCCCACCAAATGAGCAGAGACATGATTGCAAAAGAGGCATGCGTTTTTTGCTGGGCTGGGGGCGCTCCGACTGGTCGATGCGTGACAAAATGGGAAGCTCAACGCTAACCCGACGTCAACAGATCACCCACGGCCGATGTACGGCATTTTCGTTGCCATAACCGTCATGAATTGCACATTGGCCTCCAGCGGCAGCCCCGCCATATACAGCAGGGCATCTACCACATGGGCCACGCTGAATGTCGGTTCAGGCGCAATGCTGCCGTCAGCCTGCAACACGCCACCACTCATTTCGCCCGTCATTTCCGTAGCGGTATTGCCAATATCAATCTGTCCGCAGGCAATCCCGAACTGCCGTCCATCCAGCGAAATCGAGCGCGTGAGGCCGGAAATAGCGCTCTTGGAGGCGGAGTAGGGCGCCGCACCCGGTCGCGGCATCGTGGCTGATATGGAGCCATTGTTGATGATGCGCCCGCCCTGCGGGCTTTGTGCACGCATCAACCGGAATGCCTCGCGCGCCACGTAAAATGCACCATTAAGGTTGGTGTCGATCATCGAGCGCCACTTGCTAACGTCCTGGTCACCAAAATTCACTGCCGGCGCCGCTTGCCCCGCATTGTTGAACAGCACGTCAATCCGGCCAAACGCACTCTCGACCGATCCCAGCAGTCGCGTCACATCGTCGGGATCAGTAACATCACAGGCAAACGCTTGCGCCCCTGAGGCGCTGCTGACGTCCTGCAGGGCCCCCATCCTGCGCCCGCAGATCGCCACACGGTACCCCGCTTCCGCAAACCCCATGGCCGCCGCCCGCCCGATTCCCGAACTGCCGCCGGTGATCAGGATTACCTTGCTATCTGACATGTTTGCTCTCCCTGCATGCCCCACTAATCGCCCTTGCCTTGCCGCGAGACAAGTCGCGTCAGGCCGAAATCGACCAGATCGCCCGCCTTCCAGAAACCGACAATCAGCACGCCCCTTGTCAAAATGCCCGGAAACCCTGAATTTTTAACGGTTCATTGACGCCGGTTAACAGCACCTTTCCGATTGTGTGTTGAATCTGCAACAACCTATGGGCAACCAACGTGGGTAACCCCCAAAACCACCTTTGCGTGATTGCGTACGCGTCCGGCATGCGTACAGTGGGTCTTGCGAATCCATGCATGGGATCGTTTGTCGGTCGCAGCGCGACGGCAACACACTGCACCACGTTAATATAAGTGTGGTCGCGTTTCGACAAACCACCGGACAACCCGGTATCAAATATGACTGACTTTGGAGGTCAATAATGAAACTCAAGAGCCTTATTCTCGGTTCTGTCGCTGCTGTCGGTCTCTCGACTGCAGGTTATGCTGCCGATTTGGGTGTCCTCACCTCGCTCGACGTCTGTGACGCACTCGGTCTTTCCGGCCTGACGATTTCTTCCGAAACCAACTGCCTGCAGATCTCTGGCGGCGTTTCGTATGAATTCAACTGGGGCGACTACAAGGGCAAGTATGGCGTAACCACCGTTTCCGCCGACGATCCGTTTGCCGGTGGCTCGCTTGAAGGCGCCGACGCTGCCGACGCTGGTACTTATAATGCTGATGGATACAATTATCCCTCTACTGGTGATAACGATTGGGAATCGCAGCTTGAAGCGTGGTTGAAGTTTGTTGGCACTGCTGACAGCGACTTCGGTGCTGCCAAGGCAGTCATCAAGCTCAAGTCCATTACCGAAACCCGCGTTCGCAACGAAGTCGAATTCACTTCCGACGACGACACTGGCTCGGGTGCTGCTGCTGTGAACAAGGGCATTAACACCGACAAGGGCCTTTGGAAAGTCGACGAAGCTTACGTTCAGGTTGGCGACTCGACCGTCATCATGGCTGGTAAAAAATCTTCGATCGCTAACTTCGGCGACGACGAGCCATTCAACTTCCTCGGCCTCTTCAACTCGGAAGAAGCTGACACGGGCGTTATGTTCAAGAAGGACAAGCCTCAGGAAGGCGAGATCTCCATTCAGATCGTTTCCGATGTCGGCAACGGCGTGAAGGTCGGATTGGGTCTTGAAAATCTCGACGACGGTACGATCACGGATGCCGGTACCCTTGTTGGTGTTGTGTCCTATGCTGGCGAAAGCATTTCGGCTCACTTGACCGCGCTCGCCGGTGGCGTGCTTGATGGCAACATCGAAGATTACGCAATGCATGCTGGTTTCACCGGCACGTTCGATGCGTTCAAGCTTCGCGGCGCATTTGCTGCTAGCCACAACAACCCAGCCGACCAGACGTACTGGAACGGTCTGCTGTCCGCTCAGGGCACGTTCGACATGTTCACCATCGCTCTGTCGGGCGAATTCACTGGCGGTTCCGTCGGTGGTGTTGATATCGGCACCGATTACGGCTTCGGTGGTTCGGTTGGCGCAACTGTTACCGACGGCGTCAAGATCAACCTTGGTGGTCGCTACTATAACGACAACATGGGTCCTGACGGTTACCAGATTGCTGCCCAGTTGGTTGCAGCTGTTACGGAAACCATCACGGTTACCGGTGAAGTTGGCGTCTATGGCACCAATGCTGCTCCAGTTCTGCCAGCTCCTACTACGTTGTCCAACACCAGCCAGACCGACTTCTACGGTTCGGCTCAGCTGGCTTGGGCTCCAGGTGGTGGTTTCACTTCGTCCCTCAAGGGCGAAGCGCACCAGAACGGCGCTTACAAGGTTACCTTCAAGGCTGCAAAGTCCTTCGAATAAGCCTAACTCGCTTCGGCGAATTGAAAGGCCCGGCGCAAGCCGGGCCTTTCTTTTTTGTGCGGCCGATTGCCAGAATCATTGATTCTCTTAAAAATTCGACCCTATGCAATTCCGGCGAAAATCCAGCAAATTAATCCATATATATCAATATGTTATGTCTGGAATTTTGATTTAATTTGCCGGTGAAATGCATTAGCCTAGCACCGTTGCGGTTAGCTGTTCGGATTTCAGATGCTCAAGACCTTTGCTCGATGGATCGTCCCAGGTGTGGTGGTGATTCTGGGTGGTACCGCTTTGTCGACGCTCGCGACCGAAGGCAGTGTGGCGACTGATCTGCAAACCCGTGCTACCGCCGACCTTTCTGCCAATGGTTATAATTGGGCAGAGATTGAGGTGAGGGGGCAGGATGCCATTCTGGTCGGCACGACAACCGATGAGTTGAACGCAAATGCAGCCCGGTCGCGTGTCGCCGATCTCTTTGGCATTCGCAGCGTCAGCACCGACATTGCTATAGCCCCGCTCGCAAAACCCTTCACCATTTCTGCCTCACTTGACGCTGGCGCGCTGACGTTGACCGGCGGTGTACCCAACCTCGCTGCCCGAGATGAACTTGTCGCCAGCGCTAATCCATCCAGCAATCTGCTCGCCGTTCGATCCGGCGCGCCCCAACGCGACAAATGGCAGTCAGGCGTCAATTTCGCCCTGCAAAAGCTGAACTATCTCGACGAGGGTAAGGCCGAACTCTCTGATCTGACACTTCGTCTGTCGGGACGCGCCAAATCCGAGCGCGCCTATGGCGAACTTCTCGGTTCGCTCGAACGCGACACCCCGTCGGGCATAGCCTTGGGTGACGTCACCATTGCGCCACCGCTCGCCGCGCCCTACGAATGGTCCGCCAAATTCGACGGTAAGAAAATCGCCATCAGCGGTTACGCGCCCGATGAAGCCTTGGTTGAGCGCTTCCGTACAGCGGATAGTTCGGGTTATCCCGTGGCAACTGGCCTCTCGCTTGCATCAGGTGCACCGGCAGACTTTGACGGTAACACCCGGATTCTATTGAAAAATTTGGTCCGCCTTGATCACGGAACAACCACTATCATAGACGGTCATCGGACGCTGACCGGTGCGCCGCCCGATATAAAAACAGCCGAGATCGTCACCGAAGAGCTCAAGCCCAGCGGGACAATCGTTGTGCTCGAGCCACCCAATGTTACCAACTATCAGCTATCCGCAACCCTTAGCGCCAGCGGGCAAATCCGTTTTGAAGGTTACGCGCCCGACGAGGCGACGCGCGACCGCTTGGCGAAATTGCCAGAGGCCGACGTCAGCCGCGTTTCGCTGGGCCGCAACGCACCACAATATTTCCAGTCAGCCCTCGATTTTGGGATAGCCGCACTTCAGAAAATGTCGACCGGCAGCTTTGAGCTACGTGGCGGCGCTTTAAGCCTGGAGGGAACAACAGATACGTCTGCCAACTACAAGGCATTGTTAAACCTGCAGAAAAATGGCGCACCCCAAGGTTTTGGCTTCGCCAACATCAGTTTTTCCGCCCCAACTGCTGAACCGTTCATTTGGGCCGCAACCAAAATACCCTCGGGAACGATCAATCTATCAGGCTATTCCCCCGACGAAAAATCCCAGTCCCGGATTTTGGCTGCCATGACGGCCAAAGGCACCGACAAGACCGAACTCGCGTCTGGCGCACCGGAAGAATTCGTTTCTTCGGCACTAACTGGGCTCAATCTGCTCAACGAGGTTGGGTCTGGCGCGGTCAGTTTCGATGGCAGCAATTGGACGCTTTCCGGACAGGTTGCCAGCGACGCTGAAAAGGCGACGCTGCAAACAGCTTTTGCCGCACAGGGGTTGGAGAGTAGTGGCTGGTCATTGTCGATATCGGGACCGGAACCGGTTGCAGTTACGCCCTATATCTGGTCCGCGGTCCGTGCCGCCGACGGCTATGTTGCCATTACCGGCAATGTGCCGACCGCAGACCTGAAGCGGAATCTGGATATGAAGTCCGGCGATCAGAGCGTTGATTCTTCATCCATTTCGAAAGGTGCGCCCGACGGTTTTGCATCGAGCGCCGCCGCTGGACTTGATGCATTGATGCAGCTCGAAACTGGTGCGCTGCGGTTCGATGGGGCGCGTTGGACACTGTCCGGCGATGCCAACGCGTCAACAACACCCGACTTGCTCACCGCACTTGCCAATCAGGTCGAAATCGCGGCTTGGACGGTGGACATTCGTGAGCCTGCCGCTCCACCGGCGCCCGCAAAACCTTACGTATGGTCGGTTAGTCGCGACGCTGACGGAACGGTCAAGCTGGCTGGTTCGGTGCCAACTGACAGCCTCAAACGCTTCCTTGCCGTTCGCGCAGGGGACGACGTTCAGAACGAATTGAGCATTGAACCCAATGCGCCCGATCACTTTGGCGACGACACATTGGCCGCTCTTGATGTACTGGGCAATCTGAATAGCGGCATTGTCGCCTACGATGGAAGCGTCTGGTCCATTAGTGGCGAGACAACCGAAACGGGCAGGGAGGGCATCGACACTGACTTGGCAGCTGCTGCTACACCTGCCGCCGAATGGTCCCGCGATAATACAGTAATTCAGGAAGTCGCTCCTCCCGATGAAGCGCCGCCCAAACCAGTCGTTGAGGCAGCTGAACCCGCTGCCCCACAAGCCGCTGAACCTGACGCCGCACCCGAAGTTGCCGCCGAGCCCGAAATCCCTGCGGTTGATCCGACTTATGCTTTTGCTGCCAGTCGCGATGCAGATGGCCAAACCAGCTTGACGGGCAGCGTTCCCACGTCGGCCGCGCGAAGCTATTTCGGTGTCATTTTAGCGGCTTCAACCCAAAATATTGATATTGCCGCCATGGCGCCGGGCACGTTCATCGCTTCTGCCGAAGCGGGCCTGCGCAATTTGATGACGCTGTCTCCGGGCACGTTGGCGTTCAAGGACGGAACCTGGTCGCTTTCAGGAAAGGCCTCGGATCAGGCAAAGGCAGATGGAATAGCCGCAAGTTTGGCGGCGTTGCCAAACGCAGCTGACTGGAGCGTGAACATTTCCGCGCCAACCGCCCTCGACAATTGCCGCGCTACAGTTGCTGATTTTTCCACCAAGGAAACAATCCTGTTCCAATCCGGCGCCGCGCTGATATCGAATAATTCCAAGGCCGCACTCGATATTTTAGCGACCGATTTGGCCATGTGTCCCGATACGATTGTGCAAATTGAAGGTCATACCGACGATGAGGGTGACGCATCGCTCAATCTTGCTCTGTCTGTCGCTCGGGCAGAGGCCGTCGTGAATGCCTTGGTCGAGCGCAATATCCTCGCTGCACGGCTCTATGCTGTCGGATTCGGCGAAAGCCAGCCAATTGCCAGCAATGATACTGCAGCCGGGCGGCGGCAAAATCGACGCATTGGCGTGACAATTCTTGATCAGCACTATTGATCGGGTGATGTGGTGAACTTTAGCGCATTGCTCTATCTGGCCCTGCATCTGTGGCCTTTTCTGGCCATTGCGGCCATCATCGGACTTGTCGTTGGCTGGCGCAGCGGCAAATCTCACGTGTAAGCAGAAATTCAAATGTTCAATCTGGCCTATCTCGGCGAAACCGCGCTGCTCTTGTTGATCGCCTATCTGCTTGGCTGCCTTATTGGCTACGCCATGCGCAAAGCCACGCTGCGATCGTCGCATCAGAATCAAGACAGCGAAAAGAGTGCGCCCATCCCGATCGAAGTACCTAAAGTCCAACCACCGCAAGTCCCCAAGCCAGTAGAGCAGGCGCCGCCGCCGCGCGCGCGCCCGATCAACCCAGCCGTCAGACTGGCCATGAGTTCACCGCCCGAACCTGAGCCCGTCCCGAAGGCCGAACCCGATATTCGCCCTGCGGTCGCTGCAGAAGATCCAACTCCTACAACAGCCGCAGAGCCACCGAAACCCAAGCCCAAACCAGTTCGCAAGTCCAAATCCAGGGCGACTTCCACCAAGCCTGCACGCCCTCGCAAACCGGCCGATCCAAAACCTGCCGCGCTCGCGACACCGCGCCCACCCGGCAAGGACGATCTCAAGCAAATCAAGGGGATCGGTCCGAAAATTGAATCAACGCTTAATGAGCTCGGCGTATTTCATTTCGATCAAATTGCAGGATGGACCAAGGCAAATGCCGACTGGATGGACACACATTTGAGCTTCAAAGGGCGGGTCACCCGTGAAAGCTGGATTGCGCAGGCAAAGAAACTGTCAAAAAAGAGCTGATCGCATCTAAAGTGGCGTCAGACGTTTGCGATCTGCGCAACAAATCGGGCGACGGCCTGCACCTCGTGGAGCTGATCAAACAGGGCCGGCGAGCCTTGCCCCTCGATGGCGACGGTTTGGGCGTCCGGGCGGCGTTTGGTCATTTGTTCAAACGTGTCGCGCCTGACCTGGTCGGTAAGTTGGGTGCGCATCAACAAAAGCGGTACCGTCGCCAAACCATCAAAAAACGGCCACTGCGCCATCAGCACATCTTCATGACCAAACGCCTCCAGCGCCTTGATCAGTCGCGGGTCATAGAGCGGGCGCGCTCGACCACGCTTGTCGATGAAATGGCTGCGTCCCATCAATATTTCGATATGGGTCTCGTTCGCCCCCGGATAGTCCCCTTGCAGCATGCGGCGGAATCCCTGGGTTACGACCTCGGTGCCCCTCAGGCTTTCAATATGCTGCACATTCTGGCGCAGCCGAACGAGGCCACGCGAGTCGGTTACCGGCCCCGTGTCGACCAACACCATACCTGCAATCAGTCCAGGTCGTTGCGAGGCCAGCAACATGCCCACTTGGCCGCCATACCCCTGGCCCAGAATTACCGCCTTCTCTATTCCGAGGGCATTGACTACGTCAGCGACATCGCGCGCGTCGCGCGGTGAGCCATATTCATTGGCGTTGGCGCGATCGGTTGATCGCCCCCGTCCGCGCAGATCCATCAATATCAACGGTTGTTGATTGCTCATCGCATGCCGATACAACATCCGAAATTGGGTAAAATCGCTCATGTTGCGGTGATATCCGGCAAGGCAAATAAGCGGCATTGCTGTGCTGGAAAGCGTGCCCGAAACATGCGCAGCGACCAGCGCGTCGCCCCTGTCCAGCGTAACCATCTGCACCGGCAAATCGGCAAAGGCTGCGTGATCGGAAGGAACTTTGCGCTTGCGGACCATCGGGATCGCCTTGCTGATAAATACAATCAAAGGCTTACCCTTGCTCGCCCTTTCCGGGCAAGGTGATAGTGGCGCGTTCGAATGTCAAAAATGAATTCGTCTACTCGATTTTGCGCAGTGCCTGGGTGATGGTCAAATCATTGTGCCCAAGCCGTTCGCGGTAAACCAGATAGTTGCCCAGAACCCGTTGTACATATTTGCGCGTTTCCTGAAATGGAATGAGTTCGACCCAGATCACGGGATCAACATTGTCCAGTCGCGGATCGCCAAAAGCGGCAATCCACTTGTTCGCATTGCCAGGCCCCGCGTTGTAGGCAGCCGCCGCCAACACCAACGATCCATCATAGCGCGACAGTTGCGCCCCGAGATAGGTTGAACCCAGCAACGCATTATAGCGAACATCGCTAGTCAATTTTGCAGGCGAATAATCAACGCCCGCCGCTTTGGCCGTGTCCTTGGCCGTGCCGGGCATCAATTGCATCAGCCCGCGCGCACCAGACCTCGAAACGGCATCGATTTGAAACCGCGATTCCTGCCGTGCAACTGCATAGACGGCAGCCCGGTCCGCAAAAATCTTGGTGTCCGCCGGAATACCATCCTTGGGATAGTTGAACAGATCCAGCGGTATTCCGCGCCGTTCAGCCGCGTCAGCGATAGAAATCGCCAATTGGTGCGCGCCGATTTCCTGCGCCAGCCGCGCTGCCAGCAACAACTCGCCAGCATTGGTCAGGCCGGTTCCAAAATGTCGAAGCAAGGGTTCGGCATAGTCGTTGCGGCCATTGGCAGCAAACAACCGAATAGCCTTTACAACCTCGCGGCCATTGAACAGGCTTTCACTTTGTTGCCAGGCGGGCAGAGGGCGCAGGTCCACCCCGTGCAGGCCCAACTCGGCCCGCGCCAACAGACCATAATAGACCATGCCATATTCTGCGGCCTTTTCGTACGCGGCCTTGGCGTCCGCGACATTCCCCAACCGTGCCTCGGCTCGCCCCAACCAATAGTTGGCTTGCGTAATGGTGTCGGGCAGGGTGGACATTGACCGCATCTTGAGGAAATGGGCTTTGGCGCTGTTGGCATCATTCAGAAATGACAGTGCAATCCAACCGGCATGAAAGCTGGCATCGACCAGCCGCCCTTCCGGCCCCTTGGTATAACCCGCCGCCGCGACGTACGCAGTCGTCGCCTTGCCCGCGCTTAGCGCCGCGCGCAGCAGCGTTCTGCGCTCATACCACCAGTCGTCCGCGTCCGGCAGATCGCCTTTTGCCTTGGCCAGCCAATCGACGGCACTGTCGAGCAGCCCCGCCTGTCGCGCCCGTTGAACTCGCGAGAAAATATAGACCGGATCATTCTGAAAGGCAGGATCAACCTTGTCGAGAAGGGCCTTGGCGTTGCTTTCGTTCCGCGATACTGCGGCGCGTGCCACAACCAGCGATTGTTGTCCCGTGCTCAACATAGGCAATAAGCGCTCGCTGCCGCTGGCCCTGTCGTTCATCATCAAATGCACCGCGCGCGCCCAGTGGGCCTCGCGCGTCAGCAGCGTGCCCAAAGTGTCCAATACCTTGGTTTCCTGCTCGCCCGTCAGGTAATTTTCAACCCAGATGTTGCGCGCCAACGTGGCCGCGCGCTCCTTTTGTCCGGCCGCCGCATAGGCTGACGCCAGCGATATTTGCCCATCAATCGTATTGGGAACGGCCCCGCCAAGGCGCGCAATAATTGTCTCGGCAGTCGGGGATTCTGCGCTCAGCGATTGCTCCAGCCGGGTTTTGTAAAGACCAGGGGAGGCGAAGTCGGGCGCGTCCTTGGCAAAGCGGGAAACACTGTCCGCGTCGATTTTGCCACTGTTGAAATAGATTGCCGCCCATTGAATGGCGCGTCGTTCCGTATTGCCCAGGCTCTTGGCACTGGCATAAGCGCTTACGGCATCCCCAACAACAAGCAAGTCCAGCGTTTTGCTGAAGCCGACGGTGCCACGGGATAGGGCGGTTGAAACATCCACATTGGCATTGATGCTGCCGGTCGTGGTTTGGTCGATAGTCTCGTTGGCCACAGTGGGAGCAACGGGCGCCAGACACGTCGCGCCGAGCAGCAATGCGAACAAACGAACGGCAACGCTGTTGTTCATTATGGTGTCGTCCTGCGTTGATTTGCAGCCGACAAGGTGCCCCCACCCTCGCGGTTAAACCCTGATTTACCCCAACGGGGTGAATATATCGTTGCTTGGCCAACCGTTGTTGGCTTTGCCAGATCGTTGTTGCTTGCGTTCCCTTGTGGAGCGACATAACAAAAAGTATGGTGCGCCACTTGGTTGCGCCGACGTGGTGCAACCACAAGATTTACATCAGCGCGCGGCACAAGTGTGGCGCAAATCAAGGAAAAGCAGACAAATGCTCCGAGGTTCTATTCCGGCACTCATGACCCCCTTCTCCAACGGGGCAGTTGATGAGAAAGCCTTCTCGGCGTTTGTCGATTGGCAGATCAAGCAGGGATCGCATGGTTTGGTGCCCGTTGGCACGACTGGTGAAAGCCCCACGGTCAGCCATGAAGAACATCGCCGCATCGTGGAAATCTGCATTGAGGTGACCGATAAGCGCGTGCCGGTTGTCGCCGGTGCTGGTTCCAACTCGACAGCCGAAGCGATTTCCCTGGCAAAGTTTGCAGAATCTGCGGGCGCCGATGCGGTGCTTTGCGTGGTGCCTTACTACAATCGCCCCAATCAGGAAGGGCTGTTTCATCATTTCTCGGCCATAGCCAGCAGCGTTGGCTTGCCGATTGTGCTTTATAGCGTGCCCGGTCGCACGGTCGTCGATCTGACCGTGGACACCATTGCTCGCCTGCACGAGGCACACGCCAATATTATCGCTGTAAAGGACGCGACCGCCGACCTCGGTCGCGCCAGCCTCACGCGCGCCAGATTAGGCGACGATTTCATCATGCTCTCTGGCGAAGATATGACGGCGCTCGGATTTAACGCGCATGGCGGCACCGGGTGTATCTCGGTTACGGCAAACGTGGCGCCAAAGCTGTGTTCACAATTGCAGGAGGCGACATTGGCCGGCGATTACGCCACCGCAATCCAGCTTCAGGACAAGCTCGTGCATCTGCACAAAGCCATCT
Organism: Devosia rhodophyticola; assembly: GCF_028816475.1. Classification (GTDB taxonomy): domain Bacteria; phylum Pseudomonadota; class Alphaproteobacteria; order Rhizobiales; family Devosiaceae; genus Devosia; species Devosia rhodophyticola. Next base: position 237,886 of record NZ_CP118247.1, on the reverse strand, counting down.
TCATCGAGCCAAATCCCACGGGCATTAAATATGCGGCCGAACGGCTGGGCCTTTGCAAAAATGAACTGCGCCTGCCATTGGTGCCGATTGCCCGTTCAACCGAAGACGCAATTGATGTGGCGCTGGCTCACGCCGGTCTGATCTGAGCGGCTCATGGCCCCCAGGAATGATAAATCAAAATCGGGCGTCATCAGTCACGGTCTCGTGGCTGAAAACCGGCGCGCCCGCTACGATTATGAAATTGTCGACACCCTCGAAGCCGGCATTATGCTGACGGGGAGCGAGGTAAAGTCTTTGCGTCTGGGCAAGGCGCAGATCACCGAATCTTATGCTTCCCCGGAAGGCGGTGAGCTGTGGCTGATCAACTGCCATATCCCCGAATTCCTGCAGGCAAATCGCTTCAATCACGAAGAAAAGCGCCACCGTAAATTACTGGTTTCCCGCAAGGAACTGACGCGCTTGGATGCAGCCGTTTCGCGTGCCGGCAATACCATTGTGCCGCTAAAGCTCTATTTCAACGACCAGGGGCGCGCCAAGCTGCTGATCGGCTTGGGCAAGGGCAAGAAGAACTATGACAAGCGCGAAACCGAGCGCAATCGCGACTGGAATCGCGACAAGGCCCGCATCATGAAGGACGGCGGACGCGGCTAAAGTCCCTAGTCGTCTTCCGTCATGGCAATGTTACGATCCTGATAGGGGACAGCAGCGCGCCCCACTGTCTTGGCGAGGTCTGCCACATCCAGAAAAAGTCAGCCTGACGGCGCAAATCGTCCGAAATCATGGGCGTTGACGTTGTCAAAGTCGAGACCACGGTCACCCGCTTGCCTTTGCGCTGCAGTGCTGCGACCAGCGCGGTAAAGTCGCCGTCACCGGAAAACAGCACCATGTGATCGAAGTGAGACGCCATTTCCAGCGCGTCCACTGCCAGTTCAATATCCATATTGCCTTTCACCTTGCGACGACCGGTCGCGTCGGTGAATTCCTTGGCCGCTTTGGTCACAACGGTGTATCCGTTGTAGTCAAGCCAATCGATTAAAGGGCGGATGGATGAGTATTCCTGATCCTCGACAAGCGCTGTGTAGTAATAGGCGCGCAACATATAGGCCTTGGACTGAAATTCAGTCAGCAGACGACGATAGTCGATATCAGTGCCTATTGCCTTGGATGTGGCATAAAGATTTGCGCCATCAATAAACAAGACAATTTTTTCACGGGGGTCTATGGCCATTTAGCCTCCTGACTGTGTCGTCTTCAAATGCGAGACGACCCAGCGAACATTGGTAATATTAGGTTGGAATGGTTGAAATTTGCAACTGCGTTTAAGTTCGGTATTCGCATGTTATGGGTATAAGTAGCAAGAGAGTGGCTATCTGCCGGGAAAACTTGTCAACGCTATGGCGCTCGTGTAAGGAGGGCGCTCTTTCCATAAAATTTGGAGACGTCCGTGGCCCGCGTCACCGTTGAAGACTGCATTGAAAAGATCGAAAACCGCTTCGATCTCGTACTCATGGCCGCCCACCGCGCGCGCATGATCTCCTCTGGCGCACAGATCACCGTTGACCGCGACAATGACAAAAACCCCGTTGTTGCGCTGCGCGAAATCGGCGATGGCGCTATTTCCCCTGAAGATCTGCGTGAAGACTTGATCCATTCGCTGCAGAAATATGTCGAAGTTGATGAGCCCGAAGAACACGCCGCACCCCGTCTTGGTTCGGGGTCGGACAATGATGATTCGATTGCGTTCGACACGATCAGCGAAGATGAACTGCTGCGTGGCATCGAGAGCCTTGCCCCACCAGAACGGCGTGATGACTGACCTCGAGCCGTAAATGGCGCTGATTAAACCCTTTCTGTTGATCAGGGATATTTGGCAAGCCAAACAAGATAATTGAAAAAGGGTATCGGACTCGCGTCTGGTGCCCTTTTCGTTTTTGCAATCAACGGTTAAGTTGATTTGTCAGCAAGAGCGCCCACCCATGATGCGTCAATACGAACTTGTCGAGCGAGTTCAGGCTTATAACCCGAACGCCGACGAGCAGCTTTTGAATAAAGCCTATGTCTACGCCATGCAAAAGCATGGCTCGCAGAAGCGCGCCTCGGGCGATCCATACTTCAACCATCCGCTTGAAGTTGCCGCCATTCTGACCGAACTAAAGCTCGACGATGCATCCATCGCCGTTGCCTTGCTGCATGACACAATTGAAGACACCGATGCGACGCGCACTGAGATCGACAATATGTTCGGCGCCGAGATCGGAGCCATTGTTGATGGCCTGACCAAGATCGAGCGTCTTAATCTTGTGTCGCGCGAAGAGGCTCAGGCAGAAAATCTGCGCAAACTACTGCTCGCCATATCCAAGGATGTGCGGGTGCTGCTGGTCAAATTGGCCGATCGCTTGCACAACATGCGCACGCTCCATTTCATGCCGACCGAAAAGCGCGCGCGCATTGCCCAGGAAACCATGGATATTTATGCGCCGCTGGCCGGACGCATGGGTATGCAGGACATGCGCAACGAGCTCGAGGACATCTCATTTCGTATCCTTCAGCATGACCATTACAGCGCTATCACCGCGCGGCTGTCGGAAATGCAGACCGAATACAGCGAGACCATTGCGTCGATAAATGATGAGTTGATGGAGCGTCTCGACGCTGAAGGGATCGTCGGACGGGTCAAGGCGCGGGTAAAATCGCCGTTTTCGATTTTCACCAAGATCGACCGCAAATCCATTGCGCTCGAGCAGCTCTCCGACATGATCGGTTTCCGCGTCATCGTTGAGACTGTCGAGGATTGTTATCGCACGGTTGGGGTGATTCACACCAAATGGAAAGTCGTCCCCGGGCGCTTCAAGGACTATATTTCCGTCCCCAAGCACAACGACTACCGCTCAATTCATACAACGATTGTCGGTCCGGGGCGTCAACGCGCCGAACTGCAGATTCGCACCGAGGAAATGGACCGGATTGCCGAATACGGCATTGCCGCGCATGCTCTTTATAAGGACGGTTCATCGGCAGACATGAGCCGGTTGGAGCAGGAGAGCCACGCCTACGGGTCGCTCCGCACCACCATCGGTCACCTGACGGCGGGCGCCTCAAGCGAAGATTTCCTTGAATATACCAAGCTTGAACTGTTCCAGGATCAGGTTTTTTGCTTCACCCCGCGCGGGCGTCTTATCGCCCTGCCGCGCGGCGCCAGCCCGATCGATTTCGCTTATGCGCTGCATACCGACATCGGCGATACCTGCGTTGGCGCCAAGATCAATGGCGCGATCCTGCCGCTGGTGACACAACTGCGCTCGGGCGATGAAGTCGAGATCATTCGCGATCAAAACCATCTCCCGCCATCAAACTGGATTGGTATCGCCGCGACCGGCAAGGCGCGTGCCGCCATTCGCCGCGCCGTCCGCCAGGCCGCCGCACAACGCGCCCACGCCTTGGGCGAACATGTGTTGGGCATGATGCTCGAACGCGAAGGCGTCCTTCTTGATGATGAGGAGGGCAAGACGTTGGCCGAGGGGCTTGGCTTCCCCACCAAGCGCGATCTCCTGATTGCCGTAGGTGAAGGCAAATTGGGCGCCGAACCGCTGGCCGAGGAGCTTGCCGAGGTCAAAGGCCTGCGCAAGCGCCGCCGCAAAATGGAAATGCCGGTTGCCAACACAGCCGATGGCTGGTTTGCCCTGCGCGCGACCGACCAGTTCAAGTTCCGTGTGCCCGGCGGCCAGCGCTCTGGTCCACGCGCCAAGGCGGCCCTTGCTCAACTCGATTTCCATATGCAGATCGAAATTTCAAACGAGGGCGTTGTGCCTGGCGACCGCCTCGTCGGCATCATGCAGCCGGATCAGCCGATGCAAATTTACCCCATCCATTCCGATGCGCTGGTGCCGATGCATGATAGCGACGTTGCCTGGGTCGATGTGCGTTGGGACATTGGCGACAGCGAACAGCTCTATCCCGTTGTCATCACCATGGAATCGGTCAATCGTCCCGGTTCGCTCGCCCAGATTTCCGCCGCAATTGCGGCCTGTGACGCCAATATCAACAATCTGGTGATGCGCATGATCTCCCCTGATTTCCATCATATGATCTTCGAAGTCGAGGTGCGCGATTTGGCCCAGTTGACGGATGTGTTGGCAACGCTCAAACGAAGCCCCGGTGTATCCGCAGCGCAGCGCGCAAGCGTGCAGGAAGCCAGCATGATTTCGACCCTTGAATGGGAAGGTGCTAGCGAGATGGAGAAAAAGGCATGACCAAAGACGAAGTTTTGGCGGTTTTCCGCTCTTGCGATGCCATCCTTGAAGGTCATTTCATTCTGTCTTCAGGCCTGCGTTCAGCCACGTTTCTGCAAAAAACCCTCGTCTTCCGCCAGCCTGAAAAGACCGAAATCCTGTGCAAGGCGCTGGCCGAAAAAATCCGCGCGGCCGGTTACGCGGACATTGCCCAGGTCGTATCGCCCGCCGTCGGCGGCATCATTCCAGGCTATGAAACCGCGCGCCACCTAGGTTTGCCCGCCATCTATACCGAGCGCGTTGATGGCAAGTTCGAGCTGCGCCGCAATTTCTCAGTCGCCCCCGGCGAAAAAATCATTGTGGTCGAAGACATCGTCTCGACCGGCATTTCGATCCGCGAATGTATCGACACCATGAAGGCGCTCGGCGCGGATGTGGTCGCTGCCGCGTGCATCATTGATCGCTCGCAGGGCGGGGCCGATATCGGTGTGCCGCTGGTTTCGCTGATTGAATATGAGGTCAAGGCCTATTCTCCCGATGATTTGCCCCCTGAACTGGCCGCCATTCCGCCTGTCAAACCCGGCAGCCGCGGCATACAGGGGGTAGGGGGTTGATCGTCGGCCTGGGCTCCGATCTCTGCCAGATCGGTCGCGTCGAGCAAACGCTTGTCCGCTATGGCGATCGCTTCACCAATCGGTGCTTTACTGAAATCGAGCGTCGCAAATCTGACCGCCGCGCCCAGCGTGCCGCCTCCTATGCCAAGCGTTTCGCGGCCAAGGAAGCGTGCTCCAAGGCACTGGGAACCGGCATTAACTTCGGCGTCTATTGGCGCGATATGGGCGTTGTCAATCTGCCGACCGGCAAACCGACCATGGCCCTGACCAATGGTGCCGCCAAGGCTCTGGCCAGACTTGTTCCGCCGGGGCATGCGCCCCACATACATTTGACCATTACCGACGATGCCGGGTTGGCGCAGGCCTTTGTCATCATCGAAGCGCTTCCGGTTGACCCAAGCGGCGCAAAGTTCTAACCACAACGCCTGTAATTCGGGGATTTCAATGAGCCAGTCGACCCAAAAAGCTGCCCCCAAGTCCGCCGCCGGCGAGGCCTGGGAAACCATTGTCGTCGTGGTTGAGGCGCTGCTGATTGCCATTGTCCTACGTTCTTTTCTCTACCAGCCGTTTTCCATTCCGACTGCATCAATGCAGCAAACCCTGATGATCGGTGACTATTTCGTCGCCAACAAATACGTCTGGGGTTACGGCAAACACTCGTTCTCGCTCGGTCGCTACGGCAATTTTACCCTTCTTGATTTTGAGCTGCCGATCTCCGGCCGCATTCTGGGACGTTCGCCCGATCGTGGCGATGTCGCCGTTTTCCGCCCTGTGCCGCAAACGGTTGAATATATAAAGCGCGTTGTCGGCATGCCGGGTGATCGCGTTCAGATGAAGCAGGGCCGTCTCTATATTAATGACGTCATGGTCGAACGCGAAAAAATTGGCACCGCCGAGGATACGGACAGCAGTGGCGATACCCGCGAAGTGACCGTCTATCGCGAGACCTTCCCCGAAGGGAGCAGCCACATCATCCAGGAAATTTCCGACAATGGTCCGCTTGACAATACCCAGGAATATGTCGTTCCCGCTGGCCACTTCTTCATGATGGGTGACAATCGCGACCGCTCGGCAGATAGCCGGGTACTTTCCGCCGTCGGCTTTGTTCCCGAAACCAATCTGGTCGCCAAGGCTGAAGCCCGGTTCTTCTCGATAAAAGACAACATCCCACCCTGGCAGATCTGGCAGTGGCCTGCCAATGTGCGCTGGGACAGAATGTTCCAATCCGTCTATCAATGAGATCACGCGCGCGCTCCCGAACCGGATTGGAACAGCGGTTAGGCTATCAGTTCGCCGATCCCGATCTTCTGGATCGGGCCCTGACCCATTCCAGCGCCATTTCACCCGCAAAGCGGATTGATAGATCATACCAACGGCTAGAATTTCTTGGCGACCGCGTTCTGGGGTTGGTCGTGGCGGACATGCTGTTCCGCAAACTGCCAAAGGCCAACGAGGGCGAGCTTTCGCGCACCCTTAATTCGCTGGTTCGCAAGGAAACCTGCGCTATCATTGCGCGCGAGTTGAACCTTGGTCCCGAGCTCAATCTGGGCGAAAGCGAAGCGCGCACCGGCGGTGCCGAAAAAGATGCTATTCTGGGCGACGTTACCGAAGCCATTATCGGTGCCATTTTCTGCGATGGTGGTCTGGGCAAGGCCTATGAGTTTGTTGAACGCATGTTCGGCGATCATTTCACCGTCGGGCAGGCCGACCGCGCCGACGCCAAAACCACCCTTCAGGAATGGGCACAGGCGCGCGGCCTTGAGCCGCCTAGTTACATTCAGGTTGAGCGCACCGGTCCCGATCACGCGCCAGAGTTTACAATCGCGGTTGGCGTTGGCGCATTTGAGCCGATCAGTGCGACCGGGCCATCCAAGAAAATTGCCGAGCACAAGGCCGCTGAAATATTCCTGGTACGCCAGAAAGTCTGGAAGGAACCAGCATGACACCCGATCCCGCAGAAACCAGTTGTGGCTTCATTGCCCTGGTGGGTGCCCCAAACGCGGGAAAATCCACGCTGCTCAATTCGCTGGTGGGCACCAAGGTCTCCATTGTCACCCACAAGGCCCAAACCACGCGCTCTCAGGTGCGTGGCGTTGTCACGCTCGATACCGCCCAACTGGTGTTCATCGATACGCCGGGCATTTTTGCCCCCAAACGACGCCTTGACCGCGCCATGGTTGATAACGCCTGGGGCGGGGCAGGCGATGCCGACCTCGTCGGATTTATCGTTGACGCAGAAAGGGGTTTAACCCCCGACCTTGAATCACTTCTTGAGGGGCTGGCAAGTGTACGGCACCCCAAAATTCTCATTCTCAACAAGGTCGATGCCGTCAAACGCGAGCACCTGCTCAAAATCTCCGAGGCCATCAACGAGAAGTTGCGCTTTGAAGCCACGTTCATGATTTCGGCGCTGCGCGGTGATGGTGTCTCGGACCTGATGGATTGGTGCGTCAAGCACATTCCCCCCGGCCCATGGCATTTTCCCGAAGACCATTTGACCGACCTGACCATGGCCATAACTTCGGCCGAAGTGACGCGCGAAAAGTTGTTTTTGCGCATCCACGACGAAATTCCTTACAATGCCACGGTCGAAACCGAGAGCTTCAAGATCCAGAAAGACGGCTCCTATCGCATTGATCAGGTGGTTTACGTCACGCGCAATACCCACAAAAAGATCGTCCTCGGGGCCGGTGGCCAGACGATCAAGGCCATTGGCGCGGAATCCCGCAAGGAGTTAATGGAGATATTCGAGGTGCCGGTTCACCTGTTCTTGTTCGTCAAGGTGCGCGAGAAATGGGCCGATGATCCAGAGCGCTATCGGGAAATGGGTCTGGATTACCCGCATGGAAAAAGCTGAACCGCGACCAGAGTCAGACACCGTTCTGCTGCGCGCCAAGCGTTGGGCCAAAGCCATAAAGCGCGATGTGATCGCCATTTGGCTGGCCGCTCGTGACCCACGAACTCCTTGGACTGCGCGCATTCTGGCGGCAACCATCGCAGCCTATGCCCTGTCCCCGATTGATTTGATCCCCGATTTCATTCCGGTACTGGGATATCTTGACGATTTGCTCATCGTGCCGCTTGGCATTCTGGCGGTGATCAAGCTTGTGCCGGGGGCCTTGATGGCGGAATTTCGCCAAACCGCAGCGCATCGGGCCGAACGGCCCACCAGCCGTTGGGCTGCGATTGTGGTTGTTCTGCTATGGTGCCTCGCCATCCTTGCCAGCCTCGCCGTGCTGACAGATTTTCTATAGAGGCAAACGGCCATGGAATGGACCGGTGAAGGCCTCTTGATTGGTGTTCGGCGCTACGGCGAAAGCAGTGTCATTGCTGAAGCCATGGTTGTCGGGCGAGGCCGACATTTGGGCTTGGTTCGGGGCGGCCGCTCGCATCGTCACGCGGCAACCTTGCAGCCCGGCAATTCGGTGCAACTGGTTTGGCGCTCGCGCATTGAAGATAATCTGGGCAGTTTCACAGTTGAACTGCTCCAGGCCCGCGCCGCCGAACTCATCATCGACCGCGAACGGCTCTATCTCAGTCAACTCATTTGCGAACTATTGCACCTGCTGCCCGAACGCGATGCGCATGATCGCCTGTTGGCCATGGCCTTGCGCCTGCTCGACCAGCCGGTTGATGCGGTAGCTGTTGCCCGTTTCGAAATGAGCATTCTTGACGAATTGGGCTTTGGCCTGGACTTATCCGTTTGCGCCGCCACTGGTGTCACATCGGACCTGACCCACGTTTCGCCCAAAACCGGTCGCGCCGTCTCCCGCGCCGCAGCCCAACCCTATCTCGATCGACTGCTTGTTCTGCCGCATTGTCTGGCGGGCTCCGACGCCGCCAGCCCTGATGATATTGCCGCGGCCTTCCGCCTGACTGGGCACTTTCTCAATTTGCACGTTTGGGGCGCACGCCAAATTGATCCGCCTTCAACGCGTGGCTCGCTTATTGCCCTTCTGACCCAACCGCATTGATCGCGCATCCGTCACCACGCCGTGCCCCACGGAGCGACGGCTTTGATGCCTCAAACCCACAAATAGACGGGTAAAACTGGCCAAACCGGCTGCGTTTCCTGCGATTTTTGTGCCAAGTCGCTATAGTGGCTTCCTGATTCGTTCTCGTGGAAACCTCCTTAATGGCCGATAACGCAACCCTTCCTCCCGCCGACGATCAGCGCGTCGTCGATTTGCGCCGGGCGCTGGAAGAGCGGTATTTGAGCTATGCACTCTCCACCATAACCCAGCGCGCCCTGCCAGACGCCCGCGATGGGTTAAAGCCCGTGCATCGGCGAATCATTCACGCCATGCGCCTGCTCAAGCTTGATCCCAATCAGGGCTATAAAAAGTCGGCCCGTATCGTCGGCGACGTCATCGGCAAGTTTCACCCGCACGGAGATCAGTCCATCTACGACGCGCTGGTGCGTCTGGCGCAGGACTTTGCGCTGCGCTATCCGCTCGTGGATGGGCAGGGAAATTTCGGCAATATCGACGGCGATAATGCTGCTGCCATGCGTTATACTGAAAGCCGCATGACCGATGTGGCGACCCGGCTGCTTGAGGGCATCACTGAAGACGCCATTGATTTCAAGGCCACCTACGATGGCGAAGACGAAGAACCCGTCGTTCTGCCGTCAAATTTCCCCAATCTCCTCGCCAATGGGTCCACCGGCATTGCCGTCGGCATGGCAACATCCATTCCGCCACATAACGTCGCTGAACTCTGCAATGCCGCGCTAAAGCTCATCAATAATCCCAAGGCCGAAATCGAAGACCTCATTCATGAGGATCTCACGACTCCTTCTCATCAGGATGATCTGGTGCGCGGCCCCGATTTCCCCACCGGCGGGGTGATGGTTGAAAGCCGTGAGGCAATGATCAATGCCTATAAGACCGGCCGTGGTTCGTTCCGCGTACGGGCGAAGTGGGAGGTCGAGGAAACCGGACGAGGCGTTTATCTCATCGTCGTCACAGAAATTCCCTACGGTATCCAGAAGTCGCGATTGGTCGAAAAGATCGCTGAACTGCTGCTCGCCAAAAAACTGCCTTTGCTCAAGGACGTACGCGACGAAAGCTCTGACGATATCCGGCTGGTGCTCGAACCACGCTCGCGCACCGTCGATGCAACAATCCTGATGGAGCAATTGTTCAAGACTTCCGATCTTGAAACGCGTTTCTCGCTTAATCTCAATGTGCTGGACAAGGGCGCTGTGCCCAAGGTCATGAGTCTGGCTCAGGCACTAAAGGCCTGGCTTGAGCACCGCAAGGAAGTCCTGGTCCGCCGCTCCAGTTTCCGCCTCGGCCAGATTGCCCACCGCCTCGAGGTTCTTGGCGGGTACATCATTGCCTATCTTAATCTTGACGAGGTCATCCGCATCATTCGCGAGGAGGATGATGCCAAGGTCAGCCTGATGGCGACCTTTGAATTGTCCGACGTGCAAGCCGAAGCCATCCTTAATATGCGTCTTCGGTCCCTGCGCAAGCTCGAGGAAATCGAGTTGCGCAAGGAACACGGTAATCTGACCGAAGAGCAGAAACACATTGAAACGCTGCTCGGCTCGGAAAAGCGCCAATGGGGCGTGATCTCCACGCAAATTACCGAGTTGAAGGCCGACTACGGCAAGCAGACCCCCTTGGGTGCTCGCCGCACAATGCTGGCCACAGCGCCCGATACCAATCTGGCCGAGATCACCGAAGCCTTTATCGAGCGCGAGCCAATCACGATCATTCTCTCGCAAAAGGGCTGGATCCGCGCGCTCAAGGGCCACACGACCGAGGTTGACGAAAAAGGCTTCAAGGCTGGCGATAGTCTCAAGCTTTCGCTGCACGCCGAAACCACCGACAAACTGCTGATGCTGACCACCGGGGGCAAGGTCTATACCATTGGCGGCGACAAATTGCCGGGCGGGCGCGGGCAGGGTGAGCCGGTTCGCATCATGGTCGACATTGAAGAAGGTCAGGACATCGTCGATATCGTCCTTTATCGGCCCGGAGCCAAGCGCATCATTTCATCGTCCGCCGGATATGGTTTTGTCGTGGCCGAGGATGACATGATCGCCAATACTCGCAAGGGCAAGCAGATCCTCAATGTTGCCGCACCCGCTGAAGCCAGCCTGATGGTGCCCGTTAACGGCGACCGCGTCGCTGTCATCGGGCAGAACCGCAAGCTTCTGGTCTTCTCACTGGCCCAGCTGGCCACCATGAGCCGCGGCAAGGGCGTCCGCCTGCAGCGCTACAAGGATGGCGGCATTTCCGACATTAAGACGTTCTTTGCTGCCGATGGTCTGACCTGGACCAACAGCTCAGGCCGCACTTTCTCCAAACCGATGGAAGAGCTGACCGAGTGGCTTGGCGACCGCGCCGCCGCCGGACGTCAGCCGCCCAACGGCTTCCCCCGCAATAACAAATTTATTGGATAAGTTTCATGATCCGGCATTGCGTTTTCGTCAAATTCCGTTCTGATGTCGATCAGGCTGCACGCGATGCGATTTTTGTCGAAGTCGCGGCGCTCAAGGATGCAGTCGAAGGCATGGTCAATTGCCATATTGGCAGCAATGTCAGCCCTGAGGGCTTGGGGCGCGGCTTCGCTCACGGTTTTACGATGGATTTCAAGGATGCCGCCGCCCGCGACGCCTACCTGGTCGCCCCTGTCCATAAGGCCGCTGCCATCAATCTCGTTGCAGCGCTCGAAGGCGGCGCCGACGGCGTTATGGTGTTTGATCTTGAGGTTTAAAGCGTCGTCGGTTGCACTGAAAATCTGAACACGACCGGTAGGTGGTCGCTGGCCGTGCGTTGGCCTGCCTTGAGTGAATGCACCACAATGCCATTGCGCGTCAGGACTTGGTCCAGCGGCAGAAACGGGATCGTGTCGCGCCAGGCACCCAGATAAAACCAGCGTAATGGATAGGTCACGAGATTGAGTGTCTGCCGGGTAAAACCATTGGCATCGATAAAATTGCGCAGCGCGTAGGCCCAGGGGGCTGAATTGAAGTCCCCCGCCAGAACCAGCGGTCCTTCCACCAGCTTTACGGCCGCACTAAGTCGATCCAGCTCTTCGCGTTGACGGGCAATTGGCAACGGCCAGTCCATGTGTGTGGTCATCACTGTAAATGCAGTGCCATCGGCGAGGGTGAACTTAGCCGTAATGTGCGCTGTTCTGCGCGTCACATAGGCATTGTCAGGGCAATTGCCATCAAGAACCTGCTCAAACTTGAACTTTGAATAGAGCGCAATATTGGCGCGCTTTCCTCCCCGGCATCGGACGGAATAGGGGTAAGTTGGCTTCAGCAACGGGTCGAGATCACTGGCCTGTTCGCCAAAATATTCCTGCAACACGATAATATCCGGCTTTTCGGCCAGAATCGCCGCCAGCACTTCCTTCATTTTGTAATTCAGGCCGAACAGATTGTGCGTCATCATCGTTATGACGGGCCGGTCACTGGGTTCGGCAGGTCTGTCGCGAGCCCCTGCCAGATATTCAGGCACCAGAATACTTCCAGACGCAACCAATCCCAATCCCACGATACCAACAGCCACCAATCGCCGCCGCCCGCGCAACAGAACAGCAATCACAACCAAGCCAACCAGCGTTGCCGGCAGCAAGAATATTTGCCCATGGTTGAACAGATCGAACGCTGGCACGGCAAATCCGAAAAAGGCGAGGATTGCAACCAGTCCGGCGCCCAGCCCGCCTGCCAACAGGCCAAGGCGAAACAGTTTTGCTATCAAAGACATGAAAATCCTGAATTCAAACGCTGATATGACGTGTCCGCCGATTCTGCGTTTCACTCAAGCTTAGCTTACCGCAATGGCTGCCAACCACTGGACCCCGATTGCACCTCGAGGGGAGTAAATTGAGCCTTGTAGGCCATTTTTGGCGACCCCTTGACCCAATAACCGAGATAAACATAGCGCAATCCGGCAGCCCGCGTTTGCGCGACATGGTCAAGAATCAAAAAATTCCCGAGCCCCCGGTGCTGCAGGTCGGGATCGTAAAAACTGTAAACCATCGACAATCCGTCCGGCATGATGTCGGTCAATGCCACCGCTACCAGCCGCTGTCCCGGGTCGTCCGCCAATCGATATTCCACCACCGCCGACTGAACCGGGGTGTCTTCCACCATATATTCGTAGTCCGCATACGACATCTGGGTCATGCCGCCGCCTTCGTGGCGGGTCTCGAGATAGCGTTTGAACAAATCATATTGCTCGCTACTCGCAACTGGTGGACAGCTCGTCACGGCAATGTCAGCATTGGACTTGAGAACGCGGCGAAACCGGGACGAGGGTGAAAAATCATTGGCAACAATGCGCACTGACTTGCACTCATTGCAGCCCTCGCAGGCGGGCCGATAGATCAGGTTCTGGCTACGGCGAAATCCGTTTTCGCTGAGCAAGTGATGCAGCGCCGAAGCGCGACGACCTGTCAAATGCGTGAATAACTTCCTCTCCCGCCGATCGGGCAGGTAGGGGCAGGGCATGGATGCTGTCATGAACAGCTGGGTATTTTCTGGTGTCTGGTCCGTCATCGAGAGCCCTGTTCCGCCCATCGGTACAGCTTAATACCGCGCACGACCGCGCGCAATAATCAATAGGGTGAGTCGCTGGCGTGGCTGCGTTCCCAGTGGCGGGCCATGGGCGAGCGGCGCAACATCAATGTTCCTACGATCAGGTCATGGATCATCTGCTGACGCGGCGTAAACAGCGCAAACAGCAACGATATCGGCCACGATATCCAAACGGTAACCCAAAATACCAGCGCATGAATAATCGCCAGCCACCCGTCGAGCGGCTGCCCGCGCGTCGGCGTCAAAACGATATCCATCATTTGCATGCCAATCGTCGCTCGCTTGAACGAGCCAAGCGTTGCGCCATAGTACACCACGACCGAGGCCGGAATCACCAAAATCAAGGCGCCCCAGGCCAGCCCAAAGGTCAAAAACCCGGCAATGACACCCACGATGGTAATGATGGTGATCAACGCGGAAATAATAAACAGATCAATGACATAAGCGGTACCCCGCCGCAGCAGTAGCCCTTCGAACAGCTCAGGGGCCGTTGAGGGATCTGGAAGCTCGGGGCGCATGTTTGTGTCGGTTGTGCTCATGACCAATAGATTTGCACGATTAAAGTCCGGTGCAAGAGCAAATATCAAATTTTGCGTCAAATCCGGGCCGTCGGCGCGGCCTATTCGTTCAACAACCGCGCAGCTTCAAGCGCAAAATAGGTCAATACGCCATTGCAGCCCGCGCGTTTGAACGCATAAAGGCTCTCTATCATTGCCGCCTGACGGTCAAAACTCCCCGCGGCGCTGGCAAATTCGATCATCGCGTATTCCCCCGACACTTGATAGGCATATATCGGCACGTTGAAATTGACCCTGGCGCGCCGGACGATATCTAGATACGGCAGGCCGGGCTTGACCATAATGCTGTCTGCCCCCTCATCGAGATCCTGCGCGATCTCGCGCATCGCCTCGTCTGAATTGGCATAATCCATCTGGTAAGTGCGCTTGTCGCCCTTTAGCCGCTCCCCGGTGCCCACCGCCTCGCGGAAGGGTCCATAATAGCATGACGCGTATTTGGCCGCGTAGGACATGATCTGCACATGCTCAAACCCGTTCTGGTCCAGTGCCTGCCGAATGGCAAAAACCCGACCATCCATCATGTCTGACGGTGCAATAATGTCCGCGCCGGCCTTCGCCTGCACCAGGGCAGACTGCACCATGACCGATATGGTTTCGTCATTGAGGATTTGGCCGTCTAGAACCAATCCGTCTTGCCCATCGCTCGAATATTCATCCAGCGCCACATCGGCAATCAAACCGATTTCAGGCACGGCACTCTTGATAGCTGTAAGCGCCCGGCACATCAGATTGTCCGGATTGAACGCTTCATCGCCCCCTTCGCTGCGCAAGTGATCAGGCGTGTTGGGAAATAGCGCCAGCGCCGGGATGCCTGCATTACGCGCCGCCTTGGCCGCTTCCACTGCAAGATCGACACTCAACCGCTCGACGCCCGGCATGGTCTTTATGCCCGTGCGCTCATTGTGCCCCTCAATGACAAACATCGGCCAGATCAGGTCGGCGGACGAAAGATGGGTTTCCCGGACCATGGCGCGGCTCCAGGCCGTGGCGCGGGGGCGCCGCAACCGGCGTCCACCCAAAAATTCCATGTCCGACTTGGCCCGATCCGCTGCCATCTCATTCTCCTGTCGTTCCTGACGCGATGTCTATCAGCCAATAGTGGGCGAGCCTATAGCCCCGCTTGTCGCAGCGCTTGCCGCCCGCTAGAGATACATCATGGATTTTACCGCACCTTATATCGGCCCTTACGTCCGCGTCGTCGCTCTGCTCAGTCTACTTCTCGGCCTCAATGATGCCAGCCGCCTGCTGGGCGTCCAGCTGGGGCCGATCAGCCCGGTTGCCGAATTTGGTGTCCAGGGCTTCATCCTGCTGGGCATATTCGCTCTATGCCGTCTGTTCGCAGCGGTTGGACTTTGGATCAATGCCAGCTGGGGCGCCGTTATGCTGGTAGGCGCAACCGTCGCCGAACTGATCCTTTATGTGACCGGCAACGAGGCAGTGCAAATGTCCGCCCTCGGCTTTGCCGTCCGCCTTGTTCTGTTGGTCAGTATCATCGTCATCTTTGGCCTGGGCGTCCGCCATCGCCGCGCTCGGGCACACGACTAACCGCAGAATGGTAAACGATTTCGCCATCGTTCACACCGCGTTTAGGTTACAATTGTCTGACACTGTGTAACCTTTCATAAAGCCAAATTCGCGAACTTTTTCAGTAAGATAGTTTTAAGTGTGCTGCTTAGGGCGATCTTAGGTGGCGTGCCCTAGTTTAGCCCTACGAGACGCGATCAATCGCGCAGTACGAAAACAGTGTGAGGCACAAATGGCAGTCAAATCCAACGTCGCCGAGGCAATGGTTCCCGGCACTACCCAGAGCCTGAAACCGCTCTATCTAGAAGCCGTGTCGCGGGTTGAGCGCCTGCACCGCCGCTTGCTCGATCTGATCAAGGACGAGTTCGACCGCATGGGCTGGGACGATATCAATCCTGTCCAGGCCCTTTTGATGTTCAACATTGGCGATGCCGAGCTAACCGCAGGTGAACTGCGCTCACGCGGCTACTATCTTGGCTCGAACGTTTCCTACAATCTCAAAAAGCTGGTCGACACAGGCTATATCTTTCAGGAACGCTCACGCTCGGATCGCCGTTCGGTCCGCATCAAGCTGACACCCAAGGGCGAAGAAGTCGCTGAAGTAATTGACGAATTGTATGATCGTCATTTGAAATCCATCGACAAGGTCGGCGGTCTTGGCGACGATGCCTTCGGCGATCTCAATAAATCGCTTGCACGCCTCGAGCGCTTTTGGGTCGATCAGATCCTCTACAAGCTCTAAGCAACGCCTCCGCGGCTGTTGCGCTTGAGCCACATCACATTGTTAAACGTCGGCCTTGCGCCGGCGTTTCTTATTTGTGCCGCAAATCAGTCCAAATAGCTGCCAATGTGTGGTTTAGAAAACATTTCCGGATATATTCCGCCGAATTGACTTCGGCTCCGTAGTTCACGGCTGGTTTACTGCCGTTGTGACCGGGAGGGACGGTTGATAGAACGCGCTATGCGAAGGTAGCGAGATTTGGGTGAACTGATGCGGCTCGACAGAAGAAATTTACTCCGGACAATGGCAGTTGCGGGGGCCTCGTTGGCTATGCCTGCCGTGTTGCGCGCCAATGCCACCGAGTCGTTGGCCGACATTTTCTCTCGTGATCGCGTTCTGCGCGGGGGCGAGGATGTGGAGGCGACAGCCGAAGCCAAGGCGCTCGTCGATACGCCCGAACCGCTGATGTCCTTTGATACCGCCAATAATCTACAGTTGGCGATTTCTCAGTACGAGCCTTTTGTTGCCGCCGGTGGCTGGGAAGAAATTCCACGTGACGCCTATCGTCTCAAGCTCGGTACCAGCCGCCGCGCCGTTGTTTCGCTAAAGCGCCGTCTGATGGAATCAGGCGATATGCCCACCAGCGCCAAGCTTGATGAAATGGTTGATGTCGATACCGATCGCGCCATTCGTGCTTTTCAGGCCCGCCACGGTCTGATCGTGACCGGTGAAGTGGACGAAGCAACTTTTTATGCCATGTCGGTACCTGCTGCGGACCGCCTCAATCAGCTTTACCTCAATCTACAGCGCGTCCAGCGCCTCGCGCCGAATCTTTCGGATCGCTATGTCGTGGTCAATATTCCTGCGGCGTCCATTGAAGCTGTGGAACTGGGCACCGTTGCCCAGCGCCACACTGCCGTTGTTGGACGCGTTGATCGTGCCACGCCAATTCTCGACAGCAAGATTTATCAGATTAATTTCAATCCCTATTGGCATGTACCCAAGTCGATCATTCGCGCCGATTTGACCAAGTACATGCAGGAAGATCCAGATTATCTAACGAAGTTCCGAATCCACATCTACGACAGCAAAGGTATCGAGGTTGAGCCGACTCAGATCGATTGGACGACCGACGATGCCGTGAACTACATGTTCCGTCAGGAACCCGGCGCCGAAAATTCAATGGGCCACGTGAAGATTAACTTCCACAACAAGTACAATGTGTATCTGCACGACACCCCGTCGAAGTCACTTTTCGGCGAAAATGCTCGTTTTCATTCCTCTGGTTGCGTCCGCGTTAGCGCGGTGAATGAGCTTGTATCGTGGTTGCTTCGTGACAATGGCGGCTGGGATATCAATAACGTCAATGGTGCTTTTGATTCCAATGAGCGGCTCGATGTTGAAATCAAGCAGCCAGTTCCCATTCATACCACCTACATCACGGCTTGGGCTAACCGTTATGGCTCCGTCTCATTCCGTGATGACGTTTATGACTACGATGCCCAAGGCAAGGTGACGTTCGAAGACATCTGATGGACCAGCTGTTTGAACTGCAAAACGCCCCGCATTGTCGGGGCGTTTTTATTGGTGTCTCTCACCTGAGAGGAATCGCGCTATATTACCCCAACGTTCAAATTAATTCATCAGAATCAATGAATTGAGACCGCATCTCGATTCTGATTCAGAACCTTAGGTCAGGAAATGGCGTGACGGGATCCGGAGTGCTTTTCGAGTTTGTTCGGATAGGAGCACAAATGCGCGTTGCTGCCATCCACGAGGCGACCGGAACCGAAGTCATCGTTATCGCGCCCGCGTCCGCCACACAGGCCCAAATGCAGCAACTAGCGCTGGCGAAGCTGCGCAAGAAAATGTCAGCGCCATAAGAGACGTCGTCGAAAACAGTGCGAAAGCACCAGTTGACAGCAACCTCGGCTCCAATCTGCACACCGTGCCAAAGCGCTCCCTGACTGAAAAATTTTGAACCATCAGAATGCTTGGATTGGCGCGCGCAACTATGCTACAGGCAGCGTCGAACCATCCGTCCAGCACAACATCTCGGGGTACCCCCCAGGAGCCAACATGAGCGCCGCCGCGTCCCAACAGCTATTCCCACAGTTTTTCACCGACACTTTGGCGAGTGCCGATCCCGAAATCGCCGCTGCCATCCAGGATGAACTGGGTCGTCAACAGCACGAAATCGAGTTGATCGCGTCGGAAAACATCGTCTCGCGCGCCGTTCTTGAGGCGCAGGGCTCGATCATGACCAACAAATATGCCGAAGGCTATCCTGGCAAACGCTACTATGGCGGCTGCCAATTTGTTGACGTCGCGGAAACCTTGGCCATCGAACGCGCCAAGAAACTGTTCGATGCCGGTTTTGCCAACGTGCAGCCCAACTCGGGCAGCCAGATGAATCAGGCCGTATTTTTGGCGCTGTTGCAGCCCGGCGATACTTTCATGGGTCTTGATCTGAATTCGGGCGGTCACCTGACGCACGGGTCGCCCGTCAACATGAGCGGAAAATGGTTCAACGTCATTTCCTACGGCGTCCGTAAGGACGACCATTTGCTGGACATGGACGAAGTCGCCCGCCTTGCTCGCGAACACAAGCCAAAGCTCATTCTTGCAGGCGGAACCGCCTATTCGCGAACCTGGGACTGGAAACGCTTCCGCGAAATCGCTGATGAAATCGGCGCCTATCTCATGGTCGATATGGCCCATATTGCGGGCCTCGTCGCCGGTGGTGCGCATCCTTCGCCCGTCCCGCATGCACACGTCACAACCACCACGACTCACAAATCCCTGCGCGGCCCGCGCGGCGGCATGATTCTGACCAACGATGAGGCCATCGCCAAAAAGATCAATTCGGCCGTTTTCCCTGGCCTTCAGGGCGGCCCCTTGATGCACGTGATTGCCGCCAAGGCCGTCGCCTTCAAGGAAGCCCTGCAGCCAGAATTCAAGACTTACGCCCAGCAGGTCGTCCGCAACGCTCAGGCGTTAGCCGCCACATTGGTCGAACACGGGCTGGATGTCGTTTCCGGCGGCACCGACAATCACCTTTTGCTTGTTGATCTGCGCAAGAAGAATGCAACTGGCAAGCGGGCAGAGCAGGGGCTCGGCCGCGCCTATATCACTTGCAACAAGAACGGCATTCCCTTCGACCCCGAAAAGCCATTCGTCACCTCAGGTATTCGTCTGGGCACGCCCGCTGGCACCACGCGCGGTTTCGGCGAAGCTGAATATCGCGAAATCGGGCAGTATATCGTGGAAGTCCTTGATGGTCTGCGTGAAGCCAATTCTGACGAAGGCAACGCCGTCGTTGAAGGGGCAGTCCGCGAAAAGGTCAAAGCACTGACCAGCCGCTTCCCCATCTATCCGCAGGCCTAAGGATTTCTCATGCGCTGCCCCTATTGCGGAAATGATGACACGCAGGTCAAGGACAGCCGACCGACCGAAGATTCCGGCGCCATTCGCCGTCGCCGCATTTGCAATGCCTGCGGCGGCCGCTTCACCACATTCGAACGGGTCCAACTCCGCGATCTGACGGTCGTCAAAAAGTCTGGTCGCAAGGTCCCCTTCGACCGCGAAAAACTGTCGCGATCCGTGTTCACCGCGCTGCGCAAACGTTCGGTTGAACCAGAGCGGGTGGAGCGCATGCTGTCGGGTATTGTCCGGCAGCTCGAAAGTCTGGGCGATGTCGAAATCACCTCGGACCAGATCGGCGAGTATGTGATGGAAGGCCTCAAAGGGCTTGATGACGTCGCTTTTGTCCGGTTCGCCTCAGTCTACAAGAATTTTTCCGCCGCCGACGATTTTCGGTCGTTCCTGACCGAACTCGCGCACAATGATGATCGCAACATGCAGGTGGATGACGATTGAACCAGTCATCGGCAGAAGACCTGCGCTGGCTCGATGCGGCCGTTCGCTACGCCACGCCTTTTCGCGGCACCACTGCCGAAAATCCGGTCGTTGCCGCCTTCATTGTTGATCCCGACCAAAAAACACTGCTGTCGCGGGCGATTACTGCGCCCGGAGGTCGTCCTCACGCCGAGCCTCAGGCGCTTGAAGCTGCTGGCGAATTGGCAAGGGGCAAAACGCTCTATGTGACGCTGGAACCCTGCGATCACTGGGGTCGCACGCCTCCTTGCGTTGACGCGATTATCCGCGCAGGCGTCGCCCGCGTCGTCATTGGCACAGGCGACCCTGATTCCCGAACATCGGGAAAAAGCGCCCAGCGATTGGCCGATGCTGGCATCGAAGTCATTCAGGCTAATCACGCCCCGTCACGAAGCCTGCACGAGGGCCACGTCAAACGCCAGTTGCGCGGCCAGCCATTTGTAACCGCCAAATTGGCGGTGTCAGCCGATGGGCGCATTGGCCTGCCCGATTGGGGTAATCTCGCCATCACCGGCGAGCCTGCCCGGCAATGGACCCATATGCAACGCGCTTTTGCCGACGCCGTCCTGATCGGCGCTGCTACCGCCAAAGCCGATGATCCAAAGCTGACGGTCCGCATCAAGGGCCTTGAGCGGAGAACTCCCCTTCGCCTGGTTCTCGTGGGCGCCGGAGGCCTTGATCCAAAGTTGAATCTGATTGCCAGCTTTACCGGCTATCGCGTTGCAATCATTGCAACTCCTGAAGCTGATATCACCGTTCCTGCCTCAATATCCGTGATCCGCGTGCCCGGCGAAAATGGCCGCCCTAACCTTGGCGGCGCGCTGTCGGCGCTGTCCAAAATGGGCATTGTTCATCTATTGGTGGAAGGCGGGGCAAAACTGACCGAAGCGCTGCTTGACGAACATCTGGTGGATCGTTTCGAACTTTTAACCAGCACCATTAAAGTCGGAAAATCGGGCATTCGCGCCACCGATGCCCAGGACATGGAAAAACGGCTGGTCGCAGCGGGAATGAGCGAAGTCGACGTGCATTCGCTGGGCGAGGATATGTTGCACACCTTTGAAAAGCGCGCCAAGGACTAGAAATGTTCACCGGAATTGTTACCGACGTTGGGCGCTTGCTCGAAGCTGAAGACCGCAACGAGGGCCGCCGTTTGCGGATCGGAACCCGCTACGAAGCCACCGGCATTAATCTGGGCGCGTCAATAACCTGCGACGGCATTTGCCTGACAGTAACTGCCAAAGGCAAAGACCAATCCGATTGGTTCGAAGTTTTCGCCGCCACAGAAACTCTTTCCGTCACCCATGTCGGCCAATGGAAAACCGGACGTCGAATTAATCTTGAACGCTCGCTCAAGATCGGCGACGAGTTGGGCGGTCATATCGTTTCAGGTCATATTGATGGCATGGCCGAAATAGTAGACCGGCGCGAAACCAGCGATCAGATAACCTTCAGTTTCACTGTCAGCGACGCGGTCGCCCCCTTCATTGCCAAAAAGGGTAGCGTCGCGCTCAACGGCACCTCGCTCACGGTCAATGATGTCGAAGGTAACCGTTTCAGCATCCATCTCATCCCCTATACGGTGGCCGAAACCTCCTGGGGCGATTATGGCGTCGGCGATCATGTCAACATCGAAGTCGACCCCATGGCGCGCTATGCCGCCCGGTTGTTCGAAACGCTCGGCCAGGTCCAAGCGCTCCCCAAATAAGTGCGGCATCATTGTTGCTCGCGCGACAGGCGAACAATCTGCGATCCCGCACCGCGCACTTCCGTAACGGCATAGACCGCGCCATCCGGCCCGGCTTTGACATCACGGACGCGGGCACCAATCGGTACGCGCTCCTCAAAAGCCACCCGGTCATTTTCGAGGTGCACTACCACCACGGCCTGCGCCACAAGACCACCGATCAGAAAAGCGCCGTTCCACTCGGGAAACTCGTCACCCTCGTAAAATGCCATCCCCGAAGGGGCAATCACCGGGTCCCAATAATAAACCGGCTGCTCGGTTTCAACGCTCGCCGTTATGCCCTCGCCAATCGGAGCGCCACTATATTCAATGCCGTAAGTCACCTCTGGCCAGCCGTAATTCAAACCCGCTTCGGGCATATTGAGCTCATCACCACCCCGCGGCCCATGCTCAACGGTCCATAAACGCCCCTGACCATCCAACGCTGCCGATTGCATGTTGCGGTGCCCAAAACTCCATATTTCGGGCTGCGCGCCATTCTGATCGACAAACGGATTGTCGGGCAGGGCGGCACCCTTTTGGTCAATCCGAAACACCTTGCCCAATCCGCTCCCGATGTCCTGGGCCTGAACTCGAACCTGGGCGTCCGAGCGTTCGCCAACCGTTACGTAAAGCGCGCCCTCGCTGTCGAACACCAAACGCGAGCCAAAATGGTTGCGGCCGTCATAACTCGGCATCTGGCGGAAAATGACGTTAACCTCGTCAAGGCGTGGCGCTCCCGCGTCGTCAATCAGCGTGGCGGAAGCAACCGAAGTGCCGTTGCCATCGCCCCGCTGCTCGGAAAAAGAAAAGAAAATCCGCTTGCTGGCCTCAAAATCGGGCGCGAGTGCCACATCCAGTAAGCCGCCCTGGCCGCTGGCAAGCACCTCAGGAACACCCGCAATCGCGGGCCCAACAGTGCCATCGGGCGAAATCAAGTGCATGGTCCCGGATTTGACCGTCACCAGCATTTGCCCATCAGGCAAAAACTCCATCGCCCAAAGCTGCGGCAATCCGTCGGCCACGATTTCTGCCCTGACAGGCGGCATGGACATCGGCTGGGGTGCGCGGGTCTGGTTGTCGAATTGCGGATTTTGCCCCGGCGCATTGGCAGGCCCGGTCTCGACCGGGCTTCCCTGCGCAAGCGTTGGCGATGCCACGGCAACAGCGAGCAGCAGGGCATTCAATCCGATCATGGCACGATTTTTCATGGTGCGTTCCTCTCCAAAGATCGACGCCCGATACCCGATAACCGTCCCCGCGCGCGCCTAACCACAATAACTAATGGCCGGTGCGGCGCATCGTTCCGACCGGTCGCGATACTTCTCCGTGGCGCGATATGGTAACCTTCTGGCTTGCGGTTTGTGGATGGCGTTGACCATCCAGCGGTATCGGCAAAATCTCGACACAAAGGAGGCACAATGGCAAATCTGAAAGTAGCCCTCGTTACCGGCGCATCGTCGGGCATGGGCAAGGTAATTGCAAAGCAGCTCATCAAGGATGGTCTGAGCGTCATTGTCGCTGCCCGGCGTCTCGAAAAAATGGACGATCTTCAGGCATTGGGCGCTCATCCCATCGCACTCGATATTTCCAACGAACAGAGCATTGCCGCAGCAGTATCCGAAATCAAGACACAGTTCGGTGGTGTGGACATTCTCGTCAACAACGCCGGCTTCGGGCTTTATGGCGCGCTGGAGGACGTGCCGATGGCTGAGGCGCGCTATCAGTTTGAGGTGAACGTATTCGGGTTGGCTGGATTGACCCAGCTTCTTGTGCCCCACATGCGTGAGCGCAAGGCGGGCAAGATCATCAACATTTCCTCCATGGGTGGCAAAGTCTATACCCCGCTAGGGGCCTGGTATCATGCCACCAAGCACGCAATCGAAGGAATGTCAGACTGTTTGCGGCTTGAGCTTTCGCCGTTCGGCATTGACGTGGTGATTGTGGAGCCGGGCCTTATTGAGACCGAGTTCGGCAGTGTCGTGGAAGGTCCGATGTTGAAACACTCGGGCACCGGGCCCTACGCCAATATGGCCACCAGCGTCGCACGGGCAACAGCCAATTCCTATAGGCCCGGCGTCGCCTCATCGCCTCAGATCATTGCCGACATTGTCAGCCTTGCCATCAAGTCGGACCGGCCCAAAACCCGTTACGCGGCGGGCAAGTATGCCAAACTGATGATTGGCGTGCGTAAATGGCTGGGAGACCGAATTTTTGATCGCGTGATATTGAGCGCCGCGCGCTGATCCGCATAGAAGGTTGAGTGAACCGGCTTTGGAAGATATACCCACACCGCCCATTGCGTCCACCAGGACGTGATTGCATGCAGCATCTGCAATAATTGCAGTTTGAAACCCGGTCAAATCGGGTAACAAGGTGCGCAGCAAGTTTATCTCAAGTGCCGAAATGACTGGGGTTTCACCTTCCTCGACCGTCACGGCGACTTTCGCAAGTTAGGACTGATCCATGGCCTCGTCAGGCGCATCCATTTCCATTGAGCCGCGCAGCGCTCAGGGCCAGCGTTTTCTCATTATCGAAGCACGATATTATGCCGACATCGCCAACGAACTGCTCAAAGGCGCCATCGAGGCACTTGAACTGGCTGGCGCTGAACATGACGTCATTACCGTGCCGGGTGCCCTCGAAATCCCCGCCGCCATTGCTATGGCGCTCGAGACCGGCGACTACGACGGCTTTATTGCGCTGGGCACGGTCATTCGCGGTGAAACCACCCACTATGAGATCGTTTCGGGTGAAAGCGCCCGCGCGCTGATGGAAATTTCCGTGGTCGATGCATTGCCGCTGGGTAACGGTATCCTGACGGTCGAAAACGAAGCGCAGGCTTGGGCGCGCGCCCGTGTCAACGAGCAGAACAAGGGCGGTGGTGCTGCCAATGCTGCGCTGGCGATGGCCGCACTCAAGGCGCGATTGGGCGAACAGTCATGACGGACACCCCAAAAAAAGCCCAGGCCTCTGACAAAACCGCCAATCAGCGTGGTGCCGCTCGATTGGCGGCCGTGCAGGCGCTCTATCAGATGGATATTGGCCGGGTATCGCTCGAAGATACACTGACCCAGTTCAGCGCATTTCACCTCGGCCGGGAGATCGAGGGCGAACAATATCTGCCAGCCGACGCCGATTTTTTCCGCCAGATTTTGGCCGGGGTCGCCAAGCATCAGCTC
This sequence comes from Devosia rhodophyticola, assembly GCF_028816475.1. GTDB lineage: Bacteria > Pseudomonadota > Alphaproteobacteria > Rhizobiales > Devosiaceae > Devosia > Devosia rhodophyticola. The sequence goes on along the minus strand of NZ_CP118247.1, from coordinate 212,852 downwards.
GAAATTGATCCGGCAATCGATAGCGCGTTGGTCGATAGCTGGCCGGTTGAGCGCGTCGACGCTACCCTGCGCGCCATCCTGCGGGCTGCCGCTTTTGAACTGCTGCGCCGCAAGGATATCCCGCCGCGCGTTGTGATCACCGAATATGTCGATATTGCCAAGGCATTCTATGAGGACGACGCGACCGGCATGGTCAATGGCGTTCTCGACAATATGGCCCGCGCCGCTGGTGCCGATTTGGGCGAAGCCAGCTAGGCCCGGACAAGCAAAAGCCCCGGCGACAAACCGGGGCTTCACCAAACTTCAAACGATCAGAACGACTGCAATATCTGGTCGACAAACGAGCGATCTTCACCAAACGATGCGGTGCGGCGGCTCTCGATTGCAATGACCTTGCCATCTTCAAGCGTATAAACGGCCTTGTCGCTAACCTTCTTGTTCTTGTCGAAATACACCGCCAACACGGTGCGTGACTTGATCATTTTAAGGCCGAACGCCGTTTCATCTATTTTGGTCTGCACATAGTAGAAGGCAGACTCGTCACCGAACGTATTGGTCGACTGGGGCGATCCCAAAACCAGCGTCACCAATTCCTGGCTTTGACCTGGACGGACCTGCTTGAGCGCGGATTCGGAGATTTCATACCCTTGGGTACGCTTGGTCACGATCCCACCGCTGCTGGAGCAGGCTGCCAAAACCAGTGCAAGGGCGGTGGCGGTCACGATCGGCGCGACACGCCGGGTCAGAAGCTTCAATGCCATGAATTTGACTTTCCCGATGGCTCTCGACTATAGGCACACTGCGTTGCGCCAAACTTTGCGCACAATACGCGTCGACTGTTTAGCTGCCAACGCACCAATCTGGCAAGTTTTTAAGACCGGTGCTGATAAATGCAAAGTGGCAAACGGTCACGAGTCTGAAAGCAATCGATGATCCTGCCACTGTTTCGCAAAAACGCCCCAAGTGCTGCTGTTTTCGCCATCTACAATGCCATTGTGGCACAATCCCGGCAGCCGCGCTTCTATGCCGAATGGTCCGTACCCGATACCGTCACCGGGCGCTTTGACATGATCTCGTTGCATTTGGCGCTTTTGTTCCGTCGGCTGCGCGGCGAGGGCCCGGAACCCAAGCAATTCAGCCAGAGCGTCTTTGACCTGTTCTTTAAGGATATGGACCGCTCGCTGCGCGAGATGGGAGCAGGGGATCTGGCTGTCCCCAAGAAGATTCAGCAGATGGGCAATATATTCTTTGGCCTGCTGGCCGCGCTCAATCAGGCCATGGATCGCGGCGATGCCGAGGCCGTCGCCGAAGTCTTGGGCCGAAATATTCTTGATGACGCGGCGTCGGCCAACATCAACGAATTGGCCGCCTATTTGATCGAGCAGGATAAATATCTTGCCGCACAATTCGCCCACACTATCATCGACGGTACAATTGCATTTGAGGCTGCCGCGTGACGCAAAAGAGCGAACCCCTGTTTCTTGACGCGGTCGTCCGCATTGAAAAGCTGCATCCGCCAGGGCGCGATGTGACCATCACCACCGCCAACACCCAACTGGATGAGTTGGCAACGGTTCTCAAGATCAATGCCGTCGAGCGCTTCGACGCAACCATGGTTGTGGCGCCCGTTCGTGGCGGCGTGCACGTCACCGGCAGTCTGAACGCTCGTATAGAGCAAACTTCGGTTGTCAGTTTTGAGCCGGTTTTTCAGGACATCAACGAGCCGATTGACCGGGTTTTCATGCCCGGCGCCGACAAGGCTGCCAGCCCTGCGCCGGGTTCCGAGGTTTTTGTCGATCTGGAAGGCGATGTGCCCGACCCGCTTGACGGTCCCGAACTGGACCTGACCAATCTGTTGGTCGAGACCATCGCCTTGGCCATTGATCCCTATCCACGCCAAGCGGGCGAATCGCTTGAAACGCTCGGGGTCGAACTGAATGACGAGGAAAGTTCGCCCTTCGCGAGTCTCAAGGCGCTTAAAGACCCTCCTGGCAAGCAATGAAGGTGTCTCAGCACAGCGTTTGGGCCGGGGGTTGCACAGCCCATGTGATGGGATATGTTGAGCGACGCCCGCATCTTGGGCTGAATAACGGGCGGAAATGATCGAAACCATTAGAATCTCAGTGGACGCCATGGGCGGAGACAACGGCCCACGCGTCGCTCTGCACGGCGCGCTATTGGCCCTGAAAGATCGCAAGAACACCAGTTTTGTCTTTCATGGCCCCTCTGCCACGCTCACACCACTTCTTGATGAATTTCCCGAGTTGAAGCCGGTTTCTACCATCCGCGATTGCGACGTTGTAATCGCGATGGACGAAAAGCCCAGCCAGGCCTTGCGCAAGGGAAGGGGCACGTCTTCCATGTGGAATGCGCTGCAATCGGTCAAGGATGGCGAGGCCGACGTTGCCGTCTCAGGCGGCAATACCGGCGCGTTGATGGCCATGGCAACGATTTGCCTGCGCCCCATCGAAGGCATCTCTCGCCCTGCGATTGCCGCTATCTGGCCAACCTTGCGCTCAAATATCGTGGTTCTGGACGTCGGCGCCACCATTGGTGGTGACGCGCAGCAATTGGTGGATTTTTCAATTCTTGGTACGGCGCTGGCACGCGCCTTGTTTGCTCGGGAAAAGCCCACAGTTGGCTTGCTCAACATCGGCACCGAGGAGGTCAAGGGCCTTGATTCGATCAAGGAGGCTGGAAAGATCCTTGCAGCAGCCTCTGGCGCAGGTTTCACCTATCACGGCTTTGTCGAAGGCGACGATCTGGGCAAGGGAACGGTTGACGTAATCGTCACCGAAGGTTTTGCCGGCAATATCGCCCTTAAGACCGCCGAGGGAACCGCGCGCCAGGTCGGTTCATACTTGCGCACCGCTCTGACTGCCAATTTGATGAGCAAAATCGGCGCGCTGTTTGCCAGCTCTGCCTTGGCGTCGCTGCGCCAACGAATGGACCCGCGCACCGTCAATGGCGGTGTTTTTCTGGGTTTGAACGGCATTGTCATCAAATCGCACGGTGGCACCGATGAAATTGGCTATAAAAGCGCCGTCGATGTGGCCTATGAGATGGCGCGAAGCAAATTGATCGACAAGATTGGTGAAGGCATGCGTCAGTTTCCGATCAGCGCCGTAACCGGCACTACCAGCCACCAGACAGAGGACAAGCCGGCGTGACCATGCGTTCTATAATCCGGGGTACTGGCGGCTATCTTCCCGCCAACTTGGTGACCAATCAAAAACTGTCCGAAACAGTTGATACTTCTGACGAATGGATCGTGCAGCGCACGGGCATCCGGCAACGCTTTATTGCGGCCGATGATGAAGTAACCTCGGATCTGGGCACCCACGCCGCCCGCGAAGCGTTGGCCCGGGCGAATTTGAGCATCGACGATATCGACATTATCATCGTCGCCACAACGACCCCCGATATGACCTATCCGGCGGCAGCAACAATCGTTCAGCAAAAGCTGGGCATGCATCATGGCTTCGCCTTTGATGTTCAGGCCGTCTGCTCGGGCTTCGTCTACGCCATTGCCATAGCCGACAGCCATCTCAAGAACGGCTTGGGCAAGCGGGCGCTGGTTATTGGTGCCGAAACCAATTCGCGTATTCTCGATTGGACCGACAGAACCACCTGTGTTTTGTTCGGCGATGGCGCCGGCGCGGTGGTGCTTGAGCTGGCAGACGAAAGCGATCGCGGCATTCTCGCCACCAGCCTTCGCTCAGATGGTCAGTTCTGGAACAAGCTTTATGTTGATGGCGGCCCCTCATCTACCCAAACTGTCGGTCACGTCAGGATGGAAGGCCGCGAAGTCTTCAAACATGCTGTCGGCATGATATCGGACGTGGTCTACAACACCCTTGATCAATCCGGCCTTACTGTTGCGGATATCGATTGGTTTGTGCCCCATCAGGCCAACAAGCGCATTATTGACGGGGTCGGCCACAAGCTGAATTTGGATCCCGAAAAGGTCGTGGTTACGGTCGACAAACATGCCAATACGTCGGCAGCCTCTGTTCCGCTGGCGCTCAATACCGCTGTCACGGATGGACGGATCAAGCCGGGCGATCTGGTCATGATCGAAGCCATGGGCGGCGGCTTCACTTGGGGAGCCTCGCTCATTCGCTGGTAGCTACATCAGGCGCATTGACCTGTGCGGTTTCAAGGCGTTAGTCTCATTCCATCTGAAACAGTGCGTGTCCGTCGACTTGGCGTTTCGTCAGTTGTACGGGCGGCAGCACAGCAGATGGGGTCGCATAGGTTCCGTTGCGGCGGAATGTTCAAACCGCAAGCCAGAACAATTGTGACCTGCCGAACAGGTCGCAGCAAAATAATTGCCCTTTGGCAGTGTGGGGATGGAGATGGCGCAAAAAACGGTGACGCGGGCGAATTTGGCCGAGGCGGTCTATGGCAGTGTAGGCCTGTCCAGAACCGAATCAGCGGAATTGGTCGAACGCGTTCTGGAATTGATTGGCGACGCGCTGATTAGTGGCGGCAATGTCAAACTTTCCTCATTTGGTTCTTTCCAGGTTCGATCCAAAAATGAACGGATCGGTCGAAATCCCAAAACTGGCGAGGAGGTTCCCATCCTGCCGCGTCAGGTTCTTGTGTTCAAACCCAGCAATGTGTTGAAATCCAAGATCAACAAATCTATGGTTGGGTCTGGAAAATAACACTTTCTCCCATGGGGAGCTTGGTGGAAAAATCACCGGACGCCTTTCGCACGATCTCTGAAGCCGCTGATGAGCTGGATTTGCCGCAACACGTCTTGCGGTTCTGGGAAACGCGCTTTGCCACAATCAAACCGCTGAAGCGGGGCGGGGGTCGACGCTATTATCGCCCTGAAGATGTCATGCTGCTCAAGGGCATCCGGCACTTGCTTTATGATCAGGGCTTCACCATCAAGGGCGTGCAGCGCATCCTCAAGGATCAGGGCAGCCGCTACGTCATCGCCGTTGGCGAAGGCAAATCGATTGATGACATTATGCCATTGCTCGACGCTGCCGAGGACGCGGAAGCTCAGGCATTGCTCGAACAACCTGCCAACGCCCCTTCGGGCGGTCGTGTGTTGGATCAGGAGGATCGCGACAAGCTTTCCTCAGTCCTTAAGGAACTGCTCGATTGCAAGCGTCTGCTGGAACGCGCCCGCGAAAACTAGGGTGCGTAAGGGCGAAAATTCGGTCAGGTCAACAGCGTCCGCCGCATCGCCAGATTCCAGCCGGCAAGCTTGGCAGTCCGCGTTTTCTCATCCATTTTCGATTCAAAGCGCTTGTCCCGCGCCCAGCTGGCGGCAAATTCGGTCTGATCGGGCCATAGTCCCACTGTTGTCCCTGCCAACCAGGCAGCGCCAATTGCCGTGGTTTCAAGAATGGTCGGGCGATCGACCGGTGCGTCCAGAATGTCGGCCAGAAACTGCATAGTCCAATCCGATGCGACCATGCCGCCATCGACCCGCAACACTGTATCGCCGTGCTGATCCCAATCCTTGCGCATCGCGCTCAGCAGGTCGCGCGTTTGATAGCAAACTGCCTCCAGCGCCGCCTTGGCAATTTCGGCGGGCCCAGAATTGCGTGTCAGGCCATAAATGGCGCCGCGCGCCTCCGCATCCCACCATGGCGCGCCAAGCCCGACAAAAGCGGGCACCATATAGACATTCTGGCTCGGATCTGCCTTTCGCGCCAACGGTCCCGTGTCGCTCGCATTCTGCACCAGTTTCAATCCGTCGCGTATCCACTGCACGGCAGCGCCCGCAATAAAAATCGACCCCTCAAGCGCATAGGTGGTTTGCCCGTTCAGCCGATAGGCGATGGTCGTCAGCAGCCGGTTTTGCGAACGAACCAGATCGCTACCGGTATTGAGCACAGCAAAGCAACCGGTGCCGTAAGTCGATTTTAGCATCCCTGGCTCAAAACAGGCTTGGCCAATCGTTGCCGCATGCTGATCGCCCGCAACTCCGCGAATCTTGATTTCCGCACCAAACAATTCGCTATCTGTCGTGCCAAAATCATCGGCGCAATCCTTGACCTGGGGCAACAGATTGGCTGGAATATCGAGGATGCCGAGCAATTCCTCATCCCAGCGATTGTCTTCGATATTGTAAATCATCGTGCGGCAGGCATTGGTGGCGTCGGTCGCGTGAACCTTGCCTTTGGTCAGGCGCCAGATCAGAAAACTGTCAATCGTTCCAAATGCCAGTTCACCTTTCTCAGCCCGGGCGCGCGCACCATCCACATTGTCCAGCAACCATTTGATCTTGGTGCCCGAAAAATAGGGATCCAGCAGCAAACCCGTCTTCTCGGTAAAGATGCTCTCCTTGCCGGCATCGCGCAGCGACGAGCAAAAAGCGCTAGTGCGCCGATCTTGCCAGACAATGGCATTGTGGATGGGGTTGCCGGTTTTACGGTCCCAGATTAGCGTCGTTTCGCGCTGATTGGTAATGCCGATGGCCGCAACGTCCCTGGCCTCAATGTTGGCTTTGCTCAACGCAGTCCGGATTGTTGCGACAACGCTCTGCCAAATTTCCTCGGGGTCGTGCTCAACCCATCCATCGTGCGGAAAAATCTGACGAAATTCCTTCTGCCCAATCCCGACGATTTTGCGATCCGCATCGAAAATGATCGCCCGGCTTGAAGTCGTTCCCTGGTCAATCGCTAGAATATAGCCGCTCATTCTCGCCCCCCTTGCCGTCTTATGCTGCTTTTTTTGACAGATATTTTTCCAGCCGGCCAACATCTTCGGGCTGCACCCGCAAGCCTAGCTTGGTCCGCCGCCAAAGCACATCGGCAGCGTTGCGCGCCCATTCATGCTCGATCAGATAATCGACCTCGCGCGCATAAAGGTCGGCCCCGAAATGTTCGCCGAGGTCAGTAACTTCTTGCGCCTCGCCAAGCAGCACGCGCGCCCGCGTGCCATAAAGTCGCGTCAGTCGGGTCGTGAGTGTTGTCGGCAGCGCCCGATAGTCCTTGTGCAGCCGCCGCGTCTCGGCTTCAAACGCCAACGGTTCAAAATCGCCGCCCGGCAGCTTCGCTTGCTTTGTCCACGCTTTGCGCCGTGCGCCCAGAACGTCTTCAATCCGTTCAAGCACAGACTCGGCCAGCCGACGCGACGTGGTCAGTTTGCCGCCAAATACATTGATGACGGCTCCTTCGGCCGCCGTACCGTCGTTCTTGAGCACATAATCACGTGTCGCTTCCTGAGCTTCGCTTGCCCCGTCATCAAACAGCGGCCGAACGCCTGCGTAGGTCCAAACGATATCCTCCTTGATCACCGGATTGCGAAAATACTCGCTGGCCGCCGCGCAAAGGTAGTTGGTTTCCTGCTCGCTGATCTGAACGTTTCTCGGATCGCCGGTAAAGTCCTGATCGGTGGTCCCAATCAACGTAAAATCATGCTCGTAGGGGATGGCAAAAATGATCCGCCCGTCGCTGTTTTGAAAAATGTAACAGCGATCGTGCTCGAACTGTTTTTTGACCACGATGTGGCTGCCTTTGACCAGCCGCACGTTGCGTGCCCCACTGTTGCCCAGCGTTTCGCCTATGACTTCATCGACCCATGGCCCTGCGGCATTGACGATCAGCTTGGCCCGCACTGTGCTGGTGCTGCCGTCATCCGCTTCCATTTCAACCTGCCACTGCCCATCTCGACGCCGCGCCGATGTAACCCGCGTCTGGGTCCTGATTTCTGCGCCCTTGTCCGCCGCATCCCGCGCATTCAAAACCACAAAACGCGCGTCATCCACCCAACAGTCGGAATATTCAAACCCGAGACGATAACCCGGCTTGAGAGGCTTGCCCGTTTCGTGCGTGCGCAAGTCCAGCGATTTGGTCGGCGGCAATAGTTTGCGACCGCCCATATAGTCATACATGGCCAGCCCGGCACGCAAAACAACGGCTGGGCGCAGTCCCCTGTGATGGGGAAGGACAAATCGCAGCGGCCAGATGATGTGCGGTGCGGACGCCCACAATATCTCGCGCTCCGCCAGTGCTTCATGCACCAGCCGAAACTCATAGTGCTCAAGGTACCGCAGCCCCCCATGCACCAGTTTCGTGGCTGCCGACGAGGTGCCCGAGGCAAGGTCGTTCATTTCGGCCAGCATCACCGAATAGCCGCGCCCCACCGCATCGCGGGCGACGCTCACGCCATTGATTCCACCACCTATGACGAAAACATCGACTGTCGCCGTTTCTGGCATAAATTTCGGTCCCTTGCCTGTGTCACGCGTATTGATTTCGTTTATAGGCGATATGGTTTCGCATGAGAACACTAAACTTTCGGAAACAGATCAACACTTGGAGGCGAGCGGCGCCGACCTTTCTGGTGGCATTGACCGCGGAACGCGGGCAGGGTACGCCCAATCCCACCTTCTCCGGCCCCGGAATCCGGCCATGTTTGCCATCCTTAATGTCATTGCCCCCATTTTCGCGCTGATGGCGCTTGGCTATGGCGCTGTGCGGTTCAAATTCTATCCCCAGGATGGCATCAAGGCGCTGATCGCGTTCGTCAACAATTTCGCCACGCCCTGCCTGCTGTTTCGCTCGATTTTGACCGGCGATTTCCGGGCCGCCTTTAATATTGGCATCATCGGGCCATTTTATCTCGGCGCCTTCGCCTGTTTCATCATTGCGATATTTATCGGCCTGAAACTGTTCCGAAATACTCCCGGGGAAGCGGTATCCGCCGGGTTTGCCGCCACCTTTAGCAACACGGTGCTCATTGGCCTGCCGATCATGCAGCGTGCCTATGGCGATGCTGCCATCCCCATCGTGCTGTCAATCATCGGTATCCACGGTGCGGTTTTGATGACAACCGCCATGATGACGATGGAAATGGCGCGGCGCGACGGCAGCCCGCTCGGCCCCGCAATTTTGGGTGCCCTCAAGCGCATCGGCACCAATCCGTTGATATGGGGCATCGCCGCGGGAATCATCAGCGTTTTTGCCGGGGTAACACTGATTGAACCCGTCGACGCTTTCCTGCGGATCATCTCGCAGGCCGTCGTGCCGGTTGCGCTCTTCGGCATTGGTGGGGCGCTTAATGAATACAGGCTGTCGGAAAGTTGGGCCCAGGCGCTGGTTGCCTCAATCATCAAGCTGATGGTGCATCCCACCATCGCCTACATCCTGATGGTGCCAATCCTGCACATTGATATATCCATTGCCCGCTACGGCATCGTGCTTGCCGCCATGCCTGCGGGGATCAATACCTATGTTTTTGCCACCTACTACAATCGCGGCGTCAATATCGCCGCCAACGCGGTGTTGATCGGCACCATTGCCTCAGCAATCACCGTTTCGTTCTGGCTTTTTGTCTTTTCGCCATAAGCCGGCCTAAGCTTCAGGTGGCGGCGGTGCATCGTCGTCGCTTTTTGCGCGCGGATAGGCATAAAAGAAGGTGTAGAGCGCATATGCCAACGCAAATCCGGTCAGCAAGCCCCAGAACTGGTCCTTCGTGCCAAACCATTCCCACCCACACCAGATGGCCAGAAAAACCGTAATGGCGACGCGCCGCCACAGCGGGCGAAACCAGTTCAGATCGCTTTCCTTCAAAATACCCGTCCCTGTTTGGCTACCTTGATTACGCTTGTAGCGACCCGCACGCGATTTCGCCACCGTCTATCGTGATCCGGGCCCATCGGACCCGGATCTTGAGCCTAGGCCAGTGCCTTTCGCCGATCTTCCTGACGCATCAGGAACAGCGATGCACCAACAATCAACAGTGCACCCGGCCAGAAACTGACGCTCGGCGCCGCCGCAAACACCAGCCAGCCCAAAATGACATTGAGCGGCAGTTTGAGATCATCAAACGGCTGCAGATAGGCAGCGTCAGCCACTGCATAGGCGCGCGTCATGAAATACTGTGCCATGGCGGTCAACACACCGATCACCGCCAATGCAGCCCATGCGCTGACTGGCGGCATGGCAAGGCCCGAGCCGATCCACAGTGCGGCATTGATCGGGGTTAGCAACAGCATCAGATATATCGCAATGCTGGCGGGCGCTTCATCACGCGTCAACCGCTTGGTCAACAGTGACGTTCCCGCCCAAAGAGCCGCCGCCAACACCGGTAAGAGCGAATAGACCGAAAAGGTTTCGGACCATGGCGCAATGATGATGAGCGCACCCGTAAAACCCACCAGCGTCGTTGCCACCCGCGTCAGCGTAATCCGCTCACCCAAAAATAACCCGGCGCCCGCCATCACGAAAAATGGAGACGTCATCGACAAGGCGATGACCTGCCAGATCGCGACATGGGTCAGTGCAAATACCCAAACCTGCACGCCCGCCGCAGCCAACACCACCCGTATGATATGCTGTCCAGGGTGGTTGGTGGCCAACGCCTTGAAACCCTCACGCCAGATTAGGGGCAGGGCAAACAGCAGCGCGATGAAATATTGCCAGAACGCAATTGCGGTCGAGGATAGCCCATCGACCATGCCTGCCCATTGGGTGGCAACATTGACGCCGGCAAATGCCAGCCCGGCAGAAAACATGAATGCAGCGCCGCGCAAAGAGGCGGATGGGGCCGCATTAGGGGAGGAGGTAATGTGGGTCACGATATTCGATCCTTTCGCGTAACGCCCAAATACCTCAGGGTTACGGGGATCGAAGCAGCAGATCCGCGCCGCACACGCGTGCGCACGCTTATCGACCAAATCCATGCCCGTTCTCTCTCATCCGGACTATGACCGTCGGCTTCGGAATCGCACCGAAATCTGCTGACCCTTTTCCGTTTGAAAAGGCGCTCGCGGGCTCGGGGAAATCCCCATTACCGCCGGTGGGGAGTTTCACCCCGCCCTGAGAACGTCGTGCAGATCAATCTGCACATGCGCTAGATAGGAGATCGGACCGGTGTGCGCAAGAAGTCACACCGGTGTAACCGAACGGGCCACGCAATCGGGGAGGCGGCCGGCCCGTTCGTCCAGCCGAGCAGTCATTGTACGACCAAGATAGGCGAGCCATCCGGAACGCGTTGATAAAGGTCAATCACATCCTGAAACAGCAAGCGCACGCAGCCACTTGAAACGGCTTTGCCAATCGAATTGACATCCATATTGCCGTGCAGGCGATACAGAGTGTCCTTTCCATCCTGGAAAATATACAGCGCGCGCGCGCCCAATGGGTTTTCCAGCCCAGGCTCCATGCCTTGGCGATAGATTTCAAGTTCGGGCTGCCGATCAATCATTTCGGATGGCGGCGTCCAGGTTGGCCATTTGCGTTTATAGGCGATCTTGGCGCGACCGCCCCAGGCAAAACCCTCCCGGCCTATGCCAACGCCATAACGCATGGCCTGACCATCATCCATCGTCCAGTATAAAAAGCGATTTCGCGTGTCCACTACCACGGTGCCTGGACGTTCCCCGGTGGGGTTGGCAACCATCTGCCGGTAAAATTTGGCATCCAACAGGTCGATCCGCGCCGCTGGAATTGGGAATTTTTCGTCGGGGACCGGCCCGTACATGCTCAGATACTGTGGGGCAATCGGCGCATGCTCAGCAATTTTTGGGCGGCTTTGGGTCGTTGCGCAACCGGTCAGAGCAAGCGCAGCCAGACTTGTTGCTCCCACCATCATGTGGCGGCGCGATAGAACTATTTGTGTCATCGAATTATCTTCCGGGCAGCCGGGGGCCACCTTCATCAAAACGTGTAGGGGGAAAAGATGCCGCTTTGGGGCGGCAAGCGCTAAGCGCTGGCCAGACGCTTGGGCGGTCGAAGTCTGGGTTCAGCCGGTGGACCAATTGGGCGCGTTTCAGTCGTCCCAAAGAACAGGTCTGGCGTTGACGGCGCACAATACGATTGCACTTCGGGCATCAATCCCTGGCTCTGGTGGCAGGGCGTCGCCTGTCCGTTGATCTTCTTGCCACAGGGTTTGAAGCTCACCGCCTCAGCTGTGTGTCCACTCGCCACCTGGCACAATTCGCCATGCTCGGAAACGGTTAGATGGCCCTGCATTGCCGATACACTGGGCACACCCGCGCCTAACGCAAAGGCGAGCGCACAAATCATGGCAATTGCAATAAGGACCGGCTTCATAAGGTACCTTGTAGTTTTTGTCGCGCGTTTTGGCGATACCGTCAGCGACGATCGCCGCGTGGCGTGTCCAAAAGGCCTCACCAGTTCCGCAATGCTCAAATGCAATGTCGTCCGCTCGGATTGCCGGCATATAAAACGAAAAAGCTCTTATTAAATAAGTGATTGAAGGATGCTGCCAAATAGCGTCCAGCGAACCCATTTGGGCCAACCCTAATAAAAATGCCCCGAACAGGATCGTTCGGGGCAAATGCATCGCGACAATGTGAAGCTTACCCGTTTTCGAGCCAGGCTACATCAGCAGGCGACAGATTGATGTTGAGCGCCTGAATACTATCATCCAGCTCCTGAACTGTTCTTGGTCCGATCAGGGGAACAACCGGGAAGGGCTGCGCCAAAACATAGGCCAGGGCGATATGGATTGGATTTTTGCCAAGTTTCCTGGCCAATTCTATCGCGCGATCACGCCGGGCAAAATTCTTGTCGTTGTACCAGACCCGCACCAGCTCTTCATTGTCGGTCTTGTCGCGACCCGCGCGATCAGTAAAGAACCCGCGCCCTTGGCTTGACCACGCGAAATTGGGTATCTGGCGCTCTTTGAGCCACGCCTTCCAGCTATCGTCCGAGGACGAAATGCAACCGGCCCAGATCACGTCCTGCATCTCAGCTAGGGCAAAATTGTTGGATAAGGCACCCGGCTTTTGCTTGCCGGTGCGTTCTGCATAGGCAATCGCTTCGTCCATGCGCTCGCGCGTCCAGTTCGATCCGCCAAACGGTCCCCGAATGCGGCCCGCATTGACCTCGGCGTCCATGGCATCGACAAACTCACCCACCGGCACCTCCAGATTGTCCCGATGCATGAAATAGACATCGACATAATCGGTCTGCAATCGATCCAGCGATTGGGTCAATTGCTTGGCGATCTGGTCAGGATAGCAAAGCGGCGAATGAGCCCCCTTGCCAATCAACACCGATTCTTCGCGTGTGCCACGATTGGTGTGCCATTCACCGAACAGTTTTTCGGTATAGCCGCTGGCATAAACATACGCCGTGTCAAATAGATTGCCGCCGGCCTCATAAAACGCATCCAGCAATATCGCGCCGCTTGAAAAACTCTGGAACGCTTCGAATCCCAACGCAACTGACGAAGTCTTCTTGCTCACTCCGACAATATCGCCCTTGGGGATGGTGCTACCGTTCGGCCCCAGCTTGCGGCCCGAAAGCGTCAGTTTGCGCGTGCTGGCCTTTTCGATATTGAATTCGATTCCCGCGTCGGCCCGCCATTTATCGAGCACCCGCGCATTGCCCAGACTGTCCACCCAGCTCATGCCGGGGGCAGCCAATTCCTGCCGTTTGGCAAAAATCGCCTCGGCCGCCGCATCTGCTTCAAACGAATAGACGTGCCCCGTTTCATTGACGCTGATGCTGTCGGTTGTGCCGTCATGAAGGATCACATCAATCTTGCCCAAACCCTGATCGCGATTACCGCCCGCGAACCAGAAATCAGGCACTTCAATCCGCCCTTTCGAGCCGAAAATGCGCAAGACGTTGTCGAGTTGTGCCAGCACCGCACAGGAAACCTGCGCAACAATGCCGTTCTCAAACGTCAAAACCGCCGCTGCCCAGTCATCGGTGCCTTGCTCGTTGAGCTTGGCCGTGCCCGATACCTTGACGGGGTCAAGGAATGGCTTGCCTGCAGCGACGCCCGCGATAAACCGTGCCATTGATACCGGATAGCCCCCAACATCCAGAATCGCTCCGCCTGCCAGATCATTGGCGAACAGGCGATGCTCGGGCATGAACCCCGGCATCTGAAATCCAAAACTGGACTGGATCATCCGCACATCGCCAATCGTGCCTGATGAAATCAGATCCGCCAGCTTTTGCGTCTGCGGATGCAGCCGATACATGAACGCTTCGCCAGCGAACGTTCCGGCCTTGCGATGCGCATGTTGCACCGCATCAATTTCAAACGCGGTTAGCGCCATGGGCTTTTCGATCAGCACATGCTTGCCAGCTTCGGCTGCCTTGATTGCCCATTCGGCATGAAACGGATGGGGCAGGGCGATATAGATCGCATCAATTTCGCCGTCGCTCAGTAAAGCTTCATAGCCATTGACGATCCGCGCGCCCGGAAATTCTTCAGCCAGCCCGGGCTTTGACGGATTGCGCGTGGCAATGGCGACCAGTTCGCCATGTTTGGAATTGGCAAGGCCCCCTGAAACGCCTTGGCGATCCCGCCCGGCCCGATAATTCCCCAGCGAATGCGAGATGCTGACATATGTATTTCCCTTTGAAACCAATGAATTTTCCGGCCAGTAGTCGACGTTGTATGGAGTTTTGGCGGCGCCTGTTCTGTCGCCGACAATCGGGCGCCGCAATGTCAATGGGTGGCCTTTGCCCCCATTCCTCCCTTTTCATTTGCTCTTGGCCGGAGCGCTTTCTAGATTAGCGCGAAAGTTGCCTAAGTCCTCCCCATTGGGAATAATAACTTGTTGGAAAGTAAGAACCTCACCAAACGCTACTGGGACAGCTCACTGAGTTCGGCCGGACGCGCGCCAAATGTGCTCCTGGTCGATCATGGGCAGCCCGGCATCATGCACGTGCCCCATTGGCATGCGCAGGTTGAGGTCAATTTCCTGTTCCGCGGTTGGGTCGATTACTCAATGAACGGGCATCGCTTCAGACTGCAGCAAAACCAACTCTGCATTTTCTGGGGCGGATTGCCCCATCAGATGGTCGATACATCCGACGATGCGTTCTTTTTTGTCGCGCATTTGCCACTGATCCACTTCTTCCGCCTGCATTTGCCCGCAACATTGCATGACCGGCTCATCCACGGCGCCACGCTGGTCACAGAAGCCGAAGACGGCACCGACGCCGCCAATTTCGAGCGCTGGTCAGGCTACATGCGTCATGGCGATCCCATCCGTGCCGATCACGCCATAAACGAGCTGCTACTGCGCATCGAACGCGTTCGCTTCGAGCATTTCCGCATGATTGGCACCAACGAGACTGCGGCCGCCGCAATTCCGGGCAATGATGCGCAGGGGTTCGCCAATATCTCGAGCATCTGCGACTATATCGCCGAAAATTTCCGCGAGGATATCGACAGTGTCGATATTGCCGCGTCTGTCGACATCCATCCCAAATATGCCATGAGCATCTTCAAGAAATCCACCGGGATGACCATCAATGAATATGTGAATTTGCTTCGCCTGAGCTACGCGCAGGCATTGTTGATGCAGGATGATGTCAACGTGCTGCAGGTCGCCATGGATAGCGGCTTTGGTTCGCTCAGCGCCTTCAACAAGACCTTCCGCAAACTCGCCGGCATGTCGCCCAGCGATTTTCGCCGCGACTGCCGAACCCGTCCCAGCCTTGTCACTCACGGATCAGACCGGGAGGCCGCGCAGCCGCTTTGATGGGTAATTGGCGATCAACTGCAGTTTTCCTGGGTATAGTCCTCGTCGGTCTATTGACCATTTTGCGCGCCTCGGACCCATACACGCTGCGCGTCGCGCGTGAGGCGACGTTCGATCTGTTCCAGCAGATCCAGCCGCGCCCTGCCATCGACCTGCCGGTTCGCATTATCGATATCGACGAAGCCTCGATGGTGGCACTCGGCCAGTGGCCCTGGCCCCGCACAGTCCTGGCAACCCTGACCCAGCGCCTGACCAAACTGGGCGCCGCTGCAATCGCTTTCGATATTTTATTCGCCGAACCCGACCGGCCTGGCGCACAAGGGCAGGGAGGGGACACGGAATTTGCCGAGGCACTGGGACAATCGCCCGCCATTCTCGGTATGAGTGATAATTTGGGCAGTCCAAATCTGCCCGATCAGCCAAAATCAGGCATTGCCTTGACCGGCGACGCGCCGTTGGCGGCGCTACCTAGCCTGACCGGCGCCACCATGCCCCTTCCGGCCTTGCTTGAACCCGCCGCAGGTTTGGGCGTTGTCAGTCTTGAACAGGCCGCCGGCGGTGGCGTTGTGCGCCGCCTGCCGCTGCTTTGGCAAAGTGGCGGAAAAGTCTACCCCGCGCTCTCGGTCGAAGCGCTGCGGATTGCCATGGGCGTTTCCACTCTCGTTGTGTTGGGTGATACCTCCGGCGCGGCCGCCGTCGATGGTTTGCGCATCGGCGATCTGACCGTTCCCACCTCAGCCGACGGCGGCCTTTGGCTCTATTATCGTCGTCTTGACCCTGCGATGAGCATTTCCGCCGCCACCATTCTTGGCGATAATTTTTCTGCCCTCGCACCGGACATTGCTGGACACATTGTGCTCATCGGTGCGTCGGCAACCGGCCTTGGCGATGTCCGCGCTGGCGCCTTGGGCCAGGACGTGTCCGGCGTCTCGATCCACGCCCAGGCGATCGAGCAAATGCTCACCGGCACTTTCCTCAACCGCGCCGATTGGGTCGGTGGATTGGAAATGGCCCTTTTTGCCCTCACCGGCATCGTCATCACGGTACTCACGGTTTTTTCCGGCCCCTTTGTGGGGCTGGTGTTCTCGCTCATCGCCACCGCAATGGCGGTCACCGCGTGCTGGTTGGCCTTCACCCAATGGGGATTGCTTGTCGACCCCAGCTTTACCTTCCTCGGCGCACTCACAGTCTATGCCGCCATGGCGTTTTTCCAGTTTGCCAGTACCGACGCTGATCGCCGACGCATTCGCAACGCCTTCGGCCACTATGTAGCACCCACACTGCTGACGCGGATTGAAAAGAACCCCGCCGAACTCCGCCTCGGCGGCGAAATCCGCGAATTGACCGTGCTGTTTTCCGACGTCCGCAATTTTACCGGTATCAGCGAGCGACTGCCACCCGCCGCGCTGGTTCGTCTGCTCAACACAATTTTTGGCGCCATGGGTGCCGAAATCACCGGGCAATTGGGCACGATCGACAAATTCATGGGCGACGCCGTTATGGCATTCTGGAACGCGCCCATCGCCGTAAATGACCATCCCCGCCACGCCTGTCGCGCGGCGCTGGGCATGCGCTTAGCGCTCGCAACGCTGAACCGGCAAAATGATCCAGGCCTTGGCGGCGAACCCGTGGCTGTCGGCATCGGCATTGCCACGGGCCCCGCGCTGATTGGCAATATGGGGCTGGAGTCGCGCTTTGATTATTCCTGCATCGGCGAAACGGTCAATCTATCGAGCCGCATCGAAGGCGCCTGCCGGGCCGTCGGCTACGATATTCTGGTCACAAAAGCCGTCCGCGATCTCACGGCGGATCTCGCCTATCTCCCCGCCGGATCACTCGCCCTAAAAGGCATCTCCGTCCGCGAACCAGTCTATATTCTGGTGGGAGATGAAGCCCTCGCCCTCTCGCCGGCATTTCAATCACTGGCCGATGATCACCACAAGTTGGTGTCTGATCTATCCGATACCGAGGCCACCAAAATCGCGCTCGACCGCTGCCGCCAGGCAGTTCAATCAGTCGAGATCGGCCTACATTCGTTCTACGCGCGCATTCACGAAAGGGCCGACGATTTTTGCGCCAGCCCACAAGGCGCCAAATCATCCGCAAATGCCGATCACTGATCCCGGTGTGATCGAAACTGAAGCACAGATCGGATTTGCCAACTCTGGCCCATAAATACCGGCGCGAAGGGGACGCGACGCTGCAACGCGCCCCATTGCTGCCACTCAAGCGGTCAGTCGGTTCACGCCGCGGCAATGCACCTTGAGCGTGAATCGCGGGACAGCAGACTGTGTACACCTTTGCCACAAGGGCGCCACGGTGGCCGCAATGTACACCACCGTAACTGTAGCCAAAGTTCTTTGACGGTCACAGATTCGAGCTGACCGAGGGCTTAATGATGACTGTGCTATCACGAGTAACCAAGGTAGGTTTAACGACGAAATGCTCAGGACTTGTCCGTCCGGCGACGCGTTCCAGCAATAGTCTAGTGGCTTGCTGGCCGAGCAGCTGCCCGAACTGATCAATGCTGGTGAGTGAATGTTGCGGCAGCGCGCAATATGGCGTGTTGTCATAACCCACAACTACTAGATCCTCGGGGAGACTGAGCCCAAGTTCCTTGGCAACGCCGATGACCTCGAAGGCTGCGTAGTCTGTCCAGCAAAAGACAGCTCTTGGTCGTCGCTTTCCGGAGAGCAGGCGCAGTGCAGCACTACGGATTTCGCCAGAATCCATTGATGCTCCCACCACTTGAATATGTTGCTGCAGCCCAAGAAGCTGCATTTCGTCGCGATACCCCCGCTCGCGAAACTCGAGCGTTGTTCCTCGTGCCTCTGGCAGACCTGCCAGCGTGAAAAAGGCGATGTCCGAAATGCTTTGCTCCTGAAGGTGACGGACCACCAGTCGCGCGCCAGTCTCGTCGTCATTGTTGACTGTGTCGAAGGAGGTTGCATGCGGAAGGTGGACTCCGATCACGACTGTCGGAACTTCTTCGGCAACGATTTCCAAGTCCGCAGGTGACATTGAAGGGGCGACCAATAAAAGGCCATCCATCTGGCGGTCGATCATGGCGTCGATGACCGCGTTTTCGACAACCGGCTGCACCTGACCTACGCCGAGCATGGCCTGATAGCCCGCCATGCTGGCTGTATCAGAGACGCCCCCAAAAATCTCAGAGAAGAAGGAATTGTGCAGGTCCGAAACCAAGACGCCTAGCGTAAAAGTCTTTCCTCGCAGCCCCCGGGCCGCCGCATGTGGCCTATACCCGAGGCGCTCAGCGGAAGCTTGCACCCGCAGGCGCATCGAGTCGCTCACGCCATATGCGTTTCGGAGCGCTTTTGACACGGCGGAGAACGAAACGCCGGCGTCACTGGCGACATCGCGCAGGGTCGCGCCGCTGCTGCGTTTTCTTATTCCCGACATGCAATCTACCTCATCCAGATACCCACACCTTTACCATCTTGTCCGCTTTCGTCAAACGTCATCCAAAGCGGGCACGCCTCTCTATTCATGGCTGAGCACACCAAAAAAGTGCGCACTTGACAGCTTGTTTGGAAAACGTTGTATATAACGTGAGGACAAGGGAGGAATGATCATGTCCATAGGCACACCACAATTTATCTCGCGCCTGGTGACTACCGCCGGCGTTACGGCCATCATGGTTGCAGGCAGCGTTGGCGCCGTCGCCGGGAAGGAGTTACTTACTCTCGGCGCGACGCTGGACATGTACGGCTGGAACCCGGGCAATCAGCCAGGCTACCAGAACTGGGCCGCCGAGGCTGTCTGGGGCAACCTTGTCAAGTGCAACTCCGTCGGCGGACTTGAGGCCGACATGGCCGAATCTTGGGAGGTCTCCAACGGAAACCGCACCTTCACCGCCAAACTTCGTCCGGACCTGAAGTTCAGCGACGGCTCGCCGGTAGCTCTTGAGGACGTCAAGGCATCGTTCGAGTTCTTGACCACCAGCGGCCGCGGCGCAGACTACGAAGACATTGAGTTTGAGATGCCCGACGCTCAGACAATCTCGCTCAGCTGGCCGGAACCGCAGCCGATCCTGAACAACAAGATCTGCAGCGCAAACATTCTGCCCATGACCGTCCTGGCTGCGGGAAATTGGGACGTTCCTATCGGCTCCGGCCCTTATGTACTAGACGATGGTGCAACGACGACGGGTTCGGAATACGTTTTCAAGAAGAACTCCGATCACTGGAACGCATCGGACTATCCCTACGACAATCTCGTCATCAAGGTGATCACAGCCGATGGTGCTGCCGTTTCGGCCCTGACCACAGGCCAGATTGACGCCACCCTGGTTGCCGCTGGCAGCTTGGAAACCGTCAAGGCCGCCGGAATGGAGGTTATTCAGTTCCTCGGCCAGACGCCGCGCCTGATCATCTCCGATCGTACCGGGGCCAAGATTCCGGCGCTTGGTGACGTTCGAGTTCGCCAGGCGATGAACATGGTGTTCGACAAGGCCGCGATGGCCGAGCATCTCTATCTGGGCAATGCCGAGCCGACCGCTCAAGTGTACAGGAAGGGCACCGCCGCACATATCGTGGATCTCGAAGATCCTTATCCATTCGACGTGGAGAAGGCCAGGGAACTGATGGCCGAAGCCGGCTTTGCCGATGGCTTCGAACTCGAATTTCCCACCATGACCGGCCAGAACTTCGAGACGCTGCTGCCGTATGTCCGTCAGCAATTGGCTCTGATCAACATCCGGGTGACCGAGGTACCGCTGTCCGGTGCCAACGCCATTAGTGATCTGCTCAGCGGCAAGTTCCCGGTCGTACTTTGGCAGCTCGGAAATGACGGCAACTCCGCGTTCCAGATTTACGTCGAGTCTACTGTCGATGGATGGTGGAACCTGCAGCATGTCGGAAACGAGTTCATCGACGGTCGCTGGGTAAAGATCGCCACTGCCTCGGCCGAGGAGAGCGCCGCCCTACAGCAGGAGATTAACCGCTACGTCGTGGACGAGGCCTGGTTTGCGCCGTTCGTCTACATGGGCTCAACTTACGCCTTCAACCCGGAAAAGGTCTCCATCCCGACCCAGTCCGACGCTGAGGCGCTGACTCCTAAGCTGCGCGACTTCCAGTAGCGCATGCGGTCGAGGCGAGACAGGAGGAAACCATGTCCTCTCTAATAAAAAGTCTCCTGCGCTCCATTGGCGTGGTGCTGGTCGTGACTTTTGCGACTTTTGCACTGATGTACGGCAATGCCCCGGGCATCGCTCAATCCGTCCTCGGATTGAGCGCCTCACCCGAGAGCATCCAACAGAAGATCATGCAGCTCGGCCTCGACCGTCCCCTGCTGGTACAATACTGGAACTGGATCGCCGGTGTCGTCACCGGCGATCTGGGCCGCTCCTATTATACCAGCGAGTCAGTCAGCAAAGCTTTGTCCAACCGCGTCCCGGTGACGCTGACGCTCGTGCTGATGACGTTGGGGCTTACTGCGATCTTCAGCGTTCTGCTTGGCGTCTTTGCCGCTGTCAAAGGCGGCTGGATCGACCGGGTGGTGCAGTGGCTTTCGGTTCTGGGTACCGCCGTGCCGGGCTATGTCATCGCCATCGTTCTGGTCTTCGCCTTTGCAGTGATGTGGCGTCTGTTTCCAGCGACCGGTTATGTGCCCCCACACCGCAACCTCACGCAGTGGTTCATGTCTCTGGTGTTGCCTGTCTCGGCCTTGTTGATCGGCGCGGTGGCCGGCGTAGCCACCCAGATTCGCTCAGCCATGCTGGATATGCTCGACCGCGACTTCGTCCGGACGCTGCGCGCTCGCGGCATCGACGAGAGGCTGGTGTTGTTCCGCCATGTGCTGCGCAACGCGGCAGCGCCAGGGCTGACTGCGCTGAGCCTCACAATGATCGCGCTTCTCGGCGGTGCAGTGTTCATCGAACTGGTCTTCGCCTTACCCGGCATGGGTCAACTCGCCAATGCGTCGGCCCAGATCAGCGACGTCCCTATGGTCATGGGCACGGTGCTGGTGACCATCGTCCTGGTGCTGGCCACCAATCTTCTCGCCGATATCGGCGTAGCCCTTCTTAACCCCAAGTCGCGTTCGTGATGGCGGAGAGTTCCAACATGGCCGCACACTCCGCTACCGTAGCGCCGGTCGCGCCCATTCGCCGAGAGTCGACACTGTTGCAGTTGCTGCGCAACCGGCAAGGCCTCATCTGGCTTTCATATCTGGTGCTATTGGTTGCCGTGGCACTTCTGGCGCCGACCTTAGCCCTTTACGACGTCAACGTCACCGATCTTGCGGCTACCAATGCCAAGCCCTTTACACCGGGGCACCCGCTGGGCGGTGATGGCGCCGGTTACGACATTTACTCGCGCCTGATCTGGGGCAGTCGGCAGACGCTAATTGCCGTTCTGATCGTGGTCTCGGTCTCTGCCGCCATCGGCGCCACTAGTGGACTGGTCGCCGGCTTCTACCGCGGTATCTTCGAGACGGCGGCCAGTTTCGTTTCTGATGCCATCATGTCTTTGCCCGGCGTGGTGCTGCTGATCGCGCTCTATGCCGTAACGGGTCCCAACTTGCCAGCGGCGATGGGTGTTTTCGGCGTTATCGTGGCGCCGACCTACTATCGACTGGTGCGTTCAATCGTCATCACAGTGCGGAAAGAACTCTATATCGACGCCGCGCGTGTGTCGGGGTTGTCCGACCTGCGCATCGTCGGGCGGCATGTGCTCTGGGCGGTCCGTGCACCCATCATCATTCACAGCTCCTTTATCATGGCTGCGGGTATCGGGATTGAATCGGGCGTGTCGTTCATCGGGCTGGGTAACCCCGCCGCCGCATCCTGGGGCACAACCCTGCAGCGTTCCTTCAACGGCATCTACAACAATCCATGGGGTGTCGTTTGGCCCTCTTTGCTGATTAGCATCACGATTCTGGCCTTCGTCCTGCTCGGTAACGTTTTGAGCGATGTGTTGCAGTCGTCGTCACGGAACAAAGTGCTGTCAGCAAGGCAGCGTCGAAGCGTTATTGCACGTTCCGCCGCTGTTATCGGCGAGGTTGCCACAGCTGAACCGTCTAAAGATTCCATTCTGTCAATCCGCGGCCTGCGCATCGGCTATTTGACACCGGATGGCGAAGTGCGCGAGGTCGTGCATGGCGTGGACTTTGACTTGCGCCGCGGGGAGATCCACGGTCTGGTTGGAGAATCCGGGTCCGGAAAGTCGCAAATCGCCTTTGCTACTCTCGGCATCCTTCCAAGAGAGGCTCTGGTCCTGGACGGAAGCGTGTTTCTCAATGGTGAGGATCTGATGGCGGATCCTCGAAAAATGCGCGCCGCTCGAGGTCGCAGGATCGCCTATATCCCGCAGGAACCCATGTCCAATTTAGACCCTTCCTTCACGGTCGGTGCACAGTTGATTTATGGCCTTTGCGCGGTCCGACCGATGTCCAGACCCGAGGCACGGGAGATTCTTTTGGCCTTATTACAGCGGGTCGGTATCAAGGATCCCGAGCGGGTCATGAAAATGTATCCGCACGAAATTTCTGGCGGCATGGCACAACGGGTCCTGATCTGCGGTGCAGTTGCATCCGAACCTGATATTATCGTTGCCGACGAGCCAACAACGGCCCTCGATGTGACCGTGCAGGCCGAAGTATTGGACTTGCTCCGCGAACTGAGTGAGGAGCGGGGCCTGGCTATGATCCTGGTAACTCACAATCTGGGTGTTGTGGCCGATCTATGCCACACAGTCACGGTGATGAAGGATGGTCGCTTCGTCGAGAATGCCGGGGTGGAGCAAATTTTCGACAGTCCGAGCGATCCTTACACCGTCGAGTTGTTGCGCTCGTCGCGCAGTGTCGAGTTGATGGAGATCGCATCATGACACCGCCGCTACTTTCATTGAAAGATCTTGTTGTCGGCTTTCCCACGCGCGGCGGGCATACCAACGTCATCCGCGGAGTAAACTTCGACTTGGCTCCCGGAGAGACCCTTGGCATGGTCGGCGAATCCGGGTCCGGGAAAACGACAATTGGACGCGCGATCCTGGGACTTGCTCCGGTTCGGGGTGGTAGCATCTCGTTTCGAGGACGGTTGATCAGCAATATTAGCCGGGCCGAACGTAGGTCCCTGGCCGGTGATATTCAGGCAGTGTTCCAGGACCCATATTCGTCGCTAAACCCGGCGATGACGGTGGAGAGCATCCTGGTAGAGCCACTTGCCGCAGCCGGAGTGGAGGAGGGCACTGCAAGAGTCCGCGAACTATTGGACGCCGTGGGTCTGCCCAGCGATGCGGGATCGCGATATCCCAGAGAATTTTCGGGTGGACAGAGGCAGCGCATCGCTATCGCCCGCGCACTGGCACTGCGACCATCGGTGATCGTTTGCGACGAGCCAACCAGCGCATTGGACGTGAGCACCCAGGCTACCGTTCTCAAGCTGTTCCGAGACCTGCAACAGGCCACTGGTGTCGCCTACATTTTCATCAGCCATGACTTGGGCGTGGTGAGCAATATCAGCGATCGGATCGCTGTCCTCTATCAGGGCGAGATCATGGAGATCGGTGAGGCGGCCCAAGTCACCGCCGAGCCGCGTCACCCTTACACGAAGCGGCTCCAACTTGCCGCGCCCCTTGCCGACCCCAGAAAGCAACGCGCCCGGAGACTTCAACGGCAAGCCTTGGCGAAAGCCGGCTGATCCCGCTACGCCTCGCTACCCCTCCGGGGGCCGAAGCGAGACCGGAGGCAGGCTCATCCTGCCTCCGGTTCATATATGAACAAGGACGACAAATTGACTCTCCCTCTCAGAGACAAATTCGCTCTCATAACTGGTGCCAGCCATGGCATCGGCAAGGCAACTGCTTTGGCCCTGGCCGATGCGGGTGCCAACATTGCTTTCACCTATCGGGGAAGCGAATTCGAAGCGCGCGAGGTGTCTAGGCAGATAGAAGCCGTGGGTCGCAAGGTCTTTATGATGCATGCGGAACTGATGGATATCGACGATTGCAAAGCTACAGCAATCGAAGCCATCAAGACGTTTGGTCAGATAGATGTCTTGGTGAACAATGCAGGGGGCGGGCAATACTCAGCCGGTCCCTTGGCCGAGCTCTCTCTGGATAGTTGGGAACGCGGGCTCAACCTAAATCTTCGGGCACCTTTCATCACCAGCCAACTTATCGCGCAGAACATGGTCGAGCGAGGGCAGGGTGGCTCGATCATCAATATCTCATCGATTCACTCGCGTAGTGTCTGGTTCGACAGCGCTGCCTATGGCGTTGCCAAGGCAGGGCTGAACCGCCTGACGAAAAGCATGGCGGTGGAATGGGCGGCCCATGGGATTCGCGCCAACGCGGTTGCTCCCGGGTATATCAATACTTCTGAGACCCCTGAGGAGCGGGCCCGCTATGATGCCGGCGATAACCTGGCAGCTCCGTTGATCGCCATGCAGCGCACTGCCTTGCCATCTGAAATCGCTAGTCTTTGCGTTTTCTTGGCATCAGACGCTGCGTCTTACATAACGGGGCAGACCATCTTTGCCGACGGTGGTGTGCTTCTGCCCCCTGTCACAGTCGCCCATGACATGCGGGCAGTGGCCAAGCGCTCCTGAACGCAGGAGCGGCACCCATGAACAATGCCGATAACATCCTTGCCACGCAGCGTGTCGTAGCGGGCGACGTTGGCTTTGGGTTGACCTGCCGGGTCTTGCCAGAGCCGCCAAGCTTGATGCTGGTATCCCTTTCGGCCAAGGGACTGTCCCTTCAGACTACGGTTAAAGTAGTGGATTTGTGATCCTGCGAGCTGCGTCCCACCGAGATCGTGAAGGACCCGGGCTCAACAACCCAATCGAGGTTCACGTTCCAGAAGCCTAGTTCAGCGGCTCCGAGGGAAAATTCCACCGTCTTTGTTTGAGAAGGATGCAAGTGGATGCGCTCGAACCCGCGAAGCTCAATGACGGGCCGCGGAAGCGAGCTGAAATCGTCTCGAACGTAGAGTTGCACGACTTCGTCGCCGGCCACGGGTCCCGTGTTCGTAACGTCCACGACGACTTGAACGGTTTCATCTGATCGCGCCGACGACGAGGACAGCCGCGGCGAGGAAATTTCAAATGATGTGTAGCTCAGCCCGTGTCCGAATGGGAAAAGGGCACGCCGGGCACCCTCGAGGTACTGATTCACATCTGCTGACGGGTGTCGATTGTAGTAGACCGGCAGTTCGCCGACGGAAGCCGGAATGGAGACCGGAAGCTTGCCGCCCGGGTTTGTGTTTCCCAGGAGGACATCTGCAACCGCCAGGCCGGTCGCTTCACCCAGATACCAACCCTCGACAATGGCGTTCGCTGTCTCGGTCATTTTGTTGATCACCAATGGACGGCCGTTCAGGAGAACTATCACCAGCGGCTTACCCGTTGCCGCCAAGGCATCAATAAGCAGGTCTTGATCTCCCCACAGGCCGAGGGTGCTCCTGTCGCCCGGTAATTCGGGCGCAACGGCCTCCCTCGTAACCGCAGGAACGTCACCAACACAAAGTACAATTATATCGGACCGGGTCGCCAATTCGATCGCCTGCTCTATCCGGGCCAGGTTCTCGTCGCGGAGCGCCGGTTCGGTTTGCGAGAAGCTACGATGGCGACCTAGCTCGTCGGGTGGTGTTATCCAAACGCCAACAGCATGCTCGATGACGAAGCTGGAAGGGGCCAGTCTCTTCAGGCCTTCCAGGATACCGATCTTCTCGTTGCTGTCACCCGAATACCCACCTAGCAGAGCTTCGTCGGCGTTCGGCCCTATCACGGCGACTTTCAGCGGGGCGGAGACCGAAAGCGGCAGAATGCCGTCGTTCTTGAGCAGTATCAGAGCCTTTTCGGCAGCCTTGCGCGCCAGGATTGCGTCGCGTTCTGCGTGCACTGGGGAAAGGGCGTCCTCGAGGTTGAGATAGGGGTTCTCGAACAGACCCGCCTCGAACTTGAGAGCAAGCACACGGCTACCCTCGATAGTCAGAGATGCGGGAAATCTGCCCGATGCCGTGTTGCAGCGCGTTCACCGCCTTGTCGGGGGCGAATTCACCCGTGTCATCCAGAAACTCGGGCTTTCTCTCCCAAAGACAACAAAGTTGCGCAGCCTTTTCTTCCAGGGTCATCCGACCGATTAGATCCGAAACGCGAATCTCGATTGGAGCATTGGCATCTCGATAAGTCTGGGTCATGGGAATCCTCTATTCACGACGGCGCAATGCGTGTACAACGTTTTCTGAATGATCGTCAAATTGGAACATCGAAATTGTGACGGCAAGATAATTGTAAAAGAAAATTTGTGCTTGCAAAGGCATCAGGTTTCGGAAAACGATATACAGAAGTTCGACATCGTTTGGAATTGCTATGAGTTCTGTCACCCAAGATACCCAGAGTGGATATGCCGCTGAGCATTTTCGATCGGCCAGAATGGTACGACCGCTTTGCGACGAAGGCGTAGGGTCGACTGCACCGTTCGTTTCGAAGCGTTTTCGATTGGATGCCATTACCGGCAAAGAAGTGCTGCGGATCAGCGCACTTGGGCTGTACATCGCGTTCATCAACGGGAGGCGTATAGGCGAGGACCTGCTGACGCCGGGTTGGACGAGCTACGACAAGCGATTGAGTTACCAGGCTTACGATGTGGGCGATCTTCTGAACCGCGGAGAAAATCACATTGAAATCTGGTTGGCCGATGGCTGGCTTCGGTCCCGGATGATGTGGGGCGATGAGCCGATTCTGAACACTTGGGGCGATCGGCTGGCTGCTATCGCGGAACTGAGGTCATTCCCGGATAGCCCTGATCCTGTGCTCGTCACGGACGGTACCTGGTCGAGTGGACTGCTTCCGATTCTGAAGTCGGGGATTTATTTCGGGGAGATATTTGACGCCCGTGTCTCGCCCGAAGCCTCGCATGGAGTCGAGGCCATGCCGTTCGACCTAGAGCGCTTGATCCCTTGCGAGGCCAGGCCAGTCCGCGAACTGGAAGCGGTGCCGGTGGTAAAGCAGTGGAGGGATGCTGCCGGACGATTGCTCTATGATTTCGGCCAGAATCTTGGAGGCTACGTCTCATTCGAGGTGCTCGGAGCACCGGGCGCAAAGGTTGTTGTGGAGCATGCCGAAATTCTGGATGAAGAAGGGGAATTCTACAACGAGAACTATCGCACCGCTGACGCGCGAATAGAATACGTTCTCAACGGGTCGGGCAGGGAGGCCTACAAACCGCACTTCACCTTCCAAGGCTTCCGATACGCCAGGGTGAGCGTGCTTGGCCAGGCGGAGGTGCTCAACATCGTCGCCATCCCGATAAGTTCGGTGTCTGACGTGAAAGCCTCGTTCACCTGCGGAAATCAACTTGTGAACAGATTGGTGCAGAACACCATCTGGTCTCAACGCGCCAACTTCATCGAGGTGCCCACGGACTGCCCTCAACGAGATGAGCGCCTGGGCTGGACGGGGGATGCCCAAGTCTTTGCCGGGACGGCCCTTTACCTGGCTGACGTGCACCGCTTCTTTAAGAAGTGGATCAGGGATGTCATGGCAGATCAACGGGACGACGGCGCGATCCCTCATGTTGTTCCAGACCCGACCCGCCTGCACCCCGAGAACTTCCCGGGCTTCTTTGGTTCCACGGGTTGGGGGGACGCGATTTGGGTAATCCCATGGCAGTTGTACTTGCACCATGGGGACAGAGACTTTCTCGCCGAGGTGTTGCCCGCCATGGTTAAGTGGGTGGACTTCGTCTGGTCGATTAGCGACGGGCCGATCGTCAGGCCACCACGCACCTGGGGCGCACGCGGATTCTCGTTCGGCGATTGGCTTCAGCCGAGCGGCCCCAGCGCGAAGCCCCTGCCGACGATCAGTGACGAAGCAGCGGCAACACTTTACCTGTACATCGCTTCGAGCCACGTCGCCCGTATTGCCGCAATCGTTGGCGACGTCCAGCAGGCAGATCGTCTTCGTGACCTGGCTGATGAAGTTAAGCGGGCATTCGCTAGGGAATTCATCACGCCATCGGGGAGAGTGGCCGGAGACGACCAGACCTCATATGCGCTGGCTTTTTTGCATGATCTTATTCCATGCGACCGCGTGGAGGCGGCAAAGGAGCACTTCAAGAACGCAATTTCCCGGACGGACGGGCGTATCGGAACCGGATTCATTGGCACTCCGGCATTGTTGCCTGCGCTGATCAAGATTAGCGAGCCGGGCTTGGCCGGTCAGATGTTCCTGCAGGAAGAAGTGCCAGGGTGGCTTTACCAGGTCAAGATGGGGGCAACTACCATTTGGGAACGTTGGGACGCAGTCCAGCCGGACGGCAAAATATACAACCCGCAAATGAACTCGTATAATCACTACGCATATGGCGCTGTGTGCCAATGGCTTATTGAGTCGGTGTCAGGCTTCCGCCCGGACGAAGTCGAGCCAGGCTTCGCCAAGATCGTCTTCGAGCCCAGCATTATTGCCAATCTGTCGCCGGTTCGTGCGCATCACGAATGCGACCATGGCACCATACGCGCCGAGTGGACCGAAAGCGACGGCCACGTCACGTACGACATTGAGGTGCCCGAAGGATCAACTGGTGTTTTGCGGTTGAGTCCGAGTTATACCAACGCCATGGTCGACGGTAATGAGTGCAACGACGCAAGTGAAACGCTGGTCGGACCTGGCAGGCATAGGGTAACCTTCGACTGGACGCCTCCCGCAGTTTTCGCTTCGGCGCTTGAGGGTAAGGCTGACCCTACGCCATGAAAGTGGCTCTGCTCAGCGACATGATATTTCGATCCGTCGCAGGCCAAATTTCTTGGGTCCTCTGGGGATAGAGCTTGCATGCTTGATCGCCGCCCCCAACTGGGCGAAAACGGACGGCTGGTGTCAACGGAGGCATCAGCTTCCACGTTACGTCCGGGAGGATACTTTCAGGTGAGAGGATTTCGCACACATGCGAGCCCGGCACGATCCAACTCTATCGTGCAAGCGTCATCGGGTGGTCGCCAGGATGGCATAGTCGAAGGGATATCCGATCCATCCCGCCCTTGATCAGGCCGGCTTGCCGGTCGCATCAGGTCGGTTGCCTCGAGGCCTTTTCGGTCGAGCGGAGTAACCGACCCAATCTTTTGCAGACGTGACCGCGTCCCGCAACTCCCAGGTAAGCGTCAAAAGTTCGGAATATCACTGTCATCGCATAGAAATCTAGCCCGCTTTCTGCGTGAACATGGCTAGAACATTCGTGGGACCTTCGTGGGACTTTTGGTCCCACGAAGAACCGCATCGCCTAAAAAATCTCACTTTGTTCACACGGTCTGCAAAATGAGGGTTGCGCCCAATCGCCCATTTCCGTATGTCTCCCAGAAGTCGGGGCGTAGCGCAGCCTGGTAGCGCATTTGTCTGGGGGACAAAGGGTCGTAGGTTCAAATCCTGCCGCTCCGACCATTTCCACTCCCATCGCTGGTTTGCAAGATGGCCACATGGGCCATCTGGGATAGAATATGCACGATAGCGAAACCCAGCCCGATCCAAGCACGATACAACTGGCGCTAACCCGCTGGCCCGGCACCCATAATTGCAGCGTTACGCTGATCAATTATTCGGAAAACCACACCTACCGCATCGATAGTCCTGAGGGCCCGCGCTTCACTCTTCGCCTGCACCGGCCGGGTTATCAAACCACAGCGGCGATCAAGAGCGAGCTGGCGTGGCTGACGGCGCTCGCCGCCGACGATCGCCTCAATCTGGCTCGCCCCATCATCGGCAACGACGGTGCCTATCTGCAAGAATTGGCGCTGGGGGCAGGGGACAATCGCCACGCCGTTCTTTTCGCATTTGCGCCGGGCAGGGAATTGCGCGCCGATGAAGATTTGATCGGCCTATTTGCAACACTGGGTACCTACGCTGCCATCATGCACGATCACGCCGAAAACTGGCGTCAACCTCCCGACTTCGAGCGCCAACACTGGAGTGCCGCTCATATTCTGGATGCCGACGGCCTCTGGGGCAATTGGCGTATCGCACCCGGCGTCGACGACACAGTTGCCAAAACTCTGCATAGGCTCGACGAGGCGCTGCGCATCAATCTTGCCCGATATGGAACTGCCCCACATCGTTATGGTCTGATCCACGCCGATATGCGGCTGGGCAACGTGCTGGCCGACGGCGCCAACATTACCCTGATCGATTTCGACGACTGCGGCTTTTGCTGGTTTGCCTATGAGTTTGCCGCTGCCATCTCGTTCTACGAAGCCCACCCAATGGTCAACCAATGGAAAGCGGCCTGGCTGGACAACTATGAACGGGTTCGTCCGCTCGAACGTGCCGACAGAAACGCTATCGACACCATGATCCTGTTGCGTCGCATGGCGCTTCTGGCCTGGATCGGCTCACATAGTGAAACCGGCCTTGCACAAACACACATGCCCCGATTTGCAGAAAATACCGCCCGCCTCGCTGAGGGCTATCTAGACCAGCGCCTCGTCTCGATGGCTTGACCCCTGCGGCCCGTTCCGAATGGCGGTCGACAAACCCCAGATCATGCCCGCGACCAGATAATAATGGCGCCAGTGATCAATATCGATGATCGCCGCCTCTATGACCAAGATCGAAAATGTCGATATCACCGGGATCATCAATAATCGATAAGGTGATTGATGCCGTAAGCTGGATATGCCGCGCCACAGTGTGGCAAGCACGAACAGATAATACATTGCCCCGCCGCCCCAGCCATAAACATGCAGCACGCTGACATAGGTGTCGTGCGGTTCCTCGGTGATCCGCAGATTGTGAAATTCGCCCGCCCCGATGCCCCATGGGTTACTGAGCGCCAAGTCAAACGCATAACCCTGCCGTCCGAAACGGCCGGTAGAGCCGCCATCATATTTCTGCGAAGCCGTCCGGGTTTCAAACAGTTGATATACCGCCGGAACGCTCAAGAGCCCGCCGAGCGCCACCACCAGCCCCAAGGTGCCGACAATGGATAGGATCATGATCCGCACCTTGTCGTGCGCATTGGCCTCAAGCCAGAATACCAGCATCATGACCAATAGCGAGGTCGCCGCCAGATGCCCCCAGGCCGCGCGCGAAAAGCTCACAAAAATGCCGACGAACAGAACCAGATAGACCATGCCAGCCCAGAACGATTTGGACCCGCGCGCCAAAAGAACGCGCTGCAGGGCAAAGGCGGCCGGCAGGATAAGGAAGGGACCGTATACATTGGGGTCCTTGAACGTTGCCTTGGCGCGTCCATAGCGCACAAAGAGATCGGCCCCGGGTATCAATCCGAGATAGGCCAGAATGCCGATCAGCGAACAGATCAGGGCAATGCCGGTATAGGCTCTGATGATCAATCGTGTTCGCTGCAACGTCGCTTCGGCCAGATAATTGGCCAGAAAATACGATGTCAAAAACATGAATATCGTCACGATGACGAAGACGAATGCATCCATGAAATCGGCGTAGTTCACCTGAAACGATGCGATCAACGCGAACGGTATGAACACCATCAGGATCGCCAATATCCCCAGCGTCGAGCGATAAAGGCCGATCCCGGCAATAAATGCCATCGGCAATACCAGCAGGAACGAAAATTCATAGGGCGATGGTTCCACCAGCACCAGGCCGCCGGTGAAAATCCAGAAGGCCACCAGTAGATCAAGCGTGCGCATCGCCCGCGCACGCAAATAAGCAGTGCCGAGCCCTTTTTGCTCGGCAGCCGAATTCAGCGCACCAGAGTACTCAATGGCGCTCAATAGGCGTTCTCATTCTTTGAAACCAGCGACAGCGGTGTCATCACCACGATGTACATGTCCAGAAGGATCGACCAATGCTCGATATAGTAGAGGTCGTGATTAACCCGCTGCATGATCTTGTCGATCGTATCGGTTTCACCGCGCCAACCATTGATCTGGGCCCAGCCCGTCATGCCCGGTTTAACGCGGTGGCGGGCGAAATAACCCTCGACCGCTTCATAATAAAGCTGGTTGGCCGCCTTGGCCTGCAAGGCGTGCGGGCGGGGGCCAACAATTGACAGCTCGCCCTTGAGAACATTGAACAGCTGCGGCAACTCATCAATTGATGTGCGCCGTATAAACTTGCCAACGCGGGTTACGCGCGGATCGTCCTTGGTTACCAGCCTGCTGGCGCTTTCATCCGCCATATCCGTGCGCATCGAGCGGAACTTGAAGATTTTGATCAGTTCATTGTTAAAGCCGTGCCGATTCTGCCGGAAAAACACCGGGCCGGGGCTTTCCAGTTTAATGGCAATCGCTGTTGCTACCATGACAGGCGACAACAGGATCAGCGCAGCAACCGCCACGACCTTGTCGAATATCCATTTGAATACCAGGTTCCAGTCCGAAATCGGCCGATCGGCCATATCCAGCACAGCAAGGTCGCCAACATAAGAATAGGCCTTGCTGGTAAATTTGAGCGTGCTCATATGCGCTGACAACCGGATATCGACCGGCAAGACCCAAAGCTGGGTCAACATTGCCAACACCCGCTTTTCAGCGGAAAGCGGCATGGAAACGATCACCAGATCCACGGTGGTGCGTCGGGCAAATTCCACTAGATCCGCAACCGTCCCCAGTTTTGGACACCCCGCCACCATTTCGGGTGAACGATCATCAATACGATCATCAAACAGGCCAAACAGCCTGATATCGCTATCCGCGCCTTGCCGTATCTGGCCGATCAAGACCTCAGCATCCTTGCCGCCGCCCACGATAACCGTCCGGCGTTTCAGCCGACCCTGCCGCGTCATCCGCATCACAAATGCGCGCAGCACCAATCTATAGGTAACCAGTAGCGCGGCCCCACTGGCAAACCAGCTCAGAACCCAGATCCGCGATACCAGGTCGGATGCCTTGAACAAAAATGTGCCGATTGCCAGCAATGCCATGACAATCGCCCAGCCCAGCAGGACCCGGCTGATTTGAGTGAATATTGTCCGATAGGCAGCAATGCGGTGCGTCCGACCGATATTGAGCAGTACATTGGTCAGCAAGGCAGCGCCAAAAACCAGCGCCACATAAAAGCCGCGCTGCTCGCCCTGAAGATAAATTTCGAAAATCACATAGCCCAGCACAGTAAGCAGCAGCGCTTCAACGACTTGAGCGACCCCGACAACGAGCGACCCGGATACCGTTGGCTCGGCCGGCGCATTGATGATGGCCTCCGCTGCACTCGATAATACGCGCTTGGCGCCACCATTGCTGGCACGCTTGTCGGCCTGCGCGGTCGCTGCCTGCTGGGGGTCTACTCGATACATTACGCCACCGCCTGCTACTTTTTAGGGGGGCATTATTGGTCAAAGGAATGAAAAGACGATGAAAGCCGACATACTAGCTTGTTGGTATTGCGGACAAATATTGCGCTTCAATGGCGTCCGTCATCCGCTTGACCGAAAACTGCTCGGCAATATGCGCCAGCCGAATTTTCATCGCCGCCTCAGCAGCTTCTGGATGATCAAGGCATGCCTGCATTTTATCCCGCAACGCATCCGCGCTCCCCGCGGGCACCAGGTCGTCCGCCGTCGGTCCGAAAATTTCGCCAATACCGCCCACATTCGTCGCGATCACGGGCAATTGCGCCGCTGCCGCCTCAAGCACAACATAGGGCAGGGACTCTGCCAGAGACGGCACGAGGGCTATCCTTCCCCGTGCGAACATTGCCCGCGCCGGCTGCGCGCCAACCAATGTGATAAAATCGCCGAGACCGCGCGCCGCAATAGCTGCTTCCATCGCGCCGCGCTCGGCGCCGTCTCCGGCAACGACCAATGTTGCCGGGCTGCCGTCGGCACGCTTGAGGCCGTCCATGGCCTCGACGAGTGGAAATATGCCCTTGAGCGCCCGAAGTTCTCCCACAAAGACGAAATCGGCGGCATCCTTGTCGGCAGTGACCGCGATAAACTCTTCGGCGGTCAAACCATTGTGAATGATGGCGCTGCCGCAGGTCGGCTCCCCGATAACCGTGGCGTAGGTTGCTTTGGCATAATGACTTTCAAAAATCACCGCCGCGGTCTGGCGCATCAGCGCCCGCTCGAGAAAGTGAAATATCCGCCCTGTCGGTGACTTTCCCGAATAATGCAGCACACCGCCGTGCGGGGTATAAAGCGCCGCAACCTGGGCGCCGCTTAGCCGCGCCAGCCGCGCATAAAATCCGCCTTTGGCACCGTGCCCGTGCACAACATTGATATTATGCTCGCGGCAAAGTCGACGCACCGCCATCGGCGCCAGCAAATCGCCCTTGCCCAAAACACGCGGCATCGCCACTCGATGGATACCCAGGGGCACAAACTCTGCCAAAGCCTTGAGTCGCTCCTCGGTCTGACTGTCGTTGGCAATACTATCGACAACCAGCCCGACTTCATGGCCACGCGATGCCAATTCGCGCGTCAGATCAGCAACATGGCGAAACAGCCCGCCGACTGGTGCCCGCATCACCTGCAGCACGCGAAGCTTGGATTGCGTCACCAAAATGTCCCTAGAACCAGCGTTCGCCAACGACAATCGTGTCGCCGGGGTAAATTGGATAGTCCAGATCGACACTGCCCTTGACCATCTGGGTGTCCTGCCGTCGGTAAATCGTGGCCTGATTGCGATCCGCCGTTTCGGTAAACCCACCAGCGGTACTGATCGCTGCGCGAATGGTCATGCCATAGACATAGGGAAACTGGCCAGCGTTGCTGATAGCGCCTTGGATAAAAAATGGCCGATATTCAGCTACTTCGACCGCAACATTCGGGTTGCGCATATAGCCATTGCTCAGCGCCTGGGCGATACGGGCGGCGGCAACCTTTGTTGTTTGTCCGCGCACCACGACCGGCCCCACCAGGGGGAAGGCAACCGCGCCACTGTCATCGACCCGGTAGGTGTCGGTCAGGTCCGCGTCACCATATACCGTGACACGCACCGCATCGCCGGTGTCGAGCAGATAGGGGCCTTTGACATCGACGAGATAGGTGCTTGGCCGCATTCCCGCACAGGCGGCCAGTGGTAATACAAGAATAAGAACGGCAATCTGTAGCCAGCGCATGGGGGAATCTCGCCAAATTAGAGCCTCCCCAATGTCGGTCCGCTATGGTTAACAATTCACTTAGATTGGCTAAGTATGAATGCGATCTGCAACTGCCTTAACGGATTGCTTACCACGTATACCCGATAAACAAGGGAACGAGACGAGGTAAATCATGACGCTTGATTCTCAGGCAACGCGCGATGCGAGAATAGACACATCTGCAATAATCGCAGCTGTGTGGTCCCGATTGCCGCGCATTATACTGGTTTCGCTCGTGATCCTGGCGGTAGCTTACGTCGCCTTGAGTTTCATGCCCAAAGTTTATGATTCCTCCGCCAGCATTCTTATTGAACCGCGCAGCAATATTTATACGCGTGCTTCCAATGAGGCGGCACCATCCACCAATGCCAACGACGCGGGTGTTGTTTCCAGCCAGATGGAACTTTTGAGGTCACGCGATACCCTGCTCAAGGTGGTCCGGTCCGAAATGCTCGGCGATATTCCTGAGTTCAACGGTTCCCAAAGTGGCTTTTCCCCGATTGCCATGATCAAGCAACTGCTTGGCCGTGCCGCTTCGCCAGAGGATCGTGATGCCGTCGCCCTGGCGTCGCTTTATGATCATTTGACCGTTATTCAGGAGCGTGATTCCCGGATCATCTCGGTGCATGTGCGCTCAAAGGACCCTGAATTGGCCGCGCGTCTGGCCAATGCCGTCGCCCGCGCCCATGTCGCCCGGCGCACCGAATTGTCCCTGTCCGATACTGCCGAGGCCTCTGGTTGGCTCAAGGAAGAAATCGACAAGCTTCGCACCTCGGTGACCCGGTCCGAAAATGCCGTCGCCAACTTCAAGGTCGATAACGACCTGTTCTCTGGCACCAACAATACCTCATTGCTGGATCAGCAATTGTCCTCGGTTGCCAGCCAGATGAGCGCGGCGCAGGAGCGCAAGAATACCGCAATGTCCCGCGCCACCCTTATTCGCGGTCTGATTGATCGGGGCCAACCCATTGATAGCGTGCCCGACGTTCGCGATAGCGCTGTCATCCAGCAGCTGACCCAGGATAAGGCGCGGCTGCAGGGCGAGCGGGCGCAGAAATCATCCACCCTTTTGTCAAACCACCCCGCCATCAAGGCGCTTACCGCCCAGATTGCCGAACTGGACAAGCAGATCGGCATCGAGGGACGTCGCGTTGCCGATGCCCTGGAAGCCGAAGCGCAAATCGAGGCCGGCATCGAAACCTCGTTGCAGGCCGATTTGGCCAAGCTTAAAGGCTCGGCTTCCACCGCAACCCGCGAAACCGTAACCCTTGATGGCCTTCAGCGTGAAGCCAAGGCACAACGCGACCTGCTTGAGGGCTATTTGCAGCGCTACAGCGAAGCCGCGTCCCGCACTGATGCGCAATCGGCGCTGCCCGATGTTCGCGTGATTTCCTTTGCCGCCCCTCGGTCACGCCTGCTTCACCCAAAGTCACTTTCGTCATGCTGGCGGTGGGTATTGTTCTGATCGGCGGTCAGCTTGGCTTCCTTGTTTTTGCCGAATTGGCCTCGGGCCGTGCCATTATCTATCGCGCCGAGCGCGAAGCCCCGGCACCCCGGCAGGACAATTTAGCGCCTGACGAGGAATTTGAAGCCGTCGTTCAGCGCGATTTTGTCGAGGATGAACCCGAGTCGCTCGACGAGCCTCAGCCCCATAGCGATGAAACTGAGCCCACATTCGCCGCCGACGAGGCTCAGCCATTCGAAGGCCAGGTCGAAAGCGACGAGGAGTTCGTGCCCTACACGAATTTGCAGCCATATGATTCTGAATTCGAAGATGAAATAGCCTACGACGATCCAGAATCTTTGGAGCCACAAAGCTATATCGAATACGAAGCCGCCGAGGATCCATTGCTGATTTCCGAGCCCGGCACCCAGGCTGTTTGGGTTGAGGACGAACCGGAAACAGAAATTGCAGCCACCGAACAGGACCAACCCGACGACGTTGTGTTGGACAACCAGCCAATAGTCGACGACCTGGATGCAATCGAATCGATTGAGGAAGACGAACCCGAAGCGCCGGTCGCTGTAGAACAACCCGTTGACGACGAGGAATTGCCGCCTGATCGCGGCAATGTTCCGCTCGATTTTGCCACGCTGGCCTCCGATCTCGTCTTGGGCCGAACTCAGGTTGTGGTCTTGGCGGGCGGCACGTCGCACCGCGACTGCGCAGCTTTGGCCGATAGCCTCGCCAGCGAGGCGCTTGATCGTGGCTTGAGCGTTGCCATGATCGACGCGGGCAGCGGCATTCCCTCAATCGAACCGGGCATCTCCGACCTCAGCGAAGGAGCCGCAAGCTTTGGCGACGTTGTTCACAAGTCGACCGATGAGGGCTTTGCCGAAGTGCCTTGGGGCCATTCGCAGCACCTTGATCAAATGTCGCCCAAGCCATTTACACTTGTTGAAGCACTAAGTGATATCTACGAAGTCGTAATTGTAATGACCGGGCAGGTTGGCGCTAATTCTTCGTTGCCAATGTTCGCGGATATCGGGGGAAGACTTGTTTTGGTGGCAGGACCGCAGCATAGCGATGAAGAGTTGCAGGCAGCACGCGAACAACTCGCGGAAGCTGGCTATGGCCACGCCGACATTGTCTTGGCGCCACGCCGCGTCGCCGCTTGATTGCGCAGTATATTCGTGACACAGCTGAAATACACCGCCATCTCCGCCATGTTCGAAGCCATTTGGATGGCTCGATTGCCGGGCATTATTCGCCAATTGTCGAAATCACGCGGCGTGATTTTCACGCTTCATCGGGTCTTACCCGATACCCCGGCTGAATTCTCACCCAATTCCATCCTTCAGGTCCGCCCCGATTTCCTCGAGTACGCCATCAAACGGGTGCGCGAACTTGGCCTGGATATTGTCAATCTGGACGAAGCCATTGCCAGATTGCGCGGCCCCGATGATGGTCGCAATTTCGTGGTCTTCACCTTCGATGATGCCTATCGCGATAATCTGACCTACGCCTTGCCCATTCTGCGGCGGCATCAGTGCCCGTTCACTCTTTACGTGCCCACAAGCTTGGTGGACGGAATTGGCGAAGTCTGGTGGCAGGCGCTGGAAGATATCATCGCGCACCAGAATGACATGAAGGTCATGATTGAGGGCGAGGTCGAGCACTTTGACTGCGCGGCTGTACCACAAAAGCGGGCCACATTTGCCGCGCTTTACCAGCATATGCGTGAAATGCCCGAGATGGATCGAATTGCCCTTATGCGCACTTTGGCGAACGACTATGGATTGGATCTGGACCAGCACTGCCGTGATCTGATCATGGATTGGCAGGAACTGGAAATTTTTGCCAATGAACCGCTGTGCACCATTGGCGCCCACACAGTGCATCACTACGAACTCGCCAAGCTGCCGTGTGATCAGGCCCGCACCGAAATCGTCCAGTCCATGGACATTCTCAAGGCAAAATTCGACAAGGCGCCCGAGCACTTCTCCTATCCCATCGGCGGCCCCCAATCAGCCGGCGAACGTGAGTTTGAGTTGGCGCGCGACATCGGTCTGAAGTCAGCCGTCACCACGCGGCCCGGTGGGCTTTACGCCGGGCAGGCGAACCAGTTGCACGCTCTGCCGCGCGTTTCGCTCAATGGCCTGTTCCAGTCACGGCGTTATGTCGACGTCTTCGCCACCGGCGCGCTATTTTCCTGGATGGGCGCCGTCAGCGCCGCCTAGGGTAGGGATCAATAATCCGATAGGCGCAAGGACCGCTTCGAGCCCAATCTTGTCGAAATTCTGTAACGCTAGTGACGTGGCATCTCTCACAGATTGTAAATCCATCATGCCTCCTCCCGTTCCGGCAACCCAAAGCCGCTGGCCTCCTTGCCGTCCCTTTGACATACGATCACAATCCAAAGGGCAATGGTAACCACAATTCCATCCGCAATCGGGAAGGCGAACCAGATTGCCTGTGCGCCATAAATAGTACCCAAAGCAGCTATCAATAGAGGGCTGAGCACAAATGGCTTGATCAACGTGAGAGCGGCGGTATGTCCGGGTCGTCCAATGGCCTGAAAATAAAGGGCGAGTACAAGAACCGGACCAGCAAACAGATAGAGAGACGCCATCGGGCGCAAAATTTTTCCAACCTGCGCAATCACGTCCAGATCGGTGACAAAGCCACTGCCAATCCAGCCATTTTCAGCAAGCAGGATCACCTCAATCGCAGCACAATAAAAAACGGACACAGTGAGCGCGAGCCGCAGGACAGCATTTGAGCGTTGGTAGAGTTTTGCGCCCACGTTGTTCCCGACGATACTTTGGGTTGCCAGGGCGATGGCCATCAGGGGCATGAATGCGAAACTGAAAATCCGGGTCACGATCCCATAGGCGGCAATGTCCTCGACATAGCCGGAGTCGGACGTCAGCCGCAGGGTCGCGATCACCGTTGCGGAGACCAGTGCAATCCCGATGAAACTCAGGCTGACGGGTGCCCCAAGGGTCAGTATGGCCCGCCATTTTCCGACCCAGCGTGCGTGTCTGAGGGCGGAAAGCGACAGAATGCCGCCGCCACGCGAACGCAAGCCCACGAGGAGTGCAAGGCCCAACCCCTGAGCGATTGCTGTTCCCCAAGCTGACCCGGCAACGCCCATGTCGAGGCGCACGATCAGCACGTAATTCAATGCGATATTGGCAAAGGTGACGCCGACCGACATCAACGCCATGAGACCCGCACGACCTTCATTGCGCCACGCATCTGCATGGACGCTCAACAGTAATTGCACGGGTGTCGCGAGGATCATGATGGCCAGATAGGTGTAGGCCATGCGGGAAATGTCAGGTTGACCGTTTGCCAGTGCGTCAATGACGACCCCGCCACCGATCCCAAAAGTCAGAATGAGCAGGAGAGACAATAAAAGCGCGAGACCATGCGCTTGTGCGAATACTGCCGTCGCGCCACTGTGGTTCCCCGCACCCAGATGACGGGCGAGGAGGCTGGACATGCCCCCGCCGACAAGAGTCGAGAGTGCTATCGTGATCATGATAATCGGGAATACGACGCTGACGGCTGCGAGGGCATCCGCCCCCACAAAATGACCAAGAAACGCGGCATCCACAACGGTCAAAAGGCCGCTCATCATCATGATGAGCATCATTGGCAGCGCGTTGGCGACAAATATCCGCCCCGGCGAAGCCGTTAGAAATCGGTTTTCGGATGCGTGTTGAGACGACATCATTCACTCCTCAGATGAGGCATTTCAAATGGGATGGGTGCCTGCATTGCCACCTGCGAAATGCTTCGAGGGTGCATGTCATTTTCAAGTTGGACTTCACCGCGACTTACGTCTGCAGGCGGCAGGTGCCAAATACCTGCGCTCGTACTATTTTTTCTTCTGGCCGCGTCAAGTTGGATTTGACACATCAGTATCCACCAAAGTCCTGCGCTATTTTACCTAATCCACCACTCGCTGATGCTTGGTGCAGCAGACAGCTTTGGCGACACGGCGGTTTGCGTTGATATTGCCAATCAATTGCGCGAGGTGATCGACGACATTGGCACCGCGTTGATCGCTGTTGGGGCGGTTTGCTAGTCCTGGGTTCCGAGCCAACGTGCGTTGCATCAGCACGGGTCACCAATATCCACTGATTTTAGGGGAGCGAATCAGACCCTATCTCATTTGCTCTCGCTCTCAAAAACCGCTTCGAGCCAGCCGTGTTTGCAATCAGCATGATAGTCATGCCGTCGTTAGTCATTTTGGGGCCATACCCATATATTGTCGGCCACGAAATGGAGTACCCGGATGACAGGCACAGCTCAACCTCGCGTAAAAATCGCCTCGCTTACACACCACTTGCTTGAGAGAGAATCGCTGGTCGTGCTGATTTGGCCCGAAGATGCAGACAAACGCCTGTCGCTGAATGTGCCATTCGGCTGCAGTCTCGAAGCCCTGCCACAAGAGGCCATCAAGGCGCTTCGCAATTTATCTGACGAGTGCGCAGAACTCGCTGACGAAATGTCGAACTGAGTTTTTGGACATGCCGACCAAGCCATTTCGTCCAAAATGCCGCCGCTTGACCTGAGAGATGA
This sequence comes from Devosia rhodophyticola, assembly GCF_028816475.1. Taxonomy (GTDB): domain Bacteria; phylum Pseudomonadota; class Alphaproteobacteria; order Rhizobiales; family Devosiaceae; genus Devosia; species Devosia rhodophyticola. The sequence goes on along the minus strand of NZ_CP118247.1, from coordinate 171,359 downwards.
AATAAACAAAATCGCTCCAAATGCTTGAAGGACTCCAACAAAAAGCCCGCCTATTTGGCGGGCTTGTCTTTATCAGATTTGCCATCAGGCTTGGGAGCCTTGGCAATTTTCTTTAGCGTTCGGTCAAAAGCTGCCTTGTCCTCGTTGGTTTCGAGTTCGCGGGCGACACGCTCAAATTTTTGGCGTTGAGACTCACTCCGCGGATGTATTTTGTTCGACATCGCTTACCCAATCATATTGCGCCGTTTTCAACGGGATCGGCAAGTCTGCAAGACTTACCGAGTTCAACCCTTGACCATAGGCAAATGTTCGAAGGCCTTTGTCATCAGAATATATTGCCGTTGCGCCTGAAACTTTGGCAATGGCGATGATTTGCCTGTCGTATTTTATTTTATGCCAAGGCTCGGTAGACCCGCTACGCTTTCCCGGTCCGGCAATCGCATCACTTGTCATTCGCGCCACTTCTAGCGCAGCGCGCTCATCAAAACTTTCAATCCTAAAGCCTTTATGCCGTTGGAATTTTTCGATGTAGACTTTGCGAGCGGTGGCACCTGCTCTCACCAAAGCTTCGCTAAGGGCCGGGGTCGGAAGAATAATCGTTACATTTTCTTTGGCAAGCTGATCAATTAGCCCGTCTAGGCGCTCTCTGGCGTGGCTGATTTTGGAGCCGTTGGAATCAATAGGGGAGCCTATCGCGGGGGCTATGAGAATCATCAAGGTGTTGGCGTCAAAGACAACCATTAAAACGCACCATCCTCGTCATCACGCATTGACGCAAGATCCCGCCAAGCGTCGTCCACTTCCTCCCATTCGAGATTCATAGATCGAAGTTGCGCTATGAATTCCGGCAACGGGGTAGTATCCAAAACCACAAAGCTGAACACGTTGAATTTATTTAAGGTCCACGCGCCAGTCTCTTGTCGCTGCCACGTTCCAAGTCCGTTAAAACGCAAGTCGCTCCCAAAGATGTGCGGGCCAAGTTGCCGGGCCATTTCCCTTGTGGTGTTACACCGGTAAATCGTATCGCCATTTTGCACACTCAGAGGGACACTAGCGTCCTTACCCCCTAAGCGGATAACAATCCCATCAATAGTTCCTGGTTGAGTTACAATTTCGGGGGGCTGAGGGTCCGGTATATTCTTTCCCGGGAAATCAAGTATGGATATCCCACTGTCTACGATTTGCAGAGCGGCGGTAGCATTGTCCTCTTTCAGTCTGGCGTTTATCGACCGATAGGCATTTAGATTGACCACTTCTGCTTCGCCCGATCGAACATCAGCAATATGAGCCTCAACTCTCGGCAACGCCTCGCTCTCAACACGATGAACTAACCCAGTGCTTCCGCTTTCAAGCTTCACAAAATGAACTTGGGTAGCTTCTCCAAGCATAGCCCCAAGGTCAGCAAGATACTGGCCGAGACGCTCCATTGGGAATGTCTCGGGGCTATAGGCTTCAATCTTGAACCGGAGTTCCCGACCGCTCATTTTATCACCTTAGTCTTATGAGCCGTTAGCTGACCGGTAGGTCAAACGCTTGCCGACGATACCACGCACGGCATTTATTGCACGTGCTTTGTCATCACACCCTAGTGCCAAACGGTTATTATAACGGAAATCAAATTCAGCCAAATACCGATGCAAATGCTTTTCGGAGCAATGCTGATACACGCCCTTCATGCCGCGTTTGAAGATCGAAAACACACCCTCAATCGTATTGGTATAAGCGTCGCCGCGCACATATCGTTCATGGTGTGGCGAACGGTGTTGGTTCGCAAATTTGCTTAACGTTTGCGCATCACGCTCAACGAATGCAACAATGGCACGCTTTTAACCAGGCGAGTCAAATGTAGTCGCCGCTATCGGCAGGCAATCTGGTTTCAGCCAATGGCCCGGTCGGGTCGGTGCATAAAATCATCCCATAATCTGGCTCAGATACGACAAAGCCCGCTGTGACCGCTCCTCGCAAAACGCGGCTGTGGGTGGCGGTACCGTGCCGATTACGCGTCGAATCTGCAGATCGCCGACCAGCAAATTCAAATAGAGAATAGCCGCCTGATCGCTGCGCTCAAAAGAAAGCTGGCCTGCGCTTTGTGCCCGCTCCAGCACTTTGAGAAGCAGCGGCAGCACCGCATCGCGTCCCGCCTCGCCCAAAGCCGCGCCCAATTCACCACTGGCATCTGCGGCGGCGGCGCGGTTGAGGGCTATGGCGCGTTCGCCCAGGAGGAGCCCCAATAGCTTTGGGCCGAGTTGGCCAAGGATGGCCAGAGCATTCCGTTCGGTGGACAGTTCTTGTTCCAACAGCGCTTTGACTTCGGCCGCATTGCGGGTGACCAGCGCTTTGAAAAGGCCCTGCTTGTCGCCATACCAATTGTAGAGGGTTTCGTTCGATGCCTTGGCCATGCGCGCAATGCCTTGCATCGAGGTGCCCGCATAGCCGCTCTTTTCCAGCAGCTTATAGGCTGCAATCTCAATCTCTTCCTGTCGCTGTGATCTGGTTTGCGCGCGCATCACGACCTCTCATGGCATTGACAGTATCCGTAATAGCAATTACGGATACATACAACCGTAATAGCAATTACGCCCAGGGAGATGACATGACACCCCAACCTCAGTTTCTCAAGATTCCGCCGCTACTGACGTCATTCGCCTTCTTGTCGCTGGTGCTTTGTGGCGCAATCTTCGGCTTTTTCTACGCCTGGATTTGCTCGACCATGTGGGGGCTCGATACGGCCGAACCCACCGTCGCAATTGCCGCCATGCAGGCGATGAACGCATCCGTCCGAAACGCCGTCTTCGCACCGGCATTTTTCGGCACCCCGGTTATTCTTTTCGTCACCGCATGGTTGTCGCAAACCCAACGGCGCAAACTGTCCGCTCGGGCATTTCTGGCGGCAGGCATTGTCTATTTGATCGGCGGGCTAGGGGCCACGATGGCGGTCAATGTTCCGATGAACGAAGCGTTGGCGTTGGTTGAAATTCCCCAAAGCACCGAAGCCGCGCAGCAGATATGGACCGATTATTCTGCCAAATGGCAGGTCTGGAATATCGCCCGCACAGTTGCCAGCGGCATCAGTCTGGCGTTGATTGGCGTTGCGTTCCTGCACCTCAAAGAGGTCAAGGCCTAGGCCTTATCGGGCTTGGCCATCCACCGGATCAGCACCATCGCCGGATAAAGCCACCCGAGGCCCGCCACGCAGAAATAAGGAATATGCACCCACCAGGGCATTTCCTGCAGCAATCCCAGATAGACCCATGTTCCCAATCCCAACCACACGGCGATCGAGACCAGAATCAGGACGATACCAAGGAGTTTGCGGATGGATTGGCTCATGGTGCGTCATCGCGGCTATTGCAGGACAGGTTTTCGGGGCTTACCACTCTCGGCGGTTCTCCGATACCGGGATAATGCCGTGACCATCGCCCAAAACGCCGCATCAATACCAACCACAACCGCCCCCGACCGGCTCAGGCCGGTGCGGATTTGGCTCTATGTTATGGCGGCGCTGGTTCTCGGTATGGTCGTGGTTGGCGGCATTACGCGCCTCACCGAATCGGGTCTTTCAATTACCAGTTGGAAGCCGATCTCCGGTATCATTCCACCCTTGTCAGATGCCGACTGGCAGGCCGAATTCGACGCCTACAAGACCATTCCCCAATATGAAGTCCTCAATAGCTGGATGACCCTCGACAATTTCAAGGGCATTTTCTTTTGGGAATATCTGCACCGCCTGATTGGTCGATTGCTGGGTTTTGCCTTCCTCGCGCCCTTCGCTGTTTTCCTGCTGCAGCGCCGCTTGCCCCGTCGTCTGGCTTGGCCACTTTTCGGCCTGTTCGTTCTGGGTGGATTTCAAGGGCTTTTGGGCTGGTGGATGGTAACCTCGGGCCTGACCCAACTGACCTCCGTCTCCCAATATCGTCTGGCCGCCCACCTTTGCGCCGCCTCACTATTGTTCATGGCGCTGGTGTTCGTACCGCGCTGGCTCAAACCGGGCGCGCTATCGGGGACCGTAACATCCCGCCACATGTGGAGCGCCGGACTGCTTCTGGCGCTGATTTTCATTCAGATCGGGGCAGGGGCCTTCGTCGCCGGTCTTGATGCCGGCATGGGCTACAACACCTGGCCGCTGATGGATGGTTCGATAATTCCGAACGGTCTCGCCGTCATTGATCCTTGGTGGCGCAACCTTTTTGAGAACGCCCTGACGGTTCAGTTCGTCCATAGATGCATAGCTTATCTCGTCGTACTCTATCTCGGGCTGCTAATTTGGCGTCAAAGTCGCACCGAAGGCTTTCTCGGCGTGCACGGCTGGCTAACACGTTTGGGGCTTTTAGTGCTCGTTCAGGTAGCACTTGGCATCGCAACGTTGCTCAATTTCGTGCCTTTGTCGCTGGCCATCGGCCATCAGGCAATGGCTTTCATGCTCGCCGGCGCAGCCGTCGCCTACCTCGCAGACATGGTTCGAAACCGTCAGAATCTCGACGCGGTATCATGATACCGCATTTATAACATATTGAAAAACAACAACATTATAATACCTCTTGACTGCCTTTCCCGCTATCGCTAAATGGCCGCGAAACTTCTGAGGAATATCGCGATATGAGCACCTACTCGGCCAAACCGAGCGATATCGACAAAAAGTGGATCCTGATCGACGCCCAAGGGCTCGTCGTGGGCCGTCTTGCGTCAATCATCGCCTCTCGCCTTCGTGGCAAGCATCTACCAACGTTTACACCCCACATGGACATGGGCGACAACATCGTTGTCATCAATGCCGACAAGGTGAAACTGACCGGCCGCAAGCTGGATCAGCACAAATTTTACTGGCATACCGGCTTTGCTGGCGGCATCAAGGACCGTACGGCCCGCGAATTGCTCGAAGGTCGTTTCCCCGAGCGCGTTCTGGAAAACGCCGTTCGCCGCATGCTTCCCGGCGGCCCGTTGACCCGCGCACAGCTCAAAAACCTCAAGGTTTATGCCGGTTCCGAGCATCCCCATGAAGCCCAGCAGCCGACCAAGCTCGACGTTGCTGCCATGAATTCCAAGAACGTGAGGGTTAAGTAAATGGCTGAGACCATCAATTCTTTGGAAGAACTCGGCGGCAGCACCGTTGCAGAAGCTGTATCAACAGCCCCTGTTCACGTGCAAAAGCTTGACTCACTCGGTCGCGCCTATGCCACCGGCAAGCGCAAGAACGCCGTTGCCCGCGTCTGGATCAAGCCAGGCAAGGGCAAACTGGTCATCAATGGCCGCGAATTTGCGACCTATTTTGCCCGCCCCGTTCTTCAGCTCATCGTCAAGCAGCCAATCGTTGCGACCGAGCGTACCGACCAGTACGACGTGACAGTTACCGTCGCTGGCGGCGGCCTTTCGGGGCAAGCTGGTGCGGTTCGTCACGGCATCTCCAAGGCTCTGAACTACTTTGAGCCTGAACTGCGCGCCGTCCTCAAGAAGGGTGGCTTCCTGACCCGCGATAGCCGCGTTGTAGAACGCAAGAAGTACGGTAAGGCCAAGGCCCGCAAGTCCTTCCAGTTCTCCAAGCGTTAAGCGCAGGGATTATCGATTTTGTAAAAGGGCCGGGAAACCGGCCCTTTTCTTTGACCGCCGCATCCTCCCTCTAGTCAGTGTATCGGCCTAATGTTCAGATTGGTAACGCGATTTCACCTGTTGCTGCTGGCCGTATTGATGGCCACAACCGGCGTTATCCTGTTCCGCGTCCCTGATGATTTCAGCTATCCGGCCCACTGGGGGCCGCACAGTCAACCAGACTGGATCTGGCCGCGCGATATGGCCCTCGCTGGCGCACCTATCGTTGCACTGCTGATTACATTGATTTTTATCGGGCTGGGGATGGGGCTGACCAAAAACAGGCTCTTACAGACCCGGCACGTCCTTGATCCGGCGCTGACACTATTCTTGACCGTTGCGGACGCAGTCCAAATGGGATTGCTTCTCATCGGGATCGGTTCCGATCTCGACCTGATCAAGTTAACCGCTTACGGGCTTGGTGCTTTGCTGATCGTCGTCGGTGTTGTGATCGCCGAAGCGGAACGGAACAGCTACGCCGGCCTAAGGCTACCCTGGCCAATCAAGGATGATCGCGCCTGGCGCGTCGTGCATCGAGCCGCTGGTTTTGCATTTGCTCTGGCCGGTGCTGGCCTCGTGACTCTTGCCTGGGTCAACGCCGATTTGAGCATCTTGATCTTCGCCTTGGCATTAGCGCAGCTCGGCCCTGTTGCTGTCGCCGCAGTCGCCACCGCACTGATGCGCCAACGCTAATTTTCTAGCCGGTCTTGCTGAGGATCGGCTTGCGCTTCGAGCGTTTCTTCTTCTTTTGCGGCACCCGGCACATAGTTGGTCATCACGCGTTCGATGACCTTGATCGCCTTGGCGGCGCCGTCTTCGGCAATCAAATGCTCGCTTAGTGCCGCAGCACTCTTGCGATAATTCTGGTTGGTGCTCAGATCGGCAAGCGCCTTGGCCAATAGATCCGGTGTTAGCTTGCGCAGTCTGATCGGCTTGGGTCCGCAGCCCAATTCATAAACCCGCCGGCCCCAATAGGGTTGGTCAACGGTTTGGGGAACTACAAAAGTCGGTCGCCCCAAGTGCAATCCCGCCGAGGTGGTGCCAGCGCCGCCATGATGAACCACAGCACTAACATACTGGAACAGCTTGTCGTGGGGGGCCTTTTCGATGGCAAAGATCGAGTCTGGTAAATCATTGGGATTGATTCCGCCCCAGCCCCGCGCGACGACGGCCCGACCACCCCATTGCTTGACCGCTTCCTTGAGGATTTGCGTATTGCGTTCGGCACCGAACGGCATGGAGCCAAAGCCAATATAGACCGGTGCCTCTCCACCTGAGAGGAAATCCTGAAAGGCCTGCGACGGTTGCCAGTCGCTGTGATCGGGCAACTGCCAATAGCCTGTAACCAACGCCGTTTTGGGCCAGTCTCGCGGGCGCGGCGAAACGGCAGCCGAATAGGCGTAGAGCGTCGTCAGGGCCGACCCGTCGGTGTTCTTGAAAAAGCCGCCCTTCTTGCGCGATTCCAATCCCATCAATTCACGGCGCAGTTTGTTGCGTGGCAAATTGTAATAAATCTGCTGGACCGTCATGGCTGTGTAGCTCAGCCGATTGAAGGCGCGCCCAAAATCAGCGCCATAATAGATGCAAAGCGGGAATTCGCTGGTGGAATTCAGCGGCTGCAGCGCCACCATGACCGCCGGGATATTGAGCGCCTCGGCAATGTCGATACCAAAGCTGGTGTTCATGTTCAAGATGACCGCGTCGGCGCCCTGACACATGCTCCAGGCGTGCCGCGCCGCCGTATCAACGATTTGTTGGCCTTGCCGTAATAGCGAGGGGCCATTGATCAGCATTGACTGGCTCATCGCATTTTCGAATCGCGACTGCTGCAGGAATGCCTGAATGGAAGGGCCGAGCGAATGGAAATCAATTCCATAGCCAGTGACCATGTCCTCGAACTCTTCTGACGCTCCCAACACGACCGAATAGCCGCGGTTTTTAAGGCTTGTGGCGAGGGCCAGATAGGGTTGAACGTCGCCTTGCGTGCCTATCGTGACCAGGGCAATGCGCTTCAATGTCTAACCTCACTATGTGCCGTTGTGTACCGAAGGTTGGCGTCCTTCGGGCCATTTACAATACTGGAAACAGCATTTAAGAACGGCTCTACTAGCGGAATTCATTACAAAAATCGGGCTCGAAGGGCAAGAGTTATGCCAACGCTGTACACCATTGCTTTGGTTGGAGCCTCGCTCGCCTGCAAAATTCGGTGTGCGGCGGCGCGCGCGCAGAGCGAGGCGAACGCCCGTTAGCTCTTCCCGAGGGCCACTTGGTGGCTGGGAAGAGCCGAACACGATGCCTGGCGCATCCTTGCGCCTTTAACCCGTTTGCAACCATAATTCCGCGATAATTTTCCCTCTATTTGACGGGAGTGGCGCAAGGCGCGTCGCGGCCATTTGGGTCCCAAGGACCGCTGAGGACATCATGAGCGAAGACTTCCATCGCATTCGCCGCCTGCCACCCTATGTGTTCGAGCATATCAACCCGATCAAGGCCAAGGCTCGTGCCAACGGCGTCGACATCATTGATTTGGGCATGGGCAATCCCGATCTGCCGACCCCGGATCACATCGTAAATAAACTCAAGGAAACGGTGCTCGATCCCCGCACCCACCGATATTCCGCCTCCAAGGGCATTCCCGGTCTACGCAAGGCCCAGGCATCCTATTATGGACGGCGTTTCGGGGTAAAACTCAATCCCGATACCCAGGTTGTCGCAACGCTTGGCTCCAAGGAAGGCTTTGCCAACATGGCGCAAGCCATCACGGCGCCGGGCGACGTTGTCCTGGTACCCAATCCGACCTATCCCATCCATTCGTTTGGCTTCATCATGTCGGGGGGCGTTGTGCGCTCCATGCCAGCGGACCCCAATGAGGAATTCTTGCGGGTGCTTGATCGGGCCGTTCGCCACTCGATCCCTAAGCCGATCGCCTTGATCCTCAACTACCCGGCCAACCCGACCGCTTATACGGCCGATCTCGATTTTTATGCCGAAGTGGTCAAATATTGTAAGGCACAGGGCATCTTCATTCTCTCCGATCTCGCCTATTCCGAGATCTATTTTGACGACGCTCCCCCGCCATCGGTTCTCCAGATTCCCGGTGCCATCGACATCACCGTTGAATTTACCTCCATGTCCAAGACCTATTCGATGCCCGGTTGGCGCGTTGGTTTTGCCGTGGGAAACGAGCGTCTGATTGCGGCGCTTGCCCGCGTCAAATCTTATCTCGACTATGGCGCATTCACACCCATTCAGGTGGCCGCCGCCGCCGCATTGAACGGGTCAGATGATGTGATCGACGAAGCCCGCAGAATCTATCAGCATCGCCGCGATGTACTGGTGGATAGCTTTGGCCGCGCCGGTTGGAACATCCCGATTCCCAAAGCCACTATGTTTGCCTGGGCTCCCATCCCCGAGCAGTTTGCCCATCTGGGCTCGCTCGAATTTGCCAAAATGCTGATTCAGGAAACCGGTGTTGCCGTGGCACCGGGCGTTGGCTTTGGTGAATATGGCGATCAGTATATTCGATTGGCGTTCGTCGAGAACGAGCAGCGCATCCGACAGGCCGCTCGTGGCATCAAAAAACTGCTAGGTGGCAACGACGCATCGCGCACCAATGTGGTGCCGTTGAATTCGGTCAAATAGATTGTTGGCACGGCATCACCCGAACCGGTGGTGGCCGTGCCAACAAAAAACGCTGCACATTTGCCCATACCTAGCAGGTTCGCCCGCTAACCCTATTGACGGCTAGGGGTTTCCTATTCATGTGCGCGCATGAGTGATATCCAGACTTTTCGCCAAGCCGTTGAAACTTTTATTGCCGCCCGTGGGTGGACGCCAACGCGCTTTGGCCGCACCGTCGCCGGTGATCCGCTGTTCGTCTTTGATCTGCGCGAAGGGCGCGAACCGCGCAGTGAAACGCGCGCTCGGATATTGAAGGCGATGCAGGATTTCGGCGATAACGCGGTCGCAACTCCCTTGCGCCTTGGCGTGGCCGGTCTCGGCAATGTCGGTGCGACGCTTGTCAGCATATTGCAGCGCGATGGCATTGAACTGACCAAAAAACTTGGTCGGCAGATCGTCGTAACAGCTGTGGCAGCGCGTTCGCGTTCGCGAGATCGTGGCATCGATATTTCGGGGCTGGAATGGTTCGACGATCCCGTCGCACTGGCTAAATCTGAAAATATTGACTTGTTCGTCGAGCTGATCGGCGGCGAGGATGGCCCGGCCTATGCAGCGGTCAAGGCTGCATTGGAAATTGGCCGCCCTGTTGTGACCGCCAACAAGGCTTTGCTTGCCAAACACGGCGTTTCTCTTGCCAAAATTGCAGAAGAGTCGGGCGCTCAACTGGGCTTTGAAGCGGCGGTTGCTGGCGGTATTCCGGTAATCAAGACCCTGCGTGAAGGCTTGGGTTCTGCCAGTATCGCCCGCGTTTATGGCATCATGAACGGCACCTGCAATTACATTCTGACGCGCATGGGCAATGAGGATATTTCCTTTGCTGAATGTCTGCGCGATGCCCAGGCACTAGGTTACGCTGAAGCGGACCCGACATTTGACGTCGAGGGTTTCGACACCGCGCATAAGCTGTCGATCCTTGCAACGCTTTGCTTCGGCTATGAGATTGCACCCGACAAAATTCAGGTCGAGGGCATATCCAAAATTACCCAGGCCGACATAAAAGTTGCGGCCGATCTTGGTTACAAGATCAAGCTCCTTGGCATGGCCCTGCGCTCCGAGGACGGCATAGAGCAACGCGTACACCCCACATTCGTGCCCAAGACCAGCGCCATTGCAGGCGTTGATGGCGTTATGAACGCGGTGGCGCTGGAAACAGACCATGTTCACGAACTGCTGCTGGCCGGACCGGGGGCAGGCGGCCCACCCACGGCGTCCTCAGTGCTGTCCGATATTCTCGATATTGCGCGCGGTACGCGCGTGCCGCCGCTGGGTGTGCCTAGTCAGGAACTGATGCCCTACAAGCAGGCACCGGCGCGCGATCACGATGGCGGGTTCTATATCCGCATTAATGCCCGCGACGTTCCGGGGGCTCTTGCGGCCATCGCAACTCGCATGGGCGAGCGCTCCATTTCCATCGAAAGTGTCATTCAACGCCCCGATCTACGGGTAAAGGACGAGGTTATCGACGGCCCGCCCACCCGCACTGTCGTCATGCTGACCCAAAAGACCCAGGAAAGTGCAGTGCGTGAATCGCTTGCACAGATCGCTACAGATGGGTTCATAGTGGGCGAACCGCAGCTCATCCGCATCGAGCTGCTTTAGCGTGCGTCGGGGGCAGAGATAATGGCGATGAAATTGAACAAGGCCGATGGGGAACGGCGCGCGGCTGTCATTGAACGCAACCTGACGCTGGAGTTGGTGCGGGTCACCGAACGCGCGGCCGTTGCTGCTGCTGGATGGCGTGGCAAAGGCGACGAAAAAGCCGCCGATGCCGCCGCTACGAGCGCCATGCGCGCGGAGTTGGATCGAGTTCAGATCAGCGGCAAGGTCGTCATCGGAGAAGGCGAAGAGGGGGAAGTCGACGAACTCTACATCGGCGAGAACGTTGGCGCTGGGGGCGGCCCGGAGATTGATATTGCCGTCGATCCGCTGGAAGGCACGACGCTCTGCGCCAAAAACCAACCAGATTCCATATGCGTTCTGGCAGTTGCCGAGCGTGGCGGCCTGCTCAATGTCGCCCGCGACCTCTATATGCACAAGATTGCAATCGGGGCCGGTTACGCCTCCGATCTCGTTCATATCGACCGGACAGCCACCGAAAACGTAACCGCACTTGCAGGCGCCAAGGGTGTGCCGCTCAGCGAAATCACCGCCTGCGTTCTTGACCGCCCGCGTCACGCTTCCCTGATCGAAGAACTCAGAACCGCGGGGGTCGCGGTCAAACTGATTAGCGATGGCGATATCGCGGGCGTTATCCATGCGGTAAATACCGAAGATACGGGCATTGATATCTATCTGGGCTCTGGTGGCGCCCCTGAAGGCGTACTGGCAGCAGCCGCGCTGCGCTGCATTGGTGGCCAGATGCAGGGCAAGTTGATTTTCGACAGCGCCGAAAAGCGCGAACGCGGCACCCGGATGGGCATTACGGACTTTAACCGCATCTATGACGTGTCCGAATTGGCGGCCGGCGACGTGCTGTTTACAGCTACAGGCGTAACCGATGGCAGCATGCTGCAGGGAATTCGACTGCGGCGCGACTACATACAAACTTCAACTATCGTCATGCGTTCGTGGTCGCAGACCGTGCGTTGGATCACCGCCCGCCATGCACGATAAATTCAGTCATTGACTCAGTCGCCAACGAATTTTCTGGATGTTTCCGGCTCGGTCACCGGGCGCGCCTGGGTGGATCGGCTCGATGCCAGCCAGACGCGGGTTGCGACGGCAATAAGCCAGCGATCTGACGCTTCCGAATTTCTCTCGCGTGTGCTGGCGGGACGCGGTGTTGGCGTTGATGAGGTCGAAGCCTATCTCGAGCCAACCCTGCGCACCTTAATGCCCGATCCGTCCGTCATGACGGATATGGATGCATTGGCCGAACGTTTGGCGCGCGCAGCGTCGACCGGTGAGCACGTTGCCCTGTTTGGCGACTACGATGTGGATGGCGCCAGTTCCTGTGCCTTGATGTCGCGTTATCTGGCCCATTTCGGCAATCAGGTGACGGTGCACATTCCAGACCGGATATTTGAGGGCTACGGCCCCAATATCGCGGCAATGGACAAGTTGATTGACGCAGGTGCCACCCTGATTGTCACGCTCGACTGCGGCACAACCAGCGTTGCCCCAATCGCCCATGCCCGCCAACGCGGCGTTGATGTGCTGGTAATCGACCATCATCTCGCCGACCACGGCCTGCCTGCAGCGAGTGCCTTGGTCAATCCTAACCGACCAGACGATATTTCCGGCCTGGGCTATCTCTGCGCCGCCGGCGTCACTTTCATGGTGCTGGTGGCCATCAATCGGCTACTGCGTCAGCAAGAAGTCGCCGGATTGCCCGATTTGATGAGCCTACTCGATATTGTCGCGCTGGCTACAATTTGCGATGTGGTCCCCCTCAGGGGGCTCAATCGTGCTTTCGTCGTTCGAGGGCTGGAAATTGCTCGCGCGGGCAACAATCGGGGAATTGCGGCGCTGGCCTTGGCTGCCCGCGTCAACGGTCCGCTAAATCCTTATCATCTCGGTTTTCTAATCGGACCGCGCATCAATGCTGGTGGCCGCATTGGCGACGCCGCGCTTGGCACTCGCCTACTGTCGCTGGACGACGAGCACCAGGCTCTCGTGATCGCAGCGCAATTGGAAGAGTTGAACGCCGAACGGCAGCGCATTGAAATTGAGGCCGTCGAAGAGGCTAGCCGCGTTGCCGAAGCGGAAATCGGCTTGGGAGAGGGCCCTCCGGTATTGGTTTTGGCTTCAGCCAATTGGCACCCGGGCGTAGTCGGATTGGTCGCAGCGCGCTTAAAAGAACGATTTGACCGCCCCGCATTTGCCATCGCGCTCCGCCCCGACGGCACGGGTACAGGTTCCGGTCGCTCGATGCCTGGCGTTGACTTGGGGTCGGCGGTCATTCAGGCGGTCTCAGATGGACTGATTGCCAAGGGTGGTGGCCATGCGATGGCGGCAGGTGTCACGTTGAGCAATGGCCAAATCGGCCCGTTCCGTGCCTATCTCAACCAAGCATTGTCCGCCTCGGTATTGACCGCACGCGCTGCCACGGCGCTTTCCATTGATGCCGCGCTAACGGCACGCGGCGCCTCCGTCGGATTCGTTCGTGAAGTTGAACGCGCCGGACCGTTCGGCTCGGGCAATCCAACCCCGGTATTTGCGTTCCCCTCCCATCGCATCAAATTTCCACAGATCGTCGGCAAGGGCGGACACGTCAGTTTCACCCTGTCGTCGGACGACGGCGCAGGCATCAAGGCAATTGCCTTCCGCGCCGCCGGACAGCCGAAAGGCGATGCGCTGCTCGGAGCACGCAGCGACGCTCATTTGCACATCGCCGGAACTTTGGGGATCGATCATTGGCAGGGTCGTGAACGTGTCCAGCTGCGGCTGGTCGATATTGCCCGCCCCAAACCCTTGTGAAGGCGAAACTTTTCTCTGATCCACGCCGTTCGTTCTTGCGTACCCTATTGCAGGCAAGGCGGAGAACTCCCGGCAATGACGCAGTTGAATGTAGCGGTTATCGGTTCGGGAATCTCTGGACTTTCAACCGCTTGGCTACTTTCGCGGACTCAAAATGTTACGGTCTTCGAGAAAGACGCGCGGCTAGGCGGCCACACCAATACAGTTCTGGCCGCAACCGACAGCGGCACGGTGCCGGTTGATACCGGGTTCATCGTTTACAACGAGCAGAACTATCCGAACCTGACCGCCTTCTTTGACCATCTTGGCGTCAAAACAGCAGAGTCCTCAATGGGCTTCGCGGTTTCGGTGGCGCGCGGTCGTATGGAATATAGCGGCAGGCACCTGAACGGCCTGTTCGGACAGCGTCGCAACATCATTCGCGTCGAGCATTGGCAGTTGGTCAGCGATATCATGCGCTTTTTTCGCGAAGCTGAAGCGCAAATTTTGACCTGCGAAGATAACTTGACCATCGGACAATTTCTAGAAAAATTCGGCTACTCGCGCGCTTTCGTCGAAGACCATATATTGCCGATTTCTGCAGCGATCTGGTCAACCCCCGCCCGCGGTATGTTGGACTTTCCGGCCAAATCCTTCATCGAATTTTTCGCCAACCACAATTTGCTTCAGGTCGGCAACCGCCCCAAATGGCGCACAGTTGCTGGTGGTTCGCGTGAGTATGTCACTCGAATTCTGTCCGAACGCCGTTTTGCGACGCAAACCAGTTCATCGATTACCGCGGTTGTCCGGCACAGCTCCGGTGCTGAATTGTTTTTCGCCGATGGGACGCGGCGCCATTTCGATCAAGTCGTATTCGCCTGTCATGCCGATCAGGCCATCAAGCTGCTGGCGGACCCGAGCGACGCCGAACGAAGAATTCTGTCGGCCTTCCGATTTACCCCCAACCGCGCCGTGCTGCACACCGACGCGACTTTCATGCCGCGCCGCAAGCATCTGTGGTCCGCATGGAACTATCTGCGTGGCGACAGGGGGGATGACGATCTAAGTCTGACTTATTGGATGAACCGGCTTCAACCGCTGAAAACCAAAACTGACATATTCGTCACCCTCAATCCCAGGCGCGCGTTCGCGCCCGGCACAGTGCAGCGCACGATGGATTACGAACATCCCATATTCAACGCGGCTGCAATACGAGCCCAATCCGACCTCTGGAAGATTCAGGGTGTGCAGAATTCATGGTTTGCCGGCGCGTGGATGGGGTATGGCTTCCACGAAGATGGTCTCCAGGCCGGTCTTGAAGTGGCTGAAAGAATTGGTCCATTGAGCCGTCCCTGGATTGTTCCCGAACAACGTGATCGTATTGCCCACAACTGGGTCCAGGGAGACCAGCAATTGTGGGCGGCGGAATAGACCGAAGCGCCTTCGGCGCAATCTACGTTGGCGATGTTGTGCACAAGCGGGTGCGCCCGAAACGACACGCGTTGCGTTACCGCGTCTTTTCGGTGTTGGTCGATCTGGACCAGCTTGAATCACTGGATGAAGAATTGCGTTTTTTCTCCTTGAATAGATTCAATCTTGTTTCGTTTCACAGCAAGGATTTTGGCCCCCACGACGGCTCCTCGATTGCGGCGTTCATTCGTCAGAAGGCCAGGCAGGCGGGGCTGGGCGATACCATAACCCGCGTTCGTATGCTGGCCTATCCGCGCATGTTTGGGTACGGGTTCAACCCGCTGACAGTCTATTTTCTTGATGATGGTCAGAACCGCACGAAAATGCTGGTTTACGAGGTCCGCAATACCTTTGGACAACATCATTTCTATCAGGCCCTCGTCGAGGGCGATGGTGCCCACATCAGCCACGACGAGCCCAAGGCATTCTATGTGTCCCCGTTCAACGGAATCGACGGCACATATCGGTTCTCCGTCCGCCCGCCTGATGCCAATGTCTTCATGGGAATCGTACTGACAAATGATGGGGAGTGTGCTCACAGCTTATTTTGAGGGCGAGCATAAGCCGCTAAGTGACGCCACCCTCTTGAAACTCGCACTTGCATATCCACTTATGACCGCTAAAATAATGGTGGGTATTCATTGGGAGGCGCTGCGTTTGTGGCTGAAGGGCGTGCCACTTACGCTCGGCATTAGGCCGAAAACCAGGGGTAAACACCCGGCGTCTCATTAGTTTCGGAATTGCAGGCAATGAGTAAAAGTGCTGTCGACGAGTCCAATAGCGGAGCAACGCTCTGGACACGGCTGTTGTCCAGATTCACCGAGTGGGCTGGAGTTAGAATGCTGGGAACACCCCGTTTCGGGGCGTTAACGGTTACCCTTCCCAATGGCCGTACGCGGACCGTGGGAAACGCCTCAACGGGCGAGCACGCCGTCGTAAAGCTCAAGAACTTCAATGTGCTGAGCGAAGCGATGAAGCGCGGCACGGTGGGATTTGCCGCCAGTTACATGCGCGGGGATTTTGAAGTCGACGACCTGACCGCGCTCTTCCGGTTCTTTCTACAAAATCGCGACGTATTCGATAAAGCCAATCCTGGCCTATTTCGCCGTGCCGCCAAGGATTTAGGGTATCATCTGTCGCGTCGCAACACCCTCGAAGGGTCAAAAAAGAACATTGCCGAACACTATGATCTCGGCAATGACTTTTATGGTCAGTGGCTTGACCCTTCCATGACTTATTCATCGGCAGTTTTTACCTCAGGCGATCAAAGTCTGGAGGAGGCCCAACGCTTAAAATACCACCGCGTCGCAGACTTGGCGGGCATCACCAAGGGGTCCAGCGTGCTTGAAATCGGTTGCGGCTGGGGTGGTTTTGCGGAAGCCGTAGCGCGTGATTATGGCGCCCAGCTACACGGCATTACGCTCTCGTCCGAGCAATTGCGTTATGGGCAGGAGCGACTGCAAATCCAGGGCTTGGACAGTTTGGCGACGCTGCACTTTGAAGACTACCGCGCCACCACTGGTCAGTTCGATCATATCGCCTCAATCGAAATGATCGAGGCGGTGGGAGAAGACAACTGGCCGAGTTATTTCCAGACGGTACATGACCGTTTGAGGCCCGGCGGTACAGCCGCGATCCAGGCGATTACCATTGATGAGGCTGATTTCGACGGCTATCGCAGTGGTCCCGATTTCATCCAGCGTTACATTTTCCCCGGCGGTATGTTGCTGACCAAGACCGTCATGCGCCAATTGGGAGACAAAGTGGGACTGGTGCTGGAGAATTCTGAGGCTTTCCGCCTGTCCTATGCCAAGACGTTACGATTGTGGCGCGAGCGCTTTCTGGACAGATGGCCCATGATTGCCCCGCTGGGTTACGATGAGGAGTTCCGGCGCAAGTGGGTCTATTACCTCAGCTACTGCGAGGCGGGCTTTGCCGAAGGTTCTATCGATGTGGGAATCTATCAATACAGAAAGCCCGCATAAAAGGCTGATTGGACTCCAGATTGGCTACTTCTTGCCATTGGGCAGCAGTTTGCTGGTGAACCAGAAAAACACGGGGTAGGGCAGAAAACGGATCGCTTTCATCAGCCAGACCATGCGACGTGGAAAAGCGATTTCGAACCGGTCCGAATTGCAAAGGCCATCGACAATCCGTTTCGCAGCGTCGTCGGTTTCCATCAAAAACGGCATCGGAAAGTCGTTTTTGGCGGTAAGCTCCGACTTCACAAATCCCGGCGCGATCATTCGCACGATAATTTTTCTCGGTGCCAGTTCGGCGCGCATTGTTTCCAGCAGATTGATCAACGCCGCTTTGGTCGCCGAATAGGCAGCCGACCGGGGCAGACCAAAATAGCCCGCAACCGATGCAATGACGGCAAATTGCCCGCCGCCTTGCCTGTCATATTGAGCAAACAGAGGGTTGGTGACACGGATCACCCCCATGAAATTGGTGTCGACAACCTTGCTGAAGGGATCAAACGCATAGTCACCAACGCGACGCGCCTGCCAGGCCGCTGCTCCAAAAATTGTCATATCAATGCGGCCGTATGCGGCGACAATTTCGCTGATCGTCCGATTGACCGCGTCTCCATCGGTGACGTCCATCGGAAAAGGGCGAATGTCATGGCCTTCTGCCACCGCGTCCAACTTCTCCACGCGGCGGCCTGAAATTGCGACCTGCCAGCCCGCTTCGGCTAGTTTGTGCGCCACCGCGGCCCCAATCCCCGACCCGCCACCGATGATCCATACAACTTTCTTGTTCGCCATTTCAGAGTCCAAATAGTGGCTGGAGTGTGCGGATCAGGCGGCTTTTGAATGTAAGCGGCGCGTCCACCGCTACGAGGCAAATGCAGTCAGCGCCCATTTCCGCAATTGGCTGATGTTCAACGTCCTCGTCGTGGTCAGCAATATCACCCGGGCCGAACACCCCAAACCGATCGCGATAGGCCCCGGTCAATATCAGCGTCAGTTCATGGCCGCCGTGGCCGTGCTCGGGGACAGGGCGTCCCGCCGCAACCCGCAATAACATCAGCCGCGACGTGTCGGCACTTGACGGCAAGTCACATATTGCCACCCCCGGACCCGACCATTTCCATTTCGCTCCCGTCAGACCATCGGGCAAATAATGCGCCAGCGGCAGCGGGACGTCTGTCTCTGGCCTTGCTTCATCTGGCTGTTGCGTCCGATCGGTCGCGGCCAACAGCCGATCAAGCGCCCCCGGGGTCAATTCCGCATCCTGCTCCTCGTTCAGCAACGCCCCGCCAATAAGATCAAGGCGCCGCGCGATTGCCCGCCCGCCGCTGGACATGGCAAGGTGGGTCGCAATGACCGCTGCATAGGGCTCGTCAAGCGTCCCGGCGCTAAACGCCATCAATGTGGACATATCGGGATGATGGGAAATGGTCACTGCAAGTCTTCCAGAAGCGGGCGCAGCCGTTCATAGGCCAGCCGCAGCCGCGATTTTACTGTCCCCAGCGGAATGGCGAGCATGGTTGCGATCTCGCTGTGGGCAATGTCGTTGATGAAACTGAGGCGAACCACCTCTTGCTGCTCGGCAGGCAGAGCCTGCAACGCCAGTGATACCCGGGATATGACCTGATTTTGCTCGACCATAACGCTGCCTGAGGGCAAGTCGCTCGCGATTTCAACCTTGGCAAGATCTTCATGGGGGCGGTTGGATTTCCGGCGTTGCTGATCGATCCGCAGATTACGGGCAATGGTGAAAATCCAGGTGCTCGGCGCGCCGCGCTCTGTGCTGTAAAGCGCCGCCTTGCGCCAGACAGTCAACATTGTTTCTTGCACCAGATCTTCAGCCAATGCATCGCTAGCGCCGCCTTTGAGCATCACAGCCTTGATTTTTGGCCCGAACAGCAAGAAAAGCTCGCTCAAGGCCGACTTGTCGCCATTTTGGGCAATCAGGCGCAAAAGATCGGCCGGCTCAGCCCCGGGCGCACCAAAATTCTTCCCCGATCTCATCTCACTCATGGCTATGGCATACATCGCCCGCTCCACCTCTGCCAAGGTAATACGCCGGATCGCCGAGTCTGGATCACCAATTGCCCGTTTGCAGTTGGTCCCTTCTAAAGACAATGGCATAAGCAGATCGTTGATCTGAATCGTCTGACCAATCGTCGGGTGAGACAACGAGGAACGAGCATGCGGATTGCTGTTGTCGGTACGGGTTATGTGGGGCTGGTTAGCGGTGCCTGTTTTGCCAATGTCGGTCACTTGGTGACCTGCATCGACCTCGATGAGTCCAGGATCACTGATCTTTCAAATGGCAAGGTGCCGTTTTTTGAACCCGGCCTCGACGCTATGGTTGCCGAAAATCTTGGCTCTGGTCGACTTTCCTTTGCACCGGACATGGCACAATCCGTTGCCAACGCCGATGTTGTTCTGATTGCAGTCGGCACACCAACCCGGCGCGGCGACGGTCAAGCGGAATTGACCTATGTCCACGCGGCAGCCAAAGCCATAGCAGTGCATATCCGCAATTTCACCGTCGTCATAACAAAGTCGACCGTGCCGGTCGGAACGGGCGATGAGGTCGAACAGATGATGCGCCGGGCCAATCCAGCGGCGGATTTTGTGGTCGTCTCAAATCCTGAATTCCTGCGTCAAGGCAACGCTATCAAGGACTTTGCCTATCCTGACCGTATAATTGTCGGCATCGACGATGCCCAGGCAAAGCCGGTAATCGAGCAATTGTACGCCCCCATTTCGGAGGATGGGAACCGGCTGGTTTTCACCGGCCGTCGGTCCGCTGAACTGACCAAATATGCGGCCAACGCTTTTCTTGCCATGAAGGTCAGCTTTATCAACGAAATCGCCGATCTCTGCGAAAAGACAGGCGCGGATGTCCGAGACGTGTCGCTTGGGCTAGGACTTGATCCGCGCATCGGACCTAAATTTCTTGCCCCCGGACCCGGCTTCGGTGGTTCGTGTTTTCCCAAGGACACATTGGCGCTGGCCCAGACTGGCCGCGAATTCGGTAGCCCCATGAGGTTGGTCGAGGCGACCATCGCCATCAACGAACAGCGAAAGCACGCGATGGCGCAGCGCATAATTGACACGTGCGGTGGGGATGTTCATGGCAAAAAGATCGCCGTTTTGGGACTGACGTTCAAACCCAACACCGACGACCTGCGCGACGCATCTTCAATTGCCATCATCGAGGCGTTGCAGGGTGTGGGTGCCTCAATAGCGGCGTACGACCCCCAGGGAACCCGTCCTGCACAGGCCATTCTGCACGATGTTGAGTTCTGTGCAGATCCATATGCCGCTGCGAACAATGCAGAATGTCTGGTGTTGGTCACCGAGTGGGATATTTTCAGATCACTCGATTTCAACCGGATCCACGCGTCGATGACGTCACCTCGTGTCGTCGATCTGCGCAACATTTTTGACCCATCCGTGCTGCAATCTCTTGGCTTTCGCTATCGCGGCCTGGGGCTTCCCGAGATTAAATACCAACCAGGTTTCGAGGTTACCGAGTGAAATATTTCGTTACTGGTTCGGCCGGATTCATCGGTTTCCATCTCGCGCGTCGGCTGCTTGAAGACGGGCACGAGGTTTGGGGGTTCGATGGGGTAACGCCCTATTATGATGTCGCACTCAAACGCCAGCGCCTCGCGATTCTTGAAGGATACGAGGCTTTTTCGGCGATCGAGGCAATGCTTGAAGACCGCGACACCCTCAAGAAGTGTGTCCGGGAATTTCAGCCCGACATCATTGTACATTTGGCGGCACAGGCAGGGGTTCGATATAGCATCGACAACCCGCATAGCTACGCCGATGCCAACCTTGTGGGCACCCTCAATCTGCTCGAAGCTGCACGGGCCACGCCGCCCCGCCACCTGATGCTTGCCTCGACCAGTTCGGTATATGGCGGCAACCAGCATTTGCCATTCCGCGAAATTGATTCCGCCGACCATCCTGTCTCGCTATATGCCGCTACAAAAAAGGCGGCTGAGGCGATGTCGCATTCCTATGCCCATTTGTTTGAAATTCCCACGACCTGCTTCCGTTTCTTTACTGTTTATGGCCCTTGGGGACGCCCCGATATGGCGTTGTTCAAATTCGTCAGCGCCATTTTGGCTGGGGAGACAATCGATCTTTACGGCGAAGGCAAGATGCGGCGCGATTTCACCTACATTGACGACATTATCGAAGCCATTGTGCGGCTTTCCGCTGTCGAACCGCAACCACCCGGTTCAACCATGTCCCCGCAACTAAACGACAGCCTGTCGTCTGTAGCACCATGGCGCGTCGTCAATATCGCGGGCGGCGTGCCGGTCGAACTGCTCGACTTTGTCGAGGCGATAGAATCCGCGCTTGATCTGTCAGCCAGCAAACGCTTGCTGCCGTTGCAGCCGGGGGACCCTGTCGCAACCTGGGCCGACCCATCACTTCTGTTCGCCTTGACCCAATATTGCCCGTCAACAACCGTCGCAGACGGGGTTGATGACTTCGTTTCCTGGTATCAGGGCAATTACTCCAAGCATTAATCAGCGACATTGCCTTGGCCGCAGGCTTCCCTGTTGACTGTCAAACCGACGTCGCAGACGAGCCTGACAGTACGTCGTCAATGTAGGCGGGCTTCACAAGTCAAAATTAAGACATCTCATCTACAAGGGTTTCAACGAATAGTGTTTTTACGAATTCCATAGCGATTGCGTTGTACAGATCGGCAATAGTGTTGAGAATTTTACCGTAGTTTGGAAGAGGTTGTAGATGGTTCGGCTAAACTCAGTAATGTCGTCGGCAACGACCACAAGCGGAGCGCTCGCTGAACTGTCAAGTGAACTCGATAAATCTGATATCGCGCCAAATTTTGTCTATGTCTTTTACGGTTGCATGCATGACGACAGCAAAATTCTCTCGTTTCTAAACCAACGTTTTCCGGGTGTATCGGTGCTCGGCGGCACCTCCTGTTCGGGCGTCATGACCCAGGCAGGACTGGGCGGTGCCGATTCAATCGGCTTGCTCCTGATCGAGGATCCCTGCGGCAGTTATGGCTCGGCAATTGTCGAAATTGGCGCTGATCCGGCGGTATCCGCAGAAACCGCATTGTTGGCGGCACTGGAAGCCGCAGACTGCCCCGATGAATTGCCTGAACTGATCTGGGTCTATCAGGCACCCGGTCATGAAGAAGCGGTCATTTCCGGCTTGCGCCGCATCGTTGGTGATAGGTGCCCCATCATTGGTGGAAGTTCCGCTGACGACACGGTTGCGGGCAATTGGCGCCAACTCGGTCCTGACCGCTTTTTGCCGAACGGATTGGTGGTTGGCGTGCTGTTTTCTTCTGGCGGCATAGGCTTTGCCTTTCAGGGGGGTATGAGCCGTCTGGACAGAGCGGCATTGTCACGCGTATCGGCTTCAGTGTTGATGGCAATAGCGGCATCGTGACGAAGTCGCGCGGTCGCCACATCATGGCCATCGATGACAAACCTGCGGCCGAACTTTACAATGAATGGATTGGCGGCAGCTTGACCGAGCGGTTGGCTGATGGTGGCAACATCCTGGCGGACACGACCATGTTTCCGCTGGGTATCGACTCTGGTAATATCAACGAAGTCTCCCATTACCTGCTTGTTCACCCTGATGCGATAACGCCTGAAGGCGGATTGTCGACATTTGCCGAAATTGAAGAAGGCACGCGCATCTATTCCATGTGCGGCGAAAAACAACGGCTCGTGGACCGCGCCGGCCGTGTTGCCTCTATGGCCGCAGCATCATTGCCCAGCGGCATCGATAGCCTGGCCGGTGGTGTTGTCGTTTACTGCGGCGGCTGCATGTTGGCAGTTGGCGACAGGATGTCCCAGGTGTCTCAAACTGTTGCCGACAGCTTTTCTGACAAGCCGTTCGTGGGATGCTTCACATTCGGTGAGCAGGGTCTGATCCTGGGTAAGAATGTCCATG
Source organism: Devosia rhodophyticola (assembly GCF_028816475.1). Classification (GTDB taxonomy): domain Bacteria; phylum Pseudomonadota; class Alphaproteobacteria; order Rhizobiales; family Devosiaceae; genus Devosia; species Devosia rhodophyticola. The sequence goes on along the minus strand of NZ_CP118247.1, from coordinate 148,305 downwards.
GCAATCTCATGATTTCTGCGATTGCCTTTGGGCAATAACAACTGAGTTGATCAGATGGAAAGCTCCGAGGAACTCCGCGAAACAGTCGTTATAATGCAAAGGCAGATAGATCGGCTGCGCACTGAAGTTGTTCATGCTGAGCAGTTGACCAGTGCACTCGAAGCGCTTCTATGCCGCGACGAAGTCGATCCATTTTCGGGCGTGTTCAAGGCACTCGAGCCAATTTTCGGATTTTCCCACGCGGTCGTTCTCGTTGAACTTGGTGACGTTGATTGTCACCTTGAGTGTGTGGCCAGCCAGCCCGCGGAACTGATTGATAGCCGCTGGTGTGCAGGGCGGTTCTTCCAGAAAGTGCTTGATGGCCGCGCGGCCGTTACCTTCTCCAACGAAAATCTGGTGGAATGGCTCGACGTCGATCTTGGAACCATCTCAAAATCGCAACCCGCACTCTATTTGCCAATGCGGGTTCGGGATCGTAGGGGTTTGATGATGTTGCTCCGGCCCGTTGGTGATGCCGGATTTGATCGCGATCATGTGGCTTTGGCGCGAAAATTCGCCCTATTGGCGTCCCACGCGTTTGCCGCACGTGACGCCAATCAAAGCGTCGCTGAAAGTCAGCGTCTGCTCTCGCTTGCAAACAAGCTTCAGGAGAGTCAGCAGGCGTTGGCCCATCGCGCCAACCACGATCAACTCACAGAGCTTCCAAATCGAACCTGCATGCAGGAATTGGTCGAAGCGGCGATCAAAAATCGCGGTGACAATGGCATGATTGCCTTGGCCTTTGTTGATCTCGATAATTTCAAACAGGTCAACGATCTGTATAGCCATGCCGTTGGTGACGCCCTGTTAAAAAGCGTTGCTGGTCGCCTGCGTGCCAGTATTCGCAAATGTGATCACGTGGGCCGCATTAGTGGTGACGAGTTTCTCATATTGTTCGATACATTTGACGATGTCAGCGATCTACAGCCGATTGCCGCTCGTATCGAGTCGCAAATGAAGCGTCCGTTTCTGGTCGAGGGCATTGAAGTTGTTTCGTCGGCCTCTATGGGCATCGCGCTCTATCCCGAACACGGCAGCGATTACGAAGCGCTTCGGCGCAATGCGGATATCGCCATGTATCGAGCCAAGTCCGCTGCCAAGGGCACAACCGCCTATTTTGATGATGTAATGGGCATGGTTGCCGCTGCCCGTCTTGAGATCGAGCAGCAGCTGCGCGTTGCGGTGCGCGAGCGTCAGTTCCGTTGCGTATTCCAGCCAAAAATCGATATCAGGACGATGCGCGTTACGGGCTTTGAGGCACTGGCACGTTGGACCGACTGCGATGGCCGCGTCCGAAATCCGAGCGAATTCATCGAAATTGCCGGCGAATTGGGTCTCATCAATGACATTGCAACCATCATTGTTGCCGATGCAATTGCCAGTTTTCCCGCGCTCGACAATGCCTTCGGCAGCCAAACGCGCATTAGTATAAACGTCTCGGCGCGCCAAGCCTCCAGCCCTACTTTCATGACCGAATTTGCCGATAGACTAGCCGCGAGCGGGCAGTCACAGCGCATCATACTCGAAGTTACCGAAGACGCCATTGTTGCGGCGGGGCCGTTTCAGTCCCTTGTATTGCCCCAGTTGCGCAGGATGGGCACCAAGGTATCTATCGATGATTTCGGTACGGGATACTCGTCACTATCGGCGCTTGCCGATATCACAGCCGACGAAATCAAGGTTGATCGCTCTTTCATCCTCTCGATTCAGGACCGCCCGCGCAGCCAGAGCATTCTCAAGGCAATCGAGTCGCTCGGCAATACCCTGGGCATGAGCGTTGTCGCCGAGGGGGTGGAGACTGAGGACGAGCTCAACTACTTGCTCGATCAAACCTCGATCCAGACAGTGCAAGGCTATTTGTTCTCTAGGCCACTATTTGTAAATGAACTGGTCAAACTGGCCGGCACTTTTCTCACCAGTCGTGGGAAAGTCGCCTGATCATTGTGACAATCTGTGCGGCCGGCTGGACCAGGCTGGTAGTTAGTGAACTACGGCAAAAATAACCGATATGCCAATGACCGCCAGAACCATGCCCGCGATGAGCATGACCAGCAACCGCCGGTTGGCAATTTCGTCGGCTTCCTTGCTGCCGCTTTGGTGATTTGAATATTTGGCCATGGCGAATTCTCCGTGTGCAGCGAGCCAAATGCCAAGAATGACACAGGCACAGGGGCAATCAATCACAGAATTGGGTCCCGTCTTTGCGCCAGCGCAAAGACCTGAAAATTTGCCGAATTTTATGGTGCGCTGTTGGGAGAAATTACAATTTTGTTCCAGTTTTCGTGCTGGCTGCGCTCTCGATCCGACGGATATAACCGTTGATTATATTGCCGTCCCGCTGTTGGCGTGATGTAGGAAGCTCAATATCATCGACAATGCGGGCAGGGCGCCCGGCCAGTACAACTACGCGATCTGCCAACCGTGCCGCATCTTCGGCAAGATGGGAGATGAACAGCACGGTGGGTCGTTTGGCTCCGACAAGTTCGGCCAGCAGACCATGGATCTCATTGACGAGCGCCCGGTCCAACGAAACGAAGGGCTCATCAAGCAAAAGCACTTCGGCATTGATGGCTAGCGCGCGCGCCAGCGCCAGTCGCCTCTGCATGCCGCCCGACAATTGATGTGGATAGGCATCGCCGTAGCCGTTCAAGCCGACCTGGGCCAGCGCTTGCAAAGCCGTTGCTTGGGGCATTTTACCATCAGCAGCGCGAATGTTGTCAATTGCTGTTAGCCACGGCAATAAACGCGGATCCTGAAACACAAAACCGGGCGGGTGCGCCTTGTCAGCGTCGATCCCATCAACCGTAATCCGGCCACTGAATAGCCGGTCAATACCTGCAACAAGCCGCAAAATTGTTGATTTGCCCACGCCCGAGGGCCCCACCAGTGCCACGACGCTGCCAGGCGCGATGTTCAGCGTGAATTGGTCCAGGACTGGCGTTGCCAATGGGTCAAAACGCTTCTCGACGATATTCAGCGTCAGGCCGGGTCCATGCGCCATCGCACGACTTTCCCTTCGATTGGCCTGTTCACCCCATATTCGAACGCCATGACCACCAGAATGAAGGCGGTTGTGTAAGCCAGTATCCCGGTAATGTCGAACAATTGGAAAAACAGACTGACGCGAAAACCAACGCCGCCGTCACTCCCCAGGACCTCGAATACCAGTACGATTTTCCAGATCAGCGACAGGCCGGTGCGCGCCGAGGCCAGGACGAAAGGCAAAAGTTGTGGAACGAATATCAAACGCAAACGTCGCCCCATCGGCATCCGCAATGCCCGCGCCAATTCATCGTAATCAGGCGAAAAACTACGAACCCCTTCGCGGATGTTGGTGATCACCAACGGAACCTTGTTGATGATGACCGCAAGGATCAGCGCCCCCTCAGTAAGGCCCATCCAGATGTAAAGCAAAATGGCGACAACGATGGCCGGCAAATTGAGCCCCACCAGCAACCAGGTTGAAAAAAGCCGGTCGACCCAATGTTGGCGCCCCAATAGGATGCCGAGCACCGTCCCAAGCACCATGGAAATCACGAAGGCCGCACTTGCCCGGAGCAGCGTTTTGCCCAGATCCAGCAGTAGCCTCCCCTCTGTCGCGAGAAACCACATTTCCTTGCTCACCGCGACGGGCGATGGAAACAGCCGATTGGTAAAGGCCATGGCAAGCACCTGCCAGACCAGCAACAACAATGGAAGCGACAGATATTCGAGCCCGGGCCTGTCCCGCAGTCGGCGCTTGTCCTTATCTGTCGTCGGCGTGCTTATTTGCGGAATCCTGACCAAAAGGTACCTGCTGCAAGCCTATCGCTGCTTCCCACCAGGTCGCTACCACCAAATCGCGCCATCAATCCAAAAGTCTGTTCGGCGGCCTGTACAGTGGATTCATCATAGCGCGGGACAATTCCGCGCCGATAGTCGTCGCGAAGTTGAATGAAAAGTGCCGGATCATCACTGGCGCCCATTACCCCCTTGAGCCTTTCCCAAATGGCGTCATCGTGACCCAATATTTCCTTGGCCTCAAACGAAGCTTCAAGAAAGCGGACAATGGCATCGTTTTTATCGTTCGCCACCTGATCGGTAAACGTCCATCCTAAAAGGGGCGGCTGCTCGTCAACGCCCAACTCGCTCAGCATCTGCGCGACCGAAATGACTTCGCGCATGCCCACTGCCTTGGAGCGTGCATTCCATTGCCAGAAATTAAGACCAGCGTCGATCTTGCCTGAGCGCAAAAGCTCGTTGATCAGCGGTGGTGCGCCATACTTGGCGTTGACGTGGTCAGCCAGTTTTTCGCCGGTGATGCTGTTATAGTAGGCCTGCAGAACAACCCAGCTCTTGTCCACCGGTCCGCCAGCAACCCCGATTGTCAACTCGTTGAGATCCGTTACCGTGGCAATGGCGCTGTCTGGCGACACCATCAACCCGCCAACCGCCAGCGAATGGGGCACCGCGGTCACCATATTGCCTTCGCTGCGTTGGATGGAAACCCAAATGAAATCCGACAGGATGACATCGACTGTACCTGTCAAAAGCGCAACCTGACCCGCGCGGCTGTCAGCCAATGGTCGGACCTCAAGGGTGAGGTGGTGCTTCTGGTCCAGCCCCAGATCCTTTATCGTCTGGATTTCCCACTGTACCGTGCCACTTTCCTGAGCGCCAAGCACCAGTGTGGCATTTTCCGGAGCATCCTGTGCGCAGGCGATGGTGCTGCTGGCCAGGAGCGCAAGCCCAGCCACCAGAAGTTTGCCAATATGATGCATATGTCTCGTCCTAACCAGATGGGCGTTGAGATCAGGCCGCCGTGACCCGCCAGATCACATCACCTACATCGTCAGCCATCAGAACGGCATTGTCCGCAGCCAAGGCCACGCCTACCGGACGCCCATAAGAGTATTTCTCATCGGGCGACAGGAAGTCTGTCAGGATTTCACGTGGCATTCCAACCGGTTTGCCATTTTCGAACGCTACGAAGGCCATTTTATAGCCGCTTAACTTACTGCGATTCCAGGACCCGTGCTGACCGATGGCCATGCCGGCCGGAAAGCCGGGCAGGGTACCTTCAGGCAACCAGCAAAGGCCGAGCGAGGCGGTATGCCCGCCAAGAGCGTAATCAGGGGCCGTTGCCGATGCGACTTTGGCTGCGTCTTGTGGCACGCGATCATCAACTGTCTTGCCCCAATAGCTGAAAGGCCAGCCATAAAAACCACCGTCCTGCACCGAAGTCAGATAATCGGGTGGTGTTTCATCGCCCAACCCGTCGCGTTCATTGACCACAGTCCACAGAGCGCCCGTTGTTGGCTCCCAGGCCATACCCACCGGATTGCGCAGGCCGCCTGCAAATACGCGCGATTGCCCAGTCGCCAAATCCAGTTCGTGGATACAGGCGCGATCGATTTCCGCTTCCAGTCCGGATTCCGCAATATTGCTTTGCGACCCGACTGCCACGTAGAGTTTGGTGCCATCCTTGCTTTGAATGAGGTTGCGCGTCCAATGCCCGCCAGGCTTGGTCGTCATGACGACGCGCCCCGGAGCGGTAATGCTCGTCGCTCCTTCTTCGTATGGAAATGCCAGAACCGCATCGCTCGCACCGACGTAAAGCGTGTCGCCCAGAAGAACGATACCAAACGGCTGGCGAACCCCTTCGATAAGCACATGCCGGGTTTCCGCAACGCCATCGCCATCGCCATCGCGCAGCAACATAATGCGATTGGGACTATCGCCCATTGCGGCGGCGCGGCGCATGGTGCTCGCCATCGCATAATCAAATACGCTTCGGACCTTACCAGCTTCACCCAGAGATTCGGCGACTAGAACGTCGCCATTGGGCAGCACATGCATGTGGCGTGGATGATCGAGCCCAGCGGCAAATGCATTGACCTTGAGCCCTGACGCTGCTTTTGGCGTGCGCCCGTTTTCCCAACCTTTCGCGGTCGGCATTTTTAGCGTCGGAATGCTGCCCTGCGGCTTCGCATCGGGAATGGTCGGCGTTGTGCCATAAACCGGCGGACGTGGACCATCACCGGAATGGCGCACGGCAACCGCTGCCGCGCCAACGACGGCTACAAAACGGGCAAATAGAGCACTGGCGTTCATAACGATATTCTCAACTGGAAAATTGGAGCTGAACAAGAGTTAACGGAATAAACCAGACACGAACACCATACATTGCGCAAACGGTTCAGTTTCCAACATCATATACCGAATTTTCAAACCGAAAGTTCCATAGCGCGGTCGGTCGAGCCAAATCGAGAGAAACACATGAACAATGCAACCAACGAGAAACTTGTAGCCGTGATCGGTGGATCGCGCGGAATTGGCGCGCAAGTTTGCCGACGCCTCGCCCGCAATGGTCAGAACGTGGCCATTGTTTACCGCGCCGATAAACAGGCGTGTGACACGCTCTTGGCGGAGCTGAAGGAGGCGGGTGTCAAGGCAATTGCCTTGCAGGCCGATATTGCCGATGAAAATGCCGTCGTCGATGCCTTTGCTCGGATAAAGTCCTTCGGAACGTTGGTGGGCCTAGTCAATAGTGCCGGTATTGGCGGTAATCAAATGACGGTCGAGGGATTCGAAGCCGAGGCATTGAGCAGGATGTTCCAGGTCAATGTCGTGGGGCTAATGCTTTGCTGTCGCGAAGCTGTTCGCCAAATGGCAGTTCCTCGAGGCGGTGTCGGTGGTGCCATCGTCAATATTTCGTCTATGGCTGCAACCATCGGCGGGCGTAGCAAAGTCACCCCTTATGCCGCCAGCAAGGCCGCAGTTGATGGCTTCACCATCGGCGCAGCCAAAGAACTCGCACCCCTTGGCATTCGCGTTTTTAGTGTCAGACCCGGGGCAACCGTGACGGACATGACAAGCCCAATAATAAACGATCCAGCCAGGCTCGCGGCAGTCGAGCGAACAATTGCCGTTGGTCGTCTCGCATCAGTCGACGAGATTTCCGCGCCAATCGTCCGACTTCTCGACGAAGAAATGGCATATCTGTCTGGCGCGCGCATCGACGCGGCTGGAGGAGGACTGGTGTTTTAATTGAGCGGCTGCGACCGCTCAGAGCTCGTAAACGCAGATTTCAGCTACAGACTTCCGTCGCGGCAAAAATTCGATTGCGTGCTGCGCAAGCGACAATACTCACTTGCCTGACCATCACTTAGCCTTTAGAAGGCGAGGCGTTGATGAATTTGAATCAACGCAAGGACTTTTGTCCATCGCCCTCGGCGATTATGGGCGGGTATAGCTCAGTGGTAGAGCAGCAGCCTTCCAAGCTGAATATGCGGGTTCGATTCCCGCTACCCGCTCCAGTTCTGGTGCCATTTTCTTTTTGTGATCCCTTATTTCGTTGGACTTTTTGTTTTTCGTGTGAGCAGGGAACCACCAAGGCGTTTCTGGGCACTTTGGCGCTGCAGGACGTAGATTTTGATGTTCACACCGGTGCCCTCAACGTGTTGATTTGCGAAAGTGGGGCGGGCAAATCGACTTTGATGAAAATACTGGCTGGTGTTGAAAAACCCACACTTGGCACGATAATCATTGCCGATGAAGTGATCAGTTTTATCAATACGCGATGGGGCGGGCAAGGGTATTGAAATTGTATTTCAGGAGCTTAACCTCTGTCCCAACATGAGCGTGACAGAGAACATTCCTTTGGTCGCGACATCACCGGGCAGGATTTCATAACGAGCGAACAGCGCAGCGCAAACGGGCTGAAGAACTGATCGGACGCCTGGTGCATGAGATAAATTCCGACACACTGGTGGGCGATCTGATGATCGGCGAACAGCAGATTATCCGAAATTGCCAAAGCCCTCGCTGAGGACGCACGCGTTCTTATCATGGACGAACCTACATCCCGTAACTCAACTTGAGACATTCCAGATCAGGGAATAAGGGCTCCTCCCTGTAAAACTGTACGTCCGAACCGTCGGTCCGGACGTCTTTTTCTTGCCTGCTTCTTGGTGCGTAGGACGTCAATTATCAAACTTTCCTGTGCGACAAACCGGTGCGCAGTAAGTCTTCGAACGGCCATTGAACGACTCTGTCGAGCGCTATATCGTTTGCTCATGGCCTTGCTCGGGCCTCCCCCTCCGACGGGGCAGCATTTGACATGCGGAGCGACTAAACCTTCGAACCTGTTCTGTTCGGCGAGCGCATAAGGAGGGACTGCGGATACCGCTCGAAACAGGAGGTATCGATGAGACTATCTGCCCCGATTTTCAAACTGAAGCGCCAGGCCAGGCTCATGGCACGAGGCCGAAATATTCCGCTGCATGATGCGCTCGACAGCGTTGCGATTGCCGAAGGTTTTAGGAGTTGGAGCCATCTGGCATCAAAAATGCCCACAGGACGGGCATCTGATCAGATAATCGCGGCGCTGAACGCGGGCGATGTGGTCTTGCTCGGCGGCCGACCGGGCCAAGGCAAAACCCTATTGGGGCTGGAAATTGCGGCGTCGGCATCAAGGATGGGCCGACGGGGTATCTTCTTCACCCTTGAATTCAATGAAAGCGATGTCTTAAGCCACTACAACGCACTCGGGATCGACATCGGCGAGCTGGCCAGTCCGCCTATTATCGACACGTCCAACGACATCTGCGCAAGCCATATAGTCGATCGCCTTGGCAATACCGCGAACGATGTGATTGCAGTGGTCGACTATCTTCAAATTCTGGACCAGAAACGAAGCCACCCCGATCTAGGGGAGCAGGTCGAAATATTAAGGGCTCATGCAAAAAAGCATGGGTCTATCGTGGTGTTGATTTCGCAGGTTGATCGGTCATTCGAGCTCGGCAACAAGCGCGTGCCAGACTTGAATGATGTACGCCTGCCAAACCCAGTCGATATGAACCTGTTCGATAAGACCTGTTTCGTGCACGAAGGCAAATTACAGATGGCGGACGTGGGCTAGGCTGGAAACGGCGCATTTTGTGCTCATTTCAAAAATGGGAAGGGCATCGTTCACTGAACGGTGCCCTAATCATTTGCACCTTTTTCGGCGTGGCGCGGATCGCCCTTGTGCCTAGCCAAAATTGGCCAGATCTTGCACACCACGGTGGAAGCGGGCAATTTTGGCGTAAAAATCCTCGAGGATGTAGCGCACGTCGATTGTGTCATAGACCTTGATCGGTCGGTGCTGGCCTGTGTGCACATAGTTCATGTGGGAGGTGAACTCTGGCGCGGGTCGCCATTCATGGGTGCCGCCATTTGGATTGAGAATGACTGAAAGGGCAGGTGTGTCACCGAGCGAACGGTGCTCAATTGGGCCCGGATGAACCCGAAAATTCCATTCGACGAGTTGGTCGAACAGATATTTGCCGATGGCGCCCTTGTCCTCGCAACGCTCCTGCAGCTCGGCGTAGCTAACTGCCATCATGCGATAGACCGTGCTTGGAATCTGCCAAACCTGGACATTGGAGCGCATGACGACATTGGCGGCAGCAATGTCATTCATCAGGTTGAATTCCCGACCACCGGTGGGCCAAACGCCGCCGCCGATCCAGACGCAAATGACGTTGCGTTCATTAAGACGTGGTTCCATGAGAATGGCCGACGCCATATCGGTCAGCGGGCCGAGGAACGCCACATAGAGTGGGCGATCATCGTCCGCCATGGCGTGATCAATTATCATTTGCGCGCCCGGTGAGGGCACAGCCGTTTTCTCGTCGGGCAGGGCGGTTGCAGCGCCATTGGCAACGGGGATGCGGCCAGACAAGTTCATCAATTCAAGCAATTTGTCGATTTCGGCGCGACTGGCGAGCATTGCGGTCTTTGAGCGATGATCGCCAAAGTGGGCCGCAATCAGGCCATGGAAATCAAAGGTCGGTGTAAGCAAGGCATGAACGATAGTGAACTGGTCGTCGGCCTCGTTCTTGGCGTCAGTATTGAGTATCAGGCGTGCACGTTTTTCACGCGGTAGCATGGCAATCGTCTCCGGATTAATGGTCAAAATTGTTCGGCGCTACATGGCGCCGAACAGTGCCTTCTGGGCAATTTTGAGCGCGCCAATGGCGTCGTGACGACTCTGCGCCTCGTTGAGTGCGTCAATATCGAGTGCGTCTAATCCCTTGCCAGCCGCCTTGAGAAAGTCGATGGCGTGGTTGGCAGTCGCCACGCTGTCCTCGCGGAACGGGAACTGGTCGAGTTGCCAGACGCCTTCCCACTTGTTCTTGCGCAACACATGAAAGAACTCGAATAGTTCAATCGGATGCAGGCTACCCGCGACCAGATCGTCATCCCAGGAGCGGTAATTGTCGTTCACGTCCATGCCAAAGAGGCGACCATAATCGATAGCCATTTGGGCGGAGTCCGCCGCAGATTCGCCACCGAACAACGCATGGCCAAAATCAAGCAGAATGCCGACATTGGGCAAGCCGATCTTTTCGATACCCAATAGGGTCCGTGCCAGTGAATCAAAGCTCATATGAACCCGCGGTTCGCGCGGCTTGTATTCAATGACAAATTTGAGATCAGGGTTTTCGCTGGCCAGTTGGCCGACGCCATCCAGCGAATGTTTCCACAACGTGCCGTGATCGACCTGGAACGGATAATCCCAGCCGTCCTGTCCGGGCCAAAGTTTCACATAGTCGGCGTTGAAAAACCGCACCACATCACAGGACTCGGTAATCAGTTCATGCGCGCGGCGGCGCACACCAGCGTCGGGGTTGGTAAAGGCGCCCTTGGAAAATTCGCGGGTATAGATTTCGGGCGTGATGCCAATGACACCAAGCTTGTTGCGATCAAGTGCTGTCTTGATCTCGGCATTAGAGAACTCGCCGCCAAAAAAAGGATAATTGATATCAACGACCGACAGATCCTTGACCTGCCCGGCAAGGTCGATGGCGTCGATGACCGAGCGCGGCGCGCCGTATCCGTCGGTGGCATAGCGGTCGACATAAGTGGCAAAATGCCAGATTCCGGCACCATAGCGTTGGGTGGTCATGAGTGTCCTCCGTTGTCTTTGTTACTCGTTGGCTGAACCAGTGCTTGCGCGATGGCGGCCTGCCAGCGTTGACGATGTTGGTTGCGCGTCTGTGCATCCATGATTGGATTGACGGTGCGTGCGGCAGCGACGCCAGGCACCGCGATGCCAAGGCCTGAATAGGCGAGGGCGGCAGCGCCGATTGCGCTGACCTCGGGTGCCGAAGCGGTCACCACCGGACATTCAAGAATGTCGGATTGGAACTGCATCAATTCAGCGTTCCGCGACGCGCCGCCATCAGCGCGCAATTCGCCCAGCGGAACCCCTATATCCTGTTCCATCGCCGCGTGAACGTCGGCGACCTGGAAAGCGATCGCTTCTATCGCGGCGCGGGCGAGGTGAGCCGGTTTGGTGCCCAAGCTCATGCCAACTATGGCGCCGCGCGCGTCAGCCCGCCAATGGGGCGCGCCAAGACCGACCAACGCCGGCACGAAGGTAACGCCACCGCTGTCCGGCACAGTTTGCGCCAGCGCCGAAAGCGCTGCCGCATCCTTGCCCCCCAGCAGGCCAGCCATGAATGAAGCGGCTTGGCCAGAAACGCTGATATTGCCCTCTAGCGCATGATGCACCACGCAAGATTGGCTCCACGCGATGGTGCTTGACATGCCATGACGCGAACGGACCCGTTGCTTCGTGAGCGTCATCAGGGATGTGCCGGTGCCGTAGGTTGCCTTGACGGTGCCCGGAGCGCGTACACCGTGACCGAAAAGCGCGGCATGAGAATCCCCAATCATAGCCAAAACGGGGGTACCAGCGGGCAGGGCGGTGACCCCCGCCGCGATGTCACCAAAATGAGCGTCGGAGAATTTGACCTGCGGCAGAATGCGCTGGGGAACGTCGAACAGCGCGCACAGTTCGGCGTCCCATTCGAGCGTTGCGGTATTGAATAATTGGGTGCGTGAAGCGTTGGAGTGGTCGGTGGCGTGGACGGCGCCATCCGTCAAAGTCCACAACAACCAGCTATCAACAGTGCCGGCACGCAACTCGCCCTGTTCGGCGCGAACACGAGCACCGGGCACCGAATCGAGGAGCCATGCAATTTTTGCGGCAGGGAACAGCGGGTCGAGCGCCAGACCGGTCCTGTCTTCGATCAGATCAGCATGCCCGGCGGCGCGTAATGCATCGCAACGGTCAGCAGAACGGCGGCATTGCCAGATAATGCAGGGGCCAATGGGCTCGCCAGTACTAGCGTCCCAGACAATGATCGATTCGCGCTGATTGGAAATGGCGACACCGGCAATAACGTGGTCACTACCGGCCAGATCAAACACTGTCGCGATAACCGATTTCACCCCCGCGACGAGGTCGAGGGCCGATTGCTCCGCCCAACCGGGTCGAGGATAGCTGACCTGGTTGGGCACCGAGGCCTGATGAAGAACCTTTCCGGTCTGCGAAACGAGCAACGCCTTGGTGTTGGTTGTGCCTTGATCAATCGCCAGAATGAGTTCGGAAGCACTCATTTCTTGCGGGCAATCGTCTGCTTGACGGCATCAGAAATACCGGCGGGGGTAAGTCCGAAATGGTCCATCAGCCAGTCCGCCGAGCCGGTGGGAACAAAACCGGGGAAGCCCATGATACGCATCGGTACTGGATTGGTGCCAGTAATAATTTCCGCAACCGCCCCACCGAGCCCACCGCGTACTGAATGTTCCTCGACGGTGACAATGGCGCCGGTTTCGGCGGCGGCGGCAATAGCGGTTTCATCCAGTGGATTGACCGTCGCCATATTGACTACGCGCGCAGAAATGCCTTCTGCCGCAAGCGCCGTTGCCGCAGCGACAGCGCGATGCACCATGGTGCCATTGGCAATTATGGTGGCGTCCGTACCATCAACAAGCGTTTCGGCAACACCGATCTCAAATACTGGATTCCGACGCTGCAGTGCTGGAACGGGCATACGGCTAACCCGCACAAATACCGGGCCATCATAAGCAGCTGCCGCACGAATGGCCTGCTCGGTCTGCCACGGGTCCGCAGGAACAATCAGCTTCATATTGTTGAACAATCGCAGCCAGGCGAGATCTTCGATGGAATGATGGGTCGGACCCAGCTCGCCATAGGCGACACCGCTCGATTGGCCGATCAGTTTCACATTGACGTTGGAATAGGCAATATCTGCTTTGACTTGTTCGAGCGCCCGTCCGGTAAGAAAACAGGAGGCGGCGGAAACGAACGGCAGTTTGCCGCCATTGGCCAGACCCGCGCCCACGGCCACCAGGGTTTGCTCGGCAATGCCGACATTGACCATGCGGTCGGGAAATTTTGTCTTGAATCCGCCAAGTTTTGAAGAACCGACACTGTCGCTGACTACGGTAACAATGCGTGGATCGGCCTCGGCCAGACTTTCAATGGTAGCGGCAAAGCTGTCGCGGCAATCAAAATAGACGCCGTTGGGCTGTGGTGCAGCGCTCATCAGACCAACTCCACCATGGCTTGTTCAAATTGTTCTGCATTCGGCACCCCATGGTGCCATGCAACATTATCGTGCATGAAGCTGACGCCTTTGCCCTTGAAGGTATTGGCAATGACGCAAAGCGGCTTGCCGCGGCCTTTGGGGCTTTCTGAGAGCACATTGAAGAGCTCGTCGTAATTGTGTCCGTCAACCACTTCGACATGCCAACCGAAGGCACGCCACTTGTCGTCCAGCGGATCCAGCGAAGCAGTTTCCTCGGTCCGGGCACCCTGTTGCAGGCGGTTTCGATCAATAATCAACGTAAGGTTTTCTAGTTTGCGGTGTGCCGCGGTTAAGGCGGCCTCCCAGTTGCTGCCTTCCTGCAACTCGCCATCGCCCGTGAGTACAAAGGTTCGCGACGCGGTGCCGTCGATCTGGCCGGCAATGGCAATGCCGGTGGCAACGGGCAGACCGTGACCAAGGGGCCCGGTATTGGTCTCAACACCGGGCAAATAGTTGCGATTGGGATGGCCGTTGAGCATTGAGAGCGGTTTCATATAGGTGCTGAGGTCTGCCTCGGGGAAATATCCGGCGGCGGCCAAAACGGCATAGAATGCTCCGGTGCAGTGCCCCTTGCTCATGACGAAACGGTCGCGGGAAGGATCGGTGGGATTGGTAGGATCGTATCGAAGTACCCCGAAATAGAGGGTGGCCAAGATATCAGCAGCGCTAAAGTCGCCGCCCGGATGCCCCAGGCGCGCCTCATAGACCATTTGAAAGCTGCGACGGCGGATCCACAGTGCCTTGTCACGAATGATCAATGTCATGTCATTGGTAAGTGTGCGGCCAGCTGGTGGGGACGATAGCAATTTTGCCTCCTGTTCAATGACGGGGTGACTCTTTGGCGCGTAGCGCCCCCGAGATTGCTGGCCTTGAACGTGGCGAACGGCTGTTGAAGTCGTTCGTCAGCGGGCGGCGCAAGACACTTGTTTGCACAATTGCCTCCTCATGGGCGCGGCGTTGCCTGTCGCCGTCTCTGATTTTTCTGAAGGCTACAGCGCGGTCTGTTTGCATGCAATACTGAAAAGTAGCGAAAAATGCGTTTTCTTTTCGTTTAATGAAGAATTATGGTTGAGCGCGACGAGTGTGAACTGTTGCTTTCCGTTGCGGCGAATGACAAAACCGGTAGCAAGAATACTCAATTACACAGCGTGTGCGGAAGGCGTGGGGGATCAGTATGGCGGGAGCTAAAACAACCAGAGCGTCGCGCGATCGAAAAGTGCGGTTGGATGGTGCTCCGCAACTGCTGGCCGAGCCGCGCCGCATGAAAATTCTCGAGTGGTTACAGGAGGAAGGGAGCGCCCGGGTGCGCGACCTTTCAGCTGCGTTTGGGGTGTCTGAAGCCACGATCAGGCAGGACCTGGAGCGTCTTGATCGTGATGGCTATATCACGCGCGAGCACGGCGGAGCCTACCTGAAATCTATTCCCCAGCAAGTGCAATCCATGACCCTGCATCACGGGCAGAACATGGATATGAAGACGCGGATCGGATTGGCGGCGGCTGCGCTGGTTGGCGATAACGAGACGATTATTATTGACTCGGGCACCACAACCACTCAATTCGCAGAAAACCTCAAAGGGCGGCAGAATCTCAACATCATTACCAACGCGCTCAATATTGCGCTGATCCTGGGGGCCATTCCAACCAACAGCGTGCACATGCCTGCGGGTCAGTTCAAGGCGCCAACACTCTCGTTGAGCGGCGAAAAATCAGTCGAGTTCTTTGTGGGCATCTTCGCCCAGAAACTGTTCCTGGCAACGGCCGGAATTTCGTTTGACGCTGGGCTGACATATCCAGCAATTGGCGATATTTACGTCAAACGAGCCATGGTGAAGGCTGCGTCTCATATCTATTTGCTCGCCGATTCCACCAAAATTGGCCGCGTATCATTTTCCGCATTGGGTGCCGTCGATTTGGTCCATACCCTTATTACCGATAGCGGCATTTCTGCGGCTGATCGCGCCGAATTTGAGCGGCGCGGTGTCGAAGTCATCGTCGCCGACTAAAAAATCACATAGTTCAAATCGTCCAGAAAATTTCGCCTTGTGGGCGGGATGTGTGTTGACTCTGTCGGTTTCCCCCCATATTCCTTAAATATCGCAAATAAACGCACTTAATCAAAAGTGGTTGGCGATGCGCATGAGAGCATGCGCGAGGAATGCTAGGAAATTGTGGGGTCGGTTATCCGTCGTTCAGTTGAGCGGATGATGAGCCAAATTTCAAAGCTTGATCTCGAAATTGCTTGAAACAGTTAAGCCGTCCCGCCCAACGGCGATTGGCCGGCTATGGAGGATCAGACATGGCTAGGCTAGGCCGCTTCCTATTGGTGCCGTTCTTGGGCGCTCTCTTGACAAGTACCGCATTTGCGCAAGGCGAAATGACCGATGTAGGGACGCCGCGTAGCGAAACCCTGATCGTGCAGACATTCGACGGCAAGGTCGCCAACCCCGATGCACAAAATCCGCTTATTTCATATGCGATTTGGCGCGGTTTCAGAGAACTGGGCTGGAGTTCACTTTGGGAAATGGATACCGCAAAGGGTGTATCCTACCCCGAACTTGCCGCCGAGATGCCGGAGGTTTTGAACCCCGAGCACACCAAGTTCCGGGTCAAGCTCCGTGAAGGCGTTTATTGGAGCGATGGGGTCGAATTTACCACGGACGATCTCGATTATACGCTCGCTACTGCTTTTAAATATCGCGACAAGCTCACCCGTGTTTCGGCCTATACCAGCTTGATCAAAAGCTGGAATGTGATCGACAAATATACCATCGAATTTGAAACTGCCGAACCCTCTTATGACTTTCAGACCGCGATGGGCGTTTACTCCTGGGGCGCTCAATTCGTTCCTGTTCCCAAGCACATATTCGAGCCGCAGGGTGATGATGTTGTAAGTTTCAAAAACACCAATGCGGTGACGCTTGGACCCTATAAAATCAAAGCCTTTGATCCCAATGGTTTCTGGCAGTTGTGGGAGCGCCGGGATGACTGGGAGCGCTCGGGCTGGGGCAATCTTGGCGAACCAAAGGCTAAGTACGTTCTTTACAAGGATTTCGGCCCCGAAGAGACACGTACGTTGGCGTTCGTGCAGAACCAATATGACGTTGATACGTTCATGAGCCCCGATAGTATTCAGGCAGCAAAGGGGCGCAATCCGGCCGTTCAGACGTTCTCGGCGACCATGCCGTTCCACGATATGAATGATGCCTGCTCGTGGGGCGTTTATATCAACCAGGAAAAAGCGCCCTTTGATAAGTCAGAAGTGCGCTGGGCATTGGCGTTAGGGCTCGACCTCAAGCAGGTTGGCATTACCGCTCTTAGCGGTCAGTTCAAGGCTGCGGCATTGCCGCTTTCGGACACGCCAATCACTGATCCATTGTTCTATAAGCCATCGGCATCCTTCCTCAACGACCTGACGCTGGAAGATGGCTATAAGCCGTTCAACCCAAATTTCGGGAGCGAACTTGTTGACGCGTTGAAGGCGCAGGGCATGCCCGAGGCCGACCTGCCAACTGGTGACGCAATCGAGGCCAGTTTTGGTATGGGTTGGTGGAAGTTTGACCCCGCCGAGACCGAAAAGCTGATGGCTTCGGTTGGTATGAAAAAGGGCGCCGACGGCTTCTTCATGAATGCTGATGGCACCCCGTTCACTATCGATTTTGCCGTCCCGGGTGACTGGAACAAGACCTTGCAGCGGCTCGGATTTTCTATCGGCGATAGCTGGCAGAAAGCAGGCTTCAATGTCCAGGTTCGTCAAGTTGACAATGGCGAGTTCAACGCCGTTCAAAACACGAACTCCAAGCTCGAATTGATGCTGAACTGGTCCAATACCTGCGTTTATAACTCCAACTGGCGTAATACGTGGCGCGTCCTGCGGCCAGAAAATGTGAAGCCCGCAGATTCGAGCGACCCTCTAACGGGGAACTATTTGCGCGTTACCGATCCTGACATTTTCAAAATTGTTAGCGACAGCGCTTCGCTGGAAACCGACTCTGATGAATTTGTCAAAAATGGCATCGAGATCGCTCACATGCTCACCGAGGGCATGCAGGAAATTAACCTGATGAGCATTCCTACCTCGATCCCGACCAACAACACATATTGGACCAATTACTCCAAGCAGGACAATTTCTATGCTGCGCCTTACACTTGGTGGAGTTCGTTCAAAAAGACGCTGGTGAATATCGAGCCGACTGGCAAATAGGCTCATCTGATTCGCTTGTGGGGCGGTACGTTTGCCGCCCCACTATTCAAACTGCGTTTCAAGGAACATGAAATGGGCGTCGTCCAATACATTGCCAAGCGGGTGGGTCTTTACTTTGCGGTCCTGTTTATCGGGCTGACGATTACATTTTTCCTGCCACGCTTTATGCCTGCCAATCCTATTGATGGGTATATCGGCGAGTTGCAGTCGCGTGCCAGCGGTAGCCTAACAAGTGAAGCCATCGCGGAGCTGCGAGACAATCTTGAGCAGCTTTATGGCCTTAAAGGCGATCTATTTACTCAATATGTTTCGTTTCTTAATCGGGTCGTGCTGCATTTCGATTTTGGGCCCTCATTTGCATTTTATCCCGAGCCGGTCAGTAACATCATTCTCAATGCGCTGCCCTGGACGCTGACACTGCTGCTGACCACGACGGTTTTGGGGTGGGCACTCGGCAATATGGTTGGGCTGGTGGCCGGCTATTTTCACACCCGCAAGCTGGCGACATTGCTCGAGATCGTCGGCATTATGATTTACCCAATTCCCTATTATATTTTGGCCGTCAGCCTTATCATTTTGTTTGCCTACATAATCCCAATCTTCCCATTGTCGCCGACCTTTCCGGTGGGGGATATCTCCCTCAGCAAGATTTGGCTGATCGTGTACAATTCATTACTGCCCGCCATGGCGCTAATTTTGGCCGGTTTTGGCTGGAATATTTTGAGCATGAAGGCGCTGGCTGTGGCCACCACCGAGGAGGCCTATGTTACCTATGCCCGCCTTAAAGGCACATCGCATTGGACCCGAATGGTCCGCTATGTGTTTCGCAACGCCATGCTACCTCAGGTCACGGCCCTGGCACTGTCAATCGGCACGGTTTTTAACGGCGCTTTGCTCACCGAGATTTTGTTTTCCTTCCCCGGCGTTGGTTTGATCATGCGCACCGCCGCCAGCGGCGGTGATTACAACGTGCTTTATGGCGCCATCACCGTTTCCATCGTCGCTGTAGCAACAGCTGGCTTGGTAATCGACCTTATCTATCCCCTTCTAGATCCACGGATTAGGCACAAATGACCTCCACTATAGACGCTAGTACAAGCGATCCGGTGGCGGCTTCCGTCAGCGCCAGATCGTATGGAGAAAATTTCTATTGGCTGCTCAATGTGCGGCTCATCATTGGCCTGACGATTGTCATGGTGCTTGCCGTGGGCAGTTTCATTCTGCCGCTCTTCAATACAGTTGATCCGGCCGCGCAGGCCACCTATTGGAAAAACCTGCCGGTTTCATGGGAGCATCTTTTAGGCACTAATGCCCTTGGCCAGGACATTTTCTGGTTCTTGGTCTATGCCATCCGAAATTCCCTGATGCTGGGCTTTGTCGTCGCGCTTGGCGTTACGATCATTTCAACGATTATCGGCCTGAGCGCTGGCTATATCGGTGGCGCCTTCGAACGTGTCGTCATGCTTTTTGTTGACACCTTCATCACCATCCCACTTTTGCCGGTGTTGATCATTCTGGGTGCGGTCATCCGGGGCAACTCTAATTTTTTAACTGTAGGCTTCATCATCATCATCTTTGGCTGGGCCTGGGGCGCGCGAACAGTGCGATCTATGGCGCTGACCCTGCGCGAGCGGGAGTTCATCAATATGGCTCGTTTTTCGGGTGCCAATACCATGGACATTTTGATGCGCGAAATCTTTCCCTATGTGTCGGCCTATTTGTTGGTGGGGTTCATCAACACGGTGCTGTTCGCAATCAACACCGAGGCAACGCTCGCGGTCATTGGCCTGTCAAAAGTTGAAATTCCAACTCTTGGTTCAATCATATTCTGGGCGCTGAGTTACAACGCCCTATTTACCGGGAACTACGTCTGGATCGTTGCGCCGATCGTGGCCACGGTTACCCTGTTTGTTGGCCTGTTCTTGACCTCAACAGGTTTTAATGCAGCTTTCGCCAGCAAGCGTGGTGTCTCATGATCCGTCTTAATAATCTCGTTGCGGCCTATCGAACCGGGCGTGGTTCCATCAACGCTGTCGATGGGGTCGATATTGAAATCCCTGATCGCTGTATTCTTGGGGTCGCCGGTGAATCGGGTTGTGGCAAGTCCACCCTGATGAAAGTACTTTATGGCGACGTCCTGTCACCCATGAGTTTGGCGTCGGGCTCGATTGAGTACGGATTCAACGATGACCAAAATAAGCCGGTCACCAGTGACACCATTCAAAAGCAATGGTTCAAGCGCATTTCCTATGTGCCGCAAAGTTCGATGAGCTCACTCAATCCCGTGGTTAAAATCGGCAAACAATTTGTCGACTTTCCCGGCCATGAACCCAATAAACGCAAGGTTATGGAACAGGTTAAAACCTATATTGGCAAGTTAGGATTGCCGGTTGAAATTCTTGATTCATATCCCCATCAGCTTTCTGGCGGCATGCGACAGCGCGTGATGATTGCGCTAGCGACCTTCTTCCAACCCGAACTTATTTTGGCAGACGAGCCGACAACCGCACTCGATGTGGTGGTGCAAAAGGAAATCCTGCTTCTGCTCATGGAATTGCAGGAGCAGATGGGCAACACCATCATTCTGGTGTCGCATGATATGGGTGTGCATTATCAAATTACCCACCGCATGTTGATCATGTATGCCGCCAAAGCTGTGGAATACGGAGAGTCCGACAGCGTTTTTGCCGCGCCGCTCCACCCCTATACCCGCATGTTGATCAGTTCGCTCCCCACCATTGGCGACGAAAGTGCGCGAAACGGCATTCCAGGGAGTCCGCCGAGCCTTTGGGGCGAATTGGGTGGCTGCCGGTTCGCCGCCCGCTGTCCGTTGGCGACAGACAAGTGTCGGGCCGAAGAGCCACCGTTGGTTGAACATAAGCCGGGTCATTTTGCCGCCTGCCATCATGCCGGGTCTGAAATTCCCGCTGCCGGAGAACCAATATGGCAGTAATCCTGCGCACCGAGGGCCTTAACAAGGACTATCGCTTGGGCGGCTTTGGGCGGGCCAAGATCATTACCGCGCTCGATGACGTTAACATCAATGTCGAGAGCGACCGGCCGGTCATCATTAGTGTTGTTGGGGAGTCTGGTAGCGGCAAGACGACACTGGCCAAAACCTTGCTGCGGCTGGTTGAGCCGAGCGCGGGGCGCGCCATCGTTTATGACAAGGTGGTTGCGGGCAAAGGTGCGCAACCATCGAAACGGGATTTTATGAAATCGGTTCAACCGATATTTCAGAACCCCTTCGAAGCCTTTAGCCGCTATCGCCCGGTTGATGCCTATCTCTTTGAAACAGCAGATCGCGTGGCTGGCTTGCAGGCAAAAGAGGCGGAGGCATCCGTTGACCACGCGTTGGTGGCGGTGGGTCTCGACCTGGCGGATGTGCGCGGCAAATATTCCAATCAGTTTTCAGGCGGTGAGTTGCAGCGGATATCCATTGCCCGCGCCCTGATACCGGACCCCAGCCTGATCGTTGCCGATGAGCCGGTGAGCATGATCGATGCATCTCGGCGCATGATCATCATTAATCTGTTCAAGCGCCTGCGCGATGAACAAGGGCGCAGCTTCCTCTATATCACCCACGATCTGGCGACCGCCTATTATATCAGCGATTTTGTGGCTGTGATGAACAAGGGGCGCGTTGTCGAGTTCGGTGCGGCCCGTGATGTGATGGGCAATCCACAACATGATTATACCCGACTGCTTCTCAGTTCTATTCCGACCACCCGTAGCCGATGGCGGCCTCGTAGCCGTATTGCCGGCTAACCAATCTGGAAGTGAAACCGACCATGACCGATCAGCGTGCCTCGCTTTGGGGGCTGTTTGAAATTACCCTAGATGGACCCACCTCGGGCAATCCGTATTTGGATGTCGAACTCGCAGCGCGGTTCAGTCTTGGCGACCGGGTGGTCAATGTTCCTGGATTTTACGATGGTGAGGGTATTTATCGTATTCGTTTCCTGCCGGATCAAATTGGCGAGTGGCGCTATAATACCACGAGCAATGCAGCAAAACTTGATGACGTTAGCGGCACCGTTGAGGTGGGGCCGGCACAAGCAGGCAACCATGGGCCGGTGCGGGCCGATGGACTTCATTTTCGTCATGCCGATGGCACGCGCTTCATCAATATTGGCACCACCGCCTATGTCTGGAACCTGCAGGGCGACGCGCTCGAAGAACAAACCCTGGCGACATTGGCCAATGCACCCTTCACTAAAATTCGGATGTGCGTGTTCCCAAAGCACTACCGCTACAATCAAAACGAGCCAGAGCGCTATCCTTTCGCGATGCTCAAGCAGGGGTCGAGCAATTGGCCGGCAAAGATCGAGGATGCCGGTTGGGCGTTCGATTTTGATCGACCCGATCCGGCCTATTTCCATCATTTGGAGAAGCGCATTGGCCAACTGGCGGAAATCGGTGTGCAAGCTGATCTAATCGTTCTGCACCCCTATGATCGTTGGGGGTTTTCGCGCATGGCGGCTGAACAGGACGACCGCTATTTGCGCTATCTGGTGGCGCGGCTGGCGGCCTTTCCCAACGTGTGGTGGTCGATGGCCAATGAGTATGATTTCATGGCCAACAAAACGCTGGACGACTGGAACCGCATGATCGAGGTCGTTGCCAAGGCTGACCCGTTCGGTCATTTGCTTTCGATTCACAACGGATTTGCGCCCTTCGACTATACCCATCCCCGAATTACCCATGTCAGCATCCAGCGCCAGGATACAGCGCGGGCGCTTCAATGGCGCCAGATGTATAACAAGCCGATCTCGGACGATGAATGTTCCTATGAAGGCGATATTTCTGAGGACTGGGGCAATATCGGCGGCCAGGAAATGGTGCACCGGTTCTGGGCGGGTACCGTCAATGGCGGATATGTCACCCACGGCGAAACCTACAATAACGACACCGAAACGATCTGGTGGGCCAAGGGCGGCAAATTGGTTGGCCAAAGCCCAAAACGGATCGCCTTTTTGCGCCGCATATTGGAGGAGGGACCTGACAAAGGTCTCGAGCCGATGCCTCATACCGGCCACTACCGCATCACCATGGGCGGTGGGCTTGATGTCGTCACGCTGCCCGAATTAACCCGGCCGATGCCCGGCGAAGAGGACTGGAAGCGAGTGGGCATCCACTATGCAACGGCTGGACAGGCACACCAATATTATCTGAGCTACTTCGGCGTCAACCAACCCGGCGAAGCCAGCGTGGTAGTGCCACCCGATGAACATTATCGCGCCACTCTGATTGACACCTGGGAAATGACCGAAACCGAGATTGCGCCAGACGTAGTGCGGGGCGACGTGTTGCACTTTCCCGCAAAGCCGTTTCAGGCATTCCTGTTGCGGCGCACCGACGCCACCCCCTTGGAGAAACAAAATGACAACCACAACCGCCCAATGGGATATTTTCGAATTGCGCCTTTCGGGACCATCCGATGGCAACCCCTATCTCGACGTTAGCCTTGAAGCCGATTTTGCTCATGGCGCGCGCAGCGTTCGGGTGACGGGATTTTACGATGGCGACGGCGCCTACATAGTGCGCTTTATGCCCGATGTGATGGGCGAATGGACTTATAAAACCAAAAGTTCGGTGCCAGCACTTGATGGTGCCACAGGCAGCTTGACCGTCGACGCGCCGCGACAAGGGGCGCATGGACCAGTGCGCGTTGCCGACCAATTTCATTTTGCCTACGCCGATGGCACCCGCTATTTGCCATTTGGGACAACCTGTTACGCATGGACCCACCAGGCACTGCAATTGCAGGAGGAAACCCTGCAAACCTTGGAAACGGCTGGCTTCAACAAATTGCGTATGGGAGTCTTCCCCAAAAATTACCCTTTCAACACCAATGAACCGCTTTACCCGATCTATGCCGAAAAGGCGGATGGGACGCTCGACTTCGATCGACCTAATCCCGAAGCATTCCGCCATTTCGAACAACAGGTCGGTAAGCTGCGTGACATGGGTATTGAAGCCGATATCATCGTGTTCCATCCCTATGATCGCTGGGGCTATTGCGACATGAGCGCGGAGCAGGACTACCGTTATGTAGCCTATCTTGCGGCGCGCCTGTCGGCCTATAGCAATGTGTGGTGGTCGATGGCCAATGAGTATGATTTTTTGCTCGACACCAAGCCGATGGAGCAGTGGGACGAATATTTCCACATCCTTGAACGTGACGATCCCTGCAGGCACCTGACGTCGATCCACAATGGCGATGTTACGATGTACTATGATCACACCAAGCCCTGGATTAGCCACGTCTGCATCCAGAACTGGGACGTCAGGAAGACCCCGGAGTGGCGCGACGACTATGGCAAGCCTGTGGTCAATGATGAGCCTGAATATGAAGGTAATATCTGGCCGGCCTGGGGCAACATTTCGGCCCAGGAGTTGGTTCATCGCTTTTGGACCACCACGCTGCGTGGCGGATATGCTGGGCATGGGGAAACTTATGAGCATCCAAACGACATCATTTGGTGGGCCAAAGGCGGCAAACTATATGGGCAAGCCTGGCAGCGGCTCGCTTTCTTGCGCAATCTGCTTGAGGAGGATGCGGGCGCCGGTCTAACGCCAATGGGAGGTACGAACTCTTTTCCGTGGAGCCGCGTGTCCGGCGCTGTGGATGGTGAGGTCCGCTATATATATTTCGGTGAACACCAGCCCGCTCACTGGTCGAGTGGCCTGCCCAAAGACGGTCGCCGTTATCAGGTCGACCTTATCGACACTTGGAATATGACCATCAATCCCGCCGAGCAGGTGCCGCCTGTAGTTCCTCACCCAACACGACACGGTGCCATTGTTCGCGGCGGCAAGGCAGACGCAGATTTTGGCATCAAGCTGCCGGGCAAGCCTTACCTGGCCCTTCGCTGTCGCCCTCTGCGGCATGATTGAACGAACACGCGGACGCCTGACCAGCGTGCGCGTTCATGTTGGTCGATGCCATAACAGGACGGCAGCGCGCAGCGAAACCTCGTCGTTTGTTGCCGTCTAGCGAGTGCAGTGCGGAATTCTCAACTTGGCACCACCGAAGTTGCTATTGGCAGGATAGTCGCGGCTGCGCATCTTGTTCCGTCCCCCAATAGGGATACCGAACGTAGTAGGCTGGCAAAATTTCCGCGGCCTATCGCCTGTGCTTTGATCTGATCACTGTGCCTTTTTCTTGGCATAGGCGTTTTGCTGTCGGCGACCGGGCAAATCTCGATCGGCAACGTCGGTTCAACGCAGTTCTTTGTCGGCCTTGTGCGGCAGTCTCTAGGCGAAGTTGTGGGGCAGCGTTATCCTCTATCCGTGCCGACATGGGGCAGGATCGTGTAGAGACCGTACTTCGGTCGCCCTTGCCGGCCTTGCAGCGGCGTAGTCCAAACTAAAGGTATTTGGATCCAGCTACAGTTGGGAGTTGCCTCTCCCTCGATAGTCATTTTACACGTCAACCGCGACGGCCTACAGGCCACAATCAGATATCAAAATCGTATGGTATCGGGATAGGCTTTCTCTGCTCCAACGACTGGGTGCCGGCTAGCGCGATAGCCTCGGCCACGAGCCCGTCCACTAAGCTCGGAAACTCTCCCTTGCCCTCGATCGCATCGATGAGTGCATTGAGCTGAGCGGGATAGGTGCCCTGGATGCGAGAATACCAATCCGGATGAATGCCGCCCTGGGTAATCCTGTTTCCATGATAATGCTGTACGTTTACCGGGATGGGAAGGCAGGACTGCATCATGCCGTTGGACCCGGCAATCTCTATTCTCTCATCATATCCATAAGCGGTCCGCCGACTGAAATTCATCTGGCAAAGCGCGCCACTCTCCATTTCAATGGCGATTGTCGCGGTATCGACGTCACCATAGTCTGCAAAGCGCTTGTCGATCAGGCAGCTTCCCTGCACGAAAATCTCTCTTGGACGTTCGCGCGTGAGCCAGCAAAGCAGGTCGAACCAGTGCGCTCCCTTGTCGCGAAGCTGTCCACCGGATTTGGCGACATACTCAACCGAAGGCAGCGATTGGGTGCGGGATGTCATCAGGACGATTTCGACTTTGCCCAAATCTCCATTGCCAATCGATTGGTGCAGCACTTGATACTGGGCGTCGAACCTGCGGTTAAATCCCATTCCGGCAAACACCCCGGCCTGATTTGCCATTCCAGCAGTTCGCATTGCCGACTGGAGTTCTGTATCGAGAGGTTTCTCGCACATGAACGGGGTCCCGTTTTCGATGCAGCGTCGCGCGATCTCACCATGCGTGACTGTGGGTGTGCCGATGATGACAACGTCGGCATCGCGGATCGCTTCTTCTAAGGAAACGGCGCAGGTAGCAGAATGGTGGGCCGCGAGCAGGCCTGCGGATTCGGTATTGACGTCGTAGACTGCGGAAAGGTGCGTGCGTGGATTTTCGTGGATGCATTTTGCATGTACTTTGCCGATAAAACCCGCACCAATCACAGCAACGCCAATGCACCCGTTCATGATAGAACTCCCCGAATTGCTGTCCAAGCGCCGCCATTTTCATGCGAGCCGACTGCCGCCTCGATAAACGCCATGCCCAAAACGCCATCATCTGCATCCGGGATGATAGGAGCACTGGAAACGTCATCAGCAGCTAATGCTGTTAGACGCAGCGCCACGTCGCGGTAAAGATTTGCGAATGCGTCCACAAAACCTTCTGGCTGGCCCGGGCGCCTCCGAGAAATTTTGCTCGATACCGACCCGGGTACGATGGTACGTCGGCGCAGTTCGACGGTGCCGTCCACATGTCGAACTGTCAGGATGTCAGGAATTTCCTGTTCCCATGCAATTTGGCCGCTCTCGCCAAAAACTCGGATCGTCAGCTCGTTTCCAGATCCGGCAGCGGCCATTGTGACCCACATCATTCCACTGGCGCCGTTCGAGAAGCGCAAGAGAATTCCGGCGGTATCGTCGACGCTCCGACCAACAACAGCAGAGGACAATTCCGCCGCAACTTCGGTGATCTCCAGCCCCGTAACGAAACGGGTTAGATGGTGTATATGTGTGCCGAGATCGCCCAACACGCTCGACGGACCAGCTTGCGCAGGATCGGTGCGCCAAAGCGCGCCACGGCGGGCATCTTTGCCAATGGGAAGACTGGCCCACCCCGATGCGTACTGGGCTTGGACCATGACGATCTTACCGATCGCGCCCTCTGCGACCAGCGCCCGCGCCTCGTGTACCATTGCGTAGGCGGAATACGCGTGCGCCAAGGCAAACACCAGGCCGCGCTGTCGCGCCAACAACTTGAGCTCTGCGGCCTCTGCGCGTGAAATGGCCATGGGCTTCTCACACATCACGTTGATCCCGCCCAGCAAAAGTGCTTTGGCGGCCGGTCCGTGCAGTGCATTCGGCGTGACGATAGTTGCGAGGCGAACACCATCGGCTCGGCCGGATTCACACCTCACAAGTTCGTCGACATTCGCGTAGCATCGCTCCGGCGGGACACCGACCGTCGCTCCGAATGCACGACCGCGTTCCAACTCTGACGAGAACACGCCGGCCCGAAGTTTGAACACGCCTCCCATCTGGGCACCGTCGCGATGGCTGATGCCAACCGCGGAGCCAAAACCACCACCGATCATGGCGAGGGGGATATCCTTTGCCGTAACGTTAAGATGTGTCATGAGCAATCACCATCCAGAATGTGGTTGCGCGTGACGACATTTCTTGAAACCGGTCCCGCCACGCACCGCATTCCAGCCCGCTCTGTCAGGAGTAATTTGCAATTCGATGCTTCAATCATCCTCATTCAAGCCAATCGCTGATGGCGTTTAGATCGAGGTGGTGAAGTGCGTTTTCGCGGGTGATGATATGCGTGGCGACAGCAATCCGGCCAATCGGCTCGTCCGACAGCAATTCGGCCAATGCCCGGTTGGCAATTTCGTGCATGTTCTGGTGAATGACGACGTCAATTTCGGAATCCAGCAGATGCGCGCGCGTAACATGAGTGAGATTGTGCGCGAAAATCTTGATTCGGTTGATCTGCCCGGTCGCTTTAGCAGCATCGACGATGGACGACGGACCCGCACCTACGCAATAGACGCCTGCTATCGAAGTATCGGATGTCAGCAATTCGCGGATCAAGCGGAAATTCTCATCCGGTTGATCGTTGCCGCTATTGACGTCTTTAACCAGCATGGAAGGAAATTCGGCCCGCATGAGCGCACGGAATCCCGATTCACGCTCTTCATGGGCGCGCGAAAGTTGGCCGCTCCAGACTACGGCGATTGTACCTTTGCCAGCGCAATAATTGCCCATCAGAAGCGCGGCAGTTCTGCCGGCCGCACGATTGTCCATACCAACATAACCCACGCCTTCTCCGGTTAAGTCGGAAACGATCGTCGTCAGCCTCACGCCTTTCGAGCGTAGCGCAGCGACCGCTTCGTGCACCAGCGGGTCATCCAACGCCTGGAACGCGACACCGCGCGGACAGCGCTCAATAGTTTCAAGCAATGCAGCACTCAAAGCCGCCGGGATCATTCGATCGACCCAATTTACTTTGACGGAAACCCCGTTCTTCTGGCCTGCAAGGCGGAAAAATGCGCCAAGATAACGTGTTGAATTGCCGGCGTTCAGCGGCAAAATTATTTCGATGGTGTCCGCAGGTGATGAGGCCGGCTGCTCCAGTTCCGATTGCGCCTGCATGACGAGCTGGACGGCTTTGGTACTGACGCGACCGCGACCATTTAACACCCGATCGACCGTGGATGTGCTCAGTCCAGCTCTCAGTGCGATGTCGAGTGCGCGGGGTCGATTGTCTCTACTCATCAATAAGCCTTCCATTCAGCGGTTTAACCAAGGTCATTATTGATTAAGGGAAGTTGGCAAGAAAGCGCGTTCTTACATTCCCACGCTGAAAAAGTAGTACCAATTTGGGCTAAAATCGTCAACTGTGAGTGCTCATTAGATGAATGATTGACGTAGTCGGGGATATTAACTATACAAAAACACATCAAATAAGGCCTTATAGCTGTCGACAATGGAGACTGGGATGAAACGGGTAGGCGTGGTTGGGCTTGGCGACATGGGAAGTGGTCTGGCCAAAAATCTGATCAAGAATGGATTTGAAACCACAGGCCTGGATCTTAGCCCCCCGAGAATGGCGGCGTTTGTGGAGATGGGTGGCAAACCAGCACAGAGCGCGGCCGAGCTTGGGGCAGTCTGTGACGCTGTCTACGTGATGGTGATGAATGGCTTGCAGGCTAAATCCATCATCCTGGGCGCTGACGGGCTTGTCAGTCACATGCCTGGGGGCGGCGCGGTTATCCTGACCGCAACCATCAAGCCGAGCGAAGCGCGGGAAATAGGCGACGCGCTCGAGGGGTCAGGTATCAAGTTGATTGACAGTCCTGTGTCGGGCGGCTTCCCAGGCGCCCAGGGCGGCACGCTGACAATGATGGCGGCGGGGGATGCGGACGCGCTTGACGAGTTCAAGTCGGTCATGGAGGCGGTGTCCGGAACAATACACCGGGTGGGCGATCGCGCTGGCGATGGGCAAGTTATGAAGTCGTGCCTTCAGACGCTGATTGGCTCCATCTTTGGTGCAACCTTCGAGGCAGCCGCGCTAGCTGCAAAAGCTGGTGTGTCAGGCCAAAAACTGTACGACGTTTTTTCAACCAGCGGAGCGGGATGCGGCGTCGCTAACACTGCACTGGCAAATATTATTGATCGGAAATTCGAAGGAACAGGATCCGGCATCGGCACGATGCATAAGGACCTGACGATCTCTCTCGATATGGCCGAGGATCTTGGCGTCCCGATGTTTATGGCGTCGACTGCAATGCAGATTTTCCATCAGGGCAAGACCAAATACCCCAAGGGCGACAACTGGGTTTGCACACGGGTCATGGAAGAAATCATTGGCGCAGAACTGCACCGCTAACGGGGAATATCGAAATGAAACTTGGTCTGATCTGCGACGGCGTTAGCCGCGACTTGGCCCATGCTCTCACTGTGATGGACGAATTCGACCTGGAATATGCCGAACTGCAGTTTGTGGGTGAAAAAGAGGTCGGCGATCACTCAAGGCAGGAAATCCTCGATATCAAGAGCCTGCTTAAAACACACGGTAAGCCTGTTTCTTGCCTCTCGCGCCACGTCTTTGCCGGTATGACTACAGCAAACCGACCGGGCGACGCGCTTCATGTCAAGCACATGGATGCCCTCAAGCGGGTCATGGAAATGGCTCACGAACTAAATTCGCCCCTGGTTCGCATCATGACCCAGAGGAAAGAACAGATTCTCTGGGGACGGTACGGCGCAGAAAAGTGGAACGTCGCGCATGGCGCATGGGAAACGATGCTCCCAATGATTGCTCCTGCCGTTGAGTTGGCTCGGGCGGAAGGGCTGACTCTGGTTGTTGAAACCGGCAACGGGACCATGGTGAACTCCAACTACACAGCGCGAAAGCTCATCGACGATCTGGATGCGAAGGATACGCTGAAAGTCCTTTGGGACCCAGCCAACAATTGTTGGTGCCATGAGCGCGCTTTTCCCGACGGTTACGATGAGGTGCGGGACGGCTATCTCGGCCATGTCCACATCAAGGATGTAAAAGTCGACACTCCCCGCGCGACGCTGGAAGTGCGTCGCATGGGCGATGGTCAATTAGCGGATCAATTCAAACCTATGGCCGACGCGTTGAAAGCCGACAAATATGACGGCGTTATCTCCTTCGAGAGCGTCTACCACCCCGGAAACGGAAACTTCGAGGACGGTTTCCGCCAGTCCGTTGGACTGTTCAGGCAGCTGTACGCATGAGTCGGCGAACGCCAATCCAAGAGCGACTGTCGCGCCAAAGATGATTGAAAAAGATAGCTGAAGGGAAAGACCGTTGCACATGCTGGACTTTAGCGTCGTGGTCAATCGCTGGCAGGACCTGGTGTATGGAGTTGGCTCCACGCTTGCATTGTCGTGTGCTGGGATTGTTCTGGCGCTGTGCATCGGCCTATTGGGTGCTGCGCTACAGCGTTCTTCTCGTCTGATATTTCTGGTGCCAGTCCGCATCTTCGTGGAGGTCATCCGAAACACGCCGTTTCTGGTGCAAATTTTCTTTTTGTTTTTTGCCCTTCCCTTCATTGGCGTTCGCATGGACCCGACAATGACGGCCGTCATCGCGCTCGCGATAAACGGAGGCGCGTACTCCATCGAAATCATCAGGGGCGGAGTCGAATCGATTCCACGTGGTCAGATTGAAGCAGGCGCTGCCCTTGGCTTGTCGCAATTTCAGATATTGGGCGACATCGTGATGGTGCCTGCGCTCCGGGCAATTTATCCCGCGCTGACGTCGCAATTCATTCTGCTGACCCTAACTTCGTCGGTCTGCTCGTCGATATCGGCAAATGAGTTGACGCATTACGCACAACGGATCGAGTCTGAGACATTCCGCAGTTTCGAGGTTTATTTCACGATCACCGGCCTCTACCTGGTGATTTCATGGCTGATGATGACCACGCTTTCGATGCTTGGCCGCCGTTTGTTCAGCTATCCCAATCAGTGAGTGGAATAGATGCACGATTTTGGCATTCCCGAAATGTTCTTCCTCCTTCAAGGGCTAAAATGGACTGTCTTGCTGACGGCCATCAGCTTTGTTGGTGGTGGCATCATCGGGCTTGCGATCGCTCTTGCTCGCGTTAGCCGGGTAGCCATCATTCGCAGGGCGGCCGCAACCTACATTGCACTCTTTCAGGGTACGCCGTTGCTGATGCAACTCTTCGTCATCTACTACGGCCTGGCCCTGATGCAATTTAGCATCGACGCTTGGCTGGCAGTGTCAATTGCATACACAGCACACGCTAGCGCCTTTCTGGGCGATATCTGGCGTGGGACGATCCAGTCGCTTCCTGCCGGACAGACGGAAGCCTCAAATGCGCTTGCGATCGGTTATGTGTCGCGCATGCGGGACGTAATACTTCCACAAGCGCTCAAAATTTCCCTGCCCGCGACGATTGGTTTCGCAGTTCAGCTCACCAAAGGAACATCGCTCGCCGCAATCGTTGGTTTTGTGGAACTTGCGCGCGCCGGGCAGATCGTCTCGAACCTGCTCCTCCAGCCGCTGCTGGTCTACGGGATCGTCGGGGTAATCTACTTTTTCGTTTGTTGGCCAATGTCGATATTCGGAAGTGCGATGGAGAAGAAGATGTCACTTGGCCGCTAGCGTATCGGTCGGAGGAGACCGCGCCATCTGATGCTGTTTGGGGTCCAGACAGCGAAGAGCAGCAACCGCTGCATACTACGTGTTCAACTGAGGAGACTGAAAATGAAGATGACCAGTATTTCGCGACGAGCATTCGGGAGTGCCGTGGCTGTTTTCGCCATGGTAGGAATTCTCGGCGTCAATCCCGCCGCCGCCGACACGCTCGACAACATCAAGGATCGCGGCACCATCGTCATCGGAATCCAGGGAGACAATCCACCATTCGGGTTCCTGGATTCGACCGGCAATAATGATGGTTACGACGCCGACTTGTCGCAACTATTTGCCAAATACCTTGGAGTGGATCTCAAACTGGTTGTGGTCACCAACCAGAACCGCATCGCCGCCCTGCAGACGGGAAAGGTCGACGCATTGTTCGCAACGCTTGGCATCAGCGCGGAACGCGCGAAGTCGTTGCAATACAGCATTCCTTATGCCGAGGACAGCATGCCCGTTATTGCGCCGATCGACACCAAAATTGCAAGCTTCGCTGACCTCGATAAGTTGACGGTTGGTGTACCCAAAGGTAGCACGCAGGAAAACACGCTGCCGAACGTTGCGCCAGACGCCAAAATGTTGAGTTTTGACGACGACTCCTCGACCATCCAGGCGCTGCTATCCGGCCAGGTCGACGCAATCGGAACGACCCAATTCGCGATCAAGCGCATTGATGAGGCTGCGCCCGGCAAGTTTGCAGAAAAGATTGTTTTGGCGACGAACTACAAAGGCGTCGGCACCATTCTGGGAGATAAGACGATCAACGCGACGGTAAACGAATTCATCGAAGGCCTCAAAGCCGACGGCACGATGGAAACGCTGTACCAAAAATGGTTCAAGCTGGACCAGCCAAAGTTCGAGGCGCCCGTCGAAGGCGTGTCTTTCACCGTCCCATAGGCCTGAACAACCACAAACTGGAAGTCGCCATGCCCACAAAGTCAAAATTGCCTACGTCAGAGGGCAAAGTTCTCATTGAGCTCAAGAACGTAGACAAATGGTATGGCGGCTTCCATGCCCTCAAGGATATCAACCTTTCGGTCCGCAAAGGCGAGAAAATCGTCCTGTGCGGCCCATCGGGTTCCGGGAAGTCGACTCTGATCCGGTGCATCAATCATCTTGAGAAAATTCGTGGCGGAACTGTAACTGTCGACGGTCGCGTCATGGGGGAAACGGCAAAATCTGTGGAAGGAGTTCGGCGCGACATTGGCATGGTTTTCCAAAGTTTCAACTTGTTTCCGCACCTCCGCATCATCGACAATTGCTCTCTGGCGTTGCGCCGTGTGAAGAAGATGCCGCGTGATGAGGCGGAGAAGGCTGCGCGAAAATATCTTGATCGCGTCCACATACTGGAACAGGCTGAAAAATATCCCGCTCAACTCTCAGGCGGCCAGCAACAACGCGTTGCCATTGCTCGTGCCTTGTGCATGGAGCCAAAAGCCATGCTCTTTGATGAACCGACATCCGCCCTCGATCCTGAAATGGTGAAAGAGGTTCTCGACACGATGATCGAGCTTGCCAGGGACGGCATGACGATGATTTGCGTTACGCACGAGATGGGTTTTGCCCGTCAGGTTGCAGACCGGGTGCTGTTTATGGCCGATGGTGAAATCCTCGAGGAGGCGACGCCGCAAGAGTTCTTCTCCAATCCCAAGCACGAACGCGCTCAAGCATTCCTGGGTGATATCCTCGGACATCAATAGCCGCTTTTTAAGCATTGCGCCGTGCACGGCCAAGGCCGCCGTTGCGCGCCGATCGGGATCAGTGCCGCCGATTTCATTGGTGCTAACGCATTGAGCCGGAAGCGCGCAACGCCTGCTATCGCCGGTTGCACAGAAGAGCGAACCACTTACCTCGTTCTGTTTGGGCGTCCGCCGTCTCGTGGATCGGATGTGCCCGCCTTACAGTTGGCGGGCACAGATTTTTTGAGCTGGAAGATTCCTCGCCATTTGATTTCCGACGGCGAGTTGATGCTTCCAAATTACCGATCGTTTAGCGCGGTTCGGCGATCAGACCCTTCACCAAAGCCACACAGCCAAGCAGCAGAATGACAGCGAATGGCAGGCCAGTTGAGACTGCCATCGCCTGCAGCGCGGCTAGGCCTCCTCCCAGCAGCAGGGCAATGGCAACCAGGCCTTCAAAGCCGGCCCAAAACACGCGTTGCCCAACGGGTGCGTCAAGCTTGCCACCCGCAGTGATCGTGTCGATCACCAACGAGCCAGAATCCGAGGATGTCACGAAGAACACGATAACAAGCACAATGCCCACGAACGACGATATCTGGGTGAGGGGCAGAGCCGCCAGCATTGCAAAGAGCTGCAGTTCCAGGCTGGCGTCGGCTACCGCCTGATAGCCGTCGTTGACGATTTGGCTGATCGCCGTCCCACCAAACGTGGTCATCCAAAGTACGCTGGCCAGGGCCGGGACCAGCATCACACAGATCAGAAATTCGCGGACCGTACGGCC
This sequence comes from Devosia rhodophyticola, assembly GCF_028816475.1. Lineage (GTDB taxonomy): Bacteria > Pseudomonadota > Alphaproteobacteria > Rhizobiales > Devosiaceae > Devosia > Devosia rhodophyticola. The sequence continues at coordinate 113,969 of NZ_CP118247.1, read as the reverse complement.
ACGGCTGACCCGCGCAATGAACATGCCAACAAAGGGTGACCAGGAAATCCACCAAGCCCAGTAGAACGAGGTCCAGCCCTGCCGGAAATTATCATCGGTACGGCCAAAGGGATTGGAAAGGGCTGGCAAATGGCTAGCGTAGGACCACAGATTGGCAAAAAAGCCACTCAGGATCTGTAGCGTCGGCCCAACTAGAATCACGAACAACAACAGTACGCCTGCCAGCACCATGTTGATTTCGGAGAGTCGTTTCACCCCGGCATCCAGGCCGGCAAGCACTGATGCCAGTGCCACCCCGGTTATGGCGGCGATTAGCAACACCATAGTCAAATTATTCGTCGGCAGGCCGAACAGAAACGCCAGTCCAGCATCGGCTTGGCCAGCCCCGATACCGAGTGAAGTCGCCAACCCGAATAGCGTGGCGAAAACGGCCAGAACATCAATGATATGACCGGGCCAGCCCCAGATGCGCTCGCCCAGCAGCGGATAGAAGATCGACCGCATGGTCAGCGGTAGGCCCTTGTTGTATGTAAATATCGCTAGCGACAGACCAACGACCGCGTAGATCGCCCAAGGGTGCAGTCCCCAGTGAAAAATGGTAGCCGCCATCGCTAAGCGTCGCGCCGCATCGGCATCGCCGATGGCGCCACCTAGCGGGGCCCAATCCGTGCGCGCACCGCCATCGGCGAGAACGCCGCCCATGGACGACGTAAAATGTGAAACGGGTTCAGAGACGCCGTAAAACACCAACCCGATGCCCATGCCAGCGGCAAACAGCATCGCCAGCCAGCCGGTATAGGAATAGTCGGGGGTGGCGTCGCGGCCACCGATCCGGATTTTCCCCAAGGGGCTGATAAGAAGTCCGACACATACCAGAACAAAGATGTTGCCAGCCAACAGGAAGAACCAGTCGAAAGTGCCAGTCAGGAAATCGCGCAGGCCGACAAATGCATCGGTCGCAACGGGGCCGGTGAACAGCGTAAGAATCACAAAACCAACAATCGCCAGTCCTGAAATCAGAAAAACCGGATTGTGGATATCGACTTTGAGCCAGCCCGTCTCTCGAACATAGTTGTCCTGCCCAACCTCATAATCTGTTTCGATAATTTCGGTTGGTCCCTCTGGGGCTCGGACGTCTGACGGATCGTCATTGTCGATGCTCATTGGTTCTCCAGCAGTTGAATTGCGAGGCTAAACGCCACCAGGCGTTGACGTCTCAAGAAGTGGCTCCGCTCATTACTAACATAAAATTGGCTTAGGTGCCCAACGGCGCCGTTGTTATTGGGGACAAGTGGCGCGAAACACCGGGGATTTGGCGGTTGCGATCAACAGGATACTTTTGAAATTCCCAAGTATCATCCCATTGATTTGCAGGCAGCGCAGCACGCCTTTTTCAGAATCTACAAAGGCCTGGTCATCAAGATGTGAATGGCAATTAGCTATTCGTCAGTTTGATTTGACTGGGCCAGTGCAATTGTGTTCTTCAGTTCGCCGACATTGCGAATGGTGATGTCTTGACGCGGGAATGGAATCTCGATTCCTGCCTCGGAAAGCTTTGCATAAATATCAAATAGCAAATCTGAGCGAACATTTAGAGTGGAGCTGACATCACTGATGAAGCAGCGCAACTCGAAATCGAGCGAACTTGCACCCAGATCCTTGAACAGAACCAACGGCTCAGGATAACTCATTACCAATTTGTGTGCATGGGCAGCGGACTCCAGCACAGTTTTGACTGCCTCCACTTCGCTACCATAAGCGACCCCAATCTGTAGGATTACACGCCCAACGTTGGACGACAGCGTCATGTTTTTTACCGTGCCGGTAATGAGATCGGAATTGGGCACAATGACATCGTGGCGATCAAAGGTCTCGATCCGCGTCGAACGAACCGCAATCTTGCGCACAATGCCGGAATAACCCGATACCTCGATCCAGTCGCCTTGTTTAACGGGTCGTTCAATCAGCAAGATTATGCCTGAGACAAAGTTAGAAACAATCGCTTGAAGTCCAAACCCGATGCCCACCGACAAGGCGCCTGCGACTATAGCGAGATTGGACAGATCCAGTCCGGCTGCCGCAATGGCCGCCACCGCCGAAATCGTGATGCCGCAGTAGCCAACTCCGGTAACGACCGCATTACGCGCACCTGCATCTATTTGCGTTTTCGACAAGACACTGGTTCGAAACACCAATTGCAACCATTGGGTAATCACTAGGCCAATGCCAAAAACAATAATCAGTAGTACAACGCCGTTGAGCGACAACCGAATACCGCCAATGTCGACGCCTTGGGTAATCAGGATCCAAAACTCGGAAAGATCGGCTACGCGTGCGCCCCAAATGAGGGCGAGCAGGGGCAGGGATGCGATGGCAAGGACCATTGCCACCAATATTGGTAGCAAAGTCGTCAGCTGATCATTGTGTAAACGCGTGCCGAGCAATGAGCCGGGTCCCGATACCAGCGTTCTGTGCAACGTCATGCCAAAGGCAATCAGCCCCAGCGAGAGAATGGCGGGAATAAAGAACTGCTTTGAAAGCTGCACATATCCCAACAGCACACAAACAGTAGCGACCAGCGAAATAACCTGCAACAGCCGGGCAACCAGCGCGGAAAAATTGACGTCGCCCTCCGCCGAGGGGCGATCCTCGCTCTCCGCATTGCCTTGCAATAGCACCGCTGCCAACTGCCATAAAATGGCAGCGCCGCCCAGAACCACCAGACTTGACAGAACCGAGCTAGCACCATCTGAAAATGCGAAGTCCGTCTGTACGCTCTCAACAACTGATTCGATGGCCAGCACCGGGCCCAGCGCCGTCGCCCACCAGAATCCGCGACGTGCTTGGTCGTCACCCATTGCAACCAGGCGAAATTTTGGAAGATTTGGTGCAAAAACCAGATGGCTGAGCCAATAGGCCAGAACGATCAATATTGGCAGAACGGGCAAGAGGACGAGCAAATTGCGCGCGCCAAAGCTGTCCAGCTGCAGCACCAGGATCGCAATGGCCAAAAGCTCGCCGCCAATCAATGGCACGACTAGCCGGATTGTCCGTGCCAGTCCGCCCACCAGCCGTGAGGTCTTGGTGGCCCTCAGCAAGTGCCTGTCCAACCGCCGTTGCACGAACGGAAAGAAGACCAAAAGGACCAATAGGCCCGCAGCGCCAAGTGTCAGGGCGGCAGGTAACTGGCCAAAAAACCGCGCGGACCGATCAGCTCGGCTTAGCCCTTGTTGCGCCTCACGCCCCAAAACGCCGAAATAGGAACCCATTTCCTGGACGGCGAGCACCCAATTGCCGGGAAATAGCGGCGAGGGCACCCGGTTCAGCAGTTCCTCGTAAATGCCGGAGCGCACGAGAATATCGATTTCCTTGATGATGACTTCCGCTCGCTCGTAGGCCTGCTGTGCGGCCAGAACGGGGGCATTTGCTGCCGCTATTTTATCGCGCAAAGCAGAGCGCTGAGCAGCGATCGCCTCGGCTTCGGTCTCGCTATCGGCAGGGGCCGGGCCCAACGTGGCCATCTGGGCGCGTAGACTGCGCACCGAAACGCTGCCACGCTCGACAATAGCTTGCGCCTCTGCTCGCTGCTCGGCTACCTCGAGCCGCAGGATTTCTAACGCTTGGCTGGAGGCCTGCGCCTGCTGCAACACATCTTCAGCGCGCGAAGCGACCCGATCCCAGGCAGCCACCTGGCCCTCAAACGTGCTTTGAGCCCGTGAACCAGTGCTCAGCGCCAATACCAACGCCAAAACCAGCACCAGGGCGATTAGCGTGCGCGCAGGGACAATGTTAGAAAATGGCAAAATTCGACGGATATTGGCGGCGGCCAAAGACAAACTCCCAACACTTCGCGGCCGAACCGGTTTGGCACGCGTTGCAAGTGGTTCTATCAGAAAATTTCGCGCGCGGCAGATCGAGTTGTGGGATGGCCATCTAACGCTCCATTCTGCCCTTAATCATTTTCCATGGACTTTAGGATGCCGCGACATTCATGCTTTTGGGCGCTGTACGAAATACGGTGCGGCCTCGGGGCGAGGCGGTGCCTCAGCCGTCACCGCTCATGTTTCTAGCGCCGGTGTTATTGGTAACACCTCTGTTTCTCTACGGCTTGTTCCTGCTGCCCAATATTTGCGAGCAGGAAAAAGCTGCTTAGACCGGAGGTTCGGATTGTTCGTCGGCAGCGCCCGACCAGCTATAAACTTGAATCAATCGAGGCTGGTCTTGATCAGACCAATCTGCGCATTCCAAAAAAATCCGAAATGATTGATTGCTCCCTATTCGCCGCGTTCCCTTCGACGCCGAAGGAGGATCGGCGCGTATTCCAGTGCGTAGAGTACAAATGCAAGAATCCAGAAAGTGCCGGCGATTGCCAATAGCTCCACGGTCAGGTCTGGCCAGACATCAACCAGCGGACGGGCGATTGCGGCGAGAATTAACAGGCCGTAGCTGATGGCTGTGGTTTTTGAGGCTGCCAGCGGCAGACCCGTGTGCCCACGTGTTGCGCGTGTCATGACGGCCAGCGTCATCACCCCGATCGCTCCCACAGTGAAAAGATGCAAGGCCGAAATGGCGTTTAGCCAACCCATCTGGGCTAGAGTAATGCCAAAAAATCCTAACGGAACAAAGCTGTAGCCGACATGGAGAACCGACACCAGTTTTTCGCCCCAGGTTTTCCAACCGCGCCACCGCGCCAGCCGAATACCATGCAATACGCCCGCAGTTGCGGCCAGTGCCGCAACCCAAACTGCATCTGGGGCAACCGTCCAACCGATCAGCGCCAGCAAAGCGATTAGCAACACAACGGTATCAAATCGGGAGAAAGGCGCGGGCAGGGCGGTCTTGCCCCGTTTCGCCAGCCAGTTGCGGGTAAAGCTGGGAACAACCCGTCCACCCATGATGCTGATCAGCATGATGTAGGCGCTGATGGCCGCCCGGTTGGCCATGCCAATGTCGCCACCGTTGGCGGCCACGGCATGGTAGCCAATGTTGGCCAGTGCCAACGCCCCGACACCAGCCAGGATTTTGACATCCTTCCACTTACGTCCGGCAACGATTTCACGCGCACAAATTGCCAGCAGCAAGGGCAAAAATGCTGCATCGATAACCACAGCGAAATAAGGCGGCAGCGCATCTGGCCAAAGCATTGCCAGTCGCCCGGCTATCCAAACGGAAAACAAACCTATTAGTGGGGTACCCGAAACCGGCAACCTGCCGGTCCAGTTTGGCACCGCCGTTAGCAAAAAACCTGCAAGTGCCGCCGACGTATATCCAAACAGCATTTCGTGGGCGTGCCAGTTGGGCGCCCCAAAACTTCCACCGACCGGCCAGTCGAGGATCAGGGCGCCAATCCACAGCCCCATCGCGGCAATTGCCCATAAACCAGCCGTCAGAAAAAACGGCCGAAATCCATAGGAAAACAGGACTGGCCCGGTGCGCGCTATGCCGCGCGGCACTGGCTGGCGCCTTGGTTGACCTTCAATTGTTGCTGCCATTGCGCCGATTCCTGAAATTGTTCGACGCTTGGTTTAGGTGGGCGATTTCACGCCGTCCTTGCGCTAGCGCAACGACGCGCGATTTTTCGCGATGTTGTCTGAAGGATATTTTGCTGGAGGATATTCAGGTGCGTGAGGAGCCGAACGCCGATATGAGTGTCGACGACGTGATGCGGCAATGGCCAAACGCCATACCGGTCTTCATTCACCACCATATGCTCTGTGTTGGCTGCCCGGTTGGTCGCCTGCATTCCTTGTACGACGCCGCACTGGCCCATGGTTTGGATGTACCAACTCTAATGGCCTCAATTTCAGCCGCTATTGATGACAAGACGCGCTGATCGGCTAGTCGGCCGAACGGTCCGCCAGCACCTGAAGCGCGTGGGCATCGCGCACCAATAGCTTTTGGCGTCCACCTTCCACCAACCCCTTTGCCTCCCACGCGCTCAATATCCGCGAAACAGTATGCAGGGTGGTGCCGGTCATTTCAGCGATGTCTTGTCGCGAAATAGGAAAATCGATGCGAATGCCCTTGTCTTCCTTTTTGCCAGCCTGACCGATCAGGCGCAGTACGGCGTGCGCGACCCGGCGCTCGACTTCCTCAGTCGACATCTCGCGTATGCGCGTATGGGCTTCCTGCAGGCGTTGGCCAATGGCGTGCATTGTGTTGATGGCCATGTGTGGATTCTTTTCCATGAACATGTCCCAATCAGTATTGGGCCAGCTCAACACAAGGCTTTCGACTGCCGCTGTCGGCGTGCCGGGATAATCGCTTCGTTGCAACGCCTTGGCGAAGCCGAAAATGTCACCGGGGTTGACCATGCGAACAATAATTTGCTGACCATCACTGGTAATCTGATTGACCTTCAGTCGCCCGTGCAACAACACAAAGAACGCCGTGGCTGGCTGGCCTTGCTCAAAGACGGCTTCATCGACAACAACCCGGCGCAGACTGGCCCGCTGCAGCAATACGTCCAGATCCGCATCGCTCATTTTTTCAAATAGCGGTAACGCACGCACCAAACTGCGATCAACTTCTGCCAAACCGAAGCCCTTTTCCCCAAACACCGCCCTACCTCATAGAGGGTTCCGAGGGTATTGGGCAAGCCGCCATACCCTCAGATAGGGGCAGCGGACCAAGGCAGCAGGCCGGTTAACCGTTCATACCACTGTGAACGTCGCACCAGTCGGAAACCCAAATTTGCCGGCGGGACGCCAACCGAGCAGCCACCCCCGCGCGCATCACGAACGAAATAGCTAATCGGGGCCCGATGCTCGCCAGCCACCATCTTGATCGTGCATGAGCTGGTTTCGCTGATCCGCCTGCCCAATTCGTCCACGTGCACAGTGCGATAGCAACTTTGCGTCCATTCCCATACATTACCGGCAACATCGGCCAAACCGTTCTGGTTTGGCTCAATAGTGCCAAGGGGCATTGGCACGCGGTCCAACGTGCTGGATCTGGCGGCTTCCTTTTCATAATTGGCCAACCAACGCAGGGCAGGGTTGGCGCGATCCTCGGCGATGTCGAGACTGTCTTGGCGAAAATCGACACCAGCCGCAAACACCCATTGCCTGTCGTCAGGCAAGGTCCATTGTTCCCCTGTTTGCGCCGATAGCCAGTCGGCATAACGCATCGCATCATCATAATTGACGCCCGTCACTGGCACATTGCCTTGGCCAATGGTGCGCGGCTCGGCGGCTGAACAGGCGTTTGCACCGACGCAACGCGCGTAGTCGCTCCGACTTACCTGATATTTCATGATTGTTAGCGGTGCGGCCAAGCGGTCCACCATCACAGGTGGATCGATTGGCACGCCGTCCCGGAAATACTGCCCATAGGCGTGATATCTGAACTCGGTGGGCGCAATCGTGACAGTTTCGGGCGACGGCAATGTCGGTGGGCGCACAAATCGCGGCAGATCCAGCTGCCAACCGATCCCCACCAGGCCCGCCAGCAGAATCACAGCCGGCAAAGCGACGGAATTTGTAATCGCGGTCAGAATCTTTGCCACTGCCGTCATCGCACGCTCCATCAGATTTGGGTGGACGCCACCGTTCCGGCGGCGCCTACCACTGGCCTCTGCTAGATGGGGCTCGGGGCAATCACCCCGGTCATCAGATCGTCGTCCCAGTCGCCGATAACCTTGAAATGCCCAGCGGCACCCAGCTCGAACGCCTCGATCAAATTGTGGTTCACATAGGCGTAAATACCTGGTTGTCGGAAGGTATAGAGTGCGGCGCCCGCGGCCCCTCCGGGGACAAACCAGGTTTCCAGTCCAACATCGGGTGCATTGCCAAACTTGCCGCCCGGCCAGACATAATCGCCATGCCCCCCGATCAAATGCGGTCGAGTATCGCGATTAGCCTGAGAGTGTACGACCAGTACAGTTTCACCGACTGCTGCTGTCAGCGCGTTCTCACCGGTCAGTGCGCCCACGCGGCCATTGAACACCACATGACTTGGCGTCAATGTGCGCATCGCTGTCAGGGCATCGTCATAGCCCTCGACAACGCTCTCATACTGCTTGTAAGCGCCGGTTTCATCCTTGGGCACGTAAAAGTCCTGCTCACCGACATAATAGACCCGGTCATAGTGCAGCGTAGTGCCGTTGCCGTCGGTCAGCCCTTCGCGCGGCAACACCATGATTGCGCCGTTCATCCCGGATGTAACGTGCCAGGGTACCATGCCCGCAGGGGCACAGTGATATACGAACACGCCAGAGCGCGTGGCCTTGAACCGCAATACGGCTTTCTGGCCGGGGCTCACCTCGGTCAAAGCGCCACCACCCAGCGCGCCGGTGGCAGCATGAAAGTCGATGTTATGACCCAATTGGTTGGTGTCTGGATTGACCAGCGTCAGTTCCACATAATCGCCCTCGTGCACAACCATCAGTGGTCCGGGCACTGTCCCGTTGAAGGTCATCGCCCATAGCGTTGTGCCCTCGTCATCGACAACATGCTGCTTTTCTTCGACCACCAGGGTGAACTCGACGATTTTGGGCCCACCGGTCGCCATTTGCTCATGTGCATGCACAAATGGCGGCGCAACTAGTTCAACTTTCTCTCGTTTGAGCCCAGCAACGTTGGTTTCGGCAGCCGGGGTCATTACTTCTTTAGCAGAAGCCGTCAGTATTGTTGATAATTGAGCAACAGTGCCGATGGCAGCAGCCCCAGCCAGTAAAGCACGCCGGGAGAGTACGGAACGATTTTCCATTTCATTTTCCTTCGTCTTGAGCACGACACAACGCTTGCTCGATGACGGACGTTTAATCCTCGGTTGCGCAATGATCTTTGATCAAGCGCAAACAAATATCGCGTTTAAGAAATTTTTGATTTGATTGACCCAAGTCAAAGAACTGTCAACGGCTCGCGCCTAAAAGCCCAACCAGTCGGACCCATTTGGGCGCCGCAATTGCAAGGAGAATTGATATGCGCACCGTCATAAAAACCGCCATCGTCGCCCTCGGACTCGTCGGTTTGACACTCGCGCCAGCGTTCGCGGCCGAATTTGAAATTAAGATGCTCAACAAGGGCGCGGCCGGTGCCATGGTGTTCGAGCCTGCGTTCGTTAAAATCCAGCCCGGCGACACCGTCAATTTCGTGCCGACCGACAAGGGTCATGACGTTGAGAGCATCAAGGGGATGCTGCCCGAGGGGGTTGAGGCGTTCAAAGGCAAGATCAGCCAGCCGTTCACCATGACGTTTGATGTGCCCGGCGCCTATGGCTTCAAATGCACACCGCACTTTGCCATGGGCATGATTGGCATGGTCTTCGTTGGTGATGACCTAGCCAATCTGGACGCCGCAAAGGCCGTAAAAGTGCCACGGAAGCCACAGCAGCGCTTTGACGAGATCTACGCAGGAGCAGGTCTGTAGTACGAGGCGAACCCGACTGGGCGCACCTTTTGCGCCCGGTCCAAAGCGCGGGTGCGCGCCATTGCTGTAATCCCGGTTAATCCGCCGCTCTTTTGATCGGCGCAATTTTATCCATACCCCATTGCACTCTTGCATTCGTTGCGTTCACGCTCCCTAATAGCGACCGATGCACACGGGAGGCCATGATGTTGCAGTGGGTTAGCTCGATCCGTTGGTTGTATTTGTCCATCGTCGTTGTCATGGGCTTTGCCCTGACCAATGCCTCTGCGGCGGAGCCCCAGGTTGACCAGCAGGAAAATATTGACCTGCCCGGCGCCGACTATGCCATCATTAAAAATACCGATCAGAACGCATGCAGTGCCGCGTGCGTCGGGGACAATATTTGCCATGCCTTCACCTTCAATCAGCGCTCCAACTGGTGCTTTTTAAAAGGTAGCGTAGGCGATGCGACGCCGTTTGATGGTGCCATCTCGGGCATTGTTGTCCGCGCGCCCTCCGATCAAACCATCGAATCCCTGCGCCGCGCCGAATTGCCGTTTCCGGCCGGCAGCCTGATTGACGCTGCCAAACGGCTTGCGCGCGAATTGCCGCAGTCTGACGCGCCGCCGCCCAATACCAGTTACGCCGATCTGATCGAAACTGGCAATCTGGCCGTGGCGGCGGGCAACCCGGCGGGCGCAAGCACCGCCTACAGGCAAGCCTTGGCAATCAACGCCAACGGTTTTGCGGTGTGGCAGGCCTTGGCGGATTCAACATTGGCGCGCGCTGCCGCCGTTGCAGGCAAATCCAGCGGCGACAACAGCTATGAATTGGGAGCCACCGCGACATCGGCGGCAATGAACGCTTTCTTGCGCGCCGAAAAGCCGAAAAACCGTGCCAATGCGCTGGCGTCTCTAGCCGCGGGCATGGAATATCGCCAAAACTGGCGCGAGGTCATTGCCACCTATCGCCTGTCGCAGCGGTTGGCAGATAGTCAAAAAATTGCCGCACATCTAGAAAAAATCGTCGCGCTACACGGCTTTCGCGTGGTTGATCACGTCGTTGACGCAGAGTCGGCCGCGCCACGTATCTGCGCCGTGTTTTCAAATCCCCTGGCGCTCGGCGATGATCTGTCGGCATTTGTCGTCGTTGAAAATGCGCCCCAGGTCGCGGTGGAAACTGAACAAAACCAGATTTGCGTCGATGGTGTAGCCCACGGCGCCCGCTATGCCATCCGCCTGCGGGCCGGTCTACCCTCCGCCGATGGGGAGACGCTGGCCAAGGACGTTGATCTCGATGTTTATGTCCCCGATCGCACGCCATTTGTCGGCTTCGCCAACAACGCCTATGTGATGCCCGCCGGATTGGGTGGCGGTCTGCCGATCACCTCGGTCAACGCACAAACTGCCGACGTCATGATCTATCGCATTGGTGACCGCGCTATTGCCACCGCCGTTCGCGACAGCATCTTTCAGGGCAATTTGACCCAATATTCAGCCGAGGACATCGCCGACAGAGTCGGGCAGCAGGTTTGGTCCGGTGAGGTCGATTTGGCCCAGGGCCAGCCCAATGACATGACCACAACGGCAATTCCGGTTGCGGACACGCTTGGTGATATGGCGGCGGGTGCCTACGTCATTACTGCACGCGTCAAAGGTCAGCAGAGCGAATATTGGACCGAAATGGCGACTCAATGGTTCATCGTGACCGATCTGGGCCTGACCACTTTCGCTGGCGATGATGGGATCAGCGCCTTCGTGCGCGGCCTGGGCGATGCCGCTCCGATAGCAGGCGCAACCGTGCGGCTGGTTGCCGTTAATAACGACATCCTTGGTCAGGCCACGACCGACGCTAACGGGCGCGCGACCTTTGCGCCCGGCCTCTCGCGCGGCATGGGGGGCAGGGCACCCCAGCTGTTGACTGCCGAAACCGGCGACGGCGACTATGCCTTCCTCGATCTGTCCAAACCCGCCTTTGACTTGACGGATCGCGGCGTCGAAGGCCGTCCGTCCCCTGGCCCCCTTGATCTGTTTGCAACCACTGAACGCGGCGTCTATCGCCCGGGCGAAACCGTTTTTTTAACGGCTCTGCTGCGTGACGCGCAGGCAAAAACCGTGCCCGATATGCCTCTGACGCTCGAAGTTGAGCGCCCCGATGGCGTCGTTGCCAGGAAGCAGGTTCTCAAGGATAGCGGCGCCGGGGGCTATTTTGTCGCCCTTCCAATGGTCGAAGAAGCCATGCGCGGTTCCTGGACTCTCCGCCTCTATGCTGATCCAAAAGCCGAGGCATTGGCGACAACTGCCTTTCTGGTCGAAGATTTCGAACCCGAAAGGTTGGCGTTTGAATTGAACGCCCCGGATGTTCCGCTCGCGGCTGGCGCCGTTAGCCATGTGGATTTGAACGCCAAATATCTCTACGGCGCCACAGCCCCCGATCTTGATGTCGAAGCGGACGTCGTTTTGACCCCACGTACATCTCTGAAGGGTTTTCCCGGCTACACGTTTGGCCGCCTTGATGACACCATCGAAACCAGCCGGGAACCTTTGGGCATCGTCGCCACCACGGACGAATCTGGCGATGCCGTGGCCGAATTGACCATCCCTGAACCACAGGCGACTACGCGGCCGCTTGACGCCCAGTTGCTTTTCCGACTTGTGGATACCAATGGCCGCACGCTTGAACGCAGCTTGACGCGTCCCTTGCTGGCCGATGGCAATCGAATCGGCATCAAGCCAGTCTTTTCCGACCCAACTGGCTTGGCTGAAGGAAGTGAAGCGAAATTCGAAATCGTCGTGGTTGCGCCAGACGGAACAGCAGTTGCCGCCGATGGGCTTAACTGGACGCTTTCGCGGATCAAAACGAACTATCAATGGTATAGCGACGGCAGCACCTGGAAGTGGGAAGCCATTTCCACCACCAATAAAGTTGCCGCTGGTACCGCCGATACGCCTGCGGGTGGCCCGGTGACCATAGGCGCCAACGTCGATTGGGGCCGCTATCAGATCGAAGTCGAAACCACCGGCTCTGACGCGACCTCGTCTAGCTACGAATTTTACGCTGGTTACTATTACGCCGACGCCGGTAGCGATACGCCCGACACGCTGCAGGTTGCTCTCGACAAGACCTCGTATCGCGTCGGCGAAACGGCACAGCTCAAGCTCGATCCGCAATTTGCCGGTACAGCGCTGGTCATGGTCATGGACCATACCATCATCAATATGCAAACGGTTGACGTGCCCGACGGTGGCACGACCATCGACCTGCCTGTAACGGATGATTGGGGGCCGGGCGCCTATGTCACGGCGGTTCTTTACCGACCCGCCAATGCTGCCGAAAAGCGGATGCCATCCAGAGCTCTGGGCCTAGCATTTGCCGACGTCGATCCCGGCGACCGCAAGCTGGACGTAGCGCTTGAAACCCCGCGCGTTTCGCTGCCCCGCCAAAGTTTTTCCGCCTCCATCAAACTGGGCAATCTGGCCGCGGGTCAGCAAGCCTATGTCGCGGTCGCCGCAGTTGATTTGGGCATTCTCAACCTCACGAACTTCAAGGTTCCAAGCCCCGACGACTGGTATTTCGGTCAGCGTCAACTCGGTGTTGAAGTGCGCGACCTGTATGGCCAACTGATTGATCCGACCCAGGGTTTGACTGGCGCCATGCGTTCGGGCGGCGACGGTGCCGCTGCGCGACTTGGCACACCACCGCCCACTTCGGTGCTCGTGGCACTTCATTCGGGTATCGTTGAAGTCGATGCCGATGGCAACGCGACCGTAAATTTCGACATGCCTGATTTTGCGGGTACGGTACGCGTCATGGCCATGGCCTGGACGGATACTGCCGTCGGACACGCCTCAGCCGATGTGATCGTGCGTGATCCGGTCGTTGTCACTCTCAGCCCGCCGCGCTTTCTGCGCATTGGCGATCAGTCCCGGCTTTTGGTTGAGGTCAACAATGTTGGTGGTGCCGCCGGAGCCTATAAGGTTGATCTCTTGACCGGCCAAGGCATGACAACGACTGCCACTGCGTCCGATGTTGATCTCGAACAAGGCGCAAGAACCAGCCTTGATCTGTCGCTAACCGGCACAGCGCTAGGCGATTGGCCGCTCGTTCTCACTCTGACGGCGCCTGACGGGACCACTCAAACCAAGGAACTGACCCTTGGTGTGCGTCCCGCCAGCGCCATGGTGACGACCAGTCGACTCCTGCCACTCAAGGCCGGGGAGAGGCTCACCATCGACGATGGATTCTTCGATGGCTACATCGCCGATGACGCCTTGATGACTTTGGCTGTCGGCCCAATTGCGCGGCTCGACGTCCCCGGATTGCTGGTCGCGCTGGACCGCTACCCCTATGGTTGCGCTGAACAAACCTCCAGTCGCGCCTTGCCTCTACTCTACCTCAACGATGTTGCACGGTTGATGGGGCTGGATGAAGATTCCAAACTCAACCAGACCGTTGTCGATGCCATTGCCAGTCTGCTCTCCAAACAGACTTCGGGCGGCGGTTTTGGCCTTTGGGGACCCTTTAGCGGTGGCGATCCCTGGCTTGACGGCTACGTCACCGATTTCCTCCTGCGCGCCAAGGCACAGGGATATGTGGTGCCCGAATTGGCGCTCAACATGGCGCTCGATAATTTGGCCAACCAGCTTTCCTATGCTTCCGATTTCGACAATGGCGGCGAGGACGTGGCCTATGCGCTTTATGATCTGGCGCGGGCAGGGCGGGCATCCATGGGTGATTTGCGCTATTATGTCGAAGCCCGGCTAAACGCCTTCGGCTCGCCACTGGCTCAGGCCCAACTTGGCGCCGCCCTTGCCCTTTATGGCGACAACCAGCGTGCCGCCGTCGCCTTTACAGCTGCGCTCGCCGGTCTTGAAGGGAAAAAAGACAGTACAGGCTACCGCTCCGACTATGGCAGTCGCCTGCGCGACACCGCCGGTGTTCTGGCGCTGGCTGCCGAATTCAGCCCGAACAATGTCGACCTGGTATCTTTGGCAAAAAAGCTCGGAAATCTACGTGATGCCATTCTTTATACCTCCACTCAGGAAGACAGCTGGACGCTCCTGGCTGCCGCCGCTCTCGGCGAAAACAGCACGCAAGGCTCTATCACTCTGGATGGTGAGGCGCTGACAGGCCCGCTCTATCGTCGCTTTGACCGAACCGGCTTCACCGCTCATGAAATTGCCAACGAGGGTGACGCTGAAACCGAGGTCAATGTCACTGTTTCGGGCTACCCAACCACCCCGCCAGATGCCACCAGCAATGGCTTTGCCTTGTCGCGCGAGTATTTCTTGCCCGACGGCTCTCGGGTCGACCCGGAATTGACCCCGGTTGCTCAAAATACCCGTCTGGTTGTGGTGCTCACCATCCAGCCCGAAAACCTTGGTTCCGGCCAATATCTGGTCGCTGATCCGCTGCCGGCTGGTTTTGAAATCGAAAACCCAGACCTCTCAGCGGGTGGCGGGGCCGCCGACTATCGTTGGCTCAAGCTCAATCAGCCCAACCATGTAGAATCGCGCACCGATCAATATATCGCCGCCTTCCGCTATTCGACCGAAAGACCCAGCATAACCACGGCCTATCTGGTCCGCGCCGTATCGCCGGGTAATTTCGTCCTCCCAGGCGCCACCGTCGAAGACATGTATCGACCCCAGTTCCGGGCCAATACTGCCTCAGGCACGCTTGAGGTTACCGCGACCGGGCCATGAACAAGCCCGGCCCAACAAACAGCGAAACCCCGCTGCGCCCTTGGGCGCGGCGGCTCGTCCTTGCCGCGTTCTCGCTGTTCGTCCTTGTGGCCGCCGGCGCCATCCAACTCAATTCGATCCTCATCGACATCACCAACAAACTACCCGCCACGCCAAATCTCAACCAAATGCCGGTCTCGGTCGCCGTTGTTGATCGTTCCGGCCAACTGTTGCGCCCCTTCACCACTGCTGAAGGTCGCTGGCGCCTGCCAGTCAATCGCACCGACGTCGATCCGCAATTCATCGCGATGCTCCTGGCCTACGAGGATCGCGGCTTTGCCACCCACGGCGGCATCGAATGGTCTTCCATGTTCCGCGCCGCCGCCCAGTTTGTCGCCGCCGGCGGCCACGTCGTGTCGGGTGGATCGACCCTCACCATGCAGGTCGCCCGGCTCGTGGAGGGCGAACCCACCCGCAATCTATGGGGAAAGCTGCGCCAGATGGTCCACGCCGACCAGCTGGAACACCGCCTCAGCAAGGATCAGATCCTTGATCTTTACCTTACCCTTGCTCCCTACGGTGGCAACATTGAAGGCATCCGCGCCGCCAGCCTTGCGTATTTCGGCAAGGAGCCAAACCGCCTGACTACTGCACAATCAGCCTTGCTTGTGGCCTTGCCCCAGTCGCCCGAGGCCCGTCGACCCGACCGTGACCCAGCCGCCGCCCGCAATAGCCGCAACATGGTCCTCGACCGTTTGGCCCAATCGGGCACCATCAGCCTTGAGGAAGCCCGCGCTGCCAAGCTCGAACCAGTCCCCAAAGCGCGCCGCGAATTCCCCATGCTCGCTGCCCATATGGCCCAACAGGCGGTCAAGGCCCAGCCACTGGCCCGCACAATTCCTCTGACGATTGATCGTCGCCTGCAAGACGCCCTCGAGCATCTCGGCGCCACCCGCGCTCGGCGTCTGGACCCCAAAGTCTCGGTCGGTATCGTCGCCGCCGACATAGCCACCGGCAAAGTCCTCGCCTCGGTCGGCTCCGCCGGTCTCTTTGACACGCAAAGCGACGGCTTTCTCGACATGACAAATGCCGTCCGCTCGCCCGGATCGACCCTGAAACCCCTGATTTATGGCCTTGCCTTCGAACTAGGCCTTGCCCATCCGCAAAGCCTGATTGAAGATCGCCCGACCGCCTTTGGCAGCTATATCCCGGTTAATTTTGATGGCTTCAATCGTGGCACGGTGTCTATCCATGATGCGCTCACCCAGTCACTCAATATTCCCGCTATCGTCGTGCTTGACGCTGTCGGTCCGGCCCGCCTTGTCGCCCGCTTGCGCCGCGCCTACGCCGAACCGCGCCTTCCGGTCGATACAGCGCCCAGTCTTGCAGTTGGCCTAGGCGGCGTCGGCATTACCCTGCATGATCTGGTTTCGGTCTATGCAGCCCTTGCCAACGGCGGTAAATCCGTTCGGCTTGAGGACGGCATCGCGCCCGAACCGACACCCAAATCACCCCTCACCATGCCGGTGCTCGATCCTGTCGCGGCGTGGTACGTTTCCGATATTCTTGCCGACGTGCCGCCACCACTAAATGGCTCTCCCGGCCGCATCGCCTACAAGACTGGAACCTCATATGGTTATCGCGACGCCTGGGCCATCGGCTTTGACGGCAAAACCGTCGTTGGCGTTTGGGTCGGCCGACCCGATGGCGCACCCGTACCCGGCCTCACCGGCATTACGGGCGCCGCTCCAATCCTTTTTGAAAGTTTTGATCGGCTGGGTAGCCGCCGCGCACCGCTGCCGCGTCCGCCGTCCGGGGCCATTCTTGCGTCAAATACCGAACTGCCAGCGCCGCTGCGCCGATTCCGGCATCCCGATGATGATATGGTGGCGCGTGATGCGGCGCCTCAAATTGCCTTCCCCACCAATGGGGTGGAGGTCGATCTTGGCTTGGCTACCGGAGCAGCGGCACCTTTGTTCGTCAAAGTGCGCAACGGCGTGCCACCGTTTACCTTCCTTGCCAATGGCGCCCCGTTTGGCCACGCCGAATTTGGTCGGCAGGAAAGCTGGACCCCAGATGGTCCGGGCTACGTTACACTCTCGGTCATTGATGCCGAAGGCCGTGGCGACGCAGTCACGGTTTTTCTAAACTAACTGCGCCTCAGTTTCGCATTTAATTAGCCCTTCAGGCGCGCGCACCGCGCGGATGATCCATCAAAGTACGCCCGGTCAACGTAATAAGATAAGTCCCCGATACCGGCTGCACCCAACCGTTGGCAACCAGCCTGTCGACGACATCCATACCAAGCGCGCCAAGGCGCCCTTCGCTGATGTCCTGCATGTGCCGAAAGTCCGATGGTTTGACACCCTCGAGAATTGTATCCGTCATGGGTTTCATCGCTCGCTCTCCCTTGCTCGCTCAGCTAGCGAATATCAATTTTGATCGCCTGTCCATCTGCAGTTTTACAAAACTGCCATATGGTGAACCCGGTTCCCAACCGGCCCATCACAGTATGCCTTCAACAGTCGATTTTTTCGATTCAGCCTTTCGACGTAGAACCCGTCCAAATGCCACTTGGTTCAACAGTTTGGGTGACTTGCCGGATTCAATTTCTGAACACGGCGGGGTAGAGATTTAGCGCGCCTCTTTCGCAAGGTGTAAACATGCACCATTGCAGATAGAGGCGCGGCAGGGCAAACTTGGCTGAGACTTCTTAGCTGGAAAACGATTTATGCTGCTGATTATTTTTCTCGTTCTTATTCTGGCGTTATTTCAGGCGTTTCTGCCGGGAAAATATCTGGTTGATCAAGTTGGCCCTGAATCGCAGATGGGGCCACGGGATAACCTCCCCCGCCAACGCCAAAATTATCGCGTGCCCAAAACGCCCTGCGAAATTTCCATGAAACCTTGCCCGTGTTCCTGACTTTGTCCGTGCTGTCCATTGTTCTGGGTGAGCAGGGGTGGCTGTCGCTCGTTGGCGCGTCTCTGTTTTTGATTGGTCGGGTGGGTCATGTTGTCTGTTATCTCAAGGCACTGAGTCCATGGCGATCTGTGGCTTTCATGATTGCCTTGATCGGTCTGCTCCTGACGGCGATCCCCTTGATTCCGCATATATGGGCCTAAGCACACAACTGGGCCTTGCACATAGCCAGCTTTCCGACTAGACACGGCATCGCCTGCAGGGGTGTAGCTCAGTTGGTAGAGCATCGGTCTCCAAAACCGAGGGTCGTGGGTTCGAGTCCCCCCGCCCCTGCCAGGCCTAAGTCCATCATTCATTTGATTGCTCGTCTCATCGTGGTCGAACCGTCGAACGGCGGAACAGCCACCGCGGTGTTTTCTGAGCATATGCCTGATATCTGGAACCAAACGCTTCAAGGAGTTGTTGCTCCTTTATCGGCACTACCATTCGGTCCAGCGCAAACCAGAAAACGGGTATCGTTAAGACAACCCAGTCCAGGCTGAACGCGACCATAGTTCCACTGATCAGCAGTATCATTCCGATGTAAAATGGGTTCCTGCTGATCAAGAAAATACCGTTGGTCACCAGTTTGCTTGGTTCACGAAATGGACGTGCCGTTGTGCCCGCCCCAACAAGTACGCGCGCCGCAAGAATTTCCAATCCGAGTCCAGCGACGGCAATTCCGGTACCTATTGGCACAACAGGGCTGAGGAATGCCCGGTCCGGCAGGAGGTTCAGGGGGGCCAGCCACTCGAGCAGCAATGCTGAGCCGACTGTCAGGGCCGCAAAAAAGTCAGGTGGTTTGCTCAAGAGAACCTCAATTAGTTAACCGCTTCTATTGATATCGATCTGCAAGCGAGTCGATGTCGCCAAGCGCGAGTAGGTGAAATTCTCGCACCACCCGCAATACGGGCTTCAGGGCGAAGCAGGCAGATCCACAGACAAACAGCCAGATAGCCGGCGTTTGTAGCGAATCGTAAAAAAACAGAACCGACCCGATCAAAAACAGAATGGCCGCCATCGCATCGACGAGTGTGTAAAACAGCTCGTATATTGCATAAAGTCTCCTTTGCTGCGGCGTATTGGTTGCGCTGTCTTGCTGAAAAATGACCATTGGGTGCTCGCTGTTCGTGGGAGAGGGGCGTAGATGTAAGTTCCGTGAAGCGGTGCCTACGCTTCTGCAGGCGCGGAAAATCACCTTTTTCTATCAGAGCGGCAATAGCACTATCAAAAGGGCAGGGATGTCCTAGCGACCGGACCCCGCCCGGCTGGGTTGCCATGCTGATCTTCTCGATTGATCAAATCGCAATAGTTTTGCGATCAAAATGCATTTCTATCGAATTTTGGGAATCAATTGGATGCAGGACATTTGGAATTACGCAGGCCAGCAATTGGGTCAGGTGATCTATGCGCTGCTTCCCTTGCCCGTTTTCATTCTGCTTGCCCTGGCAACCAAAGGGCGTAGCGTCATTGCCGATATCAGGAACTACGCGCCCGAATCCAAAATTGCGGTGCTGATGTTGACGTTGGACGCAGCACTGGTGGCGCCCGTTCTTGTTCTCATTTCACTCGCCATGGCAGGGATCGTCCAGCAGTTCGGCCCGACCCATGCGCTCGCAGCGATTTGGCTTGCCGCCCCACCTGCCGTCGTCGCGCTGTTGGCCGTGTTCTTAGGTGACATGATCGGATATTGGCGGCATCGGCTGGAGCACACGACGCTCCTCTGGCCCTCCCATGCCATTCATCACAGCGACACGGCCATGACCTGGCTGGCCATATTCCGGTTTCATCCGTTCAATCGGCTTTCCACCTTCATTATAGACGCGACCATTTTGATGGCCCTCGGCCTGCCGCCTTACGCTATTTTGGTCAACGGGCTGGTCCGTCACTATTATGGCGCCTTCATCCACGCCGACTTGCCGTGGACCTATGGCAAGATCTTCGGCAAGATTTTCGTATCCCCCGCCATGCATCGTTGGCACCACGCACTTGATCCGGCGGCCTTCAACACCAATTTCACCACCGTGTTCTCATTTATCGACCTGATGTTCGGCACCCGTCGTGTACCCGGTCCTTGCGACATTGCCCTTGGCGTGTCCGATGACATGGCGCCCGGTTTCATGGGGCAGGTGCTCCATCCCCTGAAGCCCAGTTCCTACGCGCCCTATCGAAATTGGCGGCGTAAGGTGGGGCAGGGTAAAGCTGCGGTGCAACGCCGCCGCCCCGGTTGACCTCTTCTCCGGATTTGAGCGCCGATGACTTGAAATTGTCTCGTCAGCGACCATCTACAGTTGCTGCGTGCACAATTTGGGGATAATTTCCGATGCCAACTGTTGCATTTGACGCGTAACTTCTCTAGATACCCCATTTCCAGCCGTGCGGTTAACTGCGCGGCCTTTGGTTTTGCATTAAAACTCAAACGAGTTGATTCTGCTTATGGCCCGTACGAACCCGATTATTTTTTTCAACAGGTCCGCACGGAAGTTTCCAAGGTTACTTGGCCCGGACGCAACGAGGTGGTCGTTTCCACCATCATGGTTCTGGTGCTCGTTATTGCGGCTAGCTTATTCTTTCTGTTGGCAGATCAGATCATCTCGTGGTTGGTCTCGTTGATGCTGTCGATCCGCTAAGGCGGCCAATACTAATATCAGGAGCGGCGACGCGGCATGGCCAAACGCTGGTATATCGTTCAGGCTTACAGCAATTTTGAACGCAAGGTAAAAGAGGCAATCCTCGAAAAGGTTGCCCAAACCAAGCTTGAGCATCTTTTCGAAGATGTGATTGTCCCGACCGAAAAGGTCGTCGAAGTTCGTCGTGGCCGCAAGGTTGATGCGGAACGCAAGTTTTTTCCAGGCTATGTTCTGGTGAAGATGGAAATGACCGATCAGGCCTTCCACCTCATCAAGAATACGCCAAAAGTCACGGGCTTTTTGGGCTCGGACAACAAGCCGATGCCGATCTCGGAAAAGGAAGCCATGTCGATCCTGCAGCAGGTGCAGGACGGCGTCGAGCATCCAAAACCTTCGATCAGCTTCGAAGTGGGCGAAAGCGTCCGCGTTTCGGATGGTCCCTTCGCCAGCTTCAACGGTGTGGTTGAGGAAGTTGATGAAGAGCGGGCACGCCTCAAGGTTGAGGTTTCAATTTTCGGGAGGCCGACACCGGTCGAACTCGAATATGGTCAGGTCGAAAAGGTCTGATCAAACTGCCGGGGCGTATGTTCCGGCAAAATCTGTGGGAGAGGGCGGTCGCTGCCAAGCGCTCGCATGCAACTCGAACCACAGCGTCAAACGGTTCGCCTGACAGCGGACAAAATTGGATAGGACGATTATGGCAAAGAAAATCGTTGGCTACGTAAAGCTTCAGGTGCCTGCCGCTTCGGCTACACCATCCCCGCCAATTGGCCCCGCATTGGGTCAGCGCGGTCTTAACATCATGGAATTCTGCAAGGCCTTCAATGCGTCGACGCAGGAAATGGAAAAGGGTTCGCCCATTCCGGTCGTGATCACTGCCTATGCTGACAAGAGCTTCACCTTTACCATGAAGCAGCCGCCCGTCAGCTACTTCATCAAGAAGGCCGTTAACCTCAAGTCCGGCAGCAAGCTGCCAGGTAAGGAAAGCGCCGGCACCATTACTGTCGCTCAGCTGCGCGAAATCGCGGAAAAGAAGCTGAAGGATCTCAACGCCGATAACGTCGATGCTGCTGTATCGATGATTGCTGGCTCTGCCCGTTCCATGGGCATTCAGGTCGAGGGTTGATAGATGGCACACGTCGGTAAGAAATTGGTCAAGGCCCGCGAAGGCATCGACCGCAACAAGCTCTACAAGCTCGACGAGGCCGTCAAGATGGTCAAGTCGCGCGCTACCTCGAAATTCGATGAAACCATCGAGATTGCCATCAATCTTGGTGTTGATCCCCGTCACGCCGACCAGATGGTCCGTGGCGTCGTCACCCTGCCGAACGGCACGGGCAAGAATGTTCGCGTTGCCGTGTTCGCCAAGGATGCCAAGGCAGATGAAGCCAGGGCCGCTGGCGCCGATATCGTTGGTGCTGAAGACCTGATGGAACAGATTCAGGCTGGCAAGATCGATTTCGATCGTTGCATTGCTACCCCGGACATGATGCCCCTCGTTGGTCGTCTCGGTAAGATCCTCGGGCCACGCAACCTGATGCCGAACCCAAAGGTTGGCACGGTTACGCCTGACGTCGCTGGTGCGGTCAAGGCCGCCAAGGGCGGTGCCGTTGAATACCGCGTCGAAAAGGCCGGTATCCTGCACGCCGGTGTTGGTAAAGCCTCGTTCACCGAAGAAGCCCTGCTTGAAAACATCAAGGCTTTCACCGACGCGGTTCACAAGTCAAAGCCAGCTGGTGCCAAGGGTACTTACGTAAAACGCGTAGCTGTGTCCTCGACCATGGGCCCAGGCGTACACGTCGAACCAGCTTCGGCGCATTAATTAGCAGTTTTGGGCGGCGATGCCGCCCGAAACGTTAGCACTCTGCTAGCAGATGCTAACGAAAAGTCCTGTCCGAGACTGCCGGTGCTAACCGATCCGGGTTAGCTTAATGCCAATTTGGTGCCAGCATAGATGGGGTGAAGACCACAAGATTTCAGCTCCTTTTGGAGCCGGTGTTTTGCGGTACGAACCAGGCCAGTTGTCCTTCGGGGCATCGGTTGACAGGCGTTAAACCGTTGTTTTGACTGTCTTTCGAGACGCAGGACAATAATTGGCAACGGTCCGGTGTACTTTAGCCGGGCTTAATGTGGAGACTTGCAGTGGATAGAGCGGAAAAGCGTGAGCTTGTCGCATCGCTTCAGTCAACCCTTTCGGGTGCTGGATCGATCGTACTTGCGCAGAACGCCGGTCTGAATGTCGCCGCCCTTGAATCGCTTCGCCGCGACATCAAACAGGCTGGTGGACAGGTCAAGATCGCAAAAAACCGTCTTGCCAAGCTTGCTCTTAACGAAACCGACAATGCGGACATGTCGGCCCTGTTTACCGGGCCGATCGTCATTGCATATGCGGATGACCCCATGACTGCGCCGAAGATTGCGGCAAAGTTTGCTGAAAAGAACGCTAAATATGTCGTTCTTGGTGGCGCCATGGGCCAAACCGCACTTGACGCCGATAGCGTCAAGGCACTGTCGACCATGCCGTCGCTCGACGAACTTCGCGCCACGCTTGCCGGGATGCTCAAGCAGCCCGCTACGCGTATCGCCTCGGTTGTCGTGGCACCGGCTGGTGGTATCGCCCGTCTGTTGTCCGCTCACGCGGAAAAGAGCAACGAAGCAGCTTAAACCTGGGCCCCTCGGGGCTTTCCACGGTTCATACCGTAACAACCTGTACAAAGAGAGATTTATCAAATGGCTGATCTCGCCAAAATCGTCGACGACCTGTCTGCCTTGACCGTTCTGGAAGCTTCCGAGCTTTCCAAGATGCTTGAAGAAAAATGGGGCGTTTCGGCTGCCGCACCAGTTGCTGTTGCTGCCGCAGGCGGTGCTCCTGCTGCTGCCGCCGAAGAAAAGACCGAATTTGATGTTGTTCTTGCCTCGTTCGGCGACAACAAGATCAACGTCATCAAGGAAGTTCGTGGCATCACCGGCCTCGGCCTGGGTGAAGCCAAGGCATTGGTTGAAGCTGCTCCAAAGACCATCAAGGAAGCAGCATCCAAGGCTGAAGCTGAAGAAATCAAGACCAAGCTGGAAGCAGCTGGTGCCAAGGTTGAACTCAAGTAGTTCGTCTTGTCTAATTCTGGGGCGGCGTTTCGGCGCCGCTCCGATCCCTCCGTCCGCGTGAATATTTGGACGGATCGTCGCGCTCAGGGGCGTGGGACGAGAGTTGCGGAACGCGTTTAACTACCCTTTCACAAGGGCAAATGTCCCGATATCCGACGGCTGATAGTCGGGTCTTTGGACATTTGCCTCCGAGACAATCGCAGAGAAACAGGAGCTTTTATGGCTACCACTTTCAACGGCCGCCGCAAGGTACGCAAATCTTTCGGCAGCATTCGCGAAGTCACGGAGATGCCCAATCTGATCGAGGTCCAGAAAGCCTCCTATGATCAGTTTCTTCTCGTTGACGAGCCCGCTGGCGGGCGCGGCGACGAGGGGCTTCAGTCCGTCTTCAGATCCGTATTTCCGATCACCGATTTTTCGGGCACGGCCTCGCTCGAATTCGTTCGCTACGAATTTGAAGCGCCCAAGTATGACATTGATGAATGTCGCGCCCGCGATATCACTTTCGCCGCGCCACTCAAGGTCACATTGCGGCTGATCGTATTTGAAGTTGACGAAGAAACTGGCGCCAAGTCCGTCAAGGACATCAAGGAGCAGGACGTCTATATGGGCGACATGCCCTTCATGACGTCTAATGGTACCTTTATTGTCAACGGCACCGAACGCGTTATCGTCTCCCAGATGCACCGTTCGCCCGGCGTGTTCTTTGACCATGACAAGGGCAAGACCCATTCGTCGGGCAAACTGTTGTTTGCTGGTCGGATCATTCCTTATCGCGGTTCCTGGCTCGATATCGAATTTGATGCCAAGGACGTTGTCTTTGCGCGCATCGATCGCCGCCGGAAGATCCCGGTTACCTCGTTGCTCAAGGCCCTTGGCATGGATGCCGAGGAAATCCTCGACACCTATTACAACAAGGTTATCTACGAAAAGACCGACAAGGGTTGGCGGAAGCCTTACGATCCAGAGAAAATGAAGGGCGCAAAGCCCACTCATGATCTGATCGACGCCAAGACTGGTGATGTTGTCCACGAAGGTGGAAAGAAGCTATCGCCACGTCAGGCCAAGAAACTTGCTGAAAATGGTTTGACCCATCTCATGGCAGTCGATGAAGATCTCATCGGCATGTATATTGCTGAAGATGTGATCAACCTGCAGACCGGCGAAGTTTATGTCGAAGCCGGCGATGAGCTGGAGCTGGTAGTGGACCCCAAGACTGGGGAGCGCAAAGGCAATCTGGTCACGCTAATGGAAGCCGGGTTCACCGAGCTGCCATTGCTCGATATCGACCACATCACGGTTGGTGCCTACATCCGCAATACTTTGGCCGTTGACAAGAACGAGAGCCGCGAAGACGCGCTCTTCGATATCTACCGTGTCATGCGTCCGGGCGAGCCCCCAACCATTGAAACGGCAGAAGCCATGTTCAATTCGCTGTTTTTTGACAGCGAACGCTATGACCTGTCCGCAGTTGGTCGCGTCAAGATGAACATGCGTCTTGAGCTTGATGCGCCCGATACGCAGCGCACCTTGCGTAAGGAAGATATTGTTGAAGTCGTCCGTACGCTGGTTGACCTGCGTGACGGCCGCGGCGAGATCGACGACATTGACAACCTTGGCAATCGCCGGGTGCGTTCAGTTGGCGAGCTTATGGAAAATTCATATCGCCTCGGCCTGCTGCGCATGGAGCGTGCGATCAAGGAACGCATGTCATCGGTCGAAATCGACACGGTAATGCCTCAGGATCTGATCAATGCCAAACCGGCCGCGGCCGCTGTTCGTGAGTTCTTCGGATCATCGCAGCTCAGCCAGTTCATGGATCAGACCAATCCGCTGTCCGAAATCACCCACAAGCGCCGCCTGTCGGCTCTTGGGCCAGGTGGTTTGACCCGCGAGCGTGCCGGATTTGAAGTGCGTGACGTGCATCCGACCCACTATGGTCGTATTTGCCCGATTGAAACACCAGAAGGACCAAACATTGGTCTGATCAACTCACTGGCAACATTTGCGCGCGTCAACAAGTATGGCTTTATCGAAACGCCTTATCGCAAGGTCATTGACGGCAAAATCACCGATACCGTGGTTTATCTGTCGGCGATGGAAGAGGCCAAGCACTACGTCGCTCAAGCCAATGCGTCGATCAATGAAGGCGGCGAGTTTGCCGACGATCTGCTGACCGCGCGCCATGCGGGCGACGTGATCCTGACGCCGCGCGAAACCGTCGACTTGATGG
The DNA here is from genome assembly GCF_028816475.1 of Devosia rhodophyticola. GTDB lineage: Bacteria > Pseudomonadota > Alphaproteobacteria > Rhizobiales > Devosiaceae > Devosia > Devosia rhodophyticola. The sequence goes on along the minus strand of NZ_CP118247.1, from coordinate 88,011 downwards.
ACGTGTCGCCAAAGCAGCTGGTTTCGGTCGCCGCTTCGCTGATCCCGTTCCTCGAAAACGACGACGCCAACCGTGCTCTGATGGGTTCGAACATGCAGCGTCAGGCCGTGCCACTGTTGCGGGCACATGCCCCTTTCGTTGGCACCGGCATGGAAGCTGTGGTTGCTCGTGATTCCGGCGCGGCGATTGTCGCCAAGCGCAAGGGTATTGTTGATCAGGTTGATGCGACCCGTATCGTAATTCGGGCCACTGAAGAGACCGACGCCTCCAAGACCGGCGTTGATATCTACAATCTGATGAAGTTCCAGCGTTCAAACCAGTCCACCTGCATCAATCAGCGTCCGCTGGTTGTGGTTGGTGACCACGTCAATGCTGGCGATATCGTCGCTGATGGTCCCTCGACCGATTTGGGCGATTTGGCTCTCGGCCGTAACGTGCTGGTCGCGTTCATGCCTTGGAATGGCTACAACTTCGAAGACTCCATCCTTCTGAGCGAAAAAATCGCCATGCAGGACGTCTTCACCTCGATCCATATCGAGGAATATGAAGTTATGGCCCGCGACACCAAGCTTGGTCCTGAAGAAATCACGCGCGACATTCCCAATGTGTCGGAAGAAGCGCTGAAAAATTTGGACGAAGCCGGAATCGTGCACATTGGCGCGGAGGTTGCGCCTGGCGATATTCTGGTCGGCAAGATTACGCCAAAGGGTGAAAGCCCGATGACGCCGGAAGAAAAGCTTCTGCGCGCCATCTTCGGTGAAAAGGCTTCTGACGTCCGTGATACCTCGCTGCGGGTTCCTCCGGGCGATGCTGGTACTGTTGTTGAAGTGCGCGTGTTCAATCGCCACGGCATCGACAAAGACGAACGTGCCATGGCCATCGAACGCGAGGAAATCGAGCGTTTGGCCAAGGACCGTGACGATGAGCAGTCCATTCTTGACCGCAACGTCTACGCGCGTCTCAAGGAAATGCTGTTCGGCAAGGCCGCAACGGCCGGTCCAAAGGGCTACGTTGTCGGCACCAAGCTCAATGACCAGATGTTTGAGGCTCAGCCCCGCTCGAAATGGTGGCAGTTTGCAGTCGAAGACGACAGGGTCATGACCGAGATGGAAGCCTTGCACGCCCAGTATGAGGAAAGCCGTCGTCTGCTGGAACAGCGATTTATCGACAAGGTCGACAAGCTGCAGCGCGGTGACGAATTGTCGCCCGGCGTCATGAAGATGGTCAAAGTCTTCATCGCCACCAAGCGCAAGATTCAGCCCGGTGACAAGATGGCTGGTCGTCACGGCAACAAGGGTGTGGTTAGCCGCATCGTGCCAGTTGAGGACATGCCTTACCTTGAAGACGGAACGCACGTTGATATCGTGCTTAACCCGCTTGGTGTGCCGTCGCGCATGAATGTTGGTCAGATCCTTGAGACCCATCTGGGTTGGGCCTGTGCCGGCATGGGTCGCAAGATCGATGAGATGTTGCGCGTCTATCATGCCAAGGGCGATCTCAAACCGCTCAAGACTGAAGTGCTGAACCTGTTTGACGGCGATACCAGCATCACTGATCTCGACGATGACAGCATGGTCCGCCTCGGTGAGCATCTGAGCAAAGGCGTTTCAATTGCGACGCCAGTGTTCGATGGTGCCAAGGAAGCGGACATCGTGGAAATGCTGGAGCGGGCAGGGCTTAAGGGCTCGGGCCAGTCCACAGTCTACGACGGTCGTACCGGTGAACAGTTCGATCGGCAGGTTACGGTTGGGTATATCTATATGCTCAAGCTTGACCACCTTGTTGACAACAAGATCCACGCGCGCTCGATCGGTCCTTACTCGCTCGTTACCCAGCAGCCGCTGGGCGGCAAGGCGCAGTTCGGCGGACAGCGTTTCGGCGAGATGGAAGTGTGGGCGCTCGAAGCCTATGGCGCTGCCTACACCCTGCAGGAAATGCTGACCATCAAGTCGGACGACGTGGCGGGCCGTACCAAGGTCTACGAAGCCATCGTACGCGGCGACGATACATTCGACGCTGGCATCCCGGAAAGCTTCAATGTTCTGGTCAAGGAAATCCGTTCTCTTGGCCTCAACGTCGAACTCGACATGCGCGAGATCGAAGCACCGGATGACGACGCGGCGGAAGCGGAGCTCGCACCTCCTCAGGAAGCGGCGGAATAATCCGGCACTTCCTAACCACATTCACTTCCGAAAGGGTCCGGGTTGCGGCCCGGACCTGACGGAAAGAGGAGAGAATTGATGAATCATCATTCCCACGTCATGGACCCATTCAATCCAGCGGTTCCGGCGCAGACCTTCGATCAGATGAAGATCAATATCGCCAGCCCCGAGAAAATTCTCTCGTGGTCCTTCGGCGAGATCAAAAAGCCTGAAACCATCAACTATCGTACGTTCAAGCCAGAACGTGACGGCCTGTTTTGCGCGCGCATTTTTGGCCCCGTAAAGGACTATGAATGCCTATGCGGCAAGTACAAGCGGATGAAGTTCAAGGGCGTTATCTGCGAGAAGTGCGGCGTTGAAGTTACGCTGAGCCGCGTTCGTCGCGAGCGCATGGGCCATATTGAATTGGCCGCGCCCGTTGCGCATATCTGGTTCCTGAAGTCTCTGCCTTCCCGTATCGCGCTGCTGCTCGATATGACTCTGAAGGACATTGAACGCATCCTGTACTTTGAGAACTATGTGGTTCTCGATCCGGGCCTGACCCCGTTCACCCAGCACGAGCTGATGAGCGAAGAACAGTTTCTCGATGCGCAGGACGAATACGGCGGCGACAGCTTCACAGCCAAGATTGGTGCTGAAGCCATCCGCGATATTCTTCTGGCACTTGATCTGGAAAAGATTGCTGCGCAGCTGCGTATCGAAATCGCTGAAGCAACCACCGAGCTGAAGCCAAAGAAGCTGGCCAAGCGCCTCAAGATCGTCGAACAGTTCATCGTTTCCGGCAACAAGCCTGAATGGATGATCATGACGGTCATTCCCGTCATTCCGCCCGAGTTGCGCCCGCTGGTGCCGCTGGATGGCGGTCGCTTTGCAACGTCTGATCTGAACGATCTTTATCGCCGCGTTATCAACCGGAACAACCGTTTGAAGCGCCTGATCGAGTTGCGTGCGCCTGACATCATCATCCGCAACGAAAAGCGCATGCTGCAGGAAGCCGTTGACGCTCTGTTCGACAATGGCCGCCGTGGCCGCACTATTACTGGCGCCAATAAACGTCCGCTCAAGTCACTGTCCGACATGCTCAAGGGCAAGCAGGGCCGTTTCCGTCAGAACCTGCTCGGCAAGCGCGTCGATTATTCGGGACGTTCGGTTATTACCGTTGGTCCGAACCTCAAGTTGCATCAGTGCGGGTTGCCCAAGAAGATGGCGCTCGAGTTGTTCAAGCCATTCATCTACTCGCGTCTGGAAGCCAAAGGCTTCTCTTCGACGGTGAAGCAGGCCAAAAAGCTGGTCGAGAAGGAAAAGCCCGAAGTCTGGGATATCCTTGACGAAGTGATCCGCGAGCATCCGGTTCTCCTGAACCGTGCACCCACGCTGCATCGTCTTGGTATTCAGGCGTTTGAGCCCATCCTGATTGAAGGTAAGGCCATTCAGCTCCATCCACTCGTCTGTTCGGCCTTCAATGCTGACTTTGACGGAGATCAGATGGCTGTTCACGTGCCGCTGTCTCTCGAAGCGCAGCTCGAAGCACGCGTGCTGATGATGTCGACCAACAATATTCTGCACCCCGCCAATGGTCAGCCGATCATTGTGCCGAGTCAGGATATCGTGCTGGGGCTCTATTATTTGTCGCTGATGAACGACAATGAACCCGGCGAAGGCATGGCCTTTGCGTCGATGGGCGAATTGGAGCAGGCGCTGGAAAATGGCATTGTTACCATGCACACCAAGATCAAGGGTCGTGTGCATTCCTTTGACGAGGAAGGCAATCCGCGTACAGAGATCGTGGAAACAACCCCCGGTCGTATGCTGATCGGCAAGATCCTGCCTAATCATCCGGCGGTTCCGTTCTCAACGGCCAACCAGTTGATGACCAAAAAGATGATCTCCAAGATGATCGACACGGTTTACCGTGGCTGCGGTCAGAAAGAGACAGTTATTTTCTGCGACCGCGTCATGCAGCTTGGTTTTACCAACGCATGTAAGGCTGGTATCTCGTTCGGCAAGGATGACATGGTCATTCCGCCTTCCAAATATACGATCGTTGATGCGGCCCGTAAGCAGGTTGAGGAATTCGAGCAGCAGTACAATGACGGCCTGATCACTCAGGGCGAAAAGTACAACAAGGTCGTCGATGCCTGGGCCAAGTGTGGTGACAAGGTCGCCGATGAGATGATGGACGCTATTCGTACCGTTCAGATCGACAAGGAAACCGGACGTCAAAAGCCGATCAATTCGGTTTACATGATGAGCCATTCCGGGGCGCGCGGTTCGCCTGCCCAGATGAAGCAGCTAGCCGGCATGCGTGGTCTGATGGCTCGTCCGGATGGATCGATCATTGAGACGCCAATTACCGCAAACTTCAAGGAAGGTCTGACCGTTCTTGAGTACTTCAACTCCACCCACGGTGCGCGTAAAGGGCTGGCGGATACGGCGTTGAAAACGGCAAACTCTGGCTATCTGACCCGTCGCTTGGTCGACGTGGCTCAGGACGCAATCATTGTCGCTACCGATTGCGGCACCGAGCGCGGCCTGACCATGGAGCCAATCGTCGATGCAGGCCAGGTCGTTGCCTCGATTGGGCAACGCGTACTCGGCCGTACGGCGGCCGACGACATCAACCATCCTTTGACTGGTGATCTGATTGCCGCCAAGGGCACTCTACTGGAAGAAAAGCATATCGACGTCATCGAAGATGCCCGCATCCAGTCAATCCGCATCCGTTCGCCTCTGACCTGCGATATGCGTCAGGGCACCTGTGCGGCTTGCTATGGTCGCGATCTGGCCCGGGGTACTCCGGTGAACATGGGCGAAGCCGTTGGTGTTATTGCGGCGCAGTCGATCGGTGAACCCGGCACCCAGTTGACCATGCGTACGTTCCACATTGGTGGTACCGCACAGGTTGTTGACAGTTCGTTCCTGGAGTCGGGTGCGGAAGGCAAGATTACAATTCGTAATCCGAATGTGGTCAAGGTCGCTGGCGGGCAACTGGTCGTCATGGCCCGTAACGTGTCCCTCGCGATCCTTGATGCCGACGGCAAGGAACGGACTAGCCACAAGGTGGCTTATGGTTCCAAGCTACTGGTCAAGGAAAATGATCAGGTTCGTCGCGGCCAGCGTCTGGCTGAATGGGATCCGTACACCCGTCCAATTCTTGCTGAAGTCGACGGGGAAGTGCTGTTTGAGGATCTTGTCGACGGCTCATCGGTTGCAGAAAATACCGATGAGGCAACGGGCTTCACCAAGCGCGTTGTTATCGACTGGCGGACCAACCAGCGTGGTGACGGCCTGCGTCCAGCGTTGGCCATTGCCCGCTCGGGTGAGGTGGTCAAGGTTGATCGAGGCGGCGAAGCTCGCTATCTGCTTTCTGTCGATGCGGTTCTCAATGTTGAGCCAGGTGAGAAAGTCTCGCCCGGAGACGTGTTGGCCCGTATTCCTCTGGAAAGTGCCAAGACCAAGGACATCACGGGCGGTCTGCCGCGCGTGGCGGAACTGTTCGAGGCACGTCGTCCCAAGGATCACGCCATCATCGCCGAAATCGACGGCATCATTGGCTTCGGGCGCGATTACAAGAACAAGCGTCGCGTCGTGATCAAGCCGCACGACGAAGGTGCCGATCCGGTCGAATATCTGATCCCGAAGGGCAAGCCTTTCCATCTTCAGGAAGGCGATACCATCGAAAAGGGCGAATATATTCTCGACGGCAATCCAGCGCCGCACGACATTCTGGCCATCAAGGGCGTCGAAGAGCTTGCTCGTTACCTCGTCAATGAAATCCAGGAAGTTTATCGTTTGCAGGGCGTTCTGATTAACGACAAACATATTGAAGTGATTGTTCGTCAGATGCTGCAGAAGGTCGAGATCGTTGATCCGGGTGAAAGTGGTCTTCTCAAGGATGAGCAGCTCGATAAGCTCGACTTTGACGAACTTAACGACGCCCTGGTTGCTGAAGGTAAGAAGCCGGCAACGGCCAATCCGGTCCTGCTTGGTATCACCAAAGCCTCGCTGCAGACACGATCATTCATCTCGGCGGCGTCCTTCCAGGAAACGACCCGTGTACTGACTGAAGCAGCCGTTTCTGGCAAAGCCGACCTGTTGGAAGGTCTCAAGGAAAACGTGATTGTTGGACGACTGATCCCGGCCGGTACCGGTGCTGGAATTTCGTCGGCCAAGATGATTGCTACGAAGCGTGACGATCTGATCCTTGATGAACGTCGTCGTCAGGCAAATACAGCCGCACTCGCTGCACCAGAGGCGTCGACACCCGCTGAGGCAGAAGCTGAAGAAACTGCCGCTGAATAGCGATAGCAAACATGATTTGGAAGAGGGGGCCTAGGCCCCCTTTTTTATTTCTGACTTGGGGAGGAAAAGTAAGTGAGCGCAAAACTTTGGGCCGATGTGGACCGCTACATTGCGGAAAAGTTGATACCTGCCAATGCCGCACTGGATGCAACATTGGCAAGCAATCATGCCGAGGGACTTCCGGCCATTGATGTCTCGGCCGCGCAGGGGAAACTGCTCCACTTGTTGGTCCGTATGTGCCGAGCGCGCCGCGTGCTCGAAATCGGTACGCTCGGCGGCTACTCAACTATCTGGATGGCGCGGGCGTTGCCCTCTGACGGTAAAGTCACAACACTGGAATTTGAGCCGCACCACGTCGCAGTGGCCAAAACCAATATTGAACGGGCGGGCCTAAGCTCTATGGTCGACATCCGTGTCGGCAATGCAGTCGATACGCTGCCACTTCTGGCCAGCGAGGTCGCCGAACCATTCGACTTCATTTTCATTGATGCTGACAAGCCGAGTAACCCCGATTATCTTGATTGGGCGATGAAGCTATCTCGTCGGGGTACCGTCATTGTCTGTGACAATGTGATCCGGGGCGGAGGGGTAATTGACCCGGAAAGTACCGACGCCAACATCAATGGCGCGCGAGCTGCATTCGACACTTTGAGTCGCCAGAACCGAATTGAATCGACGGCCCTGCAGACGGTGGGTGCCAAGGGATACGACGGATTCGCAATCGGTATCGTACGATAGCAGTTGAGTTCACTGCAACGCGTGGATCTACGCTGACGATGAAGAACGGCGACAGCCACCGAATTGGGGCTGGGAACCGCCAAATCCTATGGACGGATTGTGAATTATCCGTCCAGCGGCGGGATTTGAAGGCCATCACTTCCAAAAGCATGACAGCTACGCATTTTCTTGGGAAAGAATCCTTGACGGAACGAGTCACCCGCAGTAAACAGCGCCTACCTTAGCGGTCGGTCGTGAATGTCGCTATGGGTTCCTGCCATCTTGCGCGGGCATCCAGGACACTCAAACACACTGGTGGGTAGATAGACGAAGCAAATCCTTGTGCGCAAGAACGTAGCTCCTTTCGGAGCCCGGTCCGCTGCAACTAAGGCGCCGCCGTTCCCTGTAGGGCATGCGCGAGCGCCGTTTTGGTTTGCTTTGTTGTGATCGCAATGAATTTGGACGATGGAAAGAGCTCAATGCCCACCATTAATCAGCTGATCCGCAAACCACGCGCCAGCAAGCCAAAGCGGAACAAAGTTCCGGCAATGGAAGCCAATCCGCAGAAGCGCGGTGTGTGTTCGCGTGTTTATACAACGACACCAAAGAAGCCGAACTCTGCATTGCGCAAGGTTGCTAAGGTTCGCCTGACCAACCAGCGTGAAGTGATCTCCTATATCCCCGGCGAGGGACATAACCTCCAGGAGCACTCGGTTGTGCTGATTCGTGGCGGTCGCGTTCGCGATCTTCCCGGCGTCCGCTACCACGTCTTGCGCGGCGTTCTCGATACGCAGAGCGTCAAGGACCGCAGACAACGCCGTTCGAAGTACGGCGCGAAGCGTCCGAAGTAAGGAGATCGAGATATGTCCCGTCGTCACCGCGCTGAAAAACGCGACGTTATTCCTGATCCCAAGTTTGGCGATCTGGTTGTCACCAAGTTCATGAATTCACTCATGAAGGATGGCAAGAAGTCCGCTGCCGAAGGTATTGTTTATGGTGCTTTCGACATTGTCGAGGGCAAGACCAAGCAGAACCCGATCGAAGTCTTTCATACTGCGCTTGAAAACATCCGCCCATCGGTTGAAGTGCGTTCGCGCCGCGTCGGCGGTGCAACTTACCAGGTCCCTGTTGAAGTTCGTACGGACCGTCAGCAGGCATTGGCCATTCGCTGGTTAATCGATAGCGCTCGTAAGCGCGGCGAGAACACCATGCGTGAACGCCTCTCGGGCGAACTGATGGATGCGCTCAACGGGCGTGGTCAGGCCGTCAAGAAGCGCGAAGATACTCACCGGATGGCTGACGCCAACCGCGCATTCTCGCACTACCGCTGGTAGTTGGAGCTTAAAATGGCACGCGAATACGCAATCGACCACTATCGCAATTTCGGCATCATGGCTCACATTGATGCTGGCAAGACCACCACGACCGAGCGCGTCCTGTACTACACGGGCAAGTCGCACAAAATCGGTGAAGTCCATGACGGCGCTGCCACTATGGATTGGATGGAGCAGGAGCAGGAGCGTGGCATTACGATCACGTCCGCGGCCACGACGACCTTCTGGAAGGGTCGTGATGGCACTATGCACCGCTTTAATATTATCGACACACCAGGACACGTGGACTTCACCATTGAAGTAGAGCGTTCGCTGCGCGTGCTCGATGGTGCGGTTGCGTTGCTGGATGCCAATGCTGGCGTTGAGCCTCAGACCGAAACTGTTTGGCGTCAGGCCGACAAATACAATGTGCCCCGCCTCGTGTTCGTCAACAAGATGGACAAGATCGGTGCCGATTTCTATCGCTGCGTCGAAATGATCGGCTCGCGATTGGGCGCCAAGGCCGTTGTTGTTCAGCTGCCAATCGGCGCCGAGAACGAATTCAAGGGCGTTGTTGATCTGATCGAGATGAATGCTCTCGTTTGGCGTAATGAAGAACTGGGCGCTCAGTGGGACATCGTTGAGATTCCTGATGATCTCAAAGAATCTGCCGCAAAATATCGTGAGCTTATGGTTGAAGCCGCCGTCGAGATCGACGATGACGCCATGGAAGCTTACCTGAACGGCGAAGCGCCTAATAACGACACAATCCGTCGTTTGCTGCGTCGCGGTACTGTTGACGTGAAATTTTTCCCGGTCTTTGCAGGTTCGGCATTCAAGAACAAAGGCGTTCAGCCTTTGCTTGATGGCGTTATCGACTTCTTGCCGTCGCCTGCTGATATTCCAGCTATTCGCGGTATTGACGCGCGCACTGAAGAGCCTATTGAGCGTCACGCTGATGACGAAGAACCTTTGTCAATGCTGGCGTTCAAGATTGCCAACGATCCGCACATGGGTTCATTGACCTTCTGTCGTATTTACTCGGGCAAGGTAGAGCAGGGCGCGATGGTGGAAAACACCGTCAAGGAAAAACGCGAACGTATCGGTCGCATGTTCCAGATGCACGCCAACAGCCGTGAGCAGATCACTGAGGCTTTCGCCGGTGACATCGTGGCGATTGTTGGTCTAAAGGACACGACAACGGGCGATACGCTTTGCGTCGGCAGTTCGCAGGTTATTCTTGAGCGTATGATCTTCCCTGAGCCAGTTATCGATATTTCGGTTGAGCCGAAGTCAAAAGCCGATCAGGAAAAGATGGGTCTTGCCCTTAATCGCCTTGCTGCTGAAGATCCAAGCTTCCGCGTCAAATCAGACGAAGAGTCCGGCCAGACGATTATTTCGGGTATGGGCGAATTGCACCTCGATATTCTCGTTGACCGTATGCGTCGGGAGTTCAAGGTCGAGGCTAACATTGGTCAACCTCAGGTTGCCTACCGTGAAACCATTACTCGCGCTGCCAATGTGGATTATACCCACAAGAAGCAGTCGGGTGGTTCGGGCCAGTTTGCTCGCGTCAAGCTCTCCATTGAGCCGGGCGAAGTGGGCAAGGGCCTCGAATTTGTAAATGCCGTCGTTGGTGGTTCAGTTCCCAAGGAATACATTCCGGGTGTTGAAAAGGGTGTGAAATCGGTGATGGCCGCTGGGCCGTTGATCGGTTTCCCTATTGTCGACATCAAGGTTACCTTGACTGAAGGTGCATACCACGACGTCGACTCTTCGGTTCTTGCCTTTGAAATTGCCGGTCGTGCTGGTTTCGGTGAAGCCATCCGCAAAGCATCGCCAAAGATCCTTGAACCGATCATGAAGGTTGAAGTTACGACGCCAGAGGAATACATGGGCGACGTTATCGGTGACCTTAATTCACGACGTGGTCAGATCCAGGGCACTGAAAGCCGTGGGATTGTTCAGGTTGTGGATGCTTTCGTACCGCTTGCAAACATGTTCGGTTATGTGAACTCGCTGCGCTCAATGAGCCAGGGTCGTGCGCAGTACTCAATGACATTTGATCATTACGACCAGGTTCCGCAGGCAGTTGCCGACGAAGTCCAGGCCAAATACGCCTAACCAAACTCAACTCAAGATTGGCCTTCTGGCTAACGAATACGGAGAATAGCGATGGGCAAGGAAAAATTTTCCCGCAATAAGCCTCACTGCAACATCGGTACCATCGGTCACGTTGACCATGGTAAGACGTCGCTGACTGCTGCGATCACCAAGGTGCTCGCCGAATCCGGTGGCGCAACCTTCAAGGACTACGCGCAGATCGACGTTGCTCCTGAAGAAAAGGCCCGTGGTATTACCATTAATACCTCGCACGTCGAGTATGAGACCGCTAACCGTCACTACGCTCACGTTGATTGCCCAGGTCACGCTGACTATGTGAAGAACATGATCACCGGTGCGGCCCAGATGGATGGTGCCATTTTGGTGGTGTCCGCCGCCGACGGCCCGATGCCTCAGACCCGCGAGCATATTCTGCTTGCCCGTCAGGTTGGTGTGCCTGCTTTGGTTGTCTTCCTGAACAAGTGCGACATGGTCGATGACCCAGAGCTGCTTGAACTGGTTGAGCTTGAAGTTCGCGAACTGCTCAGCTCCTACGAATTCCCGGGCGACGACATCCCGCTGATCAAGGGTTCGGCCACCGAAGCTCTGAACGGTGGCGATGCCAAGCTCGGACATGATGCCGTGATCGAACTGATGGCCGCTGTTGACAGCTACATTCCGCAGCCAGAGCGTCCAGTCGATCAGCCGTTCCTGTTGCCGATCGAAGACGTTTTCTCGATCTCGGGTCGTGGTACTGTTGTTACCGGTCGCGTTGAGCGCGGTATCGTCAAGGTTGGTGAAGAAGTCGAAATCGTCGGCATCAAGGACACCCAGAAGACGACCGTTACCGGCGTTGAAATGTTCCGCAAGCTGCTCGATTCGGGTGAAGCAGGCGACAACATTGGTGCTCTGATCCGTGGTATTGACCGTACTCAGGTTGAGCGTGGTCAGGTTCTGTGCAAACCCGGTTCCGTGACCCCCCACACTGATTTCGTTGCTGAGGCCTATATCCTCACCAAGGAAGAAGGTGGCCGTCATACGCCGTTCTTTGGCAACTATCGTCCTCAGTTCTACTTCCGTACGACTGACGTGACCGGCATTGTTACGCTGCCAGAAGGCACCGAAATGGTTATGCCTGGTGACAACATCAACATGAACGTTCAGCTCATTGTGCCGATCGCCATGGAAGAAAAGCTTCGCTTCGCTATCCGCGAAGGTGGCCGTACCGTTGGTGCCGGCGTCGTCGCCAAGATCCTGAAGTAATTCAGCCTTCGAATTGCGCAGCGCGTCTAAAGCGCGCTGCGGTTCATTTTTCCTTAGGATTGCAACATGAACGGTCAAAACATTCGCATACGGCTTAAGGCCTTTGACCATCGCGTCCTTGACGCATCAACGCGTGAGATCGTTTCGACGGCCAAGCGTACTGGTGCTCAGGTCCGTGGTCCGATCCCTCTGCCGACGCGAATTGATAAGTTTACCGTGAACCGCTCGCCGCATATCGACAAAAAGTCGCGCGAACAGTTCGAGATCCGGACCCACAAGCGTCTTCTGGACATTGTTGATCCGACTCCACAGACGGTTGATGCGCTGATGAAGCTCGATCTTGCCGCCGGTGTCGACGTCGAAATCAAGCTCTAAGTGACTGAGTTTTCGCGCTAACCATCCATAGGGTCCTCTTGAAAATGACCCGGTTCAGCGCCTATTTGAAAAGGTAACAACCGATGCGTTCTGGTTTGATCGCACAGAAGCTGGGCATGACCCGCATATTCACCGACGACGGCGCTCACGTGCCTGTCACGGTGCTCGGGCTGCAAAACTGCCAGGTGGTAGGACAGCGGACGTCGGAAAAAGATGGTTATGTCGCGCTTCAGTTGGGCGCTGGACAGGCCAAGGCAAAAAATACGACCAAGGCAGAACGCGGCCAGTTCGCTGTTGCCAAGGTTGAGCCCAAGCGTCACGTCGCCGAGTTTCGCGTTGATGCGGAAAACCTCATTGAGGTAGGCGCACAGATGCAGGCTGATCACTTTGCTGAAGGGCAACTGGTCGATGTGACCGGAACGTCCATTGGTAAGGGTTTTGCCGGTGGTATGAAGCGCTGGAACTTTGGTGGTTTGCGTGCTTCCCACGGTGTTTCTGTTTCTCACCGTTCTATTGGTTCTACTGGTGGTCGTCAGGATCCCGGCAAGACTTTCAAGAACAAGAAGATGCCTGGCCACATGGGTGATGCGCGTATTACCACCCAGAACCTCAAGGTCGTCAAGACCGATGTGGAACGCGGGCTTATCATGATCCAAGGTTCTGTTCCCGGCGCCAAGGGCGGTTGGATCATGATCAAGGATGCCGTCAAGAAGCCTGCTCCCAAGGATGCAGCTCTTCCTGGCTCGTTCAAGCCAGCAGCAGCCTCTGTTCAGGGGGAGAGTGAATAATGGAACTCCAGATTACCTCTCTCGACGGGAAGTCCAAGGGCAGCGTATCGCTAGCCGATGACGTCTTCGGTCTTGAAGTTCGCGAAGATATTCTTCACCGGATGGTCCGTTACCAGCAGCTCAAGGCTATGGCCGGCACGCATCAGGTAAAGCATCGTTCCGACGGCGCTCGTACCGGCAAGAAATATGTTAAGCAGAAGGGTTCGGGCGGCGCCCGTCACGGCGATCGCAAGGCTCCGCAATTCCGTGGTGGTGGCCGTGCATTTGGTCCCGAGACCCGCAGCCATGCGATCGATCTGCCTAAGAAGGTTCGCGTTCTTGCTCTCAAGCATGCGCTTTCTGCCAAGGCCAAGGCCGGCGAGTTGATCGTTCTGGACAGCGTTGCCCAGAAGGATCCGAAAACTTCGGCCCTGCGCATCACGTTCGGTAAGCTTGACTGGATGAATGCGCTGATCATCGATGGTGCGACGGTTGACCAGAATTTTGCTCTGGCGGCTCGCAACATTCCGCATATCGACGTGCTGCCTGTGCAGGGGATCAACGTTGTTGACATCCTCCGTCGTCGGAAGCTCGTCCTTACCAAAGCAGCGCTCGAAGCGCTCGAGGCAAGGTTCGCATGAATAAGCTCAGCGCTTACGACATCATCCGTAATCCGGTCGTGACCGAAAAGTCGACGATGGCTTCGGAATATAATCAGGTCGTTTTCGATGTTTCCATCGATGCGTCCAAACCAGAGATCAAAGCCGCCGTCGAGCAGCTGTTCTCGGTCAAGGTCAAGGCAGTCAATACCATTGTCCGCAAGGGCAAGGTAAAGCGCTTCCGCGGCAAGCTTGGTGTCCGCAACGACATCAAGAAGGCTGTTGTGACCCTTGTCGACGGTCAGTCGATCGATATTTCGACCGGCCTGTGAGGGAGAGATAAGAATGGCTTTAAAGCAATATAATCCTACCTCAGAAGGTCGCCGTCATCTGATTACGACAGATCGGTCCGAGCTTTGGGGTGGTAAGCCGGTAAAGGGTCTGACCCAGGGTCTGACCAAATCTGGTGGACGAAACAACCGTGGTCGTATCACTGCATTCCATCGCGGTGGCGGTCACAAGCGCACCTATCGCATGATTGACTTCAAGCGCGTCAAGTTTGACGTGGTTGGAACGGTTGAACGGTTGGAATATGATCCCAATCGGACTGCGTTTATAGCTCTGATTACCTATTCGGATGGTGAGCAGGCCTACATCATTGCACCACAGCGTTTGGCTGCGGGCGACAAGGTCATCTCTTCAACGGGTTCGGTTGACGTGAAGCCCGGCAACGCCATGCCGCTTGAACGCATGCCGGTTGGCACGATCGTTCATAACATTGAGCTTAAGCCCCGCAAGGGCGCTCAGGTTGCCCGTTCTGCTGGTGCTTATGCTCAGTATGTTGGTCGCGATCAGGGTTGGGCGATCCTTCGCCTCAGTTCTGGCGAACAGCGTCGTGTTCATGGTTCATGTCTCGCAACCGTTGGCGCGGTTTCGAACCAGGATCACTCCAATACCGCACTCGGTAAAGCTGGTCGTTCACGTTGGTTGGGTCGCAAGCCAGTCAACCGCGGTGTGACCATGAACCCAATCGATCACCCTCATGGTGGTGGTGAAGGCCGTACCTCGGGTGGCCGTCATCCGGTTACGCCTTGGGGCAAGCCGACTAAGGGTAAGAAGACCCGCAGCAATAAGGCGACGGACAAGTTCATCGTTCGCTCGCGTCACGTGAAGAAGGGCAGATAAGCCATGACCCGTTCGCTTTGGAAAGGCCCGTTTGTCGACGGTTACCTGCTCAAGAAAGCCGAAAAGGTCCGTGAATCGGGCCGCAACGAAGTCGTCAAGATCTGGAGCCGTCGTTCGACGATTCTGCCCCAGTTCGTCGGCATCACCTTCGGTGTCCACAATGGTCAAAAGCATGTTCCGGTCTCAGTGACCGAAGACATGATCGGCCACAAGTTCGGCGAATTCGCGCCAAGCCGTACCTATTACGGTCACGCGGCCGACAAGAAGGCCAAGAGGAAGTAACATGGGCAAGCCAAAAACCCAGCGCGCGCTTGCGGACAACGAAGCCAAGGCAGTACTGCGGATGCTACGCATTAGCCCGCAAAAGCTGAACCTTGTTGCTCAGTTGATCCGTGGCAAGAAGGTAGAGAAGGCTTTGGCCGATCTCGAGTTCAACCACAAGCGCATTTCCGGCCAGGTAAGAAAGGTGCTTGAAAGCGCCATTGCCAACGCCGAAAACAATCATGGCCTCGACACCGACGCTCTTGTCGTTGCCGAAGCATTTGTAGGCAATTCGCTTGTCATGAAGCGCTTCACGGCGCGTGGACGTGGCCGATCTTCACAGATCCAGAAGCCATTCGCCCACCTGACGATCGTTGTCCGTCAAGTTGAAGAGGCCGCATAATGGGTCAGAAGATCAATCCAATCGGTTTTCGCCTCGGCATCAACCGCACCTGGGACTCGCGTTGGTACGCCAACAAGGCTGAGTACGGTTCATTGCTTCAGGAAGATCTGAAGATTCGTACCATGCTGCTCAAGGAATTGAAGGCAGCTGCAGTCTCCAAGATTGTCATCGAGCGTCCGCACCGTAAGTGCCGCGTTTCGATCCACACCGCCCGTCCGGGCATTGTGATCGGCAAAAAGGGCGCAGACATCGACAAGATCCGCGCCAGTGTGAAGAAGTTCACCGACAGCGAAGTGCACATCAACATCGTTGAAGTGCGCAAGCCGGAAACTGATGCGACTCTCGTTGCTCAGGGTATTGCCCAGCAACTGGAACGCCGAGTGGCATTCCGTCGCGCCATGAAGCGCGCTGTGCAGACTTCGATCCGCATGGGTGCCGGTGGTATCCGCGTCAATGTTGGTGGTCGCCTTGGCGGTGCCGATATCGCGCGTACTGAATGGTATCGTGAAGGTCGTGTTCCATTGCACACACTGCGTGCTGACATTGATTATGGTACTGCTGAAGCCGCAACGACATACGGCATCATCGGCATCAAAGTCTGGATTTTCAAAGGCGAAGTGCTTGAACATGATCCATCGGCGCATGAGCGTCGGGCTACCGAAGGTAGTGGCGATGGTGGCGGTCAGCGTAGCCAGCGGTCCGACCGCGAACGCGCATAAGAAGGTAACTCGTTATGCTGCAACCTAAGAAAACCAAGTTCCGCAAGGCTCACAAGGGTCGTATCCATGGCGTTGCCAAGGGCGGTACTGATCTTGCTTTTGGGCAATATGCTCTTAAGGCAACTGAACCAGAGCGCGTTACAGCGCGGCAGATTGAAGCGGCTCGTCGCGCAATCACCCGCGAAATGAAGCGTCAGGGCCGTGTATGGATCCGCATCTTTCCGGATGTGCCAGTCACCAAAAAGCCGACTGAAGTCCGCATGGGTAAGGGCAAGGGTTCGGTTGAACTGTGGGCGGCTCGTGTGAAGCCCGGCCGCATCGTATTCGAAATCGACGGCGTCCCCGAGGACGTTGCCAAGGAAGCTTTGCGCCTCGGCGCTATGAAGCTGCCGATCATGACGCGGGTTGTTACCCGCATTGCAGACTAAGGGGTCAAGGCAATGACGACTGCCAAGGATGTGCGGGCGAAGACCCCGGACGAGCTGAAAGATCAGCTTGTTGGCCTGAAGAAAGAACAATTCAATCTGCGTTTCCAGCGTGCTACCCAGCAGTTGGAATCACCAGCCCGGGTCAAGCAGGTCCGCCGCGATATCGCGCGGATCAAGACCATCCTGGCTGAAAAAAGCGCAGCGAAGTAAGGAGCGGCGGCCATGCCAAAACGCGTTCTACAGGGGACTGTTGTCTCCGATACCAATGAGAAGACGGTTGTTGTGCGCGTCGAACGCCGCTTTACACATCCGGTTATGAAAAAGACAGTGCGTCGGTCCAAGAAGTACCAGGCCCACGATGAGGCAAATATTGCCAAGGTCGGGGACATTGTACAGATCGAGGAATGCGCACCGATCTCCAGGAACAAGCGCTGGACACTCGTTCCGTCCGCGTAAACAAATTTAGGGTTTAAGGTTGGCGCGCCGGGGACGGCGGTCGGCATAAACAAGAAGGCATCCAGTCATGATTCAGATGCAATCCAATCTCGACGTCGCGGATAATTCCGGCGCGCGTCGCGTCATGTGCATCAAGGTGCTGGGCGGCTCGCATCGTAAATACGCTTCTGTTGGCGACATTATTGTTGTGTCGGTCAAGGACGCTATTCCACGCGGTCGCGTAAAGAAGGGTCAGGTTATGAAGGCGGTCGTTGTACGCACCGCGTTCGATATCCGTCGCCCCGATGGCACGGTTATTCGCTTTGACAAAAACGCCGCGGTTCTGATCAACAATCAAAAAGAACCAATCGGCACTCGTATCTTCGGACCAGTTCCACGTGAGCTTCGCGCCAAGAACCACATGAAGATCATCTCGCTCGCACCAGAGGTGCTGTAATGGCCGCCAAAATAAAGAAGGGCGACAAAGTCGTCGTCCTGACTGGCAAGGACAAAGGCAAAACCGGCCAGGTCCTATCAGTCATCCCAACTGAAACTCGTGCACTCGTTCAGGGTATCAATCTTGTTCGTCGTCACACCAAGCAGACCGCGTCGAACGATGCCGGTATTTTCACCAAGGAAGCGTCGATACATCTGTCGAACCTCGCGCTCGCCGACAAGGATGGCAAGCCCAGCCGCGTTGGTTTCCAGATTAAAGACGGCGTTAAATCGCGCGTCGCCAAGAGCACCGGAGATGTGATCGATGGCTGAGACAGCTTACATCCCACGGCTTCGCGTCGAATATGACGGGACCATCAAGAAGGCGCTTACCGAGCAGTTCGGTTACAAGAACGTCATGGAATTGCCCCGGCTCGACAAGATCGTGCTGAATATGGGCGTTGGCGAAGCTGTGAACGACTCCAAGAAGGTCAAGTCGGCTGCTGGTGACATGGAAAAGATTGCTGGCCAGAAGCCTGTTATCACCCATGCACGCAAGTCGATCGCCGGCTTCAAGGTTCGCGAAGATATGCCGCTGGGTGTCAAGGTTACATTGCGCAAGGCGCGCATGTATGAATTCCTCGATCGTCTGGTGAACATTGCTTTGCCGCGCGTTCGCGATTTCCGCGGCCTGAACCCGAATTCGTTCGATGGTGCGGGCAACTACGCAATGGGCATCAAGGAACATATCATTTTCCCTGAAATCAACTACGACGAGGTTGATCAAATCTGGGGTATGGACATCGTGGTTTGTACGACCGCCAACACGGATGACGAAGCCCGCGCGCTTCTCAAGGCTTTCAACTTCCCTTTCCGCCAGTAAGCGGGCAGGGGAAGGAATAAGGATCAGGACATGGCCAAGACCAGCTCCATCGCTAAAAACAACAAGCGCGCCGCCCTTGCCAAGCAATATGCTGGCAAGCGGGCAGCACTTAAAGCCCTCAGCAAGGATGCTTCGGCATCGGCTGAAGTTCGGTTTGGCGCACAGCTCAAACTCGCGGAACTGCCACGCAATTCGGCACCAGTTCGCGTTCGCAACCGTTGTGAAGTTTCCGGACGTCCCCGTGGTTATTATCGCAAGCTGAAGCTGAGCCGTATTGCACTGCGCCAGTTGGGCAATCTGGGTCTGATTCCAGGCCTGGTAAAGTCGAGCTGGTAAGGAGAGAAGAAGATGAGCTTCACCGATCCCATCGGAGATATGTTGACCCGTATCCGCAATGCGCAGATGCGTCACAAGAATTCCGTTTCGACACCAGCCTCGACCCTACGCGGTCGCGTGCTGGACGTTCTCCAGTCCGAAGGATTTATCCGCGGATACTCTGAGACAAAGTTCGAGAACGGCGCTGCCGAGTACGAGATTGAACTCAAGTACGCGGAAAATGATCCGGTCATCCGCACGATCGAACGCGTTTCGCGTCCCGGCCGTCGCGTTTATGCATCGGTGCGGAATATTCCGCAGGTAGCTAACGGTCTTGGTGTTTCAATTCTGTCCACGCCCAAGGGCGTAATGGCGGATCACGAAGCCAAGGCAGCAAATGTTGGTGGCGAGGTACTCTGCCGCGTATTCTGATGTTTGAAGTTTCAGCTTCAATTATCGGTAGGCGGTATGACGATTACTCAAGAAGGTAGAACAAAATGTCCCGTACGGGTAAACAACCGGTTGCTCCTGTCAGCGGCGTAAATGTGACTTTGAATGGTCGCAACGTCGCGGTTAAGGGCCCAAAAGGCGAATTGAGCCTTGAGCTCATGGATATTGTCAAGGTTGAGCAGACGCCTGAAGGCGTTTTGGTAACACCTGCCAATGACACCCGTGAGGCCCGCGCTGCATGGGGCACGACCCGCGCACTTATCCAAAACATGGTGACTGGTGTCAGCACCGGTTTCCAGCGCAAGCTGCAGATTCAGGGTGTGGGTTATCGCGCTGCGCTTCAGGGCAAAGACATCAAGCTTTCGCTTGGGTTTAGTCACGAAGTGATTTACACCGCACCAGCGGGAATCACGCTGGCGGTGCCAGCCCCAACTGAAATCGTGATTAGCGGTGTTGACAAGCAATCCGTTGGCCAGGTTGCAGCCAATATTCGCGAATTCCGCAAGCCAGAGCCATACAAGGGCAAGGGCGTTCGCTACGATGGCGAGTTCGTCTTCCGCAAAGAAGGCAAGAAGAAGTAAGGAGCGCCTGCGATGGCTATCAGCAATAAGGGCGCAGAGCGCCGCAAAGCCCGCGTTCGCAAGGCGCTTAAGGCTCGTGCTTTCGGTCGGCCACGGTTGTCGGTCTACCGTTCGGACAAAAATATCTACGCGCAGATCATTGATGATTCGACTGGCCGTACATTGGCTTCTGCCTCGACGCTCGATACCGACGTCAAGGCATCTGTCAAGAATGGTGGAACGGCTGAAGCCGCATCGACCATCGGCAAGTTGATCGCTGAGCGTGGCACCAAGGCAGGAGTGGTCGAAGTCATTTTCGATCGCGGTGCCTACATTTATCACGGCCGGGTCAAGGCCCTGGCAGAAGCTGCCCGCGAGGGCGGCCTGCAGTTCTGATCCACGGCGCGAGAAAGAAGATATTATGAGCAGAGACGTTCAAGATCGCGATAGCGAATTCGTCGACCGCCTGGTCCACATCAATCGTGTTGCCAAGGTTGTCAAAGGTGGCCGCCGTTTCGGTTTCGCCGCCTTGGTTGTGGTTGGCGATCAAAAGGGCCGCGTTGGCTTTGGTCACGGTAAGGCCCGCGAAGTTCCAGAAGCAATCCGTAAGGCCACTGAAGCGGCTAAGCGCACAATGATCCGTGTACCGCTGCGCGACGCACGTACATTGCATCATGATGTGCATGGCCGCCACGGCGCCGGCAAGGTCATCTTGCGTGCAGCAGAACCCGGTACCGGTATTATCGCCGGTGGTCCGATGCGCGCAGTGTTTGAGACCCTCGGGATCAACGACATTGTGGCGAAGTCGCAGGGATCGGCTAACCCTTACAACATGGTTCGCGCGACGTTCGACGCGCTCAAGCGTGTCGATAGCCCGCGTTCGGTCGCATCGCGTCGTGGTTTGAAGGTTTCGGAATTGCAGGCTCGCCGCGGCGAAACTGCGGTCGAAGCTTGATCAGGCTGACGGAGAGATAAGATGGCAGTCAAGAAAACCCTCATTGTTGAGCAGATCGGTTCGCCGATCCGCCGCGACAAGGTGCAGCGCGCAACCCTGGTTGGTCTCGGGCTCAATAAGATGAACAAGAAGCGTGAGCTGCTTGATACGCCCGAAGTTCGCGGCATGATCAACAAACTCCCGCACCTCGTCCGCGTCGTCGGCGAGTAAAAGGCAAAAGGTGTTCAACATGACTCGTTTGAACGAACTTCGTGATAATCCCGGCTCCTACAAGATTCGTACCCGTGTTGGTCGCGGCATCGGTTCGGGCAAGGGCAAGACCGCTGGCCGCGGCGTTAAGGGCCAGACTTCGCGCTCTGGTGTTGCGATCAATGGTTTTGAAGGCGGTCAGATGCCGCTCCACATGCGTATGCCAAAGCGTGGGTTTAACTCGCATAATCCAAAGCAATGGAACCAGGTTCGCATCGACCGTATCCAAGCTTACATCGATTCCGGTAAGTTGGACGCCAAGGGCGTGATTGACGTCGCGGCATTGATTGCTGCTGGCGTTGTGCGTCGAGCCAAGGATGGCGTGCGCCTGATGGGTTCGGAAGGTTTCACTTCCAAGAAGGTCACTTTCAAGGTGGATTACGCCACCAAGGGTGCCTTGGCAGCAATCGAGGCTGCCGGTGGTAAAGTCGAATTGCATGTAGCAACTTCGACAGCAAAAGACGCAAAGGCCGAGTAATTCTCGGCCTAACGCGCCTGGCCTTTAAGCCATAGGGAGCGACACATGGCGTCCGCAGCCGAACAGCTGGCTAGAAATCTTAATTTCTCGACGTTTTCAAAGGCGAAAGCACTCCAGCAGCGCATCTGGTTCACACTAGGAGCGCTGCTTGTTTATCGTCTGGGTACTTTTATTCCAGTGCCGGGGATTGACCCGGACGCATTCCGCGCGACCTTCGAGCAATCGGAGCAGGGCATCTTGGGCATGTTCAACATGTTTTCGGGTGGTGCCGTTCAGCGCATGGCGATTTTCGCACTTAATCTGATCCCATATATTACTGCCTCTATCGTGGTGCAGGTCGTTTCGACCGCTTCTCCGCGCCTCGAAGAAATGAAGAAAGAGGGTGAGGCTGGTCGTCGCAAGATGAATCAGTACACGCGCTATCTGACAGTGGTGTTCTGCACGATCCAGGCCTACGGCATTTCCGTCGGGTTGGAAGCAAGTCAGGGCGTTGTTCTCAATCCTGGTTGGTTCTTCCGTATTTCAACGGTCATAACCTTGGTCGGCGGTACCATGTTCCTGATGTGGCTGGGTGAACAAATCACCTCGCGCGGCGTCGGCAATGGCATTTCGCTGATCATTTTCGCCGGTATTGTCGCCAATTTGCCAGCCACAGTTGTCCAGACGATGGAACTGAGCCGCACTGGGGCGCTGCCCACATTGGCTGCGGTCGGCATATTGTTGCTATCGGTTGTGGTTGTGGCAGTAATCGTGTTCTTTGAACGGGCACAGCGCCGGTTGCTGATTCAATATCCGAAGCGACAAGTGGGCAACAAGATGTTCCAGGGCGAAAGCTCTCATCTACCGCTCAAGCTGAACACATCTGGTGTTATCCCAGTGATCTTTGGTTCCTCACTACTGCTTTTGCCCGCGACCATTGCGTCATTTGCCGCCCAGGGAAATTCACCGCAATGGCTGCAGGTGATTACGGCCATGCTTGGCCGCGGCCAGCCGCTCTATCTGACGCTATTTGCCGTGTTCATCATTTTCTTTGCGTTCTTTTACACCGCAATTGTCTTCAACCCCACCGAGACCGCTGACAATCTGAAGCGTTCGGGCGGGTTCATTCCGGGTATTCGTCCCGGCGAACGGACTGCTCAACACATCGACTATGTGTTGACCCGCATTACGGTGGCCGGCGCTGTCTATTTGACGGTTGTGGCTTTGATCCCAGAGATTGTGCATAACCAACTCGCAGTCAGCCAGTTCATCGGTGGCACGTCGCTGCTGATCATGGTGACTGTGACGCTTGATACGATCTCCCAGGTCCAAAGTCATCTCATCGCCCAACAATATGAGGGCATGGTCAAAAAATCCCGTCTCGGTGGAGGAAAGCGTCGATGAGGCTGATCCTTCTCGGTCCACCGGGTGCAGGCAAGGGCACGCAGGCAAAGATACTAGTTGAAGACTACGGTATTCCGCAGCTCTCCACTGGCGATATCCTGCGGTCGGCCATTGCTGCCAAAACGCCAATGGGCCTTGCAGCTAAAGAAGTCATGGATCGCGGTGATCTCGTCTCCGACACCATCGTCAACGGCATTGTGTCAGAGCGCCTAGATGCACCCGATTGCAAGCCTGGCTTTATTCTGGATGGATTTCCCCGCACGATTGCACAAGCCGAAGCGCTCAGCACCATGTTGAAAGAAAAGTCCATGGAGCTAAACGCCGTTGTTGAGATCAAAGCTGATGTCGATGTGCTGGTTCAACGCGTGGTCAGTCGGGGCAAGGAAGCCGGAGGGCGCGCTGACGATAATGAGGCGGTGTTGCGGAACAGGCTTGAGGTTTACAATCAGCAGACCGCACCATTGGTAAAATATTATGCCGACAAAGGGCAGCTTAAGTCCGTTGATGGTATGGAGCCGGTGGAAACAGTTACCGCTTCGATCAAGGCTGCCATCGGCAGTTAGAAAATTCGATAAGTCTTGCCGGTTGACTCCGGCATGGCTTGTCCTTTATGAACCGCGTCAGTCTCATGCATTATTGGGCTGGATTCGGTTTCTCAAGTAGGTTGGGGTCGAAATCCGGTCCTTGTTGTTTTAGGACACAGGCCGCAGCGGCCAAGGTGTGAATGAAGGAGTGCAGACGTGGCTCGTATTGCTGGCGTCAATATCCCGACTAATAAGCGCGTGATCATCGCGCTGCAGTATATCCATGGGATCGGTGACAGGTTCGCCGAGGATATTTGCAACAAGGTTGGAATTCCAGCCGACCGTCGCGTCAATGAATTGACCGACGCCGAAGTTATCCAGATTCGCGAAACGATCGACCGCGACTATGTTGTTGAAGGTGATCTTCGTCGCGGCGTGGCGATGAACATCAAGCGTTTGATGGACCTGGGCAACTATCGCGGCTTGCGCCACCGTCGTGGACTGCCCGTTCGCGGTCAGCGCACCCATACCAATGCGCGTACGCGCAAGGGTCCGGCTAAAGCTATCGCAGGCAAGAAGAAGTAAGAACCCGTATCGGGTTCTTCGATGTAGCTGCCGGGGCATATTGCTAACGGCAGCGCGGATATCGAATTGAGGACGTAAATGGCTAAGACTGAAACAACTCGCGTTCGCCGCAAGGAACGTAAGAATATCACATCCGGCGTTGCCCATGTGAACGCATCCTTCAACAACACCATGATCACGATTGCTGACATGCAGGGAAACACTATTTCCTGGTCGTCTTCTGGTGTGATGGGTTTCAAGGGGTCGCGCAAGTCGACCCCTTATGCAGCCCAGGTTGCTGCTGAAGATGCTGCCAAGAAGGCGCAGGAACATGGCATGAAGACCCTTGAGGTTGAAGTTCGTGGTCCGGGTTCGGGCCGTGAATCAGCGCTTCGTGCTTTGCAGGCAGCGGGTTTTAACGTTACATCGATCCGTGACGTTACTTCGATCCCGCACAATGGTTGCCGTCCGCGCAAGCGGCGCCGCGTCTAACCAAGTTTTTCAACTCCTGGCCTCCGGGCCGGGAGTCTTATTGTGTTTGCGGCGGAGCGGCCGGGCAAGGGCCGCGATTTTGAAAGGACATTACCTGTGACGATCCAGAGGAACTGGCAAGAACTTATTAAGCCGACCAAGCTGGAGATTGTTTCGGGCAGCGACAACGCGCGCGTGGCCTCGGTTGTAGCCGAGCCGCTTGAGCGCGGTTATGGGCTTACTCTTGGTAACGCCCTTCGTCGTGTGCTGCTGTCGTCGCTTCAGGGCGCGGCAGTAACGGCAATCCAGATCGACGGCATTCTTCACGAATTTTCGTCGCTTCCCGGCGTACGGGAAGACATTACCGACCTTGTGCTCAACGTCAAGGAAATCGCACTGCGTATGGGATCAGAAGGTCCCAAGCGTTTGGCTCTTTCCAAGCAGGGGCCCGGTTCGGTTACTGCAGGCGACATCAAGGTCACCGGCGACATCGAAGTACTCAATCCTGAACTCGTCATCTGCCACCTCGATGATGGCGCCGAGATCAACATTGAGTTCACGGTCAATACCGGCAAAGGTTATGTTGCAGCGGACAAGAACCGCCCCGAAGACGCACCGATTGGTTACATTCCGGTCGATGCGCTGTTCTCGCCGGTCCGTCGCGTATCCTATAAGGTCGACGCAACCCGTGCGGGCGAAAGCCTCGACAAGGACAAGTTGACGCTTCAGGTTGAAACCAATGGCGCGATCTCGCCGGACGACGCTGTCGCCTTTGCAGCGCGCATTCTGCAGGATCAGCTGTCGGTCTTTGTGAATTTCGAAGAGCCCAGCAAGGAAAAGACCCAGGATGCCGTTCCGGAACTGGCATTCAATCCTGCGCTGCTCAAAAAGGTCGACGAGCTCGAACTGTCGGTCCGTTCGGCCAATTGCCTCAAGAACGACAACATTGTCTATATTGGTGATCTGATCCAGAAAACTGAAGCGGAAATGTTGCGGACCCCCAATTTCGGCCGCAAGTCGCTCAACGAAATCAAGGAAGTGCTCGCGCAAATGGGCCTTCATCTCGGAATGGACGTTGCTAACTGGCCACCCGAGAACATCGATGACCTCGCCAAGCGCTACGAAGATCATTATTGATCTCGCGCCGATAAGATCTACAGGAGACAACCATGCGCCACGGTAATTCAGGTCGCAAACTCAATCGGACGGCCAGCCATCGTAAGGCGATGTTTGCCAATATGTCCGCAGCGCTCATCAAACACGAGCAGATCGTAACGACTTTGCCCAAGGCAAAGGAATTGCGCCCAATCGTTGAAAAGCTGGTGACGCTTGCCAAGCGTGGCGATCTGCATGCGCGCCGTCAGGCGATTGCCCAGATCCGCGACGAGGATCAGGTCCGCAAGCTGTTTGCGGTTCTTGGTGGCCGTTACAAGGAACGTCAGGGCGGTTATATCCGCATCATGAAGGCCGGCTTCCGTTTCGGTGACAACGCACCAATGGCTGTGATTGAATTCGTTGACCGCGACGTCAACGCCAAGGGCCTCGATAGCGGCCCGGTCCCGGTTCGCGATGAAGAGTCTGAAGCGGCGTAGGCCGATTTTCAGTTTTGAGCATTTGGGCGGCCACAGCATCCTGTGGCCGCCCTTTTTGTTATCGAGGGTGGGGGTGTCTTGCATCGAATTTTCGATATGTAGCTGAGACTTGCGCAAAAAATTCCCGCCAAAGCGGGAATTTCAACATAATGGCCTGCGGCATCTCGATCAAATTATTCCGGCTGCACGTCCTTGCCGGTATAGACCTCATCGACCCAGAATTGGTCTCGGCGATCAAAGCCGTTAAACGGCGTTAGTGATGCCTGGGTATATGCACCCATCAAGCCGAATTCGATCCAGTCGTCTTCGTCAATATCTGCCGGTAACGTGAAGGTTTGCGGCAGCACATCGTAGCTGTCGCAGGTAGGGCCCCAGATTGTAAAGTTTTCAAACTGCCCTTCATTGTCGTGCACACGTGCGCCGCGCCAAACCCGGACCGGCGGGGTGAAATGCATGAACTTGACTTCCATCAGCGAACCATAGGCGCCGTCATTGACATAGACTGCCTGCCCACCGCGCTGATGTTTGACGCGGAGCAGGAGAGACGTCGAGGAGGTTACAAGCGCCCGGCCGGGTTCGATAATAAGTTCGGGCTTCTTCTTTTCGCCAAAATGGTCGTTCACCGCAGCCGCGATGGTTTCAAAATAGTAGTCCATTGGCGGCGCTTCGCTGGTCGGGTAGGGGGCCGGATAGCCGCCGCCGATGTTGAGGCGTTTGAGTTCTATGCCGGATTCTTCAACGATCCGCGCCGCCGCTGCAATGTGGCGTTCATAGGCATAGGCGTCTTCGCACTGGCTGCCGACATGAAAGCAGAGGCTCGGTGTGTAACCCATCTGATCAACCATCGACACGATTTCGGCGGCGCCTTGCTCCATGACGCCAAACTTGATGCCAAAATCATAGGATTTGAGCGCCTTGCCTGCCTTGAAGCGGGTTGTGACTTCGACATCTCGCGAAGGCGAAACGACAGCCGCCAACTGGTCCAACTGCTGGGGATGATCAATGGTAAAGGAGCGAATGCCGAATTCATCATAGGCGCGAGCGATCTCGCGCTTGTTCTTGATCGGATTGTTGTAGTGCATTGCCGCGCCCGGCGCGTGATCCCGCACCAATTCCATTTCGGTGTTGGAGGCAACATCGAACGCCTTCAAACCTTCGCGATGTAGCTGCGCGATAACGTGTGGCGACGGATTGCATTTAACCGCATAAGTCAGGAGCCCATCAAAGCCCTTGCGAAAGACCTTGGCGGCCTTGTGCAATTCACGTTCAGAAAACAGAAAGCTGGGAAAATCAGGTGCTTCAGCAGCAATTAGCGCTGATGTGTTCGGGAAAACGTGGAGGGGCTCGTCGGCCATTGGCGAAACGCCTTTCTGTGGCTGAGGTGGTTATAAAGAAGCGCTGCATATAAGGTCACTTGCCCGTTGCAGCAAATGAATATTTTGCTGAAACATTACCAATGCACGTGACACCTTAATGGCGCCCGATTTTGCGCGTTTGCCTCTGATGTCACGGTGGGCAATATTGAGTCCGCCAGCCTGAAACTGTCCTTGGTGATTATTATGACATTTCGTCGCTTCTCCCTTGCCGCCATCGCCCTTCTGGTGTTGGCGGGGCTGGGCTATTTTGCCACTACCCTTTCAAATCAAAATCAAAATAAAGCCATTGCCCAAGCCGCTGCAACGCCGCCGCCTGCGATCGCCCTTCCTGATCCCGTTGAACGAAGTGTTCCTCAAACGACAGCCCAGGTCAAATTGAGCTTTGCCCCCGTGGTTAAGATGGCGGCGCCCTCGGTGGTCAATGTTTATTCGACCCGCATTGAGCAGCAAAGCGTTTCTCCTTTTGCCAATGATCCGTTTTTTCAGCGTTTCTTTGGCCAACGAGGGCAGTTCCAGACAAGGCCAAGAGAGTCCCAGTCTCTGGGGTCAGGTGTGATCGTCGATGGCCGGGGCATTATCCTGACCAATAGTCACGTGGTCGATGGCGGTACCGAAGTGCGCATATCGCTGTCGGACGGACGCGAATTTGCTGTCGACGTTGTGCTGGACGACAAGAAGACCGATCTGGCGGTGCTCAAGATTCGTGATCCCAAAGGGCAGACTTTTTCCGCACTGAAATTTGCAAACTCTGATGCACTGCAGGTGGGCGACCTGGTTCTGGCGATCGGCAATCCGTTTGGTGTAGGTCAAACCGTCACTAGCGGTATCGTTTCGGCTCTTGCGCGAACCGGGGTGGAAAGCAGTGACTATGAATTCTTCATCCAGACCGATGCGGCGATCAATCCGGGCAACTCCGGCGGCGCTCTGGTCGATTTGGACGGCAATCTGGTGGGCATCAATACCGCCATATTTTCCAAGAGTGGTGGCTCTGTCGGCATCGGCTTTGCCATCCCGGCTAACATGGTGCGTGTTGTTGCCAACGCCGGCATATCGGGTGGCAAGATAGTTCGGCCTTGGTTTGGGGCAAAGCTGCAGGCAGTAACGACCGATATTGCGACCAGCATGGGCATGTCCGCCCCCCACGGCGCATTGATAACCGATCTGGCGCCCGATGGACCTGCCGAGCGCGACGGGTTTGCAGTGGGCGACGCGATCCTGGCGGTCGACGGGATTGCCATCGATGATCCGAGCGCCTTCAACTTCCGCCTGGCAACGCGGCAAGTTGGAAAAACGGCAACGCTTTCACGCCTCCGCAACGGGAAGGCTGAAGATGTAACAATAACCGTCGAGCCAGCACCCTCGGATTCTGCCTCGGTCGCGTCAGTCTCGGGCGACAGCAGATTTGCCGGCACCAGCGTCGCCGCCATCACGCCAGCCCTTGCAGAAGAAAAGGGTCTGCCCTACGACGCCTCTGGGGTTATTGTGACTGCAATTAAATCCGGTTCGCCAGCAGAACAAATGGGATTGGCCGTGGACGACATCATCATATCGCTGAACGACCAGAAATTTATCGATGCGAACGCATTTTTGAAATTGGCTTCGCAACGCACCCGCACGTGGCAGATCGTGCTTCAGCGCGGCGGACGCACCATCAGGACCATTGTGGCGGGCTGATGAGTGATCTGTTCACCCCCGATCCGATAGACCCAACGGACGAGCCCCCGGGTGCCCGCCCACTGGCCGACCAATTGCGGCCGCGGTCGCTCGATGCGGTCATCGGCCAAACGCATTTGCTCGGCCCTCAAGGAACGCTGCGGCGCATGATCGGCTCGAAACGTTTGGGTTCATTGATCCTGTGGGGCCCACCCGGTACCGGCAAGACAACAGTTGCCCGACTGCTAGCTGACGAAATTGGTTACCGTTTCGAACAGATATCTGCCGTGTTTTCAGGTGTTGCCGATCTCAAGAAGGTTTTTGAAAAAGCTCGCTTTGAAAGTCTATCAGGAAAAAAACGTTGCTGTTCGTCGATGAAATTCATCGCTTTAACCGTGCTCAGCAGGACGGGTTCCTGCCGGTCATGGAGGATGGAACAGTCGTCCTTGTTGGCGCAACCACCGAAAATCCGTCTTTTGAGTTGAATGCTGCTCTGTTGTCGCGCAGTCAGGTGTTGCGCTTTGAATCGCTGTCCCTAGGGGACCTCGAATCCCTGGCGCAACGGGCCGAAGCTCTAACCGGCGCGCAATTGCCGCTCACACCCGAGGCACGCGCAACGCTAATGACCCTTGCCGATGGCGACGGGCGTGCTCTGCTCGGGCTAATTGAAGAAATCCTTGCATCAGCTGGAGACGATGAAACGCTCGACGGCGCTGGACTGCTGACGGTGGTTCAGAGGCGGGCCCCGATCTATGACAAAGCTCAGGATGGCCATTACAATCTGATCTCGGCCCTGCACAAAACCATCCGCGGTTCCGACCCTGATGCGGCGCTCTACTATTTCGCCCGAATGCTTGACGCGGGTGAGGACCCCCTGTTTCTTGCGCGACGGCTGATCCGGATGGCAGTTGAAGACATCGGCCTGGCTGATCCACAAGCGCTGCCGCAGGCAGTTGCAGGGCGCGATGCCTTTCAAATGCTCGGTTCACCCGAGGGCGAACTTGCGCTGGCTCAGGTCGTGGTCTATTTGGCGTTGGCACCAAAATCCAATGCCGTCTATGTCGGTTTCAAGGCGGCAACCAGCATTGCCAAGGCAACGGGGTCGCCCATGCCACCCATGGTCATTCTTAACGCGCCAACCAAAATGATGAAGGGCGAAGGATACGGCGATGGTTATGTTTACGATCACGACACCCCTGAAGGATTTTCTGGCCAGCAATATTTTCCCGAAAAGATTGGTCGCCAGGCTTTCTATCAACCGGTTGAACGCGGATTTGAGCGCGAACTGAGCAAGCGCATGGACTATTTCGGCCGACTGCGTGCTGCAAAAACCGAACGGAACGACGACTGAAAGGACGCATCTTGCAGGCATTTTTATTGGTTGGCGCTGGCGGGGCGATTGGCGCTATGGGGCGTTTTGGTGCGTCGAGTGTAATCGGCAAATTCTGGCCCAGCCAGTTTCCACTTGCGACGCTATTGGTGAACGTTCTGGGTTCCTTGGCCATGGGAATATTTATCGGTTGGCTGGTCAAAGCGATGCCGGCTTGGGCACCTGAGGCGCGATTGTTTGTAGCAATCGGCATGTTCGGCGGGTTTACGACCTTTTCGTCCTTTTCACTCGATACAATTGCCTTGTTTGAGCGTGGCCAAATAGTCTCTGCCGCGCTCTATATTGCCTTGTCGGTTGCTGTTTCAGTGGCGGGCCTATATCTGGGTCTTTTGCTAACCCGGGGAATGCCCGCATGAGTGCGGTTCAACAGCGCAAAGTACATAGCGACGAAGACGGCATGAGGCTTGACCGCTGGTTTGCCCTGCATTTTCCGCAACTTGGTTTCGGGCGGCTGCAAAAGCTCATTCGCAACGGCGAAGTTAAAGTCGATCGATCAAAGGTTGCAACAAGTACCCGTCTTTCGCCGGGGCAGGTCGTACGCATCCCGCCCATTGATGACCCGGACACGGTAAAACCGATCAAGCTCAACAATGAGGATGCTGACTTCATTCGAACGTTGATCCTATATGAGGATGACGACATCTATGTCCTCAACAAGCCCTTTGGCCTTGCTGTGCAGGGCGGTAGTGGCACATTTCGGCATCTCGACGGGATGCTCAAGAGTCTGCCGAACAAGAAGGGTGAAGCACCGCGTCTGGTTCACCGGCTGGATCGTGATACATCGGGCTGCCTTATTGTTGCCAAGACTCACGCTGCCGCCAGTCACTTTGGCGCGGTGTTCCGGTCCCGCTCGGCCAGAAAAATTTACTGGGCCGTTGTCGCGGGCAATCCTACGCCCCGGCAGGGCGAAATTTCCTGTTTCCTGGGAAAGCGGAAGACGCCGGACGGCGAGCAGGTTGTTGTTGTTAAAAATGGCACACCGGGCGCACAGCACTCGATGAGCTACTATTCGACGACAGACACTGCCAGCCGACGTTTTGCCTGGCTTACGCTTAAACCTGTGACCGGTCGCACCCACCAATTGCGCGTCCATACGGCCCAGCTTGGTACGCCGATCATCAACGACCCACGTTACTTCAATATTGAGAACTGGCAGGGAGCAGTTGGATTGGGTGAGGGACTGCACTTGCATGCGCGTCGCATTGCTTTACCGCTGCGCTCCGGCAAAAGGCTCGATGTATCTGCCCCCTTGCCGCCGCACATGCAGCAAACCTTTGACGCTCTCGGGTTCGATGCGGGCCGGTATGACGCCCAGGCTGGCGATCCGGAGGAAGAGGCGTGAGCCTCATTGTCTTTGATATGGATGGCACTCTGATCGATACGCAAGGGTTGATCAGTGAACACATGTCCGCAACCTTCGCCGGGGCAGGGTTGTCGGCCCCGACCGCGGCAGAATCACGCCGGGTGATTGGTTTATCCTTGCCAATCGCCCTCTCGCGGTTGGCGAAGTCGGATGATCACGAATTGGTTTCGAGACTAGTCGAAAGCTACCGGAACCACTATCGGGCCTCTGTTGTCAGCGATGCGAACCGCGAAGCGTTGTTTCCGGGTGCATTACAGGCCTTGAACCGGCTTCGGCAGGACCCGACAAAGACATTGGGGATTGCCACCGGCAAAGGTCTTGCAGGCGTCAATCGCATTCTGGAACTTCATGGTCTGACCCAATATTTTGCCACCCTGCAAACGCCCGACCACAATCCCTCAAAGCCCAATCCGGGCATGCTATTAACGGCGATGGACGAGACAGGTTCGGGGACAAGCGAGACGATCATGATCGGGGACACGACATTCGATCTGGAAATGGGGCGGGCAGCCGGGGTCAGAACGATCGGCGTTACCTGGGGTTATCACGAACCGAGCGAACTCATCCCCTTCGCAGACACGATGATTGATGCTTACGATGATCTCGACGACGCCATCCAGCGGCTATTGGAGTAATAAACCATGCGCGATCAGTTAGAGGAAGCGGGTAAGCACCGCGATGACGGTTACGGCCGTGCCCAGCATCATGTCAAAACCCAGTTGCCCAAGCGCTTTTACAGTCAAACCGGCGTTTCGCCTGTCGATGGCGGTTTTAGCGTTACGCTCGATGGACGCGCCACCAGAACGCCCGCACTGAAGCTTCCTGTGGTTGTCCCGCACGCCGATATTGCCATGCATATGGCCGACGAATGGGCTGCGCAGGGCGAATTGATCGATCCGGCCAAAATGCCGATGGTACGTCTTATCAATTCCGCACTCGAAAGTGGCGAGGCACTGGTGCCCGCGTTTCGAGACGAAGTGGTCAAGTTTGCCGGCAATGACCTGCTGCTGTACCGGGCCGATTATCCAAGCGAACTGGTTGCCGAGCAGGAGACGCATTGGGACGCGGCCCTGGTCAAGGTTGCCCGG
The DNA here is from genome assembly GCF_028816475.1 of Devosia rhodophyticola. GTDB lineage: Bacteria > Pseudomonadota > Alphaproteobacteria > Rhizobiales > Devosiaceae > Devosia > Devosia rhodophyticola. Next base: position 55,250 of record NZ_CP118247.1, on the reverse strand, counting down.
CACTTTGGCGTTTCATTTCAGCCCACCGTGGGCGTTATGCATCAGGACCAACCGCCCCCTACGCTTGCGCGGTTGGCTGAAGTGCTGCAGCACGAAAATTTGTTGGTCATGACAGCGCTGGTTTCGATTACCGGAATCTCTGGCTCAGGAATCCTTGCTATCGGTCTGTGGCATAAGCTTTTTACGCCGGACGAATTGTGGACGGCCGCTCACGTTGATGAGGATTTTCAGAACCGGCAATGGGGTATTGACGAGGAGGCCGCTGAACGGCGCCGCATGCGCCGTCTTGAATTCGACACCGCTGTCAAAGTATTGGATGCGCTGCGCAATTAGCCCCGACCGTCCGCCATTTCGATGACCCAATCCACAACGTCGGGTGCGATTTCGCGTAGCGGATCAAGCACAAAATCTCGCATGTGTGCATGGGGATGAGGCAAGTTGAGGTTGGAGGATTTCAATGTCAGGCGATCATAGGCAATTATGTCGATATCGATGCGCCGAGGGCCCCAAACTTCTTCGCGCACCCGCCCCATTGCCAGTTCAGTCGTTAGACAAAACGTCAACAGGTCCAGCGGTGTAATGTCAGTCTCGATGGCAATTGCCATGTTGGCGAAGTCGGGTTGGTCGGTCTTTCCCCATGCCTTGGTGATGATGACGCCCGAGCGGGCCGTTACGGCGATTTTGGCGTGAGCATCCAGGCGTTCGATGGCCTCGGTCAGCTGAGCAACCGGATCGCCGATATTGGCTCCTAAACTGAGCCAAGCCTTTGCTTTCATTTACGAACTCCGGTGACGGCGTAGTTCGATAGCGGCTTCGCCACGGACCATGGCAATGGGCGCCTCGGGTTTGCGGACACGAACCTTGACCCATTGGACTTCGGGGAAGGTGTTGAACAGGCCGTCGACAATGTTCTGTGCGACGGCCTCGATCAGATGCATCCTTTTGTTTTCAAATGCGAATTTAACGGCATCGTAAATTTCGGCATAGGAAACGGTTTGGCTGACCTGATCGGTGGAGGCGGGGGCTGAAAGGTCGACGCCGCATTTGAGGTCGATAAAGAATCGCTGGCCAAGTTTCATCTCTTCATGCATCAAGCCGTGATAGCCGTAAAAACCCAAGTCTTTCAATATGATGCGGTCGCCCGAAAACTTCTTGCCCATGGCGTCACCTTATCTCTTCAGGGGGACCATACAGCGTTGCAGCGGCGACGCGAAGGGCGTCGCGATTGGCGCGAACATCGTGCACACGAAAGATGTGAGCGCCATTGGCGTATGCCAGAACATTGGTGGCAATTGTGCCGGCCAGACGGTCCTCGGTGGTGTTGTTCAAGAGCCTGCCAATCATTGATTTGCGCGAGGTACCTATCAGTAACGGAAAGCCAAAATCGGTTAACATCCGGGTAGCGTTGAGCGTAGCATAATTGTCGCCCAACGACTTGCCGAAGCCAAAACCGGGATCAAGGATCAGTTTTTCCCGACTTACCCCCGCCGATTCGGCGACTGCTATAGTTCTGGTGAAATATCGTTCGATCTCGGAGAGGATGGGTTTGGCTTGATCGCGATCATTATCCCAGTGCATAGCGATGACCGGGGCATTATGAAGAGCTGCCACCTGAGCCATTTGCGGCGCGCGCAGCAGGCCATGCACATCGTTGATAATCGTGGCACCGGACTGAATGGCCTGATCGGCCACGAGCGGTTTGTAGCTGTCGATTGAAAGTGGGGTAGTTACGCCGGCGGCGATCAGCGCCTCGATCACCGGGATGACGCGGTCCAACTCCTCCTGGGTCGACACGGGAGCGGCACCGGGACGGGTGCTTTCGCCACCAATGTCGATGATATCGGCGCCATCCGCAATCATCTGTTGTGCGTGTGCAACGGCAACATCGAGCAAGTTGAAAGCACCGCCATCTGAAAAACTGTCCGGAGTGACATTCAGTATCCCCATTACCACCGGGTTGCGGCCAAGCGCTAGCGAGCGTCCATCAGCGAGATTGATATCGTAGTGTTTATGCATAGGTCGTCCGGTCTCGTGGGGAGGGTCAATGACATCGCAATCCATTGATAGTCCAATATCTACCGCGTCGCTTGAAAGTTTTGACGATACTGGCTGGGTGTCAAACCTTTGAGTGCCTTAAACTGTCGGTTGAAATTGGCGAGCGAGTCGTAGCCAACTTCGCCAGCGATGGTGCCAATCGGCACAGTGCCCGAAGAGAGCAGGGCGCAGGCACGCCCAATGCGAAGTCGGATGAGATACTGACTGATACTTTGATTAGTTTGTCGTCGAAAGCTGCGATGCAACCCGGAGGGACTGAGCGCGGCGATATCTGCGAGTCCAGCGATGCTGAGCTTCCCGGCAAAGTTCCGGTGAATGTAGTCGAGCACCCGATCCAGCCGCGTCCTTTCGGCGCTCGGCCCGACGACTTCGGGACCACTGGTCGCCAGCGGACGGGATCCGCCATCCAGTGACAATGTGCCCAGAATGCCCAGCAACGCCAAAAACCGCTCGAACGGTGGTAGGTCAAACAGCGCCTCTATCCGCGGCCGAACCGCTTGCGAAATTGGGCGCGAAAACATCAAACCGGTCGAAGCCCTTTGCAGAAGCAAGGCGGTACCGCCCAATTCGGCATAATTGCCGGTCAACCGCTCTGCCCAAAGCTTGTCGAACCAGATAACCAGGGCGCGGTGCGGACGGTGTGGGTCAAGACGGGACAGCGAATGCCACGTGTGTGGCAGGTAGGGCGCGATCAAAACCAGATCGCCATCATCATAGCGATCAATATGGTCACCGATAAACCGCTGGCCGCTCGAGTTGAGCGTCAGTGTCAGTTCAAACTCGGGGTGATGGTGCCATTGAAACGGAATGCCGTCCGCAAGTTGACGGTCGAACAATGTCCAAGACGTTCCGTCCTCAACACTAACGCGTTCCAGAAATGGCTTCATGTGGCACCAACGACAAACGTTATGCCAAGATAGTATCAATATTTGCCATTTGGCGGCAAGCGGTTCGGGCGGATGAGGGCTAGTGTGGTGGTTATCAATGACCCCAGAGGGGAGCAATGGGAGAGACTAATGCAGACGCAAACCAGTCGCGACAGCCATCCAACAACCAGCGTGGTTTCAACCCAACTCAAGGACATGGTCAAAAGGCTGCCGCTGCGCGTGCTCAGTCCGGCCGACTGGGAGCATTGGACAACCAAAGGCTATGTAATTGTGCGCAATGCGGTTCCCGAGGAGAATGTCGAGCGGCTCAAGGCCTTGCTCTGGGAATTTGATGAGAAGGACCCGAACGATCCCTCAACATGGTATGCGCCGCAGCGCCGCGACCACATTATGAAAGAACTCAACGGCACCGGCATGGTAGAAATCTATAACCACCAATATCTTTGGGACAATCGCATGGTGCAGCGCGTCCACGACGCCTTTGTAGACATTTGGGACTTGGAAGAACTCTGGGTCGGAATTGATCGCGCCAATCTCAACGTGCCCAAAAAAGTGCATGGCAATCCAAACGGCTTTATACATTGGGACAGCGACACCTCGCTCGATCCGCTGCCAATCGGCGTGCAGGGCGTACTCAGCCTTGTAAAGCAGGATGGGGACGTTGGCGGTTTTCAGTGCATTCCGGAACTGTTCTACAACTTTGACGAATGGGTCAAAACCCAACCCGCCGACCGCGACCCCATGCATCCCGACACCACCGGCCTGACCATCACCAACATAGAGTTGGAACCCGGCGATCTGATGATCTTCAATACCTTACTGGCCCATGGCGTGCGCCCAAACCATTCCAGAGACCGCGTGCGGATGGCGCAATATATTTCGATGTATCCTGCCAATGAGGGCGATCAGGCGGATAGGGACGAGCGCGTGCGGCTATGGCGCGAAATGGACTCGCCCAAGCGTGATGCATTTCCGGGTGACCCGCGCCAGTGGGAAAAGAAGCACGCTAAGACAGCGGTGCTAAACCCGCTGGGCGAGAAGTTGTTGGGATTGAAGAGTTGGGCCTAGGCGTGATGCTTTGAGGCGCCGCGCCATGAATCAAAACCTGAACCGGCACCTCTAAACGCTTGAAACGACTCTCAATTCGCCTGACTGGGCTCGGCGAACAGATCGTATTCATCGCTGTCGGTCACCAGCACCGAGACAAGATCGCCCGGCTTGATATTGGTGGCATTGTTGACGATGACCTGGCCGTCGATTTCAGGCGCGTCCCATTTGGAGCGAGCAATAGCGCGGTTGTTGTCCTTGTCAACATCGTCGACCAAAACATCAATGGTCTGACCAACCTTCTTGGCCAGCTGACCGGTTGAAACGTGCTGGGCTACCTCCATGAGGCGCTCAAAGCGATCCTGCATGACGTCGTCGGGCACAATGCCTTCCAGTTCGTTGGCGGGAGCACCAGTAACCGGCTCGTATTTGAAACAGCCAGCGCGGTCGATCTCTGCCTCTTCGATCCAGTCCAGAAGAAATTCGAAATCTTCCTCGGTTTCGCCGGGGAAGCCGACGATGAAGTTGGAACGGATTGCGAGGTCAGGGCACTCGGCGCGCCACTTGTGGATGCGGTCCAGCGTTTTGACCTGATTGGCGGGGCGGCGCATGGTCTTGAGCACGGACGGGGACGCGTGCTGGAACGGAATATCGAGATAGGGCAAGACCTTGCCCTCGGCCATGAGGTGGATGACCTGATCGACATGGGGGTAGGGATAGACATAGTGCAGGCGAACCCACGCGCCCAGCTCGCCCAGTTCCTTGGCCAGATCGTAAAATTTAGCCGCAACCGGACGGCCTCGATAGTTCGACGTCGCATATTTGATGTCAACGCCGTAGGCGCTGGTGTCCTGCGAGATGACCAATAGCTCCTTGGCGCCGCCGCGCACAAGGGCCTCGGCCTCGCCCAAAATGCCCGCCGCCGGTCGCGAAGCGAGATCGCCGCGAATCTGGGGAATGATGCAGAACGAGCACCGATTGTTGCAGCCTTCTGAAATCTTGAGATAGGCGTAGTGACGTGGCGTCAGTTTCAGCCCCTGTTCGGGCAACAGATCAACGAACTTGTTGGGCACTGGCGGCAGGTGCTCGTGCACCGCGCTCACGACGCTTTCGTATTGATGCGGTCCCGAAATCGCCAAGACGCTGGGATGGGTCTTGCGGATCAGTTCTTCCTCAACGCCCAGGCAGCCGGTAACGATGACGCGGCCATTTTCGTTAAGCGCTTCGCCAATCGCCTCAAGACTTTCCTGCTTGGCGCTATCCAGGAAGCCACAGGTATTGACCAGAACAACATCGGCCCCCGCATAGTCACGGCTGAAGGAATAACCCTGCGCTCGCAACGTCGTCATGATGCGTTCGCTATCTACGAGGGCTTTTGGGCAGCCGAGGCTGACCAGGCCAATTTTTGGCGCTTGGGTCATATTCCAATAGTCTCTTTTGGTAACTGAGCGCGCGTCATACAGATTTCCGGCCCAAAGCGCAATGCGTGGGCCCCGCGTCAGCGGTAGGTCTGGAATGTACTGAATGGTCAATATGACGAGTTTGGAGCGATACGGCGAACGGTGTTTTCAACAGAGAGCGGTTTGCGGAAACGACGCAGACGGCTAGAGGAGGAGCGGTGATCACCGTCGATGGTCGGTTCGAAAGGAATATTCAATGTTTGACCGAGTTTCCAAATATTCTCCGCAGGTACTGTGCGCCCTGCGTGTCGTTGTGGCGCTGCTCTTCGTCATGCACGGGACGCAAAAACTTTTGGGTTTCCCCGCCACCGAAATGCAACCGCCGCTTATGAGCCTATTTGGCCTTGCGGGAATAATAGAGATTGTAACCGGCTTGATGATGCTTGTCGGTTTTTACACGCGGCCAGCCGCCTTCGTGGCCTCGGGCACCATGGCTGTTGCCTATTTCATGATCCATGCGCCGATGAGCTTATACCCCGCCAACAATGGCGGAGAGGTGGTAATCTTTTTCTGCTTCGTGTTTTTCTATCTGGTGTTTGCCGGGCCGGGCGCTTGGAGCGTCAACCGTAAATAGTCGCTGATACCGTCGTCAAAATGCCCGTCACGACAGCTTCGTGGCGGGCATTTCTTATGTTTTGGATCAGGTAACGTCTTTGGGCTTGGGCGGTGCACGTTTTGCCGTCCGCTTTGGCTTGAACGGTTCCCCGGCGCCGTCGCCGGAGCGGCAACGAAAGGAGCAGGTTCCGTGGCGGGGGTTATTTCGTCGTCGTCTTCATCCTCCCCGCCCTGTTCGGCGAGGTCGCGAATGGCATCGCGTACTTCGTCGAGCAGGGACGCAGAAAACCGCGACCTATTGACTGTTTCGCCAGCGACTTCATGAGCCTTGAAAAAGACCAGAAGCGCTTCGCAGCCGATCCGCAGGCCAATCCAGGCGAGAAGCCCAAAGACGAGAATTTCAAGTAAACCCCAGAGCCCGCTGCCAAAACCGAAGCTGAAGCTGAAAAAGATTGAGCTGATCACCCACAGCAGTATGCTGGCCAATCCCAACGCGTAAAGAATTGGGACAAGCTTGGGTGCCAATATCGCATCGAGCCGGAACAGCGTTTGGCGGGTAAACAGACGTTTGAGATCATCAAGAGTCATGGTCGGCTCCTATATCGATTCGATTATGCTTGAAGGTGACCAAGCTTGGGCGCGCTGACAAGGCCTTCTGCATCGCTGACTACAACCGGGCCAAAATTGGTCTCAAAGGCAAGGCGGAGTGCCACATCAACTTCTGACATCAAGGCCAACTGGCCCAAATCCTCAAAGCTGGTGACGCCCTGATCAGCAATGCCGCAGGGGATAATGCCCTGATAGTGCGAAAGATCCGGTGAAACATTGAGCGAAATGCCGTGGAACGTCACCCATTTGGATACGCGTACGCCGATGGCGGCAATTTTGTCTTCGCGCCCCGGACCCTTGTCGGGTCGCTGAACCCAAACCCCGATCCGGCCAGCCCGACGTTCCCCGCGAACGTTGAAAGCGCCCAAGGTGTCGATTACCCAGCTTTCCAGTCCTTCAACCAGACGACGAATGTCGCGCCCACGTTGACGCAGGTCCAGCATCACGTAGGCGACGCGCTGCCCAGGCCCATGATAGGTATATTGCCCGCCACGGCCCGCGTCATAGACTGGGAACCGATCCGATAAAAGGTCCGAGTGCACCGCCGATGTGCCAGCAGTGTAAAGGGGAGGGTGCTCCACCAGCCAAACGGCTTCGCCAGCTTCTTCGGCGGCAATCGCCGTGGCACGTGCCCGCATGGTTTCGAGGGCAAGAGGATAGGGAACCAGCGGTTCTGATGTTATCCATTGGGCAGGCGCGCCGTCTGAGCGTCGTAAATTGGTTGGGGCAGATTGCCTTATTGTATCGGGTGTTAACGCTTCCATAACCATAGTCGCCAAACAATTGCCCACGAGATTCCGTTGGGCGCACCATGCGCCGGACCGGCCCGAGGTTCCAGACATCTATTTATGAGCACATTAGAGAATATTGAAGTGAACATCACCGTCGAACTTGGTGCGGCAACCATGCCCGTGCACCATTTGCTGCGCATGGGGCGCGGCGCGGTGATCGAACTGGATACATCCGAGAACGATCCGATGCGGGTTTATGCGAACAACACGCTTGTCGCCCATGGCGAAGTCGACATTGAGGGCGGCAATTTGCGCGTCCGCGTTACCGACAAGATTTTCAAACGCGACTGACGTCCCAAATCTGTCTGGATAAAACAGATTTAATCGCTTGAGGTTGGCATTGAGCTTTGCTACATGCTGGCACGCTTCGCCTCCGGGCAAGCATTACCATGGCGTGCGGTCGTGGCGGAATGGTAGACGCGCAGCGTTGAGGTCGCTGTGGGGTAACACCCGTGGAAGTTCGAGTCTTCTCGACCGCACCAAACTCTTTTTGAGTTCTAGACTAATGCCGGGCACCTTGCCCGGCATGTTTGTTTAACGGTTCGCGATTCGGCAACTTCAGCCTCAAGACTGTCTGGCCCATTCGATCGCGGCCTGGGTTTGCCCGGGTGCAAATATTTTCATTTTCAATGATGGAACGATTGGGTCCAGGTGTTCAGCCAGGAAGGCAATCCATCTTTTTTCGGTGAGTAAGGCCATCCGGTGGAACTGCCCTAACTTGCCCAGTAGCCCAATTTCATTTTTTACGTCGGCCACGACGGCATCCCGTGACGCATCCTCGAATTCGGTGATATCGATAACCACCCCGATGGTCTTGTTTGCCTGGAGTTTGGAATCAATCGCTTCGTAGAACGTCTTGACGTCCTCCAAACCGGCCTCGCCAGACAATTTGGTCGCAAGAATGTTTTCGGGACCTGCTATCAATTTTAGCATTGTTATCTCCTGATTGTTTGATGTTGTTCAACGCGTCCCCCAAAAATGACGTTGCATTACCATCCGTTAATCATTGACCCCGATGCGCAAAGCTCTGGGTCCAAAGCATGCGACATTTGCATTGACTTTATAAGCGTCCTTATTATATGTGCGCATATGAAACGTGCACCAGAACCGCTTGCAGAAGATCTGAAGCCATTGAGTATGGCTGACATCGCGCCCAGGAGCTTCCTTGTTGTCGCTGTTGCAAAGCAGTTTCGGCGGGCATTTGAGATGCACGCCAAGCGTCACGACCTGACACTGCCGCAATGGCGCGTGCTGGCGCAGCTGGCCGCGTCTGGCGGTTTGACCCAAGCAACACTGTCCAGCCTCGTTGAAACCGATCCCATGACGGTTAGCGGCGTCCTGGATCGTCTGGAAACGCGCGGACTGGTTGTGCGGACCGCCGACGCCAATGACAGCCGGGCAAAAATAGCGAGCGCCGCGCCGTCGGCGTTGAAACTGATCGAAGAGCTCAAGGTTCTGGCGGTCAGCGTCAGCGAAGACGCATTTGCCGGTGTATCGGAGAGCGAACGCACCCTGTTGGTCAGCGCTCTGACCAAAGTATCGCAAAATTTGTCCGGTCATCTGGCCCGGCGCGAGGATCAATAATGAACGCCCCACTGAAAAAAGACATTGAAGCCACAGCCGAACCCGTTGACGCTGCACCCCCGGCGAAAAAGCGCGGTCGTCGCACTGCTTTGATGATCGTTGTGCCGCTGGTGTTGGCCGGCGGTGGTGCATACGTCTGGTTGACAGGCGGGCGATATATCGACACCGATAACGCCTATGTCCAACAGGTCAAGGTCTCCCTCTCCGCCGATGTCGGGGGCAGGGTGATTGAAGTCGACGTGCGCGAAAACCAGAAAGTCGCCGCAGGCGATGTGCTGTTTCAAATTGATCCTGAACCTTATCGCATAGCGCTGGAACAGGCCGAGGCAGGCCTGGCAGCGGCGCGCGCCAATGTTGAGCAATTGCGGGTCGCCTATGGCACGGCGCAGGCAAAACTTGATTCTGCTCGCCTGGCGTTGGACTTGCGGCAGCGCGAATTTGATCGGCGCAAATCTTCTGTTGATCAGGGCATTTCGGCGACGGCAAGTCTGGACGATGTCGCGCTGGCGCTGCAGACGGCCAAATCGACCCTGTCGCTGGCCAATCAGGAACTGGCGGCCGCAACTGCAGCGCTTGCGGGCAATCCTGACATCAAGACCGATGATCATCCAACGGTGCGTACGGCGATCGCCCAACGCGACAATGCCCAGCGTAATCTCGAAAAAGACTACGGTCAGGGCACCGGCCGGAGGCATAGTCAGCCAGATGGCCAGCCTCAACGTCGGTCAGTTCATCGCTACCGGCAGCACAATTGCCAGTCTAATCAAATCCACTGACACCTGGATTGATGCCAACTTCAAGGAAACCCAGATTGAAGGGCTCAAGGCTGGGTTGCCAGTCGATGTCGGTGTTGATGCCTATCCCGGCCTTGAACTGCATGGCACCGTTGACAGCATTGGCGCGGCTACAGGTTCGCAGTTTGCGCTTATCCCGGCTCAGAACGCCACGGGCAACTGGGTCAAGGTAACTCAGCGCATTACCGTGCGTGTCAAGCTGGATGAGGCCAATGAGGCCAATATGCCCGAACTGCGCTCAGGCATGAGCGCCACGGTTGCCGTCGATACCGGCAGAACAACGCTCGAAAAGATGCTCTGATCCAGCAGGAAGGCGCATCATTATGGCTGCCCCCGAAACCGTTTCAGCACCCGCCGTTGTGGTGGCGAACAAGGGTCTGTTGACCTTCGCCATCATGCTGGCGACGATCATGCAGGTTCTCGATACAACCATCGCCAATGTGGCGCTGCCGCATATGCGCTCAAGCCTTTCGGCCTCGCAGGACGAAATCAACTGGGTGCTGACGTCCTATATCGTGGCTGCGGCCATTGCGACTCCGCTGACGGGGTGGTTGGCGGATCGGCTGGGACGGCGTGTTCTGATCCTGGGCGCAGTTGCCGGGTTCACAATATCATCGGGATTGTGCGGACTGGCTCAAAGCTTGCCGGAAATGGTCATGTTCCGAGTATTTCAGGGCATATGCGGCGCAGTGATGGTGCCGCTCGCACAGTCGACACTACTCGACATCAATCCGCGCGAAAAATTTGGCCAGGCCATGGCAATTTTCGGGGCGGGTATCATGGTCGGCCCGATCATCGGGCCTACGCTGGGCGGCTGGTTGACCGAAACTTTCAATTGGCGCGCTGTTTTTCTGGTCAATTTGCCCGTTGGGATTGCGGCTTTGACCGCGCTGGCCCTGTTCATGCCCAAGAGCAAAATCAATCTGCGGCGTTTTGATTTTTTCGGCTTTTCGATGCTGGCAATTTCAATCGCCTGCATGCAACTTCTGCTGGACCGGGGGCAGGTGGTTGATTGGTTTGATGCGGTGGAAATCTGGATATATCTGGGTGTGTCCATCAGCGGGCTTTGGGTATTCATTGTTCATTGCCTGACCGCAGAGGACCCATTCATTGACCTCGCCATGTTCAAGGACCGCAATTTCGCGACCGGCCTGATTTTTATCTTCGTCGTTGGCATCACCACCTTTTCGGGATTGGCCCTGCTGCCGCCGCTCCTGCAGTCACTGATGGGATATCCCGTGATCGAAACGGGAATGGTTATGGCCCCACGCGGAGTTGGCACCTTTGTGTCGATGATTTTGGTTGGCCGCCTGATGGGAAAATTCGACCCGCGGATCATGGTAATCGCGGGGCTGGTTATTTCCGCCTGGTCGCTCTACATGATGACTGGCTTCAATCTGGAAATGGATCAAACGCTGATCATGACAAGTGGGGCCCTGCAGGGGCTCGGCCTGGGCATGGTGTTTGTTCCCCTTTCAACCTTGGCCTTTGTGACGATCAAGCCGCAGTTCCGCGTTGATGCGACAAGCTTTTTTAGTTTGGTCCGTAACGTTGGATCCGGTGTCGGCATCTCGATGGTGACCGCTGTTTTGGCGCAAATGCTTGCGGTTAACCACGCCGAACTCGGCGAGCGCGTTGATCTGAGTTCGCCGGCAATGCAACAGGCAATTGGTGCTGTCGGTGGTAACAATTCCATCATGGCAATGCTGGATGGACTGGTGCAACAGCAGGCGGCCATGATTGCCTATCTTGATGATTTTAAGCTGATGATGCTGGTGACGCTGGTGTCGATCCCGATTGTGTTTTTTCTCAAATCAGGCGGCAAAGCTGATAAGCCCGACCCAACGCACGCCATGGCTGAGTAGTCTGGCGCCTAGTGTGCAACCGGCGTCGCCACAATTAAGCGGCGCGTCGGTTGGCGCGGCATAATCTGACGGCCGAAAAGGCTCGCGGTCAGATCCACCAGGATTTCGGCGCTCCGCCCGGCATGGTCGAGGAACAGGTTGAGTTCGACAATATCGAGCGAACCCAGGCATTGCGCGTCGTGCAGCATTTCCATGGCAATATGGGCTTCCCGATAGGTTAACCCACCAGCAACCGGCGTGCCCGCACCTGGCGCAATCGCAGGATCAATGGCATCAACATCCAGACTAACGTGCAAATGCGCATCGGTTGCCTGCACTTTCTCAATAATCTCGCGCATGAGAGCAGCGGCGCCCAACTCATCGATGCGACGCATATCCACGACATCGACACCGCGCGTTTCCAGCAATTGACGTTCGGCGCGATCAATTGATCGTGCGCCAAGGATCGTTACATTTTGTGGATCGACGCTACCGCGCCAGTCACCCCGAAACGCTTCGCCAAATTCCGGTTCATTGCACAGCAGCGCCAATGGCATGCCATGCAGGTTACCTGAGGGCGAAGTTGCTGGCGTGTTAAAATCACCATGCGCGTCGATCCAAAGCACATGCAGCGCCCTTTTGGCCGCAGCACAATGGCGCGCGACGCCGGAAATCGTACCCATTGACAGACTGTGATCGCCACCGAGGAATATTGGCAGGCGTCCGCGCTGCAAGGAGGCCAGACCCTTTTCGCTGCTTTGCGCCGCAAGCGCCAACACTTCTGCCTGTCGGGCGGCGACAGAGAGCTGGTTCAGGCCACTTTCCTTGCGCAGGTCGCCCAAATCCGCAACATCATGGCCCAGGCTTACCAGCGTTTCGCGTAATCCAGCCACCCGCAGCGCCTCCGGCCCCATGCTGCAACCACGACGCGAAGCGCCGGCATCGCTGGGAATGCCGAGTAGGTCAATTTGAAGGGGGAGGGTGCTTGCTCTGGGGGGGTGGCGTTCATGGGCAAATCCTGGATGTCGGTCGAACATCACGCTAGCACAATCCGGCCAAAGACCGAGATTTTGTCTCGCTGCATATTGTTAGCACGCTGTGAATCAAGGGATGTCGATTTCCGGTTTCAGTGATTAATCCGTTTGGTCGGCAGGTCCAGGCCTTGCGGCTATTGATTTGGTACAAAATAATGGGGGTTACCTTGTCCTAACCGCACTTAGCCCTATTTATTAATCGGAATCAGCCCATGATATGGTCTAGGGCTGTCTGTTTACGGGCGCGCTTCCCTCCTTCCTTCCAGCGCGCCCCGGAAAGGAAAAGAGATGTCGGACCTCAATCCCGCCGGCGGTGATACCAGCCGGGATCGGGTTTATCCTGTTCTCCCCCTGCGCGATATCGTGGTGTTCCCCGGTATGATCGTGCCGCTGTTCGTTGGTCGCGAAAAATCGGTCAAAGCGCTCGAAGAGGTCATGCGCGACGACAAGCACATTCTCGTCGTAACCCAGAAAAACGCACAGGATGATGATCCTGCGCCCGACCAGATCTATGACACAGGCACCATCGCCACCGTGCTGCAGCTGCTCAAACTGCCCGACGGCACCGTCAAGGTGTTGGTCGAAGGCCTGAGCCGCGCCACGATTGATCGCTATTTGCAGACCGTCGATTATTTTGAGGCTGAGGCAAGCGTTTTGTCTGAGCCCGAACATGATGCCACCGAGCTTGAAGCTCTGGCTCGTTCGGCTCAGTCCGAGTTTGAGAATTACGTCAAGCTCAACAAGAAGATCAATGCAGAGGTCGTAGCTGCCGTCAGCCAGATCGAAAACCACTCCAAGTTGGCCGATACCATCGCCAGCCATCTGGTGATCAAGATCAACGAAAAGGAAGACCTGCTGGCAACCGTCTCGGTTGCTGACCGGTTCACCAAAATTTTGGGCCTGATGGAAGGCGAAATTGGCGTCCTGCAGGTGGAAAAGCGTATCCGTTCCCGCGTCAAGCGCCAGATGGAAAAGACCCAACGCGAATATTATCTCAATGAGCAAATGAAGGCGATCCAGCGCGAACTCGGCGATGGCGAGGAAGGCTCCAACGAGCTGACCGAACTCGAGGAACGCATCAAGAAAACCAAGCTTTCCAAGGAAGCCCGCGCCAAAGCCGACGGAGAGCTCAAGAAGCTCAAGGCGATGAGCCCGATGTCGGCCGAAGCCACGGTCGTACGCAACTATCTCGATGTGTTGCTGGGGCTGCCATGGGGCAAGAAAACCAAGGTCAAGCGTGACCTGCTGCTGGCCGAAAAAGTCCTCGACGAGGACCATTATGGTCTCGAAAAGGTCAAGGAACGCATTCTCGAGTATCTGGCGGTGCAAAGCCGTACTGGCAAGCTCAAGGGGCCAATCCTCTGCCTTGTCGGCCCTCCAGGTGTCGGCAAGACATCTCTGGGCAAGTCCATCGCCAAGGCGACAGGCCGCGAGTTCGTGCGCATGGCGCTGGGCGGGGTTCGGGACGAAGCCGAAATCCGTGGGCACCGCCGCACCTACATCGGCTCCATGCCTGGCAAAGTAATTCAGTCGATCAAGAAGGTTGGAAAATCCAATCCGCTGTTCCTGCTCGACGAGATCGACAAGATGGGTCAGGATTTCCGCGGCGATCCGTCCTCGGCGCTGCTCGAAGTGTTGGATCCTGAACAGAACCATACATTTGCCGATCACTATCTTGAGGTCGACTATGACCTTTCTGATGTGATGTTCGTGACCACCTCGAACACGCTGAACATTCCAGGCCCATTAATGGACCGCATGGAGATCATCCGGCTGTCCGGCTACACCGAGCAGGAAAAGCATGCGATTGCAAAGCAGCATTTGATGCCGGAAACCCTCAAGGAAAACGGCCTTGAGGCCAAGGAATTCATCCTTAGCGATGAAATGCTGACGGCCCTGATCCAGCGCTATACCCGCGAAGCCGGGGTGCGTAGCCTGAAACGCGAGATTTCCAAGCTGATGCGCAAGTCGGTGGCCGAAATCCTGCGGACCAAGGTCAAATCGGTGACAATCGATGAGGAGCTTTTGACCAAGTTCCTCGGCGCTGACATCTACACGCACGGCGAAATCGAAGCCGAAGCGCAGGTCGGCTTGGTAACCGGACTTGCCTGGACTTCGGTCGGTGGCGAATTGCTGACCATCGAAGGCGTAATGACCCCCGGAAAGGGGCGCATGACGGTGACGGGCAACATCAAGGAAGTAATGAAGGAATCACTGACGGCCGCGACCGCCTATGTGCGCTCGCGTTCGATTGATTTCGGCATCAAGCCGCCGATGTTCGATACGCGCGATATCCACGTGCATTTGCCCGAAGGGGCAACGCCCAAGGATGGACCGTCCGCCGGTATCGGTATGGCGACCGCCATTGTTTCGGTCATGACCGGCATTGCCGTTCGCAATGATATCGCCATGACAGGCGAGATAACGCTGCGAGGCCGGGTGCTGCCAATTGGCGGGCTGAAGGAAAAACTTCTGGCAGCGCTTCGAGGCGGCATCAAGACTGTGTTGATTCCCGAAGAGAACATGCGCGACCTGGCCGAGATTCCCGATATCGTCAAGGAAGGCATGGAGATCGTGCCGGTTAGCCGCATGGATCAGGTGATCAAGCGGGCGCTGGTACGCGAGCCTGAACCGATTGAATGGAATTTTGACGAACAACCGGCAACACCCGTTGCCGTTGATACCGAAGAAGTCGTAGGCGGTTTGCCGCACTGATTTCGGCTTCGACGTGACTGCAGACGGCGGCCCGAGGGCTGCCGTTTTGCATTTCGATCCCCGGTTGGATCGCGTTGTGACTGGGCGGAATAAAAGCAGAACATCGGCTTGATCGCGAACCGCGAACTCAGTATGGTCCGCGGGACGAAATGTTGAGCGGAAAACATGAACAGGCCACTGGTATTGATTTTGGCCGCCGTCATGCTCGATGCTATCGGCATTGGGTTGATTTTTCCCATTCTCCCCGCGCTATTGCGGGACGTCACCCATACAGCCCAGATCGCCACGCTGTTTGGCATCATGCTGGCACTTTATTCGGCCATGCAGTTCTTGTTTTCACCGGTGCTTGGCGTATTGAGTGATCGATTTGGTCGTCGACCAATTCTGCTGTTGTCGCTGGCGGGTGCGGCCACCGACTATGTGCTGATGGCCGTGGCGCCAGAACTCTGGATGCTAGTCTTGGGGCGCGCCATTGCGGGCATCACCAGCGCCAATATGGCGGTGGCAACCGCTTATATCACCGATATTTCGCCCGAGAAGGATCGTGCGCGTCGGTTCGGTTATTTCCACGCAATGTTTGGTGTCGGCTTCATCATTGGGCCGATATTGGGCGGATTGCTGGGCGATTTTTGGGTGCGCGCGCCATTCGTGGCAGCCGCCGTGCTGAATGGGCTCAATTTCGCGCTGGCACTATTTCTTTTGCCCGAATCGCGGGCAGGGGATCGTAACGGCCGGTTCGAGTGGCGGGCACTCAATCCATTCATTCCCCTGCGTTGGGCACTGACCTTCAGGGCACTCGTGCCGATGATGGCTATCTTCGCCATCATGAACTTCGTCGGCACCATGTACGGCACCGTCTGGGCACTCTTTGGAGAGGACAAATTTGGCTGGAACGGGTTAGCCATTGGCCTGTCGCTTGGTACGTTCGGATTTTTCCATGCCGGCGCTCAGGCGTTTCTAACTGGACCGGCAGTAAAATGGATGGGTGAGCGGTGGGCCTTGGTCGCTGGCATGGGATTTGAGATTATCGCTTTGGTGACGCTCGGCCTGACATCTGAAGGGTGGGTTGTCTTTGCGATGGCGCCGCTGTTTGCATTGGGGGGCATCGGCATGCCGGCATTGCAATCCTTGACTACCTCACAGGTTGGCGCCGACAAGCAGGGGCAACTGCAGGGCGTTCTGGCAAGCCTTGTCAGTCTGGCGGCCGTATTTGGACCATTGTTTTTCGGGCTCTCCTACTTCCTTGTTCGGCCCGGCTGGCCAGGCTCGATCTGGATCATCGGCGCTGCTATTTATTTGCTTGCCCTGCCATTAATTCTGAGTGTGAAACGGCGCGACCCGGCAAGTACCCAGCTGGACCGCCTGTAACGCCCGGAAACAGGGCAGATAGGCAAAATAGCTGTCAAAAGCTCATTTTTCGCTTTCATTCACAGAAATACACGCTCGAAAATTCCAAAGCGCCCGGATTTCCTTGCCTTTCACGCAGAATCGCAAAAAGGTGGCGGCGTTTTGGTTCGCCAGCTTGGGCGGGCATTCGACAGTGAGGAAAACACTATGGCTAACAAAAATGATCTGATCGGCATCGTTGCCGAAAAGGCAACCCTGACCAAAGCTCAGGCTGCCGAAGCCGTTGATGCGGTATTTGAGGCAATCACCGCTTCGCTCAAAGCAAAGGAAGAAGTTCGTCTGGTTGGATTTGGCACTTTCGCCGTCTCCGCTCGCAAGGCCAGCACCGGCCGCAACCCGGCTACCGGCGCAGAAATCCAGATCCCGGCTTCCAACCAGGCAAAATTCAAGCCCGGCAAGGGTCTTAAAGACGCTATCAACTAAGAAGACTTGGAAGAATTTATTCAGGATCGACCGCGGCGCTGCCAATCTGGCCTGTATCCAAATCTGGTGCAAGGCCGCACAACAGACGAGCTTTGCCCCTGATATTCTTCCAGACTGAGCACGTCATATTGCGACGTGCCGATTGGCCCCGAGCGATTTAAGCCGGGGCCATTGCTTTTCCTGATTTTGATGGGTTGACGCCGCGCGGCGCTGGCCCTAATCAGAGCCACCGAACAGCAGTGATGGTGCTTCGGGCGATTAGCTCAGTTGGTAGAGCGCCTCGTTTACACCGAGGATGTCGGCGGTTCGAGTCCGTCATCGCCCACCATTATCCCACCTTTGTTTTCATCATTCCTACCCACTTTTTGGTGACGTTGTAGAAACAGGTATCGGTAAGTTTATTACCCCATCCGAAAAAATACCAAGGTCACTGATTTTAAGGCGTAGGCTGCCACATATCCGCGGATATCAACCATCCGCCCTCAGCGAGCCTGAAATATAACATCGTACGACCCTGGATGAATGTCTCGGCCGCTCCGTTCGGGCGGATGGTCGCCTGCCAGACAAAGATCACTGCCGCCCGATCCGTGCCGCGTTCCGTGCGCGGGTTGCCGGTTTCGAGAACGGAATACCCGCCAGAAAAATTGTTCGCCCACACGTCTCGGATCGCTTTTCGTCCAGATAGTGCATTGGAGTTTGAACCAAGCAACAGGGCATCGTCGGTATAGAGCGCCGCAATCGCATCGGCGTCGCGCGCGGCGACTGCTGCAATCATCGTGTCCAGCGCCTCGCTGGGGTTGGCCATCGGTGTCGCAGTTTGGGCGAATGCCGTGCCACAAAACAGAAGACCGAATACCAACGTAAGCAGGTAGATTGCAAAGCGCATATTGTTTCCATCCATTGCCATTGCCAAATAGACTTGCCTTTTCTTGCATATTGTCGCGGCTTTGTGTGTCAATCAAGCGCCTTAACTTCGCGCATGCATGGATATTGGAAACTGGCGCGATATAAAAGGCGATATAGGGCGTAGTTCCCATGGCCTAGTGGCGCAAAGCCCTCGAAGTGAGAATGAAGTAAGTCCTTCATGGAGGCGGCATAGCCTGGTACATCGTCCGCGCCTAAGCCCGAAGATCACAACGCCAACTCCATGGTGAGCCAGCGCGGGGATGATCAGCAGCTCTCCGTGTCTTCGATCCGGCATAGTTTCAACTGATGAAATAAGGGAACTCTTGTAAACGAAGATTTCGGCGGTTCGAGGTCGTCACCGCCCGCCATTTTCCTCGGTGAGAACCAATCCTCTCCCAACATCACCATTTTGAACGGTGGATTAGCGCCGTAGACATTGTTGGCTGGATTTTATGACCGATGCGCATGCTCGCCTGATCCCGCAATGCGTTGATCGGGGGACGAAGCAATAAATGTCATAAAGAATGCACATGTGTGCTTGACTTAATTCTGGGGCATCGGTACACGACACCCACGTTGCGCAGACGCCTAGTTTGCCGCTGCGGGAGTAGCTCAGTTGGTTAGAGTGCCGGCCTGTCACGCCGGAGGTCGCGGGTTCGAGCCCCGTCTCTCGCGCCACTTTTCTCATTGAAATTATTGCAATTTCTGAAAAGTGGTCGCGCCGCCCGGACGGGGTGTTGAATTTTGCAATTCAAACATTGCTACTGCCCTCATTGAGGGAACAGCACGTCGCCATACGGTGCTCAATGTAACAGGTCCGTGTGGTCTGTAACCAATCCTCACTTCGATACGAATGGTCAGTCATAACAAGATCTGAACGCGGAGACGCTTTCATTTCGGCGTGATCTTATTGGGCGCTGACGGTCAATATGATTCAGTGATTAACAACACCTGCCGACGCGATGTCGGTCAGAACGCGGCAAGGCGGGTTTACCCCAATTGTCGCCAGAGGAGAATGTGATGACAACGGTTGAGATTCCCCAAAGTGCTGCCCAGGGGCACACCAAAATAACCAAATTGCTGGCTGGGCTTTTGTTGGTGTCTGTCGTGACGCTCTCGATTAATCAGGTCTCGGTTTTAGCGGCAGAGCCGGCGTACGAAATCCCGGCGCCTAGCATGGATATCGCGGCGAGCGGATCAACGGCCGTTGCAACATTTGCCGGCGGTTGTTTCTGGGGCGTGCAGGGGGTCTTTCAGCATGTTGTTGGCGTCAAGAATGCGGTTTCAGGCTATGAAGGCGGAAGCGCGGACACGGCCAACTATGAAACCACCGGGACAGGTCGCACCGGGCACGCCGAAACTGTGCAGATCACTTATGATCCAAACAAGGTCAGCTATGGCGAATTGCTGCAGATTTTCTTCTCGGTGGCGCATAATCCAACGCAGTTGAACTATCAGGGGCCGGATCGCGGCACGCAGTACCGGTCGACCATTTTCGCGGTTGATGGTGAACAGGCAAAGGTCGCCAAGGCTTACATTGATCAGCTGGGCGGCACTGACACCTTTCCGGGGAAAATCGTGACAACGATTGAAACTG
Organism: Devosia rhodophyticola; assembly: GCF_028816475.1. Taxonomy (GTDB): domain Bacteria; phylum Pseudomonadota; class Alphaproteobacteria; order Rhizobiales; family Devosiaceae; genus Devosia; species Devosia rhodophyticola. Next base: position 35,542 of record NZ_CP118247.1, on the reverse strand, counting down.
GCAAAAAGTTCTACCCGGCTGAGGACTATCATCAGGACTTCCTGATCAACAATCCAACCTACCCCTATATCGTTTACAACGATCTGCCGAAAATCGAGAACCTCAAGGCGATGTTCCCGAACGCGTACTCAGTCAAGCCCGTACTGGTCAGCCAGCGATAGAGTTCAATTTCGTACCAGATCTGTGTCCGGCACCGCCAATACGTTGCCGGACATTTTTGTTACCAAGGCTTGGTTTAGGGTCGGACCGTCCCTATTGTACTGTCGAACAAGTACAGGAATTTCTTTATGGCGGCAGTGCCATCGGCCCGGCTCAAGATCGTAGCAATTAGCGGCAATACTCACAGACCTTCACGATCCTGGAACCTGGCTGAATTGATCGCCCGCAGGGTGCAGGCGCATGTGCCCGCCAATATCATCCACTACGACATAATCGATGCGGGCGCGGGACTGGCTGGCGCTTATCTGCGCAATCAGCTTGGGTCCGAAGCGTTGGAGATAATCGAAGCCATCGAGCGCGCCGATATTTTGGTTGTGACAAGTCCGGTATACAAGGGTTCCTATACCGGCCTCTTCAAACATCTGTTCGACTTTGTTGAATTCGAGGCGTTGATCGGGCGTCCTGTCATCTTGTCCGCCAGCGGGGGCGGGCAGCGGCACTCCCTGATGGTTGAACATCAGTTGCGCCCGTTGTTCGGATTTTTCTCTGCGTTGACCATCCCCACGGCCATCTATGCGGAAGATACCAGCTTCACCGGCGGGGAGCCGACGGACCCAACGATTTTGGCGCGGATCGAGCTTGCAGCGACTCAATGCGCGGCGTTGGTCAATTCCGGCGCAACCAGCCATCCAAGGTCGCAGTTCTCGGTGAGCGCAGATCAAGTCACGAGTGAGAGAATAGTGCCTCTGAAGCGCTAATCACTTTGCTTTGATTTGAGAGTGGGCCATCTTTGGGCTGACACTATCACTTTTCTGCCGTCGGCTGACCTCACTTCACTCACAAAGGTCGGCGAAACTGGGAGTATGCGAAGAAGCGGAACCCGCCATTGCGAAGATGCGTTGGGCCGCTGTGGAATGATGGAGAACAGCCGTGCGGATGTTCGGAGCAGTGTTGCTTTCTGTACTGGTGGCCAGTTTTTCTGGGGCTTCAGGGCTTGGTGCCGAGCAAAGTTCCATTCCCGTAACCTTGCCAGTGCAGGTTTCCAACTATTCGAAGCCAGCTTTTGACTGGAACGGGTTCTATTCCGGTATCTTTACAGGCATCCAGACGAATGCGATTGGCGGAACCCAATATGGACTGGGCGTCAATCTGGGCGTCAATGCCGCATTCGGTTTCTATCTGGTGGGCGGTGAAGTGAACATCGAAGGTCTGACCGGCGGTCCAGGGTCCACAAGTTATGCGGAAATTTTAGGACGCGCGGGCGTGATAGTTGCCGACAACGTGCTGGTCTACGGCGCGGCCGGATATGGCGTCGATCTGGGCGTGCCTGACGAGCAGGATTGGTTGGCAGGTGCCGGCGTTGAAATAGCGGTTGGAGACGACTTCTCGCTCCGCGGGCAGTATGTGCACGCTTTCCCAGGAGAGGGCAGCATCGCCAAGGATCAATTTACCATCGGTGCCGCATACCACTTCTAGCGCGTAACGGTCGGCCACGGTGCCCGAATCTTTCGATTCATTGCGTGTGTTACAAGGTGGTTCACCATCCAAAATGATCACGCAAACAGGCGTGTTGGGTGAGCCATTTGATAAAGTTTGTCTCAAATTGGGCCAAATGCGTTTCATTCGCGCAACACCCACCCCGAAATGGTCACAAAATGTTATCCGCGCTACTCAATTTGGGCTCGCGCGGGGTTGCATGCAGGGGGCTGCTGAGTCATCTATCATGACGACTACGATTAAATCTATGGAGTGCAAGATATGTTTGTACGTTCTCTCTCGTTTGGTGTTGCTGCGGCAGCACTTATGGTCTCCGGCGCTCAGGCTGCAGATCTGATGATCCCAACTACCCCGCAGCCAGTTTATCAGGCTAACGGTTTTAGCTGGGAAGGCCTCTATGCTGGTATCGAAGCTGGCGGCGTATTCAACGGCACTCCCGGTGTTGTTGGTCTTTCTGCAGGTAACACCCAAGGTGTTATCGGTGGTATCGTCGGCGTGAATTTCATCGTTGCTGATCCAATCGTTCTCGGCCTCGAAGTTCAGGGCGACTACGTCTTCGGCAGCGGCAACGACTCTGGCTTGTTCCTGGCTCTCGCGCATGTTGGCGTTGTAGCGACCGACAATGTGCTGGTTTACGCGGCAGCCGGTGCTGGTGCAGTCACCAATTCAGGCACTTCGACTGGCGTTTATGCTCTGGGCGGCGGTGTTGATGTTGCTGTGACCGACAGCGTGTCGGTTCGTGGCGAAATCCTCGGCCTCGGCGACTTTGACGGCGGCAGCGACGACTTCTTTGAATCCGCCAAGGCAACCGTCGGTGTATTCTACCACTTCTAATTTGCGACAACGCAATTCTGACCTCGGCTGATTGCCGGGGTCAAAACCATGATGTCTTGCAAACTCCGTTCGACGAATCGCCGCGGCGATTCGTCGAAATGGTTTGAAGTAAAACGGTTCCGCCACGGCGGGGCCGTTTTGTTTTGTGCGATACTGAAGGCGCTGAGTTCAATCAGGCGCCGCGAGGACGGAGCAGAGGGCCGAGATTTCGCCATAAGGAGCCGGTGGCATGATTATGTGCCGGATTTCCGTCGACCATAGCAACGAAATGCTACCCCCAGTTCGGAAATTAACATGATAATTTTTGTCATATATTCTTTCCCTTGAAACACGGTTTGGGAAGGGCTAAGCCCTACCCAACATATTTGCATCGCCCGGCTTGCCCCAATTGCTCGCCTGGCCGCGCCCCGGTCGCCAGGCCGGCATTTAACATGGGCTGCCGCATGACTGATTTGCTCAGCGACTATCTACCGATTGTCATTTTCCTTGGGTTATCCGGGCTGATTTCGCTAGCCCTGCTGGTGGCGCCATTTATCCTCGCGGTCAAAAACCCCGATCCGGAAAAAGTATCCGCCTACGAATGTGGCTTTGATGCGTTTGACGACGCCCGCATGAAATTCGACGTCCGATTCTATCTGGTGTCGATCCTCTTCATCATCTTTGATCTTGAAATCGCCTTCCTCTTCCCGTGGGCAGTTGCGTTCAGGGACGTGGGTTGGTTCGGTTTCTGGTCGATGATGATCTTTCTCGGCGTGCTGACAGTCGGGTTTATTTATGAATGGCGTAAGGGAGCCCTGGAATGGGATTGAGCGAACACACCGGCACGTTGGTCGCCCCACAGTCCAAGGGCATTATCGACCCGCGCACAAACAAGCCAATTGGTGCTAACGACCCGTTCTTCACCGACATCAACGACGAGCTGGCCGACAAGGGTTTTCTGGTTACTGCAACCGACGATTTGATCAACTGGGCGCGCACCGGAAGCTTGATGTGGATGACTTTTGGACTGGCGTGTTGCGCCGTTGAAATGATCCAGATGTCGATGCCGCGTTATGACGCGGAACGCTTCGGTTTCGCTCCACGTGCTTCCCCACGTCAGTCTGATGTGATGATTGTGGCGGGCACGCTGACCAACAAAATGGCACCTGCGCTGCGCAAGGTTTACGACCAGATGCCCGAGCCGCGCTATGTCATCTCGATGGGAAGTTGCGCCAACGGCGGCGGCTATTATCACTATTCATATTCGGTGGTTCGCGGTTGTGATCGCGTTGTGCCTGTCGATATTTATGTGCCGGGCTGCCCCCCGACGGCGGAAGCCCTGTTGTATGGCGTTTTGCTCTTGCAAAAGAAAATCCGCCGCACCGGCACCATTGAGCGTTAGGATTTCGGCCCATGGATGAGGCAGTTCAGGTCGATCCGCTAGCCGCGCTCGGCGAGCATATCGCTAGCGCACTAGGCGAGGCGGTTCTCGATCACAGGATCAGCTTTGGTGAGCTTACGGTCACGGTCACTCGTGAATCCATTGTCGACGTCGCAACATTCCTGCGCGACGATCTCGCAATGTCAGTTCATCAATTTCATCGATATTTGCGGGGTGGACTTCCCTGAGCGTGATCAGCGCTTCGAGGTTGTCTATCATTTCCTCAGCCCCAAGAAGAACCAACGCGTACGTGTCAAACTGGCCGCCAACGACGTGGACCCGGTTCCTAGCCTTACCGGTGTTTTTATCGGTGCGGACTGGTTCGAGCGCGAAGCCTATGACCTCTATGGGATGATGTTCTCGGGGCACCCTGATCTGCGTCGTATTCTTTCTGACTACGGTTTCGATGGTCATCCATTGCGCAAGGACTTCCCGCTGACCGGGTACGTTGAAGTGCGGTATGACGAAGAGCGCAAGCGGGTTGTTTATGAGCCGGTGAAATTGGCTCAGGAATTTCGTTCGTTTGACTATTTGTCACCTTGGGAAGGTACCGACTATGTGCTGCCCGGTGACGAGAAGGCGAAGCAATGACCGCAGAAGCTGAAGTCCGTACCTTCAATATCAATTTTGGTCCACAGCACCCATCTGCCCACGGTGTGTTGCGACTGGTGCTGGAGCTTGATGGCGAGATTGTTGATCGGGTCGATCCTCATATCGGTTTGCTGCATCGCGGCACCGAAAAGCTGATCGAGCACAAGACCTATTTGCAGGCAGTGCCCTATTTCGATCGCCTCGATTACGTGGCTCCGATGAATCAGGAGCATGCATTTGCGCTTGGCGTTGAGCGTCTGCTGGGCCTGGAAGTGCCGATGCGCGGCCAATTGATCCGGGTACTATATTCGGAAATAGGTCGCCTGTTGTCGCATTTGCTTAATGTGACATCGCAGGCCATGGATGTTGGCGCTCTGACGCCGCCGCTTTGGGGTTACGAGCAGCGCGAAATTCTCATGGGCTACTATGAGCGGGCATCGGGCGCGCGCATGCACGCAGCCTATTTTCGTCCCGGCGGTGTGCACCAGGATCTGCCGCAGGATCTGGTCGACGACATAGCCAATTTCTGCAAGACCTTCCCCAAGGCGCTTGAAGATATCGATGGGCTCATTACTGAGAGCCGTATTTTCAAGCAGCGCAATGCTGATATTGGTGTTGTTACTCTTGAGGAAGCCTGGGCCTGGGGCTTTTCGGGTGTCATGGTTCGCGGTTCCGGTGCTGCCTGGGATTTGCGCAAGAGCCAGCCATACGATTGCTATGACCAGATGGAATTTGACATTCCAGTCGGCTCCAACGGCGACTGCTATGATCGCTACCTCATTCGCATGGAAGAAATGCGCCAGTCCGTCCGCATCATGGAACAGTGCATCGCCAAGCTGAACAAGTCAGAGGGCAAGGGGCCGGTATCGTCGGCCGACGGCAAGGTTGTGCCGCCCAAGCGCTCTGAAATGAAGCAGTCGATGGAAGCCCTGATTCATCACTTCAAACTCTATACTGAGGGTTTCAAGGTGCCAGCGGGCGAAGTTTATGCCGCCGTCGAAGCACCCAAGGGAGAATTCGGAGTCTATCTTGTCTCGGACGGCACTAACAAGCCGTATCGCTGCAAAATTAGGGCCCCCGGTTTCGCCCATCTCGCTGCCATGGACTTCCTCTGTCGTGGCCACATGCTGGCAGACGTCGCCGCCATTCTTGGCTCACTCGATATCGTGTTTGGAGAGGTTGATCGCTGATGGTTGCGCGTCGCCTTGCAGATGAGTCGGTTCAACCGGCTGCATTCGCTTTCAGTAATGACAATGCCAAATGGGCTGAATGGAAAATCGGGCTCTATCCCGCCGGTCGTCAGCAGTCGGCTGTCATCCCGCTTTTGATGCGGGCGCAGGATCAGGATGGCTGGATCAGCCGCGCCACGATCGAGACTGTCGCCGACATGTTGGGCATGGCCTATATCCGTGTTCTGGAAGTGGCTACATTCTATACGCAATTCCAGTTGGCACCGGTGGGCAGCAAAGCCCACATACAGGTTTGCGGCACGACCCCGTGCATGCTGCGCGGGTCTGAAGCACTGATCGATATCTGCAAGTCAAAAATCCATCCCGAACCGCACCATCTCAATGCCGAAGGCACCATGAGTTGGGAAGAGGTTGAATGTCTGGGCGCCTGTGTCAATGCGCCTATGGTGGCGATTTTCCACGACACGTACGAGGATCTGTCCGCTGAACGCTTCGATGAAATCGTCGATGCTTTTGCTGCTGGCAAGGGCGATACGATCAAGCCTGGACCGCAAGTTGATCGGCAGTATTCGGCAGCTTTGGGTGGCGCAACAACGCTGACGGAAAAGCCAAGCGCCAAACGAAGCAAATTTGTGCCACCTGCAACGGGCGGAAATGAGCCAGCAATACCTGCTGCGCCAAGCGCTGCGGTATCGACAAAAAAGCAGGCAGTCACTGAAGAATCAGCCCCCGCGCTAAAGGGAACACCGAAGCGGGCGAAGGTTTCCGAGACAAAGGCCGAGAGCGAGCGGGCGGCCAGCGCCGCCAGCGCAAAGGCAAACGGCAAGCCCAACAAGGCGATGCGCGAAAAGACAGTTGGTGCCGAGTCCAAGGCCGGTAAAGTCAATGGTGGCAAGGCAGTCGGCAAGTTCTGACGATGCGCCAGGAAAAAGCTGGATCGACGACCGCGCCGCTGTTTGCAGCGCCAAAGGGGCCAGCCGATGATCTCAAGCTGATTTCAGGCGTGGGGCCGGTGCTGGAACGCAAACTCAACCAATTGGGCATTACCAAATGGTCGCAGGTTGCAGCTTTTACGCCCGACGATTTGGTTCGGGTTGAAGATGTTTTGAGTTTCAAAGGTCGGATTACCCGCGACGATTGGCTAAAGCAGGCCGACGCGCTCGCTCGGGGTGGTGAGGCCGAATATGTCCGTGTCTTCGGCAAGAAGCCACGGTAGGAGTGAACGATGCTCGCTGACAAAGATCGCATTTTCACCAATCTTTATGGTCGTGGTGACTGGAGCCTGGCCGGCGCACGCGAACGCGGTGCCTGGGTCGGTACGAAAGAATTTATCGACGCCGGACGCGACTGGATTACCAGTGAAGTCAAGGCTTCGGGGTTGCGCGGACGCGGCGGTGCCGGCTTTCCAACCGCCCTGAAGTGGACATTCATGCCCAAGGTCAATGATGGACGCCCACATTACCTGCTGGTCAATGCCGATGAGTCCGAGCCGGGCACCTGCAAGGATCGCGAAATCCTGCGGCACGACCCTCAGCATCTGATCGAGGGATGTTTGTTGGCGGCGCGCGGCATGGATGCGCACCTGGCGTTTATCTATGTCCGCGGCGAGTTCATCCGTGAGCGGCAAAACCTTGAGCGTGCCGTTGAAGAGGCCTATGAGGCCAAGCTGATCGGCAAGGATAATATCCATGGCTGGGACTTGGATATTATCGTCCATCACGGCGCTGGCGCCTATATTTGTGGCGAAGAAACGGCGCTTATGGAGTCACTGGAAGGCAAAAAGGCCAGCCACGACTCAAGCCACCGTTTCCGGCGGGCATGGGCGTTTATGGTAATCCAACAACCGTCAACAACGTTGAATCAATTGCCGTCGTTCCCGAAATCCTGCGTCGCTCGGGTGCCTGGTTCGCTTCCATTGGCCGCGCCAACAACACCGGCACCAAGCTGATGTGCGTTTCGGGTCACGTAAATACCCCAGCAACATTCGAAGAGGCCATGGGTGTCACCTTCGAGGAAATGATTGAAAAGCACTGCGGCGGTATTCGCGGCGGCTGGGATAATCTACTGGCCGTGATCCCGGGTGGTGCATCGGTACCATGCGTTCCAGGCGAAAAAATTCGCCATGCGGTCATGGATTTTGATGGCCTTAAGGAAGTGGGGTCTTCGTTGGGCACGGCTGCCGTGATCGTCATGGACAAGCAGACCGATATCATCAAAGCCATCTGGCGCCTGTCGGCTTTCTACAAGCATGAGAGTTGCGGTCAATGCACGCCTTGCCGCGAAGGGACCGGATGGATGATGCGCGTCATGGCGCGCATGGTCGAAGGGCGCGCTCAAAAGCGCGAAATCGACATGCTGTTCGAAGTAACCAAACAGATCGAAGGCCATACCATTTGTGCCTTGGGCGATGCCGCGGCGTGGCCGATCCAGGGGTTGATCCGAAACTTTCGGCATGTGATCGAGGAGCGGATCGACCAATACACTTATAGTTCCACCTCCGATGGCGCCGTGCCCTCGATTGCGGCGGAGTAAGGCTCATGACTTCAATCAAGATTGACGGCCAGCTCGTCGAGGTTCCAGACCACTATACGCTAATGCAGGCGGCTGAAGCTGCGGGCGCAGAAATTCCGCGTTTTTGCTATCACGAACGTCTGTCCGTGGCTGGCAACTGTCGCATGTGCCTTGTCGAAGTGAAGGGCGGACCGCCCAAGCCGACGGCAAGCTGCGCCATGGGCGTCAAGGATCTGCGGCCCGGCCCGAACGGCGAGCCGCCCGAAATGTTCACCAACACGCCCATGGTCAAGAAGGCCCGCGAAGGCGTGATGGAATTCCTGTTGATCAACCATCCCCTCGATTGCCCGATTTGCGATCAGGGTGGTGAATGCGATCTGCAGGATCAGGCCATGGCCTATGGCGTTTCCGGCTCGCGTTTTGATGAAAACAAGCGCGCCGTCGAAGACAAATATATGGGCCCGCTGGTCAAGACCTCCATGACGCGCTGCATTCAATGCACGCGTTGCGTCCGCTTTACGACCGAAGTCGCCGGTGTCGCCGAAATGGGCGCAATCGGGCGTGGCGAAGACATGGAGATCATCACCTATCTCGAAAAGGCACTATCGAGCGAATTGCAAGGCAATGTTGTTGATCTTTGTCCGGTTGGTGCACTGACGTCCAAGCCCTATGCCTTTCATGCCCGCCCTTGGGAACTGACCAAGACAGAATCCATCGATGTGATGGATGCTCTGGGCTCCAGCATTCGTGTTGATAGCCGCGGTAGCGCCGTCATGCGCATCCTGCCGCGCGTCAATGAAGCGATCAACGAAGAATGGATTTCTGACAAGACCCGCTATATCTGGGACGGCCTGAAAAACCAGCGTCTGGATCGTCCATACGTGCGGCGAGGCAAAAAACTTGCCGCTGCCAGTTGGGACGAGGCTTTTGCGGCCATTGCCAAGGCCGTTAAGAAGCCGGGCGCAAAAATTGGCGCGATCGCAGGCGATCTGGCGGGTGTAGAAGAAATGTTCGCGCTCAAGGCGTTACTCGCCTCGCTCGGTTCCACCAGCATAGACGCACGGCCTGCAGGTTCGGCACTTGACCCCAACAAGGGACGTGCTGGCTATATTTTCAATCCGACGATCGCTGGAATTGAACAGGCTGACGCGATCCTTTTGATTGGCACCAACCCACGCCACGAAGCAAGCGTGTTGAACGCCCGTATTCGCAAGGCCTGGCGCGCTAGCAACTTGCCAATCGGCGTTATTGGGCAGGCCAATGATTTGACCTATAGCTACACGCATCTGGGTGTCGGCGGGCAGAGCTTGGCCGACCTGGCCGCTGGCAAAGGAGAATTCGCGGAATCCTGGGCGAAGGCCAAGAACCCGCTCGTGATCGTCGGGGAAGGCGCTGCAACGGCCGAAGTCCTGGCGCAAGCCGCAGCATTGGCAACGTCGGGCAATGACATCGCCGAGGATTGGAACGGGCTGGCTATTCTCCACAATGGTGCTGCTCGCGTAGGCGCACTCGATATTGGTTTTGTGCCGGGCAAGGGCGGAATGAACACCGCAACCTTGCTCAAAGGCGACGCTGACGTTCTCTTTGTGTTGGGCGCAGACGAATATGATCTGAGCACGCTTGGCGACACGCTGGTTGTTTATATCGGCACGCACGGTGACAACGGGGCTCACCGCGCCGATATCATTCTGCCCGGCGCAACCTACACCGAAAAAAGCGCAACTTACGTTAATACCGAAGGTCGCGTTCAGATGACGGCCCGAGCCGTGTTTCCGCCCGGTGAAGCTAAGGAAGACTGGGCAATCGTTCGGGCGCTGTCCGGCGTGTTGGGCAATCCGTTGCCATTCAACTCGTTGGCCCAGCTGCGCGCCGCCATTTATGCGACCTTCCCGCATCTCGCACGCATCGACACTATCGAGCCAGGCAAACTGGCGCAGGTCAAAAAGCTTGCCAATGCGTCGGCAAAGGTCAGTAAGGCGAGTTTTGCTTCGCCGATTAGCGAATTTTATCTGAGTAATCCGATCGCCCGGGCTTCGGCCACAATGGGTGAGTGCGCCGCGACCGCTGCCGGTCTGCGACAGGCGGCGGAGTAGGGGAGCGTTATGGACTTTATTCTTTCAGTGCTCGACTATCTGCTAGGTGTGCCCGGCTTGGGCGGCACACAGATCGGCTTTGTCTACAAGGGCCTTCTACTGCTCGTTGCCCTGCTGATTTTCACTGCATACATACTACTGGCTGACCGCAAGATCTGGGCCGCCGTGCAAATTCGGCGCGGCCCCAACGTAGTCGGCCCATTCGGCCTGTTGCAGTCTTTTGCCGACTTGCTCAAATTTGTACTCAAGGAACCGGTAATTCCGGCGGGGTCGGACAAGGCGGTCTTCCTATTGGCGCCATTTGTGCTGGCAATGCTGGCGCTCGCAGCGTGGGTCGTGATCCCGATTGATGAAGGCTGGGCCCTTACCGATCTTAATGTGGGCATTCTCTATCTCTTGGCAATCTCTTCGCTTGGTGTTTACGGCGTCATAATGGGGGTGGGCCTCCAACTCGAAATATCCGTTCTTGGGTTCACTGCGGTCTGCAGCGCAGATGGTCAGTTATGAAGTCTCAATTGGCCTCGTCATTATCACGGTTTTGCTCTGCGTTGGCTCATTGAACCTGACCGACATTGTGATTGCCCAAAAGGAAATGGGGCTGGCTCATTTGATCGGGTTGCCGCAACTGGCGTTCCTCAACTGGTTCTTCCTGCCGTTGTTCCCCATGTTCGTTGTGTTCTTCATCTCCGCACTGGCAGAAACAAACCGTCCTCCATTCGATTTACCTGAGGCCGAATCTGAACTGGTTGCCGGTTTCATGGTCGAATACGCTTCAACACCTTATCTGCTGTTCATGCTGGGCGAATACATCTCGATCATCATGATGTGTGCCTTGACCACCATCCTGTTTTTAGGTGGATGGGCGTCACCGATTGATTTGCCGCCCTTTACCTGGATACCGGGAGCAATTTGGTTCATTTTGAAGACCTCGCTGGTGTTCTTCATGATTGCCATGGTCAAGGCATTCGTTCCTCGTTATCGCTACGACCAACTGATGCGCTTGGGCTGGAAAGTCTTCCTGCCGCTGTCGCTGGCGATGGTCATCATTTTAGCTTTCATTCTTCAGTTGACCGGCTGGGGCTGGCACGGAGGGGTTGCCTGATGCGTGCTGTCCAATTCCTTAACGCGCTGCTGCTCAGGGAATTCGTTTCGACGTTCTTTCTGTCGATGCGCTATTTCTTCAAGCCAAAGCCGACCATCAACTATCCCTTCGAAAAGGGGCACGTCAGCCCTCGTTTTCGCGGCGAGCATGCGCTTCGTCGGTATCCCAACGGTGAGGAGCGTTGTATTGCCTGCAAGCTGTGCGAGGCCATTTGCCCGGCTCAGGCGATTACTATCGAAGCCGGGCCGCGCCAGAACGACGGTACGCGCCGCACGGTTCGGTATGACATCGATATGGTCAAATGCATCTATTGTGGTTTCTGTCAGGAAGCCTGCCCGGTAGACGCCATCGTTGAAGGTCCGAACTTCGAATTTGCAACAGAAACACGCGAAGAGCTCTATTTTTCCAAAGAGCGGCTCTTGGCGAATGGTGACAGGTGGGAGCGCGAGATTGCGCACAATCTGCTCGCCGACGCACCTTATCGCTGAGAGGGAAGACGATGAGCCTTCCGCAATTTTTTTCTATGTCTTTTCAACTATCGCGGTAATTTCCGCACTGATGGTGATTTCCTCGCGCAATCCGGTTCACTCGGTGTTGTTCCTGATCCTGGTATTTTTGAACGCATCGGGCCTGTTTCTGCTGGCAGGCGCTGAATTTCTGGCCCTGTTGCTGGTCGTGGTCTACGTCGGCGCGGTGATGGTGCTGTTCCTGTTCGTTGTGATGATGCTCGATGTTGATTTTGGATCTATGCGACAGGGCATATTGCAATACATGCCCATCGGCGTGGTCATCGGCATCATATTCCTGCTCGAACTATTGTTGGTCGCAGGTAGCTTTGTGATAGCGCCGCAACTCAGTGGCGTTGCAACCGTACCAATAGATATGGGTGTACAGAACACCAAGGCACTCGGTCTGGTGATTTATACGCGCTACGCCTTCCTGTTTGAGGGTGCCGGGGCTGTTTTGCTGGTCGCCATGATTGGCGCCATCGTTCTGACATTGCGCCACAAGGTCAACGTCAAGCGGCAAGATCCTGCCGTTCAGTCAGCGCGTCGGCCAGCCGATGCGATGAAGATTGTCAAAGTCAAAAGCGGTCAAGGACTGTAGGGGGCGAACATGGGCTTGGAAATCGGGCTCGGTCATTATCTGACCGTAGCAGCAATCCTGTTCACGCTGGGCGTGTTCGGCATTTTCCTCAACCGCAAGAACGTCATCATTATCCTGATGTCGGTCGAGCTGATCCTGTTGGCGGTGAACCTCAATTTCGTCGCGTTCTCGTCTGCACTCAATGATCTCCAAGGGCAGGTTTTTGCCCTCTTGATCCTGACGGTGGCAGCTGCCGAGGCTGCGATTGGCTTGGCAATACTTGTAATTTTCTATCGTAACCGCGGCTCGATTGCGGTTGACGATGTCAACATGATGAAGGGCTAGTAGCTCGCCATGATTCAAGCGATTGTTTTTTTGCCTCTGATCGGCGCGCTTATTGCTGGCCTCTTTGGCCGTCAGATTGGTCACCGAAACAGTGAATATATAACCACCGGTTTGCTGATCGTTGGTGCGGTGCTGTCATGGATCATCTTCCTGCCCATCGCCTTTAGCGGCGGCGAGGTTGCTGAAGGGGCCGCTCACGTCGAGGCCACCAAGGTCGAGGTTATGCGCTGGATCCAGGTCGGTGACATGGATTTGCGCTGGGTGCTGCGCGTTGACACACTGACCGCCATCATGCTGGTCGTCGTCAATACAGTTTCAAGCCTCGTGCACGTCTATTCGATCGGCTATATGCACGACGATCCGCATCGTTCGCGCTTCTTTGCCTATCTCTCGCTTTTTACCTTTGCCATGCTGATGCTGGTGACTGCCGACAACTTTCTCCAGATGTTCTTTGGTTGGGAAGGCGTAGGTCTTGCATCGTACTTGCTCATTGGCTTCTGGTACACAAAACCGTCAGCCAACGCCGCTGCCATGAAGGCCTTTATTGTCAACCGTGTCGGTGACTTTGGCTTTGCCCTCGGCATTTTTGGCGCATTCATGGTGCTCGGCCAAATCGATTTCGATGGTGCGTTCCACGCGGTTGAGGGCGCAAAAGGGACCAACATCAATTTTCTTTCCTGGAATCTTGATGCAATGACGGTCGTCTGCCTGTTGCTGTTCATGGGCGCGATGGGCAAGTCGGCTCAGTTCTTGCTACACACCTGGCTGCCAGATGCCATGGAAGGCCCGACACCAGTTTCGGCTCTGATCCATGCGGCAACGATGGTGACGGCCGGCGTATTCATGGTGGCGCGTTTGTCGCCGCTGTTTGAAGCGTCGCCCACCGCCATGACTTTTGTCCTGATTATCGGCGCCATCACGGCTTTTTTTGCCGCGACTGTCGGACTGGTGCAAAACGACATCAAACGCGTGATCGCCTATTCGACCTGCTCACAGCTTGGCTACATGTTTGTAGCACTCGGGGCAGGGGCATATTCTGCCGGTATGTTTCACCTCTTTACCCATGCCTTTTTCAAGGCGTTGCTGTTCCTCGGTGCCGGCTCCGTCATTCATGCCATGCACCACGAGCAGGACATGCGGAATATGGGCGGATTGCGCCACAAGATTCCGGTGACTTATGCCATGATGCTGATCGGCACGTTGGCACTCACGGGCGTCGGTATTCCGGGCACTTCATTCGGGTTTGCCGGATTCTTCTCCAAGGATTCGATCATCGAAGCCGCCTATGCGGTTGGCGGCAATGCGGGCGTTTTTGCCTTCTGGAGTTTGGTTATCGCGGCGCTGTTCACGAGCTTCTATTCGTGGCGCCTCATTTTCATGACCTTCCATGGCAAGCCGCGCCACGACGCACCCAGCCAGGATCATGCCCATGATGAGCATGCCAACGATCATGGCAGCGCCTATGATAATGCCCATGAAAGCCCCAACGTCATGCTGGTGCCGCTTTATTTCCTTGCGGCGGGTGCTGTTCTCAGCGGCGTTGTATTCTATGGCATATTCTTCCACGACATCGAGCACATCGAGCATTTCTTCAACGGTGCGATCGTTATTGATCATGAAATTCTTGAAGGCGCCCACGCCGCGCCAATATGGGCGAAATGGTCGGCAAGCCTTGCCATGGTCTTTGGCTTTATCATTGCCTGGTATATGTATATCCGCGATCCAAGCACGCCCAAAAGGCTGGCCGACACCAATCCGGGCCTCTACCAGTTCCTGTTGAACAAATGGTATTTTGACGAACTGTACGATCGGATATTTGTCCGCCCAGCCTTGTGGGTTGGTCGCTTGCTCTGGAAACGGTTCGACGATCAACTCATCGATCAAACGATCACTGAAGGTCTAGGCCGGCGGGTGCAGAATGTTACCGCTTGGGTGGTTCGCCTGCAGTCAGGCTATCTCTACCATTATGCCTTCGCCATGCTCATTGGGGTGGCAGCTCTTTTGACCTGGGCCATCGCGGCCGGGGGATTGATCTGATGAATTTCGATAACTCCATCCTTACGCTCACCACGTTCCTACCGCTATTGGGCGCTCTGATCTTGCTGTTCATCAACGGCAAGGATGAAGGCTCGCTCAATCGAATCCGTTGGATTGCCCTGATTGCGACTTTGGTGACGCTACTACTGTCGCTGATGGTCTGGGCGCAATTTGACGCTTCCAATCCCGGTTTCCAATTTGTTGTCAACAAACCCTGGATCGGTGACAGCATCGGCTACCGTGTCGGTGTCGACGGCATTTCTGTGCTGTTCGTCGTGCTGTCGGCGTTGTTGATGCCGTTCTGTGTGCTGGCCAGCTGGGAATCTGTTCAGGTTCGCGTACGCGAATACATGATCGTGTTCCTGATCCTGGAGACGCTGATGATCGGGGTATTCACCACCCTCGATCTGGCCATGTTCTATGTGTTCTTTGAAGGCACGCTGCTGCCGATGTTCCTGATCATCGGGATATGGGGTGGTAAGCGGCGTATTCAGGCCAGCTACAAGTTCTTCTTTTATACCTTCACCGGCTCGGTGTTGATGCTGCTGGCCATCATGGGCATGTACTGGAATGCGGGCACTACCGACATTTCCAAGCTTTTGACCCATGAATTTCCGGCGGGCATGCAGACTTGGCTTTGGTTGGCCTTCTTTGCCTCGTTGGCGGTCAAGATGCCGATGTGGCCGTTTCACCGTTGGTTGCCAGAAGCGCACGTTGAGGCTCCCACCGCTGGTTCCGTCATTCTGGCAGCAATCCTGCTTAAACTTGGTGGCTATGGCTTCCTGCGCTTTTCGCTGCCGATGTTCCCGGACGCTTCGCTCTATTTTGCCAATTTTGTCTTCGTGCTGTCGGTCGCCGCAATCATTGTGACCTCGTTGGTCGCTCTGGTTCAGACGGACATGAAAAAACTGATCGCCTATTCGTCGGTTGCCCACATGGGATTTGTGACCATGGGCATTTTTGCGGGCAATGCACTGGGCATTCAGGGCGCCGTGTTCCAGATGATCTCGCACGGGATTGTTTCTGGGGCGCTGTTCTTGAGTGTTGGCGTTATTTATGACCGCATGCACACCCGTGATATTACGGCCTATGGTGGCCTCGTTGAACGCATGCCGCGTTACGCCTTTGCCTTCATGGTATTCACCATGGCCAATGTTGGCTTGCCTGGCACATCGGGTTTCGTCGGCGAGTTCCTCACCATGATCGGGATTTTCCAGATCAATACATGGGTTGCCTTTGGCGCTGCCTTCGGGGTGATTTTCTCGGCAGGATATGCCCTGTGGCTTTATCGCCGGATCATCTTTGGTTCGTTGACCAAAGAAAACCTCATGAGCATTCTCGATCTGAATTTGCGTGAAAAGCTCACTCTTTACCCGTTGATCGTGTTGATCATTTTCTTCGGTTTCTATCCAGCGCCAATTCTCGATGCCACTGCGGCCTCGGTCAATGCGCTCGTTTCCCAATATAGTGCTGCAATTGACGCTCCGGCGGCGGTTGCTGCGGCTGTAGCGCATTAGGAGGGGCCAAGATGGGTTCCGACGTCACCTCATTTGCCAGCCTGGCACCAATATTTCCTGAAATGGCAATTGCGATTGGTGCGGTTGTCCTGTTGCTCGCAGGTGTGATTATCAACAAGGAACGCTCTGTAGGCATCAGCTATGCCGCAATCGTGCTCCTTTTGGTTGTTGCAGCGATGACGGTGTTTCAGGGGCAGGACGGCATATTGTTCAATGGCACCTTCATTGCTGACGGTTTCAGCCGTTACATGAAGGCGTTGGTTTTGGGTGGATCAGCTTTTGCGCTGATGTTGGCTTTGCCCAATGCGGTAGAGCAGGGCGTTCACAAGTTCGAATATGCAGTGCTCGTGCTGCTGGCGACGCTTGGCATGATGATGATGGTTTCGGCCAACGATCTCATGACCCTTTATGTCGGTCTGGAGTTGCAGTCACTGGCGCTCTATGTTGTTGCGGCAATCAAGCGTGACGATAGTCGCGCCACCGAGGCAGGCCTCAAGTATTTTGTTCTCGGCGCATTGGCATCGGGCATGCTGCTTTATGGTGCCTCATTCATTTATGGGTTTACTGGGACGACCAATTTGCCCGCCATTTTGGCTCAAGTTACCGCCGAGGACCGCTCCATTGGGCTGATTTTTGGCCTGGTGTTCTTGTTGGCTGGTGTCGCGTTCAAGATTTCGGCTGTTCCATTCCACATGTGGACGCCGGACGTCTACGAAGGCGCCCCGACGCCGGTCACAGCCCTCTTTGCAACCGCCCCAAAAGTTGCTGCAATGGCCTTGCTGGTGCGATTGGTGTCGAACACTTTTGCCCCGATTGCCCATGATTGGCAGCAGATCCTGATCTTCCTTTCAATCGCCTCCATGGTGTTGGCCGCGTTTGCCGCTATCGGTCAAAAGTCGATCAAGCGACTGATTGCCTATTCGTCCATCGGTCATGTCGGTTTTGCGCTCGTTGGGCTGTCCGCGGCAAACCAGGGCGGTGTCGAGGGCGTCGCCATCTATATGGCAATCTACGTGACAATGACTGTCGGCCTGTTCGCCTGTTTGCTTTCGCTGCGCACCGAGGCGGGGGAAATCGAGACCATTGAGGATTTCGCTGGTGTGGCACAGACCCGTCCCTTTGTGGCGGCCATTATGGCTGTGGTCATGTTCTCATTGATCGGTATGCCACCGCTGGCGGGTTTCTTTGCCAAATGGCATGTATTTCTCGCCGCCATCGACGCGCATCTTTATCTGTTGGCCGTCATCGGCGTGCTGGCCAGTGCCGTGAGCGCGTTCTATTACTTGCGGATCGTCAAGCTGATGTATTTTGATGAACCACGCCAGACATTTGCGGCCGTGCCCAACGAGTTGGGAATTATCATGGCAATATCGGGATTCTTGCTGGTCACCTATTATTTCACTGTCGGTGGACCGCTTGCCAGCGTTGCCCATATGGCAGCGGGAAGCCTGTTCTAGGTGACCGCGTTTGCCCTCGGGGCCAAGGCGCGCGCGGCAGGCTATCGGCTTCGCGGTTTCGATGCTGTTGGTTCGACCAACTGCGAGGCCTTGGCTGCTGCAGCGTCTGGCGATCCGGGCGGTATCTGGTTTGCCGCACTGCAACAAACGGCGGGACGCGGTCGTCGCGGACGCCAATGGTCTACCCCTTATGGCAACTTGGCGGCAACGCTGCTAATCATTCCTGATGCTGATGCCTCTGCGGCAGCTACTCTTGGTTTTGTCGCTGGGGTGGCGCTTAACCGGGCGCTTTGCCAGCTGTTGCCTGAAACTTCGATCCGTATCGGAGTAGATGGTGCTGATGGCGGCGGACAAAGTCAGGGTACACGAATTGCGCTTAAATGGCCCAATGATGTGCTCGCCGATGGCGCAAAGCTCGCAGGAATACTATTAGAGGCCCAAAAGCTCGACGACGGCCGCCATGCGATTGCGATTGGATGCGGCGTCAACGCCCTCGCGGCGCCAGATGGATTGCCCTATCCTGCCACCAGCCTGACCGAATTGGGGACTGGCCGCACGGCGCAACAGGTCTTCGAGACGCTGAGCGATTGTTGGGTCGAAGTCTTTGGTCTTTGGGCCGACGGACGGGGCACGGCCCAGGTGCTCCAATATTGGCGCGAGGCCGCAGCTGGCATTGGCTCTCCCGTGGCCATTAATCAGAATGGCCAAATCGTGCGCGGAATTTTTGAAACAATTGACGACACCGGACGGCTGATCGTGCGCGCTGATAATGACGCGCGGATCGCAATTACTGCTGGTGACGTACATTTTGGGGCAACGGCCAGCGCCCGAAGCTGACCAAACAACACCGTAGCAGTAACGCAACCGGGCAGTTTCCCGGCGTGCCTGCCGCATTATACAAGGACGATCTAAACCCATGGCGAAAGCACAAAGGGACGAACTCGTATTCGTGCCGCTCGGCGGCGTCGGCGAAATTGGCATGAATATGGGTGCCTACGGTTTCGGCCCGGAAAAATCACGCAAATGGCTGGTTGTCGATTGCGGCGTTTCGTTCGGCGACCCTAGCCTGCCGGGCATCGAATTGATCATGGCCAATCCCGAATTCCTGGAGGAACGGGCGGAGGACGTTGTCGGGCTGGTACTGACTCACAGTCATGAAGATCATTATGGCGCCGTTCTGGACCTGTGGCCCAGCTTTGACCGTCCGGTTTTTGCGACACCGTTCACTGCGGCAATGCTCGCGGCCAAAAGGGCAGGCGACGGCATAATCGATAATGTCGCGGTTACCATCATGAAGCCGGGTAAGGCGCTCGATGTTGGCCCGTTCACCGTCGAGGCCATCAACGTTTGCCATTCCATTCCGGAAAGCAACGCACTGTTAATCAGCACGCCCGTCGCCCGCGTACTGCACACTGGCGACTGGAAATTGGATGCAACTCCGGTAGGAAACGCGCCGACCGATATTGCCCGTCTACAGCAGATTGGCGCTGACCGCTCGACACCGCTAGCGCTCGTTTGTGATTCCACTAACGCCATGAAAGAGGGCGAAAGCCCCAGCGAAAGTGAAGTCGGGGATAATCTGGCAAAGTTGATTGCTAGCGCCCCCCATCGTGTCGCTGTCACCACGTTTGCCTCGAATGTGGGGCGGGTAATTTCGGTGGCGCGGGCGGCAGCCAAGGCGGGACGAGAAATTGTGTTGTCCGGGCGGTCGTTGCATCGCATCACGGGCATTGCACGCGAATTGGGCATGCTTGAAGGCGTGCCACCAATGCATGATCAAGACATGTATCGCTCGTTACCGCGCAACAAGGTCGTCTTGCTGTGTACAGGCAGTCAGGGTGAACCACGTGCGGCGATCGCCCGCATTGCACGCGGCGAGCATCCCGTGATTGATCTCAATGCAGGCGACCGGATGATTTTTTCGTCCTGGGCCATACCGGGCAATGAGCGTGAAGTGAACGACATTCAAAACCTGCTGATTGATCGCGGTGTTGACGTCATCACCCGCAATGATGCCATGGTGCATGTGACCGGGCATCCTCGGCGCGGCGAGTTGCGGCGTCTATATGAGTGGGTCAAACCCGACGTGCTGGTGCCGGTTCACGGCGAGGCAATGCATCTGCAGGCTCATGCCGAACTTGGCAAGGCCGAAGGCATCGCCAATATATTGAGCATTCGCAATGGTGATATGGCGCGGCTCTTTCCCGAGCCGATGGCATTCCCTGCTGAAGTGCGCACGGGTGAACTATATCTCGACGGCTTGGTGCTGTGCACGCCTGAGGAAAGTGGCGTCAAAGGACGCCGTCGCCTGTCGTTTGGGGGGCATATTGTCGTCAGCATTTGCGTCAATGGCAGCGGACAGGTCGTAGCTGGTCCAGATTTCGTTATCGAGGGGTTGCCCGAAACGGAGGACGAGTCACTCAATGAGCTGCTTGAGAACACCATCGGCGGCGTTCTGAAAAGCGTGCCACCAAAGCGACGTAGTGACACCGAAGTGCTCAACTCGGCCTTGTTCAAGGCCATTCGCAATGAGGTTAACGCCTATTGGGGCCGCAAGCCTAACGTGACCATCTTCGTTCACCGCGTCTGAAAGGACCGACCATGCCAATCGCGAGCATCATAGCTGTCTACTTCATCGTCTGGTGGCTTTGCTTTTTCGTCGTGCTCCCGATTGGCGTGCGCAGCCAGCTTGAAGACGGCAATGTTGTCCCTGGCACTGAGCCGGGTGCCCCAACCGTAACCCGGATGCTGCCCAAAATCGGCATGACCTCCGTCCTCGCGGTCGTTGTCACCCTGGCCTTGTTTTGGGCACTGACCAATCCATGGCTTCAGGCATACTGGCATTAATTTCGGTTTCGGGATTCCGGGGTGCTAAACACAGCAATGTCGGCCAAGTGCAGAACGCTCGCGGCTCTCATAAAGTTCGCTGCATCATTCAAATTTGTTGCCCAGTCATTCCACTACCCGAATGACCGGCATTGGTTCTCAGGCAGACCGTTGTCCGGAAAGTCGTCGCCACAAACAGGGCGCTCGTCGCACCTGAAGTAGCTAATTCAAATGATTGAGGTCAATGGGTGGCCTGCTTCATCCATTACATCGTCACTTCACGTCAAACATATAGAAACAAATAAAAAAAGCAGGGCACGAAGCCCTGCTAGAATGAGTTTGTTCGACAATTACGCTGGTCTTAGGCACACATAGTGGCAGCCAACGCTCCTCCCTAGACGTTGTCGACGTCCGATGGCTTACGTGCCACCGTTGTTTTGTTGAGGGGACCATATCACAAGAATTCTTGCTGTCACGCAGAATCTGCATAGCATCCATGCTTGCAACAGATGGACGAGTAGGATTTGAGTGGGCATCAACAAAAGCCTTGAGTCGTAGTCTGTTTTTGGAGTCGCCATGCGCCTGTCCCAGTACTTCCTGCCAGTCTTGCGCGACGTGCCCAAGGAAGCAGAAATTGTTTCGCATCGACTGATGCTGCGCGCCGGTATGGTTCGCCAGCAGGCTTCGGGTCTCTATTCCTGGCTACCGCTCGGCTACAAGGTCCTGATGAAGGTGCAAAAGATCATCGAGGAAGAGCAGAACCGCTCGGGCGCAATTCAACTGTTGATGCCCACGATTCAATCCGCCGACCTATGGCGCGAGAGCGGACGCTACGATGCCTATGGCAAGGAAATGTTGCGCATCGAGGACCGGCACGAGCGTGATTTTCTCTATGGCCCGACCAATGAGGAAATGATCACCGACATTTTCCGTACCTATGTGAAGTCCTATAAGGACTTGCCGCTGAACCTTTATCACATCCAGTGGAAATTTCGGGATGAGATCCGGCCGCGCTTTGGCACGATGCGCTCGCGTGAGTTCCTGATGAAGGATGCTTATTCCTTCGATCTGGATAAGGATTCCGCTGTAAAGGCTTATCAGCGGATGTTCGTGGCTTACTTGCGCACTTATGCGCGCATGGGCCTGACCGCCATCCCGATGCGAGCTGACACGGGACCCATTGGTGGTGACCTGAGCCACGAGTTCATTGTTCTCGCCGATACCGGAGAGAGCGAGGTTTTCTGCCACAAGGATCTGCTGGAAAAGCCAATCCCTGCGCCCGGAACTGATTTCCGCGGTGACCTGTCGCCAATCATTGACGATTGGACCTCGCTTTATGCCGCGACCGAGGAAATGGTCAATACGGCCGAATTTGAGGCCGAAGTGCCCGCCGAAAAGCGGGTTTCTGCTCGCGGCATCGAGGTAGGCCACATTTTCTATTTCGGCACCAAATATTCCGAACCGATGAAAGCGACGGTAACCGGCCCCGATGGCAAGGAAATCACCGTGCACATGGGGTCATACGGCATTGGACCAACGCGTCTGGTGCCGGCGATTATCGAAGCGTTCCATGACGATGACGGCATCATCTGGCCGGTCAGTGTCGCACCATTCGAAGCTGTGCTGATCAATCTCAAGGCTGGCGACGCCGATTGCACTGCGGCCTGTGATGCGCTCTATGGTGAGTTGAATGCGGCGGGCATTGATATGCTGTATGACGACCGTGATCAGGGCGCCGGAGGCAAGTTTGCCACTGCCGATTTGATCGGTATTCCCTATCAGCTCATTCTGGGACCGCGCGGCATCAAATCCGGCGAAGTCGAAATCAAGCACCGCCAATCCGGTGAACGCGAAACGCTGCCGATTGGCGACGCCGTGGCCCGCATCACGGGCCTTATCGAACCCCAAAGGCGGACAGACATTTGAGCGAGCAATCAATGCCGGGTCACAGCCGAGGCACCAAGGCCTTTTCCCGGTTCGAATGGATGATTGCCGGGCGCTATTTGCGCGCCCGGCGCAAGGAAGCTTTTATTTCGGTGATTGCCAGCCTGACCATGGTTGGCGTTGCCATCGGCGTTGCCACATTGATCGTGGTGATGTCGGTCATGAACGGCTTTCGAGCCGAGCTGCTAACCAAGATACTTGGCCTCAATGGGCATTTCACAGCCTATCCAATCGAAGAGAAGTTCACCGACTACCAGGAGACCATCGACGCTTTACAACAAGTGGATGGCGTCAAGTTTGCTGTTTATTTTGTCGAGGGTCAGGTTCTGGCCTCGGGAGCAGGGCAGTCGACCGGTGTCACCGTTCGCGGGATGGATGAGGAAAATATCAAGAAGCTCGACCTGCTCTACAACGGCGCCGGGCAGGGCGGATTTGACAGTTGGGACAATTCAAAAGGCGTCGCCATTGGCTATCGTCTCGCACAAACGCTGGGCGTTGGCCTCGGTGACTCCGTTACCATCATCAATCCCGATGGCGCAAAAACGCCATTCGGTACCACCCCGCAAATTCGCTCATACAAAGTCAGCGTCATCTTCAATCTCGGCATGGTCGAGTTTGATAGCTACTTCATGTACATGCCGTTGCAAGAGGCTCAGGAGTACTTCAAGCTTTATGAAGACGTGCTGAAGCCGGGTCAGAAGCCGCTGGACCCAATGGCGACGGACGCGGAGATCGACGCGGCATATGATCGTGTCTATCGGGCGTCGGCGGCGGAAATATTCATCGACAATCCAGACGATGTCACGGCGATGCGCGCGAAGCTGCAAAGCGATTTTTCTACGCGCCCGCTGGTTTTGACCGACTGGCAGCAGCGGAATGAGACGTTCTTCTCCGCCCTTCAGGTAGAGCGAGTCGTCATGTTCACCATCTTGTCGATGATCATATTGGTTGCTGCATTCAACATTATTTCCAGCCTTATCATGTTGGTGAAGGACAAGAGCAGCGATATCGCTGTGCTGCGCACCATGGGGGCGACGCGCGGATCAATCATGCGGATTTTCTCGATTACCGGAACCGCGATCGGCGTCATTGGCACCTTGAGCGGCCTGGTGATGGGGTTGATTATCGCCGCCAATGCCGAAAGTTTGCGAGCATCGGTGTCGAATTTCCTCGGTGTCACCATTTTCCCACCTGAGGTGTTCTTCCTTTCCTCGCTGCCTTCAAAAACTGACCCGACGGAAGTGACCGTCGTTGTTTGTCTGGCGCTGGGTCTGAGCTTTCTGGCAACGCTTTATCCCGCGTGGCGGGCCGCCCAATATGATCCGGTAGAGGCATTGCGCTATGAATGAGGCACATTTGGTTCTGCGCGATGTCCACCGGCATTACGGCGAAGGCGACAAACTGGTGCGGGTACTGGAAGCGGCCAATCTGACCGTGCTGAGCGGTGAATTGGTGGCGCTCGTCGCCCCCTCCGGAGCTGGCAAGTCGACTCTTCTGCATTTGAGTGGCCTGCTCGAAAGTCCCCAGTCAGGTGAAATCGAGATCATTGGCACCAAGACCAGCAAGCTCGGTGATCGTGGCCGTACGCAGTTACGGCGCAGCACGGTGGGTTATGTTTATCAATTCCACCACCTATTGCCCGAATTCACCGCGCTCGAAAATGTTTCGATGCCGCAATTGATTGCCGGTAAATCGCAACAGGAAGCTGATATTCGCTCGCTTGAATTGCTCGAAATTCTGGGCGTTGCACCTCGTGCTTCACACCGACCCGCCGAACTGTCGGGCGGGGAGCAACAACGTATTGCGATTGCACGAGCGGCCGCCAATCGTCCCCGTGTGATATTGGCGGATGAGCCAACAGGTAATCTTGATCCAGAAACCAGCGATCTGGTGTTCGAAGCGCTCAAAACGCTGATCAAGGAAGAGGGGGCCGCGGCGCTTATCGCGACGCATAACCACGATTTGGCGCGCCGCGCCGACCGGATCGTCACCTTAAAGGGCGGGTTGGTTGTCGATCACGACCTATAGGTGGCGGACCAACCAGACAATCACCACCTAACGAAGTCTTAACCAAGTGGCGTTGCTCCCCGCTATTCTCATTGTTATCCCTAGACAGGAACAAACAAGGAACGTATAAGAACATATCGAAAACACAGGAGAAGAAGATGTTGACCTTCCTCAAGGATTTCGCTGCGTTCGTTACCATTGGCGCCTTTACTGTGGGCTCTCTGACCTGGATGGACGTCTTGACCCGACTCGGTTGAGCCTGTTGTGGATTGCGGCGCTGCGGAGGTTTCCCTCTGGCCCGCAGACTGTCACAAAGACGGCCTAGGAAAGGTCCATCATGAACGGTCCCGGTTTTATCCATCTGCACGTGCATTCAGCATATTCCCTGCTCGAGGGAGCGCTGCAGCTCGAAAAAATTCTGGGACTGGCCAAGGAGGATGAGCAGCCTGCGTTAGGCATTGCTGACACCGGCAACCTGTTTGGCGCGCTCGAATTTTCCGAAAAGGCCGTAAAGAAAGGCATTCAGCCGCTAGTCGGCGTTGAAATGTCAGTCGATTTCGCAGCCGCCGAAGAACGCACCAGCGAGCGGGGCAATCACAGTTTTTCCACAAAAAGCAGTCTGGTGCTGATGGCGCAGACTGAAGTGGGGTTTGGTAACCTGTCGCGGTTGGTTAGCCAGGCCTATCTACAGGGTGGGGAGGGCGCAGCGCGAGCCCGACTTGAATGGCTGACGCGCGAAGGTCTTGAAGGCATTCTGTGTCTGACAGGCGGGCCAGAGGGCGCGATTGACCCCTGTTTTGCAGCGGGACACGATGCCCAGGCGATCAAGCGTCTGAACCTGCTGCGCGAGGCCTTTGATGATCGACTTTATATCGAAATTCAGCGGCATGGCCGTCCGATTGAAGCAGGAGTCGAACCTCGGTTGATCGACTTTGCCTATCGGCAGGGGCTGCCTCTGGTCGCGACCAATGAGCCGTTCTTCCGTTCGGTTGCCGAATTTGAGGCGCACGATGCACTGTTGGCGATTGCCGGAGGCACGGTACTGGCCCAGACCGAGCGGCGCAAGCTCAACGATCAATATTATTTCAAGACGCGCGCTGAAATGGTCGAGCTTTTTGCCGACCTGCCAGAAGCGCTCGACAATACAATCGAAATAGCCCAGCGCATTGGCTATCGGCCGCACACGCGTAAGCCGATCCTGCCCAAGTTTGCCGCGGCACCGGATCTGACCGACGACGAAGCCGTGGCGGTTGAAGCGGAGGCATTGCGGGTCATGGCCGTCGAGGGCCTAGATCGACGCCTTGCCTCAGTCGGGCCAGGGCCGGGCAAGACCGAACAGGACTACCGCGACCGGTTGGAATTTGAGTTGGGCATCATTCAATCCATGAAGTTCCCCGGCTACTTCCTTATCGTGGCGGATTTTATCCGCTGGTCGAAGTCTCAGGGCATTCCAGTGGGGCCGGGCCGTGGCTCGGGCGCGGGTTCGCTTGTGGCCTATGCAACAACCATCACCGATCTCGACCCGTTGCGCTATAATTTGCTGTTCGAGCGCTTCCTCAATCCTGAACGTGTATCGATGCCCGACTTTGATATCGATTTTTGTCAGGACAGGCGCGAAGAAGTCATTCGCTATGTCCAGCAAAAATATGGCTCGGATCAGGTTTCCCAGATAATCACATTTGGAACGTTGCAGGCCCGTGCGGTTTTGCGCGATGTCGGTCGCGTCTTACAAATGCCCTATGGACAGGTGGACCGGATCTGCAAGCTGGTGCCAGCAAACCCTGCCGATCCCTGGACGCTGGAACGTACCGTAAAGGAAGTGCCGCAGCTCAAGATGATGGCTGAGGACGATGAAACAGTCGCCGAGCTGATTGCCATTGCCCGCAATCTTGAAGGTCTGTTTCGCCACGCCTCGACCCACGCGGCCGGAATTATCATCGGTGACCGGCCTTTGCAGGATCTGGCGCCTCTCTATCGTGATCCGCGTTCGGACATGCCTGTTTGCCAGTACAACATGAAATGGTCGGAAGCGGCGGGGCTGGTTAAGTTCGACTTCTTGGGTCTCAAGACGCTCACCACGATTGAATATGCCGTCCAGATGATCAACCGCGATGGCGGCAATTTCCGCATCGAGGACATCTCGATTGAAGATGAGGCGACCTACAAACTTTATGCAAAGGGCGACACCTTTGGCGTCTTCCAGGTGGAAAGTCCGGGAATGCGGCGGGCGCTGGTTGATCTGAAGCCTGACCGATTTGAAGATATTATTGCGTTGGTGGCGCTCTATCGGCCCGGCCCGATGGATAACATTCCACTGTTTTGCGACCGAAAGCATGGGCGCGAGGACGTTGAATATCCCCACGAGGCGCTTAAGGCGGTGCTTGATGAAACCTATGGCATCATCGTCTATCAGGAGCAGGTGATGCAGATCGCCCAGTTGCTGTCGGGCTATTCGCTGGGCGAAGCCGACATGCTGCGGCGCGCCATGGGCAAGAAGATCAAGGCGGAAATGGACGCGCAACGCGAGCGTTTCCGCGAAGGGGCAATCAAGTACGGGCTCAAGCAAAGTCTGGCTGATACGATCTTTGATTTGCTGGCCAAGTTTGCCAATTACGGCTTCAATAAGAGCCATGCAGCGACCTACGCCTTGGTCAGTTATCAAACAGGTTACCTCAAGGCCCACCACCCCCATGAGTTCTTTGCCGCGTCAATGACGCTCGATATGGGCAACACCGACAAACTCGCAGATTTCCGGCGCGAAGCCACCAAGAGTGAAATCGAGATCGTGCCACCCTGCGTAAACCGGTCGCAAGCCGTGTTCTCGGTCAAGGACAGGCGCATCCACTACGGACTTTGTGCTGTCAAAGGGGTTGGACGGCAGGTCGCCGAGCATATCGTCGAGGTGCGCGGCGATACGCCTTTCAAGGATTTGGGAGATTTTGCAACGCGCGTTGACCCCCGGCTGTTGTCGAAGCGCACGTTGGAAACTCTGGTCAATGCGGGTGCATTTGACGAGATCGTCGATCGGCGCGAGGAAGCGTTCGTCGCTATCGAGTCGGTAATCGGCATGGCTCAGGCGCTAACAGCAGAACGCACTGAAGGTCAGGGGAACATGTTCGACATGGGTACGCCCGAGCCAATTAAACTGCCGCAAGGTATCCCCGCATGGAGCACGACGGAGCGGGCGGAACGTGAGTTCTCGGCAATCGGCTTTCATTTGTCTGCTCATCCGCTTGATGCCTACGCCGAATTGTTTGATCGTTTCCGCGTGCAGCGTTGGATGGATTTTGAGCGCGCCGTCAAGGATGGAGCGTCGGCTGGACGGCTGGCGGGTACGATTTCCGGTCGTCAGGATCGACGAACCCGCAAGGGCACGCCGATGATGATTCTCAATTTGTCTGACCAGAGCGGCAGTTTTGAGTGCATCGCCTTTTCCGAGCAGATAAACGAGTTCGGGAGCATTTTGCAGGTTGGGAAATCGGTGATCTTGCAGGTGGGAGCCGACGAACGCCCCGATGGCGTTAGCATCAGGCTTCTGGATGCTCAAGCCATCGAAGAGGCGGCAGAAAAAGTGGAGCGGCGGATGACGGTTTTTGCTGCTGACCAGAAATGTCTGCCCCCGATCAGCGCCCAGCTCAAACGGGGCGGGGAGGGGGCGGTTAGCTTCGTTGTCATTCGTGACGGTGGCGCACGCGAGTACGAAATTGAACTGCCGGGCAATTTTCGGCTCAATGCCGAGATTGCCGGCGGCATCAAGGCGCTCGAGGGCGTGATGGATGTGCGGCTGAATTAGTCTGTATCGCAAGGCATCACCCTTGCGCTTTGACGTTTTATCGCCTATATGCCGCCTGCGTTTGACTGCGTGTCAGCGCGATTTCACACACGAGGCAGGCCATCTGATCCTGGATCAGACGTCCAACCGGTGACGGTTTCCGTCGCAAGGCCTCGTGGCGGCATCAACCGGTAAAGGAGAATTGCCCCATGGCAATGCCCGATTTTTCTATGCGCCAACTGCTCGAAGCAGGGGTTCACTTCGGCCACCAAAAGCATCGCTGGAATCCAAAGATGGAAAAGTTCATCTTCGGCGTGCGTAACGACATTCACATTCTGGATCTGAGCCAGACGGTTCCAATGCTCAGCCGCGCGCTGCAGCTGGTTTCCGACACCGTTGCAGATGGCGGCCGCGTTCTTTTCGTTGGTACCAAGCGTCAGGCGGCACCACTGGTCGCAGAAGCTGCGCGCTCTTCGGCTCAGTATTTCGTCAATTCTCGTTGGCTCGGCGGCACACTGACCAACTGGCAGACCATTTCCAATTCGATTGCCCGCCTGCGCGAGCTCGAGGCAATGGGTGCTGAAGGGCTTGAAGGCCGCACCAAGAAAGAGCGTTTGATGATGAGCCGCGAGCAGGAACGTCTTGAGCGCGACCTCGGCGGTATCAAGGATATGGGCAATCTGCCCAGCCTTCTCTTCGTGATCGATACCAACAAGGAAGCCAACGCGATCAAGGAAGCCCGGCGATTGGGAATTCCTGTAATTGCGATCGTTGATACCAATTGCGATCCCGACGTTGTCGACTTTGCCATCCCCGGCAATGACGATGCGTCGCGCGCACTTGAGCTCTATGTTTCGCTGATCTCCAAGGCCGCAATCGACGGAATTGGTCGTTCTTCGTCCGATCTTGGCGCGGACCTTGGCGCTGCTGAAACGGCACCTGAAGAGCCAGCGTTGGCTGAAGAGAGCGCCACCAGCTAATCGGATCATCCGATTGTCACTATTGATATGAACCATGCGGCCCCGATGCGGGGCCGCCGAGAGGTGAATCATGGAAATCACAGCTTCATTGGTCAAGCAATTGCGCGACTCCACCGGCGTGGGGATGATGGACTGCAAGAAAGCCCTTGCCGAAAATAATGGCGACATGGAAGCGGCCGTTGACTGGTTGCGCACGCGTGGCCTGGCCAAAGCCGCCAAGAAGGCAGATCGCGTTGCTGCCGAAGGTCTGGTCGGCATCGCAACGGGCGGCACCACTGCCGCGATAGTGGAAGTCAATTCCGAGACTGACTTTGTTGCCCGCAACGAGCAGTTTCAGGCGATTGTCGGCAATGTTGCAAAGCTTGCGATCGACAGCGAGGGCGACGTTGTAAAGCTTGGCGAAATGCCATTCCCAGGCTCGGGTCATTCCGTTTCGGCAGAGCTGACCGAGGCAATTGCCAAGATCGGTGAGAACATGAACCTGCGCCGCGCTGACGTGGTTTCAGTCAAGGACGGCGTCGTGGAAAGCTATGTCCACTCTGCCGTCAGGTCGGGTCTGGGCAAGATCGGCATTCTGGTCGGCCTTGAGTCGACCGGCAACAAGGAAGTGCTGTCTAGTTTGGGCAAGCAGTTGGCCATGCACATTGCAGCAACCAACCCGCTGTCGATTTCGCCAGACGATCTCGACCAGAGCGTTGTTGCGCGGGAGCGCGCCATTTTTGCCGAGCAGGCGCGTGAATCGGGCAAGCCCGCTGAAATCGTAGAGAAAATGGTCGAAGGTCGGGTACGCAAATATTATGAAGAAGTCACCTTGTTGGCTCAAACCTTCGTAATTGACGGCGAGACCAAAGTCGGTGATGCGATCAAGGCTGCCGAAAAGGACGCCGGCGCTCCAATCAAGCTCACCAAATTTGTGCGCTTCGGTCTTGGCGAAGGCATCGAAAAGGCTGTCAACGATTTTGCCGCTGAAGTAGCGGCGACTTCGGGCGTCAAGCAATAAATTTGTTGGGCGGGCCTCATGGTCCGCCCATTTTCGTTCAGCGTTGTTGTCGTCGACAAATATAGCTGACCAGTTACGCTTTCCTGCGGTGTTCCGGTTTCCACTTTTGTGGCAAATGATTTAGGGTTCCGCTGGCGTCAACGGATCTCGACGCCCCAGTTTATTTCAGGAAGGGGTTGCCGATGGCGCCTGCTTATAAGCGTATTCTGCTCAAGGTCTCGGGCGAAGTGCTTGCCGGCGATCAGTCTTTCGGCATCGAGCCAGAATTTCTCCATTCGGTAGCCCAACAAATTGCTGATGCCGCCAAGGCAGGATCCCAGATCGCCATTGTGATTGGGGCTGGCAATATTTTCCGCGGCATGGCCGTTGCCGCTGGCGGCACCGATCGCGTGACGGCCGACATGATGGGCATGCTCGGTACCGTCATTAATTCGCTCGCCCTTTCCAATGCCATTTCGCGCCAAGGCGTAAAGTCGCGCGTGTTCAGCGCCCTCAACATGCCCTCCGTTGCTGACAGTTTTACAGCGCGTGCTGCAAAAGCTGCGCTCGAAGAGGGATTTGTGGTGGTTTGCGCCGGCGGTACGGGCAATCCATTTTTTACCACCGATACTGCTGCAGCGCTCAAGGCCATTGAGTTGGATTGTGATGTTCTGCTCAAAGGCACCAAGGTTGATGGCGTCTATTCGGCTGATCCCATGAAGGTGCCGGGGGCGACCCGTTATGACACCGTGACTTACGATGAAGTTATTGGGCAAGATCTTCGCGTCATGGACACTGCAGCCTTTGCTCTTGCCCGCGACAACGGGCTGCCCATAATTGTCTATGCGCTCAACGATAAAGAAGGTTTGGCTGGCGTACTGTCCGGGCGTGCCCGCAGTACCCGGGTCGGCAAGCCTGGTTAAGATAGAAGGACGAGTACAATGGCCGCCGAATTCGATCTGAATGATCTCAAAGCCCGAATGGCAAAATCGATTGAATCGCTGCACAGCGAACTGTCTGGATTACGTACCGGCCGGGCCAGCGCCAGCCTGTTGGAGCCAGTGTCTGTGGAAGCCTATGGTTCGCGCATGCCGCTGAATCAAGTAGCAACCGTAACGGTGCCAGAACCACGCATGCTCAGCGTTCAGGTTTGGGACCGAAGCATGGCGAGCGCCGTTGAAAAGGCCATCCGTGATTGCGGGTTGGGTCTTAATCCGATGACCGAAGGTCAGGTGATCCGTGTTCCCCTACCTGAACTGAATGCAGAACGCCGACGCGAACTAGCCAAGGTGGCTCATGGATATGCCGAGCAGGCGCGGGTTGCCGTTCGTCACATTCGCCGTGATGGTATGGATGTGTTGAAAAAGGCCGAAAAAGACGGTGACCTGAGTCAGGATGAGAGCCGCGTGCAATCTGATCTTGTCCAGAAAGCCACTGACTCTGCCGTGCAGGATATTGATGTGGTGTTGGCCACCAAAGAACAAGAAATCATGCAGGTTTAGCCCGCAACTCTGGCTGCGCCGGGAGGGCGTGGATGTCCATGGATCCAGCTGCAACTGCCACTATTGCTCAAGGCGGACCTTTGCGCATTCCTGCTCACCTCGGGGTGATCATGGATGGCAATGGTCGTTGGGCCAAGGCGCGCGGTAAAATGCGGACCGAAGGGCATAAGGAGGGCGTCAAGGCGCTACGAAACCTGGTTGAACTTTGTATTAACCATGGCGTGGCCAACCTGACGGTCTTCAGTTTTTCATCAGAAAACTGGACGCGCCCCAGGGATGAAATAGCGTTTATTTTCAATCTTTTACGAAGATTTGTAGTTTCCGACCTGCAAAGGTTGATACGAAACAATGTGCGCGTTCGGATTATTGGCTCACGATCTGATCTTGAACCTTCTCTGATCCGGCTGATTGAGGATGTCGAATGCAAGACGCGGCACAACAATGGACTGACATTGGTTGTAGCGTTCAACTATGGCGGCAAGGCAGAGATTGCGGAGGCTTGTCGGACCATAGCGCGAGCAGTGGAAGCGGGCACACTGTCCCCTGATGAAATCACCGAAGCCACAATCGAAAGAGAGCTTTACACGAGCGGCTTGCCCGACCCGGATCTGATTATTCGGACCAGCGGCGAACAGCGTCTTTCCAACTTCTTGCTTTGGCAGTCGGCTTACGCCGAGTTCGTTTTTGTTGAAGAGAACTGGCCAGATTTCAACGAGGCCAGTTTCCTGCGCGTGTTGCAGACTTACTCCGGGCGAGAACGCCGGTTCGGCAGCGTAAAGGCGCAATCGAGTTGAGCCAGCCCGAAGAACCCGTGGCCCAAACGCAGACAGAGCGACGCAACATATGGGCGGACCTACGCCCGCGGTTGTTGTCAGCTCTGGTTCTCGTCATCCTGACCGTTGGCGCACTGTATTTTGGCAGCTATCTGTTCGCGCTCGTCGTGGGCGCAGTCTTCGCCGGTGCCTATCGAGAGTGGGAAACGATGGTTACCCGCGCGCCGCTCAGCTCCGTTGGCATGGTATTGATCGGCCTGGTTGGATTGTCGGCACTGGCGTTTCCCGCATTCGGCATCGTCGGTGTTGCCACCGTTATTGCTGTGGCTGCTGGTATTGCCGTGGCGTTTGGCGGGGAGGGCGTTTGGTGGCGTGCGTCCGGACTGGCCTTTTTCGGGCTGGTCATCATGGCCGTTCTGGCGATGCGTGGAACCGGCACCGCGGGAATGTTTGCTGGTATCTATCTGGGCATTGTTGTCTGGACCACGGATTCAGCAGCGTTTTTTACAGGGCGCCAAATCGGCGGCGAAAAACTGGCGCCCGATATCTCGCCCTCAAAGACATGGTCCGGGGCACTGGGCGGACTGGCTTTGGGCACCACATGTGGCACCATCGCCTGGATTCTCATTAGCCCGTCGGCGTGGTGGGTCGGCCTGTTGTTGTCTGCAATTATCTCGCTTCTGGGGCAGTTGGGGGATTTGAGCGAAAGCGCCATTAAGCGTCATTTCCGTATCAAGGACAGTGGCGATATAATTCCTGGACACGGCGGTCTGATGGATCGCCTGGATAGCCTCACATTCGGCGTTTTGTTCGTCTTTGTGCTGGGTTTGATTCATGCAGACTTGGCCAATGTCGCGGCGGGACTGTTGTATTGGTAATACTGCCGCCTTATCCAGGCGACGAATAGGACTGAAATGCTGCAATTCATCCCTTGGCTGCTGTCTTTCGTTATCCCGTTTCTCGCGGTTCTGACGGTTATCGTTTTTGTCCACGAAATGGGCCACTATCTGGTTGCTCGCTGGAATGGCATCGCTATCCACACTTTTTCGGTGGGCTTTGGACCCGAACTATGGGGCCGCTATGATCGCAATGGCACCCGATGGCGTATTTCCGCCATCCCGCTTGGTGGCTACGTGCGATTTGTTGGCGATATGAATGCCGCCAGCCTCCCCGATCCTGCTTCGGCCGAAGCGATCGATCCGGCGTTGCAGCCATTTTTGTTTGTGAACAAAAATGTGTGGCAGCGAATATCGGTAGTTTTGGCCGGCCCCGTGGCCAATGTCATTCTGACCTTCGTTATCCTTTATGTCCTGCTGCTCGGATATGGTCGCTACACAATTCCTCCAGTGATTGGTTCCGTTGTGCCTCAATCGGTCGCCGAAGCTGCCGGTTTTGAAGCAGGCGACCGTATACTATCGGTCGACGGCTACGAGGTTCGTGGCTTTGAGGACTTTCAGCGGCTGGTGGCAACAAGCCCGGCCCGCAATGTTGATGTCATTCTTGATCGCAACGGACGAACTGAAGAACTTGCGATTGTGCCCGAGGCAGTTGAGGTCAAGGACCGCTTTGGTAACAATCAGCGCATCGGACGGATCGGGGTCAGCCGCGATGTCGAGAATACTGACATAACGCTATACCGGCCCAATGCCATCGAAGCGTTCGGCATGACGTTTGAAGAAATCCACTTCATCGTCAACCGAACCGGCGCATTCCTTGGCGATTTTTTCGTCGGAAGGGGCGATGTCGAGCAATTGGGTGGCCCGGTCAAGGTTGCCAAAGTGTCGGGGGAGGTCGCGTCGTTGGGCATAATTGCCCTGATAAACCTGACGGCATTGCTCTCGCTCAATATCGGGATCTTCAATTTGTTGCCGGTGCCGATGCTCGATGGCGGCCATCTTGTCTATTATTTGTTCGAGGCCATTCGGGGGCGCCCGCTGAGCCAGCGGGTGCAGGAGGCCGGGTTCCGCATCGGATTTGCGCTGGTTTTGGCACTAATGGTGTTCACCTTGTTCAACGATACGTTGTTCGCCTATCTGCGCAGCGTCGCTTAAGACCTTGTTAACTTTAGTTCTTGAGGTGTTGCACGAATACAAGCACGCCAATCATTTACTAACCCAAGCGGCGCTTCCGCCTTGCCCTTAGTTAAAAATGCAGTAAAAAGGTGCAACGGAGTCTGCTCGGGGGAAGTGCTGTGCATGGCGATTCTCGGGGCGCGGTCGCAGAAGGCAATAAAAATATGATCAAACCAACCAAGTTGATGCGCAGCGCGGTTCTGGCGCTTGCAATCCTGGGGGCTGCACCGTTTGTTGGAGCAGCGGTTCCCTTGGTAGGCACGCAGGCAACAATGGCGCAGGATCAGCTTGTGTCTTCGGTGCTGTTCGAGGGCAACAGGCGCTTTTCAGACGCGCAGCTGCTCACCATGGTTGACGTTTCCGGCTCAGGGATTTTCAGCCAGCAGCGCGTTCAGTCAGATGTTGAGAGCATTCGCCAAGCCTACGACCGCGACGGTTTCAACAAGGTTTCGGTTACGACCCGGCTGGAGCCGCAGGAAAGTGGACGCGTCCGCGTAACGTTCGTTGTTGACGAAGGTGATCGGGCAGGCATCGCGGCCATCAATTTTACCGGCAATAATTCAATCAACGGTGGCAATCTCAAAAGCGCTATCGCCACCAAGGAAACCGGTTTCCTGAGCTGGTTGTTCCGCGATGACACCTATGACGAACAAAAGCTCGCTGTCGATCGCGAACGGGTTCGGCTATATTATGCCAATCGTGGCTTTCCCGATGCGCAGGTAACCTCGGTTGGTGAATTTGATGCGTCGAAAAACGCCTATTTCATTAACTTTACGGTCAATGAGGGCGAAAAGTACGAATTCGGCAATGTTGGCATCGAAACCAGCATCAATGGTTTGAACGCCAAT